>NZ_CP019770.1:0-2400000 GCF_004328665.1 Pseudoalteromonas sp. DL-6
TCAATCTTTTACTTGTGGATAAAGTGCATTCATAATAGCCGGTCTTGGGCTGCTTATTGAGCCATTTAAACGCAATACAGGTGTGATTTTTGAATCATTATTGATGTGCGGGAATAAAAATTATATCTCTGGGAGTTTTACTGTGTATCTGTCGGTTTGGCAAAGTTGTTTATATGTATTGCAAGATGAATTGCCTTCGCAGCAATTCAGTATGTGGGTCAGACCACTTCAAGCAGAAAGTACCGAAGATACCTTGACGATTTATGCGCCTAATCGTTTCGTACTTGATTGGGTGAGAGAGAAGTACTTAAATAGAATAAATGAATTACTGGTAGAAATTTGTGGTGTAGAAGCACCCGAGTTACGCTTTGATGTAGGTAGCAAGCCGCTATTAAATGCACAAGCTGCACCGGTGGTTGAAACACAATCAGCCCCAAGCACGCAATCAACGGCCAAACAACAACCACGAGAACAAAAGCCAGTTGTAGAGCCAGCTCCTAAATCTGGTTATAAATCAAACATTAAAGAAAACTATACCTTTGATAGCTTTGTTGAGGGTAAATCTAACCAATTAGCAAAAGCGGCTGCCACTCAGGTAGCAGACAACCCAGGCTCTGCATTTAACCCTGTATTTATTTACGGTGGTACGGGCTTAGGTAAAACGCATTTATTACATGCGGTAGGCAACGGTATTATGGCGAATAAGCCCGATGCTAAAATTGTCTACATGCATTCAGAACGTTTCGTTCAAGACATGGTTAAAGCACTGCAAAATAATGCGATTGAAGAATTTAAGCGTTATTACCGTAGTGTTGATGCATTAATGATTGATGACATTCAATTTTTTGCTAATAAAGAACGTTCTCAAGAAGAATTCTTTCATACCTTTAATGCATTATTAGAAGGTAACCAACAAATTATTTTAACCTCTGACCGTTACCCTAAAGAGATTGAAGGGGTTGAAGATCGCCTTAAATCTCGTTTTGGTTGGGGATTAACCATCGCGATTGAGCCGCCAGAGCTTGAAACACGCGTTGCTATTTTGATGAAAAAAGCCCAGCAAAGTAAAATTAATTTACCGCATGAAGTGGCATTTTTTATTGCTAAAAAATTACGCTCAAACGTACGTGAGCTTGAAGGTGCATTAAACCGTGTAATTGCTAACGCAAACTTTACCGGCCGCCCAATTTCTATCGACTTTGTAAAAGAAGCACTGCGTGATTTATTGGCGCTGCAAGACAAACTAGTCACCATAGATAACATTCAACGTACGGTTGCTGAATACTATAGAATACGTGTATCTGACTTACTGTCTAAGCGCCGTAGCCGCTCCATAGCAAGGCCTCGCCAAGTTGCCATGGCATTATCTAAAGAACTCACTAATCACAGCTTACCTGAGATTGGGGATGCTTTTGGTGGGCGTGACCATACAACAGTACTGCACGCGTGTCGCAAAGTTAAATCATTACGTGACGAGAGCCACGAGATTAAAGAAGATTACCAAAACTTAATAAGAACATTGTCATCTTAGGGCTGACTTTATTATGCAAATAACAATATCAAGAGAACAGTTTTTAAAACCATTGGTACAAGTATCGGGTGCCATTGAGCGTAAGCATACGTTACCTATTTTATCTAACGTATTGCTCGTGGTAGAAAATGGCCAGCTTTCAATGACAGGGACAGACCTTGAAATTGAATTAGTGGCGAGTGTATTTGTGGGTGACGATGTTGCCGATACTAAACTCACATTACCGGCTAAAAAATTACTCGATATTTGTAAAAGTTTACCGGATGGGTCTGATCTTACTTTAAGCTTGCAAGACCATCAGCTACTTTTAACCAGTGGTAAAAGTCGTTTTTCACTGACCACTTTAGCTGCTGAAGACTTTCCTAATTTAGAGCAGTGGGATGGTGAGGTTGAGTTTCAACTAACGCGTTTAGAGTTGCGTAAATTACTTGAAAGCACACACTTTTCAATGGCAAACCAAGACGTGCGTTACTACTTAAACGGCATGTCGTTTGAAGTTGATAACAGCGACATAAAGACAGTTGCCACTGATGGGCACCGTTTAGCTATTGCTCAAAAACAACTAGGTCAGTCGTTAAATACACAGCGCCAATTAATTATACCGCGTAAAGGCGTGCAAGAAATTATGCGCCTTATGGTTGCCGATCAAGAGTTGGTTACTATTCAGTTTGGTGCCAACCACATTCGTATTATTGATATTGAATTTACCTTTACAAGTAAATTAGTTGATGGTCGATTCCCTGACTACCGTCGTGTTTTACCTCGCGGTGGCGACAAAGTAATCACTGCTAATCGTGAATGGCTTCGTAATGCGTTTCAGCGTGTGTCTATTTTATCGAACGAAAAGTTTCGTGGTGTGCGTTTAAATTTATCAAACGGTTTATTAAAAATTACAGCCAACAATCCAGAGCAAGAGCAAGCTGAAGAAGTGGTTGAAGTAATGTACGAGGGTGATGACCTAGAAATAGGCTTTAATGTTTCTTACGTATTAGATGTACTAAATACATTAAAAACCGAAGATGTATTATTTACGCTTGCCGATTCAAATAGCAGCGCACTTATAGAAGGTGCCGGCGATGAAGAAGCTATGTACGTTGTTATGCCAATGCGTTTATAAGATCATATATACATAATGAGCTTAAGTCATTTGAGCCTCAAATATTTTCGTAATATTGAGGCACTGACGCTAGAACCAGTTAACGGCGTTAATATAATTTATGGTGAAAACGGCAGCGGAAAAACCAGCCTTTTAGAGGCTATTTATTACCTTTCTCACGGCAAATCTTTTCGAACCTCTAAACATAAAAGCATCATAGCTCATCATCAAGATCAGTTTGTTATTCATGGCCGCAAAGCGTTATACGATTTATCTATCCCAATAGGGATTAGTAAAACCCAAGCGGGTGAAACTAATTTAAAAATACAGGGTAAGGCGAGTCGAAAAGTATCTGAACTTGCTCAACTTATGCCAGTGCAAGTTATTACACCAGAAAGCTATTCGTTATTTTTTGGTGGCCCTAAAGAGCGCAGAAAATTTTTAGACTTAGGTTTGTTCCACGTGGAACATGAGTTTTTTTTCTTGTGGCAATCGTTTAATAAAGTGCTAAAACAGCGCAATGCCTTGTTGAAATCTAAGCCTAAGAATTATTTTGACCAAATCAAGTTTTGGGACAAAGAATTTGTTAGACTGGCTGAACAAATAAATAAATTAAGAATCGCGTATATAACTAGGTTTAAGCAGCAGTTTTTTGATAAAATGTGTGCAGAATTAACGCTAATACGCGATCTAGAAATTAGCTTTAATGCAGGCTGGAAAGAGAGCGAATCTCTTTCTGATGCGTTAGAGCAAAGCTTTGAGCGAGATGCTCGTCAAGGCTTTACTAGTAAAGGCCCTCATAAGGCTGATTTTAGTTTTAGTGTCGCTGGCAGCAGTGTTGAGAATGTATTCTCACGCGGGCAATTAAAGCTATTGTTGTATGCGTTAAAAGTAACGCAAAATAGTTTGATTGAGTCAGAGACAGATAAGCAATCTATATTGCTAATAGATGATTTACCTTCAGAGCTAAGCGAAGATACAAAAGAGAAAGTGGGTCAGTTATTGACTCATTGCAGTTCTCAAATATTTATTTCTTCAATTTTATCTGAAAGTATTTCTGCTGTGGTGGAACCCATGAAACGAGAACTAAAAATGTTCCACGTGAAACATGGCAACCTAATAACAAGATAAGTGGGATTAACCATGTCTGAGAATTATGATTCGTCGAGTATTAAAGTACTTAAAGGATTAGATGCAGTAAGAAAGCGTCCTGGTATGTATATAGGGGACACCGATGATGGTACGGGCTTACACCACATGGTGTTTGAGGTCGTTGATAACTCTATCGATGAGGCCTTAGCAGGTCACTGTGATGATATATTTGTCACTATTCACTTAGACGGTTCGGTATCTGTAAGAGATAACGGCCGTGGTATTCCTACTTCTATACATGAAGAAGAAGGTGTATCTGCAGCTGAAGTTATTATGACGGTATTACACGCCGGTGGTAAGTTTGATGATAACTCTTATAAAGTATCAGGTGGCTTACACGGTGTTGGTGTATCGGTAGTAAATGCATTATCAGAAAAGTTAAAACTAACCATTCGTCGTGAAGGTAAACTTCATGAGCAGTTTTACACTATGGGTGTGCCAGATGCACCACTAGCAACAATTGGTGACTCTGAAACAACCGGTACTGAATTACGTTTTTGGCCTAGCGGCGAAACGTTTACTAACCTTGATTTCCATTACGATATTTTAGCTAAGCGTTTACGCGAGTTATCGTTTTTGAACTCGGGCGTAAGTATCATTTTAAACGATGAGCGCGAAGAGAATAAAAGTGACCACTTTAAATACGAAGGTGGTATTAGAGCGTTCGTTGAATACTTAAACCGTAATAAAACACCTGTGCACAAAGGGGTGTTCCACTTTACTCATGAACGTGAAGAAGATGGTATTAGTGTTGAAGTATCAATGCAATGGAATGATGCATTCCAAGAAAACATTTACTGTTTCACTAATAACATTCCACAACGTGATGGTGGTACTCACTTAGCTGGTTTTAGATCTGCGCTTACACGTACGCTTAATAACTACATGGAAAAAGAAGGCTTTAACAAAAAAGCTAAAACGACTAGTAACGCAACGGGCGATGATGCACGTGAAGGCTTAACGGCTGTTGTTAGTGTTAAAGTGCCTGATCCTAAGTTCTCATCGCAAACAAAAGACAAGCTAGTATCTAGTGAAGTTAAGTCTGCGGTTGAGCAAGCCATGGCTGAAAAATTCACTGAGTTTTTATTAGAAAACCCAATGGATGCTAAAATTGTTGTTGGCAAAATTATTGATGCAGCACGCGCGCGTGAAGCAGCCCGTAAAGCTCGTGAAATGACCCGCCGTAAAGGTGCTATGGATTTAGCTGGTTTACCGGGTAAATTAGCGGATTGCCAAGAAAAAGATCCAGCTCAATCTGAACTATACATAGTGGAGGGTGACTCAGCTGGCGGTTCAGCCAAGCAGGGTCGTAACCGTAAGAATCAAGCGATTCTTCCGCTTAAAGGTAAAATCTTAAACGTAGAAAAAGCACGTTTTGATAAAATGCTATCTTCGCAAGAAGTGGCAACGTTAATTACTGCACTAGGTTGTGGTATTGGCCGTGACGAATATAACCCTGAAAAACTACGTTACCACCGTATCATAATCATGACCGATGCCGACGTGGATGGTTCTCACATTCGTACCTTGCTACTAACATTCTTCTACCGTCAAATGCCGGAAATTGTTGAACGTGGTTACATTTATATTGCTCAGCCTCCACTTTATAAAGTGAAAAAAGGTAAGCAAGAGCGTTATATTAAAGATGATCCAGCATTAGTTGATTACCTTACATCGTTAGCGCTAAGCAATGCAGCATTGTATACCAGTGATAGCGCAGAGGCGGTTGATGGTGAAGCATTAGAATCGATTGTTCACGATTATCAAAACACGGTTAAAGTTATCGAGCGCTTAAAGCGTAAGTATCCGAATACAGTTATGAACCGTTTGATTTACCAAAGTGAACTGAAAAAAGAAGACCTTTCAGACGAAGCTAAGGTAATTGCTTGGACTAAAGAGCTGGTTGATGACTTAATTGAACGTGATGAAGATGCAACTATTTTCCATGCGGGAACTGAGCACGATACAGAGCGTAACTTGTATTATCCAGTTGTGAATATTCGTCAGCATGGTGTGGATAAAGCACACGTACTTCATTATGACTTTATTACATCAAGAGACTACCAACGCATTGCTGTAACAGGTAAAAACATTGCTAATATCATCACAGAGGGTGCATATATCCAACGTGGTGAGAAAACAAAACCTGTTGATAACTTTGTGGATGCATTGGAATGGTTGATCGCAGAGTCTAAGCGCGGGATCTACATTCAACGCTACAAAGGACTAGGTGAAATGAACCCAAGTCAGCTTTGGGAAACCACCATGGATCCAAGCGCACGCCGTATGTTGCAAGTAACAATTGAAGATGCTGTTGCAGCGGATCAATTATTTGCCACATTAATGGGCGATCAAGTTGAGCCGCGTCGTGAGTTTATTGAAACGAACGCACTGCGTGTGGTTAATTTAGACGTATAAAACATTATCGTAATCACAAAAAAGGAGCCTTAGGCTCCTTTTTTATTTTTTCAAACGCACAAACTGCTTAAAACCTGAGTGTGCACAAGGTATACTGAGGGTAATTTTCACGCTACTTCTCAGATAGTAAAAAGCCAAATATGCAAAAATATGACGTTAAAACCTTTCAAGGTTTGATCCTGGCTTTACAGGATTATTGGGCACAGCAAGGCTGTGTCATTATTCAACCACTTGACATGGAAGTGGGCGCAGGGACATTTCACCCACAAACATTTTTAAAATCAATTGGCCCAGAGCCAATGTCGAGCGCATACGTTCAACCGTGTCGTCGTCCTACCGATGGTCGTTACGGTGAAAACCCAAACCGCTTGCAACATTACTACCAATTCCAAGTTGTGTTAAAGCCATCACCAGACAATATTCAAGAGCTTTACTTAGGTTCTTTAGCTGCTGTAGGTATTGATACCCTAACTGACGAAGTTCGCTTTGTAGAAGATAACTGGGAATCACCTACATTAGGTGCGTGGGGCCTAGGTTGGGAAATTTGGTTAAATGGCATGGAGGTAACGCAGTTTACCTACTTCCAGCAGGTGGGCGGTTTAGAATGCTCACCGGTAACGGGTGAGATTACTTACGGCCTAGAGCGTTTAGCAATGTACATTCAAGGCGTAGATAGCATCTACGACCTAGTGTGGGCAGACGGCCCATTTGGGCGCGTAACTTACGGTGACGTGTTCCATCAAAATGAAGTTGAGCAGTCAACCTATAACTTTGAACATGCAAACGTAGCCGACTTATTTGAACAGTTTGATAAATGTGAAGCTGAGAGCCAAAAGCTAATTGAAGCAAGCCTACCATTACCAGCCTACGAGCAAGTAATGAAAGCATCGCACGCATTTAACTTATTAGACGCACGTCATGCTATTTCAGTAACTGAGCGTCAACGTTATATTTTACGCGTTCGTGCGTTATCAAAAGCGTGTGCACAAAGTTATTACGATGCACGTGAAGCACTTGGTTTCCCGCTGTGTAAGGATAAGTAAGCATGTCAGCAGAAAATTTATTAGTAGAAATTGGCACCGAAGAGTTGCCACCAAAAGCACTTCGTAAATTAGCCGAAGCCTTTGCTGCAAACTTAACAGCAGAATTAGAAAGTCTAGAACTAGGTCACCAAGGTGTGAACTGGTATGCATCGCCACGTCGTTTAGGTTTACAAGTAAAAGCACTTGAAGCTAAACAACAAGACAAAGAAGTTGAAAAACGTGGCCCTGCAACTAAAGCCGCTTTTGATGCTGAGGGTAACCCAACTAAAGCAGCCATGGGTTGGGCTCGTGGTTGTGGTATTGAAGTAAAAGATGCGCAAACACTAGAAACAGATAAGGGCGCATGGTTATTGCACATTGCTAAAGTAGCAGGGCAAGAAACCAAAACGTTAATGACCGACGCTATAAGCAAAGCACTCGCTAAGTTACCTATTCCTAAACCAATGCGTTGGGGTGCGAATAAAACACAATTTATTCGTCCTGTGCATACGGTAACTATTTTATTCGGTAGTGAACTGGTTGAGGGTGAAATTCTTGGTAAGCAAGTGAGTAATCAACTGCAAGGCCATCGTTTTCATCACCCTGAAAAAATTAGCATTGATCATGCTGATGATGTGTTTGATGTACTTAAATCAGCTTACGTTGTTGCTGACTACGAACAGCGTAAAGCACAGATTCGCGCGCAAATAGAAGATGCAGCCAAAGCAGTTAATGCCGTTGTTGCTATGGATGAAGACTTACTTGAAGAAGTTACTTCATTGGTAGAATGGCCAGTAACGTTAACAGCCACATTTGAAGAAGCATTTTTAGATGTACCTGCTGAAGCGCTTATTTACACCATGAAAGACGATCAGAAATACTTCCCGTTATTAGATCAAGACGGCAAACTTTTAAATAAGTTTTTGTTTGTCTCTAACATCGAAAGTAAAGATCCTAGTGTAGTTATTTCTGGTAACGAAAAAGTAGTGCGCCCGCGTTTAGCCGATGCGCAGTTCTTCTTTGAAACAGATAAAAAGAAAACATTAGAAAGCCGTTTAGAATCTCTTGATAGTGTATTGTTCCAAAAACAACTTGGTACGCTTAAAGACAAGTCACAGCGTATTAGTGAACTAGCTGGTTACATTGCCGAGCAACTTGGTGCCGACAAAGAGCTAGCAGCGCGTGCAGGCTTATTAAGTAAAACAGACTTAATGACCGAAATGGTAATGGAATTTACCGACGTACAAGGTGTAATGGGAATGCATTACGCGCGTCACGATGGTGAAGCAGAAGAAGTTGCAGTGGCACAGAACGAGCAATACATGCCACGTTTTGCCGGCGATAACTTACCAACTAATGTGATCAGTTGTGCAGTCGCCATTGCCGATAAGTTTGATACGCTGGTGGGTATTTTTGGCATAGGCCAAGCACCAAAAGGTGATAAAGACCCATTTGCACTTCGTCGTGCTGCTATTGGTGCATTACGTATCATGGTAGAAAAACAGCTACCGCTTGATATTTTAGACCTGGTTGCTAAATCACAAACCTTGTTTGGTGAAAAGCTGACTAACCTAAATGTATCAACGGATGTGTTTGACTTTATGCTAGGGCGCTTCCGTGCTTGGTATCAAGACGAAGGCATTGAAGTAGATGTGATTCAAGCCGTACTAGCGCGTCGTCCAACGAAGCCTGTTGACTTTGATCGCCGAGTTAAAGCCGTAAGTCATTTCCGTACATTAGACGCCGCAGAATCGCTTGCAGCGGCTAATAAGCGTGTAAGTAATATTCTGGCTAAGAATGACATTACAAGCCAAGGCAATGTCGATCAGAGCTTACTCAGTGATGATGCTGAAAAAGTATTGGCTTCGCAAGTTGCAAAATTTGCCACTGATTTAGCACCACTGTACAGCGATGGAAACTACCAAGAGGCATTGAGCCAATTAGCAGGCATTCGTGACAGTGTTGATAACTTTTTTGACAATGTCATGGTAATGGCTGACGATGAAGCTGTTAAGCAAAACCGTCTTGCGCTTTTAAGCCAGCTTAGCGGGTTATTTTTAGAAATTGCAGATATTTCTGTATTGCAAAAATAACAGCTTATAGCTATTTAAAAAGCCAGCATTATGCTGGCTTTTTAGTATTCACTGTATGCAAAGGATACAAATGATGATCTCTATAAAACGAATTTTAACGTTAGCAATGGCTGGTTTACTTACGGCCTGTACCAGCCAAATTTCGATTAACGACGTGTTGCCGCAGCAAGAATTGGATCGCAGTATTTATTTAAGAGGGGACTTCACATTATGGGATGCCGAACCTCAATATCAATTTCAACAAGTTGGCCCTGCGCTTTATCAAGCTCAAGTTAAATTTTCGACCCCAGGTAAAGTGTACGAGTTTAAAATAGCGGATGCGGATTTTAGTGAAGGCTTTAACTGTGGCTACAGCGATTCACAGCCATCAGGGCAAAGCCTAACACTTGGCCAATCAACACGCGCCGATTGCAGCACTATTTACAACTACTTTAGTTACACACCTGCAATCAAAGGGTCGTACATAGTCAGCATTGACTTTAGTGACTACGATAAGCCAGAAGTGACGATTACTAAGAAATAGCTGTTAGTTGGGAGCTGTCAGCTTTTAGCTGCCCGAGTGAATTTATAGATGAGTGACAAGGACGTTAATATGAAATTGAGCCTTTGGATTAAGGGGTATTACATTGGATAATTATATAGAGTACTGCTATCTAGAAAATGATAAGCCCAGGTTTGAACGAAGTAAGTTAACTGAATCAGACTCAAATGAGTGCTTAAAAAAATATAGAGTATTCTCAAGAAAACTTGAGATAGAAAATTTATTTGATGTTTTGATAGAGGAAGTTAAAACATTCAAATCATTGCTTACTATGGCTCAGCTCTCACAAGAGTTTTCACGTTTCTCTGAGGTACATGCTTATATAGAAAATCAAAAAGCCCGTACTAAATTAAATATCTCCTATCTAAGCATTTTGAATACTGGAAAATTAGTTTTAGATCGGTTGTACATTGAACATGATAAGTTTTCGATAATTAATGATATTGATCAATCATTATTACCTGAATTATTGATAGAAAGAGAGAAGATCTTTAAAGAGAATCAGTATTATGTTCTATGCTGTAATTTGAGAAATTTATGCCAACATAAAATGTTACCCGTAAATAGGCTAACTTTAAAATATCCATCTATAAGTAAACATGGAAATGGAGTAATAACAAAATTTCAGATTCCACTCGTATTATCGGTAATGGAAGAGAAAGAAAGGATAAAGTTGTTAAAGAGGTTAAACTCTGCATTTAAAAATGAGCTCTTAAATTCTGATTTAGTTGACCTCAACAGAGCGATAGATGGTTATTTTGAAGGGATTTTTGATTTAATGATTAAACTACGCACTTTGGTGGATAAGTCAGTAACTGAGGCTGAAGACTATTTTAGTAAGTTACTTGATCAAAATATAGACTTAAACATGAATCGACTCTTGGGCCCACCAGCATTAGTAGTTAACAATGAAAAGAAATTTCACTTGGATTTTGAGTGGTTTCGAGTGGCTCATTATTTAGAAGAGAAAAATAATTCTCACTTCAAAAGCAGTAATTTAATTAGAACGCAGTATTTGAGCAATGAACCTTAAAGCCCTTTCTTCACCACATATCTATACGGTGATTCTTCAACTTCTTTAGCCACTAGCGTGTGATCCATAAAAGTACAAAAGCTGGGGATGTCGCGGGTGGTTGAAGGGTCGTCGGCAATAATAAGCAGTGTTTCACCATCGCTCATTTTACGAATAGCAGCGCGTACCATCATCACAGGCTCTGGGCAACGAAGGCCGATGGCATCTAATTGGTGATCGGGATTATCAAAGCTCATAAAAATTACCTGTAAAAATAGTCGCGGCTTGGTTAGGTCGGGTAGTTTAGCGTAAATAAAGCTGTTGGTTAACTATTTTACGTATAACAAAACAGCCCAACTTATTAATAGATAATCTGAAATAAGTTTAATGCACCCGATCACATTATTCATTTTAAACCTGCAAAAGCTGGTGGCATAAAAAAGGCGAACTAACTTGCGCTAGTTCGCCTTTTAATCACCAAGATGGTTTTACATATTCAATACTGATTAGTCTTGAACACGTTCAAATACAGTGGCAATGCCTTGGCCTAAACCAATACACATAGTTGCTAAACCGTATTTTGCGTTTTTGTCTTCCATTAAGTGAATAAGCGAGGTGCTAATACGTGAACCCGAACAGCCCAGAGGGTGACCAAGTGCAATAGCGCCGCCATTCAAGTTAACTTTTTCGTCAACTACATCAGCTAAGCCTAAGTCTTTAAGCACAGGTAGTGATTGTGCTGCGAATGCTTCGTTTAGCTCAGCTACGTCAATGTCATCAATGGTAATACCGGCTTGTGCTAATGCTTTTTTACTTGCAGGTACTGGGCCGTAACCCATGATTGATGGATCGCAACCGGCAACAGCCATAGCGCGAATACGTGCACGAATTGGTAAGCCCAATTCTTTTGCTTTTTCTTCGCTCATTACTAACATAGCTGATGCGCCGTCAGAAAGTGCAGAAGATGTACCCGCAGTAACAGAACCCGTAGCAGGGTTAAATACTGGACGCAGCTGCGATAAACCTTCAACCGTTGTTTCTGGACGAATTACTTCATCATCTTCAACAAGAATAAGTGAACCGTCAGCATCGTGACCTTCCATTGCTAAAATTTCGCGGCGGAAACGGCCTTCAACTGTTGCAGCATGTGCACGTTGATGCGAGCGGTAAGCAAACTCATCTTGTTGCTCACGGCTAATACCGTGAAGTGTTGCAAGGTACTCAGCGGTTAAACCCATAGAGCCAGATGCTTGTGCAATTGATGTAGCTAGGCCAGGGTGAAAGTCGTTACCGTGAGTCATAGGTACGTGACCCATGTGCTCAACACCACCAATTAGGTATGTGTCGCCAGCGCCAGTCATAATTGCGCGAGCAGCGTCATGCAATGCTTGCATTGATGAGCCACATAAACGGTTAACTGTGGTTGCTGGCACTGAATGTGGAATGCCTGCAAGTAGAGATGCGTTACGTGCAACGTTAAAGCCTTGCTCTAATGTTTGCTGTACACAGCCCCAATAAATATCGTCAATTGACGCAGGGTCAACTGCCGGATTACGTTCTAATAAGCCTTTCATTAAATGAGCGCTTAAGTCTTCCGCACGTTTGTGCTTGAATACGCCGCCCTTTGAGCGACCCATTGGTGTGCGGATACAATCTACAATTACTGGATTATTCATGATATTAACCTTCCACCTTATAGAAAACACGGCCTTCTTCAGCCCACTTGCGAGTTTGCTCTGATACTTGGTAAATCGCACCTAGGTGAGCATATTTGTCAGCAGTTGCTACAAAGTTAGCTAAACCTGTTTGATCTAAGTAACGGAACGCGCCGCCTCTAAATGGAGGGAAACCAACACCGTATACAAGTGCCATATCAGCTTCTTGAGGAGAAGCCACAATGCCTTCTTGTAAACAAAGTAGCACTTCGTTGATCATTGGGATCATACAACGGTCAATGATTTCTTGTTTATCAAATTCTTTTGGTGCGTCTGTAATTGGTGCAAGTAGTTCAATCGCTGTTTGGTCATGTGATTTTTTAAGACGACCGCGACGATCTGTTTCGTACTTATAGAAACCTGCTTTGTTCTTTTGACCAAAACGTTTTTCGTTAGCAAAAACAGTCACTGGGTCTTTATCTGCACGTGCCATACGCTCAGGGAAACCGTCTGCCATTACACCAGTACAATGATAAGCCGTATCAATACCTACAACATCAAGTAGGTACGCCGGACCCATTGGCCAGCCAAATACGTTTTCCATTACTTTATCTACTTTTGCAAAGTTAGCACCTTCAACCACTAATTTGCTAAAGCCAGCAAAGTAAGGGAATAAAACACGGTTTACAAAAAAGCCTGGGCAATCGTTAACAACAATCGGTGATTTACCTAGTTTAAGTGCGTAATCAACCACGGCATTAATCGTTTTATCTGAGGTTTTTGCACCACGGATAATTTCAACTAATGGCATTTTTGGTACTGGGTTGAAAAAGTGCATACCACAGAAGTTTTCTGGCTTTTCAAGCGCTTCTGCAAGTAGGTCGATACAAATAGTCGATGTGTTTGACGTCAGTACCGTGCCTTCTGGCCTATTCTTTTCAAGATCAGCAAGTACGGCTTGCTTCACTTTAGGATTTTCTACTACGGCTTCAACAATGATGTTGGCGTTTTGTAGGTCTGCATCGTTAAGCGTTGGTTTGATTTTGCTAAGCGTTGCTAGCATTTTTTCCATCGGCATGTGGCCGCGCTTCACTTTTGCACCTAATAGTTTAGATGCTTCACCCATACCTAAATCTAGCGCATCCTGTTGGATGTCTTTCATTATGATTGGTGTGCCTTTATAAGCAGACTGGTATGCAATACCGCCACCCATAATACCCGCGCCTAATACTGCCGCTTGTTTAATTTCTACATCGCTGTGCTTAGCAAATTTACGTGCTTTACCTTTAATGTATTGGTCTGCTAAAAAGATACCCGTTTGAGCAGCAGCTTCACTAGTACGTGCTAGTTTTGCAAAGTTGGCATTTTCAATTGCCATTGCTTCGGCGCGTGAGCTGTTTGCTGCTGCTTTAATAGTGCGAACTGCCATAACTGGAGCAGGATAGTGGCCTTTGGTTTTACCCATTACCATACCTTCTGCCATTGCAAAGCTCATGCCTTGCTCAACACGGTTTAATTTAAGCGGTTGTAATTTTACAGCACGTTTTGCTTGCCAATCTAGCTTGCCAGCAATCGCTAATTCTAGTGTTGCTAAACTTGATTCTTGTAGTTTGTTGGCACTAACTACCGCGTCAAATGCACCTACTTTAAGGGCGTCAGCAGCGCGATTTTCGTTACCTGTGGTGATCCACATCATCGCGTTATCGGCACCAATAATGCGCGGAAGGCGCACTGTACCGCCAAAACCAGGCATTATGCCTAATTTAACTTCTGGTAAGCCCATTTTTGCTGAGTCACTTGCAACACGATAATCGGTAGCAAGTGCCCACTCACAGCCGCCGCCAAGCGCCAAGCCGTTTATAACACTGAGTGTTGGGAATGGTAAGTCTTCAATTGCATCAAAAACGTCAGTTGCATCTTTGATCCACGTTACTAATTCTGCTTCAGGCTTAGTAAAAGTAGGTAAAAATTCGAAGATATCGGCACCAATAATAAAGTGGTCTTTATCACTGGTAAAAATCATGCCTTTAATATCAGTGTTAGCGGCTAATTCTTTTAATGCTGCCGCGCAATCTGAAAGAGTTTGTTGAGATAATGTGTTTACAGAACCTGTAGCACAAAACTTAAACTCGGCGATGTTTTCCTTCACGAAGCTAACTTCAAAGGAATCGCTTTTATATAACATTATTATTCTCCCTAGTTGATGAACTAAGACTGGTACGATGAGTTCATATTCAGACCAGTGTGCTTGCTTTAAATTAAAAATGCAACGAAAAATTTATCTTGGTTACAAACGTCTGGTTAAAATATAGCTGGTTTGGTGCTAAGGTGGGTTTGAAAGTTTTCTTTATTCATTTTATTGCGCTGTCTTGGTGTTTATAGCTTGGGTTTTATCAATGTAAATAGAGTTACAGTGCCTGCGCTGTTTTTTATTTACCCATAGCCACCCCCTTGTCAGCCTTGAAGGTTACTATGCCCTAAAGGACATTATGAAAAAATATTTATTAAGCGTAGCGGCAGCGACTCTGTTTTTCTCTTTTCCCTCTGCCAACGCAAATAGCGAACTTGATGCATTTTTAGATGCAGAAAAACAAGCGCGCTATGGCGATTACAATAGCTTTAAACAAGCGGTAGACTCATTGTCTCATCCGCTTAAGCCCTATGTAGAAAAAGCCTATTGGCAGCGTTACCCCAGTTTAAAGCATCAAACAGAAATAGAAAATTTCCTCACTATTTATGAGCACACGCCATTAGAGTGGCCAGTACGAAAAACATGGTTAAATTATTTAAAGCGCAGAAATAAAAAAGCAGCGTTTATTAAAAATTACCGTGAAACCTCCGATACTGAGCTCAGTTGTACCCACCTTACTTATCAGCTTGATTTAGGAGCGCCTAAAAAAGCAATACTCTCGCAGGTAACCGATATTTGGACGGTTGGCGAGTCGCAGCCCAGTGAATGTGACGGGCTTTTTAAGCGCTGGCGACAAAATGGTTATTTAACCCCAGATGTCGTGTGGCAGCGTGTCACTTTAGCGGCACAAGGTGGCTCTTATCGTTTATTGCCTTATTTAAAGACCTTATTGCCAGCCAAGGAGCGTTATTTAGCTGACTTATATTCCAAGGTAAGGCGCGACCCCAGTGCAGCAGCAGGCCTTTACCGCTATAAAGGTAAAACAGCCAAAGAAGGGGAAATAGCGCTTTATGGTATTAAACGCTTAATTTGGCGTGATAAAGAATTGGCATTAAAAGCGTGGCAAAAAATTGAAGGCATGTTTGACTTCGCTGATGATGAAAAAGCTGACGTATATTATACCTTTGCGCTGTCGTTGGCGTCGAGCGGCCATAGTCAGGCGAGCTTTTATTTAAATAAAGTCCCTAAAGAGCGCCAAGATCGTAAATTAATGCAATGGCAGCTAGCCAATATGTTAAAAACGCAAGATTGGGAAGGCATTGCGGCATTTTTTACTGGCAAGCAAAACCTCAGCTTAGGGCAGCAGTATTGGCTAGCTTATAGTTATGACAAACGCGCAGAACATGAAAAAGCCAAGGCAATTTGGACTAAAGTAGCCGCTAACCGAGATTATTACGGCTTTTTAGCCGCCGCCCGTTTAGGGTTACCGGTTGATTTAAATGAGTTGCCGGTCAATGTAAATCAAGCTTTAGTAAGGAGAGTAAGTAATGCGCCAGGCTTTAAGCGTGCCAAGGCGTTGTATGAGCTTGAGCGATTTACTGCGGCTCGACGTGAGTGGAATTATTTAACTAATACCTCCGAAGATGATGAAAAACTGGCAGCATCAGTACTCGCGGCAGAGCTTGATTGGTTTGATAGTACAATATTTACTCTAGCAAAAATAAAAGCATGGGATTATGTTGATTTGCGTTTTCCATTTGCGTTTCAAGACATGTTTGAGCGTTACAGTAAGCGTAGTAAAATAGATTTAACCTGGAGTATCGCCATTGCGCGCCGAGAAAGTTCATTTGCACCCGATGCCCGTTCTCATGCAAATGCGCGTGGATTAATGCAGCTATTACCAAGCACCGCAAAATACATTAACAAAGGCGATGTATCTAGCCGTCGGTTGTATCAGCCAAAAACCAATATTCGACTTGGTACCCGTTATTTACAGTATTTAAAAAAGAAAAATCACGGCAATGAGGTGTTGGCAACAGCATCTTATAATGCTGGGTATCATCGGATTAAACGTTGGTTACCAGAAGAAGCAATGCCTGCAGAGCTATGGGTTGAGCTTATTCCATATAGAGAAACTCGAGATTACGTAAAAAATGTATTTGCGTATCGGCAGGTTTATCATACTCGCCTTGGCCGAGAAGGTAATTTACTCGCGCCGCTATTAGAAATGACCATGGGCGGGTAGTAAAAATAAATCTACAACAGCAGAGGGATATTTACACAGTAACTATCCCTCTTTTTTGAGCGCTTTGTGTATAAGTGGTAGACTCAAAGTAAGTTAAATTTAACAGATGGGTTTATTATGGAAAAATTAGCCGTATTATACGCCGAACATATTGCAACATTGCAGCAGCGTACACGTACTATTTGTGAGCAAGAAGGGTTAGAAGGATTAGTCATTCATTCAGGCCAAGCTAAGCGCCAATTTTTAGATGATATGTATTACCCATTTAAAGTTAACCCTCATTTTAAAGCGTGGTTACCGGTTATTGATAATCCGCATTGCTGGATTGTGGTAAATGGCAGTGATAAGCCAAAGCTTATTTTTTATCGTCCAATTGATTTTTGGCATAAAGTACCTGATGAGCCTAGAGATTTTTGGGCTGAGTACTTCGATATTGAATTGTTATTACAACCTGATCAGGTTGAAAAGCTACTTCCTTATGACAAAGCTAAATTTGCTTACATAGGTGAATACCTAGAAGTAGCACAAGCACTTGGTTTTAGCATTATGAATCCTGAGCCAGTACTTAACTACATTCATTATCACCGAGCTTATAAAACGCAATATGAACTTGAGTGTTTACGTAATGCGAACCGTATTGCAGTAGATGGCCACAAAGCGGCGCGTGATGCGTTTTTTAATGGTGGTAGCGAGTTTGATATTCAGCAAGCGTACTTAATGGCAACGCGTCAAAGCGAAAATGAAATGCCGTATGGCAACATTGTGGCCCTTAACGAAAATTGCGCTATTTTGCATTACACGCATTTTGAGCCAAAAGCACCGCAAACACATAACTCATTTTTAATTGATGCGGGCGCTAACTTTAATGGTTACGCTGCAGATATTACTCGTACCTACGACTTTAAAAAGCAAGGCGAGTTTGCTGATCTAGTTAAAGCAATGACGGCGCATCAAATTGAGTTAGGCAAAAGCTTAAAACCAGGTGTACTGTATGGCGAGCTGCATATTGATTGTCATAATCGTATTGCTCAGTTATTAAGTGATTTTGATATTGTTAAACTACCGGCTGCGGAAATTGTTGAGCGTCAAATCACCTCAACCTTCTTCCCTCATGGCTTAGGGCATCACTTAGGTGCACAGGTACATGATGTAGGTGGCTTTATGCGTGATGAAACTGGTGCACATCAGGCACCACCAGAAGGTCATCCATTTTTACGCTGTACTCGCTTAATTGAGAAAAACCAAGTGTTTACTATTGAACCAGGTTTGTACTTTATTGACTCTTTGTTGGGTGATTTAGCACAAACAGACAACAAGCAGTTTATTAACTGGGAAAAAGTAGAAGCGTTTAAACCATTTGGCGGCATTCGTATTGAAGATAATATTATTGTTCACGAAGACAGCCTAGAGAATATGACACGTGATTCATTACTCGACTAATATTTAACTAATAACAGTTTATATTATTCATGAAAGGGGCCTGTTGGCCCCATTTTTAATTTAACAGCCAAGTAAGCGCTATGTCAGAATATAAATACCCAGCCGACGATGTTTTTCATCAAGAAGAAATTAAAAAAAGTACCTTTATTGTGCATATAGGCCACACGCCCGATTTAAACTCAGCCAAAGCCTTTATTAAAAATATTGAAGAAAAATACAGTGATGCACGCCATAATTGTTGGGCGCATGTTGCGGGCAATCCTGGCGGAAGCCATGTTTATGGTTTTTCTGACGATGGAGAGCCAAATGGCACCGCTGGTAAACCTATGCTCAACGTGCTGGTGGGCTCTGGCCTAGGTGAAGTAACTGCTGTGGTAACACGGTATTTTGGTGGGATAAAGCTTGGCACTGGTGGATTAGTTCGTGCTTATGGTGGCTCGCTTAATAATGCCTTAGCAAAATTACAAACCGTGGTAAAAGTACCCAGTATTGAGCTGGTTGGCTTTAGTGAATACAGTATGCAAGGCGCAATAGAGCAGCACTTAAAAACCAACTTTCAGGTACTTAATATTGAAAAGCAGTTTACGGCAAATATTGAGTGGAGTATTACTATTGATAGCCGCCAAGCACAACAAGCATGCAAAGATATTTTTGATTTAAGCCACGGCGCAGTTGAGTTAACAATCAAAGAGTAATAGTCTTACATCCATCCCATTTAATCAGTAAAGATTAAATTTTCGAGTCATACAGTAGTTATTTTAATTTACTAATAAAAAAGCGATACGCTCAATGCAATTTCGTACCATCATAAAAATTCTTGGCCAACTGGTCGCGCTATTTAGTATTACAATGGTGCCACCAGCACTCGTGTCTTTAATTTATAAAGATGGTGGAGGGGTGCCGTTTGTTTTAGCCTTTATATTTAGCGTTATTATTGGCTTAATGGCTTACTACCCAAATAGGCATGAGCATGGTGATTTAAAAGCACGGGAAGGCTTTTTAATAGTGGTTTTGTTTTGGCTGGTGCTAGGGGCATTTGCATCATTACCGCTGATATTTTTACAAGAACCCAACCTCTCTTTGGCCGATGCGGTGTTTGAAGCTTTCTCAGGCTTAACTACCACAGGGGCGACCGTATTAACTGGCATTGAGTACTTGCCTAAATCGGTATTATTTTATCGCCAACAATTACAGTGGTTTGGTGGAATGGGGATCATTGTATTAGCAGTAGCCATACTGCCAATGCTTGGCGTGGGTGGGATGCAGTTGTATCGCGCTGAAATTCCAGGCCCAGTAAAAGACTCCAAAATGACCCCGCGTATAGCCGACACCGCTAAACACCTTTGGTATATTTACGTATCTATTACCCTTGCGTGTACCTTGGCGTATTGGAGCGCTGGCATGAACTGGTTTGACGCCATATGCCATGCCTTTTCTACGGTTGCTATTGGTGGGTTTTCTACTTATGACGCGTCTATGGGGCATTTTGATAGCCCTGTAATTAACTTTATTTGTGTGTTCTTTTTAATTATAGCCGCCATTAACTTTTCACTACATTATGCCGCTGTAGCGAGTCGTAATATTAGTGTGTACATTCGCGACCCTGAATTTAAAGTATTCTTGTGTATTCAGTTAGCGCTGGTGGTAATTTGCTTTACTGTGCTTTCGTCTCATGATGTTTATGCAAATGGTGATGAAACTCTCGATCAGGCGTTGTTTCAAGCGGTGTCTATTAGTAGTACTGCAGGGTTTGCCACAGATAACTTTTCAGCTTGGCCGTTGTTTTTACCTATTTTACTTATTTTTTCGAGCTTTATTGGCGGCTGTGCGGGTTCTACCGGTGGTGGTATGAAAGTTGTTCGTGTGTTTTTGTTGTACTTGCAAGGGGTGCGCGAGCTTAACCGCTTAGTCCATCCCCGAGCTATATATTCAATAAAACTCGGGCGTAAAGCCTTACCTGACAAAGTAGTTGAAGCGGTATGGGGCTTTTTCTCAGCTTATGCACTAGTCTTTATTATTATAATGTTAGCGTTAATGGGCACAGGGTTAGACAACATTACCGCATTCTCTGCGACAGCAGCCTGCCTTAATAACTTGGGCCCAGGTTTGGGTGACGTAGCCTCTCATTATGGTGCTATTAGCGATGCCGCTAAATGGATATTAACAGTAGCTATGGTATTCGGCCGGTTAGAGATATTTACATTATTAGTGCTATTTACCCCAACATTTTGGCGTGGATAACGTTTTAAATATTAGGAAGGAACTATGCAAAAAACCAATTTGGAAAAGTTAAACCAAATCGTCACAGGTGGCATAGTCGATGTAGAAATACTCACGCCAACCAGTAGCCGACGTGTAAAAACGGAGTTTATTGGTTTATTAGAAAACAAATTTATTATTTTAAACTATCCCAGCGCTAAGCGGCTCCCCATGGCAAGTGATTACTTGCGAGATGGGGTTATGGTGGTAGTAAGAGCGCTTATAGAGGGCAGTGGTGGGCACATCATTGCGTTTCGTCAGCAACTTATGTCTGTAGCCTCTCATCCAGCTAAATTGTTGTTTATTCAATACCCTTCACAAGTACAGTTGTTTGCGCTTCGCTCACAAGCACGCATACCCACATTGTTTCCTGCTAAGTTAAAATTAACCGAAGAGCAACCGCCTTTTGAGGGGGTGATAAAAGACATTTCGCTCACCGGTGTTATGTTTGATATTAAAACTACTCAAGAACTCGATGAGCTAAAAGATATGCGCTGTACGGTTGTATTTGATGGCGATACTCAGCATGAGGGACAAATCTGCAGTGTAAAAAAACATGCTAACGGTATCTGTTGCGGAATTCGATTATTTGCCAGTGAAGAGCAAATGAAAACACTAATGGGGGATCACTTCATTGACCCAAGCGCGCTTGAAGTTGAAATAGCTTAGGGTCTGTTATCAAGTTGAACAAGCTTCTAATATAAATATCAGCAGGCTCCTGCGATTTCATGATTTCGTCATTTTGCAACAAATAGCCTTGTGCGGCTGTTTGTTTTAAACGCTATGTAAAATTTATTTTTTAAACTATTTAAAAACAGTAACTTAAATCTATTTTTTAATTGTAGTTTTTTATTTATAACAAAATAAATCTCAACTCACCTTCCTTTTTGTTTAATTAATCCTCTTTTTTAGCGGTTGCTAATCGACTGTGTGGTGTTTTCCTTAAACTCAACTATTTGATTTTTAATGTTTTAATTTTATTGCCTCATCTACTGTTGCTAAAAAGCAACAAAATAACGAGTTGAATAGCGCCATTTTCAGCTAGGTGCAGGTTAATTTATTGAAAATTATGGTTTTTATATTGTTGGCATCGAAGTTGTAATAGTCAGGCTGTATTGAACGAAACGTGATTTAAAGTAAAACACTTAATCGCATAAAACATAAACTTTGAAGGAAGATTGATTATGAAAAGCATTAATAAAACTTTAGCACTTATCGCATTAGCTTCTTCATCAGCGGCTTTTGCAGCAAGCGACTTTGACACGCTAGACGTTGACGGCAACGGCGCAATCAGTCAAAGCGAAGCATCAGTAGATGCAAAGCTAATGAGTATGTTTTCTGAGCTTGATACTGACCAAAACGGTGAGTTATCAAAAGAAGAATTTTCTAAAGCATAATCTTAAGCAATTAACGTTTTGGGAGCTTAACCTCCCACATTATTTAAACGATTTTAAGGAATACTCATTATGAAAACATTACACAAAACACTCGCACTTATCGCATTAGCTTCTTCATCAGCTGCCTTTGCTGCCAGCGACTTCGACACGCTTGATACCGACGGTAACGGCGCTATTAGCCAAAGTGAAGCATCAGTTGATGCAAAGCTAATGAGCATGTTCTCAGAGCTTGATACAGACCAAAACGGTGAGCTATCAAAAGCAGAATTTTCTAAAGCATAAGCTAAGGCTAGGCATATTCTGAGTTGCCAAAGACAACCTAAGTAGGCAAGGGAGCCTATGAAAAAGAATGACAAGGACGGTTATAGCCTGACATTTCCAATAGCACAAAGCATTACATTTTGAAGGATTAAATTATGAAAAAATTACACAAAACATTCGCACTTATCGCGCTAGCTTCTTCATCAGCAGCCTTTGCCGCTAGCGACTTTGACACACTTGATGCCGACGGTAATGGGGTTATTAGTCAAAGCGAAGCTGCTGTAAACGCTGATTTAACCGCTGCATTTACTGGGCTTGATACTGACGGCAATGGTGAGCTTTCTAAAGCTGAGTTTGCAAACTTTTAATTTTTAACTTTTTTCATTGCACAGGGATCTCAGAAAAGGATTTCCCTCTTTAAGGAGACTTATTATGAAAGCACTAAACACAACACTTGCGATTTTAGTATTAGCGTCATCATCAGCGGCATACGCAGCAGTAGACTTTGCCTCTTTTGATAGCAATGGCGACGGTGTAATTAGTCAGCAGGAAGCAGCGTCTAATAAACAACTAATGAATATTTTTGATGACTTAGATACTGACGGAAATGGTGAACTTTCTAAAGAAGAGTTTGCAAAAGTACAATAAGTATTACCCCATCATACTCCACTAAAGCCGCTTAATAGTCAGCGGCTTTTTTTGTGCTTGTTAGAGACTATATTTAAGTTGGAGAGAGAAGCTTCTCGGCTTGCCATAACGATATTGGTTATAGAACCCAATTTGACTGTAATAATGCTTATCAAATAAGTTATCGATATTTAGGCTAACAGATAATTGCTCATTCATTTGATAATTCGCCATTAGGCTGGCAATACCATAACTAGGCTGGTTTACCTCAACAGCGCCATAAACAGGGTTTTTAACTTCATCATAGCTATTGCTTTGCCAGCGATAGCCACCACCCACTTTTAGATTGTCTAATGCACCTGAGAGTTGATAGCTAGTAAAAAGTTTAAATTGATCTTTTGGGTTGGTGGTATTTAATACTGTATTATCCGGTTTTTCGCCTTTACTATGGGTATAGCCAAAATAAGCGTTCCAGTTGTCGGTTAATTTTCCGTTGATTTCTAGCTCGTAGCCCTGAGTTAATGTGCCGTCAATGGGCTTGTAGATGGCTTGAAGTGTTTCAGCAATGGTATCTCCCGTGTACTCGCCTACATTATCTTGATAAATTTTAAATCCAGAAAGGGATATGTCTAAACGTTCATCAAGTACAGAAGCTTTTATGCCAAGTTCATAATTCTTACCTTCAATAGGGCTTAAATAATGTCCATTTTTATCAACTCGACTTTGTGGTGTAAAAATATCAGTGTAATTAGCATACAAAGCCCAACTCTGTGTTAGTTCATAAGTTGCTCCAAAATAATTAGTTAGTTCATCACTTATTTTATAATCATGCATGCGACCAAAATTATCTTGATTGGTTTGCCATTGATTTAACCGGCTTCCAACAATTAAAGACAAGGCATCGGTTATATTTAGTTGTGCAGCAACATAAAGTGCATCTTGTTTAGTTGTGCCATAAGAGCCGTAAGCCGCTTCTGACTGCCAATTTGGTTTTGCAATGCTATAACTAGAGTCAGTGAAATCGCCGATAATATAGTCACTTTGTTGACTAGCATAATAAGGGGTCGAAAACCGTTGCTCTTGGGTATTATAACCAAATAGCAGTTGGTGACTTTGGCCCAGCCAATTAAACCGACCATTGAGTTCGACCTCATAGGTATCCTGCGTTCTGTTTGCATCAATATAGTTTATAGAACCTGGCATCATTCCTGTGTTGTTTATAGGATCGGGCTCTCCTTTTACCCAAAACACATCATAGTCTAGGTCGTTATCACCATAGACATAATTAGCGGTTAGCTGCCAGTTAGCGTTAAAGTAATGCTCTAGACGAATAAACGCATTAAGTGCATCGGTTCGAGAAGAGGCCCAATCTTGAGCCGTTGAAGCACCTCTGTCATAAGCAGTGCGGGAGCCATCACTATAAAAAATAGGCAAACCACCTGACATTGTTCCTTTAGGGGTTGTCGATTGATTATCAACAGCAAGAGTCAATAAAGTACTGTTAGAAAGATCTGCCTCAATAATGCCATACAATGTTTGACTGGTTTGCGAGAAGCGATCTTGATATGAGTGTCTATCTTGATAAGCAACAACAGCCCGTCCTCTTATACTTTCGCTATTATTTATGCTTCCCGACACATCCACCATCGCACGGTAGTTGTCCCATGAGCCTAATGAAGCAGTAAGATTTATTTGAGTGTTTGCAGTTGGACGTTTACGTATCAAATTAATTGCTGCCGAAGGGTTACCTGCGCCCAGCATTAGCCCCGTTGCTCCTCTAACTATTTCGATACGCTCATAAATTGCGGTATCGGTTAGGTTATCTCCATAATTAAAGCGGGTGTCATAGGTGGTTGCTATGCCATCATAAAGTATGCTGGTGACACCAATGCCTCGGGCTGAAATAGAAAACTTGCCATTATCTGCTTCTCGAGCATTTATGCCTGTCACACTGGTTATAGCTTCAATTGCGGTGTTTAGTTGTTGGTCTGCCATAAAATCGCTTGTTATCGCTATCGTTGATTGCGGTGTTTGCAAATGTGATAGCTCAAGACCTGTTGCAGAGCTCATGGAATTAACTTTATAGCCGTTCGCTTGCTCTCCAATAACGGTTAACCTTTCGATATCTTCGCTAGTGTGGGCGAGCGTTTGAGTTGAAACTGCTGAAAGTAAAAGACCAACCAGAGTGTAATGAGTTACGGGAGAGTTTTTCTTTGAGAGTAGGTGTATCATTTGAAATCCATTTTTATTTAAAAACGTGAAATTAACTTTTCACATCAGTAGATGTCGCTGCTTGATAATCGAGCAAGAAGAGACTAATGGATTTTTCTTTATTAGTAAATGCTTTTGATAATGATTTTCATTTAGATTTTAGTGTTCTCCTTTTTACTTACAAGCATGTTGTGAATAAAAAGGAGGGATTACTTATAAAAAGATTGCGCTAACTTGGAATAACTTTTCAACCACGTTAATGTGCTTTTTATCAATTAAGAACATAATTACATGATCGCCTGATAGAATTATCGTGTCGTCGTGGGCAATTAGTACATCGTCATTACGTACAATTGCACCTATTGTGGTACCTGCTGGCAATTTAATATCTGCAATCGCGCGACCCACTACTTTAGATGTGTTTTCATCACCATGGGCAACTGCCTCTATGGCTTCTGCAGCCCCTTTACGCAATGAATACACGTTTACAATGTCGCCTCGGCGCACGTGCGTAAGTAACGCAGAAATAGTTGCTTGTTGTGGTGAAATAGCAATATCTATTTCGCCGCCCTGTACCAAGTCAACGTAAGCACCTCGTTGAATAAGCACCATGGTTTTTTGTGCCCCCATGCGTTTTGCGAGCATGGCCGACATTATATTTACTTCATCGTCGTTGGTAACGGCAATAAAAACATCAACTTGTTCAATGTGTTCTTCTGAGAGCAGCTCCTGATCGGATGCATCACCACAAAATACCACGGTGTTGTCGAGCATTTCAGAGAGTTGCTCTGCGCGTTCTTTACTGCGTTCTAGTAATTTAACGCTGTGGTTTCTTTCTAGTGAACGGGCAAGGCCAGCACCAATGTTACCCCCACCGGCTATCATAATTTTTTTGTACGAGCGTTCCAGTTTTTGTAGCTCGTTCATTACCGCACGAATGTGTTTAGTAGCGGCAATAAAAAATACTTCATCGTCGGCTTCTATTACTGTGGTGCCTAATGGTTTTATTGCTTTGCCTTGACGGTAAATAGCAGCTACCCGGGTTTCAACATTAGGAATATGTTGTTTAAGTGTAGATAGGGCATAGCCTACCAATAAACCGCCATAGTAGGCTTTTACCGCCACTAAAGAGAGCATGCCGTCGGCAAATTGTAGCACTTGTAATGCACCAGGGTAATCTATCAAACGGCGAATATATTTAGTTACGAGTGCTTCTGGGGCAATGTAATGATCGACAGGTAAGTCATCATTATGAAAGAGTTTTTCGCGGTATTTTAAATATTGCTCAGAGCGAATACGGGCTATTTTGGTTGGTGTATTAAAAATACTGTAGGCAACTTGGCATGCCACCATGTTCACTTCATCTGAGCTGGTCACCGCGATAATCATATCGGCATCCTCAGCCCCTGCGCGACTTAGTACGTCAGGGTGAGCGCCATGGCCTGCAACACCTTGTAAATCGTATTTATCTTGCAGTTCACGCAAGCGGTTACCGTCGATATCAACTACGGTTATTTCGTTTTGTTCACCCACTAAGTTTTCTGCGAGTGTGCCGCCAACTTGCCCAGCACCGAGTATGATTATTTTCATTATGTACCCGTATTATTAATACTAATTACATCAAAGTATTAGCTACCTCTAAATTGAAGTAGCTAAATGTATTGCCTAGGCTTTTTTAACTAATTTAGCGTAGTAAAAACCGTCGCTTTCACCAGGTAACAGCTGTAAACCCGGTGTGGTTTTGGTGTCCTCGCTGTGTAGAGGAATATGCTCTACATCGTCGTTATTAGCTAAAAATTTAGCAACTTGTTGTTGGTTTTCTTGTGGAAGTACCGAGCAAGTTGCATACACTAATGTGCCGCCTGGTTTTAATAATGGCCAAATGCTATCGAGTATATCGCCCTGTAGGGTCGATAAGTCGTTAATGTCAGATGCGCGACGTAACCATTTAATATCTGGGTGACGACGAATTACTCCGGTTGCAGAGCAGGGTACATCTAACAAAATACGATCAAACTGTTCTTCATCCCACCAAGTGTGAGGCTGCGATGCATCACCACATTGTAAAT
This sequence comes from Pseudoalteromonas sp. DL-6, assembly GCF_004328665.1. NCBI lineage: Bacteria > Pseudomonadati > Pseudomonadota > Gammaproteobacteria > Alteromonadales > Pseudoalteromonadaceae > Pseudoalteromonas > Pseudoalteromonas sp. DL-6. The sequence goes on from NZ_CP019770.1 coordinate 27,161, forward strand.
CGGCGCCTAAACCTATGCGTTCTAAGTTTTGTTTAACACGCTCGAGGCGTGTGGCATCGCTATCAAGCGCAAGTACATCAGCATCGGCAAGCTCTAAAATATGGCAGGTTTTACCACCAGGAGCTGCACAGGCATCGAGTATGGCATCACCATTTTGTGGGTCGAGATAGCGAGCTGCAAGCTGCGCTGCTGCATCTTGTACTGAACAAGCGCCGGTATCAAACTCAGGAAGTGAAAACACATCTCGAGGCTTACTTAGCTTTATGCCATCAATAAAATCTGGGTTTAGGGTATGTTCGATATCGTTAGCAGTTAGCATCTCGCTATATTCTTGGGTGCTAAACTGCGATTGATTCACTCGCAGCCACATTGGTGCTTGCTGCTGGTTTGCTTCTAGTATGTCTTCCCAGTTATTTGGGTAGGCTTCTTTTACTTGCTTTATAAACCAGTTTGGGTGGTTATATAAACACACTGGAATCTGTTTGGCTTTTTCTTCAAGCTCAAGTTGTTGGCGCTGAAAGCTTCGTAAAATGGCATTAATAAGCCCTTTTAGACCAAGAGCGCGCAATTGTTGTAATGCATTAACGGTTTCGCTAATTGCAGCATGTGGCGGTACACGCATATGTTGTAGTTGGTAAATGCCCACATACAGCAAAAACTGAAAAATACGGCGCTTACCTTTAAGTGGTTGCTCAACTAAATGCTGGCAATAATTTTCTAGGCTAGGTAAGTAACGTAATACTCCGTAGCAAATTTGCTGCAGTAAGGCTTTATCTTTAGGTGATAGGCCTTGGCTAGCGAAAGGGAGTTCTTGATTAAGCGATGCGCCTTTATCAACCACGTTATATAAAGTTTCAGCGGCTAGCGCTCTGACATTGCTTACATTACTCATTATTTTCGCCTAATACGGTGCCAGGTGTAACCCAGTCGCTACGACCGTTTAAAAAATCATTAATTGCCATTGGCTTTTTGCCTTGTGGTTGTAATTCGCTAATAGATAAAGCGTGTTTACCACAAGCCACAACGATACCGTTCTTATCACTTGTTAGTACGGTGCCAGCTGCGCCTGATTGCTCTACAACATTTGCTTGGTATATTTTTACCGTGTTACCGCTCATTTGGGTAAAGCATACTGGCCATGGGTTAAAGGCACGAATGTTACGCTCAATTTGCTCGGCATCCATAGACCAATCAATGTTGGCCTCGTCTTTAGAGAGTTTTCTCGCGTAATTAGCATCTGCATCGTTTTGTGGTTCAGGGGTTATTTCACCTTTAGCCAAACGATTTATAGTGTTTATGAGAGCATCAGGCCCAAGTTCAGCAAGCTTAGTGTATAAGCTTGCACTGGTTTCAGCGCTATCAATAGGGCAATGGCTAATATGTAGCATATCGCCGGTATCTAGCCCTTCATCCATTTGCATTATTGTGACACCGGTTTGCTGATCGCCTGCCCAAATAGCGCGTTGAATCGGCGCTGCACCACGCCAGCGTGGTAAAATAGAACCATGTACATTTAAACAGCCTAGACGTGGGGCATCTAAAATGGCTTTTGGCAAAATTAACCCGTAGGCAACCACAATCATGATATCGGCATTGAGGCTGTTTAATTCCTCAAGTGCTTCGTCTGTTTTGAGTGATTGAGGCTGAAAAACAGGGAGGTCATGTTCTAGTGCAAGCGCTTTTACTTCACTGGCTTTTAGTTTTTTTCCGCGACCCGCTGGACGATCTGGTTGACTGTAAACACCCACAATTTGGTGTTCACTATTAATGAGTGCTTGCAGATGGCGTGCAGCAAAGTCCGGAGTACCGGCAAATATAATGCGTAATGGTTGTGTCACTGAGTTTCCTAATTATTTACTAAGGTGCTTATTATTGCGCTGCAAACTTCGCTTCTTTTTCAAGCTTTTTACGAATGCGTTGGCGCTTTAATGGAGATAAATAATCAATAAATAATTTACCTTGAAGGTGATCAAGCTCATGCTGAATACAAATCGCTAATAACTCGTCGGCATCAAGAATAAACTCTTTACCTTCTTCGTTGAGTGCAGCCACGGTGACGGTTTCTGCGCGATCAACTTTTGCATACGAATGAGGAACTGATAAACAGCCTTCTTCACTCACGGTAGAGCCATCTTTTTTGATAATTTGTGGATTGATAAGCACCAGCGGTTCATCGCGCTCTTCTGATACATCGATGACCACAATGCGTTGGTGAATATCAACTTGCGTAGCAGCAAGCCCAATACCATTTTCATCGTACATAGTTTCTAGCATATCTTTGACGATTTCACGCACTTGGTCGTCAACAACCGTTACTTCTTTTGCGATTGTACGTAAACGTTCATCTGGAAATCTTAAAACTTCTAACCTAGCCATAGTTACCTTTTACACTTATGCTTAAATTTAGGGTATCGTATGTTCTTATTTTAGCCATTCACGTTCCCCTTTAACAGGTTTTGGTTAATAATAATGAAAAAACACTATGAGGAAGCTCAATGAAATCTCCATTAATTGCAATAATACTTGCATTAGGTGCTACTTTTCCTGTGCTAGCAGATATACTAACTATAAAAAAAGACGCGCCTAAACAATACGTTGTAAAAAAAGGTGACACGCTTTGGGATATCTCAGCTATATATTTGAACGAGCCATGGCTGTGGCCTGAGTTATGGCAAATGAACCCGCAAATAGAGAACCCTCATCTTATTTACCCGGGTGATGCGTTAGCATTAATTTACGATACGGACGGTAATCCGCGTTTAGTGATTAATAAAGCGTATCGAAAACTATCACCCATGGGGCGTATTACCCCTAAAGGGAAAGATGCCATTACTACCTTACCGCTTGCGGTGATTAAACCGTATTTGTCATTTGAACAAGCGATAAACAGCGATTCGATAAAAGAAAAACCTTATATCTTGGGTGCAAACGAAAATACCAAAACTCAAACTATCGATCATATTTTATATGTTAAAGGTAATTTAAAGCGCCATCAGGCTTATGCTATTTACCATGAAGGGGCGCCTTACACCGACCCTAAAACAGGTGAAGAACTTGCGAGTAGAGCATCTTATGTGGGTATGGCCCGCGCCTTTAGAGAAGGTGATGCAGCTAATGGTGAGCCGGCATCGGTGCGAGTTGAATCAGTTAAACGCGAAATTAAACAAGGTGATTTTTTATTACCGGCTATGGAAGGGCAGATGCTGCCAGTGTATTTTAATATGCATCGTCCTACCCAGCCATTGCAGGGGCATGTAATTGCTTCACCCCGTGAAGTGAGAGAATTTAGCACGATGGATGTGGTGGTGCTAAACTTAGGCTCAGAGCAGCAAATTGAGGTAGGTCATGTGTTGGATATTGAACGCCAGTCACCGACGGTTATTGATGGTGCCAGAGGTCCGCGTTATACCGAAGACTCGAGTCGTTTGGAAAAATTAATATCGGCTACCAACGAGTTACTTGGTTCAGAAAGCGATGAAGATAGCATTGCGTGGAAAATGCCAGCAGAAAAAGTTGGTGAAATGATTATTTTTAAAGTGTATGACAAAGTTAGTTATGCGCTAATCACTAAAAATCAGTACCCAATTCGCATTGGAGATTTAGCAGTTATTCATTAAGTAGCGAGTCGGTGTTCTAGGAGGGAACATGGAACAATCGTCTGGCAAGCTAAATCATTGGCTTGCCTTTTACTTATGCAAAGGGCTAGGGATTAAAACGCTCTTAGCCCTGTCTAAACAACACAGCCTAGCATCGCTGTTTTCTTTACCACACGCTGAGCTGGTAAACATTGGTTTAACGGCTCACCAGGCTAGCAATTTACTTAATACTAATTGGCAGCAAGTTGCACATTATGAGCAGTTGATCAGCCAACAAAACATTATTGTTATTAGTATTTTTGACAACACTTACCCTGAACACCTAAAGCAGATTGCCAGCGCCCCGTTATTACTTTTTTGTAAAGGGGATACCAGCTTACTGTCTTCACCACAAATTGCGATTGTTGGCAGCCGAAATGCAACCACCACAGGGCTTGAAATTGCTGCTGAATTTGCACACCAGTTAACCCTTGCTGGCATAACTGTAACCTCAGGTATGGCGCGAGGCATTGACGGTGCAGCTCACAAAGGTGCATTAGCGGGAAATGGCAAAACCATTGCCGTGTTAGGTACTGGCGTTGATATTTACTATCCTAAACGACACAAGTTGCTCACCGAGCAATTATTAACAACGGGCTTATTGGTGAGTGAGTTTTTGCCAGGTACGGCTGCCAATGCGCATAATTTTCCACGACGCAATCGTATTATTTCAGGGCTATCGCTTGGGGTGCTGATAGTGGAAGCCGAAATTAAAAGTGGCTCATTAATTACCGTACGTTATGCGCTTGAACAAAATAAAGAGGTTTTTGCGGTACCCGGTTCAATAAAGAACCCGCTGGCACAAGCTAGTCACTTTTTAATTAAGCAGGGTGCTAAGCTGGTGGAAAACGTCGCGGATATTCTTGATGAGATGAACTTTTCATACCCTTCTGGTCTAAACTATAAAGAGTTAACCAATACAACACCCTCAGAATGCGAGGTGCTTAACAGTATTGGTTTTGAGGTGACCAGTGTGGACGACATTATGCGTCGAGTGCAGTGGCCAATTGATAAAGTACAAGCGCGATTGCTTGATTTAGAGTTAGACGATCAAATAGAGCGAGTATTAGACGGCTATATTAAATTAAGCGCTGGAGGATAATATGTTTGATATTCTCATGTATTTATTCGAAAACTACGTTCATAGCGAAAGTGATGTATTTGTTGAGCAAAGTAAGCTTACCGATGAGTTACTCCGCGCTGGATTTAATAAACCCGAAATTAACAAAGCCATTGACTGGCTAGATCAACTTGCCGCATTACAATACAGCAATGAATCACCTTATTTATTGGCCACAGAGCAGCACGCAGTGCGAATTTTTACTGAGAGCGAGTGCCAAGTTCTCGATACCCAATGCCGTGGCTTTTTAATGTTTGTTGAACAAACTGGCGTCATTAATAGCACCACTCGTGAAATGGTGATGGACCGTTTAGCGGCGCTTGATAACTCAGCTATTACTTTGGAAGATTTAAAATGGTTAATTCTGATGGTGTTATTTAATGCCCCTGATTCTCAGCAGGCGTATGAGCAAATGGAAGATCTTATTTTTGATGAGCCCAGTGAAGTGTTACATTAACAGGTTCACGAATAATCATTATTGCGTGTTTTATTATTTTCAGCGTTAACAAACCGACGGCCATAGCTTGTATCTTTAAGGGTTTTGGGTATATTAGGCGAAAATTCACCAACCACTAGGATTTACATGAGTAAAATCGACCATTCACTTTTTTCGGCTAATAAACACGCCCTAGAAAAAGAATATGAGATATGCCCGCAATGTGGTTCAGAACTCGTCATTCGTAATAGTAAATCTGGGCCTTTTTTGGGCTGCGCTAGTTACCCTAAGTGCGATTTTATTCGTCCGCTTGCTCATCATGATAGCAATGAAATCAAAATACTTGAGGACAGCGAGTGTCCAGAGTGTAGCAAGCCGCTGGTGGTGAAAAATGGCCGCTACGGTATGTTTATTGGCTGTACCGGTTACCCTGAATGTCATTATATTGCCAGTGAGCATGACGATACCCCAAGTGAAGAGCCTGTGATTGGTTGCCCTAAATGTAAAAAGGGGCACTTGGTTTCACGCAGTAATAAGTTCGGAAAAGTATTTTATTCCTGCGACTGTTACCCAAGCTGTAAATATACGCTTAATCATAAACCTGTAGCTCACGCGTGTCCTGTATGTGACTGGCCAGTTGTTACTGAGAAAAAAACCGCGAGTGGCGCTGTGTTACAATGTCCACAAAAAAGCTGTATGCATAAGTTTGCTGCCACTGAATAACGTAAATATCTCTGGAGACAATTTTGTCTGACCTTTCTTCTTTATCTGCTGCAATAACAAGCTTAGAAAACGGCGATGTTATTTTATACCCAACCGAAGCTGTTTATGGTTTAGGTTGCGATCCTGACAATCAACAGGCGGTGGAACGTTTACTTGATATTAAACAACGCCCAGTTGAAAAAGGGCTTATTTTAATTGCCGATAATTACGGGCAATTATTAAAGTACGTGGATGACGCTAAGCTGCCCATGGACAAACGCGCTGATATTTTTTCAAGTTGGCCTGGTGCTATTACCTGGGTTATGCCTGCTGCTAAAACCACGCCTAAGTGGTTAACTGGGCAATTTGATACTATTGCAGTGAGAGTAACTAACCATCCTACAGTTAAACGTTTATGCCAACAGTTTGGTAAACCATTGGTATCAACAAGTGCTAATTTAACTGGCCAAGCAACGGTAACAAGTATTGTTGAAGCGCAGCAGCAGTTTGCAGAGCAGGTTAGTTTTTATGTTGATGAACCATTAGGCGGTAATACTCAACCAAGTACCATTAAAGATGCCACGACAGGCAATATATTCAGAGGTTAACTATGCAAAGCGAATTATTAAAACAAGTAAAAGCCTACTTTATGGCTTTGCAAGATACCATTTGCCAAGGCTTAGAAGCAGCAGATGGGAAAGCACAATTTGTTGAAGACAGCTGGCAGCGAGAAGAGGGCGGCGGTGGCCGTACTCGCGTTATTACCAATGGTAATGTGATTGAGCAAGGGGGAGTTAATTACTCTCATGTATTTGGTGCCTCTATGCCGGGCTCTGCCACTGCACATAGACCTGAACTTGCCGGACGCAGTTTTCATGCATGTGGTGTATCGTTAGTGATTCATCCTAAAAACCCACATATACCAACAAGCCATGCCAATGTACGCTTTTTTATTGCCGAAAAAGAAGGTGAAGAACCGATTTGGTGGTTTGGTGGTGGTTTTGATTTAACCCCGTTTTACCCTGTACTTGAAGATGTAGTGCATTGGCACCAAGTTGCGCACGATGTGTGTCAGCCTTTTGGCGATGACGTATATCCAAAATATAAAAAATGGTGTGACGAATACTTTTATTTAAAACACCGTGATGAAACTCGCGGCGTAGGCGGCTTATTTTTTGACGATTTAAATGAGTTAGGTTTTGAGCAAAGCTTTGCATTTATGCAATCGGTAGGGAATGGCTTTTTAGATGCTTATGTTCCTATTATTGAGCGTCGTAAAAACGATGAGTACACCGAGCAACAACGCGACTTCCAATTATATCGCCGTGGTCGTTATGTTGAGTTTAATTTAGTCTGGGACCGTGGCACATTGTTTGGTTTACAAAGCGGTGGCCGTACGGAATCTATTTTAATGTCTATGCCACCTTTAGCCCGTTGGGAGTATAACTATACCCCAGCCGAAGACAGCGCAGAGGCATTGCTATATAAAGATTTCTTAAAGCCTCGTGATTGGTTAGCACTGGGCTAAGAATGATATGCCAGTCAATAAACTACTGATTGACTGGCTTTTAAAATTATTGCTTAAGTTTAAAGCTGCGTACCTGCTCATCTAGCGAGCGAGCTAAATTGAGTAACTCTTCACTGACTTTTTGATTTTCATCTGCATCCACTAACGATTGCTCTGCATTATCGCTAATGCCAACAACACTTATATTTATTTCTTCGGCGGCTAGATTTTGCTGCTCTGTTGCATCGGCTATTTGTATATTTAGCTCATTTATTTCATTCATTTGCCCTGAAATATCTTTTAAAGCCTGTGCAACTTGTTGTACTTGTTGCGCTCTTTCGTCTGCCTCTTCACAGGACTCCCCCATGGTTTTAACGGTTTGCGCGGCTTCTGACTGCAACTTATCTATAGTACGGCGTATTTCATCGGTAGAGGCATGAGTTCGGGTTGCTAAAGTTCGTACTTCATCAGCAACAACGGCAAATCCTCGGCCTGCTTCACCTGCACGGGCAGCTTCAATGGCAGCATTAAGTGCTAATAGGTTTGTTTGTTCAGCAATACTGCTGATCACCTCAAGTACTTTGCCCACTTCAAGCGTTTGCTCTTGCAGTTGTCTCACTTGATCTGCCGCTTGGCGTACATCTTCAGCTAGTTGATTTATACTGAGTTCGGTTTGCTCTGCAACCTGCATGCTTTGCTGTGCTAGCTCATTACTGTTCTCAGATTTTTCTTGAGCAAAATGAGTGGTGTTTCTTACTTCATTGGATGAGCTTTCTAGCTCATTAATTGCTGCGGCCACCGAGTCGGTACTTTTCTTTTGTTCTAAAATAGCGCGCTCAGTGGTATCGGCCGAGGTATAAATTTTCTCTGCTGAATGAATAAGTACTTTTGAAGAGTGAGATACCTGTGCAATGTTATCTTTAAACGTAGCAATCATTTGGTTAAAACTGGTGGCAAGCCAGCCGAGCTCATCTTCGGCGTTATCTTCAATGCGTAAGGTTAAATCTTTATTGGTAGTAGCTAAGTGCATTGCATGGCCGAGCTTTTTAAGGCGCACTATAAATATTTTTCTAAACACTATACCTAGCAGCACAAAGGCAATAATAAAAATAGTAGACAGTAGGCTGGTGGTTATTAAGGTGTTGTAAGTTACCTCACTATCAATATCGGCTAAGGAATAGCTAATTTTTACCACGCCTAGCACATCGCCTTCTTGCGCTTGATGGCAGCCTAAACAGTTAGTGCCTTTATAATCCGTGCTAGCATACATAGGGCGTAGGTAGGTCATACTGCGGCTATCAGTGTTTTGCTCTATAAATAAGCTTTCTTTACCCTGCAGTGCTTCGCGTTCGTTGTTATTACTTGCTGTTTGGTTTTTATTTCCGGCCCCATACAGTTTATTAACTATATCGGAGCGAATAATATGAGCATCTTCTATATTAGGGTGTTTGCGTAGCTTTTGGCTCAATAATTCTCGATTAGCCATAGTGCCCGTTAGCATCATGGTGTTTATTGAATCAAAATAGTTATCGGCAAGCAGCTTAATATTTTCTGCCACCGTATCTTGGGCGAGCGTGCGCTGCTGGCTAGCACTACTAAAAATACTCGCTATTAATACAATAATGCCGGTTAAGGCTAACAAAGCATAAATTTTATGTTGGATAGATTTCACACGCGCCACGCTTTTCTAATTATTTGATAGGGTATTATCTATATTTTAGAAAAGCGGGTTTTGACTTAGCGCAAATAATCCCCAATTAAAGAATTAGGTAGGTTAATGCTGGTTAATCATGTGGCTGGCCAGCTGGGCCAGTGACTGACGTAAGCCCTCGCGTAACACGGGGTTATCAATTTCTATATCTAAGGTTTTATTCATGCAATACATCCACTGATCGCGTAGGTCTTGATCAATAGGGAACGGCATATGACGTTTACGCAGCATCGGATGGCCATGCTTTTCAACAAATAGGTCAGGCCCACCAAGCCAACCGGATAAAAACTCAAAAAATACTTGGCGAATTCTGTCTAATGGTTGAGGATGCATATCATATAACGGTTTAGCGTATTCATCGCTGGCCATTATGTCGTAGAATCTATTAGCAATTGCACGCGTGGGGGCTTCTCCACCAATGATTTCATACGGGGTTTTATCTGGCGTAGGTGCTTGCGTAGTTGTAGACGGCTTTGATCTTGAAAAGAGTCTTTTAATCATAATTTTATCATCGTTAATAGGCAGTACTAAAACTGCGAAGAGGTTGTTTAAAATGGACAAATATGCGGTTTTTGGAAATCCAATCAAACATTCAAAATCTCCCATTATTCATCAGCAGTTTGCAAAGTCATTGGGAGAGCAAATCGACTATCGCGCAATTTTAGCACCTATCGATGGATTTGAAAAAACAGTCGCTGCTTTTTTTGAGCAAGGGGGAAAAGGTGCCAATGTCACTGTGCCTTTTAAAGAGCAGGCTTTTGCTTTAGCAGATGAACTCACTCCAGTGGCTAAACTGGCAGGCGCAGTGAACACCCTTAAAAAGCGCGATGACGGCAGTTTACTCGGTGATAACACCGATGGCATTGGTTTTGTTAACGACTTAATGGCCAATAAAGTAACGATAACAGGTAAGCACTTGTTGATCATTGGTGCGGGTGGCGCTGCTCGAGGAGTTATCTTACCTTTACTAGAGCAACATCCCGCAGAGATAGTTGTTGTTAATCGCACGGCACACAAAGCTCAAACATTGGCAAAGCTCTTTACTGGGCACGGCAATGTTTCGGGGTATGGTTTTGACGACCTTCCTGAAGTTGATTATCACTTGGTTATAAATTCAACCTCGAGCAGTATGAATAACGAGTTACCTGCACTAAATTCTAAGTATTTAAGCGCATGTGAAGTGGCTTATGATATGTTTTATGCTACGCAAAATACGCTATTCATGAATTGGGTCAGCGAACACAACAAAGCGGCTAAGCTGTTAGATGGTAGTGGCATGCTAGTAGGGCAAGCCGCACAAGCTTATTATGTATGGCGAAATAAAATGCCTGAGATTGTTTCCGTTGTTACTGCACTAAAGCAGGGAGTGCTTAAATGAATCAAGCAATACAGTTTATAGATCGACTCGAATTTAGAGAACCCACTCATCAATTAGTTTTTTTTGCACAAGTAAATGGCATGCTAGTTGAGTGTGTGATTGCTGTCAGTAGCTTAAATTTAGCCGATGAGAGTCATGCAACGCGTTATTTTGAGCAATACCGTTTTGACTATGAAGAACGTGCCGAGCAGCTCATTGAAGATGAATGCTATAACTCGGCAGGTCAAATAGAAGTGAGTTTAGTTAGTTAAATTAACTAGCGTCTTCAGCTAAGTATTCATCTTTTAGCTGCACGTAATTATCAGCAGACACTTTTAAAAAGCTCAGCTCTTGTTCTGTTAATGGGCGAGCTTGTTTTGCTGGACTACCTACATATAAATAACCAGACTCTAAACGCTTATTAGGAGGTACTAAAGCACCGCCACCAATAATTACCTCATCTTCTACAATCACATTATCCATAATAATAGCGCCCATACCCACGAGTATACGATTACCTAATACGCAGCCATGTAGCATTACCTTATGACCAACGGTTACATCATCACCAATAATAAGTGGGTAGCCGTCTGGATTATTTTTTGTTGCTCTTGATAAGTGTAAAACACTGCCATCTTGTATATTAGTACGCTGACCAATACGAATATGGTTAACATCACCACGGGCAGCAACTAACGGCCATACACTGCTATCATCACCTATAGTGATATCACCGACTAATACAGACGACTCGTCTACATAAACAGATTTATTAAACGCAGGAGTGATTCCTTTATAAGAACGTATTGCCATATATGCACCTTTAAATTAAACATATTAAGAATATCAGTGTAACAGTAGAGCTTATTTAAGTACCAGCAAAGCCTGGTTTGATTATAAAACTACCAGTTTTACATGCTTTCGCTCAGATACTAACCGAACAGTGTGTTTTTTTAGTTTTTCTTTAAAAAAGTACTTGCGTAAAAATCTGTTCTCCCTATAATGCGACCCCACTGAGACGGGGAACGCCAACGCATAGCGAGGCACGAGCTACTCAGAGAGTTAAGTAAAACTTAAGTTTAAATCATCGTAAGAAAGTTTAAAATTAAGTGTTGACTCGAAAAATAAAGGATGTATTATACGCATCCCTAGCGACAACGTCGCAACGTTCTTTAACAATATAAAGCAATCATCTGTGTGGGCACTCGTACAGATTGAGTTCTAACAGCCAAGCTACTTAGGTAGTGAGGCAAACAAATTTAGAGTCTCAATTTAAACTGAGTGACCAACAGAATAGTTACTTCAGTAATTATTCAGCACAGTCAATTCAATATCGAAAGATATTAAATAAATTCAGAATTCATTGAGCTGTCGAAAGACATAAAACTTTTTAATTGAAGAGTTTGATCATGGCTCAGATTGAACGCTGGCGGCAGGCCTAACACATGCAAGTCGAGCGGTAACAGGAAGTAGCTTGCTACTTTGCTGACGAGCGGCGGACGGGTGAGTAATGCTTGGGAACATGCCTTGAGGTGGGGGACAACAGTTGGAAACGACTGCTAATACCGCATAATGTCTACGGACCAAAGGGGGCTTCGGCTCTCGCCTTTAGATTGGCCCAAGTGGGATTAGCTAGTTGGTGAGGTAATGGCTCACCAAGGCGACGATCCCTAGCTGGTTTGAGAGGATGATCAGCCACACTGGGACTGAGACACGGCCCAGACTCCTACGGGAGGCAGCAGTGGGGAATATTGCACAATGGGCGCAAGCCTGATGCAGCCATGCCGCGTGTGTGAAGAAGGCCTTCGGGTTGTAAAGCACTTTCAGTCAGGAGGAAAGGTTAGTAGTTAATACCTGCTAGCTGTGACGTTACTGACAGAAGAAGCACCGGCTAACTCCGTGCCAGCAGCCGCGGTAATACGGAGGGTGCGAGCGTTAATCGGAATTACTGGGCGTAAAGCGTACGCAGGCGGTTTGTTAAGCGAGATGTGAAAGCCCCGGGCTCAACCTGGGAACTGCATTTCGAACTGGCAAACTAGAGTGTGATAGAGGGTGGTAGAATTTCAGGTGTAGCGGTGAAATGCGTAGAGATCTGAAGGAATACCGATGGCGAAGGCAGCCACCTGGGTCAACACTGACGCTCATGTACGAAAGCGTGGGGAGCAAACAGGATTAGATACCCTGGTAGTCCACGCCGTAAACGATGTCTACTAGAAGCTCGGAACCTCGGTTCTGTTTTTCAAAGCTAACGCATTAAGTAGACCGCCTGGGGAGTACGGCCGCAAGGTTAAAACTCAAATGAATTGACGGGGGCCCGCACAAGCGGTGGAGCATGTGGTTTAATTCGATGCAACGCGAAGAACCTTACCTACACTTGACATACAGAGAACTTACCAGAGATGGTTTGGTGCCTTCGGGAACTCTGATACAGGTGCTGCATGGCTGTCGTCAGCTCGTGTTGTGAGATGTTGGGTTAAGTCCCGCAACGAGCGCAACCCCTATCCTTAGTTGCTAGCAGGTAATGCTGAGAACTCTAAGGAGACTGCCGGTGATAAACCGGAGGAAGGTGGGGACGACGTCAAGTCATCATGGCCCTTACGTGTAGGGCTACACACGTGCTACAATGGCGCATACAGAGTGCTGCGAACTCGCGAGAGTAAGCGAATCACTTAAAGTGCGTCGTAGTCCGGATTGGAGTCTGCAACTCGACTCCATGAAGTCGGAATCGCTAGTAATCGCGTATCAGAATGACGCGGTGAATACGTTCCCGGGCCTTGTACACACCGCCCGTCACACCATGGGAGTGGGTTGCTCCAGAAGTAGATAGTCTAACCCTCGGGAGGACGTTTACCACGGAGTGATTCATGACTGGGGTGAAGTCGTAACAAGGTAGCCCTAGGGGAACCTGGGGCTGGATCACCTCCTTATACGATTTAGAACTTATTTGTTCGTAGTGTCCACACAGATGATTGTTAATTGTAAAGAGAACAACACTTATTGTTTGGGTCTGTAGCTCAGCTGGTTAGAGCGCACCCCTGATAAGGGTGAGGTCGGTAGTTCAAATCTACTCAGACCCACCACTTCTTTTTAATACTTCGTTGTAAGCTTCGTTGTTTAGTAAACTAAATGTCATTAACTTACGCCTTGTCTTAAAAATAAGTCGGTATACAAACAGTAAGACCAGCATATGTGGGGCTATAGCTCAGCTGGGAGAGCGCCTGCCTTGCACGCAGGAGGTCAGCAGTTCGATCCTGCTTAGCTCCACCACTTTACTTCTTAAAAATAAATATTCTTTTATCGGGTAGCACAATCGCCTGAGAATAGAGTGTGTTTAATTTTGAGAAGTTTTTGATTCTCTGCTCTTTAAAAATTTGGAAAAGCTGATAATAAAATTCGTATGAATAACATTGTTATTTGTACAGAGTTTTCAAAAGTAAAAAAGAATGATAGCAGTATCATTCAGTGCCATTTAATGAACGTTTTACGTTTGTTGATTGGTATCTACTTTAGTATTCAATATTAACTTCTGGCGAAGTTAAACTGTCACAAAACAAAGACCCGTTTGGGTTGTATGGTTAAGTGACTAAGCGTACACGGTGGATGCCTTGGCAGTTGGAGGCGATGAAGGACGTATTAACTTGCGATAAGCCTAGTCAAGCTAGTAAAAAGCACTTGAGACTAGGATTTCCGAATGGGGAAACCCACCTGCTTGCAGGTATCGTTAACTGAATACATAGGTTAACGAGGCGAACGCGGAGAACTGAAACATCTAAGTACCCGTAGGAAAAGAAATCAACCGAGATTCCGAAAGTAGCGGCGAGCGAAATCGGAACAGCCCTTAAGCTTATTATGTGTTAATGGAAGGCTCTGGAAAGTGCCACGATACAGGGTGATAGTCCCGTACATGAAAATGCATTTTAAGTGAAATCGAGTAGGTCGGAGCACGTGAAACTTTGACTGAATATAGGTGGACCATCATCTAAGGCTAAATACTCCCAACTGACCGATAGTGAACCAGTACCGTGAGGGAAAGGCGAAAAGAACCCCTGTGAGGGGAGTGAAATAGAACCTGAAACCGTGTACGTACAAGCAGTAGGAGCCCACTTGTTGGGTGACTGCGTACCTTTTGTATAATGGGTCAGCGACTTATATTTTGTAGCGAGGTTAACCGATTAGGGTAGCCGTAGGGAAACCGAGTCTTAACTGGGCGAATAGTTGCAAGGTATAGACCCGAAACCCGGTGATCTAGCCATGGGCAGGTTGAAGGTTGAGTAACATCAACTGGAGGACCGAACCCACTAACGTTGAAAAGTTAGGGGATGACCTGTGGTTAGGAGTGAAAGGCTAATCAAACCGGGAGATAGCTGGTTCTCCCCGAAATCTATTTAGGTAGAGCCTCGGACGAATACTTACGGGGGTAGAGCACTGTTAAGGCTAGGGGGTCATCCCGACTTACCAACCCTTTGCAAACTCCGAATACCGTAAAGTAATATCCGGGAGACACACGGCGGGTGCTAACGTCCGTCGTGAAGAGGGAAACAACCCAGACCGCCAGCTAAGGTCCCAAAGTCATAGTTAAGTGGGAAACGATGTGGAAAGGCCCAGACAGCCAGGAGGTTGGCTTAGAAGCAGCCATCCTTTAAAGAAAGCGTAATAGCTCACTGGTCGAGTCGGTCTGCGCGGAAGATGTAACGGGGCTAAACTATGCACCGAAGCTGCGGATTCAGAATTTATTCTGAGTGGTAGGGGAGCGTTCTGTAAGCGGTTGAAGGTGTACCGGGAGGTATGCTGGACGTATCAGAAGTGCGAATGCTGACATGAGTAACGATAATGCGGGTGAAAAACCCGCACGCCGGAAGACCAAGGGTTCCTATCCCATGTTAATCAGGGTAGGGTAAGTCGACCCCTAAGGCGAGGCCGAAAGGCGTAGTCGATGGGAAACGGATTAATATTTCCGTACTTGGTATAATTGCGATGGGGGGACGGAGCAGGCTAAGCAAGCATGGCGATGGTAGTCCATGTGAAAGTGTGTAGGCTAGTGACTTAGGTAAATCCGGGTTACTGTTAGGCTGAGACACGAGACGAGTCACCAAGGTGATGAAGTTGCTGATGCCATACTTCCAGGAAAAGCCTCTAAGCTTCAGATTATACCGAATCGTACCCCAAACCGACACAGGTGGTCAGGTAGAGAATACTAAGGCGCTTGAGAGAACTCGGGTGAAGGAACTAGGCAAAATCGTACCGTAACTTCGGGAGAAGGTACGCTCCGATTGGTGATGAGACTTGCTCTCTAAGCTGATTGGAGCCGCAGTGACCAGGTGGCTGGGACTGTTTATTAAAAACACAGCACTGTGCAAAATCGCAAGATGACGTATACGGTGTGACACCTGCCCGGTGCCGGAAGGTTAATTGATGGGGTTATCTTCGGAGAAGCTCTTGATCGAAGCCCCGGTAAACGGCGGCCGTAACTATAACGGTCCTAAGGTAGCGAAATTCCTTGTCGGGTAAGTTCCGACCTGCACGAATGGTGTAACCATGGCCACGCTGTCTCCACCCGAGACTCAGTGAAATTGAAATCGCAGTGAAGATGCTGTGTACCCGCGGCTAGACGGAAAGACCCCGTGAACCTTTACTACAGCTTGGCACTGAACATTGAACCTACATGTGTAGGATAGGTGGGAGACTTAGAAGCAGAGACGCTAGTTTTTGTGGAGTCGTCCTTGAAATACCACCCTTGTAGTTTTGATGTTCTAACGTTGGCCCCTGAATCGGGGTTACGGACAGTGCCTGGTGGGTAGTTTGACTGGGGCGGTCTCCTCCCAAAGAGTAACGGAGGAGCACGAAGGTTGGCTAAGTACGGTCGGACATCGTACGGTTAGTGTAATGGTAGAAGCCAGCTTAACTGCGAGACAGACACGTCGAGCAGGTACGAAAGTAGGTCATAGTGATCCGGTGGTTCTGAATGGAAGGGCCATCGCTCAACGGATAAAAGGTACTCCGGGGATAACAGGCTGATACCGCCCAAGAGTTCATATCGACGGCGGTGTTTGGCACCTCGATGTCGGCTCATCACATCCTGGGGCTGAAGTCGGTCCCAAGGGTATGGCTGTTCGCCATTTAAAGTGGTACGCGAGCTGGGTTTAGAACGTCGTGAGACAGTTCGGTCCCTATCTGCCGTGGGCGTTTGAGAATTGAGAGGGGTTGCTCCTAGTACGAGAGGACCGGAGTGAACGAACCGCTGGTGTTCGGGTTGTCATGCCAATGGCATTGCCCGGTAGCTACGTTCGGAACTGATAAGCGCTGAAAGCATCTAAGCGCGAAGCAGGCCTCGAGATGAGTTCTCACTAGACTTTTAAAGTCTCTGAAGGGCCGTTGAAGACTACAACGTTGATAGGCAAGATGTGGAAGTGGTGTGAGCCATTAAGCTAACTTGTACTAATTACCCGTGAGGCTTAACCATACAACGCCAAACGCGTTTTATGTGATAGTGAAACAAGCGAAGAAGTTAATATAACTAAAGTAGATACTGAAAACTTTTTATTATCAGAAATTCCAAATTTTAGTTAGTGCGTAGTAATACGAACTGACACCAAATTTGCTTGGTGACAATAGCGTTTTGGACCCACCTGACCCCATGCCGAACTCAGTAGTGAAACGAAACAGCGCCGATGATAGTGTAGCATTTGCTATGTGAAAGTAGGACATTACCAGGCTTCAAATACAAGAAAGCCCGACTCGAAAGAGCCGGGCTTTTTTACGTCTGGAATAAAGTAAAAAGAAGTTCGAGGTGAAAGGTATTAGGTTAAAAGAAGAGAATTGACCAGAACCGAGCCTACGACATTCTACTGCGCTGTCGCTACGAAGTAGTATACCCACTCCAAATCCAAGTCAGTGTTAAGCCTAAAGCCTTCAGTTTTGAAGTATTACCATCAGCACTCCGTCTTTACTGATCTTAGTTATTCTCCTTGCATCTTTAAACTAGTCCCTAAATTATCATCTTGTTGCAATTTCATTGTTGGTTTAATAACTGTCCTGTGTAAAACTATCGAAGATAATTTAGTAAATCAGGTGACATGAATGTCGAATATAAAAGCTTGGAAACTTCTCAGCCTGTTTTGTTTGTTTACAGCACTGATTGGTTGTCAATCTAAAGAAGAACAGCTACAACAAACAATTCAAGAGTCCATTAAAAAGGCCGATGTCGAGCTTACCCAGCTTGGTAAAGCACTTGATAATGGCAGTATACGCAATGCGACTATTCTTAAAGAATACAGTCGTATCCTTAAACAGCAACAACCTGAACTCAGTAAAGTTGTTGATGTTGTTAGCCTTGATGCCACACGCCAGGGAGCGCTTTATAGTGGTTTAACCCAGCGCCTTGATGACATTAAGGGTAATTACTTAATCCCTCCTTACGAAGATACGCTATACAATATTGATTTATTGCGTGAGGCAGCAAAGCCAACGTTATTTTCTGATGCCTTAACCGATCCTATAAATATGCTTGCGGATATGTCGAATGGTTCTTTAGCACGAGTCGGTGCTATAAGCCAAAAAGCTGAAGGCCAAGGGGTGGGTAACCAAATGGTAGGTAACCCTAACTATGGTAATTGGCAAACGAATAGTAGCGGTATTAGCTTTTGGCAATGGTACGGCATGTACCGTATTTTGGGTGATGTATTTGACCGAGTTGAATACGGAAGTTGGAGTAAACGCCGTAAGTATAGTTACTACAATGACTATGGTCGTACTCGTTACTCAAGCCCTAAACAAATAAAAACCCAAAGTGCATTAGAAACACGTACACGACAATCTTACCAACGCCAAGGCAAGCAGTTCACTAGTCCTTATGCGAGTAAAAAAACAGGTGCATCAGGTTTGAGTCGCAGCAGTTATACGCCGCCTAAAAGTCGCAGCAGTTACTCAAGAGCGAGTAGTTATAGCAATAATTCAGGATCGGTTCGTAATAGCAGTAGCAGAACCTCGCGCGGCGTAAGTCGTGGTAAGTAAAGAATAACGTTGGAGTTAGAATAATATGTATGAATTTAATGGAATAACTATGTGGTCTTTGCAAGCACTGTCTGTGGACTTTGCAATTATCATCTTACTGTTTGTCAGCTTAAAGTATATTAAAGGTTGGGTGTCTAATTTACATGCCAATGATGAAATTACCGAGCGCGATAACTTTGCATTCGGAATAAGCTTTGCCGCTGGTTTGGTAGCACTTGCGATTGTGTTAACGGGCGTGAGTAGTGGTGCGTTTGCTGCTACGTTACAAAAAGAAGCTCTGTTAATGCTTGGCTATGGTGCATTAGCAATTCTGCTTATAAAGCTGGGTCACTTTTTTCAAGATAAAGTGGCGCTGCGTAAAGTGAGCTTACATAACGAAATAGTCAAAGGTAACGTTACTGCGTCAATTATTGATTTTGGCCATGTAGTAAGTGTTGCAGTGGTTATCCGCTCAGCCCTATTGTGGGTTGCTACTGAAGGTTGGCATGGCATTCCTATTGTTATTGCTGCGTTTGTAATTGGTAGTGTGGTATTGCTGTTAGTAAGCCAATATCGCGTGCAGTTATTTAAGCGCACCAATAAAAGTGGCGACTGCCTACAACAGGCTATTATTGATGGTAATTTAGCAGTAGGTGTTCGCTATGCCGGCTTTTTAATTGGTAGTGCATTAGCCATTACTGCTGCAACAGGCATTGCTCCTTATGCTGCTGACAATATTAATGCGAGTTTACTTTACTGGGCGCTAAGTGCCGTTGTTTGTTTGGTTGCTTTCATTTTACTGCACTTACTGACGATTAAAATCATTCTTGCTGGATGTAACATTTCAGATGAAGTGAACCGTCAAAAGAATGTGGGTGTTGCCGCTATTTCTGCAGCTGTATCATTTGCCGTCGGGATCACTATGGCCACACTACTGGGTGCATAATCACGTGTCATCAACTCAAGCTTCCCCAAGTAAATTTAATTTACTTGGGCATGATATTTTACTGATCACTGTTATGGCCGTACTCGCTGGGTGCGGCCTTATTTATGAATATTTACTTTCTCATTACGCTGGCCGAGTACTAGGGTCCGTTGAGAGTGCAATTTACGCCATGATAGGCACTATGATTGTAGCCATGGGGATGGGAGCATTTTTAGCGCGTTGGTTTAAAGATGCCTTTACCGCATTTGCTTGGCTAGAAAGCATTATTGCGCTGATAGGTATGGGCTGTATATTAGCCATTGCCAGTATTATTGCCGTAAGTTATTCACTTCCTCATTTATTCTCTAGCATTTTTAATATTCCACCAGACGTTATTCTTAATGGTTATGTGTTTCAAAAGCTGCAAGAGTGGTCGCGCTTTTTACCTTATGTATTTGGCCTAATATTAGGGCTATTTATTGGTATGGAAATACCGCTTATTGCGCGTATTCGCCAGCATGTTTATGGGCGCTTCTTAGAAAATAACGCCGGTACTATTTATGGTGCTGATTATATTGGTGCAGGGATAGGTGCGGCAATTTGGGTGAGTATTATGCTCGCAATGCCAATAATGCAAGCTGCCGCTTGGACTGCGTTATTTAATATTATTGCCGGGCTGGCTTTTTTGTGGCGCTATCATAGCTATGTACGCTTTGCTAAGTTGCTATTGGTTTGCCATATATTACTGCTGGTGTTATTCGCTTTTATTTTACAGTTTGGTAGTAGCTGGATGGATAACCTAAGTAACGTACTATACAAAGATAAAGTTATTTATTCCCAAGCAACGAAATACCAGCATGTGGTGTTAACCGAACGCTTAAGTAAAAATCAGCCACAGCCAATCACCGATCTATACTTAAATGGTCGGTTGCAGTTCTCTAGTGTAGATGAGCAAATATATCACTCAATGCTGGTTTATCCTGCCATGCTGGCATCTAATCGTCATGACCGTGTTTTGATTATTGGCGGCGGCGACGGGTTAGCCATGCGAGATGTATTAAAGTGGCCGGTTGAGGAAGTGACCTTAATTGATTTAGATGGACAGCTACTTAATTTATTTGGTCATAAAAATAACCAATACACACCGCCTGAAGATATTAAACAGCGACTAGTGGCACTCAATAATGAATCGATGCATGACCCGCGAGCAAATATTATTGTGGGCGATGCATTTTTAGAAGTTGAAAGGCTGCTGGATCAGGCTAAGCAGTTCGATACTATATTAATTGATTTACCTGATCCTAATCACCCCGATCTGAATAAGATGTACAGCGACTATTTTTATAATCATGTACGTCAATTGTTGGCACCCGATGGCGCAATGGCAGTACAGTCAACCTCGCCTTATCATGCAAAAAAGGCGTTTTTAAGTATTGCTAAAACCGTTAAAGCGGCCGGTTTTGACTATGTAGAGCAATATCAGCAAAACATACCTTCGTTTGGTCAGTGGGGATGGACAATTGCCACTAAAATGGGGCAATCACCGAGTACGCGTATTAGCAATGTGACTTATATGCCAGTGCCATCTCGGTGGATTAGTAAAAAATATTTACTAGCCAGTTTTGCATTTCCTAATAACTATTTTGAACAAGTTAACGATATTGAAGTCAATAGGTTAGGTTCTGGTCGCTTATATGATTATTACCGGGCTGCTTGGCAAATAGAAAGTGAATTGTATAAAAATTAATAAAACATGGTTGACATAATATGTCGACCATGCGAATCTTAACTCAGACATAATATGTCAAACGACAAAAAGGCAGAGACATGGAATTAAATGAACTTTCAATAAAATTAGCGTCTTTTGAAACCGAGGGTGCTAACTTTGAGTCTTTCTTGATTGCCAATCCAGGTGAGCAAGATGTTTTACAAGTCATTGTTGATGGAAACGATGAGCTTCCAATTTTTGTTACCCAAACACAAGAGCAATTATTATGTATTAGCTATTTGTTTGGTGAAGACGAAGTGAAAAGCGAGTTACGCGACGAGTTAAACGAAACACTACTGCGTTTAAACGTGCCAATTCCGCTAAGTGCATTTGCTAAAATTGATAATAAATATGCGATTTTTGGTGCACTGTCGGTAAATTCATCATTAGATGACGTTACCCACGAGCTAGTGACATTAGCCGATAACGCAATTGATGCACTAGAAGCCGTGACCTTGTATTTAAACGATTAGGATACCCGCATAGGTAAATGCTGATAGCTTATAGTATATGGCTCTCGCTTTACCTAATAGGATATAAACAAGTTTTTGGAGTTAAGATTATGAGTATTTTAAAAAAATTATTTACAGCGGTACGTGGCGGCGCGCGTGAAGCGGGCGAAGCAATTGTTGATGCGAATGGTATTCGTATTTTTGAACAAGAAATTGCCGATGCGCAAAATGCACTACATCGTGCTAAAAAAAGCCTAACAGAAGTGATGGCTAAAGAAATGCAAACTAAGCGTAAAATCAGCGCGGTGGATGCATCAATTGCTGAGCACGAAGCGTATGCAGGACAAGCGCTTGAAAAAGGTAATGAAGCATTAGCATTAGAAATTGCAGAAAAAATTGGTGACTTTGAAGCTGAGAAAGCCGAACACGAGCAAGTGTTATCGGGCTTTAGTAATCACATAGTGACGTTGAAACAGCAAGTTAAAGATGCTGAAAAATCAATTAAAGAAAATCAGCGTCAGCTTACTATGGTTAAAACCACAGAAAGTGTTCAGCAAGCGACAATGGCTGTAAATAGCACCTTGAATACTAATAGCTCGTCGATGACATCGGCGCGTCAGTCACTTGAGCGTATTAAGCAACGTCAGCAAGATCGTAGTGATCAGCTAGGTGCTGCAAAGTCTCTAGAAGCAGATGTTAATGGCGACGATTTAAAAGCTAAAATGGCTGAAGCGGGTATTGGTGATACCAATCCAAAAAGTGCTGATATTTTAGCGCGCATTAAAGCGAAGCAAAATAGCTAACATTTAGAACCATATTAAAAAGGTAACCGAGTTTCGCTCCGTTACCTTTTTTGCTTACAGAGGCACCTTATATGTTTAATTTTTTCAAATCTAAAAAAAAGCCAGAACGTCAGCTTAATCACGCGAGTGACCTTAAGAAAGGCGACATGTTTACAGTGATTGATTCGTTTGCTTATCCTGCATGGCTTAAAGGCCAAACACTTCGCGTTATTGATGTACAAACGTATCAGTACCAACACAGCAGTGATACTGAATTTGTACTTGAAACTAACACAGGCCAAGTGGTGTTTTTACAAATAGAACAAAACGATGGTGAGCAGTGGGCTAATTTCTCAATAAAGATTCAGCGTGATGATGTTGATGAAGTATTTGGTTTGGATGAGTTTTCACGTATTTTTGATGAAGAGTCGCTAACGCATATTACAGTTAAAAATACGCCTGAGCGTTTTATGCAGTTTTTAGCTGACAGTTATCAACAAAGCGAATCACCTTATGTATGTTATTTCCATAATAAAGACTTTCGTGGCCAAACGCTGCCTCGTTATGAGCAAGACGGTGGTGAGCCGTGTGAAATGATTTGTTTAGCGTCACCCGATGAAGCACATAGCGTTAATATCGAAATTTGGGAGGGAGGTGAAACAGAAGTATCACTGACGTTAACTCGCCCAATTAGCGACATTGTTGACTTGTTTCCTGGAGATGCCCAGTGAGTGATGCTAAAGACAAGTGGTTGCGCCAAGAACAAGCTGTGCGCGCCACACAAATGGCATTTGATTTGAGTAGTGAGGTACAAAAGTCGATAAAAAAACAAGCTATCGATCAAGAACTCACTCCCTCAGACATGATCCGTAAAATTTTAGGTCTTGATGTAAAGTCTAAAAAAACACGGCAACGTTTATCGTTTAATTTAAATGATGATGAAATAGCGCAATTGGCTAGCCGGTTTGAAGTTGCAGTAGATGATAAAAGAGCGGTAAAGCAACAGGTAGCAGATCTACTCATTGAGCATACAAAAAAGGCTAAGTAACCCTTTTGCCTTCTTTATATAAAATACTTACACTGAGGTTTATTATTTCTAAAGAAGTGCCGCTGTGAATATTATATTGATTGCCTACTTACTTATGTTTGCGTTATTTGGCACAGCGGCAAGCTACTTTGTGCGTTTTATATATGCTTATTGGGTACAAAAGAACATGCCTTTGGAATACATTTTTAAGGCTGGTGTATGTATTTTCATGGTAGTGGTTATTTCGGTGTTAATACCACTATTAAATTAACACCGAAACGAACTGCTACTGGTAATTAACGGTTTGACATTGGTTATCAATACACAAAGAGTGTACTTCAAGTACAGGTGAGCATTCATTTGACCCAAGAGTTGAGTTTTTTTGCTGTTCTTGTTGGGTAATACTTTGTGCTAATTGCTCGGCGTTTTTTTGAGAATTATTTAATGTTGAATACACAACATACTTACTCGGTCCACCACAGGCACGCGAGCCAACACCTAACACCTTACATTGATAACTGGCTGTGCAGCTTTTATTACTTGTAAGCTCATTAAGCTGAGTATTTAAAACAGATTCACTCGCGTTTTGAGCTGTGCTTGGTGTTAGTGCGCTACTGCAACCGCTAAGCAGCATAGTCATGACAACACTGGCAGCTGATAGTTTAATTACGGATGACAAACAACTCATAATCTAATCCTTAAAATACACTTACCGCAGAGCCTTCAAGTTTAACACATTTATTTTCAACGCACTGGGTACTAGGCGCAGTTAAATGTTGGCAAATACTCATCATGCCTTTTTGCGCATTATAAGTACTTTCCAATTGAGTAATGGTATCGCTTAGGGCTGAAACCTGTTTTTGGGGGGCGCTTTGTGTAGAGTACACAATATAATCGCTCGGCCCACCACAGGCACGGCTACCCACTGCATTTACTTTACACTGTGAACTCGTTGAACATTGCTTATCTGCTATGAGGCTGTTTAGCTTATCTTTTGCTGTTTTAATATCATCAAGCGACACTTCTTTTGCTGCATCAGCTGGTAATGGCTGTGCTATTTTATTTTGCTTATTCGCTTGTGGTAATTTTTGTTGCGGTATCGGCGTTGACGTATTTTCTACCGCATTGGTTTTAGTTTGCTCAGTTTTATTTGAGGTTGTTTCTAAGCACGCCGTTAAGCAAAGCGGTAGCAGTAGAGCGAGTAATGGAGTACGCATAATCGTTCCTGATAGTGATGAATTATTAATCACTATCATACACTGTGCATTCATTACAGCAATAAAAACTCTACTATCAACATATTAAAGAGGTGATAAGGAGAGTTTTTAAGTTAACCCGCCTTGCGTTAATTTAGCTGGATTGAGTAATGCCTCTAATTCTGATCGAGATAGGTCGGTTTCTTGCTCAGCGATATCAATAATTGGCTGTGCTTGCTGATAAGCTTGCTTAGCAATTTTTGCTGCTTTTTCGTAGCCAATAACAGGGTTTAGCGCAGTCACTAAAATCGGGTTTTTAGTTAATGCTTTATCAATCTGAGTTTGATTAACTTTAAAGCTAGCAATGGCTTTATCTGCCAACGCTTGCGCGCTATTAGCGAGTATCTCGGTACTTTGCAAAATATTGTAAGCGATTACCGGCAGCATTACGTTAAGCTCAAAGTTGCCAGCTTGGCCTGCAACCGTAATAGTTGCGTCGTTACCAATGACTTGGGCGCTAACCATTGCAGCGGCTTCTGGGATCACCGGATTCACTTTACCAGGCATAATTGATGAGCCAGGCTGTAATGCTTCAAGTTCAATTTCTGAAAGTCCCGCAAGTGGGCCTGAGTTCATCCAACGTAAATCGTTGGCTATTTTCATTTGTGCAACTGCATAGACTTTCAGTTGCCCCGATAAAGCAACAATGGCGTCTTGTGAGCCAATATTATAAAAAAAGTTATCGCTCGGGGTAAATTGTATTCCCACCTTTTCAGTTAGCTGTGTAGCGAATTGCGCAGCAAATTGTGGATCGGCATTAATACCTGTACCTACCGCTGTGCCACCCTGCGCTAGCTCACAGACACGTTGTAGTGCATGCTCAATACCGCTGGCTGCATGCTTTACCTGCGATTGCCATGCGCTGAGTGTTTGCTCAAAAGTTATTGGCATTGCATCCATTAAATGAGTGCGCCCAGTTTTAACTATGTGACCGATGTCTGCTTTTTTTTGCTCTAAGGCGTCTGCTAAATTTGCTAGTGCTGGCAGTAATTTTTTATCAACGCTGATCGCACTACTCAAAGCAATCGCAGTGGGAATAACGTCATTAGAGCTTTGCCCCATATTCACATCGTCATTTGGGTGAATAGCTTGGTTAGCATGTTTTGAGGCTAAGCTCGCAATGACCTCATTAGCATTCATATTTGAGCTAGTACCTGAGCCAGTTTGAAAAATATCAACGGGGAAATGCTCATAATGCTTTCCATCAATAATTTCTTGGCAGGCGTGGTCGATCGCATTTGCTTTCGTTTTATCTAAATGGCCTAGTTTTAAATTGGTTATTGCAGCGGCTTGTTTGATATACGCTAAGGCAATAATAAATTGCTGCGGCATTGTGAGGCTGCTAATTGTAAAGTTATTTATGGCGCGTTGGGTTTGTGCTTTATAAAGTGCGTCAGCGGGTACGTTGAGTGTGCCCATGCTATCTGATTCTGTTCTAAAGTTACTCATTAGTACTCCTATAAAAGAGAATATATGACAATTAACTACGCTATATAAAAAGATATGGTGCTGTTGTTGCTATTTACAACGGTATAGCTAAAAAGTAGAGGGCGTCAAGGTAAGCTAATGATGGAACTAAAAATAAAAAGTCGACTTAAACGGATTTTAAGTCGACTTAAATAATGTCTTTATATAAACAGCCGGTTATAAGGCTCAACAGAATTTTAATTGTAGCCAAGAATAAATATTTGGTCTGTTTCATGTTTGTTTTGTGCCTTTTGAGTATTTTTTACATGAGAGAGTAAATCGATTGCCGTTGCTCTACAATCTGTTTCATAACTCGTTTTATCTAGGCTTTTGTCTGCAACAGCCATTACAGCGTCTACAGCGGAATAGGTTGAAATATACATAATGTTATCCTTTATTAGTTAGTACTCATTAAGTGAGTAGTTTAATAAAAGCATATAGCGTACCAGCTCGGTAAAAATAATTTAACGTATTGAAATTAAAGTTATTTTATTATTTTGGTTAATTTAATCACGACAGAATAGCTGAAATTTGTTTTACTATTGTGCATTCATTTGCAATTTAGGTGCACCAGCATGAGCAAACCGTTTTCACAAGCCTGCGAAAATAATAAAAATCATATACTTAAGGCTTTGCAGCCTGCATTGCAAAATGCAGTATCAGTACTTGAGATAGGCTCTGGGACGGGTCAGCATAGCGTTTTCTTTGCCAAAAAATTGCCATATTTACAATGGTATACCAGTGACCGAGAGGTTAATCATCAAGGAATAAAGTTATGGCATGATGAGGTGCAACTGGCAAATTTGCATCCGCCTTTATTACTTGACCTAAACGATCCTTGGCCAGTAAATAAAGTGGATGCAATTTATACTGCCAATACCTTTCATATAGTGAGCTGGGAGTTAATCACGCGTTTTTTTGCTGGAGTAAATCAGCACTTAAATCAGCAAGGGGTGGTGTGTATATATGGCCCTTTCAAATATAAAGGAGAATTTACCAGCCCCAGTAATGATGAATTTAACAGTTTACTGCAAAGTCGCGATCCACTTAGTGGTATCCGTGATTTCGAAGCGATTGAGCAACTTGCAGTGCAATCAGGGCTTAAGTTACTCAGCGATACGGCGATGCCTGCAAATAATCAGTTACTCATTTTTAAACGGCAATAAAGTGCTGCATTGTTGTTTGTAAATGTCGATATGTTGGCATTCGCGTTCTAAGTAATCTGCAATGGCATTATTAAAATCGGGGTGAACAATGTGATGGGCAGAGTAAGTGGTTATCGGTTGGAAACCACGTGCTATTTTATGCTCTCCTTGTGCACCGGCATTAAAGCACTGAATGTTATGCTTAATAGCATAATCAATCCCTTGGTAATAACACAGCTCAAAGTGAAGCGAATCTATCTCCTCACTAGCGCCCCAATAGCGGCCGTAAAGGGTATTGTCACCAATTAAGCTTAAGGTGGCGGCAATGACGTGTTGGTCTCTTTTGGCTAGCATAATGAGCAATTTGTCAGCCATTAAGGCGTGTAGCAAGCTAAAAAACTCACTGTTTAAGTAGCCTAAATGGCCCGAACGTTTTAAATAAGTGCGTTGATAAAACTCACAAAAAAGCTGCATTGTAGCGGTAGTAATTTGCTCGCCTTTGAGCCATTCAATACTGATATTCTGTTGTGTAATTTTAGCACGCTCTTTTTTAACGGCTTTACGCTTACGGGCATTAAAGGTTTTTAAAAAATCGTCAAAATCTTTAAAGTTATTATTAAACCATTGAAACTGCACGCCGGTTCTTCGCATTGCGCCGGTATCATAAAGGTGGATGGCTTGTGCTTTATCGCAAAAGTTTACATGCCAGCCTGACCATGTCTGTTCTGCGCAGTGGCTATTAAGTTGCTCTGTTATGTACTTATACACTAGCTTTGGATTGCTATGCATAATACCTATTCTTTGTCCCTCAATCGGGCTAAAAGGAATACCGCACAGCCATTTAGGGTAATAATCTAAGCCATTTTTTTCATAAGCTTCAGCCCATGCCCAGTCAAATACATATTCACCGTAGGAGTGCGCTTTTAAGTAGCCTGGGGCAAGCGCAATGAGTTTATCACCATCATAAACGGCTAAGTGATGAGGCTGCCAACCTGCTTTTGCGCTTACACATTGGCTTTGCTCAAGTGCGTATAAAAAAGCATGTTGAGTAAAAGGATCATCGCCAAAAAATTGATGCCATTGTGTTGCGTCAACCTGGTTGATGCTATTAAACCATTGGTGAGAAAAGTGGCTCATAATACTTTGCCTACTATTATTGAAAGTGTGTTATTTGCTAATTTTTATATGAATGCGGCAGCCATTTTCGGTTTTCTATTGTGGATAAAACCTTATGGTTCATCCTGCTCTATATATTGAGATAAACATTGTGTGAGCTTATCGAGTTCGAGAGGTTTTGCAAGATGTTCGTTAAAACCAATTGCGAAGGCATTGGCTTTATCTTCTGGCATTACATCAGCGGTTAAGGCGATCACTGGTAATTGTTCAGCACTTTTAGTTTTCCGTATCAATGCTGTGGCCTGATAACCATCCATAACTGGCATTTGGCAATCCATTAACACTAAATCGAAGTCATGTATTTTAACTTGTTCTACTGCCAACTCTCCATTTTCAACTAATGTTGGGGTGATCCCCAAAGAGCTAAGCATTGCTTTTATCACTAATTGATTGACGCTGTTATCTTCTGCAACCAGTATTTTTAGTTTACTTAAATCAACATGCTGCTGCGTGTGTTTCGTCGTTACTTGTTGCGCATCACAGGTATTTAACTCTACAGACAGGGTAAAGGTTGAGCCCTTACCTGACTCACTTTGTACGCTGATATCTCCAGACATTAATAAGCTAAGTTCTTTTGCGATTGCTAAGCCAAGCCCTGTACCACCAAATTTACGCGATGTTGAGCTATCAGCTTGGGTGAATGCATCAAATAATGTACTTTGCTCTGAGGCGGAAATACCGATACCCGAGTCCTTAATAGCAAGGATGACTTGTCTACGTTTATCGCTAATCTCTTTGCTGTATGCGCTAATACTTACTTCACCTTCGTAGGTAAACTTTATGGCGTTGCTACACAGATTTAATAAAATTTGCTCAATTCGCATAACATCACCTTCAAACCAAAGATCGGTTGGTAATTGGTTATCAACTTTCCAGCTAATACCTTTTTGTTCAGCGCTTTGTTCGAACATGCTACTGATCCGAGCAAGAAGAGCATTTAAATCAAAAGGGGCGACTTCTAAAGTAAGCTTTTGTGATTCAATTTTAGAAATATCGAGTACATCATTAATTAAACTTAACAATGATTTAGACGCTAAATTAATTTTATTTAAATAACCAGTGAGGGTTTCAGGACTATCTTCACTCTTAGCTAAGGTTGAAAAGCCGATCACGGCATTAAGCGGAGTGCGAATTTCATGGCTCATATTTGCTAAAAATCGGCTTTTAGCTTGATTTGCTAAATCAGATTGTTTTTTAGCCTTAACCAGCGAGCGTGTGCGCTCTGCTACCAAGCGTGAAAGTGCGAGGTGTTGGTTATTAAACAGCATTAATATCAGTAAAATGAGTGAGCTGACAATGACCTGTAAAATAAGCAAAAATAGTGTCATGTTATTAGTTTGATGCGGTAGAAATTCATCTTTAATGGTTAAATCAACGAACCATGTTTGCCCTGCAAAATCAATTTTGATAGTTGTAAGCTTATTGCTTTTGGTTGGAACATTTTCGGTATTTGAATAAAACGGGCTGGTAGCATTAGCTTCATAAATAGCGATATTAAACATTTTATTTTGTGCTTGCGTAAGCGATTGAGCAAGTATGTTTTTCACTAAAAATACACCTGTTGCGTAACCTTTAATTGATGCAATCTCATTATTTTGTTGATACACGGGAGCAAATAATAAATACGCGGGTTCAGGTTGCTGTGTTTGAACTAATTGAATTATTTTAGTCCCTATAGGGCGAATTTTGATACGTGGGTCGAGCAAGGTTTCACGGCGATCTTTTCGAGAATTGAGATTAAAACCTATCGCTGATTGGTTTTCTGTAAAAGGGGCAATATAGGTAATAACCACCAATGGGTCATTGTTTGATAATGGTGCCCCTTTAATGCTTGGATCAAAGCTGTATGCGTTATAAATTTCATCAAGCTGTTTGTTCAAGAAACTGACCTGAGCAGGGTCAATTTTACGGTTCCATGAAAATGCTTTAATAAATGAATGCTCAGCCAATAGTTGGGCACTGTAGCTATTAAACTCTTGCCTGCTTAAAGTTGGCGTTGATTGTATTTGGCTTGCAAGGCTTTGTACGGTTATTTGGCTGAGGTTTAAATTGCTCAGTAAACTGTTTTCAATGATAGATGTTTCGCGCTTGGCAATTTGTATTGAATTTGAATAAGTCTCTTGATTATATAGCTTAGTGGTTAAGGCTACAGAGATGAATAACACCGAGCATACTGCGATAGTAGGTAATGGGGTGACATATTGTCGTTTAAATTTAGGTTGTAATAACGCCAATAAAAAGGGGGTTGCGATCAGCACGCCGAGAGAGTCACCTAGCCACCAAAAAATAACATTTTCCCAATGGTTTTCAATGCTGTAAGCGGGGTTGAATTGGCTCAAAGCATAGACGCCAATATTGGCCGATATGAGGCTAACAACAATACCGACGACAAAAATAAAATAAATTATTGATTGGCGCTTCTTTAAGTACAGTGGATGGCCTAGCCAGTACTTTAAAAGAGCAGCGCCAATCATCCCTTGCAGCACAGCGCCAAAGCCGATTAGTAACACCTGCTCTAATGTATTGCCAATTAAAACTTGATCAGTGATAACGTTATCACCGGTACTTAAATTAAAGGCGACAGAGGCAATAAATAATGCTGGGATAAAGCGCCACCACCAGATGAAACAGCCCACTAGGGCAATACCTGCAGGGAGCCATATAGGAATGACTTGTGATTGAAAGGCAAAATTAGTTAATAACTTACCAGTTATAAAGTAAGCAACCGCAAACGATATGTAAAAAACAAAAGAACTGGATGTTGAACCAAAAATCTTCACATGCATCCTTGTTAAATATTATTTTTATAGTGAAATCTCAGTATAGCGAATCGGCGGTAAATAGTATTATTTTTTAAAGTGGTAGCTGTTTTTTACTGAATGATTGCTTTAATACTACGGTTGATTCTATGTTGGCGATACAGCTTAAGCTTCCCAGTTGGTGCTTTACAAACTGCTCATAACTTTCTAAATCGTGAGAGATAATTTTTAATAAATAATCGTGGCTGCCTGAGATCACAGAACACTCAAGTACATGCGGTAGCTTTTCTACATGTTGTTCAAACTGTTGTGCGGCACTCACTGAATTTTGGCACAGTCGCACAAAAGCATAAACCAGTACATTCAGGTTGAGTGACTTAGGGTTAATAGCAGCGTGATAACCAATAATAACCTGTTCTTGCTCAAGCTTTTTGATGCGCCTTAAAGTAGGGGTATCCGATAGGTTAATGGTATTGGCTAATTCTGATACCGACATTCGAGCTTGCGATTGCAAGGCAACCAGTAGCTGCTGATCTTTATTATCTAACATGGTTGTAGAATCTTATTAATTATCTTTCTAATAATAGTGATTATTGCTAACAATGACTGCTTTTACTATTTTTTTTAGCGCTTTAACCTCTGAAGTTTTTGTTAGCATTAAAAAATAATAATAACAGGATGTAGTCATGAGTTCTTACACAGCTAAATTTGATAATTGGATTAGGTCTGAGTTTGTTGCCCTAAACTCTCAATTAGAGGAGTTGTATTGGCAGCAAGCAGATAAGGCAAATGTTGAAGGGATCGGGGATAACTTAAAGCAGACTTTGAAAGAGCAAGGTAATGCGTTGATCAGCGACTTATTAGCCGAAGGTAATACCGACGAAGGATTTGATAGCGCATTTGATTTACTTGGTAATGTAGGTTTGTTTATGGCGGCTTGTCGTAGACATGAAATTACAGAGCCAAGCAGAGAGAGTAGTTCACCGCTGATAGAAGCATCGGCGCTTGCCATGCATATTGGTGCTTCAATTGGAGTAACCCCTCGTTTTGCCACCGCACATTTAACCACCCATAATAAAGCCATTAATGGCACCTATAAACGGTTTACAAATCTTGATGATGAAACTCTGTTTTTAGATTACAACACCCAAGGTATTTTAGCGTATAAACGTGCGAGTGATGCTTTACTAAAAATATTGCCATTAGGCATTTCACATCCCGTCACGGCTGAACTACTTGAGGTTGTTAAAACGGCACTTATTGATGTAATAGCGTCGAATAATGCCTTGTATACTCAACTTGATACCGAGCGTTTTTTTAATTGTGTACGCCCATATTACAAGCCTTACAGAGTAGGGAAAGAAGCTTACCGTGGTGCAAATGCGGGAGATTTTGCCGGCATTAATGTTATCGATATGCTGCTAGGACTTTGTAGTGCCAATGAGCCGAGTTACTCGCAAATGCTGGTGGATAAGTTTTTATATATGATGCCAGAGGATCAACAAATACTGCGAGAAGCCATGCGTATGCAAAGCTTTATGGATGACTTTTTAAAAGCCGAGCAATATAAACACACAGAATGGTTTCAAAAGCACGGCAAACTATTTTTACAAGTGTGCAAATTACATGGCGACACCGCTATCGGTCATCATAATCAACTGGTCGAAAAGTTTATTGCCCAACCGTCACAGCAAATGCAACAACAGCATATTGGTAAAGTCACTGCTAGTGGGCCGCCTTTACCAGTATTACTCGATTCCTTAGCTAAATTAAGAGATAGACGTGCAGCGGCTAAGCGAGACGATATTAATACGCGGTTTAATGACTTAAATATGCTAAAACAATGGATAAATTAATATGGGTAATAATGATTTTTGTATGCCACATGGCTGCTATTTATTAAGTCACTCTGTTGGTCGTCCTCTAAAAAGTACTTTAGAAAATGCTACCGAGCATTTTTTTACTCCTTGGCAGGAAAGTGCCAAAGAGCCATGGCAGCAATGGCTACCGGCAATAGAAAAGTTTACGGGTGCATTAGGGCGGCTATTCAATGCGCCTAGTGAGCAATTTTGTCCTCAGGTTAACCTATCTAGTGGTTTAACTAAATTGCTTATGTCGCACCCCGTATTTAATAAACCACAGTGCACGGTATTAATGGCGCAGGCCGATTTTCCAAGTATGGGGTTTGTAATGCAAAAAGCACTCCCTGCATGTGCAACCATACGTTACATCCCCGAGCATGAAGATTTAAGTGATAGGCAGGTATGGCGGCGCTATTTAACTCCAGAGATTGATGGTGTGTTTGTTAGTCATGTTTATTCTAATACGGGTGTACAAGCACCTTTAAACGATATTGTGGCGCTTAGTAAAGTCACGAATACACTCTCAATAATTGATGTGGCGCAATCGGCAGGGGTTATCCCTGTCGATCTAACAGCGTTAAATGCTGACTTTATGATTGGCTCAAGTGTGAAGTGGTTATGCGGGGGGCCAGGTGCGGCCTATTTATGGGTAAATCCAAAGCAAATAACGCAATGTGAACCAAAAGATGTTGGCTGGTTTTCACATCAAAATCCATTCGAGTTTGATATTACGCATTTTCAGTATAACGCTAAAACACTCAGGTTTTGGGGTGGTACGCCTTCTATACTCCCTTATGTTATTGCTGCTAATAGCATTGAATATATTGCCCAGTTTGGAGTCGATAACGTCAGGTCGCATAATTTAGCGTTGTTAACGTTGATCCAGCAGCAGCTGGCGACTTTTTTAGTATCGCCAAACGATAAAGAACAGTGCAGTGGTACCGCTATTTTAGATTTTGCAGAGCATCAACAAACCGTATTAGCGGTATTGGAGGCAGCAAACATAAGTGTGGATGTGCGCAAACTCGGTATCCGTATTTCACCGCACATATACAATACAGCGTCAGAGATCCAAACGTTTATTGCTACGGTGAAAAAGGCAGTTAAGGCTGCTGACTAAGCTGTTGTTTTTTTTGAGTGAGTGCCGCTATTTGTTGCTGTGCTTGTTTAATTTGCGGATCAAATCGTTGTTTAAGTGCCGCAGTTTCTGTCGCAATTGCATCTGCAATCGAATCAGCGCCTAAACGATTTGCTTTATCTTGGGTCATGTAACCGACTTGCTGTTTCTTTTGCGCGTATTCCTGCTGGTATTGCTTTATTTTAAGCTCAAGCTGCACAATATCGCGCTCTATTTGTTGCATTTCTAGGTAGTCATCAACTGAGGTGTCGGTAACTGGCGTGTTTTCAGGTTTAGATGCATTGGTTTGCATGATGTTGACGTTTTTAAGCGTAATCACTTGAGCGTCTTTAGCGCACGGAGTTTGACTGAAGGTCGGAACTCCTTTAATGGTGCATTTATAAATGGTTACTTCGCTTGCTGTGCTGACAGTGCAGGCACCTAAACAACACAGTAGTAATATTAGCTTTGTCATGGTTAAACCTAAGCTGGTTTGAAGTACCATTTATAATGCACTAAGTTATAACACCATACAATTTGTTTAATTTAATAGCCTAAGCCAAGTAGGCCATTTAAAACGTATAAACTAATGAAAGTTATTAAATTTTAGGCACAAAAAAACCACAATTAAGTGGCTTGTATTCAGTAATGGTGGAGAGGGAGGGATAGACTTGCTTACATCCATGTAATCAATCGCTACGCGACGCTTGCAGCGGCCTAAACTGTTCCAGACACTTTATCGAACCCAGTCGAGAGTTCTCACCCTCCCTATTTCTTAACGGAGTTAAAATTTAGGCACAAAAAAACCACAATTAAGTGGCTTGTATTCAGTAATGGTGGAGAGGGAGGGATAGACTTACTTACATCCATGTAATCAATCGCTACGCGACGCTTGCAGCGGCCTAAACTGTTCCAGACACTTTATCGAACCCAGTCGAGGGCTCTCACCCTCCCAATTAGCAGCAAAGCTTATTTTTGGGCACAAAAAAACCACAATTAAGTGGCTTATATTCAGTAATGGTGGAGAGGGAGGGATTCGAACCCTCGATAGAGCTACAAACTCTATACTCCCTTAGCAGGGGAGCTCCTTCGGCCACTCGGACACCTCTCCGACGCATTATTCTGCGTGTTATTAATCGGAATAAAACCAATTAATACAAATAAGTGGTGGAGAGATAGGGATTTGAACCCTAGAGGGGCTATAAACCCCTGCCGGTTTTCAAGACCGGTGCATTCGACCACTCTGCCATCTCTCCACGTCGTGATGCAGGATAATACTTAGGTGAGTAGTCTGTGTAAATAGCAAAAAGATCGTTTGCTTAAAAAGTGAGCGTAAATGCGGTTTTTTTTATAAATAATGAAGATTTAAGGTGATTTTTAGCTATGAGGTGGCTGGCAGCAAACAGGAGGAGCTAAAGAAGAGTCTTCATTTAGAGGTTGGGTGTTTGCTGCAACAATACAAAATCATGGTTGGGTGATTATTTATATTGAATTGCACCGCCAAGTGCTAATTTTTTTCCGTAACGGTTAAGTTTAGCAAGCATTCTTGCTTTGCGATTAGTTGGCTTAACGGCAACGTGAGTTGTGGCTGTTTGGTTAAGTGTATTAATTGGGTTCATGTTATTCGCTCCGAGGTTGTGTCTGTTGAAAACATGCGCATATTGCCCGCGATATGGTTAAAAATAAAGCGATAAAAATTGCTGGTGAGCTATTAGTTTTTTTAATCTGAAGTGGGTTTATTTGCTTGGCAGTTAATCGGTTTTTTATTTTAAATTGTATAATTATTCATTTTAAATTTTCTTTATCTTGCTTTTATATCGGGTTTTTTTTGATTTATTTAATTGTTTTTCTGCATTATAAAGACTTTTTGTGAATAGTTATTCAGATTAAAATATCTTTAATTTAGGTGGCGGGAGCGACTCTGCTATAAGATTTAACATGTTATTTATAGTTGGTTAATTATTTATCGTAAAAGAGGCGCTAAATAAACTTACAAAAAGAGCATTTTATAGTTTATAAGCATAAAAAAAAGTGCCTAGATTACTAGGCACTTTGGAGTTAGTTGCGTTTTAAAACGCTTCTAACTGGGGAACGTACCATCTCATGAATATAAATCTAAAAAGATGGGTTTAATTATGTTTGCAATTTGGGCTTACAATCATCAGCTTGGGTGGCATTTTAACTATTCTAGAGCGAAGCGAAGATTATACTTTGGTTTGTATTTTACTATGAAGCCACAAAACAACGCTGCTCAGCAAGGGTAGATCCGCTCAATAGTCTATTATTTGAGTTAAATGGTTTTAAAGAGGGTATAAAACGCAAAATGCGGCATAACTTAAAAGTAAATGCCGCACAGGGAGATTAATGTCAATTTAGGGTTTAGTGCTGTTTAATAGTAAATAACTCATAACCCTTAAGTGCAGGAACTTGAGCGGTTAGTTGCGTTTCTTGTTGTGCTATTGCAACAAAATCACCACATAATGAATTTGCACGCTTTTCAAGTGTTTTGGCATGCAGCTCCACTTTTTCTTCTATTTGTGCGCCCATATTTTCCATGCGCTCTTCAAATGCTTGCATGTCACCGCCTGAACTCATTAACTCAGAACCCAATGCCACTAAAATGCTGCCCATTGATTCCATTACTGCTGATTCAACAGCTGTTTCTATTTGTTGTTCAAACTGCTGTTCAAAATTTTCACCAAATTGAGTAAAGCTTTGTTGACCCATCACAAAAGTACCTTGCTGATAAAAGGTGCCTTCAACTTCTTGATGAATATCCTCCATCAGGCTTGAAATATTATCGAGGCCGTCAATATTAAACGCATTGGCAACTTCTTCTAATGCCACACCTGCAATTTTAACCCCTTCAAGGGCAATATTAGCTACTTCAGGTAATTGCACGCGTAAATTGTCAGTGTAATCGGTCAATGCTTGGCGCTGTGTACTATTTAATGCTACTTGCTCGCCATTGATAGACAGCTCACCTTCAGCGGTAAATAACATGCGCTGGTTATCGGCTTTAAAAATTTCTAACTCATTGGGTTTGATGCGTACATCGTTTTTAAATTCAACGTTACATTCATCGTTACTAAATGAAATTGAAGAGTCGCTATCGTTATGGGCCATTGCTACTGGGGTACACATTATTGCGCTAACTAATAATAATTTTTTCATGTTTATTCTCTGTTTTTTTGCTGATGATAATTAACTTATAACAAGTTTGATGCCAATAGTTTTTAGTGTTTAAAAACAGTTGGTTGAGTGTTTTTGGCTGAGGTGTAGTTAAAAGCAAACTTAAAGGAAAGGCTAATTTTTGGTCAAAATAACCAATAATTAAATGCTAATAAATAAAATTTATCGATACGATAAAAAACTCTCACTTTCCACAATTCAAATTTAGCGCTATTTATTCACAATACTGACACAGAGACTATTTAGGATAGCGATGTGGCTTTATTTTGACGTAAATTTGTACAGTGAATTTATGTTGAACATTTTAATTTCACCAATTATCGCGATATAAAAATCCGAGGTTGGTCTCAAACACTTTATGGAGTGGGTTGTGGGTAAGACATTTAGTTACGATGCGCTAGATGATGATTTTGTTGAAGACGAATACGAAATGGTCGGGCGTAATCAACACGACAAGAAAAAGCAAAAGGTAAAAAGAAAGTTAGAGGATTACCTTGAGCAAAAACGCTTGCGTAAAAACCTAGGTGAAGATGACTTAAACGATTATATTGATTAGGCTGTCGCTAGTGCAAATAAGCGCCAATATATTAGCATTTGATCATTACTTAGGTGGTTGTTTAAAAGCGCTGTAGGTTGGCAATAAAGAGGCTTTGGGCCTCTTTATACTTTTTAAGGATTAAGCTTTAGCTTTGAGCAATGCTTTTTTAATTACTTTTTCTAGTTTTTCAGGTTTGGTAATAGGCGCAAAGCGCTTAATGGGTGTGCCATCAGCTGCTATTAAAAACTTTGTGAAGTTCCACTTAATTTTTCGTGTTAAAAATCCAGGCAGTACAGATTTTAAATAGCGGAAAACTGAATCTGTGTGCTGGCCATTTACATTTACTTTTTCTGCGATTAAAAAATTAACCCCATAATTTATTAAACAACCTTGCGCTATTTGCTCTGAGTCTCCGGGCTCTTGCTGACCAAATTGGTTACAAGGAAAACCTATAATGACTAAGCCTTGGCTTGCATACTTTTCATGTAATGCTTGCA
Organism: Pseudoalteromonas sp. DL-6; assembly: GCF_004328665.1. Lineage (NCBI taxonomy): Bacteria > Pseudomonadati > Pseudomonadota > Gammaproteobacteria > Alteromonadales > Pseudoalteromonadaceae > Pseudoalteromonas > Pseudoalteromonas sp. DL-6. The sequence goes on from NZ_CP019770.1 coordinate 65,581, forward strand.
ACGACTTATATTGATAAGTGAATCCACACTCACTCGCGGTATTTACTATTAGTACAACTTTACCCTCAAACTCTTTAAAGTCGATTGGCTGGCCTTGCAGGCTGGTAGTCTTTAGCTGATGGAATGGGTGCATATAAATACGCTTATTATTTGTTTATTTTGCATAGTTTAACCTTTGCGTGATGATCTACAAAGTCTAAGTCACTTCTACAGCGCTTGCTGCTAATTTAAAATTAGAAATAGCCCCATACCGGCCAAGGTAGTTAAGTAAATATTATGAGTTTTGTAAGCAACAACAATAGCGACTATAGCTGCACTGAGATAAGGGTTTTGCCAGTTTAGGTTTATACCTTCGTCATTTATAAATACAATAGGCACCCAAATCGCCGTTAAAACCGCAGGTGCACTAAAGCTTAAAAACTGCTGCATTTTAGGCCCTACTTTAAATGGTAATGCGCGGTGTAAGAATAAATAACGAGTAAAAAAGGTAATACATGCCATTAGCAAAATAGTGGTCATCATTATTTGGCATCCTTATTTTGCACTAATCTGGTAACAGCGTAACCTGCGCTCATCGCGAGTAGTGCAGAGCATACTAACCACAATTCAAAGCCTGTACTTTTTAATAAAGTGGCACTGATCCCTGCAACAATGACGGTGACTAAAGTGGCTAAGTTTTTAATCCCTGGAATTACTAAGGCAATAAAAGTTGCTGCAATTGCAAAATCGAGTCCTAAATTAGTGAGATCTGGAAGCATAGTACCGGCTACAATGCCAATTAGAGTCCAAATATTCCACGCAATGTAAAAGCTAAAACCTGCGCTCAATGCATAAATTAAACGGGTTTTAGTACGATAGGCGCGAGGGTGGTGCGAGAAGGCAAAAAGTTCATCAGTTAACACAAAGCTGACAGGAAGACGCCATCGCATGGGTTGCTCAATCACTTTGTGACGAACCGCCAAGCCATATAAAAAATGGCGAGAGCTAATAATAAACGTGGTAAAAAGAATGGTCAGTAGAGGGGTATTACCAGCAATGAGCTCAATTGCAACCAGCTGCGCTGAGCCTGCAAATACCAGTAGCGACATGGCTTGAGTTTCAAAAGGGGTAAAGCCATTTTGTATTGCTAACGAGCCACATAAAATGCCCCAAGGAATAACTGCTAAACACAGTGGCAGCATATCTAAAAAGCCTTTTAATACTGGTTTTTTAATTGATTGCATGTGTTTTACTCTGCGCACTGGTAGAAAGACTCATTAGGATACCTTAATATTAAGATGCTAAAATAGTTAGCGTTTTAGATGATACTGTTTTTTAGGGAAGGTGCAATGTTCAAGGTAAAAGTGTGGGATGGTTTTTTAAGAAGCTTTCATTGGTTATTAGTATTGAGTATTGCTGCGCTTTATTTTAGTGCTGAAGAGGCCATGATAGAGCTACATTTTGTGGTTGGCTTTTTTACCTTAGCGCTTATCTCAACACGGATTATATGGGGCCTCTTTGGCAGTAAAACGGCAAGAATATCCGCATTACTGCACTCTCCTAAGTCGGTGCTTGCTTCTTTTAGTGGCAAAAAAACAAATGATGTAGGCCATTCTGCACCAGGCAGTTATATGGTGTTATTATTTTTTATTCTGATTATTACACAACTGATTAGTGGTTTAATGAGCAGTGATGGCATTTTAACTGATGGCCCGTTAGCGCAGTATGTATCAAGTGATACCATTGATTTTGCCAATTGGTTGCACCATATCAATTTTGATATTTTATTTTATGCGATTATTTTGCATGTTGTGGCTATTATTGCTTACAAAATTAAAGGCAAACCATTAGTCAAAGCAATGATCACCGGTAATAAAGCACTAGCAACACAAAGGTCAGAGCCAGAGACAAAGTCACCATGGGTTGCATGGGTTATATTTTTGCTATTACTAGTTTTATTAATGAGTACTTGGGGAAGTGAACCTTTAAGTTATCTGCTTAGTTAAAAAAAGTGGCGCTAATACAGCGCCATTTTTATTGTTAAATACACCGTATATATTAGTCTTTGAATTGCTTATGGCAATCTTTACAGCCTTTAGCCCATGCACCAAACGCTTTACCAATGACCGCTTTGTCACCTGTTTGAGCTGCTACAGCAAGTTCATCAGCATATTGTTGAAATGCTGTCGCTTTTTTCATAAATGTATCGTTTTCAGACCATACCGCAGGAAGTGCTGATGTATCACCCTTATCAGTGCCTGCGTAAAAAGCTTCCCAAGGCATTTTAGACAATGCCGCTGCGTTATTTGCACGCTGCTTAAATTGCTCTGCATCAAAAGGAATTTTACCCTTTAGCATGGCACCCATGTCGCCTATTTGAACTGAAATCATAGAAAATGCCGCTTGGCGATACTCAATCGCATCACTTGGCTCTTTAAATGCAGAATTTGCAGATACGCTAAGTGCGCATGTAGATAGTAATGCCCCGATAAATACTTGCTTCAATTTCACTTTACTCTACTCCTTTAAGGGTTCTTTAATTATCTTTGTATCTTAGCTCAGGCTTTAGTTCAAATGAAAGCATAGATTATTACTTTGATATTAATTAACGGGCTTGAATCAGACTGATATTATTTCATGGTTTATTGTGAATGTTTGTAAACACGGTGTTGCTGGTTGCTGCTTGGTTGTGTACATTCAGATGTCATAAAAATAACCAATGAAGAGCATTTATGAAAAATAATATTTTTAAGCTGTCAGCGTTGTCTGCAGCGATAGTAATTTCGTTATCAGGATGTGGTGGCAGCGATAATGATAATAATAATAAAGTTCCAGTTGTTACTGATGTTGCACCAAAGGCAAGTGATGTCGTAGTCGTTGATTTAAAACAGTGGGTTCCAGTTACTGCTGATTTTAAAGCAAGTGATAATGATGGTGATGCACTTACTTTTAGCTTTACTGAAAATGGCGAGGAAATTACCGCACAAGATGGTGTGTTTAAGTTTAGCCATGGCATGTTAACGGTAGAGGGTACCTCGTTTACATATGTTCCTGTCTCAGGGGAAGATGCTGTTATTGACTACACAGTAACTGCAAACGGTAAAACGGCCTCTGCGAAAATTAATATTTCAGGAATTATTGGAGACCCTCTTGCAAATCAGCAGTGGCATTTAAACAATACTGGTCAGAAAGCTTACTCGCTCAGTGACGAGATGAAGCAAGGCCTAATTGATTTATACGTTAGCTTATTTGGCGATACAGAAGAACAAGCGCAAGCCGATGTTAACGCTAGTTTTGCTCAGTCGGAGGCGACCGAGCTTGTAGCTGGTGAAGATATGAATGTTGTTGATGCTTATGCTCAAGGTGTTACTGGGGCAGGTGCAACGGCAGTTGTAATCGATTCAGGTATGGAAATCCGCCATGAAGATCTGATAGATAATGTGTTACCAAACCGTTCTTTAAACTTAAATGCTGATGCAACTGACCGTACAGATCCTACTAGTATGTCAAACAGTGGTGATCATGGTACAAGTGTAGCTGGTTTGATTGCTGCAAAAGGTTGGAATGGTAAAGGTGGCCGTGGTGTTGCTCCTGATGCTGGTTTAATTGGTATGAATTACCTTGGTGGTGCTAAAATCCCACAAACTGAGTTAATGGTGCATGGTTTCCCTGGAAGCGGCATTAGCACAACAGAAAACATTTCTGCATTTAACCGTAGTTATGGCATAACTTTCCCAACATTTATTGCCTATTCAGAACTAGATGAAGCTATTGAGTCATACCCAAACCTAAATCTGCGAGATGGTAAGGGTGCACTTAATATGAAATCGAGTGGTAACTCTTTTGTTGATGGCGGAGATGAAGGCTCACTATGTGAAGATAATGGTGCTAACGACTTAGGTTTAACGTGTTACAACGGTGCGTTTGAGCCAAGCCAAGGTCATCCTTACTATCTAAGTGTTGCTGCTGTAAATGCAAATGGTAAGCACACTAGCTACTCAACTGCAGGTGCTAACTTAATGGTTTCAGCGCCAGCTGGTGAATATGGTCGTTGGGCACCTGCAATGGTAACAACGGATCAGATGACATGTATTAACGGTTACTCCGGCTTTAATAGCAGAGCAGTTGCAAACTTTACTCAAGCATATGGAGAGGAGTTTGCTATAAGCCAATTCCCATTCAACTACCCTGGTAATGAAGATAACGCAAGTTGTAACTACACATCTACATTTAATGGTACATCGTCTGCTGCGCCGAATGCATCAGGTGTAGTGTCGCTAATTCTTTCCGCTAATCCTGAACTAACTTGGCGTGATGTGCGTCATATCTTAGCGTCAACAAGTACATCAATTGACGCTGAAAATGCCCCTGTGAAGTTAACTACCGCAGATGGTGAGTTTGTTGCACATGACGGTTGGGTTGAAAATGCGGCAGGTTTCAACTTTAATAATTTATATGGCTTTGGTCGCGTAGATGCTGGTGCAGCTGTTGCCATGGCTAAATCTTATGACGCTTCATTAGGTGAGCAAGTAATTACGGATTGGAATGGTGTTGGTTCAGTGGTTGCTGAAAGCGCACTAGCTTTAGAAATTCCTGATAACAGCGCTACAGGTTTAACGCAAGAAATTGTAGTTACAGAAGAGTTAAGCATTGAGGCAATGCAATTTAAGTTTGATGTAAGCAATCCTGAAATGGGCTTCGGTTTGGGTAATGGGACACAAACATCTGCTGGTAACGATTTGGCTATTGAGGTTACTTCGCCATCAGGTACTCGAAGTGTATTACTTTCATCTAAACAAGCTTTGTTCTTCCCTGCATATAGCTTTACTAATGGCTGGAGTGTTGGTTATGTACTTAAAGATGCTGTGATGCTTTCAAATGCTTTCTACGGAGAGTCTACGAAAGGTACTTGGACAGTTCGTTTGTTAGATACAAGCGCAGACAGCTTTGCATTTAGTAGAGGCACAAATAATGCCCTAGGCGTTACTGGTATTAGTAATAATAACTCAGCAAGTGTACTTGAAGGTGTATCTCTTCGTGCATTTGGTCACGCAGGTCAAGAGTAAGGATTATAAAGATGAAAATTAAACAATTAATCGTATTAGGTGCTGCTGCGTGTATTTCGTTAGGTGCTACAGCAAACACTAGTTCAGATAAAGAGCTTCAGTTTCCTAAAAAACAAGTAGCTAAATTAAACTTTGCTAATGTAGATTTTGGTTCTTATAAAGTTGAAAAAAATCTGCGTTTAGTGCCATCAAGTGTAGCTTCAGATGATCATGTCGTTATGCGAAAAGGCGAGATGACAGTAGTCAGCGTAGAAACATCGTCTGATGTAGTGACTAAAGGAACATTAGTACGTAACATTTTTACTAATAACCTAACGTCACTATCAGGCAATATTACTATTCTTTTAAAAGATGGTATGAGTGCAAGTGATGTTGCTTCGGCTGCAGGTTTGAAGGTCGTATCTTTATTCCCAGGTACCAAAATAGCTGTTTTAGCTGTAAATGACGGTCAAGATATTTTAGTTGCGTCAAAACAGCTAAAAGCATCAGGCTTGATTAAAGAAGCTAAAATAGAAGTGCTTGAAACAATTTATACAGCACAGTAATCTATTTTAGATAAGTAAAACCCCGAGTTGCATAATTGGCTCGGGGTTTTTTATTAATCGTTTATATCAATATCAGCGAAAATCATCCCTCGGCGCATACTGCGCGTTGCCAAGAATACCTCACCCAGTAATGACATAAATGCACAGATTAGTAATGCCATGGCACCAACAAAGCAACTACCAATAGTGACGCCTAAATTAATCGATTGTATGTGCGATAAAAATAACAGCATAACCACGGCACATACTAATAGTGCACTTAAGACACTTAAACTAAATGCAATATGGATACACCGAGAACGCTTAAGGAGTGCTCTCAGCTCAGTAGTTAAAGACAGGTTAAAGACTTCATCAATACTGACCTTTAATTTTCGTTCTAACTGTCTGGCTCTGTCAGTAATACGCGCCAAGCGATTTGATAAAACCCCGAGTGTTGCCGCAATACCCGTAATTAAAAAAACGGGTGCAACCGCTGTTTGAATGACCTTAGCCATTGTTAAAATGTTAATTACTTCGTTGTTCATTTTTATCCTTATTAATTAGCAGCGTGAAGAGGTTATATAATGCTACTTCGTTATTATTAGGATAACTGAAGTGCTAAGTATATAAAAAGAATTTCTAGGCTCCCTTTTTACATAGCTTCACAAACTAAATCTCCGTGCTATTAAATATTAGGTATATTTAATAAAAATAATAACTACAGAGATTCCAATCAATGAAACATACCCCATTTGTTCTTACTTTTATTTCCTTAGCTATTTTAGGGGGATGTAACAAAGCTCCTGACGTTGAGCAATCAGCAAAAATTGAAAACGCAGCTGCTAAAATCGCAGTCATGCCGCCTATTTCGAAGAAAGTACCGTATAAAATGACAGTCCATGGCGACACGCGTATCGATAATTATTATTGGATGCGTGATGATGAGCGTAAAGCTCCTGAGGTAATTAGTTACCTTGAGGCTGAAAATGCTTACACAGATAAAATGCTTGCGCATACAAAAACGTTACAAACTTCGTTATTTGAAGAGCTAAAAGGGCGAATTCAAAAAGATGATGATTCAGTGCCAGTTAAAAAAGGTAACTATTATTATTCGTCGCAAACTCGCGGCGATAATGAGTATGCTACTTACTTACGCAGTAGTGATTTTGCAGGCACCGATCAGGACGTTATTTTAGACGTCAATGAATTAGCTAAAGGTCATGACTATTTTGCAGTTAGTGGTCTTAATGTAAGCCCAAATAATAACTTAATGGCGTATGGTGAAGATACGGTAAGTCGCCGTGTTTACAACATAAAAATTAAAGATTTAAGCACTGGTAAATTATTAGAAGACACGCTTGAAGGCACGAGTGGTTATGTTGTGTGGGCTAACGATAATAAAACGGTTTATTACATTAAAAAAGATGCGCAAACCTTACTCGGTTATCAAGTTTATCGTCATACGCTTGGTACACCACAAAGCGATGATGAGCTGGTTTACGAAGAAACAGACACAAGCTATTACACAGGTATGAGCAAGAGCAAAGACGGCTCAGAAATTTATATTTGGCATAGCAGTACTGATGCATCCGGTTTGTCAGTGCTTAGTGCAGATGATGTAAATGCTAAGCCAAAGCGTTTAATTGAGCGTGAAGCCAACCTTGAATACAGCATTTCAAAATTAGGCAATACTTATTACATTGTGACTAATTTAAATGCGGTTAACTTTCAGCTTATGAAAGTTGATATTGATAAAGCCGGTGATAAAGCAAATTGGCAGAGTGTGATCCCTGCCCGCGAGGATATTAAACTCGAAGACGTTGAGTTATTTGATGACTACTTAGTATACCAACAACGAGAAATGGGCCAATCAACACTGATAGCGCGTAATTTATCATCAGACAAAGAGTTACCACTAAGCTTTAACGACAGTGCGTACACAATTAATGCGTACGGTAATAACGAATTAAACAGCGATACGCTGCGTGTGTATTACACCAGTATGACGACGCCGGGTTCATCTTATGATGTTAATTTGGCCACTGGCGAAAAAACATTATTAAAACAGCAAACAGTGTTGGGTGACTTTAGTGCAGATAACTACGCATCAGAACGACTGTTTGTAACGGCTCGAGATGGCATTAAAGTTCCTGTGAGCTTAGTTTATCGTAAAGACATGTTTAAAAAAGATGGCACCAATTCGTTGCTACAATATGGTTATGGCTCGTATGGAGCGACCATGGATCCTACCTTTTCTAGTACGCGGTTAAGTTTGCTTGACCGTGGTTTTGTATTTGCCATTGCGCATATTCGTGGTTCGCAAATGTTAGGGCGTCCTTGGTATGACGCGGGTAAATTACTGACTAAAAAGAATACCTTTAATGACTTCGTAGATGTTACTAAATCATTGGTAGCCCAAGGGTATGGCGATAAAGAGCTAATTTTTGCTCAAGGTGGCAGTGCTGGTGGTTTATTAATGGGCGCTGTAGCAAATCAAGCGCCTGAGCTCTATAAAGGCATGGTAGCGGCAGTCCCTTTCGTTGATGTAGTAACCACTATGCTAGATGAGAGCATTCCTCTGACAACTAACGAATACGGTGAGTGGGGTAACCCTAACGAAAAAGCATACTATGAGTATATGTTGTCGTATTCACCGTATGATCAAGTAAGCAAGCAAGACTACCCTAATATGCTAGTAACAACAGGCTTACATGATTCGCAGGTACAATATTTTGAGCCTGCCAAGTGGGTGGCTAAGCTGCGAGATTACAAAACCGATGATAACAAGCTACTGTTTAAAATTGATATGGAAGCAGGGCATGGAGGGGCGTCAGGTCGTTTTAAGCGTTTGGAAGACACGGCACTTAACTATGCGTTTATGCTTGATTTAGCGGGTGTTAATAAGTAATTGATACAGGCAAAACAAACAAGCGCAGCTATTGGCTGCGCTTTTTTATTTTTAAATATACACAAATGCTTTGCATTGGATAAATAAGCATTTACATTAAGGTGGCTAATGAGTATGAATGTCATTTTAGCGCAAAATAAAAACGATAAGGGAGAGTGTTATGGAACAAAATCAAGAGATTAAAGTGGTGAATAAAGATGACAGAACATGGGCTATGTTATGTCATTTAAGTGCGCTGGCAGGGTTTATCATCCCGTTTGGCTCAGTATTAGGCCCATTGATTATTTGGCTGATTAAAAAAGATGAAATGCCTATAGTTGATGTGCATGGTAAAAAAGCACTTAATTTTCAGATCACTATGGCTATAGCTTATTTTGTGTGTTTTTTACTTATTTTTGCAGTGATTGGTTTGATTTTGTTACCAATGGTAGCGATTTTCTCATTTGTGATGGTTATTATTGCTAGCGTAAAAGCTAATGATGGTAAAGAATTTAATTATCCGCTGAGTTTAAATTTAATAAAATAATAGCCACGCAATCTAGCCAAGGCTTTGTTTGTAAGCTTGCAAAGCTGCGGCATATTACGCTTGCTGTAGGTTATTAGCTTATCAGCATTATTCCCTCGTCTTATTGTTAGCCATAAGGGTAACATGCTTTATATCACCTTATTTTTAACAGCCTTTATTTCGGCTACCTTATTACCCAGCTCGTCTGAAGTGTTAATGGGCGGCATGATAGTGCAAGGCAATACTCACCTAGGGTTAATTTGGCTTTCGGCAACTCTAGGCAATGTATTAGGCAGTTGTGTTAATTATTGGTTGGGAACACAGGCATTGCGTTTTAAAGATAAAAAATGGTTCCCAGTATCTGAAAAAGGACTGGAAAAAGCCCAAAAGCAGTTTAATAAATATGGGGTATATAGCTTACTGTTTGCGTGGTTACCTATTGTTGGCGATCCACTAACCGTTATTGGCGGCGTGTTTAAAGTGCGCTTTAGTATGTTTTTAGTGCTGGTAACACTCGGCAAAGGGCTACGTTATTTAGCAGTAATAGCCCTTGCCGTTGGATTATTTGTGCCAGTCGAGAGTTAGCGACACGGAGTCTGCAAAGCGCAGCGCATGGGGTTTATCCACCCGGGCTTTGGCATAATTTACACTTGGGTGTGAGTGGCAAACAGCAAGAATTTCAGCAACTAGCTTTTCTAGCAATAAAAAGTGGCCCTGCTCAACTAAGCTAATCACTTCTTTAGTTATCACTTTGTAGTTAAGTGCTTGCTCCACTTCATCGGTTTCACAAGCTTGATCTGCCGGGTAGTGAATTTCTAAATTAATAACTACATCTTGCTTTTTCTCTCGTTCATCAGGGTTAAAACCAATAAACGTGCGTAGTCGTAAGTTAGTTACATTAATTATTGCGTTTGCCATACATTATCCTTTGATCAGCTGTAAAAACTCATTACGTGTTTTCGGATCGGCTCTAAAGTTACCAAGCATAACCGAGGTACGCATACTTGAGTTTTGTTTTTCTACGCCACGCATCATCATACACATGTGTTTTGCCTCAACAATGACACCCACGCCTTTGGCTCCGGTTACTTCCTCGACCGCTTTGGCAATTTGATGGGTAAGTTGCTCTTGAATTTGAAAACGGCGAGAGAACATATCCACAATACGTGCAAACTTAGACAAACCTAATACTTTGCCATCAGGAATATAAGCAATGTGGCAACGACCAATAAATGGTAATAAGTGATGCTCACACATAGAGTAAAGCTCTATATCTTGTATCAATACCATATCGTCAGCATCTGAGGTAAACACGGCATTATTCGTGATTTCATTAAGCGTTTGGCGGTAACCTTGAGTAAGGTACTCCATCGCTTTTGCTGCGCGTTTTGGGGTGTCTAGCAACCCTTCGCGTTCTGCATCTTCACCGACTGCGGTTATAATTTTTTGATAGCTTTCTTTTAATTCGTTATGCATAAGTTTCTCAGTTTTATTAGATGACTTACTTAAGATGGCGACCACCATCAACAGGTAAAGCACGGCCTGTGATGTAGTGGCTGTTCAGTAGTAGGTCAATACTATTGATAATTTCTTGGCATCCAGGTTCTATGCCCATTAATGATTTTTTCAATGTTTTTGCTCGGTATTGCTCATCATCGTGTTGGTTAAAAATAATCAATGAAGGAGCAATAGCGTTTACTTTTATCTGCGGTGCAAATTTAGCGCTAAATGATTTAGTTAAATTATCCAATGCGGCTTTGCTGGCCGCATAAGCAAGGTGTTTTGGGCTGCCCGTTTCAACTACATAATCAGTGAGATGAATAATATCTGCCGGTTGATTAGACTCTGCGTGGTAACGCATCAGCAAATCAGCGCAATGTAAGTTGACTAAATAAGGGGCTTTGGCATGAATACGCATCATGTTATCAAACAATTGCTCAAACTGTGGGTTATTAGCTTCGCAGTCCCAGCTTGATGCGTTATGAATTATTGCCTTTAGTGATTCTGTATGTGCTTTAAGCAATGTAATAAAAGTACTAATACCCTGATCAGAACTAAAGTCAGCATAAAGACAAGTCGCCCCTTGTTGCTCTAACAAATCTACAGCCTCATGACGGGTGCGGTAAGTAATAATGACCGCTTGCCCTTGGGCTATAAAATGCTGTGCGAGCGCAAGGCCTATGCGTTGTCCTGCACCAGTAATCAAAATAGGGGGTGTCATAAAATATAAAACTCTCTGTTGGCAAGCGTTAAGGTTAACCGTTAAAAATTTAAGCCGCTCATTTTCACGCAATATTTACGAAATATATAAGCGGCTAGATCAGTTAAGTTATACTTATAATATTGATTTAAAATGCATCGTATACTGTTGGGATCGGCTGGCGCTTATGTTGCGTGCGTTGGAAAATAGCAATCAGCGTTTGCTCCACATACTCTGAAACCGGCTTGCCTTCTAAAAAGTCATCAATCTCTTCATAGCTTAAGCCAAGCGCTTCTTCGTCAGTCAAACCTGGTCTATCACTTTCTAAATCGGCAGTAGGTGCTTTTTCAACTAACAGTGCTGGTGCGCCTAACGCTGTTGCCAGTGCTCTTACTTGACGTTTAGAGAGACCAAACAAAGGGGCTAAATCACAGGCGCCATCGCCAAACTTAGTATAAAAACCGGTAATATTTTCGGCGCTATGGTCGGTACCTACAACGAGCCCTTGGCAAAACCCAGCAATTTCATATTGTGCAATCATGCGTTGGCGTGCTTTCACATTGCCTTTAATAAAGTCTATTTTTTCTTGTGTTGGCAGAGGCTGGCTAGTTCCTGCTAAAGTTGCCATTGTTTGCTCGTGCAGCGCGTCGGTTGCAGGCTGAATATTGACTGTCATACGGGTGCTGGGTTTAATAAAATCAACCGCCATTTGTGCTTCGCTTTCATCTGCTTGAACGCCATAAGGTAGGCGCACAGCAATAAATTGATATTGCGTATCTGGATGCTCTTGATTAAGCTCATTAATAGCAAGTTGGCATAATCGGCCACAGGTTGATGAGTCTACGCCACCACTAATACCCAGTACCAGTGAGGTTGAGTATGCGGCTTTTAAACGTGCTTTAATAAAGTCTATTCGGCGTTTAATTTCAGCGTTTACATCAATACTAGGCTGAACTTTCATCTCAGCCATAATTTCGGCGCGCATGGCCCGCTCCTTAAAGTTAAAAAGTTTTAATGCTCAAAAAAGAATAGCTATTATGTGATTTCAAATTACACAATTAAAGCCCTATATACTCTTTTATTTGTTTAAGTTGAGCTTTTAGCTCATCAATTTCAGCGAGGAGCTCATTGAGCTCTTGATTTTTTAATTCGTCTGTAATGGTTTGTGTTGCTACAGGGTCATCGTTCTCTGAAGAAGGAGCTGCAAATAAATGGATATAACGACTATCACGTTTACCAGACTCACGAGGTAGCTTCTTAACATGGCTATTTTCAATCAATTGTGCAAGCGCTGCTTCAACGTCGTCAACATTGTTAAAATCAGCTAAGCGAGCGCAACGGGTTTTTAATTCACCAGGCGTTTGGGCACCTCGCAATAATAATAAACAAATAATAGCGCGTTGTTGTGCGTTAAATTGTAAGTGGCTAAATTGGGTATTACAAAAGCGATGGTCGTACTTAGATACGCGGCCACTGAGGCCTTCATCTTCTGTTACTAAGCGCAAGTCGATTAGCTCGGCGATAGTCGCCTGAACTTGCTGTTGACTTAAGTCGAGCACAGGAGCGCGGTTTGATTTTTGGTTACAGGCATTCGTTAAAGCATTTAATGATAGCGGGTAATGTTCAGGCGTTGTTGTTTGCTTTTCCAATAAACAGCCAATAACTCTTTGTTGTTCAACTGATAACTGCATAATATCCCTTACTTCATCGATTCTATTTTAAGCTTACACTGTTATTTAGCGCTAAGCCATTGTTGCAATTTAGCATGCATAGCGGGGCCATCGAGAGGCTTACTTAAATAGTCATTCATACCAGCGTTTAAGCATTTCTCTTTATCTCCGTGCATTGCATTAGCCGTTAGAGCAATTATGGGAATGGCTTGATTCTCATGACCCGCTAGACCCTTTCTAATAGCCATGGTTGCTTGGTAACCATCCATAATAGGCATTTGGCAATCCATTAAAATAAGTTGATAAGTGTTTGCGGTTGCTTGGTTTAATTTAGTTAGTGCACCCTCGCCATCCTCTGCAATATCAAAGGTGAGCTCAGCTTGTTTCAATAATGCACAGGCAACCACTTGATTTACTTTGTTATCCTCAACTAACAATACATGGCCTTTCGCTTTTTTCGGGGTATTAATCGCAGAGAACTCTACCTCTTTGGGTTGTTCTGCCAGTGTTCCTTTTACCAGCGTGTCATATAAATCAATAGCGGTGAGTGGTTTAAAAATTAAGGCAGTTTCCTTGTCTCCATAAAATAAACTGCTTTTTGAAGAACTCATTGGAGCCATAATCAAAACGTGGCTTTTCTCTAAAAAATGTTTCAGCTTTTCAGCCTGAGGGTGTGCTACAGGCTCCAAAAAGCTATTGTCAATAATTGCCACATCTGGGGGCGTTTGTTGATGGTTACTTATATAAGTTTCAACCTCTTCATAGTCACATACTGCACTGACATCTGCGCCCCATAGCATTAATTGCTTCTTGGTGATGGTGGCATTCATTTCACTATTATCAACAATCAGGATCCGCTTTGCTTGTATATGTTGGCAATCTAAATCAAATGCTTGGTCTATCACTGAGGTAATATTGACTGAAAAAGCAAAGGTGCTGCCTTCATTGGGTAAACTATTTACACTTACTTCGCCTCCCATGAGTTCGCACAGCTGCTTAACTATTGCCAAACCTAAACCAGTGCCGCCATATTGGCGCGTTGTTGATGCATCAGCTTGAGTAAAAGAGTCAAATAACTGTTTTTGCTTATCTAAACTAATACCAATGCCGGTATCAATAATCGCGCACTCTAAAGTTGTATTGTCGAGAGTTTTTTCTATGGTGGCGGTTACCAGTACTTGTCCGTTTTGAGTGAATTTCACGGCATTGGCAATCAAGTTATTTAAAATTTGTCTTAATCTATTTGGATCACACACAATCTCACTGGTGCTTACATGCGTAGTATCTAAAATTAATTGGGTGTTATTACTTTCGGCCTTGAGCGCAAACGACTCAACAATTTCGCCGAGTAATTTGGGTAGATTAAATTGAATGTTTTCTATGTCTAACTTACCAGCTTCTATTTTAGAAAAGTCTAAAATATCATTAATAATTCCCAACAGAGATTCCGCTGACGATTGAGCCAGTTTGATATGGTGACGTTGCTGCTGATCAAGCGAGGTCGTTTGAATAAGGTTAAGCATACCTAACACCCCATTCATCGGGGTACGAATTTCATGACTCATGCTAGCTAAAAACTCACTTTTAGCAATCACAGCTTGTTCTGCGGCTTCTTTTGCTTTGACTAATTCTGCTTCAGTCTCTATGCGTTGTTCACTAGAGTGAAGGCTTCCTATTAATGCCCCGATGGCAATTAAAAAACCTTCTTCGTTTTGCGTCCATGCTCTAACGGTTGCTTGCTCTGCGCACACCACACCTATAGAGCCGCTGCCCGCAGGGATCATCACACAGAGCATTGCTTTAATGGATGATGGCTTTAGGTAGCTTTTTGCTATGGGGGCGAGGCAAGCTTGTTGCTGAGCGTTCTGGGCGCTAAAAACGGCTTTGTTCTCTAAGCTGGTAAAAAAATCAGGGATGTCTTGCTGGCGCCAAGGGGTATTGTTATTACTGTTATTTTGGCTATAGCTCGCGATAGGAGTAAGCTGAGTTTTATGTTTATCAAACAAGCGAATGCTCACAGTATTCACTTTAAGTGCACGACACACCGCACGAGTTATAAGCTCTTTTGATTCGCTTAATTTGCCATTTAATATGTGATCGCTAATAGTTAGCGATGCTAAGGTTTCGTTAAAGCGAGCTATTTTTTGATCTTCTATTGCTACTTTTTTACGGGCATCTATATTTTGTAATGAGCCGAATATTCTAATACAACGCCCATTTTTATGCTCTGCTTCTCCATGTATTAGCGCCCAAATCACTTCGCCTTTGGCATTAATAACTTCTAGTTCGGCTTCGTAACTTTCACCATATTTAACCGCCCTAGTAATTAGTTCAGCTGCCTTATCTCTGCTTTTACCTTCTTTAAAATAATATAAATCGGATGACCATTTAGGTTGCTCATCTAAAGGGTATTCAAATATCTTTTTGGTCATGTCTGACCAAAACACCTGTTTTTTTTCTAAATTAAATGACCATGCACCCACTTGCGCTAGGTTACTCATTACCTCGAGCATTTTTTCGTTTTCGTGTTCTCTATTGAGCATTTTTAAAAACAATAAAAATGCAAAAATAAGTAAACTCAAAATAACGATGATAACGATACGTAATGGCCAGATAGACGATGATGCCGGTTGCCAGCCGGTTTTTGGCACCACATAGAGCTGCCAAGCTCCGCCTTGGAAGTTTAGGCTAAACTCAAGCGGATTTTGGCTGGTAATTGTTGGGTCGCCAAAGAAAAACTCACCTTGTTTACCTAGCCCGTTGCGTCCTTGAATAGCAACAGTGTATTTTTTTTGTAATTCAAAAATCCCTGCGTTGCTATAGACTTTCTCTATATCGAGCACTACAGAAAGCAGCCCCCAAAAAGACTGGTCTTCAGGCAAATACACTGGCACTCGTGCAATCAAAGCCTCACTGCCTTGAACTAACATGAGCGGCCCAGCCATTACAATGGTATTAGTATCACGTGCTTTAATGGCATCATCACGTTGTGACTTATTTTCTAAAAAATTGAGTCCAATGGCTTTTTCATTCCCTTTAAGCGGGTAGGTCATTGTGATGACCATACCTGGTGCAGCACCAATATTGCGAAGTTCGTCAGAGGTATTAAACAGCGGAGCGGCAATTTGCCCAAAACGTGTTTGGCTCAAATTAGGCTCGGCAGCAACGGCTACAGCCAAACCACGTATTAACTGAATATTCGAGACTAAAGTAGCTTCAAGCTGGGCTCTGTAGGTGCTTACTTGAGAAAGTACTTGTAAACGGTAAGCATCTTTTGCACGATTATAGTTCAGCCGATCAAGCACTAAGCTTGTTATTACAATTAAACTGATTGCAAATAAAAAGGTAAGTTTAAGATTATAAACAGATGTGCGTTTACTTTTACGCTGTTGCCACATAGGGTGTAATTAAATTGTTAATATAGAAAGCTTAACTATAGCTAATTAACACCAGAAACAAAAATGGCGCAGTGAAATATGCGCCATTTTCTTTTTAACTTTAAACAAGCTCAGATATTATGAATCACTGACTTCTCGTGCCCAATGCTGCTGTTTCGCAACATGTAACTTACGGTAGCCATCCAGTAATGCGGCATGCTTTTTAAAGCCTTCAAGCGATAAACCTGGGAAGGTTAAGCCGTTAAAGCGTGTACGACCTTCTGCAATCTCAATCGCTAGGGTTACATTGTTAGCGCCAAACATAAGCCCTAAAGCGTCTTGGTAGCTTGCATACTCACGTTCGTCATCATATTTAATTTCAAGGATTGCTTTTAAACAACGGAAATGACGCATCGCATCTTCATTAACTTGGCCGGTATGTAAAATCCAGTCAACCCAATCAATCGCTTCTTCGCTACCTGCCGCTAAGCAAAGGTGCGCTTTCAGTTCACCAATGCGTAGGGTATGCCAAGGCGTGTCAGCATCGGTTGCTAAGCCAATAAATTCAGCTGCGCGAATAATATCGCTGTGGCCAGCTTCTTCTAAGCTATCGTAAATTTCCATCAGTTGCTCAGTGTCATACTGATCTAGTGATAGGAAGGTTTCACGGAATTTAGCCCCTTCGTTATTATTACGCCAAATAAGCTCATCTACCGGATAAATATCAGACATGCCAGGCACTAAAATACGACATGCATACACATTTAAATGGGTGTAATCCATGATGTAGATATCATGGCCCATGCTGTGAATTAAATCAGTACAGAAGTTATATTCTTGCTCAGTTGAGCCACTAAAGTCCCAATGTACAAATTCAAAGTCAGCTTCAGAACGGAAAAAGTCATGTGAAATTAAACCGCTTGAATCAATAAAGTGCAGTTCAATGTTTTCAGGTGTGGCCACTTCGTCGTTGTCAAAAGTAGCAGGTTGGAATACGTCTAGTTGATCTAGGCGACGACCTTGCAGTAATTCGGTAACGGTACGCTCTAGCGCTACTTCAAATGAAGGGTGAGCACCAAAAGAAGCAAATACAGAGCCATCTACTGGGTTGATTAGCGTAACACTCATTACAGGGTATTTACCGCCAAGTGAGGCATCCGCAATACGCAAATGGAAACCATGGCTACGAAGTTCTTCACAGGCTTCATGAATTTTAGGGTATTGTTTTACTATTTCTTCAGGCACGATAGGTAAGCTAATGCCTTCGGCAATAATACGGTTTTTAATAGCGCGTTCAAATACCTCAGATAACCCCTGTACACGGGCTTCAAATTTAGTATTACCAGCACTCATACCATTGGATACAAAAATATTACCAATCACGTTCACCGGAATATAAATTTCTTGGCCGTCGCGCTGGCGAGTATAAGGTACAGTACAAATACCACGTTCAAAATTGCCAGAATTAAAGTCATAAAGGTGTGAAGCGGTTAATTCACGCTCTGGGTCGAAGTAATCCCATAAGCTCTGATCCATAATCCCTTGTGGTACTTCATCTTCTGCTACTTTAAACCATTTTTCGTTCGGATAATGGGTAAAGTCACCATTGGCAAATTCTTCACCTAAGTAAAAATCAGCAAAAAAGTAGTTACAGCTTAAGCGCTCAAAATATTCACCTAACGCAGAAGCGATAGAGGCTTTATCAGTGGCACCTTTACCGTTAGTAAACATCACACCACAGTCGCTATCTTTTATATGAACTGAATAACAGTTTGCTACAGGGTTAAGCCATAGCGCTTCTTCAATATTAATATTTAGCGCTTTTAGCTTGTTTTGCATGGTAGAGATAGACGACTCTAAATCGCGGTCTTTACCTTTAATAAATGTTTTTTCAGTCATTTTGATCTCAACTAGGTCTGCACAATACATGAACTGTGTATTATCGTGGATTTTGATGTTTATTTCACCCTTTACCCGCTTTTCGTAGCGTTTTTAATAGAACGATTATGAATATATGCTAATAATAGTTTATTGAAATAGTTGAAGGGTATGTTTATGTTTAAAGTAATCAAGCGGTTGCTATTGGTTGTTGTGGTTTTAGCGCTCGCTGGTACTGCCATTGTTTACGGCGTTTTGACCTTAAGTTTACCTACCCTTGATGGTAAAGGTCGAAGCGATGCGGTGACACAGCCTGTTAAAGTTGCTCGAGATACCCTTGGCCAAGCTGTTATTACTGCAGCAACTCGCCACGAAGCTGCCTATGGCTTAGGTTATGCCCACGGGCAAGACCGCTTTTTTCAAATGGATTTACTTAGACGTAATGCCGCTGGTGAGCTCAGTGAGTTATTTGGTAAAGCTGCGCTTGCTCTTGATAAAAAAATGCGCTTTCATCAATTACGTAAACGTAGCCAAGCTATTTTAAAAACTCTCCCTGAAGCCGATAAGCAACTACTAAAAAGTTATGCTCAAGGAGTAAACGAAGGACTTGCGCAAGTAGGGTACCCAAGCTTTGAATACTTACTCACAGGGGCTGAGCAACAGCCATGGCAAAGTGAAGATAGTCTGTTAGTTATTTTTAGCATGTACCTAGACTTACAAACCGCCACCTTTGAACGCGACCAAGCTTTAATTCAAATACAGCAGCAATACGGCGCAAAAATGGTTGAATTTTTAACTCAACCAAGCCAATACCAAGCAGCATTAGATGGCAGTGTTTTAACACCTTATACCCAAACTATACCCCAGTTACCAACGCAGTCATTAGCGGCGATTAAAACTATTACCGCTAATTTAGAAGTAGGCAGTAATAACTGGGCAGTAACCGCAGACTTAACTAATACCCAAGCTGCGATGCTTTCAGATGATATGCATTTATCAATGGCGGTGCCGGTTATTTGGTATCGCGCACAACTTAATTACACCCATGACAATCAAGCTTATCAAGTAACCGGTGTTTCGTTACCAGGGGCGCCTGCCATTGTGGTTGGCAGTAATAATAAAATTGCATGGGGATTTACTAATGGTTATATAGATACAGCCGACTGGGTGGCATTAACTGATAGCAGTAAAACGTGGCAAGTAAATGAAGTGATTGCCTTACCTAATGGCAACAGTGAAACCTATCCATTAACGCTAAGCGAGTATGGCCCTGTTAAATACATCAACAATCAGCCTTATGCATTAAGTTGGGCAGCGCATCAGCCGTATGCCGTTGATATGCAATTGTTGCAGCTTGAGCAGGCTGAAACAGTGGATGATGCCCTTAACATTGCAAGTAACGTGGGTATTCCAGTACAAAACTTAATGGTGGTAGATAGCCAAGGCAGTGCCGCTTGGAAACACATGGGTGGTATTCCTGCGCGAACAGCACCCAGTGAGTTAGCCATTAATGAAAATGAGTATTCAGCAACTTGGCAGCAAAATGAAGTTATTCGCCCGTTTGTTAAAAACCCTCAGAGTGGGCGCCTATGGACAGGGAATTCGCGAGTGGTTTCTGCTGAGGATAATGCACGTTTTGGTAATGGCGGCTATGCGCTTGGAGCCCGTGCAACGCAAATTCGCGATAGGCTATTTGAAAAACAACGCTTTAATGAAAGTGATTTTTATCAGTTGCAGTTAGATAACCAAGCACGATTTTTAATGCCTTGGCATGCCTTATTGCTTGAGCAGTTAAAAAAGCAGCCCGCGCGTTATAAAGATCACATAAATGCCCTCGAAAACTGGCAGCAATGCGCTTGCCCGCAATCAATAGGGTATACCTTAGTAAAGACGTATCGTGATGAATTGATAAATATTTTATTTAGCAGTATTGAGACAACACTCAACCAGCAAGATGGCACATTAAAATATGTGAAACGTGATTTAGAGCCCGCTGTTTGGCAGTTAATAAAGGCGCAGCCAACAAGTTGGGTTAATCCGCAGTTTACTAATTGGGAGCAACAATTACAGGGAGCCTTTGAGCAAACACTCACACAGTTAACAGCAAAGTTTGGTAGTAACATGCAAAATTGGCAATGGGGTAAAGTAAACGAATTAACAATTGAACACCCATTTGCTAAACAAATACCGATACTGAGTAAGTTACTTAACATGCCAACAGCGCCGGGGTTTGGCGATAGTTATATGCCAGCGGTGCAAAAACGCGGTTTTGGTGCATCACAGCGATTTATTGCCCAACCTGGACATTTAGAAAGTGCTATTTTAACTGTGCCAGGTGGGCAATCAGGTCACCCACTTTCTGAATTTTATCGAGCTGGTTTTGATGAATATGTAGAAGGAAAGCACACCCCATTGTTACCGCAAACATTCATGCATCAAATTGAAATAGTGCCGATGAGCGACTAGCTTTGGATGCAGAGTGAGCTAAATAAGTCGCTACCACGTTTTATAACCATGATTATTAATTATAGGGTTACAACAATGAAAAAATTACTACCGGCATTAATAACGACTTTACTACTAAGTAACTACGCGGCAGCGGATGACAACCCAGTTTCAGCTAAGCAACTGAGCGAGCATGTATACGTCCTGTACGGACAAGGCGGTAACATTGCCGCCAGCGTAGGGGATGATGGTATATATATCATTGATGATCAGTTTGCCAAACTCTCAGACGATATTAAAAAAACCATTAGCGATTTAAAACCCGGCAGTGCTGAGTTTGTAATTAACACCCACCATCATGGCGATCACACCGGGGGTAACGAAAATTTTGCTAAAGCCGGTGCTCATGTTATTGCCCACAATAATGTACATAAACGCTTAAAAGAAAAACATGGCGAAGGGTCTGATTACCTACCACGGATTAGTTTTGGTCATGATTTAACACTGCACTTTAATAATGAGCAAGCGCATGTTGTGCATTATCAACATGCCCATACCGATGGCGATGCGGTGATTTTTTTCAATAATGATAATATTGTGCACATGGGAGACATTTATTTTAACTTTGGAAGCCTCCCGTTTGTTGATGTAGACAGTGGTGGCAGTGTTGACGGTGTATTAGCGGCGGTTGATGATGTTATTAATCAGATTGATGATAAAACCCAAGTTATTCCCGGTCATGGCCCACTAAGTGACCGTTCAGGACTGATAACGTATCGTAAGCTGGTGCAAAAAGCGAAAGATGTTATGCTAAAAGCAATGCAAAATGACGCCAGTTTAGAGCAGGTACTTAAAGCAGATCCATTGTCAGAACTTGGCCTTGAATATGCTAATTGGTTACCTAAAGAGCGGGTAACCACACTTTTTTATCGCAGTTTAAAGTAGCGCAAAGCGCGAATAAAAACGCATAAACCTAATAAAGCTGAGCATGTGTTCAGCTTTTTTGATTCTTACATGCCCCAAGGAGTTGCGTATGTCGGCAGAAAAAACCCATCTTGAAATTTGTAACTTAACCCGAGAACAATACCCACAAATTAAAACCTTGATGGACGAAGCTTACCCCGACCTAGGCGGAGCATGGCCAAGCCATACTATTTTTAGACTCATCGATCAGTTCCCTGAAGGGCAAATCGGTATTGTGGATGACGGCGTGCTGGTGGGTTTAGCGCTGAGTGTACAGGTAGATTATGCGCGTTTTTCAAACCCGCATACCTATGAAGATATTGCCGATGGCCACGACCGTGTATTTAGCGATACCACAGGAGATGCTTTATACGGCTTGGATGTTGCCATTAGTGAGCAATACCGAGGCATGCGTTTAGGGCGCCGTTTATATGATGCGCGAAAAGAATTGTGTCGCCAGTATAACTTACGCGCTATTTTAGCGGGTGGGCGTATTCCGCGTTATTACAATCACAGCAGTGAAATGACCCCGATGGAATACATTGCTAAGGTCGATCAAAAAGAGCTGTATGACCCCATACTCAGTTTTCAATTAGCCAATGACTTTCAGGTTAAACGATTATTAAAAAAATACTTACCTGAAGATCAGGAGTCGGTCGGTTATGCCACATTACTTGAGTGGAATAACATTATGTATGAGCCAACCGACACCGTTATTGAGTCAACTAAATCAATCGTGCGCGTAGGAGCTGTGCAATGGCAAATGCGCTGTGTTGAATCGGTTGAAGAAATGCTTAAGCAAGTTGAATACTTTGTTGATACGGTATCTGATTACAAAAGCGATTTTATTTTATTCCCTGAGTTTTTTAATGCGCCACTGATGGGATTAACTGAACAAAGTAATCAAACCGAGGCAATTCGGTATTTAGCCGAATACACAGAGACCTTTAAAAACGCCATGTCGCGTATGGCGATAGAATACAACGCCAACATTATTACCGGCTCAATGCCGCTTGCCGAAGACGATAAAATATATAACGTTAGTTATTTATGCCATCGCAGCGGTAAAATAGACGAGCAACGTAAAATTCATATTACCCCGCATGAACAAAATGATTGGGTGATCCAAGGCGGTGATAAAATTGCTGTATTCGATACAGATGCAGGCCGTGTAGGTATTCAAATTTGTTATGATGTCGAATTTCCTGAGTTGTCACGTATTTTGGCCACCCAAGGTTTGGATATTTTATTTGTGCCATTTTGGACTGACACTAAAAATAGTTACTTGCGTGTACGCCATTGTGCCCAAGCACGTGCCATTGAAAACGAATGTTATGTGGTTATTGCAGGCTCTGTGGGTAACTTACCTGAAGTAGAAAGCTTAGATGTGCAGTTTTCACAGTCGGCAGTACTAACCCCATCGGACTTTTCATTTCCGCACGATGCCACACTAAATGAAGCCACCACCAATACAGAAATGTTATTATTTAGCGACTTAGATATGGATAAGTTAAAAATTCTTCACAGTGAAGGGACAGTGCGTAACTTAAAAGATCGCCGTCACGATTTGTATGAAGTGATATTGAAAAAGAGAGATGTTTAATGGCGTGGATGTATTTAATTATTGCTGGGTTACTTGAGATTGGTTGGCCTATAGGGTTAAAAATCTCTCAAACCCCTGAAACTCGTTGGCAGGGTATAGCAGTTGCCGTTGCATTTATGGTCGCGAGTGGCTTTATGCTGTGGTTAGCGCAAAAGCAAATATCTATGGGTACGTCATATGCGGTGTGGACAGGTATTGGGGCCGCTGGTACGTTTTTAGTGGGTATATTATTTTACGGTGATGCCGCTACGTTTGGTCGTATTGCTGGTGTGTTAATGATTATTTGTGGTGTGATCACCCTAAAAATTAGTCATTAGTTATTAAAAAACAAGCGCAGCTTTATAGCTGCGCTTTTTTTAGCTGCTCGGCAGCATAACCAATATGGCAGCCACTGCAATCAGTAATAGCCCTGCGCTGTCTTGGCGTTTTAGTGGTTGTTTTAACCATAAAACAGCAATTAACATCGTAAAAAATACCTCTATCTGTCCGAGTGTTTTTACATAGGCAACATGTTGTAAGCTCATTGCGCTAAACCAACCTATTGACCCCAAGCAACTAAATATACTCACCGTACAAGTCATGCCCTTATGCTGAAGCATAGTTTGAAACGTGTCGCGTTCTTTTAAGGCAATATAAATACACAGCATCAGTGTTTGTAAACTAATAACAAGCAATAAAACCCATGCAGGCGCATACGGAAAAGCAATCCCCGAACTCAAGCTGGCTTCTCTGATCCACGATGATGACAACGCAAAGGCGGTACCGCAGGCAAGTCCTGTTAATGCTGTTTTTAAGCTAAAGTGTTTTACATTGGCAATACCACTTAATAGTAATACCGCAATTGCACCAATGAATACGCCCAGCCAACCAAG
Source organism: Pseudoalteromonas sp. DL-6 (assembly GCF_004328665.1). Lineage (NCBI taxonomy): Bacteria > Pseudomonadati > Pseudomonadota > Gammaproteobacteria > Alteromonadales > Pseudoalteromonadaceae > Pseudoalteromonas > Pseudoalteromonas sp. DL-6. The sequence continues at coordinate 89,571 of NZ_CP019770.1, forward strand.
TAATGACAGCGTTGAGCCAAAAAACAATAGCCCGAGTATGGCCGCCATAAGCGCTTCGCTTTTAGCGAGGCCGGCACCTACAGCAAAATTATTCATTTTAAATAATTTAACCATGAGTCCCGTAGCAATAATTTGCACTATGCTGGCACCAATAATGTAGCTAATAAATAAAGGGTTAAATGAAGGAAAGGGAGCATCTTGGTAATAATAAAGCGCATATAAATACAGCCCAGCAATAGGGCTTGCGACAATAAAGCGGGCTAATGTAACGCCAGCAATGCTCACATGAGTGCTTAATTTACTTTGCAGAGCGTTACGCCATGACTGCATAAATGCAGCAAAAATAGTCAGTAAAATCCAAATCATCTTAAACAGCATACAATAAGTGGAGGAGTAATTTAGCAGTACTAAGACATGAAAGCGACCCTCAAAAAGGCATAATGAATATTCATCACCTGCGACAATTTGCCACAGTGACGCACTGCTTAAATCGGCTATAGTGTCTGGGATGTTACTGCTAGCCGCCAGAACTCAGGTTATTTATATTTGGCGGCATTTTTCTATGTGCTGTGTTATTTTGAGTTATAAATAATAACTTGAGAATTATAATGACGACTTTATTGGTTTGCGCCTTAATTGCAGTGATCATGCCTTATGTTGCGAGAATCCCAGCGATTATAGAAATGAATAAGCTCGGTGGTTACGATAATAAACATCCGCGGCAACAACAAACACAACTTACAGGACTCGGAGCACGGGCGCTGGCTGCTCATCAAAACTGTTTTGAATCGTTAGCGGTTTTTGCCGTTGCTTTGGCTGCTGTATTAGGCACAAACAATGTTAATGCCGTAACCGAAACTTTAGCGATGACGCATATTGTAGCGCGTATTTTATTTTGTACTTTTTATTATTTAAACCTCGATATTATTCGCTCGATCACTTGGCTGGTGGGAATAGGCACCGCTATTGGCATGATCGCCGTCAGTTTATAACGAGAATAAGCAAAAACCACAAAGCAAGCAGCCTAAAAGGGTGCTTGCTTTATAGTCTTAAACACTTATTCCCATTAATGCGATATGTTAACTCGCTCTATTAAATCACTTTTTGTAACTGTACTGTTGAGTGCAAAATCAAGTTGTATTAGTACGTTCTGTTGTCCCATTGATGAAGGCGTATATTGCCATTGCATCAGTGCTCTTTTTGCTTCTTTGTTAAAGACTGCTTCTGGTTCAGCTTTTACAACAGTAATGTTAGCTGTTTTGCCTGCTGGGGTTATGTCGTATTTTAATACCACTGAACCGCTAATGCCTTGTTCCGCTGCTTGCTTAGGGTAAAGCGGTTCGATTCGCATTACGGGAGCGATAGATGTTTCTTTTTTAGCTGATGCTTCAGGTTGCTTTGCTACAGCTAAGCCACTGAGCAAGCTTGCTGCTATAAGTAACACGCTTCCTTTTGCTAGGCGCGAATGTGCGCCGTTATGTTTGATATTAGTAAGTCGTTGTAACATGGTTTTTTTATCTCCGTAGTGTGAATAAGCCATCAGACCCGCTGGCGCATTGGCAGCGCAGTTTATTAAGGCTTTGCTGTATAAAATTTGTTGCTGTGTGGTTTTATTGCTTAGTACCCGTTCATCACAAGTTAGCTCCTGCAAACGTCTACAGCTTGCGTAAGCCATCCAAGCCAGAGGGTTAAACCACAATAAAATTGTAGCCAGTAATAGCAGCACATTTATAAGGTTGTCTTTGCGCTTTATATGCACGTTTTCGTGCTCTAGAATAAGCGCCAGAGTAGTATTATCAAACTGAGTATTATAATTGTGCGGCAATACCAGTTTGCTATTAAAAACACCAATGACCATGGGCGTAGCCACCTGAGCGCTGGTATAAGTTTGTACTCCTATTGTTAATTGCTTAAAATGTGCTAACTCAGTGAGCTGTAGGCCTTTAACAAATCGGGTATGGGTAACAACAGCGGCAATTAATAAGACCGTGGTAATAATGACATACAGTAGCGCTAAACTAACACTCAAGCTGTTTGTAAGTACCTGATTAGGTGTAATTAAATAGTAACTAATGCCGCTATTTTGCAGTGGCTTAATTGCACTAGGTAAATTAGCCAACAGAACTGATACAGGTATTAACCAAGCTAATTTATACACAAAGCGTGAACCAAGGGTTTTTAAGCCAAAGCGCTCAAGTAAAACAAACCCTGCAAACAACAGACTTAATAATAGCTGCTGTTCAATGAGCCAATTAAATCCTATTTGAATCGCCATGCTAACTCCTTACTTTTGATTCTTTTCCCAGTCATCAATGACTTTTTTAAGCTCGTTTATATCTTGCTGAGAGAGTTGCTCCGATTTAGCGAAGCCACTTACCAAAGGAGCTATACGGCCACTAAAAAAGCGCTCTATGAAGTTCTTACTCTCTTTTAAAGTATAATCAGCACGCTTTATACAGGGGGTGTAAATATATTGGCGGCCGTCTTTTTCAAAGCTAAGCGCCCCTTTTTTTACTAATCGACCCAATAAGGTTTTAATGGTTTTTTCGTGCCATTGTTTATCATCACTCAAGCGCTCAATAATTTGGCTGGCATTAGCGGGGTAGCTAATCCATAGCGCATCGAGTACTTCAAATTCTGCTTTGGATAATTCGATCATTTCATTGCCTACAAATGTAATCTTTAATTTAAGACTACACTTGTAATCTATTTTTGCAAGTTTATTTTATATTTTTTTATCGCATTAAAGTGAGGGGGGGTAGCGTGAGCTTGTTAGCCTAAAATGTCGCTTTTATTAATTTTTATAAACTGGTTTTCAGGTAAATTTAAATGGTCTAACAGTAATTCACTTATTTGTACGCGGTATAAATCAATCACTTTGTAACCACAGTAATGCGCCATTTTACGAATTTGTCGATTTAGTCCTTGTTTTAAAATAATACTAAACTGATTGTCAGTGATTTTAGTCACCTCACACGGCAAAGTCATTTGCTTGTCGACAGGGACGCCTGCAGCCATTTTTTCGCAAAAATCCGCATCTAAAGGTTTATTGACGGTTACTAAATAGCGTTTAGGCTGATGAAAGTCAGGGTGGATCAGCTGGTTACAAAAATCTCCATCATTGGTCAAAATAAGCAATCCGCGTGAGTCTTTATCAAGGCGACCAATAGGGTATACCCGTGTTAGTTGCGGTAAATGATGAATAAGGCTGCTTGGGTCGTGCTGATTGAGTTTACAATCAATTCCTACTGGTTTGTGATAAGCAAAGTAGACTAAATCTGCAGGGCCTTTAATGGCTTGGCCATTAACAATGACACTGTCGTTTTCGTCCACATGATCGATATGATTAGCTTGGCGATTATTAACCATGACAACGCCTTCATCAATTAAGCGCGACGCTTGTTTGCGAGAGCATACGCCGGCATGCGCTATGTACTTTGCGAGTCGAATTTTTGTATCCATGATAGCGCGTAATTAAAAAAATCTGATCGCGATTATAGCAAAGCTGCGTATTGATTACTTGGACAGTTAATTTAACAGTAGGTAGGTTAATATGGGTATTCAATTTTCAGAATTAAAAAAGCATCAGCCATTACAAAAAGTGGTGGTTCATTCACTGGAAATGGCCTTGTATCAAGTGTCTGTTGTCATTAATAATGTTGAATACTATGTACAAGAAAGTGATGGTGAATTTGTAAAGGCAGTTAGCCCATTACATATTCAAAAACGATTTGAAGACATTGCTTATGCGCAAATGATGCTCAGGCATACCAGCGCTTATGATGAAATGTGTGGTCAGCCGGAAAAAATTTCTAGCAATATGCTTGAAGTTCCCTTTGGACAAAATAACCTGTTTTAACATCAGGTATTTGCTAAAATAGGTCTATTTGGAACGCCCAATGTACCTATTGCATGCTGATAATACTGAGCAATTAAACCAAGCACTGCGCGCTAATATGCTTGAGTTTAATGCTCAACACTTCGACGCAGAGCGCCAAGCTCTTGGCTTTAAATATCTCAACAAACAGAATGAATTAGTTGCCGGTATAAGCGGTCATGTATTTGGCAATTGGCTGCTAATAAGTTGGTTGTGGTGCGATGAATCGGCACGAGGCAATGGCTTGGCTGATTCGTTACTAATGTCATTAGAACACGCGGCAATTGAACTGGGCGCGGTTCAGGCTCAGCTTGACACCTTAGACTTTCAAGCCAAACCTTTCTATGAAAAGCGCGGTTATCAGGTTAAATATCAACTTAACAATTACCCGCTTAGTGGTGCGCGTTACTTTATGGAAAAACCGCTAATAGTGGCTAAATAACGCTGTTTTAAGCGTTATTTTTTTGTGGTTAAAGGCGTGCCATCAAAGCTAATGCCTAAAAATGGTGTCGCCTCCGGCGCTAACATAAACGTACGAATATTCATGTGGTCATCGGCATTTGGGTTGTTTAGTACATCTTCACGGTAAAATTTACCAAAGCAATCTAAGGTATTTTGTTTGCTAAGACCGTTGAGCTTAGCAAATGCAAAAATTTTGCACGAACCGTTATTTTCACTCGCAGAGCTCAATAACCCATGGTTACTGAAACTGCATGCTGTAAAAGTATAGTGCTCATCAATAACGGCCATAGTATCAGCAAAGCTAATACTTTTAGGCTCATCTGCGAGCGTTGTTAAGTAATCTGTGAGCGTCATACGCTGTCCTTGTTATTATAATATGTCGTTAATTAACTAACTCTAACCTATCTTATTAGTAAAACAAGCATAGGTTATATTAAATGGGTTAATGCATGAATGTTGGTTATTTCAATATCAGCCAGCCCTTTGTAGGCATAAGCTTGTGCTTGATTATTTAACCATACAGACTGACAGCCCGCGTTATTAGCACCTTGCACATCGCTATCAAGGCTATCGCCAATGTGTAACAGTTCGCTGTTTTTAATATTTAAATGCGTAGCAGCCTGATCAAATAATGTTGTGTGCGGCTTTGCTTTACCGTGCAATCCTGCCTGTAGGACTAGTTCAAATTTGTCTTTTAAATTAAAGCGTTCAACCTCAACATTGCCATTGGTAATGGCGATTAATCTGTAGTGCTGACCTAGTTTATCAAGCAACTTCAGTACGTCTTTGCTCACAGTAATATTGCTTCGCTCATCAGCAAATGCTTGATACGCCTTATTTGCATGATGCTCTATTTCATCACCTTTAAAACCTAATTCAGACAATACTAAGCGCAAGGTATGCTTACGCCATTGAGTGACATCATCAATAAGCTCTGGCTGCTTTAGCGCCGCGAGTTCACGGCATTGTTGCCAAAATTGAGCTCCTTGTTGACGATAACCTGGCAAGGCGTTTAAGTAATCATGCTGCGCTTGAACTGCCGCCGTTATAATGGGTCGGTTATCGTACAAGGTGTCGTCTAAGTCAAAACTCAGCACAGAAAAAGGAGAAATTGCGCGATTAAATCGGATCATGGTTGCTGCTCTAATCAGTTCTTTTTTTAGCACGTGGGTGGGTGTTATCGTACACCTTAGCTAAGTGCTGAAAATCTAAATGGGTATAAACTTGGGTTGCAGATAAACTACTGTGGCCTAATAGCTCTTGGACTGCTCGTAAATCGCCAGAAGACTCTAAAATATGCGATGCAAATGAGTGGCGCAATTTATGTGGATGAACTTGCGAGCTAATACCTTGTTTAATACCCCATTCTTGCATACGCAAACGAACTTGGCGTACAGAGATACGGTTTTTTTTGCTACTTAAAAATACCGCATGTTCATCTGCACCCATATACAGTGGGCGAACTGCCAGCCAGTTTTTTAATGCCTCAAGTGCTTTAGAGCCAACCGGTATTAGGCGTTCTTTTGCGCCTTTACCTCGCACTAATATTTCACCGCTACGAGTGTTTATATCTTGCATGTTAGTGCCAACTAACTCGCTAATACGTAACCCTGAAGAATACATCAGTTCCATCATGGCTTTATCACGAATGGCGAGCGGATCATCATCGGGGATTTCGAGTAAACGAGCCATTTGGTCAACATCAAGGTTTTTAGGTAAAGGTCGCGCAAATTTAGGGCCTTTTATACCCTGTGCCGGATTGTGGTAATGCGCTTGCTCAGTAATGTTTTTTGCTTTTAAAAATTTATACAAACTACGAATGCAGCTTAATTTTAAGCTGATTGTTCTGCCGCTTAACTGTTTTGCCCGCAGTGCCATACTGTAACGGCGAATATGCTCGCTTTGTACCGCGAACCAATTGTCGCATAGCTTATTAAAATACAAGGCGGCAAAACCTAATTGGCTGACATACTGATTGACGGTGTGCGCCGAATACTGGCGTTCAAATTTTAAGTAATCACTAAATAATGTAATGGGTGTACGCCAGCTATCGCTTAAGTCGCTTATATTTGGCGCGTTATCGCTCATGCCAGTTCCAGTAACCGTATTTGCAGTGAGCGCACAAAGTCTAATACAAATAAGTTATCTTGTGAGGGCTCAAAGTGGTTTTCATCGTGGCTGCCAAAAGCCAAAATTGCGTAGGGATTACTCGGCTCACCAATTAAATAAAGTGCGGTCGATTGAGTGTCATTGTTAAAGAGTAAGTCGCGTTCTTGCTGATTTACACGGCCTAAATAATGATTACTATTTGATAGTCTGTGCTTTACTAACTCTTCAAAGGCGCTGTCGTATCTAACGAGTTTGCACTCATTAATAGTCGGGCTCATACAAATAATATTACGTAAGTTACTGGCCAGCGTATTAAAGTCGTAATTACTCCACAGCTGCCGGTGGCATTGGCTAAATAAACGATAAACCAGTTCATTCTGGGTCGCATTTTTGCTCATGCTGTCTATTTGATTTTTTAGCTGTGTATTGTGCTCGCGTAATTGGCGCTGCTGAATATGCACTAACGAAGTTGCACCTTGAACTTGCTGTTGTAACTCAAGTTGCGCTAATAACTCAGGTTGATTAATTAAAAAATCAGGATGCTGTTGTAAGTAGTCTATTACTTGCTGTTTAGTTAATTCACTCATAGTGCCACTTGCCCATCAAATACATGTTCAGCGGGGCCAGTCATACGCACTGGATGGCCTTCGCCACTCCAGCGAACTTGTAAGCTACCGCCGGGTAAATCAACTTGTACTGTGCTGGTGAGCTTATTTTGGATAAAGCCAATCACCATGGCGGCACACGCGCCGGTACCGCAAGCAAGTGTTTCGCTTACACCACGCTCCCATACTCTGAGTTTAATGTGTTCTTGAGAGATAACCTGCATAAAGCCAATGTTCGCGCGCTGCGGGAAACGTTCATGGTTTTCAAGCAATGGGCCTAGGGTATCCACTTGGGCTGTTTCTATATCGTCTACTTCCATAACACAATGCGGGTTGCCCATAGATACGGCACCACTAAAAACGGTATGTTCTTCTGCGCGAATAATGTAAGTCAGCTCACGTTTGGTTGCTTTGAGTGGAATTTTATTTGGCTCAAAATTAGGGTGACCCATATTAACCGTTACTTGACCGTCTTTTTCAATATACAGGGTAAGATTACCTGACTTAGTCGACACGCTAATCTTATGTTTATTGGTTAAGCCTTTCATGCGTACAAAGCGGGCAAAGCAACGCGCACCGTTACCACATTGTTCTACTTCGTGGCCGTCAGCGTTAAAAATACGATAGTGAAAATCGAGATCCGGTGAGTAAGGGGCTTCAACCATCAATAATTGGTCAAACCCAATGCCGAAATGGCGATCGGCCAGCTTTTTGATTTGATCACGGGATAAAAAAACGTTTTGTGTAATATTATCAATCACAACAAAGTCGTTACCTAAGCCGTGCATTTTGGAAAAATTAACTAACATAGCGCTCTAATTCGGTTTTGCTCTGTGCTAATCATGCCACAGAGCAGCTAGTTGGCAAAAACGTTTATGGTAAAACTTTCTCACCTTGGTATAGGCTTTCGATAGTTTCGCGTTCGCGAATAAGGTGATGTTGCTCACCATCAACCATTATTTCAGCAACCCGTGGGCGTGAGTTATAATTTGAGCTCATAGTAAAACCATAGGCTCCAGCACTTCGCTGTACTAATAAATCACCTTGTTTGAGTGCTAATGGGCGGTCTTTACCTAAAAAGTCACCTGTTTCACACACCGGCCCAACTACGTCGTAATTATGGGTCGGTGTTTCGTCATCACGCACTGATACAGGAATAATTTTTTGCCATGCTTGATACAGTGATGGGCGTAACATGTCGTTCATACCCGCATCTACAATCGCAAAATACTTGTCTTGGTTTTGTTTAATAAACTCAACTTGTGTTACTAAAATCCCCGCGTTTGCGGCAATGGCTCGCCCGGGCTCAAAAATCAGTTCTAGGTGACGGTAATTTGCAAGGCGCTGCGTTACTTGTGCTGCATATTCACTTGGGTGTGGAGGTTGTTCGTCGTCGTAGGTTACTCCAAGGCCTCCACCTATATCTAAATGGCTTAGCTCAATACCTGCATTTTTTAATTCATCAATTAATGCCAGTAGTTTATCAAGCGCCTCTAAAAACGGTTTGGTTTGTGTAAGCTGTGAGCCAATATGGCAATCTACGCCAACAATCGTTAAGCCAGGTAATGATGCCGCATGTTGATACACACTTAATGCAGACTCGATTCCAATACCAAACTTATTTTCTTTAAGCCCAGTAGAAATATATGGATGTGTTTTGGCATCAATATCGGGGTTAACGCGAATAGAAATTGGCGCGTCTAAATTAAGCTCGCAGGCCACTTCAGAAATGCGCTCAAGCTCTGAGATTGACTCAACATTAAAGCATTTAATACCTAATTCTAACGCATAAGCAATTTCGTCAGCCGTTTTAGCAACCCCAGAAAATACCACTTTATTAGCAGCACCTCCGGCTTTGATCACCCGAGCTAATTCGCCTTTTGAGACAATATCAAAACCCGCTCCAAGTCGTGCCAATATGTTTAACACCGCAATATTTGAATTTGCTTTAACGGCATAACACACTAGGCTTTTGTGATCTTGAGTCGCATTAGCAAACGCTAAATAATGGCGTTCAAACGTGGCTCTGGAATACACATAACACGGCGTACCATAGTGCTGTGCAATGGTTGCTACGCTGACATCTTCAGCAAATAGTTGGTTGTTTTTATAATTAAAAAAATCCATTTACTGCTCCTGTTGTTGCTCGGCGGGTGTTTGTTTGTTAGGAATGTCAGTTGGCTGCTTTTGTTCAGCAGGCTGCTCGGGTAAGTACAGCGGGCCGCTTTGGCCACAGCCAGCTAATGCACACAACAATACGGTGCAGATTAATAGTTGTTTTAATTGTAAGGTATATGTCGCTTTCATTAGATTAATACGGTTGCTGGCTTTATAATCGCAGAGTAACAGAATATCTAAAAAATGCAGCTATTCGCGGATGATTTTATTCCTGTTACACTAGCTCTATAAACATGCACCCATTATTTAGGCGCCTCGCCTGCAAAGGAAATTAACGATGACTGATCACGAATATCACCAGTTAGCAGAAGCTCTTATGTTCACTATTGAAGAACAAGTTGATGATTGTGAAGCAGATTTAGATTATGAATCGGCTCAAGGTATTTTAGAAATTATTTTTCCAGATCGCAGTAAGATTGTGATTAATAAGCAAGCCCCTTTGCACCAGGTATGGGTAGCAACAAAATTCAATGGACATCATTTTGAAATGCGTGATGGTCAATGGATTGATAACCGCTCGGGTGCAGAGTTTTGGAGTTTCATCAATGAAGCGTCAACACGTCAAGCGGGTCAAGAAATTAAGTGGCAATCAACGCTATGAGTTTAGGGTTTGTAGAATACCCGGCACAAAGTGCCCATAAAGCCACGGTGATTTGGCTACATGGCTTAGGTGATTCAGGTGATGGTTTTGCACCAGTTGCCCCGCAGCTCGACTTACCTACTGAGTTAGGAGTGCGTTTTATTTTTCCGCACGCGCCTATGCAGGCTGTTACAGTTAATGGCGGTATGCAAATGCGCTCATGGTACGACATTAAATCTATGGATTTAGATAAACGTGCCGATGAGCAAGGGGTTAGAGAATCAGCAGCGAAAGTTGAGCAACTCATCACACAAGAAATTGCCAATGGCATACCGGCGAGTAAAATTATTTTAGCGGGCTTTTCGCAAGGTGGCGTTGTATCGCTGCATTTAGCGCCGCGTTTAGAGCAAAAACTGGCTGGTGTAATGGCGCTGTCAACCTACATGTGTGTGCCACATAAATTGGCCGATGAAGCAAAACAAACACAGTTAAATATATTTATGGCTCATGGTAGCCAAGATGACGTTGTACCGCATAGCGCGGGTAGAAGTGCGTTTGAAGTATTATCAACGCATAACATGGATGTAAGTTGGCAAGAATACCCAATGGGGCATCAGGTTTGTACACAAGAGTTACAAGCTGTGCGCCAATGGTTAATTTCTCGCTTAAGTTAGTTTAGGAGCCGCTGAGGGTCAAAATGAGTCAAAAAATAGTAATAACAGCAAATGTAAAACGCAAACCATCTACTAGCAAACCTAACGTGAGCTATGAGTGGCATTGGCGTCGGATTGTGAGTATTTCTATGTTGGTGATTATGACCTCTGCAGCGGTTATTTACGGCCTGTCTAGCGCTGTAAATGCTGATCAAGGGACGCCGCATCCTAATGAGCAGTCTGATTTAACTGAGCAACAAACAGCAATTGTGTCGCTAAGCGATGATAATGCAGTATCAGTAGAGAGTGAGAAAGCCACAGATGCTGATGAGGAGCCGGTGAGCAGTGTCGCGATTGCAGACCCTAAAACCATTTCCTTGGATGAGCAAAAACCAGCGCCTATTACTGAACAAGTACCATCTGAGTCTGAAGTTCAACAAAGTATTATTAAGCAAGAAGTAGAGCCAACGACCGCAGCTGAGCCTGAAAAAGCAGTCATTGCAGCAATAGCCACTCAAGCCCCTGACGTTGTGAATTCAAAACCCGCTGAGCAAAAAGAATTTGCTGCATCTGCAAATATTGCCAGTGTGGCCATTGGTGCCAAAATAGATACCGCTACCATAAGTCGTGCAGTTCTGACTCGCAGTGTCAGTAACCGTGAGCCAACTAACGTATTTGCCGCTGATGTGCGTTTAAATCAATTTGAAGAGTCGTTGTCATTTTTTAGTGAGCTTAAAAACTTACAGGGCCAGCAGGTAAAACATGTGTGGCTATTTGAAGGTGAAGTAATGGCTGCGGTGGCACTTAAGGTTACTTCTCCACGTTACAGAACGTACTCAACTAAAAATATTATGGATACTCAAATAGGGCATTGGCGCGTTGATGTAGTTGATGAAAACGGGCTACTCATCGCTCAAAAAAAATTTAGAGTTTTAGCAAATTAAATCGCCTTAGATTGAATAAATTTTAATCCTAAAGCGTGTAATTATTAATGGATATTTTATGACCGAAAAAACAAAGTTAGTTCGCATTGCCACTCGTAAAAGTGCATTGGCACTCTGGCAGGCTGAATTTGTAAAAGCGCAGCTAGAGCATTTTCATGATGACGTGCGCGTAGAGCTCGTGCCAATGTCGACTCAGGGCGATATTATTTTAGATACACCATTGGCTAAAATTGGTGGCAAAGGTTTATTTGTAAAAGAACTAGAACAAGCCATGCTTGATGGCCGTGCAGATATTGCTGTGCATTCAATGAAAGATGTACCAGTAGAGTTTCCGGATGATTTAGAACTGCACGTTATTTGTGAGCGTGAAGACCCGCGTGATGCGTTTGTATCAAATAACTTTGCCAATATTGATGCGCTACCACAAGGCGCTATTGTGGGGACTTCAAGTTTACGTCGCCAGTGTCAAATTAGAGCGCTGCGTCCGGATTTAGAAATTCGTGACTTACGCGGCAATGTCAATACACGTTTAGCAAAGCTTGATAGCGGCCAATATGATGCCATTATACTCGCAGCAGCAGGGCTAATTCGTTTAGAGATGGGCGAGCGTATTCGTGACTTTATTGAACCAGAAGTGTCGTTACCTGCTAATGGCCAAGGCGCTGTAGGCATTGAGTGTCGTATAGATGATAGCGTGACAAAAGCATTATTAGCGCCACTTGAGCATAGCGAAACACGTATTCGCGTTAACGCTGAGCGCGCAATGAACCGCCATTTAGAAGGAGGCTGCCAAGTGCCAATTGGTGCGTACGCATTGGTTGATGGTGAGCAAGTACACTTACGTGGTTTAGTCGGTGCGATTGATGGCAGTGAAATTTTACGCGATGAAATTAGTGGTCATGTTGATGATGCTGAAAAGTTAGGTATAGAGCTGGCTAAAAAATTATTAGCACAAGGCGCAGATAAAATTCTAGCTGACGTATATCGAGACGCATAATGAAACATATCTTGATAACTCGGCCCGAAGGAAAAGGCGCAGCCCTTGCACAGCAACTTGAGCAAGCGGGTTATCAAGCGTCTTTATATCCAGTTTTAAAAATAACCTACTTAACGCCGACAAGCGTTGAATTAAGCCCGTTGGTAAACGCCGACAAAATTATTTTTGTTTCACAGGATGCGGTGCATGCATTAAATGCACTTAAGCCTGCAATTAATACCAAAGCGCAGTTTTATGGGGTGGGCCAACAAACAGCTGATACCATTTATGAAGTATTTGGTGTGCGAGCTGCATTACCAAAACAACATGACTCTGAGGGGTTACTTGCGCTTAAGTCATTGGCTGACGTTGATGGCAGTAATATTGTGCTGGTAAAAGGTATTGGCGGGCGACCTGAAATAGCAAAAACCTTGAAGCAACGTGGTGCTTATTTAAATAATTGTGTGGTGTATCAACGTGAGCCTGTAGAGCCTAGTTCAGCTAACTGGATAGACCACTGGCAAAGCCTTAATGTACACGGTATAGTCATTACAAGTAATGCTGCAGTTGACGCTATATTTAATACTATTACGCCAGCGCAACTAACGTGGTTACAACAGTGCGAGTTTTATGTTGCCAGTGAGCGCATTGGTGCTTATTTACAGCAACAAAAAATAAATTCGACCCATATACACACTGCGGCAGGAGCTAGCGACCACGCTATGTTTACCTGCATTAATCAGCAAGGTAGCAAAATGAGTGAACAGTCAGCGACGCCAAAAGCAGAAAAAGAAGCACAGCCAATAGCAAAGAACACTTCTAATACGACTAAAAGTGACTCTGCAAAAGCGAATAACCAAACGCAGAGCACTCCTCAAAAAGTAAGTAAAGTAGGTAGCGTTGCGTTAGTGATTTCCTTGCTTGTTGCCAGTGGCGTGGGTTATGAGTTTTATCAAAAACTCAATGCCGGTAAAGTGCAAAATTTAGCGGTAAATGCATTAACAGAGCAAAATAAGATATTGCAGCAAGAGCTGCAAACGCTTAAGTCTGAGCAGCTCAGTTTGCAACAAGCACTGCTTAATAGCGAAGAGCAAATCGCTATGGCACTCAATGAAAATTCTGTAAAAAATCAACAAGCATTAAAAGCCGCGCTACAAAAGGTACAACAAAGTGGTAATACATTAAACCCACAAGAAGTGACTAGCTTGCAACGTATGGCTGAGTTTAAACTGTGGGCAGAGCAAGATTACTCAGGCACGAGTGCCGTGCTTAAACGTTTAGATTCATTGTTAAGCGACCACTCTGGTACGCTTGAGTTGCGCCAAGCAATTACACAAGATATTCAAACACTCGACAGTATTAAACCGGTTGCGACAGAGGCGATTTATTTACAATTAAATAGCGTAATAAAACGTATTGATGACTTAGTATTTAATGCGGTTAATTTGCCTGAAGAGGCGAGTATAAGTGATGAGAACGCACTCTCTGAAGATGTTAGTGATTGGCAGCAAAATATTCGTAATAGCTGGAATAAAATAGTCGATAGCTTTATTACTATTCGCCATCATGAAGGCGTATTAATTGAGCCGTTATTAACTGACCGAGAGCGCCATTTAATTACCCAGCGTATCAAGCTTAATATTACCCAGGCGCAAGACGCATTAATGAGTAAGCAAGCAAGTATTTATTTTAACGCTTTGAATGATACAAAACGTTTGGTTAATGAATACTTTAAGCAAGATGACGATGCGACAAAGGTGGTAATACAGACCTTAGCCAATCTTGAAAAAGAATCGCTTAACTTTAATCCTCAAGTAACACTGCAAAGCACTCAGCAAGTGAAGGAGTGGGCACAATGATAGGACTGATTATTTTCATTGTCGCGATTGTGTTGGTGCTAGCGATTACCCCTTTTGTGTTAGATGAAAAAGGTTATGTGCTGATTTCATTTAACAATACCACTATAGAAGGCACGATTGTTTCATTTTGTATAATGGCAGCACTGAGTGCAGCGGCTTTGTATTTAACTTACAAGCTAGTGCGTTATTGTTTATCTATTTACAGAAACACTAAGCATGGTTTTTTTGCACGAAGCCAAGAGCGTAAACATGCAGCTATAGAGCAAGCATTGTGGAGTCTCATTAATGATGATTACGAGCAAGTAGACAGTGCGCTATCAAGCAATAGTGTGCCACCTAAATTTACCGATATACGTTTAGCATTATTAGCAAAAGCGGCACTGGCAAATAATCAACCCGATAAAGCGCTTGAGCGTTTGTTTGAAATCAGCCCAGAGCAACAACTTAAAGTGGCTAAACTGTGGTTAGCTAGTGGCGACAGCAGTGTAATTGAACCGCAAATACGGGTGGCTGCAGAATCTAAAAAAGCCACGGTGCTTGATTTGAAGTTGTACACCGAAGTGTTAGTGCAACAGCAGCATTTTAAATTGCTTGAAGACTTTTTACCGCGTTTATTACGCAAAAGCGCCTTGAGTGATACCCAGTGGCAGCAAGTGTTTTTAGCTTATTTTGCAGCGCAAGCAAGTGATGAGTTAACCACTAAATACCAACATTTAGGTAAAAAATTGCAAGCGCATGCGTATACGGCTTATTTAACCCAAATGGCTAAAACCGGGCAATTAGCAAGCATTGAAAATGAGCTAATTAAATTGCTTAAGCACAATAAACAACATGACCAACTGGCTTACATTTTAAGTGAAGCTGCCCCAAGTAATGCTTATAAGTTGCAATCAAGCATTCAAGAGCGACTAAAAAAAGATGAGCATAATAATGCGTTACTATTAGCGTTGGCGTGTTTAGCCAATGCGCAAGGTGATTATGATTTAGCTGCGCGAGTATTCGATAAAGCGCTTAATAGTGAAAATAAATCACAATACCGGCAACAAGCTATATTAAGCTATAAGCACAGTGCACAATTAGATAAGGCACTTGTACTCTACCAATAATCAATTATAGTTATAAATCAATAATAAAAGCGCAGGAGCGGCGGTTGTGAAAAATGTATTTACACTTTCCTTTAGCCTCGCATGCGCTTACTTCTTTAGCGGTTACCTGAGTAATTTTTTATTTGCTGTTAATGGTTACGCGGTTGCCTCTTGGCCTCCTGCAGGTATTGCACTGGCAAGCTTTTTACTATGGGGGCGTCGCGCTTATGTGGGGATTTTTGCAGGCGCTGCTTTTGTTAATTTAATTCACTTAGACAGTGTTGCTGATATTTTAAACTGGCAAGTATTATTGCAAGCTATTGGCGTCAGCTGTGCTGTATTTTCTCAGGCCTGGCTGGGTGCATTCCTCATTACCAAAGTTATTAAAGCGCCTCTTAATTTATCTTCCCTTAAACTTAGCATTCAAAGCTTGATGATTGGTGGACCGCTGTGTTGCGTCATAGCTGCTGGGGCAGGAACCATTCTGCTTGTTTTTAATCATATAATTAGTTCATCTGCTGCGCTTAGTACCTTTATTACCTGGTGGATTGGTGACTCAATAGGGGTGCTGATTTTTACCCCGTTAGTACTGGCTATATTTAACTATTCGCAGTTGCGTCATCGGCTACAAGTTATTTTACCTGCGTTACTTATTTACGCCATTATCAGTATTAGTTTTTATGGCGCGGCCAGTGTAAAAAAACAAAAAGACATTCAAAAACAAGAAGCTAAATTGATGATGACGCAAAGTGCCATTAATCAAAGGTTAGATGAAGTGGCTGCGCATCTATCTTTGTTAGGCGCATTTTTAGCAAGTAGCGAACAAGTTAGCCTTGATGAGTTTAATCATTTCACCTCTAAGCAGTTGAGCTACAGTGAAGAGATTTTAGCGTTAAATTGGGTACCAATCATTACTGCCAATTCTATTAATGAATCTACTAAATGGGACAAAAGTGTCGTTATAAAACAAAGAATGGCGAATGGACAATGGCAAAAAGCACCCTCTAGTAATATTTATTACCCCATAAAATACATTTATCCCTTAAAGAATATGCAAGATCTGTTGGGTTTTGATTTGAGCTCTGATGTGGGTATTCGCGACGCCCTTAATAAAGCAAAAATTCTTAATGAGTTGGTACTGAGTGAGCCATTTAAGCTAGCCCCTACAGACGAGGAATTAAGCGTACTTTTTATTTCCCCTGTATTTGGTGCCCCTGATATTGAAGGCGATTTTAAAGGGTTTGTAATTGCCCTAGTGAGTTTAGCTAAGTTATCTGAGGCACTTTCGTTTGATAGCCGTGGTGAAGTTGCGATTAGTTTTACCGATATAAATAAAACAGATAACCAGCAACCCCTTTATGTAGCAGAACATAGTGCAATGAAGTTGTTAAAAGACTATCAATTGTTAATTGGTCATCAGTTATGGCAAGTAGAAATATACCAGCCTAAGACGCAATCAACCTGGCTAATTTATTGGTTAGCACAAATAGTAGGAATGTTGTTTGTTTGGCTACTGATTATGTTTTTAATTTCAGTGGTCGCCACTAATGTTCGTATACGGGAACAAGTTGCAAAGCAAACACTAACTTTGCGCCAGGAAAAGAAAAAAGCTGATGAAGCCAGTGAGATAAAAAGCCAGTTTTTAGCCAATATGAGCCACGAAATTCGCACCCCAATTAATGGTATTAAAGGCATGCATTACTTAGCACTGCAACAGCAGGACTGGCCGCAAGCAAAAACTTACATAGAGCAAGCTGATGGTGCGGTTAGTGTCTTATTGAGAGTGCTTAATGATGTGCTTGATTTTTCAAAAATGGAGGCGGGTAAACTTGAGTTAGTGCAGGAGCCTGTGGAGTTAAAATCTCTAGCAAAAGAAGTCATGAGTTTAATGCAATTTGAAGTCAGTAATAAGTCTTTGTCGCTACAAGTTGAAGTCGACCAGGACGCTTCTTTAGTTGTTAATACCGATCCTATTCGTTTAAAGCAGGTGCTGCTGAACTTATTAAATAATGCCGTTAAGTTTACTGCTAAGGGCAGTGTAACATTAAAGATTTGGCAGTCAGCAAAAATGACTTATTTTAGTGTCAATGATACGGGGATTGGAATTAGTGAGGAGGCACAAAAACAGCTATTTAACCCATTCTCTCAGGCTGATAGTTCAACCTCACGCCAGTTTGGTGGCACAGGGCTTGGTTTAAGTATTTGTAAAAAATTAGTGGAACTGATGGGAGGAGCAATTGATTTAAAAAGTAGTGAAGGTCACGGCTCTACTTTTACCTTTAGTTTACCGCTTCATTCTCCGTTACCTAAAGCACAATATTATTCAGGTAAGTTAGATAAAATAGATATAAGCAACCTATCACTGGCGAAGTATCGCTTACTACTCGTTGAAGATAACCCATTAAATCAACATGTGGCTACCGCTATTTTAGAAACCAAGCAGGGTGTTGTTGATATTGCTAATAACGGACTTGAAGCGATTAAAATGCTAAGCGATAAAAGATACGACTTAGTATTAATGGATATTCAAATGCCACAAATGGATGGCTTAAAGGCAACGAAAGTGATTCGTAATGAATTAGGGTTTTTAGATTTACCTATTATTGGCCTATCTGCTAATGCGCACGAAGAAGATGCTAAAAAAGCGATTAACGTGGGGATGGATAACTATATAACAAAACCGATTGATGCAGATGCACTGTTTAAAATGATTTGGTTTTATTTATCACGTTAACTCTTTTTATATAAAAAGCAGACATAAGACCTCCAAGCGCTATTTTAAGTATTCTACACTTGAAATATTACTGTACCTGCGTATCATTCGCGCAATTTTAATTCAACCGAGTAGCTATTATGATCAATAGAAAAATACCTTTGCTAGATATTCACCGTCATTTAGATGGTAATGTACGCGCGCAAACCATACTAGAACTTGGTCGTCAGTTTAATATCGCTTTACCAGCGGACAATGTTGAAGCACTTATTCCTCATGTTCAGGTTATTGATCCTGAGCCAAACTTAATGGCATTTTTACAAAAGCTTGATTGGGGAGTGACGGTACTAGGCGATTACGATGCCTGTAGACGTATTGCGATAGAAAACATTGAAGATGCGCAAGCGCAGGGCCTTGATTATGTAGAGCTGCGTTTTAGTCCTTATTATATGGCTCAAAGCCAAGGGTTACACCCTCAAGGCGTTGTTGAAGCAGTGGTTGATGGTATCCGAAGTGCAACAAAAGATACTGATATAAAAGCAAACTTAATTGGTATTTTGTCTCGTACATACGGAGTTAAAACCTGTCAGCACGAGTTGGACGCGTTACTTGCCTTTAAAAATGATTTGGTTGCAGTGGATTTGGCCGGTGATGAAATTGGTTATCCTGGCGAGTTGTTTGTTGATCATTTTAAGCAAGTACGTGATGCATATTTGGCTGTTACTGTGCATGCTGGTGAAGCGTTAGGTGCTCCAAGTATTTGGCAAGCATTAAACGAGCTTGGCGCAAGCAGAATAGGCCATGGTGTTAAAGCGATTGAAGATCCAAAATTAATGGATTATTTACGCGATAACCGTATTGGCATTGAATCGTGCTTAACCAGTAATATTCAAACCAGTACAGTGAATGATTTAACCAAACATCCACTTAAGCAGTTTTTAGATCATGGTATTTTAGCTTGTCTTAACACGGATGACCCAGCTGTTGAAGGCATTGAAATTGAGTACGAGTACGCAGTGGCAGCACCAAAAGCAGGTTTGTCACAAGCCGATATGGAAAAAGCGCAAGCGAATGCGCTTGAAATTGCCTATTTAAGTGACGCTGATAAAAGCGCACTTAAAGCTAAAGTCGCACAGCGTTAAGTTGCTTATATTATCCAGAGTTCAGGTTATATAATTAAAAATGCCACTGTTTACAGTGGCATTTTTTTATATGTGCGCATTACAACTAACGTAATTATTATAAAGTGCTTTTAATATATCGGCACGGCTGATCATACCTACCACTACACCGCCATCGATTACGGGGTAATTTTTAGGTTTACCAGGCTTCATTTGTTCTGCTAATTCCATAATATTGGTATCGCCGTGCACGGTTACCACATCTGTTTGCATCAACTGCGATACTTTCACCATACCATCACAAAAATAACTACTTTGCATTAAGGGTTTAAGTAATTCTTGCTCTGAGATAAAGCCAACAAGCACCTTATTATCATCAAATACCGGCGCGCCTAGTAGTTTAAATTTTTCTAGCTCTGCTATGGCAGTGGTCATTTCTGTATTAGGGGTGATATGAGGCAACTTATGTTGCATAAAATCTTTTACTTTTGTATTTAACATTTAGGTTTCTCCCGCTTAATGTTCTGTACAAAGTATGGTTTATAGATTGGATTTTAGGAAATTGTTTATGTTGATGAGCTTAATAGGTAATAACAATCACAGTGCTAGCAATTAAAACAATTAAGGCACCCTAAGGTGCCTTAAAATAATGCGCTAATGTTACTTTATAAACGCGAATGCATCTGCGTACATGTTTTCACGAGTGGCGCCATGATTTATAAAATCATCACGTACTATGCCAATCATGTCAAAACGACCTGCCATGTAAATATCGTAAGGTTCTAACGAGATGATATCGTTCATCACCGCTTTATGAACATAACCAGTGTGGCCAGTCCAGCTGTCGGTAGGATGCTCTACGACAGGAATAAATTTAAAGTTTTCACGGCTATCTGCCCATACTTGCATTTCGGTATGTGCATATAGCGCCGACTCTTCTTTTACTCCCCAGTAAAATAGCACCGGGCGCTCACAGTTGATTTCAGCTAAATGCTCAGCCATTGACTTTGCGTAAGAAAAACCAGTACCGCCGGCGAGTAAAATAATTGGACGCTCACACTGCAAACGCAGCTGAGAAATACCTAAACCTGCTTCAATAGTTACGGTTTGGTTCTCGTTGTGGGCACTACGAAGGTGTTCTAATGATTGCATCGCGTAAGAGTCTGCGTTTGATGCGCCAATGTGTAACTCTAATGCATCAGTTTGTGAGGGGCGACTCGCGATTGAAAACGCACGTTTATCTTTTTCACCTAAAACCAACTGTAAATATTGACCAGCTTCAAATGCTACAGGCTGTTGCGGCTTTAAAATAACTTTATGAACAAATTCTGTTAGTGGGCTGATAGAAACAACTTCAGCGAGTAATGTTTGCATGTTTTACCTTAAATTAGCGGATACGCACTTTATTTGAGCAATAATAGCATATCCGCAGGGTGAGTTTATAGCCTAGAGGCCCTAGACCAAAGTCGTTAAAGAATATCTAAGCTATCCCAAAGCTCATCAACTCGATCTTTAGTGGCTTGATCCATGACAATAGGTTCGCCCCATTCGCGAGTTGTTTCACCTGGCCATTTATTAGTTGCATCCATGCCCATTTTTGAACCTAGGCCCGATACGGGCGATGCAAAATCTAAATAATCAATTGGCGTGTTTTCAATTAACGTCGTGTCGCGCGCAGGGTCCATACGAGTAGTGATAGCCCAAATTACATCGTTCCAATCTCTAGCGTTAATATCATCATCACAGACAATAACAAACTTAGTGTACATAAATTGTCGTAGGAATGACCAAACTCCCATCATTACGCGCTTGGCGTGACCTGGATATTGTTTTTTCATTGTTACCACGGCCATACGGTACGAACAACCTTCTGGCGGTAAATAAAAATCGACAATTTCTGGAAATTGCTTTTGTAAAATTGGCACGAATACTTCGTTTAATGCCACCCCTAAAATCGCAGGCTCATCCGGCGGACGGCCAGTAAAAGTACTATGGTAAATAGGGTCTTTACGATGTGTAATATGGGTGACCGTCATGACTGGGAAGTCATCGACTTCGTTGTAGTATCCTGTGTGGTCGCCATATGGACCTTCCGGCGCCATCTCTCCAGGCATAATATGCCCTTCAAGTACGATTTCTGCACTGGCTGGTACTTGTAAATCATTCGAGATTGACTTAACCACTTCAGTTTTACTACCACGTAGTAAACCGGCAAAGGCATATTCGCTTAACGTATCTGGAACGGGGGTAACAGCGCCTAAAATAGTCGCAGGATCTGCACCTAATGCCACCGAAACAGGGTAGGGCTGGCCAGGGTGTTCTTTACACCACTCTTGAAAATCAAGCGCGCCACCGCGATGAGATAACCAGCGCATAATGATTTTATTTTTACCCAATAGCTGTTGACGATAAATCCCTAAATTTTGGCGTTTTTTGTGAGGCCCTTTGGTAACGGTTAAACCCCAAGTAATCAAAGGTGCAGCATCGCCAGGCCAGCAGTGCTGGATAGGAAACTTAGTTAAGTCAACGTCGTCACCTTCTAAAATAACTTGTTGGCAGGGGGCTTTTTTAACTTCTTTGGCCGGCATATTAAGTACTTGCTTGAATACCGGAATTTGTCCAATCGCTTCTTTAATACCTTTTGGCGGCTCAGGTTCTTTTAGAAATGCGAGTAATTTTCCTACTTCACGTAATTCACTAACATCTTCTTGGCCCATACCCATAGCTACACGCTTTGGGGTACCAAACAAGTTAGCCAAAACGGGAATGTCGTACCCTTTAGGGTTTTCAAATAATAAAGCAGGGCCTTCGGCACGCAGTGTGCGGTCAGCAATTTCGGTCATTTCAAGATACGGGTCAATTTCTTGGCTGATGCGTTTTAACTCGCCTCGTTTTTCAAGTAAATCGATAAAATCGCGTAGATCTTTGTATTTCATTGTGGGCCGTTACTTAGCAAAAAGTTAAAAGTATTATACCCAGTTCATACAAGCCAAGTCATTAGCTGCGCTTAAAACTTAAAGCGCTCTACTGCACCTTTTAATGAGTGTGCAAGTTGATTAACGTCTTCACTTTCGCTTGCTAGGGTCGTCGCATTGTTGGCGTTTAAGGTGGCCTGCTCGGTTACCTTAGCCATTATTTGTTGAATATCGGTGCTGTTTGTAAGTTGTTCATGTGAGGCATGAGCAATCTCTTTACTCATAGCATTAACCGATACCAGCGTGCTTTTAATACGCTCAACGGCACTATTTAGTTCAGTGCTGTTTTCAACGCAGTGCTTAGCCTGTTGTTGCCCATCATTTATTTCAGTTTGAGTGGTTTGAGTATGCTGCTGTAGTGTGTTGATCATGGTGGTAATTTCGCTTGTAGAGCTTTGCGTACGAGCTGCAAGCGAGCGGACTTCATCCGCTACTACGGCAAATCCGCGACCATGTTCACCGGCCCGCGCCGCTTCAATTGCGGCATTAAGTGCCAGTAAATTTGTTTGCTCTGCAATACTGCTAATGGTATCGACAATGGCGCCAATTAGTTGCGTATATTGCGCTAATTCTTCTGTACTGCTTACTGCTCTATCTAAGCGGCTTAAAAGTGCCTCAATGCTTTGGCTATTATTGTTTGCAATGTCGTTTACGTCATTAGCAAATTGCGAGGCATTAGTAATTTCATCTGAAGTGCTTTGCGCTTGCTCGTATACGGCTTGTGAGCTTTGTAACATTTGCTGCGCTAATGAGGTTGCTTGTGCACTACGTTCCAGCTGTTGCTTAGCAACAATGGTCATTTGCTGGCCTTTTTCGCTGGTTTGAATCGCTGAATTATCGAGTTCGTAAGCGTCGTTACTAATGGCTTTTATTAAGTGAGTTAAATCATCACAAAGCTTATTAGTGTTGTGCATCAGCGTACCAAATTCATCTTTACTGTGGGGATTGCTACGCTTAGAAAAGTCACCTGAGGCTATGCGAGCAAGTTCTTTATTCACCTTTTTAAGCGGTTTTAGCATGGCGTTAGTAGTAAATACTGAAATAATAATCAGCAATGCAATTAATACAAACGCAATAATAATCACTAAGCTAGAGCCGGTATTAATCGCTGATTTAGCGCTATCTTGTAGAGAGTTAAAGCGTATGTCAGCCAGTTTATTAAGCTCAATCAATTGATTTTCAATACTAATAAAGGCGTTTTGAAAGCTTTCAAAACGCTGATCAACTTTGTCTTTATTATTGAGCACAGTATTTTGCAATGCATACAGCCCATTAGGATTATTTAATAAGCTACTTAAATCATCAAATGCTGTAATAAGCTCATTTGTGTTGAGTTTATTAGCAATAGGGGTGGCTTGTTGCTCTAAGTAACTAAGATTAGATTTAATATTGTCGAGTAAAAAAGAGGTATCTTGCTGATGATCGTTTATATTTTCTGACGTGGTTATTTGCCCAATTCCTTTGACATTATTATTTAAAGTAAATAATAAATCATCAACACGAGTCGCTGTGCCAAATACTGCATTCAAAAGTGATTGCTGGTTGCTCGCCACGTTTATGAGCTCTATATCAAGTAAGCGGTTACTGAGTTCACGAAGTTGTTCATTAAACGTAATTGTTAGTGCTGCGGCTGAGCTTTGCGCCTTAAAGCGTTGCTCTTTTGCTGCAAGCATGTCGTTGCTTATTGTATTTAGCTTGGTGAAGTCATTATTAATAGTAACGAGTAATGTTTGCATGCCTTGCTGCTGGGCAACTTGCGCTTTGAGTGTTTCTAATTTACTAAAAAACTGCGTTTGTTCGGCGTGCGCCTGTTTTTTATTTTCCAGCAGTAAATTAAGTTTAGTTTGGCTATAAGCAATGGCATTAAATTTAGTAATAGAAAGGAGTGATAAGCGCAGATCTTTACTCGCTTGTTGTACAGGCACTGCCAAGGTTTCTATACGCGTGTTAGTAGTACTAATTTGATTTAGGGACCAGTAAAAAAATAGACTGCTAGTAAGCATTAACAAGCCAATGGCTGAAAAGGCTAAAATTATTTTATGTTTGATGGCAAGAGATTGCATAACTTTATCAACAATATTAAGACTTTTGTTAGTGTAGCAAGTTTTTTAATGCGATGTTAGTCATTGGTTAACTGGTGTTGCAGTGATATTTTTTGCCGCTAATTATTAGCATGGCTTGCTCGCCTTTGCTCCAAAATAACACCTCTTGATTAATGTATTTACTGCCTGAAGCACTCACCTCATGATTCAATATGTAATCATGATCATAAAAGCTCAGCTTTGCTTGCTTGTTGCTAATAATATCAAGTTTTGCAGGTGCGTTATCGCAAACATAGTTATTTGTAACTGGCTGCTTATTGCATGCAGTCAAAGCTATTAGAGCAATAATAACGATAGCGTGTTTCATTGGCTGTGCCTTATTGAGTCCCTTGTTTAATTAAGAGCTTAACAAAGCTAAATTAACCGTTGGTGAAAATATAGCTTTACGTTATGTTTAAGATCTTATTTTTAGTTAGGAAATTTCATGGCTGGCAGCAACCTTTTAACATTACTGGATGATATAACGACTTTGCTGGATGATATTGCGACCATGAGTAAAGTTGCGACAAAGAAAACAGCCGGAGTACTTGGTGATGATTTGGCACTTAATGCTCAGCAAGTTACTGGGGTTACTGCTGATAGGGAGCTGCCCGTTGTATGGGCAGTGGCAAAGGGGTCGTTTTTAAATAAAGCCATATTAGTCCCTGCTGCGTTATTAATTAGTGTGTGGTTGCCTTGGCTAATTACTCCACTTTTAATGATAGGTGGCTTATTTTTATGTTTTGAAGGCGCAGAAAAAATATTTTTATCTCATCATGCAGAAGCGACAGAAGGTGCTGAAAATTTAGACCTGGCAGAGTATGAAAAACAAAAAGTTAAAGGCGCCATTCGTACTGATTTTATTCTTAATATGAAAAGTTAAACGGTACACTTTAATAAAGTGTAGATAGAATGAGCTTAAAGAGAAATAAATGTGTACTACTTAAAAACTGACATAAAATAGGATATAGGATACTTTTAAACCTCAATTGTAGTAAACAAAAGTAAATTTTAGGCTCATAAAAACGATAAAAGTAAGCACTTCGGTAAATTATAGTAGCTCATATCTGATCTCACAGTTTCTATGAATAGGTCAGGAATTCATCCGAAAGGCAGTTATGAGCGATAACCGGTCATTGAGTTTGGCTAAACACAAGAGTTAGTTGATTGGTTAAACTACTCTTTGCGCATATATTCATGAAAATGAGCGACGCGCGCATATTGTTCCATTTAACTTTACTTAAAAGTTTTAGAAAACTTAGTGATAGTAATACCTTAGGTAATTTGTTAAAACTATATAATATAGAAAAGTGAGCGTTAAGTCGGCAGAGATATGCGCGATGAGCGCACTATTAAAATGTTAGAACAGTATGAAGATTGATCCAGAAAAGATATTCAATGGTGGAAGGCTGTTTCTCTGGGATGAAAAGGATCTTCAGAAGGCAGAGTACACAGTAAATCCAATTGAAGTGACGTCACTAAGGGTTGGTGCCAAGTGCTTCAGCTACTATGGGATAGAGAACCTGTTAGGTAGATTATCAAAATACATAAATGTGGCCGCGATCGAGCTCGCTGATGACAGGATTCAGGATCACGATATGCCGAAGGTAAGGCAGCAATTCGAGAGGGCTTTTCCTGCTGCAACTTTCAAATGGGGCTATGACCTGTTGGTGGCAGGCAAGCATGGGCGTTGAAGTATCAAATTCTAACAAGGCGCTGTAGTACGCGGCCGATGGCCGATGGCCGATGGCCGCCGGACGCCCTTTTCATTGCGGCTTCGCCTCCATTACAAGGGCGCCGCTAATCTCAGCGTTATAGGTCTATGTAGGAGAGTACATGATATCTAATAAATTCAGAATGGGTTTAATTCTTGCTTTGGTAATTATGTCAACGGAGCTTTTTGCCTCAGACAAGTATCAGATTACGGAAGGTAGTAGTATTGTAAATGGAATTGAATTAAAGGCTGTCGAATTTTCTATGAGTGTACCGGTATATCTTAATAGATATAGAACGACTACACCTGACAAGCTAATTATCAAATTCGATGAGGCGGGGTTTACCGAGTTATCAACTGAGACATACAGTAGTTCATATTTATTTTCTGTTGGTGAGGTTGAGCAATTTGTTGGAATTCTAACTAAAGGCAAGGCTGATGCAAAACACGCTCGATATTCTAAACAGGCTGGAAAATTTAGAGTTGGGCAGGTCGGTGGAAAACTGATAGTGAATATCGTGACACATTCAGGAGGGGAGCTTGGATACTATTCATTATTTACAAAACCTGTCTATAATTCGGCTACATGGGTTGAACATAGGCTTAATCTGGCCGAAGTTGACGCGATTATAGAAGTTCTCTCTTTAAAGAATAAAGTTGTTTCTTCATTGAGTGGGGAAACCAATGAAATTAAAGTAATTAAATTAAGTATGAGTATGCAGGGACAGAATTCGGCAACAGGTGGGCTTTCACTTAAAATAACCCAGAAAACAGATAAAACAGATTTGTGGGTTGAACGTGCTAAATTCAAACTTTCAGTTAGTAATGATGAAAAAAGGAGATTGAGTTTAGGGTTTAGTAAAGCCCTTAAATATCTAAAACATGCTAATTTGTCTTATGAAGATTTACCAGAGAAAAAATTTCAAATTGCAAAATTGAAATCGCAAGAGATTGTAGCTAGTGTTGAGTCGTTTGGAGGAAATTCTGATCGTTATCAGTTAACAACATATTTGTTGTCAGAGAATGAGTCCGAGCCAAGGTGGGTAATAATTTCTGAGGATCAGCTAGAGAAATTCATAAGCGTTATTAGCAAGTAAAGTTTATTTTGAAAAATTTTAGCTTTAAATTGCTAGAAAGGACCTATAACAAGGCCAAGAACTCGGAAACCAAAAGCTCCGCACCTTTTGTGCATTTGCTTCGCAAATTATTGCACAAAAGCTACTACACTTTTGGTTCCGGTGTTGGCGGCGTTAGCTGCTTAAGCTCATAAAGGAACAAGAGATGAGAAAATACATCATAGCTCTCCCAATCATCTTATCTGGCTGTATATCAAGCAATCCTATTAAGCCTGAGGATTTAAGCCATAATTATTTCGATACAGGAAGAAGAGTTGGATATAAAATTCAATCACAGAACCTAGAATACGACATCAAAGTTGCAGCACAGTGCGACTCCAACAAACAAAAGTATTCATTCTCATTCATAGATAAAAGCAGTGGACAAAGAGCTTATCAGCCCCAATGGTCTTTTTTCTTTAATGGAGAAAAAGATTATCGCTCATCCAAAGAATACGATGAAGCTGAATATCTTAATAAAGCCACAAATGTTCAGGTTGCTAGATATTTGGGCTCTTCAAAATATTCTCAAAAAGTTGACCTGTCGGCACCAGAACTACTCAACCTCCCAACGCTTTGTAAAGATAAATACACACAAATACAAAAAGATTCAGCCAAACGCAGAAAGCAAAGAATGGAAAAGGATGCAGAATTAGTTGCGTCCGTAAAAAAATCAACGGGGTTAGAGCCCATGTTTTCTGACAGCAACCAGAAAAATTTCAATGAGCTAGTTTATAGTTTCCAAACAAATGGCTTCGCTCAACATCAAAATAAATTTGTATGGACTGAGGATGGTGATTACAAAGTATCACAGGTCTTGGACGGTAAGCTTATGTTAACTAGTTACAGCACACGTTTACCACCAATAACCATCATTACAAACTTACCTGCAATTGAGGGGCAATTTTGGTCTAGCATTTCACGCGCACCATTAAAGTTTGTAGGCGTCACCAATTACACAACCGTTCTTGGTGCAACTAAACAAACAGTTGTTTTTCAGCAATTGTAATGCAGCTAACAAGGCAAGGCATTGGACTGTCAAAAGCGTCACTTAAATTGCTTACGCAATTACGTGCCACTTCTGCCAGCCCATGCTCGCGGCGTTAGCTGTTTAATGAAAAATTTGGAGTAATATGTCTCATTATTTTGGTATCGAAGAAATCAAGACAAAGTTAATCGTTGTGGTTGGAATGTCTTTGTCAGGTGAAGAATTTTGTAAAAGATACCGTATGGGGTCTGATGAGTATCATAAAGTCTATAATCTCGCTGATTACACGGCATTAACTAAAACTATCGTCAGCAATAATCTAATAGAAATTTCAGTTAAGGTTCGGTGCTTAGTCGACGCGTTGAGCTCTCAAGGAATTAAATTCCCAGTAGAAAAATCAATTACGACCTACGGCGCTGGTAGTTGTGCTGATGGCAAGAAAAAGATGAAAGGCTTTCGATTTATTTGTAATAAGGTTATCCATGCTGATGGTTTTAATCTTGATTTCATTGGCCGAAAATCCTTACCTAAAGAAATGGTTTGGTGGTCAGGAGATATTACTGTTTCAGGGGCATATCAGGGAGAAAGGTGGGAGTTCTTCTTTTCTGTTTTAGACTGGTGTGACGAGGTACTAGAGTTCCTAAAACTGGCAGAGGCACAAATTGATAAAATTCAGGGGAGTTCGCGCGATCTTCAGCTACACAGCTAACAAATTGTTCAAGAGTGATTCGGCACGCGTGGCATTTTTACCATGCGTCAAGTTTAGTGGTTAGGTGGTATGCGGAGGCTTAGGTATTGCGTGCCTCACACCTTAACAAGGCGTTACAAATGTCCGCAATTGGCACATATGCGACTGTCAGATTTGATTAGACCACTAAGATGAAATCTGGCATATAAAGTTATGACGTGAATATACTCAAGTTGTTACCGCCTCCATTGGGGTTAGCAAGATACTTTTAAATCATCTTCACGTGTAAACTGATCGCTAACATTAACTACAAAGTCAGTCACTGTAATATCAAGAGTGTCAAATTTTGAATCTATAACATAAGAGTGCCCGAACAAAGTCGTTATTTCCAATTTATCCTTAATAGAATACTTGCTAATTATTTTAGATGTTAAAATTTGCTTAAAACGAGTCAGGCCCATTTTGTCTTTGTATTCAACTAAGACTAATAGAATGTCAGCATTATGAAAATCAGGGTCAATTAATTTATCGTAAAGAGAAATAACGCAACTATGTTTTATGTTAATTTTTTGCATTCATCACACTTATTTTTGTTTAACTTCCAATATTTAAACTTTATGAGCTGTGGAGGAAAAATTGTCAATACTTCAAATGTGTACAATAAAATCAAAGATGAAAATGTTTAATTTTAAATCAATAGCTTACAAGTTTTTTTATGTCGTTTCCTAAAATATTTTTATAAAAAAACTGATTTAATGGTTCTGTGAGTATTAATAAGTAGTGATCCTACCTAAAGTTATATTTATTTTGTGAATGCATACTTTGATTCTAACAGCACACCTTTCATATTAAATAGTGTCTTAATCTAATTAAGCCAGCAAAGAGTTTCTTTGCGAACCCTATGCAATAAAGAAAAATTAAGTGTGCTAGATCTGAAAAAACTCATGATTAGATCCGCGCATTTGATATGTTTTTAATTCATATTCTTCTACCATAAGTCAACAAATAATCTGTGAGGTTCGGCTTATGACTACAAAAGTAAAAAATTGGTATATCGTTGCTGTCATGGATAGTGAGCAATTAGTTGGTGAAGTGTTATACGGTATAGTTCAAGACGACTCCAGCCTTCGCTTTTATGAAGGAGACTACGTGACAACATCAAAGATTGTATCGCTGGATTTTAAGACTCAGCAGGTAATAACAGTCAGTAACTCACATTATGACCTTAAGGGAAGCGGAAAACGTGCCATTATCGATATAAACGATTTCGAACTGCTTCGCCAAGGCTTTTCACCATTGCAGATTCGGGCGTTAAACAGCCCATCATCACACATAACCCATTAGCTTTGGCAGAAAACGAACTTTCAGCAATCAACCCCTACTAAGTTGGAGCTAACAATGCTGACAAACAAAATTGACTTTCAGAATGCTGAATGCTCGGCCTGCCATAAAAAACAGGTCGATATTAGAACTGAGATAGTCGCATCATCACCAGATAGACCTAACTCTATTCGCAAGAAAATTATCTTTCGATGCGAAGATCACCTAGATTGCGATATTGATGAGATTGAAAAGCTTGCGCTTGTCAAAAAGCGTTTTAAAAATCTAGACGAGAATGACCTTGTTGATGGCTAAATATTGCTTTAAGCAATTGAACTCTCAATAGATTTATTCGTCTCCGTCAGATTTGCCACTAATCTAAGGGAAGCACATTGCCAATCCTTACCTCAGGCTTATTAACTGAGCTATAAGTTGAGCCTCCAAATACATTTCCCAATAATTTTCTAAGGTAAGCTAACTTCTGAATCCTAAAATAATAGCGGTCACATATTGATCAGTCTCATCGCATACTATATATTTAACGTAAATATTTATGTTTACGTTAAATTGGTGATGTATGGAGTTTAGATATCCTACGGCTGCGGCAGATGCAAATGCAAACGCTTTAAAGGCTCTGACAAAAGGGTTGAGCAATCCAGAAGCTGGCGAAGAAGTATTTAAAGATATTTTGAATGAACTTGGTAATTCGATTGATACTTATCCAGATTGGCATCCCATTTTAACGTTGCCCACAAATGAAACTGGAGAGTCAGTCTCTTTTCTATCAGGCATAAAAGCTTACAACGGAATAGATCATACGGAGTTGTTTGTAAAAGGGTTTGTAACATGCCCATACGGAGAAGAAACAGCTAATAACCTAGTGGATGCAATCAATAAAATTCATGGGCTTCATGCTCGTAGATTAGAATTTCCTTTATATAATGATATGGCTTTTCCCGTAATAGTTCAGGCGTGGGATATAGAACTAGAGGCTGATGGGACTATTCGTAGTCGTGACGCTTTAGCATGGTGTATTCAAACCTTAGTCAAAGATGCTCGTAATGCTCAAGTTGCAGAGACATGGTGGAATATGAGGTCAAGCATACTTGGATCTCCACATGGATCTCGCTCTTCACTGCTGGTCAATCAACATACTGGTGGTCACATGCGTAAAATTTTAGAAGCATTAAATAATAGCGGCATGTATGGGCCTGTCAAAGAGTGGTCGCTAGAAATGTTTTCAGAGAAAAGAAGAAAAACAATAAGTGAGACTTTGATACGTGCTGCACTTAACTCTTGGGAGCGACCAAACAATTCCTTTGAGTTTGAGCTGCGAGGTGAATTATGTAAAGCAGAAGTCAGAGATACTTGGGATGATGGTTATGAGCTATCAATTAGAGTTGTAATTGGTAATTTGGATTTATGTGCATCAGGTTTTTATTATCCTGAGAAAAATCTCTTACAAGCTACAGATCCGAACGGTAAACAAGCATTGGCTAAAAAGTTCTTGTAAATTTGGTGAAATATGAAAGATATAACATTCGAAGAGCAAGCACTAAAAACTGCAAAACCATCTGATTTCATGAAAATTAGGCGTCCAGATGAGTTTTCAGATTCGGGAAATAGAGCCGTACAATTTATTTCCAAGGATGTTTTTGAATATAAACTAGCAACAATTACAGAGCGTTCCCAAGAAAAAGAATTCGAATTTTTTTGTAGGCATTTAGCTGAAAAGGAGCTTTGTCCTAATCTAATATATCAGACTGGTCCAACAGGCGGTGGTGATAGTAAAGTAGACACAGAAACATACCCGGTAGCGGATAAAATTTCACTTAAGTGGTTTGAAGGCATCGGCAGAAAAGCGAATCAAGAGCGATGGGCATTCGCTATAAGTGCAAAAGCCCAATGGCGACCCAAAATAAAAAGTGATGTTGCTGGAATAGTGTCTACAAATAGGGCTTATAAACTAATCTACTTCATGACAAATCAATCAGTGTCAGATAGGAAGCGTGCTGAGGTTGAAGATTCTCTAAAAAATGAATTTGATATCGAAGTACGTATTTTAGATAAAACATGGCTTGTTAATAAGGTATACGACAATGAACGTTTTGACCTTGCAGCTTCATCATTAGGTTTAGATATAAACAAGTCAGAATTCAAGCTCGGAAGAAATGACTCAATAAAAACAGACGACCTACGGGCACTAGAAAAAGAAATAGATGACTTTGATGAAACAAATTCTAGTTACTTTGAACTAATCGAGAATTGCTTGTATTCGGCTATATTAAGTAGAGAACTAGAAAAACCTAAATTTGAAGTTGTCGGCAGATTTGAAAGGGCACTCCATATAGCTAGAGAGAGAAAATTATCAAATTGTTTAAATAAAGTACTATATCAATACGCTTGGACTTCATATTGGTGGCACGATGACGCAAACAAACTTAGCTCACTATATGATGAACTTGAAAAATCAGTTATCGATTCAAATTCTGTATGGGAGTTAGAAAAACTAGCAACACTTTGGATTACATTGCAAACAGCATTTATTCACTCACACCTCAACAAAGAACAAGCAAAACTTAAAATTAGATACAGCAATTTAACGGCAAAGTTACAGTTAATCGCTGATGATAAATCAAGGCCAAACGCTTCCTTGACTGCAATAACTGAGCTTAGCTTTTTAGGGATGTCTAAGAGTATGATGCTTAAAGAACCATTAGATAGCTGGTTTGAGAAATTAATATACGTTCTTAATGCTTCTGAGCTAATGATGGATGTTCCCGTTAATAAAATAATTAGATATGTAGATGAATTATGTGACTTATTAGATGAGTATCCTAAGTTTGATGAACTATTTGATGTGGCAACGGAAATTAGCAGTAATAGAGTTAGTAACTCTCAAAAAGGCTGCATGCTTATAAAAAATGCATTCAGGAATATGCGGTTAGATAAGAATTTCAAAGCATTGATTCAGCTCGGTGAAGCATCTAGATTATTGGCACAAAAGGAAAACAGAGATGATTTTATACTAGCACAAGTCGGAATTGGGCAAGCTTATGAAAATATTGGATTAAATTGGTCAGCAAGAAATGGTTATGTCACAGCATTATATAAGCTCATAAATGATTTTGATGAAACCAGTCAACTACCACCAATTACGATTAGAGTACTTAATAAAATTATTTGGACAGAGGTGAAGTCAGGTAGAGTTCCTGTAGTATTCTTTTGGATGCAATTAAAAAGCATTTTAATAGACAAGCTTTGCAATTCGTATAATAACTCAGCAGAGGAAGAAGAAGCTCAACTTTTAGATGCTATTTTAGGCATTATGATCTTGAAGTCCTCCTATAAAGACTTATCTAAATTGGAAACATTACCTTCGTTTATCGATGAATGCGGCCTTGCGGCATCTTGGGTTGCAGCTTTATATATTCTCGGTTACGAAGATGTAATTAAAGCTGAAATTAAAGAAATGGGAAATCTCGAAGAGCTGTGCATCGGTTGGATAAATCAGCCCGCTAATTCCGATCTTCCTCCCATTACTCAATGGGGAATGGGCGACATTTGTGAAATAAAATCATCCGTTATTGGTGTAGACTTAAAGGTTAGTTATGCTAACCAATACACAGCAACATTATTCGCAGAAAGTTTAGTCACAGCAATAGAAAGTATTTTTGCTACTGCCCTAAATCATAGTGTATTTCCGCATGTTTCAGAGTTTTTCTGCCAGATAAAAGTTGATGATACTCTCAATGAGGTCGCTTATAGCCAAAACGAAAATGAAGTAGGGGAAATCTCCCTTACTATATTTTTACCAAACTTAGACATTATTAAATTAATTCCTACACCTAGTTATCGAGACACATTAATTAAAATAGCAGGTGAGGTTTTTAGTCTGATTGTTGTAAATATTGAAGAAAAGCAGTTAAAAGAACTAATGGTTAATGATTTGGCAATAGAAAGAATGAACCAAGCAGTCCACTTGCCAACTTTAATTGATAATGTTGCTTTATCTAATTATAAAACATCTTGGAACGATTGGAGCCACATTAACTTAGGTAAGTTTAGTTTAAGACGAAACAAAACTTGGAGAAGTGACATATTTCACTCTAATACAATTTTTGATTCTCCTGATAAGTCACAAGACTTCAAAGTGACTAAGCACAATGACACAAGAGTATTGACGATCATAAACCAAAGGCTCTGGGATAAAGCTAAATGGGCAGGAACCGGGTTCATTTCAACTATAGAAGAATCGAATGAACCGCCAGTCATTGCATTAATGTTTGAAGATCAAGACTCAGCAACAAAGATATTTAAGGGCTGGCTTAAAAAATTTGGGCGTGAAGATGTTAACAATATGCTTTGTATAACATTAATAAAAGGGATCTTTAAATCATCTCCAAATCACTATGCTTTGCAAGTGGCCCCAAATTTTGAACAGCTCTCTTTAACTGGTAAGAAAAGTTCTTTCATGATGATATCTAGGAGCAAAGTAATGACTCCTGAAACGTCAGAAAACCTTGACCGTTTCATCGGCTCGTTTACTAGTGCGCACCAATTTATGCTAGCCCCAGCTATTTTTAATGAGCACAATAATACTTCTAGTTTCTCTCCACCTGAACTATGGATTAAGAAAAGTGACATAAGGATTGTTAATGCTTGGGAGATTGATGAAAATGATATGGCGCTTATGGCTATGCCTATGGATGCAGATCCTATTATCCCTGAGCATGTGGATAATGCTCCCATACTGGAAGCATTAAAGAAACGAAAAATGAGAAACTTTTAACGAGTGTAAGTTTTTACTAGCTAGTCATAACACAGCCCTTAATTGCTTAGTATTAGCCAACAGGTAAAGGGGCTTCGCTAGCCCCTCTTGGGCTAGCGCCCAATTCACCCTGTCAGGTATTTGAAAGCGGACTTGGCCCATCAAATTGATGTGTTTCGTTTCCCTCGCCTGTTTAGGCGAAAGATCCTACTTTAATTTCGTTTTATCTTGTCAAGAATGTTACTTCCAGTCATATGTTCCTCAAACCGTTGAACTGCACGCTCCATAGAAGAAAGGCCATTGGATAAAGCTTTATTATTTTTGATTAGTTCATCATGGTGTTTTTTTGAGACTGATAACGCAGAGTTTAATAACATGCTTAACTTTTCTGCTTGGATCATTCTTTCAACCGTTCTGACATACATTCTAGTGGTTTCTACGTTTTTATGCCCCAAAAGCTTTTGAAGCATTATATGTGCATCAGCCACAAGTAAATCGTTTGTATGCGATGCGGTAAGGTTGTGCTCCTTAAGATATCTCCATAGTAATTGTGTTGCTCCAGTGTGCCTCATCATATGACTGTGAATTTTGATACCTAGTTCATCAGCAGCATTTTCAAGTGCAGCCTGATACTCCCTTACTGATACAGGTGTTCCATTCTTGTTTAACCAGCAGAACCTCATCTGCTCAGTTCTATTAAATTTTTTTGCCCATTTTGTTTTACAGTAATTGTCTTGATACTTTTTGTAACGTTGTTCGTAATTGCAAAGTTCGGAATTTATGTACTCATCATTAAATATTTTATGTGCAGAAATTGAGAGTTTTGTTTTTTTAATTTTTCCTCCTTTTGCTATATAGGAAATATCTTGCATACGGATTTTATCTCGCGTAGCCGCGCTAAAGGGCTTAAAGTGAGGATTTAATTTTGTTCGAGTTAGTGGAAAATCTCGTACTAATGCAGAAACACGCAATAATGTAGAGAACTCACAAAACGCCATTACAGCATAAACTTCATCTAGCGCATACAGATGCTGATAGAGCCTCCAAAAGTCTGACATAGAAATAATAGAATCAACATAGTCATCTTTATATTCCTTAAATTCTTCTTCTATGGCAGTTTCTTTTTCCCCTACAAATTTTCCAGAATAATTAGTGTGTGATAAAAAATTACCTTCTTGATCTTCAACAATTGATTCTTCTATCGTATCTGGCATAAACATCATGTGGTCTACACCAGTAGCTGTCAAAAACCGGTAAAAGTTGCGCCATGTTTTTACATATTGCTCAATTGATTCTTCTTTCCACTCTCTATTTCTTAGAAGCTCTATAAGAGGCTTCATATTGTTTTCGTATGTCGCAGCACAATAATGAACCCCAATAACAGGATTATCGTCATGATCCACGTAAGTTTGCTCAGCAAGTAAATTGATAAGATATTTCACTCGCTGAGAGTCATTTTGAATTGTTTGGCTACTGGCGTTTTTTAACTTGTGATAAATAAATTTGCTATTTTTTTTACGGAAAATTAAAAAATCTAAAACGTTAATTTCTATCTCATTTAATTCAATATTGTATGGTATTGGTATTCCTGCCAAACCTCTATGTTTCAACTCAATTCTCATAAGCTGAACCCAACACAAATGTTCTCAAATCTAAATCCACGGGCAAGCGCGTTCTCAATAGCTCCTTTTGAGGCAATCATTATTACCCTCTCTTTGGCACGTGTAACCGCTGTATAAAGCCAGCTTCTTTCAACCATCTCTATGTCTTCGACAATAACAATAGCAACATTAAATTCACTTCCTTGAGAGCTATGGCATGTCATAGCATAAGCGTGTTGAAGTATGTAGTCTCCTTCAGATTCGCTCTGAATATTCTCATACTTTAGCTCTTTAACCCCTTCAACGGTAAAATGAATTTGAATAGAACTTTCACTCTGACCAATTATTGTTCCTGTACTGCCATTAACTAACCCCAAATCGTTGTCGTTCTTCTTGTAGATAACTTTATCTCTAATACGAAATTGTGGAGAGATTTTAACGACCTTTCGACCTTTGGATAGATGCTTATGTAGAAGAATATTTGCTTGAGAAACCGTTTTTAATCGAGCTGCAATTATGTGAGCTTCATTGTTATTAAATGTATTTAGGTAATATTGTCGTTTAACTATTTCTGATAGTTCAGTTTCAGAGTTGTATTCGATTATTTCTACTCGCTGATTGGCAGTTGGTAAAACACCGTTTTTTATTTCCTCACTCGCATAAAATATTTCTTGGTTACTCCTGAAATTGACTGTTAATTCAACCTTTGGGACTTTCGTTGATTTTACTAATTTGTGATATATAAGACCAATACCCACGGGAGACAACTGTGCCCAGTCTCCAATAAAAACAAGACGTAAAGGCCGATTTTCAAACACTGACAAAATTCGATACATAGACTGTAAATCAACCATTGAGGCTTCATCAATGTGAACGACTGGAACCTGATACTTGTCAAGAAACTTTTCGTCATGCTCTATTCTTGTAAGAAGAGCGGCTATAGTGAAAGCATCATCATCCGTTTGTTGAATTAATCGTTGGCTAGCCTTTCCTGACAGAGCGACTTGTAGAACGTCATAGCCTGATTGTCGAATCAAGTCATTAGCACAATACAATACAGATGTTTTACCAGTACCAGCTCCTCCGCTTACTACATTCACAGAGTTAGTAAGTATCATTTTTACAGCTTGTTTTTGCTCAGTACTCAGTTTATTCCCTTTTTGGACATAATTATCCAAAACGTTATCAGATACCACAATTGGCAAGACATTAGAATTTAGGCGTTTTTGGAGCTGCTCTTTAACGTAATTTTCCATAATTGTAGTTCCGGGCAGCGCATACATTCTATTGTAGAGACGCTCATTTTCAGGCATATCATCAGGACAATTAGATTCGGAAATGATTATTCGAGTGTTATGCTCACCTCCTACTGCTACAGCAGCAGTTAGTGCTTGCAACATTAATTTAGAAGAATTCAAAAGCTCACTTAATTCTCTAGCGAAATAATTAGGAGAAACTTGTGTATGACCTTTTTCAAGCTGGCTATAAAGCACTTCTTCTACAGCACAGACTAGTCTGCGATGATCATCCGCTTTAATTCCCATTGCAGACGCTAGTAAATCAGCATGAGAAAAATTTGAAAAAGCCCAAACTCGGTAGGGGTCATCTAACAATTTATCGACCGTTTGTTCGCCATAGATTCCGTATGCTTTTTTAGCAATATTCTTCAACTTTACCTGCTTTGACTGAGTAGTGTTCTTAAGCACTGAGTCCATAAATTTGAGTAATTCAACCTTTCCAGTTTGCTTATTCCAATTATTGCAAATAACAGTGGCAGCAGCTTTAGATACTCTGGGAACTGATGATAATTCGTTGATGTCATTAGATGCTAATAGACTGACTAAATTGCTAGGAAAATGAGTGATAAGCCGTTCTGTGGTTGCTTTTCCTATTCCAATACCTGTCATTAGGAAATCTGCTAATAGGTCATTTGTAACAGGAATATAGTCAATTTCATTAGCATGAATTTGCTTACCCCACATAGAGCAATTGGCAACTGTCCCTCGAACTCGGATGTGATCTTGTGGTTCAACGTGTAAATCAACGTTGTTTAATAATACCTGTATATAGTCATGTTGAGTTTTCAGCGAAACGATTTGTTTTTCATCTGATTTGAAAATTACGTCAGTTACAGTACCAATAGCACTTTCCACTAGTAAATACTCCCCGCTTTTATCGCACTTTTACCTTTCCCCAACAACCTTAATTGCTTTTGCTTATAGAACGCTAACTTTTTTTCTAGATCAAGCCGAGCTTCTCTTTCTGCTACTAAGTTTTTTTGGCATTCTTTCAATTCTCTGCGAAGCATTGCTATAGCTTTGGATTCCATTGTATTAGACATTTCATCCAGTGCCGATTCAGTCGAATAATCAAGCGTTTTTAACTCACCATTTGCAATTTTTATATCTATTTCAATCAATAACTTTTGAACTTCACTCTTGGACATTGCTGAACCATAATACTTGACATCTTCAAGCGGTGTATCAATGAAGTATGCCCAAATAGCACGCCTAAATAGTGTTCCCTTCATATTCACAGGCCATACATAATCAGGTTCGGATAGCCGAGAATTTATAAAGCTTATTAATGCATTTGTGTTGTCCTCACTTTGTTGGGGTTGGCTTTTTGGTATATTCTTTATGTGACCATTTAATCTCAAATAATCTTGGAATTTAGTTATTTCACCCATAAAGGATTGGCGAAAGTTATGTGGTTTAATGCCGTAACCAACAATGCCTGATAACTTTTTTAAATCAACTTTAGATTTTTGCTTATTTAGAATATTCTCGATAACTTCGCTAGTTTGCTGCGATATGCTTTCTAGAGTTTCTTGGATCATTATTCTACGTAACATCCCCAAAGACTGACGGCTTATCGAGCCTTCTTTATATTGAGTAATTAACTGCTCTTTATCCATGCCTTATCACCACTATTTCGTTGAATTTCTCTTCTTTTAAATCAGGCCATTCCATAGAATAAAATTTTTCTGTGATAATATTTTCTGGTACTTTTTTTCCCGGTTCATTATTTTTACTTCTAGACAAAAGTACATCTAAAGGGGTGTCAAATATCACCCCACATACGCTGATATCGTTGGTACGAATATATTGGTTTATTATGTTGAACCATTTCAATCTGTGGTAAACGCTCAGATTTGTAGCGTCAATTACGACAGGGTGGCGGTCATGCCAATAGCTTTTTGTATTGTTTGACCAGAAGGTTTTACCTGCACACATAGGACCAATGAGCATATAAACTCTCATCGGTATGTTCCTAGATAATGATGTATGTAGCTCTTTTTCCGATTTAGACCAAGCGCTAGCTTTTAAAGCTTCATCATCGAAGCAGTAAACACCATTTCGCCTT
This sequence comes from Pseudoalteromonas sp. DL-6, assembly GCF_004328665.1. Taxonomy (NCBI): domain Bacteria; kingdom Pseudomonadati; phylum Pseudomonadota; class Gammaproteobacteria; order Alteromonadales; family Pseudoalteromonadaceae; genus Pseudoalteromonas; species Pseudoalteromonas sp. DL-6. The sequence goes on from NZ_CP019770.1 coordinate 129,352, forward strand.
AAATACTGATCCGGTGATATATACCGAACATTCGTAAAGTTGACCGTATTGGAGTTTTTCTGCCGACCTGCTTGTAACGCTTGATGGGATAACCTTATAACGTCATTGTCTCTGTTTTTATTCTGGCTTTGAAGGTTGGCGATTTTTTCATAAAGCCCAGCAACTTGTTCTCGACTAGATACGAGGTGTTGCTCAAGGTTTATTGCTCGTTCTTTTTCTTGTTCATAAAGAGATTCGTATTTACCTTGTAAAGTATCTTCATGGGGCAATTTATTAAAATTTCTATTAAAGTCTGCAATTTCATCTCTGACATCGTAATAACGTTGCTGAACTGCTTCATCTTTAATTTTTTCTTTATAAAAATAATCTTTATGAACTCTTGCCTTCTTTAATATTTTAGCTTGAGATGCATCAGTCTTTTTTCCTGTTAATCTTGCTTTTGCGAAAAGTTCTATGCAAGCAGACCTTAAATCAGCAATACGTTGGTCATGTGAGCGACTATCGTACACCGACTTTTTCTTACTTTTATCATTTGGCAACATCAAAATATCCTTTTTCACGTTCATCAGAATAGATAGACTTTAATGGCTCTGCATACATATTTATAAAAGCAATAGCATCTTCTTCTATGGCGGATTGAGGTTCAGCAACGTTTCTGTATTTATAATAAAAATCAAAGTCTTCAAGTAGTTTTCTAGACCACTTCTTACCTAATAAAGCATCTGAACAGCTTGCCCCCACACATTGAGATGGATTAGGTAGCGTACTGAGAGCATTAGTGATAGCCTTTTTAATGCCAGATGCAATCCTTTCCTGCCTATTAATTTGTGCTGCGCAAGGGCTATCTGAGGTGTTGTTACATGCTCTATTACAAATTACTGCCATTGGTGTAAGTAGAGAGTATGTTTCTCCATTTTTCATATCGTCAAGATAGAGTTCTGTAAGTCGTTCTTCTAAAGTTTGAAAGAGTTCCATTTCAGTTAAGCTTTGATTATTTAACTGAGACTCTCGTTCAATTTCTGACTTTATACTTTTGGCTCCCTTTAAAAGTCTTTCACCATTACGCCCTCCAACTTGCCCGTAGGTAACGGCAAAAGCCATATCTTTAGCCATATCTTCACAAAGTTTTGTTTGAAGTTCTTTGCGCTTTTTAACTACTAAAGGATTTCTGTAAATATACTCATTAGGCATTAACGCATTACTGTGACCAAATAGGCGCTTAAGAATGAGAATGGCTGCGTTTGTATTCTGGGAAATGTAGCCAGCTAATGTAGCTCTAATGCAATGTGCAGTTGCTTCAGAGTCATTTTCAGCAATCGTAGAAATAGAGAAGTTGTATGTACTTGGTAATATCTTCAAAAGATCATTCAGTGTAGTACCGTGCTGAGTTTTGCCAAGTTCATCTGCGTTTAGTTGCCGCCCCCAAGATTTTTTACTTGCGATATGTTTACTAGAGCTTATTAAAAATCCCCCCTCATGGGAGAATCTAATCGCTTCGAGTAGTTTGACCGCTTTATAAGTTGGTTCACCTACAGGTATAACAAGCCGATTTTTAGTTTTTTGAACGTCAGCTACTAGCCACCATATACCCTCATAACGTTTCGAGGGTTGGCAACAACCAATACGTAGATTTCGCATATCTATATTACGCAAGCCAGTAGACAGCAGAATAATCCAAATACAAGCGCTTTTAGTTAAATTAAAGAAGTTAGTTATCCACTTTCCCTTTACTGGTATGAAGTCTTGGTTAACAGTATGTTGTGCATATTCGATAGGCAAAATTGGCGATATAACTTCTTTATATTTTTCAATAGTGAGCTTTGCTCTTTTACTATTTTTGGCTCTATGTGGATTACCAAAGTCATTTAACAATGACCCAAACTCACCAAAAAATTCCAGCAGTTCTGCACTACTGTCAATTATAGGTAGAGCGTTTTGCACTAAGCTTGAAACATTTTCAAATGGCATAGGTGCATAGAATGAATTTTCTTTGATAACACCAGTAACTTCTCTTTGCTGTTCTAACCACTCGTTAACACCTATTCCTTGTTCCACCCAAGGCAATGTGATCCCCAGTATAAATACATTTAAGTCTTCTATGTCCTTTAGGTGATAAACCTTATTTAAAAAGTCGAATGCTCCATTTGATATACCACCGTTAACTACTAATCGAGTCTGTGTAATATTTGTAATTACCTCAGACTCAATAGCTGAAAACATTGTGAAAGGCTGATTCCGCTCAGCACACATGATATTATCCCATTGACCTGAATTAACTATTTGATTTACAAATGCTCTTAATCTTGCAAAGTTAGTTTCAGTCGCAACGCCTTGAAAAGTCGATAGTTGATAACAGACTACTCGACAAATTAATTCCAATGGATATTGCTCTCTATTGGGAAATAACGTTTTAAAGTTGATCGATTTTATTGAGCTTGCATCTTTCAAAAACCATATAGGATCAAGGAATTGCCCTTCACGTAATATGTTAGACATATCCACATTTACGTACTTAGTTTCTAGAGCGTCAAGCAATTCCCATTGTTTGTTAGCTATTTCATATAGAGAGTCTTGATGAGATAAAACTTCAATATTCACTGACATTACATATCCTTATTGGAATTGTATAATTGGCGGGAGTAGAGGGCGACCATCTTTCATTGCTTTAGACGCCTCAAAATATGCATGTTCTACAATCTCTACCCCTCGGCTATGTTGACTACTGAATTTATTTATCGTGTCTAATGCGATTTGCCTTCTGTCTTCAAGTAAACCACTGAATGTTAGTGGACTTTCAGTTGCAACTTTTTCTAGTTGCATGACTCGATAACATATATTAGGTAGGTGCAAAGCATATACTTCTGCTCTTTCACAGCCTAGGCACATGTCATACTTCTTACATTTATCTGCTATCGGTAGGTTATGGGTAGGTTTTGAATTATCAGTACAATCACAGAGATATACTTCTTTATTTTTAGCAGAACGCTCCTGATCTTCGCGAATAGTTCCTTGGAATTTCATTGCCTTCTGAAGCATATCGGTAGTCAAAGCAACGATAGCTGTGTTTATAACCTGATTACCCATTCCTGTTTTCAAAATGTATGAAAACAAAGTAGTATCGAATTTTTGATGATTTAAAGCTGTTCTCATTTTACTAACTAAGTCATTAGAAGATTCAACATCCTCGACCAGTTGCATAAGAAGGTGACCCGCAAAAGTTTTACGTAGTCTAGTGGTTTGAATCGTAATTAGAGGCTGATCGTCATCGCCCAATATTTCAAATGATGCACAAAACTTGTCATAAAATTTGGTCAGTCCATTAATATTACATGAAAAAAAATTTTCTCTATCAGGCTCATTTACAATGTCATCATAGAGTTTCATGTATTCGAAAATAGGTGAATTGATTGGTATTCTGATTGGTATAGGTTTTTTACCTGTTACCCCTCTACTTTTGTAGCCTACTACGCGGATTTCTTTTTGAGCAGTTGGAGTATCTTCATCAATGCCAAGATTTACATCAAAGTTTTTAAACCAAGCTTGACCATTATAATTGCGCTTAATACTCAGAATTGATTCTTGGTTCTTTCCAGTGGAAATCATTAAGTAAAGGGCAAGCGTGATGGCTAAATGATCTGTTTTAAAATACAAGTAGTTATGATAATTGGGTTTTTCAGCATTTAAATAATAGGCCCATAACTTACGGTGGAGATAATTTGAATATTTTTCAAAAAGCTCTAACCCTCCAACGTCTCTATACGAGTCCGTGCTTACCACTTTACGAATTTTGTGGGTTTGAATTGAGTGGCGTGTTATTTCAATTCCAGCTCGTTGTGCTTTTACTTGAAGCAGATAGTTTAAAAAAAGCTTGTCGTGTCCATCCTTTCCGCTCGTTAGCAATCTTCGCAATACGTGGTTCTTAGCTGAGTAGCTACTGACATAGTTTTCACCAAGAGACTGTTCAGATACTTTTAGCATTTGCTCATAACGTTTCTTCCAAACTTCCAGTTCATAAAAAACGTAAGTCAAAATCTGCATCATGACCCTATCGGAATAATCTTTCTCATCTACTAAACTATCGAAGTCAACACTCTCAATCGGTTGACTTTCTCTACTTGCATAAGTTACTGACGAAAAGTTGAATGTCTTACTGTGGGGATGAAATACTAGTAGTTTTTTAAGAAATTGTTTTCTCGTATATGCAGACACATCATTTGGGGCGCTCAAAACAAAATTGACATAGGTTGAAAATGAAATGTCTTCAAAGGTTGCGGCTCCAGTTTCATTTTGAGCAATGTAATTAAATAGTGACTCGCAAGTAGAGTTGAAGCTTTTTGCACTAACAGGCTTATTAGTATTGAAATACTGAATGATTAAACGACAGAATGTTTTAGCTATTTCAATACCAACGATTTTCTTCCCGTCACTAAGTATCTTGTATGTGCTATCTCTTGTTCCTATATTTATTTTGTCAGTCAGGACATCAGACTCTGAACGCACATATTCAAAGAAAAAGCGAAAATGATTGCATGTATAGTAGCGGTTGTAATCAGGCAGACCATCACCACCTTTAATTTGAAGCTGTGCAATAATAGAATTATTTTGAGCTGAAGTTGCTGTAACCCTGTTAGCCTTTTTCTTTGCCATTAATATACCACTATAAAAAAATCACAATTTAATTATAGGATAAGAAAATAAAGTTTAAAGAAAAAGTGTTCTATTTTTAAACTTTTCGTATTATATTCTTTCCGCCGAAATTATTGTTATTACATTAGGCACGGTCGCAGGGGCGACATTAATAAACCAGGCGCTGGTATTGAGTGTGATTGCCATCATTATGACAATTGGTGTTTATGGACTGGTAGCAGGGATTGTAAAGCTTGATGATGCGGGCTTATATTTACTTAATCAATCTAAACTCTCCGCAAGTAAGTTTAAAGAATTACTCGGTAAAGCCTTATTAGCTGCAGCCCCACGGTTAATGCAGTTTTTAGCCTTTGCGGGCACAGTGGCAATGTTTTTAGTGGGTGGTGGAATTTTAGTACACGCAATTGAGCTTTTGCATCATACCCAAGTGGATGTAACTCATTATGCGCAGTCGGTTGCTGGTAGCACAGGAGAAATACTAGCCCCTTTAGTATTTGACGGACTGTTAGGAATAGGTGCTGGTTTGGTTCTTGTGATTGCGCATGTCGCTTATATTAAGTTATTTAAAGCAAATAAGTAGCGGTGGTAACGCTACTTTACTTTATTCGCACTGAGTTGTTTTGCATAGTTGCTCAAGTTCGTCTTTAGCTTTGCTATTACCTTGAGCAATGGCTTTTTTATACCAATAAATCGCCTGCTGAATGTTCTTTTTTGTACCTTGTCCATCACGATACATTTGAGCAAGATTTAGTTGACCCCATTGTGAGCCTGAGTTTGCTGCCAGCTTAAAGCTTTCAAGCGCTTCGTTATATTGCTTATCTTTATAGTAAATAATCCCTTGCTGATTATTCTCATCGAGCTTTAAGCCTTTATAAAGAGGCTTAGGTTTAGGTGGAAACATTACAAACCCGCCATAAAGCGAATATGCTTGTGGGCGTAGTACGTCAAATATAATGTCATCTTCGTATAAACGTTTTATTTCATTACGAGGCAGAGTAATAGTTTGAGAAGAAAAATAATCTCTTTGTACTAATAAACTTGCACGCATCGCTGCGGTAATGGCGCTACTGCGTTTATAGCTGTAATTACTTACTTGAAACGTTATAAATTGCTCATCAAAGCTTAGCACTTGCGCAACTTTTAAATTAGTGAGTGTCCATGGTTCGTGAGTGAATTTATCGGCTTTAACTAAATAGGTATCATAAGCTTTTGGGGAGGTTAAATAGCTTTGTTTTAGTATTTCAGTGTTGAGATGCTTTTGGTAAAAAAATAACAGCCCCCATAGTAATAAAATTAATCCAACGCAGTATTTTGGTAGGCTAAGCTTTTCAAGCAGAGGTAACGTTTTAATATTGATAGCCTCACTATGTCCGCATTGATAGCACTCGCGTTTATAACTTAACTTTATCGGAAATATAGGAAAAATGGTAAAGCGTAAAAAGCGGCTTTGATTAACTAAGTGATAGCTGTTGCTGTTGCAGCCAGGGCAGCACTGAACGTGTGTAAAATGAGGAAATGACTGGCTAGTATTGAAAAGCAACATAATAAGGCTCCTTGTTAATTTACAACTTTAGAGCAAGTGATAAATTAGTAAAGCAGCAAACTGTAAGTAATTATGTCATAAAGGATTAGTTTATATAGCCCATACTTTTTAATATGGGCTTTATAAAGAATGAGCTTAGAAGCTAAATTGTGCGGCTAAACGCACGCTTGTGCCTTCACCTACGGTAACGTTATTTAAACCGCCACCGGCTAGGTAGTTTTTATCAAATAAGTTCTCAATGTTTAAACGTAAGTTAATATCTTTGTTACTTAAGTTAAGCTTGTAGGTTGCGCCAATATCAACACGCGTATACCCCTCTTTTGTTACGGTGTTAGCGTTATCGGCAAAACGTTCTCCTTCGTAAAACGCACCGGCATTAAAAGCAATAGCGTCGTTGAGTTCATAACGTGTCCATAAAGAGGCAGACCATTTTGGAGCATCAGTAGGGCGTTTGCCTTCTAATTTTTCATCGCGTTCATAGTTAGCATCTAAATACATGGTTGATGCCATAACAAATAAACGGTCAGTAGCGGCACCTTGAGCTGCAAGCTCAAAGCCTTTATGGCGTTGCTCACCTGCCTGTGTGGTGATGCTGGTTATGTCACCGATAGGGTTAATAAGATCTTCGCTCACTAAGGTACCTGTTTTGCTAATATCAAATAAGGCACCGCTAAGCATTAATCGGTCATCAAACAGTTGCCATTTTACCCCAACTTCCTTTTGCTCAGAGGTAATAGCATCGAGCTTCATGCCATTATTAACATCACTTGTATTTACCAATGTTTCGTTTTGTGGCTCAAACCCTTCTGAGTAACTTGCATAAACAGTTGCAGAGGCATGAGGATGGTAAAGTACGCCAACCTTAGGTACGAACGATTCGTTATTGCTGTTTTCTTTACTTTGTTTATCGTAACGACCACCTAGCGATACTTGCCATTCTGGTGAGAATGAAATTAAGTCTTGGATATAAATCCCGTAATAGTCGTAAGCAGACGAGCTAATAGTGTCATCTGACTTGTAACTTATATTAGGGCGATTAGGCTCATTTTGACCGGCAGAAAAATTAATCGTATCAGCAGATGTACGTAATTGGCCGTAGTAATAATCCAGTGAGTTAGCGCCTACAAGTAATTGATGATGCACACCCAAGGTTTCAAATTCGCCAATGAAGTCAATAAAAGCAGTTTTAAACTGCCAATCATCAAAGCGATCGTAAGGACGTGACTGGTAACTATCACCTTCGATAAAGTCACTTGGCTTACGTGGTGCTGACTCAAAGCGCTGACGTTCAAACGTTTGCTCGTTGTAGCCTAAATTTACCTGCCAGTTGTCGGTTAAAAATACCTTAAAATCAATACCCATGTTTTCAACAGTAATATCGGTAAAGGCCCATGACATATCACGAATTGTTTTGTCATCGCCAATAATGTTGGCATCATTATCTATCCAAGCGCCAGTATCTAAGCCAGCTTCGTCATCAGTGCGATCATAATGCACGCGCACTAAGGCGTTATCGCTAATATCGTAATCAACCACTAAGGCACCTAAAAAGCGATCGCGTTCACGGTTATCACCGTTTTGGTATTCTCGCCAGTATTCAACATCTTGTTTTACTAATACACCGCGGGCACGTAGATCTTCAGCCTCGGTAAGTGCGCCGCCAGCATCAAGCATAAAGCGAGTTGAACCATGCTGATCAACATCGGCACTGGCATTAAATAACGTTTGCGCAGTCGGTTTTTTGGTTACCATATTCACTAGGCCGCCAGGCCCTGATTGCCCGTATAAAATACTTGAAGGGCCTTTAATAACTTCTACTTGCTCTAAAATCTCAATGGGTTGCTGGTAATGAGACCAATGCTGGTGGCCATCACGCAGGTAGCCGGTTGATGAACTTAATTCAAAACCACGTAAGTTAAACACTTCTCTGTTTCGTTGTTTAGAGCCCGGCGTTAAACTCGCGTCATTACTTAGCACTTCACCTAAGGTTGTTGCTAGTTGTTCATTAACTATGGTGTCTGTAATAACAGTGACTGACTGTGCGGTATCGAGTAATGAGGTAGAGGTTCTCATTGCACCACTGGCATTATCTACTTTGTAGTCGTTGAAGTAACTGCCTTTAACTTCAATACGTTCTATATTTGCGGTGTTGGCAAGTGCATTTGCAGAGGTGCTGGCTAAAAGTGCGATAAAAAGAGGGTTAAGTTTCATTAGTAGCTTCCGGCTTAGGATTATTAGAATAGTAAAACGTCGCAGATCTTAATGAAAATAACTATCATTTGCAATATCTTTATTTGCGCTTTTAATCGTGCGTTGTTAATGGTTGCCAATTGTTAATTCTGCTATTATTAGCAGCATATTTATTGAGACTTTTCTCAAGTTATTTTTTGCTATGGAATTTACTGTGACTGCAACTGCTTTTTCATCGTTGGCCTTACCTTCAGGGTTAGTCGATAACTTATCGACACTTGGCTACACCCAAATGACGCCTGTACAGGCGCAAAGCCTTCCGCCTGTTTTAAGTGGCAAAGATATTATTGCCCAAGCAAAAACGGGTTCAGGTAAAACAGCGGCATTTAGTTTGGGCGTTTTAGCCAAACTGAATGTAAAACGCTTTCGTATTCAGTCGTTAGTATTGTGCCCAACTCGCGAGCTTGCAGAGCAAGTGGCGGTTGAGATGCGTAAACTAGCGCGCGGTATTCATAACATTAAGATTTTAACTTTGTGTGGCGGAGTTTCAATTGGCCCACAAATTGGCTCGCTCGAACATGGTGCACATATTATTGTGGGTACACCGGGACGAGTTGACGATCATATTCGTAAAGGTACATTGCGTTTAGATGATGTTGAAACCCTGGTACTAGATGAAGCCGATCAAATGCTTGATATGGGCTTTCAAGACACACTTGATGCCATAATTGAGCGCATTCCAACAAATCGTCAAACGTTGTTATTTAGCGCTACTTTTCCAAAATCAATCGAAGCGATTGCTAAGCGTGTACTTAGTAATCCAGAAATGATTAAAGTAGAAGAGCAGCAAGAAAAAAGCACGATTAAGCAATATTTCTACAAAATGGATAATAATAAACAGCGCTATCCAACGCTTAAGCTACTACTTCTTAAATTTACCCCGCAAAGCTGTGTGGTGTTTTGTAATACTAAGGTTGAAACACAGCAAGTATGTGATGACTTAGCTGATGAAGGCTTTAGTGCGGTGGCACTGCATGGTGATTTAGAGCAGCGTGACCGTGAGCGCACATTGATTCATTTTGCCAACAAAAGTGCGTCTATTTTAGTGGCTACTGATGTAGCGGCGCGAGGCTTAGATATTGATGACATGGATATGGTGATTAACTATCACTTAGCTCACGATCCACAAACCCATGTACATCGTGTTGGTCGTACAGGACGAGCAGGTAAAAAAGGGATTGCGTGTTCTATTTACGGTGAAGCAGAGCAATTTAAAGTGGCTCAAATTGGTGACCATTACGAGCGTGACTTTACTCCTGAGCCAATGCCATCATATAACCTATTAGATAAGCCGCCATACAAACCTGAAATGGTGACGCTGATGATAGATGCAGGCAAAAAGCAAAAAGTGCGCGCGGGTGATATCTTAGGCGCACTAACTGGAAAAGACGGTGTTGCTGGGCGCCAAGTTGGCAAAATTAACGTGCTTGATAACGTGGCGTTTGTTGCGGTAGAGCGTAATTCATCTAAGCCAGCGTTACGCAAATTAACCGAAGGCAATATAAAAGGACGTAAAATTCGTGCTCGTCGACTGACACGCTAGTTTTACATTTTAAGATGAGCAACTCGCCTTGAGTTGCTCATACTCTATTTTTAATTGTTTAAACACCTCATTATCACCCCCTTGTTTATCTGGATGATGCTGTACAGCAAGTTGTCGCCAGCGTTTTTGTAATGCCTTTAATGTGACTGGCGGGGTTAATTGCCAACGTGCCAACAATTGTTTTTGTTGCTCATTGTTCAGCGGAATTTCGCGATGGGCAGGCCGACTAAATTGTTGCCAAAAGCTATCTAATAACGCATTGACTTCAGCTGTAGATGTCTCAAAATTTTGCCAGTTTAAGTAATAGTCACGCAGTGGGTCGTTAGGGTGTAGTTGGTTGTAACTGGGATTGTTTACTAGTTCAATATGTAAGCTTTTAACGAGTAATTGCTGTTTTGGCATTAATTGCTGTTGTAGCTGATAAAGCGCATTCATAATTAAAAAATTGCGCTTAAATAGGTCGCGCTCAGGCTCGGTAGCTAACGTATCAAGAAACCCACGTTGTTTTAACTCAGATGCTAAAGTATGAACCATCCACACTTTTTTATTGATTAATAGTTCAAAAATCTCATCTATCAGAGGGTTAAGCATTGTTTACAATCTATTAATTAGTGTATCTTGGATAAATTATCATATACCCAAATAACATGAAACCCCAAGGAGTGGGCGTGAGTGCCTGTTTTGAATTGGTTTAAATTAGATGTTTATACTTGGTTTGGGTGTCATTTTGTTATAGCTAGCAAGGATTTAAGGATATTTTTATGCTGACTCAGTTAAAGCGCATCTGCTTTATTGGCCTTTTGGCTGTTTTAAGTAGTGCACCAAATGACGCTTTATCAAATGAGCAGCCAAGTTTGTTTGAGCAGTTTAACCTTGAACAAACATGGCCTGAAAAGCATCGCCTTGCAACCGATATCTTATCGAACCCTGATGTTCCAAATTTACAACGCATTACTATTTATAGTGATTTAGCTGAGTTGGCGTTTGCGCAGAGTGATTTAGCGAATGCACTCAAATATTTTAAATTGCTAGAGATCAGTAGTACGCTAAAAGATCAGCCTAAGCTTTACTTTCGTGCGATTAAAATGCAAGGAGTTATGCTTTATTATCAAGGGCTAGTGCAACAAGCAGTGGTTGATTATAACCGCGCGTTAAACATCGCTATCACGCTTAAAAACCCGATAAAACAGGCAAATTTACTCAGTAATATTGGGCTTGCTTACTTTGATATGTATAACATGGAGCTGGCTCTTGATTATTATCAGCAAGCCAAAGTCATTTATGAAAAAGAGGGGAGTGCGCAAGATAAAGCCGATATATTACATAATATTGCCGGTATTTATATTCGTCTCTCTCGATATGAATCAGCTCTTGAAATGTACCGTGAGGTTTTAAAAGTTTTTCAAGAACTTGGCGATGAAGATGGTGTTGCCCAAGCATACGGTAATATGGGGGTAGCGTACACAGAATCGAGACAGTACCAATTAGCACTGCATTATAATCAGTTGGCTTTACGTTACTATCAAAGCGTTAATAACGCGTTTCAACTTTCTACCAAACATACAAATTTAGCCACCATCAATCTTAAATTAAATAAATTTGATGTTGCCTTTTATCATGCTAATGCGGGCCAACAATACGCAATAGAAGCGGATAATAAGTCTTTATTAGCGGCAGCGTTACACGTGTTGTCAATTGTTCAATTTGTACAAGGTGATACGCAAAGTGCTAAGCAAACCTCAGAGCGCTCAATTACCCTTGCCAAAGAGTATAATAATGGCATGCGTATTAAAGATGGCTTAGGAATTGAGGCACTGATAAACGCGAGCTTAGGGGATTATGAAAAAGCCTTAAGTTTGCATCAACAGTATGTTGATTATCAACGTAGTGTTAATACCGAAGAAGCCTCAAAAGCGGTTAGTCAATTTCAAATTCAGTTTGAATCAAATCAGCTAAACCAGGAAATTAAGCAATTAAAACAACAACAATACTTACAAGAATTGCAAATAGCTAAGCGTTCACAGCTAACGTTTTTATTGGTGATTGTTGCCATATTGATTTTAATTACGGTAATTGCTGTTTATAAACGCCGCACAGAAAAACAAGCCAAGCTAAAGTTAACTGAGCAAGTTGAACAGCGCACTAAAGAGCTACAAAGTGTGGCACAAGAGCTGCGTGAAGCTAACGAGGTGAAAAGTCAGTTCTTAGCGAATATAAGTCATGAAATTAGAACACCGTTAACTGCGATTTTGGCACAAACTGATGATCTTATCAGTGGTCTATACAAGCCTGAGCAGTTACAAGATGAGCTTAGAGTAATACAGCGTCAAAGTGAGCATTTAAAAAGCTTGATTAATGATGTGTTGGATTTAAGTAAGATCGAAGCCAATCGGTTAGAACTTAATATTAGCTGTTTTGATATCGTGCAACTTATCAACGATATTCACGCTATGTTTTCTCCTCAAACTAAAGCGAAAGGTTTGTCGTTAGTTCTAGAGTGCCAGTTAGATAAATCCTATTTTACACGATTAGATTTAACGCGAGTAAAACAAATTCTTATTAATTTATGTGCCAATGCCATTAAGTTTACTCATAAAGGGCAAGTAACTATTGGTGTTAGTAAAACGGAGCAAGGGTTACTTTTTTCGATTAGAGACACTGGGATTGGCATGAGCTCATCTCAACTTAAACTTATTTTTGAATGTTTTAGCCAAGCCGATAACAGTATTAGTCGACGTTTTGGTGGCACTGGGTTGGGCTTGAGCTTGTCGCAGCAATTAGCGGCGATGATGGGTGGCTACATTAGTGTGCAGAGTGAGTTTAAAAAAGGCAGTGAGTTTTCATTTTATTTGCCCTGTGTACAAGTTGAAGAACAAAAGTGTTACAACGATCAGCAAGCTAAGTCGGGTGACGGGGAGCGGTTATTATCTGGTAAGGTAGTACTTGCTGAGGATCACAGTGATAACCGTAAACTGATCACTCGTTATTTACATTCTCTTGGGCTGGAAGTGATTGCCGTTGAAAACGGTGAGCAAGCAGTAGAACAAAGTTTAAAGCTGTACCCAGATTTAGTGCTGTTAGATATTCAAATGCCGGTTATGGATGGTATTTCAGCGTTTGAACTACTCAAACAATGTGGCTATGAACAACCGATCTTAGCATTGACGGCCAATGCTATGAGCCATGAAATTGATCATTATTTATCGCTTGGCTTTAGTGACTATTTAGCAAAGCCAATTGATAAAGAGTCTTTTTATACTGTACTAGCAAAATACTTAAATGCTGCAAATACTGAGACATCAACTGAAAAAAATCATGTTGATATGAGTGATTTAGTGACGAGCTTTCAACAGAGTTTAGCCGAAGAAAGCGAGCTTGTTGAGCAGCATTTTAAAGATGCAGATTATCAGGCGCTGCAAAAAGATAGTCACCGAGTATTAGGGGCGGCACAAATGTTCGAGTTTAAAGAGATAGCCATAGCTGCGAAAGCGCTAGACGATGAATTGCTTCAGCCACAACTTAATACACAAAAGCTAACTATATTAGTAAATAACTTACAGGCACTGTTTAAACAATACGAATAAATTAATTTACTCTGAAAACAAAAAAGACACCATTTGGTGTCTTTTTTATTTAAAAACGTTTATTTAACCAGTGTTCAGGTTACTGACGTTTCATCGAATCAAAAAACTCATCGTTGGTTTTACTCATCGATAGCTTATCAATTAAAAATTCCATGGCGTCAATTTCTGACATGTCATGGACTATCTTACGTAAAATCCACAGCTTTTGTAGCTCATCAGGCTTAGTAAGTAATTCTTCACGACGTGTACCTGAGCGGTTAAAGTCGATTGCTGGGAAAACACGTCTTTCCGCAATCTTACGGTTAAGGTGAAGTTCCATGTTACCCGTACCTTTAAACTCTTCGTAGATAACTTCATCCATTTTAGAGCCAGTATCAATAAGCGCAGTCGCAATAATTGTTAAGCTACCGCCTTCTTCAACGTTACGTGCAGCACCAAAGAAGCGCTTAGGTTTATGAAGCGCGTTAGCATCAACACCACCGGTTAGTACTTTACCTGATGATGGAATAACCGTGTTATATGCACGTGCTAGACGTGTGATTGAATCAAGTAAAATAACAACGTCTTTCTTGTGCTCAACTAAACGCTTTGCTTTTTCGATAACCATTTCTGCAACTTGTACGTGGCGAGAAGCTGGCTCATCGAATGTTGATGCAATAACTTCGCCTTTTACTAGGCGTTGCATCTCAGTAACTTCTTCCGGGCGTTCATCAATAAGTAAAACCATTAATGTAACGTCAGGATGGTTATGTGTGATTGATTGCGCAATATTTTGTAGCAACATTGTTTTACCCGCTTTTGGCGGTGCTACTAATAAACCACGTTGGCCGCGGCCAATTGGTGATGCTAAATCAAGAACTCGTGCGGTAATATCTTCTTTACTGCCGTTACCACGTTCCATACGAAAACGTTCGTTTGCATGAAGTGGGGTTAGGTTTTCAAAAAGGATTTTAGTGCGAGAGTTTTCAGGTTTATCAAAGTTAACTTCGTTTACTTTCAGTAGAGCAAAGTAACGCTCACCGTCTTTTGGTGGACGAATAAGACCTGAAATAGAGTCGCCAGTACGCATACTAAAGCGGCGAATTTGACTCGGAGATACATAAATATCATCTGGGCCTGCTAAGTAAGAAGCTTCTGATGATCTTAAAAAGCCAAAACCATCTTGCAAGATTTCTAAAACACCACCACCGAAGATATTTTCTCCGCCTTTGGCGTGGGATTTAAGAATAGCAAAAATGATATCTTGCTTTCTCAAGCGGGCTACGTTTTCGAGCCCCATGGACTCAGCTTGGTTTACAAGCTCTTTTATAGACTTGTCTTTTAATTCGCGTAAATGCATATTGGTGGGTTCTTTATTACAGTTGTCATACTCAAAATCGCTTTATTAGATCGTTGAGTGAGGTTTGTTGAATATAACTAAGGATTAGTTGGCTTTATAAACTAGCAGGTCATTACAGCAGCGTCCAGTACTTCTGCAAAATAAATTTAAAAAAAGGGCCGAGAGCCCTTTTTTTAATTAACACTTAGATGTTGTTTTCTAAAAACTCAACTAATTGTGTTTTTGATAGTGCGCCTACTTTAGTGGCAGCTACTTGGCCGTCTTTGAAAAGTAGTAGTGTAGGGATACCACGAATACCAAACTTAGGTGGTGTACCTGCATTTTGGTCAATGTTTAATTTAGTGATCGTTACACGGCCATCAAATTCATCAGCAACTTCGCTTAGAATTGGGGCGATCATTTTACACGGTCCGCACCATTCTGCCCAAAAGTCTACTAGTACAGGTTTGTCTGATTGTAATACGTCAGCTTCAAAGCTATCGTCGGTAATTTGGATTATTTTCTCGCTCATTGCGCTCTCCGGTTTAGTTAGGCGAAATATTTAGTGCGTATTTAAACACTCTTGTTTCTTATTGCAAGTTTAAACGTTATGCTTAAACGCTATGACTAAGACACATTTGACCGATAAAAAGTTTTCAGACTTTGCTATTGCACCGGAAGTGGTTGCCGGGTTAACCGAAAGTGGGTTTGAATATTGCACACCCATTCAAGCTAAATGCCTACCTTTTATTTGTGAAGGACGCGATATTGCGGGCCAAGCACAAACAGGTACAGGCAAAACGTTGGCGTTTTTAACTGCCACGTGCCACCGGTTATTACAATCTAGCAAAGCACCTAGTAAACATCCAAGAGCCCTGATCATGGCCCCGACTCGGGAGCTTGCGATTCAGATACACAAAGATGCAAAAATTTTAGCGCCGCACTGTAATCTTAACTTAGGTTTAGTATATGGTGGCGAAGATTACGAAAAACAACGTGCACAACTAGAAAAAGGCGTTGATATTTTAATTGGCACCACAGGTCGCCTAATCGATTTATATAAGCAAGGCTGTTACACCCTTAATGAAATTGAGGTAGTCGTGCTAGATGAAGCCGATCGTATGTTCGATTTAGGCTTCATTAAAGATATTCGTTATATGTTCCGTCGTATGCCAGATACGTCAGAGCGTTTAAACTTATTATTTTCTGCTACGCTGTCGTACCGAGTACAAGAGCTTGCATTTGAACACATGACTAATCCTGAACATGTGCAAATAGAGCCCGATGTAAAAACAGGTAAACGTATTCAAGAAGAGCTATTTCATCCTTCACAAGAAGATAAAATTAAGCTGTTGTTAACCTTGATTGAAGAAGAATGGCCTGAGAAAGCCATTGTTTTTGCAAATACTAAGCATAGCTGTGAAACCGTATACGCATGGTTAAAAGCAGACGGACATCGCGTGGGCATGCTCACCGGTGATGTTAACCAAAAGAAACGTCAGTCAATACTCGCGCAATTTAGTAAAGGCGAACTAGACTTTTTAGTAGCTACCGATGTTGCTGCACGTGGTTTGCATATTCCAGAAGTAAGTCATGTATTTAATTTTGACTTACCTGATGATTGCGAAGATTACGTTCACCGTATTGGTCGTACAGCTCGTGCAGGCGCTTCAGGTCATGCAATTAGTTTTGCGTGTGAGCAGTATGCTTATAACCTTCATGAAATTGAAGAATACATTGAGCACAGCATTCCACTATCGCATTACGATAAGAGTGCATTGCTAGATGACTTAACTAAGCCGACTATTCATAGAAAGCGTAATTTTTCCACTGGTCCACGTAATCGTAGTAATAACAACGGACGTCGCCCAAATAATGGTTACCAAAAAGGACGGTCTTAACCGACCGTTAGTTTGATCGTATTTGTAACTAGAGGTTTTTGAACGGTGGGGCAACTTAAACCGCAAAAAAATGTATATGCAGTCATTGATTTAGGCTCAAATAGCTTTCATATGCTTATTGCTAAATCAATGGCGGGCGGCCTGCAAACAATAGGGCGCGTCAAACGTAAAGTAAGACTCGCAGCTGGGCTTGATGATAATAATTTATTGAGCTTAGAGGCTATGCAACGAGGCTGGGAGTGTTTAGCCTTGTTTGCGGAGCGGTTGCAAGATATTCCCACGCAAAACATCACCATTGTTGCCACTGCAACACTTCGCTTAGCAACCAACGCCGACGACTTTAAACTACGAGCTGAAGAAATATTAGGGCATAAAGTTAATGTTATTAGTGGCGAGCTAGAAGCGCGAACTATTTATAAAGGGGTTGCGCATACCTCTTCATGTACTGGCAAACAGCTGGTTATTGATATTGGTGGGGCGAGTACCGAGGTTGTTATTGGCCAAGGTTTTGAAGCACGTCACTATAAAAGTCTCAATATCGGCTGTGTGACCTTCCTCGAACGCTACTTTAAAGATTGTCAGTTAAATGAAGCAAACTTTAATGCTGCGATAAAAGCAGCGCGAAATGTTATTGATGAAATAGCACCTGAATATAAAACGGCTGGTTGGCAGCTTGCTTCTGGTGCATCAGGAACAGTGCAAGCTATTCAAGAAATTATGGTGGCGCAACATTTAAATGAAATGCTCACCCTTGAAAAGCTATACAGCATCAAACAACAATCCATAGCTTATAAAACAATAGCTGAACTCGACTTGCCTGGGTTAAGTGAAGAGCGACGGTTAGTGTTTGTATCTGGGCTGGCTATTTTAATTGCACTATTTGAGTCTCTTGAAATAGAACAAATGGGGTTAGCGGGCGGTGCTCTTCGTGAAGGTGTTTTATATAGCATGCTACCGGAGCTTCATAATACCGACATTCGTCAACGTACTATTGATGGTTTTATGAATCGTTATCATGTTGATCAAAAGCAAGCATCTCGAGTAGCAAGTTTAGCATTACTGCTAGCTAATGAAGTCAGTCAGTATTGGTCTATTGAAGCGCAAAGTGGATTGCCGCTTTTAAATGCCGTCGCGCAGCTGCATGAAATAGGTTTATTAATAGAGTATAAGCAGTACCATAAACATACCGCTTATATTTTAGAAAATACCGACATGCCTGGTTTTTCGCAATCAGAGCATAAAGTAATTGTTGCTATAGCACATAGCCATCGCTCAGACCTTCAAAAAGGATGCTTAGATCATTTAGGTGCACATAGTAGTGTTGCTGCGTATATTGTTCGACTATTACGTATTGCTGTTATTTTATCGATGCGCCGACAAGATGACGTGTTGCCAAACTTCAAGATAACAGCTGAGAATGAAGAGTTAGCGATTCAATTTGAAAATAATTGGTTAAAAAACCACCCGTTGATGGCAAGTGAGCTAAATCAAGAGATTAAGTATCAGAAAAAATGCGGTTGGAAACTTAAAGTTAGCTAGTTAAACCTACTTTTGCGCAGTTTTTAGTGGTTAAAATGAGCGTTTAGTCTAAATATCCAACGAACAGTCATTTATTTCAAGTTTTCTGCAAAAAAGGGTTGATCTGTTTTCGGATCTCCCTATAATGCGACCCCACTGAGACGGCAGAGCGCAACGCATAGCGAGGCACGAGCTACTCAGTGAGTTGAGTAAAACTTAGTTCTGAAAACTTTCAAGTTTAACAAAATTAAGTGTTGACAAAAAAATAGGAAAGCGTAACATGCGCAGCCCTAGCGAGATAAAGTTTAACGCTTTAATCGCAACGTTCTTTAACAATATAAAGCAATCATCTGTGTGGGCACTCGTACAGATTGAGTTCTAACAGCCAAGCTACTTAGGTAGTGAGGCAAACAAATTTAGAGTCTCAATTTAAACTGAGTGACCAACAGCAATAACTTACTTAGGTTTTACTTAAGAAAAGAATTGCAGCACAGTCAATTCAATATCGAAAGATATTAAATAAATTCAGAATTCATTGAGCTGTCGAAAGACATAAAACTTTTTAATTGAAGAGTTTGATCATGGCTCAGATTGAACGCTGGCGGCAGGCCTAACACATGCAAGTCGAGCGGTAACAGAAAGTAGCTTGCTACTTTGCTGACGAGCGGCGGACGGGTGAGTAATGCTTGGGAACATGCCTTGAGGTGGGGGACAACAGTTGGAAACGACTGCTAATACCGCATAATGTCTACGGACCAAAGGGGGCTTCGGCTCTCGCCTTTAGATTGGCCCAAGTGGGATTAGCTAGTTGGTGAGGTAATGGCTCACCAAGGCGACGATCCCTAGCTGGTTTGAGAGGATGATCAGCCACACTGGGACTGAGACACGGCCCAGACTCCTACGGGAGGCAGCAGTGGGGAATATTGCACAATGGGCGCAAGCCTGATGCAGCCATGCCGCGTGTGTGAAGAAGGCCTTCGGGTTGTAAAGCACTTTCAGTCAGGAGGAAAGGTTAGTAGTTAATACCTGCTAGCTGTGACGTTACTGACAGAAGAAGCACCGGCTAACTCCGTGCCAGCAGCCGCGGTAATACGGAGGGTGCGAGCGTTAATCGGAATTACTGGGCGTAAAGCGTACGCAGGCGGTTTGTTAAGCGAGATGTGAAAGCCCCGGGCTCAACCTGGGAACTGCATTTCGAACTGGCAAACTAGAGTGTGATAGAGGGTGGTAGAATTTCAGGTGTAGCGGTGAAATGCGTAGAGATCTGAAGGAATACCGATGGCGAAGGCAGCCACCTGGGTCAACACTGACGCTCATGTACGAAAGCGTGGGGAGCAAACAGGATTAGATACCCTGGTAGTCCACGCCGTAAACGATGTCTACTAGAAGCTCGGAGCCTCGGTTCTGTTTTTCAAAGCTAACGCATTAAGTAGACCGCCTGGGGAGTACGGCCGCAAGGTTAAAACTCAAATGAATTGACGGGGGCCCGCACAAGCGGTGGAGCATGTGGTTTAATTCGATGCAACGCGAAGAACCTTACCTACACTTGACATACAGAGAACTTACCAGAGATGGTTTGGTGCCTTCGGGAACTCTGATACAGGTGCTGCATGGCTGTCGTCAGCTCGTGTTGTGAGATGTTGGGTTAAGTCCCGCAACGAGCGCAACCCCTATCCTTAGTTGCTAGCAGGTAATGCTGAGAACTCTAAGGAGACTGCCGGTGATAAACCGGAGGAAGGTGGGGACGACGTCAAGTCATCATGGCCCTTACGTGTAGGGCTACACACGTGCTACAATGGCGCATACAGAGTGCTGCGAACTCGCGAGAGTAAGCGAATCACTTAAAGTGCGTCGTAGTCCGGATTGGAGTCTGCAACTCGACTCCATGAAGTCGGAATCGCTAGTAATCGCGTATCAGAATGACGCGGTGAATACGTTCCCGGGCCTTGTACACACCGCCCGTCACACCATGGGAGTGGGTTGCTCCAGAAGTAGATAGTCTAACCCTCGGGAGGACGTTTACCACGGAGTGATTCATGACTGGGGTGAAGTCGTAACAAGGTAGCCCTAGGGGAACCTGGGGCTGGATCACCTCCTTATACGATTTAGAACTTATTTGTTCGTAGTGTCCACACAGATGATTGTTAGTTAGCTAAGCCACTGGCTTAACTAATTAATATGCTCTTTAAAAATTTGGAAAAGCTGATAATAAAATTCGTATGAATAACATTGTTATTTGTACAGAGTTTTCAAAAGTAAAAAAGAATGATAGCAGTATCATTCAGTGCCAATTTAATCTTCGGATTAATTGGTATCTACTTTAGTATTCAATATTAACTTCTGGCGAAGTTAAACTGTCACGAAACAAAGACCCGTTTGGGTTGTATGGTTAAGTGACTAAGCGTACACGGTGGATGCCTTGGCAGTTGGAGGCGATGAAGGACGTATTAACTTGCGATAAGCCTAGTCAAGCTAGTAAAAAGCACTTGAGACTAGGATTTCCGAATGGGGAAACCCACCTGCTTGCAGGTATCGTTAACTGAATACATAGGTTAACGAAGCGAACGCGGAGAACTGAAACATCTAAGTACCCGTAGGAAAAGAAATCAACCGAGATTCCGAAAGTAGCGGCGAGCGAAATCGGAACAGCCCTTAAGCTTATTATGTGTTAATGGAAGGCTCTGGAAAGTGCCACGATACAGGGTGATAGTCCCGTACATGAAAATGCATTTTAAGTGAAATCGAGTAGGTCGGAGCACGTGAAACTTTGACTGAATATAGGTGGACCATCATCTAAGGCTAAATACTCCCAACTGACCGATAGTGAACCAGTACCGTGAGGGAAAGGCGAAAAGAACCCCTGTGAGGGGAGTGAAATAGAACCTGAAACCGTGTACGTACAAGCAGTAGGAGCCTACTTGTTAGGTGACTGCGTACCTTTTGTATAATGGGTCAGCGACTTATATTTTGTAGCGAGGTTAACCGATTAGGGTAGCCGTAGGGAAACCGAGTCTTAACTGGGCGAATAGTTGCAAGGTATAGACCCGAAACCCGGTGATCTAGCCATGGGCAGGTTGAAGGTTGAGTAACATCAACTGGAGGACCGAACCCACTAACGTTGAAAAGTTAGGGGATGACCTGTGGTTAGGAGTGAAAGGCTAATCAAACCGGGAGATAGCTGGTTCTCCCCGAAATCTATTTAGGTAGAGCCTCGGACGAATACTTACGGGGGTAGAGCACTGTTAAGGCTAGGGGGTCATCCCGACTTACCAACCCTTTGCAAACTCCGAATACCGTAAAGTAATATCCGGGAGACACACGGCGGGTGCTAACGTCCGTCGTGAAGAGGGAAACAACCCAGACCGCCAGCTAAGGTCCCAAAGTCATAGTTAAGTGGGAAACGATGTGGAAAGGCCCAGACAGCCAGGAGGTTGGCTTAGAAGCAGCCATCCTTTAAAGAAAGCGTAATAGCTCACTGGTCGAGTCGGTCTGCGCGGAAGATGTAACGGGGCTAAACTATGCACCGAAGCTGCGGATTCAGAATTTATTCTGAGTGGTAGGGGAGCGTTCTGTAAGCGGTTGAAGGTGTACCGGGAGGTATGCTGGACGTATCAGAAGTGCGAATGCTGACATGAGTAACGATAATGCGGGTGAAAAACCCGCACGCCGGAAGACCAAGGGTTCCTATCCCATGTTAATCAGGGTAGGGTAAGTCGACCCCTAAGGCGAGGCCGAAAGGCGTAGTCGATGGGAAACGGATTAATATTTCCGTACTTGGTATAATTGCGATGGGGGGACGGAGCAGGCTAAGCAAGCATGGCGATGGTAGTCCATGTGAAAGTGTGTAGGCTAGTGACTTAGGTAAATCCGGGTTACTGTTAGGCTGAGACACGAGACGAGTCACCAAGGTGATGAAGTTGCTGATGCCATACTTCCAGGAAAAGCCTCTAAGCTTCAGATTATACCGAATCGTACCCCAAACCGACACAGGTGGTCAGGTAGAGAATACTAAGGCGCTTGAGAGAACTCGGGTGAAGGAACTAGGCAAAATCGTACCGTAACTTCGGGAGAAGGTACGCTCCGATTGGTGATGAGACTTGCTCTCTAAGCTGATTGGAGCCGCAGTGACCAGGTGGCTGGGACTGTTTATTAAAAACACAGCACTGTGCAAAATCGCAAGATGACGTATACGGTGTGACACCTGCCCGGTGCCGGAAGGTTAATTGATGGGGTTATCTTCGGAGAAGCTCTTGATCGAAGCCCCGGTAAACGGCGGCCGTAACTATAACGGTCCTAAGGTAGCGAAATTCCTTGTCGGGTAAGTTCCGACCTGCACGAATGGTGTAACCATGGCCACGCTGTCTCCACCCGAGACTCAGTGAAATTGAAATCGCAGTGAAGATGCTGTGTACCCGCGGCTAGACGGAAAGACCCCGTGAACCTTTACTACAGCTTGGCACTGAACATTGAACCTACATGTGTAGGATAGGTGGGAGACTTAGAAGCAGAGACGCTAGTTTTTGTGGAGTCGTCCTTGAAATACCACCCTTGTAGTTTTGATGTTCTAACGTTGGCCCCTGAATCGGGGTTACGGACAGTGCCTGGTGGGTAGTTTGACTGGGGCGGTCTCCTCCCAAAGAGTAACGGAGGAGCACGAAGGTTGGCTAAGTACGGTCGGACATCGTACGGTTAGTGTAATGGTAGAAGCCAGCTTAACTGCGAGACAGACACGTCGAGCAGGTACGAAAGTAGGTCATAGTGATCCGGTGGTTCTGAATGGAAGGGCCATCGCTCAACGGATAAAAGGTACTCCGGGGATAACAGGCTGATACCGCCCAAGAGTTCATATCGACGGCGGTGTTTGGCACCTCGATGTCGGCTCATCACATCCTGGGGCTGAAGTCGGTCCCAAGGGTATGGCTGTTCGCCATTTAAAGTGGTACGCGAGCTGGGTTTAGAACGTCGTGAGACAGTTCGGTCCCTATCTGCCGTGGGCGTTTGAGAATTGA
Source organism: Pseudoalteromonas sp. DL-6 (assembly GCF_004328665.1). NCBI lineage: Bacteria > Pseudomonadati > Pseudomonadota > Gammaproteobacteria > Alteromonadales > Pseudoalteromonadaceae > Pseudoalteromonas > Pseudoalteromonas sp. DL-6. The sequence goes on from NZ_CP019770.1 coordinate 152,665, forward strand.
GAGGGGTTGCTCCTAGTACGAGAGGACCGGAGTGAACGAACCGCTGGTGTTCGGGTTGTCATGCCAATGGCATTGCCCGGTAGCTACGTTCGGAACTGATAAGCGCTGAAAGCATCTAAGCGCGAAGCAGGCCTCGAGATGAGTTCTCACTAGACTTTTAAAGTCTCTGAAGGGCCGTTGAAGACTACAACGTTGATAGGCAAGATGTGGAAGTGGTGTGAGCCATTAAGCTAACTTGTACTAATTACCCGTGAGGCTTAACCATACAACGCCAAACGCGTTTTATGTGATAGTGAAACAAGCGAAGAAGTTAATATAACTAAAGTAGATACTAGAAGACTTTATTATCAGAATTCCAAATTTTAGTTAGTGCGTAGCGATACGGACTGACACCAAATTTGCTTGGTGACAATAGCGTTTTGGACCCACCTGACCCCATGCCGAACTCAGTAGTGAAATGAAACAGCGCCGATGATAGTGTAGCATTTGCTATGTGAAAGTAGGACATTACCAGGCTCCAAATACAAGAAAGCCCGACTCGAAAGAGCCGGGCTTTTTTACGTCTGCAGAAAAGTGAAAAACAAAGGTAAAAGGCATTAGGTTAAAAGCAAAAGAATAACAGCCTAAAGCCATCTCCATGCCTTTATTATGGCTATCAACGCTGTCCCAGAAGAACATTCTGCTTTGTCGCTATAAAAGTAGAGTACTTAAAACAGCCCATAGGCTTCAGTTTCTTGTTCTGGTGCGTTGTCAGGTGTTTCAAGATCTTTGGGCTTAAATATTGCGCTAGGATCAATAAGCACACTGTGTTTATCAGCAAGCTTAATTAGACCATACATCATGTTTCTTGTTTGGGGGTCAATATCAAAACCAACTTCAGTGAGCTTATCCAGAGGTTTAATATCTTCTTTTTTATATTCAATATTATCTTCCACCTTATCAACTAACAGGCCTACATGAGGGGTCATTCCATCTTTGGTGGTAAAAACAATAATAGGTTTATAATCTAAGGTGATTTGCTCTATTGCAGAGTCAAATAAACGCTCTAGGTGAATAAGTTCATGCCGTCTTATAATCTCAAGTTGGGTGCTAACTTGTTTACTGTTGCCTTGTTTGTATGCACTTATCGCACTTGTCAATTTGTGTAGAAGCGATTTAAACGGTTCGTCAAAGCGTGACATTGTATTTTTTAGTTCGTCGTTATCCGTTTTAAACTCTGTATAAAACTGTTCAAAATCAGCAAGCTCATATTGACTCGCCTTTAACGAGTTTTGCGAAACCAGTAACTCCTGCTCTAACTTATTAAACCAAGCCATTAGTTGTTTTTGCCAGGATTTAAGCTGCTTTAAAGCATCTAAATTACTGTGCTCAGTAGAGACTCCATTTAGAATGATTCCTAGGTCAAATACAGGGGTTGGGATCCCCATATAGTCTTTTACACCTAAAAAGCTTTTATTGTCGTTAGGTAATACCGTGAGGTTATTATTAAATTGTTCCGTTAATAAGATATCAAGAATCTTAAGTGAAATGGTTTTATAACCCACTTTAAAGTTAATTAAGTCCATAGTTTCCTCACATACTTAGTTTGTATATTAAGGATAGAACAATATTTGGAAGGTACTTATTTATTCACATAATAAGATCGATATACATTACGCTTATTTTGATTTTCAATATCAAGAAAAAGCTTTTTGACTATTTTATCATTTATTAACAGTGAATTAAGTTCTTTCATTAGGCAAGAGCGTTTAAGCGGTAATTTGCAGTTTTCTGCTGCTCTACTAAATGCCATCGCGTTAATATAACCTTCAAAATGAAGGCGATTGGGTTTTGTAATCTTGTTTACCAGCATATCGGCTAAAAACTCATTACAAAAATCATCATTACAAGTAAGTGGGTTAGGAACAATTTCTGTCACCATAATACTTGAGGGAGTAGTCACCTCATCAAATAAATCAGAACTAGGTACAAAAGAAACACTGGTATAGTCTGGGGTAAAATTCTTCGCATGTGCACTGTTTATAAACTCACCAAGTGGTGCATAGGTACCAACTAAACAGATAGCTGTCACTCCACTAGCTTGCAAAGTATTCAGCGCTGATTCCACATCATGGCTGTTACGTTGATAACGCGCGACTTTAACGGGAGACAGATCATACTTAGCTAACTCTTTTCTCAGCCCTGATTCTACATACAAGCCAAACTCATCCGCTTGAATAAATAGCCCTATTTTTGTATGTTTACGTTCCTCTACTAGGTATTTAATTTGTTCTGCCGCCTCGTCATTATAGCTGGCTCTTAAATTAAAGACGTTAGCGCGTGATTTTTCATATAGAAAGCTTGCCCCACTAAAAGGCATTAAAAACGGAACTTGTGATTGTTCCAGTAAAGGTATAATGGCATGACTGGTTGGAGTGCCCATGGCCCCGAAAAGTGCATCAACCTTGTCGGAATAGATAAAGGTACGGGTATTATTAACGGTTTGTTTTGGCTCATAGTTGTCGTTAGCAACCAAAAGCAATATCTGAGCGCCGTTTATACCGCCAGCATTATTGAGCTTATTAAAGTAAACACTACTGCCTTTATGTAATTGTTGGCCAATATTTTGAGCCGGCCCACTAAGCGCCGTAGACATGCCTAGTTTAATTACTTTGCTATTATCTTGCTCTGCATAGGCTAAAGGCTGCCCCAAGGCGAATGCAATGAAGGTAATACTAAGGTGTATTATTATGCGAAATGCGCTCATACCAGTTATTTACAGCCTTTTTAATTAATGCATTAAATGACTTTGTGCCATTTAAACCTAACTCAATTTGGATATTTTTAGGTGTCCAATTCTGTAATATTAGCCTAATAAAAACAGATTGGAAATTATCCTCATCATTTGGCAAGCTAAGAGGAGATGCCCAAAAACTCCGCCATAGAAGAGGTTTAATATTAAAGAGCTGATAGTCACTTGCTAACATGGATTTTAATCTTGATTGATCGGCTATGCTGTTGGTATGAGTATTAAAGCATGAGACAATTTTTGCGACTAATTTACAATCAAGCTGGCTAAAGTGGCTGAGCAATTGCAAAGGAAAATCAGCTTCGAACTGAGCTGTTAATCGCTCTTGTAGCTGGTCACTGTTGGTTAAGCTTTTAACAACTAATGCGCTATGTTCGCCGGTTGCCTTATCTTTTTGAAAACCCAATTTTACTAAATTAAAGTCATTTTTTTGCCAAAAACTAAGTAACTGTGCATTAGCCCCAAAGCTGGCACCCAACCAATCACACTCAGTTTGCAATTGTTGCTCACAGTACTTTAGTAATTGTGTTCCTAATTGTTTATTATGCAGCTCTGGGTCTATGGCAATTCGCACTACGCGAGCACAGTGTTGTTTTAATACCTCAGCGTTAAAGCTTAATTGTGCAAGGCTTTGCGCCATTAAATGTCCTTGAGGGCGGCGCTTACCTTGCGCTACTTCATTACTCAACGATGTATTAAAGCCACCCTCTATCGCAACTAAACACAGACCAAGAATATTATCACCTTGTTGGCAAATAAATAGGCGTTGCCCTGCGGCATCTAGTAAATGGCGCAAATCATTCACACTGGTTTGATAATGTGCCAATGTAAGCAAACCAATAACTTGATGAAGCAGTGTCTCGTTGCTAGCAAGTTGATTTGCTTGCACATGCTTAAATTGCAAAGGAGCATTATTCAAACTAGTGCTGTGGTGTTCTGCATCTAAAGCTAAGAGTGTGCGAAGGTGCTGCTCTAAAGGATCATGTTTTGCAAAACGGATAGGCTGTTCAAGGTTAATGCTACGCATGTTCTTAAAATGCGTTTTGAGGTAACGAGTAAACTTTAAAATATAACCGCGACCATTGCCTTCATAGCCAACCATAGTGCTTGAAAATACCACGCGAGGATATAGGTGAAGTATTTTTATAAGGATCGGTACAGGGATTGCTGCTGCTTCGTCAATTAATAGTAAGTCACACTGCGGTTGTTCGCTCAGTAGTTGATCAGGCGCCACATAGTGCATGTTTGCAATGTGTTTATCGCCTAACTGATACTCAAGATTAAGTGCACTCGCTAAGTGCTTAAAGCTGCTGTGCAAAGCACGAAATTGCGTAGCGCAAATAAGTATGTTTTTATCACTGAGTTTACTAGCTGCAATGCCTAATGCGGCTGATTTTCCTCTTCCCCGATCTGCATTAATTAATAATGGTCGATTTGCTCGTCCGTTCGCCGTTTTTATTATTAATTCCACACACTGTTGCTGCTCGGTAAAGTCAATTTCACCAGTTGATTGGTTAGTATCGACAATGCACTGCCAGCCATTTTGCTGGCTAAAATGCAGTAAAGTAGTTTTGCTGAGTAAGTGTGCTAAGCGTTGGTTAAAAAAGCTGTAAGGGTGCATTTGCCCAAAAGATTGAAATAAGGGAAGGGCGTCATCACACCAGTGTTTAAGTGCTTCAAGTTCGGGTAGCAATATAATTAAAAACCCGCCTGCTTGCACAACGCCACTGAGGGCGGCTAGTTTATCTGGTACCAGTCCACTGAAGCCATCGTAAACGGCGTGTGCGTACTCTTGCCCTAAAATTTGGTGGGTATGCTCTGGCCACTGTGCATTGACTAAATGAGTGCTTTTTGAAAGCACAAAGGAGGGCTGTTGTAAATGAGCAAGCAGCTGAGTGCTTTGCTCATAACACCAGCTCTTATCGCCTGTAAGCAGCAGTAATTGACGATGTTTCGCATTCGCTAGTTGTTGCTGTACACGCTCTATAACGCGGTTAAACGGCTTGTAATCTTGCATAAGCCGTTACTAACCACTTACTGCCTAAGTCGTCAAAGTTAACTTGTACGCGAGATTGTGCGCCACTGCCTTCGTAGTTGAGCACGGTGCCAATGCCAAACTTTGCATGCAGCACGCGTTGACCTAAGTTAAATCCGCTTTCTTCAAATGCAGCATGGCTGACCGATGCGCTAAAGCGACCGGCTGCTGGCGGGCGAGACACTTGTGTTTTAATACGAATTTCTTCTACGCAGTCTTCTGGTATTTCACGTAAAAAGCGCGATGGGCTGTGATATTTTTCTTGGCCATATAAACGGCGACTTTCGGCATGGCTTATATACAGCTTATCCATAGCACGGGTCATACCCACATAACAAAGGCGGCGCTCTTCTTCTAAACGGCCGGTTTCTTCATTACTTTGTTGTGATGGGAACATGCCCTCTTCAACACCGACCATAAACACTAAAGGAAACTCCAAACCTTTAGCTGAGTGAAGCGTCATCATTTGTACCGCATCTTCATGCTCATCGGCTTGGCCTTCGCCCGACTCAAGTGAGGTATAGGCTAAAAAGCCTTGTAGTGGTGAGCTAAATTCTTCCTCTTCAGGGAGTTCATACTGATCGCAGGCGCTAATTAATTCTTCTAAGTTTTCTACCCGAGCACGGCCTTTCTCGCCTTTTTCAGCCTGATACATAGCCATTAACCCTGAGGTTTGAATCGCGTATTTAGCTTGCTCATGCAACGTTAAGTCACTAATTTTATCTTCAATATGCTCAATAAGTTCGACAAACTTTGCAACCGCCCCTGATGCACGACCCGATAAATGCTGTTGTTCTACAATGGCTTTAGCAGCATACCAAAGCGGCAAAGATTCAGCGCGAGCGCAATCGCGAATGTGGCTTAATGTTTTGTCGCCAATCCCACGGGCTGGGGTATTAATTACACGCTCAAATGCGGCATCATCTTGGCGGTTACCCACTAAGCGTAGGTATGAGAGGGCATCTTTAATTTCTTGGCGTTCGAAGAATCGCATACCGCCATAGATTCGGTACTTTAAACCTTCTTGTAGCATCGCTTCTTCAAGTACCCGCGATTGCGCATTACTACGATACAAAATAGCCGCATCTTGTAGCGCATTTCCGGCATTTAGCCAGCTGCGTAATTTGCTACTCACAAAGCGTGCTTCATCTAGCTCGTTAAAGGCGGCATAAATAGAAATTGGTTCGCCGTCGTTACCGTCAGTCCACAAACTTTTACCCATACGCTCGGAGTTATTCTGTATAAGTGCATTAGACGCTTTAAGAATAGTGGCAGTCGAGCGATAGTTTTGCTCAAGGCGAATTGTCTCTGCGTCAAAATCGGTTAAAAAGCGTTTGATATTTTCAATTTTAGCGCCACGCCAACCGTAAATACTTTGATCATCATCGCCTACAATCATGATGCTACTAGTGTCGCCCGCAAGTAGTTTTAACCATGCATACTGAATAGTATTGGTATCTTGAAACTCGTCGACTAGCATATGTGCAAAGCGCTGCTGATAATGACGAAGCAGAGTTGGGTTATTTTTAAGAACCTCATAGCTACGTAGTAATATTTCGGCAAAATCAACTAGGCCAGCTCTATCGCAAGCTTCTTGATAGGCGGCGTAAACGCGCAGCATCATTTGCTCGTTAATATCGTATGCTTGAATATCTTTAGGGCGCAGAGCTTCATCTTTTTTAGCGCTTATGTACCAGCCAAATTGTTTTGCAGGCCATTTTTTATCATCGATATTCATCGATTTTAATAAGCGCTTGATCATGCGAAGCTGATCGTCAGAGTCTAAAATTTGAAAGGCTTCGGGTAAATTTGCTTCACGGTGATGTGCACGTAAAATTCGGTGCGATAAACCATGGAAAGTACCAATCCACATGCCGCCTACAGGAGCCTTTAGAGTTTCTTCAACCCTTGAGCGCATCTCTTTAGCAGCTTTATTGGTAAAGGTTACCGCAAAAATACTGTAGGCAGAGGCTTGCTCTACTTGCATTAACCAGGCAATACGATGAACCAATACTCGAGTTTTACCTGAACCTGCTCCTGCTAATACCAGCATGTTTTGTAATGGCGCTGCAACGGCATCGCGTTGTTTATCATTTAAGCCATCGAGTAATTCTGAAACGTCCATCGTTACGCCTTTTTAATCAATAATGAGAGCAGTATAACAGGTGTTTTTGTTAGGCTAAATAAAATACTGTTTTTATAAACAGCTATTTATAAAATAGGTATTTAGTTACTGTATTGATACTAATATATACAGAGCAAGTAATAAAATATGTATTTAAAATTGCTAATTTGACCTAAATTTGGCAAAAAATACTAAAGTGATAAATTGGTAATAATTTAACTGTATGATTTGTAAGCCTTAATAAATTGGCATAAAGTGTGTAAGTATAAATAATAAGTACAAATACAAAATTAATTAAACTACAGAGGTTGGTATGGCTGAACAAGGTTCTGGCGGTAATGTAATCGCCGCTCTATGTAATATTTTTTTCCCCGGTTTAGGGCAACTGGTGCAGGGACGTATTCTAGCTGCGCTGGTGTTTGCAATTTTGGTTTTTGGCGGCTATGCATTATGGTTTTTAGTGGTTCCAGCCGTAATTGGAGCCGTATTCCATTTATGGGCAATTATTGACGCTGCCCGCTATCGCTCAGGCGGTTAGCTAAATTGATGATACTGAAATAGCGCCTTATGGCGCTATTTTTGTGTCTGGCTTGCGTTATTCATAACTGACTGGGTTATAATCTGTTGTAATTAGCAGTACTGGAATAAAAGTATATGGAATACCAATTTATTCGCGACCCTATTAGTGGGTTAAGAATTAAAATAAGCAGCGAGCACGCGATTATAGGCCGTTGGTTAAACGAAGAAATAGGCAAAGACAAAGTGGCTATGGTGCAGGCACTTATTAGCTCGGTGAGTTCAAGCTTTGAACCGTTAACACTCAAAGGCCAAGAAATTGACCTGATCCTTTCCAAAGATGAAGCATTATTCGAAGCACATGCGCTGCATCAAGATAACGAAGATATATTAGCCTACCAAGATGACGAATTAATGCTTGAAGAGAATGATTTAAGCAGTGGTTGTGGTTTTGAAGACTTTGTTGACCTGATCAACTCATGGCATGAGTTTTCGGCTGGTCGTTAAGTTATATTATCTGTATTATTACCCTAATTATAAATCCAACAGTGGAACCAATATGTCTGCGAATTTAAACAAGCTAGTTGTTATGCTAGAAATGCAAAATGCCATGAATACTAAAGTACATGAGCAATGGTTTAGCCAAGGCTTTGAATGGTATAGAGCTATTTGGGTTGAATGTGCAGAAATGTTAGACCATTACGGTTGGAAATGGTGGAAAAAACAAACCCCAGATACTGAACAGGTGATTTTAGAGCTGGTTGATATTTTTCATTTTGGCTTATCGTTGCGTATTGACGGTGAGACTAGCTACGAGCAAATAGCAACAAAACTACAAGCCGAAATGAGTGCACCACAACAAGGTGATGACTTTAAACAAACGCTTGAATTACTAGCGGCCAGTGCTGTTGCCAATAAAACCTTTGATGCAGCCGCCTTTGCTGGTTGTATGGCGCAAATAGGCATGGATATTGATGATTTATACCGTGGTTATGTAGGTAAAAATACGCTTAACTTTTTCCGCCAAGATCATGGTTACAAAGATGGCAGCTACATTAAAGTATGGCATGGTCAAGAAGATAACGAACACTTAGTAGAAGTAGTTAAAAGCCTTGATACTGAACATGCAGATTTTGCAAAACAGGTATATCAAGGCTTAGTAGCGCGTTACCCTCAGGGCGAATGAGTTAAATAAGCTTACGATAATCGGTTACGCTTAAGTAATCGCTTATATCGTTATGTGGTTGCTGGCTATTAGGGTTAGCAACCGCAAGTAAATGCTCAATGCCGTATTCTCGTGCGGCATGTAATACCGGTAAGCTGTCATCTACAAATAAAGTGCGGCGTTTATCAAACCCCAAATCCTCTTGTACCTTATGCCACAAGCTTTGTTGCTCTTTACTTACCCCGTATTCATGAGTCGACACCACCCCATCTAAATAGTTATCAATAGCGGTATGTTCAAATTTAAGCATGACGCATTCAGGGTGGGCATTAGTCAGCAAAATGAGCTCTTTACCTGCTCGTCTAAGTTCAGTTAAAAAATGCGGAACGTCTTCACGTATTTTGATTAAGTGGGCAGACTGACGCTTTAATTCGAGAATAGGTAAGTTTAGCTGTGCTTCCCAATAGTCAGAGCAGTACCACTGAATTTTGCCACTCACAGCCTGATAGCGTTTTAAAATATCTGCACGCGCTTCATCAATACTAATATTTTGAGCCAAGGCATGTTGTTGTGGCACAACATTGAGCCAAAAGTCGGTGTCGTAATTTAAATCGAGTAATGTTCCATCCATGTCGAGTAATACAGTATCGATTTTTGACCAGTTGAGCATGATGTATCCTTGTGAAAATTGCTTATTGAAATGACTAACTTGCGATGAAGTGAATTAATGAATTTTGTTATTTGGGTTATTAAGATATAAATCCGACAATGTTATATTCAAAGCGTATTCATATTTTGAAATAAAGAATTAACCTTAACGAAACCCGAGAATTATTTGCTCAATTAAATTGCTTTTAATTCAAACTGAAACTCGCATCTTATACTCATTTGGGTATATGATTAGTATAACTGCAATGATAGCAAATTGATGCCCATGACACAGAAAAAGCACCCAACACCACCACAAATTCTCAGTAATAATGTTGTCGCTAAAAGTCGCTTATTTACTGTGGAGTCTTTAGAGCTTAAGTTTTCAAATAACCAAGAGCGTCAGTATGAGCGAATTCGCGGCGGTGGCCGTGGAGCCGTTATGATTGTGCCCATGACAACTGAAAATGAGCTATTACTAGTTCGTGAGTATTGTGCAGGCACCAATGACTATCAGTTAGGGTTCCCCAAAGGACTCATTGACCCAGGTGAAACGCCTGAACAAGCCGCAAATAGAGAGCTTAAAGAAGAAATTGGCTTTGGCGCTGAGTATTTTAAACCGCTCAAAACAGTCACTATGGCACCGAGCTACTTTAACGCGACCATGCATATTTTGTTTGCTAAAAATTTATACCCTGAAACCTTACTAGGTGATGAGCCTGAGCCATTAGTGCTGGTGAAATGGCCGCTTTCACAGTGGCAGTCATTATTAGACCAACCTGACTTTACTGAAGCACGTAGTGTTGCTGCTCTGCTATTATTAGATAAGTATTTAGCCTCAGGAGACATTAATGAATAAACTTCTAGAGCCATGTATTGAGCTTGCGCAATGTGCAGGGGATGCCATTATGTCTTTGTATAAAAAAGATGATATTGGTCAACAAGAAAAATCAGATAATACGCCAGTAACCAAAGCAGATTTAGCCGCAAATGAGGTGCTCGTCGCCGGCTTAAATGCGCTAGCTCCCGACATTCCAATTATGTCAGAAGAAACCCCCATTCCAGCATTGCAAGATAGGCAGCACTGGCAACGGTATTGGTTGCTTGACCCGATGGATGGCACCGGTGAATTTATACTCGAAAGTGGTGACTTTGCCGTTAATATTGCATTGATAGAAAATAACCACCCAGTGTTGGGAGTTATTCATTGGCCAGCAAAGGGCGTGACCTATTATGCAACTGCTAATAATGGGGCATTCAAGCGAGAAGGTGAGTACGATAAACAAATATTTGTAGCACCGCCCGAGAGTTTAACTTTGGCTGTGAGTCGCCGCCAAAAAATAGAAGCAGTTAGTCAGTATCTAAATGCGCAATTTGCAACGGTGGCTTTAGGTTCGTGTTCACTTAAAGCGTGTATTGTTGCTGAGGGTAAAGCGGATTGTTTTTTAAGAATTGGTCCTACAGGTGAATGGGATACGGGTGCATCGCAGGTTATTGTTGAAGAAGCAGGTGGCTGTATTACCGATGCTGAATTTAATCCTTTAACGTACAACCAAAGAGAAAGTACAGAAAATCCAGATTTTATTGTTATGGGTCATCCCGACTGGGAGTGGCAAAAAATGATAAATCCACATCAGCGATTACTGTAAATATCACTGTTTGATGGGTTTTTGTTCACTTAAACGTTTTTAATTAGTAAAACCTTGCATTATAGGTTTATTCCTATATTATAGCGCTCTCTTCGAAACAGGCTTGTGAATAACACAATACTGTTACTAAGAAATTACAGGCGCGGGATGGAGCAGTCTGGTAGCTCGTCGGGCTCATAACCCGAAGGTCGTTGGTTCAAATCCGGCTCCCGCAACCAATTTTATTTAGAAAATTGGATACTGTAAACTCTAACTTAAGAGATTAAATTAAGTAGTCGATAGACTTAAAATATACAGGCGCGGGATGGAGCAGCCTGGTAGCTCGTCGGGCTCATAACCCGAAGGTCGTCGGTTCAAATCCGGCTCCCGCAACCAATTTCCTTTAGAGGATTGGAAGCCAAGTTGTAATGTAAGCAACTATAAATAAATCTGCAATTTCAGGCGCGGGATGGAGCAGTCTGGTAGCTCGTCGGGCTCATAACCCGAAGGTCGTCGGTTCAAATCCGGCTCCCGCAACCACTGAAATAAATTGTAAAAATGAATCGACACTCTATACGAGTGTTTTTTTATGCCTAAAATTCAGTGAAATGGGTAGCTCGTCGGTCTCAGCTCTCCATTAGCCAGCAAAGGTCGTCTATTAAATTCCGGCTCCCGCAACCACTGAAATAAACAGCTATATTAAAGCAACACGCCTAAAGCGTGTTTTTTTATGCCTAAAATTCAGTGAAATGGGTAGCTCGTCGGTCTCAGCTTTCCATTAGCCAGCAAAGGTTGTCGGTTCGCTCCTTACAAACTCTGGCTCCCGCAACCACTGAAATAATATGTTTTATTAAATCGAAACGCTAAAGCGTGTTTTTTTATGCCTGAATTTAAATCTATTCACTCTATTTTTAACATCTTGAATTCTACTTTTTGAAAGTGTTATTGCTGAATATTTAGTATGCTATGCACTAAACTCTTTAAAACTTTTTGTAATCAAAATTATGACTGAACTCTATCACTGGTTTGATTTAATAGGTGTGGCGGTATTTGCTATCTCAGGCACCTTAGTGGCCTACGAAAAGAAAATGGACGGCTTTGGTGTAGTTGTACTTGCAACTGTTACGGCTATTGGCGGCGGTACCGTTCGCGATGTAATACTCGACCAGCCCGTATTTTGGTTACACGACCAAAGCTACTTTTATGCTATTTTGGTGGCGGTTCTGGTTACAACGCGACTGATCAATAAGCAAAAATCAATTCCGTACTATGTGTTACAAACCGCAGATGCGTTTGGTTTAGCCTTTTTTGCAGTAATGGGAGCGCAAAAAGCGCAATTGGCCGGTATGCCAGATATGACAGTTGTGATTATGGCTGTGATCACTCCCTGCTTTGGTGGATTGATTCGCGATGTGCTTGCCCGCGATATTCCAATGCTGCTCAAAGGTGAGCTGTATGCTATTACCTGTATTGCTGGTGGTATTGTGTATACCTTAAGTATCAACCTATCGTTAACGGTGGAAGTGGCAATGATTTTGAGTATGCTAATGACCTTATTGCTACGTTTTTCGGCGATTAAATGGAAGATTATATTACATGTTTTTAAATATCCTGACTAAACTGTGTAAATACAGCTGTTAACTAGGATAAGGAATGTCGTTAGCCCGTATATTTTCTCGCGCGCAGGTGGGGATAAACGCCCCCGAGGTGATGGTTGAAGTACATTTAGGCAATGGTTTACCCGCCTTTCATATTGTCGGTTTACCCGAAACCTCGGTTAAAGAGGCCAAGGATAGAGTACGTAGTGCTCTTGAAAACTCGCAATTTGGATTTCCCGATCAACGTATTACCGTTAATTTAGCGCCTGCCGATCTCCCTAAAGATGGTGGGCGATTTGACCTTGCGATTGCGGTAGGTATTTTGGTCGCATCGGGGCAAATAGTCTGCCCTGATATTCATAAGTATGAATTTTACGGTGAGCTTGCACTTAATGGTGAAATACGGGCGGTAAATGCCATTTTGCCTTCAGTGCTTGGTGCCAAAGAGCAAAATCGTTGCTGTTTTCTGCCTCTTGAAAATGACAGTTTGGCCAGCCTAGTCAGTGGTGTAAAGCGAAAAGCCGTCAGTTCTATACAAGAGGTGTGGGGAGACTTGCTCAATCAACAACCTTTACCGCTCAATATTGTCTACCCTGATTGCACCCAAGCGCCAGACTTTTTACTCGATTTAAGTGATGTAAAAGGCCAACCCGGTGCTAAACGTGTATTAGAAATTGCCGCTGCTGGTGGGCATAACTTATTGTTTTTAGGTCCACCAGGAACAGGAAAATCAATGCTTGCGCAACGAATGGCTACCATAATGCCAACCATGTCTGATGATGAAGCCATTGATACAGCGGCCTTATATTCAATTATTGGTCATTCAATTGATTTAACCAATTGGCGTCAGCGACCGTTTCGCAATCCGCATCATACCTGTTCTGCGGTGGCGCTAGTGGGTGGCTCGTCTAACCCTAAGCCCGGTGAGATATCGTTAGCGCATAATGGTGTGTTGTTTTTAGATGAGCTGCCTGAATTTGAGCGTAAAGTGCTGGATTCATTACGAGAGCCTATGGAAACCGGAACAGTGACGATTTCGCGCGCGGCCAGACAAATGGAATTTCCAGCGCAGTTTCAGCTTATTGCAGCACTTAACCCTAGTCCAACTGGGTGTCATCATGATAAACGGGCGACACCCGATCAGGTAATGCGCTATTTATCGCGAGTATCGGGGCCGTTTATTGACAGAATTGATTTGCAAATTGAACTACCAAGGTTGAGCAGCGTGGAGCTACAAAGTACAACTACAGAAGAAACCAGTGCTGAGGTGAGGGCACGAGTAGAAGCAGCTTATGTAGTTCAGCTTAAACGCCAAGGTAAAGTAAATGCGCGGTTAAATAACAAAGAGATGAACTTGCACTGTGAGTTACCACCTGCAGAGCTGCAGTTTTTAGCCAGAGCCAGTGAAAAGCTGGCGCTATCGCCGCGCTCTTATCATAGAGTAATCAAAGTGGCGCGGACGATAAGTGATTTAAAAGGTGCGCCACAAATCAGTTTAAATGAGCTTAAAGAAGCGCTTAATTATCGGGCATTTGAGCGTTTATTATCGCAGTTAACCCAACACTAAGGATTTAAATTGAAAGCATATAGCCTTTACCGCGAACAGTGACAATACGTTTTTGATCTTTCTCATCGTTCAGCTTTTTACGTAAACGACCCACTAACACGTCTACTGTGCGATCGTTGGGGCTCCAATCGGGCTGGCCAATTTCTTCTGATATTTTTTCACGGGAAGTCGCTTTACCAGCATTACCAATCAAACAAATAAGCACTTTGTGTTCTGCTTCAGTCAGTCGTGATTCAATCCCACTGGCTGTAATAAGGGTGCGATTATCTGGATGAAGCTTAAAATCGGCGTATTCAATAAACTCTTCACTGTCATCGTCGCTGTGATTATTGGCAACTCGTTTGTATAGGGCGCGCATTCTTAGCTCAAGCTCAAGTAAATCTACCGGCTTGCAAATATAGTCATCGGCACCTTGAGCAAGGCCTGCAATTCGATCGGCTTGTGAGTCACGACTCGATAATAAGATAACGCCAATATCGGTGAGCGTATTTAGCTCTTTGGCAAGTTGTAAACCGTCGCGTTTTGGTAGCACAATATCAATTATTGCCAAGGAAATCGTATTGCGCTGACTTACTCGGCTTTTAACAACATTTAACGCATCGGCCCCTGTGGGGTCAACGTCAATAGAAAACTCGGTATTTATAAAATGATTTTGGATGCGCTTTACGAGTAATTCGTCATCTTCAACCAATAAAACATTAATTGCCATAGTCTGTTATTTTTTTAGTTTCAGCTTTGTATATTAGCATTATTAATGGTCTGCATAACACAGAGAACGTTGTTTTTCGGTAACATTATATTACGAATTGGTCTAATAACATTACTTTTGTAATGCGCACTTTTCACTTGAGCGACAAAGTGCGCATTATGGTTACTAATCTTTATACATTGAATCCCACCATTGTGGTTCATTTTTTAACTTTTTGTCAAAGTAAGCCAACATGGTGTTCCACCAATTAAATCGCTTATCGCGCGCAAATATTTGGTGATCAGCCCCCTTGTACTCTATCATTTCAACGTCTTTATTAAGCAGTTTTAGGGCTGTGTACATAGTTAAGCTTTCGCCCACAGGCACATTAGTATCACTGTCACCATGAATAAGCAGTAATGGTGTATTTACTTTATCGGCATGAAATACAGGGCTATGCTGGCTGTAAAGTTGAGGATTATTCCACGGAAAGCTATTTTTTGAGGCTTCGCCTGAGTATAAATAACCCCACCATCCTTCACCCCAGTATGACGTTAAGTTTGAAATACCGGCATGCGCAATAGATGCGCTAAACATATCGGTTTTGGTGGCAAGCAGCATAGTCATAAAGCCACCATAAGATGCACCAAGATTACCTACTTTGCTACTGTCTACAAAACTGTATTTAGCTAAAAATGCCTCTGTGCCTTGGATAATGTCATCGGCGGTATAGTCGCCCCAAGCATTTACATGTTGTGCTGAAAAAGTTTGCCCAAAGCCCGTTGCACCGGTCGGTTGTACAACATAAACCACATATCCGTTTGCTGCCCATAAGTTAAAAGGGTAACGCCCAGTAAACCCACGTGTTACTGGTGAGGTGCCACCATAATAATACACAAGAGCAGGGTACTTCTTGGCTTTATCAAGATTGCTTGGCAGATAAACACGGCCAGAGATTTCTACGCCACGCTTATTGGTAAAGTTAAATTCTTCAAGCGCAGGAATAGCCGTATTGGCATACGCAATCGGGTTTGAATCCCAAATGAGCTCTACCTTGTTTTTACTTACGTCGAAGCGCTTGAGTTGTTGAGCGCTCGACGCATTACTGCCACTAATTAATAACTGGGCATTGCGTGTATTTGAAAAACTAAATTGTTGCACAATATCAAAGCCCGTATTTAGCTTTTTAAAGCGCTGCTTACTTAGATCAAATAAATACAGTGGTTGTGTGTCTTTTTCTGTCACTTTGATTAGCGCATCACCATTGCTTAGTACTTCTAATGTGCCAATCGCAGGGTTAAACTGTTTACTTAACGCCGTTACTTTTTTTGCGTTATCAGTTAGTAAGTACAGCTGGCCATCGTAATTATTAGCCAGCATATTCTTTGGTAATGTTCTGCCTGCACCATTCTTAAAATCTGGGCCTGCAACTACGTAAATGTCGCTTACGGCATATTTTGCTTGATTAAAGGTTTTAAACTTACCTAGTGATTTTAGGCTATTAGATTTTAATGTAAGTTCAACTAGCTCAGTTTCTGGATGTGTTGAAGCTTGCATTGCCATAACAGGGCGACTAATTAATAGTTTTCCACGGTTACTGTTTGCATCTTCAAGGCGATGGCTTAATACACCTTCAGTTAGGGCTTTGGTTAAACCACTTTTGGTATCGAGTAAGTATAATTGGCTAACGGTACGAGCATATGACCAACGATCTTGAAGGCCTTTATGATGTTTGGTTAGGCTGTTATTTTCTTCAGGCGATTTTGACCAACTAAATAAAATACTGCTGTCGTTATAAAAGCTGAAGTTACTTGCGCCTTCAAGGCCTGAGGCTAAGGTTTTAATTGTTAAGTTTTTACGGTTTAGTTGCTTTAATTCATTGTTGAGTAAATAAACTAAAAATTGGTTATCAGGGCTCCAAATGAACTGACTTGGCTGGGCTGCTTCAAATCGGTATAGCGTCTGGTTTTTAGTATCTTTTAGCTCAGTAATGGTATGTGCATCATTGCCAGTTTTATCACTATAGCGCTTAGTTGTGCTTAAGTAATGCTTAGCATCTGGAGACAATGAGAGGGCACTAATAGTAGGTGCATCGAATAACTGCTTTGCTGATAAACGTTTGGTTTTATTGGTGGTTAGGGTGACAACATCAGTGTCTGCTTTTGGCACAAACTCTAAGCTAACATCATTCCAATTAGCAACCTGTTGGGCGATGAGAATAACAGTATGTGAGCCGTTATTTAAAGCAAGCGGGTAGCTTTGGCTTTCACCAGTTTGCTTTTCACCGTTAATAAAAACCTGGCCTTGCTCTATTCCTGTAATGTTTAAGGAGCCTTGTGTAAATCGGTTCGTTTCAATATGAAATTTAAGTGCCTGTAAACCGCCTAAGGTAAGCGCGTTAATTTTATCAAGTGGCTGCCACTTGTGTTTTTTTCCAAATACAACAAAACTTTCAGTATTAGATTCAAGTTGTGTCAATAAATTGCTAATAACCACGTCACCATGGGGTGTCTGAAATGGCTTGGCTTGCATGCCTTCTGCAAGCGGACCAATAAATTGGATTTTTGATTGATCGAGTGGTGCGGCTAATGTCGTTAAACTCAAGCTACTTAATGTAAGTAGGGTTGCCAAGTAAGTAAAACGTTTTGCGTAACGATACCAAGATGCGCTTAAATTCATTGTTATGCCTATTATTGGGTATTTGGCCAAATATAGCATGTATTGTTATGATGCTCATATATCCAATATAGAGGAAAAAAAGTGACACTATTAATCATTTACATGGTTACAGCGATTGTGATTTCGTTTTTGTGTTCAATAATGGAGGCGGTGCTATTAAGCATTTCGCCTAGTTATGTTGCATTGCTGCGCAAAGAGCGCCCAGTGCTGGCGAAGCAGCTTGAAAAGCTAAAAAGTAATATTGATCAGCCATTAGCAGCTATTTTAACGCTCAATACTGTTGCCCATACTGCTGGTGCGGCAGGGGTAGGCGCACAAGCTGCCGTGGTGTTTTCAGATGCTGCAGTGGGGATTGCATCTGCGATTATGACTTTATTGGTGTTGGTGTTATCTGAGATTATTCCAAAAACCTTGGGTGCCAACTATTGGCGTGCTTTAACACCGAGTGTGACTTATGGTTTACGTATTTTGGTACTAGTACTTAAGCCTTTTGTTTGGGCTGCACAAAAGCTAACCAATTTGATGGGTCAAAAGCATAATGAGGCCTATTATATTCGCCAAGAAATAGAAGCGATGGCCGACATTGGTAGTGAGTCTGGGGCGCTTCATGCTGATGAATCAGAGATCATTCGAAACTTACTGCACTTTAGGCATGCAAAACTAACTGATTTAATGACACCGCGTACGGTCATTTTTAAAATTCATAAAGACCTTACCGTTAATCAGTACTTAAGTGAACATGGATCGTCATCATTCTCTCGGGTGTTAATTTATGACAAAGACGCTGACGATATCATAGGGTTTGTTCATAAAAACGATATTATGTTGGCGTATCATCGCTTGGGCACAGATTACAAAATTAGTAAGTTGGTTAAGCCTATTTATACGGTACCGAGCGCGCAAAACGTATCGTCGTTATTACAAACATTACTCACTCAGCGTACCCATATTTGCTTAGTGATTGATGAATATGGCGACGTACAAGGAATTGTAACCCTAGAAGATATGATAGAAGCGTTAATGGGCTTAGAAATTGTTGATGAGCGAGATCAATCTACCAATATGCGGGCCGTGGCTAAGCAACGCTGGCATCAACGCTTAGCTGATAGCGAGCATATAGTCAGCGCCGACGATAACGAACCTCGTTAAGGTCTGTATAAATAAAAATCTGCAAAGGTCAACAGACCCTAATTATTTTTTGTTTTAGCAGCTGTCTTTATCCAGTGTTGTGCCCACGAGATAAATTCAGCTTTTGCTTTTGGGCAGCTAAACAAAAATCCTTGTATAGTTAAGTCTGTTTGATAGTGCTTTAGGTAGGCAAGTTCTTCTGGGCGCTCAACACCCTCAGCAACAAGTTGTAGCTGCTCTTGGTTAGTCATATTAATTAATGAGCTGACCACCACTTGCGAAAACTTATCGGTTTCAATATGGCTTATAAACGAGCGGTCTATTTTAACTTCAGTGAAAGGAAGCTGTTTAAGTTGGTTAATATTAGTAAAGCCAGTACCAAAATCATCCAACGAAATACCAAAACCAAATATTCTTAATCTATTTAAAGTTTCTAACTGGGTGTAGCTTGCTAGGGCATGTTGCTCGGTTATTTCAACAACCACATCACTGGGAAGCACGCCGTGCTTTTGTAATAACTGTAATAATTTATTAGGGCAGTTCAAATCATTTAACTGGCATGGCGACATATTAAATGACAATTTTAAGCTTTCTCCTAATTGCTCTTTAAGCTGTTTTAAGTCACTGCAGGCTTTTTCAAATAGCGTAAACGTAATGTCATTGATTAAATCACATTGCTCAGCAAGGCTAATAAAACGGCTTGGTAAAATAACGCGTTCGTTTTTATTTGAAACAATGCGAGCGAGTACTTCGACACTTTGTATAAGGTTGGTGTTTATATTTATCTTAGGCTGGTAATAGGGCGTTATTTCATTATTTTTTAATGCGCTAATAAGTTTTGCTTTAGTAATTGGGCGCTCTTTTACAAGCGTGTGGCTGTTTAATTGCGCTATTTTGGTAAGTAACATATTTACCTGATTCAGCTGCACAGGCTTGGTAAGGTTACCAACTAAATGCACATTATGTTGCTTGGCTAAGTCAGCTGCTAGGCTGATTATTTTAGGGTCCATTTCAGAAATAATAACAATCGCACCGCAATAGCCCATTTCACCTAAATTGCGAATGAGTTCCATCCCATCCATTTCTGGCATATTCAGATCGGTAAAAATGGCGTCATAGAAATTTATATCAGGTTTTACTTTCTCTAATGCTGTAACTGCGCTTAAGCAAGTAATGACTTCTGGCATTTCGAGCTCATTAAAAATCGCTTTCATAACAATCAAAATGGCTTGTGAGTCATCAACAACAAGTATGTTTGGTAATTTAGTTCGCATTGTTGTCCCTAGTAGTTGTAACTTACTTCCTGTAATACTAAAAATAGTCGCTTGAATTGTTTTTGTCAGTAGTGTTGAGTTTTTTTACCTTAAATTATCGCTGCTAAAATTATGCTAGCTCACTCGTGTTTTTGAGGTGGATAGGTATACTAGCGGCATAATTTATAATGGTTAGAATAATGATAAAAGTCGATCTTTCTCTGGCAGAGCAACCGTTTACGCTGATGATAGCAGATCAGCAAGTTGTAAAAATATTTCATGATCAGCAAGCGATTGCATTTGAAAACCCACGTGAAAATTATGTCGAGTTTATACTTGATGAGCAGTTAATTGGTATTGATAGCAGTGAGGTAAGCCAGCAAAGCTTAGCGTTGTATGTAAACAATCAGTTTGCAACTCAGTTAGCTCTACCTGTAGCAGCACAGGGCGCACCTAAAAAAGGGTTTTTAGGATTCGCTGCGCTTGGCTTTAAATTATTTAAAAGCGCTAAGGTGGTTAAGGTGGCGCTTGCCAGCGCATCGGTAGCGGGTTATGCATGGCTGTTTACCATTGAGTTTGCGTTAATGCTGATTGCTTGCTTGGTGGTACACGAGTATGGCCATGTACGTGCAATGAAGTATTTTGGCATTAAAACCAAAGGTATTTATTTAATTCCCTTTGTTGGTGGTCTTGCTGTGAGCGACGATAAAATAACTACGCGCTGGCAAGATGTGCTTATATCACTTATGGGGCCTGCCTTTGGCTTATTTACTTCTGTGCTTGGTGTAGTGCTTTATTACGCCACAGAAATGGAAATATTTGCCGGTGTTGCAGTGCTTAGTGCACTGCTTAATTTATTCAATTTACTGCCTATTTTACCGCTTGATGGCGGGCATGTACTAAAAAGCATTAGTTTTTCAATGCGCTCATGGGTTGGTTTGAGTGTGTGCTTACTAGGGGTGCTGTTTGGTTTATGGCTCAGCTATACGTTTGGTTTAATGCTATTAGTGTTCTTTTTGTTTGTTGGGGCACTGGAAATCGTGTTTGAATGGCGCGGCCGTCACTACTCACACTTATTGCCATTAGATAAATATGGCCAAGGTTTTTCAGCGGTCATGTATGCGCTGGTGGTTGCAGGCCATGTAGCAGTGATGATGCACTTTGCTGACTCAGAAAACGCCATTTTAAGCTTACCGATGAAGATTTTATCGAGTTAGCAATAATAAAAGTATGGTAGCTCAAAGCTCGCTCATCAGGCTGTTTTTTTGAACGTTACTTTTTAAGGTTTTTGTGCATTTGTTGTTTAGAAAGAAAGCTGTTGCTCAGAAAAATGGCTGTTTAACAGGGGTAATAACCCTTCTACAACCTCTCTGAATAAAACTAACCGTGTTTATTTTAGTTTGTGTGGCGATAGCAAGATGTTAGTTTTGGTTTGTTTCTCAATGGGGTAATTGATATGGTACTATCCTTCAGAATGAAAAATAATAAGAAGCCGTGAGCTGACAAATTATGGATGATGCGATAAAACAACATGTAAATCAAAGTACAGTGGAGTCTTTATTGTACACGCTTTATTGGTTGGCCTTTTTTTCACTGGCGCTCCCAATGGCCTCATACTTGATTATTTTTTTATCGGGTGGTGGGGCATTGTTGTTAAATGACCTAACACATTTAGAGCAACTAGATTCGAATCCCGGCCTAGCTTTCATATCTACCTTCTTCACTGCTGTACTTACGCTGCCATTTTTAAAGTCTACTCTTGATGCGCAAAATAAAAGCGAAGTTATAGGGCGTTTAGCAATAGAGAAGGTGGCTTTTTTTCCTTTAATCATTACAGTGCTATTAACAGCGGTTTACGTTTTACTGGAACAATGGCTTTTTGGCTTTATGGAAGTCGCCTTGCCAGATTTCATGTTAGAAGTTAAAGCACAAACAAACTCGCTTTTAGCTAAAATTATGCTGTTTTTAGCAGTAGTATTTATTGGGCCTATATTTGAGGAAGTAGTTTTTCGAGGAGTAGCATTCTACAGGCTGAAACAAACAGCCTTGGGAGCTATTGGCGCAATTATTATCCCAAGTATCGTGTTTACATTGTTACATGGGCAGTATGATCAAGTTGAAATTTTTATTTCACTGTTTGTATTTTCTTGCTTGATGGGGTTAATTCGTCATCTATCGGGTAACTTGTGGTATTGCATTATCGCTCACATGATCTGTAATTTATTGGCACTAGGTGAAATTATTTGGTGAGATTAAATGACTTATCAGTTAGCGTTATTTTCTTGCTTAGCTCTTTTGGCTTGCTACTAGCAAGCGCGATATAAAATCGCGCCTATTTATTACCAAAATACTTACGGATAAAAACTTAGCATCAACGCAATAAACACCCCAGTAATAAATAGCTGCACTACGCAAAAACCCATAATATCTTTAGCTTTTAACCCTGCAATGGCTAATACCGGTAAAGCCCAAAAGGGTTGAATTAAATTGGTCCACGCGTCTCCCCACGCCACAGCCATAGCAACCCGCGCCATATCTGCACCAAGCTCTTGCGCTGCTGGTATAACAATAGGTGCTTGTACCGCCCATTGGCCGCCACCTGAGGGCACAAACATATTAACGAGTCCTGCACTTATAAAACTGTAAAATGGCAAGCTATCGGCATCAGCGATTGCAATAAAGCCTTGTGATATCTGCTGTGCTAATCCTGTATCGACCATTACCGCCATAATACCGGCATAAAAAGGGAACTGAATGACAATTCCCGCGCCACTCGGAATCGCTTGTTGTAGGCTATTTAGTAGGTTATGGGGTGTTTGATGTAGTGTGATAGCTAAAAATAAGAAAAGCCCTATCACACTGTTTAGGTTTAAGCCGCCACCTGCGATAAAAAAGTAATAGCCTAAGTAGGCAAGTCCGAGTAAACCAATACCCATACCTAACAGCTTACTTTGCTCTAAATGCTGAGCTGGGCGTGTTATTGTTACTTTATCGGCTAAAGTGTTCTTAAGCAGTAATGGGTCAATATAAACACTGTCTTTTTCATTTGGTAGCATATAGCGGTTAACCAGCGGCATAATAATAAATAAGCCAATCAGAATCGCAATGTTAAAACCTGCGAACAAGGTTTGCTCGGTGCCAATAATCCCCATTGTTGCCTGTGAAAAATGCCCTTCGCTGGCAATGGTTAGAGGTACGGAGCCTGCTAATCCGCCGTGCCACACTACAAAACCTGAGTAAGCACTCGCTACTAATAGCCGGTAATCCACTCGAGTCTGTTTGGCAATCGCTTTAGCAAATAAAGCCCCAATCACTAAACCAAACCCCCAATTAAGCCAGCTTGCTAAAAGCGAAATAAAAGTCACTAAAATAATGGCTTTTGGAGCTGTATTGGCAAGCGTTGCCAACTTTGTCAGTAACTTACTTATTAACGAGGTACTGGCGAGCATGTAGCCTGTTACTAATACCAATAGCATTTGCATGGCAAAGCTAAGTAAGTTCCAAAACCCGCTACCCCATGATGTTATTACCTCAAGCGTGGTTGCAGGGGTCGCTAAATTCGCAATGACCAAAGTGATAATGGTGAGCAAAATGACAAATATAAACGGATCGGGTAAGTACCGCTCTACAAGCTTGGTAAAAGGGCTGGCAACTTTATTAAGCATAATTAATAACCTAGTAAAAATTTACGTATTAATTAATCATGAAAAGTAGTGATTAGCAAATGGCGCAATAAATAAAATGACAACAAGGTAGGCTATAAGGCAGTGAAATAACTAAATACGTTGTTAGTTATATAACTAGCAAATACTAACTGTAGTCAGTATTTACTAGTGAGCTTAACTAAGTGTTGCTGAGCACCTGTTTTAAGCGATTTTGAACTTCTTGTACTAATAAGTCGGGCTGAAACTTTGATAAAAATGCATTACATCCCACTTTTTCTACCATGGCTTGGTTAAAGCTACCACTGAGAGAGGTGTTAAGCACCACATGTAAGTTTTTTAAGCGGTTGTCGTTGCGTATTTCATAGGTTAAGCGATAACCATCCATAGAAGGCATTTCGGCATCGGTAATCACCATTAGTAGCTCTTTTTCGACGTCTTTTCCTTCATCAGCCCAGCCTTTTAGCATTTGTAGTGCTTCTAAGCCATTACTAGCAGGGATGATTTCGATACCAAGCTGCGATAATGTATCGCTAACTTGCTTGCGGGCTGTTGGCGAGTCATCAGCATGCAGTATTTTACGCCCAGAGAATTCATTGACTATGGTTTGATCTAACACCCCTTCAGAAATATTAACCTCGTACTCAACTATTTCGGCCAGTACTTTTTCAACATCAATAATTTCTACCAAGTGCTCTATCCCGTCACGCTGTACTTTAGTCAGTGCGGTAATGTAATGATTTTTACCCACAGAGCTAGGCGGCGGCATAATATCAGACCAGGTCATATTTAAAATATGATCAACTTTGCCAATTAAAAAACCTTGGGTGGTACGGTTATATTCTGTTACTACGAGATTACAATCGTCGCTATGTTCTTTGTGTGACATAGAAATTGCTTGGCGTAGATCAATCACCGGAATAGATTCACCACGAATATTAGCAACACCCGTCACCTTAGGGTGAGAGTGCGGTATTTTGCTTAGACGGGGAAGCTTCACCACTTCTTTAATTTTAAATACATTGAGTGCGAATAAATGGCGGCTATGTAAATAAAAAAGTAGCAATTCTAAACGATTCTCACCTACAAGCTGAGTACGTTGATCAACTGACGCTAAAACACCTGACATAATAGACTCATTCTTTTCTCATAACTTAATAACTATAGTTTACTCTTATTTTTCTTCATAACGAACCTTGAATATTTCGATTACAGTAAAACGTTGCTTAGGTGTTATCATTTACAGTATCGTGTTACTAAATGATAAAAATAATCAATCGATTAACAAAAAATTATGCATCATATTTTAAAACGTATTGTTGTGCTGTTGCGCAGCCATATTGATCAGGTTAGTTGGCAATCTGTTGTAATAGCAACATCCTTACATATGCTACTTACTTGGAGTTTATTATTAGTGGCAAATGAGCAGGCCTTGCTTTCACCAGGGACTTTTTTTTACTACTACACGGTAACCACTTCAACGGTAGGGTATGGCGATTTAAGCCCATCAACAGATTTAGGTCGATGGATTGTTGCATTAATACAAATACCCTTTGGTTTGGCTTTATTTGGTGTCTTGTTAGGTAAAACAGGACAAACAGTAACTTACTTAATTAGGCGCGCTATGACTGGTGATAAAAACTTTGCTCACAGTAGCAACCACATTATTATTTTTGGTTGGCATAATGCTCGAACAAAAAAAATGATCGACTATATTTTGGCTGATACTAAACGTACAGATCGCCGTATTTTATTGGCGGTTACTGAACAAATAGAGCATCCGTTTTTAAGTAATGAGAATGTTGATTTTGCTCGCCTAACCAGTTTCACTGATTTGGATGAGTTAGAGCGTGTAGCAATTCGCCATGCTGATAAAGTGATTATTGATGGTCAAGATGACGACCAAACATTTACTACCGCACTGCGTATTAGTCGTTTAGTTAAAGAAGATTGTCACATTAGCGCACACTTTTTTGATGAAACAAAAGTGGAAATGTTACTAGAGCATTGTCATAACGTAGAATGCAGTAGCACTAAGTCAGCAGAGATTTTGGTGCGCTCAATGCAAGACCCTGGCTCAAGTCGTGTTCAAGAAGAACTATTATCTACTTTGCATGGTGATACACAATTTAGTCTACAAATACCCAGTGATATAAAAACCATGGAGTTTGGTAAATTATTTCATCATTTTAAGTACGATCATGATGCAATATTATTAGGGGTGGCTCATAATTTAAGTGCAAAAAATATGGATTTAAATCCACCTTTAGATTACGCAGTAAATGCGGGTGATATACTGCATTATATCGCGCAAGAGCGAGTGTTGAGTGGTGAAGTTGATTGGCCTAGCTTGGAAAAATAATGACTGAAATTGCTTTTTTAATTATTGTTTTATGTGCTTACATTTTCCCTATTATGATAATTCTTAACAGTAAGCGTAGCCATGGCCATGAGAAAAATGGCTGGTTGGTCGGCGCTATTTTTTTCTCTTGGATAGCGCTTATTTTATATTTTTCAATTGTTCCCAAGCAAGGGCACGCAAAGAAAAAATAGTAGCAAGGGCAACGTTTGAGTTGCCCAGTGTTATTTTAATTGCTTGAGTTTATGCTCAACCAGCGGATCATCTGGCACGAGTTGTTGTGCCACCTCTAATAGCTTAATAGCATCGGTAGGATTTTCGTCTTGATGTTTAATGGCTACGTCTATTAGTGGTTGAATATCAATTTGCGCTTGATGCTCTTTTACATGCGTGGCTTTTTCATCAATTAAAATAGTGTGAGCGGTACTTAATAACGCTTGGCGATGTGGCGACTTAGCGTTGGCTTTATTAAGTTTTTTATAATAATCCTCTTTTAAACGCAGTGTTTTTGTTTGCAGCCTAAATTGCGCAATGTCGATTTGCTGATCACGAATAAAATCAACCGCCACTTGTTTATAAAAGCCAAACTTATTTAAATAAGTGGCATGAGTGCCGTGCCCCATACCAAACACGCGTAAGTGAGTGAGTTGTTTATAGCGTTTAGCATGTTGGCGGTCAATACGATTAGTTGGATCGTAAATAATGTAACCCTCGGCATCCCCTAAATCTAAGTCATGGTAGTCACCTTGCCAGTCATATTGCTGGGCTATCTCGGTACTTGATCGGTCATCCCAAGGGGCGAGTAGCTTGTTTTTGGTGCTAACAGGGTGGAAAAACAGTACTTTGTCGAGTTTTAGTAATTTAGCAAATGCACCCACAGCAAAACCGCCACGACTAAGCCCATAACCTAACTTGGTTTTAAATGGATAAAGTAAGGGAGCTAATTGCTCAATAAAAAAGATTAAATTGCGATTACGAAACCAGTTACTTTTACCCAAATGCTGAAACGCAATAATATTAACGTTTTGCTTTTGTGCTAAATGATAGCCCCATGGGGCAAAGTCTTCGTTCAAATCGCGTTCTTGCACATCAGTGCCCGCAGGAGAAAAAGTAAAAAGCAGAGGTTTATTGAGATCAACAAAGTGATATTTTACATACACATCACCGAGTAAATCTCCACCAGAGGTTGGTAGCTTTGCTTGCCTCTCATCATCGCTGAGAGTTAACCATTCATCTAACCAATACAGTAATTTCATTTTTCCTCCAGTACACACAAGCCGCAGATCATAACAAATCTGGCTACATAAGAAAATCGAGCGGTGAGATGCTACGCTGGTGGATAGTTACCTTGGTGACTTATTTCGCCATATTTAAAATTTCATACCAGTCATTGTCGGTTACTGGCATGACCGATAAACGGCCACTTTTTTTAAGTGCTATATCAGTTATAGCACTATTTGCTTTGATTGCTTGTAGGCTGACTAAACTACTTAAATGCGCCTGATAGGTTATTTCCACTACAAACCAACGAGGATTTTCAGTGGTTGCTTTAGCATCGTAATAGTCACTACCTAAATCGAATTGAGTTGGATCGGGGTAAGCGGTCTTAGTAACCACTGCAAGTCCTGCAACGCCAACTTGCTTGCAGCTAGAGTGATAAATCATCACCAAATCGCCCTTTTGTACATCATCACGAATAAAGTTACGCGCTTGGTAGTTACGTACACCTTCCCATAGCGTTGTTTGCTCTGGGGCTTGTTTTAAGTCATCAATTGAAAAGGCGTCGGGTTCGGTTTTAAACAGCCAAAAAGCCATATTAGATTTCCTCAATCAGTGAGTTAGTATTTTTCCAGTATTGTATAGTATCATTTAGAAATTAGGGGATTGAGGAAGAAATAATGAGCCAAGTATTAGATGATTTATTGTCGCTATTGTCACTTGAAGAAATTGAGCAAGGTTTATATCGAGGACAAAGCCAAGACTTAGGTTTTAGAGCGGTGTTTGGCGGTCAAGTTATGGGACAAGCGCTTTCCGCAGCTAAAGAAACATTGCCTGCAGGACGTATTGTTCACTCCTTACATTCTTACTTCTTACGCCCAGGCGACGCTGCAAAGCCAATCGTTTATGATGTAGAGACGATTCGCGATGGTAAAAGTTTTAGTACTCGTCGAGTTAGCGCCATTCAGTACGGTAAACCTATTTTTTACATGACGGCGTCGTTTCAAGGTGAAGAGCAAGGATTATCGCATCAAGCTACCATGCCTGATGTTCCCGCACCTGAAGAGCTGCGTTCTTCGTTAGAGTTTTATCAAGAAAATGCGCAGCATATTCCTGAAGCAATCCGTAATAAGTTTATTCGTGAAATGCCGATAGAAATGCGTCCGGTTAATTTTCATAATCCGTTTAAGCCAGAGGCCATAGAGCCGGTAAAACATATTTGGTTTAAAGCCAATGGCGATATGCCGGACGATCAACGTATTCATAACTACTTATTAGCGTATGCGTCTGACTTTGAGTTTTTACCAACCGCACTGCAGCCACATGGTGTCTCGTTTATGCAGCCGAATATGCAAGTAGCGACGATTGATCATGCTATGTGGTTTCATCGTCCATTTAGAATGGATGATTGGATTTTATATACTATTGATAGCCCAAGTGCGAGTTCGGGACGAGGGTTGGTACGCGGGCAGTTTTTTGACCGCCAAGGAAATTTGGTAGCCTCTACTATTCAAGAAGGGGTAATGCGTCAGCGTTAACACTTCAAAACCCACTATATTGAGTTAATTCAACATAGTGGGTAATTAGAGTCTGTTACTGACATTGAGCGTGAACAATGTCAGTAATTGATTGCCAAATACGTGCCGGCAAGAGTGTTTGTAGTTGCTTGTAGGTCTCGCAAAGCTCTTGGCTGCCTTGTAAGCCGCTATCAGATTCACTAATTAGCTTTTGTTCGCGGAGATTGGAAATAAAGCTACTAAGTACCTTCTTATCAAAAAACTCCGGTGTTTTAATGCCATGTAACGTACCTAAGCGCTGTGCCAGCACATAGCTTTCACGTTCCAGCTCTGCTTTTTCAATGCCTTGGCTGGTCTGAATAAAGCCAATTACAATCGCATAGCGTTGCAGAGTGAAGCTTAATGCACGACCGAGCATTTCGAGTTTGGCAAAGCTATCGTTATTATGAGTCACTTTAATGTTATCACCATCAAGTTCAATTAAGCCTTGATCGCTAAAGTTAGTTAAAATACGGGTTACATAGCTTTCATCAAGCTCTTGTAAGTACCACTCTTTGGCAAATAACGGATAAAAAGAGTTTACCAGTTGATGGCACTGGGTTACGGTGCTTTGATGCTGCTTAAATAAATGCAGGGCGACTAGACTTGGTACTGCAAAAATATGCAAAATGTTATTACGATAATAATTAAATAAGGTTTTTTCTTTATCGTTTATCGCAATTATTTCGCCAAATTCGTCGCTGATCACATCAAACTTATTCAGCTTTAGGGCATGTTCTAGCAGTTGCTCTGGCGTTTCATCGGGCGCAGTTATTTTATTGCTATAGCTGGCTTCACGCTGTAATCGCAGATAAAACTCAAGCTGAGCTAGCAATTTAGGTTTACTCAATGCGTGTTTATCGTTTACTAGCAGTATCATCGCCAATAAGTTAACTGAGTTGAGTGCGGCTGCATTGTTAATTTTAACCATAACCTGATCAGCAAGATTCGCAACTTGCGGTCCTAACCATTGTGGCTTTTGCACATCGGTAGCATGAATTGACTCGCGCCAGTCGGGTTGGTTGTCATTTAGGTATTGGTTAATAGAAATAGGGTCGCCAAAGTTTAAATAACCACGGCCATAGTTTTTTAAGTTTTTAATCGCTTTAAAAATACCTAATATCGACTCGCCCTTTTTATCATTACCCGCGAGCTCTTTTAGGTAGGTATTTATTTCCATTACGTGTTCGTAGCCTATATATACAGGCACAATCGATACTGGGCGATCAATACCACGCAGCATGGCTTGCATTGTCATGGCGAGCATGCCGGTTTTTGGGGGTAATAAACGTCCGGTTCTGCTGCGGCCACCTTCGGTATAAAATTTCACCGAGTAACCTTTGATAAATAACTGGCTTAAGTATTCTTTAAATACCGCTGAGT
The DNA here is from genome assembly GCF_004328665.1 of Pseudoalteromonas sp. DL-6. Taxonomy (NCBI): domain Bacteria; kingdom Pseudomonadati; phylum Pseudomonadota; class Gammaproteobacteria; order Alteromonadales; family Pseudoalteromonadaceae; genus Pseudoalteromonas; species Pseudoalteromonas sp. DL-6. The sequence continues at coordinate 182,661 of NZ_CP019770.1, forward strand.
AGAGCTTGTTACCAGCAAACGAGCGGCGAATAAAAAATGCACCACTACGACGGAATATCCCGCCTGCTGGGAAAAAGTTGAGGTTGATCCCAGCTGCAATATGCGGTGGGACAAGCCCTTGATGGTAAATAGAGTAGGTAAGTAGTAAGTAATCCATATGACTGCGATGACACGGCATGTAGATTATTTCATGGCCTTTATTAGTTAGGTCATGAATTTGCTCGGTGTATTTTATATCAATACCATTATACAGCTTGTTCCAAAGCCAGGTTAAAATACGGTCGGCAACGCGAATGGTCGCGTCACTGTAATTGGCAGCAATTTCATCAAGTAGCTTTAATGCGTTTTGTCGCGCTTGGGCTTGGCTGATGTTTTTTTCAGAGGCCTCGGTTTGAATTGCTTTTTTAATTGTGGGTGATGCTAGCAGCGAGCTAAATAACTGATCACGAGATGGTATTTTAGGCCCTGTTGCAGCCAGCTTTTGACGTTTAAAGTGAACTCGAGCTACACGCAGTAGTTTATGAGGCAGTTCATTAACGTCGGCTTTTTCATTAACCAATAAGGATAAGTCGAGTGGTTGGCTAAATCGAATAAAGTTATCTCTTCCTGAAAAAAGCACCACGAAAATTTTTCTGAACCAGCTAGGAGTCAGCGAATGTGAGAGCAGTGTACTCAATCCAGGCTTTTCTTTACCCGGTGCACGGCCCCATAAAATAGTCACGGGCACCACTTGCACATTTTTTTGGCCACTATTTAATAAGTGCTCAACAATATGTTTGCCTTGGGCCAATGCATTGGTAGGCTTTTCTTTATCACCAAATAGCGGTGGTGGGTTTTTAATGCCGATAAAGCGATCTAACGCTTCGTCGCCTAACACTTGCTGCTCGGTTGGGTCAGGTAAACCATTTCGTTTACAAACACGCGCCAGTGCCGCTAAATCAAAGCGTGAATTTAAACGCACTATATAAAAGGTCGGGTTTTTAGGGTTTAACTCAAATTGTTCTAGCGGTTTTTCAGGCAGTACTTTGCTTTTAACAAACAAGCGGCTGATACCACCAGAGATAAGATTTAAACCATAATTTAAAATACGCATTGACTCACCATAAGAGAGTAGTTACCCAAACCAATATGGGTATATAACAGCAAAATTAGCGCATAGGATAACATAATATCTAAAAAATCCCCTGCAGATTAATCGACATGCTATGACATCATAGTGACATCATCACTTCTATTGCGTTCACTATTAATAAACTTGACCGTTATTTAAACGACAATAACAAAGTAATTATGTCTAAATAGTTGTTGCATTTATCACCAGTATCATTATAATACGCAGGCTTTCAAAATTCCCTCGGGAACAAGAAAGAATAAATTAAGCTTGGATTTCAAGCTAATAAACAGGAGTTCCGATTTGGAACTCAACGTAGATATAATCAAACAACCGGCATCTTAGTTATTAAGATTGTTTCGGTCGTTTTTTTATGCTCTTTAAATGCTCTTTATATTGAGGTTTAAGAATGTCAAATCAACGCATTCGTATTCGCCTAAAAGCTTTTGACCACCGTTTGATTGACCAATCAACGGCGGAAATCGTGGAAACTGCGAAACGCACTGGCGCACAAGTACGTGGTCCAATTCCACTACCTACACGCTTTGAACGTTTTACTGTACTTACATCACCGCACGTTAATAAAGACGCGCGTGATCAGTACGAGATCCGCACCCATAAACGTCTGATCGACATCGTAGAACCAACTGACAAGACTGTAGACGCACTTATGCGTTTAGACCTTGCTGCTGGTGTTGATGTTCAAATCAGCCTGGGTTAATCGGAAGATTAGAGAGGTTTTAGGAAAATGGCATTAGGTCTAGTCGGTCGTAAAGTGGGTATGACACGTATCTTCACTGAAGATGGTGTATCTATCCCTGTGACAGTTATTGAAGCGACTCCTAACCGCATTGCTCAGATCAAATCTGACGCAACAGACGGTTATAACGCGCTTCAAGTAACCGCAGGCACTAAAAAAGCAAGCCGTGTAAACAAAGCAACAGCGGGTCACTTCGCTAAAGCTGGTGTTGAAGCGGGTCGCGGTCTGTGGGAATTCCGCCTAAATGGTGGTGAAGGCGATTTTGAAGTAGGCGCAGAGCTTACGGTTGAATTATTCAACGAAATCAACAAAGTTGACGTAACCGGTACTTCTAAAGGTAAAGGTTTCCAAGGTGGTGTTAAGCGCTGGAATTTCAGCATGCAAGACGCTACACATGGTAACTCTCTATCTCACCGTGCTCCTGGTTCAATCGGTCAAAACCAATCACCTGGTAAGGTGTTTAAAGGTAAGAAAATGGCCGGTCAAATGGGTAATGAGCAAGTAACAACTCAGAACCTTGAACTAGTTCGCGTTGACGCTGAGCGTAACCTGCTTTTAGTTAAAGGTGCAGTACCTGGCGCTATCGGCGGTGACGTTATCGTTAAACCAGCTGTTAAAGCATAAGTCCTGGAGATTTAGTGATGGAATTAGCAATTAAAGACGCTTCTGGCGCTCTTGAAGTTTCTGAAGCTACTTTTGGACGTGAGTTTAACGAAGCATTAGTACACCAAGTAGTTGTTGCATACGCAGCAGGTGCTCGTCAAGGTACTCGTGCTCAGAAGACACGTTCTGAAGTAAGCGGTGGTGGTAAAAAACCATGGGCTCAAAAAGGTACTGGCCGTGCACGTGCTGGTACAATCCGTAGTCCAATTTGGCGTTCAGGTGGCGTTAGCTTCGCAGCTAAACCACAAGACCACAGCCAAAAAGTAAACCGTAAAATGTACCGTGGTGCGATCAAAAGCATCTTATCTGAATTAGTTCGTCAAGAGCGTTTAATCGTTGTTGAAAGTTTTGGTCTTGAAGCACCAAAAACTAAAGAACTAGTTGCTAAGCTTAAAGAACTTGAGCTTAAAGATGTTCTTATCGTGACTGAAGAAGTAGATGAAAATCTTTTCTTATCGGCACGTAACCTGTACAAGGTTGACACACGTGATGTAGCTGGTATCGATCCTGTAAGCTTAATTGCTTTCGACAAGGTACTAATTACAGCTGCTGCTGTTAAGCAACTTGAGGAGGCGCTAGCATGATCCGTGAAGAACGTCTTTTAAAAGTGATCCTTGCTCCACACATCTCTGAAAAAAGCACAATCGCTGCTGAAGAAAACAATACTATTGTTTTTAAAGTAGCAAATGACGCAACTAAAGCTGAAGTTAAAGCGGCAGTTGAGAAGCTTTTTGAAGTAGAAGTAACTGGTGTTCGCACACTTAACGTTAAGGGTAAAACAAAACGTACTGGCATGCGTTTCGGTCGTCGTAGCGACTGGAAGAAAGCTTACGTTACTCTTAAAGAAGGTAGCGAGCTGGACTTTGTCGGCGGCGCCGAGTAATAAGGGGAGTTAGAATTATGGCACTTCAAAAGTGTAAGCCAACTTCTGCGGGTCGTCGTCACCTAGTTAAAGTGGTTAACCCAGATTTACATAAGGGTAAACCTTACGCACCACTATTAGAGAAAAACTCTAAATCAGGTGGTCGTAATAACAATGGTCGTATTACGGTTCGTCATATCGGTGGTGGTCATAAGCAGCATTACCGTTTAATCGATTTTAAACGTACTAAAGATGGCATTCCAGCCACTGTTGAGCGTTTAGAATATGATCCAAATCGTAGCGCAAACATCGCTCTTGTATTATATGCAGACGGTGAGCGTCGTTACATTATCGCACCTAAAGGCTTAAAAGCTGGCGATGCAATCCAGTCTGGTGTTGATGCACCAATCAAACCTGGTAATGCATTACCTATGCGTAATATGCCTGTAGGTTCGACTGTTCACAACGTAGAATTAAAACCAGGTAAAGGTGCTCAAATTGCACGTTCTGCTGGTGCATACGTTCAAATCCTTGCTCGTGATGGTCAATATGTAACATTACGTCTTCGTTCAGGCGAAGTTCGTAAAGTTGAAGCTGACTGTCGTGCTACGCTAGGTGAAGTAGGCAATGCTGAGCATATGCTTCGTTCACTTGGTAAAGCAGGTGCAAATCGCTGGCGTGGTATTCGTCCGACAGTTCGTGGTGTTGCCATGAACCCGGTTGATCACCCACACGGTGGTGGTGAAGGTCGTACATCTGGTGGTCGTCATCCTGTGTCTCCATGGGGTAAACCGACTAAAGGTGCTAAGACGCGTAAGAACAAGCGTACGGATAAATTTATAGTACGTCGTCGTACTAAGTAATATTGAGGAATAGCCATGCCACGCTCTCTCAAGAAGGGTCCTTTTATAGACCTACACTTGCTGAAGAAGGTAGAGAAAGCTTTGGAAAGCGGTGAAAAGAAGCCAATTAAAACTTGGAGCCGTCGTTCAATGATCATACCTAACATGATCGGATTGACCATTGCTGTCCATAATGGTCGCCAGCATGTACCAGTTTTCGTTTCTGACGAAATGATCGGTCACAAACTAGGTGAATTTGCACCAACTCGCACTTACCGTGGCCATGCTGCGGATAAGAAAGCGAAGAAACGTTAAGAGGGGAAGATAAATGCAAGCATTAGCTAAACATAAATTCGCCTCTGGTTCGGCGCAAAAAGCACGTCTAGTTGCAGATCAGATCCGCGGGTTACCTGTCGATCGCGCACTAGAAATCCTGGCGTACAGCCCGAAAAAAGCGGCTGTATTAGTTAAGAAAGTACTTGAGTCTGCTATTGCTAACGCAGAGCATAACGAAGGTGCTGACATTGATGAGCTACGTGTAACAACGATCTTTGTGGACGATGGTCCAACAATGAAACGTATTATGCCACGTGCTAAAGGACGCGCAGACCGCATCCTTAAGCGTACAAGCCACATCACTGTTGTGGTTTCAGATAGCTAGGAGATATAAGTAATGGGACAAAAAGTTCATCCTACTGGTATTCGCCTAGGTATATCTAAACCTTGGGTTTCTACCTGGTACGCGAATTCAAAAGATTTCTCTGCACAGCTTTTTGGCGATCACAAAGTACGTACATTCCTTACTAAGGAATTGAAAGCGGCTTCTGTGTCTAAAATCGTTATTGAGCGTCCAGCAAAATCTATCCGAGTAACTATTCACACGGCTCGTCCGGGTGTTGTTATCGGTAAAAAAGGCGAAGACGTAGAAAAATTACGTCAAGCGGTAACTAAAATCGCTGGTGTACCTGCTCAGATTAATATTTCTGAAGTACGTAAACCAGAACTAGATGCACAACTAGTAGCAGACGGCATTGCCTCTCAGCTAGAGCGTCGTGTTATGTTCCGTCGCGCTATGAAGCGTTCGGTACAAAATGCAATGCGCATCGGTTCTAAAGGGATTAAAGTTGAAGTTAGCGGTCGTCTTGGCGGCGCAGAAATCGCACGTTCAGAATGGTATCGTGAAGGTCGTGTACCTCTACATACTCTTCGTGCTGATATCGACTACGCAACTTCTGAAGCCTTAACCACTTACGGTATCATTGGTGTTAAAGTTTGGATCTTCAAAGGCGAAGTTATTGGTGGTTTACCACTAGTACAAGAGCAAGAGAAGCCAGCTAAACGCGCACCAAAGAAAGCCAAAAAAAGTGCTAAGTAGAGGTAGCGAGTAATGTTACAGCCAAAACGTACAAAATTCCGTAAAATGCATAAAGGCCGCAACCGTGGTCTAGCGCAAAACGGTAACAAAGTAAGCTTCGGTACTTTCGGTTTGAAAGCTACTGGTCGTGGCCGCATGACTGCTCGTCAAATCGAAGCAGCTCGTCGTGCTATGACACGTCACGTGAAACGTCAAGGTAAAATCTGGATCCGTGTCTTCCCTGACAAGCCGATCACAGAAAAGCCTCTTGAAGTTCGTATGGGTAAAGGTAAAGGTTCTGTTGAATATTGGGTTGCTGAAATTCAGCCTGGTAAAGTACTTTACGAAATGGAAGGTGTTTCAGAAGAGCTTGCTCGTGAAGCGTTTAACCTTGCTGCTCGTAAGCTGCCATTCAAAACAACTTTCGTAACTCGGACGGTAATGTGATGAAAGCAAACGAACTAAAAGATAAAAGCGTAGAAGAGCTTAATGCTGAACTTCTAGGTCTTCTTCGTGAGCAGTTTAACCTGCGCATGCAAGCAAGCACTGGTCAGCTAGCTCAGACACACACGCTAAGAACAGTACGTCGCGATATCGCGCGTGTAAAAACAATTATTAACCAGAAGGCAGGTCAATAATGAGCGATAAAATTCGTACTCTTCAAGGCCGTGTAATCAGCGACAAGATGGAAAAATCTTTCACTGTTGCTATCGCACGTTACGTGAAGCACCCAATCTATGGGAAATTCATCAAACGTACGACTAAGTTACACGTACATGACGAAAATAACACTGCAAAAGCGGGTGACACTGTCACTATCCGTGAATGCGCTCCAATCTCTAAGAACAAATCTTGGACTTTGGTAGATGTTATTGAACGTCCAAAACAAGCTTAATTTTTAATTAAGTCTGTTTTATAAGAAACCCCAGCTTTAGCTGGGGTTTTTTTTTTGCGTTTAAAAAAGCTGTAAGCGGTAAGTTTTAAGCCGTCAGCCGTCAACTACTCGGAGTGAATTTGAGGGCCGTAGCTTGGGTTTTTAGTCTAGAGCACTCGAGAAAAAGCACGCCATGAATACGTAATTGTCCTAATACTTTATCAATTTGAGTGATTGTATCTGACGTTAATCGTGTTAAAAATTTCTGATATACGACAGCATAGATTTTGGAGGTAGAGTAATACTGGAGTAATTGCCAAGAGCAACTAAATAACAGCTTTATAATTTACCAAACCTATGACTTTGCGAGAGTAGAGCTGCAACAATAGATAATAAAATGCATACTGCGGAAGTTACAATTAGAAAGCGGTTTTCAATTCTACTGACTTGCCTTTCGCCTACAATTTGATAGGTCACGTCCCCCTCAATAAAACGTTCGCCTTGGTATTGCTGAGTGACATTAAACGCTAAAAAATCTTCTTGCTTTGCCTGATAAGTAAAGTAGGTTTCAGCATAAAAAATTTCATACGTTGCACATAGCCAAACCATAAGGCTAATTATTAATAGCGTAAAACTCAAAATAGGCAGTTTTTTCAGTGGCACTTTGGTTGATGTTGTTACAGGTAAATAGCAATCAAAACATGCTTCGCCATAGCATCGCTTTAGCTTTTCGATTACTTCGGGAGAGGGAATGAATTGGCCATTCTCTAGTTTTGATAAGTAAGACTGTTGGATGCCTATTTCACGTGCAGCAAATGCTTGAGTCCATTTTTTGTCTGATCGAAGACGTTTTAATTCTTTTCCTAGCGATTGCATACCCATATTCTCTTCTTAATTGCAGCCACATTATTATCACTAATTAGCTAAGCCAGAGATAGAGGTCATGCCTATATTCATGCGAATGAATAAAAGAATATCATGAATATTAATAGATTAGCGATTTTTATGGGCTACTTTAAATTATGCTAGTATTCTCAAACTAACGAAAGGATATATTGTATTATGAAAAAACACGTTTATTTGTTACTTAGCTCCATGGCTTTATTCTTTGTAAGTTATCAAACTAATGCTGAACCTGTTTTTGCAGTTAAAGCCGATATTTATAAATTGAAAAATGAAATAACAATTGATAGTAAAATTTCTGAAACACTAAATTCATTGACTCCAATTCACCAACCAATGCTATTAGCTCTATTAAACGAGAGTGCACAAATAGAAATAGGGGATAAAAAACAACTAACATCACTTGAGATAAAAGCAAACGAAGATGGATCGTTTTTCAATGCATCGATGAAGTTAAAAGATAAAACAGATGGCCAATGGCAATCGATAACGTCTTTTATGCCTAACATTCCCAGTGGTCAAGCTGTATATTTTAGCCGTACTTTTATCGATAGTGTTTGGTTGATAAAGTTAACCGGAACACGATATGAATCAGAAGAGCTGGGTCTAGCTAGTTTTAAAAAACAATAATAGTAATAGCTGAAGTGCTAGTAAGCACTTATTTTTCTACTGAGGTTTAGGCTTATATTGCTAGATATCTGGATCTTGGTTTTACTCCAATTTTTAAGATGTGTTATGTACTTATTAGTAATTATAATGCGCAGTTTATAATAAAAAGCCTCTGCGTAAGCAAAGGCTTGTGTTTTCTGCGAAGCCGGAAGCCCGTTTACCAAATCATCTCTACAAATTCAGGATGATCAATATACGGGTTACGATTTCCCTGAAATTCAAACGCTGCTTGGTTGCGGTCTAATTCCATTTGGCTAACAGGATCGTTGTTATGCCACTTTAACAGCATGGCCACAACCCAGCTTTCAAATACTTGGGTACTGGTGCCATTGAGCACGTCATTACTAGCTGTAGTATTATTTTGCCAAGAACCAATCACATTTTCGTAGCGGGTTGCCATGTAAAAATAAGCACGAGCAAAGTCACCTTTAAATTCATCAATAGGTTCAAACACAGTACCGTTGTAATTAATCGCATTACTTGCTGAGCCTAATTTACTGCCGTTGGTTGAGGTAAATGAAGCGCTTGCTACTTCACCGAATGGGAAGTTGCTTCGTTTTGAATTTACATAACCGTCAGTGGCGTAAATATGATGAACATCAGAGTTCATCGGTTCAACTTTTCCACCAAACCAACTTTTAGGGAACGAATGCTCTCGGTTGTAGCAATCTGCCTCACCACTGTAGGTGCCACATTGATCGCTAACAGCTGTGTATGTGTAGCTATCAGAGCCATTGGGCTTCTCGCTGTACATATCTAAAATACTATTATCGTTTTCATAGTATTTATCACGCGCCGATGCGTCGTAAAAATTCCAAATAGCGGAATACCCCTGAGCATTATGATTATTAATAATGTTATAAAGCTCAGTTTTTAGCGTGTAACCCGATAAACCTTGGGTTGTCACATAGTAGCCGGTTGGCGTCGGTGTTGGCTCAGTGCTTCCTAATGAGAAAGCGGTAGCCTCGGTTGTTTGAAAACTAGCTCCACTGGCGAGCAATGTGCTTTCATTATTCAAGGCGTAGCTACCACTGCCATATGAACAGCAAATACCATCGCCATAGCTGTCATTAATAGTAAATGTATACTCACCATCGGCTACGCATAATTGTTCAGTATATTGGGTGTTTGCAGCATACCCACTTCCGCTTGCAACGACACCGGTTTGGTTGTTCGCTATTTGCCAGCTGGTTTCTTCGCCGTAGTTATCTGTGGTTAGGCTAAAAGTAAGGCCGTTATCTGCGCAGCTTGGAGAGCCACTGCTGTCATTATTAGGCAAGAAGTTATCAACATAAACTAACTCGCTACCATCAAATCCCGTTGTATCATAAAAGCGTAAGCCGACATCAATGGTTTTATTACTATCAGCTGTGTAGCTGTAAGTTATACTCTGCCATTGGTTGGTTTGTGCTGGATTTGAATAGCCTTGATAACCATCTATCAACAAACGCGCCTTAAGATGGCCTTCGGTATGATACACATCTACTGAGAACTCATAAGTTTTACCCATTTCAACAGCGACTTGCTGCAAAAAATCAGTATTGCTTTGTGTGCCTGTATTAACGCTAATCGCTGCTGCTTGTGAGCCTGTGCTTACGACTGTGCTGTTGGCAGATACGTTAATACCGCTATCAATCACTGTCCACGCATCTGGGGTGTTGCCACTGTATTGTTCAAAGTTGCCATTAACCACATTAGCCATCGCGGGTAATGAGGATAATAACAAGGTGCTCAAAAGTAATTTGTTTTTATATATACCGTGTAACATAGGTGTTCCTATTTATATTTTTGCGTAATATACCTTAGAACATAAAAGTTACAAAATTGTTAAATCAAAATTTCATAAAAGACAATAAAACCCTTTTAGGCCTATTTCGTAGGTTTTCAGGTAACTTAATAACTAAATGGAATATCAAAGCAGATTCTATTCTTTTTTTATCTATGCTTAGGCGGCTATCCTGCATACTCAATTAACCTCAACAGAACTTTCTGAGTGAGGTGGCACTCACTTTAAACAATGTGAACAAGCATTGTGTTTAACGTTCAGGGTTATGAGGAAAAATTCATGTTGTTAGGTCAACTCAATGCGCTAGCAAGTCCGCTTTCGCAAGAGCAAGTACAAAAGCTACAAGGTTTAGTGGCTGAGCTTAATCCAATTCAGCAAGCCTGGGTTAGCGGCTACTTAGCTGCTAATGCTAATTCTGCAGCGCTTGGCGCGCCAGCTTCAGGTGCAACTGCAACCTCGGAGGCGGCAGCACTGACCATTTTATATGGTTCACAAACAGGTAATGCTAAAGCGGTTGCGACTAAACTTAAAGAGCAAGCTGAGTCTCGCGGCTTAGCAACAAAGCTGGTTAGCATGTCAGATTACAAACCGACTGCCCTGAAAAAAGAAAAGTTTCTAACCGTGGTTGTATCGACTTACGGCGAGGGTGAGCCACCAGAAGACGCTGAAACACTGTATGAATTTTTAATTACTAAAAAAGCGCCAAAGCTTGATGGTGTCAAAGTTGCAGTATTAGGTTTAGGTGATTCTAGCTATGAATTTTTCTGCCAAACCGCTAAAGACTTTGAAGAGCGTTTAACTAAATTAGGTGCAGAGGTTATTCATCAACGCGCCGACCTAGACGTTGATTATGATGACGAAGCAGCCACTTGGATTGAGGGCGCATTAAATGCGTTTGAAACAGACTTAAAAGCCCAGCAAGATGCAACTAGCGGTCAAGTTGTATCAATGCCATTTGGCGCTCCTGCAGCAGCGGCTAGTCAGTACACAAAGCAAAATCCGTTTGCGGCAGAGCTAAGCTTAGTGCAAAAAATTACCGGTCGTGATTCAACCAAAGATGTACGCCATGTTGAAATTTCACTAGAAGGGTCAGACATTACGTATACACCTGGTGATTCACTCGGTATTTACTTTTTAAATGATGAAGCCCGTGTAGATGAGCTACTAGCGCAAACGCAAATTGATCCTACTAGCCGCGTTAAACTTGGCGATGAAGAACTCAGCGTACGTGATGCCTTAATTGAAAAACTAGAGCTAACACAATCCTACCCTGGCTTTGTTGAAAAGTATGCCACCGCTACAGGCACGCCTGAGCTGCTTAAACTAGTAGAAGATAAAGGCGCAATGCGCGAATACATTGAGCCTCGCCAAATCTTTGATGTGGTTGCACAAAACCCAGCTAAATTAGAAGCGCAAACACTAGTTGATTGCCTGCGTAAATTACAAGCACGTTTATATTCAATTGCTTCTAGCCAAGCAGAGGTTGAAGATGAGGTGCATTTAACTATTGCATTAGTTGAGTTTGAAGCGTTTGGTACAGAGCATTTAGGTGGTTGTTCTGGCTATTTAGCACGCCGCGCTGAAGAAGGCTGTAAAGTAAAAGTGTTCAGTGAACATAATGATAACTTCCGCTTACCAGTAAACGATGACACACCGATTATTATGGTTGGCCCAGGTACTGGTATTGCGCCATTTCGGGCCTTTTTACAAGAGCGTGATGCACGAGAAGCAACAGGTAAAAACTGGCTATTTTTTGGTAACCCACACTTTACTCAAGACTTCTTGTACCAAGTAGAAATTCAAGGGTACTTAAAGTCAGGTTTACTAAGTAAGGTTGATGTGGCGTTTAGTCGCGACCAAGCAGAAAAAGTTTATGTACAAGATAAGTTACGTAAAAACTCAAAAGAAGTGTTTGATTGGTTAGAAGCGGGTGCTCATTTTTACGTGTGTGGCGATGCAAACCGCATGGCAAAGGATGTACATAATGCCTTAGTTGATATCATTAGCGAAAACACCGGTAAAAGCTATGAAGACGCAGAGCAGTACTTAAAAGACTTAAGAAGCGCAAATCGCTATCAGAAAGACGTGTACTAAGTACACATTGTTTACTTTATAAAAAGTAACGCTAACAGCCGTCACTGTAACAAATTTAGGATTAAACATGAGCGAACAAGATAAAAACGTAAAGCTTTCTGATAACGAGCGTTTGAAAAGAGAAAGCAACTTTTTACGTGGCACTATAGAGCAAGATTTAAAAGACGAGATCACCGGTGGTTTTACCGCTGATAATTTTCAGTTAATTCGTTTTCACGGCATGTACCAGCAAGATGACCGCGATATACGTCCTGAACGTGCTAAACAAAAACTAGAACCACTGCATAATGTGATGCTACGCGCACGTATGCCTGGCGGTATTATTAAGCCAGAGCAATGGCTAGCAATTGATAAGTTTGCTGGTGATAAAACCAGTTATGGCAGTATTCGTTTAACTACTCGCCAAACATTTCAGTTTCATGGTGTATTAAAACCCGAAATTAAAGGTATGCACCAATTACTTAATAGTGTGGGTATTGATTCAATTGCCACCGCCGGTGACGTGAACCGTAATGTATTATGTACTACCAATCCGGTTGAGTCTGAGTTACATCAAGAGGCCTATGAGTGGGCGGCAAAAATCTCTGAGCACTTATTACCTAAAACGAAGGCATACGCTGAAATTTGGCTTAATGGCGAAAAGTCTGAAACCACAGAAGAGCCTATTTTAGGTTCAACGTATTTACCGCGTAAGTTTAAAACCACAGTGACGATCCCACCTAATAATGAGGTGGACGTACATGCTAACGATTTAAACTTTGTGGCGATTGCTGAGGGTGGCAAACTCGTTGGTTTTAACGTACTAGTAGGCGGCGGTTTGGCGATGACCCATGGCGATACAGCAACCTATCCACGTAAAGCGGACGACTTTGGCTTTATTAGCCTAGAAGATACGTTAAAAATTGCTGAGCACGTGGTATCTGTTCAGCGTGATTGGGGTAACCGCTCAAATCGTAAAAATGCAAAAACTAAATACACTCTCGATCGTGTTGGCACTGAAGTATTTAAGGCCGAAGTTGAAAAACGCGCAGGCGTGAGCTTTGCACCAAGCCGCCCGTATGAGTTTACTCACCGAGGGGATCGTATTGGTTGGGTCGAGGGCATTGATGGTAAGCACCACTTAACCCTGTTTATTCAAAGTGGTCGTATTTTAGACTACCCTGATAAGCCGCTTAAAACAGGGTGTCGCAAAATTGCAGAAATTCATCAAGGTGATTTTCGCATGACGGCAAATCAAAACTTAATTATTGCCGGTGTACCGGCCGATCAAAAAGCAGTAATTGAAGAAATAGCCCGCAATCATGGTTTGATTGACGATAAGGACACTGAGCAACGCAAAAATTCAATGGCGTGTGTGGCATTACCAACCTGCCCATTAGCCATGGCCGAAGCTGAGCGTTACTTACCGAGTTTAATTGAAAGAATAGAAGGCTTATTAGCCAAGCATGGGGTGCCAAATGACAGCATTATTATGCGTGTGGTTGGTTGCCCGAATGGCTGTGGTCGTGCCATGCTAGCAGAAGCTGGATTGGTCGGCAAAGGCCCTGGTAAGTATAACGTTTATCTAGGGGGTAACACTGAGGGCACGCGTATTCCTAAGCTTTACCTTGAAAACGTTGGCGAAGAGGTTTACTTAGAAGCATTCGATAAACTCATTGGGCAATGGGTTAGTGAACGTAATGGTGGCGAGTGTTTTGGTGATTTTGTTATTCGCAAAGGTATTGTTGCAGAAGTAAAAGTATCTGTTACCGATTTTTACGCATAATTTAAAAGCAGCGCAAAGCGCTGGTGAGGTTTAAAGTTGACCATGAGTGAATTTAAAAACATATTACAGCTAGATAAGCAAAGCCAACAGGCGATGTTAGCTGATGCGAACGGTTTGCTGGCTGACATGAGCGCAGAGCAGCGCGTTGCATGGGCGCTAGAGCACTTGCCTGACACCGCGTTTTTATCATCGAGTTTTGGTATTCAAGCCGCAGTAATGTTGCATTTAATGACATCACAGCGCCCCGATATACCTGTGGTATTAACAGATACTGGCTACTTATTTCCAGAAACCTATCAGTTTATAGAGCAAATGACTTCGCAGTTATCACTTAACTTAAAAGTGTATAAAGCGCAGCTCAGCCCTGCATGGCAAGAAGCTAAATTTGGAAAATTATGGGAGCTAGGTGAGGCAGGCATTAAGCAATACAATCAGCTTAATAAAGTAGAGCCCATGACACGCGCTTTAAAGGAGCTGAATGCGAGCACTTGGTTTAGTGGTCTACGTCGAGATCAATCCTCAAGCCGTGCTGAAAAGCAAGTACTAGAAATAAGTCGAGGTACGGTAAAAGTGTACCCCATTATTGAATGGAATAATCGCGATGTATATCAATACCTAACAAAGCATAATTTGCCATACCACCCATTATGGGAGCAAGGCTATGTGTCGATGGGGGATGTACATACTACGCGCAAGTTAGAGCCGGGTATGAGTGAAGAGGAAACCCGCTTTTTTGGTTTGAACCGTGAGTGTGGCTTACATATTGATGGTGATGGAATTTAATTACTTTATTATTCAAAGCTATAAAATAAAAAAACGCAGCCTTTGCTGCGTTTTTTATTGTTTAATATTTGCTGAATTGATTCTTTTTTATTATATTGGTTGTGATGATGGATTAAACACACAGCAGGAACGCTATGAAATACTTCACCTATTTAGCAATGTCAGTGATGATAATTGCTGTTACCTTATTGTTTTTTATTAAAAAACCCAATGGCCAGCCTTGGCTAAGTACCTCTGTTATTTACAGTGAATCAATAGAGATTAAAGATGAAATGGTAGCGCTTTCATCTGGTGCGTTAGATAGCATTACCTTAGCAATTACCACCGCGAGTGAAAAAATCACTGGTGCTACTTTTGAGCTAGAAAATCCTAAGCCAATTTATAAATGGCAAGACGGGCAAGGACAGTGGCATTTTTCAGATGTACCAAACAAAAATGGTAAAAGCGAAGTGGTAAAGCTTAATCCCGCCGATATCAATGTTGTGGTTGCAGAAGATACCGCCATTTTGAGTGGCAGTGCTAAATCAGCAGCACAGCCTTTTCCTCAGCGAGCGCCTGAGATATATAACAGTGAATCAATTAATAAACTGTTTGAAGATGCTGAAAAAGCCAAAAAGAGAATAGAGCAACGCAGTAAAGAGGTCGAAAGTTTTAGCGGCTTTTAGTTTTGGGGTGTTTTTGCTGTGTCTTCAAATAACGCTTTTCTGCTTCCATTAATAATATGGTTAAGTAGATTTTAGTAGGCAATGATAAAAGCACGCCAATTGCAATACAGGCAGCTGCAGTAATAATACCTTTAATGCCGTACTGGTTGGTAAAGTAGCTCGATACAATTAAACCATGGCCTGTCACTATTAAGCATAACCCAAGCAAAATCGATGTTTTAAGTAGTCTTATTATTACAATTGAAGACATAACGGCCTCTGCGCAGCGTGTCTTCTTAGTGTATGGAGTCTTTATAAAGCGATATTGATTTAGCGCAAGCATCCATTAATAATATAAAAAAGCCCAGCTCATTACTGAGCTGGGCTGCATTTTCGTTTTAAGTTGTTAGTCGAGCATATTGCGAAGTACGTACTGCAAAATACCACCATGTTTGTAGTAGTCCCACTCTTTCGGAGTATCAATACGCACATCGGCACTAAAGCTAACTTGTTTACCTTCACTGTTAGTCGCAATCACACTGACTTCGTCGGTTTTATCGTATAACCCTTGAATATCAAATTGCTCTTGCCCAGTTAAGCCTAGTGACTCATGGCTTTCACCTTCTTTAAATTGTAAAGGAAGTACGCCCATACCAATTAAATTAGAGCGGTGAATACGCTCATAGCTTTGTGCTATCACAGCTTTAATACCGAGTAATAATGAGCCTTTTGCAGCCCAATCTCGTGAGGAGCCGGTACCATATTCTTTACCTGCTAGAACCACTAAGGGTGTTCCACTTTCTTGATATGCCATTGCCGCATCATAAATACTTTCTAGCTTATCATCAGGTTGAGTGCGGGTAACACCGCCCTCGGTACCAGGGGCTAGTAAGTTTTTAAGGCGCACATTAGCGAATGTACCGCGCATCATTACTTCGTGATTACCACGGCGAGAACCATAAGAGTTAAATTGTGCTTTTTCAACCCCATTTTCTTGGAGGTAAAGCCCTGCGGGTGCCTCTGCCTTAATTGCACCTGCTGGTGAAATATGATCGGTAGTCACCGAGTCACCTAGTTTAGCTAGACAACGCGCACCCTCAATAGTTGGAATGCCCGGTGGTTCAACACTCATACCATCAAAGAAAGGGGCTTTTTTAATATAAGTCGAAGCACTGTCCCAATCGTAAAGTTTACCATCAGGTATTTGAATTTTTTGCCAGCGACTGTCGCCATCGTAAACATTGGCGTAGCTTTTTTCGAACATCTCTTTAGTTACCGTACTTTTTACTAGTTCACTTACTTCTTTAACGCTCGGCCAAATATTTTTAAGGTAAATATCGTTACCATGCTTATCTTGCGCGAGTGGCTCGTTGTACACATCAATATCGGTTCTACCCGCTATGGCATAGGCAACCACTAAAGGAGGCGACGCTAAAAAGTTCATTTTAACATCTTGATGTATGCGCCCCTCAAAGTTACGGTTACCCGATAAAATTGAGCTTACAACTAATTTATGCTTTTGAATCGCCTCACTAATTTCATCGGCTAGTGGACCTGAATTACCAATACATGTGGTACAGCCATAACCAACTAAATTAAAGCCGAGTGCATCTAGGTCATCCATCAACCCTGCCTTTTCAAGGTAATCGGTGACCACTTGCGAACCTGGCGCAAGTGAGGTTTTAACCCAAGGTTTTACGTTGATACCTAATTGACGTGCTTTTTGCGCTACTAAACCGGCAGCTAAAATAACACTTGGGTTAGATGTGTTTGTACAGCTAGTAATTGCAGCAATAACACAGGCACCATCATTTAACTCAAATTCTTCTCCATTAAAGTTTACTTTTGCTGCGCCCATAAACTGCGCTTCATCGGTAGGCTCATCAGGGTTGGTAGTAGGGCCTTCGCTTTCAATACGCGCTTGCTCTTCATCGCTTTTATCACGTTTAGCCATACGCTCGTCTTGGAAATCTTTTAAATGCTGACCAATAACATCGCCGGCTTTGTCCAGAGTAATTCTGTCTTGCGGACGTTTTGGGCCTGCAAGGCTAGGCACAACATCATCTAAAGTTAGCTCTAGCTTATCGGTATAATGTGCTTCGTCGCCATCTTTACGCCATAAGCCTTGGTGTTTAGCGTAATCTTCAATAAGTTTAAGCTGCTTCTCATCGCGATTAGTTAAGCGTAAGTAATTAATCGTTTCCTCATCAATAGGGAAAATACCACAGGTTGCGCCATACTCTGGCGCCATATTAGCGATAGTTGCTCTATCGGCAAGTGGTAAGTCGGCAAGGCCGTCACCATAAAACTCAACAAACTTACCTACCACACCGTGGTTACGCAGCATTTCAGTAACAGTAAGTACTAAATCGGTTGCTGTAGTGCCCTCAGGTAAGCGACCATTTAATTTAACACCCACAACCTGTGGAATGAGCAAGCTAATAGGTTGGCCAAGCATAGCGGCTTCGGCTTCAATGCCGCCTACACCCCAGCCAAGTACGCCTAAACCATTAATCATCGTTGTATGAGAATCTGTACCGACTAGTGTATCTGGGTAGGCTAACGATTTGCCGTTTTTTGTATCATTAAATACTACGCGGGCTAAATACTCTAAATTCACTTGGTGAACTATACCGGTTGCAGGTGGTACAACTTTTAAGTTATCAAATGCGGTTTGTCCCCAACGTAAGAATTCGTAACGCTCTTTGTTTCGCTCATATTCTAATTTTGAGTTTAAGTCGAATGAACCATCTTTACCGTAACCATCCACTTGCACCGAGTGATCGATTACCAGCTCAGCAGGAGAAAGTGGGTTTATTTTTGCAGGATCACCACCGAGTTTTTCCATCGCATCACGCATGGCAGCTAAATCAACAATTGCAGGGACACCAGTGAAATCTTGCATTACTACGCGGGCTGGAGTAAACGCCACCTCGGCAGAGGGCTTCGCTTTTGGATCCCAATCTAATAAGGCCTGAATATCTTGTTCTTTAATATTCACACCATCTTCGTTACGTAGTAAGTTTTCTAGCAATACTTTTAACGAGAAAGGCAGGCGTTTGGCTTTATCGCCAAGTCCCATGAGCGAGTTGATATGATACTGCTCGCCATTGATAGTGAGCTGTTGTTGGGTGTCGAAACTATTTTTCATTATTTGTCCCTTCAATAAATTAGATTAATATTCTTGTAAAAGTGACCTCTGTAGTGATTTGCAAAGTGTGTACCATGATAAAAAATACCATATTGTATAATTTATTTTGGTCGTTATTTGAATAGAGATGAAGGCCAAAAGTTAAAATTCAAGGGATACTCTGAGTAATAATTGGCCACAAAACTAAACTTAAAAAAGTGCTATTTAAAGTAGTCCTGTTGTTTTAAATGGAAACTTAAATACACCAATGCAATCGCGATTATGGTGACTGCAATAGGCATAAAAATAGCGCTAATACCAAACAAGTTGATGCTATTAATAATCATAAAATTATAGTATTGCTGAGCTAAAACCGCTGCCAAAGAGATTATTAATGTTAATCTGGCTAGTGACTTTTTGAATAACAAAAGTACGCATCCTAATGCGCCGCCAAATACCGCAATAGCAAACGCTAAAGTAGCCCATAGAGGTTGGCTGTTATAAGCAAGTTGTTGTTCTTCAGTTAGTTTACTTATCATCTCTGGAGAGAGAAACAGCTGCATGACAAATGCAAGAATACCTAATATGTTCCATAGTAAGGCAGTAATAAGTACGGGTTTTATCCAACGGTTTTCGGTGTTTTCTGACATGTAAGCATCTATTTTTTATTATTGATATTCTATTAAAGAATAAAAAAGCCAGTGATGCAAACTGGCTTTTAATAACACATATAACTTAAGCAAATGTTAGCCAAATGAAATAGGGCGACGACCCGTTTTTTCATCAACTTTAGGCTTTTTAGTGCGTTTGCGTTTATTTTTAGCCGGCTCTGTTGTTGCTACTGGCGCGGCTTTTTCTGCTGTAACTGTTTCATCAATAACTGGACGTTCTGCTGGAGTGGCATCTTCACTTAACGTTAATTGAAACACCTCGCCATCAAATGTAAGTACATCACCGCTGTATAATTTTTTCCGTTTGATTGTACAAATTTCATGGTTAACACCGACATAGCCTTCGCTAATTAGGTTTTTTGCTTGACCACCACCTTCAACAAGATCTAATACCTTTAATAATTTGCACAGCTCTATAGGTTCTTCTTCTAACTCAACTTCAATATATTCTTCGTTCATCATGTTTCTCAGTGGGGGTGGTATTAGCTGTAGTATAAAGGCTCAGTGGCTATTTTGCACCAAAGTGAGCTTGTTAGGTGAGTTGATTATGTGATTTTTTATGAAACTTTTTATCTCTTTTTATAGTCTTTAAAAAAACTGAAGTAATTCAGGGTTAAGCTTCACGCGAAAAAAATTACACATTGGCGCGCTAATTGCCAATATCGGCCGTATAAGAGATTGAATATAAATAATGGAGTAAAACATGGGCATAAGATTAGCGATGAAAAAAGAGCTAATGGGCTTAGAGCATTCAGACATGTTAACTGCTGACGATGTTAGAGCACACTTAGCTCAGCAGGTGAAAGAAGACACTGAACGAGGGTTTTCAGTTATCTCCAATTTTAATGACACCCATAGTCAGTTAGTCAGCGGGCTAAATACCAAGCAAAGTGAGCTTGAATTTGAGCGCCATCGATTATTTAACGAAGTGCTTTATAAGCGACAAAGTGTTGATGCATGGTTAAATAACCAAAGCTCAGGTTAAACGACCAGATCTATTAAGTTGCCATTTAGCATTGCTCTCTATAGACTACACTTGTAATCTAAGGGGGTGATAATGAAAAATGGAATTTTAGCGTGTGCACTCATGCTACTGCTGAGTGCATGCCAACAACCTACAGTGTATATATTTAGTAAAGGTTTATCGGACTTACAGCGCCAGCAGTTAGAGGTTGCGCTTAAAACACAATCCCTACCTTACGAATATGTTGAGCATGACATTCCTCGGGAATTTGGCGTAGCTACTTTACTATTATCAAATGATAGAATTTTACGCAAAGAAACAGAGCAGTTAGCTACTATTATGCAGGGGTTAGGCTATCAACCCGAAATTAGCTACACCACACGCGCAAATCACTTTTATGGTGATGGTAATATTGGTTTTTATCTAAAAAATACTGATGCGGACGACGCTTTTACCATGCCTTCTCGGTTGCGAACAACCCAGTGCGAAAAAGATGAGTTTAATGACCAAGTCGTAACCTTTACTGATCAACATGCTGAGTTCACATTAATCAGCGGCGCAAAAGTCACATTGAAATGGGAATATTTATACGGCTATTTGGTTATTTACTACAGCAATTATTCACAAACCTACACTCACTCACAGCCATTGGTTGAGACTCCTTTTGGCGACAAACCATCAGACACATATACCATAACAGCTCATGTAAATAAGCCAGGCTGGCTTAATTGCTCAATGCAGGTTGTTTATATGGATTAAGTTAACTGTTAACCGTGCTCTTCTATATGCTCCGAGAGTTTTGCAATGCGCAGGCTCATACCTTCAATAATACGGTCTTTAATTTTTTCGCGTATGACATTAGGTAGGCGGGTGAGAGCATCGGCAGTAATAGCCAGTACTATGGCGCTTTCTTTGGCGCGTGCATTAATACTGCGCTCTCGGTTATTAATAAATGCACCTTCACCAATAAATTCGCCAGGCTCTATACTACCCAGTTCCAGCAGGTGATTGTGTTTAAACACCATTAAAGATCCACTGAGCACAATAAACAGTCGCTTGTCGTTATCAAACTCTTTAAATAAAAACTGATTTTTATTTATTAAATAAAGTAAACCAAACGACTCAAGCAAAACCTGGCGCTCATTGAGTGTGAATTCTTTAAAAAAATCTAAGCGATTTATAATTTCCATTTGCTTAAACAAAGGGATGTTTTCAATTAACTTCATGCTTTCTCTATGCTTCTAACAATCAGCTAATATTGCGCTCTTTTAATTTTCGGGTCAACGTATTGCGACCCCAACCAATTTTTACGGCAGCTTCTTGCTTATGGCCAGAACAATTAGCGAGGGCTGTTTTGATTAAGCGGGTTTCTAGCTGGGCTTGAATATCCGGCCAAATATTTTCTTTACCTTGTTTAAATTCTTGATTAAGCCACTGCTGAAATGAATCTAGCCAATCGCCTTCTTGGGTTGCGGCGGCATTATCAATAATTTCAGGAGGTAAATCTTGCTCGCCAATCAGCTCTCCAGGCGCCATAACGGTTAACCAGCGGCAGGTGTTTTCAAGTTGACGAACATTCCCAGGCCAATTAAATAAACACAGTTGCTTAATTGCTTTAGGGCTTAATACTTTGCTATCTACTTGCAGGTCTTTTGCACTTTTATGTAAAAAGTGTAGCGCTAAGCGCTCTATATCTTCAGGGCGCTCGCGTAAGGCAGGTAAACGTAGGCGAACCACGTTTAAACGATGAAATAAATCATCTCTAAACTTACCTTGTTTTACCAGCTCTTCTAAATTTTGATGGGTGGCAGCAATAATGCGTACATCTACTTTTATACTTTGATGACCCCCCACGCGATAAAATTCGCCATCGGCTAATACGCGCAATAAGCGGGTTTGTACATCCAGTGGCATATCACCGATTTCATCCAAAAATAAGGTACCGCCATTGGCTTGTTCAAAGCGACCTTTACGCACGCTATCTGCCCCTGTAAAAGCGCCTTTTTCGTGGCCAAACAGTTCAGATTCAACTAATTCTTTAGGGATGGCGGCCATATTAAGGGCAATAAATTGATTTTCTTTACGCGGGCTGTGGTTATGCAAAGCGCTGGCAACCAGCTCTTTACCAGTACCTGACTCACCGTTGATGAGTACGCTCATACTTGATGCTGACAGCTTACCTATAGCACGAAACACTTCCTGCATAGCCGGGGCTTCGCCAATAATATGGGCACTTTTTGGCGGGGCGGTTTTTCGTTTGGTTTTTTTGGTCGAATTAGCACGATAGGCGCTTTCCACCAGTGCAACCGCTTCATTTAAATCAAACGGTTTAGCTAAGTACTCAAATGCGCCTTTTTGGAATGCATTAACGGCTGAATCAAGGTCTGAGTGGGCGGTCATAATGATCACAGGTAGCCCTGGCGTTTGCTCTGCTATTAGCTCAAGTAATGCCATACCGTCCATGCCAGGCATTCGTACATCGGAAATTAATACGCTAGGTTGACTAAATTTTAGCGCGTTAAGTACATTTTGCGCATCTGCAAAACTTTCTACTTCAAACCCTGCGCGAGTCAGTGCTTTTTCTAGTACAAAGCGAATTGAGGCATCATCATCTACAAGCCAAGCTGTTTTCATGCAAACTCCAAAGTATTAATCTGTAAACGGCAGATAAATATTAAATTCAGTATGTCCCGGCCAACTATCACATTCGATATAGCCGTCATGTTGATCAATCAAGGTTTGCGCTATAGATAATCCAAGTCCCGAGCCACCTTCTTTATTGGTGGTCATAGGGTAAAATAAGGTGTCGCGTAAATTGGCATCAATACCCGGGCCGTTATCCATGACTTGAATAAGCAGTGCCTTTTTAGGGGCTTTGCCAGGACGACGATGCTGGTAATTAATCCGCGTTTTTATTTTTATTTTACCACCATCTACCAATGCTTGTTGTGCATTACGCACAATGTTTAGCACTACTTGTTGAACTTTGCTCTGATCAATATAAACATCAGGAATACTCGGGTCGTAGTCTTTAACTAACCTAATATCGCGGTTGTTATCCAAGGTACTGAGTTTTACAACCGACTCTAATGTTTGATGTATATTGCCATACGATTTTTGCGGTAGCTGATTAGGCCCAAGGAGCCTATCAACTAATTCACGTAATCGATCGGCTTGTTCAATTATCAGTTCTGCACATTGATCTCTTTCTTGCTGATCACCTTCATACTGCAATAATTGCGCCGCCCCGCGAATTCCACCCAGTGGGTTTTTAATTTCATGGGCTAAACCGCGAATTAAGTTGCGTGCAGCTTGGTATTGATGCATTTGGTTTGAAACTTGATCGTGCTTAATTTCGTCATCGGTTTGTCGACATTCAAATAAAATATAAAAGGTGTTGTTATGCTTTATTCGTCGCGTGCTGACCGCTAATTTTGCATGGCGAGAATCGATGAATACCACGTCAGCTCTATGCTGGTGGCAGTCTACACCATCAACTAACGAATACTGTGCAATACGTTTTAAGTCGATAGAGTGGTAATTGAATAAGTCGTCGAACGCTTGCCCGAGTAGGCGCTTTTCGCCTAAACCAAGTAATTCACTAGCACTGGTGTTGGCGTAAATAAGCGTAAAGCTTTCATCAAGTAACATCAGGGCGGTGGTTTGGTTTTGCCAAATTATATTTAGTAGCTCTGGGCTAAAATGTGTCTTATTAATCATTATTGCACCATTTTAGTGCGCCTGGGGAGGTAGGCAAGGTTTTTAGTAAAATATACGCTAATTATACGTATTTAACTGCAATTACCGACCTATATTAAGGCCTTTACGATGCATAAAAAATACACTGTCAGGGCTAGTTGCAATTATTTGATTTTGTTTATTATAAAGTTTAACTTGCAGTGTATGTTGGCCGCGTTCTACATCTCTTAACGCCAGGGTGGTGGTATCACTGGGTTCACCAATAGCAATGCCATTTAAAAACAAGCCAATAGTAAATCCAGCTTCAAAGCGAGGAGCGATCTGAGTTGAAACGTACACTGAACCGGTGTTTTCTCTTATAGTTTGGTTGGGCTCTGGTGATGTAATACTAATTTTAAACTTGACCGCTGTTTTAGTCGGTGAAGTATCAAGAATGTCAGTATTTGTTGCAGGCATGTTTAAGTGTTGGCTGGTGAGCTTAACCTCCTTGGCGCCAGGTTGAGGGGTATCTGAAAAAACCAGCACACCATTTTTGTCTTTCCATGCATAAATTTTTTTATTGCTTGCATGGCTATTAACACTTAACACTAAAGCTATTAATAGCAACAAAACCTTACCTACCATCCTGCCACCCTGCATTGTTTAAACTTACTTCACTTTAGTGTAGAACCGTTAAATTTGCCATAAAAAAAGCCCGCAAAGCGGGCTTAAAACACACATTATTTATCGGTTAATAAATTAACAGCTGTAGTACATTTCAAACTCAACTGGGTGAGTCGTCATGTTAAGTTTTTCAACTTCTTTTGACTTAAGTGCAATGTAAGCATCAATGAGGTCATTAGTGAATACGCCACCTTGGTTTAAGAACTCACGGTCTGCATCTAATGCCGCTAGTGCTTCATCTAGTGATGATGCCACAGTTGGAATTTCTGCTGCTTCTTCAGCTGGTAAGTCATATAAATCCTTATCCATGGCATCGCCAGGGTGGATTTTGTTTTTAATTCCGTCAAGGCCTGCCATAAGCATTGCAGAGAAAGCAAGGTATGGGTTAGCAGTTGGATCTGGGAAGCGTACTTCAATACGGCGACCTTTTGCAGATGGAACCACTGGAATACGGATTGACGCTGAACGGTTACGTGCAGAGTATGCAAGCATTACTGGTGCTTCAAAACCTGGCACTAAACGTTTGTACGAGTTAGTTGACGCGTTAGCAAAAGCGTTGATTGCTTTAGCATGTTTGATGATACCGCCAATGTAGTAAAGCGCGTCTTCAGAAAGGCCGCCGTACTTATCACCTGCGAATAAGTTTACGCCGTCTTTAGCTAAAGATTGGTGACAGTGCATACCAGAACCGTTATCACCAACAACAGGCTTAGGCATAAACGTTGCTGTCTTTCCGTATAAATGAGCCATGTTATGGATAACATATTTCATTTCTTGGATTTCATCTGCTTTTAAAACCATAGTGTTAAAGCGAGTTGCGATCTCGTTTTGACCGGCAGTCGCCACTTCGTGGTGATGCGCTTCAACAACTTGGCCCATTTCTTCTAACACTAAACATGTTGCAGAGCGCCAATCTTGGAAGTCATCTACTGGTGCAACTGGGAAGTAACCGCCTTTAACACCTGGACGGTGGCCTGTGTTGCCATCTGCATATTCTTTATCTGAGTTCCAAGCTGCTTGCTTAGAATCAATTTTATACATTGAACCTGACATGTCAGATTTGTATTTAACGTCGTCAAATACGAAAAATTCTGGTTCTGGACCGAATAAAACGGTGTCAGCAATACCGGTAGAACGCATGTACTCTTCAGCGCGTTTAGCTACTGAACGAGGGTCGCGCTCATAACCTTGTAATGTAGAAGGCTCAACCACGTCACAACGAACGATAAGTGTTGTTTCTTCTGTGAAAGGGTCAAGCTTGATTGAATCTGCATCAGGTAGTAATACCATGTCTGATTCATTAATGCCTTTCCAGCCAGCAATTGAAGAACCGTCGAACATCTTTCCATCTTCAAAAAAGTCTTCATCAACTTGATGATGAGGAATAGAAACATGTTGCTCTTTACCTTTTGTGTCAGTAAAGCGTAAATCAATGAACTTAACGTCATTTTCTTTAATAAAATCTAAAACCGATTGTGACATGTGTCCTCCAACTATTGGGTTTTATTATTGCTGCTTAGATACTTTAAATACCTATAAGCTGATTTTGTGCCACTATTATAATTTGTTGTTTTTTATGTGAAAATATATAAACAGTATAAAGGCGGCATAGATTAAGCACTGTTTTGGTGCGTAATAATTCCAAAACGGTGCAACATTTACAGGGTTATAATTGCTTGCAAATTAATCACCTTAGACTAACACAAAGAAAATGCAAAATACGCAGTAAAGTCGCTTTAAATTAATCCAAAACCACCTTTTGAGATTAATTTATAAAAATTAATCATCAAAATTAATTATTTTAAAACAAAGAGTTAATTATTTTATTGCGAAAGTTTGAAATTTTATTTTGGATAAACTTTCATCCATTCCATTTATAGGGGATAATATGCGCCCTTTTAAATCCTATGCTGGGACATCTCGTGAAAGCGCAGGTGAGTACGTATAGCCCCCTGCAGGATCAATGAGATCAATTTCTCTGAGTGAACATATGAGTATCGAAAAGTTAAGAAATATAGCAATTATCGCCCACGTTGACCACGGTAAAACAACACTGGTTGATAAACTACTTGAGCAATCAGGTACATTAGAAACACGCGGCGGTAATGAAGAGCGCGTGATGGATTCAAACGACATTGAAAAAGAACGTGGTATTACCATTTTAGCGAAAAACACCGCTATCTCTTGGAATGATTACCATATCAATATCGTAGATACTCCTGGACACGCCGACTTCGGTGGTGAAGTTGAACGCGTACTTTCGATGGCTGACTCAGTACTACTACTTGTTGACGCTCAAGAAGGCCCAATGCCACAAACGCGTTTCGTAACGCAAAAGGCATTCGCGCAAGGCTTAAAGCCAATCGTTGTTATCAATAAAATTGATAAGCCAGGTGCTCGCCCTGATTGGGTTATGGATCAAATCTTTGATTTATTCGACAACCTAGGCGCAACTGATGAACAGTTAGACTTTAAAGTAATCTACGCATCAGCAATCAATGGTTGGGCTACATTAGATTTAGACGAAGCATCAGATAACATGGAACCTATGTTCAAGATGATCGTTGACGAAGTATCACCACCGGATGCAGATCCTGAAGGTGACTTCCAAATGCAGATTTCACAGCTTGATTACAACTCTTATAAAGGTGTAATTGGTATTGGTCGTATTAAACGCGGTTCAGTTGTACCTAACCAACAAGTTACGATTATTAGCGCTGACGGGTCTAAACGTAACGGTAAAATTGGTTCAGTACAAAGCTACTTAGGTCTTGAACGTATTGAAACTGATAAAGCTTACGCTGGTAACATCGTAACGGTAACGGGTCTTGGCGAGCTTAAGATTTCAGATACGCTTTGTTGTCCTAACAACGTTGAAGCATTACCTCCATTAAGTGTTGATGAGCCAACAGTAACGATGACGTTCTCTGTAAATAACTCACCTTTCTGTGGTAAAGAAGGTAAGTTTGTAACATCACGTAACATTCGTGAGCGTTTAGACAAAGAATTAGTACACAACGTTGCACTTCGCGTTGCAGATACAGATAACCCAGATAGCTTCCGTGTATCGGGTCGTGGTGAATTACACCTAGGTATCTTAATCGAGAACATGCGTCGTGAAGGTTATGAGTTAGCTGTATCTCGTCCAGAAGTTATCTTACGTACTGTTGATGGTGTGTTAGAAGAACCGTATGAAACACTAACTATTGACTGTGAAGAAGCGCACCAGGGTTCTATCATGGAGCAAATTGGTCTTCGTAAAGGTGAACTTACTGACATGGCCCCAGATGGTAAAGGCCGTATGCGTTTGGACTTTATGATCCCAAGCCGTGGCTTAATCGGTTTCCAAACTGAGTTCATGACATTAACGTCGGGCTCTGGTTTACTTTACCATACGTTCGATCACTACGGCCCGCACAAAGGTGGCGAGCTAGGTGTTCGTAAGAACGGCGTAATGATTGCAAACGCAACAGGTAAAGCACTTACTAACGCATTATTTAACTTACAAGAGCGCGGCCGTTTATTTATCGGTCACGGTGTTGAAGTTTATGAAGGTATGGTTATCGGTATTCATAGCCGTGATAACGACCTTACAGTTAACGCGCTTAAAGGTAAGCAACTTACTAACGTTCGTGCATCTGGTACAGATGAAGCACAAACACTTACACCAGCACTTAACTATTCACTTGAGCAAGCGCTTGAGTTTATTGCTGATGATGAGTTAGTAGAAGTTACACCTGAGAACATTCGTATTCGTAAGCGTCATTTAACTGAAAATGAGCGTAAACGTGCGGGTCGTGCTCCCAAATCATAATCTATTAATTTAGAATAATGATTTTAAAAGCCGCTGTATTGCAAAATACAGCGGCTTTTTTGTGTTTGGAAACAAGCGCTGTTAGCTATAAGTCGTCAGCTGTCAGATTAGAACAGTGTTATTGGGTAGCTTGGTTGTTAATATGGCTATTGGGTGAAAGCCGCTAGACTTTATAAACCATGCAATACAATCTTTTCCTCTAAAAGCGCAGCGCCTCTATCCGCTTTGTAGATAATTTACTTAAAAAATCTTTTCACAAAGAGGAGAAAATGAGAAGTCAATGAGGAAGGGGCGAAACAATTGAAATGTAAGGCTGCTGAGTTTATTGGTAGGGTATTTTTTTGTTGGGTTTCGCTTCGCTCAACCCAACCTACGTTTTCAATTACCTTATTGGAAATTACTTTTTGGCAGTAGAGTAATTTTGCCAAATACGCTGGCGTCTATAAATCCTCGGTTGCGGTCACCGTTCACTGGCTCTACTTCGTGTGAGCCCATGAAGTGTTCGCGCACTTCGCTGCCATCGTTATCGCAATAGGCGAGCATAAAACCAATAACGTGTTTTTCAGTTAATTTAAGTGGTGTATTTTGCGCGCCTTCTTGGAAATTATTTGGGTAGAGTTTTATTGCCACTTCCCAAGTGATGTTATAGGGCGCGGTGGTATTGCGTTTCCAGTTACTAACTAAGTGGTCGGTATATAAATGCGCTTTTTTATCAGGCCCATAATCGGCAGCTTGGTTATCAAGGCCAATATGATAAGCAAATGCTGTATGGTTAAATTGGTGATTACCGCCAGATGCGTCACTATCTATAAACACTTCTAAGGCATCATCGTCCCAGTATTTATCCGTTGGATCTGGGTGAGTATCAATAAGCACATCATCACTAATGTCTGCTTGTAAATACAAGTAGTTTTCATCCCACAAAAGACGATAGCGACCTTTAAAATCCTTGTCTGAGTCTGGTAGGGTGCCGTCCATTAAGTATGGCATATTATGCCAAGTGGCTTTGTCCCATGCACTTTCAGAAACCCCATCAATAGTAATAGCTGTTGGTGTATGACTAACGTCAATAGCCATGATTGGCTGGGTAAAAAGTAAGCTAAAAGCGAGTAGTGTTTTTTTCATTAATCATCTCATCAATTAAGGATGATTTAGCTTGGCTTAAATAGCAATCAAAAACAATCTCGTAGTCTATTTTTATACTAACTGATTGTGCCTGCTATGCTGTCTTTTAATGCGAGCATTAATAAATGCGCACTTTCTCCAGACATTTTAAAAGGATTAAAATCAATGGAGCCTGAAAACTTGAGATTCAGTGATTCGGTTACCTTAGATTGCGGTACATAGCCCATTGACCATTTTTCAAACTCTCTTTCAGGAATTTGGGTATAGTTGAGCATAATTACATTGTGGTGACGCTTGTCGTTTAATATTTGTTGGTAGGTATTATTTACAGCCGTTCTAGAGCCTTCAAGGCATTGTAAAAAGTAATCATTGCTAAAACATAACATGCCGGTGACGTTTGTTTTTACATTGTAGGTTCGGGCACTTTGTAAGATACTTTCTATATCTTCAGGCCCAAAACCACTACTTATTTTACTGGCGTAAATGAGTCGCACAAGAAACATAAAATCTCCTCACTATTTAGTTAATTAAACATAGTTCAGCAGAGAAGTTATTGCTAATTATGTAAATGACTGATTAAAGTTTAATACTTTCACCTTCATTTAAAATATACAGGGGTATTTTCGAGTCCATTTTTTTATGCATATGTAATAAACGCAGTAAAGCGGAGTGACTCGTGCGATCGCCCATTTTCCATGTTGAGTTACCATATCCCCAAGGTATCATTATTTTGCAGTTGAGCTCCTGTGCTGCTGTTAGAGCGTCTTCTGGGGTTGTATGAACGTAACGATACCAGTTAGGGTTATCTTCGCTGTAGTAAGACGCTATCGGCATTAAGCACACATCAATATCGCCATATTTTTGCTGTATATCGCTGAAGTGTTTTGAGTAGCCAGTGTCGCCTGCAAAAAATAAGGTGCTGCCATTTTGTTCAAGTAGCCAGCCATTCCACAGATCTTTATCGTTGTCTTCATAAATAAAGGGCACTAACACACGGCTGCTAAAGTGGTGTGCAGGTAGCGCATGAATAGTTAAATCATCAATTTTAGTACTTGCATACCATGCCATTTCGCTAATATTAAAGCCATCACTAGGAAAATTATCAGCCATGCCAAGAGGTGTTAAATAACGCGGTTGGCGGCCTATTTCCTCAATATCTGCTTTATTAAAATGATCGTAATGAAGGTGAGAGTAAATAACCGCATCTAAATGGGTAAGCTCGTCAGATGTTAGCCAATCGCCAGGTTGTCGATAAATACCACCTGCGAGCTTAAAGCCCAGTGCTACAGGTGAATCGAATTGCGCTTTTACAGGATCAAAGACCACTTGCTGCCCGTTAGGGGTGCTGATCATAAACCCCGCATGGCCTAGCCAACGAACGGTGTAATTTGTGTCTAGTTTTGGGTTTGGCTGTTTCTCTTGATACTGGCATTGTTCACCCTCGGTTTCGCAGAGAACGTTGATGTGTGCAGGATAACAATCATTTTCACAGCTGATAGGGTAGCTTTTTTTACCAGGATAAAGGTTATGATAGCGACCCCTATGCTCACCGTGTTGATTTAGTGGAACAAGGGTATCTGGACCTGCAATAACATTAACATTATTCGCTGTGCTACAGGCCACCAGAAGGCTGTAGACAAAGGTTAAACAGAGCGTATATAGTTTCATGGTTTTTAATTGTTATTTTTAACTTGCTGAAAGTGTAACAAAAGCGGGACATTAAAAAAGTATAAAAAGTAACAAAAATGTGTATAAAAAAGCCCGCTATTTTTAGCGGGCTTAGAGTAAATGCTAATACGCTTCTTAGGCTTTATTCATTTGCTCAATAAACTTATTTGAGTCTTCAATCGACTTATTCATGTCATTCATGAGTAACTGAATATCACGTTTTAAGTTAGTAAATTCCCCTTTAATAGCGGAAACTGCCTGTGCATTTAAGTTGTGTTTTAAATACAGTACATTATCTTTTAGTGATGACAGCACGGGTTCCATTTTACTTTCAGCACTGCGCATTGAGCGAAGTAACTGACTAAACTGGCGCTCAGTCGTCTGTAGCTTTTTATTACTCTCACGTTTTAATGAAGCGCTTTTGTATTGCTCTAGTTCATCACGCCATTCCTCAAACAACGCATCAGCAACATCCTCTACTTTATTGATATTGGTTGATACATCATTTGCAGCTTGCAGGCTGGATTCGTAATCATCATTGAGTTGATTGTAAGCATCTTGTAATTCGCCACCATCAAAATTAATTAACGTAGTAAGGCGTTCGAGTGCTGATTGAAATTCTTCTTGCGACTCTTGTTGTGAGTCTTTTGTTTCTTCAACGCGGTCAATTAAAATGTCACGTTTATGAACACCTACTTTTTCCATTGCCGAATAATAAGCAGACTGACAACCAGACAGCATCAGCATTAACGAGAGTATGGCTGTCCCTAATAATGTTTGTTTTTTCATCTGAATTCCTATTTACGAGTGTTAATGCTGTAAATTATGGCCTTGATTGTTATTATAATCAAAAGCTCACCAACAAAGTTAATTGTATGAATGATAAGCTCTCCCATTATAAACAGCAAGTTAAGGTGTTTCTAAAACAGCAACCAGGCTGGTGGATGCAATATTTAAATCGCTGTATAGACGATCAAATAACCATTAATGCAGGGTATTTAGCATACGTTACCTTGTTGTCGCTAGTTCCGTTGATAGCGGTTGGTGTAGCAATATTCTCTGCTTTTCCAGGGTTTGAATCCACCCGCTTAGCCATTGAAAGTTTTTTATTTACTAACTTTGTGCCGACTTCTTCCGATGTTATTAAAGAACATATTAGCTCGTTTGCTGGTAATGCTAATCAAATGACGGCGGTAGGTATTGGCTTTTTGGCAGCCATTGCCTTGCTACTTATTCGTAATGTAGATGCCACGCTAAACCGTATTTGGCGAGTAAAGAAAAAACGCCCAATGATGATATCGTTTGCTGTGTATTGGATGGTACTGAGTTTGGGGCCTGTACTACTGGGTGCGAGTATTGGTGTCACCTCTTATATTGTGTCACTAGTGTCGTTTGCCGATCAGGGGATCCCAGGGTTTAGTGGTTTCTTATTAAAGCTTCTACCGTATGCTATCTCTATGGCTGGTTTTATTATGTTGTATACCTTAGTACCGAATACGCGTGTTTCATTTAGGGCGGCTATTCCTGGTGCACTGTTTGCTGCATTGTTATTTGAGCTAACCAAAAAAGGCTTTGCTTTATATATTAGCCATTTTCCATCATATGAAGTGATTTATGGTGCGGTAGCGACCATTCCTATTTTGTTTGTATGGGTGTACTTGTCGTGGGTAGTGGTGCTACTAGGTGCTGAATTTACCGTGTGTATTAACATGCAACATTATAATAAAAAAGAGCAACAAGCAGAGGATAGTGAGTAAATGCAGGGGCTAATTCAACGGGTAACACACGCCAGTGTGGCAATAGAGCAACAGGTCGTTGGTGAAATAAAACAAGGTATTGTATTACTGCTAGGTATTGAAAAAGAAGACGATGAGCGTGTTGCTGATAAACTACTACACAAAGTCAGCAATTATCGAATTTTTAGTGATGAACACGATAAAATGAACCTCAGCCTGAAGGATATACAAGGCGAGCTATTAGTCATATCGCAATTTACACTTGCAGCTAATACCAAAAAAGGCATGCGTCCTAGTTTTTCATCGGCAGCCACACCAGACCAAGCGCAAGCATTATATAATTACTTTGTTGAGCAAGCCAAATTACTCGGTATTAAGGTCGCTACCGGTGTATTTGCAGCCGATATGCAGGTTAGTTTATGTAACGACGGTCCGGTTACCTTCAACTTAACCGCTTAAAGTGTTTTTTCAACAACCACAATGTGATTCACAAATCCGGTGATTTTTTTAATACTAACTGCTTCCCCAAACACGCGCTTAAGCACAAGTCGTAGCTGTGTAAGTTGGGAGGTATGTTGCGATAAAAAGTTAATAAATAAGATGCCCCGCTGAGCAAGCGCATCATAAATTGTTTGATAAAAACATAAATCAAATAAGAATCTAGGGGCGTCTAGTTCACTAAATAAATCTAAAATAATCCAATCTATATTCACCGCTGACTTTAAAACTGTTTGTGCGTCTTCACAGTAAATCTGCTCTTGTTCACCAAGGGCAAAAAATTCTTGATAACACTCAATTATATGAGGGTTTTTTTCTACTGAAGTCAGCTGCGCTTGAGGGAACTGTTCTAATAAGTAATTACGTATAGCACCGCCACCTAAACCAAGCTCAAGTATTTTTTTAGGCGCTGGCCGTTGCTGCCAAACTGTTGCCAAATAAGCAAGGTGAGGAAATAGTAATGTGTGCGGGTTCTCCATTAAAATCACCGATTGCAAGGTGTTGTTAATGAGTAGCCAACGCAGTTGTTGATGCTCTCGAACTTGTATATTTATGCCATGTTGATTATGCCAATAAAGTAACTGGCCTAGCGATGAACTATGCTCAATAAAGTGCCTGCTGATCAGGCCACTGCTATCATGGATATATTTATTCATGGTATTGAGCATAAACCAGCAGCGGTAAAGCGCAATCGGTTTTGTCATTAATTTTTTACAATAATTTATGAGAAACCAAAGTCGTATTTGCAGTTTTATCCAGATCGAGTATGGTGTTTTTCACAAAATGCACAGCGTAATATCTTTAATTTTTAATTTATGGAGTCCGTATGTTTCAAGTGAGCACCCCTCAAAGTAGTGAAGACTGGCAAGCCTATTATCAATTACGCTGGCAAGTTTTACGTGCACAATGGGGCGAACCTCGTGGTTCTGAGCAAGATGATTTAGAGCAAGAAGCTGAACATCGCTTTATTAAAAATAAAGCAGGTGAAGTATTGGGTGTAGCGCGTTTGCACTTTAATAACCAGCAACAAGCTCAAGTACGTTATATGGCGGTTGCAGAAGGTAACCGCAATCAACATATTGGTAGCCGCTTGTTACATGAACTCGAAAAAATAGCGTGGAATCAAGATGCTGATGAGTTGGTGCTGTTTGCTCGCGAACGTGCTCTGGAATTTTATCAGCGCCATGGCTACGAAAATAAAGAAAAAGCGCATTTAGCCTATGGTGATGTTCAGCATTATAAAATGGTTAAGCTTAAGCCGAGTGAACCAGGTTGGTTTCGTCACCCTAATTGGACTCAAGTACTGCAAAATACATGGCGTGAATCAATCCCTATTAGTGATGCAATGGGGATAAAAGTAGAAAGCTACACTGATTGGCAATTTACTACTCGGGCAGATTTAAATGCTAACTTAAACTTACACAACACCATGTTTGCGGGCTCTATTTATAGCCTAGCTACACTAACGGGTTGGGGAGCAACGTATTTAGCATTAAAAGAAGCCGGACTTGAGGGCAATATAGTGTTAGCCGATGCTAATATTAAATATTTAAAACCACTGAATACCGACCCTAAAGGCTGTGTTGATATTCAAACCTGTAAAGGTAACTTAATGGAGTTACAAGAGTCGGGTAAGGCGAGCTATTTAGTACCAGTAACCATTTTTGATGGTGACCAAGTAGTTGCCCAGTTTGAAGGGCAGTTTGTGGTTAAAAAGTGATAAAATAAACGAAAAAGCCAAGCGAGTTGCTTGGCTTTTTTTATAAGCATTTTTTACAGCAAGTCAGTTAGTAATATACCGACACCAAAGCGTTCAATGTCGGCGTTATAGTCTATTAAACTCTCGCCATAGCCATTAAAGTACTGCGCATAGCCGCGTACTCTTCCCCATAGAGGGAATGACCAATCAAGCTGAATTGCCCCGCGGTTATCTGAATTTAAATTATTACGAGTCATAAAACTAAATTCATGATCGTGAAAGCGATACGCGCCACCAAATTCAAAGTAACCCATGTATTTATAGATATCAGGGTTATCGTCACCTCGTGCATCTAACGGCGCGGGCTTTTTGTTTTCAGGAATGCGATACCAAGGTTTAAAGCTAAATACAAAGCCGTCTTTTTCCCAAATGAAATCGGCATAAATGCGATTCCAAGAACGCGAGTTTGGTTGACTACGACCATTAGATTGGTGCGAAATACCAATGGCTATTGCCATTTCATCGCCCCATAAAACGTTTTCAGGGTCTAAGTAATTAATCCAAAATACTTCTGGTTCGTAATTTGTCTCACGAAAAGGGGAGGAAATATCGTCGTTATATACTTGCCAGTATGACTGCAGCGTAAAGCCAAAAAATATGGCTTGGTCTGAGTCGGCAAACTCATCATATAAAGGCACTTTAATTGATAGCTGATATTTAGCTTCGAGGTTATCGAGAGGGTCACCATCTTTTTTATCAGTTAATTCTGCAAATCCATCAAACGGGCGAGTGTTTGGGTTCGACATATAAGAAACCGGTAAAATATAATTACGTTTATGCGGTGTAATTACATTACGATTTTTTTTACCAACCGCTTCACGGGCTTGGCGTTTGTCGATAGCCGTTAGCTGCTTGTTTTCCTCAACGGCAGAGCATTTTTCGCGTAATTGATCGAGAGTTTGTTTACCGTCTCCACCGATCACTTCATTTAAAATACATTGCTTAACCAGCTCAAGTTCATTGTTTTGCTCGTTTTTTACTGTTTCTTGTGCAATAACAGCAGTGCTTAGTAATGTTGAGAGTAGTATCCAGTGGCGCCAACTCATTATAATTCCTTTGTAAGTGAGGGAAGTAATATATTTGTGGTAATTATAACGCCTTTTTAACACATATACGGTGAACTTGTCCTGAACTTTAATATGGCAAAAAAGAAAAGCGACCTAGGTCGCTTTTACTGGATAACTAGCTAATAACGCGCTAGTTAGACTCTCACGCAATGAGAAGGGGTGAGCTAAAGCTCAAAAACGTTTGTAAAAAACTTATAAAGTTCAGTTCCTTGGTTCACACTGGCTGAGGCAAAGTGCAATATTGCAATCGCATCAAGATCAAAGCTTAATGTTTGCAGTGGTTGCTCGCTTAAGTAGCGTTCCATTCGCAGTATTTTTGCTATCGGTTCGCCCGCTTTAATGTGACCACCAAGCGGTGCTAGGTATTCAACCATGCCACCCATAGGCGCATAGTAAGCAATATAATCATTTAGTTGGCAGCCATATCTTGTCATCACTTTGGGCTTGTAGGGCGCATCAGCAAATACCTGTTTGTGATTAAGGTAACTTAAAATACTTTGAGCATCGTCAAGTGCCGCGCTTAAATCTATTTTCTCTTGGCTGCCAAGCTCTACCGTAAAGGCTTCAACTTGCACGTTAAATTCACGGCCTTGCTGAGCAAGTTGCTCGCTAAGTTGCCACCATGGACAAAAACTGGCTTCATCCATTGCGCCATCAAAGTCATTAGGGATCACTAGCACATGGGGAATATTAAAGTAACACGCACTTTCAGTGGCATATTCAGGGCAATATAAGTGCTGACTAGAAATAGGGCCGGTGTGTAAATCTAAAACAATATCAGCTTGATGCGCTAGTCTTTGTAAGTTTAGCGCTATGCGTTTACCCGTTGTTAAACGATAGTCTGGGCCATTAAGTTGTTGCTCAACGTCACTAATTAGCGCTGCTTTAAACGCTGTTTTTAGAATCTGATCATCGGCATCGCTATACTGCTTTGCAAACTGTGATGCAAGCTGATTATTACAGTGATACATACGATTCCAATTTGTGCCGGTAATAGGATCGAATCGGCCAAGCGTAAATTCGCCTGACTTTTGATTACAGCCAATGGGGTTAGCGTAGGGAACTAAGGTAATATCACCTTTTAAATTAAGGTTTTTTAGCTGTTCAAGTAGCTGATAAATAACCGCGTTACCTTGCACTTCGGCGCCATGCATATTAGCTTGTATATACACACTTGGGCCCGTGCCATCGCCTTTTAAACGATACACAGGAATGGTCAGTGGTAGGCCATTTGCTACTTCACCAACTACAATGTTTTCTTGGCTTATAGCTGTGGTGTTATTCATCTTTTTTACCTCAAGTAGTGGCTTGCATCTTCTGCTTGGCGAATACAGTTGATTTCGCCATGGTGTATAACATATTCACCGGCCAGTTCATGACATAAAAAGTACGGCATGCTTTCGGTAAAACCATAAGCACCGCATTGACTAAACACCAGCCAGTCATGTTCATTTAAATCGCCCGGCAATTGGTGCTCCCCTAAGCAATCCAGCGCGGTACATAATGGCCCATATAG
This sequence comes from Pseudoalteromonas sp. DL-6, assembly GCF_004328665.1. Lineage (NCBI taxonomy): Bacteria > Pseudomonadati > Pseudomonadota > Gammaproteobacteria > Alteromonadales > Pseudoalteromonadaceae > Pseudoalteromonas > Pseudoalteromonas sp. DL-6. The sequence goes on from NZ_CP019770.1 coordinate 220,081, forward strand.
GCTCATTGATTGGTTTACTGCGTTTGAATCTCGTAATAAACGCGCAGGGAAATTTTGACTGGTGACCGCTGGGCGCAATAAATGATTAATACCGCCGCTCATAATCACCTGTTGTTGACTGTAGTTTAATTTGCGTTCAACCACAGGTGTGGCGTAGTGGCCGCATTCGCCGACAGCATAGCGACCTAGTTCCATCCACAGCTCTTTAACACCCGCATCGCGTTTAATTTTTGCAAGGGCTGCTATTAATGCATCCCAGCTTAAAGTCGGATCATTAAGGGTGTAAGGAATACCTAAGCCGCCACCTAAATCCAGAATATTAAGGTTAATACTTAAATGCTCAGCAAGTTGCCTTAACGGCGCAATCATTTGCGCCCACAGATCGGCAAGTTTGTCGCTGCTGAGCATGTTACCCCACTGAAAAATATGTAGGCCATCAAAGCTCAGTGCTGTGTAGTCATTAGTATTTAGCGATTGCCATTCATCGCAGCCAAGCCCAAATGGGGTGAGGCTGTCGCCACCTAGTGGGTTTTTATCACCCTCGGGCCAGCGTAATTGAACACGCAGCAAAACCTGTAACTGACACTGCTGGGCAATCGCTTGCTCGTTGAGCCAACGTACCTGATTGAGACTTTCGGCCACAAAGGTACGTACGCCACGCGCAATAAAGTGCTTAATTTGTTTAGGGCTTTTTGCAGGCCCCGTGTTGAGCACGCGTTCACTGTTAATTCCTTGGGCAAGTACTTGCTCAAGCTCGCCTTTACTGGCGACATCAAAGTTAAAACCAGCGTTATCTAAGCGATGGATCACGCTAGATAACGGGTTCGCTTTAACTGCATACCAGAGTTTTACCTCGGTTTGTGCCACTAAACGGGTTAAATGTGTGTTCAATGAATCAAGATCATAAACAAAAAAGGGCGTATCAAGTTGGCTTGCTAGCTTATCAATAGCGCTTTTAACGGGCGTGCTCAAAAAGGTCATTAACGTAAAACCTCTTCCAGAAGTAATGATGCGTCACTTTGCTCGTCACGGTATTTAACAATTAAGGCACACGACATACTTAAGCCTTGAGCACGTGCCCAGTCGTTTGACGCAGGGCGAGAACCTGGGATCACAATCGCATATTCAGGGATTGCTTCGCCTTTATCAAGCTGGCGCTCATTAACGCAGTCATAAACAGGGATGGTTGCAGATAAGCGAACACCTGGGGCAAGTACCGCGCCTTTTTTAACCACCACGCCTTCAACAATCACACAGCCTGCACCGATGAATGCATCGTCTTCTATGACCACAGGGTTGGCGCCAATAGGCTCAAGTACCCCGCCTAATTGTACCGCAGCGCTCAAATGAACATTTTTACCCACTTGCGCACATGAGCCAACCAATGCGTGGCTATCTACCATAGTCCCCTCGTCAATAAAGGCGCCAATATTTACGTACGCAGGTGGCATAATAATAGTGCCTTTGGCGACATGTGCACCACGACGTACACTTGAACCACCTGGCACCATGCGAACGCCTGCTGTGGCTTCAAAGCATTGCGGCGCTAGATTATGTTTATCAACAAAGCCACCAGGAAACTCCATGTTAGTGCCGTTTTTAAACGCCTCTAAAATGCCTTGCTTTACTTCTACGTTAGCGTGCCATTGGCCGTTTTCGTCTTGTGTTGCTGCGCGAACTGCGCCCGTTTCTAAATTATTTAATAGTTCTAACCAGCTCATTATAAAAACCTGTATTTAATGCCAAGATAAAATGGTGTTGTTTGCCGATGAAATGTCATCTGTGTGTGTCAGCTCAAGGTGTGTTAAAGGTGGACGTAAATGCGGACTGCTAATACGCCCTTGTAAATGCATTAACACTTTGACTGGGATAGGGTTTGCTACTGAAAATAAGCTATTGATAGCGCTAGACCACTGGGCAAAAAGATTAGGGTGTTGGCCGCTTAAACTGCGCTTTACAAACTCATGAGTTTGCACTGGCCATGCATTGGCTGCAACCGACACTAAACCTTTTGCACCTGCTTGGGCAAAATAAGGCATGAGGGCATCGTCACCACTAAAAATGGCTAATTCAGGCGCTGCTTGTCGATAGGCTTCAAATTGAGAAATACAGCCACTGGCCTCTTTAAGTGCCCATAAATTTTTATGTTGTTTGAGGTTTTCAATGGTTGCAATAGGAATGCTAACCGCGCTACGTCCTGGCACATTATAAAGCATACAAGGGTGAGAACTGGCATCTAGCAGGCTTTCAAACCAATGCGTTTGCCCCAGTGCGCCTGGTTTGGCGTACAAAGGTGATCCAAGTAAAAAACCATGAATAGGCAGTTGGTTGCAGTAGTTAACCCATTCAAGCTGCTGCTTTAAGTTACTACCACCGACTGCAACCATAAGCGGGACGCTCGGCTGTAATTGGCAGACATGCTCTACGATGGCTTGCTGCTCTTTTAGGGTAAGGGCTAACCCTTCGCCAGTGCTACCAAGTAATAAAATGCCATTGTTAGCGGCTTCTTGCTCGGCCACCAAGGTATTTAAGGTTGCGTAATCAACTAGGCCATTTTGATCAAATGGGGTGATCAGTGCAGTCCATAAATGGAAATTGTTAATATTGAAGTTGTTGATCATCTCTCACGAACTTATAGGGCATTCGTCGAGTTATTGGCGGGTATTTAGGGTGCCGGACTCTTTGAATGTATTTATAATTCGAAGAGCGAATGGGCTTAAATAATAAGGCGCACGGCCTTATTATACTAAGACCAGAAGCTCTCCACCAAATATGTTATTGGTGACAGTCGCTAGGATTCAACCTAGTCGCCCGAAGTAACCTTTCACAAAAAAGTATTACCTCTCGGCGTTAATTCCCCTCACGTATGCTCAATGGAGTTTGCGCTCCTAACATACGCTACCTGAATAACGCACCTCTTCCAGCCCTTTGCACTTGCTATTGAAAAATCAATCAGCAAATACAATGTAATAGGGTAAGTGTGGCGATTAAACCACTTTAGCCGTCTAGGTGTCAAGTGACTAAATACAGATAGATTCATCCCAATTGACAGTTATTACGTATTGGCTACTTTTCTCGTACACTAGCCTCATAGCAGAAGTAAGGTATTAAGCAGATGGAAAAATTTAGCGATATTTATAAGCGTGCAGTAGAGCGAAAGGGCTCTGAAAAAATGCTTAAATTATTACTCGCAAAACCTTTATCAACAAAGCAACTCGTCACATTAAGTGATGATGATTGGCTAGAAGAATTTACGCGGAAGGTTTTTCAAAGTGGTTTTTATTGGTCGGTGATCAACAGTAAATGGGCCGGATTTAGAGAGGTTTTTTGGGATTTCAGTGTTGAAAAACTATTGATGATGCCACCAGACATGTTAGAGCAAAAAGCCAGTGATGAGCGGATTGTACGCAATTATAAAAAAGTAAAAACCATTACTGAAAATGCGTATATGATCCACGAGGTTGCAGCGCAACACGGCAGCTTTAGTCAGTTTATTGCTAACTGGCCAAGTGAGGATATTATTGGCTTGTGGGCCTATTTAAAAAAGCATGGTGCGAGGCTTGGTGGTAATACCGGTCCTTATGCGTTGCGTGCCTTAGGAAAAGATACTTTTTTACTTTCAAGGGATGTAGAGAGCTATTTGCGTGCCCATAAAATTATAGACGGTGGCTTACAAACTAAAAAGTCACTGATTGCAGCGCAGGCATTCTTCAATGAGCTACAGCAACAAAGCGGCTTAAGTATGCAAGAGCTAAGCTTAATTGTCGCTTATGGTGTCGGCGATAACCGTGTAGGTATAAGCCAACAACAACAGGATTAAACATGAAATTAGTGCCAAGGTATACCGACATTGGTGAGGGGTTTGCAATTAGCGATCATCCAGCCAAGGTGGCAGCGCCACAATTATTGTTATGGAATGAGCCCTTAGCCGAACAATTTAATATACAAGTGAATGCTGATTCTCGGGCAAGTGTATTCAGCGGTAATGAGCCCCAAGCTGTTTCTGCAGTTGCACTTGGGTATTCGGGGCATCAGTTTGGTCACTTTTCTCCGCGCTTAGGAGACGGGCGAGCGCATTTACTTGGCGCGATCAGTGATGATAAAAACCAGCTTTGGGATGTGCAGTTAAAAGGCGCTGGCGCTACGCCATTTTCGCGTGGTGGCGATGGGCGCTGTGCATTAGGCCCTGCTATTCGCGAGTACGTAATGAGCGAAGCAATGTACGCGCTTGGTATTCCAACTACGCGTTGTTTAGCCGTGGTTGGTAGTGGCGAAACCGTTTATCGTAACCCGCCTCAACCTGGCGCTATTGTAACGCGACTCGCGAGTAGTCATATTCGAGTGGGGTCGTTTCAATATTTAGCCACCCAAGGCGATGTTACCAGTTTAAAAAACTTAGCCGACTTAGCCATTCAAAGACATTACCCTGAAATTAACAGCACTGGCGCCCAGCGTTACTTGGATTTTTTAGCGGCGGTGATTAGTCGTCAGGTTAACTTAGTCATAAGCTGGATGAGGGTGGGATTTATTCATGGGGTAATGAATACCGACAACACCTTAATTAGTGGTGAAACCATAGATTACGGCCCATGTGCCATGATGAACCAGTTTGATTTTGATACCGTGTTTAGCTCTATTGATAAGCAAGGACGATACGCATTTGGCAATCAGCCAAACATGGCGAGTTGGAACTGCGCTCGCTTAGCAGAGAGTTTAATGGCACTAATAAGTGACGATGATGAGCAAGCTGTAGCAATGCTGACACCTATCATTGCAGACTTTTCGACCCAATTTAATCAACAGTTTAGCACCATGTGGGTACAAAAGTTAGGACTAAAAGCATCATCTTATGAGCAACACAATGAGCTGGTGGGAGAGTTACTTGGATTACTTAAAGAGCACCAGCTAGATTACACTAATACCTTTGATGCACTCACTGAATCGTTAAATGGTCAGAGTAAAATACCGCTAGCACTTGGTGAGTGGGTAAAGCAGTGGCAGGCACACACAGATGAGCATAGCTATCAGGTGATGCGACAAGCCAACCCAAGTGTTATTCCACGTAATCATATTATTGAAGAGATTATTTCTCAGTACATAACACAGGGTGAAAGTGAGATGCTTACACGATTTTTTGATGTGTTAGCAACCCCTTATGCGAGCCATGGGCAAGCCAGTGAGTTTAAAGAAGCTCCGAAAGATGATAAGAATTACCGTACTTTTTGTGGTACTTAAGTATGGTTTTATGAGTTTGGGAATGAACATAAAAGGTCATTTTTTACCCTGGCGATGTTCATTCATAGAGCAAACTATGAACGGGTGATACCATAATACCCACAAAGGCCAGTGATCGTATGGGGTTTAAAGCGATTGTTTGCTATTTGGACTAGTATTGGTTGATCAACACTTTTATAGGCTAATTTAATTATCTTGAGATATTAAAAATATATTCTACGTTAAGTATTGATTAACAAAGGCTAAGCTATTGTATAGATAAGTTAGAAGAGCTAGCAATGTTTAGCTACATTTTTTAGTTGTTAAAATGGGAAGAAAACAATGAAATTAAAATCACTTACAATTGCCATTGCGTTAGCTGCAACTAGCGCATCTACTTTTGCTGCCGAGCAAGAAGGTTTTTACATCGGCGCATTTGGCGACTACTACGATGCTTCATGGAAAAACATGCGTGAGCAAGCTGGCCTTGACGTGAATGAGTCAACAGGTTGGGGTGCTGAATTAGGTTACCGCTTTAATGATTACTGGAGCGCGCGTTTAGAGTACGCAGATCTAGACTTCAATGCTCATGACAAAGTGCTTAACAATCGCAACGATATTGACGGCGAACGTTACGGTATCGATGCGCTTTACCACTTTGGTGGCGGTCCTTTTTACGGTTTATTCGGTCTGAAAGATATTGATGTTGTTGATGACAACACGTTTGTAAACGCAGGTGTAGGTTACCGACACTTTGTTACAGACAACTTCTTTGTAAATGCTGAAACCAGCGTTTACCAAGGTTTAGACAAAGGCTACACAGATGTTGGCGCAAAATTAGGTATTAACTACTTCTTTGGCCAAAAATCAGCGCCAGTAGCAGTGGTTGAGCCAGCACCTGAGCCAGAAATTGTTCCAGTACCAGTAACACCTGTAGACACTGACAAAGACAGTATTCCAGATATTGATGATAAATGTGCTAACACACCGATGACAGATGCGGTTGATAGCGATGGCTGTACACTTTATGAAGATACTGAAGTAACAGTAAGCTTGTTAGTGACATTCCCTAACAATGATTCATCTGTATCTAATCAATACTTAAATGATATTGATGCAGTGGCTTCTTTCTTGAACGATCACCCTGATACAACAGTATTACTTGAAGGTCACACTTCAGAAGTAGGTAAAGCATCTTACAACAAGTGGTTATCTAAAAAACGTGCTGATGCAGTAGCTAAAAAGCTAATTGCTGATGGTATTGCAGAAGATCGCATTACAACAGCTGGTTTAGGTGAAGAGCGTCTTAAAAATCCAGCAAATACGGCAGAAGCTCACGCTGAAAACCGTCGCGTTGAAGCAAAAGTAAAATCTATTAAACGTGTAAAAGTACTACGTTAATAGTTTTATAATTGAGTAAAAACCCAGCTTAGGCTGGGTTTTTTTATGCCAGTAATAGGTATTCATGAAAGTTGATTTTACTTAACCTACTATTCATATTATTAATAATGGATATAACTAGTTGCCCAGGTGGATGGATTTTAATCTATACATAAAAGCTTTATAATTGAGCGTTAGAATACTATAAGTATTGGGCTATAGTGTATTTTGTAAACACTACCGAATACTTTCACGTCACCAAGAGGGCAATACTGTGCTACAAGAATATCGTAAACACGTAGAAGAACGTGCCGCGTTAGGTATCGTACCAGCGCCATTAGATGCTCAGCAAACGGCTGATCTTATTGAGCTAATTAAAACTCCACCGGCAGGCGAAGAAGAATTCGTCCTAGAACTACTAATCAACCGTGTACCACCGGGTGTTGATGATGCAGCCTATATTAAAGCTGGGTTTTTAGCGGCAGTTGCAAAAGGTGAAGCAGTCTCTCCACTTCTCTCTAAAGAAAAAGCAGCTGAATTGCTAGGTACTATGCTTGGTGGATACAATATCGCGCCAATGGTTGACCTACTTGATGACGAAGCGTTAGCGCCAATCGTAGTTAAGGGCCTCGCAAACACTTTATTAATGTTTGATGCGTTTTACGATGTAGAAGAAAAAGCAAAAGCAGGTAATACATACGCCAAACAAATTATTGAGTCTTGGGCTGCCGCAGAATGGTTTACTAATAAGCCAGCTGTTGCTGAAAAAATCTCGGTTACTGTATTTAAAGTCACTGGTGAGACAAACACTGATGACTTATCACCCGCTCCAGATGCATGGTCACGCCCTGATATCCCACTTCACGCACTAGCGATGCTTAAAACAGAACGTGATGGTATTAACCCTGATAAAAACGGTGAAGTAGGTCCTGTCACTCAACTTGAAGAATTAAAAACTAAAGGGTTACCACTTGCTTACGTAGGTGATGTTGTTGGTACCGGGTCTTCACGTAAATCTGCTACTAACTCCGTGCTTTGGTTTATGGGTGCTGACATCCCATTTGTCCCAAATAAGCGCGTAGGTGGTGTCTGTTTAGGTAACAAGATTGCGCCTATCTTTTTCAATACAATGGAAGACTCGGGTGCATTACCAATCGAATTAAATGTTGATGAATTCAACATGGGTGATCAAATAGATATTTACCCTTATGAAGGTGTTGTTAAGCGCCACGGTACTGATGACGTGATCTCTACGTTTGCACTTAAATCAGAGGTCATTCTTGATGAGGTTCGTGCTGGTGGTCGTATTCCACTGATCATTGGTCGCGGCCTTACAGACAAAGCACGTACGTCTCTAGGTTTAGGTGCAACTGACGTATTTAAAGTACCCGCGGTAACTGAAGTATCAGATAAAGGCTTTACACTTGCGCAAAAAATGGTGGGTAAAGCATGTAACGTTGCCGGTATTCGTCCAGGCCAATATTGTGAACCTAAAATGACCACGGTTGGCTCGCAAGATACCACCGGTCCTATGACACGTGATGAGCTTAAAGATTTAGCCTGTTTAGGTTTCTCTGCAGATTTAACTATGCAGTCTTTTTGTCATACATCGGCTTACCCTAAACCAATTGACGTAAACACGCATCATACACTTCCTGATTTTATTATGAACCGTGGCGGTGTATCGCTTCGTCCAGGTGATGGTGTAATTCACTCATGGTTGAACCGTATGTTATTGCCAGACACCGTAGGTACCGGTGGTGATTCGCATACGCGTTTCCCATTAGGTATTTCATTTCCTGCGGGTTCGGGTGCGGTCGCATTTGCAGCAGCAACGGGTGTTATGCCACTTGATATGCCTGAATCGATTTTGGTTCGCTTTAAAGGTGAAATGCAACCAGGTATCACGTTACGTGATCTTGTTCATGCTATCCCTTACTACGGTATTAAAGAAGGCCTATTAACGGTTGAGAAGAAAGGCAAAATCAACGAATTCTCTGGCCGTATTCTAGAAATTGAAGGGGTTGAGCACTTAACCGTTGAGCAAGCATTTGAACTATCAGATGCATCAGCAGAGCGTTCAGCCGCAGGTTGTACTGTTAAGCTTTCTAAAGAGTCGATCAGCGAATACCTTGAGTCTAACATTGTTATGCTTAAGTGGATGATTTCTGAAGGTTACGGTGATGTACGTACGATTGAACGCCGCATTACTGCAATGCAAGAATGGCTAGCTAATCCAGAACTAATGGAAGCGGACAAAGATGCAGAGTACAAGCATGTGCTTGAAATCGACTTAGCCGAGATTAAAGAGCCAGTACTGTGTGCGCCAAATGATCCAGATGATGCGCGTTTACTATCTGACGTTACAGGTGAGAAAATTGATGAGGTATTTATCGGTTCTTGTATGACTAACATTGGTCACTTCCGTGCAGCAGGTAAATTACTCGATGGTTTTACAGGTCGTATCCCAACACAGCTTTGGGTTGCACCACCAACGAAAATGGACAAAGACCAACTTACAGACGAGGGTTACTACGGTATCTTTGGTCGTGTTGGAGCACGTATTGAAACGCCAGGGTGTTCATTGTGTATGGGTAACCAAGCACGTGTTGCAGATAAAGCAACGGTTGTGTCTACTTCCACACGTAACTTCCCTAACCGTTTAGGCACAGGCGCAAACGTATTCTTAGCTTCAGCAGAGCTGGCAGCAGTAGCGGCAATTTTAGGTAAATTACCTACACCTGCTGAGTACCAAGAATATGCAGCGAAAATCAATGCAACGGCAGCAGATACCTACCGTTACTTGAACTTCCACCGTATGCCTCAGTACACTAAAAAAGCAGACAACGTAATTATTCAACAAGCTGTATAATTTATAGAGTTTGTTTAAAAACCCGCTTCGGCGGGTTTTTTATTAGCTAAATTAAATATTAGATAGATAATGCTAAATTTATTCGATGATTGTATTAACTTGCGTTAAATGCCGTTATTATTATGGTTAATAAAGCAAAAAATCCTCTCTATATGCATTAAAATCCCTGCCAATATTATCATTATTATAAGCAGGATTTTATGACCGCATTAAACAACCAGAATTTACTGCAACTTCGTTTTATTAACCAAGCCAACATTGATTTGGTTAAGCCTTCTTTTGATAACTTACCTGCAAACCCATATGCAGATGGTGCGTTTCGTAAACGCCGTTATTCAGTGGTTAAACTACAAAATGGTGAGCTTAATCTTCAAGCGACTAAAGCGTTTGTGCAAGACGATTCAATTAATACCTTTCAAGGTAATGTTGAACGTACTTACGAAAATTTAGAGCAAAGCTTGCTTGAGTCTGAGGGTATGAAAAGTATTGTTAGCGAATTTTGTGCGATTACCGGTATTGATGCAGATCGTGATATCGAAATTCACCAATTTAGAATGCTTGCCATTGATAGCGATACGCCTGCGGCTCCTGAAGGTGTGCATCAAGACGGGTTTGACCATGTATGCGTATGTGGTGTTTCTCATGAAAATTTAGAAGGTGGTGAGCTATTGGTTTATGAAAACCAACAAGCAGAACCGTGTTTTAAAATGGAAATAAAAGACGGCATGTTTGCACTAATTAATGACCGTCAGGTATGGCATAACGCCACGCCAATGAACAAAATTGATGCTAACAAATCAGGTTACCTGGATTGTTTTGTACTAACTGCTTAAGAGAAATAAAATGAATTTAATGCAATTGCGCGCGCAATTTCCCGCTTTAATGCAAACGGTTGATGGCAAGTCACCGGTATTTTTAGATGGGCCAGGTGGCTCACAAGTACCCCAGCCGGTACTGAGTGCCATGACCGCTTATTTAGGGCATTACAATTCAAACTTGGGCGGTGCGTTTTTCTCAAGTGACAAAACGGTTGAGCTGATGGCTAATGCGCGTCAAGCGGCGGCTGATTTGTTAAATGCGCCGAGTGCACAAAATATTGTGTTTGGTCCGAACATGACCAGCCTAACATTTAGCTTTAGTCGCGCGATTTCACGCGACTGGCAAGCTGGCGATGAAATTATTGTGACCAATGCAGATCATTTTTCAAATGTATCGTCTTGGCAGCAAGCCGCTGAGGATAAAGGCGCAGTGGTTAACACAGCGCTTATTAACGAAGCCGATTGCAGTTTAGATATGGCGCATTTTGAAAGCCTATTAAACAGTAATACTAAATTAGTTGCCGTTACTTATGCCTCAAATACCACAGGCTCTATTAACGATATTAAACGTATTATAGAGCTTGCTCACAATGTCGGTGCATTGGTGTATGTTGATGCTGTGCATTATGCCCCTCATGAACTAATCGATGTGCAAGCGTTAGATTGTGACTTTTTAGCTTGTTCTGCATATAAGTTTTTTGGCCCGCACTTAGGCATGGTTTATGGTAAAACTGAGCACTTAGAAGGGTTTACACCTTATAAAGTAGAGCCAGCAAAAGATGTTGCACCAGGTCGCTGGGAAACCGGCACACAAAGTTTTGAAGCACTAGCTGGCTTTATTGCGGCGGTTGATTACATTGCGGCAATTAGCGAGCTTAATGACAGTCACTCACGCCGAGAAAAACTGCGTGTTGCGTTTGAAAAAACGAAGCAACACGAGATGGCGCTTAGTGAATACTTTTTAACACGCCTGGTTAATTACCCACGTATTAAATTGTTTGGTATTGATGACTTAGCACGCTTAAGTGAGCGTACCCCTACGTTTGCACTAACCTTTGAAGGGTTAGAGCCTCGCCAAGTGTCTGAATTTTTGGGCAAACAACATGTATGTGTATGGGATGGTAATTTTTACGCCCAAGGTTTATGCAAACAACTTGGTGTGCTTGATAAGGGCGGCGTAGTACGCATTGGTTGCATGCATTACAACACCCTAGAAGAAATGGACACGCTATTTAACTTGTTTGATGAGCTGCTAGGTTAAACCCTTATTTATTCAACACTTTTAAAGCCATAAGTAAAAATTACTTATGGCTTTTTTATTGGCTGATTACCTAGCTTTGCGGCGTTCCATAAATTTGCTCTGCTCGATTAAACAAAACCCATGAGGTTAAAATATACTTATCGTTTGATACTGGCTTATTGCCTCTATGTGTATGCGTGAAATACCCTGGGGCAACCACCATGGAGCCTTTTTTAGGGGCTATTTTTTTATTTTGATAATAAAACTCGGTTTCTCCGCCTTCCTCAACATCATTTAAATAAAACATAAATAACAACACCCGATGCAACGCTTCGTTATGCTGTAACTGCGGATACACCTCACTATGCCAATACGGATAGCCCCCTTTATTGATCTCATATTTTTGTGCTTGAATATTACCGAGCCTAAAAATTTGCTGCACCAGTAAAGGCAGTTGTGGTTTACCTACTTCGTCATAATTGGCATGAGTTAAATCTACCGGCTGGCCTGTTTTTGGGTGATACACTTTTAAACCAAATGCCCCAATCATCATAAAAATATGTTCTTCGATGTATTTAAAAACATACTGTGCAGTGGTTTGTTGAATGTGTTTTAATTGTTCTGCGTATTCAGGATGATTGTTTAAGTGCAGGTCGTGGCTATCTTTTTTATTAAGATCAACGCCGCCCGATGTCATCCCTTGTTTAATATGCGGGCTTTGAGAAAAGGTAGTGATAAAGTTATCACAAAAGTCACTGCTGAGCGCGTTGTCATACACGCGGATAAAGTCCGTCATGAGTTACCTGTTTAATTATTATGGATTATTATGTTTACTGAAAAAGTGATGCCGCGCTTTAGCGAAACGGATGCACTCGGACACATCAACAATACCGTACTCCCTGTTTGGTTTGAAGCCGCCCGAGTACCTATTTTTAAATTTTTTACCCCTGATCTTAATCCTCACAACTGGAAGTTAATTATTGCTAAGGTTGAAGTGTCGTTTGTCGGCGAGCTATTTTATGCTCATGAGGTGACAATTAACACCAGCATAGAGCAGATTGGTAATAGCTCATTTGTGATCCGCCAAGAAGCCTGGCAGCAAGATAAGTGTTGCGCTATTGGTAAAACGGTCATGGTACGTTATGACTTTGCCAGCAAAACAAAGCAAATGCTTTCGGCTGATGAAAAAGCTGCATTAACACAGCACCTTGTTGCAACGAGTTAATCGCAGCTTAGCTGTGGCAAGCAGGGTGTAAGGGCCTGTTGACCTTTCAAGGTTAAATTTACAGCAGTCTTTTTGGTATTTAGGCAAGGCAGAGCCTATGTAGTGTGGTTATTCCCCATAAATAGGCGATAACGTAGCATCAATGCCAAATAGGCACTGCCCAAAGGGTTCTGCCTAGGGTCTATTGACTCTTTGTTGCTCGGTTTTTACTTAGCCCACTAGGTCACAAACCTCGCGCCGCGATTAAATAGCCCCTAGTTTGAATAAATTTTAATCCGCAAGATCAACAGGCCCTAGTCAAATATTGCCCCAAGGCAATGACTTGTTTTTCAGTAAAGCGTAGTCCGAGCTTAGTTCTGCGCCACAATATATCTGCGCTGTTTTTTGCCCATTCATGGTTAACTAAGTAATCAACTTCTTGTGCATATAAGCCATGGCCAAAGTGATAACCTAAATCGCCGATTGCTTGGCTTTTACCCAATAATTGAAAACTAAGCGTGCCATAGCTGCGAGCCATACGTTTTAAGGTGTCGGTTGGCAGCCAAGGATAGCTGCTTTCTAACTGAGCGATAAGGTATGCTTGGTTACTAAAGTCGCCGCCTGGTAAAGGGGTGTTTTTCGTCCACGAGCCACTCATTTTTGGGTAAAAAGGCGCTAACTTATTGACGGCATTTTCTGCAAGCTTTCTATAAGTGGTAATTTTGCCACCAAACACACTTAATAATGGAGCATGATCAGCCTCATTATTTAATATCAGTTTGTAATCGCGGGTGACTGCTTGGGCATCTGTTGATTTGTCATCTAACAGCGGGCGCACGCCACTAAACGTGTGCACAATATCCGCTTCGCTTATTGGCTTTTTAAAGTAATGATTAGTAATACTGATCAGGTACTCGATTTCTTGCTCACTAATTTTTACATCAGTAATATCGCCGGTGTACTCTTCATCCGTGGTGCCAATCAGTGAGTAATCTTGCTCATAAGGAATCACAAATACAATACGGTTATCTTCATTTTGTAAAATATAGGCAACTGGCTGGCTATGAATTCGAGGCACCACAATGTGACTGCCTTTTACAAGACGAACAGTATGTGGTGTGGGCTGGGTAAATACATCTTCAAATAATGATGCTACCCAAGGGCCTGCAGCATTCACAATACTTTTAGCCTTAATGTTTAGGTGTTGTTTGCTGGCTTGCTGCTCTAAAATCACATCCCAATAGTCTGCGTTACGGATGGCTTTAATACAGCGCGTGCGTGTTGCAATGGTGGCACCCAAATTATGCGCTGCTTGTGCGTTTAAAATCACTAAACGTGCGTCATCAACCCAGCCGTCTGCGTATTCAAAGCCTTGGATAATGCTGCTGTTAAGAACACTATCGCTGTTAAACTCAATCGCCTTTGAAGCGTGTAAAGTATTACGCTTGGCTAGGTGGTCGTAAATAAATAACCCAACACGAATCATCCATGGCGAACGCAAATGTGCTTGGTGCGGCAGTCGAAAAGACAGTGGCCACATAATATGCGGTGCTTTTTTTAACAGTACTTCACGCTCACGCAAGGCCTCTCTTACCAATCTAAATTGATAGTTCTCTAAATAGCGAAGCCCGCCATGAATAAGTTTGCTGCTATTAGAAGAGGTAGCAGAGGCTAAATCGTTCTGCTCACATAAGAGTACTTTTAAGCCACGACCACTAGCATCGGCTGCAATGCCAGCGCCATTAATACCGCCGCCAATAATGAGTAAGTCATATTCGTTATCGTGTACGCTCATAGATTCTTAGTCACTCTCGTCGTCAGTGCTATTAGAAAGTCTAACTTGTGCAATGCAATGTAGCCACTTTGCATATAAATCGTTGCGCTCTTCACTGCTCATGGTGGGTTCAAAGCGACGATCGCTTTTCCACATGCTGGCAAGCTGCGCCGTTGATTTATAAACCCCAGTTTGTAGGCCTGCTAAGTAGGCAACCCCCAATGAAGTGGTTTCAGTTAAGGTTGGGCGCTCAACACTGGCACCTAAAATGTTAGCTAAAAATGCCATGGCCCAATTATTGTTTGCCATGCCGCCATCAACTCTTAAAATACCAGGACGAAGCCCGTCACCCTCCATAGCTTTTTGTAAATCTTTGGTTTGATAACCCACTGACTGTAAGGCGGCTGCCACAATGGTGCTAATGCCTGAGTCTCGGGTTAGGCCTAAAATAGCACCTCTTGCATTTGCATCCCAATAGGGCGCACCTAAGCCGGTAAACGAGGGGACTAAAAACACCCCATGATCTAAAGGAACATCTTTGACAAGCGCTTCACTTTCTCCCGCGTTTTCTAATAACTTTAAGCCTTCTACTATCCATTGCATGGTGGCACCTGCCATAAAAATGCTGCCTTCAATCGCATAGGTGGGTTTGCCGTTGAGCCGATATGCAAGAGTGGTTAATAACCGGTTATTTGACTTAAGCGCTTTTTCACCAGTGTTAAGCATTAAAAAGCAGCCCGTACCGTAGGTACTTTTTGCCATACCTTCTTCAAAACAGGCTTGACCAATTAAAGCGGCTTGCTGATCGCCAGCAATACCACAAATAGGAATTTCACCACCGAACAACTCGCTGCTTGTCATTCCAAAATCAGCCGCTGAGTCCATTACCTCAGGTAACATAGTCAGTGGAATATCAAATAAAGCCAGCAACTCTTCATCCCAGCATTGCTGATGAATATTAAACAGTAAAGTTCGTGAGGCATTGGTGGCATCGGTTTTATGAGCTTTCCCGTTAGTGAGTTGCCATAGTAGGTAACTATCAACAGTGCCAAAGGCCAGTTCACCTTCGTGTGCTTGCTCTTTGGCGCCGGTGACGTTATCTAAAATCCAACGGATTTTGGTTGCAGAAAAGTAAGGGTCGAGTACTAAACCGGTTTTATCATTCACCATTTGTGTATGTCCAGCATGACGTAAACTATCGCAATATTCACTGGTACGTCGATCTTGCCACACGATCGCGTTATAAATAGGTTGCCCAGTTTTTTTATTCCACACTAAAGTGGTCTCTCGCTGATTAGCAATGCCGATGGCAATTATATCGGCGGCAGTCACTCGTTGCTGCGCTAAGAGGTTTTTAACGCTGGTTAATACAGTTTGCCAAATATCTACAGGATCGTGTTCAACCCAACCATTTTTTACAAAATGCTGAGGGAAGGTTTGTTGAGCACTCCCTATCACCTGTGCATCTTTGCTATATAAAATAGCCCGAGAGCTTGTTGTTCCTTGATCAATCGAGAGTAAGTATTTAGCCATAAAAAATAACGTTGTTTAATTTAGATAAAGATAGCTTGTCTTTAAGCTAAGTAAATAGCAATGCTTTTGCACCATGATGGTTAAAGTTATGATTAGCATAGGGTAGGAAAGGGGAAATGAAAATTTAATTTTGGCGGCTATTACTTAATAGACGCCAAATAATAGCAATTAATTAGCAGCCGTTAATTGTTGATGTAACCAATCTTTCAATATCATTCTGTCATGCTTTAGCTGCTGCATAGCGTCGTCATCGATAGGTGAGTCTTGTAGCTCAAGTACCCGAATTTCTTTATCGATTTCATTATATTGTTTTGCTTTGGTTGCAAAGTTTTCATCATTTGCATTGAGTTTTGCAATAGTTTGCGTGTAATCAGGAAAGTCTTTAGTTAATGAATGGTCTTCGCCTAACATAGGTTACTCCTTGCTTATACGTATTTAATACTCTGTTGAATAATGCAGGTCACTTTATTTATAGATAGTCTGTGACTGCCCAATTACTCATACAATAGAGCTTGGGCTGATTTAAAATAAATCAACCATTGCTGATTGTAAGTCGGCTATTTGTATTTGCTGGGCTGCAAAACACTGACACCTGCAAAGCCTTCAGTTAGAATATGCCTGCAATTCCTAATTACTTTGAGTACTCTATTACATGCTTTTAATGATCGATAACTACGATTCGTTTACCTACAATTTGGTACAGTATTTTCAACGATTAGATCAAGAAGTGTTGGTAAAACGTAACGACCAAATAACACTGAGCGAAATTAAACAGTTAAACCCCGATCACATTGTTATTTCTCCAGGCCCTAAAAGCCCTAATGAGGCTGGGGTTTCGTTATCTGTGGTGGAGCAATTTAAAGGAACTTATCCTATATTAGGTATTTGCCTAGGGCATCAAACGATTGCTCAGGTACTCGGCGGGAAAGTAGTGCGAGCTAAACAGGTGATGCATGGCAAAACATCGCCAATATATCATCAGCATCAAGGTATGTTTAAAGGTTTACCTAACCCGCTGACAGTGTGCCGCTACCATTCTTTAATTGTTGAAGCACACTCATTGCCTAAAGCGCTAGAAGTCACAGCGTGGACTCAAAGCAACACTGGGCAGCGTGATGAAATTATGGGATTATTACATAACGAGCTCGCGCTCGAAGGCGTGCAATTTCATCCTGAAGCAATTTTGACAGAGCAAGGCTTAGCTTTACTTGATAACTTTTTAACACGCTTCTAGGCTTATACCTGCAAGCTATTTACTTTTTCCCTAAGATAGAGCTTATGACCGACACATTGCAGCAACAGCGTATTGTTAACGTGCTACATCAACGAGCGCATGATTTGCTACTGGGTCATAGTTTTGCCAACCAGCAAATAGGCTTTATTCATACCTTAGATCTCAATGATGGTAAACCGGTTAAAAATCGTACCTTATTAGAAGTCGAAGTGGCTGCGCAGCAAAAGCGTCAACAAAAAAGCACTTCACATCAAAAGTTGCAGGCAAAAACCAGTCAAAAATTACATACGGTTATTGAGACCGTGATGGCCAAGCGCCTTGAAGACATAGACTCTGTTATTAAAGACACTATTGGCATAGATGACAATGTGCCCGCGATACTTGATATTCTTGCAACTCGTGCGGCATCGGTTGGTCGTTTAGAGCCGTTAATTAACGACTTAAATTGGCTTGGACGAGAGTTGGTTACCTTAGTTAATTTACCTTTTTATCGTAAGCAACGCAGTAAAAGTACCTCAGTCAAAGTAGACACCCCAGCACTGGCATTACGCTACGTCGGTTTAGATAACTTACAACTGGTAGTGCCTACTTTTTGTGTGCGTCACTGGATGCCACACAGCACAGCACCATTTCCGCTATTAAAGCGCAGATTAAAAGACAACACCATGTCCTGTGCCATTGCGGCGCAAACGCTTGCTCAACTTAATGGGGTAAACCCCATGCATGCATTTACCCTGGGCATGTTACTGAATGTGGGGCAAATTGCTTTAGTACGTTTATATTTAAAAGTGTTTGATCAGGTATGGCAACGCAAAGTACAGCGTGCTCGTGAAGAAGGTGACAAAAACCTACATACCGCGTTATTGGAGTTAAAGCCCGACCCGCTATTTTTAACGACACTGCTGAATGAAAAATCATTGCTTGTTAGCGCTAAGGTGATTGAGAGCATGTCATTTAAATATTTGCCGTTTGACAGTGTTATGCAGCAGTTAGTGAATGGAGTAGCAAAGGGCGATAGTTTATTGCCATTAGCGCAAGTAATTTTAAAAGCGCGTTGTTACTCTCAATACTTAAATTTAAAAGAGCACCAGCTTATTGAAGACGATGAATTACAAAGCTGGTTTAGCTATTATCAGTTCACTAAAAAAGAGTTAGATATCTTACAAACGGGCAATTTTACTAATTTGGCACTGCAAATTGATTAAATCTGTTAATTTTTTTGCGACTATTCATTCACTTTAATTCTACTTCCTCATGTGCTGTTGGTTTATAAGCGCCATGCCTTTTTCGTTGTAGAGGCGCTGACTAAGGTAAGCATTCGTTATTTTTAGCTGCCAAATAGTTATTCACTATCTATGAAATAATATCTTAAGCCCTTTATTTTAAAGGGGTACATGAAAGTTTTTGAAGAGACATAACCCCAAATTTCTGAAATAATGAGCGCCTGAAAATTGAACCACAACGTAGTTTCAGGCAAATATAATCGTATTAATTTTGCCCACCTATTTGGTTATTAACAATAATCACACCCCTATTCTACTGCTTTGTGATGCACACAATTAAGAGGAAATAAAATGACAGTCAATCGCGAATTATTTGATCACGTAATGGTTCCTAACTACGCACCTTCAAGCGTAATTCCAGTTCGAGGCGAAGGCTCTCGTGTATGGGATCAACAAGGACGAGAGTTTATCGACTTTGCTGGTGGTATTGCCGTTAACTGTCTTGGCCATTGCCATCCTGCATTAGTAGGTGCATTAAAAGAGCAAGGCGAAAAAATTTGGCATTTATCAAATGTAATGACCAACGAGCCAGCGCTTCGCTTAGCTAAAAAAATGGTTGATGCGACCTTTGCAGAAAAAGTTTACTTTGCAAACTCAGGCGCAGAAGCAAACGAAGCGGCACTTAAATTAGCACGTCGTTTTGCGCTTGATAAATTTGGCGCAGAAAAATCGCAAATTATTGCTTTTAACAAAGGTTTTCACGGTCGTACATTCTTCACGGTTACTGTAGGCGGTCAAGCGGCTTACTCTGACGGTTTTGGTCCTAAGCCTGGTGATATTGTTCATTGTGACTACAATGATCTTGCCGCATTTGAAGCACTGATCAGTGACAATACGTGTGCAGTAATGATGGAGCCAATTCAAGGTGAAGGCGGTATTATCTCGCCAACTGACGAATTTGCACAAGGCGTTCGTGATTTATGTACTAAGCACAATGCACTGCTTATTTTTGATGAAGTGCAATCAGGTGTTGGTCGTACAGGTGAGCTTTACGCATACCAAGGTTTAAACGTAGTTCCTGACATTTTAACCTCAGCAAAAGCACTCGGTGGTGGTTTCCCAATTGGCGCTATGCTAACAACCACTGAGATTGCACAGCACCTTAAAGTAGGTACTCATGGTTCTACTTACGGCGGTAACCCACTAGCTTGTGCTGTTGCAGAAGCCGCATTTGATACTGTGAATAATCCAGAAGTATTAGCGGGCGTTAAAGCAAAAGCGGCATTATTTACCGAGCTACTTAATGCGATTAACGAAAAGTACCACGTATTTAGTGAAATTCGTGGCCAAGGTTTATTAATCGGTGCCGTAGTAAATGAGCAGTACAAAGGACGCGCTAAAGAGTTTTTAGTTGCGGGTACTGAGCATGGCTTAATGTCACTTGTGGCAGGTGCTGATGTGGTTCGTTTTACTCCATCTTTAGTAATACCAGAAGCTGATATTCGCGAAGGTATGGCACGCTTTGAAAAAGCAGTAGCCCACGTTGTAAATGCGTAATCGCTAATTTAACTTCTCTAAGGGCAAACATTGTTTGCCCTTGCAGTTCCTATTTACCGTTATATATAAGGGAGTAAGCGGATTCATGATGATCCTTCGCCCAATCCAAAAAAGTGATTATGCAGCTTTAGTAACCATCGCCGACGAGTCGGGACATGGCTTTACTTCTTTACCTAATAACGAAGAGTTATTACAAAAGAAGATTGCACATTCTGTTAATTCATTTACAAAAACCACGTCACAACCCGGTGATGAAGGGTACTTATTTGTACTTGAAGACACTGAAACTGGCGAAGTAGTTGGTACTTCAGGTATTGAAGCGGCAGTTGGCTTAGATGACGCATTTTATCATTACCATTTGAGTAAAGTGATTCACTCTTCGCGCACGCTAGATGTATATAAAGCGGTAGATATTCTCACCCTTTGTAACGACTACACTGGGGCTACAGAGCTGTGTACGCTGTTTTTAAAAGACGGCTATCGTAAAAATTGTAACGGTAAGCTGCTTTCAAAAGCACGCTTTATGTTTATAAAACAACACCAGCAACGCTTTGCACAAACCGTTATCGCAGAAATGCGTGGCGTATCTGACGAAAACGGCAGTAGCCCATTTTGGCAATGGCTTGAAGAACACTTTTTCTCAATGGATTTCCCAACGGCAGATTACCTAACGGGAATCGGGCAAAAAGTGTTTATTGCGGAGTTAATGCCTAAATACCCAATTTACGTCAATTTATTGAGTAAAGAAGCGCAAGCGGTTATTGGTCAAGTACACGATAATACGCGCCCAGCTATTCAGTTATTAAAAAGCGAAGGCTTTACCTTTAATGGTTACGTTGACATTTTTGATGCGGGTCCAACCGTTGAAGCAAAAGTAGATAACATTGCCACCGTTCGTAATGCACAAAACTTTAGTGTTGAAATTGGCGAGATGACAGGCGATACCATGGTATTACTAGCCAATGATAAGCTTGAAGACTTTAGAGCAACCGTAGCGCCAATGGCATTTGATTCGCGTTCTAATAGCCTGGTGCTTACGCAAGAACTTGCTGATGCATTACATTTAAAATCGGGCGATTTTGTTACTGCTACCCCAGTTTAATTTAGGAGAAAGTATATGACTCATCCTGCACAATTTATTAATGGTCAATGGTCACAAGGCCAAGGCACAGAATTTAATTCAGTTAACCCTGCAAATAACGACGTTATTTGGCAGGCATCAGCTGCAAGCGCAGAGCAAGTAGATAGCGCTGTAGCATCAGCACGTGAAGCATTTTATAGCTGGGCTGATAAAAGCTTTAGTGAGCGTTTAGAAATTGTAAAAACCTTTGCTGCAACATTAAAAGAGCACAGTGAAGAGCTAGCGGTTGCTATTGCACAAGAAACAGGTAAACCACTTTGGGAAACACGTACTGAAGCGGGCGCTATGGTAGGTAAAATTGCCATTGCTGAAAAAGCATTTTTAGATCGTACAGGTGATGTTGAAAACGCCATGCCGCAAGGTCGTGCGATGATCCGTCATAAGCCACATGGTGTTGTTGCTGTATTTGGTCCTTATAACTTCCCTGGGCACTTACCAAATGGCCACATTGTACCTGCACTTTTAGCTGGTAATACTGTGGTATTTAAACCCTCTGAACTTACACCTATGGTGGCTGAGCTAACCCTTAAACTATGGGAAAAAGCCGGTTTACCAGCAGGGGTTATTAACTTAGTACAAGGTGAAGTAGAAACAGGTAAAGCATTGGCGTCACACAAAGGCATTGATGGTTTATTCTTTACTGGGTCTTCACGTACGGGTCATATTTTACATGAACAGTTCGCAGGTCAACCAGGCAAGATTTTAGCGCTTGAAATGGGTGGTAATAATCCGCTAATCGTTAAAGATGCAGAAGATACCCTCGCTGTAGTGCATGATATTGTGCAGTCTGCGTTTATCTCAAGCGGCCAACGTTGTACATGTGCGCGTAAACTATTTTTACCAACCGGCGCTAAAGGCGATGAAATTTTAGCGCGCTTAATTACAGCGACTAAAGCAATTAAAGTTGGTAACTACGACGATGCTGACCAACCATTTATGGGCTCAATGATATCAGCGGCCGCTGCGGCTGGTATGGTTAAAGCACAAGATGAGTTAAAAGCCATGGGTGGAGAAGTATTAGTTGAGCTTGAGCACACAGCAAATACAGGTTTTGTTACACCGGGTATTATTGAGTGTACAAATATTAATGACTTCCCAGATGAAGAGCATTTTGGTCCACTTTTAAAAGTATTCCGCTTTGACGATTTTGACCAAGCGATTGATAAAGCAAACGACACTAGCTTTGGTTTATCAGCAGGTTTACTAAGTGATAACCAAGCTGATTACGATCATTTCTTACGTCGTATTCGTGCGGGTATTGTTAACTGGAACCGCCCAATTACAGGTGCTTCAAGTGCTGCACCGTTTGGTGGTATTGGTGCCTCAGGTAATCACAGAGCAAGCGCTTATTACGCTGCCGATTACTGTGCATACCCTGTTGCGTCTGTGGAACTTGAAAAAGTAACCATGCCGGCAACATTAAGCCCAGGCTTAAAAATAGATTAAGTACTCTGAACATTAGTTAAGTACGACTTAATTAGTATAAAAGCAGCTTCGGCTGCTTTTTTTGTATTGCAATCTCACAAAGCTAGCAATTATCAGTGCTTTCTGCTTAAATTAAGCATTAGTAATTGCGAGGTAAATAAACAATGGTTTTAAACAGGCAAGGGTACGATGATTTAATAATGTACCTAACTCAGAATTTAGCGATGTTTGAGAAACCAGGCGAAATAAAGCCCGGCGCACCAACCGTTATTGAGTTAATTGAAGATGTCATTGCCGAAAATGTGATACTCATTTGCCAACAGCATCCTGACCTTTCTACTGAGCAACGTAGCCAAATTGTACGCGAAGTTGATGGTATTGTTTACGATTTACAAGAAGTACTTAGTAGTGTGACTTCCCACACTGTTACAGTCGAACAGCATGCTTTTATTGACGAGTTTGCTGGGCTAGTCAAAAACTTATTTGATAACGCAATTAATTAATAGTCCCCCTTTAAAAACCACGCTTTATTCGCTATTTAATTTTAAATACGCGTGAGTGTCTACGTGTAATGAATATAAATTATTGAGATAAAACAATGCAAGCAAATGTAAAATGGGTTGAAGGTAATACGTATATAGGTCGCTCTAACAGCAACCATAATGTGGTATTTGATGCGGGTAGTGATGGAGCTGCACCGAGTCCAATGGAAATGGTACTGATGTCTGTGGGTGGTTGTTCGTCGGTTGATGTTGTTAGCATTTTAAAAAAAACCAAACAAGACTTCTCATCAGTTGATGTGCAGTTAACTGCTGAGCGAGCAGAAACAGCCCCGCGGGTGTTTACAAAAATTAATTTACACTTTGTTGTAACTGGTAATAATGTCTCTGAAAAACACTTAGAACGAGCGGTTTCGCTTTCCGCTGAAAAGTATTGTTCTGTTGCATTAATGCTTGATAAAACAGTAGAAATTACTCATAGCCACGAAGTTGTTCAAGATCAGGGAAAATAACGCTTTTTCCGTGAGTGAAATTCGTATAAAATCCGCGAACTTTTCATTCTGCAGGTGCAGATTTCACTAATTTATAGGTTGGTTTATTATGAACAAACCCTTCGATAAACTTAAACTTCATGGCTTTAATAATTTAACCAAAAGCTTAAGCTTTAGTATTTACGATATTTGCTATGCAAAAACAGAGCAACAACGTAAAGAATACATAGAATATATCGATGAGCAGTATAGTGCAGATAGACTAACCGACATTTTAGGCGATGTGGTTGATATTATTGGTGCCAATATATTAAACG
Source organism: Pseudoalteromonas sp. DL-6 (assembly GCF_004328665.1). NCBI lineage: Bacteria > Pseudomonadati > Pseudomonadota > Gammaproteobacteria > Alteromonadales > Pseudoalteromonadaceae > Pseudoalteromonas > Pseudoalteromonas sp. DL-6. Next base: position 244,004 of record NZ_CP019770.1, read on the forward strand.
TTGCACGTCAAGATTACGAGCCACAAGGTGCCAGCGTAACTATTTTAGTTTCAGAAGAGCCGGTAGAAGAGCAGCAAAATTATGATGCTGATGAAGCGCCAGGACCATTACCTGACTCAGTGGTTGCACACCTTGATAAAAGCCATATATGCGTTCACACATACCCTGAAGCACACCCTGATGATGGCATTTGTACTTTCCGTGCGGATATTGAAGTATCAACCTGTGGCATTATTTCACCACTTAAAGCGTTAAACTTCTTAATTCATAGTCTTGAGTCTGATGTGGTAACGATTGATTACCGTGTACGTGGCTTTACCCGTGATGTAAACGGCGTTAAACATTACATTGATCATGCAATTAACTCGATTCAAAACTTCATGACAGAAGATACCAAAGAAGCGTACCAAATGATGGACGTGAACGTGTATCAAGAAAATCTGTTCCACACCAAAATGATGTTAAAAGAAACCGACTTAAACACCTATTTATTTGGTATTTCTACAGATGATTTGTCAGATGACGAAGAAGAAGAAATTCGTTCAAAACTGACGCGTGAAATGCAAGAAATATTCTATGGCCGTAATCTGCCAGATACAGAATAATAGCAACGCATTAAATAAAAATGGCGCTCACTGAGCGCCATTTTTGTATGTGTTGTTTAATGTTACTTAACGAGTAATAACTCGGTTTGCCGGCCATTGAGATACCACACACCGGTTTTATCAAACATGGCGTCTTCTTCTAGCATTATTTTTATTTCTTTATTCCACGGTTTTATAAACACCGCATTGTTAAGCTCAATAGAATATGCCGTGTTTAAATGCAGCGGGTAATCGCCATCCCCCGGTACACCTTGCTGAGCATCCCACATACCTAATGTAGTGCCAGCTGCATGACCATGATAGCCAAGCGGGTGAGTATAAATAGTGGGCTTTAACCCCTGTGCAATGGCTTTTTCACGGGCGGCTTTTAAAACCTGATTACCTGTTTTACCAGCTGTAAATTCAGCTGTAAAAATGTCTTGTAGCTTATTACCCTTTTTTAACGCATCAACTAGGTAATCGGGAGCTTTTGTCTCGCCTGGTTTTAAAACATACGCGTGTTGTTGAGTGTCGGTATTTAAGCGCAAATAATTAATGCCAAAATCGACATGTAATAAGTCGCCTGCTTGAATAACATTATCGGCATAGCCGTTGGTAAAGCTGTCTTCATGGTCGAACGATTTGCTGTCGGCGCGTTGTATTGCAATGCTAGGATGAAACCACGTTTGCAGCTTAAGCTCCCTTACCCGCTCTCTAAACCACCACACTAAATCGTCGCTGGTTGTCTCTCCAACCGTAATGGTATTACTGGAGAATCCCTCAGCAATAATATGATGGGCAATAGATACAATATGCTTATACATATCTACTTCTTCGGGAATACGTTGTTCAAGCCATGAAACAGCCAGCGGCTCGGCTGATATTATTTTGCTTTGATATGGTTTAGGTAGGGTAGACATTAATTGTTTATAATCGCCCAGTACCAAGCCATCGGCATGAGCCCAGTCTGTTGATGTATTAAGGGCAATATTTCGTGGTTGGTATTGCTCAATTAGCTCATTAAGTGCGCGCCACTGATTGGGCAGTGCTTGCTTATCCCAGGCCTTTTTAAAGATGCTTCCTATTTTGTAAGGTGCAATTGCAAAGGCGTCAACACCGCCTTGTTTGTTAACTGCAAATAATAAAATAGTGGTGCGCCTTGCCGAGAGCCATGTAGCAGGCAGCATGGTTTTTAATATCGGGTCTTCATTATATTCGCGGCTTATCATTAGCCACATATCTATATTGTGTTGCTGCATTAATGTGGGCAATAACGTTTTAATACGTTTTTCGGTAATGCTATCGATAAACGCGGCCCTTTCCTTCATTGATAAAATAGTAGGAGGCTCAGCGGCTTTAATTACAGGGCTAAGGAGTATGAGTATAAAAGTGAGTAAAAAAACGCATTTATTGTTTTGCATAGTTGGCTTATTTTTAGGCGAATATATAAGCTAACATTGCACAATCAACAATATAAACAAAGCATTTGCGATAAACCGCAGGCATAAAAAAACCCAGCAAAATGCGCTGGGCTTTTGTAATAAATACTGCTTAGCTAAGCATGCTGTACAGTAACGCACACACTGCTAATGAACCAACAGCCAGTACAAATAAGGTACTTAAACGGTTACGGTATTTTTGTAAGCTAGGCACTTTATAAACTGCAATCATTGGCATAATGAATAAAATCATCGCAATGATTGGGCCTGATAACTGATCCATCATATCTAGTATGCTTGGGTTTTTAACCGCGCAGAACCAAATAGCGAAAAACATCAGTACCGCACCCACTTTATCAGCCACTTTAGGGCTCATGCTTGAGTGTTTAGTCACTAACCCAGTAAAGCTTTCGCGTGCCCCTAAAAAGTGGCCTAAAAACGACGACATTATCGCAATAAAGGCAACCAAAGGCCCCAGCGTTGCAATAAATGAGTTTTCTGTAATATTAGCCAAGTAAGATAAAACAGAGACGTTTGCCGCTTTTGCTGCAGCCATTTGGTCTCCGGTAAGCGATAACACACATGAGAACACAAATAACAAAACAAAGGTGATCAGTAATAAGCTGGTACGTTTTAGAATTGCTTCTGACTTAGACGTTGCTAGGTCATCGTAGTGACTGCGTTGTTTATTAACAAAGCTTGAAATAGCTGCTGCATGGCTAAACGAAAACACAATAATAGGAATCGATAACCAAAGTGTTTTACTAAAGCTACCTAGCTCAGGCAAGGCTGTATCGGGCATTTGCCAACTTGGGATTAAATACAAAGACAAAAAGAATAAAATACCTACTAACGGGTAAACTAAAATAGCAAAGGCGCGCAGCATTAAGCGTTCACCGCCCATCATTAAGCCAATCATAACAGCAACAAGTACACCTGAAAGCACAACGCGTGACGGCGACTCCATTCCTAATTGATTGACCATAAAGCTGTCTACCGTATTGGTTAAACCCACACCGTAAATGAGCAAAATAGGAAAAATTGATAAAAAGTATAACAAGGAGATCAGTCGACCCGCGTTTACGCCAAAGTGTTCTTCTACTACATCGGTAAAGTCAGCATCTTTATTTTTTGATGATAATACAAAACGCGCCAAACCACGGTGCGCCAAAAAGGTCATAGGAAAGGCTAAACACGCCATAATAATCAGCGGCCAAAAACCACCAATACCAATATTAATCGGTAAAAATAAAATACCAGCACCCACTGCGGTGCCAAAAAGGCTCAGTGTCCACTGCGTATCATGCAGGTTCCATTTTGATTTAGACGTGTGTGCGTCTTGTGCTGGTGCATTTGAAAGCGTTGCACCTTGAGATGTTGTCATGTGTGTGTATCCATTATTTATCATAATAATTGCGCCGAAGAATATAGTTTTTAACCACACATTTCATGTGTTTTTATGTCGTGGATATAAATTTGTTGTAGCGTATTAGTTACTGACTGTCACGAATATGAAACAGTGCTCAAAAGGCAAGCAATTAGCGCGGGAATATGCCGCGAAATGAGTGAATAATCAGCATGATTGGTGTGAAAGGCGAGACATACAATCTGAAAAGTTATTTTCAAGTCAATGTGTACTTGATATAGATTAACTCAGTGAATGATTGATAAGTGTACTTATGAGAATTGAGAATACTTGCTCACTTTCTTGACCAGTTAATTTATAGCTAACAACTCAAAACGGGTTTTATCCTGTAATATTGAAGCCATTAATCGGAACTTCATAAGAGATTTTTTCTAAACTCGGTTATACTTTCTACAATTCAATAAGCCAAATGAAGTAAATAGGCCGCTAATTGCAATGAGCAAAGACATTCTTTTCCATACTATTTTTGTGCACGAAACCAGTAAAACATGGGTAGTATTTGTCCATGGCGCAGGGGGTAGTTCGGCAATCTGGTTTCGTCAGCTAAAAGCTTATAAAAAAGAATATAATGTGTTGTTGCTTGATCTTCGTGGTCACGGTAAATCTAATGATCTATTACAAAACTTTGTAGATAATAATTACTCATTTAATAATGTCTCTAAAGACATTATTAATGTGTTAGATCATAACAATATCACCAGCGCACACTTTGTTGGTATTTCATTGGGCACAATTCTTATTCGAAATATTGCAGAAATCGCCCCGCAATATGTTTCTAGCATGGTGCTAGGTGGAGCGGTTACTCGTTTTAACACTCGAAGTAATACCTTGGTTTATTTAGGCAATACCTTTAAACACTTGTTGCCTTACATGTGGCTGTATCGTTTATTTGCTTTTATTATGATGCCGAAAAAGCGTCATAAAGAGTCTCGACTTTTGTTTGTTCGTGAAGCAAAACGCTTGTGCCAAAAAGAGTTTATAAAATGGTTTAAATTAGCCATGGACGTAAATCCTTTAATGCAGTATTTCAAAGAAAAAGACATTGATATACCCATTCTTTACATTATGGGTAAAGAAGATCACATGTTCCTTGGCCCGGTTAAAGAAATGGTAAAGCGCCATAAAAATAGCGTACTGCAAACAATTCACCATTGCGGCCATGTTTGTAACGTGGAACGCCCAGACTTATTCAATCAACACTCGCTTGCTTTTATCGCCCAACAAAATCGTTAGGGTTGTAGAAGGAATAAACCCAACGGGATATAGAGCTGCTCGCGACACTAAGCCCGCAGCCCGTAGCCCGTAGCGTTTTATTCTTCTATCGCACTCACCACAAAATACGGATTTAAGTATTCATCTTTGGTGTTGTAAATAAGCGGGCTGCCATCAAGTTGAGTGACTTTTGCACCGGCTATTTCGGCAATCGCATGGCCTGCTCCTGTATCCCATTCACAAGTTGGGCCTAAGCGCGGGTAAATGTCGGCACTGCCTTCGGCGACTAAACACAGTTTAAGTGAGCTGCCTTTTGACACCATTTCAACCTCATCAAAGCGTTTTACAAATTCAGCTAAATCAGGAGAGGGGTGCGAGCGACTGCCTACAACACGAATAAGGCCTTTGTTAGACTTGGTGGTGACTTTAAGCTCGATGCGCTCATCGCCTTTATCTTTAAAAGCACCAATGGCTTCAGCGGCTATGTACGATACACCTAGCGCAGGGGCATCAACCACAGCTAAAACTGGTTTGCCGTTTTCGATTAGGGCAATATTAACGGTAAACTCGCCGTTCTTTTTAATAAATTCTTTGGTGCCATCAATTGGGTCAACCAGCCAATAGCTTTTCCATGTTTGGCGTACGTCCCAACCAATATCGGCGCTTTCTTCACTAAGCACAGGAATGTCTGGGGTGAGCTTTTTTAGTCCGGCAATAATGATTTTATGAGCTGCTAAGTCGGCGTCGGTTACGGGGCTTTCATCAGCTTTGTATTCAACGTTAAAGTCTTTGTTGTAAATACCCATAATCGCGCTTCCCGCTTCGCGAGCGAGAATAAGGGTTTCTTCTAGCAGTTCAGTTTGGTTCATTAGATGGGCCTATAGTATATGCTGATGTTTTAGATACGTTATCAGTTGAGCTACCGATTGGTCTAGGGTGTTTTTACTGGTATCTAAAATTATTTCAGGATTAACTGGCGGCTGGTAAGTAGAATCAATCCCGGTAAAGTGTTTAATTTCACCGGCGCGCGCCTTTTTATATAAGCCTTTTGGGTCGCGACTTTCACACACCTCAAGAGGGGTGTCGATGAATACCTCGATAAATTCACCCTCATCAACTAACTCACGAACCATGTCGCGCTCAGCTTTAAAAGGAGATATAAACGCAGTAAGGACTAACAAACCAGCGTCAACCATTAGCTTGGCGGTTTCGCCTACGCGGCGGATATTTTCAACGCGATCGGCATCACTAAAGCCTAAATCTTTACATAAACCATGGCGTACATTGTCGCCATCAAGTAGGTACGTGTGCGCACCTTGCTGATTGAGTGCTGCTTCTAGTGCATTCGCAACGGTACTTTTACCTGAGCCAGAAAAACCAGTAAACCATAAAATAGCCGGCTTGTGCTTTTTTTGTTCGCTGCGCTGTACTTTAGTGGTGGCGTAATTATGCCAAACAATATTGTTATCCATTTGCTGTGTCTCTTTATGCTATAAACGCGGGCATTAAAACGGAAATACCAGCGGGATCAAAGTCAGTACGGTGATTGAATAAATAATAGAAAGCGGTAGCCCCATCATTACATAGTCTTTTAGTCGGTAGTTACCCGCGCTATAAACCATTAGATTAGTTTGATAACCAAAAGGTGAAATAAAGCTGGCTGAAGCGCCAAATGCAACCGCCATAATAAACGGTAAAGGTTCTACATTAAAGCCAATGGCTAATGAGTAGGCAACCGGAAACGATAGCGCCGCTGCGGCATTATTAGTGATTAATTCGGTAAATAATACGGTCATTAAAAAGATAGCGATAAACGCGCCATAAGGGCCAAAGTCGCCCAGCACTACAAACATGGCGTCTGATATTTGCCCGGCAAGGCCGGTGCCTATCATCAGCTTAGCTAAACCTATAGCACTACCTACTACGGCAAGTAACTCAATAGGAAAGCGGCGCTTTATTTCGCTTAGTTTGATAGTACCACACAGCATTAGGCCAATAAGTAACACTAACAAGCCTTTAACCAGCGGTACTGCACCTAAAATACTTAATCCCAGTACACCTGCAAAACTTAACAATACAATGTTTGATTGTTTTGCACCGAGGTGGGTTTGTAAATCAAGCCCTGAAATATACACAAATTCGCGCTTTAAGTTAGTTAAGTCATAAAAGCTTTTACCAGGGGCGAGAATGAGTGAATCACCCGCTTGTAAGCGCACTTGCCCAAGCCCGCCTTGTAAGCGGTCGTGACCACGGCGAATAGCAATAACGGCCGCATGAAATTGCTCTCTAAAGCGGGCTTCTTTTACCGTTTTGCCAATTAATTTAGACGACTGACTAACGACAACTTCAACGAGGTGTTCAATGTCTTTTTCGTGTTTGTCATGCACCACTTTTAAGCCGTCAAAACGAGTAAGTAAAGGTACCGACTTTATATCGCCTACAAACAGCAGTATGTCGTCTTGTTGAATAATATGTTGCGGGGTCACGGCGCAAATGCGGTTGCCATCGCGAATAATTTCAGCCAAAAACAAGTCTTTTAAATCGCGTAAACCGTTTTCTTCTACGGTGCGGTTTATTAGTTTAGAACCACTTTGTACTTTCCCTTCTAAATAAAAAGGCACCACCTCTTGGCTATTTTTACCATTGTCGGGCAGGCATTTTAGCATCACTAAAATAGTGATTAAGCCAATACTGAGTGCGCCCAAACCCACCAAGGTAAAATCAAAAAAGCCCAGTGGCGCCATACCGGCATCTACTGCAAAACCATTTACAATTAAGTTAGTAGAGGTACCAATAAGCGTAATTGTCCCCCCTAAAATAGCGGTGTACGACAAAGGTAACAGCAGCTTTGAAGGGGAGTGATTTGGGTTATCCTTTATGGCGGTAATTAAAGAGGCAACCACCGCGGTATTATTAGTAAACGACGATAAAAAGGCGGTAGACAGCCCTAATTTAGTTACTGACTTAACTAAACTACCACTGGATAACGATTTAGCTAAGCGTTGAATAAGTGTGGTTTTTTCTATCGCTATCGACACTAAAATTAATAACACTAAAGTAATTAATGATGAGTTAGTGTAATTAACCAGCATGCTTTCTAAGTCAATTAACCCGGTTAGGTAGCTGGTGCCTATGGCACTAACAAATAACCATGCAGGATTAATACGGGTGCCAAACAGGCACCCGACTAAAAGCAACATAATGCCTGTTAAAATGAGCTGTTCTACCATGCTTTAAATGTTCCTAACAGGCGTTCATTAACGTTATAGCTTTGAGATATCAAGCGCTTGCCAATGTGGAAAGTGCTTGCGTACGAGGGCATTAAATTCAACTTCAAAGTCGCTAAATTGTCCCGCGTTTTCTTCACTTTGCAGTACCTGTTCTATCATTCCCGCTGCAACCGTTAAGTTTGATAAACGATCAATAAGAATAAACGAACCGGTTTCATGATTATGATGGTACTGATCGGCTAAAATAGTCTCGGTCAGCTCCAGTGTCACAATCGCAATTTCGTTTAACTGCAATGAATCTGCACTGCCATGCTCTAGGGTGTTTACATCAATAGTATGGTCTATTTTTGTGACCATGGCCGAGGTGTTTTTACTGCCAAGTTTAAGGTTGTAGCTTTTACCGAGTACCAATGGTGACTCGTGCATCCACACAATTTTAGCCTGTAATTGGTTGGTTACTTGCGCTTGCGAATTCGCAGGTACAATAACGTCTCCTCGGCTAATATCTATTTCAGTATTGAGGGTCACTGTAATTGCTTGGCCAGCTTCGGCGGTGTCGAGGTTGCCATCAAAAGTAACAATTTCTTTAATATGTGATGTTTTACCTGAAGGCAGTACCTTCACTTCATCACCTACACGTAATTTACCTGATGTAAGCGTGCCTTGAAAACCCCGGAAGTTTAGATTAGGGCGTACCACGTATTGCACCGGAAGACGCGCTTCAAAACCGGTGTCAATTTCAGCTGCTGGTGAGTCTTCTAATAGCTCAAGCAACGGCTTGTCGGTGTAATAAGGAGTATGTGCAGAGCGGGTTACTACGTTATCGCCTTTAAGTGCCGACATAGGCACAAACTTAATGTTTGATACGTTAAGTTGCTCGGCAAATTTTAAATAGTCAGCTTTAATTTTTTCATAAACCGTTTCGTCAAAATCAACAATATCCATTTTGTTAACCGCAACCACAAACTGCTTAATACCTAATGAGTCACAAATAAAACTATGACGTTTAGTTTGTACCTGCACACCATAACGTGCATCCACTAAAATAATGGCAACATCACTGGTTGATGCACCGGTAACCATGTTACGGGTGTACTGCTCATGCCCTGGGGTGTCGGCAATAATAAACTTACGCTTAGCGGTTGAGAAATAACGGTACGCTACGTCAATTGTTATGCCTTGCTCACGCTCAGCTTGAAGGCCATCAACTAACAGTGCTAAATCAAGCTCTTCACCGGCGTTACCCACTTTTTCGTTATCTTTATGAAGCGCGGCTAGCTGATCTTCATAAATTTGGTGACTATCGTGCAGTAGGCGGCCAATGAGGGTTGATTTACCGTCATCCACACTGCCACACGTTAGCATGCGCAATAAGCTTTTATCTTGTTGACGTGCTAGGTAAGCGTCTATACCAATTTCTTTTACTTCATTAAATGTATCGTTATTTAGGTTAGACATTAGAAATACCCCTCACGTTTTTTCTTCTCCATAGAGCCTGCTGAGTCATGATCGATCACTCGACCTTCGCGTTCAGATGACGATGAAAGCAGCATTTCTTCAATAATTTCGGTTAGATTGCTGGCTGTAGATTCAACTGCACCAGTCAGCGGGTAACAGCCTAATGTTCTAAAGCGAACCGACTTCATTTGCGGCACTTCACCTTCATTAAGCGGCATGCGATCGTCATCAACCATAATTAGCGTGCCATCGCGCTCTACCACAGGGCGCTCTTTAGCAAGATACAGTGGCACCATTTCGATGTTTTCTTGATAAATGTATTGCCAAATATCTAGTTCAGTCCAGTTAGATAGTGGGAATACACGAATGCTTTCACCTGGGTTCACTTGGCTGTTATAGGTATTCCAAAGCTCAGGGCGTTGGTTTTTAGGATCCCAGCGATGGTGTTTATCACGAAATGAGTAAACACGCTCTTTGGCGCGTGATTTCTCTTCATCACGACGTGCGCCACCAAATGCGGCATCAAAACCGTATTTATTCAGCGCTTGCTTTAGCCCTTGAGTTTTCATGATATCGGTATGTTTACCCGAACCATGCGTGAATGGGCCTACACCCATTTCGATACCTTCAGGGTTTTTGTGCACGATTAAATCAAAGCCGTACTCTTTAGCTAAACGGTCGCGAAACTCAATCATTTCACGAAACTTCCAGTTGGTGTCTACGTGTAATAACGGAAACGGAATCTTTGCAGGGTAAAATGCTTTACGAGCTAAATGCAAAAGTACCGATGAGTCTTTACCGATTGAGTAAAGCATAACTGGGTTCTCAAACTCAGCGGCGACTTCGCGCATGATTTTGATACTTTCAGCTTCAAGTTGCTGAAGGTGAGTTAAAGCCATTGTTGGTCGTCCTACTAAAATGATTAAATTAAAATCTGTTAAATTACGCTACGTCTGTCAGTGGTTGAGCAAAGCTACTGATCTGCGCTTTTTCACCAAACCAGTGTAATTGGTCATGTAGTGAGGCCACTTCACCTATAATGAGTAACGCGGGCGAAATTATTTGATGCTGCTCAATGAGCTGCGCTAATTGGTCTAACTGTCCTGTGACAACACGTTGATTTTTACGGGTGCCGTTTTCAATAATTGCCACTGGTGTTGTTGCTTCTCGCCCATGTTTTAATAGCTCAGCTTGAATATGCGGCGATTTAATCACCCCCATATAAATAGCCAGTGTTTGGTTTTTTTGAGCAAGCGACTGCCAATTAAGCTCTTGGCCTTCCTTTTTACAGTGACCAGTAACAAATTGAATAGCTTGGGCATGGTCGCGATGCGTTAAAGGGATGCCTGCATAGGCACTACAGCCTGCGGCCGCTGTTATACCTGGCACTATTTGGTAATTTACGTTATTGGCTGCCAGTACTTGTACTTCTTCGCCACCACGGCCATAAATAAACGGGTCGCCCCCTTTAATACGGCATACTTTTTTACCTTGCTGCGCTAAATCAACTAGCATCTGATTAGTATCTTCTTGAGCTACGCTATGATCGCCTAAGCGTTTACCCACACAAATTAAATCAGCATCGCGGCGCACTAATTCCATAATTTCATCGGAAACCAAGTAATCATATACCACCACATCGGCTTGTTGCATTAGTTGCAATGCTTTTAGGGTGAGTAGCTCCGGATCCCCAGGGCCTGCACCCACTACGTATACTTCGCCTTCTGGTTCAACTTTGGCATCTAGCATTTGCTCTAATTGTTGCTCAGCGCCATGGGTGTCACCGGTTTGGACTTTACTCACTACTGATGAATCAAATACGCCTTCCCAAAACTGGCGACGATCGGCAAAGTGTTTAAAGCGCTGTTTTACTTTATGGCGAAAGCCACCGACTAAGTTGGCTAGCGGGCCAATATGCTGCGGGATAAGTGTTTCGAGCTTTTCGCGTAAACGCCGTGCTAATACCGGCGCGGTACCTGCGCTTGAAATCGCAATGGTAATTGGGTTGCGATCAACAATAGAGGGGAAAATAAAGGTACATTTAGGTTGATCATCCACCACGTTTACAAACACATTACGGGCATTGGCGAGTTCAAATACCGTATTGTTAACTTCATCATTGTCGGTGGCGGCAATAATCAAAATTTTGCCATCAAGATGTGACTCTTCAAAATAGGCATCTATTAATGTTACTTCATTGTTGTGAGCATGTTCTTTTAATTCATCACAAAACCATGGGGCAACTAAGGTTACAGCGGCACGCGCTTTTAAGAACGCGCGGCATTTTCGCAAGGCAACCTCTCCACCGCCAACTACCAATACTGGCTTGTTGTCGAGTTTGGTAAAGATAGGTAAATATTGCACTGAGTAACGCCCCTAAAAAAGATAATAAAGTGTATAACGCAAAGGCAGAATATAGCGGCTATTGATAAGTAAAAAATAATTAAATCTTAGTTGATATACTTAAAAGTTATATAAACTGTGTTTTTTAGGTCTAAATCTTATTTAGTAAGGGGGAGAGTGACATTTAGTATAAAAAACGCGCTTATAGTGTTTGGTTATGAGCTATAGCAAGATTAAGCTATGATACGTATATAGTTTAAGGTTTCTAAAATTTCATGGGCATAAAATGACAAATAACATTCAAAACGCCATGCTAGCTGTTAGTTTAATGGATTTAACCAGTTTAAACACCGATGATAGTCAAGCTAGTATTAATGCATTAGTAAACAGTATTGATCCTAAGTTAGGCACGCCTGCTGCAGTTTGTGTGTTTAGTGAATTTGTAGATGATGCAAAAATAGCACTCGCTAATCGGTTATTGAGTCATGTAAAAGTGGCCACAGTGACTAACTTTCCTACAGGTGATGTGCCACTTAATGAAGTGCTTAATGAAACACTAATAGCTATAGAGCGGGGGGCCGATGAAATTGACTTAGTCATTCCTTACAAAGCACTTATAAAAGGCGAGGCCGATACCGTGCTGGAATACGTGAGTGAAAGTAAAAAAGCATGTGGTAGTCGCGCTAAACTTAAAGTGATTATTGAAAGCGGTGAACTAAAAACACCTGCACTTATTGCTCAAGCAACTGAGCTTGCTATTCAAGGGGGAGCTGATTTTGTAAAAACCAGCACCGGTAAAGTTGCGGTTAACGCCACGCTTGAAGCAACTGAAATTATGCTTAAAGTTATTAAAAAGTCATCAAAACCAGTTGGCTTTAAGGCCGCTGGCGGGGTAAAAACCTCTGTAGATGCCAATGCTTATATGCAACTAACAACCGAGATTATGGGGCATGAATATTTAGCACCAGAGACATTTAGGTTTGGCGCTTCCTCGCTTTTAAATGACGTTTATAAGGTATTGCATGAAGCGCAGCAGTGATGCCGAAAAACAACAATTGGAGCACGATGCAGCTAAGTTGTTTCTGCGTTGCTATGAACAGCAAACCGGCATTCATATGCGCCACATTTGGCATAATGAACCCGATAGACCTGATGTAAGCTGTTACCAAGCAAATGAGCAACTCGATATAGAAGTAGCGCATTTATACGCTAGTGAAACCGAAGCAATGGCCGTGCTAGGCCGACCACTGTCGATACAAATGCAACGTGACTTAGCTGACATGGCTCAACAACCCAGTGAAAACCGACTGCAATCAGCATTAGGACGATTGCTCAAACAAAAAGCGACTAAGCGTTATTACTCAAAACGTACCTGGTTGCTAATTCGTAACGCTAGCACTATTTGGCATAAGAGCGACTTTGAAGCGGTAATAAAAACAATAGCTTTTCCAAATACCCATCAATTTGAGCAAATATGGTTACTGTGTGATTTTTATCGCGGTGAGTTATTACGAGTAGATTAAAAGCGACTAGGGGATAGCCGCTTTTTTTGATTTAAATTGAATTGTATTGATTAGTTAAATTGAAACATGCTGCCTAAGCTTTCAAGCCCTGATTTTTGAGTTTTTGCTAAACATTTTGTGTCATCTAAAGATTTCTTTGTTGTTTCGTCGGCAAGGCCTGTTACTTTCAAGCTCTTTTCTTGTTGATATTCGCGCAGTGCTAATACAGTTTGGCGGTCGTATTCTACGTCTTCAGTCTCAAATTCTTCATAATTAGGTTGGTTTTTTAAATACCCTAAGCAAACCAAGTTCATACGAGACATTGCCAAATCCATTTTTTCGTAATGTGGCATTCTATGATTCGGCACATCGACAGCTACAGACGCTGTTCTTTTACTTGTTACTTTTGGCGGTGGTGGCGCTGTATAGCCTGCTGCAAGCGTGTTGTTTTGGTTATAGCGATAGTAGGTATCTGGAATCTTAGTTTCTAAAAATTCAACGGCTTTAATTATTACTTCACGTAGTGCCTTTTCTTTTGGGGTGTCTGACCAACCGCTAAGACTTCCTCCAACGAGTGCGCCACCAAAGTTAGTCGCTGCGCTAGTAAAGTCAAAATCTTTGCTGCCACCCTCAACGCTAGTAGCGGCGAGAATACGTGAAGTGCGTGTATCAATTAAGCGTAGGTCAATAGCCATATGCGATCCAGAAAAGCCAGCTGAAACAGAGCTAAACACATCACCAATAAAACCGCCCGAACCAACACTTGCCCCTGAACTGTCATCATCAAATTCAGTAACCGCTGCAACGACTACAATCTCAGCGCCTTCAATTTCGCCATACGCTGCACCCGATTGTGCACTCACTCTGCCTGATACAGCTAAATCTTGCTCCGAAAGCACAGCGTCTAGTGCTTGGCGCTCCAATACAATAAAGCGATTAGTGCCAACAAGTGCAGTGGTAAGTTGATCTGCCATACCTTCACCGATCTCTTTTCGCCACCATCTAGAGTTATTCGACTTATCAGTGAAACGCGCCACAGCGATACGTGCTTTAGGGCCATTGTATTGCTGTTTGCTTACTTCATTAATGTCAGGCGAGTTTTGATTTGAGGTAACGTTTGTTGAGGTGCTTTGGCATGCGCTTAAGCTGGTTATTAATGCTGTGGCAAGTAGCGTTTTTTGTATGGATGAGAGCATAGGATTTTCCTTAATTTATCTGCTTAATTACATTTGTAGTTATTTTTTTAGCAATGGCTAATTAAGGTTAATTTAAATAAATCAGTAGCTTAAAAATAGTACTCAGGCGAAAGCTTTGAGTACACACGCGAAGCTAATTACTTTTACATGTTTGCGCTTCTCGGTATTGTTTTGGTGTAAGTGAATATTTGGCTTTGAAACAACGGGCGAAGTAACTTTGAGAACTAAAGCCGGTGTTATCTGCAACTAAACCTATGGTTAAGTCGCTATCAGTTAATAATTTTGCTGCATATTCTAAGCGGGTATTGCGAATGTAATCGCTGGGTGTAATGTCAAAAAGTGCTTTCATTTTTAATTGCAGTGCACGAGGGCTCAAACACATTGCACTGGCAAACTCTTCGACGCTAAATAGTTCATTTTGGTAATTTTCACGCAAAATTGTTTTTAAGCGTTCTGTAAACGTGTAATCTTTATTCTGCTCTATTTGTGCATCTAAGGTCACAGCATGTGCTTGGGCTGATAACTGTTTTATTAGGTGCTTATTTAACGCATCACGAATGCCTAATAAGCCATGAACCCGACTTTTTAATAATGATGCTTCAAAGGGTTTACACAGGTAGTCATCGGCCAGCAAATCAAGCCCCTTTATTCGACTGCGACTGTCTGCTTTGGCAGAGAGTAATAAAACAGGGATATGATTAATAGAGATATCTGAGCGAATGGCACTGAGAAGTTGATATCCATCCATCGTAGGCATCATTACGTCACTGAGCACTATATCGGGCATTTGAGTTTGGCACAGCACTAGCCCTTCTTCTCCATTATTAGCGGTGAGGCAGGTGTAGTTATCACTAAATAATGAAACCAGTAACTCACGCATTTCTTCGTTATCTTCAACAATGAGTAGTTTTTTGTTGTTTTCTACCAGCATAGTTTGAGAGGACGCTAGTTGTTTATCCGTTAATAAGTTATCTGATTCACACAATGGCAACGTGACTGTAAAACAACTTCCTTTGTTTATTTTACTGGCTAATGAAATTTGCCCGTCGTATTGCTCTACAAGCTGCTTAACCAGCGCGAGACCTATACCACTGCCTGTTTGGTTGTGTGTTGCAATACGAGTAAAGCGTTCAAAAATAAGCGCTTGCTGGTGCTCTTCAATACCAATACCAGTATCAGATATCGTTATAACAACATTATTGTTTGTGTTAGAAAGCGTTAGATTAACGGTTCCATCTGATGGGGTGTATTTAAGTGCATTGGTCAATAAATTATCAATAATAGATAAAGTATGTTTAGTTTCTAAATTTATGTAACTAGGCTGTTGCGTCGTGTCTTTAAAAGAAAAATTAATATTTTTTTGGGCAAACAAAATAGCAAAGTCGTCTACTATTTGCGCTACAAAAGGGCTTAAAGAATAAGCGGATACATTCTCTGTAGCCGAACTTGGACGCTGACTTAACTGTAATAACTCATTGATTAAATTAAGAAGGCGGTGCCCGTTGCGCTTAATTATAGAAACTTGTTGTTGTGCTTGAGCACCAAGTTGTTGCTGTTGTAAGTTTTCTACTGGCGCTAAAATTAAGCTCAATGGCGTTTTAAGTTCATGACTAATGTTATCTAAAAATTGGGTCTTTAGTTGATTGAGCTTTCTTTCTTGTTGAATGAGTTGCTCTGCGGTTTTAGCTCGATAGCGTGACGCTAAAATTAACCATGTAATAATCAAAACTATTATAAAATAAGCCGCATAGGCTAATTGCGTTTGCCACCAAGGAGGCGTTACTGTCAGCTTTAGCATAGTGTGAACTTTGCTCCATTGCCCGTATTGATCTTTTACTTTTAATTGTAATTGATAGTTACCTGCACTTAGCTGTGAATAGTTAACTTGTCGTTGGCTTGCATCGGTATAGATAAATTGCTTATCTAAACCATTTAGCTTGTAAGCATACTGATATTGATTAGTCGATGAAGCGTTATTAACGGCGGCATATTTAAAGCCAATGACCCCTTGGCTGGTTGGAAAAGAGAGTTTTTTAGTATGGTTTATTAGTTTTGCAGGCTGCTTTTGATCTGTTAGATAGTTTTTTGTTTTACTTGCTTGGTTGTAAATTAATAGCTCAGTTAATACTGGGGTTGGGGATGAAGTACTCAGTTGCAGTTTACTAGGGTAAAACTGATTAAAGCCATTGATTCCGCCAAAAAATAGCTCGCCATCAGGTGCTTGAAAAGCGGCACCTAAAATAAACGAATTATGCTGCACGCCGTCACGAGGTAAAAAATGCTGCATAGCTTGATTCGTGGGATTATAGCGAGTCAGTCCTTGGTTACTGCTTAGCCATAAGTAGCCTTTGCTATCATCTTTAATGGCAAAAATATTATCGTTTAGTAATCCATCATGTTCGGTAATGTAAGAGATTTTTTGTGTTTTTTTATCAAGGCGGTTTAAACCACCAAAGGTACCCACCCATAAAGTATCGTTATTTTGCAGGTGCAAAGAGGTGACCATATTATGGCTTAAACCAGTTTGCGATGCCTGATTGGCGGGGTAATGAGTAAATGATTCATCTTCCATGCTTAGATAATCTAAACCTGCACGCGTCCCGACCCATAATCCGTTTGTATTTTGATCAAAAAGCAGAGTAAACACGGTATTGTTAGCAAGACTATTAGTCGAGTCGTCGTGCTTGTAATGTTGAACCTCTAAGGTATCGGGATTAAAGCGTGTTAAACCTTGATTGCTACCTAGCCATAAATTTCCTTTAGGATCGCTCGTTATCGCATAAACACGATCGCTGCTAAGCTGATGGCTTTGCATTGTATAGGTAATAAAATTATCTTCAGTTGGTTTATATTGCAGTAATCCGCCGCCATAAGTGCCAATCCAAAGTCGCTGCTTGTTATCTTCATGCAGGCTAAAGACATTATTATTGGTTAGGCCGCTTTGTAATTTTGAGTTAACTTTATAGTGCTTAAAACCTGTGTCGGTTTGTTTGTTTAAACCGTCACGCGTACCAACCCATAATTGGCCTTGTGTATCTTTGAGTAGAGCGCGAACAAAATTATGACTAATGGTATTGTCATCATCGCTCAAGTGCTGTTGATGCGAAAATTGATTTTGCTTTTTATCATAACGTTGTAACCCATAGCCATCTGTACCAATCCAAATGATACCGAACCGATCTTGATAAAGTGACAATAGGTAATCATTAGCAAGCCCATTTAGTTGCTGCTTATTGTGCGGTATGTGCTCAAAGTTATTTTTAGATGTACTTTGCTCTGTTTTGTAAAATAAACCTTTACCATAACTTGTTAGCCACAAGGTATCGGTGTCGTCAACTAAGATATCGGTGATCCATACACCTGCAAACTGAGCAAACTCCCCAAAAGCCTCTGTTTTAGGGTTAAATAGGCTAAGCCCTTGTTTGCTTGCTACTAATAGCTGCCCTTGTGCATTTAATTGCAGCCGCCATAAATTTTTATGACTTCCTGCAATGTGATTAAACGTTTTTAGCTCTGGGTTAAATTTAATTAACCCCTCGTCGGTCGCTAACCAGATATTCTGTTGTGTATCTATAACAATATCTTGTATGACTGTATTAGCTTGCTCAGGGCTAGTATAGCTAAATGACTCAACTTCATTATTGACTATATTTAATCGTGTTAACTTTCCATGTTCATGGCCTAACCAAATATTATTTAGGTTATCTGGCGCCAGTGACCATATACGGTTATCAGTAATCGCCAACTCAGTTTGTGTATTAAAAACCTTAAATTGACCGGTTTGAGTATCAAGTAAGTTTAAACCATTACTGGCTGTAGAAAACCAGATAGCATGAGGGCCGCCAGCAAGGCAATCGGTGACCCAGTTTCCTGAAATACTAGCCTCAGTAGGGTGAGACTTGAAGCGTTTAAACTCATAACCATCAAAGCGATTAAGACCGCCTTGTGTCGCAAACCAATGAAACCCTTGCTCATCAGTGATGCTGCATGTAATGGAATTTTGCGATAATCCTTGCTCACTCGAAAATGTATCTAAGTGAATAGGGCGGGCAATAAGCATGCTATGAAACAAGCAAAAAAAACTTAAAATGAGGGTTTTGAATAGGGGGTGAAGTAAAGGCACTGGCTTCCTTGTGCGAACAGTATTCCTAAAATTGGAACAATCATAAACTGCTTTTTTAATAATGTTAAGTTTGATTTTTACAGTCGCCAGAGAGATTTTAAGTTATGGGTATCTTTTTACTCTTGTGTTAATGAATTGCGTAAGTATAATAGGCATCCACTTTGCAGGGGCGTAGTTCCAATTGGTAGAACAGCGGTCTCCAAAACCGACGGTTGGGAGTTCGAATCTCTCCGCCCCTGCCAATTTTTACAAAGTGAGCAAAGTCTAGAACTAAAAATCGGTTTAAGTAAGCTTGTTTTTAAGTTTAGATTTTAATGGATTAACCCTGTCGACGTGCAGGGTTGTTGTGTCTGTAGTTAAGGTAATAATATTATGAGCACGAATGTGGAAACACCATCAAGTGGGATGGATGCGGTAAAGTGGCTTGTGGCAATTGTGCTACTTGCAGGCGCAGTAGTTGGTAATTATATGTATGCAGAACAGTCTGTATTATTACGTGCTATTGGTGTTGTTGTTGCCGTTGCAGCGGGTTTAGGCATCGCAGCAGTAACTGAAAAAGGACGTACCTTTCTAGCTTTTGCAAAAGAAGCACGTATTGAAGTACGTAAAGTAGTTTGGCCAACGCGTCAAGAGACAACGCACACGACATTAATCGTAATGGTTGCAACAGTGATTATGGCATTAATCCTTTGGGGATTAGATGGCATATTATTCCGCGCTGTAGGCTTTTTAACTGGATTGGAGATCTGATCCCATGTCGGATGAGAATAACGAAAAGAAACTACGTTGGTACGTAGTACAGGCTTTCTCAGGTTATGAGAAGCGTGTTGCTCAAACATTATTAGAGCACATTAAAATCAAAGGTCTAGAAGATAGCTTTGGTGAAGTATTAGTCCCTACTGAAGAAGTCGTAGAGATGCGTGCTGGTCAAAAGCGTAAATCTGAGCGTAAATTCTTCCCAGGTTACGTACTAGTACAAATGGATATGAACGATGCAAGCTGGCACTTAGTAAATAGCACTGAACGTGTTATGGGCTTTATTGGTGGCACATCAGACCGTCCTGCGCCTATCAGTACTAAAGAAGCTGATCGTATTCTTAACCGTCTACAAGAGAACGCAGAAGCGCCTAAACCAGCAACATTATTTGAGCCGGGTGAAGTGGTTCGTGTTACTGATGGTCCATTTGCAGACTTTAGTGGTGTGGTTGAAGAAGTTGACTACGAAAAGAGCCGCGTTAAAGTGTCTGTACTTATTTTTGGTCGTTCTACGCCAGTTGAGCTTGAATTTGGTCAAGTTGAACAAGATAAGTAATTGATTTAAAGCGTCGCGTTAAAAACTTTTAAATTTTTGGCACGAAGCTTGAAAAAGGCCGCTGATTAACTTATAATCAGCGGCCTTTTTGTATTCAGGGAAAACGTTTGTTTAGCTGTTTACTAAAAAGTGAGAAACCAATTTTTAAACTGGGAAGCCGCTAGAGTACGCGTCCTCGCGCGCACAAGGCTAAGACCCACCTAATGAGGTATTTATAATGGCTAAGAAAGTTGAAGCTCTAATCAAGCTACAAGTTGCTGCTGGTATGGCTAACCCTAGTCCTCCAGTAGGTCCAGCACTAGGTCAACACGGTGTAAACATCATGGAATTCTGTAAAGCGTTCAACGCACGTACAGAATCTATCGAAAAAGGCGCTCCAGTTCCTGTAGTGATCTCTGTTTACGGCGACCGTTCATTTACGTTCGACATGAAAACGCCACCGGCTGCTTACTTACTTAAGAAAGCTGCAGGTATCAAATCTGGTTCAGGCCGTCCTAACACTGAAAAAGTAGGCACAGTAACTCGTGCTCAACTTGAAGAAATCGTTGAGACAAAGAAACCAGACCTTACAGCTTCTGATTTAGAAGCTGCGGTTCGCACTATCGCAGGTTCTGCGCGTGCGATGGGCTTGAACGTAGAGGACTAAGATAATGGCTAAATTAACTAAACGTATGCGTACTATCCGCGAAAAAGTGGAAGTAACTAAAGATTACGAAATTAACGAAGCAGTTGCTCTTTTAAAAGAACTAGCAACAGCTAAATTCGTAGAAAGTGTTGACGTTGCTGTTAACCTTGGTATCGATGCTCGTAAATCTGATCAAAACGTTCGTGGTGCGACTGTACTACCTAACGGTACTGGTCGTGACGTTCGTGTTGCTGTATTCACTCAAGGCGCTAATGCAGAAGCTGCAAAAGAAGCCGGTGCTGAATTAGTAGGCATGGAAGATCTTGCTGACCTAGTTAAGAAAGGCGAGATGAATTTTGACGTTGTTGTTGCATCACCAGACGCTATGCGTGTTGTTGGTCAACTAGGTCAAATCTTAGGCCCACGTGGTCTAATGCCAAACCCTAAAACTGGTACTGTAACACCTAACGTTGCAGAAGCAGTTAAAAATGCGAAAGCAGGTCAAGTGCGTTACCGCAATGACAAAAATGGTATCATCCATACTACTATTGGTAAGGTTGATTTCACTGCTGAGCAGTTACAACAAAACCTTGAAGCTCTAATTGTTGCGCTTAAGAAGGCTAAACCTTCTCAAGCTAAAGGTGTTTACTTGAAGAAAGTAACTATCTCTACAACAATGGGCGCAGGTGTTTCTGTTGACCAAGGCACTTTAAGCACAGTTGTTGCTTAATTGAGTGTTTACATGGCGTGAAATTTGTACTATAATTTTGCGCCATTTTGCTGATTAATTTAGTTAATCGCAAAGTAAAGAATTCGGGTTGAAGTCCATAATTTCGAATCGCCTTCGGGCAACGCGATAAATTGGGCTTCCGTCCAAGACCGTAGGCGGCTTCGGCCTTAATATTACCTACGTAGACGGTGTGAATCCCCAGATAGATTTTTCCTAATCTTCTGGCTCTCGCCGTAAAAAGCATCTCCACCTTTATTGGTGGGGAAGAGTAAAACAGGGAAGCCGATGTACGGTAACCCATTAAACCAGGAGTAACACCCATGGCTTTAAATCTTCAAGGCAAAAAGGCAATTGTTGCTGAAGTCAACGAAGCAGCCACTGGTGCTCTATCTGCAGTAGTTGCAGATTCTCGTGGTGTAACAGTTGGTGCAATCACTGCCCTTCGTAAAGAAGCTCGCGAAGCGGGTGTTTGGATGAAAGTTGTCCGTAACACTCTAGCTAAACGTGCTCTTGAAGGAACAGACTTTGAATGCCTATCTGATTCATTTGTTGGTCCAAGCTTAATCGCTTTCTCATCAGAGCACCCAGGTGCTGCTGCGCGTATCTTTTCAGACTTCGCGAAAAAGAATGAGAAATTTGAGCTTAAAACGGCCGCTTTTGAAGGTAATGTAGTAGATGCAGCTATGCTTGCAACTCTACCTACATACGACGAAGCTGTTGCACGCTTAATGAGCGCTATGAAAGAAGCGTCTGCTGGTAAATTGTGTAAAACAATTGAAGCAGTACGTGTACAGAAAGAAGAGCAAGCTGCTTAATTTTAAGCTGTTTAATCCCTTTCGGTGTAAATTTATTTGGACCTTAGAGTCCGTTAATTATTAGGAAATTTGTAATGTCTGTAACTAAAGACCAAATCCTTGACGCAATTGCTGAAATGTCAGTAATGGACGTTGTTGCTCTAGTTGAAGCAATGGAAGAAAAATTCGGCGTAACTGCTGCAGCTGCTATGGTAGCAGGTCCTGCTGCTGAAGCTGCTGAAGAGAAAACAGAATTTGACGTAATCCTTACTGGCGCTGGCGCTAATAAAGTTGCGGCAATCAAAGCTGTACGTGGCGCAACTGGTCTTGGCTTAAAAGAAGCTAAAGCTCTAGTTGAAGCTGCTCCAACTCCAGTTAAAGAAGGTATCTCTAAGGAAGAAGCTGAAGCTCTTGCTAAAGACCTTACAGAAGCTGGTGCTGAAGTTGAGGTTAAGTAATCTAGCTTTTGCTAGGTTCGCTGCCTGAGAAATCAGGCAAGGGCTGGTGATTATTTAATCACCGGCCTTTTTGCGCTATAGAGCGACTATTCTTATAGCGCAAATAAAATCTGATTTATTCTTTAATTTCAACGCTTTATAGTTTGCTAGTGTTGAGGTGGGATTAAGTTGGAACAACAGTTAATGTTGTACATCTTGGCATAGATGCCAGTTAAGTCTGTTCTTACAAGAACAGGTCGGGTCAAAGATCAGCAAGCTGAGGAACCCCATGGCTTACTCTTATTCTGAAAAGAAACGTATCCGTAAGGATTTTGGTAAACGTCCACAAGTTTTGGATATACCTTTCTTACTGTCGACGCAGTTAGAATCGTTTAAAAAATTCTTAGTCCCGGACGCTGATGGCGATCATGGTTTGGAAGCTGCCTTCCGTTCTGTGTTCCCAATTAAAAGCTACTCGGGAAATTCTGAGCTTCAATACGTAAGTTATCGTATTGGTGAGCCAGTATTCGATGTAAAAGAATGTCAAATTCGCGGTGTGACTTATTCTGCTCCACTTCGCGTGAAACTGCGTCTTGTAGTAATGGACAAAGAAGCTCCAGGCACAGTTAAAGACATTAAAGAGCAAGAAGTTTACATGGGCGAAATTCCGCTCATGACCGATACCGGTACTTTTGTAATCAATGGTACAGAGCGTGTTATCGTTTCTCAGCTACACCGTAGCCCTGGTGTATTCTTTGATAACGACCGCGGTAAAACTCACTCGTCAGGTAAAGTGCTTTATAACGCACGTGTAATTCCTTACCGTGGTTCATGGTTAGACTTCGAATTTGATGCAAAAGATAACTTATATGTACGTATTGACCGTCGTCGTAAATTACCGGCGTCTATCATCCTACGTGCACTTGAGTACACGAGTGAAGAAATCCTAGATATCTTCTTCGATACTACTGCGTTTGAAATTGCAGACGGTAAAGTTCTCATGGAACTTGTACCTTCACGTTTACGTGGTGAAACTGCCGCTTTTGATATCAAGAGCGAAGACGGTGAAGTCCTTGTTGAAAGCGGTCGTCGTGTTACGGCTCGTCACATCAAGAGCATCGAGAAAAAAGGCATTAAGCAATTAGAAGTACCACATGAGTACATCATCGGCCGTGTATTAGCGAAGAACTATGTTGATGAATCAACAGGTGAAATCATTGCTACTGCGAATGACGAGCTAACGCTTGAAATGATGGCTGAATTGGTTAAAGCCGGTCACACTACCATTGATACGTTATACATCAATGAAGTGGACAGCGGCGCTTACATGTCAAATACATTGAACATTGACTCGTCAAGCAACCGTTTAGAAGCACTAGTAGAAATTTATCGCATGATGCGCCCAGGCGAGCCACCGACGAAAGACGCGGCTGAAGCCTTATTTGAGAACTTATTTTTCTCAGAAGAACGCTATGACTTATCAACAGTAGGTCGTATGAAGTTCAATAGCCGTGTTGGTTACGATTCAGACACAGGCCCTGGCACATTAAGCAAAGAAGACATCGTAGCGGTTATGAAAGTATTGATTGCTATTCGTAACGGTGTTGGCGATGTTGATGATATAGACCACTTAGGCAACCGTCGTATACGTAGTGTTGGCGAAATGGCTGAGAACCAATTCCGTGTAGGTTTAGTACGTGTAGAACGTGCTGTACGTGAGCGTTTAAGCTTAGGTGACCTAGATGCGATCATGCCACAAGATCTTATTAACGCTAAGCCTATTTCGGCAGCTGTTAAAGAGTTCTTCGGCTCGTCTCAGTTATCACAGTTTATGGACCAAAATAACCCGCTATCAGAAGTAACGCACAAGCGTCGTATTTCTGCATTAGGTCCGGGCGGTCTAACTCGTGAACGCGCTGGCTTTGAAGTACGTGACGTTCACGTAACTCACTACGGTCGCGTATGTCCAATCGAGACTCCTGAGGGTCCAAACATCGGTCTAATTAACTCATTGTCTACGTATGCACGTACCAATGACTACGGTTTCTTAGAAACACCTTACCGCAAAGTGGTAGACGGTGTAGTAACTGATGAAGTTGATTACCTATCAGCCATTGAAGAAGGTCAGTTTGTTATCGCACAGGCGAACTCAAACTTAACTGAAACCAATGAGTTTGTAGATGAACTTATTCCATGTCGTCACAAAGGTGAATCAACCTTTATGGGTCGCATGGACCAGCAATATATGGATGTATCACCACAACAGGTGATCTCTGTAGCGGCCGCACTTATCCCGTTCCTAGAACACGATGATGCTAACCGTGCATTGATGGGTTCAAACATGCAACGTCAAGCAGTACCAACATTGAAAGCGGACAAACCGTTAGTAGGTACTGGTATTGAGTTAACACTAGCGAAAGATTCTGGTGTAACGATTGTTGCAAAACGTGGTGGTGAAGTAATGTATGCCGACGCAAGTCGCATCGTTGTTAATGTACATGAAGAAGAACGCATCCCTGGTGAAGCGGGCATCGACATCTACAACTTAACCAAGTACACACGTTCTAACCAAAATACATGTATTAACCAAAAGCCGACTTGTATGGTTGGTGAACCGGTTACTCGTGGCGATGTGTTAGCAGATGGTCCTTCGACTGACTTAGGTGACTTAGCCCTTGGTCAAAACCTTCGCGTGGCATTCATGCCATGGAACGGTTACAACTTCGAGGATTCAATCTTACTATCAGAGCGCGTAGTTGAAGAAGATCGTCTAACGACTATTCATATTCAAGAACTACAGTGTATCGCCCGTGATACTAAATTAGGCTCAGAAGAGATCACAGCAGATATCCCGAACGTGGGTGAATCTGCACTAGGCAAGCTTGATGAATCAGGTGTTGTATATATTGGTGCTGAAGTTAAAGGCGGCGATATCCTAGTAGGTAAAGTGACTCCGAAAGGCGAAACGCAATTAACTCCTGAAGAAAAGCTACTACGTGCTATCTTCGGTGAGAAAGCGTCTGACGTTAAAGATAGCTCTTTACGTGTACCAAACTCTGTAACTGGTACTGTAATCGACGTACAAGTTTTCACCCGTGATGGCGTTGAAAAAGATAAACGTGCGTTAGAAGTTGAAGACATGCAGCTTCGCGAAGCGAAGAAAGACTTCAACGAAGAGTTCCGTATTCTAGAAGCCGGTGTTTTAGACCGTGCACGCAAGTTACTTGTGGCAGCTGGTTTCGATGAAGACAACTTAGCGTCACTGAATGCTGAAAAGTTACTAACTCAAAGCCTTGCTGAAGAAGACAAGCAAGCTGAACTTGAGCAACTAGCTGCACAGTACGATGAGCTTAAAGCTGAATACGATAAGAAGTTTGAAAACAAACGTCGTAAAATTACCCAAGGTGATGACTTAGCACCAGGCGTACTTAAGATTGTTAAAGTATACCTAGCTGTTAAACGTCGTATCCAACCAGGTGATAAAATGGCGGGTCGTCACGGTAACAAAGGTGTTATCTCGACTATCGTACCAGTAGAAGATATGCCATACGATGACAAAGGTCGTACGGTAGATATCGTACTAAATCCACTAGGTGTACCATCGCGAATGAATATCGGTCAGATCCTTGAAACACATATGGGTCTAGCTGCACGCGGTATTGGTGAGCGCTTAGAAGAAATGATGAAAGAGCAACGCGAGCTTCATGAGCTACGCGCATTCATCAAACAAGCTTATGAGATCGGTGAATCTCGTCAGGTTGTGGATATTGCTAGTTTCTCTGATGACGAGATTCGTCGTTTAGCTGAAAACTTAAAAGGTGGTTTACCGATTGCTACTCCTGCATTTGATGGCGCGAAAGAAAGCGAAATCAAAGACATGCTAGAGCTAGGCGGCTACCCTAGAAGTGGTCAGGTTACACTTTATGATGGCCGTACTGGCGATCAGTTTGAACGTCAAGTAACTGTAGGTTACATGTACATGCTTAAACTTAACCACTTGGTTGACGATAAGATGCACGCGCGTTCTACTGGTTCTTACAGCCTTGTTACTCAGCAGCCGCTGGGTGGTAAAGCACAGTTCGGTGGCCAGCGTTTTGGTGAGATGGAAGTATGGGCACTTGAAGCTTACGGTGCTGCTTACACGCTACAAGAAATGCTAACAGTGAAATCGGATGACGTGAACGGTCGTACTAAGATGTATAAAAACATCGTTGATGGTAACCATAAAATGGAACCAGGTATGCCAGAATCGTTCAACGTATTGTTGAAAGAAATCCGCTCACTGGGTATCAACATCGAGTTGGAAGAAAATTAAGCCAATTAGATGCTGCAGTTAACGCTGCAGCATCTGTTATGGCTGAATAGAATGTAGGGACGAGAACATCCGTCCTCAAGATTAACTCCGACAGGAGAGCTAAGGTGAAAGACTTACTTAAGTTTCTGAAGCAACAAAATAAGACCGAAGAATTCGATGCAATTCGCATTGGTCTTGCTTCACCAGACATGGTTCGTTCATGGTCATACGGTGAAGTAAAGAAACCTGAGACTATTAACTACCGTACTTTCAAGCCTGAGCGCGATGGCTTATTCTGTGCCCGTATTTTCGGCCCAGTGAAAGATTATGAGTGTTTATGTGGTAAATATAAACGCCTTAAACACCGTGGTGTGATCTGTGAAAAGTGTGGCGTTGAAGTAACACTCACTAAAGTGCGTCGTGACCGTATGGGTCATATAGAACTGGCAAGTCCAGTTGCGCATATATGGTTTTTAAAATCATTACCGTCACGTATCGGCTTAATGCTTGATATGACGCTTCGTGATATTGAACGTGTTCTTTACTTCGAATCATTCGTAGTAACTGAACCTGGTATGACAACGCTTGAGCGTGGTCAACTATTAGGTGAAGAAGAATACCTAGATGCACTTGAAGAGCACGGCGATGAGTTTGAAGCGAAGATGGGTGCTGAAGCAGTATTAGACTTACTGCGTGAACTCGATCTTGCTCAATTAATTGCAGAAATGCGTGAAGAGTTACCAACAATTAACTCTGAAACTAAGCGTAAAAAGATCACTAAACGTCTTAAGTTAATGGAATCGTTCCACCAATCAGGTAATAACCCTGAGTGGATGATAATGACAGTACTTCCAGTATTGCCACCTGACTTACGTCCATTAGTACCACTAGACGGTGGTCGTTTTGCGACATCTGATCTAAATGACCTTTACCGTCGTGTTATTAACCGTAATAACCGTCTTAAGCGTCTACTAGATTTAGCTGCACCAGATATTATCGTACGCAACGAAAAACGTATGTTACAAGAAGCGGTAGATGCGCTACTTGATAACGGTCGTCGTGGTCGTGCAATTACAGGTTCTAACAAACGTCCACTTAAATCGCTTGCTGATATGATCAAAGGTAAGCAAGGTCGTTTCCGTCAGAACTTACTTGGTAAGCGTGTAGATTACTCTGGCCGTTCTGTAATTACGGTTGGTCCTACACTTAAGCTTCATCAGTGTGGTCTTCCTAAGAAGATGGCATTAGAGCTTTTCAAACCATTCATCTATGGCAAATTAGAACGTCGCGGCATGGCTACGACAATCAAAGCAGCTAAAAAGATGGTTGAGCGTGAAGTAGCGGAAGTATGGGATGTACTAGACGAAGTAATTCGTGAACATCCAGTATTACTTAACCGTGCACCAACACTTCACCGTTTGGGTATCCAAGCGTTTGAACCTGTGCTTATCGAAGGTAAAGCGATTCATTTGCACCCATTAGTATGTGCGGCCTACAACGCCGATTTCGATGGTGACCAAATGGCGGTACACGTACCGCTAACAATTGAAGCGCAGCTAGAAGCTCGTGCGTTAATGATGTCGACAAACAACATCTTATCGCCTGCTAATGGTGAGCCAATCATCGTTCCTTCACAGGACGTTGTATTAGGTCTTTATTACATGACGCGTGACCGCATTAACGCCAAAGGCGAAGGCGCCGTATTTAAAGATCCAAAAGAAGCAGAAAAAGCATACCGTAGTGGTAATGCCGACCTTCACGCGATAGTGAAAGTACGTATTAGCCAATCAGTTAAAAACGAAGAAGGTGTTGTTGAAGACACTGTAACCGTGATTGATACTACTGTTGGTCGTGCGATTCTGTCTCTAATTTTACCAAAAGGGATGCCGTATGAGTCAATCAACCAAGCCCTAGGTAAAAAGCAGATTTCTGGCTTAATTAATGAGTGTTACCGTCGTCTTGGTCTAAAAGACACCGTTATGTTTGCTGACCAAATCATGTACACCGGTTTCCACTATGCAATGAAGTCAGGTGTTTCAATTGGTATCGATGACTTAGTTATCCCACCAGTTAAAGCATCAATCATTGAATCAGCTGAAGCTGAAGTAACTGAAATCAACCAACAGTTCCAATCAGGTCTTGTAACGGCTGGTGAAAAGTACAACAAAGTTATCGATATCTGGTCACGTGTAAATGAAAACTTATCACGTGAAATGATGGCCAACTTGTCAAAAGACACGGTTATCAATGCCCAAGGTGAAGAAGTAGAGCAACCGTCATTTAACTCAGTGTTTATGATGGCCGACTCAGGTGCTCGTGGTAGTGCTGCTCAGATCCGTCAGCTAGCAGGTATGCGTGGTCTAATGGCACGTCCAGATGGTTCAATCATCGAGACGCCAATCACGGCTAACTTCCGTGAAGGTCTAAACGTACTTCAGTACTTCATCTCAACGCACGGTGCGCGTAAAGGTCTTGCCGATACAGCACTGAAAACAGCGAACTCGGGTTACCTAACGCGTCGTCTAGTAGACGTTGCACAAGATTTGGTAATCAATGAAGACGATTGTGGCACAGAAGATGGCTTAACAATGAAACCGCTAATTGAAGGTGGTGACGTTGTAGAAGCACTTCGCGAACGTGTACTAGGTCGTGTTGTTGCTGAAGATGTTGTAATTCCAGGTACTAATACAGTACTTGTAGAGCGTAACATCATGCTTGACGAAAAACTGTGTGACCTTTTAGAAGAGCACTCAGTAGATGAAGTTCGTGTACGTTCAGTTATCACCTGTGATAACGACTTTGGTGTTTGTGCTAAGTGTTATGGTCGTGACCTTGCACGTGGTCATATCATCAACGCGGGTGAATCAGTAGGTGTTATCGCGGCACAGTCAATCGGTGAGCCGGGTACACAGCTTACGATGCGTACCTTCCACATCGGTGGTGCGGCATCAAGAGCGTCTGCTGAAAATAATGTACAAGTTAAAACGAACGGTACATTAAAACTTCACAACGCTAAATATGTATTAAATACAGACGGTAAGATTGTTATTACCTCACGTTCTACCGAGATCACTATCATTGATAGCTATGGTCGTGAGAAAGAACGTTATAAAGTACCTTACGGTGCGGTATTAACAGTGCAAGACAATGCAGAAGTTCAAGGTAACGACATCGTTGCTACTTGGGACCCGCATAGTCACCCAATCGTTCTTGAGCATAAGTCAAAAGTATCGTTCAGCGATATCGATGATTCAAACACTGAAGCACAGACTGATGAACTAACCGGTTTAACCCGTGTAGTTGTTAAAGATCTTGCTAAAGCGAATGCGAAAGAGCCGAAACTTATCATTGAAAGTGATGAGCGTGGCTTGCAAGAAACGCGTCTTCCTTCATTCACCACGATTGAAGTAACTGACGGCGCGACTGCAAACCCAGGTGACGTGTTAGCACGTATTCCGCAAGAAGGTTCGAAAACTCGTGATATCACGGGTGGTCTACCACGCGTAGCCGACTTATTTGAAGCGCGTAAGCCGAAAGATCCAGCTATTTTAGCTGAAATCACCGGTACGATTAGCTTCGGTAAAGAGACTAAAGGTAAGAAACGTCTAGTTATTACACCAGCTGAAGGCGATCATTACGAAGAAATGATCCCTAAGTGGCGTCAACTTAACGTGTTTGAAGGTGAGCAAGTGTCTAAAGGTGAAGTTATCGCCGATGGTCCAGAATCACCGCATGACATCTTACGCCTACGTGGTGTGACTCATGTTGCTAACTACATTGTTAACGAAGTGCAAGAGGTTTACCGTTTGCAAGGCGTTAAGATCAATGATAAGCACATTGAAACTATTATTCGTCAAATGCTACGTAAATGTATCATTCTAGACGGTGGTGATACTGAGTTCTTAGCCGGTGAGCAAATTGAAGTGGCACGCGTTAATATCGCAAACCGCGACCTTGAAGCTCAAGGTAAGATCCCAGCTAAGTTTGAAATCCAGTTAATGGGTATCACAAAAGCATCACTAGCGACAGAATCTTTCATCTCAGCAGCCTCGTTCCAGGAGACAACTCGTGTCCTAACAGAAGCCGCTGTAAATGGTAAGAGCGATGAACTACGCGGTCTGAAAGAAAACGTAATTGTGGGTCGATTGATCCCAGCCGGTACCGGTTTTGCGTATCATCAAGAGCGTATGGCTCGTCGTAAGCAAAAAGACGTTGTTGAAGAGCAAACGGTAAGTGCAGAAGAGGCAACTCAAGCACTAACTGATGCTTTAAACGCGGATTTATCTGGAAATCAATAAACCGAATCTAATCAATAGATTAGAGTTTAGCAAGGTAGTTATCTGCTGCCTTGCGAGCGGTTTAGGTTGACAGGTCAATCTTTGCTCATTAAAATTCCGCCACCCATTTACTTGCACGTTTAAAACATGCTGGTAAAACAAGGGCGGATTTTTTATTTTTTTCAGTAGTAATTTTAATTTCAGGAGCTATTTAAATGGCAACTATTAACCAGCTAGTGCGTAAGCCACGTCGTAGCAAGGTTACTAAAAGTAACTCAGCTGCGCTTAAAGCGTGTCCGCAAAAGCGTGGTGTATGTACTCGCGTATATACAACTACACCTAAGAAACCAAACTCGGCGTTACGTAAAGTAGCTCGTGTACGTTTAACTAACGGTTTCGAAGTAACTTCATACATCGGTGGTGAAGGTCATAACCTTCAAGAGCACAGTGTAATCCTAATCCGTGGTGGTCGTGTTAAAGATTTACCAGGTGTGCGTTTTCACACTGTACGTGGTGCACTTGACTGTGCAGGCGTTAGCGACCGTCGTCAAGCTCGTTCTAAATACGGTGCAAAACGCCCTAAAGGCTAATTGTTTTCCGTTAGTAAGGCCAAGCACTAAATATTATTAATTATTGTTTTGGGTGATTGTTCCAAAAGGACAAACCTGAATAAACCGGAGATACAAAATGCCTAGAAGACGCGTAATAGGTCAACGTAAAATTCTTCCAGATCCTAAGTTCGGATCGGAACTTCTTGCTAAATTCGTTAACATCGTAATGTTAGACGGCAAGAAATCTACTGCTGAAAAAATCGTTTATGGTGCGCTAGACGTGGCTGCTGAGAAATCAGGCAAGTCGCACCTAGAAATCTTTGAAACTGCACTTGATAACATCCGCCCACAGGTAGAGGTTAAATCTCGCCGTGTTGGTGGTTCAACTTATCAAGTACCAGTTGAAGTACGTCCAGTACGTCGCAACGCATTAGGTATGCGTTGGTTAGTAGACGCTGCACGTAAGCGTGGCGAAAAATCTATGGGCTTACGTTTAGCTCAAGAAATCGTTGACGCTGCTGATAACAAAGGCACTGCGGTTAAGAAACGTGAAGACGTTCACCGTATGGCTGAAGCGAACAAAGCATTCGCTCATTACCGTTGGTAATCTGTCCTTAACCTTTAAGAGGATTTTATGGCACGTACAACTCCACTTGAGCGTTACCGCAATATCGGTATTTGTGCTCACGTAGATGCAGGCAAAACCACCACAACAGAACGTGTTCTGT
This sequence comes from Pseudoalteromonas sp. DL-6, assembly GCF_004328665.1. NCBI lineage: Bacteria > Pseudomonadati > Pseudomonadota > Gammaproteobacteria > Alteromonadales > Pseudoalteromonadaceae > Pseudoalteromonas > Pseudoalteromonas sp. DL-6. The sequence goes on from NZ_CP019770.1 coordinate 276,265, forward strand.
TCTACACAGGTCTTTCTCATAAGATCGGTGAAGTACATGATGGCGCCGCAACTATGGATTGGATGGAGCAGGAACAAGAGCGTGGTATCACAATCACTTCTGCTGCAACAACGTGTTTCTGGAAAGGGATGGACGCGCAATTTGACGACCATCGCATCAATATTATTGATACCCCAGGACACGTAGATTTCACTATCGAAGTAGAGCGTTCTTTACGTGTACTAGATGGTGCGGTAGTTGTTCTTTGTGCTTCATCGGGTGTACAGCCGCAAACTGAGACAGTTTGGCGTCAAGCGAACAAATACGAAGTTCCGAGAATGATCTTCGTAAATAAAATGGATCGCACGGGCGCTGACTTCTTAACGGTTGTAAGCCAGGTGAAATCTCGTCTTGGAGCAACGCCTGTTCCAGTCCAGCTGCCTATTGGCGCTGAAGACGACTTTAAAGGTGTTATTGACCTTATTAAAATGAAAGCCATTAACTGGAATGATGAAGACCAGGGGATGACTTTCTCTTATGAGGCAATACCGGCAGAACTTCAGGAACTAGCCGAAGAATGGCGCTCTCACTTAGTTGAAAGCGCTGCTGAAGCTACTGAAGAACTAATGGATAAATACTTAGAAGGTGAAGAGTTAAGCGAAGCAGAAATTAAAAATGCTTTGCGTCAACGCACATTAGCGAACGAAATTGTTCCCATGACGTGTGGTAGTGCATTTAAAAACAAAGGTGTTCAAGCTGTGCTTGATTGCGTTGTTGAATATATGCCCTCACCAACACAAGTGAAACAAATCCAAGGTATCTTAGAAAATGGTACTGAGGAAGAGCGTCCTGCTGATGATAAAGCGCCGTTTGCTGCACTTGCATTCAAGATTGCAACAGACCCGTTTGTTGGCACTTTAACCTTTTTCCGTGTTTACTCTGGTACTGTTAAACAGGGTGACGCGGTATATAACCCAGTAAAAAGTAAGCGTGAGCGTCTTGGTCGTATCGTTCAGATGCATTCAAACTCACGTGAAGAGATCAAAGAAGTCTACGCAGGCGACATCGCGGCGGCTATTGGTCTCAAAGACGTAACAACAGGTGAGACACTGTGTGATCCGAACTCTATCATTACGCTTGAGCGTATGGAGTTCCCAGAACCAGTTATCTCTGTTGCGGTTGAGCCTCGCACAATCGCTGACCAGGATAAAATGGGTATCGCGCTAGGAAAACTAGCGGCAGAAGATCCGTCTTTCCGCGTACAAACTGACGAAGAATCAGGCCAGACTATTATCTCTGGCATGGGTGAACTTCACCTTGATATCATTGTCGACCGTATGAAACGTGAATTCAGTGTTGAATGTAACGTTGGTAAGCCGCAGGTTGCATACCGAGAAGCTATTCGTTCAACTGTTGAAGTTGAAGGGAAGTTTATACGTCAATCAGGTGGTCGTGGTCAATATGGTCACGTCTGGCTTAAACTTGAACCGATGGATATTTCGGATGATGAAGCCCCAATTTACGAGTTCGTTAACGAAACCGTAGGTGGCTCAGTACCGAAAGAATACATCCCTGCGGTAGACAAAGGTATCCAAGAGCAAATGGCTCAAGGTGTACTGGCAGGCTACCCATTACTTGGTGTTAAAGCGACTTTATATGATGGTTCATTCCATGATGTAGATTCGAATGAAATGGCATTTAAAATAGCAGGTTCACTGGCTATGAGACAAGGTGCGCTAGATGCAAACCCTGCACTTTTAGAACCAGTAATGAAGGTTGAAGTACTCACTCCTGAAGCAAACATGGGTGATGTAGTTGGCGACCTAAACCGTCGTCGCGGCATGATCGAAGGCATGGAAGATGCACTTGGTGGCCTTAAGCAAATTAATGCTGTGGTACCACTCTCTGAAATGTTCGGTTATGCGACTGCTTTACGATCTGCAACACAGGGCCGTGCCTCATACTCTATGGAGTTTTTGAAGTACGCTGAAGCCTCTAAGCAGGTTGCAGATACAATAATTTCAGCTCGCGCTGTAATATGATTTTTAGCTTGTTTAACTTAATAGTGAGTTAGACTTTAATTTCTTTATTAGGAATTTTTTAAGATGGCAAAAGCAAAGTTTGAACGCGTAAAACCGCATGTAAACGTAGGTACAATCGGCCACGTTGACCACGGTAAAACGACATTAACAGCAGCAATCACTAACGTACTTGCAAAAGTATACGGCGGTGTTGCTAAAGATTTCGCATCAATCGATAACGCTCCAGAAGAGCGCGAGCGTGGTATCACAATCTCAACTTCACACGTTGAGTACGATACACCAACTCGTCACTACGCACACGTAGATTGTCCTGGACACGCCGATTATGTTAAAAACATGATCACTGGTGCTGCTCAAATGGATGGCGCTATCTTAGTAGTAGCTGCGACTGATGGCCCTATGCCACAAACTCGTGAGCACATCCTACTTTCTCGCCAAGTTGGCGTTCCTTACATCGTTGTGTTCATGAACAAATGTGACATGGTTGATGATGAAGAGCTTCTTGAGCTAGTAGAAATGGAAGTTCGTGAACTTCTTTCTGAATACGACTTCCCAGGTGATGACTTACCACTAATTCAAGGTTCTGCACTTAAAGCACTTGAAGGCGAAGAGCAATGGGAAGCTAAAATCATTGAGCTTGCAGAAGCACTTGATTCTTACATTCCAGAGCCAGAGCGTGACATCGATAAGCCATTCATCATGCCTATCGAAGACGTTTTCTCAATCCAAGGTCGTGGTACTGTTGTAACTGGCCGTGTTGAAGCTGGTATCATCAACGTGAATGACGAAGTTGAAATCGTTGGTATCAAGGACACTACTAAGTCTACTTGTACTGGTGTTGAGATGTTCCGTAAGCTTCTTGACGAAGGTCGTGCTGGTGAGAACATTGGTGCACTTCTACGTGGTACTAAGCGTGAAGACGTTGAACGTGGTCAAGTACTAGCTAAGCCTGGTTCAATCAAGCCACACACTACATTCACTTCAGAAGTATACGTACTTTCGAAAGATGAAGGTGGTCGTCATACTCCATTCTTCAAAGGTTACCGTCCACAGTTCTACTTCCGTACAACTGACGTAACTGGTGACGTACAGTTACCAGAAGGCGTAGAAATGGTAATGCCTGGTGATAACGTTAAGATGACAGTAACTCTAATCGCGCCAATCGCGATGGACGAAGGTCTTCGTTTCGCTATCCGTGAAGGTGGCCGTACTGTAGGTGCTGGTGTTGTAGCAACTATCGTTGAGTAATAGTTAGCCTAGCTAATTAATACTAAAAAAACCCGAGCTTAGTCTCGGGTTTTTTAATGCCTGCAATAAAGTACAGGTTTCAGGTGCGAGGTTTCAGGTTTTAGTGAGTGAAGTTTGGCTTCCCTGCTGTTGCCGTAACGAAGTTTAAAACAGCATTGATACCGCTGCTTAAAAAATAACTAGGCTATTTTAAAGCGTGTTTATCGTTATTTAAGTTGGAACGTTGTTATAATAGGTAATAATTAAATAGTCAGTAGCGCAGAGAGTCCAATGGAACTTGAACAAGATAGCAATTTAACCCTCCCTTTATTTATTCTAGATGAAACACTCAGTACTCGTGACTTAGCACAGCCTGATGTGGAAATTTCAGTTATTTTAAGTGATGAGCTACTGACTCAGCTATGCCAAAACCCCAGTGCTGACAGTAGTATTGGCATAAGCATTACAGACTATGAATTGAATATCATCAATTCAAGCTTTTCAAGTGTCGTGCAAAGCGAGCATGACGCTCAACTAACGCTTACTCAAGGCCCTCTATTAAGCGCTGCAGTGACTACAGCTGATGATCTAACGTTTGTGTCACCTCAAATCGATATGATGCCAACATTCGATTTAGGCGACGAGGCAGAGTAATGAAGAAGGTCATTATAAGTACCTTTGTGCTGATTATTTTAAGTGGCTGTGCCTACTTAGGGAATGCGCATTATAACGAGCTGTTTGGTCCCGAAAAAACACAAGCGCGTATTGTTGACGCTAAAAGTGGTGAAGGTGCCGAATTTCTTCAGCATGTAAAGCCTGTAATAGACACTCGCTGCGTAGTTTGCCATGGTTGTTATGATGCGCCTTGCCAATTAAAGTTGTCGTCTCCTGAGGGGATAGATAGAGGGCTGAGTAAAGAGCTGGTGTACGATGGTACTCGGTTATTAGCCTCAACGCCGAGCCGATTATTATTTGATGCAACTACCACTGAGCAATGGCGTGATAAAGAGTTTAGCCCGGTATTAAACGAGCGAGCACAAAATGAAGAAGCCAATTTAGCGGGTAGTGTGTTATTTAATACGTTGGTATTAAAGCAAAGTTCACCTTTGCCAGAAGATGAAGTATTAGATGAGCGCTTTGATTTCTCGCTTAGCCGCAACCAAAGTTGTGCGACCATGGGTGAGTTTGATCAATTAGCGGATGAGCAACCGCATGCGGGTATGCCTTATGGTTTACCTGGTGTGTCGGCTGCTGAATTTCAGCACTTACAAAATTGGATTAAAAAAGGCGGGAAAATGGCGCATATTAAGCCGCCATCAGCTACTGAGCTTGCAAAGGTAAAAAACTGGGAAGCATTTTTAAATCAAGATGGTTTGAAGTATCAGTTATCAGCCCGTTATATTTATGAACATTGGTTTTTAGCGCACATCTATTTTAGTGATGCGCAATCACCAAACTTTTTTAAGTTGGTACGCTCAAGCACCCCTCCGGGTGAAGATATTAAGTTAATTAACGCTCGTCGTCCTTATGATAAGCCAAACGTTGAGCGTGTTTATTATCGACTGCTTCACGACCGTTCAACTATTTTGTCAAAAACGCATTTGCCACTTAAGTTAACGGATGAGAAGTTAACACGCTTATATCAGCAGTTCATCGCACCAAAATACACAGTATCTAGTTTACCCAGCTATGAGCCAGCACTTGCCTCAAACCCATTTAAAACTTTTGAAGCATTGCCTATTGATGCTAAATATCAATTTATGCTCGATGAAGCTGAGTTAATTATTATGGGCTTCATTAAAGGGCCTGTTTGCCGTGGTCAAATTGCATTGAACGTAATTAATGACCATTTTTGGGTGGCATTTGCCGATCCTAAAAAAGTGGCAACTCCAGAGGTTGGTAAAATGCTAATGCAACATGAAGACGCATTAGAGTTACCAGCCGCAGAAGAGAGCAATGCGCTACCTATTTCTAACTGGGTAAAATATTCAGTTCGTGAAAAACGTTATTTAAAAGCCAAGGTTGAGCTAGCTAATAAAATGTTCAAAAATGGCGAGCACTTAACTACTGATTTACTGTGGAAAGGGGAAGGGCATAACCAAAATGCGGCGCTGACAATTTTTCGTCATTTCGATAGTGCAACTGTTGTAAAAGGCCTTGTTGGCCAGCAACCTAAAACAATGTGGGTACTTGACTACGCACTGTTTGAGCGCATTCACTACTTACTAGTGGCAGGCTTTGATGTGTATGGCAATATTGGCCATCAATTAATAACGCGTTTATATATGGATTTTTTACGCTTGGAAGGCGAGCAAAACTTCCTTGCGTTATTACCCGAGTCACAACGCGAAGCTATTAAGCAAAGTTGGTATCGTAAATCACCGCCAAGTCTATCGACCTTTTTCGAAAATAACCGTGAGTTTAGTCAGCCCAGTGGTATTAATTACCAAACTGATAAGCCACAATCAGAGTTATATGGATTAATTAAACAAACGCTTGAGCCGGTATTGAGTCCTCGTTATGACTATAAAAAAGTTCCTGCACCATTAAGTGCAATTAATTCCATGCCTGCTAAAGCTATTAACTTACTCCCGCAGCTATCCTATGTGTTAGTAAAAGAGCAAGATGAGCACAAGGCTTATACGATTATTCATCATAACGCGCATTATAATATTTCGAGCTTATTAAACGAAGACGGCCAGCGTGCTTATGAAGAAGATACCGTGACAATTGTGCCAGGTTTTATTGGTGATTACCCATCAGCAATTTGGTATTTAAATAACCCGCAACAAGTTGCTGCATTTGCAGAGCAGCTACCGCTTATGCAAGTAGAGGCGGATTATCGGGCTTTAAAGTCTAAGTTTGCGATTCGTCGAACGCACCCGCAGTTTTGGCAATACAGCGATATATTACATCACGTTGCCCGCCAGTATCGAGGGGTTGAATTTGGTATGTTTGATTATAACCGTTTAGAAAATCGTTAATTATATCGTAAATAGCCCAGCTTTTTAGTTGGGCTTTTTTATATCTAATAATTAGTGAATTAACTGATTAACTTGCTACAGTTAGATTAAAGTGAAAATAAAAAGCAGCTTGGTTTATGTTTAATATTGTAAAGAGTATTCGCAAACGTTATCGGTGGGCATTAATTGCTATTGCCTTGCTGATCAGCGTATCCGCATTACTCATGCAATACGTCTTTTCTGTGCAAAAATACGATGCGAAAATTATCAATATAGCAGGTAAGCAACGGATGCTGTCACAAAAAATAGCGTGGCATAGTAATGCGCTAATTAACCAAACAGCTAACAACGAACAGCATCTGAAATCGTTAGCTTACTCACTTGGGCTATTCGAACAAGGACATACTTTTTTACTCACTAAAAATGAGCAAGGTGAGGCGATTTATTTAAATGCTGCTTTAGTTGATTTATATTATGCCGCCCCAGGCAGCTTAGATACCGAGGTATCTAGTTTTATAAAACAAGCAAAAAAATTACTGACCCAACAAGAACAAGCGAATCCCGCGGTGTTTTCTGTGGGCGAGATTGAAGCATTATTAAAAAAATTAGACACCGCGGTGAGCTTATTTGAGCAGCAAGCGGTGACAAAGGTTAATTGGGTTGCCAATATTGAGCTGTTGTGTTGGTTTTTGACTCTAGCGTTATTGCTTCTAGAGTTAAGATTTGTGTTTATGCCAATGGAAAGGCAAGTTTTGCAGACTCTGCTTGAGTATCAACAACAAAAAGAATTTGCCGAGCAAGTCAGTCAGAATAAAGAGCATTTTATTGCACGCGCCAGTCATGAGTTTAGAACCCCGTTACAGGGATTAATTAGTTCTATAAATGAATTAACCATTCCCAGCTCGCAACAACAAATTAAGCTTCAAGCTCAGTACTGTTCAACTCGGTTGCTAGCAATGCTAGGTGAACTTCAAGATTTACAGGCGCTTAGTTTAAATCGCTGGTCGTTAAAGCCAACCTCAGACAACCTACTAACAACTTTAAACAAAATACTGGCGGTGTATCAATATGGCTGTACTGAGAAAGGGTTAAAGTTAATTACCGAGTTAGCACCGAGCTTAGACTGTGCGGTGATAATAGATCACGCACGGCTACAACAAATTGTTTCTGAACTACTTAATAACGCATTAAAGTTTACTGAGCAAGGAGAGGTCACCGTCATTGCTACGCTCAATAACCATCGGTTAGAGTTAAGCATAAAAGACAGTGGTTGTGGCTTTAGCCACCCGGTTGATCAGCTCGAGTTAGACAACAATCAACAAAGTAACCATTTTCAAGGCCTCAGAACAGGGCTTACCCGCGTGCAATATATTGTTAATGCGCTTAATGGCGACATTCGTTTTGAGAATAATCATCCACAAGGCGCCATTGTATTTTTGAGCCTACCATTAGAGATGGACACAAGCGAAACTATGCCAACGCGCTTGCCTGATGATCTTAAGTGTTTAGTGGTTGAAGATAACCCGCTCAACATGTTGGTTCTAACAAAGTTATTAAGTTCTTTGAACATACAGGTTGAATCGGCTGAAAATGGCAAAGTCGCTTGTGAAATGGCGGCTGAAAATAGCTATGATGTTATATTTATGGATTTAAATATGCCGGTTATGGATGGCTTTGAAGCCACAAAGCTGCTACATGAAAAAGACAAAACACGACCCATTATTGTGGTTACCGCAAACACTTCTGATAGTGATATAGCTCGCGCTAAAGCTTGTGGAGCAATAAGTCATATTCATAAACCCATAGATCAGCAAAGTATAATAGCGGCACTAAATGATGCTCTTCTAACAGAGGTTGATTAAATCTCACTTGCCTAATTGTTATTTTGTACGTTAACTTTAATTTTAAGCCTCATTTTGGGATCTAGTGTGCGCTCAATTTTACTTCAGCAATTTAATGGTTATTTATCCACCGGTGGCAATAATCGGTATTATATTAAGGATTTAACTTGGCAAGTAAAACAGGGGGAACACTGGGTATTACTTGGCGGCAATGGCGCCGGTAAATCTGCGCTTGGGGCTACGCTTATTGGTGAAGCCAAGCAACAAAGTGGGCAACGTCATAGTACTTTTAACAATCTACAGTTGGTTTCAAGTGATTTACAAAAGCAGTTATTGAGCGCTAATCGCAAAAGTGATAAACCACAAAAAGTAACCGATATACTCTTTTCTGAACCTGAAATAAATAGCGATTTATGCCAACAGCTAATTACGGCTCTTAATTTTGATGCCTTACTTAATCATAATTTTACCGATTTATCGACCGGTGAAACACGTAAATTATTATTGATTAAAGCACTGTCTGCTAACAGTGATTTAGTTGTGCTTGATGAACCATTTGATGGCTTAGACACTAAATCGTCTGGGCAGTTAAACCGCCTATTAAAGCAACTAAGTACGCACACTTGCTTTGTGTTTGTACTAAACCGTGTTGATGAAATTCCTGCGATTGTTGATCACTTTGCTTATGTGAGCAAGGGTCTTTTACAACATAGCTTAGCAAAACCGTGCGCAGCAAAACGAGCCGATTTGTTTAAGTTACTGCATTTAGAACATACACCTATAACTATTCCAGATTCACCCGAACCCGCTTTTATTTCAAATGTAAACGCGCCACTCGTTAAGCTTACTGATGCGCATGTACGTTATGGTGAACAGACTATTTTTGAGAACTTAAACTGGACAATTAAGCAACACCAACATTGGCAACTTACCGGCAAGAATGGCTCAGGAAAAACCTGTTTATTAAATTTAATCACCGGTGATAACCCTCAGTGCTATAACAATGAGATTGAGGTGTTTGGTTTCAAGCGTGGCACAGGAGAGAGTATTTGGGATATAAAACAGCATATTGGTTATATCTCTAATACCTTGCATTTACAGTATAGAGTGAGTATTTCGGCGCTCAATACTGTTATCTCTGGGTTTTTCGATAGTATTGGTTTATATCAACAAGCCAGTGAGCTACAAATGCGGTTAGCGAAACAGTGGTTGGCACTAATTGGCCTTAGCGATAAAGCTAATTGCGCTTTTACTCAACTATCGTATGGCGATCAGCGCTTATTACTTATTGTACGCGCAATGGTCAAACACCCCGCCTTAGTTATTTTAGATGAGCCATGTTTAGGGCTTGATGAGGCAAATCGTCAACGCGTTTTACTGCTGATAGAAAAGGTGTGTGCGGCAAAAACGAGTACCGTTATTTATGTAAACCATCATGCAGCAGATACCATTAAAGGGATTGAACACACCCTAAAAATGGAAGATTTTAAACCAACTTACTATGAACAGCATACGGCTCATAGTGAGTCGATTATATAAGCTTTTATAACTGAGTCACCGTGAATCCTTGGTCACGCAGTTGTTTAATTAAGCCATGTTGCTCAACTAAATGCAGAGCACCTACAGCTATAAAAATATTGCCTTGTTCAAGTTTTGGGGTGAGCTGAGTGACCCAATTATTATTACGCTCAATTAGCATCACTTGTTCGCTTTGTTGGCCGTATTGGCTGTTATCAAAACTGGTGTGGTAGTAGCTGGTTAGGGTTTTCATATCGCCCTGTTTCCATGCATTTACTAGAGAAATAAAGTAGGTATTAATATCACTGAGTTGTTCAAAGGTTTCTGCCATCATAGCGTTGCTTAATGACTCTAACCCATTAAACATTTGTAGTTGCTGCTCTATGGTTTCAAGCTCTGCAATTTTAATATTATGCTGTTGGGCATAATCTAATATTTGCTTATCAATGCCATTTTTATCTGAATATCCTGCGTTTTGAAACTCAATTTGCATCATGGTTAACATCACAGCCCAAGGTTTAAAGCTTTTGAACATGGCAATATCAATCGACTTTTTAGCAAAGTAGTCTTTCAGGAGTTGATAATTTTCTGTCGACAGCTCGCTCTGTAAAGTGCGGCCATTTGCTAGCAGCATAAACGGCATAGAACGTTGCTGCATTTGTAGTGGAGAGAGTTTACTAATATCCACTTCAACAACCACTTGATTACTGTCATCCAATGCACGAGTTACCTTTTGTGGTAGGCCTTTCATGCTGGCATCACCTACATGCACGGTGCCAAATAAATACGAACTAGCGCCTTGTTTTTCTATTTTGAACAGAGCAGGAGCTGCATAGCCATTCACACTAAATGCTAAAACAACGAACGCCATCAATAAATGACTGATACGCAATGACACTTTCATAAAAAATCCTAACCAAGTTTAAGTTGTTTTATAAATACTAACTTAGTTTACTTTATAGGTAACGTAAAAATGCCAGATTAAAAAACGCTATTGGTACCAATTATTGCTGTAGGCCATGTTGCCATAGTTAGCCAAAGCGCGTGCTTGTTTAATAAGCTGGCTATCATCACTGCTAGCGTGTAATTGTTTATTTTTATAAATATAGCTGGTTGCTGGTTTGTTTGGCTGCAAAATCACGACTTTATCATTGAGCATATATGCAAAGTTTTTATCATATTGCATCATTGCACGTTGCTTGCTTTTAGCCACTGGTTGAGTGAGGTCATGACCAATCATCGGGTGCTCACCGCTGGCGCCAATAAGCGACAGTAAGGTGGCGGGAATATCTAGTTGACTGGCTAATTGATGATCGCGTTTGGGCTTAATGTCTTTACCAAAAATAACTGCAGGAATTTTAAAGTGATCAATCGGTACTAGGCTCGAGCCCATCACCCGCGAGTCATGATCAGCAATAACAATAAAAACCGTATTGTCCCAATAGCTCGACCTTTTCGCTTTTTCGATAAATTTACCCAGCGCATAGTCGGCATACTTAGCGGCGTTATTACGGCTTTGTTTTGGTTGTTCAAACAGGGTTATTTTGTCATCTGGAAATTCATAAGGGCTGTGGTTAGAGCTGCTAAAAATCAAACTAAAAAATGGCTTTTGCTGTTGTTGCAACTTATTCAGTTCTTTATCTGCTTGAGTAAATAAATCTTCGTCGGATGCGCCCCATGAGCCATTAAAATCGATGTTATCGAAGTTTTCACTATCCACAATATCACTAAAGCCATTACCTAAAAAAAAGCTGCGCATATTGTCAAAATGGCTTTCACCACCGTAAATAAATTGAGTTTGGTAATCTTGCTTTGTTAAGAAACTGGCTAAGGTGAAAAAGTCACGTTGTGATTTATCTAGTTTTACAACCGCACGGGAGGGAGTGGGTGTAAAACCGGTTATCACCGCCTCAATACCTCGTACAGAGCGAGTGCCTGTAGCGTATAAGTTGTCAAAGCCCCAACCTTGTTGATAGAGCGCATCTATATTCGGTGTTAAAGGTAAGCCTCCTAAGGTGCCTACATAGCGAGCACCCAAGCTTTCTTGCAGAATAATAACCAGGTTTTTCTTTTTACCTCGGTAGCTTGCCTGATGAAAAGTGCGGGTAGGGGCATTTGGATTATTAAATATTGCTTGAGGGTACTGCGCACTGTGGCGAGTAACTCATCTTGAGGAACCTTACCATAATATGCCTGACTTGATTGCTCATTGGTGAGTTGTTTTAACGCAAATACTACACTATAGAGTGAATTAAGCGTAAGGTCATTCAGCAAGTGGTCGGTCGAAAATGCCACCATAGCGGGGTTTAATGGACGATGCCCTAATGAGTTTCGAGCGCCTAACAGTGTTAGGCTACATATAATAACAGCTAATAGTGATAGTTTTATTGCCCCTAATGAGGAGCGGTTGTGCCATTGCTGAGTAAGAATTTTGTTAGCAAATTTAATAGTGAACACGAGCGCTAAAACAGCAAAGAGGGCTTCGAGTTTGTACCCTGAAAAAATCATTTTAGAGACTTCTTTAGGATATATAAGATATTCAATAAATAGGCGGTTAGGGCGTAAGTCGTATTCGTTAATAAACGTGGGTGTAATAACCTCAAAAAACACTAACATTGCAGCCATTATCACTAAATACCATTTTACGATTCCTCGAATATAAGCGGTTAATTTGAGGGCATGTGCTGCAAGAGTTAGTAATAAAGCGGGGGTTATTATATAGCATAATGTTGCTATATCAATACGCAAACCGCCTACAAAAACAAAGTGCCAGGCGCCTTCGGTAAATACACGATCACTGTGCCACAAACTTAAACCTAATCGCGCAAAAGTTAGCCAGCATAGGGATGCGAAAAAAAATCCCCCTAAAAGCCACAATGGCCCCAGTACTTTTTTACTTTGACTAATTAAGCCCATAAAACAGACCACCAAAGCAAAACAGTAATGAGCATGGCGATAAATACACTGGCAGAGGCGATATCTTTAGCTAGGCCTGATAGTTCATGATATTCGCTACCGATGCGATCAACCACCACTTCGACTGCGGTATTGACCAACTCAGCAAATAACACAAACAATAAGCTGGCAATTAATATTAACTTGCTACTTAAAGTAATTTCTTGCAAGCAGGCAAATACGCCTAGCAAACTAAATAAAACCAACTCTTGCTGAAAAGCAGCTTCAAAGCGGCTCATCCATTTTAAACCATTAAACGTGTGTTTTAGGGTAAAAATAACACGCATTAAGCCTTGGCGTTTTATTACGGTTTTATTATTCATAGGGTGTTTTCGCTATTCTTAGTGCTGCATGCAGCAAGTATGTCTTGTGAGTGTTGGTAGGTTTTTGTATTGATCCCCACCATGGTTAATAAAGTATGAAAAACAGCATCATGTGACAGCAGCTGCGAGTGATTTAAGCTGTTTAAACAAGTAGGAGTAATACCTTGGTTATGTTCATCGGCCCATAAATAAAGCGGCACATGAGTTTGTGTGCTGGGTGCTAATGCGTATGGAAAACCATGTAAATATGCGCCACTTTCACCGAGTGATTCACCATGATCTGAGACATACAAAAATTGCTTGTCTATATCGGTGGGCAGTGCTTTTAATTGCGCTATAACTTGTGCATTAACAAAGTCGCTATAAGCAATGGTGTTGTCGTAGGTATTAATCAGTTGAGCTTGACTGCAGTTTTGAATATCGCTTTGCCCACAGGTTGGAGTAAATTTTTTAAACTTCTCAGGGTAGCGTTTAAAGTAAGTGGGCCCATGGGATCCCATCATATGCAGCACTATCACTGTATTGGCTTGGCTTAAGTTAGCAAGCTTACGTTTTAGCTGGGCAAGAAGCGCTTCATCAAAACAATACTTACCATCGCACAAAGGAGATTTTTTGGTGTCAATATTAATAGTGGGCACTCGCTCACAGACGTTTTTACAGCCGCTATTGTTATCAATCCACAAAACATCTGCGCCCGCTTGTTGCATTAAATCAATTACGTTTTGTTGATTGTCACTTTCTAAACGAGAAAAATTGCTTCGGGTTTGCAATGAAAACATACAGGGTACTGACACCGCCGTGGCGGTACCGCAAGACGATACATTATCAAAATAACTAACCTGATGTGCTTGAGTGTATAGGTTGGTATTACGCGCATAGCCTTGATAAGCAAAGTTATCTGCGCGTGCGGTTTCACCTACTACAATTACAGTTACTTTTGTGGCATTTGATGCGGCTAAAGCAGGTGCTGTATCGATGTTTTTAAATTTAATATCGCTGTAAAGCAGCTGATCAAGTGCATATTTATAGCCACTTGAGAGGTATTGAAATGGAATGATTTCTTTTTTCAATATACGGTTATTTCGACCTGTTGCCGCGTAATCGGCGTAAAAATTTACTACCACTAAAGCAATCAATGCAGCGCATGCCAGTAGCAATTTAATGCGACTGAGTATTTCTTTGTGTGGACGGGCACAGCTTACGTTTATCCGACTTAAAACAAAGACAGGTAAAGCGCCAAAAAGCAGTAAAAAGCCAATAAGTTGCAAGTTTAAATAGCTTAACGCTTCACTAGAGTCTGTCTCTGCTGCGTTTTGTATCATTGAATAATCAAATACCACACCATAGTTTAACGAACCATAGAGCGCGGCACTTGAGAGCATAAGTAGCAAATAGTTGATTGGTTTTAATAACCCGCGAACAGACACCAAAGAAAAAAATATAATTAACAAGCACACAAGTAGTAGCGGCACGGAGAATAGAAATAACCACGAAAATGTGTGTAACGAAGTAATAGCGCTAAACGCACTATGCATAAATGGAATATTAATAATTAAGCCGTAATAGCATGCCATTAAAATAACAAATACATTAGCGCTACAGTTAAAATAAAAGCGTTTTTTAGTGTTTACTTGTGGTTGCTTACTGAGTTTGAAAATTGAATTCATAACAGGTCTCTTTTTAGTCAACGTTGTTATGCTAGGGCGCCATGCTTAAGAAACGCTTAAGAAATCAATTTATTTTATTTTGTTAGCTATAAAATACAGCGGTTTGCTAAAAATTAATCAAACCATAATTCACCATTATAAGAATAGTGAATTTCCTTAACTGAAATGAAGGGATAAAAAATTCACTTGAATGTTATAAATTGGATTTTAAAACCTAAGTTGGCGTGTTTTTATAATTATTTTGGATTGAATTTGGTGTTGACTTAGTGCCCTGAGCGCGGTACTAATATAAAAAGACAGCGAAACACGTGTTTCGTGATTACAGAATATTAAATGGTATTAAATTTTATGCTTAACAACGCACTAAACCTAGTCCTGATTATTATCGTGGTGATTATTCCCGCGAGGGCTTCGTAGTGCTTTAAAAAACTAAGCATTGAAAAGCCCTCCGCACTTAACCGTCCGGGGGGCTTTTTAGTTTTAAGATTAAATTTTAACGGGTTGTCACACAGGAATGAGGATTTACTAATGACAGGCGCAGAACTAACAATTGATTTACTCGCCAAACACGGCGTAGATGAAGTATTTGGCTACCCAGGTGGTGCTATTATGCCCATTTACGATGCGCTGTATGGTGCGCCTGTAAAACATTACCTCACTCGCCATGAACAAGGCGCAGGATTTGCTGCGGTGGGCTATGCACGCAGTACTGGCCGTTTAGGTGTATGTTTAGCAACATCTGGTCCGGGGGCTACTAACTTAATTACCGCGTTGGCTGATGCCATGATGGACTCAGTGCCTTTACTTGCCATCACCGGACAAGTACCGACAGCGGCGATTGGCTCTGATGCCTTTCAAGAAATAGACGTGTTGGGTATGTCGCTTTCATGTACTAAACACAGTTATATGGTTGAGCGAGCAGAAGATTTAGCCGAAATATTACAAGAGGCGATGCATTTAGCGCAAAGCGGTCGACCAGGCCCTGTTTTGGTTGATATCCCCAAAGACATTCAAATGGCGCAGGTGCCTTTTAAACCTTGGTTAGCGGCAGATGAATACTTGCCCCAACTAGACTTAAATCAAGTCGCTATTGCCAACCAATTACTCAGTGAAGCAAAACAGCCTGTTGCTTATGTTGGTGGCGGGGTCCATGCTGCTGGAGCACAAGCGCAGTTAATGCAGTTTTTAAATAAAACGCAAATGCCTGCGGTTTCAACCCTTAAAGCATTAGGCAGTGTGTTACCTGATTACGAATATGATTTAGGTATGTTAGGCATGCATGGCGGTCAAGCAGCTAATTTTGCGGTGCAAGAATGTGATGTATTAGTGTGTATTGGCGCACGCTTTGATGACCGTGTAACGGGCAATTTAGCTAAGTTTGCAGCAAAAGCAAACGTGATTCATTTAGACATAGATGCAGCCGAGGTAGGAAAACGTAAACCCGCAAAAGCGTCATTAATTGCTGATTTAAAAACGTCGCTTCCCGCCCTTGAGTGCGTGGTTACACCAAAAGCGTGGTGCGATCATAGTAAACAAATGAAGGTTAAACACGCGTGGCGCTACGACTACCCTGGTGAAAAAGTATTTGCCCCTTACCTACTTAATCAACTTAGCCTGCGTATGCCAAGCACTAGTGTGGTGTGCTGTGATGTAGGCCAGCACCAAATGTGGGTCGCCCAGCACATGAAGTTTAGCCACCCTTGTAACCACTTAAGCAGTGGTGGTGCAGGCACTATGGGGTTTGGTTTACCTGCCGCCATAGGTGCACAAATCGCGCGTAAAGATGACTTTGTGATCACCGTTTCAGGTGATGGTTCAATCATGATGAACATTCAAGAGCTTGCCACTATTCGTCGTAATAATTTACCAGTAAAAATACTAATACTTGATAACCAACGCTTGGGCATGGTGCGTCAATGGCAGGAGCTATTTTTTGAAGGGCGTTACAGCGAAACTAACTTGTCAGACAACCCTGATTTTGTCCAACTTGCTGCTGTGTTTGGTATTCCTGGACAAACTATTACCCACGCTAACCAAGTAGATGATGCAATTACGGCCTTATTAAAGAGTGATGGGCCTTATATTGTTCATGCTTGTATCGATGATAAAGAAAACGTATGGCCACTTGTTCCACCTGGGGCTGCCAACGATGAAATGATGACGGAGAAAGCACAATGAAACACAACTTAACTATTGCCTTAAAAAGTCAAAGTGTCGCAATCGAGCGCTTTTTACGTGTCGTGCGTCATCGTGGTTTTGATTTAACTCACTTACAGCTCAATATGGACGATGGTCAATATAATATGGCGATGACGGTTGATAGTGATAAACCAATTTACTTGCTTACCAGCCAGTTAAATAAATTGGTTGATGTGAAACATGTGACGCTACAAAACTTACAGCAACAGGCTGTATAAAATAAATTTAACGAATTTTACGAGTAACTGACTATTTGGTTATTCATCAATCTTTAGAATGAGGAATGCCCGCATTAATTGCGGCAAACACTGAGGTAACTATGGCTAAATTAAGAAGTGCAACCACCACTGAAGGGCGTAAACGCGCAGGCGCAAGAGCATTATGGCGTGCAACAGGCATGACAGATACCGACTTTGGTAAGCCAATTATTGCTGTTGTAAACTCATTTACGCAATTTGTACCGGGGCATGTGCATCTTAATCAGCTTAGTGAACTGATGGCTGAAACCATTACTCAGGCCGGTGGTGTACCAAAAGAATTTAATACCATTGCTATCGATGACGGTATTGCCATGGGTCACGGCGGTATGCTTTATTCACTGCCATCGCGCGATTTAATTGCCGACTCGGTAGAGTACATGGTGAACGGCCATTGTGCCGATGCGATGATTTGTATTTCTAACTGCGACAAAATAACCCCTGGGATGATGTTAGCCGCACTGCGTTTAAATATTCCGGTTATTTTTGTATCGGGCGGCCCAATGGAAGCGGGTAAAACTAAATTAGCGAATATCGATATTAAGCTCGATTTGGTTGATGCTATGGTTAAAGGTGCTGATGAATCGGTAAGTGATGCCGACTCAGAGCAGGTTGAACGCTCTGCATGTCCTACTTGTGGGTCGTGTTCAGGGATGTTTACCGCCAACTCTATGAACTGTTTATTAGAAGCAATTGGCCTTGCGCTGCCAGGTAACGGGACCACGCTTGCGACCCATAAAGACCGCAAACAACTGTATGTTGAAGCAGGCGCCCGCATTGTTGATTTATGCCGCGAGTATTACCAAAAAGATAACCAAGACGTACTGCCTCGTGCCATTGCTAATAAAACCGCATTTATGAACTCTATGGTGGTTGATATTGCTATGGGCGGTTCATCAAATACGGTATTGCATTTACTCGCAGCAGCACAAGAAGCCGGTGTTGATTTTGATATGTCACACATTGATGAGCTTTCACGTAAAACCCCGTTTTTATGTAAAGTTGCTCCAGCTACCGCGCAATACCACATTGAAGATGTACACCGCGCTGGTGGCATGATGGCCATAGTACGCGAGCTTGGAAAAGCAGGACTGGTTGATTTATCGGTTAACCATGTTGCTGGTATGACAATGGGTGAGCTGGTTAAAAAATGGGATGCAACTGATCCGAACAACGAAGCCGCGCAAAAGTTTTACCGTGCTGGCCCTGCAGGTATTCGAACTACCAAAGCAATGAGCCAAGATTGCCGTTGGGATGAAGGTGACAACGACCGTGAAAACGGCTGTATCCGCAGTGTTGAACATGCATTTCGTCAAGATGGCGGCCTGGCGGTACTTGCCGGTAACTTAGCGGTTGATGGCTGTATTGTTAAAAGTGCGGGGGTTGTCGATGAAATGCTGCACTTTGAAGGTACTGCGGTTGTGTATGAGTCACAAGATGATTCTGTAGAAGGGATTTTAAATGGCGAGGTAAAAGCCGGCGATGTGGTGGTTATTCGCTACGAAGGGCCTAAAGGCGGCCCTGGTATGCAAGAAATGCTATACCCAACTAGCTATTTAAAATCAAAAGGTTTGGCAGAGCAGTGTGCATTAATTACTGATGGGCGTTTTTCAGGTGGCACGTCGGGTTTATCGATTGGGCATGTATCGCCAGAAGCTGCCAGCTGTGGCGCAATTGCTTATGTTGAAAACGGCGATAAAATTATCATCGATATTGCCACCCGAGAAATTACGCTGGCGTTAAGCGATGAAGAGCTTGAAGCTCGCAAGCAAAAACAACTGGCTCGTGGTAAACAAGCGTATAAACCGCTTAATCGCGATCGTTATGTATCATCTGCGCTTAAAGCGTATGCGCTACTTGCAACTAGTGCCGATAAAGGTGCGGTTCGCGATTTAGCCAAACTGGAGGAGCTTAGCTAGTTATGGTTTCTCAAGAACTCGATTATTTTCGCGCGATTATCCAAGCCAATATGGAGCCTTTAGCCAAGGTGACTGAGGTAAGTGAAATGGCCGAATTGAGTGCACGATTAGGTAATCATGTTTGGTTAAAACGTGAAGATCAGCAGCCCGTGTACTCGTTTAAATTACGCGGCGCTTTTAATAAATTAAATAAGCTGCCAAAAGGCTCGGTTGTGATCACCGCATCTGCAGGTAACCATGCTCAGGGTGTTGCACTAAGTGCCTCATACTTAGGACATAAAGCCACCATTGTTATGCCCGTGACCACACCTGAAATAAAGGTTAATGCGGTAAGAGCATTGGGTGGGGAAGTCGTATTGCATGGCCATCAATTTGATGCCGCAAAAGCGTATGCGCTGGAATTAACTGAGCAGCGAAACGGCGTATTTGTGCCGCCATTTGATGACCCTGATGTGATTGTTGGTCAAGGTACGGTTGCCCGTGAATTAATGCAACAGCTTAACGATTTAGATGTGGTGTTTATTCCTGTTGGCGGCGGCGGCTTGCTGGCAGGTATGGCGGTATACATTAAATCGCTCCGGCCCGATATCAAAGTAATAGGGGTCGAGGCGAATGAAAGCGCCTGCTTAAAAGCTGCTTTAGCAGCAGGCGAGCCGGTAGAGCTCGATCGCGTTGGCAGTTTTGCCGATGGTGTTGCCGTAAAAATAATTGGTAGTGAAACATTCAGACTGGCGCAAAAGTTTTGTGACGAAGTAGTCACCGTATCAGACGATGAAATATGTGCAGCCATGCAAGATATTTTTGTATCAACCCGTGCTATTGCTGAGCCTTCAGGGGCGCTTGCAACTGCAGGGCTTAAAAAATGGAGCCAACAATCAGGATTAAAAGGGTTGAATTTAGCTGCTATTTTATCAGGAGCTAACTTAAATTTTGACCGCTTACGTTATGTGGCTGAGCGCACTGCGCTGGGTGAGAAAAACGAAGCTTTATTGGCAGTGACCATTGATGAAAAGCGCGGTAGTTTTAAACAGTTTTGTGCATCTTTAGGTGGGCGTGCTATTACCGAGTTTAACTATCGTTATGCGGGGCCTGGCGAGGCGCAAATTTTTGTTGGTATTGCACTGCGTCAAGGGTTAGCAGAACTTGAAGAGCTTAAACAAAGTCTAACAGATAACAAATATACCTTTTGCGATTTGTCAGATAACGAATTAGCAAAGCTACATGTACGCTATATGGTTGGTGGTAAAGCCCCAGAGCAGTTACATGAACGCTTACTGCGGTTTGAGTTTCCTGAGTACCCGGGCGCATTAGCGCGCTTTTTAGATACGCTGGGTAGTAACTGGAATATTACTTTATTTCACTATCGTAATCATGGTGGGTCAACGGGTAATGTATTGGCAGGTTTTGCGATTGAACCAAGCCAGTATGAGATGTTTAATGAGCACTTAAATCGGCTTGGTTACAGTGTTCAAGATGAAACTCACAACCCTTGTTTTACTCAGTTTTTAACTACCCAACCTCAAGCAGAAAAACTTGAAAAGCTCGCGCTAGCATAATTTATTCAAAGCAGGCATCTCATCTAGATGCTTGCTTTATTAGCTGTTTTACATATAGTTATAATTAATTATCATGTTTTTGGAAGCCTTCTTTGCTACTTAAAGGAATAATAATTAGCGCCAGCTTGTTTTGTAGTCAGCTAATGGCACAGGAGTCAGTGACGCTGCAGTTAAAGTGGACTCACCAATTTCAATTCGCCGGCTATTATATGGCCGAGCAAAAAGGCTTTTATGATGAGGTCGGTTTAGACGTCAATATAGTTCCAGCCGATCCAAAACGGCCAAACAGTTTTGGTGCGGTAGAGCGAGGCGAGGCGCAATTTGGTGTAGCGCATTCAGGTATATTAGAGCGACGTATTGCCGGTGAACCCTTTGTAGCCATGGCTGCCATATTACAGTTTTCTCCTTACTGTTGGATGGTAAAAGAAAGCTCAGATATTTTTCATGCCCGTGATTTTATTAACAAGCGTGTAAGTGAAGTCAGCAAAGAGAGCAATTCTGAGTTACTAACTATGCTTAAGCGCAGTGGTATTGATACCGAAAAACTGGCTGTTTACAAAGGCGATGAATTACAACAAGCATGGATGGAAAATAAACTAGATGCCATAGAAGTGTATGTTACCGACCTACCTTATCATATGGATCAGCAAGGGGTTGCTCATCGACTTATATGTCCACAACGTTATGGCATGGATGTATACGCGGATATTTTATTTACCAGCGACAATATGATTAAGTACCATCCCGATACAGTAGAAAAGTTTTATCAAGCGAGTTTAAAAGGGTGGCGCTACGCGGTAATGAATATGGATGAAGCCATTGCTATTACCCAGCAGTTTTATGCGCCTGATCGCAGCTTCCATCAACTGGCATATGAGGCAGAGGTACTGAAAGACTATATTGCTCCACCGAGTACTAATGTGGGTAATATGTCGATGGCCAAATGGCGTTTAATTGCTGATTTATATGAGGTTGATCAAACAAAGTTTGATGAAGTAAAAGCTGATTTTATTTATAAATATAAAAAACAAGAAACGCTGCAGCTTTCTTGGATGCTGATTGCGGCTATTATAATAAGCATTATTTCTATCCCCCTCTATTTACGTTTAATACTTAAATCGGCTAAACAAAAGCGGGTATAAGGTTAAGCAACTCCCTTGCTCTGTGAGGTTAAAAAAATAACCACTTAATTAGGCGCTATTGTGCTGGTATAATTAAGCGTCTTTTTTATATCCTAAGCTGTTATGACCTTAACTGAGCAATTTTCTGCCCTCGACTCGTTGCTAATGAATACCCGCTCGTATTGGCAGTGTACTGCGTTTGATTTTGACGTCTTACCTTGGCCTGAATTACATGCACCCTTAAGCGCTTTGTCTGACCAGGCAGTTGCCGAGTTAGACTCTGATCAAGAGCAGCTTTATCAGTTTTTTTCATCTTATATTCCCGCTGTTGAGCAACTTAGCCGATTAGTGTCATTACCTGCCATTCCCAACAGTCGAAAGGAATACCCGTTTTGGATCAGTAATGGTATTAAAGGTCGAAAGTTTACTCAGTTACAAGACTTTGTTGGCGCATTACCCGCTAGTAGCCAGCCTGTATTGGAGTGGTGTGCAGGTAAAGGCCATTTAGGACGAATGTTAGCTTTTAATGGTGCGCAAAGTGTCCACAGCGTTGAGCTACAATCTCATTTGTGTGAACAAGGGCAAAAAAGTGCTCAGCAGCAGGGACTGGCAATGCAATTTAGCCAAGCCGATGTCCTCAAAGATAATACTCAGGATTTTTTCAACCCACACACTCATGCCGTCGCTTTACATGCCTGCGGCGCGTTACACCAAACTTTTATGCATCAAGCTAGTGCGGCAAAAGTACCACAAATTAGCTTTTCACCTTGTTGCTATCATTTATTTACTGATAATAATTACCAAGTGATGAGCGAGTACGCTCAGCAAAGCAGGCTTAATTTAACCCACAGAGATTTAAAGCTCGCCCTGCAAGAAACGGTTACAGCTCCTTCGCGAGTAGGTAAAGTGCGAAAAACAGAAGTGGAGTGGCGACTTGGATTTGATGCCTTAAGAAAGTCACTTACTGGTGAGTCAGTGTATGTCAGCGTTCCTTCAGTAAATAAAGCGATATTTTCAGATTCGTTTGCAGCGTTTTGTAACTGGGCAGCTGATAAAAAAGCTTTAAAGCTACCAAAAGATATTGATTACAATAAGTTTTTATTGATTGGGCAGGCGCGAAAAAAAGTAACAGAGCGAGTTGAACTGGTTCGACATGTGTTTAGAAGAGCAATAGAAGTTTGGCTTGTGCTCGATCGTGCTTTATATTTGCAGCAGCAAGGCTATGACGTCAGTGTTAATACATTTTGTGAGAAGCAATTAACACCCCGTAATATTTTAATTTTAGCCAGTTTAAAAACGCCCTCGACCTAAAAGAGATGTAATGAGAAATTTAAATAACTTACTAGAAAATAATAAACGCTGGGCATCAAGAACGAGCGAAGCGAACCCTGAATTTTTTAAAATTTTATCGATGCAACAAAACCCAGAATACTTATGGATTGGTTGCTCTGACTCACGGGTGCCAGCTAATCAAATTGTTGATTTACTGCCGGGTGAGCTGTTTGTGCACCGTAATGTTGCCAACGTAGTCGTTCACACCGATCATAATTGTTTATCGGTTATGCAGTACGCGGTCGAAGTATTAAAAGTAAAGCATATTATGGTAGTTGGCCACTACGGTTGCGGTGGCGTGCAAGCGGTACTAAATGAGGACCGCTTTGGCTTTATTGATAACTGGCTTCGCCACGTTGGTGATGTAAAAGAAAAACACCTAGAGCAACTTAATGCTCTGCCAGAAAAACAACGCCTGGATCGTTTAATAGAACTCAATGTGATTGAGCAAGTGCGTAACGTATCACGAACCAGCATTGTTCAAGATGCATGGTTAAGAGGCCAGGAACTCACGGTGCATGGTTGGGTATATGGCTTAGAAAATGGTCATTTGCATGACTTAGAATCGGTAGTTAGTTGTGCCGAAGAAGAGTGTGAAAGCTATAAAAAAGCAGTACACCATGTACTAAATAAATCTGCGGACAGTCACCTTTAATATGGCTAAAACGGCGCTAATAATCGGCAGTACCGGCTTAGTTGGCAGCCAGTTATTACAGCAGCTGTTAGCATCTCCTTGCTATTCAAAGGTAGTGAGTTTATCGCGCCGCCAATTAGACTTTTCCCACCCTAAATTAATTAGCCATGTTATTGATTTTGAAAGTTTGACGCATTATGTTGAATTGTTCAAAGGTGACGTGTTCTTTTCTTGCTTAGGGACCACATTAAAGCAAGCGGGTAGTGTGGCTGCACAACGTAAAGTTGATTTTGAATACCAATTTATTTGCGCGCAAATGGCGGCCAATAACGCTGTTCCGCATTATTGTTTGGTATCGTCAAGTGGCGCAAATGCACATAGTATGAGCCGTTACCTAAAAATAAAAGGGGAGCTTGAGCAGCAGGTAAAGCAGCTTGGCTTTGCACGCTTGAGTATTTTGCAACCGTCTTTATTAGTCGGCGAGCGTTCAGAGCTTAGAATTGCAGAAAAGCTCGGTGAGGTGGTACTTCCACTGCTGACGCGTTTTGGCATCCTCAAACGGTATAGACCCATTACCGGTGAGCAAGTAGCTAATAAATTGCTGAGGGTAAGCATAGAGCAGCAACAAGCAACGGGTTACTATGTGCTGGACGAGCTATTTGAATAACTGAGTGATTAGCGCCATAAAGCAGGTTCGTCTATGGCGTTATATTTATTATTCAGCGTCTGTTTTTGCTGATAATTGCTGTTCAAGTATCGCTACTTTTGCTTCTAATTCAGTTAGCTTTTCACGGGTGCGGATCAGCACTTGGCTTTGAATATCAAACTCTTCACGGCTTACAAAGTCCATTTCGGCAAGCTTATTTTGTAACACTTGCTTGGTTTTACCTTCAAGTGTGTCAGCCAGGTTTTTTACGCCTTGTGGCATGTTATTAGTGATCTGTTTCGCAATTTCTTCAAGTTTTGCTGGGTTAATCATAGTCGTCCCTTGCCTGTTGCCTAAAATGATAATAACTAATATTACCTTATTGGCTAGGCGTATTGTAGTGATTACGTTAAAATTGCCCGTCTTTTTGCAATCAGCTGGTCGTTATGAAACTCAATCCTAAACAAGATGAAGCGGTAAAGTACATTAGTGGTCCTTGCTTAGTATTAGCCGGCGCAGGCTCGGGTAAAACACGAGTTATCACCAACAAAATTGCGTACTTAGTACAGAAATGTGAGTATCAAGCGCGTAATATTGCGGCGGTTACCTTTACCAATAAAGCGGCTAAAGAAATGCGCGAGCGGGTTTTGCAAACCTTAGGCAAACAAGAGTCTAAAGGCTTATGGGTGTCTACCTTTCATACGCTTGGGCTTGAAATCATCAAAAAAGAGTTAAAAACACTGGGTTTTAAGCCTGGTTTTTCGCTGTTTGACGACCAAGATACGAATCAATTACTTGCTGATTTAACCGAAGACGAGCTTAAAAAAGATAAAGACCTATTGAACCTGCTAAAAATGCAAATTGGTAGCTGGAAGAATGAACTCATTTTACCAGAGCGAGCTATTGGTGAAGCACGCGATGCACAAAAGTCTTTATTTGCGCAGCTTTATGCGCGCTATCAAAATCAATTAAGAGCGTATAACGCGCTGGATTTTGATGATTTAATTATGATCCCCACACTGCTTTTAAGCAGTAATGCTACATCACGTGAGCGTTGGCAACAGCGTTTTCGCTATTTATTAGTAGATGAATATCAAGATACCAATACCAGCCAATATCAATTAGTGAAATTACTAGTAGGCGAACGAGCACGCTTTACTGTGGTGGGAGACGACGATCAGTCAATTTACTCTTGGCGTGGTGCTCGTCCACAAAACTTGGTGTTATTAAGTAAAGATTACCCTGGGCTTCGATTAATAAAACTAGAACAAAACTACCGTAGTGCTGGGCGCATTCTTAAAGCAGCCAATATCTTAATTGCAAATAACCCCCATGAGTTTGAAAAGAAGCTGTTTAGTGAGTTGGGCTATGGTGAGCAAATTAAAGTCATTGGTTGTCGCGATGAAGAACATGAATCAGAACGTGTGGTTGCAGAGATTATTTCTCATAAATTTATGAAACGTACCAGCTATAAAGATTACGCTATTTTGTACCGAGGTAACCACCAAGCGCGTGGTTTTGAAAAGTCGTTAATGAGTAACCGTATCCCGTATAAAATTAGTGGCGGGATGTCGTTTTTTTCACGTTCTGAAATTAAAGATATCATGGCTTACTTGCGTCTATTGGTGAATCAAGATGATGACAATGCTTTTTTAAGAATTGTGAATACGCCACGTCGTGAAATAGGTACGGTCACGCTTGAAAAGCTTGGCACCTTAGCTAATGAAAAACACCAAAGCTTGTTTGCGACCTGCTTTGATAACGACTTAGGGTATAGATTAAAAGGCCGTGGTTTAAATGCATTATCAGGGTTTGCTAGGTGGGTGGTTGAGCTTTCAGATAACGCAGTGCGCAGTGATACACTGGAGGCGGTTAAAGATTTAGTGCGTAATATTAATTACGAGGCTTACTTGTATGAATCATCGCCAAGTGCCAAAGCCGCCGAAATGCGGATGAAAAATGTCTCGGAGCTGTATCGTTGGATAACAGACATGTTAACAGGTGATGCCGATAATCCGCCAATGACACTGGCTGAAGTGGTTAGTAAGTTGACCCTGCGCGATATGCTTGAGCGTAACGAAGAAGAAGATGAAGCTGATGCGGTACAATTACTAACTTTGCATGCCTCAAAAGGGCTCGAGTATCCCTATGTATTTATGGTGGGTATGGAAGAAGGATTGTTACCACACCAAGTAAGCATTGACGAAGATAATGTTGATGAAGAACGCCGCCTTGCGTATGTAGGAATCACCCGCGCGCAACAAGAGCTCACCTTAACCTATGCTAAAATCCGTCGTCAGTTTGGTGAAACATCGCAAACAGAGCTCAGCCGGTTTGTGCAAGAGTTACCGCAAGATGACTTAGCCTTTGAAAACAAAAAAGCGCCTAACACCCAAGCTGAGCGTATGGAAAAAGGCCAAGCGCGGGTTGCCAACTTAAGAGCGATGCTGAAAAAGCCGCAATAATATATGTTTAGTGTTATTTTAATTCTGAATTTTTAAGTGTGGCTGACATAGCGCTAGTTAGTGGGTGCTGTTTAGCAACAAATAGGTTTAGACCGTGTTTATCTAAAAGGGCTCTAAAGTTTAATATTGACGGGCCTTTAGCTATTACTTTGATACGTTTAAGCTTAGTAATAGCAAGCACCCCCTGCAACTGCAAATCGTAGCATTCTTGCTGTAATATTCGCTTACTAAAGGTGGAGCTAAGCAGTAAATAATCACACTCTATCTCAGTCAGCAAATTAAGCTCGCATTTGTCTTTTGCGAAATTGTTCAAGCCAATCGAGTAACCGTTCTTTTTAAGTTGTTTTAAGTTTTCTAATTGCAGCGAACTGGCATAACGCAACTCTTGCTCATCAAATAATAAGCAAAGCTGGTCACTGTTTACCGACTGTTTTAGTGTCGCTTTTAGTAAAGAAAACTCATGCTCTTCTAACAGTAAGCTTGAGCAAGGCAATAGCGCAACGGCTATTTCTGCATGTTGTGCTTGTTTATAAGCTTGTTGAATGAGTTGTAGTTCAACTTTGGCATGTTGCTCTTTATCATTAGCAAACTTCTTTAAAATATCAAAGCTGGTAAAGCCAAGGACTGGGTGTTCACCAAAAGCCTCAAATAACGATGCACACTGATAATGCTCATCTAAGGTGATAATATCTGAACTACGAAACGTCATAGGTAATACATCAAGATGATGCAATGTTTGTGACTCGTGTTGCAACATAGGCTCAGTGAGCAGTGGGTGAAATAACTCGAAGCGGTTTTTTCCTGAATTCTTAGCATAATACATAGCTGCATCGGCGTCGCGAATGATTTCATCGGTATGTTTATAGCTTTGCTTTGAGTAGGTAATCCCAATACTGGCACCACTTTGTACACACACACCTTTAGTACAAAATGGCTTTTGCATAATTTTAATTATGCGATTGGCAACATCTTCTGCCTGGTTTGGCTCAGTCAGGTGGGTCAGTAATACTACAAACTCATCTCCGCCTAAACGCGCTAATAAGTCATGTTCACGAATACATTGTGAGAATAATTTGCTAACACTAATTAAAAACTCATCACCGGCATGATGCCCGAGTTGATCATTAATATCTTTAAACTTATCAAGATCAATAAACAGCACTGCAAAGTGTTCATCGCTGTGGCGTTGATAATACTGTAGGGTTTTTTCTAATTGAGTTAAAAATAAATTCCGATTTGGTAAGCCAGTTAGTGAGTCGTGATGAGCATCGTGATAAAGCTGTTGTTCTATTTTTTTACGCTCATCAATTTGCATTTGCAAATGTAAATTTGCTTGGCTTAATTCTTTAGTTTTTTCATCAACCCGTGAAGCAAGCTCTTGGTGGCTCTTTTTTAGCGCCTGTGAAGCTAATTTTGTTTGTAACACCGTGGCAATTTGATGCGATACAAAGGTGATCAGTTCTGCATCATCGTGTGTGAAAAGGTGTTCATTATTATAAGCCTGGCAAACAATTAAACCTATAACCCCTTGCGAGGTTTTTAGCGGGGCACCTAGCCAGCTGGTGGCTCTCTTCGATTCATCAATTGGTTTCTCACGCTCTACAATGCCGCTATTTAATAACTCTTGCGCTCTTTGCGGGTGAATTATTTGTGTTTCTTCGGTGCTGATCACCAGTTCGCTATAACCCTTTGCAAAACGCCTTGGTTGGGTGCTGCCTTGAAATTCATCAACACTGTAAGGAAAGCTGATCCAACCCGATTCTTTATCATAGAAGGCAATATAAAGGTTTTTCGCGTAAGTAATGGTTTTTATTATTTCGTGTATTTGAAAATAAGCATCATCTAAGTTTTTAGCTTGAGTTGTTAGCTCTGAAATTTTAAATAATATCTGCTGGCGTTGCAGGGCACTTTTTCGCTGTTGTATTTCAATGTTTAATGCGTCATTACTTTGCGTTAATGCCCGGGTTCTTAGTTTTACTTCTGATTCGAGTAACTCTCGTTTTTTAACCCGTTCAATTGCGGTGGCTAAATAGAGTGACATGGCTTCAAGCAGGTTGATTTGTTGCGAACTATAACCTTGTTGTGTGTCGTAACTTTGCGCGGCTAACACGCCAATTATGTTTTTTTCTTGGTAAACGGGGACGCCTACCCAATGTTCTGCAGGTGTACCTAATGCTCTAAATAAGCCTTGTTGGGCAGCATCATGCATTTGCTGTTTGGTAAAGTAAGTGGTTTTCCCTTGCTTGAAGACATAACCCGTTGCGCCTTCTTCAAAATTATTATCTCGATTAAGTGCCACCGCAATACCATCTTTTTCATCAGAGAAATAAGACAATTCCAACTGTTGCGATTGGGGGTCAACCAGTACCACATAAAAGCTTTTACTCGGAACATACTTTTGTAAAATGTCATGAATAGCAGGGTAGAGTAAGGTTAATTCGGCAACAGTACTTGCCTGCTCTGATAATTGTATCAGAGCATTGTGGAGGTGGTAGGCATGTTTGTACTTTTTTAATAGTGCTTTTAGTCGTTTATTTTGGCGCACTACGCTATTAGGTACAGTGAGTTTATCTTCCAATGATGTTTAACCAGTTATAATTGTTTTGTATAGTTATTAATCATTATAGTTCCACTTTTAACATTTTGCGTCAAGTAGATATTTTTCTTAATTGTGCAGCGAAAAGTCGGGAATTAGGAACAAAAAAGGCTTACTAAAGAGTAAGCCTTTTATTTAAAACTTTTTGCGCTAGCTAATTTTAGTTAGCAGTCATAAAGTCGATTGCTGCGCTTATTTCATCATCAGAACAATCCATACACGTACCACGCGGTGGCATTGCATTAAAACCATTGATCGCATGGTCTAATAAGGTGTCACTACCTTTAGCAAGGCGCGGTGCCCAATCGTCAGCTGATTTAGGAGCGCCTAAAGCACCAGTGCCATGACAAGCAAAACAGGCTGCTTGATATACTTGCTCGCCTGAACGAGGACCCGTAGGTGCAGCAACCGCTACTTTCTCACCTTCAAGGTAAACAGCACCAATAGGCGCTAAACGTTTTTTAATTGCATCTTCAGTCATAGAGTTATCATATGGCTGTGCGTATGCGGTGGTTGCTAGCACAAGTAATGCTGCAGCTGATAGTTTTTTCATTTTGCCTTGCCCACTTCAATTTGAACGTGATCAATCACGATTTTAAATGACGGAATTTAGAACAATTATAACTCCACTCAGTGATTTATAAAATGCTCAGAGTCGATTTTATTTATAAATACGACTAATGATTGTCCTAACTCAATAAATTACCAAGATAAAACGGGATCATTAGGCATATAAATGCGATCAGAACCCTTACGACTAACTCATAACCAATACGTTACGTACTAGTTTTTCGATTCCTACATCGGCATCCATAATTGATTGTGCCAACATATAAGCAGGCGTTGTAACTAGCTTATTGTTTTTATCAATAACAATATCATCCACTTTACACTCAATATGCTCAGCGCCTAATGAAGTTAAAACATCGGCTGTGTCGCTATCATTACCAATAGTGATTTGTGGTTTATTATAAATGAATGGTAATAAAGCGGGTGCAATACACATATAGCCGGTGGCTTTGTTTGCTTTTGCAAATGCTTTACAAGCGCTGAGTACCTCGTCATTTACTTTTGCGTTAGTGCCATTAATAGCAAAGTCAGATAAGTTTTTAGCTACACCAAAGCCGCCAGGGATAATTAAAGCGTCAAATTGTGTAACGTCTAATTCTGTTAGTGATTTAATGTTACCACGGGTAATACGAGCCGATTCTACTAATACATTACGCGGCTCTGCCATTTCCTCACCAGTAATGTGATTAAGGGTATGGTGCTGCGTAATATCGGGTGCAAAACACTGATACTGAGCATTATTTTTTTCAATGTGTAATAAAGTCAATACTACTTCATTAATTTCACTGCCATCAAATACGCCACAACCCGCTAAAATTACCGCTACATTTTTCATATTATTTTGCTCCATAGAAGTCACTTTAATAAAGTTTAACACGACGAATCAGTCGATTTAAAAATTTATTTGCTGGTTTTTTAGCCGCAAAGTAAGTTGTTATGCGCTATATGCCATTTGATAACTAGTAAGGGTAAAAAAAATTATAAAGGATCGCTATGATCTTTGATCCATTATGCTAGAATGCTCATCCAGTTATTTAAATGGACGTAAATAATCAAAGTGGGTTACAACACCAGTAACGGTTTAAATGCCTTTTCCACATTGATAAAAAAATAATAAAAAAGAACCTCGAATTATCTTTTTTTAAACAAAACAATAAATTACAAACTAATCTAAGCATTTTGCTATGTTTCGGATGGATAGTTTGTGGGTGTTATCTACATAGTTATCCACAAGTTGCTAAAAATGTAGCGCCCTTAATCACATTAATTCACAGTCGTTTTATTTACTGCCTTATGGCATGCTTATACTTATATTACTTTTTTGTATTTAGGATCCAATTTTACCATGGCTCAGATCCCCGAAAACCCGCTTATTCTTGTTGATGGCTCTTCATATTTGTTTCGTGCTTATCATTCTCCACCTCATTTAACTAATTCTAAAGGTGAAGCCACTGGCGCCATTTATGGCGTGGTAAACATGTTGAAAAGTTTGATCAAACAATACGATCCCTCACATATGGTGGTGGTGTTTGATGCCAAAGGTAAAACTTTTAGAAATGACATGTACAGCGAGTATAAAGCGAATCGTCCGCCAATGCCTGATGATCTGCGTACCCAAATAGCGCCGCTACATAGCATTATTAAAGCGATGGGCTTTCCATTAATTAGTATTGAAGGTGTAGAAGCCGATGACGTGATTGGTACATTTGCGCGCATTGCTTCTGAGCAACAACGCCATGTATTAGTATCAACTGGCGATAAAGATATGGCGCAGTTGGTTAATGAGCATGTTACTTTGATCAATACCATGACCGACAGTATTTCAGATCCCGACACTGTGGTTGAAAAGTTTGGTGTTGGACCTGAGCTTATTATCGATTATTTAGCCTTAATGGGCGATAAAGTAGATAATATTCCTGGTGTTGAAGGGTGCGGGCCTAAAACTGCGGTTAAATGGTTACAAAAGTACGGATCGCTTCAAGGCGTAATTGATAATGCTGCTGATATCAAAGGTAAAATAGGTGAAAAGCTTGCAAAAGCGATTGATCATTTACCATTAAGCTATGAACTTGCCACTATTAAGTGTGATGTGGAGGTTGAATCTGATCTTGATACTTTTAAATTGCAAACACCGAATAAAGACGAATTAATTGCCTTATACGGTGAGTGTGAATTCCGTCGCTGGTTAGCTGAATTACTAGACAATCCAAAAGATGCTGACACACATTTAGCGGTCCCAACCCAAGAGAATGAGTTGCCAAAAGTTGAAGATGCGCACTATGAAACGATTTTAACGCAAGCACAATTTGATGCATTGATAGAGCAGCTCAATGAAGCTGAGCTATTTGCTTTTGATACTGAAACAACCAGCCTAGAGTATATGAAAGCGCAATTGGTAGGGATGAGTTTCGCAGTAAAAGCTGGGGAAGCTGCCTACTTACCAATTGCACACGATTACCCAGGCGCACCTGAGCAGCTTAGCCTTGAATTTGTGATGCAAAAGTTAGGGCCTATATTAGCAGATGAAAATAAAGCTAAAGTTGGTCAAAATTTAAAATATGATAAAAGTGTGCTTGCCAATGCTGGCTATGAATTAAATGGTATTAAGTTTGATACTATGTTGGAGTCTTATGTTTTTAACAGCGTAGGTACTCGTCATGATATGGACTCATTAGCACTTAAATATTTAGGCCACAAAAATATTAGCTTTGAAGACATTGCTGGTAAAGGTAAAAAGCAGCTCACGTTCAATCAAATCGAACTTGAAAAAGCGGCGCCTTATGCCGCAGAAGATGCCGATATTACTTTGCGTTTACACCAAGTACTATGGCCGAAACTTGAAGCGGATGAAAAGATTAAATCGGTGTTTGAAAATATAGAAATGCCACTAGTAAGCGTTATTTCTGACATTGAGCGCACCGGTGTAGCGATTGACAGTAATATGTTAGCAGCACATAGCCAACGTTTAGGTGAACGATTACTTGAGCTTGAAAAAGAAGCGTTTGAAATCGCAGGCGAACCGTTTAACTTAAGCTCGCCAAAGCAATTACAAGTACTGTTATTTGAAAAACTAGAATTGCCCGTTATCAAAAAAACACCCAAAGGCGCGCCTTCTACAGCAGAAGAAGTACTGCAAGAATTAGCACACGATTACCCATTGCCTAAAGTGATTATTGAGCATCGCGGTTTATCTAAGCTTAAATCAACTTACACAGATAAATTGCCACTGATCGTGAATGAGCAAACCAAGCGTGTGCATACTTCTTATCATCAAGCGGTAACAGCAACGGGTCGATTAAGTTCAAGCGATCCTAACCTACAAAATATTCCTATTCGTTCAGAAGAAGGGCGCCGTATTCGTGAAGCCTTTATTGCTGCTGATGGATATAAAATTGTGGCGGCCGATTACAGCCAAATAGAGCTGCGTATTATGGCGCATCTTTCACAAGATAAAGGGTTGCTCAACGCCTTTGCAAATGGCTTAGATGTGCATAGCGCTACAGCTGCTGAGGTATTTGGAGTTGAGCTTGAAGAGGTTACATCTGATATGCGCCGTAAAGCTAAAGCCGTTAACTTTGGCTTAATTTATGGCATGTCGGCATTTGGTTTGGCACGTCAACTTGATGTACCACGCCATGAAGCGCAGCATTATATTGATAAATATTTTGAGCGTTTCCCAGGTGTTTTAGAATACATGGAAACGACCCGTGAAAAAGCAGCAGAAAATGGTTACGTAGAAACTATTTTTGGCCGCCGCTTACATTTACCAGAAATAAATGCCCGCAATGGAGCACGCCGCAAAGGCGCTGAGCGCGCAGCAATTAATGCCCCTATGCAAGGCACTGCTGCCGATATTATTAAAAAAGCCATGTTAACAGTACATGCATGGGTTAACCAGCAAGCGCCTAATACGGTTAAGCTACTTATGCAGGTACACGATGAATTGGTATTTGAGATTAAAACAGAGTGCACTGAGCAATACACTCAGCAAATTTGTGAGCTGATGTCACAAGCGGCACAGCTAGATGTACCACTTATAGTTGAAGCTGACGAAGGTGATAACTGGGAACAAGCGCACTAATTTAGTATGCCAAGGATGCCTTGTCTTAGGTAAACACAACAGTTAAAAAGAATTATTTAAAAGCGCCAATAGGCGCTTTCTTTTAGCTTGCAGGTTAAAAAAAAGTTAAATTAAACAGCAGTTTGTATTAAATCGTTAGAGGTTCGTCAATTCGCTTCGAATATCGATAATATGCTTGTATTTTTACGCTTGCTTTTGGTAAAGTGCCGCCCGTCCTCATCCTGTAGGACATCCTGTTGATGATGCATCGTAAGATGCAACGTATTGATAGCTTCTCCCCAGTTTGCTATATCGGCCTATCATATATTTGATGGGCCGTTTTTTTAGCTTTACTCCAAAGCGTTAAATTTATTCTCTAATTGCACTTAGCATTTCAAGTGATACCATCAGTTTACTGGGCGTTTTCTTTTTACCTCAGCGTACTAGTGATTTTCAATTTGACTGATCAAAGTATTATTTTTTCGGGTATAAATCTTTTATTTTAGGAGTGCATTATGTTTAAAACGTTAGCCATAGCAGGTTTATCTTTATCATGTTTACTAGTTTCAAGTGTTGCATCGGCAAACTGGCAGCTACTCAACGACAAAAGCCAATTAAGTTTTGTCTCAATTAAAAAAAATAGCATTGCTGAGGCAAGCCATTTTACTCAGTTAACAGGCCAACTGAGTGAACAAGGCCAGTTTAGCGTAAACGTTGATTTAACCTCAGCTGAAACGTTTATTCCTATTCGTAACGAGCGCCTCAGCAAGATTTTGTTTGAATCTGACACTTTTGCAAATGCAGTATTAACCGCTGACTTATCTGATAAAGTGTCACTTATTAAGCAGCCTGGGCAGTACGTATTAAAAGGTGTTAGCGCCGAGCTAGACTTTCACGGTCATAAAAAGCCACTTGCAGTTGATGTACTTGTTAGTAGTGCGGCAAACGGTGATTTAAGCGTAGCATCATTCACTCCTATTATTATTAATAGCGATGACTTTAAAGTCACCGAAGGGATAATGCAGTTACAAAAATTAGCCGGCTTACCTTCTATTGCCACTGCAGTACCGGTTACGTTTGCACTGACCTTTAAAAAACAGTGATTTCACTTAACGAACTTAGCAAGCAACTAAGCGAGCCAAGCAAACCTTTTGAACAATGGCAGCCTGCTCATTGCGGGCAATTGCCACTGTTGGTTGATGAGCAAGGCAAATGGTTTTATGCGGGTAGTGAAATTACCCGCCAGGCTATGGTAAAGCTGTTTGCTAGTGTGTTGTGTCGCGAAGATGGGCAGTTTTATTTAAAAACGCCAGTAGAGAAAATTGCGATTGAGGTTAAGGATGCGCCATTTATTATTGTAAGTTGGCATCGTGAGTCGACATCTGACGGCGATGTTATTTGTTGTATTGATAACCTACAACGTACCTGGTTATTAAGTCATGCAGAACCACTTTATATCAATGACTACAAAGGCGGCGCAGTGCCTTATATGCAATTACCCCATGGCTGTTTTGCACGAATTGCCAGAAATGTGTTTTATCAGTGGGCTGAAATAGCCGAAGCAGATGAGCTCGGCTATTTTATTACTTCCGCGAATGAGCGGTTTTATTTAGGGTAATTACTCTGCGTCGGCGGGTGGAATTGCTACGATAGGGCCTAAGTACCACTCATCTAACTTTTTAGCGACTTCTGGTAAACCAGTGCCTTTAAGCGATGAAAAGGCATGAACTGTTATATCGCCATCTAATTCACTCAATTCACGACGAACACTAAGTACCTGTGATTTACGTGGACCTTGCTTTAACTTATCAGCTTTAGTTAATAATGCTAATACTGGAATTTCACTACCTACAGCCCAATTAATTAAATCGCGGTCTAAATCTTTCAATGGGTGACGAATATCCATTAATACCACAATGCCTTTTAAGCTTTGACGCTTTTGTAGGTATTCGCCTAACGATTTTTGCCATTTCTTTTTCATTTCAATAGGCACTTTGGCAAAGCCATAACCTGGTAAGTCAATTAGGCGCATGTCATCTACATCGGCAAGTTCAAACGTGTTGATCAGCTGAGTACGACCCGGTGTTTTACTAGTGCGGGCCAATTTTTGATCGGTTAGAGCATTAAGCGCACTTGACTTACCTGCATTAGAGCGACCGGCAAACGCGACTTCAATTCCCGTATCAGCAGGTAATTTAGTGATGTCTGGCGCGCTTGTAACAAAAGACGCAGTGTTATACTTGATACGAGATTTGAGCACAGGCTCTCCTAAAACTTAAAAAAATAACATTGGGTAAACCAAATTCACCCTTGGCGCGTATTTTATACTATAAAGTAGCTATTAAAAAGTGTATTTGAGCATGTAAAATCATTGCTGATGGTACATTTTAACTGGCTTGGCGATTAATTTTACTCAAAACCCTATAATTTATAGGTTTAATGTGTGTAGAAAACGTGCCAGAGAATTTAATATCGTGTAGAATATAAAAATCACAACATCCATATTGTAGATGATACAGGGTCGGAAACAGAGAATTCACCATGAAAAAAATAGCACTATCTTTAACTATATTGCTTGGTGCGTTGTCAGCAAGCAACGCAACAGCATTTGATGGCGATGTAAACGCAGGTAAAGAAAAATCAGCAACGTGTGCGGCTTGTCACGGCCCAGACGGTAATGCGCCGGTTAACATCTACCCAAAAATTGCAGGCCAACACGCAGATTACATATACAAGCAACTTACTGAATTTAAATTAGGTATGACCTCAGGCGGTAAAGAAGGTCGTATGAATCCAGTAATGAGCGGTATGGCAATGCCATTGAGCGATCAAGATATGAAAGACTTATCTGCTTACTTTGCTTCTTTGAATATGTCTGAAGGTGCTACACCTAAAGATGTTCAAGAAACAGGCGCTATGTTGTACAAAGCGGGTGACGCTGAACGCGGAATTCCATCATGTGCGGCTTGTCATGGTCCACGTGGTAATGGATCTTCATTAGCTAAATTCCCAAAAATTTCTTTTCAACATCCAGAATACATCAAGTCACAACTTGAACAGTTCAGAGATGGTACTCGTAATAACGACCTAAACGGTGTTATGCAAGACATTGCTAAGAAACTAACTGATAAAGACATTGAAACATTATCTAAATACCTTGGTGGTCTACACTAAAGTCGTATTTATTTAGATATTGTTAACATAATACAATGTTAATTAGAAAAAAAGCAGCTTTAGCTGCTTTTTTTGTTTCTGCTATGACCGATAAAGCCCCCTCACTTGTAAGACATTGACCATGCTTTGGTGTAAGAAAAGTCTCATTTTATTTTTTTTATTTAAGTTAACCTGCTGTAATTTATATATTTTAGCCTTTTTCCTTATGTTTAGCTTAAGAAAAAAGATATAAATTAGTTGTAACAAAATTATTAACGAGTAAATTAACCCCTGTCGCAACAACAATAACAAATAGGAAAACGTTATAAGGATAGTAGCGCGGCACGACTAAATAGCACATTGAGAGTGCTACTAAAGGAAATAACAATAAAGTGTCAGGAAAGACCGAAAATAATAAAAAAACGCATGGAAGTTTAATAATAAAAACAAAATGGAATGCTACACGGAAGATAAATAATAAAAATACGGATAGATAAATAATAATAAAAATAATAAAGACTAAAAAGTCGAAGGGAGAAGTGTCCATATAATGGCGCTCAGATTAGCAGGCGGTAGAGATGTTTTCTCTACCGCCTTTTTATTTGTCCTGTTACAATACCTCCCGTTTAAAAAAAGCATCTAAATATGCTTTGGCGTATATAGAGAAGCCCAACCTCTAAAACGCAAACCGAATTCTTCTGGCTAGGCCAGCATCGCGATGCCCATTGAGTTGCGCCTCGCTCAAAACCTCTTAAGTGAGACGATCAAGATATGAGTAGAAAGAAAAAGTCACGTAAAATTCCATCAAATGGGCCAGTTCGTTTAAGCCAAGATAAGCTTAAAGAGATGCGCGCATTGAAAGAGCAACGTGTAAAGAAAACCAAAGGCGCTAAGCCAGGTTCACGTAATGCACCTGATGCATTGAGTAATGACACTCAAAAAACAGGTTCGGCTGCTAAAGACAAGCGTGTTGGTAGTAAAAAAGCAGTACCATTAGTTGCCCCAGCCGCTGAACCAAAAGTCGAAATGAAACGTAATCTTAAACCTGTAGCAGAGCTTAAAAAGGCGATTGAGCCTGAGTTAACGCCTGAGCAAGAGCTAGAAGCGCTTGAAAACGATGAGCGCTTGCTTAAATTAGTTGAGCGTCATGAGCAAGGTGAAATGCTAACGGGTAAAGATGCAAAATACTTTAATAGCCGTATAGCGCGTCACCAAGTACTGTGTAAGTTATTAGGCATTGAAGATGAAGAAGAGTTTGAAGATGACTTCAGTGATGAAGAAAGCAATTCAGATTTTGATCAATACCTATCAAACGATCTAGCTAATGAATGGCTAGATGACGACGAAGATAAGTAATAAGGATACATAATGAGTACAGCAGTGATCTTAGCCTTAGTTGTAGGTGCTGCTATTATAGCGGGCTTAGCATTTTATGCGGGTCAGTTGCTCTACAAGCTAAATGTGCAAAAAAAGCTAATTAGCAAACAGCAGGCAGAGCAACAGCAAAAGCTTAAGCAGTCGCGTTTAAAACGTAATGCAAAGCTAGCCGATAGTATTCATTTAATTGCACGTGCGATGAACGAAAAGCAGTGTGATTACTCTGAGGGCTGTTTACGTATTTGGGTGCTGATGTCGCAATATAGTTTTGATACTGAGCGCGACTTAACAACTGCGTACCCAGGCATTTATAAAATGTACGACGTGGTTAAAGAAATGCCAACTCACGATTCGCGAAAAAAATACGCTAAAAAAGAGATTTTTAAGCAAGATACCGCTCGTTGGCGTGCGGAAGAATCACTGAGTGACGAAATTAAAGCCGACTGTGAAAAAATCATTATTGAGTTTAAAGCAGCACAAGGCAGCGAAAACGTAGTTTTTAATTAATTTTACAGCATAAAAAAGCAGACCTAGGTCTGCTTTTTTTATGCGCGCTAGTTTTAAATTATATAACCCGTGAAAAGCGCGTCGCATTCAGTTGTTTTTGTAAATGCGCATCAAAACACATACAAATAATACGAATAAATAAATTCCCTTTTGGCGTCACCTTAATGATGTCATCTTCTATTGTTACCATCTCATCGGCAATTAATGGTGCTAGCGCCTCTAAGGCATCTTTAAAGTAATCGCTAAAGTCTATCTTATGTTGGTTAGCAAATTGGCCCATATCAAGCTCAAACTGGCAAATAAGCTGCTTAATTGCATCCGCACGAATAAGGTCATCTAGTGTTAAATGCATCCCTTTATTAATGGCACTGCCAGCTTGCTCGTCGACTGCTTGGTAATAGTGTTTTAGCTCTTTTTTATTTTGTAATATGGCCGTACCTATTTGCGAAATAGACGAGACCCCTAAGCCGAGTAAATCACATTCTCCATGGGTAGTGTAACCTTGAAAGTTACGATGCAGTTGGCCGCTATTTTGAGCAATGGCCAATTCATTATCAACTTTTGCAAAGTGGTCCATACCTATAAACTGATAGCCCGCTTGGGTCATTTGCTCTAGGGTATTTTTGAACATAGTGAGCTTATTATGGGCACTAGGTAAATCAGCATCTTTTATTTTACGTTGAGCGGCAAAGCGCTCAGGTAAATGAGCATAGTTAAATACTGAAACACGGTCGGGGTCTAACGCAATCAGTTGCTCAATAGTTTGCTTAAAACTCTCAGGTGTTTGCAGTGGGAGCCCATAAATCATATCTGCATTAATTGATTTAAAGCCCAATTGTTTTGCTTGGGTAATTAACTGCTTTACCTCATCAACATGTTGAGGGCGGTTAACAGCTAGCTGAACCTGATCATTAAAGTCTTGAATACCAAACGACACACGATTAAATCCCATTTCACTTAAGTCAATCAGCATATTGTCAGCCAGTGAGCGAGGGTCTATTTCTATACCGCGCTCACAGGTATCGCTAAAGTTAAAGTGTTGCTCTAGTAGCTTTACTAAGCGAGTCATTTGGGCTGCGGTTAAAAAGGTTGGAGTACCGCCACCTAAATGTAATTGTTCGACCCGATAATCTTGAAATAGTGGTGCTTGTGCCGCGATTTCTTTAGCTAAAAAATCTAAGTAGGTATCGGCTTTAGATTGATGGCGAGTAATAACTTTATGACAGCCACAGTAATAGCAAAGCTGGCTACAAAAAGGGATGTGAATATATAAAGACAAAGCACGAGTTTGCGATGATTCAATAGCGCTGATCAAATCTTGTTGCTGGTAGCCGTCAGCTAATGAAAGTGCTGTCGGGTAAGACGTGTAACGCGGGCCCGATACATTGTATTTGTTTATTAAAGTTTGATCCCATTGAGGAAGTTTAATCATCACGCGCACCTTATCTTTTAAGTTGCTGCGTATTGTAAAAAAGGAAAGGGGAGGAGGTTTTGATCTACAACAAAAAAAGGTGCCGCAGCACCTTTTTAGTATATAACGCGGCTGCGTTACATAATGGCGTCTTTTAAATACTGAAATAGCTCTTTGTAGCCTTTGGCTGGTTTTTCTGCTTTTACTTCTTTAGCCGCATTTCGCACCATTTGGCGCATTTTTTGGCGCTCTAGGGCAGGGTATTGTTCAATGGTTTCGTTGATCAAGTCATCGCCTTGCTCAATTAAATCACTGCGCAGCTGCTCAATTTTTTTGATCATAACCTCTGCTTGGTTATTTTTATTCAGCATTACATCAATGATCGCTTTAATTTCTTCAATGTTTTCTACGGTACGAAGGGTTTTTGCAATGTAATTTAAGTGGCGGCGGTAGGCATCACTTTTGTTACTAATTTTATCGGCAACTACCATTGCTTCTTTTAAGTCATCATTGAGCGGCAAGCGTTCGCGCTGCTTTTTACCCATTTTGGCAATTTCAGATCCTAACTGATGAAACTCTTGCGCTTCACGCTTAAGTTCACTTTTTGATACATATATAATTTCTTCTTCAATTTCAGCAGGCTTGCCTTTTTTCTTCGCCATGGGGTGCTCTTAAATAAAAATAACTTCATCTATTATACGCGATTCTTTTAGTGATTAATATTAGCTGATGTGGTGCAGTGAGTGTGTTAGCATTTAAATATAAAAAATGTGTGCAACATGGCCTTCAGGGCTCAGGACAGAATTTATGAAAAGCCAACACCAAGATCCAATTTATTCGCAAATTTCTCAAGTAAAAGACGCCGTTTCAGAAGTACTCGAACATGCTAAAAAGCTAGGCGCTACCGCTGCAGAAGCTGCTATGTCGAGCACTTCAGGACTATCGGTAAGCACGCGCATGGGCGAAGTAGAAACCATTGAGTTTAACCAAGACGGTGGTTTAGGCATTAGTGTGTATGTTGGTAATAACAAAGGCTCTGCTTCAACGGCTGATTTAAATCCAAAAACATTGCGCTCTGTGGTCGAAAAAGCCATAGATATTGCTAAATTCACCTCAGATGATCCGTGTAATGGTATTGCTGATAAAGAATTGCTTGAGTTTTCGCCTAAAGATTTAGACTTATTTCACCCTTGGGATGTAAGCCCTGAGCAAGGAATCGACTTATGTCATGCTGCAGAGCAAGCCGCATTAAATGCGGATGAGCGAATTGTGAACTCTGATGGTGCTAGCTTTTCTTCGCACCAAGGGCTGCGCGTGTATGGTAATAGTCATGGTTTAATCGCCGGTTATCCGCGTACACGTCATAGCATAAGCACTATGGTAATAGGCAAAGAGGGCGAGCATATGCAGCGCGACTCAGCCTATACGATTTCCCGCGATCAAGCAGGGCTAAAAGACGCTGCAAGTGTTGGGTTTGAAGCAGCGGCAGAAACACTAGCAAAACTAAACAGCCAAAAACTAGGTACCATGAAAGTACCGGTTATTTTTAGAGCCGATATTGCTAACTCATTATTTGGTCATTTAGTATCAGCGATTGGTGGTGGCGCACTGTACCGTAAATCCAGCTTTTTACTGGACAGCTTAGGTACGCAAGTTTTTAGCAAAACCGTTAATATTTCAGAGCGCCCACACCTACTAAAAGGGTTAGCATCATCACCATTTGATAGTGAAGGGGTTAAAACCTTCGACAGAGAAATAATACACGGTGGTGAGTTGCAAACGTATTTACTAGCGAGCTACGCAGCGCGTAAAATGAATATGACGCCAACAGGTCATGCCGGTGGTATCCACAACTGGTTAGTTGAACAAACCCATCAAGATTTAGCCGCACTATTAAAAACGATGGGCACAGGTTTATTAGTCACTGAACTTATGGGGCAGGGTGTAAATACCGTGACCGGTGACTACTCTCGCGGTGCTGCGGGTTTTTGGGTTGAAAATGGTGAAATACAGTACCCAGTAAGTGAAATTACCATTGCTGGTAATTTAAAAGATATGTTTAAAGGTATTTCAGCCATTGGTGGCGATATAGAGCGACGTGGTGGTATTCAAACGGGCTCGGTACTGATTGAACAAATGCAAGTCGCGGGTGCTTAATACCGAACTGCAATAGTACTTAATTTAGCGAATTGGTATAACCCCACTTTGTTTGCTTAAATTAAGCTTAATTTAAGCAAACTTTCTTTTGATGTTTTTAAGGTGTGATATGGCTAAAGATAGATATGCGCCAAAACCATTAACCGACATTATGGCCGGGCTGAATAACCGTTTAGCAGCCTATGCGGGGAAAAGCCAAGCACTGGATACACAGCAACAGTTGTTACGCGATTTCTTAGGCCCTAAGCTAGGCGATAAATGCCGAGTAAGTAATTATCGTGATGGTACGCTGATGATCGAGGCTGTTTCTGCTCCTATTGCACTTCGACTTAACTATTTAAAAATGGATATGCAGTCTCATTTTAGAGCAGCTGGTATGGCAGAGCTTGGGCAAATAAAAATTACCGCCAATCCACAAGCAACTCAACGATTAAGCACCCGACCTAAAGCGGCTGATGGCAAACCAACGAACTCCCTTACAATGAGTGAACAAACGGCTGATTATTTAAATGCTATCGCCGATTCTGCGCCTCCGTCATTAAAAGAAAAGCTTCAGCGCTTGGCTTTACATGGTAAAAATAAACCTTAATTAAATACCATTTAACACCTTGCTCGGTTTGTTTTGCTGGCTTTAAAATACTTTGTTACATATTCGATTTTATTGTTATTTAAATCAGGTTTATGATGCCTAGTTAGTACTTCCTAAATTAGGTTGTAGCTGATGCGTATTTCATTAAGCAGATAATAGACTGCATCCTATTGTTGTTTTTTTGAGTTATCAAACCTTAATGAAATGCGTATTTATATTAATTAATATACGGAATCCTTATGCAAAAAATAACCTTAACTGCCGCTAGTATTGCACTGGCGTTAGGTTTAGTTGGCTGCGGTGAAAAGCCACAACAAATGAAAGCAGAAGCAACAACAGTGACTGCACCAGTTGCAACTCCTGGTGCGCTAGGTGTTGATTTACAAAATATGGATGAAAGTGTTCGTGCACAGGATGATTTTTATTATCATGTTAATGGTCAATGGTTAGCAAAAACCGAAATTCCAGGTGATAAGTCTAACTATGGATCCTTCTCTCAGTTATATGATGAATCACAAAAAGCAATGAAGACGGTACTTGAGCGCGCTGCGACTAATGCAGATGCAGAAGTGGGCAGCGATGAGTATAAGTTGGGGGCTTTTTATACCAGTTATATGGCCAAAAATGCGCGTGAAGAGCTTGGTATTACTCCGCTTAAAGAGTCATTGTCGGACATTGATAAAGTGACTAATAAAGCTGACTTAGTGACGTTAATGGCGCAGTTACAAGTAAAAGGCGGGGACTTACCGTTTGGTTGGTATGTAAATAATGATGCTAAAAACTCTAGTGAAAATGCTTTATATGCGTATCAAGCTGGCTTAGGGTTACCGGATCGCGATTATTACTTAAAAGATGATGAAAAATTCACAAAAATTCGTGCTGCGTATCAAACTTATATTGGTGACATTTTAGCAAAGGCGGGTGTTACAAGCGCTGAAAATGCCGCTAATGCGATTATAGAGCTTGAGAAAACTATTGCCCAAGCGCAGTGGAGTCGAGTACAAAGCCGCGATGCAACTAAGTCATATAATAAAATGACGGTAGCTGAAGCTAACGAGTTAATGGGTGAGTTTGATTTAAGCGCTTATTTTGAAGCGGTCGGTGTTGATGCTCAAGAGTTGATTGTGCGCCAACCAAGTTACTTTGAAGCGTTTGCAGGTATTTTCAAAAATACCGACTTAACTGTGTGGCAAAATTATTTAAAATTCCATTTTGTTAGTAATTACGCGCAGTTGCTTAATAAAGATTTAGTAGACTTGAAGTTTAATTTTTATAGCACTACCTTGCGCGGTGTTGAAGAGCAAGCACCACTTTGGAAGCAAGCTGTTGATGCATCAAACAGTGTGCTGGGTGAAATTTTAGGCAAAGTGTACGTTAAAGAAAACTTCCCACCAGAAGCCAAAGCGCGTATGGAAGAGTTAGTTGATAACGTAATCAAAGGTTATTCAGTGGCAATTGAAAACCTTGAATGGATGAGCCCTGAAACAAAAGTGGCGGCACAAGAAAAGCTTAATAAGTTTACCCCTAAAATTGGTTATCCAGATAAATGGAAAGATTACTCAGATTTAGCGATTAACCCTGATGAACTTGTCGGCAACTATATTCGATACAGTGAATGGGCTTATGCAGATATGATTGCTAAATTAGGTAAGCCAGTTGATCGATCTGAGTGGCATATGACGCCACAAACAGTAAATGCTTACTACAACCCAGTGAATAACGAAATAGTATTCCCTGCGGCGATTTTGCAGCCTCCTTTCTTTAA
The DNA here is from genome assembly GCF_004328665.1 of Pseudoalteromonas sp. DL-6. NCBI lineage: Bacteria > Pseudomonadati > Pseudomonadota > Gammaproteobacteria > Alteromonadales > Pseudoalteromonadaceae > Pseudoalteromonas > Pseudoalteromonas sp. DL-6. Next base: position 321,094 of record NZ_CP019770.1, read on the forward strand.
TTTAGAAGCGGATGATGCGGTTAACTATGGTGCTATTGGTGCAGTTATTGGCCATGAGTTAGGCCATGGCTTTGATGACCAAGGTGCAAAATACGACGGTGATGGCAATTTACGTAATTGGTGGAGCGAGTCAGACCTTAAGCAGTTTGAACAGCGAAGTGCTGCCTTAGTTGCGCAGTATAATCAGTATAAACCGTTTGAAGATGCCAGCGTTAATGGTGAGCTGACACTGGGTGAAAATATTGGTGATTTAGGTGGCTTAACCGTCGCTTATAAAGCATATCAGTTATCGCTGGGTGATTCGAAAGCGCCAATTATTGAAGGCTATACGGGCGATCAACGCTTCTTTATGGGCTGGTCGCAAATTTGGCGTCGTAAATACCGTGATGAAGCATTGCGTAATCGTTTAATGACCGATTCACATTCACCGAGTCATTATCGCGTGATTGGTATTTTGTCGAACATGCCAGAATTTTACCAAGCGTTTGATGTGAAAGAGGGCGATAAAATGTATATCAAGCCTGAAGATCGCGTAAAAATTTGGTAATTTGAGCTGAAATTAGCTTAGAGCCATTAATCGCAAAATTAAAAGCCAGTGAGCATCATGCTCACTGGCTTTTTAGTTACTTTTACTAGCTATATTTCGTTTTTATGGCGCTGATTATCTCAACATTAGCAGCAGGAAAATCATAGTTATCAAGTTCGTCAATGCCTACCCATTCGCTTGGTTGCCCTTCTGCGCCATGGGCTTGGCCATTAAAGTTACTCACCACGTGTACATTAAGTCGTACGCATTTATCGCCATAGTCATGCTCAATGGTGATAAGCTCGCTTGAACTATGAATAGTTAACCCTACTTCTTCCAGAAGCTCACGTTTTAGGGCTTGAAACACGGTTTCTCCGGCTTCAACTTTGCCACCAGGAAATTCCCATAATCCACCTTGATGTTGCTTATCTGCTCGTTTACAAATAAACAATGCGTTATTTTTTTTAATAACACCGACTGCGACATTGATGATTACCTTAGTCATTACTTCTCCCTTTAATAGCATAAAAAAAGCGACGCAAGCGTCGCTTTTTATTTTCAAAGTTGTGTTATTTTAATTTGCCACAACATTGCTTGTATTTTTGACCTGAGCCACACGGACATGGATCGTTACGGCCAACTTTTGGCTCGCTACGCGCCATAACCTGAGCGCTTTGTGGTGCTTCACCACCTACGTGCTCTGCTTGTTCATGTTGATATTCGCGAGGGGCATTTTCACTTTTACGGTGTTGCTCTTCTACTTTTTCAACATCTTCTTCAGCCCGAACTTGCACTTTACTTAAAATACCGACCACATCGACTTTTAAGTTTTCTAGCATTTCAGAGAACAATTCAAACGACTCACGTTTGTATTCTTGCTTAGGATTCTTTTGTGCATAACCACGTAAGTGAATACCTTGGCGTAAGTGATCCATTGCAGCAAGGTGATCTTTCCAATGTTGGTCAAGACTTTGAAGCATAATTGCTTTTTCAAACTGACGCAGTACAGAGTCGCCGACCATTTCCTCTTTTTGCTTGTAGGCTTGTTCAACCGCTTCTTCAATACGCTCACGAAGTTTTTCTTCGTATAGCTTATTGTCATCAGCTAACCACTGAGTAATTGGTAACTCAATTAAGAAATCTTGCTTTAAACGTTCTTCAAGCCCTGGTATATCCCACATCTCAGCTAAGCTTTGTGGGGCAATGTATTGATCAATTACACCAGCGAGCACATCACCACGGATAGCAGTAATCGTTTCTGAAATATCACCCTCTTCCAGCAATTCATTACGTTGAGAGTAAACAACACGACGTTGGTCGTTTGCTACATCATCGTACTCAAGTAGCTGTTTACGCACATCAAAGTTACGTGCTTCTACTTTACGCTGAGCGTTTTCGATTGCGCGGTTAACCCATGGGTGTTCAATCGCTTCGCCACGTTGCATACCTAGTTTACGCATCATGTTAGTCATGCGCTCACCAGCAAAAATACGCATCAGCGCATCATCCATCGATAGGTAGAAACGGCTTGAACCAGCATCACCTTGACGGCCAGAACGACCACGTAATTGGTTATCAATACGACGTGACTCATGGCGCTCTGTACCAATAATATGTAAACCGCCGGCATCAATTACTGCGTCATGGCGAATCTTCCATGCCGCCTTAATTTCAGCAATTTGATCGGCCGTTGGGTTTTCAAGCTTTTCAACTTCGCTGTTCCAGTTACCACCCAGTACGATATCGGTACCACGACCGGCCATGTTAGTGGCAATGGTAACAGTCCCTGGTAAGCCCGCATCAGAAACAATGTCAGCTTCTTGTGCGTGGAATTTAGCGTTCAGTACATTGTGCTTAATTTTTTCTTTACGTAAAAACTGCGATAAGTACTCAGAGCTTTCAATTGAGATAGTACCAACAAGTACCGGCTGACCACGTTCTTGACAGTCTTTAATATCTGCTAGAATGGCTTCGTACTTCTCTTCTTGTGTTAAGTACACTAAATCAGCACGATCATCACGGATCATTGGTTTATTGGTTGGCATAACCACAGTGTCTAAACCGTAGATAGACTGAAACTCAAATGCTTCCGTATCGGCTGTGCCTGTCATACCTGCTAGCGTTTCGTACAAGCGGAAGTAATTTTGGAACGTAATAGAGGCTAACGTTTGGTTCTCGTTTTGAATTTTCACACCTTCTTTTGCTTCTACAGCTTGGTGTAAACCTTCTGACCAACGACGTCCTTCCATAGAACGACCCGTGTGCTCGTCGATGATGATAACTTCGTTTTCTTTAATAACGTAGTCAACATCTTTTTGATAAAGCTTGTGCGCACGAAGGGCTGCATAAACGTGACTAAGTAGCGTGATGCTCGCTGCTGAATACAGTGAATCACCTTCTTCAATTAGGCCGCGCTCTGTAAGTAGCTCTTCAACTTTTATTTGCCCACGCTCAGTTAGGTGAACTTGCTTAGATTTTTCATCGATAGTGAAATCGCCATCACCTTCAATCCCTTCCTCATCTTCTTTTTCTTGTAGTTCAAGTAAAGGAACAATGGTATTTATTTCAGTGTAAAGCTCTGAGCTGTCTTCAGCTGGGCCTGAAATAATAAGCGGCGTTCGCGCTTCATCAATTAGGATTGAATCCACTTCATCCACTACGGCATAGAATAATGGGCGTTGTACGCGTTCATCAATGCTAAATGCCATGTTGTCACGTAGGTAGTCAAAACCAAATTCGTTGTTGGTACCGTATGTGATGTCGGCTTCATAAGCTTGTTTTTTCTGTTGTGGCATCATGCCCGGAACATTACAACCAACGGTTAAGCCTAAAAACTCAAATAGTGGACGGTTGGTTTCAGCATCACGCTTAGCCAAGTAGTCATTTACGGTAATGACATGAACGCCTTTACCTGTTAAGCCATTTAAATATGCTGGAAGTGTCGCGGTTAGGGTTTTACCTTCACCAGTACGCATTTCTGCAATACGGCCTTGTTGTAAAACCATACCACCTAATAATTGCACGTCGAAGTGACGCATACCGTTTACACGCTTTGACGCCTCACGTACCACCGCAAATGCTTCTGGTAGAATATCGCTTAGGCTTTGTCCGTTATCGTAACGTTCTCTAAACTCAGCTGTTTTAGCTTTTAAATCTTCATCTGAAAGCGCTTCTAGTTGCGTTTCAAGTGCATTGATCAGTGCGACCGTCTTTCTTAGGTTTTTAATAGTGCGGTCATTGCGACTACCAAAAATCTTGGTAAATAAATTAGATATCATGATAAAACCGTTACAATGTGTTTTTTTGCTAGCCGTGCATCGGCTAACCCATTTTTTACAATTGATAATTAATGTATTCTTTGAATTAACCTTTAGGACACATTAATTAGCAATTTTGTATTAAGCTGCTTTAAAAGCACTGTTTATTACCTGCGCTACTATACCAGACTCTGCTAAACATCAAACTACCTCAAGAAAAAGATCTTCATTTAAAACAGAAAAATTAGATCGTGCTCATAAAAATAGTGTTCTATTGCTAAATTTGATTAAAACTGCAGATAAACAGACCCTAAGGATATGGTGCTGAATAAATTAAAAACAAGGGTAAAACGCTTAAATTTCACCCTTAAATTCTTTGTTTACAGGCATCGATTTTTAAAGCTTAAATTGAGCAACTGTTTTATTGAGCGCCCCAGCTAAGTCACTTAAATCATGTGCTTCATCGGCTAGAGTGTGTGCATGGTGAGCGGTGCTATTAACTAAGTTATTAATAGCAGTAAGGCTCGTGTTAATATCTTCTGCAACCACTGTTTGTTGCTCGGTAGAGGTGGCAATTTGATGGCTTTGATCTTGCACTTTAGTGACCGACTGTTTGATGCTTTGTAATGAGCCCAGTACTTCCTTGGTTTGAGTAACAGAGCTTTGCGCTTGATCTTGCCCTTGCTGCATCATAACGGCAGCTTTTTGCGCAATTTGTTGTAAACGAGAAATCATATTACGAATATCGTCGGTTGACTCTTGAGTACGACTTGCAAGTGAGCGTACTTCATCAGCTACTACAGCAAAGCCTCGCCCATGCTCACCTGCACGAGCCGCTTCAATGGCAGCATTAAGGGCTAAAAGGTTAGTTTGCTCAGCAATAGAATTGATGACATCAATGAGTGCACCAATATTGGTACTTTCTTGTTCTAGACCTGTAACAACCTTAGATGCTTCCCCTATATGAAGTGCCAATGCGCTCATTACATCTTGTGCCTGCGTTGAACGCTCGGTACCTTGTGTAGTTATTATTTGTACTTCTTCGGCAGCGGTATTGGTATATTGTGCATTGCGAGAAATTTCAAGCACGGTACTGGCCATTTCGGTTACTGCGGCGCTGACACTATCTACTTGTTGTTTCTCTTGTTGAATTTCCGAGTTGGTTTTCCTAGAGACTATTTTTAATTGATTGGCAGCCTCATTGAGTTGCTCTGCTTGGGTAGCGGTTTGACGCATCATCAAGCGTAATTTATCAATAAAGGTATTCATGTGATTGGCTAATTGACCGACTTCATCACGGCTATTGATATCAATTTTTTGGGTTAAATCGCCATCACCTGAGGCTATATCGCGCATAATATGCGTTAGCTTTACAATTGGTTTAGAGATCAGCTGCGTTGCCCAAATGATCATAACAATCACAATAAACAACATAATAACTACTGTGGTGACGGTGCTTTTAACGGCATCGTTTACTGGGGCCTCAATTAAGCTTGTTGGAATTAATAGCCCAACATACCAATCTAAGAAGGGTTGCTCCAATTGTAGGCGACTATAAACAACATAGTATTGTTCTCCTTTAAAAGTAACCGTGTGACTACCTTGTAGGTTTTTTTGCATCTGTTGATTAAGTGTCTCAAAGCCAGAAGTGTTTTCAAACTGTTGCTCTAGCCCATCTAAACCTTGCTTTTTCTTAGTGCCGTCATCAGTAATTGACAAGTCGTGTTTGGTTGCTTTCGAAAGGTGAACCACTTTTTGGTTGCTGTCTAATAAGAAGCCGTAGCCTTGATTATTAAAGCGAATGCTTTCTACCATGGCATTAATTTTATTTAACTGCAGGTCTACGCCACCAATACCAATTAGTTTTTTTTGCTCATTATAAACAGGTTGCTGTACTACGGCTGAGGCATCGCCTGTTGTTAAATCAACTGAAATAGGGCCTACGTATAGTTTGTTTAGTTGCATGGCTTCTTGCCACCAACCACGCTTATATGCGTAATAAGGTTGGCCGTTATAATCCGACGTGCGTTCGTTTTCTTTAAAGTATTCGCCTGTAATTGCTGAGGCAAAAAATGCTGAGAGAATATTTTCATCATGGGCGCTAATGCGCACAAAGTCTTGATTTATTTCACTGTAACCGGGAGCGTTTGCCACAGGTTGATCACGTTGTTCCCATGCCTCGAAAAAATTAACTAAGTGTGGGTTATTTACAAAAGTAGATACCACTTTTCCGTACCTAGCAAAGTAACCTTGCATTGATAACTGCTCACTTTGCAGGTAACTTTGTGCTTCGCGTTCAATATTAACGCGTGATAGGTCGGCGATATGTTTGATAAAAAATGTGGAGGCGAGAATCAGCAGCACGGTAATCGTACCACCAATTAGTAATAATATTTTTTTTCGTAAAGAGAGATTATTCAGCATAAGTGTACGTATTGTTATTATTTTTAGTATCGTATATCTAATCATATTTTGTTTTTTATCGCTATAAAACGCGTTAATAAGTGTGATTATGCTTTTAATAAAGGGTAAATAAAGTGCAAACCAACAAAGATAACTTAGTAGTTCTTGGCGCAGGTTGGCTTGGCCAAGCCTTATGTATTGATGCACAAAAACAAGGTTGGCAAGTGCAAGGGACTCATCGTAGTGACACCCATCAATTTGATTTTGAGCGTCAGTTTGTTTTACAAAACGGCGAGCTGCAGCACCAAGTGGATTTACAAAATGCGTATTGGGTGTGTGCTATACCGCCGCGCAGTCGTGACAGCGAAAGTGATTATGCACAGGTGCTGGAACAGGGATTAAAGCTGGCAACTAAGCTTAATTGTAAAGGTTTTTTATTGTGCTCATCGACTGGGGTGTATGATCAAGAGCCCGGAGTTTATAGTGAAAGTAGCGATATATCAGGCACTAACGAGCGACAAATAAAGCTCTATGATGCAGAAGAGCAAGTGCTAGAGCAGCAAGGTAAAGTGCTTAGGTTAGCCGGGTTGTTGGGGCCAAATCGAGAGCCAGGTCGGTTTGTGGCAGGTAAAGAGCTCAAAACCTCTAGTCAGCAAGTGGTGAACATGGTGCATCAACAAGATGTGATCAATGCCATTTATGCGGTACTTAACAATTGGTCACAAGGGCAAAGTATTTATAATGTAGTTAACCCTGCGCACCCGAGCAAAGCAGATTATTATGCACAAAAGTGTGAGCTGTATGGCACACAAATGCCAAGCTTTAGTAGTGATGAAGTCGCTGAGCGCAAAGTTATTGGCTCAGCGATAGAAGCGCTGGGTTTTAGTTATCAGTATGGTATTTAATAAGAAGGTAAGGGCGAGTTTTTTATAAAGTCGCACAACTTACCTTCACTTAGTAGTGTGTTGGCCGCTTCAATATCGGGGGCAAAGTAGCGGTCTTTGTCGTAATAGCTAACATGTTGGCGTAGCAGCGCCTTAGCATGCTCCACCTGTTCACACGCATGTAGCGGCTTTCTAAACTCTAGCCCTTGAGAAGCACTTAGCCACTCAACGGCTAACACGCCTTGCGTATTATTAGCCATATCAACTAAGCGCCTAGCGGCAAAGGTTGCCATAGAGACATGGTCTTCTTGGTTAGCTGAGGTCGGTAAGCTATCTACCGAGGCCGGGTGTGCTAGTGACTTGTTCTCAGAGGCGAGCGCAGCTGCGGTCACTTGAGCAATCATAAATCCTGAATTTACCCCACCGTTTTCAACTAAAAATGGCGGCAATTTTGATAAATTAGAGTCAATCAGTAGGGCAATACGTCGCTCAGCTAAGGCGCCAATTTCGGCAATGGCAATCGCAAGATTATCAGCGGCCATAGCAACGGGCTCAGCATGAAAGTTTCCGCCTGAAATAATATCCCCTACATCGGCAAAAACGAGCGGGTTATCGGTTACCCCGTTTGACTCACACAGTAATACCTCGGCGGCTTGGCGTATTTGGGTTAAACACGCACCAAGTACTTGCGGTTGGCAGCGCAGGCAATAAGGGTCTTGTACTTTTTCACAATTAATATGTGAGTCACTAATTTGTGAGTGGGTGCTTAATAGCTCTCTAAATACCTGCGCTGTATCAATTTGCCCTTGTTGACCACGAACCTCATGAATACGTGCATCAAATGGTGCGCGACTGCCCATGGCGGCTTCTATACTAATAGAGCCAATTACACAGCTTTGTGCATACAAGTCTTCGGCTCTAAATAATCCCTGCAGTGCAAATGCAGTAGAGGCTTGTGTGCCATTTAATAAAGCTAAGCCTTCTTTTGCAGCTAATGTCAGTGGCTCAAGCCCTGCAATTTTTAACCCCTGTTCTGCGCTTATTAGCTCTCCTTGATAGCGCATTTTCCCTTCACCTAATAAAGGCAGGCACATATGAGCAAGGGGGGCTAAATCGCCCGATGCGCCCACTGAGCCTTTTTTAGGCACGCATGGGTATACTTCATTTTTAAGTAGCTGTATAAAAAACTCAATCACTGCTAGACGAATACCAGAATAACCCCGTGATAAAGAATTTACTTTTAGGGTGATCATTAATCTGACCGTGCTGTCATCCATTAATTCGCCAATGCCCGCAGCGTGTGAAAGCACAATACTGCGTTGTAATAGTTCTAGCTCATCATTCGCTATTTTTGTATTGGCTAATAAGCCAAAGCCGGTATTAATACCATAGACAGTACGCTGCTCGTTTATTACGTTTTGAACGGTTTGTGCGCTGGCTGCTATTTGCGTGGCGGCCTCAGTTGCCAAAGTTAAATTTATAGGTGATTGATTAATTTTTCTTAAGGTATTTAATTCAAGCTGACCTGGTGTGAGAGTGTATGAAATCATGACTTATCCTTGTTAAGCATAGGTAGGTCTAGGTTTTGTTGTTGTGCACAGTTTTTTGCAATGTCATAACCAGCATCGGCATGGCGCATTACACCGGTAGCAGGATCGTTCCACAGCACTCTTGCAAGGCGTTGCTCTGCTTCATCGGTACCATCGGCAACAATAACCACACCTGAATGTTGACTAAAGCCCATACCTACACCACCGCCATGGTGAAGCGATACCCAAGTAGCACCGCCAGCGGTATTGAGCAGGGCATTTAATAAAGGCCAATCAGAGACTGCATCGGAGCCATCTTGCATGCTTTCTGTTTCACGGTTAGGACTGGCAACTGAGCCTGAGTCAAGATGATCACGGCCAATAACCACCGGTGCTTTAAGCTCACCGTTTTTAACCATTTCATTAAAGGCAACCGCTAGACGCGCGCGGTCTTTTAAGCCAACCCAACAAATACGTGCAGGCAAGCCTTGAAATTGAATTCGCTCACGCGCCATATCAAGCCAGTTATGCAAATGCTTATCATCAGGGATTAGTTCTTTTACTTTTGCGTCTGTTTTGTAAATATCTTCGGGATCGCCTGAGAGTGCTACCCATCTAAATGGACCAATACCTTCACAAAATAATGGACGAATATAAGCAGGTACAAACCCAGGGAAATCAAATGCATTAGTGACGCCTTCTTCGAGCGCCATTTGACGAATATTATTGCCGTAATCAGTCGTTGCCGCGCCCGCATCTTGCAGTGCCAGCATCGCCGTTACTTGAACAGCCATTGATTGTTTGGCTGCTTTGACCACTGCTTGTGGATTATCGATTCGCATTTTTGCTGCATGCTCCATACTCCAACCTTGTGGCAGGTAGCCGTTAAGCGGATCATGGGCTGAGGTTTGATCGGTGACTATATCGGGAGTAATACCACTTTTTACTAAGGTACTAAAAACATCAGCCGCGTTACCCAGTAAACCCACAGAAAGCGCTTCACCCTTTACACAGGCATCGGTTATTAATTTTAATGCGTGCTCAAGGTCTGTGGCTTTTACATCGACGTACCCTGTTTTTATTCGAAAATCGATACGGCTTTCATCACATTCCACTACTAAGGCACTAAAGCCTGCCATGGTTGCTGCTAATGGTTGTGCACCGCCCATTCCTCCTAGGCCACCTGTTAATACCCACTTACCTTTAGCATTGCCTGAGAAGTGTTGTTTTGCCATAGCCACAAAGGTTTCGTAGGTGCCTTGAACAATCCCTTGAGAACCAATATAAATCCAAGAGCCTGCGGTCATTTGGCCGTACATCATCAAGCCTTTTTTATCTAACTCGTTAAAATGTTCCCAGTTAGCCCAGTGCGGAACAAGGTTAGAATTTGCAATTAATACCCGTGGTGCATTGCTATGAGTTTTAAATACACCCACCGGTTTGCCAGATTGCACTAATAGGGTTTCGTCATCTTCTAGGCGCTCAAGCGTTTCAATTATTTTGTCGTAGCTTGGCCAGTCACGCGCAGCACGGCCAATCCCGCCATACACCACCAAAGCTTGAGGGTGCTCGGCAACATCAGGGTCTAAATTATTCATTAGCATGCGTTTAGCTGCTTCAGTTTGCCAGCTTTTTGTGGTTATTTGATTACCATGCTGTGCGCGTATTGTGCGCTGTGTGTCCAGTCGATGATTCATTTTTCACTCCTGTTAAATAGTGTTAAGCGTTATGCGCTTTTATTATTATTTTTAAATGTTAATTGTCCGCCTAAGCGATACTTACTGCCCGGCGATATAAGTCGTGCAAAGCTTACAATTCCGTTTACCGACCAAGTACGGCGTATTACTTGTAAACAGGGCTCTTCATTATATAAGTTAAGCCATTGGCACATTTCACTGCTTGGTGTAATAGCCTCTACCGTGTGCCTTGCTTGTGTTAAAGGGGCAACTGTTGATAAGTATTCGTGTGGGGTAAGGGCGGTAAAATCTTGTTGTAAATAATCTTTTGCAAGGGGCGGATTTACAAAGCGCTCTTCGACTTGTAAGGGGCTGTCGTTTTCGTTATGAATAATGACACTGCGATATACCACGCTATCTACCTCCACACCTAAAGCAATTGCAATTGGCGCGACGGCATTAATTGATTCCAATACTTGCACTGTGCAGCTGTAGTTTCCGTTTCGCTCTTTTACTTCATTGGCGATGTTTTTAATTTCAAGTAATGACGACTGTGATTTGAAGCTTGCTACAAACGTGCCTAACCCTTGGCTACGAGTTAAAATGCCCGCATCAGTGAGCTCACTGAGAGCTCGACGTGCGGTCATTCTGCTTACCGTAAACTGTTTTGCTAGTTCATTTTCTGAGGGTACGCGTTGGTTTTCAAGCCAAAGTCCGCTGCGTATTTTGTCCACAATAAACTGCTTTATTTGCGTAAACTTAGGTGTTGGCATAAATACTTTTAGTATATTAAAAATAAACAATACCTAGTAAGATGGCACAATCATCTTGTATATACAAGATGTGTTGTTAAACTCGTTTGAACACTATCGCGGAGAAATTTATGCAAGCTACAGAATCCACAGAGCAATTAAATGATATCGATTTACTGCTCACCGATGCCAATATTGCCACTATGGATAGCAACATTGATGCGCCTTATGGAGCGATAGAAAATGCGGCTTTAGCAATTAAAAATGGCAAAATAGTATGGCTAGGTGAACAAACTGAGTTACCTGATTTTGATGTGTTAGCCACTCCGATATTAAGTGTCAAAGGGCAGTGGTTAACGCCTGGCTTAATTGATTGTCATACTCACTTAGTGTTTGCCGGTTCTCGTGCACAGGAGTTTGAGCAGCGTTTGCAGGGAGTGAGTTATCAGCAAATTGCTGCGCAAGGGGGCGGAATTGCAAGTACCGTAAAAGCAACCCGAGAGGCTGATCATGAACAACTGTTTGTAGCCGCAAAAGAACGTTTAAATGCACTGTTAGCAGAAGGCGTAACTACAGTTGAAATTAAGTCAGGGTATGGGCTTGATATCGAAAATGAGAAAAAAATATTAGAGGTGGCTAGGCTGTTAAACCAACATCATCCAATTGAAATAATTAACACCTTTTTAGGCGCGCATGCATTACCTTTAGAGTTTAAAAATCGCAGTGACGATTATATAGATTTAGTGTGTAATGAAATGCTTAACACCCTTGTCAAACATCACTTAGTGGATGCGGTTGACGTGTTTTGTGAGGATATTGGCTTTAGTTATGCGCAAACGCAGCGAGTATTTGATGCGGCTAAAAAGCTGGGGTTAGCAATTAAGTGTCATGCTGAGCAGTTATCCAATCAACAAGGTGCTGCGCTGGTGGCGCAATATAATGGTTTGTCGGCCGATCATTTGGAATATCTTGATGAAGCCGGTGTTAAAGCTATGGCAAATGCAGGTACTGTGGCGGTATTACTGCCCGGTGCTTTTTATTTTTTAAAAGAAACGAAATACCCTCCGATTGAACTGTTAAATAAATACAAGGTTCCCATCGCAATTGCCAGTGATTTTAACCCCGGCACATCACCGTTATGTTCTTTGCAATTAATGATGAATATGGCTTGTACATTATTTAATTTTACTCCAGAGCAAGCATTAATGGGAGTCACTGCACACGGAGCTCAGGCTCTTGGTTTTACTGATAGAGGCGTATTAAAAGTAGGTGCTCGCGCTGATATAGCACATTGGCAAATTGAGCATCCAGCACAATTAAGTTATCAGTTTGGGGTAAATAAACTGTTAAATCTATGGATATTGGGTAAACTTAGCTAATTATAAGACTTAACTCTTAAACCTATGTTTTATTTAATGTCAGTGAGTACCTCAGCTATGGATGGAACGCTATTGAGCTACAGCAATTTAGCTATTTTTTTAAGTGGTGCACTTTTAATGGCAATGGTTGCTGCGTTGTTAACCGTTAAAAGTAACGTAATGAGGCTCAGCTTTTTATGCACTGGGCTGATTGGTTTAGCTATGGTGAGTACTGCGATACCTTGGTTTGCTGTGCTATTGGCCCTAGGTTTTGGCTTTCATTTATATCAAGCGAATTTGCTAAAACAAAAAGCACCGTTACTTATCAGTGCCTGTGCCACAGGATTACTTGTTTTATTATTGGCAGGTCATCTCTTTTTTGCGCTGCACTTGGCATGGCTACTCATTCCAATTTTACTGCTTAGTAGCAGTGATTTTTTAATAGATAATACGCTGCAGGTTGCTCCATCTTTAAAGCCACAAACTGAGCCTGAGGTGTATGTTGAAAACTCACCTTTAGCCAGCTTCCCTGATAAACAACAGTTACGTCAAAAATATAATGAACTAAGCAATGAAGATTCATTAGTCGCAGCACTTATAGTATTAAGGCTCGAAGGCTTTGCCCAAGTTAATCAACATATTGGTCGAGATTTTGGTGATTTATTATTATCGCAGTCAGCAAATAGAATAAAAGATTTATTAGATAGCGATGAAGTGTTTTATCTTGCTGAGCACGCTAAATTAGCGCATTTGGGTGGGTTAAACTTTGCATTTATTTGTGATTTACAGAGCCATAATCATTTACATCAACAGCTTATAAAGCAAATTATTGGTGCTACTTTAAAGCCCTTTAATGTAGCTAATTGCACAATTGAAGTAAAAGTAAGAGCCAGTTATGTACACTGTGATCAACAAAGCAGCAGCTTTGATGATCTAATTAGTCATGCTTACCTAGCACTTGATAGTCAGCCAGCTAAACAAATAGTAGCTTATCATCAGCAAATGACGATTGAGCATTTAGAGCAGCAATCGCGATTAACTGAGTTGGCGAATATCAACTTTGCTGATGAGTTCGAACTGTTTTTTCAACCGGTTATTCGAAATGACGATGGTCAAATTGAATTTTTAGAGTTGTTGTTACGTTGGCAGCATCCAACCCAAGGGACTTTATCGGCGAGTCGGTTTATTAACGATATTAGAATTGCAGGGCTTGGTTATTCTCTCGCGACCTTTGTTATTGAACGAGCAGGTGAATTGGCCATGGCACTTCGTATGGAAGGAATGTCGGTGCCTTTAAGTGTTAACTTATTTGGCCCAGAAATGCTCAACGAAGAGTTTGTTGATTTTGTTTATGGAATTATCGGTGAACATCAACTCAGGCCAGGTGATTTAATTCTAGAGTGCCCGCTACACATTTTTACTAGCCTAGATGATAAAGGTAGAGCCATGATTGCAAGGCTTAACAGTTTAGGCTTAAAAGTGTGCGTTGATGGTTTGGGTGATAATCCCGTATTGCTTTCTAAGTTACCTAGTTTAGCGGTGGAGTATATTAAAGTATCGCCTGCATTAACTGCAGACTTTAGTAATCAAAATAATATACGTAGTTTAGTAAGTGGTATGGTTGAAATGCATAACCAGCAACAAACGAAAGTTATTTTTGAAGGGGTCGAGACACTGGATCAACTAAAATTTGTGAAAAGCCTAAAAGCCTATGCTTCACAGGGTTACTATTTTGGACATCCATTGAGCAGTTTAGGGTTAATGAGTTGGTTTAAGCAATGGTTAGAAGCACAAGAACTTTAAGCATTTACAGGCTCAGTTTTGTCTGTAAATAGGTGTTGACTAAAGCGCTGATCACTTGGCCACACTGTAAGTTACCCGCGGCTATAGAGTGGGGGTGTTGTGGTGGCGCTGCTTCGCATAAGTGTAAATAAGCACTACGGGGATCACTTGCAGCTAAGTAAACATAATGCTCACCATCGCTGACATCAAAACCACAATAATTAAATGCACTTGCAGGCATATTGGTTAAGCTATCTAAATCAACTTCTATTCCTAACGGTGCGTTATCAAATCCACGGAGTGCATGGGTGGTTGCCTCCGTTAAGTTTATTTCGCGCTTCACATTAATTGTCTGATAGCTGGTGTAGCTAAAATTAGCACTCTGCATGGCATTAAAAATAGGTTGATTGTTTTTTAGCTCATGTAAGCCAATAACATGGTAATTATTGAGCAGCTGCTCTTGGTAAGCATAGCTAAACCCGTTACCACTGTGCCTACCTTCACACTCGCGAAAGTCGGCATGGGGATCTAAATTAATCGCGTTAATTGCGTTTTGGTTATGTTTGGCAAGTGCGCGAATAATACCTAAACAGTTATTATGCCCGCCGCCAATAATAATAGGTTCAAGGCCCGCTTTAAAAATCATGTTTAAAATTGCTTCAACTCGCCCATCTATTTCAGCGCACAGCTTACGCAATTGAGCTAAGTCATCTGGATTATGATTATCAAGCGGTTGTGCTTGTTGCATTAAATCATCGAGGTTGACTTCACCAAGCAGCAAAACTTTTTGCATGGCGATAGCGTCATTGTGAGGTTGGTTTAAAAAACGTTGTAAAAAAGCAGGCCACGCATACTGTGCACCGCCTTTTCCTAAGTTGGCTCTCGGTCCAATATCTTCACAAATACCAAGTAAAACAAAACGCATACCAAATTGTACGGCATCAGCAAGCGCTTGTTGAATATTATCGCGGGCATCAAGTAATGCCATCGACTGCCACGCTTTTAACTCTCCAGCACGGCCAGAGCAAAGTTCCTTTACCGTGCTTTCGTTATATATTTTAAGGGGTACGGCCACGCTACAGTTCTATAATTTCTAGTTCTAACTCTTCAGCAGAAAGCACAATACCTGTACTGTCAGCATAAACAAAGTCATCATCAAAAAATGATACGCCAGCAAAATTAACACCTATACCGCTTTCGCCCGCACCTTCACTGTCTGCTGCAACAGGAATTGATGCAATAGCTTGAATTCCTAAATCAAGTTCTTCAAGCTCATCAACGTGACGTAATGCACCATATACAATAATGCCTTGCCAATTGTTTTCAAGTGCCAGCTCAGCCAGCTCAATATCAATTAATGCTCTGCGAGTTGAGCCGCCACCATCAATAAGTAAAATCTGATCAGTACCATCTTGAGAAAGTAATTGGCGGATCAGTTCATTGTTTTCAAAACATTTTACCGTTTTAATGCGGCCACCAAAGCTGTGTCGACCACCAAAGTTGATGAACATAGGTTCAAGCACGTCAACCACATCAGCAAAGTGGTCGCATAAATCAGAAGTGCTGTAATCCATTATTTTATCCTCAAAAGATACATAAGTTAGAAACTCAGTATACCCTCCTTATATGCAATAACAACGACTTAATCGCAGTAAATTTAGCCATAATTAGAACTAAATCAATTATAAGAATAATAATTCTTTCATAAACTTGTCATTTATTCACAACAAGATTATAAACAGGTGTATTGCTTGCTGATACGGTTGAAGATTTTCCTTAGTCAGTGGCAAGAGTCGTAAAATTGAGCAATACTGTTGTTAGGCCAATGGTTTTTATATTGTCCATTTGTTTAAAAGGAGTTTGTTAATGGTTAAATTTTACCGGCGACCCTTTTTATTTTTTATTCAAAATTAATGATTTAAATGAAAGGAAGCACCACGTTATACTGCGCTGGCAAATTTAATATAGGTATTTACAATGAATTTTTTACAAAATCTGACGATAAAACGCCGTTTGCAACTAAACGCCCTTGTTGTAGGCTTAGCAATGATTGTCATGCTATGCATCATCATTTATGAAGCACGTATTATGCTTAAATTAAATGAAACAATTCAGTACGCTGAAGAGCTAGATATACATGAGCTTTCGATGCGCAAATATGAGAAAGATTTTTTATTTTATAAAGATGAAAGTAGCTTAGATTTATTCACTAAAGAATACAAACAACTGCAGCTTAAATTAGAAAAGCTATCTGTTTTATCAACAGACTTAAATATTGCCACGGCCCAGGTAAGCCAATTCTCGGCGCTTGCAAAACAATACTATGATGACTTTCAGGTTGTTGTAAAACTGCAACGTAAGATAGGCTTACATCCCAAAGATGCACTTTACGGCGAACTTCGTGAAGCTGTTCACAGTATTGAAACGTTACTCAATGAGCAAAATAATTATCAGCTACTTACTACCATGCTGCAGCTACGCCGTGCTGAAAAAGATTTTATGTTACGCTTGGATACAAAATACCTAGACCGATTTAATAAATTAGCAGTGGAGTTAAAACAGCAAGTAAGCGCCGCCGATTTACCCAATCAGACCCGCAGTCAATTAGCATCGTTAATGAGTAATTACCAAGGTAAATTTACCGCGTTAGTAGAGGCACAGGTAGCACTGGGTGTCGATTTAAATTCGGGCGCCTTGGGTAAAATGAGGATAAGTGTTAAAAAGAGTGATGAAGTGGTTTCTTACATTACAGCTGCCACTAAAGAGCAAGTAAGTGAAACAGCCAATCAAGCACAATTATTAGCAATAGTGATTTTTGTGATTGCCAGTGTGATTGTTATGGCGCTTGTGTACTTAACTAGTCGTTCAATTATTCAGCCTATTGAAAGGGTGTATCAAGCAATAGATGAAATTAGGCGCAATAACGATTTAAGTTTATTTATAGAGCATAAAGGAAAAGATGAAGTAACCAGAATGACCATAGACTTTAATAGTTTAATTGGTGACTTCAAAAAACTAATTTATGAAGTAAATACCGCATTGAAAACGTTAAACATTGCGACTGAAGATTTATCTAACACAACGGCAGCAACTAGCTCAGGAATGCAAGAGCAGTTACATGAAGCCGACATGGTAGCCACCGCTGCGACAGAGATGCAGGCGACAATTCAAGATATTTCACATAATACTGAAGCTGCGGCTAAAAAGGCAGAGTCGACTAACGAGAGTGCCTTACAAGGTCAGGTTGAGGTTGAGTCAACCATTAAGCACATTAATGCGCTATCTGATTCTTTGGTTAATGCTTCAGGAGTGGTGTCACAGCTTGAAAAAGATGGTGAAACTATTGGCTCAGTGCTTGATGTAATTCGTGCTATTGCTGAACAAACTAATTTACTGGCTTTAAATGCGGCTATTGAAGCGGCGAGAGCCGGTGAGCAAGGTCGCGGCTTTGCGGTTGTTGCCGATGAAGTACGTTCACTGGCCCAGCGTACGCAAGAGTCTACTAGCGAGATAGAAGGTATTATTAATACCTTGCAACAGCGCACTCAAGAGGTAGTAAGTATTATGCATCAATGTCGAGCTCAAGGTGGCGAAAGTGCAACACAAGCAACTAAAGCGGGTGAGCTGCTAGGATCTATTACACTTGATGTGCAAACAATTATGGAAATGAGTACACAAATTGCTGTGGCGATTGATGAGCAAAGCCAAGTTGCATCAGAAGTGAATAAAAATGTAGTGCGAATTCGTGATATCGCTCAAAGCGCGTCAGAACATGCGGCTAATAACGCACAAACCAGTGAAGAGGTTTCAGCCCAAGCACGCGTGCTACATAGTGCGATAGATAAATATAAAGTTTAAGCTTTGCTATACAACCAATAAAGTTTAAGGAACAAACTTTATTGGTACGCTGTCTTTGTTATTTTCATGTTGTTTAACACGTTCTAAATAAGTGTCCCACAACTTAGTATGTTCGGCTTGTAATTTAGCCAAATATTGCCAGCTAAACAACCCGCTGTTATGCCCGTCGTCAAACTCTAAACGCAACGCATAATGTCCTACGGGTGTAATGCTTTTCATGCCCACTGTTTGTTTATTAAGTACTAACTTCATAGGCTCAGAGCCATGGCCTTGCACCTCGGCTGAGGGAGAGTGAACCCGTAAAAACTCAGTACTGAAGGTTGCCTCTGAATGATCATCAAAGAACACATCTAAATTTTTACTCACACTATGATAGTGCACTTTAGTTACTTGTTTCATCGTCATCTCACTTACAAAAAAGCCTCCATGCTGGAGGCTTTTAGTATACATTAAACGGCTGTTAAAGAATAAAGCGGCTTAAGTCTTCATCTTCAACCAGTGCACCTAAGTGTTTTTCAACATAGGCGGCGTCAATAACAAGGCTTGAACCGGCTTTTTCAGAAGCATCATATGAAATTTCTTCCATTAGCCTTTCCATAACGGTATGTAAACGACGCGCACCGATGTTTTCGGTTTTCTCATTAACCTGCCATGCTGCTTTAGCAATACGCTCAATTGCATCGTCGCTAAATTCAATAGCGACTTGCTCTGTTTTGAGTAGCTCGCGTTGTTGCTCCGTAAGTGACGCGTGTGGCTCAGTTAAAATGCGTTTAAAGTCATCGGCTGTGAGTGCTTCAAGTTCAACACGAATAGGTAAGCGGCCTTGTAACTCCGGGATCATGTCTGATGGTTTAGACATTTGGAATGCACCTGAGGCAATAAATAACATGTGATCAGTTTTAACCATGCCATGCTTAGTGTTAACTGTAGAGCCTTCAATAAGCGGTAGTAAATCACGCTGCACACCTTCACGGCTTACATCTGGGCCTGAGGCTTCGCCGCGCTTACAGATTTTGTCGATTTCGTCAATAAACACAATGCCGTTTTGCTCTACCGCAAAAATTGCCTGCTCTTTTAATTCTTCAGGATTAACTAATTTACCGGCTTCTTCTTCGGTAAGTAATTTAAACGCTTCTTTAATTTTAAGCTTACGTTTAGTTCGTTTATCACCACCCATATTTTGAAACATGCCCTGTAACTGGTTGGTCATTTCTTCCATACCAGGAGGAGCCATAATTTCAACATTCGGTTGAGCTTGCGCTAAATCAATATCAATTTCTTTGTCATCTAGCTGGCCTTCGCGTAATTTTTTACGAAACGATTGGCGTGTCGATGAGCTTTCATCGCGCTGAACTTCACCATACTGATCTTTCACTGGAGGCAGTAATACATCTAAAATGCGCTCTTCAGCCGCTTCTTCTGCACGGTGTTTAAACTTTTTGGTTTGTTGTTCACGGGTCATTTTGATTGAAACGTCGACTAAATCACGAATGATAGTTTCAACTTCTTTGCCTACATAACCCACTTCGGTAAATTTAGTGGCTTCCACTTTAATAAAGGGGGCATTAGCTAGTTTTGCTAAACGACGCGCAATTTCCGTTTTACCTACGCCTGTAGGGCCAATCATTAAAATATTCTTTGGTGTTACTTCGGCACGTAAATCTTCGTTTAACTGCATACGGCGCCAGCGATTACGAAGGGCAATAGCAACCGCTTTTTTTGCTTTTGCTTGACCAATAATATGCTGGTCAAGCTCATGAACAATTTCTCTTGGGGTCATATCAGACATGGCGGGTTCCTATTACAATTCTTCGATAGTTTGGAAGTTATTCGTAAATACACAGATGTTGCCAGCAATTGTTAGGCTTTTCTCTACAATTTCACGAGCACTTAAGTCGGTGTTTTCTAATAAGGCGGTTGCAGCAGATTGTGCAAAATTTCCGCCGCTGCCAATCGCGATCAGGTCGTTTTCAGGTTGTACGACGTCACCATTACCAGTGATGATCAATGATGCAGTTTCATCAGCAACAGCTAGCAGGGCTTCAAGTTTGCGTAAGGCACGATCGCTACGCCAATCTTTAGCCATTTCTACAGCCGCTTTAGTTAGATTGCCTTGGTGCATTTCTAATTTGCTTTCAAAACGTTCGAAAAGGGTGAAGGCATCAGCAGTACCGCCAGCAAACCCAGCGATTACTTTGCCATTATAAAGGCGTCGAACTTTTCGGGCGTTGCCCTTCATTACTGTGTTACCAAGAGATACTTGGCCGTCACCACCAATAACAACTTTGTCATCACGGCGTACACTTACGATTGTAGTCATGTTATTCCTCATCATCACGCTGCAAGGGGCAGCGCGTAAAAAACGATTATGAAGAGGTTATATGGGTGAATGGTTTAAATTCAAGTCCAGCCCCAAATTCCGCAGCCAACGATATTAATTCGTTTCAGTTTGTTCTTATCACTTTCTGCTTGGCGCTTGGTTTCATAAGGTCCTAAACGGACTTTATACCAAATACCATTGGTACCTGTGGTTTTTTTGATCTCTGAAATTAGCCCTGCAAAGGCTATTTTAGCCTTTAAGGTTTCTGCTTGTTGATGCGTTTTAAATGAGCCACATTGCATAACATACGGGCCTTTTTGTTCAAGTTCTTTTACTTCAACTTGAATTTCATGTTCTTTAATTTCTTTAATAAATTTAGGTGGCCGCGGTTTAGCTATTTCTACTTGCTTTTCAGGTGTTGGATTTGCCTGTTTTTCAACAAGATCAGGATCGGCATTATTTTTAACAAACCAGAGTCCGTATGCGAAACCACCGACGAGCAATAGTGCAATTAGGGTTAATAACAGCGGAAAGGGTTTTTTAGCCGGTTCTTGTTTGGTGTTTTTTCTATTTTTTGGTTTTTTATTAATATAATCGTGCTGTGCCATGGTGTTATGTGTGGCCTTACCTAAATCATGTCTGTAGGGTCTACGTCTAAACTCCAGCGAACTTTTTGAGCAAGTTTGCTGGTGCTGAGATAATCAACCATTTGTGCAAGATACGGGTGTAAAATGCGTCGATCTTGCGCTTGAATATGTAATTGAAAACGATACATCCCTGCAATTTTCTCTAAAGGCGCAGGGATTGGTCCAAGCAATTGTATACCAGATACCCCATTGACAGGAACCAAATCCGTTAGAAAGTCGACGACTTGCTTAATGTTATGTCCTTGTGCACGAACTATCGCCATACTGGTGATGGGCGGCAATTGCGCGTCACTGCGCTCAGTAAGTGCAAAGCGGGCAAAATCTTGATAGCCATTATTAACTAAATCCTGTAATAACGGATGCTCAGGAAAGTGCGTTTGTAATAATACCTCACCGGGCTCACCGGAACGCCCTGCTCGCCCAGCAACCTGAGTCACTAATTGCGCAAGGTGTTCTGTTGCCCTAAAGTCACACGAATATAAACCACTATCTACATCTAAAATGAGTACTAAGCTTACATCCGCAAAGTGGTGGCCTTTGGCCAGCATTTGCGTACCGACTAAAATGCGTGCGCCACCTTGGTTTATTTCATCCAATGCTTTTTCAAGGCTGCCTTTGCGCCTCGTAGAGTCGCGGTCTATTCGGCTAATCGGGATATCTTTAAATTCAGTACTCAAAAATTCTTCTATTTGTTCAGTGCCTTTACCGTTAGGAAATATCTGCGTGCTACCACAATCAGGGCATTGATGCGGTACTTGATATTGGTCACCACAGTGATGGCAAATCATCTGACCGATGGCTTTATGAAAGGTTGCACTCGTGCTGCAGCGATTACATTCACTTAACCAACCACACTCATGACATATTAAAGTAGGCGAAAAACCACGGCGGTTTAAAAATACCATTACCTGCTTACTTTTATTCAGGTGCTGGCGCATTATCGCTAGGCTCGCATGGGCAATACCTGCTTGATCAGGCTGACCTTTCATGTCGAGAAGCTTAAATTGGTTATCGGTGGCAGTTTGTGCTCGCTCACTTAATGTGAGTAACTGGTATTTGTTATTAATTGCTTTGTGCAGTGTTTCTAAAGCGGGGGTAGCACTGCCTAAAATAAGCGGAATGTTATGCTGATATGCGCGATACGCTGCTAAATCGCGTGCATGATAGCGTAAAGTATCTTGTTGTTTAAATGAAGCATCATGTTCTTCATCAACCACAATCATCCCGAGTTTTAAAAAGGGCAGAAAAATACTCGAACGAGTACCTATAACGATGGCACAACTGCCTTTTTCACAAAACCGCCATGTTTGCAGACGCTCGTTATCGGTGAGCGCTGAATGCCATAGCATAATTGGCGTATCGGGGAAGCGGCGCCTAAAACGATTAACGGTTTGTGGGGTTAAACCTATCTCGGGAACCAGCACTAACGCTTGCTCTCCACGCTTTAACACCTCTTCAAGACACTGTAGGTAAACTTCTGTTTTACCACTACCCGTGACACCTTCAAGTAAAAAGCTATTGAAACCGGTGCTTTGATTAATCGCTGTGCAAGCAATCGCTTGTTCTTTATTTAAGCGAGGCTTAGTGCCCACAGTAGGAGAGGCATGTTGCCATTGATTGTCATGTTCAATGGTTTGCACTATCAACTCTTTTGCCAACAGGCTATCAATAGTCTTTTTATTAAACCCGAGTGCTTTTAGTTCCGTTAATGATGATTTACCCGATGCAGATAATTGCTTAAGCAAGTTAAGCTGTGTTTTAGCTTTTAAAGATGGTAAAAGCGCCCCTTTATCAGTTAACGTCAGCATATTTATACTGGTTTTATCAGGGCATTCACCTTGGCGCAATGCACTGGGTAGTGCAATATGAATAGTTTCACCTAGTGGATAACAATAATAACGTGCAGTAAACTTCAGCAGCTCTAAATGTTGCGCAGATAACACCGGCGAGTCGTCAATAACTTCAATAATAGATTTGATTTTGCCTTCGGGAACTTCTGTATCGGCTTTTAAGTTAAGGATAACCGCTACTTTTCGTTGATTACCAAAAGGGACGAGTACGCGCATGCCTGGCTGTAATTGAGTCAGCGGTAGTAATTGCTCATCCACTTTATAATCAAAGGTGCGAGGTAAGGGGACTTTTATTGCAACTTCAGCAAAACGCATAACAACTCAACTAAGAAACCGAATGGCTTAATGTACTAAAAATAGTATTAAAAGCCCACCAACAAATCCATAATGGCTAGCCGTTTGCCGACTTTTTAGCAAAAAGAATAATTAAAGCTTGTGTGCGTGCGGGTTGTTGGATAAAATTCGCGACCAATAAATTTGTTTTAACGACGTATGGTGCCAGACTTCGGGTTTGGAGAGCGATGCGGCCTTAACTAGAGGTTCCTATGAAAGAAGGTATTCACCCTAAGTACGAAGTAATTTCTGCAACTTGTTCATGCGGAAACAAATTCGAAACTCGTTCTACTTTGTGTAAAGACATTCACTTAGACGTATGTTCTGCGTGTCACCCGTTTTACACTGGTAAGCAAAAGATTTTAGACACTGGCGGCCGTGTTGATCGCTTCAACAAGCGCTTCGGTGCACTTAGCAGCAAAAAATAATTTTTTGTTTCTATGTAAAAAAGCACCTTAGGGTGCTTTTTTTGTGCCTAAAATTCACTTCTCCCTCCATTTTTATAACAGTTTTGTATTTATTATTTTTGCATAACTATTTCCTGTTCTTATTCTGAATATGCATAAACATTTACAGACAAAATAGCCAATACTCTCTATATTTTTATTTGTTACATTTTAAATATGCTACTTAAATGTAGGTAACGTGAAGTTATTTGTATTTAAAATTAAATAAAGTTCGATATTTCTCTATTTTAATTTGAGACTGAAAAATACGCTTCATCAAAATTGATTAAGGGCAGAAATTACCTGTAATTTTAATTTTTATGACGAATTAATATTTTAAAATTGTCAGGATAATCTAGGGAAGTTGCTGATAAATCACTTAAAATTAACAGTTCTAGCATATAACAGGATAGACCTGATATTGCTTGGAATTTAAAAATAATAAAGGTATCGTAGAATAAAACTACCTCTCACTTTAACTTAAATTGCAGGATATAATCGCGTTATGTCAGATTTTCGTGAACAAGCACTACATTACCATGCCCATCCCGTTCCAGGTAAAATCAGTATTGAGCTGACTAAGCCCGCTGAGACGGTTAAAGACCTCGCGCTCGCATACAGCCCAGGTGTTGCAGAACCTGTTCGTGAAATTGCCGCTGATCCAGCAAATGCTTACAAGTATACTGGTAAAGGAAATATGGTTGCGGTTATTACTAACGGCACCGCAATTTTAGGCTTAGGGAATTTAGGCCCACTTGCCTCAAAACCAGTAATGGAAGGCAAAGCATTATTATTTAAACGTTTTGCAGGACTAGACTCAATTGACATTGAAGTTAAGCATCGCACAACCGAAGACTTTATCAACACGGTTGCGAATATTGCAGACACGTTTGGTGGTATCAATTTAGAAGATATTAAAGCACCAGAATGTTTTGAAATAGAAAAAGCACTTATAGAACGTTGCAGCATTCCTGTGTTTCATGATGATCAACATGGTACGGCAATTGTTACGGCTGCGGGTATGCTAAATGCATTAGAAGTACAAGGCAAAGCAATTGAAGATGCGATTATCGTATGTTTAGGTGCTGGTGCCGCAGCTGTTGCCTGTATGGAGCTTTTAATTAAGTGTGGCGCCTTACGTGAACATATTTATATGTTAGACCGTAAAGGGGTTATTCATACACGTCGTGATGACTTAAATGAATATAAGCAATTATTTGCAAACAATACGGATAAACGTACTTTACAAGATGTAATTGAAGATGCCGATGTGTTTGTTGGTGTATCAGGCCCAAATTTATTAGCCGCCGATGATTTAAAATTAATGGCTGACCGCCCAGTTGTATTTGCATGTTCAAACCCCGATCCTGAAATTGATCCGCAATTAGCACATGCTGCACGCAACGATCTTATTATGGCGACCGGCCGCTCTGATTATCCGAACCAAGTTAACAACGTACTTTGTTTTCCATTTATTTTCCGTGGTGCATTAGATGTACGCGCAAGTGAAATAAACGATGAAATGAAAATAGCTGCTGTAGAGGCAATTCGCAGTATTGCTAAAGAGCCAGTACCGGCTGAAGTACTGACTGCTGCTGGCATCGATAAATTAGAGTTTGGTGCAAAATATATTATACCAAAACCTATGGATCCGCGCTTATTGCCTCGTATCGCCAAAGCGGTTGCTCAAGCTGCAGTTGATTCGGGTGTGGCACAAATTGATATGCCAGAGAACTACATGGCGTAATTTTAAGTGTGAATTAACGCAAAAAAAACCTCAGCATTTGCTGAGGTTTTTTTATAACACAGATAAAGAAATTTAGTCTTCATTTAAAATAGGCACTTCTAGTCCCATTTCTTGCATTATCTTCTTCACCTCTTCAGGTACTTTTTCTGCATTGTCTTTACGTAGATCATCATCATTAGGCAGCGGTTGCCCTGTAAACGCATGCAAAAATGCTTCGCATAAAAGCTCACTATTTGTTGCATGGCGCAAGTTGTTTATTTGACGACGAGTACGTTCATCAGTTAATACCTTTAATACATTTAGCGGGATCGAAACGGTGATCTTTTTTACTTGTTCGGATTTTTTCCCGTGTTCTGCATATGGGTGAATATATTCACCATTCCATTTAGCCATAAGATGTATCGTTGCCTCAGATTATAAATTGCTCACACAGCATCAAAGCGTGTAAATATGCGTGAAATTCTATCGGTTTAAAAAAGATAGTCAAATACTAGTTATTTAGCTATCTAGACATTTAAATGTTTTGACATCTCAAACTGCATGCGCTACCTTTTAGACGTCTAAACATCCAAAATGGTAAAGGTGGCGAAAATGAGTGAAAAAAATAAGGCAACAATTGCTGTTCGTAGTGGAATAGAAGCCGACAAACAGCATGGTGCGGTTGTTCCACCGCTTTATTTATCAACAACTTACTCATTTGCTGACTTTGATACCAAGCGTCAATATGATTATGGCCGCAGTGGTAATCCTAATCGTGACATTTTGGCTGATGCGCTCACCGAGCTTGAAGGTGGCGCTAAAGGCATTATTACTGCCACAGGCATGGCGGCAGTTCACTTAACCACTCAGTTATTAAATAGTGACGATACGTTAGTGATCCCCCACGATTGTTATGGTGGCAGTTATCGTTTATTTACTTCACTAGAAAAACGCGGCTTGTTGAAACTTGAAGTGGTCGATTTCACTAAAAGCGAAAGCTTATCGCATATTCTTGCTATTAAACCTAAGCAGATCTGGATTGAAACACCGAGTAATCCAATTTTACGATTAACTGATATTAAAGCAGTTACCGATATTGCTAAGCAGTGTGGTGCACTCGTTGCTGCCGATAACACATTTTTATCGCCAGCTTTGCAAAACCCGATTAAATTTGGTGCAGATATTGTGGTTCACTCAACCACTAAATATATCAATGGTCATTCAGATGTTGTTGGTGGTGCAGTTATTGCGGCGAGCGCTGAGCTTGGTGAAGAACTGGCCTGGTGGGCAAATAATATTGGCATTACTGGGGCGCCATTTGATAGCTATTTAACACTCAGAGGCTTACGTACGTTAAATGTGCGTTTGAGACAACACCAAGAAAACGCATTCGCTATTGCACAGTATTTAGAAAGCTCCCCGTTTGTTGCTCAGGTTTACTATCCAGGTCTTGAATCACACCCGCAACATGCGCTTGCTAAGGCGCAGCAGCTTGGCTTCGGTGCTATGGTCAGTTTTGATATAAAAGGCGATATAAACGATGCGGCCGCGTTTTTAACGCGCTTAAATGAGTTTAGTTTAGCGGAATCATTAGGTGGAGTGGAAAGTTTGATTTGTCACCCTGCAACTATGACCCATGCAGGCATGGAAGCGACTGCACGTGCAGAAGCTGGAGTAGGCGACACGCTTATTCGTATTTCGGTGGGTATTGAAGATGTAAAAGACTTACTTACTGATTTAGACAGAGTATTTAATTTAGTACGCCCAGGACAAGCAGATAACGCGCTAGCTGCAAAAAAGGGTGCTAGTGAGTCATTTGGTTCAGCAAAATTAAACGCGGCGCATCCGGCGTTATGGTAGTACCTACCAATTTTGAAAATATAAAAAACATGAAGTCGAGTGGGTATTAACATGGTAAATCAGGTTCATAAATTTGGTGGTTCGAGTTTAAGCTCAGCGGATCGCTTTAAAAGTGTAGCAAATATTATTTTAACTCATGCTCAAGCAGGAGATTGTGTGGTGGTATCGGCTGCCGGGAAAACCACCGATACCTTGGTTAAATTGTGGCAAAGCTATCAACAGCAAGATCCCCAAGCGATTGCTGATATAATTTTGTTATTAAGTAATCATCAATCTGTGCTTATTGAGCAATTGCTTATATCCAGTGCCAAGCATGAAGCTCTCGGTATACTTGCCACTGAGCTAAGCACGATTACCCAGCAGGCCAAGCAAGGTACTTTAGCTGAAGCTTGGCTATTAGCCCATGGCGAATTATGGTCTGCAAGGCTATTAAGTGCTTACTTAGAGCAGCTTAACGTTAGTGCTTGCGCTCATGACGCTAGGCAGTTATTTACTATAGACGCAGGCCAGTTGCAGCATGCTAATAATCAGCAGCAGTGCTTAAAAGCCATAGATACGAGTAAAATTAATGTCGTTACAGGGTTTATTGCGGCTAATTTACTACATGAAACCGTGACCCTGGGACGAAACGGCAGTGATTACAGTGCTACTTTATTAGCGCGATATTGCAATGCTAAAAAAGTGTCTATTTGGACTGACACTCAAGGTGTTTTTAGTACTGATCCACGTAAGGTAGCTAATGCGGTTAAGTATGCGCGGGTGTGCCGCGAACAAGCCAATTTATTAGCGAGACTAGGGAACCCTGTATTACATGCTAAGACATTATCGCCATTAAAAGGGACCGACATAGAGTTAATTGTTCGCAGCAGCTACGATCTGCAAGGCAGTCACACTGAAATAGTTAAACCCGGAATGAGTAAACAAAAGCGTTTTTTAACTACGATTAATAATGTGGATTTACTCACTGTTGATGATTTGAGTGAAGGCGAGGTAGCGCATGCTAGTCAGCTTATTCAGCATAGTTTACATCACTTTGAACAAGCGGGTGAAATCTACTTGGTAGTCCCTGCGTCGGCGACATATCAGCTGGTTAATTATTTTGCTGGCCGAGCCAACATTAGCGAGTCTAACTTAAATGGGGTTGCAATTATTGCATCAAAGCAAGACATAGCGACGCTTGGTAAGCATAGTGCCGCTTTACTTCAAGGGCAATCAATCCAACCTCGTTTTACTCATTTTGATGAAGATTATACGTTATTACTAACCGATCAAGTGCTTGAGAGTGATGTGCTGAGCTTGTTGCATGATAAATTGATTAATAAAGCGCAAGAAATAGCTTTAATTATTGCAGGACTCGGTAATGTAGGTGCTGAATTTATGCGCCAACTACCAGCTCAACTAGCTCGTTTATCATCTGATTTTAACGTTAAGTTAGTGGCATTACTGCGCTCAGAGCAGATGCTGGTTAATGCCAATGGGTTAGACTGTGAAAACTGGCAGCAGCAATGGGAAAACCATGCCAGCCCCTATCAGCAAGCTGATTTATTGTCATACATTGATACGCTTGAATATGAACATAAGGTAGTGATTGATATCACCGCCAGTGAATGTTTTAGCCACCTTTATAGCCAATTTGTGGAATTAAATTGTCACTTAATTAGTGCCAATAAATACGCAGGCACTGC
The DNA here is from genome assembly GCF_004328665.1 of Pseudoalteromonas sp. DL-6. Lineage (NCBI taxonomy): Bacteria > Pseudomonadati > Pseudomonadota > Gammaproteobacteria > Alteromonadales > Pseudoalteromonadaceae > Pseudoalteromonas > Pseudoalteromonas sp. DL-6. The sequence continues at coordinate 349,986 of NZ_CP019770.1, forward strand.
CCCGCTGAGCTGGTATCAAACATTACGTGAAGATTTGGCGCAGCGAGGCTTACATTGGCGTTATAATGCCAGTGTGGGAGCCGGATTACCGATTAACTTTGCACTGGCCGATTTACAAAACAGTGGTGATAAAATAACGCGTATAGAAGGCGTGTTTTCTGGTACGTTGTCGTGGCTATGCAGTAGTTACGATGGCAGCAAGGCATTTTCAGATTTGGTGCTTGAAGCACAAGCTTTAGGGTTTACCGAGCCTGATCCGCGAGAAGATTTATCTGGGCGAGATATGCAACGCAAATTGCTTATTTTGGCGCGTGAGTTAGGTATTGAATTAGAACTTAATGATATTTCGTTATCTGCGTTAATGCCCGATGAACTAAGTAAAGGCAGTTGGAGTGACTTCCTTGATAACAAGGCAAGCTTAGATGCGTTTATTCAGCAGCATGCACAAGCGGCTCAGCAACAAAATGCATCCCTGTGTTACACCGGACTATTAGAGTTTAAAAACAATAAGCTAAACGCTAAGGTAGGGATTGCTTATGTACCAAAAAGCGAAGCGGTTGCTAATTTAACACCTGGCGATAATATTTTTGTGATTAATACTCAATGGTATAACCAAAACGCATTAGTTATCCAAGGCCCCGGCGCGGGTAAAGAAGTAACAGCTGCAGGTGTTCATTCAGATTTATATTGGCTAGTAAAAAATATTAGTTAGACTATCAAAAAGGCCGCTAATCAGCGGCCTTTTAAGCATAAGTAGCATTTAAAAGAGATCTTCTTCGGTTTTAGTACTTTCTTCAAATACATCATTTGGCTGTGATAGCACATACTTTGTAGGTGCCGTGCCTTTCTCAAAGTATTCAAAGCGGCTGGTATAATCATTTTTATGACTTAATAGCCCCGTTTCTAGGTCGATACGAATTGAAACTAACCCTTCAGGGGGTTCAATTGGCGCAGCGGGTTTACCATCAAGTGCGACTCTCATAAAATCAACCCATGCAGGCTGAGCTGTTTTAGCACCTGACTCTGCACCTGATATTTGGCCACTTGCTAAATTATTATTATAGGTTGAACGTCCCAGTGTATTTCCTGGGTTATCAAAGCCAACCCAAACAGAGGTCATCACATCGCGATTAAAGCCGCTAAACCAAGTATCTACAGAGTCATTGGTGGTGCCTGTTTTACCCGAAAGGTCACGACGTTTTAGTGCTTGTGCACGCCATCCTGTACCACTCCAACCTGTTTTATGAGACCAGCTACCACCCCCCCAAATTGCGCTGTTCATAGCACTGGCAATTAAAAATGCATTTTGTTTAGATATAATCTGCGGCGCGCAATTTGGTGCTACTTGCTCACTTAGCATTAGCGAGCTAGGTGTTGTCGCTTCATCATCACAAATTACAGTCGGGTTAGTTTTAAATAAGGTGTTGCCCATGGCATCTTGAATTTCTGAAATAAAGTAAGGTTCGATTAAGTGGCCGCCATTGGCAAAAGTACTCATACCACGAGCTAGCTCTATTGGAGTGATAGATGCGCTACCTAAAGCCAGTGATTCACTGCGATTTATATCTTCATTTGCAAAGCCAAATTTAAGTAAATGATCGGCTGTACGTTGCAAGCCAACACCACGTAATAAACGTACCGAAATCACATTTTTTGATTGTGCTAAAGCACGGCGAATGCGAATAGGGCCATTATAAATGGCAGGGCTATTTTTAGGTCGCCATGCAACGCCTTGGCTTTTATCCCATTGATTTATAGGAGCATCATTTAAAATTGACGCTAAGGTGTAGCCTTTTTCAAGTGCAGCAGAGTATATAAATGGCTTAATATTAGAGCCAACTTGGCGTTTAGCTTGCACTGCACGGTTATATTGGCTTTGTTCAAAGCTGTAACCGCCTACAATGGCTTTTATACGCCCGTCTTGTGGGTCTAAAGACACAATGGCGCTTGCAGCTTCAGGGATTTGACTCAAAATATAGCTGTTGTCATCATTTTTACGCAGCCATATTTGCATGCCAGGCGTTAATATATCGCTTGCTGCTTCAGGAGCAAAGCTTTGGCGATAACGGGTGATAAACTTACGTGCCCACTTTAGATTATCCCAAGTTAATGTTGTACGTTCACCGCTTTTAAGTATTACTTCTGCGCTTTTGTCGTATACATTTAAAACGGCAGCAGTTTTTAAAGGTCCTAGTTCATTCACTTCTTTTAATATGTTTAATAGCTTAGGCTCAGAAGGTGCAGGCTCTGTTTGTGGATCCCATAAAGTGGCTTCAGGCCCTCTAAATCCATGACGCATATCATAGGCATGTAAATTATTGACTAACGCTGTTTGTGCCGCCTGTTGAACATGAGATTCAACAGAAGTAAATACTTTGTATCCCGAGTTATAGGCTTTATCTATTCCGTAGCGCGACACCATTTCAGCACGTACCATTTCTGAAATATACGGCGCATACAAATCAATTTCAGCACCATGAAAATACGCGGTAATAGGTTGGTTTATTGCTTCGTTATATTGTGCTTTAGAAATATATTTTTCGTCTAACATTCGGCCCAATACCACATTTCTTCTGGCTTTGGCTCGCTCTGGATTACGAATCGGGTTAAGTGCTGAAGGCGCTTTTGGTAAACCTGCAATCATTGCCATTTGTGCAAGAGTAAGTTCTTTTAACTCTTTACCATAATAAACCTGAGCGGCTGCACCAATACCAAAGGCGCGGTTTCCTAGCTCTATTTTATTTAGGTAAAGTTCAAAGATTTCATCTTTTGAAAGTAAGTTTTCGATATGGATGGCAATAAATATTTCTTTTACTTTACGAATATAGGCTTTTTCTCGTGTTAGGAAAAAGTTACGAGCCAACTGCATTGTGATTGTACTGGCACCTTGCTTCTTTTCACCGGTAGAAATAAGCACTAGCGCTGAGCGAACAATACCAATTGGATCAATACCAATGTGGTCATAAAAGCGATTATCTTCAGTTGCTAAGAAAGCGTGTAACAAAGGCTCAGGAATTTGGTCTATAGTTACAGGAATTCGCCTTTTTTCACCAAATTGGTTGATTAAAAGCCCATCTTTGGTAAATACTTGCATAGGCGTTTGTAATTGCACGTTTTTTAAAACCTGCACGCTGGGAATATCGGATTTAACGTAGTAATAAAGGCTGAGCAATGTAATTAGTGCAAGTAATGCACAAATGATCAAAAATTGTAAAGTTCTTTTTAATAAAATCACTGATATTTCCCTAAACGGACTCCCAATTACAGGTTGAGACTGCTAGTATATATTGATTAAAAATTGAATAATATTTTTTAAGATATAAATTATAACTTGTTTATTATTAAAACAAAGGCAAAGTTGCAAACATGCTAAGTCAATTAATAAAAAAACCATCGCCTATGATGGTGGGTATTGATATAGGATCGCACTCTATCAAGGCCGTGCTTTTAAGTGAAACAGAAACTGGGCTTCGACTAGAAGCACTTGCAATTGAACCTATGCCAAAAGGCGCTATGAGCGAGCGTAACATTCAAGATATTGAAGCAATTGGCAATGTGATAACCAAGTTAAAACGAAAGTTACCAAAGTCACTCAAATTTGCTGCTGTTGCTGTTTCAGGGCAAACAGTGATTACCAAAGTTATTTTCATGGATGTTTCCTTAAGCGACGCTGAATTAGAGTCACAGATTGAAATTGAAGCCGACAGCTTGATCCCCTATCCGTTAGATGAAGTTAGTCTTGATTTCGAAAAACTCTCAACTAACAGCGCCGATCCGAGCAAAATTAATGTCTTACTTTCTGCAGCGAGAACGGAAAGTGTGGAAGCGAGAGTAGGCGCGCTAAGCGCAGCAAACTTAACGGCAAAAGTTGTCGATGTTGAAAGTTATGCGCTAAGCCGGGCTATGAATGTCTATTATCAACAACTTCCATCAGATGCGTTTGATAAAACGGTGGCAGTGGTCGATATTGGTGCTGTGCTCACATCAGTGAGTGTGGTGCAATCAGGTGAAACAATTTATACCCGTGACCAAGTATTTGGCGGCGACCAATACACAAACAGTATTGTTGCTTACTACAATAAAGGTTTTGATGAGGCCGAAATTGGTAAAACAACGGGTGATTTACCGCCTAATTACACATTTGAAGTGTTAGCACCTTTTCAAACCTCGTTATTACAGCAAGTTCGTCGTGCTGTGCAAATGTTTTTAACCACAACAGGTAAAGAGCAGTTAGATTATATTGTACTGACGGGCGGTTCAGCCATGATTAAAGGCATTGATAGACTGTTAATTGAAGAATTAGGGATACATACGGTTGTTGTAGAACCATTTGATAAAATAGAAATATCACCTAGAGTTGATCGTAATATAATACAGCGTCACCGCACTCAATTTGCAATTGCGACTGGCCTGGCGTTGAGGAGTTTTTCATCATGCCACATATAAATCTATTACCTTGGCGTGAATTACAGCGTGAGCAGTCTAAAAAGAAATTTATAACACTGCTGATGGCAGTCGTTATTGTTTGCTTTGTGACTATGTATGCGCTGAGTGCATTTTATAGCGGCCTCAAAGAAGGGCAAATGCTAAAAAATAATTACCTTAGCTCAGAAATTACAATGCTCGATCAAAAAATTCGCGATATACGTGATTTAGACAAGAAAAAAGAAAACCTACAACAACGTATGCGATTAATTGAGGAGTTACAAAGCAGTCGTAACTTAGGTACGCAAATAATGGATGAAGTGGCTAAAATAGTACCTGCTGGTGTTTATTTAACCAAGCTTGAGCGCAAGGGCAGTCAAATTCATGTATTAGGAAAAAGCGAATCTAACAACCGCTTATCTACTATGCTTCGACAAGTGCAAAGTTCTTACCTATTAGAACGCCCAATTATGCAAGGTATTGTTGCAGGCGACCAATCCTCTCGTTTACTCAGCGATTTTAATATGGAATTTTACGTAAAGCCATTTGGCCAAATAGGTGAGGTGCGTAATGAACCTTAATCTTAAATCGTTTACAGAGATAGATTGGAATGAAATAGAGCTAGATAATATAGGCGAGTGGCCAGTTATTGTAAAAGCAATATGCGGCGCTTTTGTTGCTTGTCTCATATTGTTTTTTAGCTACAGCTTATTAGTGTCGGATGAAATTGAAAGTTACCATAATGCGGTAGCCAAAGAGATAGAATTACGCACAACCTACCGAACTAAATATGCAGTTGCCAGTAAGCTTGATATTTATCGTGAACAAATGATTGAGATGGAAGACAAATTTTCTCAGCTATTAAAGCGCCTACCTACCTCAAACGAGACGCCAGGATTATTAGACGATCTTTCCTATGTGGGTACAACCAGTGGTTTAACATTTTTAAAAATTGGTTGGTTACCAGAAGTTGAAAAAGAGTTTTATACCGAGCTACCCATTAAAATTGAAGTGGTAGGCACTTATCATGAGTTTGGTGAATTTGTAGGAAAAGTAGCTCAGTTACCAAGAATTGTAAGTTTACATGACTTTTCTATTTTATCATCTGGCGAAAAGCAGCTAACATTCAGTGTAGTAGCAAAAACTTATCGTTATGAAGAGGGGGTGAGATGATGAAGCAACTTCTCTTTTTAACTACCGCAATATTGTTGCTCAGTGGCTGTAATGAAGATACATCTGAGCAAAAAGAATTTATTGATCAGGTTAAAGCAAACACTACTGCGCGTGTCGAAAAGATACCTGAGTTGGTTAAGTTTGAACACTTTGCATATAACGCTAAAGATTTACGTAGCCCTTTTGTAGCACCAGAACCAGAAATTATACAAAATAAGCTAACACAAGTTAAAAACTGTCTTCACCCAGACCCAGAACGTGTTCGTCAGCCTCTGGAAAAGTACCCATTAGATAATTTAGCAATGAAGGGCACAATAGGATCGAACGGCAAAACATGGGCGCTCATTACAGCTGCTGATAACACCTTACATCGAGTATCTATAGGGAGCTATTTGGGCACCTATGATGGAAAAGTAAGCAGTGTTAATAGTGACTATATTGAATTAGTAGAATTAATCCCTGATGGGTCAGGTTGTTGGAAAGAACGTTTGACCAAATTAGAAATGTTAGAGGCGGCAACCAATGGCGCAAGTTAATAAGAAAAATGGTATTCCCTATATGCACAAAGATGAGTGTTCACACCACCGTATTTTAACGATTTTGTTATTTGTATTTTTATTACTCATGACTAAAACGGTTAGTGCAGCCCCTTTACTCTATGACGTCCGATATAACCCATTACTTAAAGGTGAAACCGAGTTACAACTGGTCTTCGATGAAGAATTACAGCAGCAACCTGATGTACAAGTTTTTAATAGTCCGGCACGTATAGAGCTTTTATTTAATGCAGTTGAGCTAGATGAAGGGTTGGCAAATATTGCGATTAACCAAGCAGGAATAAGTAACATCAGTAGCATGATGACCAGTGCGGGTTTAAAGGTAACCATTAACCTAGAGCGATTAAAAATTTATGAGACTGAGGTTAACAACAACTTAGTTTCAATAAGAATATCTGATAACCCACTGACAGAACAAATAGTAACAACCAGTGAAGATGGACCTGCTTATACCTCTAGTTATATTAATGGCATTCAAGCTATTGATTTTCGCCGTGGTGAAAAAGGTGAGGCTAAAGTGCTTGTTTACCTGCAAGATACTCAGGCGGCTATTGAGGTTCATGAAAGTGGTGGGAAGATAATTGCAGAGTTTCATCATACCGATATTTTAGATGACTTATTGTATGAATTAGATGTTCTTGATTTTGGTACTGTCGTGAGCAGTATTGAAACATTTAAGGAAGATAACCTTACACGTATTGTGATTGAACCTAATACTGCCTTTGCTTACACGTATCAGCAAATTGAAAATATTTTTACCTTAACGGTTGAGAAAGATGAGACTCAAAATGCATTCTTAGATGGGGGGAAAGAATACTTAGGTCGCCCTATGACGCTTAACTTTCAAGACATCCCTGTTCGCTCCGTGTTGCAGATTATTGCAGGCTACAATGACTTTAACTTGGTAACCAGTGACTCTGTAACAGGTAACATTACCCTTCGTTTAGATGGCGTTCCATGGGACCAAGCGTTAGACGTAGTGCTAAGAATAAAAGGCTTAGACAAACGTATGGATGGCTCTATTTTAATGGTAGCGCCATCTGAAGAACTTGCTGCCCGTGAAGCGAAAGAGTTAAAAGCTAAGCAACAAGTTGAGGATTTAGAGCCACTCTACAGTGAATATATCCGTTTAAATTACGCAAAAGCAGAAGATTTTGCCGACTTATTAAAAACAGACACCAATAGCATTATTACAGCTCGAGGTAGTGTTTCTGTTGATCAACGTACCAATACGTTATTAATGAAAGACACTGCAAAAAGTATTGAAAGTGTTCGCCGAATGGTCGAAACCTTAGACATCCCAGTCAAACAAGTGGTCATTGAAGCGCGAATGGTAACCGTGCGTGACAACGTAACAGAAGACTTAGGGGTTCGTTGGGGGTTCAGTGATCAACAAGGTTCTGATGGTATTTCGGGTACCTTAGAAGGGGCTGAAACGATTTCTAACGGCATTATTCCTAGCCTTTCAGATCGACTTAACGTTAATTTACCGGTAGCGAATCCATCGGCAAGTATTGGTATGCATATAGCCAAACTAGCAAATGGAACATTGATTGATTTAGAGCTAACTGCGCTCGAAGAAGAAAATAAGGGTGAAATTATTGCGAGTCCGCGTATCACTGCTGCCAACCAGCAAAAAGCGCGTATAGAGCAAGGTACTGAGATCCCCTATGTGGAATCTGCTTCAAGTGGTGCAACAACCGTGAGCTTTAAAAAAGCAGTGTTGAGTCTAGAAGTGACACCTCACATCACGCCAGACAACAAAGTTATTTTAAACTTAATAATTACTCAAGATACCCGTGGAGATACCGTTCAAACAGGAACTGGCCCTGCAGTTGCCATTGATACGCAACAAATTGAGACTCAAGTTCTCGTTGAGAATGGACAAACGGTAGTGTTGGGTGGTATTTTCCAACAGCAAATTATTAATTCGACCAAAAAAGTACCTTTATTGGGCGACCTTCCTTATGTAGGAAGACTATTTAAAAGCACAAGCGAGTTTAATGAAAAGCGCGAACTGCTGATTTTTGTCACACCTAAAATCCAAATAGACTAATTACCTAACCTGAGCTCTGCTTGAGATAGATTACTATTCAGGGCTCAGGTTATTCAAACTATCTAGGTTGCACAACAAACCAGACGGTATTGGCATGTCATTTAGTTATCTTGGTGTGAACACTCCCTGTAAATGTACAATTAGGCAGTATATAGTTTTTTATGTACTGTACTGCGGATGCATTTTAAGGCTGCGTTTATGTTGTTTGTAACTGAGTTTTTTGTGAAAATTACCATACAAAAGCGTTTACGAAGTAACACGTAGTAACCTTAAGTTGCATAAATTTTAACCCTAGAAGATAAACTTGCCTATAATAAGGTGCTTTTTTGTTAACCAATGGGTAATTATTTAGTTTAATTGCTCGTTATATGGCTTTTTATCCTAATTGACTTGAAATACCCGACCGATTACTGAGATAATCCCTTTCTTAATTTTGGGGCCAGGTCGTTAGGCGGGGTTTTATTTCAAATTTTAGAGTTCGTTTGTACTAAAAGATATGGCTGAGAAACGTAATATATTTCTAGTTGGCCCCATGGGGGCTGGCAAAAGCACGATTGGTCGTCACATCGCTGACCAATTACACCTTGAATTTGTTGATTCTGATCAAGAAATCGAACGTCGCACGGGCGCAGATATTGCCTGGGTATTCGATCTTGAAGGTGAAGAAGGCTTTAGACTTCGTGAAGAATCTGTTATTGGTGACTTAACCGAAATGCAAGGTATTGTACTTGCAACCGGTGGTGGCTCAGTAATGAGTAAAGAAGTTCGAAACAAGCTTTCGGCTCGCGGTATTGTTGTATACCTAGAGACACCGATTGAAAAGCAAGTTGCACGTACGCAACGCGACAAGCGTCGCCCATTACTGCAAACAGAAGAAGCACCTCGTGATGTACTTGAGCGCTTAGCAGAAGAGCGTGAACCATTATATAAAGAAGTAGCTGATTTTGTTGTACGCACTGATGAGCAGAGCGCGAAAGTTGTTGCTAACCAAATCATCGAGAAATTGGATTTTTAAAAGCCAGTATTAAAAAGGATTAACCCAGCATGCTTGAATTAACTGTTAATTTAGACGAGCGAAGTTATCCTATTTATATTGGTCAATCTGCACTTCAAGATACAGGCCGTCTAATACACCATATTGGTGATTGTCGGCCTATCATCATTACTAATGAAACGATTGCACCGTTGTACCTTCAACAGTTGCTTGATTCACTAGCACAGCAAAACCCACTGCATTTTATTATTCCAGATGGTGAGCAATATAAATCACTCACTTGGTTTGAAAAAATATCGGCATTTCTACTTGAGAATAATTGCGGCCGTGACACCTGCTTAATTGCATTAGGTGGTGGCGTTGTAGGTGATTTAACCGGATTTGTTGCTGCTTGTTATCAGCGTGGCGTCCCTTTTATCCAAATACCAACCACTTTATTATCTCAAGTTGATTCTTCAGTTGGCGGCAAAACAGCAGTTAATCACCCGCTGGGTAAAAATATGATAGGGGCTTTTTACCAACCCCAAGCTGTGTTTATAGATACGCGTTCGTTACATACTTTACCTACCCGTGAATTTGCTGCTGGCATGGCTGAAGTTATTAAGTACGGCCTCATTTACGATACTGAGTTGTTTGCTTATTTAGAGCAAAATATCATTCAATTACAACAGTTAGATGAAGCCTGTTTACAGCATGTTATTTTCAGATGCTGTGAAATTAAAGCGCTCATCGTTGCACAAGATGAGAAAGAGCAGGGCCTGCGTGCGCTATTGAATTTAGGGCACACGTTTGCCCATGCTATAGAAGCACAAATGGGTTATGGGGTGTGGCTGCATGGTGAAGCCGTAGCTACAGGTATGGTGCTTGCTGCCAAACTTGCTCATACTCGTAACGACTTAACACTGCAAGATGTAGAGCGTATTACCACACTAATAGCAGCGTATAAATTACCAATCGAAATCCCTAGCAATATGACTAGTGAGCAATTTTTACTGCATATGCGCAAAGATAAAAAGAATAAAAAGGGGACTATCCGATTTATTTTACCCACCGAATTTGGTCAGTGTGCATTAGTTGACAATGTATCTGATGATCAAGTTAGAGCATTGATCGAGCAATAAATGCAGTCACAAATTTTACCAAGCCGTGCGGCTTTGGTGGATAGAATCGCATTGCAATTTGAATATGGTCAAAACCTAATTGTTTTATTGGGTACCTCTGGTCTAGGTAAAAGCTATTTGCTTGAAACCTTCATTACTGATAAATATAACGATTTTAATAAAGCGTTTGTGCAAGTTGGTGCACAGATGACTGATGTGCAATTAATGACTCAGTTATTAGAACAAAGCTTTAATGCCCCTTTAATTGACCACAATCTAAGCTTATCGCAAAACTATTATCAATTAGCGCAACAACAACAATGTGGCGCGTGTTTATGGGTGATTGATGGCGGTAGGCACCTATCTGAAGAACTCATTGCAGAGCTTGAGCTGTTATCAAAAAATGCGCCTAATGTGTTGTATGTTATGATTGCATCACAGTCTAAATTAGCATTCAAAGATGCAGTTAATATTCATTTAGAGCCATTAAATATAGTTGAAAGTAAGCAGCTCATGGGATGGTATTTTACGAGCTTACCTTATGATGAAGATCCTGTCTTTCAAACCTTTTTAGTTGAAGCTCAAGGTAATCCGAGTTTGTTATTAGCCTGGCAGCCTAGCGAGCAGGTTGCTGATATTGTAGTTAAAGATAAGGTTTCTTGGCGCTTACAGCTGCTAACACTATTACTAATAATTATGTTGTTGATCATTGGTCTTGTGTACAAAGCTGATATGACCCAGTGGTGGGAAAGTGCCAATCGCCAAATTGATGAGCAAGTGCTATCAACCGCTATTACAACTGAACAAGCAATTGAAAATAAACCACAGCAGTTCATAGCGCCTAAAACTATTGAGCCGCCAGCAGCTGTCATTCAAAAGCCCACTCAAGACAACACCATTAATAATGTTCCAGCGATAGTCGGCAGCTTAACGGAAGCAACGAGCGTTGTTGAACAGGAAAAGCCGGCATCAAAACCCGTTGAAGAAAAACCTATTACTAAACCTGAAAAAACAAAGTCGCAAAACCCAATAGTAAAAATACCCAGTAATTGGTACTTACAACAACCTGAAGATAATTTTGTTATTCAGCTCTTAGCGGTAACTCAGCAGCAGGTAGGTAATGAGTTTATTGTTAAACATAAGCTAGAAAATATCGCTAATACCTACCAAACTAAACGAAATGGTAAAATGTGGTGGGTGGTAACTACAGGCAGCTTTGCTAACTTAAATGAAGCAAAACAAGCACTGCAAGCACTTCCTGCTGAGGTTAGAAAAAATAAACCTTTCTATAAAAAAATTAGTAAAATAAAACAAGAAATTGCACGAGTTGATCAGTAAACTCAGTAACTTTAGTGTAAAATCGCGCAACACCGAATTGAAGTAAAGAGCCAATGCAGCAAAAGAGTAGAGCCTTCCTTAAATGGGCTGGCTACCGATACGAAAATATTATGAAATGCTACCGCTACGATTTATGCTTTTTAGAAAAGTATGAAATTCTTTTTGGGAATGTATATAACAAGACTACAGTGAAAATAAATGACCAATGAGAGTTTGAGCCAAGGTGTGCGATCCCCCCTGAAATGGCCGGGCGGGAAAAAAAGAGTTCTTCACCATATCAAAGCAGTATTGCCCCGTGTTGGCAAAACAAGATTAGTTGAACCTTTTGTAGGAGGCGGCTCCGTATTCCTAAATCTAGATTTTGATGAATACTTGTTATGTGATACTAACAGCGATCTAATTTCACTATTTAAAGCAGTTAAGAAAGCTCCTCTTAAGTTTGAGAGAGATGCTCGCCAATATTTCACTGAACAAAATAATACAGCCGAACAATACTACCTATTAAGACAAGAATTTAACGATACTAGTGATTCGTATCATCGAGCTTTATTGTTTTTATATCTAAATAGGCATGGGTACAATGGTCTCTGTCGTTACAATCAGTCAGGTGGTTACAACGTACCGTTTGGTAGATATAAAAAGCCATATTTCCCAGAGTTAGAAATTGAACATCTGTCTCATAAACTAAAAAAAGCTGAGTTTATAGTAGGTGATTTTTCACAAGCTTTTGAATGTGTAAAGTCAGGTGATGTTGTTTATTGTGATCCTCCTTATTCTCCTATAAACAGAACTTCAAACTTTACAGCATACACTGGTGCCGAATTTTCGGATGAAGATCAAAGAAGGCTGGTTCAGTGTGCACTTAAAGCAAAAGGTAAAGGTGTTTCAACATTAATATCTAATCATGTTACTGAGTTTACAGATGATCTCTATTCGTCAGCGGATGTGCATAAGCTATTTTCTGTTCAGCGTTCAATTAGCCAAAATGGTAAAAAGCGCAATAAAGTTGAAGAAGTACTGGCGCTGTATGCAAATAAAGGATAGGCGGAGCCTTATTCTGATTTATCCTATTGCTCGAATAGTGGTTGGCTTTTGTTTTAATTCTCCAGATCTGAAATCGGTAAACGGTTGAGTAATAATAGAACCAATTCTTTTTGAAAGTATTGATAGTTGTCGTCTATGCGTAGGTTAGTAACTTTATCAATATATTTGATGCCAGTATGATGCTGCAAACGGTCAATATGACTTTGCTCAAATACGTAAACTTTATCAGACCAATTCAACATTTCTTCAGTACACAATGTTGTGCCTGCCTTACTCACGTACTTCTCACTTAAACCTGCTGATCTATATATATTGTTTTTGTTAATTGCCCTAAATAGCTCTTCTGCTGTGCGGCTTCTCTGGACATTTGCGGTGCATAGAAATAAAACTTTCATTATTTTTAGCTCTTATAAAACGGCTGGCGAGTAATTTAGAAAAGCATCATTTATCAAGGTGTTCGATAATGCGAGAGTAGCGTTCAATAAACTCATCATAATCAATTCCTAATTCACTAATATAGCTTACTCGTAACTCGTTGAGCTTGTATTTAATGTCTGTGATTTGGACAAAATCGTCATTTTTATTGATTTCCGAATCTAGCCGCCTTTTGAACCACTCTTCAACATAATACGCCCAGCCTCTAAAGATATTAATAGACTTAAATCCTTTGGTTGGTTTTAACTTTTTGAATTCACTATCAGCTTCGTAAAATAGCTTATGCATGGCTTTTTTTGTTGTAAAAATTTAAGATTATCAATTTTCATATTTATTGCGCTTGCTGTTTGACTGCTTTCATTTTGTCTTCATTTTGAAGCTCTGATATTAAAAATTTCACCCAGTTTTGACTGTATAAGTATCCATCAAACCCTTCCATGTATGATGCATATTCGCCTTTGAAGGCTTTGTCAATTCCCTTTGGGCGAGCTTCGTAATACTTCCAACACTTAGTATGCAAAGGCATGTTAAAACCTTTTATTTTTTTTAATACTAGCTCAACAATCCTTTTGGGTTTTAGCCGAAATGGATTTTCGACGCCTTTTATAAATGCGACAGCTTGTTCATAATCTTTTAATTCTTCTTCAGTTAATGCATTCACATTTATAAACTCTACAGCCATGTCTGCTGATTTTGCATGATTGCCAAGTTTAGGAACCAAAAAGGCCCTTACACGGTACTTTTGGCTTTCAACTACCTCATCGTTTAAGTCATTCCTGTAAGTTTCCATATATTCACGGACAACTTTGTAGTTATCTTTTTGCATTTGCTTTAAGGCATCTAACTGAGATTGCTCAGAAATTCTTGTAAGCTGCATTGAAAAGGCTAAGTTGGCTGTTAATGCATGTTCATCACCAAATTCTTCAACCAGTAATGACTCAAAGTTGCTTAAAGCAGATTGACATTCTCCCGCTACAGCCAAATCAATAGCGGGTAAGCTTCTATGCTCGATTTTGTTTCTTAGGCCAATTAAGAAATTCAAATTAGCCAGCTCAGGAGATGCACCACTCTGCCAGTATTCACTAGCACATGTGCTTAACTCCCAAGCTTTCTCCTCACCATCTATTACTTTTGGAGTTCCATTATCGTTAAGATAGAAATATGCAGTGCCTTTCTTTTCAAATATGGCATGAAAGAGCGATGTGTAAGCAATGATAATATTGACTATATATCCGTAGGTTTTAAATTCGGTATACGGGTTGTTGTATACCGAAACAGCGAGTAGGGCGAATTCTTTAGCTTTGTGCAGCAAAATGCCTTTTGTGGAGTGATCTGCAACTTGTTGGAGTTTTTGGCTGTGAACGGCACGAAACTCAGCCTTACTTAAATACGATATTCCCGATGTGGTGTATTGGGCACCATCTTTTTCAATGTATTGGTGCCAGCGTTTTGATGGGTAAGTTTTACAAGCCCCTTCAGTCCAGCCTGTAGCATCTGCCAATTGTTTAATTGTGAAGGACTCACTGAGAGATTCTTTTTCTTTAAAAAATTCGTATGCTAAGTCAACTTTGTCGTATCTACTCATTGGAGCATCCATTCCATTTTTATTCCTATTACCAGCAAGTTAACACAAATCTAAATTGGTTAGAAATGGTACTAAACTATCGTTGTTTTGTTCGTTAGTTTTATTTTTCACGTATTCTATGATCATTCTCTCATTTTCCTTCGAAACATCAGAAGCTGGAATAATTCCTAGTAAATGCTGTGTGTCACCTTTTACCCTTACTTTATGCCACCAACATGATATCAACTTTTCAGTGTTTAGATCTGAAGCCTCACAAATACCTATTGCAGGCTCGACGGAAAAATGAACGTGTGAATCGATTGGGATGAAAATTTTGTCGCATACTTTTTGCAGATGTCTAATGCGCTCATACATATAGCCAGCACTATCTGTTCCGCAGGTAAGTATTATGGTTGCACCTTTGATTTTCTTAATTTTTTGAAATACTTCAATTACACTATTGTTGTCCCACCAGTTCAAATTAATCACGCCACCGTTATCTTCAAGGGATATGTCTTGTGGATTTATAAGTACGCTAATTTCTTTTGGTAAAAAATGTTTGAGCAAGTAATCATCACTTTCTATCGTGTTCTTATAGCAGATGAAAACCTTTTTACCAGAGGCAATTAACTCTTGAGATAATTTTTTTACAATATGCTTCTCGCCACTACCCCCTTTACTTCTTATAACTCCATATATTGTTAAGCTTTCAAATTCAGGAAGTGGGGGAGCTGACGTATTAATAGAATTGATGTAACTGTTTTTATCTATTCCAAGTAGATCTGTAAGATTTGTACCTAATTTTCTTTTTTTCATTTTTGCTATCTGTTGATGATCTTGTTGATAGCAATATAAGCTCATTATAAGTTATTGAAAAGTGGTTATTTTTACAGTGCTCATTGTGTACTGCAACTGAATGCCAATCTGAATTATTACTTCCATGATTTTTTTGAAAACATGACATGTTGGAACGTATTTACTGGTCTGTAGAGGAGCAAAGTTTCAATAAATTTAAAAACCGTGGAACTAATAAGTATGGACGAAAAAGTTTTAGCAATCCTACTTCAATTGAGACAAAGTAAAAGCTCCCTTAAATTCATCTTCAAATCGTAGTCAATAAAGTCATTTATTGGTCTTCTTAAAGAGTATTACCGCACAAGGAATAAATGCATCATTTAAAAACTGCAAATAATTTGACGTTAGATCAGAAATGAGTCAATATATTTTTCAAATTAATAATTAGTGGCCTTAACACATTTAAGGCCAAAATTAGAATGGTCAAACAATGAATGATTATTTTCGCCTATTCGATATTGCCAAAATACGGTTAGGCCACCCATTTAGAGGAACAATTGAATATGATCCTGATGGTCCTGTTCATGTTGTTCAAGTAAGAGATACACGCGTTACAGGTGAAATTGTTCAAGACGAAATGATCAGAACGATTTTACCCACTAAAAAGGAGCCAGATTGGTTACAAGAAGGAGATATACTTTTTGTAGCTAAAGGATCTAAGCACTATGCCGTGACGGTTAAAGGCATTCCTGAGCATAGTGTTTGCTCACCGCATTTTTATTTAATTCGATTATACGGTAAAGCAAAACAGAGCTTTATGCCGGAGTTTGTTGCATGGCAACTTAATCAGCAATTAGCGCAAAGGTACTTTAAATCTACTGCTGAAGGGTCACTTCATTTAAGTGTCAGAAAGCAAGTGTTACAGGATGCTCCAATAAGAAAGATTGACCTTGAAAAACAAGCTCAAATTGTTGCTTTAAACAATGCAGCTATAAAAGAAGAAAAAGTATTGAGACAGTTAATTGAGAATAGAAAAGCTCAACTTGAGAGCATTGCATATCAAGAATTAGAAACTACTAAATCGGCAAAAGTACAAGATTAAAAAAGGAAAAACCTGATGACAGAATCAAAAATAAATCAAGATGATATCAACAAAGCTGTATGGGCTGCTTGTGAAACGTTCCGTGGTGTGATCAGTGCCGATACTTATAAAGATTTCATCCTGACCATGCTGTTCTTAAAGTACATCTCTGATATGTATAAAGACGAATACAACAAACTGGTAGCTCAGTACGGTGATAATCCAGATCTGATCCACGCCATGATGTCTAAGCAGCGTTTTGTATTACCAGAAGGTGCGAGCTTTTGGGATTTGTACGAAGTTCGTCATCAACCGGGCAACGGTGAACGTATTGATAAAGCACTTCACGCACTAGAAGAAGCCAACGGCAGTAAGCTTAAAAACGTATTCCAAGACATCAGCTTTAACACTGACCGCCTAGGCCAAGAAAAGCAAAAGAATGATTTGCTGCGCCACTTGTTGGAAGACTTTGGTAAAGATATTTTAAACCTAAGCACAGAGCGTGTGGGCAGTTTAGATATCATCGGTAATGCCTACGAATACCTTATAAAACACTTTGCTGCTGGCAGTGGTGCTAGCGCTGGTGAATACTATACCCCCCCCGAAGTTTCTGATCTGCTAGCAAGAGTTTTAGAGCCAGTTGAAGGCGACCAAATTTGCGATCCCTGTACTGGTAGTGGGTCGTTGCTTTTAAAATGTGGCGCTATGGTGCGTAAAAACTCTGGCTCAAAAAAATACGCATTATTTGGGCAAGAAGCGATTGGCTCAACTTGGGCGCTCGCCAAAATGAACATGTTCCTCCACGGGGAAGATAACCACCGCATTGAATGGGGCGACACCATTCGTAACCCTTTGTTATTAGACAAGGAAGGCACGGGGCTACTGCACTTTGACGTAGTTACAGCTAATCCGCCATTTTCTCTCGAAAAATGGGGGCATGATACTGCTGATAACGATCCTTATGGGCGCTTTAGGCGAGGTATTCCACCAAAAACCAAAGGTGACTATGCATTCATCAGCCACATGATTGAAACGCTAAAACCGGAAACAGGTCGTATGGGCGTGGTTGTACCGCATGGTGTGTTATTTAGAGCATCAAGCGAAGGCAAAATCCGCCAACAACTGATTGAAGAAAACTTGCTAGATACCGTTATTGGTTTGCCAGAAAAGTTGTTCTTCGGTACAGGTATTCCAGCAGCTATTTTAATATTTAAAAAGCACAAAACAGACAAAAAAGTATTGTTTATTGATGCCAGCCGTGAGTTTAAATCAAGTAAAAACCAAAATCAGCTAACTGACGATAACATTCAAAAGATTATCGATACCTACAAGGCTCGTGAAAGCGTAGATAAATACGCATATCTAGCCAGTTTTGATGAAGTCAAAGTAAATGACTTTAACCTCAACATTCCTCGTTACGTTGATACATTTGAAGAAGAAGCTGAGATTGATTTAGTGGCAGTGCGCACTGAACGTGTGCAACTAAAAAATGAGCTGCAAACCCTTGAAGCAGAGATGGAAGGCTACTTAAAGGAGTTGGGTTATGGTGCCTAATGGTTGGAAGCTCTGTTCATTAGTAGATGTCACTAGCTGGTCATCAGGAGGAACACCATCAAAGTCTAATCCTGACTATTGGGGAGGGGACGTACCTTGGATAAGTGCTGCATCAATGAGAGGCCATTACTATTCAAATTCAGATTTAAAAATCACAGAGTTAGCTGTAAATGAAAAGGCAAAAATGGCAAAGAAAGGAACCATTTTGCTGTTAGTTCGTGGAAGTATGCTCTGGAATAAAATCCCCGTAGGCATAACATCCCGCAGAGTAGCTTTTAACCAAGATGTAAAATGTATATCCCCGAAGCCGAAAGAATTAGATGTAACTTTTTTACTATATTGGTTTTTAGCCAAAGAAAATAAGTTAATGGGCATGGTTACTGGTACAGGTATTGGCGCAGGGAAACTTGATACAAATGACTTACAGAGCTTAGATGTTTTTCTACCCCCACTTTCAGAACAACGTAAAATCGCCAAAACCCTATCCACTTGGGATAAAGCGATTAACACCACAGAGCGCCTAATCGACAACAGTAAACAGCATAAAAAAGCCTTTATGCAACAACTGCTCACTGGCAAAAAGCGCCTACTTGATGATTCAGGGAAGTCGTTTGAGAGTGGGTGGGAAGAAAAACGCCTTTCAGAATTAGGGGATATATACTCTGGTGGAACACCGAGTACAGCAAAGCCAGAATACTGGGATGGTGATATTAATTGGGTTACACCTACCGATATTACTAAGCAAGATAGTATTTATATTGAGTCAACTGCTCGACTAGTTTCTATGGACGGTATTAAAAACAGCTCTGCAAAACTTCTCCCTAAGGGCACACTGCTTGTTTGTACTCGTGCAACGATAGGTGCAATGGCAATTGCAAGTCATGAAATGAGCACCAACCAAGGTTTTAAAAACATCGTTCCAAATGAGAAGACTAATATTGAGTTTGTGTATTACCTCTTAAATTTCTATAAGCATAAACTAATTAGCAAAGCGAGTGGTTCGACTTTCTTAGAGCTTTCTAAGAGTGCTTTTGAAGGAATGCATTTTCATATTCCCGATTATCAGGAGCAGAAAAAAATCGCAGCAGTATTACTGAATGCAGACCGTGAAATCGATGTATTGCAACAACAGCTTACTGACCTGAAGCAAGAAAAGAAAGCGCTCATGCAGCAATTGTTAACGGGTAAGCGCAGGGTAAAAATCAACAATAAGGAGTGTGTT
Organism: Pseudoalteromonas sp. DL-6; assembly: GCF_004328665.1. NCBI lineage: Bacteria > Pseudomonadati > Pseudomonadota > Gammaproteobacteria > Alteromonadales > Pseudoalteromonadaceae > Pseudoalteromonas > Pseudoalteromonas sp. DL-6. The sequence continues at coordinate 369,324 of NZ_CP019770.1, forward strand.
GCCTAATGGAAATTAGTAGTCCTTTAGTACAGTTAGCGCTATTAGAGTCTTTAAAAGCAAATGAAATTTCAGATGAAATAGATTTATTTTTGCCATTTATTGCGGTCACTTTGTCTGAACTAGGAAAATTGGAGATTACTCCTGAAATTCTTCAAGATGAGCTAGCAAAATCCTTTGGATTTAAACCTCCAATTTCAGCAATTAAAGTCTTTATAACGCGAGCTAAAAAAAGAAAACTACTCCATAGGGAAAATCATGTCTTCATCCCTAATATTGAGAAGGTTAACCAGTGGAAAAATGGTTATCATGAAAAGAAAGAAGACATAGCGGTATCCTTAGAGTTACTTCGAAAAGACTTCATTGATTTCGCAAAAAGCAAATTCGAAAAGGATCTGTCGGCTAATGAGTGCGACATCTTAATTGAACAGTTCATTTATAAAAATATAGCCAGTGTTTCTAATGCTAAATCTTTTGAGAAGAATGAACTGAAAGAAAAATTAAAGAACACGGACCATGTTACCGCATCTTTCATAAGTCATATTCATAAAAACAAAACCTCTTCATTGGATCATTTTTCAAGGATCGTAAAAGGTATGTTACTGGCAAACTATTTATGTTTTGCGGATAAGATTGGCACCAAAAGTAACTATCAAAGCTTGACTGTTTATCTAGACACTCCAATTATTGTTGGTTTGCTAGGGTTTAGTGGTTTACAGAAGCAAAACTCTTTAAAAGAATTTGTCACATTACTTAAGAATGTAGGTATTAACCTTTGTGTTTTTGATAAAACCCTAGATGAGACAGAGCAATTACTTTCAGCATGGAAAGATGACCTTGCTCGAAAGAACTATAAACGATTTAATACCAAAACTTTAGAACTACTGCGCTATTTAGGATATGACTCGGCTAGGTTAGACTCCGAGATTAAATTATTGAAATCTTCGTTAGAAAACATGGAGGTAAACTTAAAATATGGTTTTAAACCAAAACGTCAATTCCAGTGTGATGAAATAGCGCTTGAAAAAGCAATATCTAAAAACTTTAAAGAATCTAAAAATTTAGAACACGACACTGTTTGTATATCACGTGTCTACAACATGCGAGAGGGTAAATTAATTTCTGATTTAGATCAGTCTTTCTCGGTATTTGTAACTCCTAATACTGGACTAGTAACAACAGCTAATAAATTCTTTGAAGAAGAAATTCCTAAAAAAACTATTCCCCTTGTTGTTTCGGAACAATGGATGACAGCTATGTTTTGGTTAAAAAAACCAGAGCTATTTGGCAATCTTCCAATGGATCAAATTATATCTTCAGCTTACGGTTTGCTATATACAGACGATAAGTTCTGGAATTGCTTTATAACTAAACTTGAACACTTGGAAAAGAGTAAAAAGATTACAGAAGCGGACTTAATTCAAGTGAGATGGGATTCAGATCTTCTTGGGATGGTTCATGATGTATCCGTGGATGTAGGTGAGAATTTTACAGATGAAGATGTCTTTGACATTGTTGAAGCAATCAAGAAAAAGCATATCGAAGAAAAAGAATTAGAAATATCCAAACTTCAAGAAGACATTGATGGCAAACATTCCAAGCTTGAAGAAACAAAACGCAGACATGGAAAGATCGCAAATATAGTTTCATGCATTCCCTCAATCCTTTTGTCGCTTACCCTCGGTGGCGTAATACTTTGGATCGCATTATTAGCACTACCGAAAGAGTTATTACCGCAGTACATCAATCCAGAATATCAAAAATTTAGCATTACTTCGTCAGCGGTAATAATTGTTTTTGTGCTTAATATATTAGGTAGCTTTTTTGGTATTAATTTATTAACTATTTACCGTTCCTCTAAAAGATTTATCTACCAAAAAACATTCAGAATGTTACAAGGAGAGTAATGTGAATAGGCAAATAAAATTTCAAGAAGAATTCAGCGCCAAGTTTCCTGCGTTAAGCCTTTTAAGCAACTTAGGCTACAGCTTTATTCCACCCATTGAATGTGAAGCTCTGCGTGGCAATACATTAGCAAGCGGTAAGAAAAGCACCCATCAGGTCATTTTGTTACCTATATTGCGTGATTTTTTAGCGAAACAAATGTTTTCGTTTGCGGGTAAGCGACATACATTATCAGAAGCAGCTATTGATAAGGTGATGCATGAGCTTAACCCTGCCATGAACTTAGGGTTAAAAGGCGCTAATGAGAAAATTTATAATGCTCTAATGTATGGCGTTAGCGTTAACGAATTCATTGACGGGAAAAAAGCCTCCACCACTATAAAACTCATTGATTGGCACAACATCGATTATAATCAATTCCACTTCACAGAAGAATTTGTTGTTCAAAATGCAGAAGGCACTGGTAATCGGATTCCAGATATTGTGTGTTTTGTGAATGGTTTACCGTTAGTGGTGATTGAGGCAAAACGCCCGGATTCAAATAAAGAAGGTAAATCGACCAACGCTGAGGCGATTTCTCAGCATATTCGGAACCAAGGTCAGGCTGAAATTCCTCACTTGTATACCTATAGCCAATTGTTATTAGCTGTAAATGGGCATGAAGGTTTATATGCCACATGCGGTACTCCAGAAAAATTCTGGGCTAAGTGGAAGGAAGAACAAATACCCGAAGCTGAATTTGTTAGGTTAAAAAATCATAAACTGAGCGATGAACAATTAAATGGGCTGTTTAAGCATCGTCCTGCCAAAGCGAAAGATGATTACCTATCATTGGTTGCTGCGGGTGAGTTAACAGTTACCGATCAAGATAGGCTTATAGTCAGCTTGCTTCGGCCTGAGCGCCTGCTTGATATGACTCGCTTGTTTACCTTGTTTGATAAAAAAGCAGGCAAGATAGTTGCTCGATACCAGCAGGTATTTGGCATAAAAGCACTTATTGAGCGAATTAACACGTTTGATGATTCAGGCGCTCGTGAAGGTGGTGTTATTTGGCACACCACAGGCAGTGGCAAGTCATTTACTATGGTGTTTTTATCAAAAGCGCTTATATGGCTTGAAGAGCTTGCGCAGTGCCGCGTAATTATTGTGACTGACCGAGTGGATTTAGAAGACCAGCTAAGCCGTACGTTTGCCTCAGGTGGTGTACTCACCGACCGCGATAAAAAAGATGCAATGGCAACCACAGGTAAACGTTTAGCGGAGCAAATTGGTCAAAGTAACGAGCGGGTTATTTTTTCGATTGTTAATAAGTTTGGCTCTGCCATAAAACACAAAAACTGCTACAACGATAGCCCAAATATAATTGTGTTAGTGGATGAAGGCCACCGCAGCCAGAACGGTGAAAATAATATCCGTATGCAGCAGACGCTGCCTAAAGCGGCCTATATTGCTTTTACGGGTACGCCACTGTTGAAGGACGACAAGACCGAGAACAAATTCGGTAAGATCATCCACTCCTATACTATGCAGCAAGCGGTTGAAGATAAAACTGTGACCCCTCTGTTGTATGAAGAGCGTATTCCAGAGCTGAACGTTAACGACAAAGCCATTGATGCATGGTTTGAACGCAGCACCAGTAAACTAACTGACAAACAAAAAACCGATCTGAAGAAGAAGTTTTCTCAAAAAGGTCAAATCTACCAAACCGAAGGTCGCATTGAATTAATCGCATACGATATTGCTGACCACTTCCAGAACTTTAAACAGCAAGGCTTAAAAGGTCAGCTAGCTTGTGATTCCAAAGCCTCTGCAATTCGTTATAAGAAGGCATTAGACAAAATTGGTACGGTGACATCGGTTGTGGCGATGTCGGCTCCAGATACTCGTGAGGGTCACGAGGCTGTTGATCAAGAAAGTAAGGATATTGTGCAAAATTGGTGGAAGGCTAACGTGAACAAAATGGACGAAAAAGCCTACACTAAGGCCATTATTGAAGACTACGGCAGAGATGATGGCCCAGACATCATGATCGTAGTTGATAAGCTCCTGACAGGCTTTGACGAGCCAAAGAATACGGTGCTTTATATCGATAAGCCTCTGAAAGAGCACAACCTAATACAAGCAATTGCCCGTGTTAACCGATTGCATAGTAAAAAGCAGTTTGGTTACTTAATCGATTACCGAGGCATATTAAAAGAACTTGATACCACAATAGAAAAGTATCAAGACCTTGCTGAGCGTACCCAAGGCGGTTTTGATATAGATGACCTAAAAGGTTTGTATAACCGCATGGACACGGAATACAAAAAGCTTACCAATCTGCACAGTGATTTGTGGGCGATATTTGATGGGGTTAAAAACAAGCAAGATGGCCCAGCACTTCGCCAAGCGTTAGCGCCAAAGGTGCAAGATGTAGATGGTAAGCTTGTTGATACCAATCTTAAAAAGCGTGATGACTTCTATTCAGCACTAACTGCATTTTCTAACTGTATGAAAGTAGCTTTGCAATCAGCAACCTACTTTGAGGATAAGTCTTTTGATAACAAGCGTGACTTGTACAAACGTGATCTAAAAGCCTTTGTCGATTTGCGCAAACAAGTGCGAGAAGATGCTGACGAAACCATTAATTATGATGAATACGCTGAAGATATTCGCAGCCTTCTAGACAAGCACATTGCTGGTATTGAAGTTAAAGAGCCTGATGGTGCGTACTTGGTCGGCAATTTAGGGAAAGACGTTAAGCCACAGGATATGAGCGATGATGAGGCTCGAAACCAAACAGATAAAATCACAGGCCGAATCACTAAGATGATTGAGCAAGACTTAGCAGATGACCCGTATGCTCAGGAATATTTTTCTAATATGCTTAAAAAGGCGATTGAAGATGCAAAAGCGATGTTTGATGCGCCTGTTAAGCAATACATCCTTTTTGCCGATTTTGAGCAGGAAGTGAAAGAACGCAAAGTCGCTGATGTTCCTAATGACTTTGTAGATGACTCCGGCAAGTTAAATAAACATGCACAAGCTTACTTTGGTTTGTTTAAGCACTTATTTGATGCTGAGTTCTTGAATGATAAAGCCTTAGATAATGATAAACTCGTATCGTTGGCTTTTAGTATTGATGATGTAGTGAATACTGCTGTTGCTGAGTATTCAATCAATCCTGCTGAGATTGAAAATGCCATACATATGAAGTTGTTGCCAATGCTATTTGGCGATCTCGGTCTTGATAATGCTCAAAAGCTAATTGAAGAAGTGCTTAAGATCACTCGCTTAGGCTTAGCAAGGGGCTAACGAGAGTGAGTAATCAAGCCGTTGCTGCTTCTATTTACCCAAAAGAAAGCCGAACAACAAATGAGCGTGGTGTTTTTACTTATGGTAACGACACCATTCACTATGATGTTATTCGTAAAACCAAGCCTGCTGATAATGCAAAAAAATCAGCACGCAAGGTAATTATTAAGGTTCATCCTGATCAGCGTGTTGTGGCTACTGTGCCACATGATGCGAGTGATGATGCTATTCAAGATGCTATGCATAAGCGTGCCAGATGGATTTGGCAAAGCATTGACGAATTTGCTAAGCAAAAAGATACGGTTTTACCCAAACGTTACGTGAGTGGTGAAACGCAGTTTTACTTAGGTAAGCGCTATGTATTAAAGATCATCAATGATACCGAACAAGTACCTAACGTAAAGCTAAGCCGTGGCAAATTGAACGTAACAACCAAGCATGAAGTAAGTAAAGATATTGATGATCGATTGATGAAAATTAAATCGTTAATCGACAAGTGGTATCAACACAAAGCAAAAGCTATTTTCCACGAGCGAGTAGCCGAGTTACTTCCAAAAGCCACTTGGGTAAAAGGCATTCCTTCTTTTCGTGTAATGGCAATGAAAAAGCAATGGGGAAGCTGCTCAAATAAAGGCAACTTGATGCTCAACCCTCACCTAGTTAAAGCACCGAAAGAATGCATTGATTATGTGATACTACACGAGCTTTGCCACATTGCTGAACACAACCACAGCGAGCGTTTCTGGCGTTTATTAACTCAAGTAATGCCGAACTGGAAAGAAGTAAAAGCCAAACTGGACGATATGGCGGAGATGTATTTGAATGAGTAAAAAGCACTTCAAGATAATTCACGAATTTACGTTCTGCCAAATATAAGGGAGTTTTATAGTGAAGCCTGTAGTAGACCAAATTTTCGAACTTATTCTGCAAGGTAGATTAGATGAAGTTGAAAATATTTCTAACCCTGAAGATGCTGTTTATATTCGAACTGTGGTGTCAACCGAAGAAAAGGGCGGCACACATGTAGGAGTAGATCTAGAAGAAATAACCAAGGTGGCACCTTGGATTACTCCATTTTTTCTTGGTCCTCGGTTACTTTTTTCATCTAAATCAATTGCAGTTCAAAATATGATGACAGGTGGAAAATCGAATTTTCTATTGGATTGGTCATTTTCGTTTGATTCAAATGTCGCAGAGAAAGTTCGAGCTTACGTAAACCTCGAAAACATAAATGCGAAAGATCGCGATAGGGTTATCACCTTATTAAAATTGAAGAAAAAATTTTCACTACAAACTGATCTCTTACCATTTCTGCTGGAAAATTTGAGACTATCTCGAAGTGATATAAAAAATGAAAGACCACTGAATACAGTAATTGCGTTTAAAAAACTAGACTATTTAGACTGGCAAGCATTTGAGAAAAACCCCTTAAAACCAGAATTCATTTGCGATGAGAAGACTTTACTAAAAGATGCTAATGATACTTACGATAGTATGGTAAATGATAAAGAGGTTAAAAAGTGGGAATATAAATCGCTATTTACTCAAGTAATTTTATTTGAGTTAGCAATTATTTGGCTTCGTAAGAACGGTAGTATTGAGGAACAATTCAGTGAGTTAATTGATTTTTGTGTTTTGCAGTTAGGTAAATTAGCAAAATTTGAACTAAAGTTTGCATGGCGTTTTTTAAACCAGCCCACAAGAACTCGCTTTTTCGGCCCGTTAAATGGAGTTAGTAAAGATCTTACTAAAGCGTTGAAAGGAATGGCTTGGGATATGACTCATTTGAGGTTACTAGAAACATTATCGACAAAAACAACTTTTGATTCATTTTATGTGCCTTTTTTCGTTTCTTTTGATGAAAAATTTTCTGAGATATTGAAACAGAATCAACTTCAAATGCTACTGGTAGATGATAGATTGAAAAGGATGCATACAGCAACTATTGACGAATATCCTTTTCTTCAGAAATTAGATTCTTGTATGTCGGAGAAGACTAGAAGCCTAATGGGAGAAGTTGAGTCTGAAGCTCGAAGAAGTTATAACATACCTGAAAATGATCTTAAGCATATAATTGCACTGCAAACTATTGAGTTAGAAAGGTTAGCAGCTCAAGAAAGAATTTTTAGACAGAAAAAGTGATGTTGCTAGTTTAAGTAACAATAATATAAAACAAATTCAAACAGATATGGAGATTGCGATGGTTACATGTGATAAAGAACATAGACACTGGCCTTTTTTTGAGTCTTTACCTCATGACCAAGGGGGTCATGGCAGACATAAATGTTCAGGCTGTGCATATGAGCTTGGATTTGAAGCGGGTAAAAAAAGAGAAGAAAATCTTAATATTGACTTAGATTCGCTTCCTGAAAGTCAAGCAGGAACAGTCCGACATAAGAGTCCTCATGCTGCGTTTGCGCAGGGATATTATGACGGAGTTCATGCTTCTTATTCCGCTCAGTAATTAGACTTTCATAAGTTTTAAGGAAAGAGTGAAAGCTAATGGGAACGACTAAACTTAGAAGCAGTGCTACGGCAAAAAAAGGTGTGAATTATGTTCGAGATATTATTGAATCTTCGAATAGTATTTTTCACGAAATTCATCAGGAAAATGATTATGGTAATGATGCGTTTGTTGAGTTAGTGGAAGGAACAAATGTTCGTGGCATTACTGTTGCGGTGCAAATTAAATCAGGAACATCATATTGTTCTACTGAAACCTGTAAAATACCTGCTTCTAAGCAACATTTTGAATATTGGAAGTCCCATACTTTACCTGTGATTGGTGTTGTTTATGATCCCGAAGAACATAAAGGTTATTGGGTTGATATTAAACGTTACATTACAGATAGAACTTCTTTAACAGAAGAGGGACCATATACAATATCTTTTAAAAAGACTGAGTTTAGTTCTTTTACCGCTGAAAATTTTGAACTAATAGTTAAGCCGATATACTTGAAAGCTCAAGTCAAATTGCCATTAACAACATCTATGAGGTTTTGTAGCTCAGATGATTATACTGAGCATAGCCTTGGGTTAGCTGTTTTGATGAATCATTATGCTGCAAGTCTTGAAGCTTGGGAACTTATGTTCTCAACACTTCGTTCTAGAACAATATCGACTTTAGACCCTAGTATTCTTTATTATTTAGCTCACATTCCGGGGCACCCTGATATATATTGGTCTCCAAACAAATTAATCCCATTAGACCTAAAGGAGTACCTAAAAAACATTGTTGCAGATTGGTCAATTGAAGATGTGGCAAAAATACTCTGCCTACTTAGTGAAGACGAGTCATTTGAACGTGGTTCTTTAGGGCAAAATGTAGATGCTGTTATATCTTTAATTAAAGATAAGAACGATAAACTTATTTCAGTTATTGAAGACCACCTATTGCCAACATTTGCTAGAGATTCAGCAGCGCTTTTGTATGCATATTATACGCAATTGGAAGGTATCCAAAAACTAAGGGAGTTAGCGGTAGAATACCCTGATTTAACATGGCCCTCAGAACTGGTAAGGCAGCTAGAAACTGAAGGCTATATTTATCTGTACTAATTTTGATGAAGGTGAAAATGTTGGGAAACCCCACTTCGTGAGCCTTTTGATAGTTGCTCATGTTTATCGCGATAATAAAAATAAAGTTCGTCCACTAAATCTACACATGCCTTCAAAGCCAGTTCTACTTCTTTAACTACGATTTTATAAATTTTGTTTCTCGAATTGTTGTAGACTTTAACAAGATCATAACCAGAAGTCGTCATTCCATCAATTTCACTCCAAGATATGTTCTTGAAAAGCTGGTCGTCTTCGGTATATAGATTACAAAAACCTTTGTGTGCTCTCTCATTTCGATTTTGTCTTAAAGGAATACCTGTTTTATCAATTACTTTTAAGCATTTTAGTACTTCAGGATTCAATTCTTTTAATATTTTTGAAAGATTTTTAATTGTTAGTTTATGATCTGGAAGATCAAGTTCTAATACTTCATTCACAAAGTGAAATGCAATGTCTCTTAAACTTGAAAATCTAAATAAAGCTAAATCAACAATTGATTTTAACCAATCATGTCTATTGATATTTTTAACAGTAGATTCTACTGGAACACTGCTAACACCGAGCATTTGCGGTATAACTCGTAAATCGACAAATTGTTGCTCCAGTGCATCAAATCTCACGTAAGTAAGGTGTGCATAAGCCATGTGGGGATCTGCTTCTGCAAATTCTTCCCAGTTTTTATATGAATGATCATGTAAAAAGTATACATTGATAGAATCGTATAAAACGCCTTTGAACTTCGACTCTTCTAGTCCCCACCAGTAATATTCATTCGTCATTTGTGTTCCTCAATCATTCATTCGGCTTAATCAGCCCTAGCTGTTTCGCTTCAAATCTGACATCACTGGATAATTGGTCAAATTCTTCTTTGTCCCAGATTCCATACGTTATTAGCATTAGAATATTGCTCGGTATAAAGCAATTACGAGATATAACTCTATTGTCGCTCCATTGTTCAAGTTTTTCGTGAAGTTCTCGTGTGACACTTATCTCTTCTTCGTCATAAAGACCTTGAGCAGTTCGATTGTTGTATACAACCCACTTCCTGTAAGCTTGATCTAAAACAATATAATCCTTTTCTTTCAATGTGTTAAGTAGTTGTCTTTCAGTCGTTATTTCTATCATTTAAGCCTCGTTTAAAAAAAGTTTTCAATAAATGCGAAAGTTGCAGTATTGATATGATGCAATATTTTTGTTGACATGTCTATATTGTTCATTTATATTTTGTGCATCATTGAAATGGAGCAATGGATGATATATAGCAAAATTGATATAAAAAACTTAGATAAAAATCGTTTTGAGCTAGACGTAATTAGCTACTCACTTCCACAATTCAATTACAACACTTTATCAACTCAGATTGATGAAAACGGTGAAATTGAAGTTCATGCAATAGGCAATGAAAACACAACAGTTAATTCTGCAATGTTTTTGTTTTGGCTTCGAACATACATTGGTTCACCAGACGAACAGAAAGACGTCCCTTTTCACTATGTTGAAAGCATTGATGACGTAAATGCTTTTTTGATGGACTTACTTGTCAATGAGTCAAATAAAGATGTGTCGATTTATAGCCGAGGATTAATTCATTTTTTTACTCAACTTGTTGAGTGGCAAATGGATTGGAAAGAACAGCCCTATACAAAAAGTAAACGCCCACTTTATCGGTTTAAAAATTTTCTCGAAGGCTCATATCGTTCAAGTGACCCTGATGCTCATATCGCTGCTAGTACTGCCAAAGCATATATGAGAGCAGCAGTTAGGTTTTATAAGTATCATATTGCTAAAGGTGTTCAATTCGCGAATGTACCGTTTGAATATGAAGAGATCTCTCTTGATATTGGTAGCGATGAAACTAGTAATAATGGTTCAAATAGAATCATAGTTCCCACTACTGATGTTCGTTTAAACGTTCCCAAACCACAAGCAGGGGTAATTCCAAACAAACTAAGAGCACTTAGTGATCACGAGTACGATATGCTTGAACAGATTTTGTGTATAAAACGCAAAGTGCTTAAGAAGCAGTATGGTCAACTTGTTGAATGTTCACTACCAATAGAGTTTTCGCTAATTTTTCTTGTTATGCGCCATTGTGGACTCAGAAGAAACGAAGCATTAACTCTAAATGAAGAGTGGGTGCTTTGGGGATTGGCAAAATCTGGAAATGCATTGTTCGTGCGGTTAAAAGTTGGGCCAAATCAGGGTATTGAAACGAAAAATGATAAAGAACGAGAAATTGAAATTCCAGTACCTTTATTGAGGCAGTTGCACAGGTATACACTTAGTCAACGTTACATAAATCGTAGAGATAAATTCACAGATAGTGCTACTGGCGACGAATTAACACCTCTTTTTCTCAATCAAAACGGTTCGCGGATAAAAAAGGAAACTGTAAATGCTCGGTGGTCTGAAATTCGGCATAGTTTAACAGAGGTGCTTGGATACAAGTTTACCCATAAAGTACATAATTTGCGCTCTACATTCGGTACTAAACGTTTATTTAGTTTAATAGACGTTGGTATGAAAACGAGTATTGCGTTAGAGACAGTCCAATTACTCCTTGGTCATTCCGATCTCGCAACCACTTTCCATTATCTATCGCAAGTAGATGGTCATAAATCAGCCGAAGAGCTAGCTGAGATCGCTTTAGATTATATCTATGACTTAAATGAAATGGAGGTGGCGTAATGGGCTTTAAGGATAAGAAAAGAAGAAACCAAGTTATCAAATCCGAAAGCATTGAGCATAGCAATGTTGTCGGAATTGAAAATAGCGAAGAGCGGAAGTTAGAACTCAATTTCAATGGTGAGATAGCACGTTTTGAGCGTCTTAGGTATCTGGGGTGCCCTACTTATTTTGCTATTGAGGATAAAAGCAGCTTGGTTTTATTGAATCGAGACGCGTTTGTAAATGAGATGTACGAACTATTTAAAGGATACGGAACAGCCAGCAAAACTGGGTATGGGCGCTTCTGCTTTTTATGCAACTACGTTAAACACTGGGATGAAAAGGGAGAGGTTGTCGATTTTAATCAGGAGCAAGTAATTGCATTTTATAACTATCGTAATGACATGGTTTTACTTGGAAAGATTAACAAGAATACACTTGTTAAAGAAAAGCAGCATTTAGTTTCTATTCTGAATGAAATGGGCAAGGAATATATAGCACAGCAAATACCAAAAATTAAAAATAGACGTAGTGCCGCGATTCCGACAAAAGCAATTGCAGATAAAGACTATGGAACAGTGGGCCTTAAACTTATGGCGGCATTTCATGAATATGTAAGGTGCTTTTTTAATGGAGTACCTCCAATTACTTGTCCACTTTTTGATATCGACTTTGCCGTAAAAAATGGCATAACAGAGGCTCAAATTAGAAAAAGTAGAGGTGCCCTGTATGTCGAGAAAGGTGTTTATTGGACCAATTCCCTTACTCGAATAGCAATAATTATCGCGGCAAAGTGGACTGGTGCTAATTTGACGCCATTAACATCATTGACGAAAGGTGATGCAAAGTTAATTAAAAAATCAACTGGCGACAACTATAAGTTTGATTCAGTAAAAGCCAGAGCCTTATACCAAAGGCAAGGTTTAGGTATAGGTTTTACAAAAAGAGCTAAAGAGTTTATTGAAAGCTGGTTAGTTGTTTCTGAAAAAATGGCTCCCGGAGATGATGCTCCTTTGTTTCCAATTTTTAATGCTAATGAGAGTTTAAAGGTTACTTCGTCAACATATAACAATCCACACAAGAGCATCAATCATAAGCTTAAGGCGATGGGATTACCTGAGATAACCTTACGTAAACTGAGAAGCACCCGTAGCTCTTTAATACAGAGAGCTTTTGAAGATACCTTCATCACAGCCTCAGCGAACAGAAATACATTACAGACAACTCATGAGCATTATTTAAATGGTGTTGAGCAAAACCATGAGATGGAATTAGCTAGAGCATTTGAAGTTCAAAAAGCTTTAACCGAGGGTAAAGAAAAGAAAGCGGCAATAGAAGAGTTTAAGGCCAAAATTAAAGATCCCTTTACTTCAGAAGAGTGGAAAGCAAAACGTAAAGAAGCTACCGCGAATAAACTACCTAACGGAGCTAGATGCACCGAACCTACAGGCAAGGTAGCAAAAAAAAGCTTGAGAGCTATTAAGTCATTAAATCTAGGGGATGATCGAGAATGTATTAGTTTTTTGGCTTGTTTTGATTGTTCTAAACACGCTTTAGTTGCCGAAGTCGATGATATATGGCTCATGTTGTCGTTTCTTGACTCTTTAATGGAAACGATTTCCCGGCCAGCAATTAATAGCTACCCCACTGAAACTTTTCAGAATGCAGTGGAAAAAACGCATCATATACTTTCTCGAATGCAGGTGAAATCGCCAGACAACTATGAATTGGCAAGTCGTAAACATAGCGAAGCACCTCACCCACTTTACAGCGAGGAGACAGATTTAACTGATTTAATGGAGATATACGGAATATGAACAACGAGCAAATTGGCAACATCAACTTAAAAAAAATCAATACTTGCGATGCAAGTAAGGTGGCAACAAAAGATGAAGAAGGTAACCCGATATCATTTATTTACGATGATATTTGGGACTTTCAGTACTCGCGTAAATTTTCTAAAAGCCAAGAGTCTAGAGCCGTAAGTTTTGAAAATATTCCCCAAGAATATAAAAAAGAAGTTCAGCATGTTCTTGCTCTAATGTTGAAGAAAAACCCTGAAATGGCGTTAGAAACTTTGAAATATGAACGAGGGAATTTAGTTAGGATAGCGAAATTGCTCGGTTCGACAGAATGGGAAAAGTTAAATAATGATGGAATATTCAGAAAATTTAAGTCCCATATTAAAGATAAACGTTTCGGCATTAGTACAGTTAAAGGAACTTTAATTACAGTTAACCAGCTCTTTAAATTTGGTCTCACTAACAGACTAATAAAAGACCTTAAAGTGGTTTCATTCAAGTTAGCCTGTAAAAGTAAGACGAAAAAGCTACAGCACATCGCTATACCAGAACATATGGCAACTCGAATATTCAAAGCAGCAGAAAGTACTGTTAACGAATTTTACCCATATAAAAAAGAGATTAGTGATGCATATGCTAGATATTATCAAACTAGAAAAGAGTTTTTGGAAGCAAACCCTCACCTCAATAGTAAAAGTTTTTGGAATGAAGTTGGTTGCAATCTGCCTCATAGTGTAGGTATCGATGATTTTGAGGTTAGAAGTAGTTCACCTCATTTAGATGAGATAAAAACAGCCTGTCTAATCTTAATTTTAGGATATAGCGGAGTTAGACATGGTGAAGGACTGAGTATTGGGTTAGATAGTTATCAGACCAAAGAATATAACGGGTTTGAAGTACCTTACTTAATTGGTTTTAGCACTAAAAAAAATGAAGCTGGCTTACCGACACAGGAAACTTGGGTGACCCATCCTATTGTTAAAAAAGCACTGGATTTGCTCTTTACAGTTACCGAGTTTGCACGAGATATTTATAAAGAAATTTATGCAAATGATGAGGTTAAGCTTGTGATAGTTATGAATGGATTACTGTCCACTAATATTGCAAAACATAAAAGAAATGTGTTGTGGAATACTAACAGCTTTACAAATTATTTGGCGAAATTTTTAAAAAAGCACTCTATTACAGCTACAAAGCAAGATGTCATTGAATTTGATAAATTAAACCCAACCCGCGAAGGACTTTTAAAGGAAGGTGGTTACCTGCCTAAGTTATCTTCACATGACTTTAGAAGAACGTTTGCGGTATTTCTGATGCGTAACAAATTAGGAAGTATCATGGCATTGAAGCACCAATATAAACACCTGAATGTAGTTATGACCCAATGGTATTCGAATAATTCAGAGTTAGTTCGAGCTTTGGACTTGCAAATTGATGGTGAGCTTCAGGAAATGATGAATGAGGCGAATATTATGATCATGACCGAAGCCGCATTTGAAATTTTTAACAGTCCTACTTTATCTGGAGGTGAAGGAGAAAGAATAGACAGAGAAAGAAGTAAACCTGAATATGAAGGCAGTATTTATATATCTCGCGAAGAACTTGAACGTCAAGTCAGGAGTGGAAACTTGAGTGTGGTAGAGCACCCAACTGGTTTTTGCTTTAACCCCAGTTGCGATCGCATATGTTCATCTGAAATCTCTAGTGTGGTTTGTAAGCATGAGGCGGTTACAAGAGATAAGGCTTTGGAGCGAGTCCCTAAAAGACAACGACTGATTCAAAAATTTGAAAACCTTATTCAGTTAGGCTCATCATTTTCAAGTATTCGAAATCGTATTTTTATTGAAATTAAGGCCATTGAACATGTTCTTCAGCAGCACAAAATAGAATTTGAGTCTTTTCAAGAGCCAGTAATTGATTAAATAGGAGAAGATCTATGTCTGAAATAACACTACGTAAATTGGAAAGGGCTTTGCAAAGGTTACTTGATGGCGTGCCTAAGCGAACTAAAAATGATGGCAAAATCAACATATCAAGGATAAATAATGAAGCTGGGCTAAAGGTAAGTAATATTAACTATTACCCAGAATTTATTAAGGATGCACAAGATAGGATTCGCGATCATTTTGATGCAATAGCAGAAAAAAACATAAAGGATGCTGTTAAGCAAGAAAAGTCTGAAGTAGAAATACTTAAAGACAAACTAAAGCACGAGCAGAAGCTGAAGAGGAAGTACAGAGAAGAGAAAAATGAGCAAAAACTTCTCAACGATGATGTAGTAAAACAAAATGTTTCATTGGCGTTTAGGGTAATGGAGTTAGAGTCAGAATTGCATTCACTATCAAGTCATAAAGTAGCGCCCATTCGGTAGTTTATAAAGTCTTAAAATCTAAAATATAGAGGAATAATTTAAATGGAATACGTATATAGCGTTAACGGTGATATGAGATGTGATATTGCAGATTCTAGTAAGTTTCATAAAACCAAGATTTCTGATTACGATAACTTTGTATGCAGGTACTTTGTAGTGATGCATTGCCAAATTAAAGATCATCGAGGTAATTGGGGGAAAGAATATAAGAGTTATTGTGGCTTTGTTTCTGAAGATGAAACTATTGAGCAAATTGAAAGAGTTATCAATTATGGTTCGAAAGCATATCAATTAATAAGCTTTTGCAAAGTTGAGCCTGAAACACACCCATAAATCTCCAATTAGTTCAGATTTATTATTTATGAAATTTTCATAAATAAGTTGGAAAATCACCACAAATTTTTGAAATAAGAAGTTTTTTATGAAATTGATATAACATTATGAATATTATAGGTATTCATAATTAATTCATAAAACGTTTCGTAACAGTAGCAGGCGGAAAATACAGCCTCGTTGAAGATATTAACGCGCGACTAAATCAAGCAAGTAAGCATGCTGATACCTTGGTTGAACCTTTTGTTGGTGCGGGCTCAGTGTTTTTAAACAGCAATTTTAAACACTATGTACTTAACGATATTAATGCTGATTTAATCAATTTATATAAAGAGCTCAAGCGTTCGCCTGATGAGTTTATTAGTGATGCCAAAAAATTGTTTGTTGATTTAAACAACCACTCAGATGCATATTATGATTATCGTGTGCAGTTTAATCAAAGTAGCGATGTATATGAACGAGCCATCTTATTTTTATATATGAACCGTCATGGTTATAACGGATTATGCCGCTATAACTTAAAGGGCATTTTTAATGTGCCTTTTGGTAAATATAAAAAGCCTTATTTTCCTGAAAAAGAAATGTACTTTTTTGCTAGCAAAGCGCAACAGGCTACATTTACCTGCCTAGGCTACGATGATGTGTTTAAACTGGTGCCTAAAAATGCGGTGATTTATTGCGATCCGCCTTATGTGCCATTAAGTAAAACAGCATCGTTTACCTCGTATGCTAAAGGCGGATTTAACTTAGACGATCAGGCTAATTTAGCTAATTTGGCTGAACAAGCGGCATTTGAGAATAACACGCCAGTCCTTATTTCAAATCACGATACTGTATGGACACGCAAAATTTACAGCCAAGCTTCTTTGGATAAAATTCAGGTTAAGCGCACGATCAGTCCAAAAGGCGGTTCACGAAATAAAGTAGATGAGCTAATGGCTATGTACTTAGCACCGAAGTCACGGTTGCATAAATAGCCAGCACAAATAATACAAAAAGTACCACGGCAATGGCTATTAATGTGATAGGAGAGTGGTGTTTAAAGTCTGTTTGACGTTTATCTTCAGATTGCACACCAAAAAATGCAGCTAGCACACTTTGTAAAGCGCTAAAAAAATGCTGCATTAATTAAAATAATGGTTTTATAGAAGAGGGTTTGTGCTTGTCATCAGTACCCGTTAATAACTCTAGCAAATCTAGGTAATGAAACTGAGCACTGCGGCTATCGCCGGTTAACCAAGAAGCCCAAGAGGAATCTTCTTCAATTTGAATACAACGGTTCACGCTATGATTAATAGCGCTAGTTTGTTCTTTATGAAGACAAGTGTTGGCTGAGCTTAATTCTTGCTCAGTATTTGAAGAAAGCGACGCTGCTCCAATAATGACACTTACCGACGTGATTAATAATCCAATTTTAAAAGCACGCATAATATAAACCTAATAATTTAGTTCTGCGCGCAGCATAACAAAACCTGCTTAAATAATACACTTTATTTTTAGCTATATTTATAGCTAATCATATCTCGGAATTTGTTTATAAGCGTATTTTATTTTTCTTAGTTCGCGCAATTAGTTGTTGTTACGGTAAATAAAAGTTAGTGACTAGCGTTGCTAATATAGCGCTATTTTTAAAGGCGCTACTTGGGTAACATCGTTAATTAAGTTACATTAACGCCATAAATTCTTCATTAATGGATTAGCAATGCTAAATTGTGAACAAAAATACTTAATAGCGCCCTCAATTTTATCTGCGGATTTTGCACGCCTTGGCGAAGATGTCGACAAAGTGTTAGCTGCAGGGGCTGATGTTGTCCATTTTGATGTAATGGATAACCATTACGTACCTAATTTAACAATAGGCCCAATGGTGTGTAAAGCACTTCGCGACTACGGTATTAAAGCCCCGATTGATGTTCACCTAATGGTAAAACCGGTAGATAGTTTAATCCCACAATTTGCCGAGGCGGGTGCGTCAATTATTACCTTTCATCCAGAAGCCAGTGAGCATATTGACCGTACTTTGCAGTTGATAAAAGATCAAGGCTGCCAGGCAGGTCTAGTTTTTAACCCTGCAACGAGTTTAAGTTACCTTGATCATGTAATGGATAAAATAGACGTTATTTTATTAATGTCGGTGAATCCTGGGTTTGGTGGGCAAAGCTTTATTCCACAAACACTTGAGAAACTGCGAGAGGCAAAGCAACGCATTATTGATTCTGGGCGTGATATTCGTTTAGAAGTTGATGGCGGTATTAAGGTAGAGAATATAGCAGCTGCGGCTGAGGCGGGTGCTGATATGTTTGTTGCAGGCTCAGCTATTTTTAATCAGCCTGACTATAAAAGCGTAATTGATGAAATGCGCCAACAATTAGAAAGTATTAAATAATGAAATATGATGCGGCACTATTTGACCTAGATGGCACGCTAGTTGATAGCGTGTATGACTTATATATGGCCTTAAATCTAACGCTAAGCGATTTAGCGTTTCCCATAGTCAGTCAACGATTAGTTGAAAGCTGGGTAGGTAATGGTATTGAGGTGTTAGTTAAACGAGCTCTTTGCGGCGATATGCAAATTAGTGAGCACCTTGACGAAGTATTAAGCGAACGAGCTATCAACCTGTTTTATCAACATTACAGTGAGCAGGTCGGTGAATACAGCGTGTTATATCAGCATGTTGAAACGGGTCTTGCTGCTCTCAGTGGTATGCCTAAAGCACTTATTACTAATAAAGCACGCCGCTTTACTGAAATGCTTTTGGATAAGCTCGCTATTCGCAGTCATTTTGAGGTAATAGTGTGTGGCGACGACATGGCAAAAAAACCGTCACCTGAACCGCTTTTATTTGCTTGCGATGCATTAAATATTTCGCCTGATAAAGCGATTATGATTGGTGATTCAAAGAGTGACATACTGGCAGCTCAAGCCGCTAATATTGATGTGATAGCCCTTACATACGGGTATCATCAAGGAGATCAGCTAGGGGATTATAATCCGCAGTACCTATGCGATAACTTCTTAGCTATAATACCGACACTAACGCAGCGTTAAGCATTTTTAATTAAGTAAAAATAAAGGAAAATCATGAGTAAACCAGTAGTATTAAGTGGCATGCAGCCAACCGGTGGTATGACAATAGGCAACTATGTTGGCGCTATTAACCAGTGGGTTAAGCTACAGGAAGAATATGATAGCTACTTTATGCTTGCAGACTTGCATGCAATTACCGTACGCCAAGACCCTGAGTTATTGCGTGGTCGTGTACTCGATGGCGTTGCTTTATATACGGCGTGTGGCATTAACCCAGAAAAAGCGGCATTATTTGTTCAATCTCAAGTGCCAGAACATGCACAACTTGGTTGGGTATTAAACTGTTATGCGCAAATGGGTGAGCTTAATCGTATGACCCAGTTTAAAGATAAGTCGGCAACGCATGCTAATAATATTAATGTTGGGTTATTTGCTTACCCAGCTTTGCAAGCGGCTGATATTTTACTATACCAAGCAGATAAAGTGCCTGTTGGCGAAGATCAAAAGCAGCACCTTGAGTTAACGCGTGATATTGCTAATCGTTTTAACAATGTATACGGCGAGATTTTTACGCTGCCAGAACCTTATATTCCTGAGTTTGGTGCGCGAGTAATGAGCCTACAAGATCCACTGAAAAAAATGTCTAAGTCTGATGAAAACCCCAATGGCTTTATTATGATGTTAGACGAGCCTAAAAAGATTGAGAAAAAGCTTAAAAAAGCGGTTACTGATTCAGACGAGCAAGCACGCATTTATTTTGATCGAAGTGAAAAACCAGGCGTTTCTAACTTACTTACGTTATTAAGTGTTGCAACTAAGCGTCCAATCGAAGAGTTAGTACCTGAATACGAAGATAAAATGTATGGCCACTTGAAAAAAGACACCGCAGCAGCTGTCGTGAGCATGATAGAGCCAATTCAGGCTCGCTTTAAAGAAATACGTGAAGACCAAACATTATTAAATAACATCATGAAAATGGGGGCCGAGAAAGCCAGTGCCCGTGCTGAGAAAACATTAAAAGCAGTTTATGATGCGGTTGGATTTATTCCACGCCCATAAGCTTGTTTATTTGCAGATACAAAAATGCCGCTAATTTAGCGGCATTTTTTATATCACGCTGATTAACATTAAAAAGCCAAATATAAACAGAAGTGACATTGCTTGCTTGTCTGTTTTATCCATTACTCGGCCTTAACGGTTGTTTTGAAAGTTGTATTGTTAATATCAACTAAAGATACTTGGTAGCCTTTATTTTCAAGTAATGTCAGTAAGCTACCTTCTCCGGCTAGGTGACCTGCTCCCACAAGTACGAATTCACTTTTATCGTTATTAAACATTTGCTCTACTTTAACTAGCCAGTTATTGTTTCTATCAGTCATTAATTGTTTATAAGTTGCAGGATCATTTTTTTGCATCGGTTCAAGTGCTACTGTGTAGAGCGATTGCATATCACCTTTACGCCAAGCTGAGAGTAATTTTTTAAACATCACACCGTAATTATCAAACCCAGCTAGATTATTTTTGATAAAGTCATTTTCGCTACCTTCACCCATAGTCTTAAATAACTCTAGCTGAAACGCCATAGTCTCTAAGTATTGTTGTTCTTTATTATCTAATGTCGCTTTTTTAGTAAAGTAAGCGTCAACGCCTTCACCCATTAAATTTTGTTTTTGCAGCTCCATCGACATTAGCACAATACTAACCATTGCAGGGCGAAAGTTATCTAATTTAGTTAGGTTTGCACCAAATTCAGCCAGCTTTTTTTCTAATGCGAGCTTTACCTCTGGAGTTAGCTTTTGGCTCAATGTTTCATTATTTTCATAAGATAGTGCGCTCAACATTTTCATTTGTGCTTGTGCATCGCTAGGATCAGGTATTCGTGCTTCTAATACAATCGTATCTGCTTGCTTATAGGCGTAGCTAAACTCCACTGGTAGAGGCATCTCTGACTTAGGTAAAATGTGTACTGTGCCGCCAATAAATAATGAGTCATTTCCTTTACTCACTTGCCACACTGAACTTTGTGCTTGTACAGTCGTTGCTAATAAGCAGCTGCTCAATAATACGGTTGCTGAAAATACTTTTTTAGTAAATGTGTTCATAACACTTCCTTAATGAAATTTGATTTATTATTGATTGGTTAAAATAGTGCTTATATAAGTTGTTAGTGACGACGTTATTTTTGAAAGGTTGCTATCAATTTTTGCGTTCATCTTGTTGATAGAAGATTCAAAGTCGGTTGCAATTTGGTTCTCTATACTAGTAAATAATGTTTCAGTGTTTACTTCATGCTTGATGAGGAAATCAGTGTTTGTAGCATAAATGACTTGATTGCTGCTGATGACCTTTTCACCCACTGCACATTGATCTGAATTGGTTAGTAGCGTGTTGTTTTTACTTTCTGTAGCGATTGCAGAGGCTGTACTAAATACTGTTGCTAATAAAATTACGGGTAATACTTTTTTAGTTGCGTTATTCATAATGAAACCTTTTTTAAGTTTAAAAGTCAGCTTAATTACTATTAAAAAGTAGTGTTTAGTAAGCTGCTTGTTGATGACGTTTTAAAGAATATCGCTAAATTTATCTAGAGTCGCTTATCTACTTATGAGTGATTTATTTATAAGGTTTTTATTTTTTTTGTTGTTTTAAATTAGAGGGTTAATCACAAACCTTATCTGTGAATATAAGGTTTTAAATTAACCTAGCTATATTAAAAAGTGTACCTGTGATAGGGTTGTTGAAAAATAAAAATATGTAAAGACTATGAATTATCAAATCGGACCTTGGCAATTTATTAGTAATCGATGTGTGATTACTTCAAACAACATGGAAAGGGAATTAGACCCACTTTTAGTAAAGCTATTACTGTATTTTATAGATAAGCCCCAACAAATCGTTTCTCGCCAAGCGCTAGTAGAGAGTGTGTGGCAGCAAAGCTTTGTAGACGACAATGCGATTAATCGCGCTATTTCGGAGTTAAGAAAACAGTTAGCTCACCCTACTGAAAAAGCACCACTTTTAAAAACGCATTATCGAAAGGGTTACAGCTTAACGGTAATACCAGCGCAATTAACGCAACTTGTAGAGCCTAATGAATCGCCGAATGATTCTGCGGTTTTTACTGCAAAAGATGAAGATATTGCTGCCATAACAGCTCCTCAACCGAACTCAAAAAGCGATTTGAAAAAGCCCTTTATCTATTCTTCATTAGCCATTATATGTTTGTGTTTTTTAGTGTGGTTAGGTGTGATATTTGTTAATACACCCTACACCGAGGAGGTTAAACAGGTCACGGTAAATAAGGTGGCGAGTACATGGAATTTAGGTAGCGAGGTACACCCCGAGTTATCTTCAGATAGACAATTTTTAGCCTATACCAACGTTGCACCAGAAAATGATGTAATGCACGCATTTGTGAAGCGTCTTTCAGATCAGCGAGAGGTTGAGATTACATACCCAGGTTTTCAGGTATCAATCTTATCGTGGCAGTTAAATCAACACTCGGTGCTTTTACAGGCTACCAACTTAAAGAAACAACAGTGTGAAATGGTACTTGTTGATTTAAGTCAGTTTCCTATTGTTGGTGACACTCAGGTAATTAAAAAGTGCGACCTAAGATACACAGGCTATGCGCAGTTAGACCAAAGTGCTGAACATATTTATTACACTGAGTATAAAAATGAACAAGATGGCGCTGGCTTATATCGATTTGACTTAAATAGGCAGAAGGAATCAATTATTATTCCTCCGCCAGGCATAATGTATGGCATCAGTATGCCTCGTTTATCTCATTCAGGTAAAAAATTGGCCTATATACTTAATCAAAAAGGCCAACCATTCTCTGTATTTACATATAACTTTGCAACTCGAGAGACAAAGCGTTTATATCAAGCAAAAAATAAAACTCTTAGCTTTGCTTTTGATTGGCTTATAGATGATAAAGGTATAATTGTCTCTGAGGGTTCACAGTTAACCACGGTATTACTTAATGGAGAAAACCTTGTTAAAAAGACAGTACATGTCACGCCCGAAATATCACCCTATTATATAGCTGTTCAGTCGGCAAATAGCTTATTTTACTCTGCAAATAAAACGCAAGCGTACTCACTCACCAAAGTAACGGGGTTATTCAATGGTAGCCCTAAATATGAAGCACTCTACAAAAGTGAAAAAGATGACTACAGTATTGTTGAAGTAACCTATAAACAAGGCGCTGCACATGTTTTTGTATCAGAGCGTTCTGGAAGTAGCCAATTATGGATCTCTCAAAACGGGCTTACAAAGCAACTGAGTTACTTTAGCTACGATGGCCTATCTAACTATGTGTTAGGAGGTTTAAAAGTATCATCAAACCAGCAGCGTATATTGTTAAGAAAAAATAAAACCTTCGCATTTTATGATATGAATACTGAAAAGCTCTACCCGTTAGAGGAATTTAACGGGCGTAAAATAGTAAGTTATATTTGGTCAGCAAGTAATGAAAGCATTCTTTATATCGAAAAGCTTGGCGAAAAAAATAGAGTCGCTGAATTTAACTTACTCACCCGAGATACAACTGTTATGGAAGACATTAAAGCAAGTAAGCTTATATCTGATAATAAAGGTAACGGTTATGCTATTAGCCATAATCAATTAATACGGCTTTCTGACGGGCAAAACTGGGGTTTATCTAAAGAGGCTAGTAAAGCTAATATTTATGCCGTTCGTGATAACTATTTATATTATTCAGATTCTATTTCGCGTGTAGCCAGGCTTAACTTACAAGATAGAACCATACAGGATGTCCACATGGATTTTCGACCGATTACTTTTGAAATAAGTGCAGATAACGAAATTCTATTTACCGGATCTAAGTATAAAGATATGCAAATAGTACAAATCAGTTGGGACGAATAGCATTATTTATTATACCGAGAAAGCCACTACCTGTGCTGAGAAAACATTAAAAGCAGTTTATGATGCGGTTGGATTTATTCCACGCCATAAGCCTGTTTTTTATATCTGCAAAAATACCGCTAATTTAACGGCATTTTATTTTAATGTTTTATAGCAGAAATACCGGCAGATTCACACGCTCTAACTATGAATTGATAGCCATAAGGCATACTTTGATCAGGCGTTATTTCAACAATTTCATAATCATTGAGTTCTATCACTTTACTACTTACTGCTTTCTTACATCTAGAGTGGGTATTAGCTTCAAAGTTGAAGGCAAACTCTGCGATTAGCCATTTGCTCAATTCAAAATAACTCTTAGCTTTAATTGATGATACTGGTGTAGAGTCACTCTCTTTTTTGTCTAATTGAGCGTTGAATTTGGCATTGGGCCCTGAATTTGTTTTAGGTGCCAGCTTTTGATTTTTAGTCGATGCCGTTTCAATAGAGCTGTTAGAGCCAAGGTTTTGTAACTTCTCTATAAGTGCGTCAGTACTGATACCTTCAGCTAAAGCAGCTAAATTAATAAATACAAAAATCGTTAAAAAAAATCTTACTACAGCGGTTAACAGTGGGGAATAGCTTTGACTGATGAACTTAACTTGCTTTGAGCCAAATGGCTTTATTAATAGCAATGCAATGATATACAAGGGTAAAACTAACTGTAATAGAAGTAAAGTTATTACTGTAATCAATAGCGCCGAAGGAGGTAAGTAAAGCAAAGTAGCGAAGTTGTGAGTGTAGTTAAAATCTGCTGAAGAAACTAATGCCACTTCATTTACGATACTACTCGCGCTAGCCAACACGAAGTTAGCAATCGTCGCATAAAAAAGAAGAATTAAAGCTTTACCAGCCAAAGAGTGCCAAAGTTTAATAAACTTTGGCCAAAATTCAATGACCAAGGCGCTCATTGTTAAAAGCGCACACAAAGATCCAGATTGAAAAAAAATTAAAGCTATAAGTGCAGTTAAATAAAGCTTTTGTGCGGTACTAAGCTTAAACCATATCGGCTTTATGTGGTTATTTATAGACATCTTATGCGTCTTTATACATTTTAAGAGCTTATGGAGCCTCTTTTTAGCACGCCATTTTGCAATTTTTAAATACCTTAACACGGGCTTTCCTTAACGTGTATTACCGCTATTTATTTAATAGCGGTTTTAAGTAGTGCCCAGTATGTGAGCGCTGACATTCAGCCACTTCTTCTGGTGTACCTGCAATCAGTATTTCACCGCCGCCAGCACCTCCTTCAGGGCCTAAATCAACGATCCAGTCGGCTGTTTTGATTACATCTAAGTTGTGCTCAATTACTACAATGGTATTGCCATGGTCGCGTAGGCGATGCAGTACTACTAATAACTGTTCAATATCAGCAAAATGGAGCCCCGTGGTTGGCTCATCAAGAATGTACAAGGTTTTTCCAGTATCACGCTTAGAAAGCTCACGTGCTAACTTAATTCGCTGTGCTTCACCACCCGAAAGTGTTGTAGCGGCTTGGCCTAAACGGATATAAGAAAGTCCAACATCCATTAGGGTTTTAAGTTTACGTGCAATAGCCGGTATTTTATCAAAGTAGTCATGGGCATCTTCAACGGTCATATCGAGCACTTGGTTGATGTTTTTACCTTTATATTGTACTTCTAAGGTTTCGCGATTATAACGTTTACCCTTACACACATCACACGGTACATAAACGTCTGGTAAGAAGTGCATTTCTACTTTGATAACGCCATCGCCTTGACACGCCTCACAACGGCCACCTTTAACATTAAAGCTAAAGCGACCTACTTTGTAACCACGTGAACGGGCTTCTTGAGTACCTGCAAACAGCTCACGAATACCGGTGAAAATACCAGTATAAGTAGCTGGGTTTGAACGTGGTGTACGGCCAATAGGGCTTTGGTCAATATCAATTACTTTATCAAAGTGCTCAAGTCCTGCAATTGACCCATAAGGAGCTGCTTCAGCAGTAGTTGCACCATTGAGTTCAGTGTGGGCAAGTTTAAATAAGGTATCGTTAATGAGCGTTGATTTACCCGAACCAGATACGCCGGTAATACAGGTCATTAAGCCAAAAGGTATTTTTAAATCAACATTTTTTAAGTTATTACCCGTTGCTCCAAACAGCTCTAACCATTTATCGTTAGTAGCATGGCGTTCTTTAGGTACTTCTATTTTACGCACGCCCGATAAAAACTGGCCGGTAACCGAGTCTTTGCTCGCTAAAATATCATCGCGCGTACCTTGAGCAATAACATGGCCGCCATGTACGCCAGCACCTGGGCCAATATCAATAATATGGTCAGCCGCACGAATAGCATCTTCATCGTGTTCTACAACAATAACGGTATTACCTAAATCGCGTAAATGAACTAAGGTTTTCAATAAACGGTCGTTATCACGTTGGTGCAAACCAATAGAAGGTTCATCCAGTACATACATAACACCCACTAACCCAGCACCAATTTGACTCGCTAAGCGAATACGCTGTGCCTCACCGCCTGAAAGTGTGTCGGCGCTGCGCTCAAGTGATAAGTAATTTAGGCCTACATTTATTAAGAACGATAACCGGTCGCGAATTTCTTTTAGAATTTTTTCGGCGATTTGGCCTTTTTGCCCAGTTAAATGCAAACCTTCAAAAAAGCTCATCGCCTCACCAATACTCATATGCGTAATGGTTGGCAAGTTAGTTTGACCAATAAATACATTGCGTGCTTCTTGGCGCAAACGTGAGCCTTTACAACTAGGGCAGGCTTGGCTGGTTTGATATTTGGCTAGTTCTTCACGCACTGAGTTTGACTCAGTTTCACGGTAGCGGCGGTTCATATTGTTTAACACGCCTTCAAATACATGATTACGTGTAATTAAATCACCGCGGTCATTACGGTAATTAAATGCAATTTTAGTATCGCCAGAGCCATCTAAAATAATTTTTTTATGTTCTTTTGCAAGCTCTTGATAAGGAACATCTAAATCAAACTCGTAATGTTGTGCAACCGCTTGCAACATTTGATAATAGTAAAAACTGCGTTTATCCCAGCCTTTAATTGCGCCGCCGGCTAAGCTTATTTCAGGGTTATGAACCACGCGATTCGGGTCAAAGTATTGTCTTACGCCTAAACCATCACAGCTTTGACAAGCTCCTGCAGGGTTATTGAACGAAAATAAACGCGGTTCAAGTTCGGTCATCGCATAGCCACAGGTTGGGCAGGCAAAATTAGCTGAAAACAGCATTTCGTCTTTATTGCTGTCATCCATAAAAGCGATGTTAGCAACGCCGCCTGACATTTCGAGTGCCGTTTCAAAAGACTCTGCAAGGCGTTGCTGTTGACCCTCTTTTACCTTAAAGCGATCAACCACGACTTCAATGGTATGCTTTTTATGTAAATCTAGCGGTGGTGGATCGGATAAGTCGCATACTTCACCATCTATACGAGCACGAATGTAACCTTGACTGGCAAGTTGTTCTAATAGTTTTACATGCTCACCTTTACGGTCTTTAACAACAGGGGCAAGTAGCATTAACTTAGTGCCTTCAGGCAGCGCTAATGCGGTATCGACCATTTGACTAATTGTTTGCGCTGCTAAAGGAAGATCATGAGTTGGACAGCGAGGTTCGCCAACCCGTGCAAACATTAAACGCAGGTAATCGTAGATTTCAGTAATGGTTCCCACGGTTGAACGGGGATTATGCGAGGTTGATTTTTGTTCAATGGAAATAGCAGGGGAAAGGCCTTCAATATGATCTACGTCAGGTTTTTCCATTAATGACAAAAACTGCCTTGCATAAGCAGAGAGTGATTCAACATACCGGCGTTGCCCTTCTGCATATAGCGTATCAAATGCAAGTGATGACTTTCCTGAACCAGATAAGCCAGTGATAACAATTAGTTTATCACGTGGGATGGTTAGGCTGATGTCTTTTAAATTGTGCGTGCGGGCGCCTCGGACTTCAATGTTTTCCATGCTATCTCGTTTATTGCCAAAATTATTTGTTCAGTATCGCATAATACGCTGCAATATTAATCCTTGATCATTGAAAAAATCCTTAGTTATAGACGATTAATTATTGCCAAGCTTGTGATAGAATCCTTGCCTAATTTTTTCACACAGTAAGATCACGCAAATAATGACCGCATCTTCACTTAATTCACGAGAGAAACGCGCCGCCGTATCGTTAGCGAGTGTGTTTGCATTTAGAATGCTCGGCTTGTTTATGCTGATGCCTGTTTTAGCTATTTATGGTCAATCGCTTGAAGGCTTTTCACCTTTATGGATAGGTTTTGCAATTGGTGCGTATGGTTTAACGCAGGCCGTATTACAAATACCTATGGGACGGCTGTCCGATAAAATTGGCCGTAAAAAAGTGATTGTAGGTGGTTTGCTTGTATTTGCCTTGGGTTCAGTAGTTGCGGCTTTGGCCGAGTCCATACAAATGGTAACGGTAGGGCGTGCCTTGCAAGGTATGGGCGCTATCGCCAGCGCATTATTAGCGTTTGCATCAGATTTAAGTCGTGACGAACAACGACCAAAAGTCATGGCGGTGATTGGCATGAGCATAGGTATGAGCTTTGCCTTCGCTATGTTGCTTGGCCCAATAGTGGCAGCTTCATGGGGTATAGCAGGGGTGTTTTGGTTAACTGCTATACTGGCTGTATTAGGAATTTTTATTGTTACTATGCTAGTACCCAGTGCAATAAATAAAGCGCCTAAAGGCGATACACTCGCCAGCTTTAGCGATATTAAAAAGCTAATTAAACACCCGCAGCTTGCGCGTCTAAATGCAGGCGTATTATTGCTGCATTTAACATTGACGACTATTTTTGTAGTATTACCGAGCCAATTAATTAAAGATGGACTCGTGGCTGAAAACCATTGGCAGCTTTATATCCCGGTTTTGTTTTTAGCATTTTTCTTAATGGTGCCAGTAATGATAGTGGCAATAAAAAAAGAGAAAGAAAAACAAGCCTTTATTGGTTCAGTGATGGTTTTAATAGTCAGTATGTTAAGTATGTCTATGTGGGCTAATAGCGTTGTTGGCATTGCAGTTTGCATGCTGTTATATTTTGTTGCTTTTAACTTTTTAGAAGCCACTATGCCGGCTCTTGTGTCGCGTATTGCGCCTGCAAGCCAAAAAGGCTCCGCTATGGGCGGATATTCATCTAGCCAGTTCTTAGGCGCTTTTTTAGGCGGTATGTTGGGCGGGTATGTAGCACAAACCACCAGTACGCAAGCTGTGTTTGCGGCGGCGGCACTTGTTGGGGTAATATGGCTTATTATTGCGTGGAAAATGCAAGTCCCACCGAAAAGCAAAGTTATTAGTTTAATGACCCAATTAGATTCTGAAGAGCAGGCACAAACATTAGCTTCTCAGTTAGTTGCTTTACCCGGCGTAATAGAAGCAACCGTAGTTCGCGATGAAAGTCGAAGCTACTTAAAGATTAATGATAAAGAATTTGACCTAGACCAAGCCCGAAGAGTGGCTGGTTTAATCTAACGTTTATAGGAGATGGTTCCATGGCACGCGGTGTGAACAAAGTAATTTTGGTTGGTAATTTAGGGCAAGATCCTGAAGTTCGTTACATGCCTAATGGTAATGGCGTAGCAAATATTACCTTAGCGACTTCAGACAGCTATAAAGATAAAAACACTGGCCAAATGGTTGATAAAACTGAGTGGCACCGTGTAGTGTTTTTTGGCAAATTAGCTGAAATTGTAGGTGAATACTGCCGCAAGGGTTCACAAATTTACGTAGAAGGTAAACTTCAAACTCGTAAATGGACTGACCAACAAGGCCAAGAGAAATACACCACAGAAATTGTTGTTGATGGCTTTACTGGTCAAATGCAAATGTTAGGTGCACGTGGTGGCGACCAACAAAGTGGTGGCTATCAAGGTAACCAAGGTGGTCAACAAAGTGGCGGCTATCAAGGTAACCAAGGCGGACAGCAAAGCGGTGGCTATGGTCAAAATAACCAAGGCCAAAATAGTCAGCAAGGCAGTTATGCTCCACAGCAACAATCTGCACCTGCTCAGCAGCCGGCTCCACAACAAAATAACCAGTATCAACCACAGCAGCAAGGTGGTTTTGCACCTCAGCAAAGCAATGCACCGCAACAGCAAGGTGGGTTTGCACCTAAGCCACAAAATGCACCGCAAGGTGGCGCATCAAACCCTATGGAACCAACGATCGACTTTGATGACGATATTCCCTTCTAGCTAGAATTTTTTAGTTCAAATATATTAAGAAAGAGCCCTGATTTATCAGGGCTTTTTTATTGATAATAAGTACTTTCTCTCTGGCTTATCGTATTTGAATAAATAATCCTTATTAAAAAACTATAAATAGCTTTAAGGTTTTCAAAGCAGAGCAACACTCCTATTTGTGCGCACAAAGATGAAGCCATTACTAATGCTGTTGACTACTAAATATAATGTTTATAAACATTAAAAGCAGCCGCTAAACTTTTATTATTGGCTTGTACAATTGCAAATAGTAGACAACACTTTAATAACTTATTTAATGAGCGGGTAGGTTATGAAAGCCAGTCAGTTTCAGTTTACCAATTACGCTAGTGCCTTATTTTACGCTCTGTGTTTTATGCTATTTGTTATTTTTAATAGTGGTTTGAATTTAATTTTACAATATCAAAATGAGCAAGCAGGGATAGTACTCGCCAAGCAACTGCAGCAGCCGCTAGTTAATAAGCAGCAGCTTTTGGCAAATACACCTTTTACTCTCGCCCCAGATAAAGTTTCTGTTTATGTAAAGCAGCAAAAGCATTATTTCAGCGCTAATTCTAAAGGGATTTTGTTATATTCATGGCCCACTTGGTATGCTTATAACCACCTGTTTATAATAATGAATTTATTTATTTTGACTATTATTTTTGCTGCTAGGCACTTTATATTGCTTAAAGCGACTGTAAATAGCTCAGTGCCGAAACAGCGAAAGCAAAACGATGACCATAAAAAGGTGTGTCATACGCCTAAAATAAAGTCCCCACAACCGGTAATAGAGGTCGCAGCGAAGGAGTTTAAAACAGCTGGCTATAATATATTTGCGCTTATTCAATGTGAATGCCACTTTGATGCAAACACAGACTTACAAGCGACTCTTAAAGTATTACTAGCAAAAGGCTTTACCAATACGGCTGCAATATCCGTTAAATTGTTAGCCGCGGGTAATTTTGCTTTTACTCTCAAAGGGGTTAGTGCGATTGAGAAAAAAAGTTGCGCTAAATACTTACATCAATGCATGCTTAATGCAGCCGATACTTTAGCTCCTAGAGTGACTAAAGAGTGCATAAAAGTAGGTGTGTGTACTTACTACTCGAATGCTGATCAGGTGATGGTGTATCAGCTCGCCAGATCGTCACTTACACTATCAATGCAAAGTAGAGTGAAGCATTACCATCAATTGGCACTCAATTGCAGTCACCTTCAAATGCCTGATGAAAACCTAATTACACAGCGAGTTGAAAAACAAAAATTAGCGATTTTATTTCAACCTGTATACGAGTTGGATAGTGGCACTATTGTTAAGCATCATGTTTTAATTAAAAGTAGCGATAAGGCAAATAAAAAACTATTGAATCAAGACTATATCAGTCAGTTTTACAACGAAGGTGAGGCGCTATTGCTTGATCAGGCCGTTGTTATGCAAGTTAAAAAGCTGTTGCTAATAGAAAAGTCATCGTCCGTTGTTAGTATTAAGTTACATCCTAAAAATTGGTTTAATAGCGAGTTTTGGTGTTGGTTAAGTACACATACGAGTGACTTGAAAAGCCTGCACACTTTACAGTTTTTGATAAATGAAGCTGATTTTTTAAATTACCAAGATCGATTGCAGGTCGCTTTTTCGGCCATAACAGCGCTCAACTTTAATATCGTTATTGATGAGGTGAAAAGTAGTAAGAGTATTTTTAATTTCACCTATAATAAGCAAATAGCAGGGCTTAATTTAGCCTTAGAGCTTGTTCATGGAATAGATCATAATTATTTACAGCAGAAGTCGGTCAGGGGAATTGTGCATATTAGTAAATTATTAAGTTTGCCAGTGGTGGCCTCGAGCGTAGAAACATACCAGGAACTACAATTTTTAAAAGTGATAGGTGTTAGCACTGCACAAGGGGGGTATTTTTCTAGATTATTACCCGACTACACTCAAGTTGCATTTCATTAGCTCTGTTTACAAGTCAAACAAGTCCACGATATTTTAGCCCATCTAAACCTTGTAGCCCCCCTGTATGAATGGCAATAATTTTGCTGCCTGGGGCAAAGTAATCATTGTTTATGAGTTGCCAAAGTGCGTACATCATTTTACCGCTGTAAATAGGTTCCAGTGGTAACTGATATTGCTGCTGCATGTACTGGCAAAACTGCCACAGCTCAGTAGTAAAACGACCATATCCGCCATTGTGAAACTGTGTAAGTAATTGCCAATTACTTTGTGATTTTGCTCGAGGACTAAGAGCCCGTATTTCATCTCGTAGGTAGTCGGCTTGCTTTAAAACGGCAATACCTAATACAGTACTTTTACTTGAACTGCCCTCTATTAAGCCCGCTAAGGTTCCACCACTACCTGTAGGGCAGATTAAGTAGTCGTGCTCAGGTAAACTTTGTGCAAGTTCTTTACATCCCTCTATAGCAAACTCGTTAGTGCCTCCTTCAGGCAGGATATACGCATTGGGAAATCGGGCCTGCAATGCTGCTAAGTATGTTTTATCATTTCGTTGTCGGTACTCTAACCGATTCACTACATGTAATTGCATGCCACATTGTTTTGCAAATCTTATCGTTGGATTATTTAGATCAAGCTCCGGACCGCGCACAATTGCGTGGGTTACTAAATTAAACTCCTTTCCCGCCGCAGCACACGCGTGAATATGATTTGAAAAAGCACCACCAAAGGTCAGTAATTCTGTTTTGCCCTGTTGTTGCATACGAACTAAATTGTATTTGAGCTTTCGCCATTTATTACCACTGATAACAGGATGCAATAAATCATCGCGCTTAATGCTTAGCGTAATCTTTTTATCTGCTAACAATTTGTTGGTAATTGGTTGCAAATAACTATGTTCATTAATCCTGAATGGTATTGGCATTATCACTCTTTTTTATTAGTTACATGATGAATGTGCTGTGTAATAGCGTTATTTTGACTCAGGTTTTATTACTTAAGCAAACTAAAAAAGGGAATTAGCTGCTAAATTGGTATCTTAAGCGCGTAAAAAACAAATAAATATCGGTGTTGTTAAATAAATTAGCTATTTAGTACAAATGAAACGGTTATTTACTGGCATGAAGCGGGATAATAGTTGTAAACTGAGATAATAAATGAACAAAGCTTGTGTTTTGTGCTTCAAGTACATAGCATAAGGTTTTATTATAAAAAATAATAATAACCAAATAATTGCCGCTTTTTTGGGACTGGAATATATGCGAATTGCTCCTTTATCTCTGTTAATTTCTGCTAGCCTTTTTGCCAGCACAGTATTTGCACAAGATACAACTACTGTAAACAGAATTGAATCAGAGATTAATACGAAACAAACAGAATACACTCGTTCAACAACGATGCTCGATAAATATTTACAAGAAGAAAATCAACTTCAAACCCAACTTGAACTGCTTAGAGCGCGTTCAACACAGCTTGATAAAGAAAAAAATCAAGCGTTGGATGCGATGAATGACATGTATCGACGCTTAATTGATAATCCATCGCTTGATATTACGCAGGCACAATCGCGTTATCAAAAAGCCGTTGTTGATAAAGAACAAAATAAAAATGATATCTCAATGCAATTGGCGGCAATTGCATCCCATCTTAAAGATATTGAGCAAATTCGCGCAGACAAGCATACGCTACAAAACACGCTTGAAAGTTTAAAAGTGCAATACACCTCAGCGCGTGTAGAGCGCTTGCGTAATGAGTTTACCCGCGAGGGAACGCTTGAAGTTGACTATAATATTAACTGTAAGCGCACTGACACCCTTGCAGCATGTGAGCAACGAGCTCAACAAATGGGGTTAAAAAAAGCAACCAAACGTTTCATCGATCAAATATTTGAAAATCTAACAGAAAAACGCCTTGTTGAGCCTAAGCGAGACATGGCAGGTGCACAGGTTCAGATTTTAAGTAGTCATGTAATTAACAGCGCGTTTAGCGGCCAAGGTAATTACAATGTAAATTTAAGCGTTACCATGCGTGGTGATGTAAACAGCAGCCGTTTGTGCCATTTATTAAGCGTTAATAACAGTTTTTGTTCAGAATATGGTACGCCGCTAGCAAATACTTATCAGCCAAATTACGGCGCTACTTTTTCTGATAGTCAGTTAACATTCAGTGATAATGCGGATAATAAAGCGGTCGCTGTTGTTGCAAAAACAGTTAATAAAAAGCCTAAAGTGGTCGCTGAACAAAAGAAAGATCAACTAGTTCAGTTAACTTTGCGCTCTAACGTGCATGGCGATGAAGTATTTATTAATGACATTCGTGTAGGTTCTACTCGTTTAGTGACAAATTTACCTCGTGGTTTACATAAATTAGAAATACGCAAAGAGGGTTACGTTCCTTATAAAGCGCGTATTGACTTAAAAAAGACACGTACACTTTTTGCTAAGTTAGAAAAAAAGTCAGAGTCGATTGCTGCACCGACTAAAAAGCGAGAGCAAATAATACAAGCAGATTGCCCTAAAGGAATGGAAGTTGATACACAGCCACCAACAGTGGATTCGTCGGCCGTAATCATTCCTGTTGGCACATTCAAAATGGGCGACATCAACGGCAATGGACTGGAAAATGAACGTCCGGTTGTTGAAAAAACGATTAGTGAATCGTTTGTAATGCAAAGCAAAGAAGTGACTTTTGGCGCCTTTGAAGCTTTTGTAAACGAAACGCAATATAAGACTGAGGCTGAAAAAGGCAAAGGTTGCGCTTATTACCTAAATGGCGAACCCGTTTGGGAAGCAAACTTAAATTGGCGCGCTCCTGGGTTTGAACAAACGAATGAGTTTCCAGCGGTATGTTTGACGAAAAATGACGCCACGGCTTACGCAGAGTGGTTTTCGGATAAAACTGCGCAAACGTATCGCCTACCTACTGAGGTTGAGTGGGAATATGCTGCGCGTGCAGGCACAGATACTGAGTACCCTTGGGGTAACGAAATTGGTAAAAACTTAGCTAACTGCGGTTGGTGTGGTAGCGAATGGTCAAACAAACGCACCGCACCGGTAGGGTCTTTTTCAGCAAATGCATTTGGCTTATACGATACCGTGGGTAATGTATGGGAATGGACTAGTAGCACAGGGAATAAAAAAGATGCCGTTGTTCGCGGAGGCGCATGGAATTTTGCACCTAGCCTTGCTCGTGCCTCAACGCGTTTAGTTTTAGCACCAGACTTTAGAGCTAATTACATCGGCTTTCGCTTAATGAGCGAACGATAATATTTAGTGAGGAAGCATACGCTTCCTCTTTTTAATGATTACAAAGACGGTTGCGCTTTACATTGCTCATTACATTGAGAATGTTAAAGTAAGCGCAACTACAATAAGAACGAATTTCAAAGGTCATCCAGCCTCATGTTTAAAAAACTCCGTGGTATTTTTTCAAACGATCTGTCGATCGATTTAGGTACAGCTAACACACTAATTTATGTAAAAGAAGAAGGGATTGTATTAAATGAACCTTCTGTTGTTGCTATTCGTCAAGAGCGTGCTGGTGGCCCTAAAAGCGTTGCTTCTGTAGGTACAGAGGCTAAACAAATGTTGGGGCGTACGCCAGGTAACATTAAAGCTATTCGCCCAATGAAAGATGGCGTGATTGCTGATTTTTATGTCACCGAAAAAATGTTACAGCACTTTATTAAACAAGTGCACAACAATAACTTTATGCGACCAAGCCCACGTGTACTTATTTGTGTACCTTGTGGTGCTACACAAGTTGAAAAGCGTGCCATCCGCGAATCAGCAATGGGTGCAGGCGCTCGTGAAGTATACTTAATTGAAGAGCCTATGGCTGCTGCAATTGGTGCAGGCTTACCGGTATCGGAAGCAACGGGTTCAATGGTTGTTGATATTGGTGGCGGTACAACTGAAGTGGCTATTATTTCACTTAACGGTGTTGTGTACTCATCATCAGTGCGTATTGGTGGCGACAAGTTTGATGAAGCCATTATTAATTATGTACGCCGTAACTTTGGTAGCTTAATTGGTGAAGCCACGGCTGAGAATATTAAACACCAAATTGGCTCTGCATTCAAAACAGATGATCCTGTGGAAATAGAAGTACGTGGTCGTAACCTTGCAGAAGGTGTTCCTCGTTCGTTTACACTTAACTCTCATGAAATTTTAGAAGCATTACAAGAGCCGCTAATGGGGATTGTAAGCGCTGTTATGGTTGCACTTGAGCAATCACCACCTGAGCTGGCATCTGATATTTCAGCGCATGGCATGGTATTAACTGGCGGTGGCGCATTACTAAAAGATTTAGATCGTCTACTCATGGAAGAAACAGGTATTCCAGTGGTTGTTGCTGATGATCCACTTACCTGTGTTGCTCGTGGCGGCGGTAAAGCGCTTGAGATGATTGATGTGCACGGTGGTGACGTTTTTAGTTACGATTAATGAAATCAATGTTTGAAAAAACGGTATCTCTGCAACTGCGACTTTTTGTCGCAGTGCTTTTGAGTATCGTATTGATCCTCGGAGACAAGTTCACGCAAGGTGGTGAGAATATTCGCACCAGTTTGAATACCTTAGTTAGCCCGCTCATTTATGTTGCCAACCTGCCTTACGAAGTATTTAGTTTTAGCGCTAAGAGCTTACATACCCGCGAGCAGTTGCTTACCGAGAATGAAGCCCTGAAAAAAAAGCAAGTATTGCAGAGCGAACAAATACAACAATATGAATTCTTAGCAAAAGAAAATCAAAAGCTACGAGCATTAATGGGTTCGTCTTCAAAACATTCAAATCGTAAAATTATTGCTCAAGTGCTCTCTGTTCACTCAAATCCTTATAGCCACCAAGTGGTGATAAATCGCGGTACCACCGATGGTTTAAGTGAAAGCCAAGCGGTGATTGATGATATGGGCTTAGTGGGGCAGTTGACTAAAGTGGGCTCAACCACCTCTCGGGTGTTATTAATTACCGATACCACCCATGCTACGCCTGTGCGTATTTTACGTAATGATGTGCGAACAGTGGTTGAAGGTATAGGTAAAATTAACGTATTGAAGCTGTCACATGTGCCGCACAGTTTAGATGTACGTATTGGCGATGTATTAGTTACATCTGGCCTTGGTGGCACGTTTCCTGAAGGCTATCCGGTAGCGGTGATCACCGAAATTACCCGTGATGAAGGCCAACCTTTTGCGCAAGTATTTGCTGAGCCGATAGCTCAATTAGACCGAATTCGATTATTAGTGGTGTTATGGCTAAATCAGCAGGAGTTGATGGGAGATGATTAACCGTCAAATGCTATTAATTGCATTGAGTATTTTCTTTGCATTGGTAATGGCATTGATGCCGCTACCCTTTTCACTTGAACCATTTCGCCCTGATTGGGTGCTGTTGGTGCTTATGTACTGGTCTTTGGCTTTACCACATCGTTTAAACATAGGTACGGCTTGGGTTGTTGGATTACTAATTGATTTAGCGACTGGCTCTTCTTTAGGTGTAAACTCATTAACCTACTCGGTGTGTATTTTTGTTACGGCAAGTAACTTTCAAAAAATTCGCAATTTTTCATTGTGGCAACAAAGCCTTTTAATTGGCTTATTCTTAACGCTTTACCATTTGATGCAGTTTTGGTTAAATCATTTTTTGCTTGGCGTTTATTTTAGCCCACATTACTTATGGCCTGTATTAACAGGCATGTTGAGTTGGATATGGGTATTTTTATTACTTAGAAAATACCGTAGACACTTTAGGATCAGATAATGACTTGCGCAGTACATTTAGCCTCCGCGTCTCCCCGTCGTAAAGAGCTTTTAACCCAGTTGGGTATCGAGTTTTCACAATTTAGTGTTGATGCCGATGAAAGTCAGCTTGCTAACGAACTCCCATATGATTATGTCGAACGCTTAGCGCGTTTAAAGGCACAAATGGGGGTAGAACAAGGCTTTACCGATCGGCCTGTTCTAGGTAGTGATACTGTAGTCGTGATTGACAATCAATCTTTAGGTAAACCTCTAGATAAACAAGATTTTACTCACACCTTAAAGCGTTTATCAGGGAATACTCATCAAGTGTTAACTGCTATCGCTTTTGCGACACCAAAAAAAGTAATGAGTTGTGTTGTCAGTACTGATGTTACTTTTAAAATACTCAGTGATGAAGAAATAGACGCTTACTGGCAAACGGGCGAGCCTCAAGATAAAGCCGGTGGTTATGGTATCCAAGGGTTGGGCGGGCGCTTTGTAACGCATATTTCGGGTAGCTATTTTGCCGTTGTAGGCTTACCTTTATATGAGACAGAACAATTATTACATACATTCTTAAGAGGGTAGCATGAGTACAGAACTACTGATCAATGTCACGCCAAGTGAAAGTCGCGTTGCCCTAATCGAAAACGGTGTATTACAAGAAATTCAGCTAGAGCGTATTGGTAATTTAGGCATAGTGGGCAATATTTACGTAGGTAAAATAAGCCGTGTTCTACCGGGAATGCAAGCCGCTTTTGTTGATATAGGCTTAGAAAAAGCGGCTTTTTTACACGCTTCAGATATCGTCAATAGTGCCTCTATTGTGGAAGGTGTTGATGATGAGCCAATTAAAAAAGTCCAAGATATTCGTGAGCTTGTTCGCCAGGGTCAGTACATTATGGTGCAAGTGGTTAAAGACCCACTGGGCAGTAAAGGTGCACGCTTAACTACTGATATTACTATACCGTCACGCTATTTAGTATTTATGCCAGATGCGACACATGTGGGTGTGAGTCAACGTATCGAAACGGAAGAAGAACGCGCTAGGCTGAAAAAAATTGTTGCTGAATATGGCGATGAAAACGGTAGCTTTATTGTTAGAACTGCCGCAGAAGGCGCAAGTGAAGTAGAGCTACGTCATGATGCTGCGTTTTTAAAAAAACTGTGGGATAAAATAGTTTCTAAGCGCCGTAAAACCAGCAAAGCCAGTATTTTGCATGAAGATCTTACGTTGGCTTTTAGAACGTTACGTGACTACGTGGGCGAAGATATGGAGCGCATTCGTGTTGACTCTAAGCTTACCTACCAAGAACTTAAGCTGTTTACTGAAGAGTTTGTGCCGTTATTATCGCAAGTGCTTGAGTATTATCCGGGTGAGCGCCCCATTTTCGACTTATTTGATGTAGAAAGTGAAATTCAAAAGGCATTGCATCGTAAGGTGACTTTAAAGTCGGGTGGTTACCTGATCATAGATCAAACAGAAGCTATGACCACAGTTGATGTTAATACCGGTGCATTTGTTGGTCACCGTAACCTTGAAGAAACTATTTTTAATACCAATGTTGAAGCAACCTCAGCTATTGCCCGTCAACTAAGGCTGCGTAATTTAGGCGGTATTATTATTATCGACTTTATTGATATGGTCAGCGATGAGCACAAGCGCCGGGTAATGCACTCATTAGAATCTGCGCTTTCTAAAGATCGAGCTAAAGCCAATATTAATGGTTTGTCAGCATTAGGGCTGGTTGAAATGACCCGCAAGCGAACTCGCGAAAGTTTAGAGCACATACTGTGTGATGTATGTCCTGCGTGTTCAGGGCGTGGCTCTCAAAAAACGGTTGAGACCGTATGCTATGAAATCCTTCGCGAGATAGTACGTGTTAACCGCGCTTACGATGCGGATAAGTTTGTAGTTTATGCATCTCCTGCAGTATGTGAAGCGCTATTAAATGATGAATATCACAACCTTGCAGAGCTAGAGTTATTTATTGGTAAGCAAGTTAATATCCAAACAGAAAGTTTATACAGCCAAGAGCAGTTTGATGTGGTAATGATGTAATGAAATTTAAAGCGGCCTGTTTCTTTTGTGTGCGCAAATTATGGCAAATAAGTGCTGTAATTTTGGTGCTACTGGCCGTTATTGTTTCTATTTTAAAATACACCTTACCCTACGCAAACGATTATAAAGGCGACATAGAAAACTACCTTGATAGCAAGTTTGATATTAGCTTATCGATAGGTGCTATATCGGCAAGTTGGCAGGGTAATGGTCCTGCCTTAGTGCTCGAAGAATTATCATTTAAAGACAACCAAACCGCCCCTATTTCTTTAACTATTGCGAAAACCAGTTTAGAGCTCAACCTTTGGGAAAGCTTAAAGTCTTTTCAGCTCAAGTCGAATTACTTTGTGATCAATGGTTTTCATACCAAGGTTAATGTCGCGAATTTATTTGTAGGTAACCAAGATGATGTGTCATTTGAACAAAAAGAGCTAATAGAAGGGCTGTTTTTAGGTGAAACCGGTCATTTTGCAATAGAAAACTCCAGTATCAGCTTTGTATTAGAAGATAACAAAGAGCGTAAACTGTTATTAGAAAACATTGTATGGCAAAACCAAGATAAACAGCACCTTGGCAGTGGTAGCCTCGCATTACCGGGTATTTCGGTGGGTAATTTTGACGCACGTATTGCGCTCAAAGGTGAAACCTTAGAGCAAATGGTGGGCGATCTGTATGTGCAGGCTAATCAGGTTGATGTGTCAAATTGGTTAGCTCAGTACATTAATACTCAAAAGCAGCAACTACATAGCGATTTAAACTTACAAGCTTGGCTTAGATTAGAGCAAGGCCTAGTGAGTGACGTAAAGGTACAGTGGTTACCGAGCGCGGTAAATTGGCAACTCAATGAGCAAACACAAAAGGTAAGCCTAAGTGAAGGGGGATTTCATCTATACCCAGAGCAAAATAGTTGGCGATTAAAAAGCACAGGCTTAGCATTTAGTACGGGTGAAACCACTTGGCCAAGCCTTGAATTTGAAGCCTTATTAGGTAAGCAAAATAAAGTATGGCTACAGCAACTTGATTTAGCACTATTGAGTGATTTAGCTGAGTTGACTAATTTTCCCAATTTAGCCCCTTTTTTAGCACGCCAACCAAGCGGACAAATCAATACCGCGTACCTTGAGTTTGCCGATGCAAGGCAATGGCAACTATGGTTTGAAGCCGATGAAATTAGCTGGCAAGAGAAAAACGCCGTACCCGCCGCTCAATCCTTAAGGGTTGATGGATTGGTTAATCAGCAATATGGCCGGATCACTATTTTTGGTGAAAACAGCCACTTAATTACAGGTGCTAGTTTTAGTAATAATATTGACTATAACCAGCTAAACATTGAATTAGATTTAGCTAAACGTTCAGGCGATTGGCATATTAGCAGCGATAACCTATGGCTTGATAACAATGAGGTGACTTTAAGCGCACAGATGCAGCTAAGCTTAGGTGATACGCCACGCTTGGATTTATATGCTGAAGCGTTTGCACCTGATGCCAGTATTGCAGGTCACTATTTTCCTTTGACGTTAATGAGCTCTGAGTTGGTTAGTTATTTAAATGGCGCAATAAAAGCAGGTGAAGTATCAAATACTCAGGTGTTATTTTCTGGTCCATTATCAGGTTTTCCATTTAAAGATGGTTCAGGGCAGTTTGATGTAATAGCGCAAATAGATAATGCCACCTATCAATTCGATCCCGATTGGCCTGCAGTTACAAATGCCAGTGTAAAGCTGCATTTTGAAAATGAGCGTATGGATATTTACAGTCAGCAAGGTCAATTGGTAAATCTAGACGTTGGCAGTAGTGTGCAAGTAAGTATTAATGACTTAATGGGCAGTGCGCCATTGGTGGTTAGTATTGATAAGCAAGCAGAGCTTGAAAAAATGCACGATTTTTTTGCCGCTACACCTTTAGCAAATCCATTAGCTGATATTTTTAATATTGTACAAGGGCAGGGGCTTGCTAGTGCAAATATTGAATTGTTAATCGGTTCACAGTTTGAAGGTGGGGCCAGTGTCAGTGGTACAGTTAATTTACTCGATTCCCCCCTTTACATTTCTGCGCCTGGTATTTCACTTGAGCACTTAAAGGGTGAACTTAGCTTTAATAATCAACAAATAAACCTTACAAATGCAACGGCTACATGGCTTGGTATGCCACTAACTATTAACTACAATAGTGACGCAAACGCAGAGGATTATCGCGCTGATATAAATATAAATGCTCAGCTTGATGCGAAAACACTTATAAGTCATGGACAAGGTATTTTAGATGGTTATTTAAGTGGGCAAAGTGATGTTGATATTGCTTTGGCGCTTAATTTTACCGAGCAAGGATTTAATTATCGTGCCGAAGTTGAATCGCCACTTATTGGCTTAAATAGTTCTTTGCCTGGAGCATATACAAAAAGCAGTGAGCAAGCTTGGCCACTGAGTGCAGTTATTCAGGGTGATGATATATCTAACTTGATCACCGCAAACGTTGATCAGCTAGTGTATTTTAACGCCATTTTAGATAATGCTAAATCGCAGTTTAATAACGCCCACTTTATAATAGGTAACAAAGATTTAGGGCTTAACTCACAAGATTTAGCGGTGAGTATTAATTTAGCGCAAAGTGAGTTGTTACCTTGGGTTAATTTAATTGATCAAATTATTAATGTAGCTAAAGTGCAGCCTGAGAATACACCGCCAGGCGTTATGCCACCTTTACATGAAGTGGTTGCGAATATTGACATGTTTAATGTTAGTGGCATGCAGTTTAATGATTTTGATATGCGTTTATCGCCCCTAAATAATAATTTGCAATTAAAGCTTAATGCCAAAGAATTAAGAGCAGAAGTGTTCATTCCCAGCGGGCAATCAAGTCAGCCGATTCGAATTAACAGCGACTATTTAAGGCTTAACTTTTTAGAGGCCGAAACAGAACAACCGAGCGAAAAATCAACCCCAGAACAACTTGCTTGGCTTGCAAACTTGCCGGCTATTGAATTTGAATGTGCCGATTGTAAGGTTAGCCATTATCAGCTTGATAAGGTAAGTGCTTCATTGTTAGGCGATGGTAAAAAACTGCTTATTTCTGAGCTAGTAGTTGATAAGGGCGATCATATATTACGTACTAAAGGGCAGTGGCAAAATGGCCTAACAGCAATGAGCGGCGAACTTAAAAGTGATGATATTGGCGCTTTATTTAATGAATTTGATATCACCACTACTATTAAAGACTCAAACGCCAATCTAAATTATCAACTAAATTGGCAAGCGGCACCTTATAACTTAGACATTGCTAGTTTAGACGGTGAAATTAGTTGGGATTTAGGCGAAGGCCATTTAACTGAAGTCAGTGATGGAGGCGCACGGGTATTTTCATTACTGAGCCTTGATTCATTAGTGCGTAAGCTAAAACTTGATTTTAGAGATGTATTTTCTAAAGGTTTTTTCTATAACAGCATGAAAGGTACGATGCAGATAGATAAGGGCATTGCCTATACCCAAGATACTAAAATGGATGGGGTGCCTGCCGATCTCTCGATTAAAGGGTATGCAAATTTAAATACTCTCGAAATTGACTACGACTTAGCAGTAGCACCGCAAGTAACGTCGAGTATTCCAGTAATTGTGGCTTGGATGGTTAACCCAGTAACGGGGCTTGCAGCTTTAGCAATTGATAAAGTAATTCATTCTGCGCGAGTGATCTCAGAGATCAACTTTAAAGTGACGGGCAAAATGAACGATCCTCAGGTACAAGAATTAGATCGTAAGAGCCGAGAGGTGACTTTACCGCAAGCAGCACAAAATCAGCCGCAAGCATCTTCAGAGTTAAAGCTTAAAGATGCTGAGGTGAGCGCAGCGCAATGAGTAAATCACTTATAAGTACAACACCTGCGATTATTGCATTGCAAATGTGCTCAGGCTTAAACCCTGATGATAACATTGCCACCTTAAAGCAAGCCTTAGCTGCTCTGCCAAACACGCGACCTTTGTTAGTATGTTTACCAGAAGCGTTTTTAGTGTTTAGTAAACACGCTGGTGATACGTTGTTAGTGTCTCAGCGTATTGAACAATATAAACAGCAAATCAGTGAATTGTGCCGTAAACATAATATTTGGTTAAATGCTGGCACCATGCCAGTGCCCTATAACCAACATAAGTATTACGCTGCCTCACATTTGTTTAATAACCAAGGCGATATTGTTGCAAGCTATAACAAAATACATTTATTTGATGTTGAGGTAGATGACCAGACCGGCAGCTATCGAGAATCCGATTTTACTCAAGCGGGCGATGAGGTTGTGGTTGTTGATTCTCCCTTTGGTAAAATTGGTTTAACAGTGTGTTATGATTTGCGCTTTGCTGGTTTATTTAATGCTTTAGTTCGCAAAGGCGCAGAAATTATATTAGTACCCAGTGCGTTTACTGTGCCTACAGGTAAAGCGCATTGGCAGCCGCTACTTGCAGCACGTGCCATAGAAACGCAGTGTTATGTTATTGCTGCAGCGCAATATGGAACACATGAAAACGGTAGGCAAACTTATGGTCGCAGCCTGATGTTATCGCCTTGGGGTGAAATATTAAGCGAAAAACCAACAGGGCTTGGTTTTATTAGTTGCACCGTAGATTTAAACCAGTTACACAAAATTAGACGAGATATGCCGCTGCAATCTCACCAACGATTTAGAGAGCCATTATTATGAATTCGGTTGAACAGCATTTATTACACGACAGCCAGCTAAATCGAGAAGAACTCGAAAAAACATTAGCTTATATTCACCAGCACAAAGTTGATTATGCCGACCTTTATTTTCAATCGAGTC
Organism: Pseudoalteromonas sp. DL-6; assembly: GCF_004328665.1. Taxonomy (NCBI): domain Bacteria; kingdom Pseudomonadati; phylum Pseudomonadota; class Gammaproteobacteria; order Alteromonadales; family Pseudoalteromonadaceae; genus Pseudoalteromonas; species Pseudoalteromonas sp. DL-6. The sequence goes on from NZ_CP019770.1 coordinate 414,004, forward strand.
ATCATGAGTCTTGGGTATTAGAAGACGGCCTTGTTAAAGAAGGGTCTTATAACGTTGAGCGTGGTGTTGGCGTACGGGCTGTTAGTGGTGAAAAAACCGGTTTTTCGTATTCAGATGCAATCAATCTTGAAGCGCTAAACAAAGCAGCCACGGCTGCACGTAGTATTGCCGATGCCGGTGAAGATAAAGCGGTTAAAGTATTCAGCGATGTGGCTGCAAAGCAGCAGTTTGCGCCACATCAGCCTATTTCTAGCATGAGCGACACCGATAAAGTTAATTTGTTACGTGAGCTTGAAAATTATATTCGCGAATTAGCCCCTGATGCTGAGCAAGTTATTAGCTCAATGTCTGCGGTATACGAAGAAGTATTAATTGCAGCCAGCGATGGCACCTTTGCTACAGATATTCGCCCACTGATCCGTTTAAACTGCTCTGTATTACTTGAAAAAGATGGTCGCCGTGAACGTGGCGGTGCTGGTGGCGGCGCTCGCCTAGATTATGGTTACTTTAAAGAGTTGGTTGATGGCAAGCCGCGTTGGATGGGTTTTGCAGAAGAAGCCGTTCGTCAAGCTAAAGTAAACTTAGAAGCCATTGATGCCCCTGCGGGTACTATGGAAGTCGTATTAGGCAATGGCTGGCCAGGCGTGTTGTTACACGAAGCAGTAGGTCATGGCCTAGAGGGTGACTTTAACCGTAAAGGCGCGTCTGCGTTCAGCGGTAAAGTAGGTCAAAAAGTTGCTTCAGAGCTATGTACTGTGGTTGATGATGGCACTATGGCCGATCGTCGTGGTTCACTTAATGTGGATGACGAAGGTACGCCTGCAGCCTATAACGTACTTATCGAAAACGGTATTTTAAAAGGCTATATGCAAGATAAAATGAACGCGCGTTTGATGGGGGTAAACCCAACAGGTAACGCACGTCGTGAGTCATACGCGCATTTACCAATGCCACGTATGACCAACACTTATATGTTAGGTGGCGAGCAGAGCCAAGCTGATATTATCAGCACGGTTAAAAAAGGCGTGTTTGCCCCTAATTTTGGTGGTGGCCAAGTGGATATCACCTCAGGTAAGTTTGTTTTTAGTGCCTCAGAAGCTTACTTGATCGAGAACGGTAAAATCACCCAACCAATTAAAGGTGCAACATTAATTGGTAATGGTCCCGAAGTAATGCAGCAAATCTCTATGGTAGGTAATGATTTAGCGCTTGATAAAGGCGTAGGTGTTTGTGGTAAAGATGGTCAAAGTGTACCAGTAGGTGTTGGCCAGCCAAGTTTGAAAATTGATCAGTTAACGGTAGGTGGTACCGCTTAATTTTATTAAAAAGTCGTTAAAAAAAACCGCGTTTCTACGCGGTTTTTTATTTTAAGAATTAAAGCTCAAAGGGAGCAACACCGACAGCTTGCATTTGATAACCCACTTGGGCTATTTCGCCAGACCAAGTTTGCGTTTTAATAACGCCCGTTACAACAATCGCATCATATAAGCTATCGATAGGCACACCGCCTTTAATAGTTACATGAACCAGCTGATTTGGCGGTGGAGGTGGCACATGAATACAGGCACCAAAGTAAGGGACTAATAAAAACTCGGTAATAAGTTCGCTGTCACCTTCAAGTGGCACAACAAACCCAGGTAAGCTAACAGACTGCCCATCAAGTGCTTTGACAACCGGCGCGTCCAAATCAGGTTGCACCCAGTTTTGCTCACTGCCTTCGTGATTAGCTTGTGCTTGGGTATCTATTTGCACATGCCCTTGTGGGATCAAGTCTTCCCAAAAAATTTCCTTCGGTGGATTTGCAATGCTAGCAAAGCTAATTAGTACTGCACTTAAGAGCATTAAAGAGTGTGTAGTTACTTTAAACAACGTCATGATCATCCTAAAGTTTATATTTTTATACTCATACCATCACTAAGAGAATAAAAGTAAGCGCGTGTAGCGGGGATCAAGCCAATAATGAATCCCGCAGCCATAATAACGCCAATCAAAGTGAGTTCATAGTCAGAGAGCATACTGATATTAATGCTCACTCCTGCTTGGCTTTGTAAGTAACCCGCGGTTGTGCCCATAAGCGCATAAAATAGAGTGCAGCCTACTAAGCAACCTAAAAAGGTAGTGAGCAGTGATTCTATACTGATCAGTGAAAATAATTGCCAAGGGCGGGCGCCCACAGAACGTAATATTGCCAGTTCTCTGCGGCGTTGATTAAGGTTAGCCAGCAGTGTGGTTAACATACCGAGCAAGCTAATAATAACCACCACAAATGAAAATAGCAGTAGGATCTTTTCTATTATTGCCAGCATTTCCCAAAGCTCTTTTAGTGTGACTGTGGGCATAATCGCTAATAGAGGTTCTGGTTTAAATTGATTTATGTTGCGCCTAATTTGTAGCGTATAAAGTGGTGAGTCGAAGCCCATTAAAAAGGCGGTGATTTGTTTTGGGTGGCCAACTAATGCGTGGTTTGAGTGATCATGATGATCGCCATGAGCATCATGGCCGCCACCATGGATCAATTCAATTGCCGCCAGTGGTACATGCAAGGTTTTATCAACAGGGGTGCCAGTAGGCTTTAAAATACCAACCACTTTAAAAGGGTTATCATCATGATGATGAAAGCTAGTGTTGCCCATACCATGAGAAATTACAATTTCATCACCAATTTTATAGGCTAGTTTACTTGCAACCTCACTACCTATAACAACTTCATTGATGCTAGAAAAAGCCTTCCCTTGTTCAAATGCTAAGGGCTGTTTTTTAGCAAATCGATAGTGCTTAAAATAATCGAGTGTGGTGCCTAAGACTGCTTGGCCTTTATGGCTATCGCCAAGGCTAATAGGAATGCTCCACTTAACCCCGCGCTGTTTTGTTATGTATTGATAGCTTTGCCAACTCACCCCATTATTGGTGTGGCCAATTCTAAACACCGAGGACAGTAGTAATTGAATATCGCCCGTGCGTGCGCCAACAATTAAATCGGTACCCGAAATGGTATTACTAAAACTACTTTTAGCATCTACGCGAACGCGCTCAATACTGAGTAATAACATGACGCTAATCGCAATAGTGAGCAGTGTCAGTAATACACTGGCACGTCTATTTAGCAAACTTTTATAGGCAAGTTTAAATAAAATCATACATCACCTTGTAAATTTACTAAGTCGATTGTGCGGCTAAAGAGTGGCTTTAATGTTTCATCGTGACTGACAAAAACAAGCGTACTGTTACTTTTTTTTGCTTGTTCAAATAACAGCTTAATAAAGCTTTCACGATTTTGCGTATCAAGTGCTGAAGTAGGCTCATCGGCAATGATAAGTTCAGGACTGCCTATAAATGCGCGTGCTGCGGCAACTCGCTGTTGCTGCCCAATACTTAAAGTGGCAACATTTTGATTATGAAAGTGCGGCTCCAACCCAAGTGCGTTGAGAAGTCGAGCGGCTTCTTTGGTTAAACTATCAGTTTGGTTGAGCACGTGTCGCTGACGCTTTTTCGAAAATTGGCACCCTAAACATACATTTTCTATTGGGGTTAAATAAGGCAGTAAATTAAAGTTTTGGAAAATATAGCCAATATGATCAGCTCTAAATGCATCGCGCTGTGCATTGGTAAGCGCACTTAGGTTTTGGTTCAAAACACAAAGTTGGCCGCTAGAGGTTACATTAATGCCTGCCAGTAGTGCCAGTAAGGTAGATTTACCACTGCCGCTTGGACCATGTAAAAAAACATGTTCACCTTCATCAATGGCGAGTTGCTCAATAGTGAGAGTGGGGCTGGTTGCTTTTTTATGCCATTTAAAAGATACATTCTCAAGGTTGATCATAACGTCTTACCAACTCCAATAGTTAAGTCTTTTGCGCATTTTAAATTGTCTAATAAGATTAAGTGGTTTAGCTTTGAGCTTTTCATCACTATGCAACAGTTCATTGGTTGCGCAAAGTACTCGTTGGCTTGACTTGCCATCTGTGTATGGGTGTAATTCTTGGCAAAAAGCTTCAATATTATCCACCAGTTCTTTTGGGTAAGTTAGTGCATAGTCTATTGCGGCTTCAACGTTATTTTTATCTGTAATATCAAGTAAGTGTTTTTCAGGTGCTTTATTACAAAACGTTACAACCGGTTTTCGTTGTACTAAAAACATCAGTAGTATGGATGAAGTATCGCACAGCATTACATCAGCAGATTGCAGTAATGGAATAACATTATCTGTTTCAACAAAGGTTAGATTGTCATTACTCAATGCTTGGTATTTATCAACCCATTCTTGCGGCATTTTCGGATGAAACTGAACTAATAGTCGCCATTTACCGCTTTCACTAAAGTGTTTTATTTGTTCATAAAGTTTAGGTGCAAGAGATAAGCGTTTTGAAAATGTAGAACAGATTAACACCGTTGGGCGAGAGTCTGTTTCATCAATATGGCTAGGCTTTGAGTTACCGTTAAAAAATTGATCTAGGGGAGGCCAACCTGTTTCTACTACCTTAAAATAACCCAGTTTTTTTTGTAACGCCGTAAATGGAGCCGTTGTATTTGGGCCTTGTGTACAATATAAATCAAAGCAGCCCCGCACTTTAAAATGATCGTTTTGGCCTTTTTTGTTTAGCTTTCCTGCATCAAAGCCGTGAAAAACAGCCACTTTCTTTCCGGGAAAAAATGTAGGGATGGAGTTCGCTGGTGCAAAGGTTGCGTTAGGCTCCCATTGATTTATTTCATGAATAGAGTTTAGCGTTTTTTCATCACTTTTTAGAAAGTCTGGATTAACATTATCACCCTCTAAAAACCATTTAACTTCCCCTCCTTGAGCTAATATTTCTGCTTGCAAAGGCCTTAAAATAGCATAGGAATAATTTTGGGAAATATACATTAAATATTTCTTATTCTTAGTGGCAGTTAAATAGTTCAAGCTAGCTCCTCAGGGCAAGTAATTATGCCAGTTTACCCCAATGCGCCAGCTAGATAAATATTCTGAGATGATTTGTTTTTAGCCTAAGATTGAGCTTTGTGGTTGCCTAGATTATTATAGAGCGCCTAACCCCAATTCCATACTTTGCTCTTTGAGCATGCCAAACCCCGGAGATAGCATGACTAGCTATAAAGTTTTAGACGTAAACGATGACTTACCCATTCGTACTAAAGGTAAAGTACACAGTGGCAAAGTGCGTTCAGTTTATTGGTTAACCGATGCAGATAGTAAACGCTTAATAAATGAAAAAGGCTATAACGTTCCTGCCGATACTGAATTAGCCATTATGGTTATTTCAGACAGAATTTCTGCTTTTGATTGCATATGGCAAGGTGAAAATGGCCTAAATGGCGTGCCGGGTAAAGGCATTGCATTAAACTCAGTGGCTGCTCATTGGTTTAACATGTTTAATGAAGCAGGTTTGGCGGGTAATCATATTGTTGATATTCCTCATCCATACGTATGGATTGTTCGAAAAGCCAGTACAGTTAAAGTTGAAGCAATTGCTCGTCAATATATTACCGGCAGTATGTGGCGCGACTACGCCAAAGGCGAAAGACACTTTTGTGGCTTGCAACTTCCAGAAGGCTTAAAAGCGAATCAAAAGCTTGAGCACGTACTTATAACTCCTTCTACTAAAGGTATTATAGAAGGGGTTGCTGATATTCCTGCCGTTGATGATGTAAACATCACGCGTGAGAATATTACAAACAACTTAGATGTTTTCAATTTTAAATCGATTGATGATGTCGCCAAATACGAAAAATTATTGGTAGAAGGGTTCGAGCTAATTAGTAATGAGTTAGCTAAGCTAGGGCAAATTTTCGTTGATACTAAATTTGAATTTGGTTACGTAGAAGATTTAAATGGTGTGCAGCAACTTATTTATATTGATGAAGTAGGGACACCTGATTCATCGCGTATTTGGGATGAAGCATCTTATAAAGATGGCAAAATTGTTGAAAACTCAAAAGAAGGTTTTCGCCAGCTGTTAATTAATAATGTGCCAGAGAGTGATGTGTTATTAAATAAAGATCGTATGGCTGAGCGTGAGCAGTTAGCAAAAGATTATATTTTACCTGAGTCAGTGATGCTTGAAGTGTCTGACACTTATGTGGGTATCGCTAGCAAAATTATCGGTAAAGAGATCGTTATACCCAAAGATCCGCGCCAAGAAGTGATTGCTATTTTAGATGCTGATTACGGTTTAATTAATCATTAATGAGCAAGTTAATTTTAGTGATAAAGCTTATTTAAACTAGTGAAAAAGTATTTATTTTAACTAACTGAGCTATATTTCTTGCAATTAGTGCTCGTCTCTAATTAACTTAACCTATAGTGAATATTTAGGTGTGATTATGTTAGAGCGAGCATCGCAACTTATTGCAAAATGTCGTTTTTTATTAGTACTGGGTGCATTGTTTAGTGTATCGGCGTTTGGTAATTCTATTAATTTGGTTATTAAAGATCAGCATGGACAAGTATTGCCTAATGCTGTCGTAGAAATAAAGCATTTACCTTCTTCAAAAACTTCGGGCAATTTACCCACTGCGGTAATGGATCAAGTTGATAAACAGTTTTCACCACAGCTGCTTATTGTGCGCCAAGGTCAGTACGTTAACTTTCCTAATAGTGATAATATTCGCCACCATGTGTATTCTTTTTCAAAAGCAAAGCCTTTTCAATTAAAGCTCTATTCTGGCCAGCCAGAAGAACCTATTAAGTTTGATGATCAAGGTGTTGTTGTTCTAGGCTGCAATATCCACGACTCTATGGTGGGCTATATTTATGTCGCTAACAGTAATCATGTGTATACCAGCAACGAGCAAGGCCAGATAGAGCTGCAAGTTAACTCTTTTCCTGTGCAAGCCAGTATTTGGCATTCACTGCAAACAGCTCCTTTGGATAATAAAAAAATGTTTGATATAGAATCAACCAACTCGTTATCAATCACTATAAATACGTCTACGCCTGCACCACGAAATACCTTTGGTAGTCAATTTAGGGAAGGTAATGGGTAATAATTTACGTAGCCGTATAACAACGCTATGCGTTGGCTTGGTGTTACTTACAACTTTACTCAGTTTAGTGAGTTTTTGGTGGTCTACGAGTAAGTTTCAGGCAGAAAAAGTCCAGCAAAATATAACGGTTGCGCAAAGCGTTTATAAGCAATACTTAAAATCAAAAGAGAGTTTGCTATTAACCGCCGCTAAGGTGTTAACCGCTGATTTTGGTTTTAAGCAAGCAGTTGCTACTCGCGATGCAGCCACCATTAGTAGTGTGCTATACAACCATAGCCAACGGATCAATGCTGATTTAATGCTGTTGCTCGATTTATCGGGGCGGTTAGTCTCTGCTAATGTTAATGCACAAAATTTTGCAGATAACCTACAGCCCCTAATGGATGAGTTATTAAATAATTCTGAGCAATCGAGCTTTGTCGTGTTAAATAATCAGCTCTATCAAGTGATATTATTGCCCGTTAAAACCCCCAGAACTATCGCTTACAGCTTGGTCGGCTTTAAAATCACGCCGGCTGTTGCTACTGAGCTGAAAAGTTTAACGGGTATGGAAGTTAGTTTTGTTGCGCAGTTAGATGATTTTGCAGCAAGCTCGTTGGTACCTCAACCTAAAAATTTTCAACCTATAGAATACTTTGAAACTAAAACTACAGCTCGTTTTTTTGCTGAGTACTTGGCCTATGAAAATCAACAAATAGCTTTACCATCTTTGCAATCGCATCCGGTTACCTTACTACTTAGTGCTGATTTAACTTCAAGTTATCGAGATATTGAGCAGCTATTGCTGACGCTAGTTACATTGGCCGTATTCACCATGTTATTTGGTGTGATCACCAGTAGTTTGCTAGCCAATAACTTAACCACCGGGCTTACACAGTTGGCGGTTATTGCAAGGCAATTTGCCAAAGGCGACTACCGTTTTAAATTTGAAGGTAAAAAGCAAAGCAGCGAAATAGCAACGCTAGTCAGCGCGTTTAATAATATGGGTAATGATATTAATAAGCGTGAGCAGCAAATCAGTTTTCAAGCACATCACGATACTTTAACAGGGTTTTATAACCGTTCAGCTATGTTAGATTTATTAGCAAAGCAGCTCACTAAAGATAAACGCTACACGCTTGTTGCTATTGATATAAAAGGCTTAAGGCACATAAACGACAAACTTGGCCCACAAGTAGGTGATGAGTGTTTAATTGCAGTGGCAAATCGTATTCGTCAATTCTCGGATGAGCTTGGTGGATTTCATGCACGAATTGGCGGCGATGAGTTTTTAACGGTTTACCCCAGTGTGAAGGTTGACCAAGTAAAATGTGCTGTAGCCGACTTAATTGAGCAATTACAGGCACCTTATCAGATTAAAAGCTTAAAAATAAGTTTGCGCTTTAATGCCGGGATTGTGCAGTACCCCGGGCAAGGCGTGAAAGCGGACGATTTAATGCGCCGTGTACTCATTGCTGTCGATGCGGCTACAACAAGCCAACAAAGCTTACATTACTACCAAGATGGTGAAGATGAGGCGCATTTAGACCGTTTAATCATGCTCGATGAGCTAAAACAAGCGATTGATGATGATAACGGGCAACTGTTTATGACCTATCAGCCCAAGTTGAATATTAAAAGCAAGAAAATTGATAAGGTTGAGTCACTTATTCGTTGGCAACGTGATGATGGGAGCTGGGTTTCGCCTGAAGTGTTCATTGATTTAGCTGAGCAGTCAGGATTAATTGTGGAACTAACTGCTTGGGTTGTCGATACAGTTATTGCGCAAATAGCCGATTGGTATAAAAAAGGGATTCACTTACAGGCCGCCATTAATGTGTCAGCCCAAGATATTGCGCATGCGGGATTTCATAATTTGTTGGTCGCGACCTTAAAGAAATATCATGTAAACCCCAGCTCTGTCACTATTGAGTTGACGGAGCGCGATATGATTGAAAATGAAGCTCAAGGTATCAAAGCGTTAGAGAACTTAAAAACTATCGGTGTTAAAATATCACTAGACGATTACGGTGTCGGGCAAACATCATTGGGGCGATTAAAAATGTTACCTATTGATGAGCTTAAGCTAGATAAATGCTTTATTTTAACTTTGCATGAGTCACAAAAAGATCAATATATAGTGCGCTCGTCAATCACACTTGGACACCAACTTGGGTTTTCAGTGGTGGCCGAGGGCGTAGAAACGGCAGCGTCTTTATCATTGCTTCATGAAATGCAATGCGATCATGCACAAGGATACTACTTGAGTCGTCCTTTAAAAGCACAACAATTAGAACAATGGTTAGAGGAATATCAGGGTGTACATTAAATTTTTACTGAGCATGACACTCTTATTTTGCAGTACGCTAACTGTAGCTGCAACGGGAAAACTATTAGCAACACCGGGCGTGTCTCAAGTTGAAGGCAGTGCAGGAGGAGGGTTAGTTCCTTGGGCGCAGCTAGCAGGTTATGCTAGTGAGGACGAATGGGCTGTTAATGGCTTTTGTAGTCGTGCTGATGTAACAGATTACCGCCTAGATGCCTGTGGTGTGCAGCTTAACCTATTTAATCGTGTTGAACTGAGTTATGCAGTGCAGCAGTTTGATGTGCCTGCGCTCAATACAGAAATAGAGCAGTCAATTTCTGGGGCAAAAATTCGTTTATATGGTGATATAGTATACAGTAAGTGGCCCCAGCTAAGCATGGGTGTACAGCATAAATCACTGGATGATGGCACAGTTGCAAAGTTGGTTGGTGCAAAAAATACCAGTGGTACAGATGTGTACCTAGCAGCCAGTAAATTACATTTGGGCGCACTTGCTGGGTACAACTGGTTTTGGAATGTGACCACCCGTTACAGTAAAGCCAATCAGTTAGGGCTTTTAGGATATGGAGGGACTAATGAAGGTAGCCATATTTTACTAGAAGCAAGTAGTGCGGTGTTTGTAAGTCGTGAACTTGCTATTGGCATTGAGTATCGACAAAAAGCCAATAACCTAGGTTTAGGCGAACAAGATTGGCGCGATTTATTTATAGCGTGGATGCCTAATAAACACGTCAGTGTAACGGCGGCCTATTTAGACTTAGGGCGGATTGCTGGTGTTGACAAACAAACCGGCTGGTATTTATCCGTAACGGGGTATTGGTAATGAAACTGAGTGTATTTATTTTTTGTTGTTTAAGCTTACTTTTAGGGTGTACAACACAACCTAACACCTCTTTGTATCAGCAACTAGGCGAACAAGCTGGGCTTGAAAAGTTAACTGACAGTTTTATTGCCCAAATAGGTAATGACAAGCAGGTATTTCATTACTTTGAACACAGTAATATTAGCCATTTTCGACAAGGGTTTATTAGCCATTTATGTTCGCTGGTTGAGGGCCCTTGTGAATATAAAGGCGACTCGATGGTTGCTATCCATACAGGTATGAACATAAATGAAAAAGACTTCAATCACGTTGTCGATTTATTAATAAATGCAATGAACGAGCAAAATATCCCACATACAGTGCAAAATGAAATTTTAGCTAAAATGGCGCCATTGCGTGGCGAAATTATTAAGATTTAATTTTTATAATCAAATGCATACATGTAAAAATATGCTGGGTATTACTCACTTGTAATTTTGGCAAGATCCGCAGTTTTATATCGTCTTTGCCTATGAATACTCGATCTATGAATTAAATTTCTGATAAATGTACTGCGGTTGGAATGAGAGCCTGCATTAGCGCTTGTTATTTCACTAATAAAGCTTCGATCTTCGGCAACAGGGTAGGGTTTTATGCCTATCATATTTAAGCCTACTTCAGTGTGAAACTGCATATCGACATCTACCGGTCTAAAAAACGGTTTTCTTTGCAGTAGTTTTTTAGCGCCGCTTAGTGAAATGATGTAGCCTTGAGTGCCGTTTGGTGCTTTTTTATAGTTGCCAACTGTTAGGTTATTTTCTAATAACGTACTGTCAATAAATGGAAAGTTTCGATTATCAGATAACTTGATTAAATCCCAGTTTTTTAATTTAAGCGCCGCATCAACAACATCTTTAAGTGAAGCTTCAATGAAAAGGTCATCCTCTAATACAACACAATAAGCGATATTTTCATCGACCATTTTTTGCCAAAGGCGCATATGGCTTACATAGCAACCAATTTCACCTGCAGATAGGTTGCGATTGTAACGTTTTTTATTTTTTTTCGGGCAATACCACTTGAGGATTTCTTGTTCACTAAGGTTTTTGCCAATGGTCGCTTCAAAACGTTCAGCATTTAAGTGTAGACTGGTAAGTCGCTTTAGGGTTGTTTCCCAACGGTCTTCGCAGCCTTGCATATTGATAATGTAAAAAGGGATTGGCATAATTTTATTTTATTTAGAAACCTCAAAGCAGCTATTTTAGCATTATTATAATTTGTAACCAGTCTAAATTCTGTTTATAAACAGGCTGTAATAATATATAGCTATTTCATTTCCTTAAATTTGGCAAGACGATGAAAAACATAGTCAGTGCAAAATGGTTACATGCGCGTTTAGAGCAAACTAACTTAGTTATTTTTGATGCAGGTATGCTACGCCCCTCTGCTGCAGGGGAGTACTCGCCCGTTGCTATGCTACCCAAGGCACAACGGTTTGATATCAAAAAAGAACTCGCAGATACTTCAAACCCATTACCCAATACCTTGTGTAGTGCAGAGCAATTTACTCAGGTGATGCAAAAAGCAGGCGTTAATCACGACTCATTGGTGGTGATTTATGAGGATGCGGGGTTATTCAGTGCAGCTAGAGCCTGGTGGATGTTTAAAGCCATGGGGTTTAATAACGTAAAAGTCCTCGGTGGTGGTTTAGCCAAGTGGCTTGAACTAGAGCTTCCTGTTGAGTCAAACTATACACAAGCATCACTAAAAGGTGACTTTATTGCTCAATACCAGTCTGGTTACTTTATTGATAAAAAACAGGTGCTAAGTGCTACTAAGGATACCAATACAGTTATTTTAGATGCGCGTGCTTATGAGCGTTTTACTGGTAAAAATAAAGAGCCAAGAGCGGGTATGCGCAGCGGTCATATTATTAATAGCTATTCGCTACCTTTAGCTAGTTTGTTAGAAAATGGCGAGGCAAAATCACTCGACTTTATACAAGCACAGTTTAATAAATTAGTCGGGAATGCAAAACATCTGCAATTTAGCTGTGGGTCAGGTGTTACTGCCTGTGCGCTTGCGCTGTTCGCCGATGAATGCGGATATCATAATTTAAGTGTTTACGACGGCTCGTGGAGTGAGTGGGGCGCAGATAGCTCACTGCCTATTGCTGTGGGTGACTAATTTAATTATAGGGACAATTTTTACACCCGTTTTTGCAGCAAGTACCCCGTTTTAAAAAATACCACTTACTAAACACCATGTAACTATTTTGCATGGTGTAATCTAACCCTTCAATTAAATTATCATGGCTTCTAAATTGTTTAGCAAAAGCGATTTGAGCTTTTATTGGTTGGGTGTATATAGTCTCTAAATAGCTATTTATTTTAGCAAGAGTACATGAGCGGCATAAGCAGCTAGATGCTGTATCATCGAGTGGTAAAATAGCGGGTAACTGATAACACCAACATGAGGTTATATCATTAACATTACAGTTAAGCGTTGTATTACATTGGCTGCAGTTTATTTGGGTCATTTTAGGTCTTATTAACAGTAGAGTAGCAAGAATAACAAACATTATGAATATACAAAAAGCATTGGCTGAATTTATTACATTTGGCGAGCAAAGAGATAGTGCCATTAGTGTGATTGTTTCAACCGCAGCAAGCAATAAAATCTACCTGTACACACTCACAAAGCCTGTACTAATTAATGTACTTACGCGTTGTTTCAATAAAGAAATTGATATTGACGATTTACAGCTGTGGGCAAATGTTATTGAGTCGCGAGATGACATAAATTGCGCTGAGCATGAAGGTGTTATTTACGCGCTAAGTAATAGCGAGCAAATGGGCGAGTTGACTCATCAAAAGCTCGCACAGTTGTTAAAGCTGTTACAACAGTAGCAGGTGGTTATCAGAAAGTATGAAAGGTTTTAAGCAACAGTTTTCAGATGTTAGTAACCACTACTGGGCTAATCTCTAGCTGACACCTGAAACCTAAAACCTGTTCTTAAAGTTTACTTATGATAGCTCAAGCAAGTTTCTACTTCGTCCTTAGAGCCTAAAATAACCGCAACTCGCTGATGGATAGCATCAGGCTGAATATCCATAATACGCTCAGTGCCTGTTGAAGCAATACCACCTGCTTGCTCTACTAGCATTGCCATTGGATTTGCTTCATACAGTAAACGCAGTTTATTAGGTTTATTAGGATCTTTAGTGTCAGTTGGGTAAGTAAATAAACCACCACGGCTAAGTACACGATGAACATCGCCAACCATTGCAGCAATCCAACGCATATTGAAGTTTTGAGCGCGAGGGCCTGTATCTCCGGCAAGTAAGTCATTAATGTAGTTTTGCATCGCTGGTTCCCAGTGGCGCTGGTTAGAGGCGTTAATTGCAAATTCATTAGTTTTAGCAGGAATAGCGGCAAAATCTTGAGTAAGTAAAAAGCTACCTTGGGTTTTATCTAAGGTAAACATGCGTGTACCTTTACCCGTTGTTAGCGCAAGCATAGTTGATGGGCCATACAGTACGTAACCTGCAGCCACTTGTTGATGCCCAGGTTGCATAAAAATCTTTTCATCAGCAGCATCTGAGCCCACAGGTGCTTTCATAATAGAAAAAATAGTACCTACAAGTGAGTTAATATCGGTATTTGACGAGCCATCAAGTGGATCAAATGCAACAATGTACTCGGCATCTGGGTTACCGGCAACAGTATAATCTTCTTCTTCAGAGGCAATCGCTTTAACTGTGCCTGACTCCAGCAATATATCTTTTAATAACTGATTAGACAGTACATCGAGTTTCTTTTGTGTTTCGCCTTGAATATTTTCATCGAGGGTTGAGCCTAATACGCCCGATAATTCACCTTGACCGACGCGAAATGAAATTTCTTTACATGCCGCTAAAATAGTACGAATTAACGACAAAAGTTCTCTTGAACAGCCATCTTCTAGTAATACTGGTGGGAGTCTACGCATTCTTTTTTCCTGATAACGTGTTAAAACTAATCATAATGTGAGAGAGATTAGTTTAGAGCGCTGAAATTCGTCTTAAATAACTGTATTGTATAAATAACCCCCTATAATGGGGTACCTACATCGCATTTAAAACGCTAATAACAAAGATAAGATTATGCAAAAAATATCACGATTAAGTTACATACTCTTTACTGTGCTGCTCTGTATGATAACTCAAGCGCACGCAGCAATTAAGTCTATTGACGAATTTACTGAAAAAATGAACCATTTCCCTGGTTATTTTTCTTTCTTTTACAATACCCAAAACGGCAATGTGTATTTAAAAGTTGATAAACTTGAGCAACAATTTTTACTACAGCATAGCTTGCCTTATGGCGTTGGCTCTAACGACATAGGTTTAGATAGAGGCCAATTAGGCGGTACCTATTTGGTACAGTTTGAGCGCTTTGGCAACAAGGTGATGCTACGTGCACTAAATACTTACTACCGTGCAAACACGAGTAATCTAGCTGAGCAGCAAAGCGTTAAAGAAGCGTTTGCGTCGAGTATTTTGGCGGGTTTTAAAGTTGTCGCGCAAGATGAGAATGCTGCATTAATAGATTACACCCCTTATTTACTGAGTGACGTACATGGTGTAAGCCGTACTTTAGCTGCACGCAAGCAAGGGCAGTTTAGCCTTGATGAGTCACGCAGTGCGGTATTTATGAATCGCTCTAAAGCATTTTTAAAAAATACTGAACTTGAAGCCATTCTCACCTTTAAAGGGTCTAAACCAGGTAAATATATTCGCCAAGTGAGTGCTGACCCTTACGCTTTGAGTGTGCACATGCACCATTCACTTATTCAATTGCCTGATGATAATTACACGCCACGAAAATTTAGCCCGCAATCGGGTTATTGGAGTGTGGAGCATAAAAATTATGCAGCAGGGCTCGATGAGTCTATGTATGTGCGTTACATTCCGCGCCATCGTTTAGCAAAAAAAGATCCAAGCCTAGCAGTTAGTGAGCCAGTAGAGCCTATTGTTTATTACTTAGATCCCGGGGTACCTGAACCAGTAAAAACGGCTTTATTAGAAGGCGGGCAATGGTGGAATGACGCCTTTAATGCAGCAGGCTATAAAAATGCGTTTGAAGTTAAAGTGCTACCAAGTAATGCTGATCCTATGGATGTGCGCTACAACGTTATTCAATGGGTGCACCGTGCTACCCGAGGTTGGTCATATGGCAGTTCAATTATAGACCCACGTACAGGCGAAATTATTAAAGGCCATGTGACACTAGGATCGCTGCGAGTGCGTCAAGATATCTTAATTGCTGAATCACTCGCTGCGCCTTATTTAAAAGGCAATGAAGTAGCAAGCTCTTTACATGCAATGGCACTTGATCGTATTCGTCAGCTCAGTGCTCATGAAATTGGTCATACACTGGGTATTGCGCATAACTTCGCTGCGTCAATAAATAATCGTGCTTCGGTGATGGATTATCCGCATCCGTTATTGAGCTTTGCAGATAATGGTCAGTTAGATGTATCTCAAGGTTATGCTAAAGGTATGGGCGCATGGGATACACAAGTGATCAAATATGGCTACAGTGACTTTACCGGCCAAGATGAAAGCGAAGCACTCGCTGCTATTTTACAGCAAAATAAATCGCTAGGTTTGGCGTTTATTTCTGACAGTGATGCCCGTGCAAAAGGTGGAGCGCACCCTACGGCGCATCTTTGGGATAATGGCGGTAATCCAAGTGAAGAATTACTTAGAGTGCTTGATGTGCGAAAGCAGGCGCTCGGGCAGTTTGGTATTAACAATATAAAAACTGGGGTTGCACTGTCGCAGTTAGAAGAAAAGCTAGTGCCACTTTACTTATTCCACCGTTATCAAGTTGAAGCGGTTGCAAAGCTTATTGCGGGCGTTGATTATGACTATGAAATTCGTAGTGACGCACCCGTCAAAGGCGCCCAAGTTGTAGCTAAAGAGGCTCAGCAACAAGCAGTTAATGCTATTTTAGCCACCCTAAAAGCAACTAATTTAACGCTGCCAGAGTCGATACTGTCTTTGATTGTGCCAAAGGCGTATGGCGAGTCTAAATCACGAGAAAGTATAGTGGGTCGTACCGGCTTAACTATGGATGCACTTTCATTGCCTGAAGTGGCAGCGCAGCATAGCCTATCGCTATTACTAAACGCTCAACGATTAAATCGATTAGCGCAGCAACAAGCACGTGATAACCGCTTTTATAGCCTAGATGAGTTACTTAAGCAGTTAAATAAACAGGTGTTTAATGTATCAGCACCTGCCACCATGACAGGAAAAGTAACACAACGAGTACAGTACCTAACGGCAAAAACCATGGCTAATCTTGTGGCTAACGACGGTTTAAGCCCTGAAGTGCAAGCGCAACTGCATTTCTATTTAAGCAAACTTGCTGATGAGTTTAATCAGCACTCTCTACTGAGCCATCCTGAAGTGGGTGACAGCGCATTTAAAGACTATTTAGCGTCACAAATTAATCAGTTTTTAACAACAGGCCAGTGGCCTGACAATTTTAAAGCTCTGCCAATACCACCAGGCTCACCTATTTAATAGTACAAGCCAGAGGATAAAGGCGCTGTGTAAACGTTACGTTTCATGGTGCCTTGTTTTTAGGGTGTTACTTTTGCTTGCATAAAGTTGGTTTTTTGTTAATCTAGCCACCCCCTATTTTAGTCTTTTTGAGGTGTTTATGGCGTTTTTATCTCGTTCGATATTGGCGTTATCAATGGCACTTTTAAGCTCCAATGCAATCGCACAAAAACAATGTGATGTTGAACTTCGTCATGGTTTAATTATTACCGATGATGTGATCCGTATTGTTGATAAAGGCCAAACTAGGGTGCAAATTAACAACAATAATCAACTGTTTATTCGAGGCTACTGGGTCGATTTAAGTACCGACGAAAGCAAAGTGCTAGAACAATTTAGCAATGGTATTCGTCAAACAGTTCCTGAGTTGGTCGATTTAGCGACCGATGGCGTTAACCTAGGACTCAGTGCTATTGAGCATGTTGTTGAGGGCATGTCAGATAAAGAACCCGAAGTGCTAAAAACGCAATTACAATATGTAGAGCGCGCACTTATGGATAAGTTTAAACGTGGCGACGATTTCTTTTTTATAGCTCCTCAATCGCTTTCCCAAATTGATGATTTTTTTACTAAAGAAATTAGTCAAAAAATACACTCAGCTGTACATGGCTCTTTGGGTGCTATTTTAATGTCGCTTGGGGATGCGTTTAAATCTCGAGAAGGCAATATAGAAGACCGCATGAACGACATGGGGCAACGCATGGATATTATTACCAAAGAAATCGATAAGTCATTGCAGAAAAAAGCCCACCAATTAGAACTTAAAGCCTCTGAATATTGTGAATGTTTAAACTCCCTAGATATTACTGAGTCTCGTCTGCAAGCGATTGTGCCTGGAATGACAGACTTTGATTTAGTACAGATTAAATCGTAAGAGCAGGTTTTAGACGTCAGATTTCAGACAGGGATTAAGCAAGATTATTAAAGGCAACGAGCAGCGAGCCTAGAGCGGCAGGTGAGCGGCCCTAATCTCGTGGCCCGAAGCCATTTCCTAACACCTAAACAGCCTTACAGTTTTATCTCTGCGGCAGTTAATGGGCGGTATTCACCTGCAGCCAAATCTTCACCTAACTTTATACCCGCAATTTGTTCACGATGTAGTTCAACCACTTTGTTATCTACCGCTGCTAGCATACGTTTTACTTGGTGATACTTACCCTCAGAAATAGACAAGCGTAAACCATAATTCCCTTCGCGTTCAGCAATAGCAGGGCGAGTTAAATCTTTTTCATTGTGTAACTGCACACCATCACGTAATTGCTGCAATGCATCATCGGTAATCGGCTCTTGGGTTTCGACTAGGTAGGTTTTAAACTTATTCTTTTTAGGCGAGGTAATTTTGTGTGACCACTCGCCATCATTGGTAATAAGTACTAGGCCAGTGGTGTCTATGTCTAAACGCCCGGCAATGTGAAAGTCGGCCATGTTTGGCTCATCAAGCAAGTCAAATACGGTTTTGTGTAACTCATCTGAATTAGCGCATACATAACCTATCGGCTTATTGAGCATAAAGTAGCGTTTACCTAAAAAAACTAATGGCTGATCATGAAATAACACATTATCTTGTTGAGTAACTTGAAAGTCGAATGCCGTGATCACCTCGCCATTAACGCAAGCCACTTGGCTTTTTATTGCTGCGCGGGCTTTTGAGCGTGGTAACTCTGCTAAATGGCTAATAAATTTATCTAAACGGCAAGGAAATTTCATGTTGTTCACATTTTTAGTCGGCTACAATGGCCGCGAGTATAGCGGATAGTGAAATACCATGACAGAGCCCAGCACAGAAATTTTAAGCCTGTACCATAGCAAGGTTTCATCAGGAAAGCTTGATTTCGATGCGGCGCAGCACCAAGCCGTGAGTGCGTTACAGTCTTTAAGTGAGCAATTAAATCAGCCTGCAAGCTGGTGGCAAAAAGCACCTTCAATAAGGGGAATATATTTATATGGCCCGGTTGGTCGAGGTAAATCTATGTTGATGGACTTATTTTATGAAAGCTTACCCACAGAGAAAAAGCAGCGCCTGCACTTTCATCATTTTATCGAAAAAGTTCATGCTCAATTGGCCAAGTTACAAGGAGATAAAAATCCGCTGCAAATAATTGCTAAACAGTGGGCCAAAAAGATAAAAGTGCTGTGCTTTGATGAGTTTTTTGTTAGTGATATTGGTGACGCCATGATCATGGCTCGGTTATTCAACGCTCTGTTTGAACAAGACGTGGTGCTAGTAGCAACTTCTAACGCAAAACCGGAGCAACTTTATTACAACGGTTTGCAACGCGCGCGATTTTTACCAACTATCGATTTAATAAATGCACATTGTCATGTAATTAACGTAGCGGGGGAGGAAGACCACCGCTTCAGGTACGGTCGAAGTAGTTGTCATTATTTTATTAACTTGCCCCACGCTGAGTTTGAAACTGAGTTTTTATCCGCACACCCTCAAGCAATGCATGATAGTACAATGACTGTACATGGCCGAGCTCTGTCCTATTTATTAAAAACTGACGATGCTTTACTGATTGATTTTATGGCATTGTGCTCAGGCCCTCGTAGCGCCAATGACTATATGTTTTTAGCAGAACAGTTTTTGGTAGTATACATCGCGAATGTGCCAATAATGGGAAAAGAGGCAACTGGTAAAGTTATTGTGCATGGTATAGAAGACAGCTATCAGCGCGAAAAGCAGCAGTTAGATGAGCATACACTCGATGATGAAGCTCGGCGTTTTATTGCCTTAGTCGATGAGTTTTATGATTGCCACAAATTACTGGTGATTAACGCTCAGGCCGACATAAACGAGTTATACCAAGGTAAAAAATTAAGCTTTGAATATGCGCGAACCCAGTCTCGCATTGTTGAAATGCAAAACTGGTAAGTACAGCTAACAGCCCCGAGCGAATAGCTATCAGCAACACATTAAAACACCACATTTAATTCAAATACTGTGTTTTAATCGTAACTAAAAACTGACAGCTTAAAAAACCTTTATTTACTGTATCCATTTGGATTATTTGACTGCCAGCGCCATGTATCTTGCATCATAACATCAATGCCGCGCTCGGCTTGCCAGCCTAGTTCGCTGAGCGCTTTTTCTGGCGCAGCATAACAGGCTGCAATATCACCAGGGCGACGAGGCGACACCGCATAAGGGATAGCTTGGTCGCTAGCCTTAATAAACGCATTGACCATTTGTAATACTGAATAGCCGTTACCGGTACCAAGGTTATAAATAAATGCCCCGGTTTCTGCGGCTATTTTATCAAGTGCTTTTAAATGCCCTAAGGCTAAATCCACAACGTGAATGTAATCGCGTACGCCAGTACCATCAACCGTGTCGTAGTCATCGCCAAATATAGCAAGCTGCTTTAATTTACCAACCGCAACTTGTGAAATGAAAGGCAATAAATTATTAGGAATACCATTAGGGTCTTCACCAATTAAACCTGACTCATGGGCACCAACAGGATTAAAGTAGCGCAAAATAGCAAACGCAAAGCGCTCATCTGATTTAGCGATATCTTGCAGCATCATTTCAACCATTAGTTTAGAGGTACCATATGGGTTAGTTGTACCGCCAACGGGAAAGTCTTCGCGTATTGGTAAGCTTGCAGGGTCACCATAAACTGTTGCAGATGAGCTAAATACCAGTTTAAACACACCCGCGTCACGCATTGCATCAACTAGTGTTAATGTACCTTGTACGTTATTTTGATAATACGCTATTGGTTTGGCTACCGACTCACCAACCGCTTTTAAACCTGCAAAATGAATTACACTATCAATATTATGCTTTGTAAATACCGAGTTTAAAAAGGATTTATCTAAAATATCACCTTGATAAAAAGTAATTGCTTTACCGGTTATTTTTTTCACTCTCTCAAGTGATTCTTCAGAGGAGTTACTTAAGTTATCGATAACGATAACCTCGCTGCCTTGCTGTAAAAGTTCTAAAACGGTGTGTGAGCCAATGTAGCCTGCGCCACCGGTTACTAAAATTGTCATGAATGCTCCTTGGAAACCTCTGTTCAATTACCCTAATTTCACCATAAATAATGAGCTTTTACATGCATTATTTTATTTGCTTTGTAATAGTAAGCTTGCAAACTGTACTTTTGATTACATTTCGTGCAGTTTTAATAACACCTCAGCGTAAAGATTAAGTTATAGTTCATGTGTAATTGCTAAAGTGAAGTATAGCAATTTGTAATTTACCGTGATTTATATACTCGTTGGAGAAACGTATGAACTCAGTTAAAAAAATAGCAATGTTGATGTTTATCGCACTACCAAGTGTTGTTTACGCGGGCGAGGCTCAAGTTAAATGGCATGACTTTAATGATTATCGCGATGTACGCCCATCAAACCAAGCTAAAGGCTCGTACCATAAGCAAATAGCCAAAAGTATTGATGAACACTTTGCAAAGCTCAGCGAGCAGCTTCCTAAAAATTACACTTTAAAAATTGAAGTAACCGATTTAGATTTAGCCGGAGACGTTCGCTATGGCGGTGTTAACGAAATTCGGGTGGTTAAACCCATTCACTTTCCACGCATTGAATTTAACTATGTGCTTAGTGATGAAAGTGGCGTTGTCGCACAAGAAGATAACGTAAGTCTAAAAGATATGGGTTTTATGGATAAAATTAAAATGGGTCGAGATGAAGCGTTTTACTACGAAAAACGCTTATTAACAGAGTGGTTTGGTGAGCAAGTTTTACCGCGAATTAAGTAACATAGCGCAAAACATCTGTTCAACAGGTGTTTTGCGCAGTAAGCCCAGAGTGCTTACTTAAAGGTGGCCAACAAGGTTAGTAAGTTTTGTAGTTTAATAACTGCTTGTTTTAGCTTTTCTTCATCAAAACCGTCGCTCGATAAGCTTTCTACATCAGCGGCAACGTCTAAAACGTAAGGCTTAAAGCGTTTAGCTTCAAAGCTAAATCCAGCGTCCTCGGCAAATAAGGCTTTAAATTTTCCGTGGCCTTGCTGTTGTAACTCATCGAGTTTTTTATCAGCATCAAGCGCCTGACGGTAAACAATTTTTAAGTTGGCGTTGAGTTGTTCAATTATAGAATCCATGGTTTTCCTAAAGCTTAGTGCAATGTTGCCGATATATACTTAAGTGGGTTGGTAAAGTAATTTACCAATTCAGCGACTATAATACGTGTATTACATTTAAATGTCAGGTGTGAGTTATGAATATATCAGGTGGAAATCTACCTACAATGCCTGGTGCAGGCCAAGGCGCAGAGGTTTTAACTGCTGCTTTAGCTAAAAAGCAACAGCAAGCTGATGGCGCCGCTGCACTCGCGCTTATTGAAGGTGCTACACAATCTTCAAGTGCGCAAACACCGGCTAAGTCGGTTACTGCAACACTTGGAAATAATGTAAACGTGTATGTTTAAATAAGTTTGAGATCAATGGGGGTTTTACTTTTTTGACCACCAATTTCTCTTACTAATTTAGGCACTAAAAATCCTGGCAGGGCTTCTAAAAGCTCTGCCATTATTTTTATGGCCTGCGCCTCATCTATATCAAAATGACTTGCGCCTTCTACCTTATCCAGTAAGTGTAAGTAATAAGGCATTACGTCTGCATCAAATAACGCTTCACTTAAGTTAATTTGTGCATCGAGCTTATCGTTAACATCTTTTAAAATAACCGCCTGATTCAATAACAGTACATTGGCTTGTTTTAGCATCTTCATGGCGTCTTTAAAGTCATTATCTATTTCGTTAGCATGGTTAATATGGTTCACGAATATAATTTTTAGTGGTGACTTTGCTAATCTTTCACATAATTGTTCAGTAATGCGTGCAGGAATAACAACGGGTAATCGGCTGTGTATGCGCATCCGTTTTATTTGTGGTATTTGCTCAAGCTCATCTAAAAACCAGCTTATGGCATCGTCTTTGGCCATTAAGGGGTCGCCACCACTTAAAATCACTTCGTTAATATTTTTATCCGATTTTATATAACTCAATGCATCAATAAGGCTGCGTTTATTCAGTTGGTTTTCTTGATAGGGGAAGTGTCTTCTAAAACAATAACGGCAATTTACTGCACAACCGGTTTTAAACATGACTAAAACACGCGATTTATACTTATGCAATAGACCTGGTTGATTGTTATCTTGTTCAAGTAGCGGATCTTTATTAAACCCCGACTTAGTTAAAAATTCTTGATGGCGAGGCATAACTTGCAGCAATAAAGGGTCATTTGCATCGCCGTGATGAATTTTTTTTATAAAAGGCAATGGCACACGAACAGGAAACAAGCTACGAGCTTTTATGTCGTTTTCATGGACTTGGCTCGATAAACCAACCATTTCTAACAGCACTTTTGGGCAGGTAACTACATTTGCTAATTCTTTTTGCCAGTTTTTATGCAAATTTGCTTCATTTCTTTGTATCATTGGCACGTAGATTACTCGAAAAATATAAATAGAGGAAACGATGGCGAATTATAGCACCAACGAGTTCAAGGGCGGCCTAAAAATTATGATGGACGGCGAACCTTGCAGTATCTTAGAAAATGAAATGGTAAAACCGGGTAAAGGCCAAGCGTTTAACCGTGTTCGTATCCGTAAGCTTATCTCTGGCAAGGTACTTGAAAAAACCTTTAAATCGGGTGAATCGGTTGAAGGTGCTGATGTAATGGATACCGATTTAGCGTACCTATACACAGACGGTGAATTTTGGCATTTCATGAACAATGAAACATTTGAACAAATCGCTGCTGACGAAAAAGCACTGGGCGATGCTGGTAAATGGTTAGTTGAAAACGATGTATGTACTATTACATTATGGAACGGCAGCCCAATTGCTGTAACTCCACCAAACTTTGTTGAGCTTGAGATCACTGAAACTGATCCGGGCCTTAAAGGTGATACAGCGGGCACGGGTGGTAAACCAGCAACGCTTAGCACAGGTGCTGTAGTACGTGTTCCATTATTCGTACAAATTGGCGAAGTGATTAAAGTAGACACTCGTAATGGTGAATACGTGAGCCGTGTTAAGTAAGCAGTAACACGCCTTATTAATTAAATCCCGGCTTAAGCTGGGATTTTTTTTGGAGAAAATATGTCAGCAGATCTTTGGAAGCCGAGTGCCAGCATAGAAATACTTAAGCAACGCGCAGCAATTATGCGCAGCATTCGGGAATTCTTTTATGAGCGTAATGTAATGGAAGTCGAAACACCGAGTTTAAGTGCTGCCAGTGTAACCGATGTGCATTTAGCCAGCTTTAATACTACATTTGTGGGCCCAGGCCATGCTGGTGGGCTACCCCTGTTTTTGCAAACATCTCCAGAGTTTGCGATGAAACGCTTGTTAGCAGCTGGCTCAGGCGCTATTTTCCAGCTTTGTAAGGCATTTAGAAATGAAGAAGCAGGGAGTCATCATAATCCTGAATTTACTATGCTCGAATGGTATCGGCCTGGGTTTGACGAATTTGCTTTAATGGACGAAATAGATGAGCTAATGCAGCTCATTCTTGAGGTTGCTCCTGCAGAGCGCGTTACCTACCAACAGGCATTTGAACGCGCGTTAGGGGTCGATCCATTAACTGCCTCTATCACGCAGTTACAACAACTCGCATGCGATCATGGCTTTGCTGATATTGCTAAAAACGAGACTCATAAAGATACCTTGCTGCAATTATTATTTTGTATGAAAGTAGAGCCGACTATTGGCCAAGAAATCCCCTGTTTTGTGTATCACTTTCCGGCATCACAAGCGGCACTGGCACAAATTTGTGAACACGATGAGCGTGTAGCAGGGCGCTTTGAGTTGTATTACAAAAATATGGAGCTGGCTAACGGCTTTAATGAACTCACTAATGCTAAAGAACAAGCAAAAAGGTTTAACGAAGATAACACCTACCGTGCTGCTAACGGCTTAAAGCAGGTTCCTATGGATACGCGTTTAATTGCAGCATTGGAACATGGTTTAGAGCAATGTGCGGGGGTTGCATTAGGGATTGATAGACTCGTGATGCTAGCAACCAATAAACAAAAAATAAAAGAAGTGATAACGTTTGATGTGACCAGAGCTTAAAGCAGCTAATTGCTTTTAGCGGTCAGCTATCAGATAAAAAACACCGCGTTTGCATTAAACGCGGTGTTTTCTATTCTCGAACTGACAACTGGTTCGCTGTATTACAGATTAAGCGTAAACGTAACGCCGGCCACACGTGGCTCACCTAGTTGAATGTAAGTTTGGCTTGTATAACCATCTAACGGGTTGTTACCAAATTCAAAGCCGCGAGTTGGAACGGTTTCATCAAACACATTACGTGCCCACGCGCGCACGGCCCAGCTTTCAGCCTCGTAACCAAGGCTTGCATTCACTAAGTTTGTATTTGGAGCTTGTGCATTATGGCTGTCTGAGAAGTAATAATCATCTTTGCCTTCAACACCTAACATAGCATATAGCTCATCAGTAACATTGTAGCGTGCACTAAATGCGTATTGATATTTAGGTGCTTGTGCTTGCTCGCGGCCATCTTGGTTTAAGCCCGATTTAGTTACAAAGTCGTTTATTTTCGTATCTAAATAGCCAGCGCTACCGCTAATGAGTAAATTATCAGTAAGTAAGTAGCTGCCTTCAATTTCAAGACCGTAGTTGCTGCCAGAGCTGGCATTGGCGACATAACCGGTAAATTGTTGATCTGATACTTGCCACGACTTTAATTGAATATTATCGCGATGCATATAAAAAGCAGCTAAACGCAGGGTAAACTTGTCATCTAGCGATGAGCCTTTAACACCAAACTCACCACTCCATAAGTACTCAGGGTCAAAGCTGGTATGCTGTTTGAAAAAATCAGCATCTAAACTTAAACCTTCATCTTTTGCTTTTGCTAGCGCTTCGGAATTAATACCACCGGCTTTGTAACCGCGCGTAATACTGGTATAAATCATGGTGCGGTCAATAACTTGGTATTCAATTGCAATTTTACCACCGAGCATAATATCGTCAGTTTCTTCACTAAAGCCGTTACTATCGGCGTAATCACCTTGATATTGCTCAACTCGTAAACCAGTAATAAGCGTAGTTTTTGGGCCTATTGATGTGGCTAATTGGCCATAAGCTGCAATGTTATTAGTTTCATAGGTTGAAGCAAACGGATTGGCTAACCACGTATATTGACGCTCTAAATCCACATCACGGTTTTGATAGTAAATACCCGCAACCCAGTTACCTGCTTTACCAGTAAATTTCAGGTCGAGCGCTTGATCATCACGATCGCGGCTATAAATATCTGTTGAACTATAACCATCAGGATGTAAACCGGCGGCACATAATTGCGGCTTATTAGTATCGTTACACACCCAGTCTTCATCAAAGCTATAAAAAAGTTCTGTATCAATGGCTGAAAGGTTTAAGCTGACATCAAAGGTATCAAAACCAGTGTAAGTATTATTCAGGCCAATAGCATAACTTTGTTGATTATCTTCGCCTGGTTGATCAGCAAGACTGTTGCGAGAATTATCAAGAGTAAATGCATCGTAGCCGTTATTAATATCGATATAATGCAGGTTAAGTTCTGAATTTAAATGAGCTGTGAGTTGGCTGTTTAATTTAAAGCGTGCAACTTGCTCATCTTGATCTTGAGTGGGTTTATCTAAATAAAGGTTGTCTACGTAGCCGTCAGACTTTCTGCGAAAGTAGCTAACGCGGGCACTGGTGTCATCTGTTAAGCCTGTACTAGCAGCAAGGCCTGCTTCGTGGCTGTTATAAGTGCCAGCACCTAAATGTAATTTTAAGCTAGGATCGCTGGTTGCATTAGCTGATTGCATTTGGATCATGCCCGCCATGCCATCTGCACCAAAACGCGTACCTTGAGGACCACGGTAAATTTCTACTTGGTCAATATCAAACAATAATGAACTACCACCTAAGCCTGAATAATTAATACCGTCAATTACTAAGCCCACAGATGGGTTTATCGGGTCAACAAACTGCGAGCGTAAACCGACACCGCGAATTTGAATATAACGACCGCGAGACGCACCAGCAGCAAAGTTTACATTGGCTGCACTGGCTAACATTTCGTCTAAATACGTTGCACCACGTTGATTCATTTCATTTTCAGAAAATAAGCTGGCACTGGCGCTTAATGTTTGAATGCTTTCTTGCTGAAAGTCACCGGTAACAATGATTTTCTCTAGTTCGGTGTCATCTGCGTTAGCATATATAGGTGCTGCGAACAGGGGTAATAACGTGGCTGTAATTAAAGACAAACGTAGGTTCATTAGGTTACTTAACTCCATTTTAGGGACTCGTATGGTAGCAATTATTTCAACACTTGTGCTATAAACGCGACAATTATACGTTAAATAATTGGGATTACTAATATGGCCTTTAAAGTAGACTTTAAGGTGCGCGACTACGAATGTGACTTACAAGGTATTGTAAATAACAGTGTTTATTTTAATTATCTTGAGCACGCTCGCCACGAGTTTTTATACGCACACGGCGTTGATTTTGCACAGCTTGCAAAAGATAAAATTAACTTAGTGGTGATGCGCAGTGAAATGGATTACAAACATTCCCTATTGCCTGGAGATGAGTTTTATGTGGCGGTAGAGCCTGTGCGTATTAGTCGTCTTAAGTTTGCATTTAAACAAACGGTAGTGCGCAAACAAGATGAAAAAGTGATGCTCAATGCCTTAGTTATTGGTACATCAGTTAATGAAAGAGGTCGTCCATTTTTACCACCACAGATAGATGACTTATTCCAAGCCGTTGCATAGTTTTAAATAGCATGAATTTTAAACAAAAATTTACATTTAAAATATGCATTTTTAACGGATAAACCTGACAAATATTGATACTATTACATTAATTAGACACTAAGTTTGTAATAACATGAAATTAGCAGCAATACCGATGCTTATAATCGGTTTATGTGTTGGTTGCGCATCAACAGGGACAGTTACCACTGAGCAGCTAAAATATACACAATGGCAATTATCAAAGGTTGATGATTTGGCCATTCCCGCGTCCTTTAAAGCATCAATGAGCTTTATCGATGCGCTACAAATAAACGGCTTTACCGGATGTAATAAGTTCTTTGGTGAAGGCTCACTTGAAGACAGTAGCCTGAGCGTAAGCAAATTAGGTATGACACGTAAATCATGTGGCCCTGAACTGGATGAGTTTGAACAACAGTTTTTACAGGCTCTGCAGCAAGGTGCAGTGCTTAACATGCAAGACCAAACATTGGTAATGCAAGCTGAACAAAAATTTGTGTTTATCCCAAAATAATTTTTGAGTTTTGAAAAACAGCCCCTTGCAGGGAATTTTCAACTGGCGTACACTCGTCGCAGATTTGATCAAAACATTATCAAATCAACGAACAATTCAAATACTTGTCGGAGTGCCTAAGTTTTATTTAGGCTGAGATCGCGAAAGCGGGATCCGTGAACCTGATCAGGTTAATACCTGCGTAGGGAACAAGCTGCCTAACTAGGACGCTTGTGCGTCTTTTTTTATGCGCACAAAAAAGCAACCTCCGTCTTAGGCCGCAAAGTCGCATAAAGCTACTTTACGATCTTTCTCTATTCCTCAGCGGAATATCTGACAAGACAACCCTTTAGCAATGAGGTAAGTCATGTCAAATACAACAAATAAAGCCACCCGTCGCGAAACTCGTGCGGCCGCATCAGATTATATTTATAACTTAACCGGTCAGCCGTTTCCAAGCTCCCATAAAGTATACGTTGCAGGTAGCCAGCAAGGCGTACGTGTGGGTATGCGTGAAATCACATTGAGCGATACTTTTATTGGTGGTGATGAACAAAACCCAGTGTATGAGTCAAATGCACCACTGCGTGTTTACGATACATCAGGCCCGTATACCGATCCTGAATTTAAATTGGATGTGCGCAAGGGACTTAATAAATACCGTGAACAATGGATTGAGAGCCGTAATGATACCGAAGTACTCGAGTCGGTAACCTCACAGTTTGCACAGCAGCGTATGGCTGATGATGGGCTAGATCATATTCGCTTTGAACACCTTCCAAAAATACGCCGTGCAAAAGCAGGTAAAAATGTCACCCAAATGCATTATGCCCGCCAAGGGATAGTCACCCCAGAAATGGAATATGTAGCGATACGTGAAAACATGGGGCGTGCGCAAATACGTGAAGAGTTACTAGCTGCGCAGCATAAAGGGGAGTCGTTTGGCGCGAGCATCCCTGAGTTTATTACTCCTGAATTTGTGCGTGATGAAATTGCTCGCGGTCGCGCTATTTTACCTAACAATATTAATCACCCAGAAACCGAGCCTATGATTGTTGGTCGTAACTTTTTAGTTAAAGTTAACGCCAATATTGGTAATTCATCAGTGGGTTCATCTATCGAAGAAGAAGTAGAAAAAATGGTGTGGTCAACCCGCTGGGGTGCTGACACCGTAATGGATTTATCAACAGGGCGTTACATTCACGAAACCCGTGAATGGCTGGTACGTAATTCGCCAGTACCTATCGGTACTGTTCCAATTTACCAAGCACTTGAAAAAGTCAATGGCGTAGCAGAAGACCTAACCTGGGAAATATTTCGCGACACTCTGATTGAACAAGCAGAACAAGGCGTTGATTACTTTACCATTCATGCTGGTGTGCTGCTACGTTATGTACCAATGACAGCAAAGCGCGTAACCGGTATTGTGTCACGTGGTGGCTCAATTATGGCTAAATGGTGTTTAGCGCACCACAAAGAAAACTTCTTATACACTCACTTTGAAGATATTTGTGAAATTTTAAAACAATACGATGTGTGTTTTTCACTAGGGGACGGTTTACGTCCGGGCTCTATTGCTGATGCGAACGATGAAGCGCAATTTAGTGAGCTTCGTACCTTAGGGGAACTGACAAAAATAGCTTGGAAGCACGATGTACAAGTGTTCATAGAAGGCCCTGGACATGTGCCTATGCATATGATCAAAGCCAATATGGATGAGCAGCTTAAACATTGCGATGAAGCGCCATTTTATACCTTAGGCCCACTGACAACAGATATTGCCCCTGGGTATGATCATATTACCTCGGGTATTGGTGCAGCGCAGATTGCTTGGTATGGCTGTGCGATGTTGTGTTACGTAACACCTAAAGAGCATTTAGGTTTGCCAAATAAAGAAGACGTTAAAGAAGGTCTTATTACCTACAAAATTGCCGCTCATGCCGCCGATTTAGCGAAAGGTCACCCAGGTGCACAAGAGCGAGATAACGCGCTATCAAAAGCGCGCTTTGAATTTAGATGGCATGACCAATTTAATATTGGTTTAGACCCTGTTCGCGCCCGTGAATACCATGATGAAACACTGCCGCAAGAATCAGGCAAAGTGGCGCATTTTTGTTCTATGTGTGGCCCTAAGTTTTGTTCCATGAAAATAACCCAAGAAGTACGCGACTACGCCAAAGATCTAGAAGCGCGCGGTATTGATCCTAATAACGTGGGTGATGCCATTGAAATCAAAATGGTTGATGTTGAGGCCGAGATGAAAGCCAAATCTGAAGAGTTTAAGCAAACAGGCTCAGAGATTTACCACAAAGCAATATAAAATAGTTGCGGGTTGCGAGCATCGAGTAGCGAAATGTTTATCTTAGCATCTTGTTGCTCGAAGCCAGAGACTCGTAGCTCGTAGCTAGATTTAGGAGTGTTTATGTTTTATGACATTGCTGTGGTGGGCTTTGGTTTAGCAGGGCGGTTGGCCGCGCTTGAGTTAAGTAAGCAACATCGTGTTACCGTATTTGAAGCCGATGATGAACATACTCAGAACAGTGCCGGTAAAGTGGCAGCAGCGATGCTAGCCCCCCTAGCTGAGTCTGTTATGTGCGAACGTGAATTGGCTTTAATGGGAGTAGATTCTATTACTCGATGGCCTGCTATTTTAGAACAACTAAATAGCGAGGTATTTTTTCAACAGCAAGGTACCCTAGTGGTTGCTCATCCGCAGGATAAAGGCGACTTACAAAGCTTTGCACAGCGAATCAAGCCGTTACTAAATTTTAGTGCTCAAGCAATTAATGCACAGCAAATTGAGCAACTAGAACCTGAACTGGCTGGTCGATTTAGCCAAGGCCTATTTTTGCCCGGTGAAGCGCAGATAGATAACCAAGCCTTTTACAAAGCCAGTTTTAGGTTGCTAAATAAGCGCAAAGTAAAGTTTGTATTTAATCAGCGCGCCAGCATCTTTGATAACAAAGTGAATAATCGAGAGTTTGATTACATTATTGATTGCAGAGGGCTTGGAGCCAAACAAGATCAGCCACTTCGAGGCGTGCGCGGGGAAGTTGCAAGACTCTATGCACCCGAGGTTAATTTATCTCGACCAGTGAGGTTAATGCATCCGCGTTATCCTATTTATATAGCACCTAAGCCGAATCATGAATATGTGATTGGTGCCACCGAAATTGAGTCTCAAGATAACGGGGCGGCAACGGTGCGTTCAACGTTGGAGTTACTTTCAGCCGCTTATACAGTGCACAGCGGTTTTGCCGAGGCTCGACTGTTAAATATTCAAACCGGGCTTCGCCCTGCGTTTAGCGATAACTGCCCACAAGTTACACAACTGGGGCAGGTAATTAGTATTAATGGATTATACCGCCATGGCTACATGCTCGCGCCGAGTTTAGTTGCTGATGCTGTTGCCAGAATAGAGTGAGGAATGATGGATATAATAATTAATGGTAAAGCGCTCACCCTAACAAGTAGCGAACTAAAACAGTGTTTAATTGAGTATGGTGCTAAAGCACCGTTTGCAGTAGCCATTAATGGCCAGTTTGTACCTCAAGAGCAACATGCTAACTACACACTTAATGATGGTGATTGCATTGATGTGTTATCTCCGATTCAAGGAGGGTAACCATTATGTTACCTCCCGATAATATCACTATTTATGGCGAGCAATTTTCAAGTAGATTACTGATTGGCTCTGCGCTTTACCCATCTCCCGCGACGATGACTAAAGCAATTAATGCTTCAGGAGCGGATATTGTTACTGTGTCTTTACGTCGCCAGCAAAGCGCAGCTGCAGGAGATGATTTTTGGCAACTTATAAAGAATACAGGGCTCAAAGTTTTACCTAACACAGCAGGATGCCACAGTGTTAAAGAGGCCATTAATTTAGCTAAAATGTGTCGAGAAGTATTTGCTACCGATTGGATAAAGCTGGAATTAATTGGCGATGACTATAACTTACAGCCAGATCCTTTTGCTCTGCTTGAAGCCACTGAGATTTTAATTAAAGATGGGTTTAAAGTACTGCCTTACTGCACCGATGACTTAGTGCTTTGCCAACGTTTAGATGAATTAGGCTGCGAGGTGCTAATGCCATGGGGCGCGCCAATTGGTACCGGTAAGGGATTATTAAATAGTTATAACTTAAAGGCGATACGGGAGCGTTTACCTAACAGCACATTAATTGTAGATGCTGGGTTAGGTTTACCATCGCATGCCTGCCAAGCCTTAGAATTAGGGTATGATGCGGTATTATTAAATTCAGCCATAGCGGGCGCGGGTTGCCCTATTACCATGGGACGTGCATTTAAAGCAGCTGTTGAAGCAGGGCGCTTTGCTTATAACGCCAAAGCAATGCCAGAAAAAGACGTTGCGGCCCCATCAACCCCCACAATGGGTATGCCATTTTGGCATCAAACGTAAAAAATTAGGAAGTAGGTCATTATGAACAATGTAGTATGGACGATTGCGGGCTCAGACTCCGGCGGTGGCGCAGGTATTCAAGCTGATATTAAAGCAATGCAAAGCTTTGGTGTGCACGGTTGTACTGCGATTACCGCACTAACAGCACAAAACAGTTTAGGTGTTGAGGCGATTAATGCCGTCTCTACTGATGTGATTGAGTCGCAGTTATTGGCACTCGAAAAAGACATGAAAGCCAAAGTAATTAAAATTGGTATGTTAGCTAACGTGCAGCAAATTCAATTGATCAGTGAGCATATTAGCCATTACAAAGCGAAGTGGCCAACCCCGCCGGTGATTGTGTACGATCCTGTGGCTATTGCCTCAAGCGGTGACTTACTAACAGAAGAAGACACTGTAAGCGCGATTAAAGAATGCCTATTACCGCTGGTGGATGTAATTACCCCTAATACCCATGAAACACAGTTATTAACAGGTGTGTATTTAATTGGCCCCGCAGCAATTAAAGAAGCAGCAAGCAAACTAATGGCATGGGGTGCCAAAGCGGTGGTTATAAAAGGTGGGCATTGGGATTACCCAAGTGGTTACTGTATTGATTACTGCTCACAAGGTAATGAAGAGTACTGGTTGGGTAATGAAAAAATTCAGGTTCCGCACAATCATGGCACTGGCTGTAGTATGGCGTCTGTTATTGCTGCATGCCTTGCAAAGGACTATCCGTTAAAAGATGCGTTTATTTTAGCTAAAGCCTATATAAACCAAGGTTTAAAGCAATCAGTTCGCTATGGCGAGGGGATAGGGCCGGTTGCACAAACGTCGTTTCCGACTGACCTAGCGCATTACCCTCAAGTGATTGAAGCGGGTAGTTGGTTGGGTGATGAGCTAGATTTTGATGTACCGCTTGATTTTAATATGGCAGCTGACTTTGCTGCGTGTGAAAGCAAAGCGCTTGGCGCTTATGCGGTAGTCGATAGCGTAGAGTGGCTAGAAAAATGCTTACAAAATGGCATTAAAACAGCGCAATTAAGAGTTAAAGATAAAAGCGAAGATGAGCTGGAACAATTAGTCGCAAGCGCGGTCGCTTTGGGTCAGCAATACAGTGCGCATGTGTTTATTAACGATTACTGGCAGCTGGCAATCAAACATGGCGCATATGGTGTGCATTTAGGACAAGAAGACTTAGAGAGCGCAAATTTAGCGGCTATAAAAGAAGCAGGCCTGCGACTTGGGCTTTCTACCCATGGCTTTTATGAAATGCTTCGGGCGCATAATTACCGCCCAAGCTACATGGCCTTTGGCGCGATTTACCCTACCACCACCAAAGACATGGCAGGGCAAATTCAAGGGCTTGAAAAGCTAACTCGATTTGTGCCATTAATGCAAAGTTATCCTACTGTGGCTATTGGTGGAATTGATTTAAATAGGACGCAAGAGGTTGCTAAAACTGGCGTGGGCAGTGTAGCCGTGGTACGTGCTATTACCGAGGCTGATGATTATGTAGAGGCAATCAATACCTTAAAATCGGTGATAAATGAGAATGCCTGCTAACATGCAAACGCAGCAGCTCAGCGACAAAGAAACTCTACGTTATAGCCGCCACTTATTATTAAAAGATGTGGGGCTTGAGGGGCAGTTAACACTTAAAGCGGCAACCGTTGCTGTGGTAGGTGCAGGTGGACTAGGAAGTCCTGCGCTACTTTATTTAGCAGCTGCTGGTATCGGCACACTAATATTAATTGATGACGATACCGTTGAACTCTCTAATTTACAGCGGCAAATACTGTATAAAGTGAATCACTTAGGGCAGCAAAAAGTAAATGCAGCAGGGAAGGTGCTTGCGAGCCTGAATAATCAAATAAACATAGTGACTCACTCGCAAAAGTTGAGCGATGCTAACAGTGATGCACTATTCAGTAACGCCGATATCGTACTTGATTGCTCTGATAACTTTGCGACTCGTTACACCGTCAATCGTTTTTGCGTAAACAACAAAACACCACTAATTTCTGCAGCAGCGCTAGCAACCCAAGGGCAATTAATGGGCTTTGACTTTAGGCAAACAGATAGCCCTTGCTATGGCTGCGTATTTCCACAAAATGATGCTAACCCTGTTGTTAATTGCGACAATGCGGGCGTTATTAGTCCCTTACTTGGTGTAATTGGCTCTATGCAGGCACAGCTAACTCTTAATATGTTGTTAGGTCATTGTGGTGGGAGTGTGTTTATAACCTTTGACGCATTAAGCTTAAAGCAACAGCATTTTAAGATGGCTAAAAATTTAGCGTGTAGAGAGTGCGAAAGTGTGAGTAAAGAACAGCTTCGCTTTTAACCTGAGCAAGCTCTTCGTCTACAAAAAAACACCGCGTTCAATACAATAAACGCGGTGCTTTTTAATTTCGATCTGACAACTGGTACTATTTATTAATCATCAATTTTTGCAAACGCAGTGCCTAAACGAGTTACCGTTTCAGGGCGTTGATCATCAAAAATATCGGCTTTATCTGCACCCCATGCAAGCACAACTGTTGAGCCTAATTTAAAGCGACCCATTTCTTCCCCTTTCTTAAGGGTGATCGCGTTTTCGCCTTTAGTTGGGTAGTTCCAGCTAAACACATCACTGCCAGCTGGTGGAGTGACTGTGCCAGCCCAAATAGTTTCTATGCTAGCAACAATGGTTGCGCCTACAAGGACCATAGCAAGCGGGCCAATTTCAGTTTCAAAAATTGCTACTACACGTTCGTTACGGGCAAATAAATTCGGTACGTTTTGCGCGGTAAGTGGATTTACCGAAAATAAATCGCCCGGTACGTAAATCATTTTGCTTAACGTGCCATCAATTGGCATGTGAATACGGTGGTAATCTTTTGGCGCCAAGTAAATAGTTGCAAATTTACCGCCTAAAAACGGTGTTGTGTCGTCTTGTGAGCCACCTAACAACGCTTGTAAGCTGTAATCATGGCCTTTAGCTTGGATTAGTTGGCCGTCAACAATATCGCCAAGCTGGCTGATTGCGCCGTCTACTGGGTGAATAATAATATCGTCATCTTCAACCATAGGACGAGCACCGTCTTTTAACGGACGGGTAAAAAATTCATTAAAGGTTTTATAATGAGCTGGATCAGAGTATTTAGCCTCACTCATATTTATTTTGTATTGTTTAATAAATAATTTAATTAGTGTTGTTGTTAATGCGCCCGCTTTTGCAGCTGCAAGCTTACCTACTACACGAGAAATAAAGTGCTTTGGCATAGCATATTGCATGGCGATTTTAAATTTATCTAAACTCACAGGTTTTTCCCTAATTATACGCGAGGCGCACGCGCGCCGGCACGGCCATCGGCCATGGTTTCTAAAATACGATGATAGCTTTCAAAACGTAACTTTGAGATATCGCCATCAGCGACTGCTTGCTGAATTATACAGCCAGGATCGTTTAAGTGTTTACAGTCCCTAAAACGGCATCCACCTATAAACTCTCTAAATTCTTTAAAGCACCACGTGACTCGTTCAACATCTAAATGCCATAAACCAAACTCACGAATACCCGGTGAATCTATTAAGTTACCGCCACTTGGCAAATGATGCAGACGCGATACTGTGGTGGTGTGCTGGCCTAGACCGCTGTTTTCAGACACTTCTTTAGTCAAAATTTCAGCATCCGGCAGCACAGTGTTAACTAAGGTAGATTTACCCACACCACTTTGGCCAACAAAAATATTGTTTTTGCCTACAAGTACTTCTTTTAATTCATTAATGCCTTCGCCGGTTATATTACTAACTAGCAGCACCTGATAATTAAGTTTACGGTAAATATCGAGTATTTGTTGTATGTCGTTTAAACCAGCTTCATCAATTAAATCAATTTTATTAAGCACTAAAATTGGCTCAATGCCCATGTCTTCGCAGGCAATTAAATAGCGGTCGATAATGCTTGGCGTAAACTCTGGCAGTACCGCTGAAACCATTAAAATTTGATCTATATTAGCGGCAATAACTTTTACACCGTCGTAAAAATCAGGGCGCGTTAACTGTGAACGACGTTCTTGAGTTGCTTCAATAACACCCGCTAAATCGCCTTCACTTACTTTTGCTCGACGAAATAATACCTCATCGCCACATACTAAATTCGATACGGTACGGCGAATATTACAGCGAAGAACATCGCCATTTTGCGTTTCTACATCGGCATGTTGCCCAAAGCGGCTAATGACAATCGCATTTTCCACTTGACCTAAATTATCTGTTTGCCACTCTTGCGCACCCGCTTTCGCTGGTTTTGCGTCGGCATTGCTTAAACGCTTTTGATGGTTAGCCTTGATCCTACGGGATTGGCCTTTACTTAATTTTTTCTGTTTTGCCACTTGAGGCCTATAACCTGAGTTAAATGCCGAGTTTGCTAAAAAAAGCTTTAGCTCGACGGTTGATGCTAATATGATATATCGAAATGCGTTGGATCTAAAGAAAAGCACCGTTTAAGGTAATTATGACTATTAATAAATCAAATTTAATTTGGCTCGATCTGGAAATGACCGGACTTGAACCAGAGACTGACAAAATACTTGAAATTGCAACTGTTGTCACTGACGCTGATCTGAATATATTAGCCGAAGGCCCAACGATTGCCATTCATCAAAGTGATGAACTACTGGATGGCATGGATGAGTGGTGTACAACTCAGCATGGCAAATCTGGATTAATGGCACGCTGTAAGGCAAGCACGTTTGATGAAGCTTATGCCGTGGAACAAACTCTCGCGTTTTTAAAGCAATGGGTGCCAGCGGGTGCTTCACCTATGTGTGGTAACTCGATAGGCCAAGACCGCCGCTTTATGAATAAGTATATGCGCGAGCTTGAAGACTTCTTCCATTACCGTAATTTAGATGTCAGTACCATTAAAGAACTTGCTCGTCGTTGGAAACCAGATGTGTTGGCTCAAGTGAATAAAAAAGGGTCACATTTAGCGTTAGATGACATTAAAGATTCGATTATGGAATTAAAGGTTTACCGAGAAAAGTTTTTTAATTTATAAAAAATACTTGCAAAGCCCCCTAATTATTGTAGAATCCTGCCCCGCTCAAGACGATAACCCCCGCGGGGTTAGTGTGTTTGGGCTTTGACTTTTTGAATGCGGCACTAGCTCAGTTGGTAGAGCGCGACCTTGCCAAGGTCGAGGTCACGAGTTCGAGCCTCGTGTGCCGCTCCAATTTCTAACCAAAGAAATTGGGGTAGAAATAAAGATTCAAAGTCAAAGGCGAAAAGGTTTAATTTTGACAAAACCTAGAACCTTAAATGCGGCACTAGCTCAGTTGCCAGAATGTTGAACGCGACCCGTCGCGCACCAACGGACAAATGACTGACTATTTTGAATGCGGCACTAGCTCAGTTGGTAGAGCGCGACCTTGCCAAGGTCGAGGTCACGAGTTCGAGCCTCGTGTGCCGCTCCAATTTCTAACCAAAAGAAATTGTGGTTCAAGATGAAAGTTTAAAATTGATAGAACCTAGAATCTACATATAATGCGGTACTAGCTCAGTTGGTAGAGCGCGACCTTGCCAAGGTCGAGGTCACGAGTTCGAGCCTCGTGTACCGCTCCAATCTTATTTACTTTCCAGATATTCATTCTCAAATAGCAAACAATGACCCATACGCGAATCACTATAAATTTAATTTATGTAACTTTTTTAAAGTGTTCAATGTGTGCGAATGATCTATGTTGTAAAACCTAAAACCTAAAACCTAAAACCTAAAACCTAAAACCTAAAACTTTTCGCCTTGCAAAGTTGCAATAATACGTCTTGAACCGCCATGATCACGGTGCTCACCTAAGTATATTCCTTGCCAAGTTCCTAGCGCTAACTGACCATCACTAATCGGTATAGTTAACTCACAACCTAAGGTACTGGTTTTTATATGGGCAGGCATATCATCATCGCCCTCATAGTCATGGCGATAATAAGGCTGGCGCTCTGGAACAAACTGATTAAAGTGGCTTTCCATATCCATGCGTACCGTTGGATCGGCGTTTTCGTTAATAGTTAAGCTGGCTGAGGTGTGTTGAATAAATAAGTGTAATAAACCAACTTTAAGCTGGCTCAGTTGTGGGAGGTGAGTAAGTATGTCGTTATCAATTAAATGAAAGCCTCGCGAGCGAGGCTTTAATGTAATCGTAGTTTGCGACCAGCTCATAGCTTATCGAAACTCACTTCAATATTTGCATTACCTGCGTCACTGGTAAATGGCATAAGAATTTTTTTGCCGTCACTTTTATGCGTAATGGTGTGGTTTGTACCAGAGACAACGATGGGAGTTGCCATGGCAAAGTCATAGCCTTTTTCCCCTAATAAATTCTTAGCTCCACCGGTAACCATATTGGTTATTTCGCCAACCATGTCAGTTACTTCTTCATTTATACTGTCTGGTCGCTCACCTAACATACGTTCCATAATAGTCAGTGCTAAACTCTCGTCGAAGGTAATTGAAAATGAACCACGAGTTTGCGGACCGACCATACCAATTAATCCCGATACATCACCACAGGCTATCTCATCGGTTTTAATACGCGGCTTGCCTGGTTTTAATTGAGTTTGAGCCATAGTGCTCAATACATTCATCAAAGAAGATAAAAAGGGATTAATGAACTCTACATTCATGTTAGATATCCTTAAATTGGTACTGATAAAGGGTATACGTAAAGTATAGCTATAGTCGCTCAGCTATGCTCGACAAGAGTCACATTTACCATGCGCTTCTATTGTTTGCCCTGAAACGACAAAGCCACTTTCAGCTGCTAAGTTATTGAGCTCATGTGAAATTACTGTTGAATGCAGCTCTTTAACAAAACCGCAGCTATCACAAATTAATAGCTGAACAGGATGAATATGATCAAAATGATGACACAGCATAAATGCATTGGTGCTTTCAATTTTATGAATAAAACCGAGTTCGGCTAAAAAGTCTAAAGCACGATAAATTGTTGCAGGTTTAGCACCTGTTTCAGTGACTTTTAATTGTTCAAGTAAATCGTATGCACCGACACCACCTTGGGCACTGGCTAATAAACG
This sequence comes from Pseudoalteromonas sp. DL-6, assembly GCF_004328665.1. Taxonomy (NCBI): domain Bacteria; kingdom Pseudomonadati; phylum Pseudomonadota; class Gammaproteobacteria; order Alteromonadales; family Pseudoalteromonadaceae; genus Pseudoalteromonas; species Pseudoalteromonas sp. DL-6. The sequence continues at coordinate 453,434 of NZ_CP019770.1, forward strand.
AAATACCTTTTCGCGAATTGGTGTGAATCGCGCACCACGGTTGTCGCATACTTGTTTTGCTTTACTTACGAGTGATTCTATATTCATCTTCTCTCATCCTTACGCTGCCGTGATATACTAACATACTGTATTGTAGTTGCAGCGTTTTATTAATTGATTTTGTCCAAAGGTATTCATTAATGCATGAGCTATTAGCTATATTTATTTTCTTTTTTGCGGTTATTGATCCAATAGGCACCATCCCGGTTTTTATCGCTGTAACTCGGGGAGATGACGACAAGTTTAAGCGTAAAGTGATTTTTAAGGCCGTGGGTGTATCTGCTTTAGTGCTGTTATTTTTTGTGGTTGCTGGCGAGCAATTACTGAATGTGATTGAGATCCCGCTCTCGGCATTTCAAATAGCGGGTGGTTTAATTTTATTAATTTTTGCACTCTCCATGACTTTTGGTGAAAGCAAGCCTGAAGCTGAAATTAAAAGTGTTAGAGACAGCACTGAAACCGCTATTTTTCCGCTCGCTATCCCATCAATAGCCAGTCCCGGTGCCATGTTAGGTGCGGTATTAATGACACGCAATGAGGAGTATACCTGGGTTGAGCAAATGATTACCTCATCAATGATGTTAGCTGTTTTAGTGGTGGTACTGATTTTGTTATTACTTGCTACGCATGTACATAAAATAATAGGTGATAGTGGGGCGAGTATTATTAGTCGAATTATGGGGTTAATTTTAAGCTCAGTCGCAGTGACTAATATTTTAAACGGTATTGCACAATACTTTGGCTTGCAAGTGTTTGCTTAATATTGCTGCGCATAGGGCTTTTGTGTAAAATGCAGCGCCGTTTAAGCTGTGCTTAAATTATAAATTTTTGAGGATCACATTTTGGATAAACGTACTTTAAATCGACGCTTTAGCGTGGCACCCATGCTTGATTGGACTGATCGCCACTGTCGTACGTTTCATCGTAAAATGACAAAACACACCGTGCTCTATACTGAAATGATCACTACTGGCGCTATTTTATTCGGTCGTGGTGACTACTTGCATTTTAATCAGCACGAAGGCCCTGTGGCATTGCAATTAGGTGGATCAGACCCGCAAGCGCTAGCACAGTGTGCCAAGCTTGCTGGTGAGCGCGGTTATGATGAAATAAACCTTAATGTAGGTTGTCCGTCAGATCGTGTGCAAAATGGACGTTTTGGTGCCTGTTTAATGGCCGAGCCTAATTTAGTTGCAGAGTGTGTTGCTGCAATGAAAAGTGAAGTGAATATTCCGGTTACGGTTAAAACTCGTATTGGTATTGATGAGCAAGATTCTTATGAATTTTTATGTGCTTTGATAGAGGCTTCACATAAAGTTGGCTGTGATGACTTTATTATTCATGCGCGCAAAGCATGGCTAAAAGGATTGAGCCCGAAAGAAAATCGCGAAGTTCCTGAGCTTAACTACCCCCGAGTTTATCAGCTCAAAAAAGATTACCCTCAACTTGATTTAAGTATTAACGGTGGTGTTAAAACCATTGAGCAAAGTCTTGAGCATTTACAGTACATAGATGGGGTTATGGTGGGCCGAGAGGCTTACAGTAATCCATTTATGCTTAATGAAGTAGATGAAAAAATTTATGGTGATGCGGCTAATACTCAGTCTCGACATGATGTTGTACGCTCTATGTATGATTACATTGAAGAAGAGATGCGTTTAGGGGCTAATTTTTGGCATGTTGCACGCCACATGCTGGGTATTTTTCAGGGGCAACCCGGTGCGCGTGGCTTTAGACGCCACTTATCTGAAAATGGTCATGGTAAGCAAGCTGATTTAAGTGTTATGGATAAAGCGTTAAGTTACGTACCCGAGTAATGCCAATTTAATGCAATTGGCATAACAGATACTCTTTATAGAAAAAGTCACCTCAGGTGGCTTTTTTTGATCCCAAATTTTAGTCAAAAATGTAATTTATTAGCCAATTCGACTTAATTTCATTCAGTGACTAGTCATTAACTTACCCGCCAAAAATAATTTAAATTATTGATATTTAATGAAAATAAAAGAATGTCAAGTTATTGGCATAACTCTTGGAATCCTGTTGATGTATAAATAAAAAATCATCAGGAGAATAACATGGGTATATTTAATCGCGTAAACGACGTCATTCAAGCAAATATCGTAGCTATGCTTGATAAAGCCGAAGATTCAGAAAAACTACTTAATTTGATGCTAACCGAAATGCAGGAGGCACTTAATGAGTGTCGTAGCACCGCGGCAGCACTATTATGTGAAGAAAAGAATATCAAGCGTCAAATAAGCAATAAACAACAAGCGCTCACAAATTGGCAATTAAAGGCCGAACATGCCATTGCAAAAAATCGTGACGATTTAGCTAAATCAGCACTAGCTGAAAAACACAATGTCGAAATAAGCATAGAGTGCTTACAAACACAACTTGAGACATTGCAGCAATCAATTGTAAAAATCACAGAGGACTGTGAACGCCTGCAGCAAAAAATGACACAGGCTAAAGCAAAGCAAGCACAACTTGTAAAGCGTGAAAATGTGGTTGAGGCAAGATCTAAGATAAATACTCAGCTGCAGAGCGATAAAGTGGCCACTGCTTTATCACGATTTGAGCAAATTGAGCGTCGTGTTGAGAGTGTTGAATCGCAGGTCGAAGCATATGAGCTGACAGATACAGCGAGCAATACTGCGACGCAAATTGAGTCACTGGTTAAAAACGAAAAAATTGATGCAGAACTGGCAAGTTTAAAAGCGAGTTTAAATACTGCTAACAAACAAACAAACAAACAAACAGCCTAAGGAGATTGTTATGAATAATTTTAATACGCATCGTCGTTGGTATAAAAATACGCTTAACAAAAAAATATCAGGTGTCTGTAGTGGGTTAGCCTACCGACTAGACTTTCCGGTATGGTCTACTCGTTTAGTCACCGTTTTATTATTTTTAAGTTTTCCGTTTGCAGTGGCGCTAGGTTATTTAATTGCGCACTGTTGTCTTGAAGAAAAAGCAGTGTAAGGGGAGCAACATGAAAACTTTCGCCGTATGCCTACTTATTGTTACATTATTTTTAATTAATAGCGGTTCGATAATTCATTTTGATGTATGGCAATTTCCGCTGTGGATTTCAGATATTAGTTGGACAGGTATTGAGCTCATTGGGGCGTTAGTCGCCATTATTGTTGTTATTGCGATTGCTGCTTTGGTAACCATGGGGCTTGTTGGCGCGGCGATGGTGGCACTGGCTGGAACTATATTAGCCTTTTTATTCGGATCATTGATGATTGCTTGGCCATTATTGTTTGTGGCAGGGTTATGCTGGTTAATCGCAGATAACAAAAAAGTGGCTTCTTAAACTTAAATTAGCTGCCTAATATTAGGGAATTATGATAAATTTGGACTATATTTTTATGTTTTAACAAGGATTTTACTGATGATTAAACAATGTATTTTAAGTGCAAGTGCATTATTGATGGGTGTTTTTTCGTCTTCGTTATTGGCGCACGAAGGACATGAACACGATAGTGTTGTTGCGCAATTACAAGTAACGCATGCGCAAGTAAGAGAGTTCTTACCTGCCACTAAAGCCAGCGTGGGTTATTTTAGTATTGAAAATCACAGTAATGTACCGGCAACACTCATAAGAGCGACCATAGATGGTTTAGGTCGTGTTGAGATTCATGAGCACGTCCACGCTGATGGTATGATGAAAATGCAAAAAGTAGAATCATTGCTTATTAAAGCCCATCAGCAACTCGATTTTAAGCCGGGAAGTTATCATTTAATGGTGTTTGAACCACAAGAGCCGTTAAAAGTAGGTCAAGAACGCAAACTCACGCTATATTTTGAAGATGGGAATCGAGTGTTCACTAATGCAAAAGTAGTTTCGTTAGCATCGCAATCTGAGCCGGTAAAAGCATCGAAAGATCATAGTCATCATTAGGGGGATAAATGTCACAGCATAAAGGAAAAATAATAACGGCATTGGTATTATTGTTTGTCGTATTTTACGCTATTGCAGTTTACTGGAGCATAGAGCCTGCACGTTTTGATGTGGTACAAAATGCAAAACAACAAGCACAGTTGCGTAACGAGAAACCAGTAACAGGCTATGTAACCACTTCAACGCTTATCACTGTCTCTGATACTCTTTTAACTAAGTCAGGTGGTTATTTATCAAATGATGTGCTGCCACCGAGCGTAATAATGGACAACATGCCAGCTTGGGAGTATGGCGCGTTGGAAATGGTGCGTGATTTAGCGTTATCAATGCGAAAAGATTTTAGTCGTTCACAGTCACAATCAACTGAGCACGAAGCGCTTAAAAAAGCACAACCACAATTTAATATCAGCTCTGAAGCATGGGCATGGCCGAGTGCTGAGGGCGAATATCAAAAGGGCATTGATTACTTATTAGTATACCGCTCTCAAATTGCGAATCAGCATGAGCGCGATAGCCAATTTTACTCACGTGCAGATAATTTACGCAGTTGGTTAAAAGAAGCAGAAAAACGCTTAGGTAGCCTAAGCCAACGTTTGAGTGCGAGTGTAGGTCAAGATAAGGTAAATACCGATTTAGCCGGCAACTCTTCAAATACTCAAGCCACTTATACGCCATTGCAACAACAAGTAAAAACATCGTGGTGGGAAATTGATGATGTATTTTATGAGTCACGCGGTGCTACTTGGGCTTTACTGCATTTTTTACAAGCGGTTGAATATGATTTTGCCGAAGTACTTGATAAAAAGAACGCTCGTGTTAGTTTACAACAAATTATACGCGAGCTTGAAGCGACCCAAGAAACCGTTTGGAGCCCAATGATTTTAAACGGCAACGGGTTCGGTTATGTCGCCAACCATTCACTCGTTATGGCAAATTATATCTCTAGAGCCAATGCGGCACTGATTGAACTTAGCGAATTATTAGCGCAAGGATAAAAAATGAAAAAGTATTGTATAGCAGCAGCCTTATCAATGGCATGTTTAGCACCTGTAGCACAAGCCGACACTGTATTGGGTTTGTATGTAGGGGTTGATGGTTGGAAAGCCGATAATGACGGTAGCTTTTCTGATAATAATAACGCCCTACAAAACTTCAATTTTGAAGATGAGACTTTTGTTAGCTATTACGCCGCACTTGAACATCCGGTTCCATTAGTGCCAAACTTAAAGCTAAAATACACTGAGCTTGAACTAACCGGTGCAACGCGACTGGAAGATACATTTAGCTTTAATGGCTCTGATTATATTGTTGGCACTGATGTTAATTCAGTTACTGACTTATCGCACATTGATTATATTCTTTACTACGAGATTTTTGATAACGATTTAATCTCGATTGATTTAGGTATTAATGCTAAGCAGTTTGATGGTGAGCTTGTGGTAACAGGTACATCACAACAAGGTGGCGCTAACTTCACTGAAATTGAAGAGTTCTCAGGTGTGGTGCCTTTAGCATACGGCCGTTTTGAAGCGGGTTTACCGTTTAGTGGTTTAAGTGTTTTTGCTGAGGGTAGCTTTTTAGCCATTGACGATAGCAAAGTACAAGATTACCAAATGGGTATTGCTTGGGAGTTGATTGATAACCTAGCCGTTGATGTTGCGGTTAAAGCGGGCTACCGCTCTATGGTTTTAGAACTTGATGATGTAGATGACATTAATACTAATATTGATGCTTCAGGCCCATTTGCGGGCATACAAGTTCATTTTTAAGCACCGATTTTTCTAAAAGCCACCTTGTGTGGCTTTTTTAGTTATTTTGAAGCGTGCCATACTAATTCAAACTCCCCCTCAAATGCTGCACCAATTAACTGTTTGTACACTTTATTAATTGGGTAATTCATCAGTCTAAACAGTTCATCACCGGTTTGGGTAAACTTATAATAGCTCAGTACTAAGTCGTTACTTTTTGCTTTTAAAGTTAGTTTTTGAGTCAAAAAGGAGAGAGTTATCTCTTGTCCTGCTTTTAATGCAGCGGATTCAATCTCTTTACGGTATAACAAATTTAAATCCATTAAGGTTAATACATCAGGAAAGCTCACACCGCTTTTACCTATGCTTAATGACACTTTATTACCCTTACCTAATAAATCAAATAACGAGGGTTTTTTGTAATAGCCTAAAAATATTAGGTGACTACTGTCTTTTTCGTTATACCCTGAAATAGACACACACTTTCTTAATGAATCAGCTTCGCGCTGGGTCATGTGTTTGAGAGTTTGTAAGCTTTTTATAGAAAAGGTACCTGGGCTAATGGTTTCGCCAGTAAAAATTTTTGCCCATAATGTTTGCATAGATTGGTTTGAGGTATCTTCACATAAGGCAATAAAGTGCTCCACCCAATCGGCGTCAGGTTGTTTAGCGCAGGCTACATCAGGACAAAATTCCATTGCTAAGGCTAAAATAGTCTCGATATTTTGTTGTTGTTTTATTAGCAGTAGATCTTGTCTTTTTTGTGCTCGAGCTAACACTGAATGCTCGCTATTAATACGATAAAGAGACTTTGCTTTACCCTGTGTATTATAGGTTTTTTCATCAGCTGCAGGTGTATTACTCACTTTTGTGACCGAGTAACCTAACAGTGACTCAATAATATTGGCAAGTTTAATTCTGGCTTGTGCGGTTTTGACTGTCATGACTTTCCATTATTGCTTGTGCATCACTGAGCTGGGCTACCGTCTTTAGGTTATTTAGCCCAAGAGTGACTATATTGCTTAATATATTTTCAGCAAATATAGCAACATAGCCAGAAATGAGTGGCACCGTTGCTTGCCCTTCAATATGCCACGTGACGGTTTTTGTATGCGGGCTAAATAATAATCGGCTAGTAATAATATGTTCTTGATTAAATAACACACTAAATACAATTTCATTGGCGCTCAATGATGATATTGTCATTTCGCCATTGCCCCACTTACCTTGCCAAGACTGATAGGCGCCTGCCCCAGAACTTGGTTCACCAATACTAAATTCAATGTTGGGATCTATTTGCTGCCACGGCGACCATTTGTACCACTGAGTAAAATCTTCCACTAATGACTTTATAACAGGAGGGCGGGCATTTATTTTAATGCTTTTTTGCACGTGATAGTTTTGTGGTAAAAGTAATCCCACAACAACAAACGCCAACAGTAAGATGGCTGAAAACTGCATTAATTGTTTAAGTAGTTTAATAGGTATGCCTCATTGGTTTTAATATTACAGCGTCTATGAATTATTAATAATCACAGCTTATTTAATAGTTTAGCCTAGAGTCGATCATTTTTATCTAGTTTATCTACTTTAAATAAATCTAAAAGCAGACATTAGCAGTAATCAGCTTAGATGATTTGTCTGTTTTAGTAATGCGATAAAGGTAAACAATTTTTAATCAGTGCTTTCATTTTGTGCTATATCAACGTGGATGTCGATAGGGTATAATTCGCGCCTTTTGTTATTGAACGGCTAATTTTATGAGCACATTAAAAGCTGATCGCGGCTTATTCTCATACCCTAAGTATTGGGCTGAGTGTTATGGCACAGCCCCATTTTTACCAACAACACGCGAAGAAATGGACGCGCTTGGCTGGGATAGCTGCGATATTATTATTATTAGCGGTGATGCTTATGTAGACCATCCTAGTTTTGGGATGGCCGTAATTGGCCGTGTGCTTGAAGCACAGGGGTTTAGAGTGGGCATTATTGCTCAGCCTGATTGGAACTCGAAAGATGCCTTTATGGCATTGGGTAAGCCTAACTTATTTTTTGGTATTACAGCCGGTAACATGGATTCGATGATCAATCGTTACACCGCTGAAAAACGAATGCGTCACGATGATGCTTATACCCCGGGAAATGTAGGTGGTAAACGCCCCGATCGCGCCGTGATCATATACTCACAACGTTGTCGTGAAGCCTATAAAGATGTGCCGCTCGTGTTAGGTGGCATTGAAGCCAGCTTGCGTCGTATTGCTCATTACGACTATTGGCAAGAAAAAGTACGTCGTAGCGTATTATTTGACGCTAAAGGCGATATTTTAATTTATGGTAATGCCGAACGCCCGTTAGTTGAAGTAGCGCATCGTATCGCTGCGGGTGAAACCATGGATACCATACAAGATGTGAGAGGCACGGCGGTTATTCGTAAAGAGCCTTTACCCGGTTGGCGTGGCAGTGATTCAACAGCCATTGATAAAATTGGTAAAATAGACCCTATTCCTAATCCTTATGGTGCGGATGATGTTGGTTGTGCTAAATCAGAATTTAAGCAAGCGGGTATTGATTTAAAAGCCGAAGCTGCAAAACCAATTACCATTCAGCCTGCGCGCCCTAAGCCATGGGAAAAAACTTACGTTAAGTTACCCGCTTTTGAGCAGGTCAGTGTTAATAAACCATTGTATGCTCATGCATCGCGTATTTTGCACCAAGAAACCAACCCTGGTTGTGCAAGAGCGTTGTTTCAGCGTCATGGCGATCGCTCTATCTGGGTGAACCCGCCAGCTTATCCACTTGAAACCCAAGAAATGGATGATGTTTTTGGTTTACCGTATCAGCGTATTCCGCACCCAAGTTATGGCGATAATAAAATTCCTGCTTACGATATGATTAAAACGTCGGTAAATATAATGCGCGGTTGTTTTGGCGGCTGTTCGTTTTGTTCTATTACCGAGCATGAAGGGCGAATAATTCAAAGCCGATCTCAAGAATCAATTATTGAAGAGATTGAGCAAATTAGAGATAAAGTGCTAGGCTTTACTGGGGTTATTTCTGATTTAGGCGGACCAACCGCAAATATGTACAAACTGCGTTGTACCAGTAAAAAAGCAGAGAGTACCTGTCGCCGCTTGTCGTGTGTGTATCCTGATATTTGTAAGCATATGGATACTGATCATACCCCGACTATCGATTTATATAAAAAGGCGCGTGAGGTTAAAGGGATCAAAAAGATCTTAATTGCTTCAGGTGTGCGTTATGACCTTGCCGTACGTGATCCTCGTTACGTTAAAGAGTTAGTAACTCATCATGTTGGTGGGTATTTAAAAATTGCACCAGAGCACACTGAAGATGGCCCATTATCTAAGATGATGAAGCCGGGTATGGGTGCTTACGATGAATTTAAAGCGCTATTTGATAAGTACTCTAAAGAAGCGGGTAAAAAGCAGTATTTAATTCCATACTTTATTTCTGCTCACCCAGGGACTAAAGACGAAGACATGGTTAATATGGCTTTGTGGCTGAAATCGAATGACTTTAAGCTTGATCAAGTGCAAAACTTTTATCCGTCACCGATGGCTAATGCGACCACCATTTATCATACTGAAATGAACTCGCTACGCAATATTAAAAATAATACTGAGCAAGTTGCGGTGCCAAAGGGCGCGCGCCAGCGTCGTTTGCATAAAGCGATTTTGCGTTACCATGATCCTGCCGGTTGGCCAATGATCCGTGAAGCCCTGCGTAATATGGGCAAAGCTAAACTCATTGGTAAAGGTCCAAATTGTTTAGTGCCAGAAGAAGGCAGAGATGAAAGGCAAAGCAAAGGCGGTAAAGGCAATAAGGGCGGTCGTCCTGCGCTTACTCGTCATACTGGCTTTAGTCAGTTTAAAAAAGCCAACACTAAACCTAAGGTAGGCGGTAATCGCCAGCGCGCTAAGTAGCCTTAACTTATGTAAAGTAATTATCGGCTTAAACAAAAAACACCGCGTATTGACGCGGTGTTTTTGTTTATAAAAAGATTGAAGCCTAAATCAATAACCAAGTTGCAGTGCCTAAAAAGGCAAATATACCAACAATATCAGTTACTGTGGTTAGTACCACACTGCCTGCAAGTGCTGGATCTATTTTCATTTTTTTAAGCAATAGTGGGATACTAGCACCCGCAATACCTGCTGCAACTAAATTCATAAACATAGCAAACGCTAAAACACCACCGAGTTTGAAATCCCATTGCCAAAGCGCAACGACACCGGCAATTAGGATAGACCAAACCATACCGTTTATCGCGCCGATAGCGAGTTCTTTTAATAATAAAAAACGTTGGTTAGTTTGGTTAATATGACCTACCGCAATACCGCGAATAACCAAAGTTAAAGTTTGGCTGCCTGCAACCCCACCCATTGACGGGACAATGCCATTGAGCACAGCAAGAATTGGTAATATAGCTAAGGTGTTTTCAAAAAAGCTCGCCACAATTGCAGCCAGCAATGCAGTTAGTAAGTTTACACCTAGCCAAATTGAGCGCTTTTTAGAGCTTTTTAAGACCGGCGCAAAGGTATCTTCTTCATCATCAAGACCCGCTAAGCTTAATAAGCTATGCTCTGCATCTTCACGGATAACATCAACGATATCATCAATAGTAATACGACCAAGCAAATGCGCGTTGTCATCGACAACTGGTGCCGATATCCAGTTATGCCGTTCAAATAGTTGCGCTACTTCGCTTTCATCCATTGAAATAGGAATAGATTCACACTCTTCATCCATTAAATCCTGAACAATTTTCTCTGGAGGATTAGTTAATAAAGTGCTTAGCGATAAGGCGCCTAAAAAACAGTTATGTTTATCTACAACGTATAAGTCATCGGTGCCTTCTGGTAGCTCACCGCGTAAGCGAATATAACGTAGTACAACATCTAGAGTTACATCTGGGCGAATAGTTACGGTATCGATATTCATCAAGGCGCCAGCAGAGCGCTCCTGATAGGATAGAGCTTGTGTTGCACGTTCTCTATCTTGAATATCCATAGCGCTGACAACGTCTTTATAAACGGTGTCAGGCAGGCTACGTAGTACTTCCCCTAAATCATCATGGCCCATGTCTTCTGTTGCAGCCGCAATGTGCTCAGGTGCCATTTGCGCAATAATACCCAAACGTACGTCTTCAGAGAGCTCTTCAAGTACATCGCCCTGTACATCAGGATCAACCAGTTGCCAGAGCATGCGACGAATTTTATGGGGAGATGATTCTAAAAGAAGTGCGGTATCACAAGGTGCCGTTTTTGCTAGCATGCGCCTAACTTGAACAAATTGACCACTATTTAGTGACTTAGTCACCTGTTTTAGTTGTTGTAGTGGAATATCTTGTTCTAAAGCTTCAGGCATTGGCGTCCTTAATTAAATTTTATTACATAGTGGAAGGGTTATGAATGCTATTCAATTTTAGTTTATCTTACTTTATATGAGCAAACTACCTCAACCACTATTAACCTTAGCTTAGGATGATGATTTAATGATGAACTATTTTATTCTTGCTCATTAAATCGTTGGTCAATGAGCTCACCAATTGCATTAAGTGCAGGTTCTGCGTCAGGGCCTTCACATACTACCTTCACTTCTTTGCCTTGACTGCTCTCTAGTAACATAAGTGCTAATACACTATCGCCAGCGGCTTGTTTATCGTCTTGAAATAAAGTGATTGAGGCATCAAATTGCACAGAAAGCTGTGCCAGTACTGTTGCCGCTCTGGCATGCAGGCCTAATTTGTTTTTTATTAAAAATGTGTTTTCTAACCGCATTACTATTCTCTTTGATGTTATTCTTGTTCTCTGTGACGAATTTTTACATTAGGATGACTCATTGCAAAACTTTCACCTATAGTTTGCGCTAAGTAAACAGAACGGTGTTGCCCACCAGTACAACCAATGGCTATGGTCAAATAGCTGCGGTTATTTCTTTCTAAATGCGGCAACCATGTTTGTACAAAGGTTTGAATTTGCCATGTAAATTTTTGTACTATGCTGTGGCTGGCTAGGTAGTCTTTTACCGGTTGATCTAGCCCTGTGAGTGGCTTAAGTTCAGGCTCCCAATGCGGGTTTGGTAAAAATCGGGCATCGAATACGTAATCTGCTTCTTTGGGTATACCGTGCTTAAAACCAAATGACTCAAAGGTAATGATCAGTTGTTTGTCTTTTTTACCGAGTATTTTTTCACGGATAGACTCAGCCAGCTGATGCACACTTAAATCAGTGGTATCAATCATATGATCAGCATGATTGATCAAAACATCCAGTAGTTGTTTTTCTTTTTTTATTGCTAAATCAAGCGGTAGAGAATCAATAGAAAGAGGGTGAAGACGCCTAGTTTCCGAAAAGCGTTTAATTAATGTTTGATCGTCACTGTCTAAATAAAACACCGTTGGTTTAGTGAAACCAGGTAAATATTCAATGATTTCATTAAACTGTTGCTGCTCTTTAGGTAAGTTACGCACATCAACACTTACGGCAATTTTGTTGTAGCTGTCGGAAACACTTCGAACAAGAGATGGTAATAAATTTAAAGGAATATTATCTACACAATAATAACCTAAATCCTCAACAACCCGTAACGCAACAGATTTACCAGAACCTGAGCGACCACTTATTATTATTAATTCCATTTATCACCCTTTATTGTTACTACGGTTGACTGACAATGACTTGATACAGCTCATTGTCGGATTTTGCCGCCCGTAATTGCTTACAAAATTCTTTATCGTTGAGCTTATCTGCAATGGTAGCTAAGGTCTTTAAATGCTGTTGATTGTCACCGTCTGGGACAATTAAGGCAACAAAAATGTCGACCGGTCGGTTATCTATCGCATCAAAATTAATAGCCGTTTCGCTCACCAGTATAAGTGCAAGAGGCTCTTGTGCACCACTCATACGACCATGTGGAATTGCAATTCCTCGGCCTATACCTGTACTCCCTAGTTTTTCTCTGGCGGTTAACGCGTTAAGAATATCTTGTTGTGTTAAATAGGGCAGTTTATTGTGAGCCAATTCACTGATAAATTCTAAAATTCTTTTTTTACTATTAAAAAGGACCGCAGCTTTACTGCAGTCCTGACAGATAAGTGAGCTTAGTTTCATAGTGTTAGTGTCGAGCAAGTTTCTCTTTGTGTTTAATTACTTGACGATCTAGCTTGTCAATCAGCGAGTCTATAGCGGCATACATATCTTGGTGTTCAGTAGAAGCAAAAATCTCAGCGCCACTAACATGAACGGTTGCTTCGGCTTTTTGGTTTAGTTTTTCTACATCGAGAATAACGTGCACATTCGTTATGTGATCAGTGTGCCTCTGCAGCTTTGCAAATTTACTATTTACGTAGTCTCTAAGCGAGTCAGTAATATCTACATGGCGACCAGTTAAGTTCAGTTGCATAAACATTTTCCTCTTTGTTGTACGCCTTAAATCAAACTTTTTCGTTGATTCGACGGGGGAATAGCTAGAGATTCGCGATATTTTGCAATAGTTCTCCTTGCTACTTTAATTCCTTGCTCTGCCAATATATCTGCAATTTTACTATCACTCAATGGTTTAGCTGAGTTTTCTGCAGCGATTAATTTTTTAATTAATGCGCGTATTGCTGTAGATGAACATTCGCCACCATTTTCAGTGCTTACATGGCTTGAAAAGAAATATTTAAGCTCAAAAATACCGCGTGGTGTGTGCATGTATTTTTGCGTAGTAACACGTGAAATAGTCGATTCGTGCATTTCTACCATTTCGGCCACGTCATTAAGTACCATAGGCTTCATCGCCTCAGGACCATGTTCAAAAAAGGCCTGTTGTTGCTGCACAATACAGTTAGTTACTTTAAGTAGCGTGTCGTTTCTACTTTCTAGACTTTTTATAAACCATTTTGCTTCTTGCAAGTGTGAGCGAATAAACTGGCTATCACCACTTGATTTAACAGTACGTGACATAGCCGCATATTGGCTGTTTACCCTAATTTTAGGCATGCTATCAGGGTTTAGTTCAACCACCCAACGCCCTTTAATTTTTTTAACCGACACATCAGGAATAACATACTCTGACTCTTCTCTGACAATAGTGTCCGCCGGTTTTGGGCTAAGGGTATGAATTAACGTCATGATCTCTTTAAGCTCATCTTCTTTGAGCTTAGTTTTTTTCATTAACGTGCGATAATCACGTGCAGCCAGCAAATCAATATGATCGGTTAAGATCATTTTTGTTTCGTTTAAAAAAGGCGTGTCTTTATCAAACTGATTAAGTTGAATACACAAGCACTCTTGTAAACTACGCGCGGCTATTCCTACCGGATCAAATAATTGAATACGCTTTAATACCGCTTCTATTTCATCAAGTTCAACTTCATCTTCGTCATCGTTTTCTTGATTAAAGCTCTCTAAAATTTCTTCACAGCTAAGGGTTAAAATACCTGAGTCGTCCACGGCTTCTACTATTGCAATCGCAATGGCTTCATCTGTAGGACTAAATGGCGTCAGTTGCAATTGCCACATTAAATATTCATGCAGCGTTTCAGTTGAAGAGCCTTGATAAATTGATTCATCTTCAGGCATCGGTCCCGATGAAGAGACAGGTGCTGCGCTCATGTATTCATCCCATGTAACATCCATTGCCATATCATCGCTAATGGTGTCTTTGCTCATGGCTTCGCCGCTGTCTTGCTCATACTCGCTAGGTTTTTCGTCAGCTGAAGCACTTAGCGTTGATTCATTGTTATCGGCTTTTTGTTCGTTTTTACCCGCAGCATCTTCGCTGTAATCTTGTTCTTCAACTTCAAGCAAGGGATTGCTATCGAGCGCTTCTTGAATTTCTTGCTGGAGATCCAATGTACTGAGCTGCAATAAGCGAATTGCTTGTTGCAACTGTGGAGTCATTGTAAGTTGCTGGCCCATGCGCAGCTGTAATGATTGCCTCATTTATCTCTAACAATCCTTTTAAATTACGGTCTGTTGACCTTTACGGATTAAAATTCGTTCAAACTAGGGGCGGTTTAATCGCGGCGCGAGGTTTGTAACCTAGTGGGCTAAGTCAAAACCGAGCAACAAAAAGTAAATCGTCCCTAGGCAGAACCCGAAGGGCAGCGCCTGTTTGGCATTGATGCTGCGTTATCGCCTATTTATGGGGAATACCACATCACATAGGCTCTGCCTTGCCTAAATACCAAACAGACTGCTGCAAATTCAACCTTGAAAGGTCAACAGACCTAAGTATAATTAATCTTAGCAGATGCTTAGTGGAATAACACACATATTAGAGCTTGAACTGCTCGCCCAAATAAACATCGCGTACTGTTTTATCGTTTAATACATATTCTGGAGTGCCTGATGCAATTAACTCCCCATGAGAAACTATGTAGGCTTTTTCACAAACATCAAGTGTTTCGCGTACGTTGTGATCTGTGATCAATACGCCAATCCCTCGATTCTTAAGGTGCTCTATAATCTTTTTAATATCTAATACAGAGATAGGATCAACCCCTGCAAAGGGTTCGTCTAATAGTATAAATTTAGGGTTTGCTGCTAATGCCCGGGCAATTTCAACGCGGCGACGTTCACCGCCTGATAGGGCCATACCTTGGCTTTCACGAATATGCTGAATGCTAAATTCATCAAGTAAATTATTTAAGGTATCTTCACGTTGTTGTTTATTAAGCTCTTTACGTGTTTCTAAAATAGCCATTAAGTTTTGGTAAACCGTCAGCTTTCTAAAAATCGATGATTCTTGTGGTAAGTAACCAATCCCTAGGCGAGCTCGGCTATGCATAGGTAATAAAGTGATATCTTGATCATCTATTGATATTTTACCTTTATCGCTCGGTACAAGACCTACAATCATGTAAAAGGTCGTGGTTTTACCTGCGCCATTGGGGCCAAGTAAACCGACAATACTGCCAGCTTCAACTTCTAGGCCAACATTTTTCACCACTTCACGGCCTTTATAGCTTTTTGCTAATAGCTCTGCTTTTAATGTGCTCATGGTTGGCCTTTATCGTCTTCTTTTTTGTTTTCAACAGGCACCAAAATGGTGTGTACACGATCGGTTGAATTTTCATCTTTTTCTGCGCTAATCAACTGCTGCTCTATATCGTAGGTGATACTTTTAGCGGTAATTTTTTGACCTGCTTGAGCGATACTGGCATCACCGATTAAGGTTAAAAAACGTTGCGATACATCATAGCGAACTTCATTGGCACTGGCGCTCATGATGGTGCCATCAGCTTGTGTTTCTTCAAAGTAAGCAGGGCTACCTGTGGCAATTAAAAGTTGCTTATTCTCGCCTAAGTCATCACGTTTATGTACTTCTAAACGATCGGCGGTAATGCGGCGATTACCATGAATAATTTCAACATTTTTCTCAAAAATGCCCACGTTTTCTTTTAATTGACCTTCCTGTCTGTCAGCACTAATTGAAATTTGATTAGCCGCAGGGGCTTCAACGGCCTCCTCTGCATGGCTTTGAAATGCAATCAGTAGTGAAGGAACAATTAAAATTTTAAATAGGTTATTGGTCATAATATAGGGTTCGCGTATGGTTAATAAGTTTAATCACTTCGGTTTTTAAATCGGCTTCAAGGCCTTTACCGATGATTTTTAAATTCGGTCCTGTAATAACGACTGGCTGCTGTGACTGCATAGTCAGTAGTTTTATATCTACATTGATGCTATCGGCTGTGATCGTATCGATCATTGCGTTATCGACTAAATTTAGCGCTTTCACATTACCCTCTAACACCAGTTGCCGATCGTCGTAGAGGGTGGCTTCATCAGCGTTAATACGCCATGTTTGCTGTTCGTTATATAACGTAAATATAGGTTTTTCAAAAAAGGTAAAACCGAGTTGTTGATATAACTCCATTTTTACCGCAGTCACTTTATGGCTTACTTTACCTTGATCATTGTAAGCGGTTTGTTTTAGCTCAATCGCGGTATAATCGGGTTTAGCAATAACTTGAGTTTGTTCATCCGCAACAATATCTACCTGAGTAAAGTAAGGATACCAAAGCCAAACCATACAGCTTATGAATAAAACGCTCAGTATAATGCGCGCCACATTCATGAACTGGTTCCTTGGCTGGTAAGTGGCTTATTGTTTTCAAGCATTAGTAAGTCTGTTAGTTCTCTCACTGCGCCAAAGCCGCCAGGCAGCTGAGTAACATAATGCGATAAACGTTTAATCAGCGGGTGGGCGTCGTTCACGGCTACTGCAAACCCGACTTTTTCCATTACTGGCATATCAGGGCCATCGTCGCCTATGTAGGCAATTTGCTCATCGCTAAGCGCTAATTTTTGTTTTAATTCTTGATAGGCGATGAGTTTGTCTTCTTGGCCTTGGTATATATGTTGTACGGTTAAACTACTCATACGTTGTTGAACTATTTGTGAGTGACGACCTGTGATCACGGCAACTTCAAAACCACTATTAATAAGGGCTTTAATGCCAAATCCGTCTTTGGTATTAAATGCTTTGAGCTCTTCACCTTGGTTACCAAGATAAATACGCCCATCAGAAAACACACCATCAATGTCGCAAATTAATAATTTTATTTTTTTGGCGCGCGCTTTTGCATCATCACTTAACGGTTGGTAAAGATCTTCAAACTGCATTTATAGCACTCCCGCTTTTAGTAAGTCTTGCATATTTAGTGCGCCAATGGGCTGATTATGCTCATTAATCACAATTAAACCATTAATACGTTTTTGTTCCATAATGTTCAGTGCTTCAGCCGCGAGCATGTCTTGTGTGGCTGTTGTGCATGATTTAGTCATCACAACATTAATTTCTGTGCTGTGTATATCAACACGTTGCTCTAAAATACGGCGTAAATCACCATCGGTAAACAAACCAGATAATTGTTGGTTACCATCTATAATAGCGGTCATGCCGAGTCCTTTGGCTGACATTTCAATTAGGGCGTCTTTAATGGTTTGCGTTTCATTAATAATAGGCGTGTGAATACCGCTATGCATTACATCTTTTAAGGTTAACAGTAAGCGTTTGCCTAAACTGCCACCTGGATGCGACAGAGCAAAATCATCTGCGGTAAAGCCACGGGCTTCTAATAATGCTACCGCCATTGCATCACCCATAGCGAGTGTTGCCGTGGTACTTGCCGTTGGCGCTAGGCCTAATGAGCAGGCTTCTTGTTCAACTTTAATACACACATGCACATTTGCCAATGTTGCCATAGTTGACGTTTCGTTACCTGTCATAGCAATCATTTTAGCGCCAATGCGTTTTAATACCGGAATAATATTAAGCACTTCACTGGTTTCGCCAGAGTTAGAAATAAGCATAACTACATCACTGGCAGTGATCATACCTAAATCACCATGACTCGCTTCACCAGGGTGAACAAAAAATGCGGGGCTACCAGTACTCGCTAAAGTGGCTGCTATTTTATTACCGATATGGCCCGATTTACCCATGCCAATAACAATAATACGGCCTGAGCAGTCATACATTAATTGACACGCTTGGTTAAAGCTTTCATTAACGTATTGTGCGATATCGTTGAGTGCTTGGCGTTCTATATCAAGGACGCGTAAGCCTTGTTGAATAAAATTTAGCGTTGCCATGGATCACCCTACTTGACTAAAAATATAACCTTGGTAAATCATAAATGCGACGATGAGCAAGCCACCTTCTAGTCTATTGATACGTCTTTGACCTCTAAAGTTCAATGACATAGCAATAAGTGCCAAGGTTGCACCTATCATAATGATAACATCACGGTTAGCTACTGATGCGTCAATAACTGATGGGTTAATTAATCCTGCCAGCGGTAATACCGCTAAAATATTAAAGATATTTGAGCCAACAATGTTACCCAGTGCTAGGTCATCTTCATTTTTAAGAACACCCGCAATAGAGGCTGCAAGTTCAGGTAAGCTGGTACCTATGGCTATTATGGTTAAACCAATTACTAAGTCACTTAAGCCAAAGTATTTAGCAATATCGACGGCTGAGCCAACTAAAAAGTGTGAGCTAACCGGCAGTAAAATCATACCCACTACCAACCAAAAAACGGCTTTTTTGGTTGGTACGTTGTCAGGTACTTCATCACAGGCTTCGCTAACAAAGGGGTCGTCTTGGTTTTTTGCTCGCAGTGATACAAAAATAAGCCCACCAATAAAAACAACAAAACCAAACAGTAAGGCTGCGCCTTCAAAAAACGAAAAGTAGTTATCTGAAAAAATATACCAAGTGGCGATAGACACCAGTAATACCAGTGGAATTTCTCGTTTTAATGTACTTGAAGAAACTGAAAGTGGTCTTAAAAGCGCTGTAATACCTAATACTAATAGTATGTTAGTTATATTTGAACCTACCGCATTACCAACCGCCGTATCGGTTTTATTAGCCAAAGCAGCTGAAGCGGATACCATCATTTCAGGCGCCGATGAGCCCATAGCTACCACGGTTAAACCTACTATTAATGTTGGTACGCCAAAGTTTTTAGCCAGTGCAGCTGCACCATAAACAAACCTGTCTGCACTCCATACGAGAGCTGCAAAACCGAGAATTAAAATGACAAACGAGGTAACCATTGTGATAAGCCAGCTAGTGTAAATTCAGATAGCGCGAATAGTAACAAAAGCCACCATAAAAGTATAAGTAAAAGAGTAAGCTGTAATACATTAGACGGTTATTAAAATAATTTTTTACTAAGTTGATTTGGTTGTTTAAGCGTCGGTTAAGTCAATTTATCGCAGTCTTATAACTGTTTTGGCGGCGCTATTACAAAATCTTACGAATTGTTTTTTCCATCTTGACTAAAAAACCCTTAAAATAGAAATATGAGAGAATATTGTTATGGAGAGCGACTTGTCGCAATCAATAGTAGAAGTAAAGGATGTTACCTTTTCTAGAGGCGATAGGGTCATATATAAAAATATGAGCTTTGATGTCCCAGAGGGTAAAATTACTGCCATTATGGGGCCAAGCGGAATTGGCAAAACCACGATGCTGCGCTTAATTGGTGGCCAGCTCAAACCTGACTCCGGTGATATTTTATTTAAAAAAGACAGCATAGTCGCCATGTCGCGTAAAGAACTCTACGCGGCACGTAAACGCATGAGCATGTTATTTCAAAGCGGTGCTTTATTTACCGATATGTCGGTGTTTGACAATATCGCATTTCCTATCCGCGAGCACACACAACTCAGTGAAGACTTAATCCGTCTAGTGGTTTTAATGAAACTTCAAGCCGTTGGCTTACGTGGTGCTAAAGATTTAATGCCTTCAGAGTTATCTGGTGGTATGGCACGTCGTGCAGCTTTGGCTCGCTCTATAGCGCTTGATCCTGAACTTATTATGTATGATGAGCCTTTTGCAGGACAAGATCCCATTTCAATGGGAGTGTTGGTTAAGCTGATTAAGTCATTAAATGAAGTGCTTGGTTTATCTTCTTTGATCGTTACACATGATGTGAATGAAGTAATGAGCATTGCCGACCATGTTATTATTATTGCCGAGCAAGGTGTGATTGGAAGCGGCACGCCAGATGAAATGCGTCAGCATGAATCACCACTGGTGCAACAATTTTTAAAAGGGTTATCAGATGGGCCTGTACCATTTCATTATCCAGCACAAACCTATGCAGATGAACTGTTAGGAGAGCCGCAGTAATGTTGGATTTACTACAAAAAATAGGCCATAAAACACTGGGTCGTTTTGCTGCACTAGGGCGTTCAACGCAAATGTTGGCAAGTGCATTATGGCATTTACCCAATTTAAAAAAAGGTACGCCTCTGCTAGTGCGCCAACTCTATATGGTTGGCTCACAGTCATTATTGATCATTGTGGTGTCAGGATTGTTTATCGGCATGGTTTTAGCTCTGCAAGGTTATACCGTTTTAGTTGATTATGGTGCAGAAGACAGCCTTGGACCTCTAGTGGCGCTTAGCTTGTTACGTGAGCTGGGGCCTGTGGTTACTGCATTATTATTTGCAGGCAGGGCAGGCAGTGCGTTAACGGCTGAAATCGGTTTAATGAAAGCCACCGAGCAGTTATCGTCGCTAGAGATGATGGCTATCGACCCGCTTAGACGTATTATCGCGCCGCGATTTTGGGCTGGCTTAATTAGTATGCCGTTACTGGCGTTAATTTTTTCAGCGGTCGCTATTATTGGTGCTCACTTGGTGGGTGTTGATTGGCTAGGCGTTGATACCGGAAGCTTTTGGTCAATAATGCAAGCTCAGGTGTCGTTTGAAAAAGATATACTAAACGGTTTAATTAAAAGTATCGTATTTGCGATTGTTGTGACTTGGATTGCGCTTTATAAAGGGTATGACTGTATTCCTACATCAGAAGGGATCAGCAAGGCAACAACAGAAACAGTGGTGCACTCATCACTGGCGGTATTAGGTTTTGACTTTATTTTGACAGCGGTAATGTTTACTAGCTAATAGGGTATTAAATAATGAATTCACGGAAATTAGAAATTTTAGTTGGTTTTTTTGTCGCACTAGGTATTTTGGCGTTTTCAATGCTAGCGCTTAAAGTGGCCAATTCAGGTATTAGCGGCTCAGGTGAAACCTACACATTAAACGCCAAGTTTGAAAATATAGGCTCATTAAAAACTCGCGCGCCTATTAAAGTAGGGGGAGTTGTTATTGGTCGTGTCGAGTCAATTTATGTGCACCCGCAAGAGTTTTTACCTGTGGTGAACATGAGTATTGATGCGCAGTATTTATGTCGTTTTTCAGACACCAGTTCTATCTCAATTTTAACCTCGGGTATTTTAGGCGAGCAATATTTAGGTATTAACCCTGTGATCGCCTCAGATTCAGCTAAACAACGTTGTTTAGGCGAAGATGTTGCAAACAGTGCGCAAGACCAAGCTATTGACGATTTATTTGGGGTGCAAAGCAAAGCATTAGCAAGTGGCGATTCAATCACTGATACTAAGTCGGCATTGGTACTTGAAGAATTAATTGGCCAGTTTTTATTCAACCAAGGTAGTGAGTAATTATTATGTTGAAAACATTTTTAGCAAATGTCGCATTGGTAAGTTTAATGCTAGTACAAAGCGTGCATGCCGATGAAGTTAAATTGGTTGATCCGAATAAAATGGTGCGTCAGGTTGCTGATAATACTTTTGAGCGTATTACCAAAGACCAGCCATTAATATCTACCAACAAAGAACATTTAAGGGTCATCGTTGAAGAAGAGCTGATGCCTTACATTGACTACAAATATGCGGCACTAAGAGTGTTAGGTAGTGAAGTGTCAAAGGTACGCGCGATTACCGATAAAGCAGAAAAAGCTAAAGCAATTAAAGATATTCAGCGTTTTATTGGTGCGTTTAGAGAGTACCTAGTTGCCACTTATGCAGGTGTGTTTACCCAGTACACTAATCAACAAGTTGAATTTGCTGCTGAGCAACCTTTTAAAGGTAAAGATGTGGTGGTGGTAAAAACCAAAATTGTAGAAGCCGGTAAACCCGACATTAAAATTGATTTTAAAGTACGTGAAGACCGAAGCGGTGAATGGCGCGCTTACGATATGATTGCTGAAGGTATTAGTTTACTTGATGCAAAGCAAAGCGAGCTACAAGGTATTTTACGCCAACAAGGTATTGACCATGTTAGCGACTTACTAGAGCAAAAAAGTAAGTTACCGGTTCAGTTTAGAGGCAGCGACACAAATGAGTAAATTGGCAATCAGCCAAGTCGATGAGCAGCACTTAAGAGTCAGTGGTGAATTGACTCATAATTCAATTGGCAATGAACGGCTTCTGAACACCAAGCGACAAACTAAGCATAAAACCCTTTATTTTGACCTAAGTGAGGTCACAAGGGTTGACACAGCCGGCTTAGCTTGGTTAATTCACTCTTTTACAGAATTTAAGCAGCAAGGCATTCGCCTTGAATTGCAAAACCCACCTGAACAACTGCAAAACCTTATGCAGTTGGGTCAGGTTACAACCCTATTTGAGTGAGAGTTATGGAAACGAGTCAAGTCGAAACATTATTACGCGACGAACTTCAGTTAGCTGAAGTACATGTAAAAGCCAATGGCAGTCATTATGAAGTAATTGCAGTTGGTGAATGCTTTGACGGATTAAGTCGTGTTAAAAAGCAACAGTTAGTGTATGGCCCATTAATGAATACTATTTCAGATGGTACCATTCATGCTGTTTCTATCCGCGCTTTTACTCCGACTGAGTGGAAACGTGAGCAAAAATTCATTTTACCGCAATAAATAAGGCCCCTTAGATGGATCAATTTGTAATTCAAGGTGGCACTTCGCTGGCTGGTGAAGTAACTATTTCTGGCGCTAAAAATGCGGCACTGCCTATTTTATTTGCAGCCTTATTGCCCGAGGGTAAAAGTACCTTTACTAATGTACCGCGCCTTCGCGATATTATTACTACAGAAGCTTTATTAAAAACCTTAGGCGCTGATGTTCAGTGGCAAGGTGATTCACTGATTATTGATGGTGCAACAGTAAATAGTACGTTAGCGCCTTATGACTTAGTAAAGCAAATGCGTGCGTCAGTGCTTGCACTTGGCCCTTTAGTCGCTCGCTTTGGTGAGGCACAAGTATCGTTACCTGGTGGCTGTGCTATTGGTGCTCGCCCAGTCGATATTCATATCCAAGGTTTAGAGCGCATGGGCGCGCAAATAACGGTGGAGAATGGTTATATTAATGCCAAAGTAGATGGACGCTTAAAAGGCGCTGAAATTTTCATGGAAATGATCAGTGTCGGCGCGACTGAAAACTTACTGATGGCGGCAACGCTTGCAGATGGCAAAACCGTTTTAGAAAATGCAGCGCGCGAGCCTGAAATCATCGACTTAGCTAATTGCTTAATTGCAATGGGCGCTAAAATCACCGGTGCAGGCTCTAGCCGTATTGAGATTGAAGGGGTTGAGCGTTTATCGGGTTGTGAACACCGCATATTACCGGATCGTATTGAAACCGGCACTTTTTTAGTGGCCGCCGCGATGGCCGGTGGTGAAGTACTATGTAAAATGACCGACTTTCATTCACTTGAGCCGGTAATAGAAAAGTTACGTGCAACCAATGCATTACTAGAAGTACATGATGACAGTATTTATCTTGATATGCGTGGCCGAGAGCTTAAAGCGGTTAATATTAAAACTATGCCGCATCCAGGTTTTCCAACCGACATGCAAGCTCAATTTACCGCTTTAAATGTAGTAGCTAATGGCAGTGCGACCATTACCGAAACTATTTTTGAAAATCGTTTTATGCATGTACCTGAGCTACAGCGTAT
Source organism: Pseudoalteromonas sp. DL-6 (assembly GCF_004328665.1). Lineage (NCBI taxonomy): Bacteria > Pseudomonadati > Pseudomonadota > Gammaproteobacteria > Alteromonadales > Pseudoalteromonadaceae > Pseudoalteromonas > Pseudoalteromonas sp. DL-6. Next base: position 477,414 of record NZ_CP019770.1, read on the forward strand.
GGGTGCTAATATTCGTCTTGAAGGCAATACGGCTTTTTGTGGTGAAACACAAAGCTTATCGGGTGCGCAGGTTATGGCAACCGATTTACGAGCATCTGCGAGCCTAATTTTAACGGGAATTGTGGCTCAAGGTGAAACGGTTGTTGATCGTATTTATCATGTAGATAGAGGTTATCAGCGTATTGAAGATAAACTCAGTGCGTTAGGTGCTAACATCAAACGCAAAAGCAATTAGTTAGTCAAAGACATAAAAAACGCGATGATCTATCGCGTTTTTTTATGTCTAATGCCAAAGTATAAATAAGCGCTTTATAGCTTGGTTTCTAGTTCAGCAACCGTCACCATTATTTTTTGTATTTTACCGTTACGGTATAGCTCAAACTCAATCTCTTTACCTGGCTCGGTACTGCCTATCTTTTTTAATACATTTTGTGGATTAGCCACAGAAAGTCCGGCAATTTTAATCACAATATCTTGTTCTTCAATGCCCGCTTGCCATGCTGGACCTAAAGGGTCTAAGTTGGTAATACGCATGCCTGCAACGGGTGTTAGGCTATCATTGACCTCTTTACCTGTACTATCTACTGCGGTACCTTCAAAGCCTAAATAACCGCGTACAACTCGTCCATGGCGAATAAGTTTACCCATAACTTCTTTAGCAAGGGTGTAAGGTACAGCAAAAAATATTCCCTGAATGTTTAAGTTCTCGCGGGTTTTAAATTGGGCAGAAGTGATCCCCACTAAGTCGCCATTAGAATTTACCAGTGCCCCCCCTGAGTTGCCCACGTTAATGGCAGCATCCATTTGCAATAAATTATTGTAGGGGCTGTCAGTAATTTTTTGCTTACCGGTGGCGCTAATGATCCCCTGAGTAATCGTTTGCCCTAAATTTAATGGGTTGCCAATTGCTAACACCAAATCACCGACACTTGTGGTGTAGTTGTCATTAACAGGGATAACGGGGAGGTGGTTGGCATTTATTTTTAATAATGCTAAATCGGTAATGGTATCAAAACCAATAAGTTGCACATCAAAAAAGCGCCTACCATCGGTAAGAATGACCAGTATTTGATCGGCATTATTGATCACATGGTAGTTAGTTAATATATAGCCATCGGGTGACATGATCACGCCAGAACCGAGCTCTTGCACGGTATTTTGGCGCTTATAGCGTGGCTCTTTAGAAATACTCTCTGAAAAAATAGTGACAACCGATGGTGCCGCGCGTTTAACCGCATCCGAAAAGCTTAAATGGCTTGTGGTCATTGCGCTTGGCAGGGGAACATTAGGTAGTAATGCAGTACGCATGTTAGGGCTGAAAAAAACCACTAAAAAAGCAATGCCTAAACCGGCAAACAAAGGAGGAAGTACAAATTTTAGAAGTTTTAGCACGATATTCTTATTGTTAGTGAGCAATCCCTTTATGATGGCACAAAAAAAATAACAGCGGCAAGTGCCGCTGTTACTTTTATTGTATTATTACTGAATTAATACAAAGATAGACTCGCGTCCGCGTTTAACACCTAACACAATATTACCTTGAATATCGTCGATAATTTGGTTCATATCGCGAATGCTTTCTACCCGTTGACGGTTTACTTGCACAATAACATCGCCTTCTTCAAGGCCAACTCGTGCTGATGGTGAACGAGGATCGACAGAGGTTACCTCAATCCCTTTCATTTTGTTTTTCTTTACGTTTTCAAGTGTTGCACCTTGGAATGCTGGGTGTAACTCTTCACCTGCAGCGGTAATTCCTGATGCGCCATCTAGGGTAACTTCAACGTTTTTAACTTTACCGTCACGGTAAATTCCTAGCTGCACTTCACGGCCTTCACCTAAGGTGGCTATTTTGCTTCGCAGTTCATGGAAGCCACTAATTTCACTGCCATTAATGCTAATAATCACATCGCCTGCTTTAATACCGGCTTTGCTGGCAGCTGTATCATCGAGTACCTGCATAACGTAAGCACCTTGTTTAACATCAAGCTGCTGTGCTTTGGCAAGGCCTGCATCAAGAGGGCGGCCTGAAATACCTAGCGAGCCACGGCGTACTTCACCATGTTCTACAATTTGATCAACAAGGTTTTTCATCATATTTGATGGAATAGCAAAACCAATCCCCACATTACCACCCGATGCACCTAAAATAGCGGTATTAATACCAATTAACTCACCGTTTAAATTAACTAAAGCGCCACCTGAGTTGCCTTGGTTAATCGCGGCATCGGTTTGAATGAAATCTTCGTAACCTTCAATATTTAAACCACTACGGCCTAGTGCGCTAACAATACCTGAGGTAACTGTGTGGCTTAAACCAAAAGGGTTACCAATAGCTACAGCAAAATCACCGACACGTAAGTCATCTGAGTTAGCAAGTTTTACCGCGGTTAATTCATCTGCGTCTATTTGTAGTAGCGCAATATCAGACTCTTTATCGCTGCCAATTTTTGTTGCATCATATTCGCGACCATCTTCGAGGGTAACTACCATTTTTTCGGCGTCTTGTACTACATGGTTGTTGGTAACCACATAGCCTTTGTCGGCATCAATAATAACTCCAGAGCCTAAACCACTAAACTGTCGCTTTTGGCTACGTGGCTGCGGGTTACCAAAAAAGAAATCGAGTGGGTCACCGCGTCGACGCACTTCTTTAGAGCCTGAAACCTGAATACTCACTACACCCGGGGTGATTTGCTCAAGCATAGGGGCAAGTGTTGGTAATTGTTGACCATTAACGGCAACCGGCAACTTAGCAAACGAGGCGGTTGGACTTAATAATAAGCTAGTAGATAAAATAGCAGCACTGATAAGTGATAATTTCATTTTCATAGTCAGGGTTTACTCCACTTAAAAAGCAAAAGGCTGCAATAAGCAGCCTCAAAAAAGTATATCAGTAAGATAAAACAACAAAGCTGTTATATCTAAAGACTATGGGGTCAAAAAAAAGTTCATCAAGATGCTTTAGAAGTATTCACATCACCTGCAAATAATCCTGATTTACCCGACACATAATCAGCTGGTTGAGCATCGGCGTTTGAGCGGTCAGAACTACGTTCTTTTAATGACGCTTGTAATTGCTCTGTGGTTTCTTTAGAGAAAAACGGCTCAGCAGGGGCTTTATTTCTGTCTTCAAGTAACAGTTGATTGGTTTCTTCAACATGACTTAATAACTGATCGTAGTTTTCTTTCATTTTGTTTACTAACTTACCAGTATTCGCTAAATGATCAGCAACATCTTGACGATACTGCTCAAGCGAATGCTTAGCTTGCTCTGCTTGTTGCTCTAACTCATCTTGCTTAAACTGTTTTTTAGTGACAAAGGCACCAACGAAAAATGCAGCAATAGCAACTACTACCACTAATCCTACCCATGTAAATGTACCCATAAATTCACCTCTATGCGAAAATAACTAAAAAATTAAAATGCTACTAAGTCTAATATACCCTGAGTATTGATGCGTGTTAATATGCTTTACAAATTAAACTGTGTTTTAACTGTAAATAGATATGACTCCTTGGCAAACATACCAGCAAGACCTTCAACGCGATGACTTTGTACATGACGCAGCACAAGAAAATGCAGTTCGTCATTTACAGCGTTTATACGACGATTTAACACAAGCCAAACCACAATCTAAAGGTTTTTTTGCAAAGCTTTTTAATAAAGCAGAGCCAGCTCCTATTAAAGGTTTATACTTTTGGGGTGGCGTAGGCCGTGGTAAAACTTACCTTGTTGATACGTTTTACGAAGCGCTACCGAGTGATAGAAAAATGCGAGTGCATTTTCACCGCTTTATGCACCGAGTACACGATGAACTTAAAAAGTTAAATAACACTGCCAACCCTTTAGAAACAGTAGCAGATATTTTTAAAGCAGAGACAGACATTATCTGTTTTGATGAATTTTTTGTTCAAGACATTACCGATGCCATGTTGCTCGGTGGTTTAATGGAAGCATTATTCGCTCGCGGTATTGTACTGGTTGCCACGTCAAATATTATACCTGACGACTTATATCGCAATGGTTTACAGCGTGCCCGTTTTTTACCAGCTATTGCCTTAGTGAATAAGCATACTGAAATAGTTAATGTAGATTCAGGCGTTGATTACCGATTACGTACTCTTGAGCAAGCAGAAATTTTTCATAGCCCGCTTGATGAACAAGCCGATAAAAACCTATTCGAATATTTTGACAAGCTCTCGCCAGAAGTCGGTAAACTAGATACCCCAATAGAAATAGAAGGGCGGATGATCAACACTCGCAAAGTATCTGACTGCATCGTTATGTTTGAATTTAGCGAACTGTGTGAAACTGCCCGTAGCCAAGTTGATTACATGGAAATAAGCCGGTTATATAACACGGTGATTTTATCTAATGTAAAACAGCTAGGGCAAAATAATGATGACGCAGCAAGGCGCTTTATTGCGTTAGTAGATGAATTTTATGAGCGTAATGTAACGTTAATTATCTCTGCAGAAAAACCCATTACCGAGCTGTATACACAAGGCAATTTAAACTTTGAATTTAAACGCTGTATTAGTCGTCTGCAAGAAATGCAATCGTTAGAGTATTTAGCCCGAGAGCATTTAGCTTAAAATACGAAGGTTAGAGTTAACGGGCTACGAGTTGAAATTACGTAGCAGCGGGTTTACCCCGCGTAAATTTGGTCTTTTCTCGAACCCGGAGGCTTTATCCTGCGCAAGATTTTCTTCTCTGTGTAGCGTGCAGCGCCTCGGTGCACTCTGTGGTGCAAAAAATTAAAACATCATTTACCACAGAGGTCACAGAGTCCACAGAGGAAGAGATTAAAGGCAAAGGTTTTAGGCAGAGATTAAGCCAAGCACAGTGTTTGGCTTAAACGGCGGGGCTTTACGCCGCGCACATGTAGCAGCGGATTTATTCCGCGTCTTTTTTAAAGGTCAAAGCGAAAGGTAAAGAGCGACGGGCAACGGGTCTCTAGCAAAACATCTAACTTCTAAATAAAAAAACCTTGCGATGTTAACCGCAAGGTTTTTTTATTTCTCGAACCTCGAACCTCGAACCTCGAACCTCGAACCTCGAACCTCGAACCTCGAACCTCGAACCTCGAACCTCGAACTTACCTCATGGTAACAAACTCTTCAGACCCGGTTGGGTGTAGTGCAACCACGGCGTCAAAATCGGCTTTAGTGGCGCCCATTTTCATGGCGACTGCAAAACCCTGAATCATTTCATCAACGGTAAAACCAATACCGTGTAAGCCCACAACTTTTTCATCATCGCCTACACACACAAGCATCATGTTACATGCTTGGCGGTGCTGAGTAACTGCGGTGTACATAGCTGCAAAGCTCGATTTATATACTTTTACATTTTCGCCGCCGTACTGAGAAATAGCTTCTTGCTCAGTTAAGCCAATTGTGCCGATAGGTGGATGGCTAAATACTACGGTTGGTACTAGGCTGTAGTCCATTTTTAAATCGTTCGGCAATTCTTTATTAAATAAACGCTCCGATAGAGTACGACCCGCTTTAACAGCAACCGGTGTAAGCTCAATACCATTTTCGATAATATCACCCACAGCGTATACATTTTCAGCTGTGGTGTTTTGGTATTCATCTACTTTTACATAACCGCTTTCGTTTACTTCTACGCCTGCTGCAGCAAGGTTAATTTTATCGGTTGTTGGCGTGCGGCCTATAGCCCAAATAACCTGATCAACATTTTCGCTGTAACCATTCTCGAAATGAATCGTTAAGCTGCCATCAGCCTCTTTTACCACTTCTTTTGGTGAACACTCAGTGTGCAGTGTTGGGCCTTCTTTTGCCATAATATCAACCAGTGTGTCGATAATGTATGGGTCAAAGGTACGCAGTGGCTTGCTCTTACGAACAAATAAGTGAGTTTGTGTACCTAAGCTGTGCAGCACACCGGCAATTTCTACGGCAATATAACCGGCACCAACAACAGCAACGCGTTTAGGTTGTTCGTTCAGCTCAAAAAAGCCGTTTGAATCAATACCGTGTTCAGCACCTGGAATATTAGGGATAGTAGGGCGGCCACCAACGGCAACTAAAATGTGATCGGCAGTATAGTGCTCGCCATCTACTTCAACGGTCTTACTATCAACAAATTTTGCAAAACCTTTAATCACGGTAACGCCATTTTTAGCTAAACCGTTATCATAGCCTTTATGAATACGACCAATATAAGCTTCACGACTTTCTACTAGTTTTGACCAGTCAAAGCCTTTTACTTCTACATCAAAACCGTAATCAGGAGCATAAAGATTAATTGCTTCAGCAACTTGAGCACCGTGCCACATTACTTTTTTAGGAACACACCCTACGTTTACGCAGGTGCCACCCATGTGTTTTGCTTCAATAAGTGCTACTTTTGCGCCACGCATTGCTGCACGGTTAGCTGATGCAATACCACCACTACCGCCACCAATTGCAATGTAATCAAAATGCTGAGCCATGTTTAATCCTCTAAATGTGTTTAACAATGTTTTACCGATAATATCATATGCGATGAACAAGTCACTTGTTCAGGTTTGCTAAAATCTCTACCATCAAACGAAAATCAAGCTAGTTAAGATCAAGGTATTAGTAGTCGAGCGTATATTAAGCTAAGAGCTGAACACTTCCCCTTGTATTTACGTATTTTGCCCCAACTTCATTTTTATATTTGCATAAACTGAGAATGACTATGAGCAATGCACAAACAAATCCCCTTATTGGGCTTGAAGGACTTCCTCCTTTTTCAAAAATAAAGCCTGAGCATGTAGTACCGGCATTAAAAAAAGGTATCGAGCACTGTCGCAGTGCGATTGAAAGCGTATTAGCAAAGCAATCTTTCACCTGGAATGATTTAGTACTACCGCTTGAAGAAGCCGACGATAAACTATCGCGATTATTTTCACCGGTATCACATTTAAACTCAGTAATGAACAACGATGAACTTCGCGAAGCTTACGAGCAGTGTTTACCGCTTATTTCTGAATATTCTACTTTTGTTGGCCAACACCAAGGTTTATATGAGGCTTACAGCGCGCTTTATAATAGCGATGAATTTAAAACTCTCACCACCGCCCAGCAAAAAACCATTACTAATGCGTTGCGAGATTTTAAGCTATCAGGTATTGCGTTAAATCCTGAGCAACAAAAACGCTATGGCGAAATCAGTGCGCGTTTATCAGAGCTTGCCTCAAAATTTGGTAATAATGTGATGGATGCAACACTTGCATGGCATAAGCATATTACCGATGAAAGCCAATTGGCTGGTTTACCAGAATCAGCACTGGCATTAGCGGCCGATACAGCAAAAAGTAAAGAGCTAGAAGGCTGGGTATTTACTCTCGATTTTCCATCTTACTTACCTATAATGACTTACGCAGACGACCGTGAGCTACGCAAAGAAACATACACCGCGTTTTCTACTCGTGCATCCGATCAAGGCCCTAATGCAGGTGAGTTCGATAACTCGGCGATAATGAGTGAAGAGCTGGCACTGCGTCATGAGTTAGCACAATTACTTGGCTTTAATAATTACGCCGAAAAATCGTTAGCGACAAAAATGGCAGAATCACCTGCACAGGTATTTTCATTTTTAGAAGATTTAGCCGCTAAATCTAAGCCACAAGCAGAGCAAGAGCTTAAAGAGTTGCAACAATATGCAGAGCAACAGTACGGTATTAGTGAACTACAGGCATGGGACTTTGGTTATTACAGCGAAAAGCTAAAGCAAGAAAAGTACGCGATTTCAGATGAAGTATTACGCCCATACTTCCCTGCCGATAAAGTGCTCAGTGGTTTGTTTGAAACCGTTAACCGTTTGTTTGGTATTACTGTTAAAGAGCAAAAAGACATTGATACTTACCATAAAGATGTGCGCTTTTTTGAAATTTACGATAGCAACAATATTTTACGTGGTCGTTTCTACTTAGATTTGTACGCCCGCGACCACAAGCGTGGTGGTGCGTGGATGGATGACTGTATGGGTCGTAAAGTGCGTGCTAATGGTGAACTTCAAACACCAGTTGCTTACTTAGTGTGTAACTTTAATAAAGCGATTGGCGATAAGCCTGCTTTGTTTACCCATAATGAAGTAACCACACTGTTCCATGAGTTTGGTCACGGCATTCACCACATGTTAACTCAAGTAGATGCAGCGCCTGTTGCTGGTATTAATGGTGTGGCATGGGATGCCGTTGAATTGCCAAGTCAGTTTTTAGAAAACTGGTGTTACGAGGAAGAAGCCCTAAGCTTTATTTCAGGCCACTTCGAAACCGGTGAGCCATTACCAAAAGAGCTACTAGATAAACTATTGGCCGCTAAAAATTACAACTCAGGTATGCAAATGCTAAGACAACTTGAGTTCTCGTTATTCGATTTTAAAATTCACCATGACTACGTGGCAGACAAACCATGTAACATTCAAGCTGTACTTGATGATGTACGCAGTCGTACCTCAGTCATTAAGCCGCCAGCGTTTAACCGTTTTCAGCATGGCTTTAGTCATATTTTTGCGGGCGGTTATAGCGCGGGGTATTACTCGTATAAATGGGCTGAAGTACTTTCGGCAGACGCCTACTCTAAATTTGAAGAAGAGGGGATTTTTAATCCACAAACGGGTCAAGCGTTTATGCAGCATATTCTTGAAAAAGGCGGCAGCGAAGAGCCAATGGCATTGTTTAAAAACTTCCGTGGTCGTGAGCCAAGTGTAGATGCACTACTGCGCCACAGCGGAATCGCCGCTTAGGGTCTGTTGACCTTTGCGGATTAAAATATAATTAAAAAAGCGCCCCAGAGGCGCTTTTTTATTGCCTAAAACACAGTGCTGTTAAAGAATATTTTGAATAAATTTTAGTAGTTTTAACATCGCGTACTATGCTTTGAACAAAGTACTAAAAGGGACTAACGCATGGCAAAGTTAATACTGGCAATTGATGACGATAAATTAATGCACCATATTATTGAAGAATCTTTAGCTGGGTTTTGCAAAGTGATCCATGCCAAAAATGGTGAAGATGGCATAAGACAAGCGATAAAATATAACCCCGATATTATTTTGCTTGATGTTGAAATGCCAGGCATGTCTGGTTATGAGGTTTGCCAAACTATTAAACAAAATAAAGCCACAACAGATATTCCGGTAATGTTTTTATCATCCAGAGTGGGGCAAGCTGAACGTATTAAAGGGTTTAGTGTTGGCGGGGCTGACTACATTTTGAAGCCTTTTAACGCACAGGAGTTGATGGCACGGATTAAAATTCTTTACCAGTATCGCAAGCAGTGTGCAACACTGCAGTATGATATAGCAAAGGCCAATAAAACAGCTGAAATGGCGATGATTGAAACCGGTGACATGGGGCGCATTATGCGTTTTGTTTGTCAAAGCTATCATGCAGATAATTTAGAATTATTAAGTGAATACTTTTTAGGTTTTTTTACTCCATTACACCTCAATGTCGTGGTTGTTTTTTGGCAGAATAACCAGGGAATGTTTTATAGCCAAGAAACAGGTGTATGCCCATTAGAGCAAGAGCTACTCATACAGCATAAAAATGCAGAACGCTTTGTTGATATTGGTCATAGTACTATTATAAATTACCCTAATATTTCACTATTAATTAAAAATATGCCTGTAGATACGCCATCACTTTATGGCCGCTATAAAGATTTATTTCCGCATATTTTAGAAGTAACTAACGAAAAAGTAGTGACTATACAGCAGCACCAATATCGACTAATGCGCGATAATGAGCTAACCCTTGCTTTTCAAGATATTGTTGCCCAGCTTAAAAATCAAAACGCCATGCAAACGAGTGCAATTAGCCAGCTTACAGAGCAGCTTGAGCAACTCCAATCGCTAATACAAACACTCAACGAGATACCAGCTTCGCAATTTAATCAGCAAATAACTCAGCTTAGTCATACATCACAGCAGCTGGTTGCAACCACTAATGATTTAGCCTTTATTAAGCACCAACTAAAAACAACCACTCAACAGCGTGATGACTTAATTACTCAAACACAACTAAGTAAACAACAAACGCAGCCAGAACCTGAGAGCGAAAATAACGATATTGAGTTGTTTTAAACTAGAGATCGTATATTGGCTTTGTTTGGGTATAATAACGGTGAAATTTATCATCGGAGTGTGAAGTGGTTATACAGTGTGCGTTTAAAGAGTGTCGACCTTATTTAAATGAGTTAGAAGCACGCTTTAGGCTTGCTCAATGGGCAGAGCAAAGCAGTGGTTTTAGCTTGCATTACGATGATAAAGGACTAAGCCTGTATAAAACTGACGAGCCAAAATTAGGTGCTATTAACGTAGACTTTGTAACTGGTGCCGTTGCACATAGGCGTAAATTTGGTGGTGGTAAAGGGCAATCAATTGCCAAAGCGGTTGGCCTTAATAAGGGCGCAACGCCAGTGGTACTCGATGCCACAGCAGGCCTTGGACGCGACGGTTTTGTGTTAGCCTCGCTAGGCTGTAAAGTAATTCTACATGAGCGCCATCCCGTGGTTGCTGCACTGTTATATGATGGCTTACAACGTGCTTATAACGATAGTGAAATTGGCCCATGGATGCAGCAAAATATGAGCCTTATCTTTGGCTCAAGCCATACCTTACTTGCCCAATGTGACAGCATGCCCGATGTGGTTTACCTTGATCCTATGTTTCCGCACCGTGAAAAATCAGCACTGGTTAAAAAAGAAATGCGGGTATTCCAAGAGTTAGTGGGTGGCGATACCGACGCCGATGATTTACTCGATTTTGCTTACCCCCTTGCCAGTAAGCGTGTAGTAGTGAAACGCCCCGATTACGCACCATTTTTAAATGATAAAACTCCAAGCATGCAAATCAAAACCAAGAAGAACCGCTTTGATGTATATGTAAAAGCCGCGATGGTTTAGGTTAAAGAACAGTTTTTAGTCTTCAGCTGTCAGTTGCCAGCAAAAGATTAAGCCAAGTACGGTGTTTGGGTTAAACGTAGGCGGAGCTTTACGCCGCGCAGGTAGTTTGACATGTTGTGAAAGTGCGCGAGGTAAACTCTCGCCTATAATATAAAAACTGGGCTTGCATAAGGCTCGGTGTTTAATTTTACTACCTGACCGCTGACCGCTGACCGCTGACCGCTGACCGCTGACCGCTGACCGCTGACCGCTGACCGCTGACCGCTGACCGCTGACCGCTGACCGCTGACCGCTGACCGCTGACCGCTGACCGCTGACCGCTGACCGCTGACCGCTGACCGCGAACTGATCTTTTAGATCTCGACTATTGAATATAGGATCTCAGCGCGTTTTCATGCTAGAATTTGCGCAATTTTTTTGTACTCGATAAGTAGCACTGTAATGATCTTAGATGATATCCGCATCGTTTTAGTTAATACCTCACATTCTGGTAATATTGGTTCTGCGGCACGCGCCATGAAAACCATGGGATTATCAAAGTTATACCTTGTAGATCCTGCCTGTGAAATAGATAGCCATGCCAGCGCACTGGCTGCAGGTGCTACTGATGTTCTCGGAAATGCGGTTATTGTTGATACGGTTGCCGATGCCATTGCTGATTGTGCATTAACTATTGGTACTAGCGCTCGCTCGCGTACATTGTCGTGGCCTATGGTTGAGCCGCGTGAATGTGGTGAAAAGCTTGTTGGCGAAGCTGTAAATGGCCCTGTAGCACTTGTATTTGGTCGTGAAAACAGTGGCTTAACAAACGAAGAATTACAACTGTGTAATTACCATGTGTGTATTCCTGCTAACCCAGAATACAGCTCGCTAAATTTAGCCATGGCAGTACAAACCTTATGTTATGAAACGCGTATGGCATTTCTAAATCAACAGCCTAAAGCGGAACAAGAAGAAGACGAAACCCTATATCCATCGTCTAAACAAACAGAGCTGTTTTACGAACATCTTGAAGATACCTTGTTTAAAACAGGCTTCATCATTAAGCAGCACCCAGGCATGGTAATGACTAAGCTACGTCGCTTGTTTAATCGTGCTCGCCCTGAAGATGCTGAAATGAACATATTGCGAGGTATTCTTACCTCAATTAATAAGTCTATAAAATAGCAATTAGTTATAAATAGCGCCCTTTATTACTCCACTAATACTTGACTAAATTACTCAGGTAATTACAATAGACCCAATACTTGACCAAAACAGTCGGGTATTACAAGTTTATCGGTGGCCGTTTGAGGCTAGCCAATCAGGATAATACTTGACTAATCTACTCTGGTAATTAAAATTTGCACTCTTTTGTGCGGGGGGCGTTATGAAGTTAACATCAAAAGGCAGATATGCCGTTACAGCCATGCTGGATGTTGCACTACATGCAAATATAGGCCCTGTAGCGCTTGCAGATATTTCGCAGCGCCAAGAAATTTCTTTGTCTTATCTTGAGCAGTTATTTGCCCGTTTACGTAAGAATGGGCTAGTGAGTTCTGTTCGAGGTCCTGGTGGGGGCTATTTACTAGGACGTGAGGCCGATGTGATTTCAGTTGGCGATGTTATCAATGCGGTAGATGAATCTGTTGACGCTACTCGGTGTCAGCGAAGCAATACTGGTTGTCAAAGTGGTATGCGTTGTTTAACCCATACATTATGGTCAGACTTAAGCGCACGAATTGAAGAATTTTTAAATAATATTACCTTAGCTGAACTGGTTGAAAAGTCGGACGTTAAAGCGGTCGCTCTTCGCCAAGAAAACAGCGTTAATGATGCAATTAAGCAGTTGGAAAATATTCAAGTAAGCTGTCAACTTTAAGGTTGACCTGCAGCGGAGAGAGAAATGAAGTTACCGATTTATTTAGATTACGCAGCAACTACGCCCGTTGACGAACGAGTTGCCAAAGAAATGATGCAGTGCCTGACTATGGACGGTAATTTTGGTAATCCAGCATCGCGTTCACACCGTTTTGGTTGGCAAGCTGAAGAAGTCGTTGACCAAGCACGCACTGACATTGCTGATTTAATTAATGCAGACCCACGTGAAATCGTATTCACATCGGGTGCAACAGAATCAAATAACCTTGCTATTAAAGGTGCGGCTCAGTTTTACAAGAAAAAAGGTAAGCATGTTATTACCGCTAAAACTGAACACAAAGCAGTTATCGACACATGTCGTGAGCTTGAGCGTCAAGGGTTTGAAGTAACTTATATGGACGTTGAAGAAAACGGCCTACTTGATCTGCAAAAATTAGCAGATACGATGCGTGACGACACTGTGCTTGTAAGCATTATGCATGTAAATAACGAGCTAGGTGTAATCCAAGACATCAACACTATTGGTGAAATGTGTCGCGAACGTAAAATTATGTTCCACGTAGATGCAGCACAAAGCGCAGGTAAAGTTTTAATCGATGTGCAACAAACCAAAGTAGATTTCATGTCATTCTCGGCGCACAAAGTATACGGCCCTAAAGGCGTAGGTGCTTTGTATGTTCGCCGTAAACCACGTGCACGTTTAGAAGCACAAATGCACGGTGGCGGCCATGAGCGTGGTATGCGTTCTGGTACATTAGCAACCCATCAGTTAGTAGGTATGGGCGCAGCATTTAGAATTGCAAAACAAGATTTTGAAAAAGATCACGCACACATCAGTGCGTTACGTAAACGCCTAATCGACGGCATTTTAACAGATATGGACGAAGTGTACTTTAACGGCACACAAGACCAATCAGTACCTGGTATTGTTAATATCAGCTTTAACTTTGTTGAAGGTGAGTCGTTACTAATGGCCGTTAAAGATATTGCGGTATCGTCAGGTTCAGCCTGTACATCTGCAAGTTTAGAACCTTCTTACGTATTACGTGCATTAGGCCGCAACGACGAATTAGCACATAGTTCAATTCGTTTTAGTATTGGCCGTTTTACCACAGAAGAAGAGATTGATTACACCGTTGAGCTAATGAAAAACTCGATTGGCCGTTTACGTGAAATGTCTCCTCTTTGGGAAATGCACCAAGAAGGTGTTGATTTAGATTCAGTTGAATGGGCACACCACTAATTAGTGGAGCCCATACCTAGCAGGTAGTGAGGATAGAATTATGGCTTACAGTGATAAAGTAATCGACCACGTAGAAAACCCACGTAACGTAGGTGCTCTAGATAAAAACGATCCGTCAGTGGCAACGGGTATGGTAGGCGCACCAGCATGTGGTGACGTAATGAAACTGCAAATTAAAGTGTCTGCAGAAGGCGTGATTGAAGATGCAAAATTCAAAACGTACGGCTGTGGTAGTGCAATTGCTTCATCTTCACTGGTAACAGAGTGGGTTAAAGGCAAAACACTAGACGAAGCGTCTACTATCAAAAATACCGATATCAGCGCAGAGCTAGAATTACCACCAGTGAAAATTCACTGTTCAATTTTAGCAGAAGATGCAATTCAAGCAGCAATTGCAGATTACAAAAGCAAACATACAAACTAAGAGATATTCATGGCAGTGACATTGACAGATGCGGCAGCAAACCGCGTACAATCATTTTTAGCAAACCGTGGTAAAGGCATTGGCCTGCGAGTTGGCATTAAAACGACGGGCTGTTCAGGTCTTGCTTATGTATTAGAGTTTGTTGATGAGCTAAACGATGACGATGAAACATTTGCGGCTAAAGGCGTTACCTTAATTGTTGACGCTAAAAGCTTAGTTTATATCGACGGCACTGAGCTCGACTACACTAAAGAAGGCTTAAATGAAGGGTTTAAATTTAATAACCCTAATCAAGCTGATGAGTGTGGTTGTGGTGAAAGCTTTACCGTTTAAGCTCAAACTTGTTTTGAATACCTAAGCTACTTGGGTATAACTAAGCCCTGCCAATTAATGTAGGGCTTTGTCATTTGTGAGAAGTTATGCGTTATTTTGAGTTATTTGCAATTCCCGTTGACTACAATATTGATTTAGCAACGATCAACAAGCACTACTTAGAACTTCAACGTGCTGTTCATCCTGATCGCCATGCTAATGCCAGCAGCCGTGATAAATTAATGGCCGTGCAAAGTACTGCCGAAATTAATGATGCACTGCAAACACTCAAGCACCCCGTTAAACGTGCAGAATATATGCTGAGTGAGCTGGGCGTTGATATTCGCGCTGAGCAGCAAACATTGCAAGATCCCATGTTTTTAATGCAGCAAATGGAGCTTCGCGAAGAACTTGAAGAGTTAGCGACCACAAGCGATCCTGATTCTGCTATTGCTCATTTTGAAAAACAAATAAAGCAGCTTGATCAGCAATATAGTGCGCAATTGGCAGAGCAGTTAGCAAGTAACGATGAGCAGCAATATCAACAAGCAGCAGACAGCATTCGTAAGCTAAAGTTTGTCTATAAGTTACGCGACGAACTAGAACGCATAGAAGACAGTTTATTTGATCAGTAATACCAATAGCATTTAATAATTGGTTAATAATTCACTTGCTGCAAAGCGAGCAACACGAGTTTAAAGAGCATTATGGCATTATTGCAAATTGCTGAGCCGGGGCAGAGCGCGGCACCACATGAACATAAATTAGCAATTGGAATTGACTTAGGTACCACAAATTCATTGGTTGCGACCGTACAAAGCGGTGAAGCACGCACAATTACTGATGAATCAGGCGAAGCAATGTTGCCGTCTGTAGTGCGTTACCAAGCTGGTGGTATAACCGTGGGTGCAGACGCAATGCAAGCAGCTACACTCGATCCGGTTAATACACTCATTTCAGTTAAGCGCTTTTTAGGTAAAACCCAAGCCGAAATAGAACAAAGCTATGGCCAACTACCTTATCAATTTTGCGATGATAACGGTGCACTGGCTATAGTAACTGAAGCCGGGAAAATCAGCCCAGTAAAAGCATCAAGTCATATTTTAGGTGCCTTAAAAGCACGTGCAGAACAAAGCTTTGGTAATCAAGATATTTTAGGCGCGGTTATCACCGTACCGGCCTATTTCGATGATGCACAGCGCCAAAGCACTAAAGATGCGGCTGAACTTGCCGGCATTAATGTACTGCGTTTATTAAACGAGCCAACCGCGGCTGCCGTTGCTTATGGTTTAGATTCAGGCCAAGAAGGCATAATTGCTGTTTATGACTTAGGTGGCGGAACATTTGATATTTCTATACTGCGCTTAAATAAAGGCGTGTTTGAAGTATTGGCCACTGGTGGCGATTCAAGCCTAGGCGGCGACGACTTTGACTCATTATTAGTTGACTACCTCAAACAAGAAACTGGCGTGACGGGCTTATCTCCTTCGGTATTACGTTTATTTATAAATAAAGCCAAAGCCTGTAAAGAAGCACTCAGCCAATACGAAAAAGTAAATGTTGGCCTTGAGTTTGACGATGAAAAATACATGGTTGAAGTAACGCGAGAGAAGTTTAACGAGCTGGCTATGCCACTGGTTAAAAAAACGCTCCGCTCATGTCGTCGTGCAGTAAAAGATGCCGGTATTGAAAACCAAGAAGTATTACAAGTGGTGATGGTTGGCGGTTCAACCCGCATGCCGTTGGTACGTACTCAAGTTGGCGAGTTTTTTGATAAACAACCACTCACTTCAATTGACCCTGATCGTGTTGTTGCTCTGGGTGCCGCATTACAAGCAGACGTATTAATTGGTAACAAGCCAGATTCAGACATGTTACTGCTGGATGTGTTACCGTTGTCGCTAGGCCTTGAGACTATGGGTGGCTTGGTTGAAAAAATCATTCCACGCAATACCACTATTCCAGTTGCACGTGCGCAAGAATTTACTACGTTTAAAGATGGTCAAACGGCCATGTCGTTGCATGTATTACAAGGCGAACGTGAACTGGTTGACGATTGTCGATCGCTGGCAAAATTCAGCTTAAAAGGCATTCCTCCTATGGCGGCGGGGGCGGCGCATATTCGCGTTACCTTTAAAGTAGACGCTGATGGTTTACTAAGCGTATCGGCTATGGAAAAATCAACTGGCGTTCAAGCAGAAATACAAGTAAAACCGTCGTTTGGTTTGTCTGACGACCAAGTTGCTAATATGCTTAAAGAGTCGATGAGTAACGCTAAAGGCGACATGCAAGCGCGTATGCTTAAAGAGCAACAAGTTGAAGCGCTTCGTGTAATAGAAGCAATGGAAGCCTCTTTAGCAGCTGATGGCGATTTACTTGAGCCTGAGCAACTAGCGGCGCTAAAAGTGGAAATAAACGAACTTGCAAAAGTACGCGAGAGTGCACAAGAGCCAAGCGAAATTAAAGCAGCCATTGAAAAAATGGACAATGCGAGTAGTGATTTTGCCGCGCGTAGAATGGATGCATCAATTAAAAAAGCCTTAACAGGCCAGTCAGTAGACAATATATAAGAGAGATTAGAATGCCACAAATTGTTTTTCTTCCCCATCCGGAGTTGTGTCCTGACGGTGCTGCAATAGAAGCGCCCGCTGGCGAAACGGTACTTGATATCGCGCTTAAAAATGGCATTAGCATTCCTCATGCCTGTGAAAAATCATGTGCATGTACAACCTGTCACTTAGTGATCCGTGAAGGTTTTGACTCATTAGATGAAAGTGACGATCTAGAAGACGACATGCTAGATAAAGCCTGGGGTTTAGAACCAGAGTCACGTTTAGGTTGCCAAGCAATTATTAGAGATGAAGACTTAGTGGTTGAAATACCTAAGTACAATCTCAATATCGTTAATGAAGAACACTAGTTTTTAATTAACGACTATTATATTAAAAGCCGCTGTTTAATACCGCGGCTTTTTTGTTTGTATTAAGTAGCAGCGGGTTTATCCCGCGTCTTTTTAAAGGTTAAAGGTTACGAGCGGCGGGCTGCGAGACGCGGGTAAGCCAAAAGCTCTATAAGTGCGTTAGGTAAACTCCCGACTAAAAGGTGGCGAACATTGTTTTGTAGGCGAGGCTTTTCGCCGCGCAAGTTTTTCTTCTCTGTGTAGCGCGCAGCGCCTCGGTGCACTCTGTGGTGCAAAAAATTAAAACACTATTTACCACAGAGGCCACAGAGAATGAGATTAAAGACAAAGGTTTTAGGTTAAAGGTTAAAGGCAAAAGGTTACGAGCGACGGGCTGCGAGGCGCGGGTAAATTAAAATAGCCTGTAGGCAGGGCTTTACGCCGCGCACATGTAGCAGCGGATTTATTCCGCGTCTCGAAACCCGAAGCCCGAAACCCGAAACCCGAAACCCGAAGCTCGAAGCTCGAAGCCCGAAACCCGAAACCCGAAACTTATTCCGGAGGTATATTTTGAGTGATCTTATTTTTTCAGACTCGTTTATAAACGGTGAATTTTATAAAACTAGCACACGCTTTAGTGTTAATGATCCCGCCACCGAACAAAGTATTGTTGAAGTAAGCGATATTGACGAGCAAGGTGTAAATACTGCTATTAATGCGGCAAAAGATGCATTTGTAAAATTAAAAGCCACCAATGCAACCGAGCGAAGTGACACTTTGATGCGCTGGTATGAGTTGGTGATAAAACATAAACAAACGTTAGCTACACTTATGACCAAAGAGCAGGGAAAACCGCTTAAAGAATCTCTCGGTGAAATAGATTATGGCGCCGGCTTTATTAAGTGGTTTGCTGAGCAAGCTAAACGTAGCTATGGGGATGTGATCCCTGCAACCGACAATCAGCATCGCTTAACCAGTTATAAACAACCTATTGGCGTGGTTGCCGGTATAACACCATGGAACTTTCCTGTGGCTATGGTAACGCGAAAAGTAGCCCCTGCTTATGCTGCTGGCTGTAGTTTCATTTTAAAACCTTCTGAACATACACCACTATGTGCTATTGCTTTAGCGTATTTAGCTGATCAGGCTGGCTTTGTAAAAGGTGCATTTAATGTATTGGTATCACAAAACGCTAAAGACGTTGGTAAAATGTTGACTGACTCAGAGGTGGTACGTAAGTTTACCTTTACTGGCTCTACAGGTGTAGGTAAGCAGTTACTATCACAGTGTGCACAGACAATTAAAAAAACATCAATGGAATTAGGTGGCAATGCGCCGTTCATTATTTTTGATAATGCCGATATTGATGACGCTATTGATGGCCTAATGGCAGCTAAATTTAGAAACAGTGGCCAAGCGTGTGTAGCGGCAAACCGTATATTCATCCAGCGCAGTATATTAAATGAAGTGCTTGAAAAAATTACACCCAAAGTCGCTGCGCTCAACGTTGCAAACGGTTTTGATGAAAATGCCGACATAGGCCCGCTTATTTATCCCAAAGCAAAAGAGAAAGTGCAACAACTGATTAAAGATGCTCTCGATAAAGGCGCTACGCTAATTGGAGATAACAGTAATTTAGGTGGCAGCTTTCAAAACCCATTAATAGTTACTAATGTCACTACACAAATGGATATTTATCACGAAGAAGTGTTTGGCCCTGTATTAACGGTGATCCCATTTGATGAAGAAAGCGAAGTCCTTGCACTTGCTAATGATGTCCCTTATGGATTAGCTGCGTATTTTTATAGCCAAAACATTAAACAAATCTATCGTATAAGCGAAGGGTTAGAGTTTGGCATGATAGGTGTAAATGAGGGGGTTATAT
This sequence comes from Pseudoalteromonas sp. DL-6, assembly GCF_004328665.1. Taxonomy (NCBI): domain Bacteria; kingdom Pseudomonadati; phylum Pseudomonadota; class Gammaproteobacteria; order Alteromonadales; family Pseudoalteromonadaceae; genus Pseudoalteromonas; species Pseudoalteromonas sp. DL-6. The sequence goes on from NZ_CP019770.1 coordinate 496,945, forward strand.
CAAACCCTGTAGCACCGTTCGGTGGGGTAAAACAATCAGGTCTTGGAAGAGAGGGGGGTCACCAAGGTTTAGATGAATACCTAGAAGAAAAATACGTATGTATTAGAGTTTAACTCTATAAACTGTTCCGATGAGTTAACCGTTTAGCGTTTTAAGTTGCTTGAAACGGGTGTAAATGCTACCTTTCAAAAAAATGTTTAAGTAAACAAAAAGTAAAAAATTTCTATAAGTAGAAATACCCCCGTGTGTAAATGCCACCAATTGGTGGCATTTTTTTATTCTTATTTTTGGCTGATTTTTTGGCGTCCTTTATCTTTAAAGTCTAAACTATCCTTAGCTCAGTCATATTTTGCTAAAATCTTATTTTAAAACCGAGCTTTTCGTAATTATAATTCTTTATTGTATATGTGTTTTTTTGTAACTGTATATTTTTAAATGTATATTTTTAGTATGTAAATGAGTAAAGTGAAGTTTCAGTAGTTTCAAAACCATTAACATATAGTAAGAATGTATAATTGTGTTTTGTACATTTATAAATTAACATCTCGAAAATTCACCCATTAAAAAATAATGAAGCACCCACTATGAGTAGAAGAAATCAAGCAACGGTAGACCAGGAAGTTTCGTTTGGCATTGACGAAGAGTTAGTTTCTACAACAGATTTACGAGGGGTTATCACCTATGCAAATGATAGCTTTTGTAAAGTTTCAGGGTATACCATTAATGAGTTAAAAGGGAAAAACCATAACATGGTTCGCCACCCAGACATGCCTCCTGCGGCATTTGGTGATATGTGGTCTAATTTAAAAGGCGATACCGCATGGCGAGGAGCGGTAAAAAATAGATGTAAAGACGGGCGTTATTATTGGGTTGATGCATTTGTTACCCCTATTTATGAAAACGGTAAAAAAGTAGGTTATCAATCAGTTCGTCAACAACTCCTTCCAGAATATAAACACCGCGCAGAAAAGCTTTACCAACGTTTAAACAACGGTCAATCAATTACGCCTTTAAGTGAAAAATTAGCCGCATTTAAATTGCCTCTATTTATTGGGTGTGCTGCTTTAATTGCTTGGTTAACAAGTTACATGTTCTGGTTATGCTTGCTGTTTGTTCCTCTGCCTTTTGTTATTTTTTATGAAGAGTTAATTCGTTCGCCAAGCAAAATCAAAAAAAACAAAGCAGGCCCAGATAGCGTATCTCGCCATATTTATTCTGGTAGCGATAGCCTCAGCTATAGTGATTTTCAGATTAAATTACTTGAGGGTAAAGTAACGACCATTGTTGGGCGTATTATTGATGGCACTTTAAGCCTTAGCAAAGGAGCTGATTCGCTTAAAGTTTGTGCTGAAGCTGCGCAGGCTGGCGTTGAAAAAGAAGCGTCTGAATTACATCAGGTATCGTCTGCGGTCGAAGAAATGGTGCATTCAATTGATGAGGTCGCTAAAAATACCTTAGTAACCAACCAACGTGTTCAACAAGCTCATCAAGACTGCGAAAATGCAACGCAAGCTATGTCAGGCACCATGCGTGAAGTATCGTTACTCGCAACAGAAGTTGATAACTCAGCAAGTTCAGCGAGCGAGCTAGCAACAGAGGCTGAAAAAATTGGTGGTATAATGCAAGAGATACAAGGGATTGCCGACCAAACAAATTTACTTGCACTTAATGCGGCTATAGAAGCTGCGCGTGCCGGTGAGCACGGTAGAGGGTTCTCAGTTGTTGCTGACGAAGTACGTGCGCTTTCAAGCAGAACACATACCGCTACAGAGCAAATCCAAATATCTATATCTGAAATGCAATCTACGCTTTTAAATTGGTCAAAAACCATGGAAGCGGGTAAAAATGCGGCAGAGAGTTGTGTGAAAGAAACCCGTAATACCCAAGATATCGTCTCCAAAGTATACGCTGCAATTACTGATATTTCTGATTTAGCAACGCAAATATCAACCGCTGCAGAAGAACAAAGTATGGTATCGCAAGAAATTAGCCGTAATATTTCAAATATTAGCAGCGCATCGTCAGAAAACCTAGCGCAAGCGCATTGTGTAGGTGCTGAGTCTGATGCAATCGAAAAGCACTCTAAAGCATTAGCGTCTCTAGGTCTTTCTTTTAAAGTAGGTTAATAACGTGAGCAAGGATAGCAAACATTCCGATATAGGCGCAGCCTATAATGCACCGTATTCTCAATGCGCAAACCTAAGTGCGCAATTGAGTGCCTTGCAGCAAGAAATAAAAGCCGATTACTTATTTATTGCCTCTGTTGATGAAGATAAATTAGCCACTACGCAGTTAGTTTTATGCAATGCCGAGGTGGCTGAAAACTTTTCTTACAGCCTTGAAGGTTCGCCCTGTGAGCCACTTTTAACCCAAAGTGTATGTTTTGTTACCCATGATTTACAGCAAAGTTACCCTGAAAATAGGCTGTTGCAGGCAATCAATGCCAATACCTATATTGGGGCTGCTATTTTAAATGATGATGGCTTACTAACAGGTGTATTAGTGGGCCTGTATTTTAATGCGCATCAAAATTTAGAATCTTATAAATCAACCCTGTTAAGTTTTGCTAACTATACTAGTGTTTATTTACAAAAATGTTTCTTTGAAAATAAATCAAGTTCGCAAAAGCTGCTGACTGATGCAGTTGAAAGTATGGCAAAAGTGGGGAGTTGGCAATATACAGTTTTAACTGATGAATTATATTTTTCGCCTGAGGTTTATAAAATATATGCACTTGCTGCTAATACTAAAATAAATACGACTCAAGCCATCGCTCACTATGCGGGTGAAAAAGAACAAGCGCGTATAAACCAGTTGTTTAAGCGACTACAAACACTAGGGCTTCCTTATTGTGAGGACTTTGAGTTTGTAGATGCAAAAGGGCGAAAAAAATGGGTGCGTACTAGCGGGCAACCTGTTTTTGATATTAATAATGACTTAACTGCCGTTCAAGGTGCTTTTGAGGATGTTACCTTAGAGTACGAATTAAAAGCTAAAGTTGAAGATAAAAATAACCGCCTTGAAGCCATTTTAGATAATCTCAACGACGCTGTTATTACCATTAATCAAAAAGGCGTTATTGTTCATTGTAATAAAACAGCACTGACTATGTTTGGTTACGATGACAATGAAATGCTGGGTTTATCAATCAATAACTTAATGCCAGAACCCTATGCCTCAAAACATCACTCTTATATGCGAAATTATGAGCAAACAGGGGAAGCTAAAATTATTGGTGTTGGTCGGCAACTACCTGCTCGTAAATGCGACGGTACTATTTTTCAAATAGAGTTGTCGCTTACTAAAGCGGTAAATGACTCATCCATTGAATATATTGGCGTAGTAAGAGATATAAGCGAAAAACTGAAAGCACAAGATACTATTTATAATTTAGCTTATTCAGATCCCATCACCGGTTTAAAAAATAAACGCTGGTTTGAACGTGAATGTAGAAGTTTACTGCAAAGTGCCAGTTTAAATAGCAGTTATATTTATGCTGCGTTGCTAGATATGGATAAATTATCTCAGTTTAATTTTAAGTATGGGATTGAAGCAGGAAATGAAGCACTTATTTTAACGGCAAAAAAACTATCTAAAGCCGTTGAAGGAGAGTACAAACTGTATAAAAGTGGTGTTGATTCTTTTTTAATAATAAGCACTTACCCCAATCGCAACTTATGTGATTTAGAGCTACAACAACCGATAATTGACTCTAAAATATTAGCCTTGACTAACTTTTCCCATAAGATCAATGATCTTGAAGTGGTACTAAGCGCCTCGTTGGGCAGTACAATTATTAATGCGAGTAGAGACTCCTATAGCTCTATGTTTGATAAGTTGGAATACGCACTAAAACAAGCCAAAAAGTTGTCTCCTTTTGGTTATTACTTTGCAGATTTAGATGCATTAAAACGTTACGAACGTACCAATATGATTCGCTATTTACTAATAAATGTTGATAAAAGTGATGAATTAACACTGGTACTACAGCCACAATTTATTAATGAAAATACCTTTAATTCAGCCGAAGCATTATTACGTTGGGATTCTGAGGAATTAGGCGTAATAAGCCCTGGGGAATTTATACCCCTAGCAGAAGAGAGTGAAGCCATTATTAAAATTGGCGATTGGGTGGTTGATCAAGTATGTAAGTTGCTGCATGAAGTCAGCCGAGCAGGAAAAAGCACCTGTATTGCCATTAACATTAGCGCTAAACAAATTGTAGCCCCCGATTTTACAGAGAAATTGCTCACTAGTGTTCATAAGTGGCAAGTGTCACCACGTAACTTAGTGATAGAGCTGACCGAAACGACTTTAGTGTCAGACATCGAACTAGTAAAAGAGACTATGCTTGAACTTAATAAAAAGGGCTTTAGGTTTTCAATTGATGACTTTGGAACGGGTTATTCAAGCCTGAGTTATTTGAAAGAGTTGCCAATTTCTGAGCTTAAAATAGATAAATACTTTGTCGATGGCATTATGGATACTGATGATTATTCAAGTAAAACTATTGTGAATATGATCATCGACATGGCCAGTGCTTTAGGTGTAAATAGCGTTGCTGAAGGCGTTGAAGAACCTGCGCAATTTAATTATTTAAAGCAGCGCGGTTGCAACTTATTTCAAGGCTACTTATTTTCAAAGCCACTCCCTGTAGAACAGTGGAAAGAACGCCTTTAATAATATGTAGCAGCGACTTTATGTCGCGTCTTTTTAGGTTACGTGCTCAAAGCTTACGAGCGACGGGCTGCGAGGTGCGGGTTAAGATTGATTGGTGTAGCAGCGACTTTATGCCGCGTCTCGAAACTCGAATCCCGAACCCCAAGCTTGCATATTTACAGTAGCAGCGGGTTTACCCCGCGTCTCGTAACCCAAAGCCCGCAACTCGAAGCTCGAAGCCCAAAGCTCGAAACCCGCAACTCGAAACCCGCATATTCATAGTAGCAGCGATTTTACATCGCGTCTTTTTAATGGCACGTTACGTTAAATAAACTCCGCTACATGGGTTATTAATTTTTCCAATACATTGAAAATTTAGCGCCTCCTAATGACGCTGAGCGTCCAGCATCAAGTTTTGACTCATGCCAAAGAGCAATTTGATTTACAATATACAAGCCCAAACCATAGCCATTACTATTTTTTTGCTCAAATTTATTTAAAGGTTCAAAGTCCTTAGCTAGCCCTGGGCCATCATCTTCAACTATTAACTGATGGCTTTGTTCGTTTGAGTAAAGAGTGAGCCTTATTTCTTTTTTTGCATAGCGAAGTGCATTAGCGATTAAATTTTGAAATACAATTTTTAATGCTTGCTTGTCACCAAAAAGATTTTCACTTTGGCATTGGTAAGAAATAATGCATTGTGTTGTACATAGTGTAAAACCATTAATTATGTCCTTAATAAAAGGCTCTGAGGCAAAGCTAGAAAACTGCTTATCTTGTAAATAGTCAATGCGCGAAAAAGTAAGGTAACTTGTTGCTATTAGTTCTATTTCATTTAGATCGCTTTCGATCAATGTTAGATAGGGCGACTCTCGTTGTTTATTTTCTAAGTTAATAGCAAAACGCATGCGTGCAATAGGTGTTCTAACCTCATGAGATATCGTTTGTGAAAGTGATTGGTGCATGTTTATAAACTGTATAACTTGCTTTGACATCTTATGCATTGTATTTGCTAATGGTGCTATTTTTGAGGTGCTTTTTAGCTTAACGGGTAATACTTGAGGTTTTTTACCAAAGCTTATAGCTTGATATTGTAATAGATGTAAGTCTCTGAACACAGGCCAAATTAATGTGAGTACAACTAAGATTAAGCCCAGATAAAAAGCGACGACCAGTAATGTAAGAGTACCTTGTTGTGATTTTTCAATATTAACAGGACCTATTTCAAATAGTATCCCAGCTGCATTGATTCTATAGTAATATATAGAAGCTTCATTATGACGTAACGCTATGGTTTGCCCTTTTTCTAATTGTTTTTTTAGATGAATAGGTATAGCTAAATCATTGATATTTATTGCTTGTATAGTGGCACTTCCTTCTTCAGAAGTGAGCAGTTGCTCAACTGTAATTAAATATTTACCGCTGTCAGGATGATGTCGAAGCACTAATTGAGAAAATATTAAATAAACCACAACCGACAAAGTAATCAACGATAATATTAGTTTGCTGAACGGCCAAAGCATCTATTGCTCGCTTAAAGAGAGTCTGTATCCCTCTCCATGAACAGTCACTATATCGACAGATTGTTTTGCATAAGTTTGTAATCGCTTGCGTAAGCGACTAACTTTTAAATCAATACTACGGTCTACGCCGTTATAAAATCGTCCCAGACATATTTCAAATAAGTACTCTCTAGATAAAGTTTTTCCACTATTAGTGGCAAATAACCAAAGTAACTCGAATTCTTTTGTTGTTAAGCAATATACTATATCGTCATAAATAATTTCATGGTTTGCTTGTTTTAGAGTCAACTTACCAACAGTGATTTTATCCGTTACTATGGGGTTGAACTTACGAAGGTTCGCTTTTATTTTTGCTAACAACAGCTCAGGTGAGATAGGTTTTGTTATGTAATCGCAAGCCCCTAGCTCAAGACCTCTTAGTTGATCGTTATTATCTATGCGTGCTGTTAAATATAACAAAGGACATGCGTAGCTGCGTGTTAATAGTTGCAATCCATGAAAACCAGACATACCTGGCAGCATTATATCGCAAATAATTAAATCCATAGGTATACCTGAACGCGGCTTTAAAGCTAACTCAATAGAGTTAAACACCTCAATATAAACGCCATTTTGACGTAAATAGGTGGCAATTAGTTCGGCTAATACTTTATCATCTTCGATAAGTACCAAGTTTATTTGATCATTTCTCATAAAATATTCCAACCAATACCACGGCGAAAACGTTTTGGGGGCTCATGATGAAGAACTTTAAACTCTTTCCTAGCGATGATATTTTGCTCGTTATCACGAAGTTGAAAATAAATATCTTTTTTAGTGTTGGTTTTAAACCTAAATTGAATGTACTGATTTGCAGCAAAGCATTGCAAAAGTGTATTTTTATTTAAATACAAACACGTTTTTGTGGGTAACTCTGCTGGATAGCTTATACTTACCAGCTGCTGGCAGTATGGTGATTGCTTTTCTGGCACACAAATACGTGGTTGTAATTGTAACTCTAGTTTTTGTGCAATACTTTGATTAGAAAGTGTTAACGCCATAAATAATAAAGAGTAATGACATGTACTTAACATATTTAAATTACGTTTATAAAAACTAAAAGTCATAACTAAAACCGAAGAAATAACCTAAATAATCTTTTTCCACTATAAGCTGACTACGCTGAATTGCTTTAGCTAGATAATTGTACTCTGCAATAGCAACGACACTCCAACGTGTATTTAATGGAACTTTTGTAATTAAGCGTATATGCCCGCTAATACGTTCATCATCTTTGTAAGTAGATTCAAAATATTGTCTGTCTTGCGGGGTCAAAGCATAATAATAATTAAGTAACTCATTACTTTTATAGGTAATGCCTATTTCATATGCAACAGCAAAATGCTCGAAGTTGAACGTATGGTTTAATTTAGCTTGAACTTCATGTCCGTTATGAACATTAGAAATATCTTGGTAAGCACCAATAGAGAAATTTGTAAACCTCATTGGAACAGCAATATAAATACCAGCTAAGTATGAAATTTTTCGAGTGATATTTGTGTAACGAGGAGAGGCATCCTCAAAACCAATATTATTAATGGGCGCATATCCGAATATATCGCTCATTAACACATGCTTTAGGCCATCAATTTTAAAGTGGAATGCATCTTCATTCAGCTTAGATTGAATATCAATTATTAGTTTTTCTGACTCGTATAAACTATAGCCTAGCGTGGTATTTTCGAGATAAAACTTATCACTATAATAGGCAATGCTTGGAAGTATGTAGGCGTGTGTACCATCTGATTTTATTCGAGGACTCTGTTGATAACCATAACCTACTGCAGCAGAGATATACCACTGATCAGTTTTGACTTTTTGTAACTCAGAAAGATCTGCTAATACTGAAAATGTAGATGCAGTAAAAAAAAGCATAAATATTTTTATTATTTGTTTCAATGGCAAACCTACACAAGAAAAACCTAATTTACTCACTCTATTCCTTTGCACTATTTATGTCGCGAACTAATGCCATAATGATACAAAATGCTACATTAACATGTTGGCTATTATTCGTTCACATATGATTTAATCTTTTTACCTTGTCGACATAATAACTCGGTAAAGGTAATTGATAAATAACTATATTTCATACAGGACGTCTAACGTGAAGACTAAAATAATAACAACAGCAGTACTCTCAGCACTTTATAGTGCTGGTACGCTTAACGCAGCGGTGCCCAATATAAGTGCGCTTGATAATCTACAACATACTTTACAAAAACCAACCTTTGACCCTAAAAAAATAATTGAGCAAAGTTTAGGGAAGAGTCGCGAGGGGTACAGCGTTTTACAAAACAATGGATTAAACGTATCTATAAATTCAAAAAATAGTAAGTTCATCAAAGAGGACGGCTTGACTGGGGAGCATGTGTATATTATTCGACTTCGTTCTCCAGCACTGTCTGAGCAAACATTTTCTCAAAATACTCGTATGCGAGGGACGGGGAGCCAAAAGCTTTTTTCAGCAGGAGAGCCCGTTAACAATGAGGTCTCTTTGGCTAAGTCGGCTATTTTACATAAACAAAGTGAAGTATTTAATGAATTAGCAGCCCATACTGGAGGTGCTAAAATACGTCATCAGTATACGACCGCATTAAATGGATTTTCTTTGAAGCTGACTCAAGAGCAAGCTGAAAGAGTAGCTACAAACCCACAAGTATTGTCAGTTCAGCGTTCAAAAACCTACCAAATGCACAGTGATGTTGGCCCACAACTAATTCAGGCTGATCGTGTTTGGAGTGGCGAAGCATCTCAAGGTATTCAGTATAAAGGTGAAGGGTTAATTATTGGTGTTGTTGACTCTGGAATAAACTCCGATCATGAGTCTTTCAAAGAGGTTGCAGCTGATGGTTATAAACATATAAATCCATTTGGTGATGGCGTTTTTGTTGGCGATTGTGAAATAAAAGAATTTGCGGATCGTTGTAACGATAAACTAATTGGTATTCGTAGTTACAGTGTAATAACTGATGCATTTACCACCGGAGAGTTAGGCGGTTTTGCCCCCGCTATTGGTGAAGATTACCATGGACACGGAAGTCATGTTGCAGCAACTGTTGCGGGTAATGTTCAATATAATGCACCACTTTCAACGCCTGATGTTAGTAATGCAAGCGATGGTAGTATTTTAAAAGAAAACTTTTTTGAACAAATTAGTGGTGTAGCACCGCGTGCTAATATTATTTCTTACCAAGTTTGCCAACCATTATCTTCGGCTGTTGGCGGTTGTCCGGGTGAAGCGTTAATTGCAGGTATTGAAGACGCAATTACAGATGGTGTTGATGTAATAAACTTTTCAATTGGCGGCCAAGATTCACACCCTTGGAGTGATGCAATTGAAATGGCTTTTTTAGGCGCACGTAAAGCCGGAATATCAGTAGCGGCAGCAGCGGGTAATTCAGGTCGTTCAGGACAATATGAAGAAATGTTTGGTGCAATTGACCATGCATCACCTTGGTTATTAAATGTTGCTGCAACCACTCATGGCCGTGAGGTTATTGTTGAAACAACAGCCACAACGCCAAGTTTCATTGACGAAACACAAGCAGGAACACTTCCAGGCTGGACCGAGCTAAAAGGTGGGGCAATTAATACAGAGTCTGTTACTGGTGTTGTATTACAAGCTAAAGACTATCCTGATATAAATGGCGAGTACAGCGCGTATTGTGCCAATGAATTTGCTGAAAATACTTTCGATTTTTACCCAGATGGAAGTCCTATTTTAGATACGCAAGGACAAACAGCCAATACCATTGTAGTTTGTGCTCGCGATTCATTAAGTAACGCAAATGGTGTGGCTCGTGCATTAAAAGCATCAAATGTTGAAGCGGGTGGTGCTGATGGTTTTATCTTATATAACTACGGGTGGGACGATCCAATTAGCTACACTAGCAAATACTCCATACCTTCTGTGCATATTTCATATGGTAGTTGGCATGGTGATTACACAAATGGTTATTCAGCGTTAAAACAATGGCTAACTAATAATGGCAAGGGGCACACTTTGACCATAACGCCTACGCTAATAGAAAGTGAAATTGTTGCTGAAAATGTTGACAAATTGGCTGATTTCTCCTCACGTGGTCCAAGCCCTTCAACCCCTGAAGCACTAATTCCTGCGGTTGCAGCACCAGGAGTAAATGTTTATGCAGCTTGGGCTGATGAGCATCCTTTTGCAGAAATTAGTCAATCGGGTGACTATAACTTTTTAAGTGGTACATCAATGGCATCACCGCATGCTGCAGGAGCACTTGCGTTAATAAAGCAAGCTAACCCTGATTGGTCACCATCTGAAATTCAATCAGCTCTAGTATCTACTGCAGATGAAACAGTAAAATATAATTACTTTAATCGACCTGGTGGAGAGCTAATTGATGTATCAACTTACCGAGCTGGTACTGGCCGCATTAACGTAGCAAACGCTGTTGAAGCTGGATTGCTGTTAGATGAAACGGCTGATAACTTTGCCGCTGCCGATCCTAATAATGGTGGTGCGGTTCATAGATTAAATCTACCACAATTAGTGAACTTTAACTGTCAACCAACTTGTTCATGGCTTAGAACAGTCAAAGCAACAAAAGATGGTACATGGAAAGTACAGTCAGATGATGTTAAAAACTGGGCATTTGATGCTAAAAAGCAATATCAACAAAATGGGGTAACAATAACTACGCAACCTTCTGAGTTTTCTTTAAAAGCCGGTGAAACACAGACTATTATCGTCACCGCATCAGTGATGGATACTCAGGATCTATTTAGTAACTCTGAGGTTGAGCTTCATTCTACATTACGCTTTAATGAAGTGAATAATGTAAGCCCAGATATGCATTGGCCAATGGTATTTAAATACGATGCTAATGATATGCCATCAAAGCTTGATGTTGTGGCACATCGCAATGATGATAAGCATGAGTTTCATGGTATAAAATTACCAGAAGGCGATAATGTAGGGCGAGTTTATAAACCTACAAAAGCTAAGCAAATCACATTATCTTTACCCAAAGATAAAGATAGTTACCGCCCTTGGACGACCAATGACGAAAAGGGGACATACGAACAGCGAGTAGACGAGTCAACTCACGTAGAGTGGGTTTCTGTTCCAGCAGGAAGCAAACGCCTAGTAGCAGAGGTGACAGAGTTAGTAGAGTCTGAATTAAAAGGTCATCAAGATCTTGGTAATTTAGCGGTCTTTATTGGTAAAGACTACAATGGCGACTCTGTAATTGACTTAGATGATGAAATACTTTGTGTTTCTTCACATACTTTATATGACAACTTTTGTAATATAAATAATCCTGAAGAGGGCGATTACTGGGTTATATTCCACAATGGAAAGCGTGGCTTTAATGATGTGAACTACGATGACATTATTGAAACCTCAAAAGTGGCTATAGCTGTAGTTGAAGATGCTCCTGCAGATAATATGAGTCTAGAGGTTCCATATTCAGACGGTAAGCAAGGCACTTCTGTTGTTTTAAATTGGTCTGATTCGCAAATGCAAGAGGGTGATATTTATTACTCACTCATTGACTTTGGAACATCACAAGTTAATGCCGGTAACATCGGTAAAACAGCGTTAAAAATCGTCAGAGGCAAAGATGATGTAAGCTTGAGTGCATCACAAACAGCGGCCAAAAAAGGCGACATAGTTAAATATACATTTGATATTTTAGCTAACCAATCTGGGCAAGAGCGCGAATATGAAATTGCGACAACACTGCCTGAAGGTCTAAAAGTAGCTAATATTACCTCTAATAGAGAAAAATATACCTCTGAAATAAGCCAGGATGGTCAAAATGTAGTTATTAAAGGTATACAAGGTGACTCAAGCACTATTGAGCCTAACTATGTTATTACCACAAATGCAACCGATCAAAGTTGTGTAACGCCTAACTTTGGTAGTGAAAGTTCAGGTGGCTATGTCGATTTAGCTGCGTTTGGTATTTTACCTGTACTGGGCGGATTTGCGCCTATTGAGGAAGGTGAAGATGGTTACGTATTACCTTACAAAGATGGAATGATATACCATCAAGAAGGTATTATTTTACCTGTATCAACACTTTTCCAAGGTCAATATGACAACGTTCATTTATACAATAACGCTGAGTACTTAAATGTAGGTAAAAAGAACGCTATTGAAATTCGTTCAACAGGTATGATTGCCTTTATGGCAGGCGCCCCTATATTTGGACCGTTCCACTACCCAATGCCTAATAACGGTTTACCGTACGAGCAAATTGCACCGCTTTGGCGTGCAATGGACTTTTCAACAGAATATATGATGAGTGTTCCTCTATATCAAAGTCCATTTGATCCTGAAGGCATTTCAATTGCAACAACAGCATCAGGCTGGGGTATTATTGAATTTGATAATGCACGCTCATATGGTTTTGCTGGAATGCAGCAAAATGGTGCTTACTCGTGGGAAGAGCAAGATGACCGTTTTGATTTTGAATTACTATTTAATGTAAATACACTTCATGGCGATGGTGATTACGAGCTAATTATGGCGTATGACAACATCGATTTTGGTTCGCAAAATGGTCGCGGTTCAATTGGCCTGCAAGGTTATAGAGGTCCATCGCATACTTATGGTCCTATCGAAGGCTTTTTGGGTGAACAATTTGCTTATGACGAGCTAGACACGGTGTTAAGCGATGGCCTTGTTGTTTGTTATGATTACGAAGGCCCTGAGTCATCAGCCTTTAAAATCTCACTTTGGGCTGAAGTAGAGGCTTCAGGTGTAGGTAAAGACTTAACACTATCTGCAACGAGTAAAGTGAGTGGTATTGCTGATATTGAGTTAACACATACCTTAAGTAGTCCATCAAACATTGTTGTCGGTGGTATTAATGCTCAATCAATAGATGAAAATACTTCACTTAACAATCTTGTTATTTATTACAATGATGAAGAAAACAGTGTGAATGCAATCACTATTAGCGGTGAGAATGTAACTGCAGTTGTCGATAGTCATGAACCTGGTGCTGTAGCAACAATCACTCCTACCAAAGACTTCAATGGTGAAACTGAAATAACAGTCACTGTGAGTGATGTTGAAAATCCTTCTGATTCAAACTCAACTAGTTTTATGCTAACAGTTGTATCAGATGGCGTTGAACCTTCAACAGGTAGTGAAGCAGTTGAAGAACCAATAGAAAGTGATAATGATTCATCGAGCGGTAGCTTTGGTGGTTTATTAGCTATGTTAGCAGGAATGCTATGGTTTAGACGCCGTATGCGTTAAAAGCCTTTGTTATTAAGTATGTTATAAATAAAACACCGACTACTGCAGTCGGTGTTTTTTTGTGGTTGAAAAATAAAGAGCAGTTTTTAGCCGTCAGCTGTCAGTAAAAGGTTAAGCCAAGCATGGTGTTAGTATTGAACGTAGATACAAGGCGGGGCTTTATGCCGCTGCTACACGTCGGCTGTAATATTAAACATAAACGCAATCCCAATAAGGGTAATCTGCAACATTGGCTATTAACTTTGCCCTCAAAGGATTGGCAATAATATAACGAGCGCTTGCTATAAGATCTTCTTCATTACGAATTAAATGATCGTAATATCCTTTTTGCCAAAATCTATAAACCTCAAACTGATAAAAACTAGCGGCAGTTCTACCTTTAAAAAGACGAACTATATTTGAAAGCGTATTGTTAGAAAGTATTTGAAATTGCCAATGTAAGTGCTCTGGCATAATAACAAATGCGATCGATTTTATTCGTTGTTCTCGTTCTAGCTCTTGCATATGTTTTATTAAACAACGATTCATATTAAGTTTAGTGAAAAGCTTATTACGATTATGGGATACCATAGTGACAATATAGTAATGATTAGTTAAAGAGACCCTCCCTTTCCTGAGTCGATAAGCCTTCTTCATAGCGAGTCCTTGCGCACAAAGAGTAAAGTGTAGCAGCGATTTTACATCGCGTCTTTTTTAGGCTCTGTGACGCGGAATAAATCCGCTGCTACAGGTGATGTTTGTAAATCTATAGTAGCAGCGACTTTATGTCGCGTCAGGGTTTTATAAAAGTATAAGTTAAAGTGAGACGCAGGGTAATATTTATAGTAGCAGCGACTTTATGTCGCGTCAGAGTTTCATATAAGTATGAGTTAAAGGATATAAGCAAACGCTGAGTAAAGACGCAAATAAGCTTAAGAAAACGGATAAGTCAGTATTATTTCTTTATTTAAGGTTTTTTTGGCTTTAAGCCGAGTAAATATAACTAAAAGATTAACTTTGGACATTACTGAGGGAACTTAGAAAATAGTGGGGCGATTGACGGGGCTCGAACCCGCGACAACCGGAATCACAATCCGGGGCTCTACCAACTGAGCTACAACCGCCACTACATACACCTTGTTTGGTGTGGCGCGCATAATACATAATATCCCTATGCTTGTGAAGCAAAAAATCAAAAAAAATTAAACTTATTATAAGTATTCTATATTTAAGCTATTGGCAACGGGCAACGGGCAACGGGCAACGGGCAACGGGCAACGGGCAACGGGCAACGGGCAACGGGCAACGGGCAACGGGCAACGGGCAGCTCGCGGCTCGAATCCCCAATCCCGCTTTATACCGCGCAAGATTTTCTTCTCTGTGTAGCGCGCAGCGCCTCGGTGTACTCTGTGGTGCAAAAAATTAAAACACTATTTACCACAGAGGTCACAGAGGAAGAGATTAAAGACAAAGATTTTAGGTTTTAGGTAGAGATTAAGCCAAGCATGATGTTTGTATTGAACGTGAGCGGTGGTTATCCCGCGCATTTTACTAAACCCTGCGCGAGGTAAACTCCCGCCTATGGGTATAAAAAACCTTTCTATATTAACCGCAAGGTTTTTAAATTCCTAGAACCTAGAACCTAGAACCTAGAACCTAGAACCTCGAACCTCAATAAAACGCTGTTGCAAACACCTATTAAAGATTTACAATACAACAAACAATATCGCTAAACTGCTAAATAACACTATCAGGAGTTAATATGGATTCAATACTCAATTGGCTGAATGAAAATTCAGGCTTAATTTTACACTATGGTATTCAAGCAGTTATAGCGCTTGTTATATTTTTACTGGGTGGTCGAATTGCCAAGTTTTGTGCAAATTTAACTGCTAAAGCATTCGACAAGAAAAAAGTAGATAAAGCGGTTTCATCGTTTGTCTCTAGTATTGTGTATGCCATTGTATTTGCTGCCACTATTTTAATGGCGTTGTCACAAATTGGCATCGAAACCACGTCATTCATTGCTATTTTAGGTGCTGCAGGTTTAGCGGTTGGCTTAGCATTGCAAGGGTCGTTATCTAACTTTGCATCAGGTGTGTTAATTATTTTACTACGCCCATTTAAATCAGGTGATTATGTTGAAGCAGGCGGTAAAGCCGGTACGATTAAAAAAATCGAAATATTCTCAACCGAAATGCGCACTCCTGACAACAAAGTAATTGTAATGCCTAATTCAAAAATAATGTCAGATGCGATCATTAACTACTCACGCGAAGCAACGCGCCGCGTTGACCTTGTGATTGGTGTTGGCTACGACGCCGATTTACGTAAAGCAAAAGAAGTACTTAAATCAGTACTAGATAACGAGCCACGTATTTTAAAAGATCCTGCATACAACGTATCGGTTTCTGAACTTGCCGATTCAAGTGTTAATTTTATTGTGCGACCGTGGGTTAACTCTGAAGATTACTGGCCAACATACTGGTCATTAATGGAAAATATTAAAATAGCGTTAGATGACGCCGATATTACTATTCCGTTCCCACAAATGGATGTTCATTTACATAAGCAAGACTAATTTTTAAAATATTTATTTTATTAAGGCAGCGATCATATGAGATTGGTTAGCATGTGCGCTGCTTTTTTAATAAGTATACATATTATATTTACAGGGTTATTTTTTAATGAAACTTAAGCTTTTATCAATTTTAGTAGCAGCCACAGCTACAACCAGTGCATTTGCATCAGAAGAAGAACAAAAAACCTGGGAAGTAACCAGTGAAGTGGGTGCTATTATTACCAGTGGTAATACAGAAACAACTACCCTAAAAGGTGGCATTAAAGTTTTACATAACTTAGAAAGTTGGAATAATGAGTATAAGTTAGACGGCATCTACAAAGAAGATGAAGTAGAAAACGACGACGGCACAAAAGAAAAACAGCGCACTAACGAAAAGTACTCTATTTCAGCGCAAGGTAACTACAAGCTAAACGAAAAACATGCTCATTTATTCATTTATGGGTCGCACGTTTCTGATTACTTTGGTGCATACCGAAGTGAATCAGTTATTTCAGCAGGTTATGGTTTACGCTTATTAAACGAGTCAAACATGAAACTAAACGCTGAAATTGGTCCGGGTTATAAGTATTTTAAATACCCAGATATTAGCGACGAGGTTGATGAAAACGGCAACTCATTAGCAGGTGAATACGAAGGCGAAGTAATTGCCTTAGGTAAAATGGACTTTAGCTGGAAAATTTCAGACAACGCGCGTTTTACTCAATTAGTGTCAGTAGAATATGGTGATACAAACACTAAAACTCGTTCAGAAACAGCACTGCTAACTAAAATTAACGGCTCACTACAAATGAAAGTGGCTTATAATATAACCAATAACTCAGATGTTGCTGATGATAAAGAAGCAACTGATACAGAAACCTCATTAACATTGGTTTACAGCTTTTAACAACAAGTGGTAAATTAATTGTAATAAAACTATAAAAGGGGCTAAAGTCCCTTTTTTATTTACTGATAAATAATGTATGATACCCACCAATTTTTGGTTGTAGACCTAGGGAAATACCTACTCGTGAACGTTATTAAATATTTATTAAGTACTTTTGTACTTATTTGTAGCTTTAGCACATTAGCATTTGCGCCAACAGCCGCTCAACTTGAGCAGTTTCAAAAGTTACCTAAGTCACAACAACAGGCACTGGCAAAGCAATATGGCGTAGATATTTCAAGCCTTGAAGGTGCCGGTAGTGCAAGTGGCAAAAATAACGAGCAAGACAAACCCACAGTAGGTGAGCGCAATACAACTGACGAGCAACCACTCACAGATGAAGAACGATTCAAACCTGAAAATGACGCAGTAAAACCATTCGGTTATGACCTATTTGCTGGCGAACCAACCACATTTATGCCTAATGAAAGCGCTCCCGTTCCTGATACGTACCTAGTAGGGCGTGGCGATCAGCTATTAATCAACTTTTATGGTAAAGAAAGTGAAAGCTTTGAGGTTATTGTTGATAGAGAAGGGCGTATTAATATTCCCGACTTAAGCCCAGTACAAGTAGCGGGTTTAACGTTTGCTGAAGTTAAAGAACTAATTAAAGTAAAAGTAGAACAAGAGGTTATTGGCGTTAAAGCGTTTGTATCGCTTGGTAAACTACGTAGTATTCGTATTTTGGTTTTAGGTGAAGCATACAAGCCAGGTAGTTATAGCGTATCGTCGCTCACTACTGTGTCACATGCATTATTTATTAGTGGTGGCGTGTCGGATATTGCATCGCTGCGTAATATTCAAGTAAAGCGTGGTGGTAAACTTGTTGCTAATTTTGACCTATACGATTTACTTATTCGTGGTGATAGCAGCAACGATATTATTTTAAAACCTGGCGATGTGGTGTTTATTCCATCGGTAGGAGAGCAAGTAACGGTTGAAGGTTTAGTGAAACGCCCTGCTATTTTTGAGCTGAAAAAAGGCGAAACAGCAAAACAATTATTAAAAATGGCAGGTGGAATTAAACCCAATGCTTACGCTAAAAGTGTGATTGTTGAGCGCTTTAACAACCAACACAAAGAAGTACTTTCGGTCGATTTTAGTAAAAAACAGGTTAACTACATTCCACAAGATGGCGATCGTATTCGCTTTAGCGCGATTGGTGAGCAGTACCAAACTTCAATTAGTTTAATTGGTGCTGTAGTACGCCCTGGTAATTACCAGTGGTACAAAGGTAAACGTATTTCAGATATTTTAGGCTCAGTACGTGGTGACTTATTACCACAGGCCGATTTAGACTATGCATTAGTAGTGCGTGAAACTAACGTAAATGGCGATATTGAAATTCACCAATTCGATTTAGCAAAGGCCATTACAAAAAACACTGAAAACAACTTACAGTTAAATCCTAACGATAAAATTATTGTATTTAGTCGCTTTGAAGATAAACAACGTGAAGATATAGCCCTTGCAAATTTAGCGTTAACTAAAGAGCAGCAAAACCAACAAAGAAAAGCAGAGCTTTGGCATGAATACCAACAAAAAGAGTTCGACAAATTCGTTGGTGTATCTACCAAAAAGGCAGAGTTTGAAAAGCCTAATCCAAACTTAAGCATGTCGCAAATGCTAGAGCTAAAGCTTAAAGAGCAAGAAGAAAATGCAAAAAGCTATGCACTATTTAGCCGCCATAATTTACTTAAACCGATAATAGCTAAGTTAGAGCAGCAGGCTGGTGTAATGCAGGCTATGCAGATTACTGAAATTAGTGGCAGTGTAATGTACCCAGGTATATACCCACTTATGGAAGGCGGTGAAGTTAAAGACCTAATAACTGCTGCAGGCGGCCTTTTAGAGTCGGCTTATACACAAGAGGCCGAAATAACAAGAATTGCCACTAATGATGTATCAAACATTGAGCATATTAAGTTTGATTTAAAAAGTGCCATGCAAGGTAAAGCCGCATCTAATATTTCATTACAAAGTAAAGACAGCGTAAATATATTTGCTATACCAAATTGGCAAGAAAACCTAAAAATAGAGCTAAAAGGTGAGGTTAAATTTCCGGGCACCTATACTATTCGTCGTGGTGAAAGCTTAAGTAACTTACTAGAACGCGCAGGTGGCTTTTCTGAGTTTGCAGCCACTAATGCCGCTGTATTTACTCGCCAATCTATTAAAAAGCAAGAGCAACAGCAACTTGCGCGTTTATCAACCGAGCTTCGCCGTGATATAGCATCTAAAAGCTTCCAAAGTTCAGTAAGTAGCAACACGCTTACCTACGATGAAATGAACAAGCTGTTAAAAGACTTAGCCAACGTAGATGCTTTAGGTCGCTTGGTTATAGACTTACCGCTGATTGTTAAAAACCAACAAAACTTAGTACTGCAAGATGGCGACGTACTTTATGTACCGAGCAAGCGTGACTCCATTAGTGTAATGGGTGAGGTTAATTACTCTACATCACACTTATACAAAGAAGGTATAAGTGTAGACGAATACATAGACCTAAGTGGTGGTTTAAAAGAGCGCGCAGCTGATGACCGTATTTACATAATAAAAGCCAACGGCTCGGTAACAATACCAAATACAGGCAACTGGTTTGCAGTTAATAACTCAAACCAACTTGAACCAGGCGACACCATTGTTGTCCCACTAGATGCCGGCCATATGGATAAGCTAACGCTTTGGAGCACCGCAACACAAATTCTATATCAATTAGGTGTAGCAGTAGCAGCCATAAGCGGTATTTAATATAATGTAGCACGGGTTTTCCCGCGCAACCGTAGCAGCGACTTTATGTCGCGTTTGTTAGTGATCTTATTCACCACAGAGGGTAAAGAGAACACAGAGGAAGAGATTAAAGTTAAAGGCTTTTATCAATATGAGCTTTTCTTCTCTGTGAAGCGCTTAGCGCCTCAGTGTACTCTGTGGTTCAAAATGATTTTGTAGACGGGGGTTATCCCGCGTATACGTAACAGCGACTTTATGTCCGTCTGTTAGTGATTTTATTTACCACAGAGGGTAAAGAGAAGCCGTTAGGGATTAAGGAAGTGACGAGTTGCGAGCTTCGGGGTTTAAATAGCCTGTAGGCGGGGCTTTACGCCGCGCAAGCTTGTTTCTCTGTGAAGCGCGCAGCGCCTCGGTGTACTCTGTGGTTAAAAATGGTTTTGTATGCGGAGCTTTATGCCGCGTAAATGTAGCCGCAGGTTTGGTGTTACGAGGGACGAGCTAAAGTTCCTAAAACCTAAAACAATAACTTGACCTAATGTTCTTGTTATACAATTTTTTGATAGCTGATAGCTGATAGCTGATAGCTGATAGCTGATAGCTGATAGCTGATAGCTGATAGCTGATAGCTGATAGCTGATAGCTGAACTTATGAGATTTAAATGGAAAACAACTCAAATAATCTAAACCAAGTAAATATGCCAATGCAAAACAACATTGCCGATGACGAAATAGACCTTCGCGAACTATTTACCGCTATTTGGCAAGGTAAGTGGATAATTGTTGCTATAACCACTTTGTTTGCTGTGGCATCTGTTATTTATGCCATAAACCAGCCTAATATTTATCAGTCTGAGGCGTTACTTGCTCCTGCAGAGCAAGAACAACAAGGTGGTTTAGGTGCATTAGCGGGCCAGTTTGGTGGCCTAGCAAGTTTAGCTGGGGTTAACTTAGGCTCAGGTGGTGGGGTCGATAAAACGCAAATGGCGCTTGAGGTACTAAAATCGCGTCAGTTCACCAGCGAATTTATTCAAAAACACAATATACTACCCGACTTAATGGCAGCTAAAGCATGGAACCGTGAGACTAATACAGTTATTTATGATGAAGAGCTTTATATTGCAGATCAAAATAAATGGATTCGCGAAGCTGAATTGCCTTTTAAACCAGAGCCTTCAGTGCAAGAGGCGTATAAAAAAATCAAAAAGGTTGTTTCAGCTAATATTAATAAAGAAACTGGCATGGTCACAATTGCCATAGAGCATGTATCACCTTATGTAGCGCAACAATGGGTAAACTGGTTAATACAAGATATAAATGCCACCATGAAGCAACGCGACGTACTTGAGGCAAACAAAAGTACTACTTTTTTAACTCAGCAGCTAGAACAAACTAAAATTGCTGACATACGAACTGTGCTATACAAGTTAGTTGAAGAGCAAACAAAAACAATTATGTTTGCTAATGTGCGTGATGAATATGTATTTAAAACTATAGATCCTGCAATAGTGCCTGAGCAGAAGTTTAAGCCCAAAAGAGCACTAATATGCGTACTAGGCGTTTTGTTGGGTGGTATGTTTAGTGTAATGATAGTATTGATCAGGTATTTTGTGAGCGAGGATGAAGCCTAGCATTCCCTTTAAGTACCTATCATGCGTTTTAAATGCATATACATAGCATTGCAAGTAAATAATTAAAATTAGTGTCTCACTTTATAAAAAATGTTCCAGTGAGTTGAGATAAAAAGAAATACTAAATTGATAAAATACAACTTCAAATAAGTAACTAGAGCTTATAGCTAAACTTAATTTAAAGTGTTTAATAAGAATCGAGTATCGGTAAAAACAAACCAAGGATATCTAATGAACAAAATGTTGTCACTTATTGGCCGTAAAAAAGCATTGTTTACCCACGATATAAGTAAACATGAAAAAGAGCTTGGTAATATTGTTTCAAGTTCTCGCTTTCTAGTTTTAGGTGGCGCTGGTTCTATTGGTCAAGCCGTTACAAAAGAAATATTTAAGCGTAATCCTGCGAAGCTTCATGTTGTCGATATTAGCGAAAATAACATGGTTGAGTTAGTTCGTGATGTTCGTAGTTCGTTTGGTTATATAGAAGGTGACTTTCAAACTTTCGCACTTGATATTGGCTCAGTTGAGTATGATGCATTTATAAAATCAGATGGGCAATATGACTATGTATTGAACTTATCTGCGCTTAAACATGTTCGCAGTGAAAAAGATCCATTTACATTAATGCGTATGATTGACGTAAATGTATTTAACACAGATAAAACGATTCAGCAATCGATTGATTGTGGTGCAAAAAAGTACTTTTGTGTATCTACAGATAAAGCAGCTAATCCAGTTAATATGATGGGCGCGTCAAAACGTATTATGGAAATGTTTTTAATGCGTAAAAGTGAAGAGATCGCTATTTCTACTGCTCGATTTGCCAACGTTGCTTTTTCAGATGGTTCATTATTACATGGCTTTAACCAGCGTATACAAAAACAACAACCAATTGTCGCGCCTAGTGATATAAAACGCTATTTTGTTACCCCTCAGGAGTCTGGCGAATTATGTTTAATGTCGTGTATTTTCGGTGAAAATAGAGATATTTTCTTTCCAAAATTAAGCGAAGCATTGCATTTAATCTCTTTCGCTGACATTGCTGTTAAATACCTTCAAGAACGTGGTTTTGAGCCTGTTTTATGTAAAACGGAAGACGAAGCTCGAGAGCTTGTAAAAACTCTACCAGCACAAGGTAAATGGCCTTGTTTATTTACTGAAAGCGACACCACAGGTGAGAAAGACTTTGAAGAGTTTTTTACTGATAATGAAATATTAGACATGGAACGTTTTGTAAATTTAGGCATTATTAAAAATGATGCCATTTTCGAACAGGCGTTATTATCTGAGTTTGAAGAGAGAATCACTCAAATGAAAGCAGATAAAACTTGGACAAAAGACGAAATTGTCTCACTTTTCTTTAAAATGCTTCCTGATTTTGGGCATAAAGAAACGGGCAAATACCTTGATGGTAAAATGTAATTAGGCAGATATATCATGACTAAACAGCTTGTTTCATTTGTAAAAGATCTCTACCAAACTAACGAGTTTATTCCTCTGCATGCACCTACTTTTTCAGGGAATGAACAACAATATGTATCCGAAACTATAAGCAGCACATTTGTTTCCAGTGTTGGTAAGTTTGTAGATAACTTCGAAACGCACATAGAAAATTACACCGGCACTGCAAAAGCAGTAGCGACTGTAAATGGTACCGCAGCATTGCATGCAGCACTGTATATGGCTGGAGTAAAAAATAATGATATCGTTATTACTCAGGCACTTACTTTTGTAGCAACCTGTAATGCTTTACATCACATGGGGGCTGAACCTGCGTTTGTCGATGTATCACCCGTTAGCTTGGGTTTATGCCCTAAAGCATTGTCTGCATTTTTAGAGCAACATGCGGTATTAACCGAATCGGGACCGATACATAAAAAAACAAAACAGCGCTTTCAGGCAGTAGTGCCAATGCATACATTTGGGCATCCTGTTGAGCTTGATGAACTAATCAGTGTGTGCAATGAGTGGCAGATTGCTTTAGTCGAAGATGCAGCAGAAAGCCTTGGCTCATTTTATAAAGGTAAGCATACAGGTACGTTAGGTGATTTTGGCGCAATTAGCTTTAATGGTAATAAAATTATTACCACCGGTGGTGGCGGCATGGTTTTATGCAAAACCTTAACCACGGGACAGCATACAAAGCATATAACCACTACAGCTAAGGTTCCTCATCCGTATGAGTTCTTTCATGATGAAGCGGGCTTTAATTATCGTATGCCTAATCTAAATGCAGCACTTGGTTGTGCGCAAATGGAAAGCCTTGCCGCATTTATCGACAATAAACGTCATCTCGCCAGCCTATATTTAGACTTTTTTAAAGGCTCTGACTTTCAATTTGTAACTGAGCCTAGTTATGCAAAATCAAACTATTGGTTAAATGCAATTATTTGCCCAAACCCCAGTGAGCGTGAAAAGCTACTAAAGCAGACTAATGCTGATGGTGTAATGACTCGACCAATATGGCAATTAATGCATCGACTACCTATGTTCAAAAAGGCAATGCGAGGCGATTTAAGCCATTCAGAGTTTATTGAAGCTCACTTAGTTAACATACCAAGCTCTCCAGTTAAAAGTTTAGGCAAGTTATAATGACAAAGAAAATAGCTGTATTTACAGGGACTCGTGCAGAGTATGGACTGCTGTACTGGCTTATAAAAGATATTCAAAGTGATCCAGAGCTTACATTACAGCTATTAGTTTCAGGTATGCATTTATCATCTGAGTTTGGTGAAACCTACAAACAAATAGAGCAAGATGGTTTTAGCATAGATGAAAAAATAGAAATTTTACTTTCATCAGATACTGCCGTCGGTACCGCTAAAAGTATGGGGCTTGGTGTGCTTGGTTTTGCTGACGCGCTAAGTAGATTAAAGCCAGATGCGCTGGTCATTTTAGGTGACCGCTTTGAAGCACTTGCGGCCGCTCAAACCGCAATGATATTACGCATACCTATTTTGCATCTGCACGGAGGCGAAATCACCGAAGGGGCGTATGATGACGCTATTCGACATGCTATTACTAAACTTAGCTATTTACACGGAACGTCCACTGAAGAATATCGCCAACGTGTTATCCAGTTAGGTGAGATGCCTGGGCGAGTTAAAAATATAGGTGCAATTGGCCTAGATCACTTAGCACGTAGTGACTTTATGAGTGTTAATGAAATTGGCAACTCATTAAACTTTAATTTAAAGCAGCCTTACTTTCTTGTTACCTATCATCCAGTAACGTTAGGTGAAGAGCCACCAGAGCAAAGCTTTACCGCATTACTCGATGCATTAGATGAGTTTAAAGATCATCAAGTTATTTTAACCTACCCCAATGCAGACGATGGTGGGCGCCGAATAATTCCCATACTTGAAGACTATGCTAAACAGCACCCTAATAGAGTATGTGCAATACCGTCATTGGGACAAAAGCGCTATTTGAGCACGATAAAAAATGCCGCTGTTGTTATTGGTAATTCATCAAGTGGTATCATTGAAGTCCCCGCATTTAACGTGCCTACAGTCAATATAGGCGTACGGCAAAAAGGCCGTTTAGCAGCTAAAAGTGTACTTAACTGTATAGCAACACAAGTCGCTATTTCAGCAGCAATAAAATCGGCTGTTACAGGTAGCTATAAAGCTCCAGGCGAAACAATTATTAATCCATACGGCGCCGGCAATGCAAGTGCTCAAGCAATTCAAATGCTCAAATCTTTAGAGTTTGAGCCGAGCAAATCTTTTTACGATTTAAAGTGAGAACCTCTATGACATTAATTATAGCTGAAGCTGGTGTTAACCATAATGGTAGTGACGACTTAGCGTTTTCTCTTGTTGATGCTGCGCATCAAGCAGGAGCCAATATAGTTAAATTCCAAACATTTAAAGCTAAAAATTTAGTTACTGAAGATGCGCAACAAGCAGAGTATCAAGTCACTAATAGTGGTCAAAAAGAGTCTCAGTATTCAATGCTAAAGCGATTAGAGTTGAGCTACGAAACGCACCATAAGTTAGTGAAATATTGTAATGAGTTAGGTATTGAATTTTTATCTACCGCATTTGACTCAGAAAGCCTTTCATTTTTAGTTGATGATTTAGGAATAACGCGCCTAAAACTACCATCGGGTGAAATTACTAACGCGCCATTAGTACTAGAACACGCAAGAACAGGTTGTGATCTAATCGTATCAACAGGTATGGCGACGCTTTCTGAAATAGAGCAGGTATTATCAGTAATTGCTTTTGGTTATATAAACCCAGAAGGCAATGCAACAGAAGAAGCATTACAAACAGCGTATTTTTCAGAGCAAGGCAAGCAATTATTAAAAGACAAAGTAACACTTTTACATTGCACAACCGAATACCCAGCGCCATTTAATGATATAAATTTAAATGCCATGGACACCATGAAAGACGCGTTTAAGCTCGAAGTGGGTTACTCCGATCATAGTGCCGGAATAGTCGTGCCTATTGCTGCAGTAGCTAAAGGTGCTGTGTTAATTGAAAAACATTTTACTGTTGATAAAGGATTGCCAGGGCCAGATCACAAAGCGTCTCTTGATCCAATAGAATTAAAAGAAATGGTTGATGGCATTCGTATTGTAGAAAAAATATTAGGTGATGGCATTAAAGGGCCTAGACCTTCAGAAGTTAAAAATAAAGCCGTGGCTCGTAAAAGTTTAGTTGCAGCACAAGCAATTAAACAAGGAGAGATGTTCACTGCAGATAATTTAGCGGTAAAACGCCCTGGAGGCGGTATTGCCCCCATTAACTTTTGGACATTATTAGATACTCCTGCTACTAAAGATTACTCAGTTGGCCAATTGCTCGATGAAAAATAAGCCGCTTGTAATGATTGGCGGTGGTGGACATGCCGCCGCTTTGCTAGAAATACTATTACTACAAGGAAGAGATGTTATTGCTGTTGTCGCACCCGAAATAACAGCAGGCAAGGAACTATTTAAAGGCATTAAACACTTTAAAAATGATAACGCTATTTTAGATTTTTCTCCTAATGAGGTTGAGCTTGTAAACGGCATTGGGGCAATGCCTTATTCAGGCTTAAGAACCAAGATCCATTTAGAGTTTAAAAGCAAGTTTTATCAATTTGCTACAGTGATTGCAAACTCTGCTCATGTTTCTACAAATGCAGCCATTGCGCAGGGAGCACAAGTTTTAACAAATGCCACAATATGCATAGGAAGCAAAATTGGTTTTGGTACCATAATTAATACTTCTGCTAGCATAGATCATGACTGTGAAATAGCTGCATTTTGTCATATAGCACCCGGTGTAGTAATGAGCGGCCAAGTACATGTTAAAGAATCAGTGCATATTGGCACCGGTGCAAAAGTTATTAATAGTATTCAAATAGGTAAAAACACCATAATTGGTGTTGGCGCTAATGTTTTAAAAACACTCCCAGACTCCGCTATCGTCTATGGAGCCAGACCATACATAAAGCTGGAAGGTAAGGTATGACAACAAATTTTGAAAATCTTTTGATTTCTCCAGATGTCAAAATACGAGACGCGCTAAAAGTAATAGACAAACAAGCCATGCACGCTGCTTTAGTTGTTCTAGAGTGCAATAAGTTAATTGGTTTAGTAACCGATGGTGATATTCGACGAGGCTTAATTAACGGCATTGGCCTAGATGATGCTGTGACCGAAATAATGAACACGTCACCAACAAGTGCAACTTCTTCAATGTCTAATGAGGCCCTGAAGGTAATGATGCAAAAAAAGAAAATTTTGCTTCTACCTATTCTCGATGATAACGGCCGACTTGTTAATGTAAAAACATTACATGAAACACTGGAAATTGAAAAATGTGACAACCCCGTTTTTTTAATGGCTGGAGGCTTCGGCACTCGATTACGCCCTCTAACAGATAACTGCCCTAAGCCCATGCTTAAAGTGGGTGGCAAGCCAATGTTAGAAACATTAATTAATCATTTTAAAAGCCATGGTTTTTATAAGTTTTATATTTCAACGCATTATTTACCAGAAGTAATCATGAATTACTTTGGTGACGGTAGCCAACACGATATAGAAATTACATACGTTTATGAAGATACTCCTTTAGGCACAGGTGGCGCGCTTTCGTTATTACCAAAAACCCTGCCTAAGCTACCTCTTATTATGATTAATGGCGATATTCTTACAAACGTGGATTTTAGAAAAGTACTCGATTTTCATAATGCTAACCAAGCAGATGCGACCATGTGTGTGCGCGACTATGAAATTAAAGTGCCTTTTGGTGTCATTGAAGGTAAAGGCAATGAAATTTCAAATATTGTCGAAAAACCAACTTATCGCTACTTTGTAAACGCTGGTATATATGTCATTTCAAATAAAGTAATTGAGTCTTTATCAAGCAATGAGTATTTAGACATGCCAACATTATTTGAAAACTTAAAAGCGAGTGATGAGAAAACATTAAAATTTCCGATCCATGAATATTGGCTAGATGTTGGCCGTCATGATGACTTTAATCGTGCACAAATAGATATTCATGACCTTGGGGTGCTTTAATGAGCAATGAAAAAACTATTCTAGCAATTATACCTGCTAGGGGAGGAAGCAAACGCCTTCCAGGTAAAAATATCTTACCATTAGCAGGTAAGCCAATGATTAACTGGTCAATCGAAGCGGCAAAAAATGTACCTTCAATAGCGCGAGTAGTGGTAAGTACAGATTGCGAAACCATTGCCAATACGGCAAAGGCCGCTGGCGGAGAAGTCCCTTTTTTAAGACCTGCTAGCCTATCATCAGATACAAGTAGTAGTGTCGATGTAGTACGCCATACGCTCGAGTATTTTAAAGGTATAGGTGAAAATTTTGATTACGTGTTGCTACTGCAACCAACATCACCATTACGTACAGCAGCTCATATACAAGGTGCGATTGATTTACTAGCCACTAAAAAAGCTGATTCAGTGATATCTGTTTGTGAATGTGAGCACTCTCCATTGTGGACTAACACATTGGATGATTCATTATCTTTAGAAAATTTTATTCCTAAAAATGTAAATAATATGCGTAGCCAAGACTTACCACAATACTACAGATTAAATGGTGCAATTTATTTAACTAAAGTTGAGCAGTTGCTGCACGAGGGTGTTTTGATGTCAGGAAGTAGTGTTGCCTTTAAAATGGATAGCCATAGCTCTATAGATATCGACACCAAACTAGACTTTATGCTTGCTGAAGCAATACTACGAGATAAAACATATGAATAAAATACTTATTATAGGTGCTGGTCAACTAGGAAGCAGACACCTACAGGGCGCTTTGCAAAGTGCTTTACCATTAAATATTAGGGTTGTAGAC
This sequence comes from Pseudoalteromonas sp. DL-6, assembly GCF_004328665.1. Taxonomy (NCBI): domain Bacteria; kingdom Pseudomonadati; phylum Pseudomonadota; class Gammaproteobacteria; order Alteromonadales; family Pseudoalteromonadaceae; genus Pseudoalteromonas; species Pseudoalteromonas sp. DL-6. Next base: position 525,582 of record NZ_CP019770.1, read on the forward strand.
CCGTCACAGGATTCTTTAAATATTGCACAGCAAAGAGCTGAACAAGTCTCTAAAGAAAACGAGCAAAGTACTGTGCAATATGCACAAAACTTACCTAAAAACGAGACTTTTGATATATGTATTATTGCAACCTCTGCACCTGTAAGAGCAAAGGTTACATACAACTTACTTGCCGAAAACAAAGTACATTGTATTATTTTTGAAAAAGTACTGTTCCAAGCAATTAATGAATATACCGAGATTGAAGCATTGCTTAAAAAGCATAATGTAACTGCTTGGGTTAATTGCCCTCGAAGGCTTTATCCTTCTTATCAGCAAATTAAAGCACTTGTAAACCCCAATGAAGTACTTTCAATGAAGGTGTCTGGTAGTGGTTGGGGAATGGCATGTAATAGTATTCACTTTATCGACTTATTTTCTTATTTATGTAACGAAGCAAACCTGCAAACGACCGAAAATAATCTTGATCTTGAATTACTAGAAAGTAAAAGAGCTGGTTTTTACGAGCTAACAGGTAAAGCAAGGTTTATGATTGGCGAGCATGCATTAGAGCTTGAATGCACAACTGCTGATGAAGTCGCAATACAAGTATCACTGGTGTCTGACTCTAAAACTATAAAAATCGACGAAGTTGCAGGCAGTATTAATGTCGTTGATAGTTCATCAGAACAACAACTTAAGCACCAGGTAAAGTATCAAAGTGAGTTAACTGGCTTAAATATTGATGCAATAATAAATACAAATACTTCTTTACTTACTCCTTTTAAAGAGTCGTGTTTACTACACACACCTATGATTGAGCTCTATTTAGAGCATATTAATAAAGTGCTAAATAAAAACTTATTAGCGTGTCCAATAACTTAAAAGGAGAATGAAATGATTTGGTTAGTTGGATCCGGCCCAATGTCGGTTGATTATGCAAAAATATTAGAAGCTCAAAATCGCGATTATCTCGTTATTGGCCGCGGTAAGGCTTCAGCAGAAGAGTTTACCAATAAAACGAGTAAAGAGGTTGTTCTAGGTGGCCTAGAAGCCTTTTTAAAAACAACAACAGAACGCCCTGAAGCAGCTATTGTTAGTGTAGGTGTAGCCCAACTTTATTCAACTACTTTAAAGCTAATTGAAAATGGGGTTAAGCGCATATTGGTTGAAAAACCAGGCGGAACCACATTAGCAGAACTTAACACCTTGCAACAGCAAAGTATTGAATACGGATGCGATGTTTTTATTGCGTATAATAGACGCTTTTTTGCTTCTGTTATCGCGCTAAGAGAAAAGCTAAAAGCTGAAGGTGGTGTAACATCCTTTAACTTTGAGCTAACAGAGTGGGCGCATGTTATAGAAAAACTCGATAAGCCAAAAGATGTTCTTAGTAAATGGTTTTTAGCTAATTCGACTCATGTAGCTGATCTTGCATTTTATTTAGGCGGTCAACCTAAGGAAATGGCTAGCTTTGTTACAGGCGGATTAAATTGGCACCCTACATCTTCAATCTTTTCTGGAGCTGGTGTTAGTGAATCTGGCGCGTTATTTAATTATACAGCCAACTGGGAGTCCGCCGGACGTTGGTGGGTTGAAGTATTAACTAAAGAAAATAGATACATATTAAAGCCAATGGAATCGTTATTAGTACAAAAAAGAGGCACCATTCCTCAGTTTAGTGTCGAAATAGATGATTCGTTAGATAAGGAGTTTAAACCAGGACTATACAAGCAATTAGTGATGTTCTTAAATGGAGAAGTAGCAAACCTTTGCACGTTAGAAGAGCAGTGCCAAATGTACTCTTTCTACAAAAAAATGGCTAATTATACAGAATGAAAAATTGTTTGATTATTACAGACTCACTTGGTTTAGCAAGGGCTGAGCCAGAGCTGGTGAGGGCTCACGAGGCGTGGACTCAAATTGTAATTAGCGATAACAGTTTGAGAGAAAAATTTAATTTCTATATTTACTCTCGCTTTGGATATACTAGTGAAGGGTTGAAAAATGAAATGGACACTTATTTAAAAGCTTATGAGCCTGACATAATTATTTTACAAGTAGGGTTAGTAGATTGTTACCCTCGTGCAATGAAGAAGGTAGAGCTTGCAATTATAAGGTTGTTACCAAGCTTCCTTCAAAGGCTAATTAGGAACCTAATAAGTAAACATTATAAAAAGCTAACAAAATGGAGAACGAACAGGTACGTAACTCCAAATGACTTTGCACAAAATCTATCTTTGTTTAGAAATAAGTTTGAAAATAGTGAGTTTTTGATTATACCTATAGCCCCTGCCCATAAATCTATCTGTGAGCGCAATTCAAAATTTGAAGAAAGTGTTAGTTTATTTAATTTAATTTTAAGTGATATTTTCCCTAACCAGTTTTGTAAAGATATTTATGAGAGTATGGACGGTGAAATATTCTTAAGTGATGGGCAGCATTTAAGTGTAAATGGAAATAAACAACTGGCGGAAAAAGTCACTAAGCTGCTTGATATTGTAAATTCTACAGAAAAAAAGAATAAAAATGCTCTCTAAACTAATTATTTATGGTGTTTTCCAAGGCTTGATAGTCGTTGTTAGTTTACTGACAATGATATATGTAACTAAACACGTAAGCCCAAGTGAATATGCTATCTACGGTGTTTTTTTATCTATTGCAGCCTTGTTCCAACCCTTGGCATCATTTTCATGCGAGAGGCTTGTCCAAGTAAAAAAACACAGCTTGAGTAATGATAAATATCAAGTTTTTATCGGAGAGCTAATAGCGTTAACTGCTATTAGCAGCTTTATAATAGCTTTTTTATGTTTTATTTATTTTAGTTTATTTTCAACGCAAGCAACGACACTTTTAATAGGTATTTTTGTTGCCTTTAGATCTTTAAAATCTTTTAAATTATTTGAATACAATATCGAAAATAGAACCATAAAATATGGTTTGGTTGGCTTATCCGTTAAAGTATTGGCTTTTATATTTATCTATGTCTTTTTTGAAGTTTATAGTGCAAATGCAAATTATTTAATTTTATCCATTTTTATTGCAGAAGTGTCGATTTCCCTACTGATAAACAATAACAGAGTTATACCTTTTCGCACTATCAATAAAGCTCAGTTCAAACCATTTTTAAAGTTTGGTCTTCCATTAGTAATTGCAACTATACCTGCTTGGATTGCTCATGACTCAGGTCGTGTTATCTTAGATCGATTTTCTTCTGCAGAAGCAGGAATTCTTACATTCGGTTTGCAGCTTGCTGGAGTATACATGCTTTTCAATAGTGCACTTGGTAATGCGGTGGTAAAAGATGTATATCTGGCATATGAGTCGCGCTCATTAGGTAAAGTGATATTGAAAATAACCTCACTTCAAGTTCTGGTTTCTATTTTATTTATGACTGTTTTTCACTACAGCGGTGATTTATTTTTAGATGAGAAGTTTATCTCAGTAAATGAGTGTTTTTATTATCTAGTTTTAGGTTTTTTGATACAGTCATTTTCTTTAGTTCCTGTTTATTTAGCTAGCTATGATGGTAAAACTAAGTTTGTCTTGAAAGCTAATGCTTTTGCAGCTCTAGCTTTTATCTTTTATGTATTATTATGCTTAGAGGCCATCACCGCAGTTACTATTGCTCAAGGTTTCCTATTTTCAATGCTAACCTACTCAACCGTATTGTGGTTCCAATACTTTAATTCAGCCTCAACTTTTACTTCAATCAATAAAAGTTGAGCTAATACTTGTAAGAATTTAAAAATGAAAAAAATTGTAATTGAAAATACATTGTATAGTTTATTCCTTTATATGATTATAAATAAGGGAGCCCAGGATACCTTTTTTGTTTTAAGTAATACAATAGACAAAAATGTGATTGATAAAATAGAAGTTCATAGTCAAGGTGTTTATATATATAGGAGTAAAGTGAGAGGTAACCTAGCTTATAAAATATACAGCTTGTATAAGGAACAGTTTAAATTACGATGCTTTTACAATAATTTTTTTAAAGGTAAAAAAATTATTGTATTTGGGAATGATGATTTATTGTTTTCGCATGTTTTTATAAAACACGGTTTTAATATCGTTGAGGATGGCTTAGGTAATTACGATATTGCACAAAAAAAGCAGTATACAATAAAAAAAACAATATTAAATTTAGCTACTTTGCAATTTAAGCGTTATAAACCTCTAGGCTTTGATAAAAAAGTAAAATCTATATACTTAACTGGTGCTCTCGATATCCCTAAAGATTTGGCTCCAAAAGTAAAATTAATAAACCCAAAGAAGCTTTGGGTGAATCTCACGGAAATACAAAGAAATAGCGTTTTAGATATTTTTGGTATTGATTCGAACTTTGTAAAAAGACTTGCCGATAGGAGTATTATTATCTTCACACAGTGTTTGAGTGAAGATGGTTTTATATCGGAAGAGGTGAAAGTAGATATATACAAAAGGCTATTATCAAACTACAAACTGGATGATGTTATAATTAAGACGCACCCTAGAGAAAGGACAAAATATAGAAATCTATTTCCAGAAGTGGAAGTTATTGACACCCCTTTCCCTGCAGAAATATTACCACTACTTGGAGTGAATTTTAAAAAAGTAGTTACACTATTTTCAGCCGCTGCTACAGGCTATCAGCAAAGTAGTGTGAAAATCGAGTTTTACGGTACTGAATTCGATTCTCGTTTAAAAGATAAGTTTGGAGTTATTAAGCTCAAGCCTTCTGAAGAGGAAGATTAAATGGCTTATAGTTATTTAGAGCCGTTGATATTGCTATTGGAACTAAGGCTTTTATAAAATGATAAATATCACTGTTTTTTTTAGTATGGTCTGTCTATTTGCGCATGCTAGTACTAAAAAAAGATATAACAAAACATATCTCCGTATCTTTGTTTTAATTTCTTTTTTATTTTTTTCATATTTGTTAGGCGTAAGAGATTTAACAATAGGAACAGATACAGAAAGGTATGCACGTTATTACTTAAGCGTCTCTGAGTTATCATTTTCAGAAACGCTTGATTTTGGGCGGTTTGAACCTCTTTTCTCTTTGTCTGTTTGGCTTTTTTCTTCTTTAGGCTTAAATTATGAACTCTACTTTACGGCTGTAGCTGCATTTGTTTTATACACTATTTACAAAGTAGCGGTATTTCTAACTAACTCTAAATTTTATGGCTTATTAGCTTTGGTTTTGTTCGCCTCTTGGCCTTTTTACTATAGCTTGAGTATAAATGTGCAGCGACAGGCAATTGCGTTTGGTTTTATGATGCTAAGTTTTATAGCTGCGGGAAGAAATAACAATTTCCTCAGTGTAATTTTTACTTTAATAAGTACTCAATTTCATATCGTAGGAATTATCTCTTTAATATTTGTAGTTGCTAATAAAGGGTGTATGACAGTAAGTCGCACTTTTTTAGTTTGGGTCTTATGTGTTTTAGTGAGCGTTCTTGATTTATCAAAAAACTTAATTTTAAGTAGTGGTTACAATAGGATTAATATTTATGAAGGCTTTGAGTCGGTTTATAGAACTGGTTTTAGGTTAGATTTCTTTTTGTTTAGCGTCATTCCGTTAGTAGTACATTTAGCATTAAAAAAACAAAGCTTACAGTTTTGTGTCAAAAGCAGATACGCTTTTTTACTTAAATCTTATATTTTATTAAACGCTATATATTTTATATTTGCATTTATGCCTTACAGCGATAGATATATAATAAACTCATGGATGTTAATACCTTTTTTTGTGTTGTTTATTATTATAAAATATAATTCATCGATATTAATTTTTTTACCGATGAGCGTTTTTGCTTCTTTATTTATTGTTAACTCTTTGGGGTTTTAATTAATGTTTTTCTCAGTTGTATTATGTGTTAATGAAAGAATTCCCTATTTAGACGCTGCACTAAAAAGTATTGTAGAGCAAAACTACAATAAAAAATTTGAATTTCTAATTATTGCCAATAACTGTACCGATGACTTATGGGATTATCTATCAGATAATTATAAAGAAGAGTACGTGCATTTGTATAGAACGGATATAGGTCAGTTAGCTTTTAACCTAAATTATGGCGCAAATTTAGCTCGTGGTGAATATATCGTCAGGATGGATGCTGACGACATATCGACATGTGATAGGCTTTCTAAAATGGAGCATTTTATAATTAATAACAAGTATCCTGATGTTATCGGAACATATGTTAATTATATTGATGACAAGGGGGATTTTATAAAGCACTGCTCAGTAACTCCGGATAATAAAAATATAAGAAAAAAATTACCCTTCAGAAACCAATTTGTACATCCCTCTGTATGTATTAAACGAAAGTCTTTGCTTTCTGTAGGTGGTTATCTGGGGGGGTTTCAATCAGAAGATTATGATCTTTGGTTAAGAATGTTACGAAATCGAAAGTTTGTTTTTAAAAATTGCCCAGAAGTCCTCTTGCAATATAGAATAACGGATGGTCAATCTAGAGGTAGACGACTGCCTTATTCCGAGGTTGCCTCGCATTTACTAAGAGAGTTTTTGCTCACAAGGAAGTTAAGGTTTTTATTTGGTACGATTGTTGGTATTGCTAAGGCTTTCATTTTACCAAGTAAGTAGTGTTTTTTTTAGTGCAAAACTTGATTAAGGGATATTGTGAAAAAACTTGTTTTTGTCGTATCAACTCCGATTACAGCTAGTAGCTTTCTACTAAATCATTTCACCAAACTTTCTGAAAGATACGATATTTATTTAATAGCGAATTTTTCTAAAGAAAGTATTATGAATAATAGCTTTGGTAAAGTTACTTTAATTGATGCCCCAATAGAAAGAAAAGTCTCAATTGGTAATGATTTGAAAGGGCTTTTTGCTCTGTGTAAGATATTTAAAGAGCATGATTTTCATATAGTGCATTCGATAACCCCTAAAGCAGGTTTGCTTGCTATGTTAGCCTCAACCTTTACAGGTAAAAAAAATAGATATCACACATTTACGGGGCAAGTGTGGGTAAACTACAAAGGTCTTAAGCGCCACTTTTTCAAAATATTAGATAAAATTATTGCAGCATGTGCAACTAAAGTTATGGTAGACAGCCCATCACAAAAAGATTTCTTAGTTAAAGAAAAAGTTGTTTCCCGTGATAACTCCTATGTTTTGGGTAATGGTTCAATATCTGGAGTAGATATAAATAAGTTCAATTCTTCAAGTGAATTGAAAACTAAAAACAGGATAAAGCTAGGTTTACTAAATTCTGATTTTGTATTTTTATTTTTAGGTAGAATAAATAAAGATAAGGGAATATTAGAGTTAGTTAAAGCTTTTAAGCAGTTATCGTTAGAGAAAAAGGGGGAGCAGCTGAAGCTTCTTTTGGTTGGTCCTGATGAAGAAGCAATACTACACGATATCAATGACGATAATATTATAAAGCAAGGCTTTACTAGTTCGCCAGAAAAGTATATGGCTTGTGCTGATGTGTTTTGCCTACCTAGTTATAGGGAAGGGTTTGGGAGTGTTATTATAGAGGCAGCATCAGCTGGAGTACCATGTATAGCTTCAAATATATATGGGATTACAGATGCAATTGATAATGGAGTTACAGGAATGTTACATCCAGTCAAAGATGAAGTTGCTATAATGAACTGCATGAAACTAATGATAGAAAATAAAGAGCTAAAAGAAAGTATGGGTAAAGCCGCAAGAACAAGAGCTGTTCAGTATTTTAGCCAAGATATAATAACAGATGCTTTAGATGAGTTTTACTTGGAGAATAGTCTTGATTAAACGTTTGGTTGATTTGGTTGTCTCTCTAAGTTCGCTTTTAGTCTTGTCACCACTAATTATTTTGGTTGCGGTGCTTATTCGTTTTAAATTAGGTGCACCTATACTCTTTACTCAAGACCGTCCTGGATTAAATGGTAAAGTTTTTAAAATGATGAAATTTAGAACTATGCTAGATGCTAAAGACAAGCTGAGTAATTTATTACCCGATGATCAGCGTATGACTAAATTCGGCTCTTTTTTACGCTCTACTAGTTTGGATGAGTTACCAGGTCTATTTAATGTATTAAAAGGCGATATGAGCCTAGTAGGGCCACGTCCTTTATTAGTTCAATATTTACCGCTATACAACACTGAGCAAGCCCGGCGGCATAACGTGCGTCCAGGAATTACCGGTTGGGCACAAGTAAATGGCCGTAATGCGATTAGCTGGGAGCAAAAATTTAAGTTGGATGTGTGGTACGTTGAGAACCAAAGCCTCATGCTCGATTTCAAAATATTATTATTAACTGTTAAAAAAGTGATTATCAGGGATGGAATTACTGGTCATGGTGAAGTGACTACCAAATTTTTTGAAGGTAATGACAAGTGAAAATGAAAGCGGAATTAGGTAAGTTGCTGTTTTATTTTGAAAGAGGTAGAAATAGCTACACTAAGTATATAGAGCATGGTTCAACATATTTATACGCAAGAATTTTAAAACATAATAATGATAGTATCATCGAGGTCTTATCTAAAGTTTATAGTTTTTGTCCTGATGAAATTCAGCAGGACATAGTAGAGCTTACATACCATATAGATGTATGGAGTTCTCATTGGCGTTGTTTAGAAAAAAAGCTAAATCCTCGTTTTAATGATCAATTTATTTTTCATAACACAGTTGGCTACCCAAAAAGAGCTGAAAGCAACATTGTAAACTATTACAGAGGGTTAGTTTAATGGATAAGATTAAAGTGCTATTTATGGGACGAAAGCCTGTAGCTGGTAATTCTTTAAGGTGGCTATTATCAAAAGAAAGTGTAGAAGTAGTAGGTGTTGTCACTGACTCTCATTTGCCGCAATCAGTATGTGCAGGCATAGCTAATAAGAGTGGGGTTCCTTTATTTAGTTTTGAAGAAGCGTTAGCCAAGACAAACTCTGGTGAGCTGGTATTTGATCTAGGTTTGTCCATGTTATTTTGGAGAAAATTAAAAGAGGGATTAATCCATTCACCTAAACTAAAAACCATTAACTTTCACCCAGCACCTTTACCAGAATATAAAGGTACAGCTGGATATAATCTTGCCATTTTGGATGGGCTGGATGAGTGGTCTATGACTGCGCATTATGTAGATGAAGAAATTGATACCGGTGAAATAATCGAACTCCAGCGTTTTTCTATTTGCAAAGATACAGAGACAGCTCAATCCTTGGAAAAGATTTCTCAAGAATACTTGTTCAAATTATTTGTAAATGTTGTTGAGAGAGTATTAGAAACAAAAGGTATTTTACCAACAACTCCGAACCATGGTGGCAGGTATATTTCTAGAGCAGATATGGAGTCGATGAAAGAGATAAAAGAAGGTGACGATATATCCAGAAAGATTAGAGCATTTTGGTTTCCTCCTTATGATGGTGCGTATATAACTATTGGTGGTAATAAGTTTACCTTGGTTGATGAATATATTTTGAATAGTTTAGCTGATTCGTCAGTTAGTAGGGTTTTTTAATGTTAAACACTTCTTTTTCACCTTGGCCTAGCTTTACACAGCAAGAAGCCAATGCCGTAAGCCGTGTTGTTTTATCAAATAAAGTTAATTATTGGACAGGTACTGAAGGCCGCGAATTCGAAAAAGAATTTGCTGCTTGGGCTGATAGTGAGTACGCAGTTGCCTTAGGTAACGGTACACTCGCACTTGACATAGCCTTAAAGGCATTAGGTGTAGGTGCTGGTGATGAAGTTATAACTACACCCCGTACCTTTTTAGCCTCTGCTTCAAGCATTGTTACTGCAGGTGCTGCACCTATTTTTGCCGATGTTGACTTAAATAGTCAAGCAATTACTGCTGAATCTATTAAAGCAGTGCTTACCCCTAAAACCAAAGCTGTTATTGTGGTGCATTTAGCAGGTATGCCAGCTGAAATGGATGATGTAATGGCATTGAGTAAAGAGCATGGCTTTTATGTAATAGAAGATTGTGCCCAAGCGCATGGTGCTAAATACAAAGGCCGCTCAGTGGGGAGCATTGGCCATATTGGTGCGTGGAGCTTCTGTCAAGACAAAATTATGACCACTGGCGGTGAGGGCGGCATGGTCACCACCAACTCTAAAGAGCTATGGTCTACTATGTGGAGCTATAAAGATCATGGAAAAAGCTTTGACGCGATATATAATCGAGAGCATCCACCGGGATTTAGATGGTATCATGATAGTTTTGGTACTAACTGGCGTATGACCGAAATGCAAGCCGTACTTGGCCGAATTCAATTAACTCGTATGACTGACTGGACCGCAAAACGCAAAGCGTATGGTGTTAAATTAGATAAAGCTGCAGGTGAGTTTGACTGTATGCGTTTAGTTGCAGTTCCTGACTATATTAAGCATGCGGAATATAAACACTATATGTTTGTAAAACCTGAATACTTAGCACAAGGATGGAGTCGTGACCGTATAGTTACCGAAATCAATGAACGCGGTGTACCATGCTTTCAGGGGAGTTGTTCAGAGGTTTATCTAGAAAAGGCATTTGATAATACTCCATGGAGACCCGAAAAACGTTTACCTAATGCGGTCGAACTAGGCGAAACATCATTGATGTTTTTAGTGCATCCGACACTTACTGAAGCTGAAATAACTAAAACAACACAAGTGATGAAAGAAGTATTTGCATTAGCTTCTAAGTGATTTATTCAACAATAGGTTCAGAGAATCTTCGCTTTAGAAAAGTGAAAGGTAATAGTTAAATATTATATTGTTTAATAAGCCCATTTACTTTTTTGTTAAATAGCAAATCGCTAAAGCCAATATCGAAGAACCTAGAACCTAGAACCTAGAACCTAGAATCTAGAACACTAAAAGGAACGTGTTATGGATAGTTTTATCCGCTCAATTATTAATGCCCCGCGTGCTAAAAAGCGTGTTATTACGCTTTTTATAGACTCACTTTTCATAGCCGCCGCTTTTTGGTTAGCGTTAATAGTAAGGCTAGATAGCATTGAACCACTAAAAGACATGGATAACTGGTTGTTGTTAGCAATGTTAATACCTGTAAGCTTGTTGACATTTATTAATTTAGGCTTATACCGAGCTGTACTTAGATATATGAACTCACAGGCTTTATGGGCAATTATATTAGGCACATTAATAACGACTGTAAGCTTAGTGTTGCTGGCTTTTTTTACTGGTGTAAACATACCTAGAACTATGCCGTTTATATTTGCTTGGTTATGTTTGCTCACAGTAGGTGGTTCACGGATTTTAGTGAGGGCCATTATAGCTAAACTTATGACCAACAATAAAGAGTCAGTCATTATATATGGAGCAGGATCGGCAGGCCGGCAGCTAGCTACTGGCTTAAATGCAGGCCCTGAGTATTTTGTAAGTGCTTTTATAGATGATGATACTGCCAAACATGGCTCTATTGTACAAGGTATCCCTGTAATTGCTTTTAGAGACGTTCAGGAATTAATTGAGAAACGTAATGCCACCAAGGTTCTCTTAGCTATGCCTAGTGTCTCTAGAGCAAGGCGAAAAGAAGTATTAGCCCAATTAGAGCCGCTTTCTATTAAAGTGCTGTCTATTCCTGGTATGGCTGATGTAGTTGAAGGTAAGGCTAAGCTTTCTGAATTTAGAGATGTTGAAATAGAAGATTTACTCGGCCGCGATCCTGTAACTCCAAAAGCCGATTTAATGACTGCTAATATTACTAATAAAGTAGTTATGGTTACTGGTGCTGGGGGCTCTATAGGCTCTGAATTATGCCGACAAATTATTAAACAAAATCCCGTAAAAATAATTTTATTTGAACGCAGTGAAATTGCATTATATTCAATAGAAAAAGAATTGTGTGAATATGTTGCTGATAATCAACTTTCAATAGATTTGGTACCTGTTATGGGTTCAGTGCAGCGTATTAACAGGCTTGAAACTGTGATGATGGCTTTTGGCGTTCAAACTGTTTACCACGCAGCTGCATACAAGCATGTACCTTTGGTTGAGCATAACGTAGTTGAAGGCGTGCGTAATAACGTATTCGGCACTTATTATGCTGCAAAAGCTGCAGTTAATGCAAAAGTTGACACCTTTGTATTAATTTCTACCGATAAAGCAGTGCGCCCTACCAATGTTATGGGGGCAACTAAGCGAATGGCTGAGCTTGTTTTACAGGGGTTAGCACAAGAGCAAGGCGCTAAACATAATACGCGTTTTTGTATGGTTCGTTTTGGTAATGTGCTTGGCTCAAGCGGTTCTGTAGTTCCGTTATTCAGGCGCCAAATAAAAGAGGGTGGCCCTATTACTTTAACTCACCCTGATATTACTCGCTTTTTTATGACTATACCTGAGGCCGCACAGCTTGTTATACAAGCAGGTGCTATGGGTAAGGGCGGTGATGTATTTGTACTCGATATGGGTGACTCGGTAAAAATTAAAGACTTAGCGACTAAAATGGTCAGGCTATCTGGCTTCGAAATTAAAAGTGAATCTAACCCGCATGGCGATATTGAAATACTTTGCACAGGGTTGCGCCCAGGTGAAAAACTCTTCGAAGAGCTATTAATAGGCGATAACGTAGGGCAAACAACTCATGAGCGTATTATGACTGCTAATGAAGTAATGTTACCGCTTAGTGAGCTTAATGTGTTTATAGATGAGCTAGATAAAGCATGTCACAACTTCGAGCATGAGAAAATTCGCCAGCTATTACTTGATGCACCTACCGGATTTAACCCTACAGATGGTATTTGTGATTTAGTATGGAATGCCAGACATGGAAATTCTAGAGAGCATAACATTGGCTGCAATATAGTTAACTTACCTAAAATTAGTAAAGGCGCTATTCTTTAGTAATTTATCAGCTAGTGATATTAAAACATTTATAATCCACTCTACTTTTAGCTAATTAAGGTTACATCTGTCTGATTATGCTATTTTAAACAAATTATATAATTTAATAAATTAAAGGACTACCTTTGAAAGCTGTAATACCTGTTGCCGGTTTAGGCACCCGTATGTTGCCAATGACTAAGGCAATCCCCAAAGAAATGCTCCCCTTGGTTGATAAACCGCTTATTCAATACATAGTAAATGAATGTGTAGCGGCGGGTATTAAAGAAATTGTGCTCGTGACACATAGCTCTAAAAATGCCATTGAAAACCATTTTGATACCAGTTTTGAGTTAGAAGCTACGTTAGAAAAACGCGTAAAACGTACCCTACTTGAAGAAGTACGCTCTATTTGCCCACCAGATGTAACCATTATGCATGTACGCCAAGGTGAGGCTAAAGGCTTAGGTCATGCTGTATTGTGCGCAAAGCCTATTGTAGGCGATGATGATTTTGTGGTGGTACTTCCTGATGTAATACTTGATGCTTATACCGCGAATCAAAAAACTGAAAACTTAGCGGCGATGATTGCGCGTTTTAACCAAACCCATGCCAGTCAAATTATGTTAGAGCCTGTTGCTATTGAAGATGTAAGTAAGTACGGCATTGCTGATATTAATGGTGTAGAGCTTGCTGCTGGTGAAAGTGCAGCAATTAAAAAAATGGTTGAAAAACCAGCCGCAGATGTTGCTCCTTCAAATTTAGCTGTTGTTGGTCGTTATGTTTTAAGTAAAAATATTTGGCCGTTACTTGCTAAAACACATGTTGGAGCCGGTGGCGAAATACAGCTGACGGATGCTATAGACTCATTACTTGCTATTGATACTGTAGAAGCGTTTCATATGAGCGGCCGTTCCCATGACTGTGGCGACAAACTTGGTTACTTAAAAGCAATAGTTGAATATAGCATGCGCGATAAAAGCTTAGGCGATGAGTTTACTGAGCATATGAAAAAGTTGGTTAAAGGGTAACGGGCGACGGGAATCGGGTAACGAGCTACGAGCGACGGGGTATGGGCATAGAGCAACGGGCCTAGAACCTCGAATTAACCAGTTGGGCTAATGGTTTTATTTTCTCATTTACTCCTCATTCACTTCTCTTTGTGAATAGGATCTTAAAATATTTATGCACAAAGAGTTTAAGAGACGCTGCGCTTTTAGAGGAAGTTACGGGCTGCGAGCTTCGGATTATCGGCATCGGGTAATGAGCGACGAGTCTAGAACCTCAAGCCTAGAACCTAAAATCGACGCGGGGTGAACCCGCTGCTACAGGTATAAAAAAGCCTTGCGATATTAGCCGCAAGGTTTTTAAATACCTCGAACCTCGAACCTCGAACCTCGAACCTCGAACCTAATCCCTAGAACCTAAAATCTTCATGAAGGCGTTGCCAATGAGTTTTAAGTTGTTGTTTATGTGCTTTACTCATTGGTAAATTCTTAATCGCATCTGGCCATTGTGTACGCGCTTTATTAATTACATCATCTAAATGAGGTTTTATAGCTCGCCAAGGAATGTCTGCTTTTTTAGACCAGTATTCAAAATGTTTATAAGAGATATCGTACCATGCTTTTGTTTTCGCGAGGTTGAGTGCAAAATGTTGCTCATTTGCAATGTAAACACTGGTTGTAACTATATCATAAGCAGGTGATAGCCTTGGCGTTGTTTGGTCTGAATATAATAAACTCCAATTTTTTAGGTGAGCGTCACCATTAGCTAGCAGAATATTAGCAAGTAAACGTCTTGCTAGCTGTTGCACATCAGCGAGTCCATCCTCTGAAAACTGATATAAGATCCTTGCTATTTGCTCATAGTTTCCTGAATTGTATTTATCGTGTGGGTACTTAACGAGTACTTGTGCAAAATCTTCCATGTGAATTCGTTGATTGCTTTGCCTATCGAATCGCTTTATTGCAAACGCTAGTTTTTCATCAGGTAAATTAATTTGAGGTAAATTATCTAATTGTTCAATATTAACTAGTTTTATATCCGGAATATCCACACCTACCATTGACGCTAAAGTCATGGATGTAAACTCATTAGTAGGCACATCTTTATGTTTAGTTGAGGGGGTTTTTATGATCCAATCACCTAACACATTATCACGTGCTAAATTATATCGGCCGTCTTTTTCTTTCATAGAAAATTTCATTTGGACACCAGCCAAAGAAAATTTATTCTCTTGATTTAACTTGTCAAAATTCACCGCAGTTACTTGGCCATGACTATTAAATAGGCTAATTGGAACATCCTCAGGCTTCATTGGTTCAGCAACTAAAGCACCTGGTAAGTCCATTCCGAGGTACGAAAGGATGTGAAACTCATTATCTACATGAGTTTTAAGGCCTTGAGCTATTAGTTCGCGTAATGAACCTTCTGGTAGTAGGTTTGATAGTATGGGGTGAACGCGTTGGTTTGTTACCCAAGGTTCTGACATCATTTTTTCAGCTCGTGGGAAGTTTGGATGTGTAGTTAAGCTCAATGTTGGCCTCGTTTTATTTAAACGAAAGCTTTCATCGAAGTGGAATATGTTTAAGCCATTTTTACCCCCAGCAAGAAAGCCTACTACATGGCCATGTAGTGTTAACTTTAAAACATTAATTTCCATGTTCATCCTCATCCTCTAGTAATCCTTTCCATGGATCTTCAGATACAGTTATTTTTTGTAGGCTTTGATTAGGCTTTTGGTGTTCGGTTGGTATGTTGCCATCACTGTTTTTGAGGGCTGCTAATACCACACTCATTTTTTCTTTCGGTATTAACATTATTTCACTATTAAGCCCTTGAGCTACTAATGTTAGCGTATCTAATCTGGGATTGCCTTTTGCTTCAAGTCGCTGGTATTGTTGCCTAGAAATACCAATGCGCATGGGCATTTCATTTTGTTTTATTTTTAGAGCAAGACGACGGTTTTTTATTTGCTGTAGAAGGTTCATTTAAGGAAACTAATAAGTTGCTTTTTAAATTTATAGAAACATATTAGTTGCTATTGTTGTTTTTAGCAACTTAAGTATTGCTATTTTATACTGTACTCGGGTTGCGAGTTACGGGCGACGAGCTAAAACCCCTTAAACTTTAAATTAAGTCATATCTTCACTATAGTTTAAAATCACATAGAAATATTAAAACCAAGGAATGGTTATGAGATATGAAAATTTAGATGTATGGAAAAAGTCTTTCTCATTAAGTTTGTTTGTATACCAAACTTTTGCAGCTTTAAAGGATTATGGTTTAAAAGATCAAATGTGCCGTAGTGCTGTTTCAGTGCCTAGCAATATTGCAGAGGGCTATGAACGTTGTTCTGACAAAGAAAGAGCTTATTTTCTTTCTGTAGCTAAAGGATCTGTCGGTGAATTAAAAACTCAGCTAATGATTGCTTTTGAGTTAAGTCATATTAATTATGTGCAAACAGAATACGCTTTACATGAATGTGAAAGTATTGCGAAAATGTTTGGTAAATTGATTTCTATAATTAAACATGCATGATAACCCCGAACCCCGAACCCCGAACCTAAAACCTATCCCTTGCCAATTTCAACCTTCACTTCATCACCCAACACTTCCCTATATTTTGTAGCGAGTGCATTTTTAGCGTCATCATCGCCATGGACTATTTTTATATGGTGAGGCTTTTTGCGCATGCCGGTTACAAATTTAATTAATCCCGCTTGGTCCGCGTGAGCACTGTAGCCGCTTATGGTGTGTATTTTGGCGTTTATATTAATGCGGGTATTATTAATAACTACATAGCCATTTTTTGGGCCGTAGGTTTGTATATCACGACCTAAAGTCCCGCGTCCTTGGTAACCTACAAAGAGTACGTCGGTGGTTTTGTCGGTTAAAAATCGCTCTAGGTAGTTAACAATTCGCCCGCCGGCGCACATGCCGCTTGCAGCTAAAATAATCGCCGGTGTTTGGCGTGTGGCTAAGTAATTTATAAGCGCAAGGTGTTCGCTGTGGGTGTTTATTGTAGTGAGGTTTTCAAAGTCGAGTGGGTGGCGCCCTTTAGCTACTTTTTGTTTTGCCTCTTCATCCCATAAATATTTAAATTTTCGGTACTGCTGAGTAAAGTTAGCTGCCATGGGGGAGTCGAGTATTACTTGTATTGTGCGCCAAGGTGAATTTTTTGTAGAGGCATGAATAAGCTGTTCAAGTTCGTATAACAGCTCTTGTGTACGGCCTATACTAAATGCAGGTACAAGCACGACGCCATTGTCGGCAACAGCGCGCTCAATCACGGCTTTTAAGGTTTGCGTACGTTGTTTTCGTCCTTGATGGTTTTTATCCCCATAGGTTGACTCAATAACTAAAGTATCTGCTTTATAAGGGGCTTTAGGGGCGGGTAGTAAAGGTGTGTAGGGCGCGCCTAAATCACCAGAAAAAACCACCCTATGATTATTGCTCGCTTTATAAGGAGGCGTGCTTATGTCTATTTCAATATAGGCGGAGCCTAAAATATGCCCTGCTCGTTGTAGTCGGGCTTTCGCTGTGTGTTCACCCTTACAAGGAAGATCGAACCAAGTTTTAAAATCGATTTCGACAATTTGCTGTTTAAGTAACCTTAAGCAAGTGTCTATTATTTTTTGATCGCGCGTAACGCCCACTTTTAATGCATCTTCAATGACTAGTGGCAGTAAACTTGCTGATGCAACAGAGGTAAATATAGGCCCTTTAAAGCCAGCCATTAATAAATAGGGGATTCGGCCAACATGATCGATGTGGCAATGGGTGACGATCAACGCGCGAACTGTGTCTATATTAAATTCAATATTAAGATCATCAACAGAATCTTCACCTTGAAATAGCCCGCAATCAATTAGAAAAGAGCTTTGATCGTTTATTATCAGCTGGTGGCATGAGCCTGTTACGCCATTTACCGCTCCGTGGTGAAGTATTTGCATTTTATGTCCTTATGTTTTGGCTGCAGGCCACGGGTTACGTGTTCCGGCTCGAAGCTCAAAGCTCGAGACTAGCACCTAGAGCCTAACGCCTTTATTTTATAAGTAAATATAGCAGGCAATTAATAGTTTGGAACTTTAGCGGGTTACCATAGCAAAATTGCGCGAGGTGCTAGTAAAAACCTAGATCCTAGAGTTGCTTTTCAAATATGCCGTTTAGCTTTTGCTCTGGGTTCATCCCGCATCTTTTAGTGATTTTTTACCACAGAGCTCACAGAGTGCACAGAGGAAGTGATAAAAGATAAAGAGCAGTGATATTAGAACTTAGATGCAAGCAATGGATTTCTCGGTGTAGCGCGTTGCGCCTCGGTGTTCTCTGTGGTTCAAAAAAATTAAAACACTATTTACCACAGAGGCCACAGAGTGCACAGAGGAAATGATTAAAGACATGTTTTATTTGCCTTGTCTTCTCTGTGTAGCGCGAAGTGCCTTGGTGATCTCTGTGGCAAGAAATGTTTTGTAGGCGGGGCTTTATGCCGTACAAGTGTTTGGTTAAGAGTGGAATGTTAAAGAGTACGAGCTAGGGGCGCGATTTAAAATTTAGTCGTGAAGCAAGGGGGTCTCACTTTCGCTCACTTCTCTCTCAGTTCATGCATAACTTAAATGGGTTATATACTAAGTTGCTAAGAGCGCATGATGATTTAGAGGTGCAATGTAAGGAACAAAATTATAAACAAAAGAGCTTCTTATTTGCCAATAACTTAGCTTTAACTATACTTTTGTTATTCATAGCATTACTTTTTATTTTAAGGCTACTTATGAAGATAACAGTGGTGGGCACGGGTTATGTTGGTTTATCTAATGCAATGTTGTTAGCACAACATAATGAAGTCATTGCATTGGATATAGACGAACAAAAAATTGCGTTATTAAATAATAAGCAGTCCCCCATTGTTGATGATTACATTAGTGAATATTTACAGCGAAATGATTTAAATTTCACTGCTACAATAAATAAAAATCAAGCGTATACAAGTGCTGATTTCATTATTATTGCTACACCTACCGATTACGATACTCATACGAATAACTTTAACACTAGCTCTGTTGAGGCAGTTATAAAAGATGCACTCATGTATAACTCCGATGCGGTAATAGTAGTTAAATCAACGGTGCCTGTGCGCTTTACTCAGCGAATAAAAAAGCAGTTTGGTATTGATAATGTGTTATTTTCACCAGAATTTTTACGTGAAGGTAAGGCTTTGTACGATAATTTATACCCATCACGAATTATTGTCGGTGAGCAAAGCGAACGCGCTACTGCATTTGCAAATTTGTTAAAGCAGGGCGCTATAAAAGAGAATATAGAGGTTCTTTTTACTGACTCAACTGAAGCTGAAGCTATAAAGCTTTTCTCTAATACTTACTTAGCGATGCGTGTTGCTTATTTTAATGAGGTAGACACCTATGCTGAATCACATAATTTAAATAGTAAGCAGATCATAAAGGGGGTGGGACTCGACCCTCGAATTGGCGAACATTACAATAATCCCTCATTTGGTTATGGTGGTTATTGCTTACCAAAAGACACTAAGCAGCTATTGGCTAATTACAAAGATGTGCCAAATAATATGATAAGTGCGATTGTTGATGCCAATACTACCCGCAAAGATTTTATTGCAGACTCAATTGTTAAACGTAATCCAAAAGTGGTGGGTATTTACAGGTTGGTTATGAAAACCAACTCTGATAATTTTAGGGAGTCAGCCATTCAAGGGATTATGAAACGTATTATGGGCTACAACATTGAAATGATTGTTTATGAGCCTGAATTGAAAGATGATGTGTTTTTTAATTCACGAGTAATCCGTGATTTAAATGAGTTTAAACAACTTTCAGATATTGTTGTGTCTAATCGAATGGTTGATGAGCTGAGTGACATAACAGATAAAGTATACACACGCGATTTATTTGGTAGTGATTAAAATATCGTTAAAGGCTTAAGGCCACGGGCTGCTGGTTACGAGCGACGAGTTAGGCACCTAAACCCTAAAACCAAATACTGACGCGGGGTGAACCCGCTGCTACAGGCATAAAAAAACCTTGCGACACTAACCGCAAGGTTTTTAAATTTCTCGAACCTCGAACCTCGAACCTCGAACCTCGAACCTAGCCCTTAAAAGCGTCTTGTAGTGGGGGTACTACTTGCTTTTTACGGCTTAATACGCCGTCTAGCCATACTTTACCGTCTTCTGGTTTTTCACCATAGGCTTGCTCAACTAGGCTAGCATCGTCTGATGCAATTAGCATTTGTGACCCTTCTTTCATAATGTCAGTCAGAAGTAAAAATACGGAGTGACGACCGCCTTCTTCTTTAAGCTTCGCGATGTCGGCTTCAAGGTCGGCTTTAATCTCGTCAAATACCGCAAGGTCAATAACTTCTAACTGGCCAATACCAACGAGGTTGCCGTTCATGTTAAAGTCTTTAAAGTCACGCATTACTAAGTCACGTATTGGCGTATCTTCAACGGCTGATTTAACGCGAAACATGTCCATGCCTAGTTCTTTAAAGTCTTCAATGCCTGCAATTTCTGCAAGCGCTTCAACACATTTAATATCGGCCGTAGTACAGGTTGGTGACTTAAAAATAACCGTGTCGCTTAAAATGGCGCAAAGCATAATGCCGGCAATGTCTTTAGGGATCTCAACGTTGTAGAAGTCATACATCATTTTAATAATGGTGTTTGAACAACCAACAGGGCGGATCCAACACTCAAGCGGTGTCGATGAGGTTAAATCACCTAGCTTGTGATGATCTACCACGCCAACAACGCGAGCTTGGTCGATATCATCAGGCGCTTGGGTTTTTTCTGTGTGGTCTACAATATAAACGTCTTCGCCAGCGTAGCTAAGTTTTAGCTCAGGTGCTTCAAAACCGAATTTATCTAAAATAAATTGTGTTTCTGGTGAAACTTCACCTAGGCGAGTTGGGATTGCTGGTTCATCAATTTGGTTTTTTAAATAAGCCAGTGCAATTGCACCACATATTGAATCTGAATCTGGGATTTTATGGCCCACTACATACATTGACATGACTAAACTCCTTAAAATTTGCCGATATTCTAGCAAAGTCTTTGGGTTTTAACATATAGACAGTGTAATTAAGTTTTGGTTACACTTTAAATCGATATTATTAATTGGAAGACCCACATGCAACTCGGCCGAAAAGGTTGGAACAATGTTATTATTTTTTCGATGTTGATTATGATCTTCTTTTTAAATGGGCTGCATAAAAACATAGGGAATGATGAAACACAGGCGCAATTGCAGCCACTACTTCCTCCTCAAAGTTTTGTATTAACACTTAAATTTATCGACCAAAAAATTGAGCGTATTGGCACTAGTTGGCGTACTACTGCTTTGCAAAAGAATGTACCGCTTAGCTGGCAAGGTTCAGAGCAGCAACTTAGTGAGCTAGTTTATTTATGGCAAAATACCGCGCTGATGACCACCATCACACCTGATGCGCTTGATATGAATAAGCCACTATCGGTAGCCATGTTTGAACTCGCCGGTGAGCCCCTATCTTGGGTGTACTTATTATTTGAGGCGAATGGTCAGTATTATCTATTCGATAAAACCAGTCAGCGATTATTGTTGCTAGATTTAACTACTGCAAAACAATTATTTCCAAGTTTTACCTTTTCATAAGTGAGTTTTATTAATGCCTGAATTACCAGAAGTAGAAGTTAGCCGTATGGGCATTACCCCCCATGTACTAAACCAAGTTGTGACTAAGGTAAATATTCATAATGCCAGTATGCGCTGGCCTGTGCCAGATGAGGTGTATCAACTTGAGGGGTTAGTGGTTAGCAGTATTGAACGACGTGCAAAATACTTATTGTTAGAATGCGAGCTAGGCTCGGCTATATTGCATTTAGGTATGTCGGGTAACTTGCGGGTTGTGAACGCCAATGAGCCACTTAAAAAGCATGACCATGTTGAGTTTATTTTAGCTAATAATAAGGCGCTGCGTTTAAATGACCCCCGTCGCTTTGGTTGCTGTTTATGGCAAGCCCCCAATGAAGAGCATAAGTTACTTGTTAAATTAGGCCCAGAGCCACTCACCGATGACTTTTTTGCTAAACGTGTTTATGAGCAATCTCGTAATAAAAAAGTGCCTGTTAAGCAGTTTATTATGAATAACGCCGTGGTGGTGGGGGTCGGTAATATTTACGCTAACGAGTCGTTATTTAAAGCAGGTATCGATCCGCGAAAAGAAGCCGGTAAAGTAAGCCTAAAACGCTACCAAGCGTTAATCCCAATTATAAAAGACACCCTAGCCGCAGCAATTACTCAAGGCGGCACAACGTTGAAAGACTTTGCCCAAAGTGACGGTAAGCCAGGCTACTTTGCGCAACAGCTATTAGTGTATGGCCGAAAAGGCCAGCCTTGTGTAAATTGCGACACAGCACTAACAGAAATTCGTTTAGGCCAACGTAGCACCGTTTTTTGTGAGGTGTGTCAGAAGTAGAGAGTAGCTGTCAGCTGTAAGTTTTCAGCTGTCAGTTAAGACTGGTTACTCACTTGTCTTTATTTTTGCTATCAAGCTTGTTAGCATTTTTGATAGTTGAACAGTTTCATCTAGCCAAGACTTGCCTATGTCAGTATTAATATAGCTAATATCGATGCCAATATATATTTGGGTTCTTGCCTCAGCAAGCGAAGAGCGAGCGATATCTAAAAAGCGTACTTTTTCTTTATCGCTCTCTCTTGTCATACCCTCAGCTATATTACTAGGAACAGATAAACTAGAGCGTGTTAATTGATCTCTAAAGTTAAAGTCTTTGATTGGTTGTGTATTTTTATAAATATTAGCGCTAAGGCGGGCTGAACGCTTCCATACCTCTAAGTTTTCAAAGTTCATAACGCAAAATCCCTATGCTTAATTTTTAAAGTATAGTTGAGATTTTATTAACAAAAAATAGTTACTTTCACAAAGAAAGTACTTTTTTCGAATCTAAAATTATAATTAGCTTTTCTGACCGCTGACCGCTGACCGCTGACCGCTGACCGCTGACCGCTGACCGCTGACCGCTGACCGCTGACCGCTGACCGCTGACCGCTGAGTAATAACTTTTCTTGCGGAAAAAACAACCGGCCGGTAGCAATGTAGTTTAAGTGCTGGTATACTCCCGCGTCTGCCACGTTGCGTTCTATGTCCTCATATAGTTTAGCCACTTGTGAGCGGCGAAAAAGTCTAAAACTCGAAGGGGTTGTAGCATACTTAGAGCGGTAGTTAATAATAACTACCTGTGGTTTTAATTGAAAAACATTGGATTTTTATAAATGAAAACGTTTGTTGCTAAACCAGAAACAGTAAAACGTGACTGGTACGTAGTTGACGCTGAAGATAAAACTTTAGGTCGCATCGCTACTGAAATCGCTCATCGCCTACGCGGTAAGCACAAAGCTGAGTACACACCACACGTAGATACTGGTGATTACATCATCGTTATCAACGCTGAGAAAGTTACTGTTACTGGTAACAAATTCAAAGATAAAGTGTACTACGCTCACTCTGGTTTCCCAGGTGGTCTTAAGTCTACTACTTTTGATAAACTTCAAGCTGCAAAGCCTGAAATGATCATCGAAAAAGCTGTTAAAGGCATGTTGCCACGTGGTCCTTTAGGCCGCGCTATGTTCCGCAAACTTAAAGTTTACGCGGGTACTGAGCATAACCATGCTGCACAACAGCCTCAGGTTCTAGACATTTAAGGAGCACTATCATGGCAAATCAATACTACGGTACAGGTCGTCGTAAAAGTTCAAGTGCTCGCGTATTCTTACGCCCAGGCACTGGTAACATCGTAATCAACAAGCGCTCTTTAGAAGAGTACTTTGGTCGCGAAACAGCACGCATGGTTGTTCGTCAAGCTCTTGAGCTTGTAGACATGACTGAAAAATTTGACCTTCACATCACCGTTGCCGGTGGTGGTACTACTGGTCAAGCTGGTGCTATCCGTCACGGTATCACTCGTGCACTTATGGAGTTTGACGAGTCATTACGTCCACAACTTCGTAAAGCAGGTTTCGTTACTCGTGATGCACGTAAAGTTGAACGTAAGAAAGTGGGTCTTAAGAAAGCGCGTAAGCGTCCACAGTTCTCAAAACGTTAATTTTTACGTTATCAAGAATTCAAAAACCCAGCTTATGCTGGGTTTTTTGTTTTGTAGCTATAAGATTTTGCTTCAAGGTTCAAGGTTCAAGGTTCAAGGTTCAAGGTTCAAGGTTCGAGCTATAAATTTGATCTAAGCTTTGTGTCTTTCTTATTTTACAGTTATAAGTTAAGCATGTTTCAGCTGACTGGTTATGTTATGAGGTTTGAAGATTTAAGGGTATGGCAACGTTCAGCCGATTTAGCTTGCGAGATTTATTTACATTTTAAGCAGAGCAAAGAGTTTGGTTTAAAAGATCAAATAACACGATCTGCACTTTCAATTTCTTCAAATATAGCAGAGGGTTATGAACGAATAACTCCTAAAGATTATATTCGATTTTTATCATATTCTAAGGGGAGTTGTGGAGAATTACGCTCTCAAATTTACATTGCATTAAAAATAGGTGAAGTTGATACGACAAAGGCTGGTGAATGGGTTGAAGAGACTCGTGAACTTTCCCGTATGATTTCAGCATTGATGAAATCAATCGATGCTTGGGATTAAGAGGTTCAAAATTAAATATTCATTCAAAAATATATGAGTATGTTTGACCTTTAACCTTTAACCTTTAACCTTTAACCTTTAACCTTTAACCTTTAACCTTTAACCTTTAACCTTTAACCTTTAACCTTTAACCTTTAACCTTTAACCTTTAACCTTTAACCTTTAACCTTTAACCTTTAACCTTTAACCCTTAACCCTTAACCTTTAATTCTCCCCTTACGACTAATGTCGACATTAGCTTGATCAAAATCGGCAAAGCATGCGTATTTATTGAACGAAAGCTTAAAAATGACCGACTAACGCAAAAAAAGTTAAATAATTATCGCAATTAGTTTAAATCCATCAGTTAATTGGTGAATTTTTTTGCTACAATTGGCGGGCAAATAAAGTGAATGAGTTTAATGTCGCCAAATTCAGTTGTTACTGTACTTAGTTGGTGAGATTGTACTTGTTTACAAATTGTTTTTACGGAAGCGATACTATAGTCATTTGGTTTCATACTCGAGCTTACTTAATCAACTATTTGAGCAAGTCAGGTTTATTCGAGCAGGAGGCTGTGAATAACCTTGTTTTAAACAAGGGTTTTAATTATGATCGTTTCTCTTTTAAAATTCGAAAAATTAACCTGCTGTAACTGATGTTCTCAATATAGCAAGTGTTGAGAATCATAGTGGAGATAAGTGGATGAGCAATGCGCCTGTAGACAATGGCCGACGTCGCTTTTTAACCATAGCTACCTCTGTTGTTGGTGGTGTTGGTGCGGCTGGGGCTGCTGTTCCTTTTATTGCGTCTTGGAATCCAAGTGAGCGAGCTAAATCTGCGGGTGCGCCTGTAGAAGTAGATATCAGCAAACTTGAGCCAGGACAATTAATACGTGTCGAGTGGCGTGGTAAACCTGTATGGGTTGTATCACGGACCCCAAAAATGCTTGAGCAGATGAAAGAACATGAAGGTCAACTTCGTGATCCGCAATCGCAAGAGCCACAACAATTAGAATCATCAACCAATGATTTTCGTTCATTACGCCCAGAGATTTTTGTCGCTGTAGGTATTTGTACGCATTTGGGTTGTTCACCTAGCTTTTTACAAGGTGGCTTTGGTGAGAAAGTGGAAGGAACTGATGACGGTTTTTACTGTCCATGTCACGGTTCTAAGTTTGATATGGCTGGCCGTGTATTCCAATCGGTACCTGCACCATTAAATTTAGAAATTCCACCATATACTTTTCTTGATGAGACCACTATTTTAGTGGGCGAAGAACAAGGGGTGGCCTAATGTTTGGTAAAATTGTTGAGTGGATAGACGACCGTATCCCAATGACACGTGTTTGGAACATGCACATTGCACAGTATCCAGCACCGAAAAACTTTAACTTCTGGTACTTCTTCGGCTCTCTAGCTATGTTAGTACTAGTAAACCAAATACTTACAGGTATTTGGTTAACGATGAACTATGTACCATCTGCTGAAGGTGCATTTGCATCAGTAGAATACATCATGCGTGATGTAGAGTACGGTTGGTTATTACGTTATTTGCATTCAACGGGTGCATCTGCGTTTTTCATCGTTGTTTACATGCACATGTTCCGTGGCATGATCTACGGTTCTTACCAAAAACCACGTGAATTACTGTGGTTATTCGGTATGTTCATTTTCTTAGCCCTAATGGCTGAAGCGTTCATGGGTTACTTATTACCATGGGGCCAAATGTCGTTCTGGGGTGCACAGGTAATCATTTCATTATTCGGGGCTATCCCGGTTATTGGTGATGACTTAACACTGTGGATCCGTGGTGACTATGTAATTTCAGGTGCAACGCTTAACCGCTTCTTTGCATTACACGTAATTGCACTGCCATTGGTTATTGTTATCTTAGTATTTTTACACATTGTTGCACTACACGAAGTGGGTTCTAATAACCCAGACGGTATTGATAACAAACGTAAAAAAGGAACTGTGGCTGAAGAAGACAAGCCTAAATTTAAGTTCCATGAATACTACACTGATAAGAAAGACATTATTGATGCGATTCCGTTCCACCCTTATTACACAGTAAAAGATATTGTGGGTGTGGTTGGTTTCTTAATCTTGTTCTGTTGGGTTGTGTTCTTTATGCCTGCTATGGGTGGTTTCTTCTTAGAAGCGCCAAACTTTGAAGCAGCTAACCCACTTAAAACACCAGAGCATATTTTCCCTGTTTGGTACTTCACACCATTCTATGCAATCTTACGTGCAATCCCTGACAAACTAATGGGTGTTGCTGCAATGGGTGCATCAATTGTCGTGCTAGCATTATTACCTTGGATTGACCGTGGTTCGGTTCGTTCAGTTCGTTACCGTTGTGGTTTCCACAAATGGAACATTGCAGGTTTTGTTGTTACTTTCGTTCTTTTAGGTTGGGTTGGTGCTACACCACAAACTGATTTTAAAACGATTGTTTCGCAAGTCTGTACTGTGACTTACTTTATGTTCTTCGTACTGTTATTTGTTTACAGTAAGAATGAAAAAACTAAGCCATTGCCTGAGAGGTTAACGAAATGATGAAAAAGCTATTAATAGGTTTATTTGCTTTATCAGTAAACGTGTTACCTGCAATGGCGGCTGGCCCGTCAGTTCCTCTAATGGAAGCGGGTAACGATATATCTGATCAACCTTCTTTGCAGCGTGGCGCAAAGTTGTTCATGAACTACTGTCTTGGTTGTCACCAAATGCAGTATCAACGTTATGAACGTACTTTCCGTGACATTGGTATTCCAACAGAGATTGGTCAAGAGCAACTTATTTTTGATGGTTCAAAAGTGGGTGGTCATATCCTTAACGCGATGGCAAAAGAAGATGCTGCAAAATGGTTTGGTGCGGCTCCGCCGGATCTAACTAATGTTGCGCGTGTGCGTGGCAGTGATTGGATTTACACCTACTTAAAATCGTTTTACAAAGATGAATCTCGTCCGTTTGGCGTAAATAATACGTTATTCCCATCGGTGGGTATGCCACATGTTCTTCAAGAGTTGCAAGGTGTTCCTACTGCAATTACTGAAGAAGTAACAGTAGATGGTAAAACAACCACTCATATTACTGGTATAAAAACAGATGGTACGGGCGAATTAAGTGTAGATGAATATGACCAAGCAGTTCGTGATTTAACGAATTTCCTAGAGTATGTAGGTGAACCTACACGTCTCGAGTCGGAAGCGCTAGGTATTAAGGTAATCGGATTTTTAATTATCCTATTTATCTTGGCATTTATGCTGAAGAAAGAATACTGGAGAGATGTTCATTAAGTTTGAACATATTTAAAGGTAATTTTGCAATAGGGGCTTAAGCCCCTATTGCTGTTTTAGTTATTTAATGGAGGTAGGCATGGCCGTAGCTGCCAATAAGCGCCCTGTAATGACCCTTTTTTCTGGTGCTAACTGTATGTATAGCCACCAAGTACGCATTGTACTTGCTGAAAAAGGTGTAAGTGTAGATATTCATATGGCTGAAAAGGATAACCTGCCAGAAGCACTTCACGAAATTAACCCTTACGGCACAGTGCCAACACTGATTGACCGTGAGCTTGGTTTATATCAGGCAAACATCATCATGGAATACCTTGATGAACGTTTTCCTCACCCTCCACTAATGCCAGTATATCCGGTCATGCGTGGTCGTAGTCGATTAATGATGCACCGTATTGATACTGATTGGTACAGCCTAGCTGAAAAAATCATTAACAACACTTCTGATGCCGCGCAAGCTCGTAAAGAGCTTACCGAAGCATTGCTTGCAATAGCACCAATCTTTAGTGAAGCGCCTTACTTTATGAGTGAAGAGTTTAGCTTAGTTGATTGTTACTTAGCTCCACTATTATGGCGTTTACCAGAGTTTGGTATTGAGCTAAATGGTGCAGGCTCTAAAGAACTTAAAGAGTATATGATTCGTTTATTTGAACGTGAATCATTCCAAGCCTCTTTAACTGAAGCAGAGCGTGAGATCCGTTTATAATGACTTCTAATCGTCCTTATTTACTACGCGCTTTTTTTGATTGGATTGTTGATAACGAATGCACGCCACATTTAGTGGTTAATGCTGACTTTCCTGCAGTGCAAGTGCCAACACAGTTTGTTCAAGATGGCCAAATTGTATTGAACATAAGCCCTTCGGCGGTTACGCAGTTTTCGTTAGATAATACTCAGCTTAGCTTTAACGCGCGCTTTGGCGGCCAGCCAATGCAAGTGTACGTGCCTTTAGGGGCTGTACTTGCAATATATGCACGTGAAAATGGCGAAGGCACAGTCTTTACTGCAGATGAGTTTTTAGAGGACGAAGACGATTTTGCTCCAGAGCTTGAAAGTGTCGATTCATCACCAGAGATAGTTGATGAAACGCCAGCTCCCAAGCCTGAAAAGAAAAAAGGCTCACATTTACGCGTTATAAAATAACCCGTAAATGTTAGATAAAAACCGCTTAATAGGCGGTTTTTTTATGTCTGTATGAAAATATTAGGTTAAAGGTTAAAGGTTAAAGGTTAAAGGTTAAAGGTTAAAGGCTAAAGGTTAAAGGTTAGAAAAGCTCACGAGCGACGGGCTGCGAGAAACGGGTTAAGATTGACTGGTGTAGCAGCGGATTTATTCCGCGTCTGATCAAAAGTGAAGAGCAGGCAGTAGGTTTTAGGTATTAGGCAGAGATTAAGCCAAGCACGGTGTTTGGATTAAACGTAGGCGGGGCTTTATGCCGCGCAAAATAGGTTTAAGTTCACTGGCGACGGGCTGCGAGAAACGGGTTAAGATTGACTGGTGTAGCAGCGGATTTATTCCGCGTCTTTTAGTGATTCTATTTACCACAGAAGGTGCAGAGCACACAGAGGAAATGATTAAAGACATGTTTTATTTTCCTTGTCTTCTCTGTGTAGCGCGAAGCGCCTCTGTGTTCTCTGTGGTAAGAAATGTTTTGTAGGCGGGGCTTTATGCCGCGCAAGTTTGATTTAAGTTCACGGGCGACGGGCGACGGGCTGCGAGGAACGGGTTAAGGTTGATTGGTGTAGCAGCGGGTTTATCCCGCGTCTTTTAGTGATTCTATTTACCACAGAGGGTACAGAGCACACAGAGAAAATGATTAAAAACATGTTTTATTTGCTTTGTCTTCTCTGTGTAGCGCGAAGCGCCTCTGTGTTCTCTGTGGTAAGAAATGTTTTGTAGGCGGGGCTTTATGCCGCGCAAGTTTGATTTAAGTTCACGGGCGACGAGAGGCGGGTTAAGGTTGATTTGTGTAGCAGCGGATTTATTCCGCGTCTGGTCTAAAGTGAAGAGCAGGTTTTAGGTATTAGGCAGTGATTAAACCAAGCACGGTGTTTGGGTTCACGGCAGCGGGCTGCGAGAAGCGAGCAACGGGCCTAGAGACTCGAATTAATCAGTTTGGCTAATGGTTATTGTTTTCTCATTCACTTCTCTTGTGCAAAAAGGTTTTAAAGAGATTTTATTCACCACAGAGGGGGCGGAGCACACAGAGAAAATGATTAAAGACATGCTTTATTTGTCCTGTCTTCTCTGTGTAGCGCGAAGCGTCTCTGTGTACTCTGTGGTAAAAATGTTTTTTAAGTGGGGCTTACGACGTGCAAGTTTGATTTTTGGGGGCAATACGTTACGAGCGACGAGTTACGGGCCTAAAACCTTGAACCTAATACCGACGCGGGATAAACCCGCTGCTACAGGCATAAAAAACCTTGCGATATTAACCGCAAGGTATTTAAATTTCTCGAACCTCGAACCTCGAACCTCGAACCTCGAACCTCGAACCTCGAACCTCGAACCTGATATCTTTACAAATACTCAAATACTTTAACTACCCGCTCTACGCCAGAGATATTACGGGCAATATTAACGGCTTGGTTTGCTTCAGCGTCAGATACTAGCCCCATTAAGTATACTTCGGCATTTTCAGTCACTACTTTTATATTATTACTGCTGATGTTTTCAGCGGCTAAAAGCTGCGCTTTTACTTTTGAGGTTAACCATGAGTCGTGTGTTTGCGTGGTAATGCCAATATTAGAGCCAATGCGAAGTTGGTTATGAATTTTGCGGATACCAGATAGGTTCTCAATGGTTTTAAACGCTTGGTTTTTCATTTCTTGGTTAGGCACTTGGCCTACCATTAAAACCACGCCATTTACGCTTATAACGCTGATATGAGCAAACTTATTAAGGCGTTCATCTTCGCTAATAGCAATGCTGGCTTTTATTTCAATATTGTTGTCGTCTATTTGCGAGCCAATGGTTCGCCTATCGTTAGCGGCAGTAACAGCACTGGCTGTACCGGCAACCACAGCAGCGGCACAACCTTGTAATAACACAACAGTGCCTAAAATAATTAGGGAGCGTTTAAACATAATTTTCGTCCTGCGGGAAAAGGGTTAAATCTACCAATTCACTTAAACAGTGAAGGTTAACTAAATGCGATTCAATAATGCGACTCGGGCGTTTAGACGGCGTACGAATTTCTACATCGTTATGGCCAAGCAAGCCAACAAGTTCACCGCCATCATCGCCTACCATTACTATGACCTTCATATCTTTGGTAAGTGCCGCTTCTACTGCAGAAATTATGTGTTTTTCATTACCATTAATGGCAAGTACCAATAATAAGTCACCTTGCTGAGCAAAGGCACGAACTTGGCGTGCAAATGTATCGTGGTCATCTATTTGATTGCCTTGGCCCAAGTTAATATTTTCTTGTGAGAGAGCGATTGCAGGTAAGCAGGGACGTTCTGTTTCGTAAAAATTAACCAGTACGCCTGCCATGTGTTGTGCCAGCATATGGCAGTTTGCAGTACCGCAACAGATCAATTTATTCCCATTGATCAGGCTTTGTGCAATGGTAAATGCCGCTGATTCTAACGCGCTTGGCAACACTTCGCCGGCGGCTATTTGAACTTGAATACTTTCTTTAAAAATTTCTTTAATTGTATCTTGCATGGGTTACCAACAATTTATCTCTAATTCTGTGTGAGCTTACACCGGCTTTATTAAAAAAATGATTATTTTAGGCGTAAGCTATTATTTAACTGTATGCTCAGCATGAAGCTGCTGTAATCGTCTTATTTTTATACATCAGACATTAAAATACATTTTTCAGCCAGTTAATATGTAATGACGGTTCGCCGGTTATAGCAACGTAATCAATACGTAATGGCTGGTTTTTTAAGTTTTTAGCCCCAAGGTAATGATAAATAGTGCGCTTTAACTTAGCTTGCTTTTGCGGGCTTAGCGCATAATTAGCGCCGCCTTTTATGTTATTTTTACGAAACTTAACTTCAACAAACACTAAGGTGTCACCGTCTTTCATAATGACATCAAGTTCGCCGTAGGGGCAGTAGTAATTACGCTCAATCGCTTTTAAACCTTGCGCTTCTAGATACTTTTGCGCTTGACGCTCATAATACTGGCCTTTTTCACGACTATTTTGCCACAGCTGTTTAAACCACGACATGTTAACCCCTTAGTTAATTATGGTTATGCCATCGTTTGCTGATTGCATAAATAGCGGCACAGGGCGTTGTGTTTTTAATTCCACAGGTTTTATACGGCGATTGCTGTACTGTGCCCATTGCAGTGATCGTTCAATATCACCGGCACTATTAATGGATAATTTACCGCTTAAGCCTGAAAAGTATTTATCGGGTGTAATGCTCAGCTGTCTAATATCATTCAGCATGGCGACGGCATCGTAGGCCATGGCAAATAAACGTTGGCTAATATCAGCCTGTTCAGGCCATAAATCATTATATTGCTTACGTAGATTATGCTGCGTAATTTGTGAGTCTAACATCCAAGGAAGTTCGGTAAAGTAAAGCCCATCTAAATCGCCTTTGTCAGTGGTATCTATTTGCTTACTATGACTTTTAGAGCTGGCGTAAATAGGGATTCTGTCGGCAAAGGTGCTTACGTTAACATCCAGATAAGGCTTAATTAATCGGGTCTCTATGGCGTCACCTAATATATAAATTGCATCAATATCGCCACGTGAACGGGTTTCACTTTCTACTTCTTTATTAAAAAGTGTTTTAACCGATTTAATACGCTCTTTTGATTTATCAACTTCTAGTAAGCTGGTAATGGTATTGGGCATATCTTTATTGTCGTTGTAAAAGCCAACTTGTGTGGTTGTTTCACTATAGCGTTGCCATTGCAGATTAAAGTAGTCAATTAAGCGCTGACCATTGGTATTATTTGGCGCTAGCAACATAGGTTTTTGATAACCTTGCGCTAAAAAGTGCTCTAGAGTTTGTTGTACTTCATGCTCTGGATTAAGCGCAAAAAAGTAGTGTTGCAGAGAGGTTCGTTCGCCATCAAAGGTATTTAAATGTAATGTGGGTATATCGAGTAATGTGTTGGTATTAGCGAGCTTATCAATATTGGCTTTTAATAGCGGGCCAATAACAAAGTCTGGTTGTAATTGCGAAATCTGTGCGCTCAACGCTTCGGTTTCGGTATTTTCATCAATAAACAGCGTTTCGCTAATCTCTTTTTTATCAAGTGCAGCCAGTATGCCGGCTTTTAATGCATCTCCTAAGCGCTTGTTAGCACCTGACTGAGGTAATAGCACAACTAAGCGTTCAATATTTAGTGGTGCTAATTCATTGGCGTAAGTATCTTGTTTTGGTAGAACATTGGTACCAGGGTGCCCAAGGTAACGGCGGCGCCAATTATTAATCGCTTGGTCTAAATCAACAGAGCTGTTGGCATAAACCTGATGATACAAAGCTAAGTTAACCCAGCCTTGTTGAATAACCGAGCCACGGTTAAATCGCTCTAATGCATACGAAGAAAGCTGCTTTAAATTATGCCAAAGTGCGTCATTAAGTTTAGGGATAGAAATATTATTTTTTGCTACCGATTCAGAGGCAGCAAAAAAGTAAGGAGCTGCACGTTTTGGTAAGTCTTGCGACGCAAAAATGCTGGCAGTTAAAAATTGGTGCCAAGCAAAATGCTCAGGTTGCTTAAGTTGCCCCTCAAGCGTGTTTAGTACCTCAAGTGCTTGCTGATTTTTATTTTGTTCTTTTTGCGCAAAGGCAATGTATAAACGATTTTGAATTTGATCAACACTGGCGGTAAGTGCAAGTTCAGTGCATATTTTTTCGAGTAGTGGCCAGTTTTCTTCTGTAATTGCGCTATCACGAGCACTATAAAGTAGCTGAATTTTATCAGCGCCATAGCGGTTTTGCGCTAATTGGTAAATAGATTGCGCATTCAGTGCTTCATTTTTCAGCGTATTGGCACTGTTACTTAAGTTATCGCTGGTTTTAGTTGGTTTTTCGGTTGTGCTACACGCCGATAACCCTGACAATATAATTAATAGACTAACTAGTTTAAGTCGCACAATGATTTCCCATACGTTAACGCGATTTGCTTATATTACTGACTGACGCAGGAGACCTCAATGTTAAATGAGGAGAATTCACAGAAAATTGGCACTCTTTACGTTGTTGCCACCCCAATCGGCAATTATGACGACTTAAGTCAGCGTGCAATCGCGACATTATCGCAGGTTGACTTAATCGCGGCTGAAGACACTCGCCATACTGGTAAGCTACTTAGCCACTTTGGTATTAAGGCTAAAACCTTTGCGTTACATGACCATAATGAAAAGCAAAAAGCGCAGCAAATTATCGACCAACTTAATCAAGGGTTAAATATTGCATTAGTTTCTGATGCAGGCACACCCCTGATCAGTGATCCTGGTTATGCGGTGGTTAATTTATGTCGTGAGCAGGGCGCAAGTGTAACACCCGTGCCTGGTGCATGTGCTGCTATTACGGCGGTATGTTGTTCTGGGTTACCTACTGACCGTTTTCAATTTATTGGTTTTACACCTGCCAAAAGTAAAGCGCGCCAAGACTTTTTTATAGATGCGGTTAACTCAAGTATTACCAGTATTATGTATGAAAGTACCCACCGTATTATGGCAAGCCTTGACGACTTAGAAGTAGCGCTAGGTAGTGAGCAGCAGGTGGTATTTGCCAAAGAGCTCACTAAAACCTTTGAAACTTTCTTTAATGGCACAGTGAGTGAGTTAAAGCAGTTTTTAACTGACGATCCTACCAAGCAACGCGGTGAAATAGTACTCATGCTGCCAGGGAAAGCTAAGGTAGTTGACGATATTCCGCCAGAAGCCCGTAAAATGTTAGCGTTACTCGAAAACGAAATGCCAATGAAAAAAGCCTGTGGTGTAGTAGCCGATTACTTCGGCATGAAGAAAAACGCGTTGTATAAAACAATTATTGAAGAAAAACAGTAAATGTTTACTGCGTAGTGTGGTGCTCTCATGTATACTGCGCGCCGAGTTAGCCAAGATAATCGCTGCCTGTGACGAAAATGATCAGGGGGAGGAAAGTCCGGGCTCCATAGGGCAGAGTGCCAGTTAACGGCTGGGGGGCGTGAGCCCACGACAAGTGCAGCAGAGAGAAGACCGCCAATCTTCGGATTGGTAAGGGTGAAAGGGTGCGGTAAGAGCGCACCGGGCCGCTAGTAATAGTCGGTTGCAAGGTAAACTCCACTCGGAGCAAGACCAAATAGGGTTCCTTATGGCGTGGCCCACGTTGGAACCGGGTAGGTTGCTTGAGCCATAGAGCGATTTATGGCCTAGACGAATGATTATCACTTTCTTCGGAAAGGACAGAACCCGGCTTACCGGCTGACTCACTCATTCAATAAAAAAGCCCGCAGTTAACGCTGCGGGCTTTTTTGTGTTTGAAATAAGCTGTCAGGTCCCAGTCGGGCGGCGGATTGCGGGCGGCGAGAGACGAGCGACGAGGAACGGGTTAAGATTGACTGGTGTAGCAGCGGGTTTATCCCGCGTCTGGTTAAAGACAAAGGTTCTAGGTGCTAGGTATTAGGTTTTAGGTAGAGATTAAGCCAAGCACGGTGTTTGGATTAGACGTAGGCGGGGCTTTATGCCGCGCAAATGTAGCAGCGACTTTATGTCGCGTCTGTTAGTGATTTTATTTACTACAGAGGTAAAGAGAACACAGAGGAAATGATTAAAGACATGGTTTATTTGCTTTATCTTTTCTGTGTAGCGCGAAGCGCCTCGGTGTACTCTGTGGTTCAAAATGATTTTTAAAGCGGGGCTTTATGCCTCGCAGGTTTGGTTTAAGTTCATGGGTGACGGGTGACGGGCCTAAAACCTAATACCTAAAACCTAATAACGACGCGGGGTGAACCCGCTGCTACAGGTATAAAAAAACCTTGTAATATTAACTGCAAGGTTTTTAAATTCCTCGAACCTCGAACCTCGAACCTCGAACCTCGAACCTCGAACCTCGAACCTCGAACCTCGAACCTCGAACCTCGAACCTCGAACCTCGAACCTCGAACCTCGAACCTATCTATATAATATTTTTGCCTTGCTCCGGATCGCGCGATTCATCGGCTTGCTCGCGAATATCATCCGTATCACTGCTTACATCATCAATACTGTGTTCATGCTCTGTGTTTTTATGTTTTTGAGTATGTGGTTTCTCTTTAGTTTTTTCTGTTGTCTCTGTTTTAGCTTCGCTTGCTGTGGGGTAAATATCTTCACCTTGGCTATTGAGTAATACACGCTCTCTAGCATCGTCAGGCATACTTATATTATGTTGTGTAAAGCTGTTGATTAACTCTCGCATAAGCTGTGAGGCTACTTTTACAACGCTGTATTGTTCGCCATTGACCCAAAAGTAAACAGTAAAGTTGATAGTGGCGGAGCCTAAGTTATCAACCAATACTTGAGGAGGCGGATCGCTAAGCACAGAGGTTTGAGCTGATATAACGCTAATAGCAAGACTTTGCGCGCCGCGAATGTCATTATCGTAGCCAATACCAATTGAGAAATGACCGCGCATCTTTGGATTAGCGGTTAAGTTTTTAATGGTATTTTTATACACAGTCGCATTGGGTATTTGAATATGATTGCCATCGTAGTCAACTAAAGTGGTTGCTCTTGCAGTTACTTTTTTAACTATACCTATTCTGCCATCAACTTCTATTACATCATCTATTTTAAACGGACGTTGTACGCTTAGTAACAAGCTGGCGATAAAGTTTTCAGCAATATCCCGAAAGGCAAACCCTAAAATAAGCCCTATTAACCCAGTGCCACTCATAATAGCGACCGCGAATTCAGTCAAGCCAGCCAAACGTAAAAATAGGTAAAACCCGAGTAAAATGATTAAGGTACTAATGCCACGCCTAGCAACTAGGTGTACTAATTTACTGTTGGTCATGTAAGTAACGGGCTTTATTAACAAGCGTGATAATGGGGTGGCGATTAAATAACTAATCACCAAAATAATAATCCCTAAAAACAAAGTGGGCAGTAATTGCACGAATGAGTGTAGTAATTGCACGCTTTGCTCTTTTAAAAAGTCCCATGAAACCGAGTTTGGCTGAGCGGTGTTGATTGCAGGAATAGATGCGTTATTAGCGAGTGTTGCAATTAAAGCGCTGAGCATAGGAGCCATCCGTGTTAGGTTGAGTTAATTAGGGTCTGTGTAAAACAATAGCAGCAAGTTTAATACCAAGGGATATTTGTTTGGCAAACATCTTGCAATTAATTGGGAAAAGGGAGTTAGCTATGAGTGACTTTAAGCGTGGCCAAAGAGCCAAGCAGCCTAACCATATCCCTCTGCGTGGCTGGTGGGATATTGCAAAGCGAATTATTAAACAAATGAGCCGTGATAATTTATCCTTAGTAGCTGCAGGCGTGGCATTTTATGCGCTTCTTGCTATTTTTCCAGCCATTGCGGCATTGGTGTCTGTGTATGCTTATTTTGCTTCACCGAATGAGATTAGTGCGTATTTAAGTCAGTTTATGGCGTTATTGCCACAAAGTACCCAAGAGATTATTTTGTCTCAGGTTTCAAGTCTTGCGCAAAAGTCTCAAACTAGTTTAAGTCTCAGTGCGCTGGGTACTTTATTGCTTACTATTTGGAGTAGCTCTAAGGGCAGCCAAGCTTTGATCACCGCGTGTAATATTAGTTATCACGAATACGAAAAACGCTCATTTTTTAAGGCGCAACTTGTACGTTTATTATTTTCAGTGGGTGCGATTGTGGTGGCGGTCATTGCATTGGTAATCATAGGTATATTACCGCTTGCCCTTAATTTATTGGGAATTAAAGAGAGTATCGATTTTTTAATCATGCTTATATCGTGGCCATTACTGGCACTGACCTTTAACTTTGCATTATTAATTTTATACCGCTATGCGCCACATAGAAAAGCCGCCAAGTGGCGTTGGGTCAGTGTAGGCTCATTGACAGCCACGGTATTATGGATTGTGGCATCTTTTGGCTTTTCATTTTATGTGTCACACTTTGCTAGTTACAACGAAACATATGGTTCCCTGGGCGGGGTGGTCATTATGCTAATGTGGTTATTTATTAGTGCTTATATCATTATTTTAGGAGCCACAATCAATGCCGCGTTAGAGCAGCAAACGGCGCAAGATAGCACGATAGGCCCAGATAAAAGAAGAGGGCAGCGAGGTGCTTATGTTGCAGATCACCTCGATACTCAATAACCAAGATTAACTAATTATTTTAGTTTAAGTTAATTACTTGGTTTGTTGTTATCAGCTGCATAAACGAGGTTTTGTGCAGTGGCTTTGAAAACAAATAGCCTTGGCCATAATCACAACCAGCCTCAAGTAATAAATCCATTTGTAATTTTGTTTCTATGCCTTCGGCAATTACTTTTAAACCAAGCTGATGAGCCATCATAATAATTGCTTCACATAAGGCGAGCTCTTGGCTATCTTTTTGAATATTATCAACAAAGCGTTTATCGATTTTTAGGTAGTCGGTATCCATTTCTTGTAAGTAAGCAAGCGATGAGTAACCCGTACCAAAATCATCGAGTGCCAATTGCATCCCTGATTTAACCAAGGCTTTTAAGCGGCTTTGGGTCAGCTCTTCAGGATTAACCATCAAGCCTTCAGTAATTTCTGCCACAATACTCGATGCAGGTAAATTTGCTGCCTCAAGCATGTCGTACCAATCGTCTATGCCGCTGTCTGTGGCTGCCAACTGCACCGGCGATACGTTAATACTGATTTGAAATTCATCTTTAATATGCTTTTTAATGTCGTTGAGTGTTTGTAGTGCCTCAGCAAATACAAATTGACCAAGCGCATTGATTTGTCTGGTTTCCTCGGCTAGGGGAATAAAGTCAGCGGGGCTGATCAGGCCTTTTTCTGGGTGCTGCCAACGAATAAGTCCCTCAGCTTTATGAATATGTAAATCATCAAGCGATACAATAGGCTGGTAATATAACTCAAACTGCTCTAGCTCTATGGCTGAGCGAAGCTCTTTGAGCAACTGCATTCTTGCATTTGCATCTTCACGCATATCATGTGAGAAAAATTCAAAGTCATTTCGGCCGCTATTTTTTGCCTTATACATAGCTTGGTCAGCAGCTTTAAGCAGTTGCTCTGGGTTTTGGCCATCATCTGGCGCGCAGGCAATACCAATACTGGCACTTATATACACTTTTTCATCTTCAATAAAAATAGTCGAAGCAAGGCTAAGTAGCAGTGATTTTGCTATTTTTTTGATATTATCGCTACCGCGTAAGTCACTAAATACAATAACAAATTCATCGCCACCAATACGTGCTACAAAGTCAGCCTCTTTGGCTGTTTGCACAATTCGCTCAGATACTAATTTAAGTAATCTATCGCCATAATGATGGCCTAACGTATCATTAATATCTTTAAAGTGATCAATATCTAACAGCATAATGACCAGTTTTTGGTCGTGGTTGTTTACGCTCGTAAAGCGTTTATTTAACCGCTCTTTTAGTTCTAGTCGATTAGGTAAGTCGGTTAAATGATCAAAATGAGCTTGTCGCCAAATTAGCTCGTCAGCTTGTTTTTTCTCGGTTAGATCAGTAAAAATAGCAATACGGCTAGTTGGGGCTTTATTTTTATCGTAAATAGTATCTATGGTTAACCATTCAACATACAGCTCGCCATTTTTACGACGATTGGTTATTTCACCTTGCCAGCGGCCAGTTTTATTTATTGACTGCCACATGTAATCATAAAACTCTTTATCGTGTTTACCCGATGATAAAATACCCACCGTTTTATTGAGTACTTCTTTTCGAGAATACAAAGTTGTTTCACAAAATGCAGGGTTCACATCATAAATAACGCCATTTTCATCTGTGATTGCCATACCTTCACTGCTGTTGTTGTAAACTAATGACGCTAAATGCAAAGACTCTTGATTCTGCTTTCGTTGCGTGATGTTACTAATAACAATTATAAACTCATCCACTTTTTTCATTGGGCTGATTTTAGCTTCATAAAACTGATTGTCTTGTTTATGTTCAAGCTCAACAGTGACAGGAGCGCTCAGGGTTGTTAAGTACTCTTCTACTTGTTTTAAATTAGCACTAGAGAATAAGCATGATAACTTTTTAGGCGGTGTTGAATGGCTATAATTTAACGATTTAATACGTCCACCGGTATCAAGTATATTGCCATTGGCATCTACACGTAAAAAAGCATCGGGTAGCGCATTAAGCAAGCTATTAAGCTCGTCATGTTTATGTTTAAGGCATGCTTCAGCTGTTAAGCGAGTTTCGGCCATATATTTAAAACGATGATAGAGTCTATTTAGCTCAGGACTATTGGGCTGCTCGTCGTCATGAGGCATATTACCGGCTGCTAAGCGGTTAACGGCCTGCGTTAAACTTTTAATCGGGTTTAAGATGCTTTTATTAACTAATCGTCTAGCCAATACGGCTAAAAGCAAAATGGTCATTAAAAATCCCAAAACCATTTTTACAAAGTTAATATCTATTTGCTCAAGTGTTTCATCTATTGGTTGAGTAATATAAATAGAGAGCTTATTGTTATTGCCATCACGATAGAGTGTTGTTTGATGGAAAACTCTTCGGATACCATCTTTTCCTTTAAAAATAACACCAGCTTGCAAGTTATGCGCTAAATCGAACTTTTCCAATTTGTTGCCTAGTCTATCGGCTGAAAAAGGGTAGTTAGCTAAAATACTACCGTTAGAGTCAGTAATGACAGCTCTGATTTCTGTCGATAAATTTAAAGTATTAAGTGCCGAGCTCCACCAGTCTAAAGCGATTACGGTCACAATAACGCCTTCAATATCATTATTTTCATTTAAGATAGGGTAAGCAAAGTTAATACTTTGCGCTTTGAGGCTGCGATCGTGCTGGAAATGGCCAATACTGAACTCTTTACTGGCGATCGCGTTTTTAAAATAGGGACGGTCACTAATGTTAATATTAGTGTCGCTACTTTTTGAGGTACAAATTAGGTCACCATTTTTATTTACTATACCAATATTCGCGATATTACCATTGAGTGCCTTAACATCTAAAAAATACGCAGGACAAGTAGAGGGTAAAGATTGAATGTTTTTCTGTTTTTTTGCTAAAAACTCAGTAACTTTTTTGACATCATCAATCATGCTTTGTTGTTTGATAATTAGTTGCTCAGTGATGGTGCGCACTTTTGTCTCGTGCTCTTTAATGGCTGCATCACGACTAAACCACAAGGTTACTAAAATAATAGCAGCAACAGGTATGCAAATTAGCATAAGAAGGCGGTAGAGTTGATGTTTTAATGATGAAGTAAAAATAGTCGTATCCAAATTAGTGCAAAGTAGAGTGACGCTTGATAATCCTACTATAAATAACCATTGAAGTACTAAGGTTATATCTAAGATTTTGCAATAAAATAGTGTTGCATATGATTGAAATATATTAATTTACGTATAAAAAACATGATGAAATAATAATTTAATCCCTTATATATTTACATAACATATTAGGCAAAAAATGAAAATAACCAAAGTTTTAACTGCTTATGCTACCCAAGATGGGGATGGCGTCAATATCCGTCGTATTCCAGGATTTGATGGTAAATATTTAGACCCATTTTTAATGATTGATGAGCTTAAATCTGATGATGAGAGTGACTATATTGGTGGTTTTCCTCCTCACCCTCATCGAGGTATCGAAACTTTTACCTATATTTTAAAAGGAGGATTTGAGCATAAAGATCAAATGGGTAACATAGAAGCGATTCGCGCCGGTGACGTGCAATGGATGAGCACCGGTAGTGGTGTTATGCACAGTGAAATGCCACTTGCTGATGCTGAAAAAGGCTTACATGGCTTTCAAATTTGGCTCAATATGCCAAGCGCTGACAAAATGCGTGAGCCGCAATACCAGGATACCACAGAGCATCCAGCACCGAGGTTTACTAATCAACAAGGTATTAGTCTTAAAGCGCTAGCAGGGACATGGCAATTTGATTCACAGCAATTGGTTTCAAGCTTACAAAACTTAGCCGCTAATGGTGCTATAGCCGATGTGGCTTTGCCTGCAGGTAAGGAGCTTTATCTACCAGCACTAAAACAGCAAAAAGTGATGATTTACATACACACTGGGTCATTAGAATCAGCGCAAGGTGAAACCTTTGATGCAGGAAAATTACTTATTGTTGAGCCATCGAGTGATATTTGCATACGTGCCGAAAAAGCAGCAGGTGTTCTGATTTTAGCAGCTGATCCGCTTAATCAGCCAATTGCACATATGGGGCCGTTTGTAATGACCACTGAAGCTGAAATCCGCCAAGCGGTTAGCGATTATCAAAACGGTTATTTTGGCTCACTGTCGTGACGATTTAATGTAGGAGTGAATTTTAAGCGAGTAGTTTTAATAACCAACTGTATTTTTTTACCATGTTGGTGTCTCCCTTTGCCGACTCCACAACCGCGCCTGCGGTAAAAGCACTAACGAGCCCCACTTTTGTTGCGGCAAAACGTTTGGCTCGATATTTTATTGCCGTGAGGTGCTGACGCTTTAGCTCAGAGCGCATCACGACTTCTTTGTGTAGCTGTTGCACTCGAGCATTCGGTGAGTTGATCAAGTAATTAATTAACATAATAGTGTATGCCTTATAATTTAAGCAGCTGCTTTAGACTATTTAGCGTTTTAGTAAAGCCAATTTTTTTGCTTAGATAAACTGCGTTCCGCCACAGCCAAATTAAGCATAAAATTTGTAGGCTGATCACTACAGTAATGCTCAGCCAAATCGAGCTAAATAAGTCAAAAGTCGCAAAGCCTACAATACCTAAAAACCCGACCCACAGTAACACCAAGCCACTGGCAAAACATCCGAGTAGGATGGTGATCAGTGCTAAGGATCTTAACGACAATTTCCATTCAGCTATGGCAAGCTGATGTGTCAACTTTCCTTGTTGATGATAATCATCCTTGAGCTGCGCTGCATAATCAGCAAGCTTAGCAACATGATCTTGCCAGTCATCGGCATGTTTTGCCGATGACTGCGAATCTGTCGATTGTGATTCACTTGATGTTGAATGTAGGTTTTGCATTAGTATTACTTGCGACGAAATAGTGCAGTAACTAACATACCAGCAGCAAATGCAAGACCAGCCGTTGCTAATGGGTTTTCTGATGCGAGTTGACGAGTCTTAGAAGTACATTCTTCTAATTTCTCGCGAGCTGCTAATTGTTTCTCATTAAGTGTTTCTGCTGAGCTGCTTGCTCCTTTACGAACGCCATTTTCAGCTACCGCCGCTTTACTCGATAATGCATCTACTGCGTCATGCGCAGCTGATGTTGCCTTATCTGTTAACGGGGCCTCAATCTCTTGTTTTGTATCAATAGGTGTTTTGCTCTTTGTTGCCGTAGCCATAATCAATCCTTAATAGTTTTTTAAAAGTAATTATTAAGGTGCAATGATTAAACCAGTTTTTAACTCATTGTTTTTTATGGATTGTATTTTATTTACTAATTTTTAGTAGGTTTATAGCTGTAACTATTGCGACAACAGTTTGTAATTTTTACAAACTAAGGCGTTTTGATCATTCGAGGTTGATTTTTCCTTTGCTTACTCGGTTATACATTTCAGGTCACGATTTAGTTGCACCTAGTTCGAATAAACAAAGCCCTACACACCCTAAATAAATTGTAATTATTCACTGTTTATTCATTAAGCAAATAATGCCAGTAAGCTAATAAAAAAAACGATAAAAAATTTTTTACTGGCTGATCAGATTTTTTACTAAACAATTCAACCGCTTTAATCTGAGCCTTATTTTTTCAGGCTTCGCGGGGCGCTAAAGCTGGGTGACTTACTTGACAAAAAGGCTTGTCAAGCCCTAAACTGGAGCACTGTGGTAAAAAGTGGTGTTTAGTGGATCAAACTGGATCGGGTTAATCAAAAAGTTGATTAAAATAATTTTACAATAGGCTTTTTATGTTTCGTGGCGCAAGTTCACTGAGTTTGGATGATAAAGGACGTTTTGCGGTACCAACAAAGTACCGAGACACGCTATTGTCTGAAGATCAGGGAACGGTTATTTGCACTGTTGCACTCAATGAGCCTTGCCTTTGGTTATACCCCCTTGCTGAATGGTTAGAAATAGAAAGCCGTTTAGCAAAAATATCTAATATGAATCCCAGAGCGCGACGGATGCAACGTATGTTGTTAGGTAATGCGACAGAGTATCAGCTTGATAAAAACGGTCGAATTTTGCTGGCGCCTTCTTTGCGCTCACATGCAGAACTTGGCAAAAAAATTATGCTGGTGGGCTTAATGAATAAATTTGAGATTTGGGATGAGGCGCGTTGGCACGAACAAATGCGCCAAGACACTGAGCTTGAAAGGCTTGGTGAATTTGAACCGAATGACGATTTAGATAACTTTACCCTCTAGCAGCAAAACAAAAAGGCAAAAAATAGCTAATGACAGCGCAATTTGAACACGTATCCGTATTAATGGAAGAAACCATA
The DNA here is from genome assembly GCF_004328665.1 of Pseudoalteromonas sp. DL-6. Lineage (NCBI taxonomy): Bacteria > Pseudomonadati > Pseudomonadota > Gammaproteobacteria > Alteromonadales > Pseudoalteromonadaceae > Pseudoalteromonas > Pseudoalteromonas sp. DL-6. Next base: position 569,839 of record NZ_CP019770.1, read on the forward strand.
GATGCACTTGCAATTAAGCCAGACGGCATTTATATGGATGGCACCTTTGGACGTGGCGGACATTCAGGGCAAATATTAGCGCGCTTGGGCGACGCTGGTCGCTTGCAGGCTATTGATCAAGATCCACAAGCTATAAAGTCAGCAGAAAAGTTTGCCGATGATTCACGTTTTTCGATTGCTCACTCACGGTTCTCAAAGTTATACGAAGTTGCTGAGCAAAACGATCTAATTGGTAAAGTTGATGGCATTTTACTTGATATTGGTGTGTCGTCACCGCAGTTAGATGATGCCGCTCGTGGCTTTAGTTTTATGAAAGACGGCCCGCTTGATATGCGAATGGATCCAAGCACAGGCCGTAGCGCTGCGCAGTGGTTAGCTGAGGCGGAACTAGATGACATTACCCATGTGATCAAAAAGCTAGGTGAAGAAAAATTTGGTAAGCGCATTGCGCACAAGATATTGGAAGTGCGTGAACATACGCCAATCACTACCACTAAACAGCTCGCAGATTTAGTTGATGAAGCAGTACCCGTTAAAGATAAGTTTAAACATCCTGCAACGCGCACGTTTCAGGCAATTCGTATTTATATCAATAGCGAGTTAGAGGAAATTCAAACCGCACTACAAGCGGCGATTAAAGTTCTTAAGCCGGGTGGTCGCTTAGTTGTTATTTCTTTTCACTCTTTAGAAGATCGCATTGTAAAACAATTTATTAAAAAACAGAGTAAGGGAGAAGCGATACCCAGAGGTCTGCCTTTAACCGACGCACAAATAAATAAAAACCTGACGTTAAAAGCAGTGGGTAAAGCTATTAAACCAAGTGCTGATGAAGTGGCTCGCAATCCACGCTCTCGTAGCTCAGTACTAAGGATTGCACAGAGGTTGGGATGAGTAAAAAAGCGAGTTATCGCCAACCCAATCTATTTATTGAAATAATTAAAGGCCTAGGTGCGAACAAGATCACCTTGGCCTTGTTGGTTGTGATATTCGCGTCAAGTTTGAGCGTGGTGCAGGTAACTCATTTATCTCGTGCGCAATTAATTGAGCAAGATTCGTTACTGCAAGAGCGTGATGAATTGGATTTAGAGTGGCGTTATTTTTTAGTGGAAGAAGAATTTTATTCGCAACATGCACGCATTGAAGAAGTGGCAACGTCACAATTAGAAATGAAGCGGCCAACCAGCCAAGATGAGCAGGTAATTATATTACAATGAGAACGCGAGGCAAAAAACCAGTCAACAACCTAATCGCATGGCGCTTTATTTTAGTGTGCGCGGTGATTTTTTTAGTGTTTGTGACTTTGGTATCGCGCGCCGCATATTTGCAAGTAATTGAACCCGATAAGGCTCGCTCCGAAAGTGACAAGCGTACAGTACGTGTTGAAAAATTGCATGTGCAACGCGGTATGATCTTCGATCGTAACGGTAAAGAGTTAGCTGTTAGTGTGCCTGTAGTCAGTGTGTATGCAGATCCTAAAGCTTTGCATAAATCACTGGTGAGCAAAGTGCTCAGACAAGCCCGTAAAAATGGTGAAGATCAGCAAACTCTGCGTGAAAATGTCGCTGAGCTAAACAAGCGTACCGCCCTGTATTATAAAAACGATTTGCGCTGGCGTGAACTAGCCGATGTACTGCGCATTGAACCGAGCAAAATTAATACCCGACTACTTGATGATCCTACTCGTCGCTTTGTTTACTTAAAACGCCAAGTTACTCCGGCTGTTGCTAATTATATTGGCGATTTACGCCTACCAGGTATTCATTTATTAGATGAATCAAAACGCTATTACCCTGCCGGTGAGGTCAGTGCGCATATCATTGGTTTTACTAATATCGATGGCAAAGGCATTGAAGGCATTGAAAAGCTTTACGAAAATGCACTCACAGGTGAAGAAGGCCGACGTACGATTCGAAAAGATGCTCAAGGACGTGAAGTTGAAGTGCTTGATGAGCGCGAGCGAGTGGAGCCTGAGAGTATTCAACTGAGTATTGATCAGCGTATTCAGGCGATTGCCTACAAAGCGGTTAAATCAGCGGTATTAACTTACAAGGCCACTTCAGGTTCAGCCATGGTGGTTGATGTTAAAACTGGTGAAGTTTTGGCTATGGTAAATAGTCCTTCATTTAATCCTAACAATTTAAGCGGTGCGGCTCCTCATAAGCGTCGTAACCGTGCAATTACCGATTTGTTTGAACCCGGCTCAACCGTTAAGCCTCTAGCCATTTTAGCTGGATTAGACTACGGCACAATCCAACCGGATGACAAAGTTGATACCTACCCAGGCTGGATGCGTTTAGGGGGCAGCTTAGTACAAGATACCCGTAATCATGGTGAAATGACGCTGCGCGAAATTTTAAAGTACTCCAGTAATATGGGCGTAACGAAAATAAGCCAAACCGTGCCCAAAGACTACTTTGTAGGTCTTTACCAAAAGGTGGGTTTTGGTAGTGATAGTGGTACCGGCATGGTCGGGGAAAGCAGTGGTTTATTTTACCCAAACCGTCGTTGGTCAGATCACGAAATTGCCGCACTTTCGTTTGGTTACAATATTGCCGTGAGTACCGCGCAAATGGCTCGTTTTTACGCCATGTTAGGCGCAGGTGGGGTTAACCGCCCACTCACTGTACTAAAGCAAGACTCTATACCTGAAGGTGAACGTGTTTTTCAACAACAAGATGTTGAAGCTGTAGTTCATATGATGGAAAGCGTATTTGAAGAAGGTGGTACCGCACGCCGTATTAAAGTTGATGGCTACCGTGCAGCTGGTAAAACAGGTACTTCTAAAAAGGCCGCTGCAGGTGGTTATGGTGACGAATATGTAGGTTATTTTGCGGGCATTGCCCCTGCGAGTAATCCGCGATTAGCCGTTGTGGTATTAATCAACGAGCCCGGTGGAGATGTTTATTACGGTGGCGCAACGGCAGGTCCGGCGTTTGCAGAAATAATCTCTAATTCATTAAGAATTTTAAACGTTGCCCCAGATAAAGACTCGGTGGCATACGTGAAGGGCAAAGATGATGGTGCGTGATTTACACACAATTTTAAAATATTTAGAAATAGATGCAGCAAGTTTAATGGTAAACGAGTTGCGTTTAGACAGCCGCGATGTAAAACCTGGTGATGTGTTTGTGGCAATAAAAGGTCATCAGCTTGATGGCGGACAGTTTATTGATAAAGCAATTGAGAATGGTGCCAGTGCAATTATTGCCGACAGACTGTGTGAGTTTGAAAGTGATTTTGAGCCGCTTTATTTAGTCTCAGAATTAAATAAAAAATTGCCTGTATTAGCGAGTAAATTTTACCAGCAACCGAGCCTAGAATTAGATTTAGTTGGCGTAACAGGTACCAATGGTAAGTCGACTACTACCGCAATGATTGCTCATTTAGCACAGTTTTGTCGTACCCAAGCCGCAATTATAGGCACGCTCGGTTATGGCCATCCAGATAATTTAACACCGCTACAAAACACCACACCATCAACGGTTGATTTACAGCATATTTTAAGTGACTTAAAAGAGCAGCAACATCGCTTAGTAGCGATGGAAGTATCATCGCATGGATTGGTACAGCACCGTGTTGATCAGTGCCATTTCAAAGCGGCGGTATTTACTAACCTATCTCGTGATCATCTAGATTATCATGGTGACATGGATAGTTACGGTGATGCCAAATTGATGCTGTTTCGTGATTTTGATGCTGCCAATGTCATTCTTAACCAAGATGACGGACAAGCAGAGCAATGGATTGAAAAATATAGCTTTAGTAAACTAATTTGTTATGGCCGTAAAAACTTAGCCCCTAAAAACGCTCAGTTTGTGTATTTTTCTGATGTTAGCTATTCAGCAACCGGTATTTCGGCGCAATTAACTACAAGTTGGGGTGATATTGCCATAAAATCACCGTTATATGGTGAATTTAATCTATACAATTTAACCGCTGCTTTAGCCACATTATTAGCGCTAGGTTACCCATTAACGCAATTAGTGGCAGGGTGTGAGTATTTGCAACCTGTAGCAGGCAGAATGCAAGCATTTACAGCGCCAAATATGCCTACTTGCGTGGTTGATTATGCACATACGCCTGATGCACTCGCACTAGCGTTACAAGCGCTGCAACAACATGTACCAGGTGGAGTGAGTTGTGTATTTGGTTGCGGCGGCGACAGAGATAAAGGTAAACGTGTACTAATGGCACAAGCCGCCGAGCAGTTTGCAGACAAAGTGATCATTACCAGTGATAACCCGCGCTCTGAAGATCCCAATGAAATTATTAATGATGTAGCTGCAGGATTAACACACCCACAAAACGCCCTTTTAGAGGCCGACCGGGGTGCTGCGATACAATTTGCTATAGATAACGCAAAAGCCGGTGAGGTTATTTTAATTGCCGGTAAAGGGCATGAAGACTATCAAATTATAGGTAACAAACGCATTGATTTTTGCGACCGCCAATTTGTACAACAACAATTAAAACAAGCAGTAAGAGGGTCTCAAGCATGATCCCAATGGATTTTGATTGGCTAGCTAATGTGCTAGCAACCGATTATCAAGGTGATAATCGTCAAGTAATAAATATAAACACCGATACCCGTACTTTATGTGATGGTGAAGTGTTTTTGGCACTTAAAGGCCCTAACTTTGATGGTCATAAGTTTATTGAGCAAGCAAAACAAAAAGGTGCTATTGGAGTCATTGTCGATCACGCTGTTGATACCGACATTGCTCAATTTGTAGTTGCCGATACCCGTATTGCATTAGGCACAATTGGAACAGCGGTTATGGCGCAAGTTGCACCTAAAACTATCGCTATTACTGGCAGTGTAGGTAAAACCACAGTTAAAGAAATGTGTGCCGCTATTTTATCAAGTAAAGGGGATGTTTTAGCGACTAAAGGCAACTTCAATAATGATATTGGCGTGCCTCTTACCTTATTGAGATTAGAGCCACAGCATCGTTATGCTGTTATTGAACTCGGTGCAAACCATATTGGTGAAATTGCCTACACTACCGCCATGACCAAACCGGATGTTGCCGTGGTATGTAATGTTGCCGCGGCACATTTAGAAGGTTTTGGTAGCTTACAAGGGGTAGCACAAGCCAAAGGCGAAATTTACGATGGTTTAAAAGACGATGGCATTGCCATTGTTAATTGCGATAGCGAGTTTAGTCAGTATTGGCTTGATAAATTAGCAGCGCGAAAGGTTAAATGTTTTTCTAGCAGTGAAAAACTGGATATTTGGGCTGAGGACATCAGCCTAGATGCACAAGCTCGAGCAAGCTTTATGTTATGTACCAAACAACACAGAGTTCCGGTTACGTTAGCATTGCCAGGCAAGCATAATATTAGCAACGCGCTTATTGCTGCGGCATTAACCAGTGAGTTTGACGTGTCGCTTGAAGAAATTGCCAGCGCCCTAGCGACCATGGGTGAAGTTAAAGGGCGGGTTAACCTGATTGAAGCTAGTGATTCACTCACCATTATTGATGATACTTATAATGCCAACGTTAAATCGGTAAAAGCGGCGATTGATTTACTTAGCGATATTCAAGGTCATCGTATTTTGGCTCTCGGTGATATGGGGGAGCTTGGTGAAGATGCTCGTAAGTATCATCAAGAAGTGGGCGAATATGCATTAGCGCAAGGCATTGATGAGCTATTTACACTCGGTGTATTAAGTAAGTCAGCAAGTGATGTATTTGAGCTGCCTAATCGTCACTTTTCAAATCGTGAGCAAATGCTGCAGCAAATTCAAAACAGTATTAGCAAAGTAGATAAAAAAATTACCCTTGTCGTGAAAGGATCACGCAGTTCTCGCATGGAGCTTTTAGTAACCGATTTAGTTAATGGCCAGCAACAAGCCATCAATGGAGTATCATAATGTTAGTTTGGCTGGCTGAGTATTTAACTCAATATTATAGTGGCTTTAATGTTTTTTCGTATTTAACTCTTCGTGCCATTTTAGGTATTTTGACCGCATTAATTATGTCGCTTTATTTGGGGTCAAAGTTAATTCGTGGTTTACAGCGCATGCAAATTGGACAAACAGTACGTGATGATGGTCCGCAATCGCATTTGTCTAAATCGGGTACGCCGACCATGGGTGGCTTACTTATTTTAGCGGCAATATTCACCAGCACTTTATTGTGGGCTGATTTGTCTAATAAATACGTATGGGCCACATTATTTGTGATTGGTTCATTGGGGATTGTTGGCTTTATTGACGATTACCGCAAAGTGATCCGCAAAGATCCTAAAGGACTGATTGCTAAGTGGAAGTATTTTTGGCAATCAGTAATTGCATTGGTTGTAGCAACTGCACTTTACATGACCAGTACCCAAGCGACAGAGACATCTCTTGTTGTACCATTTTTTAAAGATGTACTGCCACAGCTAGGACTGTTTTATATCGTAATCACGTATTTTGCATTAGTGGGCACCTCAAACGCGGTAAACTTAACCGACGGACTAGATGGCTTAGCTATTGTGCCAACAATTTTAGTGGCTGCAGCGCTGGCTATTATTGCTTATTTAACCGGTAATATTAACTTTTCAGCTTATTTACATATTCCGCATTTGCCACTTGCCAGTGAATTGGTAGTGGTGTGTACCGCTATTGTGGGTGCAGGGTTAGGCTTTTTATGGTTTAACACCTACCCAGCACAAGTGTTTATGGGCGATGTAGGCTCGTTAGCTCTAGGTGGTGCATTAGGTATTATTGCTGTGCTGGTTCGCCAAGAGTTATTACTTATTATTATGGGGGGCGTGTTTGTAATGGAAGCGCTGTCGGTAATTTTACAAGTTGGCTCTTATAAATTACGCGGCCAGCGTATTTTTAAAATGGCGCCGATTCACCACCATTATGAACTTAAAGGATGGCCAGAGCCACGCGTTATTGTGCGCTTTTGGATAATTTCTATTGTGCTGGTGCTCGCTGGCCTTGCGACATTAAAGATCCGATAAATGCAGTATTTAAACGAGATAAAAAATAAACAAATAACAGTGCTCGGGCTCGGTGTAACCGGCCTGGGCATTGTGCGCTTTTTATTATCTCAAGGAATACAGCCCAATGTAGTCGATAGCCGAGAAAATCCTCCCGGTGTTGATTGGCTCAAGCAACATGCCGCTAATCTAAATACTCACTTTGGTGATTTAAATAACGCGGCGCTCAGTGCTTGCGATATGATCATTATTAGTCCCGGGCTAAGTTTAAAAACCCCTGCGGTTGCACAGGCAATGAATGCAGGTGTAGAAATAATTGGTGATGTTGAGTTATTTGCCCGCATTAACACTAAACCAGTTGTTGCGGTAACAGGTTCAAACGGTAAATCAACGGTAGTAACCCTTGCTTACGAAGTATTAAAAACCGCAGGTTATAAAGTAGCACTGGGCGGCAATATTGGCACAGCTGTACTGGATTTACTTGACGGTGACTTTGATGTGTTTGTATTGGAACTATCGAGTTTTCAGCTTGATACCACTGACAGCTTAAAAGCCAGCAGTGCAACTGTGCTTAATATTTCAGAAGATCATCTCGATCGCTATGATAGCTATCAAGCTTATATAGATTCAAAGTTAAGTATTTATAACGGCGCTGAACTTTTAGTTATTAATGCTGACGATAGACAAACCCACCCAGTGAGTCGCACGTTAGCACCACAAGTTAGTTTTGGAGAAACACAAGGTGATTACCACTTAGCACAGCATAATAACGAAGCGTACTTTATGGTAAAGGGCGAAGCTTATTTACCAGTAAGTACTTTAGCTGTTGTGGGTAAGCATAACTATTTAAACACATTGGCAGTAATGGCGTTACTCAGCCCGTTTGAAATAACTAAAGCGCATTATAAAACTGCGTTAGCTCAATTTAATGGCTTGGCACATCGTTGCCAGTTTGTGGGTGAGTTTAATAGCGTTAAGTATTTTAATGATTCTAAAGCCACCAATGTAGGCGCAACAATTACCGCTATTGATAGTTTAGCGGGTAAGCAACAAAACTTAGTGGTTATTGCTGGTGGCGATGCCAAAGGCGCGGATTTAGAGGCACTTAAACCTTATGTTGAGCAACACGTTAAAGCCCTCATTTGCTTTGGTAAAGATGCAAAAGAGTTAGTGGCACTAACTGCTAAAGGTCATTTAACCACTAACATGTCTGAAGCTGTGGCGCTTGCTAAACAATTAAGTACGTCAGGCGATACGGTTTTATTAGCCCCAGCCTGCGCCAGTATAGATATGTACAACAACTATATGCAGCGCGGTGATGATTTTGTGCATTGTGTATTGCAGGAGCTGCCATGATAGCTTTTGCGGATATTAAAGAGGCATTTACTCCTAAACCTTCGGCGCAGCTTTATGATGTGCCGCTCCTTTATTGCATGTTAATGCTAATAGGGGTGGGCTTTGTGATGGTAACTAGTGCTTCAATGCCGACGGCCGATAGGCTGTTTGGCAATATTTATCATTTTACTATCCGCCACGGTATTTTTTTAGGGCTCTCGTTTTGTTTATTTTGCATTAGTACTCAAGTACCTATGTCGTGGTGGAAAAAAGCTAATCCCTACTTATTACTAATCGGCTTAGTGTTGTTATTGGTAGTGCTTATTGTCGGTCGTGAAGTTAATGGTTCGACCCGCTGGATACCTATAGGGCCATTTAATATTCAGGCTTCCGAGCTCGCTAAGTTATTCTTTTTTAGTTATATCGCTGGCTATTTAGTGCGTAAGCGCAGTGAAGTACAAGAAAACATAAAAGGCTTTGCTAAACCCATAGCGGTATTTGCCGTTTATGCGGCACTTATTTTAATGCAGCCCGATTTAGGAACCGTGGTGGTGATGTTTGTTACTACGGTTGGTTTATTGTTTTTAGCCGGTGCCAAGCTTTGGCAATTTTTTGCACTTATTTTAACCGGTATTGCGCTGGTGGTTGGGTTGATTGTGTTTGAGCCCTATCGTATGGCGCGTGTGGTGGGTTTTTTAGAACCTTGGGATGACCCTTTTGGTAAAGGTTATCAATTAGTGCAATCACTGATGGCTTATAGTCAAGGTGATTGGTTTGGCCAAGGCTTAGGTAATAGCGTACAAAAATTACAATATTTACCGGAAGCACACACCGATTTTATTTTTGCCGTGATTGCTGAAGAACTCGGTTTTATGGGCGTATTGAGTATTTTAATGGTATTAGGGACATTAGTATTTAGAGCGCTACTAATTGGCCAAAATGCGCTTAAAAACGGTAAAGAATATGAAGGCTATTTAGCTTTAGCTATCGGTATTTGGTTTGCATTTCAAACTATGGTTAATGTAGGCGCCAGTGCCGGTATATTACCAACCAAAGGACTAACCCTACCGTTTATTTCCTATGGTGGCTCAAGTTTATTAATGATGACCATAGCCACTGGTATTTTATTACGGGTAGATTTTGAAACGAAGATGGCAACTAAACAGGCCACGTCGGGGGGAGCTAAACGATGAGTAAAAAAATAGTCGTTGTAGCAGGGGGCACAGGTGGACATATTTTCCCGGGGATTGCGGTTGCTGATTATCTCAAACAGCAAGGTTGGCAAGTTAGCTGGATAGGCACTCCTGATAGAATGGAAGCCAGTGTCGTGCCCAAGCACAACATAGAAATTGATTTTATTGATGTAAAAGGCGTGCGAGGTAATGGTTTAAAACGCCTCATTAAAGCGCCATTCATGGTTATTAATGCAATATTGCAGGCGCGTAAAGTATTAAAACAACAACGCCCTGACGTGGTTTTAGCTATGGGCGGCTACGTGACAGGCCCTACGGGTATTGCAGCAAAAAGTCTCGGTATCCCTTTGGTAATTCATGAGCAAAACGCCGTAGCTGGTATGAGCAATAAATGGCTAGCGAAATTTGCGAATCGCGTATTAGCTGCATTTCCAAGTGCTTTTGCCAGTGGTAAAGCTGAGCTGGTGGGTAACCCTGTGCGTCAGAGTGTAGTTGATATACCTAAGCGGGAAATATCAAGTCCAATTAATATGCTTGTAGTGGGTGGCTCACTAGGTGCGCAAGTACTTAACCAAACACTGCCTGAAGCATTTAAGCGCTTAAATGATACCTGTGCCATTAATGTTTGGCACCAAACTGGTAAAGGCCATTTTGCTAGTGTGAGCGAAAGTTACCAGCAGCAACAAATGGGCGATGAACAAGTAACTGTTGCTGAATTTATTGATGATATGGATACCGCTTATAGCTGGGCCGATATTGTGATTTGTCGCGCCGGAGCGCTAACGGTTAGTGAAATTGCTGCAGCAGGTAAAATGGCGGTATTTGTACCGTTTCCACATGCGGTTGATGATCACCAAACAGCAAATGCACAGTATTTAGTAATGGCAGAAGGGGCATTATTAATGCCACAGGGGCAATTTAATCAGCGCAGCATTGTTGAACTTTTAAGTCCCTATTTAGCCGAACCTTTATTAATAACTAAAATGGCTGCTAAAGCAAAGCAGCAGGCTATTTTAGATGCCACAGCCAGCGTCGCTATGCACTGTGAGCAAGTAACAAATAAGAGAATATAAGTGAAACAGACATTAGCAAAAGAAAAATATACACGCCCTGCGATGCGCCGCATTGAAACTATTCACTTTGTAGGAATAGGTGGTGCAGGTATGGGCGGTATTGCAGAAGTATTGGCTTTTGAAGGTTACCGTATTACCGGCTCGGATATAGCGCATAGCGCCATGACCGAGCGTTTAATTCAAGCGGGCGCTGAAGTATTTATTGGCCATCATGAAAATAATGTAAAAGACGCTAATGTGGTGGTGGTTTCAAGTGCAATTGATAAAACAAACCCTGAAATTCAAGCCGCGCAAGCTGCACGTATTCCGGTGGTTCGCCGTGCAGAAATGTTAGCTGAGCTGATGCGTTTTCGTCATGGTATTGCTATTGCCGGTACCCATGGCAAAACCACAACAACCAGTTTAATTGCCAGTATTTATGCACAAGCAGGGCTCGATCCAACCTTTATTATTGGCGGTTTATTAAATAGTGCTGGCAGCAATGCTAAAGTAGGCAAAAGCGACTTTTTAATCGCTGAAGCGGATGAAAGCGATGCTTCATTTTTGCATTTACAACCTATGGTATCGGTGATCACTAATATTGAAGAAGATCACATGGAAACTTACGGCGGTAGTTTAGAAAAAATGAAAGATACTTATGTTGAATTCATTCATAACCTGCCGTTTTACGGGTTAGCGGTGGTGTGTATTGATTCAGACGTTGCTGCTGAATTGATCCCCCGTTTTGGTCGTCCGGTGATCACTTACGGTGAGTCACACGAGGCTGATTATCGAATGAGTGACTTTAGCCAAACAGCGAACACATGCCAATTTACGGTGACTAATAAACAAGGTGAGAGTTTAACCGCCAAGCTGAATATGCCGGGTAAACATAATGCCCTCAATGCAACCGCAGCGATTGCCGTGGCTAAAGATCAAAATATTGCGAATCATGCTATTTTAGCGGCTTTAGATACTTTTGAAGGCATTGGCCGTCGTTTTCAGCATTATGGTGAATTTGAAAACGAATGCGGTAATGTGATGTTAGTAGATGACTATGGTCATCACCCATCAGAAGTGGCAGCTACCATCACCGCAGCGAGAGAAGGCTGGCCTGATAAGCGTTTAGTGATGGTTTATCAGCCGCATCGCTATACTCGTACTCGCGATTTATACGAAGATTTTGTGAAAGTACTCGCCGAGGTTGATCAGTTGCTATTGCTTGATGTTTACAGTGCAGGCGAAGAGCCGATAGTGGGCGCTGATAGTAAGAGTTTATGCCGCAGTTTACGCCAACGTGGCAAAGAGCCATTGCATGTAGCTTCAAGCTCAGAGCTTGCAGGTGTACTTGCTAACTGCCTGCAAAATAATGATTTAGTACTTACGCAAGGTGCAGGTAACATAGGTCAGTTAGTTAAAAACTTAGCAGCAACAAATATGTCGATAGAAAAATTAAAGCAAGGTGAAGTATGACACAGGTAAGTTCCCAGTTTGGTAAAGTAGCGGTGCTGCTAGGTGGAAACTCAGCAGAGCGCGACGTGTCATTAAAATCTGGTAAAGCAGTCCTTAATGCACTTCTTGCCTGTGGCATTGATGCGATTGCGTTTGACCCTCAAAATCGTTCATTGTGGGAATTAAAAGACTTAAACGTTGATCGCGTTTTTATTGCGCTGCATGGCCGAGGTGGTGAAGATGGCACAGTACAAGGTGCTTTAGAGTTTATGAACTTGCCTTACACCGGCAGTAATGTATTGGGTTCAGCATTGGCAATGGATAAAATTCGTTGTAAGCACTTGTTTAAATCGGCAGGCTTAAGCACAGCACCTTATGCGGTAGTTGATGCTAAAAAAGGCTTTGATGCTAAAGCAATTATCGATGAGTTTAAAAAAGTGATGGTAAAACCATCGCACGAAGGCTCAAGTATTGGTATGGCACAAGCAAGCTCTGCAGAAGAGCTTGAAGATGCGCTCAGCAATGCATTTAAGTTCGACAGCCAAGTATTGGTAGAGCAGTGGATCTCGGGGCGCGAATTTACAATTACGGTGCTTGGTGATGAAGTACAACCTGTGATTGAAATGAGCACGCCAAATGGTTTTTATGACTACCAAGCTAAATATCAGTCAAGTACGACACAATATCATTGTCCTGCTGATTTATCACAACCGGATACCCAAAAACTACAAGCAATGGCACTCGATGCGTTTGATTTGGTGGGTGCAAGTGGCTGGGGTCGCGTCGATGCAATGCAAGATCAGCAAGGCCAATTTTACTTGTTGGAAGTAAATACCGTGCCAGGCATGACAGAAAAATCATTGGTGCCAATGGCAGCAAAAGCCAATGGGGCAAGTTTTGAGCAATTAGTTGTTCGCATTTTGGAGCAAACCCTTTAATATGCATCCCTTTTTAGAGAAAGCGCAGCAACTAAAACAGCAACTTAACTGGTCGCTGATTTTTGGAGTGAGCTTTTTTCTGGCTGTGGTGATTGGGTTAATTGAAATAACCAATGGGGTTTCCCATTGGTTAGTTGCAAATAAAGATGCGCAAATTAAGCATCTAACGGTGTTGGGGAGCCCCAAATACACCGATGAAAAAGCAATAACTACCGCGATAAAAAAAGCGGATTTAAGTAGCTTTTTTGAGTTAAACGTAAAGCATGTTCAGCATTTAGTGCAAGAACTACCTTGGGTTGCAACGGTATCGGTAAGAAAGCAATGGCCTGATACTATCCAAGTTTACGTGGTAGAGCATCAAGCGGTCGCTCACTGGAACAGTGATTTATTGATTAACCAAAGCGGCGAGGCGTTTGAGGCTAAAAGTGATAAATTAAGTGCCACATTACCCCAGTTATATGGGCCAGAAGGCAGTGAAAAAGAAGCATGGGTAGCGTTTAAACAGTTTGATGAAATGCTTAAAGTAAATGCACTAACGCTCACTAGCCTTGCGCTATCTGAGCGGTTTTCGTGGCAACTTTGGTTAGATAATGGCGTGCGTTTAAATTTAGGGCGCAAGGATAAAGCCAAGCGTGTACAGCGTTTTATAGACGTTTATTCACGCATAGAACAACGTGCTGATGCACAGATAGATGCAATTGATTTACGCTACGATACCGGCCTTGCAGTGAGCTATAAGCCAATGCAAGAACAGCAATTATAATAAAGAGTAAGGCATGACTAAGTCAGCAGAAAGAAACCTAGTGATTGGATTAGACGTTGGCACTTCGAAGGTAGTGGCCACGGTAGGTGAAATCACCACAGATAACAAGCTCAGCATTGTTGGCGTGGGGAGCCAAGTATCTTATGGAATGGATAAAGGCGGCGTTAACGATTTAAATTTAGTGTCTGAGTCTATTCGCCGCGCAATTGATGAAGCTGAATTGATGGCTGATTGTCGTATTAGCTCGGTTTATTTGGGTATTTCTGGCAAACATATTCAGTGTCAGAACGAAAGTGGTGTTGTCGCTATTAACAACACCGAAGTAACCGATGAAGACATTGAAAATGTAATCCATATTGCTCGCTCAGTACCAATTTCAGCTGAACGCAAAATGTTGCATGCGCTGCCACAAGAGTACAGCATTGACATGCAAGAGGGGATTAAAAACCCACTCGGTATGAGTGGGGTGCGTATGGAAGCGCGCGCGCACATTATTACCTGCTCCAGCGACATGGCTAAAAATATAGAAAAATGTGTTGAACGTTGTGGGCTTGAAGTTGACCAACTTATATTCACTGCGCTTGCCTCGTGTTACTCCGTACTGACTGATGACGAAAAGGAGCTAGGTGTTGCGGTGCTGGATATTGGTGGTGGTACTATGGATATCACTATTTATATTAATGGTGCGCTGCGTCATTCGGCGGTAATTCCGGTGGCAGGCAACCAAGTAACCGGTGATATTGCAAAAATATTTCGTACACCTATATCACATGCAGAGTCACTCAAAGTACAATATGCCTGTGCCAGTAGCCAAATGGCGAGCAGCGAAGACACAATTGAAGTGCCAAGCGTAGGCGGGCGACCAGCAAGACTGATGTCTAGGCATACGTTGTCAGAAGTGGTTGAGCCACGTTTTAGAGAATTATTTGAGTTGGCGATGGAAGAAATTCGTCGCTCAGGATTAGAAGACCAAATTGCAGCAGGTCTCGTCATTACTGGCGGAACTGCTAAAATGACTGGCGCAATGGAAGTGGCTGAAGATATTTTTCAGATGCCAGTAAGAATAGGTAAACCAATTGGTGTAGTAGGTTTAACTGATTATGTTGATGATCCATCGTACGCAACTGCTGTAGGTTTGTTACAATACGGGCGTACTATGCAGTCGATGAATGCACAAAAGTCGAAAGCGGATGATAACAATAATTGGTGGAACCGCATCACAAAATGGTTTCAAGGCGAGTTTTAGTACTCAAGTCGGAGAGTAAATATGTTTGATATAATGGAACAACACAGCGAAGAAGCTGTAATAAAAGTAATCGGTGTAGGCGGTGGCGGCGGTAACGCAGTTGAGCACATGGTAAAACAACAAATAGAAGGTGTTCGTTTTATCGCAGCCAATACGGATGCGCAAGCATTACGTAATTCAGCCGCTGATGTAACGGTACAATTAGGTACGCAAATAACCTCTGGGTTAGGTGCTGGTGCCAACCCTGAAGTAGGTCGTCAGTCGGCTGAAGAAGACGCAGAGACCATTCGTGCCAGCCTTGAAGGTGCCGATATGGTATTTATAGCGGCAGGTATGGGCGGCGGTACAGGAACCGGTGCTGCGCCAGTTGTGGCTAAAATTGCTAAAGAACTGGGTATTTTAACTGTTGCTGTGGTAACACGTCCGTTTGATTTTGAAGGTAAAAAGCGTGCCGCTGCTGCGGAGCAGGGGATTAGCGAATTATCTGAAATTGTGGACTCGTTAATCACTATTCCAAATAACAAGTTACTAAAAGTATTGGGTAAAGGAACAACTTTACTGGATGCGTTTGCTAAAGCAAATGACGTATTGTTTGGTGCAGTACAAGGCATTGCTGAGTTAATCACTCGCTCGGGTCTAATTAACGTGGATTTCGCCGACGTACGTACTGTTATGTCTGCAATGGGCACAGCGATGATGGGGACTGCATCTGCATCGGGTCCTGATCGTGCACAAGAAGCAGCAGAAGCCGCTATTTCAAGCCCGCTTCTAGAAGACGTAGATTTAACCGGCGCTAAAGGTATCTTGGTTAATATTACAGCGGGTATGGATATCGCGATTGAAGAATTCGAAATTGTGGGTAATCACGTTAAGGCGCTAGCGTCTGAAAATGCAACGGTTGTTGTTGGCGCGGTAATTGACCCAGAAATGACAGACGAGCTACGTGTAACTGTGGTTGCAACTGGCTTAGGCGGCGATCGTCGTCCACAGTTTGGTATTGTAGATAACGGTTTCAAAAAAGCGTCAGGCTCTGATGTTACTAGCTCAAGCACACAAACAAGCAGCAGCATGTATGTACCTAGCTTCGCAAGCCAAGGCACAAGCACAACTGACGAGTCAGCAACGACTTCGCAAACTGAATCAAAGGAGCAAGGCACATCGTCTAGTTCTTCAAGTTCTTCAGCGAATACGTCGTCAAGCAGCGCTAAGAAAACAGATAAGTCTGAGGGTGGCGATTATTTCGACATTCCTGCTTTTTTACGTAAACAAGCAGACTAATTAAAAACAGTACTTTTGTGCGAAATGTGAACGAATATTGTAGTTATACCGTATTTATGCTACACTCCGCCGTCTAACTGTAATATATACTTAAAGTGAGCGAACCTATGATTAAACAGCGTACGATTGCACAAGTAGTCAAAGCCATAGGAATTGGACTTCATAAAGGTGAGAAGGTCACAATAACTCTCCGACCTGCGAGCGCAAATACTGGGATTGTATTTCGTCGTGTCGACCTTGATCCGGTTGTTGATTTTGAAACAACGCCTGAAGCCGTTGGTGATACGCAATTGTGTACCTGTTTAATAAACAAAGATGGTGTTCGCTTATCAACTACTGAGCATTTAATTGCAGCTGTTGCGGCAATGGGTATCGACAATCTGATTGTTGAACTTGATAGCTCAGAAGTACCAATAATGGATGGTAGTGCATTACCATTTATTTATTTATTACAAAAAGGTGGCATTGAAGAGCAAAATGTCGCGAAGCGCTTTATTCGTATTAAAGAAAAAGTACGTATTGAAGAAGGCGATAAATGGGCCGAAGTAGAACCTTACGACGGATTCCATATCGACTTTGAGATTGCCTTTGATCACCCTGCAATCAATGAAAGCCGCCAACGCATTGGCTTAGATATTACCGCACAAAGCTTTACTGAAGAGATTAGCCGTGCGCGTACTTTTGGCTTTATGAAAGACATTGAATACATGCATGCTAATAACCTTGCACTAGGTGGTAGCATGGATAGCGCAGTGGTACTTGATGAATTTAAAGTTTTAAATCCGAACGGTCTGCGATACCCAGACGAGTTCGTCAAGCATAAGATACTAGACTGTGTAGGTGACATGTTTATGACAGGTCATAACCTTTTAGGTAAAGTAACGGCATTTAAATCAGGCCATGATTTAAACAACAAGTTACTACGCAAAATTATGGCAACTGAGTCAGCATGGGAGTGGGCAACCTTTGAAACGCCTGTTTCGATGCCTGCACCCGGTCTTGAATTAGCAAACGCCTAATCAGTTAATCGCTTACATACAGTTATAAAAAATGACGCTTATTAGCGTCATTTTTTTTGGCTGTTTGTAATCACAATCAGTCAGGTCAGACCTAAAATAGTTTGTAACTGTTTTAACTCAGTGACTTGATACGTTGGCTTAATACCTTCAGGTAAGATTACCCCAGGGTGCTGTAACCAGCAGGTGTCTATGCCTGCATTTCGTCCACCAAGAATATCACTGCTGGCGGTATCACCTACCATTAAAATTTGCTCTTTCGGTGGATTCCCCATTAAATTAAAGGTGTGCTCAAATATCTCTTTTGCAGGCTTAGCAATACCTACTTTTTCAGAAATTACCAGCCAATCGAACATATCTTGCAGCCCCGTATGTGCTAAGCGACGTGCTTGCAGCTGAGAAAAGCCATTAGTGATAATACCTAATTTGGCATGAGGTTTTAGGGCGTTTAATAATTCAACCGCACCGGGTAAAGGCATACAAATTTCAGCCATTGCCGATAAAAAATCATCATTAAGTTGCTGAGCTGGTACATCAAGCTTATTTGCCAGCTCACTAAAACGAGTTACTTGCAGGTGGTTTGCGGTAATTTCGTTATTTTGATAGGCAATCCATAATGGCTTATTG
The DNA here is from genome assembly GCF_004328665.1 of Pseudoalteromonas sp. DL-6. Lineage (NCBI taxonomy): Bacteria > Pseudomonadati > Pseudomonadota > Gammaproteobacteria > Alteromonadales > Pseudoalteromonadaceae > Pseudoalteromonas > Pseudoalteromonas sp. DL-6. The sequence continues at coordinate 587,678 of NZ_CP019770.1, forward strand.
GTATTTTGGTAATGGTCATAATCTGCCTTGGTAAAATCCATGTCATAAGCTGCCAACATTTTTTGTAAGCCAGCAAAGGCATTAAAGCTAAATAAGGTTTCGTCGGCATCAAATAATATGTAGTTATACTTCATTAAAACATCCGTTATTGATTATATAAAGTGGGATTAAGAAAAGGCGCCATGGCGAGAGTCAGCGCTTGAGTATAGGTACTTTCTCGTGTTGCATGATGATCAGTTAATAAACCAATAGCACCCCCTTGCTGCTTGATATTGGTGGTATTAAAAGCCTTATCCATCACGTCTCCGAGCTCTTCACCTTGCAGCAATGCTTTATAAAAAACCGGAGGCAAAGGTAAGTTACTGCTTCGGCCTGTAACTTGCTGTGCGCCGTCATCAATAACAACATAGGCAAAGGTTGCTGCACCATAGCTAAATTGCGCTGCGCCACCTTCCATCGCTATGTAGTAGTCTGCTTGATGCTGTGCTTTACAGTAGTTAACTCGGTTTTGTGCACCCAAACACGTCTGCTCTTCGCCTATAGGTTGATCGGGTACATCAGAGGGGGCGTGAACGCCACCACATTCAATTACCTGCTCGGGAAAATACATCGCAAAAATGTGTTTAGCGGCATTTACTTTTACTGGGTTGTTAGACCCGACAATAATTTTAATAGCTTGCGACATACTGCTCTCATCATACTTAAAATCAGCAGTGTACGTGAGTTAGACTAAACAAAAAAGAGCAGAATGTATTTGCGATCACTTGATAAAAGAGGTGGCCAATTTCATAAGATCATCACATGTTGTTAGATCTTATGAACCAAGTACTTTCTAAGAAATGAGCGATACACTTAAATAGGAATTTCAGGTGGGGCTAATTTTGCTAAGGCGCGCTTTTTCAAAATAATATCTTTGATCAGTGGCGTAAGCACTAGTTCCATTGCCAGTCCCATTTTGCCACCGGGCACTACAAGCGTATTGATCCGCGACATAAAGCTGCCTTCAATCATGCGTAAATAATACGGGAAATCAACGTCATCAATGCCCCTAAAGCGAATAACGACAAAGCTTTCATCAAGGGATGGGATATCTTTAGCGCTAAATGGATTAGAAGTATCAACGGTTGGCACTCGTTGAAAGTTAATATGGGTACGTGAAAATTGCGGCGTTATATGATTAATGTAGTCATCCATACTGCGCACAATCGAGTCCATTACTTTTTCACGAGAATGACCGCGTTCTGAGGTATCGCGAATAAGCTTTTGGATCCACTCAAGGTTAATAATTGGCACCATGCCTATAAGTAAATCAACATGCTTAGCAACATCATGATCTTCGTCGACCACGCCGCCATGTAAGCCTTCGTAAAACATTAAATCTGTGTTTTGCTCAAGCTCTTGCCAAGGAGTAAATGTTCCTGGTAACTGGTTATAAGGCACGGCTTCATCAAAGGTATGTAAATAACGACGCAGTTTACCTTCGCCTGTTTCACCATACTTAGTAAATAAGTCTTCTAATGCACCAAAGTCATTGGCTTCTCGGCCAAAATAACTGATATGTTTACTTTCTTGTTGGGCTTCTCGAATTTTTTTGTCCATTTCAGGACGTGTATAGCGATGAAAGCTATCACCTTCAATAAATGCAGCATTGATGTCGAGGCTGCGGAAAATATGCTTCACGGCATTGGTGGTTGTTGTAGTGCCTGCTCCAGATGAGCCGGTGATTGCAATAATAGGGTGTTTAGCTGACATGTTTGTTCTCTTTTTTATGACCCGTTAGTTATAAAGACCTTACTAAGCTAGGTCAAGTGACGTCATCAGTAAATAACGTTATCATGAGGTGCTTAAAATTAAAACGAGAGAAAGCATGAAACTGATCAAACCGTTGTTAGGGCTAATAACAATTAATGCTTTAACATTAGGCGTTGCCCAAGCAAATATGCCTAAAAGTCAAATACTACTTGCCGATTTAAATACCCCGCATGGCATACGCGTAAGCATTGTTAGTGATAAAACCAGCTACAACAATCAGCCCCATTTAACCGATACGGGCCTTTATTATACGCGTGAGGTAATCAGTAATAAGCAGAGCCAAACTGATATTGCACGTTATGATTTATCATCAAAACAAACCTCTATGATCACAAATACAGCTGTAAGTGAGTATTCGCCAACAGTAACACCGAGTGGCGATAGTTTATCTGCTATCGTGGTTGAAGAAGATGGCAAACAAAAACTATGGCAATATCCGCTGAGTACAGAGCTGGCACCAAGTCGTATTTTTGATTGGATTGAGCCTGTGGGCTATCACGCTTGGGGAAATAACAACGATTTAGTAATGTTTATTTTAGGCGAGCCACATACATTACAATATACCTCGGTTGTTGCGGCTAAAGGTGAGGTTGTAGCAAATAACATTGGTCGCACACTTATTTATAATAAAGCGCAGAGGGAATTTTTATTTAGTCATAGTAAGAATGGCCAGCATCACTTAGCCCGTTTGGAACCACAAACCAAGCAGGTGAGCAACATCCTTAGGCTGCCAAACCAAGTACAAGACTTCATCTTAAAAGATGAAAATACCATTGCTTACGCAATTAAAAACCGTATCTATCAACGAAAACTAACAGCAGGTTCTGACATATCGCAATGGCTTGATTTAAGTCAATATTGCGATACTGAAATAAGCCGGTTGAGTTATAACAACGATAAGCTTGCATTTGTCTGCCACGTAACACAATAAAGTAAGACTTCATATTGCGTATGCGTTAAGGTTATACATAAATCAACGAATAGGGATAAACATGGCCTACAGTGCAGACGAGTTAACAGAGCAGCTGATAAAACTAGAGTGTAGAAGTAACTTTAAAATAAAAAACATTGCTGAGTATATGCTAGCAAACTCTAAAGAAGCGTTTTACACCCATGCCGAAACAGGGAAAGGTAAAATTGTGATCCGCCCTGCATTTGAAGTATTTAGTGATGACTTTACTGATATTGATGGCGTAGTGCGTACTCAAGGTTATTTTCATAGCAGTGAAATGACCCGTTTTCCCACTCGTATTTATAAAAGCGCACAGCCTATTCATTATGGTGTCGCTTTTAAAATTAACTCTGAACAAGCGGCAAAAGAGTTTATAGCTAAGCTAACGATGATTATTGGCGGTTAATAGAATGGTGCAGGGCTAAAGGCAAAAGGTGCAAGATAAAATCTTCAACCTTTAACCCTTAACCTTTAGCTTTTAACTTATTTACTATTTAAAAAGCTATTTACTGATTTGAGTTCACGGTTTTTAAGTGCAATACAGTCATTCGTACTTTCTGCAAGCTTACTTAATGTGCGCGCATAGCCAGGAACTTCATCAAGTTTAGCGTCAAAGAATTTTTGCGTTGTCGCTAAACTTTCAGCATCACAGCTAGCAGTAGTAAAGTAAGGTAAGTTAGGCACAAAAAACGGTGGTAAACTTGCTGTTACTTTATCGTAGTTGCTATAAACCCAATCAATAAACAGTGCTTGGCGTTCATCGGTGTAACTTTGCCCCGATAAAATAGTACGCATATCAGAAGCGGTTACTTCATCGGTTAAGCTATATGTAAGCACAGATTTTTGAAGTTCAGGTTTACCAAAATAGCCCATTGCAGCCAGCATATTGGTACGCACTTGTGGATCTTTAGTGGTTTTAAAGGTTGTCATAAATTGATCAAGCAGCGCTTTATCACCATGAAAAGCCGCAAGGCGTAAGTAAGTACCCGCTAAATAAGGGTCTACTTTTTGCGGATCGTTTAAGTAAGCGGCTGTTTGTTGCTTAGCTTTATTGATCACATTCTTATCTTCACCATCAAAGCCTAAACGCGATACCACCGCAGCTCTCAGTTGAGCAACAGCGCCATCCTCACCCATTTTTGCCTCTAGGCCATATTTTTTAGCGGCAGGCATGACTGCATTTTGAATAAATGTAGGCCATAAATCTTTGTTGCTATCGTCTTTAAAGGTACGTTGCTGAGATGCTAAATAACCTAAAGCAGTGTTAGCCACGCGAGGATGACTATCGCTGGCAAAAACTTCAAGCGTTTGCATCAGCTTAGCAGCAGAAATTACACCTGCGTCAAGTAAAGCGTCAGTGGCCGATAATAATGCAAGGCGCTCACGGTCGTTTAACACGCTCGCTGCATTATCTATTAGTGCGTTAAATTGCGCATCGTCCATGACCCAGCGGTAGTAACCTAGCGCACCTTGGTCTGGATATATCCACTCTGGCTCAAAATCTAATTCTAGCGTTTGGCTTTGTTTATTAAGTAATACACTGGCAGTTTTTACTTTATCGCCAGCACCATATTTAATAGCAACGGGTACATTCCACAGTTGGGCTGGAGCATCAACACCGGCATTGGCAAAACGACTTTGCGAAATCGTAATGTTATTACCTTGCTGCTTAACGTTAATTAGCGGAAATGACGATTGTTCAATAAACGATTTCAAAACACTCGCTACATCTTTGTTAGATGCTTTACCAAGTGCCTCCCATAAATCGGCGGCTTCGGCATTTTTATAAGAGAACTCTTTTAAGTAATTTTGAATGCCAGCTTGAAATGCGTCTTCGCCAATCCAGTTTTCAACCATCGCCAGTACTGAGCTACCTTTGCTGTATGCAAGGCCTAAACCGTCCATAATATCGGCTTCGGTTTTAATTGGTTTACGAATTGGCTTAGTGCTTAAGCGAGCATCTAACGCCATTACATTATTTTGTGGTAAATCTAGGTGTGATTCAAACTCAGGATTAAGTTGCTTAGTAATTTTTGCTGCCATCCAGCTTGCAAACGCTTCGTTTAACCATAAGTCGTTCCACCATTTCATAGTCACTAAGTTACCGTACCATTGGTGAGCTAATTCATGGGCAATAATAGAAACATTACGTTGCTTTTTACTTCGCGTTGCAGCTTCTAAATCAACCAGAAGAATATCTTCGCGATAAGTTACCAAACCTGAATTTTCCATGGCGCCAAACGGAAACTCTGGAACAGCCACTGAATCTAGCTTTTTATATACATAAGGAATACCAAAGTACTCTTCAAGTGCGCCCAGTACTTTAGGCATATTCTCTTTTGCATACTGCGCTAAATGAATTTTACCCTGTGGGGTGATCACACGCCCAGGAATTGGCATGCCTTTAATTTCTAACTCTTCAAACGGGCCTACAGCCATAGCCACTAAGTAAGATGGAATTGGCGGCGTTTTATCAAAGTAATGAGTAGTCATATCGCCACTGACCGTTGTTTTTAGCTCAGGTGTATTTGAATACACTTTTTGTGAGGTGGGGGCGGTAATGGTTAACTGAAACGGAATCTTATAGCTTGGTTCGTCAAATACAGGAAACGCACGACGGGCATCACTCATTTCAAATTGGGTGAACAAGTACGGAACGCCTTGATCTAGGGTTTTATATAACCCCACACTTTGGCGATTATATGGCGCGGAAAAATCAATTTTTAAAGTGTATTTACCTGGCTGAATTTGTTCTTCACAGCTAAATTTAACTTTACCTGTTTTAAGCATTTCGCTGTTTAAGTCGCAGTTTTGCTCACCCAATAGTTGAACCATTTTGGTTGCGTAATCAACACCATTAAGTTCAATGTAGTGTGTTGGTTTAAGCACCTCCAAACTGATCTCAGTCATTCCTGTAAAAGTATCCTGACTTGGGTCGAGTGTTAAAGCAACTTTTTGTGAACTTGGCTTTGCGAGTTTTTCAATGACGAATTCATTAGCGTTAGCAGCATTCATCGCAAGCGCAACGCTCACGGTTAAGAGGCTTTTAAAAAACATAGTTATCCCTAGATTTTTGTTGTTAGAAGAGTGAGTACACTCCATCCTAACAGCTTTTATTGCTAGAGTAAGCGAACAACAAGAAGGAAAAGAGTAACAAAGTTTGTCAGTGGCTATCTCGCGCTAAAAAACGCTGCCAATGGAGGTGGGAATTGATAACACGAATTTGTTGTAATACGGTATTAAGCAGTTTGGTATCGGCAAAATGCTCTTCAGGGTAATCATTAAAGCCCATTAGGTAATTAAAGCAGTCTTTAGAGCCAGCTTGCAGGGCATAAATACGAATTTGCTGCTCAAAGTTCAGCCGCAAACTACTAATCGCGGTTTTCATCCCGAGTTGATCCACCGAAGGAATTGCACATTTTTGCAAATACCCCGCGCGTTCGCCTTCACCTGAAAACCAAATGCGTACTTTTTCACTGTAGCGTCCTGTTTTTGCTGGAAGGTCAAACAGTAAACGTGTGTGCTTTTGCGCTTTTAAGTAGGCTAAGTAATCATTAAATCCGGCCTTGAGCAGAGCATGATGTACAGGAATTAAACGAGGTTTAATTTTACCATGAGTATGAAAGCTAAAGCAGAGGATGTTATTTTCAATCACCAAGTCATCTAGGGTTAAACAACCAATTTCATCGCTGTAAGCGCCACTGTAATAAGCAATTAGGGGCAGCCAAAAGTGCCAGTGCTTAGCTTGTTCGCGGGCAAGCCGGGTATCACTATAAATATATCCGGTATAGAGGGTATGCAGCTCCATAGCTGAAAATGGACGACGACCAAGATGGGTTTTCAACGCAGTACCTTGACAGTTTTTATTATTTTATACCCCAACTAATCGTTGTTAATTGGGGTAGTGTCAGTAAATAAACAGTTAAAGCTTATTCACTTAAAGCGCGGGCTAAACCAACTGGCTCAATTTCTACACACACTTGATCGTCATTCCAATTTAAACCAACTAATGCATCATCTGATTTAAGGTCTTCAACCCAATCATCTAAAAACTCATCTAGGTTGATTTCTACCGGACTGTAGTCTTTCCACTCTTCTTTACATTGCTCTTTTGCTGCGTCTTCTGATTCCCACAGTAAAAGTACATCGGTGTCATCAAACTGATTTGATTCACATACAACAAAGCCACCATCTTGTGCACCCAGTGCCCAGATCTGCTCACTAACACGTACTTTTTCTACAAAGCTAACTAGTTGTGATTCAATTTCGATATCGCTCATGTGTTCACCTTTTAAAATTTGAGTCGAGGGTTGGTACTTTTAGCCGCTTGACGCTGACTAAACGCTTCATAAAACTTAACTAATTGCGATTGCGCGCTAAAATCAGTGAGTTCACGAAAGCAGATCCAATCTAGTAAGCAGTATAAACTGATGTTGAGGCATTCACAGCTTTTAAATTCATCATCGCATAAATGATCATTTAAATAGTGTAATGTTTGCGCAATTCGCTCATTTTGCAGATTAAAAAATAGTTTATCAGCTTGTGTGTCAAACCCAGAGCGCTGACATAACAATAACTCAACCAATGAATCGTTACAGGCATTTATGCTAGTTAAAAAATGCTCTTGCGGCCAAGTTAGCGTGTTCTGCTGTGTTTTTTCAAGTAAGTAACGCAGTATAGTGTTTGAGTCGCTTAAGTTAAGCGAGCCATCAATTAAGATAGGGATTTTAGCTGCCGGGTTGTGCGACATCATTAAAGAGCGGTCATCGCTTGAAAAAATGTCGAGATTTATAAACTCAAGCTCACAGTTATTTTGTTGTGCCCAAATTCTGACACGGCGAACATAAGGGGAAGAAATAGAGCCAAGTAATTGCATATTGGGGCTTTTGCCAACTCCACATAAATAAAAAGCCGCTAATGCGGCTTTATTAATAAATCGATTTGCTTACTCTGAGCGGCTGGTTACTTCTAATAAATGGTAACCAAACTGTGTTTGAACAGGACCTTGTACTTGGTTAAGTGGCGCTGAAAAAACCACCTTATCAAACTCAGGAACCATCATACCAGGTCCAAACTCACCTAATGCACCACCATCTTGACCAGACGGGCAATTAGAGTGCAATTTAGCCAGCTCTGCAAAGTCTTCACCTTGCTCAATTTTGTCTTTAAGGTCTAAACATTGTGCTTCACTGTCCACGAGTATGTGCCTTGCACTTGCCACTGCCATAAAATCTCCTATTTATAAGTTTAGTTTTTTATCTACTAAGCAATATCTTAGTAAGGTTAAACTGAAAACACAAAGTTAAAATGCACTTTTGATGGCGCTTTCTAATTTTGCTGAATCGGGCGTAACGCGGCTGTTAAAGCGTGTCACTGTTTGGCGATCTGCCGAAACCACGTATTTATAAAAATTCCAGTTTGGTGAACTAGTTTGCGCGTTCAAATGTTTAAAAACTGGGTTGGCGTCGCTGCCACGCACTGCGCTGGTGGCTAACATAGGGAAAGTAACGCCGTAATTCACATAACACACTTTAGCAGTATCTTTTTCGTCATTTTCTTCTTGAAAGAAATCGTCAGATGGGAATCCCAGCACGACCAGGCCTTGATCTTTATATTTTTTGTAAAGCGCTTCTAACCCTTCAAACTGAGAGGTAAAGCCGCAATTGCTAGCGGTGTTTACAATCAGCAGTGGCTTATTTTTAAATTCACATAAGTTAAGGGTCTCGGTTGAGCGAAGCTTTCTAAGTGACACATTGGTAAAGTCATCGCAGGTATCAGCCTTTGCTGAAGAATTATTAGTGTTTGCGGCATGGGTGGCCATAGACGTACAGCCTAGAGCCAATGTTAATCCGAGTATTATTTTTTTTATCATGCGGTTACCTTGAATGCCATTTGGTGGGTGTTTATGTAACTTATCATACGCTACTATAGGCGAAATTGATCAATTTTACTTATTCTCTATGACTATACGTTTAGCAAAACCTGATGATTTAACTGCCATTGTTGCCATTTACAATGAAACTATCCCTAGTCGAATGGTCACTGCCGATACCGAAGAAGTAAGCGTTGCTGATAAACAGCCTTGGTTTGATAGCCATACCGCTCAGCGACCTATTTTTGTTTACTGCGAAAATGACCAAGTATTAGCCTGGGTTAGTTATAAATCGTTTTATGGACGCCCAGCCTACGACGGCACCGTTGAACTAAGCATCTATATTACGGCTGCAGCCCAAGGAAAAGGGTTGGGTAAAAAGCTGATGCAATTTGCACAACAACAAGCACAAAACCTCGGCATTGAAGTGTTACTCGGGTTTATTTTTAGTCATAACGAACCGAGTATTAAATTGTTTAAGCATTTTGAGTTTGCCGTATGGGGAGAGTTGCCCAATGTTGCAAGGATGGATAACCAGCTGTACAGCCTAACTATTTTTGGTAAGCATCTAATCTAAAATAATTATAGGCAAGCTAAACTGACATTTATGTAAGCGATTATGCCAAACCAAAAATTCTATACTATGCTGAAAAGACGTTTTATTAAACTCTTTTAAGTGTATATAAATGGCGCAAAAAATACTTATTATCGATAGCAGTAGCATGATTGCTATGCGCTTAAAAGTACTGCTTGAGCTAATTGGCTGCGAAGTTGAATTAGTTCATTATTCTATGTTTGATCAAAGCAGTAATATAGCTGCGTACGATATGCTTGCCTTTTCACAAGGGACACCAACAACTCTGGTTGCTTCGCTGGTAAAACAAGCGACCCACCAATCATTTTTACTTTTAGCGCCCAAGGCTGAAAGTGGTGAACTGCTTGATGCATTTGGTAAGTTAAACGAGCTTGTTCCAGGCGCCACTATTATTTATCCATTTTTTTCTAATAAAGAAATCACCTCATTTATTGAAGGGTTACTAGAAATCGGCCCTGATCATATTTTTAAACTGCCTACTATTTTGCTAGTTGATCATGTTAGTGAGCGTTTAGAAATGCTAAAAAGTAGCTTAGTGGGTGCACATATAGAGGTATACACAGCTACAAATCATGATGAGGCGCTTAATATTGCCAAACTCAGAATGATTGATATTTTAATTAGTGATTTTAGTTTAAAAGAAGGGCTTGGCTTAGATATATTTACCAGCCTTAAGCAGATACAGCCGCATAGCCGCTGCTTGTTATTAACCTCGCGTCCTGCTCAGGTTTCTATGATTGAAGCGATTCGCCAAGGTGTTGAAGACGTTTTAATTAAGCCACTCGATGACAATGTGTTATTACAAGCAGTACATAAGTTGTGGCAAACCGAACTGCTAAAACGTCATAACGCAGAGCTAGTTGAAAGGCTACAAGATACAGTCGATGTACTGATTGAAAAAGACAGTTTGCTGCAAGTAATTTTTAAAAACACTCCCGATCCAATCTTACTTTTTGAACGTAAAGGCAAAATAGTAGAGGCTAACGATGCGTGCTCAAAGCTATTTAATTTACCGTTTAAAAAGCTCATTGCTCACTCGTTATTTCACTTTTTAGATGACGATTCAGTAAAGGCAATAAAAGATAAAATATCTACCCTAAACAGTAATCGGCAATTTAGTTGCGACTTGCATATCGTTAATAAAGATGGGAGTAAAATTCCACTTGTTGGCTCATTTAATGAAATTGATCATCATGGTGAGATAGCATTAGCGGTTATTTTTAAAAACGTAACCCATTTAAAACAAAAAGAAGATTTATTGCTTGAGGCGAAAGATCTTTTAGAAGAGCAGGTCAGAGCGCGGACTTCGCAACTTGAGCATGCGAAAAACATTGCTGAAGCAGCTAATTTAAGCAAATCAGAGTTTTTGGCGAATATGTCACATGAGCTAAGAACCCCCATGCATTCCATACTAAGCTTTTCACGCTTTGGTATCAGTAAGCTTGAAGAGGATGATTTTAGTAAAGATAAACTTTTAAAATATTTAACCCGAATAGAATCAAGTGGGCAAAGGCTATTGTCATTACTTAACAATCTACTCGATTTGTCGAAATTAGATGTAGGTAAATTCCCATTTAACCCACGAGCATGCGATTTAACGACTATTGTTAAAACAAGCATTGATGATGTGGCTGGGATTGCCATTGAAAAAGATATTAAGATTGCATTTAAATCAGATAAGCCGCCTGTTATAGCGCAATGCGATGAAGAGCAAATTAATCAGGTACTTAGAAACGTATTGAGTAATGCATTAAAATTTAGCGAAGAACATAGCACTATCGAAGTTGCATTGGAAACAGACAGTGGGTGTGCAAATATTGAAGTAATAGATAGCGGGATAGGCATACCTGAAGACGAACTTGAAACGGTTTTTCAAAAGTTTGTGCAAAGCAGTAAAACAAATAGTGGCGCAGGTGGTACTGGATTAGGGCTTACCTTGTGTCGTGAATTTGTTTCTTTACATCAAGGAACTATTAAAGCCTGTAATAACCCTCAAGGTGGGGCAACGATTAGTATTCAAGTTCCTTTAGAAATAAACCTCGATGAATATTTAGCCGATGAGCAATTAGCGAAAAATAGTAGCTAATAATTGAATTGTTTTAATGAACACGATTTATATGGATGAGAAATTATGGCTTTAACTAAAATTCTTGCAGTCGACGATGAACCATTTAACCTCGAAATAATTGAAGAAATTCTAGAGGAACTTGACTTTGAGCTCAGGCTCGCCTCAAGTGGCCAAGAGTGTTTAAGTATGGTTGAAGAGTATATGCCTCAGGTTATTTTACTTGATGTCAGCATGCCAAAAATGAATGGTTACGAGGTATGTAAAGAGCTTAAAGCGAACCCTATTACGCATGACATTATTGTGATGTTTGTATCTGCAAGGGGAACGGTTGAGGAGCGTATGGAAGGGTATTCTGTCGGCGCTGAAGATTATATTGTAAAACCGTTTGGGCACGATGAACTAAAGCAAAAGTTACAGAAACTCAATCAGGTTTTACTAGAAAAACAGCAACTGGAAAAACAGGTAAAAGAAGCAACCTCTACCGCCTTTAATGCCATGGCTAACAGTAGTGAAATGGGGCAGATAGTTAACTATGTTGAACATATTGGATTAATTAACGATGTAGAGGAGTTAGGTAAGGCATTAGTGGAGTGCTTACAGGCATTTGACTTGCAAAGTAATATTGAATTTAGATGTAACGATATCAAATCGCACTTTGCATTAAATGGCGTGTGTTCACCCATTGTTATTGAGTTATTTGAAATGCTTAAAAGCAAAGGACGATTGCATGAATTTTCTCATCGGATTTTAGTTAATTACGAGCTTGTGAGTTTGCTGATTTTAAATATGCCAGAACACGACGAGCAAAAACACGGGCGAATTCGTGACCATATTTGCTTTATTGTTAGTGTAACTGAGCAGCAGTTGCGGGCTATTACCACTAAGCAAATGTTGGTTTCGCAGCAAGAGCGATTAAACAAAGTGGCGAGTACTGTTCACAGTAAGTTTCATAGTTTAATTGGATTGCTTAACGACAGCCGGATAAATAACGAAAAAGTGTTTAAACGACTTCAAGAAGAGCTAGAAGAGCGGATCCCAACCATGGGACTCGATGAAGACCAAGAAGTGTTTATTTACAGAAAGGTCGATGAAACAATACAAAATTCGGTGGCACGGCAAGAATCTGTTGATCAGGTTAAAAAAGCGTTCTCAGAGATAGAGCAAGATCTCGCTTTATTGTTGAAAGGCTAAAGGTACGGGTTACGGGCTGCGAGGCGCGGGGTAAACTCCTTGCTACGATTGATACATTAACTTGTAGCAGCGACTTTATGTCGCGTCTTTTAAAGGTTAAATACGAAAGGTGTGCGCTACAGATTAACTAAAATCTGTACTTTAATTGTGGCTTCTCATTTACTCCTCATTTTCTTCTCTGTGTTAAATCATATATTAGTAAATTATGCACAAAGAGAGCTAAGAGGTCACAGAGGAAGTGATTACAGACAAGGGCTAAAGGTGCGGGTTACGGGCTGCGAGGCGCGGGGTAAATTGCTTGCTACGATTAGGCAAATAACCTATAGCAGCGACTTTATGTCGCGTCTTTTTAAGGTTAAATACGAAAGGTGTGCGCTACAGATTAACTAAAATCTGTACCTTAATTGTGGCTTCTCATTTACTCCTCATTCTCTTCTCTGTGTTCAATAGGATACTTAGTAAATTATGCACAAAGAGAGCTAAGAGGTTACAGAGGAAGTGATTACAGACAAAGGCTAAAGGTGCGGGTTACGGGCTGCGAGGCGCGGGGTAAACTCCTTGCTACGATTGATACATTAACTTGTAGCAGCGACTTTATGTCGCGTCTTTTAAAGGTTAAATACGAAAGGTGTGCGCTACAGATTAACTAAAATCTGTACTTTAATTGTGGCTTCTCATTTACTCCTCATTTTCTTCTCTGTGTTAAATCATATATTAGTAAATTATGCACAAAGAGAGCTAAGAGATCGCAGAGGAGGTTAAAAGGGTAAAAGGCTTATGCGTCTCTGGGTAAGCCTTTTTCAACTATACGAATTAACCGTGCTGTTTTACGTAGCTTTTGCCTTTGTTTATCGTGTTGCTGTGCGAGTGCCCAATTTATATGTTCACCCACCATATCACTTACCGTTTGGCGTTTATCTTCGAGCGCAGCAATAATTGCCGGGCTAAAATCTGCGTTGCCTAAGCCAACGGCTATATTTCGTAGCCAACGTTCATGTCCAATGCGGCGGATTGGGCTGCCTTCGGTATTTTTTAAAAAGGTGGTTTCATCCCAGGCAAATAACGCGAGTAAATCTTTGTTTTTTAACTGTGTACGAGGATGAAAGTCAGCCTCATCAGTAATTTTTCCGTAGCGGTTCCACGGGCATACCAATTGGCAATCGTCACAGCCATAAATGCGATTTCCCATTAATGTTCTGTATTGCTCTGGAATAGCGCCTTGATGTTCTATGGTTAAATACGAAATGCACTTACGTGCATCAACTACATAAGGCTCTACAATAGCGCCAGTAGGGCAAAGAGTTATACAGGCAACGCATTTGCCGCAGCCCTCAAAAGTATTTTCATCATCAATAGGCAGTGGTAAATCTACAAATAACTCACCTAAAAAGAACCAAGAACCCGCCTCTTTATTTATTAATAAAGAATGTTTACCTCGCCAGCCAAGCCCTGCTTTTTCAGCTAATTGGCGCTCAAGCACAGGCGCTGAATCAACAAAAGGCCTAAAGCCATAATCACCGACCTGCTGTTCAATTTTTTTACCTAATTGCTTGAGCCGATTACGCATTAACTTATGATAGTCACGGCCAAGTGCATACCGGCTGATATAGGCTTTCTCGGTATTTTTAAGGTTTTTGGCGAAGCCAGAATCAGGTGGGAGGTAATTCATTTTAACTGAAATAACCCGCTGTGTTTTGGGTACTAACTCATTAGGGCGAGCGCGCTTCATCCCATGTGCCGCCATATAATCCATTGAGCCATGAAAACCCGCATCAAGCCAACGCTGTAGCTGCGCTTCATGCTTAGTTAAATCAATGTCAGTAATACCCACTTCACTAAAGCCAAGTTGTTGACCCCATAGCTTTATTTGTTGGGCTAGCTGTTCATAATTTGGTTTTACGTCGCTCACATGCTTCACACAGTTATATTCTAAGCCGCGTAATTTAGCATAATCGCGGCTTGGGTAAAACTAGTCAGGCCCTAGTCTACAAAACGCTTTAGCTGTTGTTGGGTTTGTTGACTCAGTTTTTGTGACTGCTCAGAGTCATGCAATGCGGTGTCTATTTGTTGCTTTGCCTGTTCGCCAAGTGCCACTATTTGTTCAACCGATTCATGGGTTTGGTTTTGCGTATCTTCGAGCAAATGTACAGCATTGGCTATTTGCTGCAACTGTTGCTGATTGTGCTCAAATTCATTGAGCATTTTTCCAAAACCTTCTGAGGTATCGTTGATTGCAGTTTGTGCGTTATTAGAGTGACTAATTAACTGCTGAGACTCTTTATTGGTTTCATTAACCAGCTCATTCATTTGGGTAATAAAATCACTAATTTGGCGTGTTGCATCACTTACTTTAACCGATAGGGTACGAACTTCATCGGCAACCACGGCAAAACCTCGCCCTGCTTCTCCGGCTCGCGCTGCTTCAATTGCCGCATTCAGTGCTAATAAGTTAGTTTGATCAGAAAACTCTTCAACCATTTTTAAAATGCTACGAATGTTCTCGCTGTTCTCTTTTAAGCCTGCAATTGTTTTAGAGAAACTACCCAGCATTTCATTAATAAGTCTCACCTGTTCAACCAGTTTTGACAGTTCGCTAGCAGAGAGCTTAACAAAGCTAAGGTGTTCATTATTAACTTGGTGCACACTATCGGTATTGCTCACAATATTTTGCAGGCTTTGAGTAATTTGGTTACTGGCATTAATTATGGTGTGACTTAAATTAATTTGCTGTTCGCTTAGTTGCTCTGTGTGCTGCATTGATTGAGTAACTTGGCTATTACTTTGTACGCTCTCTTGAGCACTGCTGTAGGTCGTACTTAATAAGCTGTTTAAATGGGTAGTAAACTGGTTGTATTGTTCGCTTAAGTCTCTAAATTCGTCAAAAGTAAAATGAGGAAGTTTGGCAGCTAAGTTGGCATCTTGTTGATTAATATTGATCAGCGTATCGCGCATGGCTTTTACCGGGCGCACAATTAAAAAACGCATATAAAAAATAGTAAAAATAAACCCTGCAATAATCAGCAAAGTAAGCGCCCAAAACAGTCCTGTGTTTTGCTGGGTCTCAGCTAAGCTACTATGTAACCAAAATAATGTAATAGCTTGAAATAAAAATACAAAGCTTAAATTACCCACTATTTTTCGGGTTAAAGTAAAAAACAAAGTTTGTTCTAAAAAATTATAAATACGCATGTAGCTACTCATTAAATAGTGACCTACTAAGTTATTGTTTTTATAGCATAAATAGCAATTAAATAATTAGTTATAGTTCATTTAATTGCGCTAAATAATGCTTAGTTCGTTCAGGGTCGTTAGTAAAAATGCCATCTATGCCACAGGCAAGCATCAGTTTAATATCTTCAACTTCATCAACGGTGTAGGCAAACACCTGTAAGCCGCGCAATTTGGCATCGTCAACAAACGACTTGTTCATAAAGTTTTTGTCAACATGAATGCTAAAGGCCTGTAAGTCCTCAGCAAACTTTGCATACTGCAATGGAATTGATGCAGTAAGTGCGCCAATTTTAAGCCAAGGTAAGCGGCTCTTTAGCCAGTGTAGTTGATGATGATTAAATGATGAAACTAAAATATTGTCAGCGGATATTTTGTTTGCGGCAATATTCATTTCCAGTTGGGTGGCAAACTTTTCTAGTTCAAAGGTATGTTTTAGCTCTAAATTAAGTAAGGTTTGGTTGTTATTCCAGTCAATTAATTGCTGCAGGGTAGGTACTTGTTCGCCATTTCCCGCATCAAATTGTTGAATTTGCTGAGCGCTTAGGTCGCACACTTTACCCTTACCATTAGTGGTTCTATCTAGGTAGGTATCGTGAATAATAACGTAGTCATCAAGTGCGCTTTGTACATCAACCTCAATGCCATCTACATTCGCTTTTAACGCAGCCATAATGGCGCTTTGCGTATTTTCAGGAAAGTGTGTGCTTGTGCCTCTATGAGCAAATATTTTCATGGCTGCTTTTTCCGTGAAATTGACCAAGTTTCAAAGCACGCAGCACTAACAATCAGTGCGCCGCCAATCAGGGTCATCACTGAGAGGCGTTCGTGCAGAATAATTATAGCCAGTATTGTGCCATAAAGAGGCTGTAAGCAAGAAATCAATCCAGCGGTCGCTGCTGATAATTTTTTTAAACTTGCTGCAAATAAGGAATGCGGCATTGCAGTAAAAACCACACCCGCAATAAGCAGCAATATTAAATCAGCATCATTAATTTGTGTTATGGGCACTTCAATAAAAGCACACAGCATCAAGCTTGCGACTAACGTTTGATAAAACATGGTTTGCGGCCCACCATATTCGCTAAAGTAGCGTTTATGGGTAATATTACGAATAGCAAAAAACAATGCTGATACCACGCCCGTTACAACACCTAAGGTGATGTCATCGCCTAAATTAACGTTAGGGATCAATAAATAAATACCAGTAATCACCACTACAGCGCTTATTATATCTTTTGTCTTGGGCTTACTTTTATTAAATAGAGGCTCTAAAAATACCGTGATCACGGGATAGGTAAAAAAGGCTAACATGCCCACGGTTATTCCTGCCAATTGCATGCCAGCAAAGTAGGTTACCCAATGAATTCCCACAGCAATGCCCAATAAAATGGCAATCACATAATCTTTAGCGCGGCGCAGCTTAATCGGTTTTTTTTGCAAGGTCAGCAGCACACAAATTGCCACCCCAGCAATAGCCGCGCGATAAGCGGTAATATCTAATGCATTTAAACCAATTAGCTTTGCGAATAAGGCGGTACCGCCAAATAAAAGGACGGCAATGTGTAAGTAAATTAAGCTTTGTTGTTGGGACTGCATGATGTTTCCTTGCGCTGCTTTTAATGCAGTTTAACATTACTATTAATTACTTAAGATGAAATTTTTAAAAGCCTTAATAATTAATATGCAACCATTAAGGGGTTAACTTTTTAAGTGTAATAGCGATTGTAAAATCAAAACTACGCGTTACTATGCTATTTATAACTATAAAAGTAACGAAAAGTGCTAAAAGCGCAGCTAAATGCACTCAAAGAGGTTCGAATGACCGCATTAATAAAAATCACCACTGAGCAAAACGTGGCAATACTTACCATGAATACCGCTGAAAACCGCCATAACCCTAGTTTTATAGCTGAACTTAATCAACACTTAGATAGCATAGAAGCCAATGGCGATATTAACGCCGTAGTATTAACCTCAAGCAGCGATAAAAGCTGGTCATTGGGAATTGATTTACAGTGGATGGCCAGTTCAGATAACACGCCTACAGTTATTGCTGATTTTATGAATTCGATAGGGCAGTTATTTAAACGTATAGTGACGTTTCCTATGCCTATTATTGCTGCACTAAACGGTCACACTTATGGTAATGGCTCAGTGCTGGCATGTGCCTGTGATTTTCGATTTATGAAATCGGACAAAGGCTTTTTTTGCTTTCCTGAAGTTGATGTACTGGTACCGTTTGTACCGTCTATGTTTCCGATTATTAATAAAGCGATTAATCCTCAATTTTTTAACCGCTTAGCTATGACTGGCGAGCGTGTTGATGCGCAAAAATTGTTACAACAAAATGTGGTAGAAGCAATTTTTGCTGATGAGCAAGCCTTGCAAGCGGGTGTGTTAGAGTTTGCGCAAAGCTTTAATAAAAATCGCTGGATATACGCTCAAAACAAAACCCAAATGAACAAAATTATTCTCGATACTATGGCAAAACAAGACCCGAGTTTTATCGATAATATAAGTAATTTGCTGTGGAAAAACTTACAGCAAAAATAAGTGGTTTTTAAAAAGTGAGTAAAAACGCTACTGGCAGTCTACTCACTTTTATGTGTATTAATTAAGTAGGTGTTAAGTGTTATTTAGTTACATTGCTACAAAATGCAAAAGCTAATAACGCTTTATTAAAAGTTTAATGGCTTTTACCTGTCTCATTTCGAGTATATGAGTTAAAATGCTTACATAACCAACTAACAAGATAGTGAATGTCAAACCAAGATCCAAATCTCAGTCGAGAACAAGAAAAGTACGAAAACCCAGTCCCTAGTCGTGAGTTTATACTTACTCACCTTCAAGAGCGTTCAAAACCTGCTAATTACACGCAACTATGCGAAGAACTCGCGGTCAACGATGAAGAACGACAAATAGCATTTAAGCGCCGACTTCGTGCCATGGAGCGCGACGGGCAATTGTATTTTAATAAATTTAAATGTTATGCCCTGATTGACGAAGCCGGTTTAACCAAAGGCAAAGTTGTCGGTCACAGAGACGGTTTTGGCTTTTTAGAAGTTGAAGGCGAGAGCAAAGACTGGTTTATTGCCAAGCATCAAATGAATATGGTGCTACATGGCGACATTGTTCTTGCGAAAGGCACTAAGCGTGGTTCAGGCTCAAAATGCGATGCCCGTATTATTAAAGTGCTTACTAATGAGCGGGCGCCTATTGTTGGCCGTTATTTTGTTGAGCATGGTATTGCCGTTGTGGTTGCTGAAGATCCGCGCATTACTCAAGATATTATTATTTTACCGGGTAACGAAAAAGGCGCACGCCACAACCAAATGGTGCAAGTGCAAATAACTCAAAATCCAAGCCGCAATATGAATGCGGTAGGTAAAGTGATTGACGTACTGGGCGAGCATTTAGCGCCGGGTATGGAAATTGAAGTTGCGCTGCGTAATCACGATATTCCACACGTGTGGCCTGAAGAAGTTGAGCAGCAAGTTGCCCACTTAGGTGAATTTGTTGAAGAAGCCGATAAGCAAGGCCGTGTTGATTTACGCGGCTTACCACTTGTCACTATTGATGGCGAAGACGCTCGCGACTTTGATGACGCTGTTTATTGTGAACCTAAAAAATCAGGTGGCTGGCGTTTATGGGTAGCCATTGCCGATGTATCCCATTATGTAGGTATGAACACGCCGCTTAACAAAGAAGCGATAGAGCGCGGTAATTCAGTGTATTTCCCTGAGCAAGTTATTCCAATGCTGCCAAAAGTATTGTCTAACGGTTTGTGTTCGCTTAACCCTGAGGTTGATCGCCTGTGTATGGTTGCAGAAATGACCGTATCGCAAGAGGGTAAGCTGTCGGGCTATAAGTTTTACGAAGCACTAATGAATTCGCATGCTCGTTTAACCTACACCAAAGTAAATGCCATTTTACAAAATGACGAAAAGCTCCGTAAAGAATACGCAGCTGTAGTGCCACATTTAACTGACTTACAGCAAATGTACATGGCATTAAAAGCAGCACGCCAAGAGCGTGGTGCAATTGAATTTGAAACACTCGAAACTCGTTTTGTATTTAACGCGCAACGTAAAATAGAATCTATTGTGCCGGTTATTCGTAACGATGCGCACAAGCTGATTGAAGAATGTATGATTTTAGCCAATGTTTCGGCGGCTAAGTTACTTGAGAAACACGAAGCAAGTGCATTGTTTAGGGTGCATGATGAACCGGATAGCGAAAAGCTGGGTAACTTTACTCAGTTTTTAACTGAGCTGGGTATTGAAAGCACGCTAAGTGATGAACCCACCCCGAAAGAGATCACTCATGTGTTGGCTCGCTTAGGGGATCGTCCTGAAGCTGAGCTTATTCAAACCATGTTGCTACGCTCGATGAAGCAAGCGGTATATCAGCCAGATAACATAGGCCACTTTGGTTTAGCATTATCAGCTTATGCGCATTTTACCTCGCCAATTCGCCGTTACCCCGATTTAGTGGTACACCGTGCAATTAAAGCGGTATTAAAAGCGCAAGGTCAACAAACCTCAGGTGAATACGCCTACAGCGATGATGAAGTTGATAAACTTGGTGAGCAGTGTTCTACAACAGAGCGCCGTGCAGACGATGCCACTCGTGAAGTAGCCGATTGGCTAAAATGTGAATACATGCAAGATCATGTAGGCATGGAGTTTAACGGGGTTATTTCATCGGTTACTAATTTTGGTTTATTTATTCGTTTAGATGATTTGCAAATTGATGGATTAATTCATGTTACCAATTTAGGTGATGAATACTTCCAACACGATGCTGCTAAACATTGCTTGGTGGGTGAACACACACATACGGTTTATCGTTTAGGCGATAAAGTAACTGTACAAGTTGCCTCGGTAAGCTTAGATGATCGCCGAATTAACTTAACGCTTAAAGGCGATGTGGCTCAAGATCGTTATGCGCGCCGTCGTGCACCAAAAAAGAATGCCCCAGCAAGTGTTCGCTCGCAACTTAAAGCCGGTAAAATACCGGGTAAAAAGTCAGCGAGCGACAGTAAAAAACCTAAAGGTGGCAAAAAGCCTGCAAGTAAAACTAAGGCAGCGGGTAAGTCTAAAGTAACAGCGGATGACACCACCGCGAAGAAAAAAACCAAAAAGAAAGCGGTCAAAAAGCCTAAAAGACCAGGTAAAAATGCCCGTAAACGTAGTAGCCCAGGAGCAAACAATTCGTGAGTAATGAATTAATTTTTGGCTTTCACTCTGTTGAAGCAATTTTAGCAAAAGAGCCAGAGCGCTTTATAGAAATATACGCCCTTAAGGGACGTGATGATAAGCGTTTATCGCCTGTGATTGAGCAAGCGCGTCAGTTTGGTATTTCAGTACAGTTTATGCAACGAAAAGCGCTTGATAACAAAGCGAAAGATGAGCAGCATCAAGGCATTATTGCCAACGTAAAAGCGGCGCGAGTGTTTAATGAAAAAGATCTCGATGAGATCATTGAACGTGAAGACACGCCATTTTTACTGGTACTTGATGGTATTACCGATCCGCATAATTTAGGTGCTTGCTTACGTAGTGCCGATGCAGCGGGTGTACATGCGGTGATTGTTCCTAAAGACAAATCAGCAAAGCTTAACGGCACAGCACGTAAAGTAGCCTGTGGCGCAGCAGAAACGGTACCGCTTATTCAGGTAACTAACCTTGCACGTACATTGCGTGAAATAAAAGACGCGGGCGTTTGGGTTGTAGGTACTGCCGGTGAAACCGACACACATGTATTTGATGCCAGCTTAACAGGCCCAATGGCGATTGTGATGGGTGCTGAAGGCGAGGGCATGCGCCGCTTAACGCGTGAGCATTGTGATGTGCTCGTTAAAATTCCAATGGCAGGCACGGTTTCAAGCTTAAATGTATCGGTAGCAACTGGTATTTGTTTGTTTGAAGTATTACGCCAGCGCGCAGAAACAAATTAATCCTAAGCTAATTGCATAGGTATTAAAAAGCCGAGATTGATTTAATCAACCTCGGCTTTTTTGTACTTTTAAGTTATCGCTTTATTAAAAGCTGTAAGAGTAACCCATTTGTACTGAACGTGGCTTACCAGGTTGAATACCTCCATTTGCACGGTTAGCAATGTAAGTGTTATCAAACAGGTTATCTACGCTTAGGTATACTTTTTGATTTTCATCAATTAGGTACTTAGCTGCTAAATCCCATACTACGCGGCTATCAATCGCATTTAAGCCTGAGTCAGAAAGATCAGCATGTGCATCCGACACGTAACGCATTTGGCTGTTAATCACAAAGGCATTAAATTCTGCACCAAATGATAAAGCAACTTGGTTCTCTGGTACGTAAGGCATCGCATCGCCTTTTTCTACTGAGCCCCAAATTTCCGAATCAAACGTGTTTTTAAATTCTGAATTGGTGTAGGTGTAAGTTAGTTTAACTGGGAACGCAACTGATGCAGTATTAAACGTACGACCAGCGCTAAATTCAAAGCCCGATACTTCTACTTCACCGTAGTTGTATTGGTCACCAATGTTATCGTCGCTACAACCTACCGCAGCAGTACAGTTACCGTGCATGTTGTCGTAATCTGAGAAGAACGCAATCACTTCACCGTTAAAGCCGCTTGCATTAAAACGAGAACCAAATTCAATATTGATACTTTCTTCTTCGTCTTGGTCAGCATTGCCTGGCGCTGCTGGTGCATAGCCTTTTTGAATACCGGCAAGTAGCGTTACGTTGTCGTTAAGTGTGTAAGTAGCGCCTAATGACGGTACTAAAATCTCAGTATCGTTTGAAATATCTTTCGTTAAGCCTTGGCTACGAGTTGGATCTGATTTCGCCCACTCTTCACGGGTAATAGTAATGTCTTCATAACGCAGACCTGCGCTCACTACTAATGCATCCATTGTCCATTCGTCTTGAATAAATAGGGTGCTTGCTTTTGCGCTGTCTAAGCGATTGCTATTAGAGCCTGGTGCGCCTTGTGAGGTAAGAGTCATGCTTAAATCTTGATTAAGCGTGTATTTGTCTTCCCACTGGAAACGATCCATTTCGTCTTCGTGGTAGCGCACGCCAACCGTAATGTAGTGATCGCCCGCTGGAATGTGTAATTCAGACTGCACACCTTTAGCTTGGTAGTCGCGGTTATTAGCTTTAACACCGATGTTTTCGATACCCTCAGCCGTTGGGTTTGCTTCAAATTCACTGTATTGCTCAAGGTAGCTTTCGCTTACTTTACTAGCTTTGTACCAGTTACGGTGGAAGTCATTTAGATAAGCGGTTGCTAAAAATTCGTAACCTTCACCAAAGCGATATGCATAGTTTACTTGGTATGCATTATGACGAGTGTTCATCTCATCGTTTTGCGATGCAGCGTAACGACGGTTAGGATTTTGTTGGTAATCGGCATCAGTTAAGCCCATGTACGTTTCGTCTGATGTTTCTTCAGAGTACTTAGCTTTAAACTCAATGTTGTGGGCATCGTTTTCACCAAAGGTATGGCCAAACTTTACCAATACATCATTCTTTTCAAAACCAGTGTTGTCATCGCCTACTGGTAACTCTTTAAAGCCATCAGCGCCATAAGAAAATACTTCAATTAAGCCTGCTGTGTTATTTTTTTCTTTAGCGAAGTAAGCGTGACCTTTGTAGTAACCATCGCTACCAAGTGCCGCGTCAACCATACCCATAGAGCTATTTGCTTCTGTTGGTAAGCTGCGAGAAAGTAAATTTAATACACCACCCGTGGTGCGCGGGCCATATTTAACAGAGGCAGCACCTTTTAATACTTCAATAGACTCCATACGACCCATAGTTGGGAAGTAATAAGCCGATGGTGCAGAGTAAGGAGCCGGTGCAACTAGAACACCGTCTTCCATCACTGAAATTTTATCGTTACGGCCAGTACCTGTGCCACGCATACCAATGTTTGGGCGCAGGCCGTAGCCATCTTCTTCTTGCACGTATACACCAGGTACAGATGCTAAAACACGAGAAATATCGGTAAATTCGAATTTTTGCAATTCTTCATCAGAGATAAATGTAGCAGACCCTGGAATATCGTTAATTGCTGCTTGTGAGCCAATAACGGTAATTTGCTCAAAATTGCGTTCAACGCCGCCGGCATCTTTTGCCATTGCTGTAGCACTTAAAGACAGCGCTACGGCTGCA
Organism: Pseudoalteromonas sp. DL-6; assembly: GCF_004328665.1. NCBI lineage: Bacteria > Pseudomonadati > Pseudomonadota > Gammaproteobacteria > Alteromonadales > Pseudoalteromonadaceae > Pseudoalteromonas > Pseudoalteromonas sp. DL-6. Next base: position 611,567 of record NZ_CP019770.1, read on the forward strand.
GTTAATGAAGAAACTAAAAATTTGTGTGACATTGGTTACCCTAAAAATAGTTCAACTACTGGAATTGGCGTAATTTAAACATGTTAACGAATGAGAATCAATATTATTTAGTTTTACTTTTGTTTACAATCGCCGTAAAAATGCGCTGTTTTTATAACATTTTTTACTAAGTGTTTAGCTTAGCTTTATAAAACCAACATAATGTACGGCTGGTGGCGGTTAATTTAACCTGAACGTTGCTTGAGATAGATTTATTATCCAGACTTCAGATTATTTAAGCAGTGGGATAGCCTAAGCGCAGCTTAATAAATTCGGCGAGTTTAAATACCGCGTTTTCAGGTTCGCTGGCGGTTTTTACTAAACTAATACCTATGCTACCAAGCGCAGGTAAATGTTTAGTGTGTAAGTGATAGGCTAAATCGTTAGGTACGGTACTTTTTGCGAGCACTGTTATGCCTAGGCCTTCTTTTAATGCGGCAATTAAACCGGTTAAATCGGCATTACTATACACAATTCGGTATTTAATACCTGCCTTTTCAAGTGCTTGAGTTGCTCTGCGGCGATAAATACAGCCCTCAGGGGCGGTTACTAAGGTGACCGTTTCATTTTGCGCCAGTGATAGGTCGCCCACCCACACTAATTGGTCTTGAATAAAAATAGGGAACTTTTCTGAGTCAAGTTGCTCGTTAAGCGCTAACACTAAATCAAATTGATCTTGGCGCTCATCAGAGAGTAGGTGTTTACTTAAACGTGATTTTACTTCAAGTGATACCTCAGGGTAGAGCGCCACAAAATCGCCAATAATGGAGGGCAAAATACGCGCTGCAAATTCGCTAGGGATCCCCAAGCGCACTTTACCGGTAACACTTTCTGAGGTGAACAACTGCAAAATGGCATCGTTATGCTGCACCATTTGCTTTGCCATAGGCAGTAATAACTCACCATATTGGTTGAGCACTTGTCGTTGCCCCTGCTTTTTAAATAATTTATAGCCGAGTAAATCTTCTAAACGTTTTACTTGCAAGCTCACCGCAGGTTGCGAAAGGCCAAGTAAATCGCCTGCTTTGGCAAATCCACCAACCTCAACCACCATAACAAAAGTTCGTAAACTGTCGGTTGAAATGTTTTTCATATTTAAAATTACTATTTATATGGCTATATATATAAGTATTATTTATCAATTGATAAGTAATTACAATTTGTTGTTGTAAGGCTTGCGCAATATACTTTTGCTATTAAAGATAGATAGGTATTTGTTATGACTTTTAACCCGATTATGTTTGCCCGCCATAGCAACGCTAACAGCGCGGTTATTAATGCCTTACAAGCCGATAGCAATCACGTTGTTATTGACTTTAGTGGTAGTGAAGCATCGGTATTTTTAAGTGCTATTTTAGGTCATGACCTCACCAAACTTACCGCCAGTGGCTTTGGCTTTAAAGGCACACTGGATGGCGATTTAAATTCTGATTTTAGCTACGCCGTTTATTACTTTAGCGAAACCGCCTTTCGATTTGTGCTTCCAGTTAATGCCAGCCTGCAATTACAAACGCTCATTAACGAGCAACAGCTTAGATACGATATCGACTTTGTGGTACGCACCGATTTAGCAACCTTTACTTTAAAAGGCGACAATGCATTTGATACCTTAGTAGAGGCATTTAAACTAACCCCAGGGTTACGCCTTGCTGATGCGCAGCTTTGCTATGGCGCGCAAAGTGGTGATGTGTTTGTTACTGCAGTAGATCAAAACAATGAACAGCAGTTTATTGTTATTGCTAAAACGTCCACCCTTGATAAGTGGCAACAGTATATGCAGCAACAGGGCTTTAGTGTTACCAACACCCAAGCAGCCTAACGAGTAAAACTTAAAGATTACAATTTGGTAGGCTTATTAATGGCTACCATGTTATTCCCCCTCATTTAATTGAGGCCACGCCCACACACATGGGTTAATTTAAAAGTGAAGGAATATTATGACTTCTAAAACAGTATTACATGCAAAGCACCTTGAAGCCGGCGCAAAAATGGTTGATTTTCATGGCTGGGAAATGCCAATTAACTACGGCTCACAAATAGAAGAACACAACGCCGTACGTAACGATGCGGGTATGTTCGACGTATCACACATGACCATTGTTGATATACAAGGTGAGCAAGCACAAGCGTTTTTACGCAAGCTAGTAGCTAACGATGTTGCTAAGTTAACCGTACCAGGTAAAGCGCTTTACACTGGCATGCTTAACGAGCAAGGCGGCGTAATCGACGACTTAATTATTTACTACTTTAGCGAAACATTTTATCGCTTAGTGGTTAACTCAGCGACCCGTGAAAAAGATTTAGCACATTTAGCTAAGGTGTCGAGCGATTTTGCTGTAACGGTTACTGAGCGCCCAGAATACGCCATGATTGCGGTTCAAGGCCCTAATGCACGTGCTAAAACAGCCCAGGTATTAAACGCAGACCAGCAAGCTGCAGTAGAAGGCATGAAGCCATTTTTTGGTGTTCAAGCCGGTGATTTATTTATTGCTACAACAGGTTATACTGGCGAAGACGGTTACGAAATTGTAGTACCAAACGAGCAAGCAGCCGATTTATGGCAGCAACTGCTTGATGCCGGTGTGGCGCCTGCGGGCTTAGGCGCGCGCGACACACTACGTTTAGAAGCAGGTATGAACCTTTACGGCCTAGATATGGACGAAAGCGTATCACCACTGGCAGCTAACATGGCATGGACTATTGCATGGGAGCCAGAAGATCGTGACTTTATTGGTCGTGATGTTTTGGTAAAACAACGTGCAGAAAAAAGTACTCACAAGCAAGTAGGTCTTATTCTTGAAGAAAAAGGCGTACTACGCAGTGGTTCTAAAGTAATTGTTGATGGTGGTGAAGGTGTTATTACATCTGGCACATTCTCACCAACATTGGGCTATAGTGTTGCATTAGCACGTGTACCGCGTTCAACCGGCGACACAGCTCAAGTAGAAATGCGTAAAAAATTAGTTAACGTAAAAGTAGTTAAATCGGGCTTTGTACGTAACGGTAAATCAATAATCTAAATAATTTGGTTATACCAATAAATAAGTTAGCCTTATTCATTGGTATTCTCCCAATCTAAACCAAAGGATGAAAAAAATGAGCAATATCCCTAGCGAGTTAAAATACGCACCTTCACACGAGTGGGTTCGTAACGAAGGCGACGGCACTTACACTGTTGGTATTTCTGAGCATGCGCAAGAACTACTTGGCGACATGGTATTTGTTGAATTACCAGAAGTAGGCGACGAAGTAGATGCAGGCGAAGACTGTGCAGTAGCAGAGTCAGTAAAGGCTGCATCAGACATTTACGCGCCAATTAGCGGTGAAATTGTTGCTATTAACGAAGAGCTAGAAGATGCGCCTGAAACAGTAAACAACGACGCATACGGCGACGGTTGGTTATTCCGCATTAAAGCGTCAGAAGAGTCTGAGTTAGATAACTTATTAGACGCTGAAGGTTACGCGCATACAATTGACGAAGACTAATCGTTAATTAATAAAAGCCCCTCTATGTTAAAACATTGGGGCTTTTATGATTAAAGCGCTTATTTTTCCATACAAAGTGAGCCGCTAAATCATACATATTTTTATTATTGCTAGTTACCCATTAGTAATAATCACATTTTTTTGGATCATAGGAATCTGGACACATGTCAAACGCCAAATCTCTTGAACAATTAGAGCAAAAGCAAGATTTTATTCGCCGCCATATTGGGCCAAGCCCAGCGCAAGTAAACGACATGCTTAGCGCTCTTGAAGTATCGAGCGTTGAAGAGCTGATCGGTCAAACTGTACCTGCTGGTATTCGTCTTGAGCAAGGTCTTAATATCGGCGAAAGCCGCACCGAAGTTGAAACACTAAGCTACTTAAAATCAGTAGCAAGCAAAAACAAAGTTTTCAAATCGTATATTGGCCAAGGCTACCACCCAACTCACGTACCGCACGTAATTTTACGTAACGTACTTGAAAATCCGGGTTGGTATACAGCGTACACACCGTATCAGCCAGAGATTGCACAAGGGCGTTTAGAGTCACTATTAAATTTCCAGACTATGACCCTAGATATTACCGGCCTAGATTTAGCAAGTGCCTCACTGCTTGACGAATCAACCGCTGCAGCCGAGGCTATGGGCCTGGCAAAACGTGTATCTAAAGCTAAAAAAGCCAATGCGTTCTTTATTGCCGACGACGTACACACGCAAACCATTGACGTAGTGAGCACCCGTGCAGAGCAATTTGGTTTTGAAATTATTGTAGGTAAAGCCGCCGATGCTGTGAACCACGATATTTTTGGTGCGTTATTCCAATACCCGTCAACATCAGGCGAAATTGTTGACATAACAGACCTAATAGCTGGCGTACAAAGCAAAAAAGCGATTGCCTGTGTAGCTGCCGATATCATGAGCTTATTACTATTAAAAGCACCGGGTAAATTAGGCGCCGACGTAGTACTTGGTTCAGCGCAGCGTTTTGGCGTACCTATGGGTTACGGCGGTCCACATGCTGCATTTTTTGCAACACGTGATGCGTACAAACGTTCATTACCAGGTCGTATTATTGGTGTATCAAAAGACCGTTTAGGTAACGATGCATTACGTATGGCAATGCAAACCCGTGAGCAACATATTCGCCGCGACAAAGCCAATTCAAACATTTGTACTGCGCAAGTATTGCTAGCGAACATGGCGGCGTTTTACGCTGTATACCATGGCCCGCAAGGCTTAAAAACTATTGCACAACGCATTCACCGTTTTGCTGATATTTTAGCAACCGGCTTAAAAGCAAAAGGTGTGGCACTTAAACACACTACTTGGTTTGACACATTAACGGTAGTTGATGAAAACAAAGCCGACGTGATTGCGCGTGCTGTGGCTAAAGGCGTTAACTTTGCTGCTAACCATGCGGGTGAATACTCAATTTCAGTATCAGAAACCACAACCCGTGCAGACGTTGCTGAGTTATTTGATATTATTTTAGGCGAAGGCCATGGCCTAAGCGTAGATGCGATTGCCGCTGATGTTGAAGCAAATGGCAGCGAGTCTATTCCTGCAAGCCTAGTGCGTGATGATGAAATACTAACGCATCCAAACTTTAACAGCTACCACAGCGAAACAGACATGCTTCGCTATATTAAGCGCCTTGAAAACAAAGATTTAGCGCTTAATCACTCTATGATCTCGTTAGGTTCATGTACCATGAAACTAAACGCGACCGCTGAAATGATCCCAGTTACCTGGCCTGAATTCGCTAACCTTCACCCATTCTGCCCACTAGACCAAGCAGAAGGTTACCAAATAATGATTAACGAGCTACACGATTGGCTAGTTAACATTACCGGTTACGATGCGGTTTCACTGCAACCAAACTCAGGTGCACAAGGTGAATACGCAGGCTTAATCGCCATTCGTAAATACCACGAGTCACGAGGGGACGCGCACCGTAACGTATGTTTAATCCCAAGTTCTGCGCACGGTACTAACCCAGCATCGGCACAAATGGCCAGCATGAAAATTGTGGTTGTTAACTGTGATAAAAATGGCAACATCGACATGGAAGACCTAAAAGCGAAAGCTGAAGAAGTCTCTGAAAATCTATCATGTGCCATGATAACGTACCCATCTACCCACGGTGTATACGAAGAAACGATTCGTGAGTTATGTGAAATTGTACACCAGCACGGTGGCCAAGTTTACATGGATGGCGCAAACATGAACGCGCAAGTAGGTGTTACTAGCCCAGGCTTTATTGGCTCAGACGTATCGCATTTAAACTTACATAAAACCTTTTGTATTCCACACGGTGGCGGCGGCCCAGGTGTAGGCCCAATAGGTGTTAAATCGCACCTTGCGCCATTTATGCCAAACCACAGCGTAATTAACGTACCAGGTACTAACGCTGGCAACGGCGCGGTATCGGCAGCGCCTTACGGCTCTGCAGCTATTTTACCTATTTCATGGGCTTACATTGCCATGATGGGCTCTGAGGGCTTAAAACAAGCGACAGAAATGGCGATTGTAAATGCTAACTACTTAAGCAATGAGCTTAGCAAGCACTTCCCAATTTTATACCGTGGCCGTAACAATCGCGTTGCCCACGAATGTATTATTGACCTACGCCCATTAAAAGAAGCCTCAGGCATTACTGAAATGGACGTTGCTAAGCGCTTACAAGATTATGGTTTCCACTCACCAACAATGTCGTTCCCAGTAGCGGGCACATTAATGATTGAGCCAACTGAATCTGAGTCTAAGGGCGAGATTGACCGCTTTATTGAAGCGATGGTATCTATTAAAGGTGAAATTGATAAAATCATTTCTGGTGAATGGTCTATCGAAAACAACCCATTGGTATTTGCACCACACACGCAAGCTGATGTGTTAGGTAATGAGTGGGACCGTGCGTATGACCGTTTTTACGCTGCCTTCCCAGTACCAGCAGTAGCTAAAGACAAGTTCTGGCCAACCGTTACACGTATCGATGATGTATACGGCGACCGTAATTTAGTATGTGCATGTCCTCCGATTGAGACATACCGCGACTAATTTTTTGAAAAAATTTCCATTGTAGAGTGGGATTTATCAAAATTATAAAAGCCGTTGCAGCAATGCAGCGGCTTTTTTGTGCGTGGTGATTAACGTTAATTGTATAAATGTAGGTTGGATAGAGTGAAACGAAGCCCAACAAATCACAAATATACTTACTAGCTCAAAAACCAAGAGTGTGTGTTATTTATTGTAGGCGCACAGCTTGCTTACGCGCTGCCTTAGCCTGAGTAGATGCTTGAAATTACTATTACAGGTAAAGTTGATGCGTTTCGTGCTTCTAGAAATTAGAAACCTTATTCAAGGTTTTGTCGCGCTGGCGACGGCAGCCAAAGAGGGACTGCCGCTGACCCCTCTCTGGACACTCTCAGCGCACCCGAGCATCACGCTCAATCCTTCAAACCACAATTGATGTGAACGTAAACGGCGAAGATAGGCCATCCATGGCCTAGTTTCGCCTTATCGCGCATCCATGCGCGACATTACTCATCAATTGCTTATTTTCAGGGCGTGATGACGGGGGAGGGTGTTAAACGTGAGATTGGTGTTTTGTCTTGGCAAAATGCAAGATCTGAGATAATAGATTTTTAATTTTTTATTAAAAACCTATTAGATAAAGAATTCGTGCTCTAGCCAATTATCTGGGAAGCCCATAGGAAACAACGGAATTTCAGGATGCAATAAGATCAAAGCTTTCACTTTGTTATTCCATTGACTATCAGGGCTAATCTGTTTCATTAAATATGCTAACATTAGTATGATCATGTAGATACGTCGATTTGGTTGAATTTTGCTAGGTTCTAATCTACCAGGTAATTGCCAAATGACACCACGGGGTACTTTAGGTTGGATAGCTAATTCTCTATTCCAGAGACGGCTATGGTGCGCGCAACAATTTCTTATGAAATTTAAAGTATGTAGCCAACTTTCAAATACTTCTTGAGGCAACTCAAACCTTTTTGCAATTTCTTTTCTATCTATATCTTTTGCAAGCCCTCTATAAAGATGTGAAATACTCCCAAAGGTTAGCTCTTCAGCCATCGCCCACCCAGGCATCAATCTAGGCTTATCATATGAATAATGGTAAAAGCGGGGATAGTTCTCTCTAACCCTTTTTTCTATACGTTCTTGCTTTATTTCATCATTAGCTGAGTTACGTTCAATTTTCTTAATATCTCTTTGGAGAGCATTAAATTCTTTTGTTTGCTTATCCTCAACTTCTTTTAGTAAGCGTTTATGCTGGTAAGTTCTTTTGAATAGACTTTCATTTAAGTACCAGTGAGAGCCACTGCACTCATCAGTCTCAGTTTGATACTTTATGCCCATCACATTATTAAGAGTGGCTCTGATGGCTACTTCAACTCTCTCTACAGCATCCATAATAAGAAGCCTTAGCTCCCTATCAAAAGCATACAGATCAACTATTTTTTTAAACTCAACCCCGTCTTTGAATTGGTGTTCAATTTCTTGTCTTTCTTTAGGTTGTTGGAAAGGTCGCATATACGCACTAAGGCGAAAAAAGCTGATTACTTCTAAGTATTTTTCTGCTCGGTCAGGCTGTAGAATATGTAGACCGCGACTTTGTAAAAGGGTTATTTGTTCGTTTACAGTGATGGCTGGTTTATTGAATTGAGTCATTATGCCTTCTTAATATTAGTAATAAGCAGACATAAAAAAGCCCGCGCAATTTGAGCATTCAAAAGAGGCTTGGCGGGCGTGTTGTTGACAATACTAGCCATAAGAGATCGCTCCGTCAATATATTTTAATAAAAACACGTTTTAGTAATTAACTCATAAAGAGTAAAAACAAACAAGGTATCTATAATTAAAAACCTTATTCAAGATTTTGTCGCGCTGGCGACAGCAGTCAAAGAGGGACTGCCGCTGGCCGGTCTCTGGACTTGGTAAGATTCTTTTAAAATCATATTTTTGTTCTTTAGTTATTTTTAAAGTGAATGATGTATAAAGAAGTTGCTAAATTAATCTAGCCATAAGTATATTGTAGTGGCATAGTTGGTTTGGCCACCCATTAGAAAGTTCCGGTCAAGCAGGTTGCTGTGCTTTCTTGATCTTTTTATTCAAAAGCTAAGTGTTCTTATTATTTAAATTCGAACCAAAGGGGGTCAAATCTTGACTTCAGACATTAAAAATAGATAAATCAGAATGGGTGTCATTATAATTATCTTAAATTTTAATTGCCTCACTCGGCGTGGTTGATAACCCACTAAAATATTTCATTATTAATTTCCCTTGGCTGTTTTTTTCAATGACTAAATAGTTATTTGAATTAGGGTAATAAAAACTATTTTTAGACATGGGGATTAGCTTTATTTTATTTCCACCAGTGCGCTGAGAATATAAAACATCATTTTCATAAATTAGGCTGCGAGAAGTATTTTTATTAATACGGTAATCGCCTAAAACGGGTGATAGTTGCTCCGCTGTTACATTTACGCTTTTAAATTTTGGTAGTTCTATACCTAGTACTTTAGCTGTGAGTTTTTCGTTTATAAAAATAGGGTTTATATGGTTTGAATTAGCGAGTACGGCTACGTATAGTTTTTGTTCGGGTATATAGCGTGCATGTGCTAAAAAGCCATTTATTCCACCGGTGTGCTTAATTACCGTATAGTCATTAAAAGGCTTAACAATTAGGCCGTAACCATAGGATGAAAAGCTGCCGTTGTTGAGTTTAAAAGGGCTGACCATCTTCTCATAACTTGCTTTACTAATAAGCTTGCCAGACGATAATGCACTAAACCAAATATTTAAGTCAGTTGGAGTAGATATAAGGGCCCCTGCGGCATAGGGCCAATCCATATTAATATAACTTGTGTTTATAAAGCCTTGCGCTGTTTGTTCATATCCAGCTGCGCGGTGAGGAATAAGCTCTTGCCCTTCGTAGCTACTTTGTGTCATCCCCAGTTTTTTAAAAATATTTTGTTCAACGAACTCTTTATAAGATTGCCCACTTGCTACTTCAACTATTTTACCAAGTAGTGAATAACCTGTATTTGAATAAGCCATTGCTTCGCCTGGTTTAAAAACCATAGGGTGCTTGGCAAAACGCGCTAGCGTGTCGTCAACGCTTGCAGGTACTTGTATTTCTTTATCGAATAGGTCGTCGTCATCGGTATAATTTGCTATTCCCGATGTGTGGGTCAGTAAGTTTTCTATTGTGACGAGGTTACCCTCAGTAGGAAAGCTTGGAACATACTTATGAATATTGTCAGAGGTTAATAATTTACCTTGCTCTTGCAGCATCATAATTGCAGCAGCGGTAAACTGTTTTGAAATAGAGCCTAATCGTAAAACACTTTGATTGGTAAGTGGAATGTTGTGTTCAAGGTTGGCAAGCCCTCGGGTTCCTTTAAAAACAGTTTTTTCATTTTTACTTATTATCACCGACACACCAGGCTCACTGGCTGAAAGGGTATCATTAAGGATTTGCTGGTACTGTAAAGCTGTAGGCTCTGCTTTAGCTTGGTTGGGTATTAATAGAGTAAGAGCTAATAAGCAGCTCGTGTAAAATGGCTTTATCATGTTCATCCTTTAATTTTTATATCAAGTTCGCTAATGAGCTGGCGTTCCTTGCGCTTTATAGTGAGTTAATATTGCACAGCTAAAAAGTAAACACAATTAATGACGTTATTAAGTGCTTAGTACTGATTAATAAGTACAATAGTTAAAATTTATTTATTTTAATTTTATATTTATAAGGAAGTTGTTTATATGAGTGATGTAACGCCATTTTTATATATTGCTGTTATGGCTTTTTATTTTTTACACAAAAACGAAGAAGGTAAAATACTAGTACCGATTGTTGCTTTTGCAGCAATACCGTTATTTAGTAACGATTACTGGCTGTGGTTTAAGGTGAGTATAGGGCTGAGCATCTATGTTTTAATGGTAGAAAAAGCTAAAGCCGGATATACAGGAGGTGGAGCCGTTTCAGTATTCGCTATGCTTTTTGTAGGGGCTTATATAGTCAGTATTGTTATCAATACAGTCATATCCGTAACGGCTAATGGAATTTTTTAACTATGTACCCATAAAAACCAAATGGTCACCCATTAGAAGGTTACGGTCAAGTCGGCGTGTTTATCTTTGGCTAAGAGAGCGTACAGGAAGTTTGGTATTTCCTATTTTGGCCCATAATAGTGTTAATTTTGTTGGGCAGCTAATCTAATTAAAAGTTTAATTTAAGAGAGGAAAACCTTGTGTAAGTTTTTACCTCTTCACCGGCAGCAGCCAAAAGGGCTCGTTTGCAGGTGACCACAAGTCATTCATGCCTGCAATTTGAGCTCCTTTTATTACCTATGCTTTTAGTGCTTTGTACTGCTAAATTAGCTTTCGAACACTACTCAGCTTGAAAGCATGAGAAGCCCAGTACTTACACTTTAAACTGTTGTACCAATTTTAATAAGTTATTGCCTAGTATTGCCATTTCGTTACTTGCTGTTGATGTTTGCTCAGTTGCAGCTGATGATTGCTCTGTTACTTGTTTAATATTAACAACGTTGCGGCTGATCTCATCTGCAACCACGGCCTGTTGCTCAGCGGCTGAGGCTATTTGCGCGTTCATATCATTAATTGCGCTGCTGTAGTCATTGATTGTTCGCAGGGTTTCACCTGTTTTACTCACTTTTTCAACAACTAAGTCTGTTTGTTGTTGGCTTTTGGTCATTACCTCAATGGCGGTTAATATTCCGGATTGAAACTTATCGATCATTTGTTCTATGTTGGCGGCTGACTCTTTAGTTCGTTGTGCTAAGGTTCTTACTTCATCAGCAACTACTGCAAAACCTCGGCCTTGCTCACCCGCTCTTGCGGCTTCAATGGCGGCATTTAATGCCAATAAGTTTGTTTGTTCAGATACGCCTTTAATAACATCTAATATGGTACTTATATTTTCGCTGTCGGCTTGTAGCTTTTCAATTGCAGAAGCAGATTGATTAATTTCTTTAGTAAGGTTATCAACCGCGTGAACTGTTTCGTTCACCATGCTTTCACCGGCTTTAGCATTACTATTTGAATCACTTGCTGAACTGGTGGCATTTTCTGCGCTATTTGCAACGTCTTGAATTGTTGCATTCATTTGCGTCATGGCGGTGGCAACTTGTTGCGTTTCATCATGCAGCTTTTTAACTGCTGCACTGGTGGTGTTACTAACTATTGAAAGCTCTTCGGAAGTTGATGCAACCTGAGTGGTTTCAGATGCCACTGAGGTTATTGTGGTGCGAATTTTAGCAACAAATTTATTAAATGCGCGGGCAACGTCGCCGGTTTCATCTTTTGATGAATCGTCGACTGTTACGGTTAAATCACCTTCGCCATCGGCAATATCGTTCATTCTATGTGAAAGGCGATTAAGTGCGCTGGTAATTTTCGAAGAGATAAAAATGGCAATAACAATACCTGCGATTAAGCCTATAAGGGTAATTACAAGCATTAAGCTATATGCAGAGGAGTGCCGTGCTTGAGCTTCTAACTCGTCATTTGCCATATCTTGTTCGATTGCATTTACTAAATTAGCCATTTGAGAAATGGCTAAATCGTTTAGCCTCCTGCCTTCATTTTTAGATAAAGCTATTGCTTTGTCGTTTAAATCAGCTCTTGCTAGATCACGAATTTGAAGATTTACCTCAATATATTCATCCCATGTCGCGGCAAATTCATCGAGTAAACGTTTGCCGTTGTCATTGACTAAATTGCGAAGAGTTGCACGTCGCTCTAGCATTTCATCTCGCGTTTGAGCTATGAAGTCGGCGTATTCATCCATGGCTGCTTTTGAGTCTGCCAAAATTATATTTTTTTCAGCTCGAGATACAGCTAAAGCGCCTTGATTGACTCTAGCTGCCAGTTTTACTTTTTCAGCTGAAACATTAATTATTTTACTCATCTGATCATTCATTATGGAGAGGTTATATATACCGATCCCAGCAGTAACAATTAACATAATGATAATTAAACTAAAACTTGCTAATAATTTTGCTTTAATTGAAGTGAAACCAATTTGATTTAAATGTGAGGACATTTTTAAATTCCTTTTGGCAGTCTATTTATCGACTTGTATCTTTGAAAAATAACAGGCTCGTTGTAGCACCACTAATTAATAAAGAGTAGAACAAAAACTTAATAAATAAAGGTTAGTTTTTAATCGATTAGTTAAAGCCTATGGAAAACGTTGACGGAATGTACTGCCTATACAGAACGCTATACTTATTATTTCTGGCAAGGTTTGAAAAACAACTGTAACAGGGGGGGGAGTCATATTACTTTACTAAAACCTAATTAAGCTTAGGTTTCTATTTCTAGCAAGCCCTGAATATAAGCGAGCTCTTCGCTAAAAACGCCACAAAAAAATGCACTTTGTTCAACGCTTACTGCTTCATCAGATTGGGCTTTGTAGCTTTGCTGGCATCTGACAAGTTCATTGGCTAACCATTGGCATACATTATTTGCTGCGCTTATGGCTGCTTTTAAAAAAGAGGGCCATTTTATTTTTTGTAAATTAAAGCGATAGAGCATTACGGCGATATCGCTATAGGCTTTGTGCTCAAGTGATGGTGGGTTATCACTCTTTAAATTAGCACTGTTTAACAGTTTACTCTTGAATAGTGCTTGTTGCAGTGCGACTTGCTGTGAATTGCTTAATAAAGTCGTTGTCATAATACGTGATTAGCCTTGGTTACAATGAAAAATAGCATTTAGTATTAAAGGCTAAGCAAGGCGTTTTATGACTCAAGCAGCACCAAAAAATGCAGCAACAGTGATAACAAAATTGGCCTGACTCTTTACTGAATTTATAAAATACAAGTGTAATTGGGTTGGGTAGTTTCGAAGAATAAAGTTAAAGATATTGTTCTTCTCTAAAATGAATTTTATTCAAAACTGCGTTATTATTTAAATACTTTGATCAACTGCTGAGATCACCTTGAATTACTTAGCCCACCTTTATTTAGCACAGCCTACGGCTGATTCTCACTTTGGCAATTTGTTGGGAGATTTTGGTGGTCAAAGGCAGTTAACGCATATACCTAAAAGCGTTAAAAGTGCGCTAGATAATCATTATTTAGTGGATAAATTTACAGACGCACATCCTTTAGTTAAAGAAGCAAAACAGCTTTTTTCACCTAAGCGAAGGCGCTTTGCAGGCGTGGCTGTTGATGTGGTGTTTGATCATTTTCTTATTGCGCATTGGCGGCAGTTTAATAACCAATCATTAATTGATTTTAAGCACACCAGTTATGGGCTTTTGGATAAGCGTATACCGGTAATGCCTACACGAATGCAACGTGTGGTAACTAGTATGACGCAAAACGATTGGTTTAAAGAGTACGAAAGCGTTGATGGAGTGGGGCTGGCGCTTGATAATATTGCTAAACGAATTCGCTTTACTAATACTTTTTCTGGCGCTGCTGAAGATATATCTCGCCATTACAATGAGCTAGATGGGCTTTTTTTGGCGTTTTTCCCAGAGCTAATTAAGCACGTTAATGAGTTTAATGTGGAAAGCACACCAAAGTAGAGTGCGCTTTCACTATAAGTGGTTTAGTCGTTCGGCCCTTTTAAGGTAAACACTAAATGTTTACGCATATCTTTTAAAATCACGCCTTTTTTAAGCATGGCAGCGCTTAAACGCTTTTGCCATTTTAATAAATCAGGCTCTGCAGCAGTTAATGCTTGTTGGTTTTCAAACTGAAAACACATCAGTAAAGAGCCTGGAAATAAATGATATTCCACATCAAACCAGCATTGCAGCATGCCTGGGATTTCAGCCCGGCCTTGCGCTTCTATTTTATCAGCAACATTGAGGACGAGTGCTTGTTGTTTTACTTGCACAGCAGATAGTTTTTTCATAGGAGATGATCCAATTTAGAGGCTAATAAACACAGCCAAGATAGGTCATTATACCTAAGCTTGTAGGAAGCTAACAACGTTAACCTAGGTTTTAGCTACATAGAGAGTGAATTAATAAGGTGCGAGGCTTTTGAGTTTTCACTCCTCATTAAACCTCTTAATTTATTAGTCATTAATTTTTTTCTGAGTGTATTTTGTCATGTGGATTCAATCTGCTTTGATAAAAACAAGTTAGTAACGTCTGCGACTTTGATTAACGACTCTTTATCAGTATGGCTCCAAGTGATCTTTGAGCCTACACTTTCACAACAAATAACACCTAACGGTTTGTTATCAAGTATATAAATGTAATCAAGTAAAGAGTATATATCGAGTGGCTCAAAGTAAGAGCTAGTGAACTGCTTAGTTACGTCGTTGTTTCTAGCATCCGAGGCGTCGAGTACTTGGTTGGTTAAAATATAATTGAAATAAGCAGGTGAGTCTTCTGCAGTTAAAACAGTGCCATTGGACACGTCATTATTTTCATCAAGGCAAATTAGGCAATTTAATGCACTGTATTCTTTATTAAATAGCCACAGGCTGACTCGATTTGCACCGGGAATGAGTGCTTTTAACTCTTTGCATATTTGGTTTAGCTTCCTGTTACTAGAAATATTAGGATCGCTAATTTTTACTGCTAAGTTCTTTAGGTTAAGGTTTCTAGGGTTATAAACATTGAGTAAGCTATTGAGCCTAGCTTTATCAAACGGTTTAGTTAAGTAGCCATCCATACCAATATCTAAATAATGCTCAATGTCTTGTTTTAAGGTATTTGCTGTCATAGCTATAATTGGAACGGTTTTACCTGTAGGAAGCAATCTAATAGCCTGAGTAGCTTTTATCCCATCCATTTCAGGCATTTGTATATCCATGAAAATTAAGTCTACAGGGTGCTCTTTAAAGTATTGGACACACTCTTTACCGTTCTCTGCAATAATTAAATTAGCATTATGGGCTTTGAGCATTTTAACAATAATAAGCTGATTTATTTTGTTATCTTCGGCAATTAAAACAGTACTGCCTTGAAGGTTTGTTATATCAGTGCTCTGCTTCGAGGTTGATGGCAACAAAGCAATCTCAAAGCTTTGCTCATAGGTAAACGTGGAGCCATTATTTATTTTGCTGGTAAAGCTAAGCTGCCCCTGCATTAACTCACTTAAACGAGCGCAAATTGATAAGCCTAAACCTGTGCCTCCATATTTTCTTGAGGTCGATGAATCTGCCTGGTGAAATTCTTTAAATAAATGCTCTTGAACAGTCTCATTAATCCCAAGCCCTGTATCAATAACTTCAAAGGTGAGTACTTGTGTTTGCAATGTAGTGCTTTTAACACTTACCTTCAGCTCTACTTGGCCAAAGTTGGTAAATTTAATCGCATTTGAGCACAAGTTATTTAAAATTTGCGAAATCCGAAGAGGATCGCCTTTTAAATTGTCTGCTATTTTAGGATCTACCGATGTAATAAGCTTTATACCTTTAACAGACGCTTGCTGTAGCTGGGGTTTTATTACATCGCTAATAACGTCATTAAGGTTGAAGTGGATATGTTCAATTTCTAACTTGCCAGCCTCAATCTTAGAAAAGTCTAAAATGTCATTTACAATATTTGATAAGTAATGTGCTGACTTTAAAATACTTTTTAAGGTGCTGTCTTTTTCCTCTGTTGTGGTTTCGGTCATACCAAATTCAGCTAAATTTAAAATCCCATGCAATGGGGTTCTCAGCTCATGAGTCATATTTGCCAAAAATTTACTCTTTGTGTTATTGGCCGTATCTGCTTCTTCTTTTAACTTTTCTAGCTCTTTATTGTGTTTTTTTTGTTTTTTTAATGCCATCACTAACTTTTTATTATTAAGCCTAAGCTCTAATTGCGCAATGACCTCTTTGCTCAAAACAGTGAGTGCATTTATTTGTTTGCTGGAAAGCTTTTTTGGTTTATCGCTAATAACACATAACGTACCTATAGCATTACCTCTAGGTGTAATGAGAGGTGCACCTGCATAAAAGCGAATATTTGGGTCGTTTGTAACCAAAGGGTTATCGTGAAAGCGCGTGTCTGTCAGTGCATTTTGAACTTCGAATACTTGGTTTTCTAAAATTGCGTGAGAACAAAACGAAATATCTCGTGCTGTTTCGGCTGCATCAAGACCTTGCTTTGATTTAAACCATTGCCTGTCGGGATCAACGAGGCTTATTAGTGAGATTGGCGTATCACAAATATCAGATGCAAGTTGGGTTAAATCGTCAAAGGATTTTTCAGCTTCAGTGTCTAAAACGTCATACTCATATAAATCTTTTAGCCGTGATAGTTCATCTTCAGGTGTTGACGCTTTTATCATTATGTAACCTTGTTTTTGATATACTTAACAATGAGTAATTGAATAAAAATAATAATGCTCGAGCTAGCGTA
This sequence comes from Pseudoalteromonas sp. DL-6, assembly GCF_004328665.1. Lineage (NCBI taxonomy): Bacteria > Pseudomonadati > Pseudomonadota > Gammaproteobacteria > Alteromonadales > Pseudoalteromonadaceae > Pseudoalteromonas > Pseudoalteromonas sp. DL-6. The sequence continues at coordinate 628,460 of NZ_CP019770.1, forward strand.
AAATTCAATTAAATTATCATGCTCAAGTAGTTAGCTTATATGACTAGTTAAGTTTTTACTAATTGATTTAAAACTGTTCAATCAACAATTCTATTACGACCTTTAGTTTTTGCCTCGTATAAATAGTCATCAACGTATTTTAAGCTGTTTTGTAAGCTGATAGAGCCATCATGAGTAAGCAGCCCAATACTTACTGTAAAGCTAATGTTTTTATTGCGATAGAAAACTTTGTGTTGATTAATCGTGTTTTTAATTCGCTCTGCGGCTTGCTTAGCTTCGGCTTTGTTTGTGTTGGGCATAATAATTAAAAACTCTTCACCGCCTAGGCGAAATACAAAATCTTGCTTTCTAGTTAAGGAGCGTAATGTGTTGGTGAGCTCTTTTAAGCTTAAATCTCCAGCTTCGTGACCATAATTATCGTTTATGGCTTTAAAATGGTCTATGTCGAGCATTAATAATGAAATATAGGTGTTTTTATTTTGCGTTTTTAATAGTTCATCGCTGAGCGTTCTGTATAAAGTTCGTCTATTTAAACAGCCTGTAAGTGGGTCTATATTGGCTTGTTTTTCTAGCTCTTTATTAAGTGAAGAGAGCTCTTGAGTACGCGCCTGAATACGCTGCTCTAAACTGGTATTAAGCGCGATCAGTTTATGCTCAATGTTTATTTCTTTGGTTACGTCGTTTTGTACAGCAAAGTAATAAGCCACTTTGCCGTCTCTAAAAATGGGGGATATGGCCAGTTCATTCCAATAGGGGTCCCCACTTTGTGTATAGTTTAAAATTCGGGTGGTAATAGGGATGCCTTTTTTAAGATGAATTTTAAGTTGCTCTATTGTGTTGGCGTCAGTTTTTTCACCTTGTAAAATAGCACCTAGTTTTTTACCTTCCACTTGATTGAGTGTATAGCCTGTTATTCTTTCAAATGAGCCATTTACCCAAATAACGCGCTTGTCTTTATCGGCAATCACCATCCCAACCGTAGTTTCTTTGAGTGCGGTAACTAAAAAGTCCCGCTCTAGAGCGATTTTTTCACTCCCCGATATATCTTGAAAAATGCCATACAACTTAGTGATTGCACCGTTTTTATTTCTTGATACATTGCCGCTTGATATAACAATGCGCTCTTGTAGATCGTCATCTACAACACGCAACTTTATACAGCTCCACCCTTGCCCGCTCGCAAGAGCTTGCTCGACCGCATGGGCTATTTTGGGTTTATCGTCTTCATGATAAAAATTTATTGCTGTGTCTAGTTCAGGGGAATAGTTACTGGGTGAAACACCATGAATGGTGTAAATTTCATCGGTCCAAAATAATTGGCTTGTGTTACAGTCGAGTTGCCAATAACCCACTTTTAAAACTTCGCCGGCATTTTCTATGATGGTTTGTAATTCGTTATTGCTAATAACAGACGACACTTGGGCAAAGTGCTGGTTAAAAATTAAAACCGTATATTGGCGCTGGTTTTGCTGCACGCTATGCAAGCAACAGTTAAGTTTAATAAAATAGTCGGTGGCGAGTTTCAGTTTAATATCAAATTGGTCTAACTCATTATGTTGCAATTTTAGAGCGTTAATTTGTTGTTGTAATAGTGTTTTACTTTCAGTTGTACAACAGGCATAAAAGCTTTTAATGGTTGGTATGTTTTTAGCTGCAATATTGAGCTCTGACCACCTAGAAGAAAGGTAACTAAGCTGATCGTTATTATCAAATACCATTAAAAGAAAATTGCACTTTTCTAGCAGCACAATATTTATGTCTTTAATATCCATAAGCTCCCTGTATATGAAAAGTATTACAACACCTGGATTAAGTATAGGCACACCTATCAGGTTTAGTTGCATGAAAAAACTAATTTCATTTTGGGTTTGAGTTTAAAAAGTTTTTGACCTTACGTTGCTATCATTGTTATTGAACAGTGATATTTGCTTTTTGCTTGTGGTTACTTTTTAAATCAATTGTTTGGCTTTTTTTAATAGTTTGCGTTTTTTGCAATTAAAAATAGTTCTTTTGTATTATTTTAAGCTTTATTGATAATAAAGAAGGCTATTTTTTGGTAACATTCGTATAACTGCCTATCACTTCTCATTGAGCCTATTTATGTTGAACTTCTTTTCGTCATTGTCCATTCGGGCAAGACTCTCTATTGGTTTTGGAATTGTACTAGCGTTGTTAGTTCTTCTGACTGCGCAAGGTATTAATCGTGTGAACTATATCGATAGAACCCTAGCAAAAATCACTGATGTAAACTCAGTAAAGCAACGCTACGCTATTAACTTTAGAGGCAGTGTGCATGACCGTGCTATTGCCATTAGAGATATAGCTATTGCAAATAATGACGCAAGGGTTAGAGAATATGAAAAGGAAATCAAAAGATTAGAAGGATTTTATGCTGAATCTGAAACGCAGATGAGGCAAATGCTAAATAACGACACGATATTTACAGCAAAAGAGCGTGATATTTTACGCCGTATTGAGGCTATTCAGGCAAAAACGTTGCCTATTGTGGAGACAATTATTGCAATGAAAAAGGCTGGTCAGCCGGTTGATGAAAAGGTGCTTGATGAAGCTCGACCTGCTTTTATTAATTGGCTTAACACTATCAATCAGTTTATTGATTATCAGGAAGATCAAAACCAAATAGCGACACCTCAAGCAAGAGACGTTGCCGGAACATTTGAAAACTTTATGCTGATACTGAGCGCTATCGCGATCAGTTTCTCTGTTGCTGTGGGTATACTTATTGATAAAAGCCTCAGAGCGACCCTAGGCGGTGAGCCTAATGAAGCACAGCAAGTTATAGCTGTATTGGCAGACGGTGATTTAACCAAGAGTTTAAAAACACCTCACACAGGCAGTATTCTTGATTCGTTAGATACCATGAGCACAAAGTTGACCAGTATCGCTAAGAATATTATTTATGCGTCTAACAAACTACAAGACAAAGTAGAAGAAGTGTCTGATGGTTCTACTTTGGTACTAAATGGTGCGCAGCAACAAGCTCAATTAACTACTCAAACAGCCTCACAATTAAGCAGTATGAGCGCTAGCATTGATAAAGTGGCTGATATTGCAGCACAAACAGAGACTAATTCAGAGCAAACCGCTAACTATGCAATGGAAGGTCGTAAAGTGGTGAATGCCGCCGCTACCGAAATGGAACGCATAGCGACCACCGTTGATGAAACGGTAGAGCAAATAAGGTTATTAGCTGAAAATACAAAACAAATAGGCGGCATTGCGAGTGTGATCAGTGGTATTTCTGAGCAGACTAATTTGCTGGCTCTTAATGCCGCAATAGAAGCTGCAAGAGCAGGTGAGTCGGGACGCGGTTTTGCCGTTGTTGCAGACGAAGTACGCCAGTTAGCGCAACGTACCGGTGAAGCTACCTCACAAATTGAGATTATGATTAACGATGTGCAAACTCAAACTGCAGCATCTGTAAGTGCTATGGAGACAACGCAGCCACAGGTTGAAAACGGCAAAGCAAAAATTATGCAGGCAACAGATTTACTCAAACACATTGAGGAACAAGCAATGGACTCGTTGAACTTGGTGAAGCAGGTGTCGAGCGCGGCATCCGAACAAGTTCAAGTGGTAACTGAATTTAGTGCTGCAATGGAGCAGGTTGCGGTAATGTCTGAAGAAACCATTGAATCGATGAATAAAAATGACACGGCAACTAAAGTACTTACTGACTTGTCTGGTTCGCTTAAAAAAGAAATTGCCTTCTTTAAAGTTTAACTTTAGGCCCAGGAAACGATGTAAGGTTTATTTTTAATTGCGATGTTTAAAAGCAGCACGACCAATTAGGCGTGCTGCTTTTTTGTTTTAATAGTCTGACTTTTAGCCGTTTTTTTGTAATAAAAGTATGATAGTGGTTTGTTTTTATAACTTTCCTGATAAGGTATTAGTGATATAACAATATTTTAACGTTGTTTCGTTGTTATTAACGAATGACGATTCATTGGAGAGTTTAATGAGCATATTTCGATTGAGTGTGGTTACCTCGTTTTTTTTCGCAGTCAATATCGTTGCTACTAATGCACATGCGGATACTAAAGTGATTCATGCTGGAGAGTTGCTAGCTATTCCAGGAGAAAAACCACAACAAAAACAAACTATAGTAATAGAAAATGGCAAAATAGTTTCGGTATCAGCGGGTTTTTTACCTATCAACCGTTTTGGTGAAAATGCTCAGTTAATCGATTTATCGACCCGCTTTGTTATGCCTGGGCTCATGGATATGCATGTGCATTTACAAGGTGAGCTTGGGCCAGATAACAAAAAAGAGCTGGTGGAAATGTCTGATGCAGATGTAGCAATGCGCAGTGTGCATTTTGCTAACAAAACCCTTCTGGCGGGTTTTACTACAGTGCGTGATGTAGGCAGTCAAAGTGAGCAAATGTATGCACTAAGAAATGGGGTGGCCAAAGGATGGATAAGTGGCCCTCGAATTATTGCTGGTGCTGGCGTTACTATTACCGGCGGGCACTTAGATGTTGATGGTATGAGCCCAGACTTACTCACGATGAAAACACCGCCCACAGTGTGTGATGGGGCACTAGAGTGCCGCAAAAAAACTCGCTACGCAATCAAGTATGGGGCTGATTTAATTAAAGTCGCATCTACTGGTGGGGTGCTTTCGGATACGACTACCGGTACAGGTCAGCAAATGCAAGACGATGAGCTCAAAGCAGTTGTTGATACCGCACATGGTTTAGGGCGGAAAGTAGCTAGTCATGCCCATGCTGCCCAAGGTATTAACGCAGCATTACGTGCGGGCGTTGATAGTATAGAGCACGGTAGTTACACCGACGATGAAGGTATTAAACTATTTAAAGAGACAGGTGCTTACCTTGTGCCTACGTTACTTGCTGGCGATACGGTGGTTAACTTAGCCAATAACTCTGATTTTATGTCTGAAGCCATTAAAAGCAAAGCAATCAAGGTTGGTGGCGATATGCTAAATAATTTTACTAAGGCTTATAAGGCGGGGGTTAACATTGCATTTGGTACCGACAGTGGCGTATCTAAGCACGGCATTAACGCACAAGAAGCGGTATTAATGTACCAAGCGGGTATGACTCCTGCTGATATCTTAAAGTCGGCAACGGTTAACGCGGCTGATTTAATTGATATGAATCATAGCTTAGGCACTATAGAAGCTGGTAAGTTTGCTGATATTATTGCCTTAGACACCAGCCCATTAAGTGATATAAGTGCTTTATTGGATGTTGATTTTGTTATGAAAGAAGGCACGGTTTTTAAACAACAATAAATCATTCGATTTATTTTATTAATAATGACGTAATAGCGCTGGTAAGTCGTATAGAACATTTATAAACGACTGCCAGCGTTTTCAGTTATATCGCTTTTAAGGTTATAAAAGGAAGTACTTTATTTTGAAAAACTTAGTAGTTTTATTTTTTTCTGTATGGCCTTTTTTGGTCAACGCCACCGCGCAGCAAGTTAAATTTCCTGATGTAGATAATAATGTTGCATACGCAAGTGTGGCTTCGCTTGGGTTTAACTCAGCTGATGAAAAAGTAGCCTACGGCAGTGATGAGTCACAGTACGCATTACTTTGGCGTGCAAAGCAAACACTGGTGCAAACGCCATTAGTTATTTTACTCCATGGTGGTTGTTGGTTGAGTGAGTACGATATTAAACACACGTATGCGTTAAGTACGGGGCTTGCACAAGCTGGCTTTAATGTATGGTCTTTAGAGTATAGAAGAAGCGGTGCAAGCGGTGGTGGCTGGCCTGCAACGTTTAATGATGTTAAAGCCGGTATTTTAGCGGCAAGTACTTACAATAATGGCGAGTTTAAATTAGCGGGATCAGTTGCGGTAGGGCATTCGGCAGGTGGGCATTTAGCATTGCTTGCTGGTGGTGAAATAAGCCAGCTTAAAGGGGTTATTGGCTTGGCCCCTATTACTGATATAAAAGCGTATGCGCGTGGTGATAATAGTTGTCAAAAAGTGACTCAAGATTTTATGCAAGGTATGCCAACCGATAAACCTAAGGCATACACGCAAGCTAACCCGAGTGAGCAATCGCTTCATCCGCAAAGCATTATTTTACAAGGTGACCAAGATGCCATCGTGCCTGCTTTTAATTTAGCACAGCTTAAACGTCCAGTTGTTATGTTAGAAGGCGTGGGGCATTTTGATTGGATCCATCCGGGATCAGCTGCATTTAATACACTAATACAAAATTTGAATGAGATGTAACAATGAATTTTAATGAGATTATAGCGCTTGATAAAGCGGATACGCTGGCTCACAAGCGTGACGAATTTGATTTACCCGCAGACACTATTTATCTCGATGGTAATTCATTAGGTGCTTTGCCTAAAGCAGTAAAGTCCCGCGTAGCAGAGGTGGTAAGCCAGCAATGGGGTAGTCACCTAATTAGAAGTTGGAATGATCACCAATGGATTGATTTACCTACTCAGGTAGGGGAGAAAATAGCGCCTATTATTGGCGCCGACAAAGGCCAAGTTATTTGTTGTGATTCTATTTCGGTTAATTTATTTAAACTATTAAGTAGTGCGCTATCGTTAAACTCTGAGCGTAACATGGTGTTATCTACCGAGGATAACTTTCCTACTGACTTATACATGGTACAAGGGTTAAGTGAATTATTAGGCCCCGATTTATGTCAGCTAAAACTCGTCGCAGAGCAAAATATTGAACAAAGCCTAAATGATTCAGTGGCAGTATTACTGTTAACACAAGTGAACTTTAGGACCGGTAAATTGTTGGATATGCAAAAAATCACCCAGCTAGCTCATGAAAAAGGCATTTTGGTGATATGGGATTTAGCCCATAGTGCAGGTGCTATACCGGTTGAACTTGATGACTGTAATGCTGATTTTGCTGTTGGTTGTGGCTATAAATACTTAAATGGCGGCCCTGGTTCGCCTGCGTTTTTATATGTAGCAAAACGCCACCAAGCTGCTGTAAAACAACCCTTATCAGGCTGGATGGGTCATGCCAAACCATTTGCTTTTGATGCAAAATATCAACGTGCTAACAATATAAATCAGTATTTATGTGGCACACCCAGTGTGATTGCTATGAGTGCTTTAGATGCTGCGCTTGATGTATGGCAAGATGTTGATATTTCAAAAATAAGAGAAAAGTCGATTGCACTTGCCGACGTATTTATTAAATTAGTACAAACACATTCATGCTTACGTGATTTGCATTTATGTTCTACTGAGAATTCGAGCCAAAGAGGCAGCCAATTAGCGTTTTCACATACCTACGCATTTGCTATATGCCAAGCGTTAATTGAAAAAGGGGTGATTGCAGATTTTCGTGCGCCTAATATTTTACGCTTTGGTTTTACACCTCTTTACACCTCGTTTGAAGATATTTGGCAAGCAGTAACTATTTTAGCTGAGGTGGTTAAAACCCAGCTATATACCCAGCCACGTTTTAATTTAGCGGGTAAAGTGACGTAACTTTATGATGGGCCCTTATTATTTTAAGTTTTTAATAATAATGGCTCATCGAATTACTAAAGTTAAAATAAAGGCACCGTGTGAGCAAAATAACGTGTAATGCGACGGGTTATTATTGCTCTTTTTTCAGATTAAAGTAATTGAGTTGCACTCTCATCTCGGTAGCTTGTTCTGCCATTTGACGTGCTGCCGCCATTGTTTCTTCTGTAATAGCCGAGTTTGCCTGGGTTAGACCGGTTAAACGTTGTACAACAAGGTTAACCTCTTTAATCGCTTGCTCTTGTGCGGAGGTAGAATGCGCTATATGTATTATATTTTTATTAACATCGCTAACAGCTTGCATTATGTGTTTTAATTTTTTCCCTGAGGTGTCTGCTAACTCAGTCCCAAGCGCTATTTTTTGATTACTATTTACAATAATGCTTTTTATTTGCTTTGCCGATTTAGCACTGCGCCCAGCTAAATCACCTACTTCATTAGCGACTACGGCAAAGCCTCTTCCATGATCGCCAGCTCTAGCAGCTTCCACGGCGGCATTAAGTGATAGCAAGTTTGTTTGAAAAGCGAGATTGTCAATAACCGTAAGTATTTCGTTAATGTCTTTACTGGCTTCATTCACTTCATCAATCGCGCTAACGGTTTGTATTGATAAGCGATTTCCTTCTTCAGCAATTTGCTCTGCATTGCTTGCCAATGCCACTGCACTTTTTGATTGTTCAGATACTTTAGTTAACTCATCTAGCATTTGCTCAGTACTTGAGCTTGCCTCTTCAAGATTGGCAGCTTGCTCCTCTGTGCGCTTACTTATTTCAGTATTACTTGAAGCTATTTCACCTGCATTTTGCATAACCTGACTAGCCGATACTTGAATCTCTTGAATGACATTGATTAATTTCTCGATAGTCGCGTTGGTGTCGCTTTTAAGGGTATCGAATACGCCTTGATATTGTCCCTCTATATTTTTGGTAAGGTCACCTTTAGCTAAGTTTGATAAAACGCTACTGACTTCATTTATAGCCAATGAAACTAATGAGGTAGACTCATTTACATTATTTTTTAAATCTTCCAACTGGCCTTGTAATGGCTGTTTTAATTGATGAGAAAAATCGCCGTTTGCCATCGCGGCCATTACTTGATTGAGGTCGTTTATGACGCGCTCGAGGTTAGTTACCGAATGGTTTATATCTGTTTTTAAACTATTTAGTTGGCCTGTCATAGTCGATGAAATAGTATGATCAAAACGCCCCTGACTAATTGCTAGCATAACTGATGAAATCTCAGTTAAAGCATTATCAATAGCAGTGATTGATGTATTGATGTTACTTTTTAACTGCTCAAGTTGACCGCTGGCTTCACCTTTTATCATTTTTTTAAAGTCACCTTTACTAACAAAGGTCATGACTTCACCTATTTCATTCATTACATTATTTAGATTAGCCATACTGGAATTAATATCTTGTTTTAATATATCAAGCTGGCCAGCTAAGGGGGCATCTAATTGTGCTGAAAACTGGCCCTGTCGTAATGCACTCATAACGTCACTAATACCATCTATAGCAATACTTAAACTACTAACTGAGTTATTCACGCTGTCTTTTAGTTGCGCAAGTTTTCCTTTCGCTGGATAGGTGATTTGTTCTTTAAAATTACCTTGCTCTACGTTAGCCATAATATCGACGATACTATTCATTGTGTTATTTATTGAAGAAAGCGATTGGTTAATATTACTTTTTAAGGTGCCTAACTCGCCTGACATTGAGGCATTAATTTGAATATCAAATTGACCATCAGCCATAGCAATCGCAATGTTATTTAACTCGTTTATCGCACCATTTAGTGAACTTGCGCAATCGTTGGTTGCTTGTTTTAACGTATCTAATTCCCCTCGACATGGCGCTTCAATACGTTGATCGAATTTTCCCTCAGCCATTTGATTCATAACACGGTTTGTTTCACTAATAGATAACTGCAGAGCATCAAGAAGAGTGTTAAATGCTTGAGTACTAACGCCTATTTCATCGCTTGAATAGACAGTTGCTCGTAATGAAAAGTCTCCTTGTTGTTCCACTTTTTTCATCGTATCAGCCAGTGCATGTATTGGTTTTGTTAGTGTTCTCGCAAACCAATATGCGGCAATAGTAACAATGAAAATAGTGATGAAAAGTATAATAATGAGTTGTTGAGAAAGTGTGGTTATCGACTCAAAAGCTTCTTGTTCGTCCATTTCTGCTATTAATGCCCAGCGAACATTAAAGACATTTACAGGTGCAAATGCAGACAGCACCATCTCATTGTTATAATCATTTATCACATGCTGCCCTTTTTCATTTTTTAGTGCTTTGATTACAGATAAGGTATTCACTGTGCCTTTATTTGGGTTTCTAAATGAGCTTTCTACAGAATGATTTTTCGGGTCGATATAAGAGTCAGAGCGCATTAACCCCTCAGGACCTACAAGGTAGGTTTCTCCGCTTTCGCCCAACCCGCCACGTTCTTTCATGATTGAATTGACATCTTCAATCGATAATTGGGCGGCTAAAATAGCAACCGTTTTACCATCAACAACAATAGGCTTACCTATAAAGCTAGCAGGGGCATTATATGAAGGGGAGTACTGTTTATAATCTGCAAATGCAATTTCTTGAGGATCGTTGCTGTTTTTTAATTGTTGAAATAAACTCGCTAAATTACTTTTAGCATAGGGCCCTGTTTGTAGCGATGTTGCAAAGTCTACCTCTTTATAAACGGAGTAAACAATATTGCCATTTGTTGGATCGATAATGAAAATATCGTAGAACTCATTTATATTGGTCATATCGCGTAAATAACGATGGTATTTACGGTGCGCTTGCTCGTAACTATCTGATTGCCCAGTAGCGGTTAGTTTTTGTTTTTCACCAATTGGATTTGGGTTATTAGCTAGATAACGAGATTGCAGCTCAATACTTTTTGGATTCATTTGCTCTAATAGGGATGAAGAGACAGTGTCTGTTGGGTTTAGCTGTTTAAATTTTGGGGTAAAAGACTCTTTATAAAAGCGATTTAGAGACGCTGATGAAGCTGAAGGGGATATATCATTAAATCCTTCTATAAACTTTGTCGCAATAGTAGCCATTTCTGGGTTTGCTTGCAGCGCATTTAGCTTATTTTCAATATTGTTAAAGTAGCGTTCAACAGCGCTTTGTTTTACTTCACTCACCGCATCTAAACGGGAATAAACCTGTTCAGTCATCGAGTTTGACGCTGTATTGATAGTGACCGTGATAATTATTGCTATTGGCACTAGAGCAACAATTAAAAAGGCGGAAATAAGTTTTTTTGTTAAATTTAAAGAATTAAAAAAGTGATTAATTGTGAGCATTACTATGTCCCTGTAATAAGGTTTGTACCTCAAATGAGCATAGAACACAATTTGTGAAGATCTAGTTAATAATTAAAGTAATGAGTTTTTATTATAAAATAGCCGAGATTGATTCAGAGCGCTTTTAATTTTAATGTAATTTCAGCATGCTTTTTTAGCGGTTTAAAGCAAAAAAACGTAGAAGCATTTAAGTGCTCCTACGTTTATTAGTTAATAGTCGTTCTAACGTTGAAAAAGCAAACGATGTTAGAGCACGACTAAACTGCGCTCTAGCATAGTTTGAATTTGCTTTACTATTTTAGCTTCAGTTTCGGGTTCAAACTGAGCAATTCGTGGGGTGTGAATATGCCCAGTCGGAATATCTGAATTTAGTTGATTTCGCAGGCGAATACTGCGATACGAAATTTCGTTAGACAAATAACCACCGCCACCGCCTCGCACTGCAATAGCGTCTTTTAATTCATCGAAACTATTAGGCTCAAAGTCTTTTTTTAGGGTAATAACATGATGGTTATCATTAATAGGAAAAGGGCCTTTTGCGCTTAACATAGCGCTAACGGGTAAGCTAAATTCTACAAACTCAGTACCTGGTAATGGGCGGTCGTTCAAGCTTGGAATGAGCGGCGCTGTTTTGGTACCACCATACACTATATTGGCGTTGTCGGGCGCTGTTACACTGCGGCGCTTACCTGGAAAGCGCTCAAGGTCAAAGTCTTTACTACCCATACTAACGGTAACTACCATATCTACATTATTAAGTGCGTAATAAGGGGCAAGTAAGGATTCTATAATACCTTGATCAAAGTCTTCATATCGCACTGGCACCATCACGGTGTTTATTTCAGCACTAATGCCTTTATAGTTAATGACTTGGCCATCAAGAAGCAGTGCAGCCACGCCCGATGGGTTACTTTGGTTTATATTTCTATCAAGTAAAAAAGGGTCAAACCCGGTTAGTAATATTTTTTTTGTGGTGTTTTTTGAGTAGCTCAGATCAGTGCGGCCCCGGCTTCCGTTTTCTAATAGCGTTAATAACACTGTTTGCTGCGCGGCGCTCAGCGAAAATGCAGGCTTTGTGGTGCGAATTATTTTACTTGATTGTAAGCGAGCCCAGTAAAGTGCACGATCATCTAAGTTTTGCGTTTTAGCGATGCGTTTTTTTGCACTAAACCACAATCGTTTTGAGTAATCATTAACGACATCTACGGCTTGTGCATAGCTTGAAAGTGATTTGAATTGCTGCTCAAATTGATTAACTTCGCTGGCAAAAGCGTTTAGCACGCTCGGCATTGCTTGGCTGGCTTTTTCAATTCGTAATTCTTCGGGTGTTAACGGTGTGTTTAAATTGGCTAAAGTACTAAAAGAAGAAAATATTAAGCTTGAGGCAATCAGTGTTTTTATCATGATGTTCCTATGCTGAGTCGTATTTGTTGCTACTATCCTATGCCTAATAAGTGGGTGCAAATAAAATCGTTGGTTGGTTTTATGTTGTAAGCAGTATAAAACAGGTGCTAAATCAAAAACTACGGGTATTTTATTAAAAAGAGTCGAAACTCTATGGTGGGTTTAGCTACAATGGGGCTGTGTATTTTTTAGTTTTTTACTTTTAGGCAACTATGCAACTTATTCAAATAAATAAAGCACGTTATCGTAAACATTTAAACCGCGTTATAGTCGGTTGTGCCGCAAGCTTAGCGATTGGTAGTTTAGCTATTTCACAAACGCTTATTGCATTATTTCCCGATGAAAGTGGCAGTCATTTTCATTGGAACTTATTAGGCGTTATTGTTACTAGTATTGGTATTGGCTGGTTGTTAAATAAATACCGCACACATCCTTTTATGACCGAGGTGGTGTATGTGTGGGAGCTTAAACAAGCGCTTAATAAAATCACTCGTAAAATGGCTAAGCTAAAAGCTGCTGGGCGTGAAGGTAACCCAGATGCACTATTGGCGATTCACTATAGTTATGCAGGTTCACGATTATTATGGCAGCTTGACGATAACACCATCACTATGGATGATTTAGCGATTAAACAAGCCGAGTTAGATAGTGTGGCGGCCAAGTTCAACTTAACCTTGAATGCTGATGACTACAATGATGCAATTTTAAAGCAGTTTTAGGGTGATTTTAATTTTTATAAGGAATAATAATGAGCATAATTCTGTATGGTGTCCCGCTTTCTCCTTATGTACGTAAAGTACGTGTGTGTTTAGCGCATAAAAAACTCGACTATAAACTCGAAATAATCTCGCCGTTTAATCAACCTGACTGGTTTTTAGAACTGAACCCACTAGGGCGAATTCCGGCGCTAAAAGACGGCGAGTTAAGCTTGGCGGATTCTAGCGTTATTTGCCAATACCTTGATGAAAAACACCCCAATTTACCGCCTTTACTTGGCAATACTGCAGAGCAACGTGCAGCCGTTCGCTGGTTAGAAAAATACGCTGATTACGAGCTGGCTCCTTTTGCAACATTTATGGTGTTTCAGCAACGTATTATTGCCCCTACAATGAAAAAGCAAACCGATGAAGCATTGGTACAAAGTGCATTAAATGAAAAACTACCGCCTTTATTTGATTATTTAGAAGGTTATTTAGGTAGTAACGAGTTTTTTGTTGGCGAGAGCTTAACCCTTGCCGACATTGCAGTGAGCTGCCAGTTAATGAATATGGAGCATGGTGGTGAGCAACTTGATGAGTCGCGCTGGCCTAATCTTGCAGCATTGCATAGCCGTGTAAAACAGGACACCGCTATGCAGAGCATGCTTGAGGGCGAACAAAAAATATTAGCCTCATTAAAATAACGTTTATTACTGATTTTTTGCAAAAGCTTAGGAGCTATAAGTGAAAAAAGTACTGATAGTGTGTTTGGGAAATATATGTCGTTCACCGACGGCTGAGGCTGTATTAAAAGCGCGTGCTAAAAAGTTAGGCATTGATCTGCTAGTGGACTCGGCTGGGACTATTGGGCACCACGAAGGTAACCCGCCAGATAGACGCTCTATGCAAGCTGGCGAAAAACGTGGTTATAGTTTTAAAGGTATTTTTTCGCGCAAGGTGCGCAGTAGTGATTTTAGCGAGTTTGATTTAATTTTAGCAGCCGATACACAAAACCTGACGGATCTAACCGCACGCTGCCCTGAACATTTGCAGTATAAGCTTGCGTTGTTTTTAGAGTATGGCGAGCAAACACAAAGTGCTATTCCGGACCCTTATTATGGTGGCGATGACGGCTTTGAAAAGGTACTTGATTTAATTGAAGCCGCAAGCGATAACATTTTAGCTAAGTTAAAATAGCTATAGTGATAAATTAGAAGGCGCTTGAAGCGCCTTTGGTATGTTATTAACGGTTTACTTTAAAATCGAGCTGTACTTTGGAGGTTGCTGCAACCGCTTTTCCATGTTCAAACTTAGGTGCATAACGCCATTGCGCTAATGCTTCTACTGCCGATTTTTCAAAAGCAAGGCCGCCTTCTGAACTAAGTACGCGTGGATTTTTTACAAAGCCAGACTCATTTACTTCAAACTCCATAACTACGCTGCCATCCTTACTAAATCGCGCCTTGTTTTTAGGGTATTTAGGGTTAACGCGGTATAGCGGCGTTTGCTCTTGGCTTTCTTTCCACGGCACCATTTTAGCTATCGCGATACAGTGCTTCGTGGCTTCATCACTTTTGCCTTGTTTTTCATACAAGCCAATCAATCTTGAGTGTGCGGTTAGCTCGGCGTTGTGATCGTAGTTTAAGCTTTCATCAAATACCTTTACTACGCGATTAAGCCGTTCAATTGCTTGGTCGTATCTTTTTCGACCTTCCGCAAATGACGCCATTAAAAAGTCAGCTTTTATTTGTTCAACCGAGTTTTTAGGTAAGTTAGCTTGATAATACTCATCGGCTTCTTCTAAGTAGTTTTTAGCTTCACGGTATTTTTCGTAGCTGAATTTATTGGCTAATATGGTTGCCGCTTCTAATTTCATATCGGCCAAAAATTTAGGTTTATTTTCTGTGTTTGCTATTGCAATGACTTGCTCTAAATAATAGTCCGCTTTTTGAGCTGAGGGCGCAAAATTAGCCATGCCAACTAAAGCATCAACGGTTTCTAATGATTGTTTACCATGGTTGTTAACTGAAATAGTGTAGGCTTGTTGGTAAAGTGAAAAACGCTTTTCAATCCACTGTTTACCGTATCGATTAATTGATTTTGCATAGTTAATCGCTAAGTTTGCGGTGTTATCAGCATTTTCACCGTAAACAGCTTTACCTAATGTGTAAGCCTGCTCCGCGGCTTGTTGCACATTTTCTTTGGTTTTAACCGCATTTAAGTAATTTTGATACGCGTCGTTGAAAACGGCTTGAGCGTTATTTGCTTGTTCGGCAAATGGCGTGGTGCTTAATACAGATAAACCTAAGCCCATCAGTAATGCAAGTTTATTTAGTTTCATAATGATCCCTATTATTTGTCGGTGGTAAATTAGCAAATCCTTATGTGTATGTCATCATTTTAGGTAAACCAAGGTAAATATCCATTGCCAATATATTTATGTTTGAATATTGAAAATAGCCGCAGTCGTCGCCATATATTTGTCATTACATAAGATGTACTACGATCCAATTTTGAACTTTTGTGATATTATCACTTTATCGTGTCGTAGTTTTTTAATATTTGGATTGGTCGTGGCGCAAGTAAGAGCAAGAGTCCAGCTTAATGTTGGCAAAAATAGTGATATTCCAGCAGAAATTATCTCCTTTAGTGGCTTAAAAGATGGCCAAGAGCATGTTGCTTTAGTATTTAATAACGCCGATACCGAGCAAGGTGTTCCGCTTATTCGTATGCATTCTGAATGTTTAACTGGCGATGTATTTCACTCGTCACGTTGTGACTGTGGTGAGCAGTTAAACGAGTGTATTGAAATGATGCATGAGCAGGGCGGTATTTTACTTTATTTACGCCAAGAAGGGCGTGGTATTGGTTTATATAATAAAATTGATGCGTATGTACTGCAATCACAAGGTATGAATACTTACGAAGCTAATAACCATTTAGGTTTTGCTGATGACTTACGTGACTTTTCAGATGCAGTGTTAATGCTCAATGCGCTTAATTTAAAGCACGTTAAATTAATGACTAATAACCCTAAAAAGCTCAATGCATTAAAAGATGCAGGTATAGAGGTCGACTCTGTTGTGGGTACTCATGCTCACATTAAAGCTGGGCTTTCAGGTAATAAAGCGTATTTAGAGACAAAGATTAAGCATGGCTCTCACATGCTAGATATTAAGAAAATTAAAAAACCTTAGGGTCTGTTGACCTTTCAAGGTTGAATTTGCAGCAGTCTGTTTGGTATTTAGGCAAGGCAGAGCCTATGTGGTGTTATTCCCCATAAATAGGCGATAACGCAGCATCAATGCCAAACAGGCGTTGCCCGAAGGGTTCTGCCTAGGGGCGATTTACTCTTTGTTGCCTACATGGATGTAGGTAAGGGGCGTGAGCAGGACGCGGAAGCTTTGCTCGGTTTTTACTTAGCCCACTAGGTTACAAACCTCGCGCCGCGATTAAATCGCCCCTAGTTTGAACAAATTTTAATCCGTAAAGGGCAACAGACCCTAATATTAACGGCATTTATCGCCGCCACCTATGTAATACCAACCAGCGCCGAGTTATACTCGGCGTGTTTTGTTTTAATTAAGAGCAAGTATGTCTACACAATTACGAATTTTTAAAGCTGATGCGGCATTAAAATGGTTTAAAGCGGGTTGGCTAATTTTTAAAACTCAGCCATTAACTTTTATTTTTATGCATTTGTTTATTGGCATTGTTGGCTTGTTGTCGTTATTTTTACCGGTATTACAAATAGCTGCAGCATTGGCTACACCATTTTTAACCGCTGGTTTTTATCAAGCCGTGCTTACCAAGCAGCAGGGCGGAAAAATTATGTTAGCCGACATTTTGAAGCCCTTTTCAGCCAAAGGAAATCGGTTAGGCTTATTTCGCTTAGCGCTGTATCAAATGGGTGCCGGTATTTTAATTGCCTTGCTCGCCAATGGGTTATTTGCTGATGCAATGGCGGTTATAACACAGCCTGGCCTAGATCCAAACACCGCCGTTAGCCAAATGCTTGAGAGTATTTCGCTTGCTAACGTGGCATTGTTTTTAATTGCGCTCTCTATTTACTTTACTTCGTTTGCCTATGCAGTACCGCTGGTTTACTTTAATAAAGAGCAACGTATTTTAAATGCCTTAAAAAGTTCGTTTATGGTGTTTTATTATAATATTTTACCATTGAGTGTTTATGGTATTATTTGCGCATTATTAATGGTGTTGTCGATGTTCTTATCGCTACTACCGCTGTTGATTTTAATGCCAATTTGCTACATTAGTTTCTTTGTATCTTATCAGGCTATTTTTATGCCCGTTGTGCCACCAAGTGATGACAGTAACATTAAGCCTTTAAGTAGCGAGCAAAGCGGACGCTTTGACGCTTAATGGATGATACGTTAAAACAAAAGTTAAAAAACTATGTGCTTTGGTTGCTTGGTCGGCAAGAGTATTCGCGCCGTGAGTTAACCCAAAAGTTACAGCAAAGAGAAGCAACCGACGAGTTCATAGAAAACCTGCTTGATTGGTGTGAAAAGCACAATTTTATTAACGAGCAGCGTTACTGTGAAGGGTTTGTCAGAAAACACATATTTAAATGCCATGGCTTAAAGCGAATTCAAAGTGAGGCCATGAGTAAAGGGATTGATAGAGCACTGCTTGAAACAGTGGTTGATGAGCTGGAAATAGATTGGTTTGAGCTCGCGCAGGAAGCGTACAACAAAAAATATTCAACGACACCGGCAGACCTCGAGTACAAAGAAAAAGCTAAGCGCGTGCGCTACTTAATGTATCGAGGTTTTAGCTATGATCAAATAAATTTTGCAATGCAAGCACAGTAAATACAGGTGAGACTTTCACATGCAGCACATGACTACCGCACAAATTAGGCAACAGTTTTTAGACTTTTTTGCCAGCAAACAACATCAAGTTGTTCCTTCTAGTTCGCTTATACCGGGTAACGATGCCACGTTGTTATTTAATAATGCCGGTATGGTGCAATTTAAAGATGTATTTTTAGGCGCCGAAAGCCGCCCTTATACACGCGCAACTAGCTCTCAGCGTTGTGTGCGTGCTGGTGGTAAACACAACGATTTAGAAAATGTTGGTTACACAGCACGTCATCATACCTTTTTTGAAATGCTAGGTAACTTCAGCTTTGGTGATTACTTTAAGCAAGATGCAATTAAATTTGCGTGGGAGTTTCTTACTGAAGTTGTAAAACTACCAAAAGAAAAGCTGTTAGTGACCATTTACCATGATGACGAAGAAGCCTTTGGCTACTGGGCTAACGATATTGGGTTAGCTGAAGATCGTATTATTCGCATTGCAACTAGCGATAACTTTTGGTCTATGGGTGATACCGGTCCTTGTGGTCCATGTTCTGAAATATTTTATGATCACGGTGAGCACATTTGGGGCGGCCCTCCGGGCACACCTGAAGAAGATGGCGATCGTTTCATTGAAATTTGGAACTTAGTATTTATGCAATACAACCGTCAAAGCGACGGGACTATGGAGCCACTTCCTAAGCAATCTGTTGATACTGGTATGGGCCTTGAGCGTATTTCAGCTATTTTACAAGGTGTGCACTCAAACTACGAAATCGATTTATTCCAAGGCTTAATTGCCGCTGCTGCAAGCGTTACTAATGCACAAAACATGGATGATAAGTCGCTTCGTGTGGTGGCGGATCATATTCGTTCGTGTGCGTTTTTAATTTCAGACGGGGTTATGCCATCAAACGAAGGCCGTGGTTATGTGTTACGTCGTATTATTCGTCGTGCAGTACGCCATGGTAATAAATTGGGTGCTAAAGGCGCGTTCTTCTACAAGTTAGTAGCAGCGCTTATTGAGCAAATGGGTCAGGCCTATCCAGAGCTTGCTAAGCAACAAGAAATTATTGAAAAAGTACTGCGTATCGAAGAAGAGCAGTTTGGTAAAACGCTCGAACGTGGTTTAGCTATTTTAGAAGAAAGCTTAAGTGATTTAACCGGGGATGTGATCCCAGGTGACTTAGTATTTAAGCTTTACGATACCTATGGTTTCCCTGCTGATTTAACGGCTGATGTAGCGCGTGAACGCCAGATGACGATAGACCATCAAGGTTTTGAAGCATGCATGGCAGTACAACGTAAAACAGCACAGCAAGCGGGCAAATTTGGTGCAGATTATAATGAGCAATTAAAATCAGATAAGCACACTGATTTTAAAGGCTATGATAGCAATCATTACCGTGGCACTGTGGTAGAAATTTTTGCCGCTGGCGAATCTGTATCGTTATTAGAAGATGGTCAGCAAGGTATTATTGTTTTAGACCGTACTCCGTTTTACGCTGAATCAGGCGGCCAAATTGGTGATAGCGGAACAATTACTGTTGCCGGTGGTGAGTTTAATGTAACCAATACCACTAAATTGGGTAATGCTTTTGCTCATCATGGAACAGTACAAGGGCGTATTGGCGTTAACGATAAAGTGGATGCGACAATTGACGATGCGCGTCGTGAAAGCATTAAGAAAAATCACACAGCTACGCACATTTTACATGAAGCATTGCGTCAGCTTTTAGGTGAGCACGTATCGCAAAAAGGCTCACTTGTGCAGCCAGATCGTCTGCGTTTTGACTTCTCACATTTTGAAGCGGTGACCAAACAAGAACTGCGCGAAATTGAACGTGTAGTAAATGACGAAATTCGTCGTAACTTTGCACTTAATACTGAGCTAATGGCAATTGATGATGCTAAAGCAAAAGGTGCTATGGCATTGTTTGGCGAAAAGTACGATGACGAAGTACGTGTAGTAACCATAGGTGATTACTCAATTGAGCTTTGTGGTGGTACACACGTAGAGCGCGCAGGTGACATTGGTTTATTCAAAATTGTATCTGAAAGCGGTATTGCAGCCGGTGTTCGTCGTATTGAAGCGGTAACGGGTGCAGAGGCAATCGCTTATGTCAGCGAGCAAGAGCAGCAATTAGCTGATGTGGCAGCGCTGGTAAAAGGTGACAGTGCGTCAGTACTTGAAAAAGTAACAGCCTTGCTTGAAAAGTCGAAAGGACTTGAAAAGCAAGTTGCCCAGCTTAACGATAAACTAGCCAGTGCGGCAGGTGCATCGTTACTTGATTCAGTAGTTGAAATTAACGGGGTTAAGTTGTTAGTTGCCAACGTTGAAGGGACTGAATCAAAAGCGCTTCGTGGCATGGTTGATGATCTTAAAAATAAGATTGGCTCAGGCGTTATTGCCTTAGGTGTTGCCAGCGGTGACAAAGTCAGCTTAATTGCGGGTGTAACTAAAGACTTAACTGGCAAAGTAAAAGCGGGTGAGTTAGTTAACCACATGGCAGGCCAAGTGGGTGGTAAAGGTGGCGGTCGTCCAGATATGGCGCAAGCGGGTGGTTCTGAGCCACAAAACTTAACTGCAGCACTTGATAGCGTCACAGCTTGGTTAACTGAGCGTACTTAAGCTTAAGTGGCACTTATAGTTCAAAAATTTGGCGGCACTTCGGTAGGCTCAATAGAGCGTATTGAAGCGGTCGCCGACCTTGTTGTTAAAACTAAGCAGCAAGGCCACCAAGTGGTGGTAGTGCTTTCGGCAATGTCGGGAGAAACCAATCGCTTAATTAATCTTGCCAAAAAAATCGACTCTCGCCCGAGTAGTCGTGAACTCGATGTATTACTTAGTACCGGTGAACAAGTCTCTATTGCTTTATTAGCGATGGCGATTATTAAACGCGGCCATTCTGCAGTAAGTTTATTAGCCGATCAGGTTAATATATTAACCGATAACATGTTCGGTAAAGCGCGGGTGGAAGAGGTCGCGGCTACGCGTTTAAAACATGAACTTGAACATAACCGTATTGCTATTATTGCCGGATTTCAGGGGCGCGATATTGAGGGTAACGTGACCACGCTTGGGCGTGGTGGCACCGATACCTCAGCGGTTGAAATTGCTGGTGCAATAAAAGCCGATGAGTGTCAGATCTATACCGATGTTGATGGCGTATATACTACAGACCCGCGTGTGGAACCTAACGCACGACGTTTAAGTCATGTTACCTTTGCTGAAATGCTTGAGCTGGCAAGTTTAGGCGCTAAAGTGTTGCATATTCGCTCTGTAGAATCTGCTGGTAAACACAATGTTCCTTTGCGGGTTTTATCTAGCTTTAAACCCGATGAAGGCACGTTAATTAGTTTTGAGGAGAGCGACGTGACAAGCAATGTCGTATCGGGTATTGCATTTAATCGAGATGAGTGCTTAATTAAGGTGCATGGAATGCCACAAGGCACCAAACATCTTGCAAAAGTTTTGAAACTTTTTTCTGATAATGGCATCGAAATAGATATGATTAATCAAATTAATCATAAAGTTGAAAAAGTCGACTATGCTTTTACTGTGCATTTAAATGATTACTTAAACGCACTTGATTTGTTAACGGCTGAGCAACAGCAATTTGACGCACAGGCAATTGACGGATTAACTAATGTGGCGAAAGTGTCAGCTGTAGGTATGGGGATGAAATCTCATTCTGGGGTAGCGAGTTTATTTTTTGATTCGTTAGCACAAGAGAACATTGATGTGATGTTTGTTTCAACCTCAGAGATAAAAATTTCAGTTTTAATAGATGAAAAATACCTTGAGCTGGCTGTTCGTGCATTACATAAGACATTTTTAACAGAAAATGAATAGATTGCGAGTTTTTACTTACTTTTTAGTCTAATTTTAATTAAAATGTGTGTGCGGAATCTTATAATTTTATTGGAACATGGGAGCAAGAGAATGCTAATACTAACTCGTAGAGTAGGCGAGACCCTTATGATTGGTGACGAAGTAACCGTTACTGTTCTAGGTGTTAAAGGAAATCAAGTTCGTATCGGTGTTAACGCACCTAAAGACGTATCAGTTCATCGTGAAGAAATTTACATGCGCATACAAGCTGAAAAGTCTAACCCTAATCCGGGCAATGCTTAATCAACATAGTATAAAATGTGCTAGTTAATAACTACGACATTTATAAAAGCCACTCACTGAGTGGCTTTTTTGTTTATAAAATCTATCGTTTCATCGTTGAGTATTGCCTTAGAGATGTATTGCATACCGCTTTTACTTTTTAGCAATAGCCCGCAATCTGTAGTAATTACTTCATTAATGTCGTGCCAAGCTAACTGATAGTTTTTGTAATGATTGGTCGATTTTATCCCATCCTCGTCAAAGGTAAGGGTAACTTCAGAGCCTGATGCTCTGCTAAGCATTTGCCTTGTTACCCACCAAGGGCGGCGATAGTAAAAGGCAATACACTCAAGTAAAGCTAACATAAGCAAAAATGTACCAAGGTAATGATCGCCTAAACCATAAATGCCAAATAGCCCCAATGCCACAAGCAGCGCTAATAAAAAGTATTTAGGTTGTGCACGCTTGCTATAAGGCAACGACTGGTCGAAGCATTCATAAAAGTAAGGTTTATCGAGTTTATAAGTTGTTGTAAATACCATGTGTTTACACTTAAAAGCTATTTTTTACTATTTTAGCCTAATGCGCAGCTTAAAAGGGGAAATGACTAAAAACTATTTATATTTTAGGCATAAAAAAACGACCCGTAGGTCGTTTTTTAGCTAAATAAATAACATTAGCAATTTGTTTCTTCGGCATTAACGCCTTCTTTTACTTCTTCACAGGTGTCTTCTACTTTGTTTTGCACATCTGTTACTGCTTCGTCAATGCGTTCACCCGCTTCTTCTGCATGATTGTCTTCACAACCCATAATAAATGCACTTGCGAATAGACCAATAGCAGCTGCTTTAAGTGTTGATGATTTCATAATGTAATTCCTTGTATATATAAGTTTAAAAGAGAGTGTAGTGTTTTATCTACCTGGGGCTTTTACCACGTAAGGCGCCAGAGACTAGTGAAATAACCAATAAAACTAAAAAGATAAAAAATATGATCTTAGCAATTCCAGCTGCGGCTCCTGCAATACCGCCAAATCCTAAAACGGCTGCAATTAGTGCGATCACCAAAAATGTAATTGTCCAGCGTAACATTGTCATCTCCTTGATTTATCTAAGTGTTAGTTTTATATAAGCGAGTAATGTGCCAGTGTTTTATTTTGTTTTAAATCAATGGTTTGTTTTGTTTTTACGTGGTTGGCTTTATATTGAGTTGGTAATTTTTACGATTTTATCGGTAACTTATTCACAGTTGTATACGGTGAGATAATAAGTAGTTAGTGCAGCTCTTTTTTTTGGTAAGACCAATTAACATTTGTTTTAAGGGTTTTAAATGGGTTGGCATGATGGGTTTGCTTTTTATGTGTTTTTACAAAGTATTAGGGGTTTTATATATTCTTTGTTTATAACGAACATTTTTATCATCTATATATAGGTCAAATAAGCTATTTTAGGTGGTGTTAACCTTATTGGTGATATGTTACTTTTAGATTAATTGGTTTTACCAATTTACAACATGTAGACAAAAGAATAGTTTTTGTTACTATTGGTGAATAATTATTTAAATAAACTGACTTTTTATGTTGTTCGGTTTGAACAGGGGGAGAATTATGGATATAGGGGCTTTGCTCACAACTGCGGGCAATTTAATGCTAACAGGTATGGTGGGCGTGTTTGTATTTCTTTCTTTATTGATTGGTGCAGTGACACTCATGTCTAAGCTGGCTAGCAAGTTTTCTCAGCCAGAACTCGCAACATCACATAGAACACCATCTTTTAAATCGCAAGGTGTGCCAAATGAGCACATCGCTGCAATTAGTGCTGCCATTGCTCAGTACAAAACAAATAATAATTAGAGGAGCATACCAATGGCTAAATTAAAAATAACAGAACTTGTACTTCGTGACGCACATCAGTCGCTTTTAGCTACCCGCATGCGATTAGACGACATGTTACCTATTGCAAAAAAAATTGATGACGCAGGTTATTGGTCTATTGAATCTTGGGGTGGGGCTACCTTTGACTCATGTATTCGTTATTTAGGTGAAGATCCGTGGGAGCGTATCCGTGCGCTCAAAAAAGCGATGCCAAATACGCCACAGCAAATGCTACTTCGCGGGCAAAACCTATTAGGGTATCGCCATTATGCAGATGATGTGGTTGAGAAGTTTGTCGAGCGTGCGCACAAAAATGGCGTAGATGTATTTCGTATTTTTGATGCCATGAATGATGTGCGTAACTTAGAAGCCGCTATTAAAGCGGCGGTTAAAGTAGGGGCGCATGCGCAAGGTACTATTTCGTACACAGTAAGCCCAGTACATACATTAGATATGTGGTTAACGCTTGCAAAGCAGCTAGAAGAATTAGGTTGTCATTCAATTTGTATTAAAGATATGGCGGGTCTGCTTAAGCCATATGATGCAGAAGAACTCATTAAAGCGTTAAAAGAAACGGTTTCAATACCTATTGCTATGCAATGTCATGCAACAACAGGGTTGAGTACAGCTACTTATCAAAAAGCCATTGATGCTGGCATTGATATGCTCGACACCGCTGTATCATCTATGAGTATGACCTATGGTCATTCAGCAACCGAAACAATTGCTGCAATCGTGGAGGGAACAGAGCGTGATACTGGGCTTGATTTAAACCATCTAGAAGAAATTGCCGCTTACTTTAGAGACGTACGTAAAAAGTACGCTGCGTTTGAAGGCAGTTTAAAAGGTGTTGATGGCCGCATTTTATTAGCACAAGTGCCAGGTGGCATGCTAACCAACATGGAAAATCAGCTTAAAGAACAAGGCGCTGCTGATAAACTAAATGAAGTACTACTTGAAATTCCTCGAGTACGTGAAGATTTAGGTTTTATTCCACTGGTAACACCTACTTCACAAATTGTTGGCACTCAAGCGGTATTAAATGTGCTCACTGGTGAGCGTTATAAAACTATCACCAAAGAAACTGCTGGCGTATTAAAAGGTGAGTATGGTTCAACACCTGCACCAATGAATAAAGAGCTACAAGAGCGTGTACTTGATGGCAGTGAGGCCATCACCTGTCGTCCAGCCGATATTATTAAACCTGAACTTGAAACGCTCGAAGCTGAATTAAGCAAGCTTGCTCAGGAGCAAGGGCTAACTTTAGCTGATGAGCAAATTGATGATGTGCTTACCTATGCGTTATTCCCACAGATTGGGTTGAAGTTTATTAAAAACCGTAATAACCCTGATGCATTTGAGCCTGTTCCTAGCGCTGATGATAGCGCCAATAAAGCACCTGAAAAATCAGCGGCAAACAATAAAGGCGTTAAGGCAGAGCAGTACAGCGTTAAAGTAGACGGTAAAGTATACGATGTCGTGGTTGCTCAAGGTGGTGAGCTTAAAGAGGTTTCGTTAAAAGACTCTGAGCATATTCCACAGTCGGCATCGGTTGCCTCGGGTGAAACATTGAATGCCCCACTGGCTGGTAATATTTTTAAGATTAAAGTAAAGCCAGGTCAGGTAGTCAATGAAGGTGATGTGGTGATTATTATGGAAGCCATGAAAATGGAAACCGAAGTACGTGCCATGCATACCGGTACAATTGCTGAGTTGCTTGTTTCTGAAGGTGATTCAGTATCAACCGGTGATGCAATGATTGCACTAGCTTAAGGAGTGAACAGAGGATGGATGGTATTTTAAACCTCTGGCATGCCACAGGCATTGCTAACTTTACATTTCCTGGGCTGATCATGATTGCCGTTGGCTGTTTGCTGTTATTTTTAGCAATTGCCAAAAACTTTGAGCCGTTATTGCTACTGCCCATTGGTTTTGGAGCCATTTTAACCAATATTCCGGTGGCTGGTTTATCAGATCCTGGTGGCTTACTTTACTATGTTTATTATGTTGGTATTGATACCGGTATTTTTCCGCTATTAATATTTATGGGAGTGGGGGCCTTAACTGATTTTAGTGCCTTGATTGCCAACCCGCGTATGTTGCTATTAGGTGCGGCAGCGCAGTTTGGTATTTTTGCGACGTTATTTGGCGCTATTTTACTTAACTTTATTCCGGGATTTGAATTTAGCTTACAAGATGCTTCTGCAATTGCGATTATTGGTGGTGCAGATGGGCCAACCGCTATCTTTTTAGCGTCAAAGCTGGCCCCTGATTTACTGGGCGCTATAGCGGTGGCTGCGTACTCGTACATGGCGTTGGTGCCTATTATTCAGCCACCTATTATGCGTGCGTTTACAACGCCTGAAGAACGCAAAATTCAAATGCCAGAACTGCGTAAAGTATCTAAAAAGGAAAAAATTATTTTCCCACTGATGGTGCTTACCTTAACTGCTATATTCTTACCTGCGGCAATTCCGCTGGTTGGTATGTTCTGTTTAGGTAACTTAATGCGTGAGTCGGGTGTAGTTGATAGGCTCAGCAACAGTGCGCAAAACGAAATCATTAATATCACCACTATATTTCTAGGACTTGCAGTGGGCTCTAAACTTGCTGCCGAGCAGTTCTTAACAGTAGAAACTATTGGTATTTTGGTACTGGGTGCACTGGCGTTTGCTATTGGTACAGCCTCAGGTGTATTTATGGCTAAAGGCTTAAATAAAATATCAAAAACTCCTATAAATCCATTAATTGGTGCTGCAGGTGTATCCGCTGTGCCAATGGCTGCAAGGGTAGTTAACAAAGTTGGGCTTGAAAATAACCCACATAACTTCTTATTAATGCATGCCATGGGGCCTAATGTTGCAGGGGTGTTAGGTAGTGCCGTTGCAGCAGGTATTTTGCTCGCTCTTGTGGGTTAAATGTAATTTAGACTCAACCTATTAGCGCAGTTTACTGCGCTTTTTTTTGCCTAAAATTTGATGTTTTGACTTAAGCGGTTTCTTGTATAGAGTTTTTTGTTTACAGTAGTCATTCTTCATTTAAATTCTTAAAGGTTACTGGTATGCATCATACTCCATTGGCAAAATATCTCCCGAATGTAAGCAAGCTTGTTTTTGGCTGTATGGGTTTGGGAGGCGCATGGAACAAAGATGCGATCACCAGTGCGCATTTACAACAAACTCATTCATGCATAGATGCCGCCATTGAAGGCGGAATTAATTTTTTTGATCACGCTGATATTTATACCTTAGGCAAAGCCGAGCATGTTTTTGGTCAAGCTCTGGCTGAGCGTCCCGAACTTAGAGAACAAATGTATATTCAGTCTAAGTGCGGTATTCGCTTTGCTGATGATAAACACCCACAGCGCTATGACTTTTCAGCTGATTGGATTGAGCGCTCGGTAGAGGGCTCATTAAAGCGATTAAATACCGATTATTTAGACGTACTTATGTTGCACCGCCCTGATCCTTTAATGGAAGTAGAGGAAGTTGCGCAAGTATTTAGTTGTTTAAAAGAAAGTGGCAAAGTGCGCCATTTTGCAGTGTCTAATATGTCGCAACATCAAATACGCTTTTTGCAACGCGCTTTAGATATGCCGATTGTGGCAAATCAAATAGAAGCGAGTTTACACAAGCATCAATGGGTTGATGAAGGCGTTTATGTGGGTAATGCCGATGGCAAAGATATTAACTTTACCCCAGGCAATATTGAATATTGCCGTGAGCATGAAATTCAGATTCAAAGT
This sequence comes from Pseudoalteromonas sp. DL-6, assembly GCF_004328665.1. Lineage (NCBI taxonomy): Bacteria > Pseudomonadati > Pseudomonadota > Gammaproteobacteria > Alteromonadales > Pseudoalteromonadaceae > Pseudoalteromonas > Pseudoalteromonas sp. DL-6. The sequence goes on from NZ_CP019770.1 coordinate 655,955, forward strand.
TGGGGCAGTTTATGCCAGGGTTTATACTCTGGTGGCGATTTATCAAAGGCCTCGCCTGCAGATATTAATACCAGTATTTTAGTCAGTAAGCTTGCCATACTCTATGGCACAACAGCAGAAGCTATTGTATTAGCATGGTTACTGCGCCACCCAGCATCAATTCAACCAATTATTGGCACGACTAATATAGAGCGGATAAAAGCATCCTGTGATGCGGTAAATGTTAACTTAAGTCGGGAGCATTGGTATGAGCTATATATCAGCGCGAAAGGCTGCGCTTTACCATAACCTGATGTAGGGTGATGATATGAACATATTTGTTATTTTAATTAGCCTAGTGATTGCTTTGCTGATCATTATTCCGTTACTGGAAAAATACCAAAGTAAAATGGGGCTTGATAGCGCCACTAAATATAGTAAGTACATTTGGCCACTGGTGATGATCTCTTTGGTTGTGCAGCTTATTTATGTACTCATAAATTAAGTTTGAAACTTAAATATCACACACAAAAAAGCCTTTGCGGGTTATCCCTGCAAAGGCTTTTTTATTTAACCATTAAGATCTTTATTTAAGTGCCAATTGAAGTTCACGATTACGCTCAAGTTGCGCAATAAAGTTATCAGCAATAGGCTTAAACTTAGCAAGCTCTGAGCGTGGTAATGGCTCAGATTTAGGTAATTTCACGGTTTTAGGGTTACGGTGAACACCGTTAACCAAAAACTCATAATGTAAGTGCGCTCCAGTTACTCGACCTGTTGAGCCTACAGTACCAATTTTCTCACCTTGTTTGATTTTTTGCCCTGTTCTAACTAGACGCTTGTTAAGGTGTAAGTACTTAGTAACGTACTGCGTACCGTGGCTAATAAATACGTAATTACCATTGTATTTACTGTAGCCCGCTTTGATCACCTTACCATTACCCGATGACACAACTGGGGTGCCTGTACGTGCGGCGTAGTCAATACCTCGGTGTGCTTTTACTTGTCCTGTAACAGGGTGTAAGCGGCGAGGATTAAAGCTTGAGCTGATATATTTAAAGTTTACTGGTGCACGTAAGAAGGCTTTTTTCATACTGCGACCTTCAGGGGTATAAAAATTACCGTCTGTGTGTCGAATTGCTGTGTAGCGTTCACCTTGGTTTATAAATTCAGCGGCAACGATCTTACCAGTGCCAATAAATTCACCGTCAACAAAATGAGACTCATAAATTAAGCCAAATTCATCACCTTTACGGATGTCATTTGCAAAATCCACGTCCCAACCAAATATATCGGCAAAGTTCATTATTTGGCGTTCACTTAAACCTGCTGCGATCGCCGATGTCCAAAAGCTACTAGAAATTTCACCACGTGCGGTTTTGCTCAGTGTTTCTATTTCTTTGCTGTCAATTGAAGTGTCGTATTGGCCTTCGTCATTTAGGGTGACAAATAAGGTATCTGTTTTAGAAATAACATAACGCAATTGAGCTAACGAGCCATCTTCTGCAGTTGCAAAACTTAGTGTTTCACCAGGGTGAATTTTGGTTAGCTTACGTGTTTCAGCATTGGTATTAACCAGTTTATAAAGCGTTTGCGCAGAAAAACCAGCGCGCTTAAAAATGATCGCTAAATTGTCACCATTTTTAACAAGGTGATCGACAAAATCGTACTCTGGAAGTTTTTGCGCTGCTTGCTCTGAATTTAAGTCGGTGAGTTTTTCGTTTTCACCTACTTTTATTTGTAATTCGTAGCGCTTACCAATCTCTAGCGTGTTCTCGCTATTGTCTTTGGATGCAGTGGCTTTTTCAGAAGGTAAAAAAGCTAAGGCAACAATAGCAGAAACCAAACCTAGAATGAGCATTTTGTGTTTTTTGGGGAGCGTGTTAACCACGTGGACCATAACGTGCCTTTTTCTGCTGTCAAGATAATAAATAGATTATATTGCAGGATATAACGAATAATCTGTGAATACTAGTATTTTGTAGATTTAAACTCGCGTTAAATTAAGCTAAAATCATAGGGTATTCAGGCTGTTTGTGTTTAAAGTTGAACAATCGGACTATTTTATATTCTTGGATACTTTGCTTTTTCATCGTAATGTTAAATTAGCTTTTAAAACGATTTAATAGCGAGAAGTGATTAATTTATAAACTGTTTTTTGGGTTTTTATAAATACCTTTAGCGTATTATTAATCGCTCTTTTATATCCCTTTTTAGAACGTACACCCTGCATTTTAGTCGGTGCTGCGATTAGTTAAAAAAGTTGTTCTAATTAAGTGGAAATTTGTTATGTTAGCTAAATAGTTTTATTTGCTTTGTTAAAACGCGCTAGCAATAAATCGTGAGCATATTACACCCCTTCGTTGTCAGAATTTTTTGGAGTAACACACAGTGGATTTACAAACCGCTCTAGCAGAGATAAAACGCGGTGCAGAAGAGATATTAATTGAAGATGAGTTGGTTGAAAAATTAAAGTCGGGGAAAAAGCTAAAAATTAAAGCTGGTTTCGATCCTACGGCTCCAGATTTGCATCTAGGTCACACTGTACTAATTAACAAAATGAAAACCTTTCAAGATTTAGGTCATGAGGTTATTTTCTTAATTGGTGACTTTACCGGTATGATTGGCGATCCAACGGGCAAAAATGTAACCCGTAAGCCACTGACTCGTGATGATGTGCTTGCTAATGCCGAAACCTATAAAGAGCAGGTTTTCAAAATTTTAGACCCAGCTAAAACAACCGTTGCTTTCAACTCTACGTGGATGGAAACATTGGGCGCGGCGGGAATGATAAAATTAGCCGCTCGCCAAACTGTGGCGCGTATGCTTGAGCGTGATGATTTTAAAAAGCGTTATGCTGGCGGCCAATCTATCGCAATCCATGAGTTCTTATATCCACTTGTGCAGGGCTGGGATTCAGTCGCACTTGAGTCTGATGTTGAACTAGGTGGTACTGATCAGCGCTTTAACCTACTAATGGGTCGTGAGCTGCAAAAAGATGAAGGTCAAAAACCACAAACCGTACTAATGATGCCTTTACTTGAAGGGACTGATGGCGTTCAGAAAATGTCAAAGTCACTAGGAAACTACATAGGTATTACTGATACGCCTAGCGACATGTTTGGTAAAATCATGTCAATTAGTGATGTATTAATGTGGCGTTACTATGATTTGCTAAGCGGTTTGTCTATTGAGCAAATTGCAGCGCAAAAACAGCGTGTAGAGCAAGGCACTAACCCGCGCGATATTAAGATTGAATTAGCGAAAGAGTTAATTGCACGTTTCCATAGTGAAGCAGACGCACAGGCTGCTCATGATGACTTTATTCAGCGCTTTCAGAAAAAAGCACTACCTGATGAAATTCCAGAGCTGACAGTAAATATTGATGAAGACACGATATTAATTGCTAACTTGCTAAAAGAAGCGAGCTTAGTAGCGAGCACTTCAGAAGCTATGCGTATGATCAAGCAAGGTGCTGTAAAGCTTAACGGCGAAGAAAAAATTACCGATACCAAATTGGAAGTAGCAAAAGGAACAACCGCTATTTACCAAGTAGGTAAACGTAAGTTTGCAAATATTACCGTAGCTTAAAACTTTATAAAGTATAAAAGCCAGCTTCGGCTGGTTTTTTTATGACTGATTAAACAGTTAGAACGGCCCTTATAATTTCAACGCTAACAATAACGAGTAGCCAAAAAAATCGGGCTTGATTTAGGGTGTTCAGTAGCTTTGGCATATCATCGGCACTTGGCAGGCGCTCAGCACCGACCCGCATTTTATTGAAACGCTGCTTACTATAAATAGCAGGCCCACCAAGTTGCACTCCTAAAGATGCAGAGCACACACTAAGTAACCAGCCAGTATTGTTTTGATAAAAATGACGGCCATAATGCTTAATATAGTGCATGCTTTTTTTACTGGCTTTAAGTGACGCTATTGTCAGCGCGAGTAACCGCATGGGAATGTATTCAACAATAAAAAGAACGAGTTTAAGTGGCGTCAAAAAAGAGCTGTCGGGGGCTATATCAGTGCGCCATGCTTGTTGGATTAAGGTAAGTAAACGGTAGGCGAGAGCGGCAATGGGGCCCAATAGTAAAAAAATAAAAATAACTACAAAATAATGGCGTGCTGTTCTCAGTATGACACTTTCCATGACCGCTTTAATAACCCCAGGGTTTGAAAGTGCGTTAACTTCACGGGCTACTAGTGGTTTTAATAATTCTCGCGCAGTCGATTTTTGATTCTTTTTGGTTAATTTCGCAATGCGGATCGCTTTTTTATTCAGGCTAGTGCTTTCTAAGCATAAGTATAAAATAAGACCGGATAGCAGTTCAGGGTAAAAGGCAAACTGCAGCAGTAAAACCACAATAATCATAATAACAGCTAAAACAAGGGTGCTTGCCAGTGAAGCGGCTAAATAATGATATTGTTTGCTGTCTGTTTTTTTATAAATACGCTGGCCAATCGCATTAAAAATGGCAGAAAGTATATGATTAGGGTGATACCAGCTAACTAAAGGTAAAAAGCGCTCAGCTAGGAGCGCACAAATAAATACAATAAAGTCCAAATGATTTTGAACAATATTATTGAGCATTTACAGCGTAACCGCCGTTAACTTTTCTAGTAATGCCACCACCATTTTTGATGAATTAATAGAGGCTGTTTCTAAGTACTCTTCAAATGACTGTGGTGACTCTTTGCCAGCAATATCAGACATTGAGCGAATAACAACAAATGGTGTGTTAAGTGCAAAACACGTTTGTGCAATTGATGCACCTTCCATTTCTACTGCCAGCATTGTAGGGAAGTCACTGCGTGCTTTTTCAATGCGAACAGGGTCACACATAAATGAGTCACCAGTACAAATTAAACCAACAAGCGTTTTTACTTCGCTGATTTGTGCAATTGTTTGCTCGGCGGCTTCTACTAGCTTAGGGTGCGCTGCAAAACCTGCTGGCATTTGTGGTACTTGACCAATTTCGTAACCAAACGCTGTTACATCTACATCGTGATGACGAACTTCTGATGAAATCACCACATCACCAACGTTAAGTGAAGGGTCGAAACCACCGGCAGAGCCTGTGTTAATAACACAATCAGGCTTGAAGTTATCGATAAGTAAAGTGGTTGCAATAGTTGAAGCAACTTTACCAATGCCTGATTGCACTAAAGTAACGGTATTGCCCGCAAGCTCACCAGTATAAAACGTAAAGCCTGCTTTGGTTAAAATCTGTGGATTTTGCATCGCCTCGCGCAAAATTTTAACTTCTGGCTCCATTGCGCCAATAATACCAACATTCATAGTGTTAAATTCCTAAGTTTGAATAGCCTGATTATACGTGAAGTCAGCTATAAAAAACAAAAAAGCGAGCCATTTAAAATGCTCGCTTTAATAGATTGCTTGTAATTCGATAGTTATATTTCAGCAAGGGCAGTGGAATGTGCTTTTGCTTGAGAAGGTGATAATACTGCTGGCTTATGTACTCTTGCGCGAGTCGGGCGTGCAGGTTGTGATTTAGCAGGCTTGCCTAATTTAAACATAATAGCATCGCGAACTTCACTTGGGCGGTAACCTGACTTCACTTTCATACGAATATGCGGAATGCCAGCTGCTTCTAATGCACCATTAACAAACCAATCACGTTGTGCTTTGTGGCCATCTTTGTTGGCGTTGTTGACTAAGTCAACCGCGGCCACTATGGTCATTTTTTCTTTGTCTACTAGCACAAAATCGAGCTGTTTATTTTTTGCTTTAGCCATTGCCGCACGTTTAGATTTAACAGACAGACCTTGTTTACAGTCAATCACATCGATTAGTTTAACGCGACTAACAATTTTATATTGGTCGCCAACAGCACGCTCTAATAAGCCCAGAAACGCCCCTTCTACTTGGGTAAATACACTTTGTTTACGAGTAAAAGGATAAGGGTTTCCGCCATCATCATTAAATTTTGACGCAACCACTGATGCCCCAACAACCAGCACTAATATTAATAATAAAGCGAATTCCATACGGTAACTCCATAACAACAAATTGACACTGCTTTTCTAAAGCAAGTTATGTGCCCAAATAGTTGTTATGGCTATTTTAGTTACCGTTGTTATTTAAAGTGCTGTGTATCCGCCCTCGATACCTTTTACTGCAATCGCAACTGCATCATGGGCATGCAAAGACTCATAGTGATTAATTTGTAAAAAGTAGTCGCTATACTGTTTTGCTTCTAAGGTGGTTTTAATCTTTCGTGCTGCATCTTCACAAAACATCAGGTTTTGACCATTTAAGCGAGCAAACTCTTGTTCGTCTTCACGCTTTACCGCGGCTTGTACTGGTGTTTTAAGCTCATCTTCTAGTAGATTGATTAAGTTAACCACATCAAACTGTTCAATATTATTCGCTAGTTTAACTTTAACATTGGCAATAGAGCGCTGTGAATGCGGGGTCGCGACAATCCCTTGAGTTGTTCCAAGCCACTCTAAAACCTCAGATTGAGTTAGTGTTTCTTGAGCAAACTTTTCGCTAAACGCATTTTGGATCAGTTGGCGAGCAAGGGCTGCAGAGCAGGGACAGGTTGATGAGTAAGTAACATCAACACTGAGTTCAAAACTAATGACACCTTGATTTATGGTACTAGTAAGTACAATAGGGTAGCTTTTCCAGCCCGCTTTACCGCTGAGCAATGATTTGCGGCGCAGTGGTAATTCAAACTTAAATTCGATTTGTGCTTTATCGCTCAAGCCTTCATGGCTGGTGATAAAGGTATCTAATGCTTGTGCTAAGGTGTGTGGGTTGACCTGTTGCTCAGTTGAGAGGTGATCAAGTGCTAAAAACAGACGCGACATGTGGATGCCTTTAGCATCCTCTTGGTGTAAGTTAACAAAAGCGCGTGCTTTTGCATTAACGGTAACTGGAGCTAAATCAAGAGATTCAAAAATAAAAGGCAGCTCTATATCGGCCATACCTACCCAGTCTAATTTACCTGTTTGTAATGCGGCAGCCGTGTTAGCAATATCTGGCATAGTCGTTTGCATGATACGTTACTCGTTATTTGCAATATTTAAGACGCCGCATATTACACTAAATAAAGATTTGCTGAAATGCAGCAAATAACAGCAAACATGAAATTTTATTGTTTTTGTCGCACAACATGAAAATAGCTGATAGAAAATGCTAAAATTAGCCTTTAATCATACTTACTTATAAAAACTAAGCATTTAGCTTTAGCTAAGAGAAAAACTGATATATGACTGATTCTTCTTTGAACCCGTGGGTTCGAGTTCTTTCCAGTTCAATAACTCGTTTTGGTGAGTTTAAAACTGCAGCTATTTGCTATGCATTATTACTGACGGTATCGCTGGTTTTATCGAGTATGTTTTACTATGTTGCCATAGGGGAAGTGAACTTAGTTGATATACTCGCTGTGGTATTTTTTACCTCAGTTGTTTCTCCTTTGGTGATTAGCGTACTGCTTAACTCTATTCGGCAACTTGATGCCTCTTATGCCTATTTAGATAGTGCCACAAAACAAGAAAAGCTTTTAAATCAAACCCTCAAAGACAATATTAATCGTTTAAACATTGAAATTGACGAACGTAAAATGGCCTTTCACGCCAAGCATAGAGCAATAGAAGAGCTCAGACGTGAAATTGCAGAGCGTAAAAAAACGCAACAAGAGCTCGCCCAACAAGGCATGTTACTGCGCTCAATTGTCGACTCCTCGCCAGATTTATTTTATTACCGCGATAACAACGGGGTATTTGCTGGTTGTAATAAAATGTTTGAAGAGGTGATGGGCAAAACCAGTGGCGAATTAATTGGTAAAGCCGCAGAAGAAATATTTCCAAGTCACTTTTTATCTGAAGTACTCAGAACCGATGAGCAGGTTGAACGGACTCATCAAGGTTTAACTATTGATGTAGAGTATTCTGTAAATGGTGAGATAAGATGGTTTGAACTCAGAAAACTTCCCTTTATCAATGAGCAGGGCGATTACATAGGTTTACTCGCTTTTGGTCGTGATATTACCAGTCGTAAAGAAGCCGCGCAGGCACTGGAGACTGCTTATAAAGACAAAGGGAAATTTATTGCCACATTAAGCCATGAGCTGCGTACTCCGCTCAATGGTATCGTCGGTTTAACCAGAATGCTATTGGATACTGAGCTTAATAAACAGCAGCGTAGTTGGTGTAATACGGTATTTTCAAGCGCCGAAACGCTGGGTAACATATTTAACGATATTATAGATTTAGATAAAATTGACCGTGAGCAACTCGATATTGCCGCTAACGAAATTAATGTGTCTGACTTTATCAATGATGTGGTTAACTTTGCAGGCCTTATTGCTGAGCAAAAAGAGCTTTCCTTTGAAGTGAAGCGTTCGGGCATGCTTGATATATACGCCTTACTTGACCCCACACGTTTACGCCAAGTGGTGTGGAACTTAATTAACAATGCGGTTAAATTTACCCAGCAGGGCAGTGTCACCTTAGATTGCGGTAGAGAAAACCGCGAAGATGGCCCATGGCTTATTATAAAAATACTTGATACCGGTGAAGGGATCCCGCAAGAACAACTTACCCGTATTTTTGATATGTATTATAAAGCGCCTGATCTTAAAGGGACTAATGCAATTGGATCGGGTATTGGCTTAGCTGTAACAAAAGCGTTAGTAAGTGCTATGAAAGGCATTATAACTGTTAATAGCACCCCCGGAGAAGGGAGCTGCTTTACCGTACAAATTCCGCTGAATTTATGTAGTGCACCTACCGAGCATAGTTATGTGGGACGTAGCTTATATATTTTATTAGTGGAAGATGTACCACTTAATGCTGAAATCGCAACTAACCTATTAGAACAGCGTGGGCATGAAGTGTTGTGGGCTGAAACGGGTGAAGATGCTTTATCGTTTGTAGAGACCGAAGATGATCTTGATTTAGTATTGCTTGATATGCAGCTTCCAGATATTAATGGTGATGAAGTAGCAAGGCAAATACGCGCACAAAGCCATTTTGATCAGCTACCTATTGTGGCACTTACCGCCAATGTTCGCAGTGCTGAAGAAGAGCTTGAGGGAATTTCTATTCAAGGAGCGTTAGCTAAACCAATAAACACCAGTAAGTTAGATAATATGCTCGCTGAACTCTTTGGTATTAAACAAGCGCAAACCGAGGCTCCTCAACGAGTAGTTAATCAAGAGTTGTTAAAACAAATAAATACTGACTTGTTAGATGTTGAAACCATTGAAGACTTTGTAAATTCGATGGGCGTTGAAGTATTTAAACGCAGTAGTCAGCTGTTTGCAAAGCTAAATCCGCAGTATCAACAAGAGCTATTAGCGTCATTAAAAGCAGCAGACAGAGAAGAATACAAATCCGTTGCGCATAAGTTAAAAGGTGCCGCAGGTTCGGTCGGTCTGAATGATGTGCAGTTGCATGCCAAGCAAATGGAGCATGGTGCGCTGGAGCAAAGTGATGAAGTATTAACAGTTTGGCTTGATGAATTAGCAGACAAAATAAATGAAGGACAACAGGCCCTTCATTTATTTTTACAACAATTAGAATAAAAACTAATTAGCTGTCGATTTTACCAATGAAGCGGTAACCTTCACCATGAATGGTGCTGATTAACTCAGACGTTGAGTTGTCGCTTTCAAAGTGTTTACGGATACGACGAATAGTAACATCAACTGTACGGTCGTTAGCGCGAAGCTCACGGCCAGTCATGTGCTTAATTAGCTGCTCACGACTAAATATACGACCTGGAGAGTCAAGCATTAAACGCAGTGCTCTGTATTCGCCTTTAGGTAGACGCTTTGCGTCTCCGTTTGGAGAAGTAAGGCAACGACTGTTTTCGTCAAGTTCCCAACCGTTAAAGGTGATCACGCCATTGGTTTCAATAGCTGATTCTTCACCACCTAATGCAGTACGCGTAATTAGGTTACGTGCACGAATAGTTAATTCACGTGGGTTGAAAGGCTTAGTAATATAGTCATCAGCACCAATTTCAAGACCTAAAATACGGTCTACATCGTTGTCACGGCCTGTTAAGAAAATAAGACCAACTTTGCGCTTTTGGCGTAATTCGCGAGCTAAAATAAGCCCGTTTTTACCTGGCAGGTTGATGTCCATAACTACAAGATTGACGTCATCGTTATTTGTAAGCTTATCATGCATATCATCGCCATCAATGGCTTCAATAACTTTGTAACCTTCAGCTTCAAATAAACTAACGAGGTTTAGTCTAGTTACGTCTTCATCCTCTACGATCAGAATGACTGGCGTTTGCATCTTTAATTAACCTTTTTGGAGTGTGTTTTATTTATAAAATCGGCGTGATCATCAGAGCCGACTACTAGAATTATAGGATTATATCTAAATGTTAACAAGTAAAAACAAGTTAGATAAAAACAGCTGCGCGCCCAAACCTACTTTGACGTATTATTAAAAACCGCGGCTTAATTGATACTTAACGTTGAATGTATAATTTGAATTATAGAGTCGAAGCCATTTCTCTTTAATAATTGATACATCCATCAACCACCTAAAGATACTAAAAATAATCAGACTAATTCAAAACGGAATTATATCACTTTCCAACTTTTCATCAATGTATGTGATATGTTAAACGCAATTAAGTTCATTAATTGTTCAAAAATACAACGTTTATGGTACAACTGTTTAGTAGGCTATGTCTTAGTATGGTCATAAAGTCTTAATTCAAGGGGATGCAAAGGATTTATTTTGTTTTTTAAAAGAGTGTAATAATAAATCGGGCACCCTGCTGATACTCAGTATCTAGCACAATTTCTCCAGCCAAGGCTTGAGTCACTAAATTGTAAACCAAATGCATTCCTAAACCACTGGCTCCTTGACCGCGTTTTGAAGTAACAAATGGGTCAAATATTTTTGCTCGTATATTACTCTCAACACCCAGACCATTATCGGAGTAGGTGATTTGTGTTTTTGTTTTCGTTGCCACAATATCAATCTGCACTTCGTTGTCACCGCCAGCTACAAACCCGTGAAGTAGTGAGTTTAAAATAAGCTGATGGAATACTTGCTGCAGTGGCCCTTTTTTACTTTCAACGGTTAAATCTGGGGGGCAATTGATAAGAACTTTAGGGTTTTTAATTTTTAGCTCCTGCCCCATAGACAGTAGCGTATCGTTTATGAGTTGTTGTAAATTAACAGTACTGGTTATTTCATCGTCTTTGATCACCGCAACTTTTTTAAAGTTAGAAATGAGCTCTGCAACGCGGTTTAAGCTGCTATATATTAAGTCTAAGTTTTCGATACCATCGTTAGTAAATTGCTCGAATTGACTCGCTGTTAATGATTTATTATGAAAATTAACCTGTAGCTCTGCGAGTTTATCTCGCAGTAAAGTAGAGCCTGTAATACCAAGTCCAATTGGTGTATTTACCTCATGGGCAACCCCTGCCACCATTTGCCCCAATGAAGCCATTTTTTTATTTTCAACAATTTGAGTTTGGTATTGGTGCATTTTTTCCAGAGTAGTTAACAGCTCTTTATTAGCCTCTCTGAGTGCAATAGTGCGTTGGCTTACTTTCTCTTCAAGATTTGAGTTTAGCTGCTTAATTTCTTGTTTATCTTCTTCATGGCGCTCTATTTGCCTTTGCGTACGTGCAAGCATTACATTTAAGCTGTTAGACAGTCGGGTTATTTCAGTTAAGTTCGTCAAAGGCGCACGTGCATAGTAGTTATGATCTTTAGCTATGTTTTGTAGCAATAAGCTTAAGCTTTCAATCGGGCTGGCAATTCTTTTTTGTAGTCTTAAAATAATCAAAGAAATAAAGATGAGTATTAAAGCCATAATAACGATATCGATTACAATTTTTTTTGTTATTAGCTCATTTAAGTTATCTAAGCTGCCTCTAATATACACATAGCCTAGCAGCTGTTCATTATTGAGTATTGGGGTAATGTACTCAATATACTCATCACTAACCTGTGGTGCAGCAAAGTCATCAATATTGTCTGTTTTAATGGGCACTGGTGGTGATTTTCGCGCATTAAAACTGGTAAAGAACACCGGTTTATTGGTTTGCTCATCTAAAGTATATATATGTAAATTTGTGACGGATGATACTTGTTGAAGCAGCTTCAAACGTCTTTCTTCTGCAGGCCTATTTTTATTTAGTAATGAGGGCATCGCGTCGAATGCAATGATCTCTGATACCAAGACAAGTTTGCTAATGAGCTGCTTTTTTTGCTCTTGCGCACTTAAATAGGTAGAAATTGAAAGCGATAATAACAAACAGATAGCTGTTATAAGCATGATGGTTTTAAACAATATGCTACGAATGCTATTTTGCTCTACAGTTTTGGGCATTGCGAGAAGGTCATCCGTGTCAATTGTGAATCTAATAGGTAGTAGTTTAGCAAAAACAGAAAAAAGTGAAGTAAAAAGATTAGCTTAATTACACTTTTTATTTTTAGCTAATCTACTGATGAAACATAAATATGTGGCTAATACAGCCCATATTTATGTTTTGACAGGATATTAATAACTTATTTTAGCTACTGTATACGGCAAACTTGTTGTTTTTGAACACTGTGTGGTAGCTATCAAATTGATTTTCTAAAATAGGTGGGTATTTTAGAAAGCTATTTGCCACTATGGTCAGTTTGCCTACCTTAGTTAAATGTTGCTTTGCATGCGTTAAAAAAGATTCAGCAACGCTGTAGTCAGTTGCAATCCCGGTATGAAATGGCGGGTTGCTAATAATTAAATCAAACTTGCCAGTAATACTATTTAAACCATCACTGAGTATGGCTTCACCGTTTACATTATTTAGCTTCAGCGTTTGCGTTGTTGCATAGGCCGCAAGCGCACTTACGTCACTACAAATAAATGTCAGTGCTGGAGTTTTTAGCCCTAAAAAAGTAGCAATAAGTCCCGCGCCACAACCAAAATCAAGTACTTTCCCGTGTTTTAAGTTAGGAGCATTCTCTAGTAGCATTTTCGTTCCAGCATCTAGCGCACCATGGTTAAACACACCAGGAATACTGACTGCTGTAAACTCAATATCGCTCACACATACCGTAAACTCTTTATGGTAAGTGCTAATATCAAACGCGCTATTAAGAGTAAGTTCGGAAAATGAATATAAAACACAGTGTTTTGCTGAGTCTATTTTATTACTAAACTCAGCCTTACCAGCGAGTTGCTTTTCAATTGACTTAACACCGCTCTTGTTTTCGCCAACGACTAGTAGCTCTGCATCTTTGCTTATCACAGCACGTATGTTGTCTAACGCCATTAACAGCTCAGGTTTAGATTTAGGGTAATAAAGTATCACCAAATCATAATCGCCCGCATCAATAGTATGATTAACGGTTACATCAATACCTGATATGTTCTTTGCAAATTCACCATTAGCGTGGTTATAACTAAAAGCGGTTATTTTACTTTGTGGGTTGAGCGTTTTAAGCTCATTTAAAAAGCCATCTTGAACAAAGTTGACCACCAATATTGATTTACCCTTCAACTCTTCACTGTTGCGAAGTAATAGTAGGCTCGGATTGGTTAATACGCTCATAAATGGCTTTACCTTACTTGATTATTTAATTAACGGTTACTTAGTTCGTTCGAACATTAAATCCCATACGCCATGGCCTAAACGGTGACCACGCTGTTCAAATTTAGTCAATGGACGTAGCTCAGGACGAGGAACATAGTCGTTAGTCTCTGATTGGTTTTTGTAACCAGGGGCTGCTTGCATCACTTCTAACATATGCTCTGCGTAGTTTTCCCAATCGGTTGCCATGTGAAATACGCCGCCGATTTTTAATTTAGAACGCAGTTTTTCAGCAAACTCAGTTTGTACTATGCGACGCTTATGATGGCGCTTTTTATGCCATGGATCTGGAAAGAATAACTGTAAAGTTGATAAGCTTTCATCGCTTATGCAATCAGCAAGAACTTCTACTGCATCGTGTTCAAATACACGAAGATTAGTAACGCCAGCTTCATCAGCATCCATTAAACATGCGCCAACGCCTGGGCGATGAACTTCTATGCCAATAAAGTTAAGATGTGGTGCATTTTTTGCCATTTCAACCAGTGACTTGCCCATACCAAAACCAATTTCTAGCACTACATCATTGTTGTTGCCAAAAACTTCGCTTAAATCAAGTAGGCCGTTCTTGTGTTCAAGCCCCATTGTTGGCCAGCACTTTTCGATTGCAGCAGCTTGACCTTTGGTTAATCGGCCTTCGCGTTTTACAAAACTGCGAATAGTGCGGATATATTTACCTTCTTGCTTAGCTTGCTCAAGGTTGTTGTTACTTGATTCACTCATATTATTGGCCTGACAAAACAATGTGTTTAAAAATGGTTGCGTATTATCCCTGACCGGCGCTAGGTTGACAAGCACTAGGGCGTTATAGCTTGATCTTTTCAGTCACTCCAATAGACTGAGCCGCCATTAAGCATTAGTAAAAAAGAAATATGTTGGATTTAAAAAAACAGCAGTCAGCTTGGTTTTCTAACCAAGTAGTTGATTGGTATCATCTTTATGGGCGCAAAACGTTACCATGGCAATTAGCTAAAACGCCTTATAAAGTTTGGGTATCTGAGGTGATGTTACAGCAAACTCAGGTTGTTACTGTTATTCCTTATTTTGAAAAGTTTATGCAAAGCTTTCCCGATATTATTGCTTTAGCCAATGCTGATGAAGATCAGGTTCTGCATCATTGGACAGGTTTAGGTTATTACGCTCGTGCACGCAATTTGCATAAAACGGCTAAAATAGTTCGGGATAAGTACCAAGGCCAGTTTCCTAGCTCGCTTGAAGAAGTAATGGATTTACCCGGAATAGGGCGCTCTACTGCCGGTGCTGTTTTATCATTATCTTTGGGGCAGCATCACCCTATTCTTGATGGCAATGTTAAAAGAGTGCTTGCTCGTTTTTTTATGGTCGAAGGTTGGTATGGGGTCAAAAAGGTAGAAAATCAGCTTTGGCATTTAAGCGAACAACTCACGCCTAAAAATAATGTGACCGAGTTTAACCAAGCCATGATGGATTTGGGTGCAAGCTTGTGTTCGCGCAGTCGTTTTGATTGTGAGGCGTGCCCATTAAATAGCCGCTGTGGTGCGTTTAACGCTGGTAAAGTTAAGGAATTTCCTCACTCTAAGCCTAAAAAAGTAGTGCCTAAAAAAAGCTGCCACCAGTTAATTATTAAACATAACGACAAAGTGCTTATGGAAAAACGCCCAAACAGCGGTATTTGGGGCGGATTATTTGGATTTTTTGAATTTAATGAGTACAGCGAGCTTGAAACTTTTTTAGCACAACAAGGGCTTGAAAGTGATCTTGATGAAGTAGTACCTTTTACTCATGTATTTTCACATTTTGAGCTTACGATTAACCCACATGTACTGAATATTGAGAAAGCCCCTGATGTAGTCAACGACAAGCAGCTGGTGTGGTATCCACTCGATCAATCAATAGAAGTAGGGTTAGCGGCACCGACTAAAAAGTTGGTTAAACAAATGAGCCCAATAGGTTAAACTATTGGCATTTAGCGTTTAGGGGAACAATCATGGCACGTACAGTATTTTGTCAAAAGTTACAAAAAGAGGCCGAAGGGCTTGGTTTTCAGTTATACCCTGGTGAACTTGGTGAGAAAATTTTTAATAATATTTCTAAAGAAGCCTGGGGGCAATGGCAGCATAAGCAAACGATGCTGATCAACGAAAAGCATTTAAACATGATGGATCCAGAGCATCGTACTTTTTTAGAAGAGCAAATGGTTGGCTTTTTATTCGAAGGTAAAGAGGTTGAGATTGAAGGCTATAAGCCAGTAGAAAAATAAATTAACCTCTGCTTATGTAAAATTAATAAAAAAGGGCTATTAGCCCTTTTTTATTGTCATAATAACGCTCTCAGAAACATACGATCTTAGCTAAACAAGTTCGTCCTGTTCCTCATTATTTCTAATTTGTTCTTTTAAGAACTGTGCTGCTTTTGAGTATTCAATTTCGAGCTCATCTCTCATTTCAATTAACTCATCTGCACTTACCTCATCGCTCTTACACTTCTCTTCAAATGACTGCGCTAAATCAGCAACAATGTTAGCTCCTACTGTTTTTGATATAGATTTTAATTGATGACAAGCTGCTACAACATCCGCCTGATTGCTTTGTAATACTGCAAAGTTAATCACTTTAATTTGTTCTTGGCTTTGTTCTAAATACATTTTAAAAAAGCGGATTATTTTAGCGTCATCACCATTTATATACTTATTTGCCGATTCCATATCAATAGGTATAACTGGCTTTTCAGCCGAACTAACTTTTTTCGGTTGTTTGCTGTATAAGTCACTCCATTGTTTTAATGTGTCTTCTAGTGCATTTAGCTCAATAGGTTTAGTGATAAAGTCGTTAATACCCACTGCTAAACATCGCTCTCTCTCGCCTTTTAGCGCATTGGCAGTGACAGCAATAATATATGGTTGTGCGTCAATTGATTCCAGTAATGAAGCTTCTTCTCTAATTTTTTCAACCATGTCGTAGCCAGACATTTTTGGCATATGTAAATCGGTTAAAATGAGCGAGTAGCTATTTTTACGCCACATATCTAGACCTTCTTCACCGTTATTAGCCACTTCTACACTGTACCCTAGTATATGTAACTGTTCGGTGAGTACCTCTTGGTTCAATAGGTTATCTTCAACCAATAATACCAGTCTATTTGCGGCCAGCGCTTCTTCAGAACTTAGGTAGTGGTTCATAGTTTTAGCTTTTTTAATTTGCTTAGGTTTATGTAAGCCGGCAGCTACCAAAATTGAAAGCATAAAGTTAGATTTACACAATGGGGAAGCATTAATATAGAAAATATTTTTATGATTAATTACCGCTTCATCTAATTTACTTAACACCACCATTTGCTGGTTATTATCTTCTAATGAGTAGAGTAAGCTTCTTAGTAGGGTACTGATACTACTCATGTCATCAATACCATCGACAACCCAAATAATATCCTTGGTATCTTGATGCGTTTCTATATCTTGCTGCTCGTGAGCGTAAGTTATTTTAGCGCCCATAAATGACAAGTAACGATAAATGACTTTGCCACGTTCAGCGTTGCTACTAACAACAATGACATGTTTGCCATTGAGAGTGTTTTTGTGGGCAAATTCAGTTTTACCTGCGGTGGAAAAAGGTAACTCGACAGTAAACTCACTCCCAATACCTTCATGGCTAGTTACATGAATACTTCCAAGCATTAGCTCAGTTAAGCTTTTACAAATTGAAAGACCAAGCCCTGTTCCACCAAACTCTCGCGTAATAGAGCTTTCCGCTTGAGTGAATGGGTTAAAGATTTTTCTCAATTGAGATTGGCTCATTCCTTTACCGTTATCACTCACGCAAAAGCGCAATGTAAAGTGATCGGCGGTGTTATGTGCTACTTCTACTGATATTCTTACTTTACCCTGCGTTGTACCATTGGTGCTGGTAAACTTAATGGCATTACTACATAAATTATATAGTACTTGGCGCACTCTGACGGAGTCACCTTTAAGGTTGTTGGGGATGTCGGGGGCAATTGATAAATCGAGTTCTAGGTGGCGATTTTTAGCAACCGACGATAACACCTTAGCAACCTCTTCTAGCGTATCGGCAACGGAAAACGGAACTGGATCTATATTGAGCTTTCCAGCCTCAATTTTAGAAAAATCTAAAATATCATCTAAAATACTTAATAACGAAAATGCTGATTCACGAATAATAGTACTTAAACGTTGTTGTGCGCCATCGAGTTCTGTTTGGCGTAGTAAATCAATAGTACCAATAACACCATTCATAGGTGTTCTTATTTCGTGGCTCATGGTGGCTAAAAAGGTGGTTTTAGTTTCACTGGCTTTTAACGCTTTTTGGGTTTGTTTTTCTAATTCAAAGGTTCTGCTTTGTACTTCTGTTTCAAGGCTTGTTTGAAGCTTTTTTAATTCTTTTTGTGCAGCTTGGTCGTCAGCTTGAACCATGCTTACTTTTTTCAGTAATAAATTAATTTGTTGAGCTACAGTTTCTAATCCCCCTTCAAGCTGCTCATTAAGGGTGCTTTGATAATTATCATTTTGTGTAATTGCTTTGAGTTCTTGAGTGAGAGAGTCTGTGTTTTTATGTAATCGCTTATTAATGTACTTATTAAACACTATGGCTAATAAAAACAGCGCTATTAGAGCTACAATACCGGTAAAAAAGGCATTCATTAGTGAACTTTGGGGCGAAGGTAAAGTTAAAGGTTGTTTGTGCTCAATAATAAGTTCAGCAATGATCTGCCCATCCACTGAAATAACATGATGCAGTATGCCTTGTTGTTTAATGTGCTTATTAATGGCTAAAGGTGCAATTGAATTATTATTATTGCTATAAATTAGCTCTGCTTGATTGTTGGCATTAAAACGGTGCAGAGTATATTTAAAATCATTGTTGAGTAAGCTTGCAATGTCAAAAAGTGGTTTGGCCTTGTCTTGTCCGTATAATGTTAGTGCTTCTACAATGGGCTGCTCAAGACTTTCAGCAAGTTTAGTGACCGCGATGGTGGAGGCTGAGGAAAGTTCATTGTTCTTAGCATTGCTTTGTGAGTAAAGCGAATAGGCGACTATAGATAATGTGGTTATTATAAGGTTACTAACTAAAAATAAAGGTAGTAGGCCTTTTATTGCTGAAGAGAACTTACTCTGCATGAGTTTTCCTATCGTGGTAATATTAAAACGGTAAGCCCGTACCGAAAGTTGTGAACTAATCGTAACACCTAAAAAAAATAATTCACTACGTTTTTTAAACTCTTTTGTTGAATAAATGCACGGTGTTAACGAAAACTGTGGTTAGTTGTTTGAAAACCGTTCAAACGGTTATAAAGAATAAAAAAAAAGTTGACTTGTAAGGGCAAAACTCGTTTAATACGCCGCACGCCCAGATAGCCAAGTCAGTAGAGTTTGGTGGGAATTGCATTAAAAATCTGTTTGGGTTTTTAATCAGCACTGTATAAGTGCCTCGATAGCTCAGTTGGTAGAGCAGAGGATTGAAAATCCTCGTGTCCCTGGTTCGATTCCGGGTCGAGGCACCATTTACAAAGAAGTTATCAATCTTTAAAATTGATAAAGTGCCTTAGCACACAGTTTAGTGTGCCGACTTAGCTCAGCTGGTAGAGCAACTGACTTGTAATCAGTAGGTCAACCGTTCGACTCGGTTAGTCGGCACCATTTTATTTTAGTTGAATGTTTACAATAACGTTAAACTAGCACTGTTTAAGTGCCTCGATAGCTCAGTTGGTAGAGCAGAGGATTGAAAATCCTCGTGTCCCTGGTTCGATTCCGGGTCGAGGCACCATTTACAAAGAAGTTATCAATCTTTAAAATTGATGAAGTGCCTTAGCACACAGTTTAGTGTGCCGACTTAGCTCAGCTGGTAGAGCAACTGACTTGTAATCAGTAGGTCAACCGTTCGACTCGGTTAGTCGGCACCATTTATTTAAATAGTTAGTTTAACTATTTGCACTGTTTAAGTGCCTCGATAGCTCAGTTGGTAGAGCAGAGGATTGAAAATCCTCGTGTCCCTGGTTCGATTCCGGGTCGAGGCACCATTTATACAAAGCCTCGCATATGCGGGGCTTTTTTGTTTCTATTCTAAATTTGGCTCAGCATCAAACTACCTTCCATCTCAAAATATATTTATAATTTTATTCCGCTTTAGCTGGTGTAATGCCAACAGTAAATCCTGCCGTCTTTTCTATATTCACTTTTTAAGAGTTTAAATTAACTTTTTGATTAAAAGTTGGCTTGCTGATTTTTTTGTGATCATTGTGTTAACACTTGGCGTATTGAGTGAACTTATAATTTCATCGCAAGCTATGTAATGTTATGTAAAGTCAATTGAGCAAAGTTTGCTAAAGTGATTGAATAACATTCATAAATAGCACTAATCAGGTTTAAATATGATGTGGCAATGTAAGCCATCTTTATTAGCAATAAGCATTATAATGCTAAGCGGTTGTGCGAGTAATTTAAACCCGCAACAACGTGAGCGAGCGCCGAGTGCACTACCTACCCAATGGCAGCAAGCTGCCGCTAAATCGGTAATAGCCGTAAACGATACTTGGTTCAATAAGCTAGCTTCACCAACAGTAAAGCAGCTAGTTACGCAAGCGCTTAAAAATAATCAACAACTACGACAAGAGCGTTTCGATGTAGAAATACAAAAACAACAATTAATTATTACTGGTGCTGCATTGTGGCCTAGCTTAGATATTTCATCACGGGTGGGGCGCAGTAAAAACAATCGCCCTGTTAGTTATAATAATTCGAGCTCTGTATCGTTAGAGTTAGGTTATGAAATTGATTTATGGGGTAAGCTTTCAAACGCAAAACGCAGGGACAATCTTAACTACCTTGCTCAGCAAGCTCGTTATGAGCAGGCTAAACAACAGCTTATTGCAGATGTTGTAACTAATTGGTTTAACCTAATCAGTGCAGAGCAATTACTTGATTTATTTAAGCGCAGAGAAGCTAATGCTAAACAAAACCTCGAGATTATTGAGTCGGGTTATCGCCAAGGTTTAAATGAAGCGTTAGATGTTTATTTGGCGCGTAACGAATTAAATAATGAACGCTCACGTATAGCCACTCAGCAAGCAAATTTAAGTCAATCTGCTCGTCGTCTTGAGCGCTTGTTGGGCGAGTATCCAAAAGGATTACTGGCGGCTAATCACGACTTACCCGTTATTAATGACGATATTCCTCATGGTCTCCCCTCAGAGCTTATTACTCGTAAACCCACATTACGTGCTAGTTGGTATCAATTGTTAGCCACAGATGCTTCACTGGCTTATGCTCATAAACAGCGTTTCCCAAGTTTAAACTTAAGTGCGGGCTTAAGTGATAGTACTAGCAGGGTAAGCGACTTATTTTCTCCATCAAGCCTAGCATGGTCTCTGATAGGTAGTATTTCAGCTCCTATTTTTAATGGTGGGCGACTTGCTGCCAACGAAGAAATAGCCAGTTTACAAACGCAAAAGCAAGAGCAAGCTTATCTGCAGTCTTTGTATGATGCATTTAGCGATGTTGAAAATGCTATTTCGCAACAGCAGTCACTCAAAGCGCGCTACCAAAGTACATTACAAGCACAAGAGAATGCGTTAGCCGCCGAACAACTATCGTTTGAACAATATCAAAGTGGCTTAGTTAGCTACACCACAGTACTTGATGCGCAAGCCCGTTCATTTGATGCGCAAAGCTCACTGATTGAAATTAAAAATCAACTACTAACTAACCGAATTAATTTACATGTTGCCCTTGGTGGCGATTTTGTAAAATCAATATCCGTACAGGATGAACAAGCAATATGAAACTCAATAAACAAAAAATAATTGTTCCTGCCGCTATCATCATAGCTACACTTTTTTTAGTGATGTTTATTAAAGGCAATCCACCAACCGCATCACGTTTTTCAGCGCCACCGAAAGCAAAAATTAATGTTGCAGTAAAGCCATTACAGTTAATTGACTACCCAGTTGAAATTGATAGTTTTGGTACGGTTAAACCGCGGACTCAGAGTATGTTAGTGGCTCAAGTTTCTGGTCAAATTATCGATATAAATGAGCAGTTTCGCGAAGGTGGCTTTTTTGCCAAAGATGATGTGCTATTGCAACTAGATGATCGCGATTTAAAAGCGGAAGTTAAATCTGCACAAGCTAACTTATTAAATGCAGAGCAAAGTTTGTTAGAAGAGCAAGCTCGTGGTCGCCAAGCATTGACCGACTGGCAGCGCTTAGGGAATGAGTCTGAACCAAGCATATTAGTGCTTAGAAAGCCGCAGCTAGCAGCAGCCCAAGCACAGGTTTTATCAGCTCAAGCACAGCTAGAAAAAGCACAACTCAATCTTGAGCGCACTAAAATTAAAGCGCCCTATGCTGGACGAGTATTAAACCGCAGTGTCGACCTAGGTCAGGTGGTGTCTAATAACATGCAGTTAGCGACTATTTATGCCACTGACAGTGTTGAAATACGCTTACCAATCAAAAATAAAGATCTGCCTTTTATTAATTTACCAGAGCAATATCGAGATGGTGCTAAAAATCAGCGTGGCTCAGCGGTTAACTTCACTTCTGATTTAATTGGCGAGCAACAATGGCAAGGCCAACTTATTCGTACTGAGGGCGCAATAGATGAAAGCGCCCAGCAATTATATGTAGTGGCTAAAATTAACGACCCCTATAAATCAACTAGTGATAATCAATATCCAGTAAAAATAGGCCAATATGTTAAAGCTAAAATTAATGGCAAAGTCGCCTCTCAGGTACTCGTTATTCCTAATAGTGCGATATATCAAGGCAGTTATGTTTATGTGGTTGAAAATGGCACACTACAGCGTAAAAATATTGCCTTAGCATGGCAAAATGCACAGCAAGGCATTGTAAAAAAAGGTTTAGAAGCTGGTAGCCAGTTAGTGTTAACACCGCTTGGGCAGGTAAGTTCAGGTACACCTGTACAGGTAATGGGTGCTACTCCTAAGGCACAAAAACGAGGAGAGCAGCCATGATCGCTTGGTTTACTCGTAACCATGTGGCTGCCAATTTACTGCTCATTAGTATTGTGTTGGGTGGATTATTCAGCCTTTCTTCTAAATTGCCTTTAGAAGTATTCCCTTCGTTTGTTTCTGATCGGATTAATATTAGCGTGAGCTTACGTGGTTCAACCCCTGAAGATGCAGAAAAAGGGGTCACCATACGTATAGAAGAAGCATTACAAGATCTCGAAGGTATTAAACAAATATCAAGTCGCTCTTCTGAGGGATCATCACAAGTCAGTGTCGAAGTTGATACCGGCTACGATGAGCGTGAACTGTTAGCGGATATAAAAAGCCGTGTTGATGCCATTAATACTTTTCCAGCGGATGCAGAAAAACCAGTAATAGGGTTAATCCAGCGTAAGCGTGAAGTAATTGCTGTTACAGTTTCAAGCGACTACAACGAAAAAGAAACCTTAGAATACGCAGAGCAAGTACGTGATCAATTACTGCGAATTCCGGCTATTACCCAAGTTGAACTAAGCGGCGTACGCAACTATGAGCTGGCAATTGAAGTAAGCCAAGATACGCTGCGCCAATACGATTTAACCCTGGCACAAGTATCTAGCGCTATTGCTAATTCAAGCTCAGACATTTCTGCCGGTAATCTTAAAACAGAGGGCGGTGATGTACTTATTCGCTCAAAAGGGCAAGCCTATCGAAAAGATGAATTTGCCAACATAGTGATAAAAAATCAGGCTGATGGCACCATTATTCGTTTAAGTGATATCGCAACCATTAACGATGACTTTGAAGAAACCCCCGTGCGCACCCGCTTTAATGGTAAGCAAGCGGCTTTTATAGATGTGTATCGTATTGGTCCGCAAAGTGCGATAGAAGTGGCTGATGCAGTTAAGAATTATATTACCAGTGAGCAAGCTAATTTACCGCAAGGGTTTTACCTGAGCTATTGGGATGATGACTCAGAGGTAGTAAAGAGTCGTATTGCAACACTGACTAGTAATGCCTTACAAGGTGGTATTTTAGTACTGGGATTGCTGACTTTATTTTTAAGACCAGCCATTGCGTTTTGGGTGTTTATTGGTATCCCGGTTTCGTTTATGGGTGCATTTATGGCAATGGCGGCATTTGGTGTCACCATTAATGTTATTAGCTTATTCGGTTTTATACTCGTGCTGGGGATTGTGGTGGACGATGCCATTGTCACTGGGGAAAACGTGTATACCCACTTAAAAACTGCTAAATCCGGTGAAGAGGCTGCCATAAAAGGGACTCAAGAAGTTGCTACGCCCGTTACTTTTGGGGTACTTACAACCGTAGCTGCTTTTTTACCCTTAGGTTTTATAGAAGGCGCTCGCGGCGCTATTTTTGCGCAAATTCCGGTGGTGGTTATTCCTGTTTTATTATTCTCTCTTATAGAGTCTAAATTTGTCTTACCTGCGCATTTAAAATATATCAAACTGCGTCAACAAAAAGGCGAAGGCTCTAAATTGGAACAACTTCAACAGCGTTTTGCAGATGGTTTTGAACATGCCATTTTAAAATATTATCAACCGGTATTGGGGTTAGCACTACGTAATAAATTGGCTACAGTCAGTTTATTTATGGGCGTATTTTTAATTATTTTAACTATGATCACCAGTGGTTGGACTAAGTTTATTTTCTTCCCGCGGATCCCAAGTGAAACTGTACGCGTTAATTTAACTTTTCCTGCAGGCACCCCGTTTGAGGTTACCAATAAATACATTATTGATATGTCAGATAAAGCCAGAGAGCTTCAGCGTAAGTATCAAGATGAAGAAACAGGACAAAGTATTATCCTTAACATTTTAGCCAGCACTGGTGGAAGAGGAGGGGCTGCTAACTCGGGTAGTGTGCGCTTTGAAATCACCCCAGCAGAACAGCGAGAGTCAGATATCGGCTCGCGTGAATTGGTAAAAGAGTGGCGGCAACTGATAGGTATAGTGCCAGGAGCTGAAAGCTTAACATTCAGAGCTGAGATAGGCCGAAGCTCAAACCCTATAGATGTTCAATTATCGGGTAATTCTATTAGCACACTGCAAACTGTTGCTGAGCAAATTAAACAACGTTTAGCGACGTACCCCAGTGTATTTGATATTGCCGATAGCATGTCTGACGGTAAGGAAGAGCTGCAAATAGAGTTAACAGAGCAAGGATTAGCCCTTGGGCTAAATAGGGTTGATGTATCAAGGCAAGTGCGTAACTCATTTTTTGGTGTACAAGTGCAACGCATTCAACGCGGGCGCGATGATGTGCGCGTTATGGTGCGCTTACCTATAGATGAAAGACGCTCAGTTGCTGATTTAAAAGATATATTAATACAAACGCCTAATGGTGGGCGAGTGCCGTTATCGCACGTAGCCACTTTAGTACCGGGTCAAAGCCCATCAACTATTACCCGTATCGACCGTTACCGTACGCTTAATGTATCGGCAGATGTAGAAAAAACCGATACCAATATGACCGTTTTACAAGCCGATTTAAAGGCTTATTTAGATGAGTTAGTTCAACAGTACCCAGGTGTTAGCCACTCCCTTGAAGGCGAAGCGAAAGAGCAGCGCGAATCGTTTGGTTCGTTACTGTGGGGAATGATCTTTGTCTTCTTTGTCATTTATGGATTACTCGCCATTCCCTTTAAATCATACTTACAACCGCTGGTGGTGATGAGTATTATTCCTTTTGGCATGATAGGCGCGGTAATCGGTCATTGGATAATGGGGATGGAGCTTACCATAATGAGCTTACTAGGCATGCTTGCGTTAATTGGTGTGGTTGTGAATGACTCGTTAGTACTGGTTGATTTTATTAATAAGAAGCGCAGTGAAGGGCTCGATTTAATGGAAGCGGTTAAAACTGCTGGCGTAGCGCGTTTTCGACCGGTTATGCTCACTAGTTTAACCACCTTTATAGGCTTAATGCCATTGCTGTTTGAAAAGGCGACTCAAGCGCAGTTTTTAATTCCTATGGCTGTGAGCTTAGGGTTCGGGATCATATTTGCGACCTTTATAACTTTATTACTTGTTCCAGTTAACTATATGCTTATGGAGCGCTTTCAAGGTTGGTTTAAGTAGTGTTAGGCATTAGAAAGACAAAGGGATAGGCGTTAGAAATAAAATTAAATATCGGGCTGTGGAGACGCAGTTCGATATATTTAAAGACGAAAGATAGGGAATATTTAGTCTAAAGAAATGCTTGAGAACCTAAGCTATAAAGGAAGGTGTTCCCCGAGCATGCGGTGCCCGGTGTCAGTCCTGAAACCTTGAGGTTTCAGGGCGGAAATCTGCGGTTTACCGTAGGCTTCTCGGTACATGCCGAGCTTGCACAATAGTAGACGAACAAAAATCCTGGTATAAAATTTATCGGCTCAGGGACTTAACCAAGCTCCTGCACCCCAGGGAACAAATTCAGTATATAAGACATATTCCAATCCTTAAACCCCAATCGTAAAAAATTACACTGTTCGCTCAGTTTTCCTGCAAATTTAGGGTCTGTTGACCTTTACGGATTAAAATTTGTTCAAACTAGGGGGGGTTAATCGCGGCGCGAGGTTTGTAACCTAGTGGGCTAAGTAAAAACCGAGCAACAAAGAGTAAATCGCCCCTAGGCAGAACCCGAAGGGCAGCGCCTGTTTGGCATTGATGCTGCGTTATCGCCTATTTATGGGGAATAACCACACCACATAGGCTCTGCCTTGCCTAAATACCAAACAGACTGCTGCAAATTTAACCTTGAAGGGTCAACAGACCCTAATCTTGTATTTACTTTTAAGATTGCTTTTTGAACTTAATCAGCTTTTCAATCGCTTGCTTTTGACCTCAGTCATAGAATTCATTGGAGTTGCTTTTTATCGAGTGGTAGCATTGCTTTAATTAGCAAAGCGAAGACGTCATTATGAATAACTTACCAGATTACGAAAAAGCCCAACTTCTTTTAGAGAAAAACGAAATATTTGTATCACCCGCAGAAGCGCATGGCGTTATTAGCGGTTTACTTGCTTGTGGGTTAAGCATTGATGATAAAGAATACTTAGGCTTATTGAGCGATGTATTTAATGATGGCGAGTCGTTTAGCAACGATTTAAAGCAGTTTTTTGGCCAAATTTATCAACAAGTGGTTGAAAGTTTTAATAACGAAGAGTTTCAATTTGACTTGTTTTTACCTAGTGATGACGAAACACTCATCGATCAGGCCAATGGGCTCGTATCATGGGTAGCTGGGTTTATGTTGGGCTTTGGCTTAAAGCAAAAAGACTATGGCAAGCTGTCGGCAGATGTAAAAGAAGTGATCAGTGACTTTAGCGAAATTACACGCCTAGATACAACCTTTGAAGAAACCGAAGAAGATAGCCAAGCACTGCATGAAGTGATTGAGTACGTCCGCGTATCGGCGCTTCTGTGTTTTGCTGAGCTAGGCAAAGAGCAAAATCCACAAAGCAACAAAAAAACACTGCATTAATTGAGCAACACAATAAAAGTAATGGGTTAGTTATTAATGGTTGAAATACAAAAGTCAGAGTTTAAAGCGCGCCGCGAGCGTTTATTGGCGGCAATGGATAATAACAGTATTGCTATAATTCCCGCAGCAACAGAACTCACGCGTAGCCGTGATACTCATTATCCGTTTCGACAAGACAGTGACTTTTTTTACTTAACTGGTTTTAACGAACCCGATGCCGTGTTGGTGCTTTGTAAGAACAGTGATACGCCTTCACTATTATTTTGTTTAGATAAGGACAAACTTGCAGAAGTATGGCACGGCAGGCGCATTGGTTTTGAAAAAGCACAAAGCGAATACTTATTCGACAAAACTTATGCACTTAGTGAGCTAAATGAACAATTATTGAATTTGGTGAACGGCCAACAGATTTTATTTTATGCACAAGGGACGTATCCTGCCTTTGATGGCAAAGTATTTTCAATGCTCAACACTTTGCGCAGTGCCCCTAAAAAAGGGGATATAGCACCGAGTACAATTAAAGATATTCGCCCTTTATTGCATGAAATGCGCTTATTTAAATCGCCAGGCGAAATTAACATTATGCGTGAGGGCTGTGAAATAAGCGCTCGAGCACACATGCGAGCCATGCGTTTTTCCCACGTTGGCGCAACCGAGTTTCAACTAGAGGCAGAGCTTCATCATCACTATGCAATGAACGGTGCGCCACATCCTGCTTATGGCACTATTGTCGGCAGTGGCGATAACGCCAATATTTTGCACTACACCCAAAATAGCGATGTATTAAACAATGGCGACTTAGTACTGATTGATTCAGGCTGTGAGCTACAAGGCTACGCCGCCGATATAACGCGTACTTTCCCGGTTAACGGTAAATTTAGCACTGAGCAAGCTGCGCTTTATAATATTGTACTCAAAGCGCAAGAAGTCGCTTTTAGCGAAATAAAACCCGGTGGCCTCTTATCTCAGGCAAATAAATTCGCTATGCAAGTACTAACCCAAGGGTTACTCGATTTAGGTATTTTAACCGGCGATTTTGATGAGTTAATGGCACAAGGTGCCTGTAAAGAATACTACATGCATGGTCTTGGTCACTGGTTAGGACTTGATGTTCATGATGTGGGTGATTATAAGATTAATAACCAGGAGCGCGCCTTAGAGGCTGGTATGGTGCTGACCATAGAGCCTGGGCTATATATTAGTAAAGACTCAAATGCGCCTCAAAAATACCAAGGTATAGGTATTCGTATTGAAGATAACTTATTAGTAACTGATTCAGGTCACGACAACTTAACCATTAGCGTGCCTAAAACAATTAGTGAAATAGAAGCGCTAATGCAAAGCGCTAAAAACGCATAAGCTTGGAGATAAAAGTGGCTAAGCAGTTTGATGTTGTAGTAATTGGTGGTGGTTTAGTTGGCGCAAGTTGTGCTCTAAGTATAAGTAAAAAAAATCCCAGCTTAAATATTGCTGTAATTGAAGCAAATCAAGTAACCACTGATTATCACCCAAGCTTTGATGACAGAAGCATCGCACTTGCCCAGCAGTCGGTAGAATATCTACAAAGCCTCAATTTATTTGAAATGAACGCTCCCTATGCTGCGGCCATAAAAAAAGTGAGTGTGTCAGACAAAGGGCACTTTGGTAAAACCCATATAGAGTGTGAGGAGTTTGCAAAACCCTCATTAGGTTATGTGGTAGAGGTAAACCCATTTGGCAGAGCGCTGCATCAGCGTTTAATGCAATCAAACATATCGCTTTTTTGCCCAGATAGCGTAACAGCGATAAAACAAAACGCCGATAGTAATGAACTTACATTACAAAGTAGCGAAAAACTCAGTGCTAAGCTGCTGGTGATTGCCGACGGTGCACAATCGCCAACCCGTAATTTATTGGGGCTCGGCTTCAATACCCAGCCTTATGAACAAGGTGCGATTATTGCCAATATAGAAGTCGCTGGTGGGCACCATCATCAGGCGTTTGAGCGGTTTACCCAAAATGGCCCAATGGCTTTATTACCCATGAGTAATAACCGCTATTCGTTAGTATGGTGTATGCGCCAAGAACATATTGAGCAGTATATGTCGCTAAGTGAACCAGATTTTATAAGTGCGCTGCAAACTGCCTTTGGTTATCGTGCAGGACAGTTTATAAAAGTCGGTATGCGCGCTAGTTACCCTCTAGTTTATGGGCAAATAGAATCGTTAACAGCGCATCGTACTGTGGTAATAGGCAACGCGGCACACGCCATTCACCCAATTGCAGGGCAAGGCTTTAATTTAGGGCTGCGAGATGTACAAGTGCTGAGTAACTTAATGGCAAACAGTGAAAATGATTTAGGTAGCTATGCTTTTACTCGTCAATATTCAATTAAGCGCAGCGATGATATAAACACTGTGATGACATTGACAGATGCCTTGGTTCGACTTTTTTCAAACTCATCACGGGTGTTAGCGCTTGGTCGCAGTATTGGGCTATTTTCAATGGATTTATTCCCCGTATTAAAAGCTCCATTAGCAAAGCAATTAATGGGGCAAGTTAAACAAGGTACACGTTTATGAAACAAGTACAGGTTTGTATAGTGGGTGGTGGCTGCGTTGGGTTAACGCTGGCGCTCGGGCTTGCTAAAGCGGATATTAGCGTGGTTGTGTTAGATGCTGCGCCAGCTCAAGCTCCACCGAGTGATGATTATGGCTTACGAGTTAGTGCACTAAGTATTGCCAGCCAAACCTTGCTGGAGCAATTAAATGTATGGCCACACATAATTGCTGAGCGTGCTTGTGCTTATACGCACATGGATGTACGCGATGCCGACAGCTTTGGAAAAATAGCCTTTAATAACGAGCAACTTGAGCTTGAGCATTTAGGGCACATAGTTGAAAACGATATTATTCGCTTTGCGCTAATAAAAGAGCTTGAGCAACAAAGTAATGCCACAGTGATGTTTGATACTGAGTATCAGCAAATACATCAAAGTGAGTCTGATGTATTTATTAATTTAAAAACTGGCGAACCTATTATTGCTAAGTTGCTGGTGGCGGCTGATGGCGCAAATTCAGCGATTCGTAAACAGTTTAATATGGCGCTGAGCTTTAAAGATTACGATCACCATGCGTTAGTAGCGACAGTTAAAACCAAAGAGTCACATGAAAATACCGCACGCCAAGTGTTTTTACCAACCGGGCCACTAGCGTTTTTACCACTAAGCGATGAGCATACTCATTCAATTGTGTGGTCAACCAGCCCCAATCATTGCGATGAATTGTTAGCAATGGACGACACCGCCTTTAATAAAGCAGTTATGGCTGCCATAGATGGCCAATGCGGTTTATGTGAAGTACAAAGTAAGCGCGCCGCATTCCCACTTAAAATGCGTTACGCCCAACAATGGGTTAATGGCAAGGTGGTGTTAATGGGCGATGCAGCGCATACCATTCATCCATTAGCAGGGCTTGGTATGAACCTAGGTCTAAAAGATGCCGCTTATTTAATAGAGCTACTAAGTAAAGACGCCAAAGAATTTGCCAGTACGCGCACACTGCGTGATTACGAGCGTACTCGCAAGCTCGACGCACAAAAACACATCGCCATGATGCAAGGGCTAAAAGAGCTATTTGAAGGCGCAAACCCAGTTAAAAAGCTGATTCGGGGAGTAGGGCTTTCACTCGTTGATAACTTAGGCCCAATCAAACACCTATTCGCCAAAGAAGCGATTGGAAAATAACGTAGGTTGGGAAGAGCGAAGCGAAATCCAACAGGTAAAGTGGTTAGTTTTTAGTTGTAAGTTATCAGTAAAGCTAGTTTGTAAGTTGCGTATGAAAATATTTTGTAGAAAAGTAAGGAAGCTATATGCGTTTAAAATATTTAATTTTTGCATTGTTTATGACTTTGCTAGTTTATATGGTGATGGTGATATTAACTAACCCACTGATTGGTGAATCGTTTAAATATTTAATACCGCCTGTCATATCTGTTGTTGGTGCTTATTTGTTCACTGAGTACAAAGCAAAAAAAGAAAAGGAAATAGATGTATTAAGAAACAAGCTTTTTATACTTTCTAATCTTGAAAGTAAATACCATTTATTGCTTAACATGAAATCAGCATATGCGGAGGAAAAATCAAATCCTCTCAGGTGTGTATTGTTAAGAGGTTTCGTAACTGGATTACCTAAAGTAGAAAAGCTATCTCAAGAGTTTTTAACAAAAATAATATCCGATAAAGATGACTTTAGTTTTTATAAAAAAGTATGTGCTCTTGAGCATAATTTGCAGCTCATCTTTAATTTATTTGAAGAAAGGCAGAGTTTGCATGAATCGACTAGGAAAGAAGTAAATAATAAAAACCTGTTCTTTCCTATACATAGAATTATAGAAATTGATTCAGCGACTCTTGGCACTCTCTTCACTCAAACAGAGCAGCTCTTAACCCTTATAAATTCGCAATCTTCAAAATTAAAGGACTTTTTTGGTCGTAGTGATGTCATTAGTGTAATTGGCTCTAAGTCTTTGGAAGATTCAAAGTTATATGATTTTATTGATTTAAAGTTCGAAAAAATACATTTTACACGTAAAACGTTTAATGTATGGGTCGAGCATGTTAAATCTAATAAAGCTTTTTATGAGAAAGACCTAGAAGGTTTGTATACTAAAAGAAGTGTAGCTTTTTCATTAGGCTAGCTTTACAGGCTCTAAAAGTTATTAATAGGTGTAACGGGGAGCTTTAAAACAGATTAAAAGCTGCGCTTTTCACGCGAGCAATTTCAGCGTCTACATGCAAAGTTTAACACTGGCTTAATTTCACCTGTAGGCGTTTAGCTTGGCGGCGCGACGAGCATAGCTCGTAATTACTATCGTTAATTAAAAAGCGCTTTGCGTTAAATTAGTTACAAATTGGCTTGGGCTTCATTCACCATATCTTGTAGTGCATCAATTAACAGTGGGTCTCGCGAGTTCTGTTTAGCAAGTTCTAGTGCGTGTGTCATGCTGGTAACGGCTTCTTTAAACTGTTTGTCAGCCGTGTAGCCTTGCGATAATCGCATGTGGGAGTAAGCTGCATTTGGGTAATCGCGAGTAAAGTGTTTAAGCGTCGTTATCGCTTTTTTAGTGTTGCCAAATTTTTGCTGGCGGTGGGCAAATTCTACGTACACATCTTGTGGAATTTTAAGCTCAAACCCGTACTTATCACTAAGTGCTTGGTAATAACCGGTAATCAATGATACATCAGCGAATTTTCCGTGCTCGTCAGTCACTTTAAATATTAGGTCGCTAAATAAGTGAATTAAGCTATCGCTAAGTGCTGGAAGTATGGTGCCCATATGAGTAAAAGAGGGGTAATGCTTATATTCCCATTTTAGCTGCGTGGGCATTTGTTGCTCTAAATTTACTAAAGTATTTAATGCACCTGTATAAAAGCGTGCGCCTTCACTTGCTACACTAATAAATAACGCTTGAGCGCCTTTAGGGTTTTTAGTGTATTTAGTGATATTACTTTTTAACTCTTCATCACTCCACCAACTATTTGGGCTTATGGCTATATAGTTGTTAAATAATTCCGGCTGATTAACTAAAGTATAAAGCGCTAATGTACCAGCATTAGAATGACCAATTAAGGTGTTGTAACCATTAGTTGGGTAGTTGCTATTTATATAGGGCATGAGTTCGTCAGACACAAACTTTAAAAAATTATCGGTTTGCCCTGCGTCAGGCCATTTACTTTTAACAAAGGTTTGAAACTCAGTTTTAGGCTCCCCTTGTACTTTGGGTAAGTAATCACGAACACGGTTAGTTGTATCAATAGCAACAAGCATAACATTAGGTATCTGATCGTAATCAACAAGGGATTTGATTACGCCAGACGCCGTATGAAAGTGTTCAACACCATCAAGTAAATAAATAACGTAAAGCGGCTGATCGTCTTTTACGGTTTCAGGTATGAAAATTCTGAGAGGTCTGTCTTCGTTAAGTATTTTTGATTGAAGAATGACTTTTTTACCCACGGTTATGTCGGTTGTAGCGGTGTTTGCATAGCTTAAAAAAGAGGTACTAAAAGTAAGTATTAATACAAGCGATAATAAAAGCTTCATAAATATCCTTATTTAATAATGTGTTGCTTGATAATTGCACGGCTTTAGGTTTGAGTAAATGTTTATATTTTAGAAGTAAATGTAGAGCTTAAATAATTTAAAGCAATGCATTTCAAGCTCGGCGTCTACCTCGTAAATATTAAACACTTATTTTTATTTTATTTGTTGATATAAAGGGAGCATCCAATAATGTCTTCCCGAAACCCGAAACCCGAAACCCGAAACCCGAAACCCGAAACCCGAAACCCGAAACCCGAAACCCGAAACCTTTAACACTTATCTATCAAAGCTTAAAAAACCTGCTTGCTTAATTATCCTACTAAGCGTAAAATGCGCGCTCATTTCGGCTTTTAAACTATTAATTCCTTGCCTTAAACCGACCGGCCGAAACGGTAGAAGGCTCTATTAACCGTAAGGAATATCCATGCGTCATTACGAAATCGTATTCATGGTTCACCCTGATCAGAGTGAGCAAGTATCTGGTATGATCGAACGTTATACTGGTTCTATCACTGAAGCAGGTGGTACTATCCACCGTCTTGAAGACTGGGGCCGTCGTCAACTGGCTTACCCAATCAACAAGCTTCATAAAGCTCATTATGTTCTTATGAACGTTGAAGCACCAACTGAAGTAATCAGCGAGCTAGAAACTACTTTCCGCTACAACGATGCAGTGCTTCGTAACTTAGTTATGCGTACTAAAAACGCTGTAACTGAAGCGTCTCCTCTTGTAAGAGAAGAGAAGAAAGAAGCACCAGCTGCTTAATTGTTTTGAGTCCTAGCATGGCACGTAGTCAGCAGTTACTATAATGGTTAGCCCATATACGAATCAGCTGGTTATATCTGGGGTAGTTTGTAAAACACCCAAGTTTAGCCAAAGCCCCGCGGGCATACCGCATTGTATTTTTGTTGTAGAACATAAATCAATGCAAGTTGAAGCAGATCTTAACCGTAATAGTTATGTTAGGCTTCAGGTGGTTGCCAGTGGTAAGCAAATGCAACAACAGACTCAACATTTGCACGTTGGGCAGGCATTGCAAGTGAGTGGTTTTTTAAATCGCCACGAAGGTCGTAACGGCCTTAGCCAATTGGTTTTGCATGCTCAGCATATAGAAAGAATTATTTGAGGAATTAATCTCATGGCACGTTATTTCAGACGTCGTAAGTTCTGCCGCTTTAAAGCGGAAGGCGTACAACAAATCGATTACAAAGATCTAGCTACTCTTAGAAACTATGTTACAGAAAGTGGCAAAATCGTACCTAGCCGTATCACAGGTACTAGCGCTAAATACCAGCGCCAGCTAGCAACTGCTATTAAGCGTGCTCGCTACTTAGCCCTTCTTCCATACACTGACTTACATAAGTAAGCAGCGGATTAACACGTTTTTAAAAGGTGTAGAAACATGCAAGTTATTCTACTAGATAAGATCGCTAACCTAGGTGGCCTAGGTGACCAGGTTGTAGTTAAATCTGGCTTCGCACGTAACTTCCTTTTCCCACAAGGTAAGGCAGTTCCTGCAACTAAAGCAAACATTGAAACGTTTGACGCACGTCGCGCAGAACTAGAAGCAAAAATCGCTGAACAGTTAACTGCAGCACAAGCACGCGCTGACAAACTTGAAGCATTAGCTGAAGTTACATTGGTATCTAAAGCTGGTGACGAAGGTAAATTATTCGGTTCAATCGGTACTCGTGACATCGCTGACGCTATCTCAGCTGTTGGTGTTGAAGTTGCTAAATCAGAAGTTCGTTTACCTCTAGGTACTATCCGTGAGACTGGCGAATTTGACGTTGCAATCGCAGTACACTCAGACGTAACAGCTACTATTAAAGTAATCGTTATTGCTGAAGCTTAATTTTTTAAAATTAAGTTAAAAAAACCGTGCTTAGGCACGGTTTTTTTTGATCAAAATTAAAGGCACTTTCCCCAATAGCTTTGAGCTTGCTAAAAGCAGCTTGGTTACACCAATCCGCAATAATACTTAATCATTTTGAGGGGCTAAATCAGATGCTAGCTGCATTAAAAACGCCTCATTTAGAACAACTAAATAACGAAATTTTTGCCTTGTTATCGACACTATTTTCCTTCCTTAAAATAGCTCACTTCATCAAGCGAATTGATACTAATTAATTTACTATTCAGAACTCAGGTTTTTATTACTCTCTTATATATACAAACAACCTACCCCATTTAAAAGTTCTTAAAAAAGTTAAACCGCTTTAACTTTAATAAATTCAGTATATTAATTCATTCTGTTCCTTTTTTGCAATATTGACAAAACTATGGTATGAGCTATATTAGTGCTTTATGGTTATAAAAGTTTGATCAATGTTAATAAATTACAACAAAAGAATTATTTGTGCTGGGTTTACTTTAGTCGAGCTTTTAATTGTAGTGGCGATTATAGGTATTCTTTACAGCGTTGCGTTGCCTTCGTATCAAAGTTACTTAGAGCGAAGTCGGCGTGCAGATGTGCAGCAGCAAATATTACAATACAGTGCCACGCTAGAACGAGTTTACTCTCGTAATGGTGGGTACCCTAATGCGTTTGATGCAGCTGCTAACACTGAATATTATACGTTTAGTTATACACCCACGAATAAAGTAACAGGCGCTACGGCTGATTTTAAAAACAGAGGTTACTCGTTGAAGGCAACACCTAAAACAGGATCTGCTCAAGCTGCGGACAGATGTGGGGCATTAATAATTAAGCATGATGGCAGTGTTGAGGCACAAGGCACTGACTGTTGGGAGTAAATAAAATGCAAAAGTCGCGAGGGTTTACACTCATAGAGCTAAGTGTCGTGCTGAGTATCATTGGTATTTTAGCGACAGTGGCTGTGCCTAGCTTTATAAAGCAGATTCAACAAGACCGAATAGTAACAACGGCTAACCAATTAATTAGCGTATATAAATATGCACGAAGCGAAGCGGCCAAGCGAGAAGTTAATCTTAAACTAGTTACTGCAGGTACAAAGTGGCAGGTAGTTAGTTCTGAAAGTGGCTCTGATGAAGTGTTGCGTGAGTTTGTTTCTAATTACTCTAATATAGAAATTAACCTACAAGATCGTGAAGTAAAAGCAACAGGTGAAGTATCTGCTGCTGCTACTATATTGGTTAAAGATGGCATTAGCGATACAAAAGATTATTATCTGTGCATTTTAAAAAGTGGGCAGAGTTGGTTAGCTGATGTGTCTTTAAATGGGTGCGCATGATGAAGTTGCAAAAAGGCTTTACGTTACTTGAAGTGATGATAGCTGTTGTTGTAGCAGGAATTGCATTGTTGGGATTAGCGGCAGCTCAGCTGAAGTCATTGCAGTATGCTACTAATAGTTTTAACTATACGGTATCGTTAATTCAGGCTCAAAATACCATAGAGCAAATATGGCCTCATTTATGTACCCTGCAAAAAGATAACCCCGACTTTTTTAATGATGTTGCTTTTAAAGCGTCATTAGCTCCACAAATTGCCGATTATAGTTTGTCATTACCGGCTAGTTACGCCAATGAAATGCAAGTCAGTATTTCATGGCAGGATGAGCGTCTAACCGATAATGTAATTAATCAAATTACTTTAAATGCAACTTATCCTGACATTAGTGGAGAATGCCCATGAAAAACTGGCGAGTTGCAAAAGGGTTTACCCTTGTTGAGTTAATGGTTGCAATGGCTGCAGGCACTTTTTTGCTAGCAGGTGTTAGTTTGTCGTACTCGGCAATAAAAAGTGGTATTCAAGTAAGCAAAGAGCTTGAAAATGCACAAGAGGTATTGCGTTACAGTAATACGGTTTTGACAAGAAGTACTAAGCAATCATTTGATTTGCCAGTGGTATCGGCTGACGGAATGACTATTACCTATACCATGCCAGCTGGAGTGATCACGTGCAATGGTGATGTGTCTAGTGTTGCTGTTGTTGAACGTTACTACTTACAGAACAATAACTTAATGTGTGCGAAAGATGCAGACACTCCCGAAAGGTTGTTAACGGGCGTAGAGACATTAAGTTTTAGTATCAATAATAATGTGGTTACAGTAAATATTAAGCCGGAGGGATTACCTAGGCAGTTTAATAATGCAGTGGAGATGAATATAGCTGTATCTAGCGTTATTTTATCAGGAGTATTCGGCTCATGAAACGTATTAGTGATAAAGGTTTTACGCTGGTTATAGTCCTTATTTTACTTGGTATTTCAAGTGTTGTTGTGCTGAGTTCATTAAGAGAAAACGTGGTTCAAGAACGATTAAGTGGTAATTTTCAAAAGAAAATTAATAGTCGCTTGTTGGCTGAAAAAGGTGTTTTTGAACAAGCCCAAGCTATGCAGCAAAAGCTTAACGATGACAGCAGTTTAGATATGGCTCAGATGGTTGCTGATTCAGGGGTTATAACAGGTACTGGTGAGGTAAGCGATTCAAAGTTTAGCTCATCGGTTGCGATTAATGCCGCGGGTGAAATAGAAATCACCAGTCAAGGTAGCCGCTATGATGACGACGCGCAAAGTAATTTGGTTGCACGTTATGGGTTTGTGCCGGCATCTCCAGGCTCATTGTTTACTAATGCACTAGTAGGGTGTGTTGGCTTAAATTTACGCGGTAGTGGTGTTATAGACAGCTATGATTCTGATTTGGGTACTTATGATGAAACAAACACCAGTGATGGTGATGTTGCTACTATTAATGAAGACGCTGATGTAAGTGTGGGCGGTGATTCTATCCGAGGTGACATTAAAGCTACTGGTGTTGTCTACTTACAGAATGACGGTATTATTTTAGGTGATATACACTCAAATGGTGGGGTAGAAATTTCTGGCGGCAGAGATACTAGTGTTTTGCGCGTTGAAGGGAATGTTCGAACTCAAGGCGATTTTTCTTACCAGCGTGGTGGCGGACATATTACAGGGTATGTTCGTGTCAACGGGAATGTTGATATGGCAAGAGGTACTTTTATAGATAATATAAATGCAGAAGGGCTGGATATATTATATGGTGGCTCCGGAAGTTTTGGCGACAGTGCCCATGCTCAAGGCGGAAGTGCTTACACCGCAGTGCAATTTAATATAAACCCCGAAGTTGAGGCTGTCTCTACCTCTGATCCTACTCTTCCTGGGTATGATCCCACTAACCCAGACACTAGCTGCGACCCAATTAATATTCCAGCACGGGTTATTAATTTAATTGATGATACTACTAGTTACACTAACTTTACCTTAGGTGGTGGAGATGTTTATGCGTTTGAACCTAAGCAAGGTCAATCAATTAGTGGCAGCTTTGGTGATTTAACCGCAACAACAGATGAAGTATTCATTTTTAGTGGTTTACCACAAATACCAGCAGATGCAGCACCAAGCGAGTATATTTTTGGATTTACAGGGTTAAAGCTTTCCAATAATGCTGCCGTGACTATTGATGGTGGCGATGTTGTTTGGGTTGTTGATGGTCAATTTGATATGCAAAACAATTCCCAAATAACGGTTAAAGCGGGTAGTAGCTTAACTATTATTACTACTGGTAAATTTAACATTGGGGCATCTGCAAAAGTGATTGTTGAAGATCAGGGGTTAGCGCCAAGTGGGCATCCCGCTTTTCAGGTGTTTTCTTCTTTTGTTGGCAACGATGGCATATTAATTCAGAGCGATTCACAAATATATGCCGCTATTTATGCACCTCTTACCTCGGTTAAACTAACTGGCTCGGGTGCCTTATTTGGTACGGTCCGTGGAGCGTCAATAAACGCAAATGGGGGAAGTGGTATTCACTTTGATTCGGCGTTATTAAATGCCAATAATAGCCCCGGTGGTAATTTGAAACCTAAAATCGTGTTTTTAGGTTGGTATTACAAAGTGCCAGAGGATGAGCCGATTATTTAAAACTCATTTTGTTTTATCATTAAACTTAATAATAATATAAAGGGACTCAGGTCCCTTTATTTTTTATTTATTTAAACCTTTCTATTCTTCTGCGCGTCTAATAAGTTAAATTGCAATTACATAATTATAAATAGGAAAAATTTGCGATGTTAATGGACGCTAATCAGCCAATAACTGATCAAGTGCAGCAAATGCTTATTGATCAAGTTAAAAATGGCGACCAGTTAGCCTATAAAGCGCTCTATGACATGCATAAAGCAAAAGTTTATGGCTTATGCCTGAGGCTCATTGCGGATGAGGGGCATGCGCAAGATGCTACCCAAGAAGTGTTTGTACAAGTATGGAAAAAAATAACGCAGTTTGATGGGCGATCGCAATTTTCCACTTGGCTTTATAGTGTCGCCAGTAATATTGCTATTAGTTATGTACGTAGGCAAAAACATTGGCTTAATAAAGTAATTAGCTTTGAGCAAAGCGGTATGGATGAACAAACTGCAAATGACTGTAACGGACTAAATGGACTGGATAAATTAATTGTTAGGCTGCCTGAGCGAGCAAGAATGGTATTTGTACTGTATGCAGTAGAAGGTTACAGGCATGAAGAAATTGCAACCCTATTAGGCATGGCGGTAGGCTCTAGTAAGGCGCAATATCATCGTGCAAGGCAATTATTAAAGCAGTGGTACGAAAATGAGTAAAACAAATTTTGATGACTATTTAAATGAGTCTTTAACCCAGTTAGATAAAAGTATCCCACCAAAAAAAGAACTGTGGGATGGAATTGAGCGCGCAATAATAGCTAATAATCAACCCTTTATAAATACTAATAAATATTGGCCGAAACTCACCGCTATTGCTGCATGTTTTACCGCGGCTTTAGTGAGTGCGGTGGTGTTATTTAAAGCACCAGAGGCAAATACCGCTGTGGCAATGAGTGAATTTTTTACTAAGCAAAAACAAAGCTTACTAGTTCAATATCAAAGCCAAGTAGCATTGACCGATAACTGGCAAGTGCAGTTACAAGAACTTGAAGACGCAGAGCAAGCAATAAAGAAAACACTTGAAAATGAACCGAAAAACAAAGCGCTACTGTCTATGCTAGCGCAAGTTTATCAACAACAACTCGATTTAATTAACAAGGTGCATGCACCTCGTTGGCAACACATATAGGAGAAATAAATGAAAGCAATAATATTAGGGATCGCTTTATTACCCATGGCCGTATTTGCTGGTGAAAAAATAGATCAGCAAATTGAGGTACCCAATGCTGGAGTGATCCATATTGAAAACCAGCGCGGTGACATTAAAGTAACGGGTTGGGATAAAAACCAGTTTAAAGTAACGGGTGAACTTGATGATAAGGCACAAGGTTATACTCTTAAAACACAAGGCAATAAAACTCAGTTTATCGTGAAAATGCCTGAACTTTCTAATTGGGATAATAACAACAATGGTTCAACGCTCACTATTTTTATGCCAAAAAGTAGCGCGCTGGAATTTGTTGGTGTTAATGCGTCGGTAACGGCCAAAGAGTTACAAAAAGGCACTGAAATTGACGTAGTTAATGGGGCTATTACTGTAAATGATCTTAATGGTGATATTAAGCTGACCAGTGTAAATGGTGACATCAAGGCAAAAGCACTTAACGGTAAAGTTCAATTTGAAACCGTTAATGGTTCGATTGATGATCAGCAATCTAGCGGTGAAGTTCGTTTTAGCGCAGTTAATGGCAATATTACATCAAACTCGACGGCCAACGATATTCGCTTAGAAAACGTAAATGGCGATATCAACTTTAATCTAGATGCCATAAAAGAATTACAAATAAGCACCGTAAATGGCGAAGTTAAGGTGCGAATTAACCGTCTTCTGAGTGATGCTGATGTGAGCTTTGAATCTGTTAGTGGCAACGCTGCGTTTTATTTCCCTGCTGATTTATCAGCACAATTTGAGGTAGAAGCACACGCTGGCGGTAAAATTGACAACCAGTTAACTGACGATCAAGTGCAAAAAGCCAAATACGGCCCTGCAAGTGGAATTAAGTTTAATACTAATGGCACAGATGCTAGCGTAGAAATGAATACTATTAGCGGTGTTATCGAACTTAAACGCCAATAAACACCCATTTTATTTCAAGTAACAAAAAGCAGGAAAAGATTTCCTGCTTTGCTATTTGCACAGCCCCGCCAAGTCGATAGAATAGAGCTATTCAATTTTAGTACTGTGAAGTTATGGCCAAACCAGATAAGCAAGTCGACACTCTTAAAGTTCCTCCCCATTCAATAGAAGCTGAACAATCTGTTTTAGGTGGTTTAATGCTTGATAACCAAGCATTTGATCGCGTAGCTGAACTTGTTGTGTCACAGGATTTTTATACCCGTACCCATAAGCTTATTTTTGAGGCGATGACAGCACTGGCTGAAATTGGCGATCCAATTGATTTAATCACTATTTCTGAGAGTTTAGAAAAAAATAATCAGTTGTCAGGTATTGGTGGATTTGCATATTTAGCCGAAATAGCAAAAAACACCCCAAGTGCTGCTAATATTGACGCTTACGCGAGTATCGTGCGCGAGCGCGCCGTAGTACGTGAAATGATTGGCGTTGCCAATGAAATAGCCGAAGCAGGTTTTAACCCAGAAGGGCGAACTAGTCACGACTTACTGGATTTTGCTGAAAGTAAAGTATTTAAAATTGCTGAGCAGCGTACAAAAAGCAGCGATGGTCCGCAAAGCATTCACAATATACTTGAAAAAACCGTTGATAAAATAGAAGAGCTTTATCAATCACCACAAGATGGTGTGACCGGTGTGAGTACAGGTTATGCTGATCTTGATAAAATGACCACAGGCTTGCAGCCATCTGATTTAATTATTGTGGCAGCGCGTCCATCAATGGGTAAAACCACCTTTGCGATGAACCTTGCTGAACATGCCGCAATGACTCAAGACAAGCCGGTGCTTATTTACTCACTAGAGATGCCCTCAGAACAAATTATGATGAGGATGCTGGCGTCCCTTGGCCGAATTAACCAAACCAAAGTACGTACTGGTCAGCTAGATGACGATGACTGGGCGCGCCTTTCATCAACCATGGGGTTACTCATGGAGAAAGGCAAAATGTACGTTGATGATGCCTCAGGCTTAACACCTACCGATGTTCGCTCACGTGCGCGTCGTATAGCACGCGATCATGGAGGCATTAGTATGATCATGGTCGATTACCTGCAATTAATGCGTGTACCTAGTCTGTCTGATAATCGTACTTTAGAAATTGCCGAAATTTCCCGCTCACTCAAAGCATTAGCGAAAGAGTTGCAGTGTCCGGTTGTTGCTCTATCGCAGCTTAACCGTACTCTAGAGCAACGTGCTGATAAACGTCCAATTAACTCAGATTTACGTGAGTCAGGTTCTATTGAGCAAGATGCCGATTTGATCATGTTTATTTATCGTGATGAAGTATACAACGAAGACAGTACTGAAAAAGGCATTGCCGAAATTATTATCGGTAAACAGCGTAACGGTCCGATTGGTAAAGTGCGCCTAACTTTCCAAGGTCAATTTTCTCGCTTTGATAATTATGCGGGGCCTGCTGTAGATGATGATTACTAATGCGCTTAGCCACTGCTGAAATTAACTTAACCGCGCTTGAACATAACTTAGCGCAAGTAAAACGCTTTGCGCCCAATAGTAAAGTCATGGCCGTGCTTAAAGCGAATGCATATGGGCATGGTTTAGTCACTATTGCGCAGCACTTAAATGAAGCAGATGCATTTGCGGTTGCGCGTATAGATGAAGCGTTAGCACTGCGTGCCGGTGGCCTTACAAAACCGATTGTGTTGCTAGAAGGTTTTTTTCATCAAGAAGACTTACCTATTCTACTGGCGAATAATTTTCAAACTATTATTCATGACGAAATACAGCTAAAAATGTTGGAAAGTGCGCAGCTAGATGCGCCCTTAAATTGCTGGTTAAAAATAAATACCGGCATGCATCGTTTAGGTATTGCGCCTGAGCAGTTTGATATGTTTTATCAGCGCCTACAAGCCAGCCAAAATGCACAAAACAAAATAAATTTAATGACCCATTTTGCCTGTGCCGATGATGTAAAAAATACTAAAACAGTGCAGCAAATTGCTTTGTTTGATAATTTAACCCAAGAGGTT
This sequence comes from Pseudoalteromonas sp. DL-6, assembly GCF_004328665.1. Lineage (NCBI taxonomy): Bacteria > Pseudomonadati > Pseudomonadota > Gammaproteobacteria > Alteromonadales > Pseudoalteromonadaceae > Pseudoalteromonas > Pseudoalteromonas sp. DL-6. Next base: position 699,075 of record NZ_CP019770.1, read on the forward strand.
GAGCAAGCCCATTGTTTATCGAACTCAGCAGGAATTATAGCGTGGCCGAGTGGTCATGGTGATTGGGTTCGACCTGGGCTAATGCTTTACGGTGTATCGCCTATGGCCAATCACACAGGTAAAGATCATCAATTAAAGCCTGTAATGCGCTTAACTACTAAGGTGATAGCAGTGCGTAATGTGGGGGCACATGAGCAAGTAGGCTATGGCGGTCGCTGGCAAAGTGATAAACCTACGATGTTGGCTGTGGTTGCACTGGGCTATGGTGATGGTTATCCGCGTCATGCGAAAGAAGGCACACCTGTGATTATAAATGGTCATCGTTACGGTATTGTGGGTAGTGTAGCCATGGACATGATCACCCTTGATATAGGTAATAACGTGCACAACGTCGAAGTGGGTGATGAGGTGATTATGTGGGGACCCGAGTTACCAGTAGAAGAGATTGCACAATGTGCTGATACCATTTCTTACGAGTTATTGTGTAATATTACACCGCGCGTAAGTTATGAGTACCAGCGATAATATTTATTATTAAAGATATGCGGTAAGTTTACATTGCTGACATGAACGTGATGTTAGCTTAATGAGTATGGCTACTCTTTTATAAAGTAAATATCGCTAAAGCCCATACGCGCAAATTCTTGGTCACGAAAGTTACGCACAGCTGATGACCCTTTAGAGGTCATTTCAATTTGGCGTACCATGTTTAAGTAGTTAGTTAAATCAATACCCTCAGCAGCCGCAATAGCCTGATACATATCGTGGTATTTATCTTTTGCGAAGTTAATCTCGCGCGGTTGATTTTTAAAAGTATAGGTAATTCTGCGTGCCATAATAAGCTCAGTTAAATTGAGTGTTAGTGTAATTTTACACTGTATTTAAGTTGCGTTGAATGATTAGTTGAAATCAAATAATTAAAAAGTTGAGTTTGAAATGAAATTATCAGTAGAGATCAGTAAATACCCGCTTCACCAAGATTATATTCCCTTTATTAAAGGCTTTATCGACAGAGTAAATGCCTATGAAGAGCTCAAAGTGATCACGAATACCATGTCGACTCAAATATTTGGTGATTATGACTTAGTAATGCAAGTGATCAGTACAGAGATTAAACATTCATACGAGCAATTTGGTAAAGCTATCTTTGTGTGTAAATTTATCTCGGGCGATTTATCTCCCGAATAACCTCCTAACAAATACGGTCGTTTTATAATGATGGATTTTATAACGCAAATACTTAGTGGTTTCACTGCCATGTCGCATTGGGAGTATATTGCGGTGGCTTTATCAATGGCGTATTTATTATTAGCCATAAAAGAGAATTTATGGTGCTGGCCTGCGGCTTTTTTTAGTACGCTTATTTATACCATTATGTATTGGAATGGCGCGTTGCTAATGGAGTCATTACTGAACTTTTATTATATGTACATGGCCGTGTTTGGTTGGGTTGTGTGGCGAAAAGGTAAAGCTAATCAAGCGCAACGGTTGATTACATCGTGGCCTGTGAACCGACATATCATTTTAATAGTATTAACCACCCTAGCGTCATTAGCGATTGGTTACGTGATGCAAAATTACACCCATGCAGATTTTGCCTACCTAGACAGTTTTACCACCTGCTTTGCAGTAGTCACTACTTATCTCGTGGCTAAAAAAGTACTCGAGAATTGGCTATATTGGATAGTGATTGATGCCGCATCAATGTATTTGTATTACGAAAAGGGTTATTACCCAACACTCGTGCTTTTTATATTCTATACTATTATGGCGGCGTGGGGGTTTAAAACGTGGTACGAAGAATATGAGCAAAGCCAAGCAAAACCAATGGCGCAACTCTAATTTATGAACCCGCATTCTCAGTTAGTTAATATTTGTAGTGCGTTTTTAGCACCTAGTATAATAACCTCAACAGAGTACTTGGTTAATGGTTTAAGTAACGATAACTTTTTAATACGTACTGACACTCAATCTTACTTATTAAAGTGTTATCAATCATATTGGCCAGAACTCGCGCTTCAAGCTCAGTGTGAACTCAGCAAACAGCAAGTTTGCCCTGCACCTATCTGGCTTGATAAACAAAATAAACGTGCGGCTTTTAATTATATAGAGGGAGAGGTTGCAGAGTCTTATTTAGCTATGCCGCTACTTGCTAAACTGGTTAAAGTACATGCACATACGACAGATACTCAAACGATGAATATCGCACTTGAATTGCAAGCCTATCGGCATTTAGTGGTGTTTAAAGAGTTTGATAAGCACATAGATAAAGTGCTAGAAAGCATTGCCAATATGCCCATAGAACACGGCTTTTGCCATAATGACTTAGTGAAAGAAAATATAGTCGTTAATCCGCAGGGCGTGTATTTAATCGACTTTGAATACGCTCAAAAAAATGATGTTTACTTTGATCTTGCTGCGTTAGCCGTTAGTTTTAACTTAGATAGTGCAACTAAGCATGCTTTGCTTAAAAGTTATCAAGCATATACGCCATCAGAGCAATTTTACTTATCTATGCACAAGCTTGAGTGCTACCAGATAGTTTATTTACTGTTATGCATTGGCTGGTATGAGCAACGCGCCATCAACAACAAGGTTGTTGTACTGCGCGCGCAATTAGATGAGCTTATAGCATCAGTGGGTAGTTAAAGCCCACCAAAGCGTTCTGCTAGCTCTTTGTATTTTGCTACTTCATCAGCGTCAAATTGCATTTCGCCATTATCATCTTCAGATTTAGCGATTAATAAGCTTTCTCGAGCAAGACGTTTAACACGCTCTGCCTTTACGCCTAAAAACTCAGCAACTTGTTCTGTTGACATTAACTTCATAATTACTTCCTCGTGTTTAATCTTTCCGTCCAGTGACAATAATAGATAATATGTGTCTAAAGCGTTACTGTTTTTTTATAGAATATAAATAAATAGCGCTTTTTTTACCTTTTGTTAAGTGAATAGTTTAAATTATAGACATGTAAACGAATCATGCTGGTATTTATATAAAGATGCCTTTATTATTGCGCATGCTAAAGCATTGATATCGCGAGTTGATGTGGCGGCAACAAATGTGCTCTCGTGGTGAAATGGATATCACGTGGCCCTCCGGAGGCTGAGTTGTAGGTTCGATCCCTACCGAGAGCGCCATTTGCGTTTTACTTCCCCCCTTGAAACGATAATAGCTATTTAGATTAGCTCACTATTTTATTCCCCGTTAAATAATGTTTGTAGCAATCTAATTTACACCGTTAGGCGTATACTCAGTGCCGTACTTATGGTTTATTATCAATAATTGTAAAGATTTTTAGTGTTAATAATTTATTATTACCCTAAACTCAAAAACTAGACTTTTATAGCTAAATAATGCTATTTAGAGTAAATATTCCTTAATTATAGAAACCCTCACATTTATGCTAGTTACCTTACCTATATCAGAACTTATCCCCGGCATGTACGTAAATAGCGTGACCAAGCAGCAGGAGAGTGTGGATGGTATAAAAATTAAAACCAGCGGTTTGGTTCGTGATAAATCTATAATTCAGCGTTTAATTACTGAAGGAGTGCTAGAGCTTCTTATTGATTTTACAAAAAGTGATGTGGCTGTACCGGCTAAATATAAAGTAAAAGAAAAACCACAAGCCGCTGCTACAAATCAAGACAAGCCCGCCAGTAAAAAACGAGTTGTCAGCTTGCAACAAGAGTTTGCCAAAGCCAGCGTTAGTTATGATGCCCACAACAGAAAACTACAGAATATTTTTGGTGATTTAACCTCAGGCTTGTCACTGAATACTGATGCACTTAATGAGATAAGTAATGAAATAGTCAGCTCAGTATTTCGCAATGAACATGCTATGACCATTTTAACTCGCATTAAAGATAAGCATAGTTATAACTGGCGTCATATGATCAACTGCACCATTTTTACAGCGGTATTCGCTAAATACTTAGGGTATAAACGCGAAGCCGTGCAGGAGCTTGCAATGGGTGCACTAATGCATGACCTAGGGCAAGCCAAATTACCCCAAGGAATATTCTCTAAACCTGGCAAAGTTACAGGTAACGAGATGACGGCAATAAAAAAGCATGTTGCACAAAGCTTAGGGTTATTAAAAGGTGCAAAAGGTATCACCACTTTAATGTTAGATATGATTGTAAACCATCATGAGCGTCTTGATGGTTCTGGTTATCCTCGAGGAGTTGATGAAAGCAAAATAAGTCGTCCTGCTCGAATTTTGGCGATTGTTGACGTGTACGATGCACTCACCGCAGACAGACCGCATCAAGAAGGGGATGAGCCTATAAATGCGCTACGTTATTTGTTGGCTAATAAACAGCTATTTGACGCAGAGTTAGTACAGCTATTTATAAAGTGCTTAGGTGTTCACCCGGTGGGTACTATTGTTAAGTTAACCAATGAACGGTTGGCCTTGGTACTAGAGGGGAATCATTCAAACCCAATCAAACCTAAAGTGAAGCTTTTTTATAACGCAAAACATAACCATCATGTTACCGCAAAAGATATTGATTTGAGCTTAAACAATAATGAAATAAAAATACAAGCAAGTGTCAAACCCGCTGATTATAAAATTAATTTGCCTCGACTTTTAAAAGAGCATTTACTGCTTTAGTTTTTTTGCATCGTCTTTTTCTGTTTGTTTTAGCAGAAATATATCCACCTAAAAAGCAACTTCCCATTAGCGTTATCCACAGTAACGTGCCTAATTCTACATGCAGTGCAAAGCAGCAAAAAACCAAAGCAATAACCGCCATGCTAATGGCCGCTAACCAATAGTGATTGACAGGATTGTCACATTTACCAGCTTGCGTACACGCGCAATAATTTGCTTTATAAAAGAAATAAACACTTAAACCACAAAAAATAAGCCCTGCAATAATAAGTAAAATGATCACTATTTTCTCCCTTGGTGATTCCATTGGTAGTGTAAATTGCAACGTAATCCAAGTCAATGCAAATGAGAATCAATGCTATTAGAGTATATACTCTAATAGCACACTTCTGCTCCGATGAGTTTTAAATAGTTGTTAAAATGTCGTTAAAAAACGTGTTTTTTAGCCTTTTTTAACGTTTTAGTAGAGTTTTTTATAAAAAATTAAGGTAGTGTACGCGGGTTTTAAATCCTAATAACAACACACATAGCTATCCAAACAGTGAGTTTGGCTAAGGACACAACAATGAAATTTACTAAAACTCTTATTGCGGCATCGCTGGCATTTGTTTCAGCTGATACCTTTGCAGCGGCTTTTCAGCTTGCTGAACAAAACGTATCTGGTTTAGGCCGCGCATACGCAGGTGAAGCGTCTGTAGCAGACGATGCGTCTGTGGTTTCTCGTAACCCAGCATTAATGACGTTGTTTAAAGAGAAGCAACTGAGTGTTGCAGCTATGGCTGTAATCCCTGATGTGAGCCTAACAGGCACAGGTAATGCCTACGGTTTAGATAACAGCGTATTAAATGATGACAGCATCGCACCAAGCGCGATTATTCCTGCGGGCTATTTCACTATGCCAGTAAACGATAAAGTATCGGTTGGTTTTGGTGCTTTTTCTAACTTTGGCCTAGCGACTGAGTTTAACGATGATTATGCAGCTGGCCAAATTGCTGGTGAAACTGAAATTGTTACTGTAAACATGAACGCAAGTGTTGCATATAAAGTATCAGAACAGTTCAGTTTTGGTATTGGTTTAAATGCAATTTACGCAGAAGCGAAGATTATCCGTAAGTTTGGTTTCGTACCTCCTGTAAACCCTGTTATTGCATCTATTCCTGCAAGTGCTGATGCGGTTAACCTTGAAGGTGATGATATGGGTTACGGCTTAAACGTTGGCTTAATGTATCAGCTAGATGAAAATAGCCGCTTTGGTTTTAATTACCGCACAGAAACAGACATTACTTTTGAAGGCGAGTACTTTACACAGCTTCCAGTATCACCACTTCAAAATCAAGTTTTACCAGGCTCTGTTGAAATCACATTGCCAGCAATTGCTGAGTTCTCTGGTTCTCACCAGTTAGATGAAAAGCTAGGCGTTCACTACAGCGTATTATGGACAGGTTGGAGCAGCTTTGATTCATTAGAAGCACAAGTAACAGCGCCTACAGGTGACAAGTTCAGCGCGTTTGAAAAAACAGAAGACTTCTCTGATGCACTTCGCTACTCAATTGGTACTGATTACCAGTACAGCGAAAACTTAATGCTTCGTGCTGGTTTTGCGTTTGATGAGTCGCCTGTATCACAGCAGCATTTATCAATTTCTATCCCTGATACAGACCGTTTTTGGTTTTCTTTCGGTGGTAACTATGCGATTGATCAAAACTCAAACGTTGATTTAGGTGTGAGTGTATTACGTGGTAAGACACAAAACTTTACTGAAAAAGTAGAAAGCGAAACACTACCGCAGCAATGGTCTTTTGAATCAAAAGGTCATGCAGTATTGTTAGGCGCACAGTACAACTACACATTCTAATTCTGCCTAGAGCCTAGACACAAAAAAGCCGCTTACTTCAAATGAAGTAAGCGGCTTTTTTATACTTATAAATTAACTGGTTACGAATGGCATAAGCCATTCGTACTGGTTTAATTATAAGCTTTCTATTTTAACTTTTTGCTCTAGTAGCTTAGTTTTAGCATCGGTAAATTCAGCTAGCTTAGCATTTTCTTTAGCGAGTACCGCTTCAGGTGCATTGTTAACAAACTTTTCGTTAGCCAGTTTGTTTTGCACTTGCGCTAGGCCTTTCTCTGCTTTTTCAAGTTGCTTGTTAATACGTGCAAGCTCAGCTTCGACATCAATTAAGCCCGCCATTGGGATCATAATTTCAAGGTTGCCAACATAAGAGGTTGCACACGCTGGGGCATCGTCTTTGTTTTCAAGCAGAGTAAATGCTTCAAGCTTAGCGAGTGATGCTAAAAACGATTCATTTTCGTTAATACGGCGCACATCGTCGCTCGATGCATTGGCTAGTAACACTGATAACGGCTTGCTTGGGCTGATATCCATTTCACCACGAATATTACGAATCGCTAAAATGAATTGCTTAACCCACTCTAAGTCATCCATCGCTTGTGAATCAACATTGGCTTGGTTATAAACAGGGAACCCTTGTACCATAATGCTAGTGCCTGTTGTTTCAAGCCCTGCAAGAGGTGCGACACGCTGCCAAATTGTTTCTGTAATATAAGGCATCATTGGGTGCATTAAACGCAGTAAGCTTTCAAGTACCGTAATAAGTGTATGGCGTGTACCGCGTTGCTGTGCTTCATTGCCTTTAAATAGTACCGGCTTAGTTAGTTCTAAGTACCAATCACAGAACTGATTCCAAGTGAATTCATACAGCGTGTTCGCCGCTAAGTCAAAACGGTAGTTATCAAGATGCTCGGTGTAGGTTTTAACCGTGGCTTCATATTGACCTAAAATCCAGCGATCAGCTAATGAGTACTGTTTTTCGCTATCGTTAAAGCCACAGTCTTGCTCTTCTGTGTTCATTAATACGTAACGGCTTGCGTTCCATAATTTGTTACAGAAGTTACGGTAACCTTCAAGGCGGTTCATATCCCAGTTGATATCACGACCGGTTGATGCCATTGCTGCTAAGGTAAAGCGTAGTGCGTCGGTACCGTGTGCTTCAATACCGTTTGCAAATACTTTGCGGGTATCTTTTTCAATTTTAGCGGCAAGTTTAGGCTGCATCATATTACCAGTACGCTTTTGTACTAAGTCTTCAAGGCCGATGCCGTCAATCATGTCTAGTGGGTCAAGTACGTTACCTTTTGACTTAGACATTTTATCGCCGTTATCGTCACGTATTAAGCCAGTTACATACACGGTTTTAAATGGAACTTGTGGTTTGCCGTTTTCATCTTTTATAAAGTGCAGCGTCATCATGATCATACGTGCAACCCAGAAGAAAATGATATCAAAACCGGTTACCAACACGTCAGATGGGTGGAAAGTTTTTAAGTCATCAGTATTTTCTGGCCAACCTTGGGTTGAGAACGTCCACAGTGCTGATGAGAACCAGGTATCAAGAACGTCTTCGTCTTGGCTTAGTGTTACGCTATCTGCAATATTATTATCGCGACGTACTTCAGCTTCATCACGACCAACGTATACGTTGCCTTCGCTGTCGTACCAAGCTGGAATACGGTGACCCCACCAAAGCTGGCGTGAAATACACCAATCTTGTACGTCATTCATCCACGAAAAGTACATGTTTTCGTATTGCTTAGGTACAAACTGAATGTCGCCGTTTTTAACTGCGTCTTTTGCAGGTTCAGCAAGTGGTGCAACACGCACATACCATTGGTCAGTAAGTAGTGGTTCAATTACCACACCAGAGCGATCTCCGTAAGGAACAGTTAGGCCATGGTCTTCAATTTTTTCAAGTAGGCCTAGCTCTTCAAATTCAGCAACAATCGCTTTACGTGCGTCAAAACGGTCAAGGCCATGTAACCGCTCAGGAATAGGCGCGTCAAATTCAAGTTCTTTGCCGTCAAAGGTGTAGGTTTCACCTTGAGTTAAAATCGCCGCGTCTTTATCGAAGATATTAATCATCGGCATCTGGTGGCGCTTGCCTACTTCGTTATCGTTAAAGTCGTGCGCAGGGGTTATTTTTACACAACCCGTCCCTTTGTCTTTATCGGCATGTTCATCGGCAACAATTTTAATACGACGATTAACGATTGGTAGTAAAATCTCTTTACCAATTAGGTCTTGGTAGCGCTCGTCATCGGGGTTTACGGCCACACCTGAGTCACCTAACATGGTTTCTGGGCGCGTAGTGGCTACAACAATGTAGTCTTTACCGTCTTGTGTTTTTACGCCATCAGCAAGTGGATAACGTAAGTTCCACATGTGGCCTTGTTTGTCTTTGTTTTCAACTTCAAGATCAGAAATCGCAGTGTGTAATTTTGGATCCCAGTTTACTAGGCGTTTACCACGGTAAATTAGGTTTTCTTTATGAAGGCGTACAAATACTTCTTTAACAGCTTCTGATAGGCCATCGTCCATAGTAAAACGTTCACGATCCCAATCAACAGAAGCACCAAGACGACGAAGTTGTTTAGTGATTGTGCCACCAGACTCGTTTTTCCATTCCCAAATTTTATCGATGAAAGCTTCACGGCCTAAATCGTGGCGTGTTTTACCTTCTTCTGCCGCAAGCTTTCGCTCTACTAGCATTTGCGTGGCAATACCTGCGTGGTCAGTACCTACTTGCCATAATGTATTGTTACCTTGCATACGTTTAAAGCGCGTTAAGGTATCCATGATGGTATCTTGAAAAGCGTGGCCCATGTGTAAGCTACCCGTGACATTTGGCGGCGGGATCATAATTGAATATGGGGTGCCTTGGCCAGATGGCTTAAAGTAGCCTTTTTGTTCCCAGTCTTGATAGAGAGACTGTTCAATATCTTGCGGATTGTAGGTTTTATCCATTACACAGAACCTTAAATAAGTACTTAAATGAGTTAGTTAGCTTTGTACGCAGTGAGCGTTAGCGATTAATATCTTGCGTGGTGATATTGGCACCGATTTGGCGTAGTTTTTTAAAACGCTCGCGAGCGGCTTGTTTGGCTACGGGCTCTACGGGTACAAAATCAAAAACTTGGTTAAACCGACGAATAAAATCCGGTAAGTGATTGGCCAAGTTAATTAATACTTTACGATTACCAACGGGTGGTGTTGTGCCAATTTCTACAGGTGCGCCGCCCTTAGGGCCTTCACCTTGTAAATTATGGGGCACAAAACTGTCGGCATCAAATGTCCAAATCGTTTCGTCAATGCTGTTGGCGGTTGCTTCGCTATCTACAAAAATAAATACGCGTTGACCAAGCCGATACTGTTGCCCAGCTATTTGAGCTGCTAAAGCAAAGTGATCATCGGCTTTAGCTAATGATTCATCTTGTTGCTTTAAAATGAAAAACTGGGCATTCATGTTCATTGTATCGGGATTTCCCATGACATTGATTGTGCTGTTATTAAATACACACAAATTAAGAAGGGGATTTTGCCATATAACGGGGTTTGCTTCAATTAATACCCAATAAATAAGGCGCTTTAAAAGCGCCTTATTTTATACTCTATATTGGGCTGTAAAGCCTTTTACAGGTTTGTTAGTCTTGTGTTGCTTCGCTAATGCCAGCTCGGTTTAATAAATATTGCGTTAGCATAGGAACAGGGCGACCCGTGGCACCTTTTTTAGCACCACTGCGCCATGCTGTGCCGGCAATATCTAAATGAGCCCAGTTATACTTTTTAGTAAATTTAGATAAGAAGCAGGCCGCGGTAATAGTACCTGCAGCACGGCCACCTAAGTTAGTAAAGTCGGCAAACGGACTCTCAAGTTGATCTTGATAATCATCCCATAATGGCAGTTGCCATGCACGGTCGCCGCTTTGCTCAGACGCTTTTAATAAATCATGCGCTAGTGGATTATGATTAGCTAATAACCCCGTAGCATGGGCACCTAAGGCAACAATACACGCACCGGTTAATGTTGCAACATCAATGACGGTTTCAGGTTCAAAACGCTCTACATAGGTCAGCGCGTCACATAACACTAAACGGCCTTCGGCATCGGTGTTAAGTACTTCAACCGTTTGCCCTGACATAGTGGTTAAAATATCACCTGGGCGATAGGCATTTGAGCTTGGCATGTTTTCACAGCCGGCTAAAACGCCAATTACGTTTATAGGTAGCTGCATTTGTGCAAGCGAGCGCATAGCACCAATAACACCAGCTGCGCCCCCCATGTCGTATTTCATTTCATCCATGCCTTCGCCTGGTTTTAATGAAATACCGCCTGAGTCAAAGGTTAAGCCTTTACCAACTAACACGATAGGCGCTTGGTCATCGCCTGCGCCTTTGTAATTAATTATAGACATAACCGATTCGTTATCACTACCACGACCAACTGCTAGGTATGAGTTCATACCTAGTTCTGCCATTTTATCTTCGCCAATCAGCTCAACAGTGATGTTGTCAAAATTAGTCTCAAGTTCTTTGGCTTGCTCGCCAAGGTATGCTGGGTTACAAATATTAGGCGGCATATTGGCAACGTCTTTACACAGCTTACTGCCTGCTGCAATCGCTAAGCCATGCTCAATGGCACTTTCGCCTATAGTCAGTTCACGGCGAGTAGGGACGTTAAATACCATTTTACGCAGTGGGCGACGTGGGTCTACTTTCTTACTTTTTAGCTGATTAAAAGTGTATAAACAGTCTTGGGTTGTTTCCACCGCTTGACGTACTTTCCAATAGGTATCACGGCCTTTAACATGTTGCTCAGTTAAAAAGCATACCGCTTCCATCGAGCCTGTTTCGTTTAAGGTATTGATGGTTTTAGAAATAATTTGTTTATATTGTTTATCGTCTAGTTCGCGTTCTTTACCGCAGCCAACGAGTAAAATACGTTCGCTTAAAATATTAGGTACATGGTGTAATAGTAATACTTGACCTGGCTTACCTTCTAAGTCGCCACGGCGTAATAAATTTGAGATATAACCATCGCTGATTTTATCAAGTTGTTCACCAATGGGGGATAACCTGCGTGGTTCGTATACACCAACAACAATACATGCACTGCGTTGTTTTTCTGGGCTACCACTTTTTACGTTGAATTCCATTGTCACTCCTGATTTTGAGTCATCTATAGAAGCTAAGTTGGGACTAAAAATGTGTTTTCTAGTCTTTTTACCTAAATTTTTAGGTCTAGCGCTAATATTAGTAGATTTTACTCGACTCTTACTGTGTATTTGAACTTTATATGCTTAAGGGTTACTAATGCAACATTATATCGTGATGTTAGGTAGGATAATTAATATTGATGGCTTATAATATGTGCTTAATACTCATTTAAAATGAGTGAATTAACTAGTTCACTCATTGTTTTTTATTACTATATTGAAATTCCATGTTTAACAGGGGCGAATGTTGCTAATTTTCCGTTATTTGACCACTGAGGTTTTAAAATCGCAGGTCGCCGTATTTTTAACTTTAATGACCATATTTTTGTCGCAAAAGTTTGTTGTTATTCTTGGTGATGCCTCAGAGGGGAGTATCCCTGCTAAACTCGTGTTTGCCATGATTGCGCTTAAGTTGCCGCAGTTAGCATCGTTAATTTTGCCACTGAGTTTATTTTTAGGAATTATTTTAGCTTATAGCCGTATTTACGCTGACAGTGAAATGACAGTACTTAAAGCCTGTGGCGTGAGTGAGTGGTATGTAGTGCGTATTACGCTAATCTCAAGTGTCATCTTAGCGTTACTGGCTGCCGTACTTACTTTATACATTGCACCGTGGGCAAGCGAGCAAGAATACCAACTTAAAGAACAAGCCAAGGCTGATGCTGGTTTATCGGCGCTTAGAGCGGGGCGTTTTCAACAAACCGGTAACGAAAAAGCCGTGGTGTTTATTCATAATATTGAAAATGGCGGCAAAGAGCTCAACAAAGTTTTTGTGGCACAACTACCCGATAGTGAAAAAAGTGACCTAGCGCGTTTAGTTTATGCAGAGCAGGGCGTTGTTATTGAAGCGCAAAATGGTGAGCAGCAGTTAGTGCTCACTGATGGTAAGCGCTATGAAACTGACGGCGAAGCGCCTTCACTTAACTTAACTGAGTTTGATGGTTACAGCGTACAAATTCGCGAGCAAGAAATAGAACATCAACGTCGTAAGTTAGAAGCCGTGCCAACTCGTGAGTTAATGTCCATTAACACTCCAGAAGCAATTGCACAGTGGCAATGGCGTTTAGCTATTCCGTTATCTATTCCATTATTAACTTTACTAGCAGTACCCCTGAGCGTTGTTAATCCACGCCAAGGTAAATTTGCTAAATTAGTGCCTGCTTTGAGCTTATATTTAGGGTATTTCATTTTACTCAACGCGGCTAAGTTTGCGGTAGAAGATGGGAAAATTCCGCCCTCTATTGGCCTATGGTGGATTCACCTAAGTGCATTATTTATAGGTAGTTTATTAATTATTAAAGGCCGCCCATTAGGTGTTTGGCTGAAGGCTGTCGTGACTAAACGGGAGCAACACGTATGATGAAAACGCTTGATTGGTATTTAGGCCGTAGCATTATGCAAACGACTGGATTTGCACTAATGGTGTTGGTGGGGATCAGTACTTTAATAAAATTTATAGAGCAACTTAAATCGGTTGGCCGTGGTAGTTACGATATTATGACCGCCTTGCTATATACCATTTATAGTATGCCCGGCGATTTAGTGGTGTTTTTCCCTATGGCAGCACTTATTGGTGGCTTAACTGGGTTAGGCGCTTTAGCTTCTAATAGTGAGTTGGTAGTAATGCAAGCCGCGGGTATGTCGCGTTTACAAATTATTGGCTCGGTAATGAAAACCGCTATTTTTATGGCCCTGTGCGTAATGGCATTAGGGGAGTGGGGTGCGCCCGCCGCTCAGTTGCATGCTAAGGAAATGCGTAACCAAGCCATTCATGGCGGGGATGTATTTAATGCGCAAAAAGGTGTGTGGGCAAAAGATGGCAGTAACTTTATTAATATTGAAGATGTTGACCAAAATGGCATGCTGCGCGGCGTTAATATGTATCACTTTGATAAATCGTTACTACTTACACAAATCACTAAAGCAAAAGAAGCTGTAGGGCGTGATAATGGCTGGCTACTGCGCGATGTGAACAAAGTCATGATCAGTGAAGAGCTAATTACCACGGAACAAGTTTCTGAAGAGTTTTACCCGTCGCAGCTTACCGCTGAAAAACTCGGTGTGGTTTCAGTAAAACCAGAGTCACTGTCGTTTTCAGGATTGTGGTCATATTTAGCTTATTTACAGCAAAATGAGCAAGATACAAGTACCTATGATTTAGCATTATGGCGTAAATTAATGCAGCCTGTGTCTATTGCCGTGATGTTGTTAGTTGCCTTGTCGTTTATATTTGGTCCGCTACGAACCGTAACTATGGGGGCACGAATTATCATGGGAGTGGTAACGGGGATAGTGTTTCACTTAACTAATGAGATATTTGGCCCTGTGGTAATGGTATATCAAATCCCAGCCATTGTAGGCGCCGTTCTACCGAGCATTTTATTTACTGGGTTTGCAGCTTATTTGATGAATAAGCGGGTGTAGCTAGACTTAAAGCTTAAATAAAAAACGCGGCCTTTTTTAAAAGTGCCGCGTTTTTTATGCTTTAGCTTGAGGTTATACCAATTCACTAGATTAAGTATTAATCTAGTTCGCGATACACGCGTTTATTTTCTTCTTTGGTGAGCGTAACTACTTCGGTTTTTGATAAGTAATCTTGCAGTGCTTTTTTATTTTTAAAGTCGACTAGTACCACTAAATTACCTAAACCAAGTAATGCGCTGATACTGCGGATAATAGCTTGTGGCCAGCTAATTAAACTTCCTTGGCTGGTTTGTACTTTTAAGCGCCATGCGCGCATACCAATTGTTTGCCCGCTTTTTGTCCAAAAATAACCAAAAAACACCAAACCAACAAGTACCAACAGCGAGCTACGAATTCCCGAAAGTAATAGTGAACCCTGAATACGTGCAGATACATCTTCAGCACCATTAAGGGCAATAACATCAAGGGAAATAAGCCCTTGGATAGCAAATAAATACAATACCACCGTTAGCATCGCAAAAGCGATTATAGCTAATGTATCGTAAACTAACGACGCAAAACGGCGCCAAAAGCCAGCACGTGGAAACTCACCCGACATAAAAATACTCTCACTGTTAATGTGTGGCTAGTTTAGCAAAAAAGCCGTTAAATACTACCTATTACGCTAGGTGCTTAACCAGCTATTGGTTCAAATGTTAATGGTTGCCTAAATGTTAAGCGGTTGATCATACTTAATACATAAAACGCTTGCCGCTTTGCTCATTGTTTGTATAATGCTAGGCAATGAGATGGAAGAGGGTACATAATCTTTCACTCTTAAGTGGTTTTTCTTTATCTTCTCGTGTTTAGAAGGTTAAAGAAAAATGATGCCAGCGTGATGAAATTGGTATACATGGGGGATTCAAAATCCCCTGCCGAAAGGCGTGCCGGTTCAAGTCCGGCCGCTGGTACCACTTTTTATAGCCCCGACCAAATTGGTTGGGGTTTTTTTATGCCTTAAATTTGAGTTGCCGGACTTGAGCGGCAAGTGAGGTGCCGCTGTTATAAGTAAAAGTCCGGCCGCTGGGTGAGAGTGAACCGAAACGTAGTTTCGCAGTGACTCGAAGTGAGTTCATGGATGAACGATGGATGCAGCTTCAAGGATGAATTATATACTCAGCTATATAGATTATAGCCCCGACCAAATTGGTTGGGGTTTTTTTATGCCTAAGATTTGAGTGTGCGGGTTTTAATTACAAAAAATGTGTCCAACGTTGCTACTTTTATAAGCTGTAGGTTTTGATCTAAACTCGGCCTGTGAACGTTTTAGTTTATTTAACCTGAACTCTGGCATGAGGTAGGTTTATTATCCAGAGCACAGGTTATATAGTAAACACGGGCTCGACTTTAATCGTATTTTTCATTGATACGGGTGCGCTAAGTTGTGCAATGTGTTTTGACTCGGGTATTATATACCTCAACCTCTTGTTGCGAATAAAACATCATGACTCAACTAACCGCAAAACAGAATATTCAAGCCATTGTAAAAGCGATTAAGGCTGAAGAAGCATTACTGCGTAAAAAACACCCGCTATTAATGCATCAAAATACCTTAGGGATGACTATTTTACTACTCTCTTTAAGTGCGTTAATCGGTGTTGGCGCGTTGTATTACTTTGCTATCATCCCCGCGTGGCTGTGTATTATTTTAGCGGCGATTGCTACCTCAATTTCCCATGAGCTTGAGCATGACTTAATCCACAAACAGTACTTTAGCAACCAACCATTTTTGCATAATTTTATGATGTTAACCGTGTGGCTGATGCGTCCTAATACCATAAGCCCATGGTACCGTCGCAAGATGCATTTACATCATCACAAAACGTCGGGTACTGAGCAAGATTTAGAAGAGCGTTTGGTAGGTAATGGTATTAAAAATCCGTTTTTACGTGCCTTGGTAATTGTTGATGGATTACTCGGTTTATTAATTAATGCAAAACGTTTTAGTAAAGAAATTAATGGGTTTAGCTTCTTTAAAGTGTTTAATGCAGGTTTTCCCATTACTACTGCGTATTTCGCCATTTTATATAGCGTAATTGTGTTTCACTTAGTTAATTTGTTCACTCCACTGGCTGCTAATTCACCTGTATTGCTGCTTGATGCAATGAATGTGTTTGAATTTCTAATGGTGGTGCTGATTGTGCCTAATATTGTGCGTTCGAGCTCACTTAATTTTGTTACTTCAAGTATGCATTATTACGGCGGTGTTAATAATATGCTTGAACAAACTCACGTCATCACCAGCCGTTTGTTTATGCCATTTAATTTATTTTGCTTTAACTTTGGGCATACTCATACTATTCATCATTTTGTGCCGAATCAGCCGTTTTATTTACGACAAATGATCAGTAAAAAAATCCTTGAAGTGATGCGCCAACACGGCGTGCGTTTTAATGATTTTGCTAGTATTAAGCAGGCAAACTTGTATCAGTAACACTCAATGAAAATGGCATCATAATGCAGTCGGACTCGCAGCGGCAATTAACTCAGCAGGATGCGTTAGCGCAATGCGTACAGGCCATAAAGGGGGCCGGCTTTGCGCAAAAGCTGGTTAATTATATTACCCTTATTGTTGAGTTTGACTGTGCGGTTGTATTGGCTTGTAGAGCAAATAAGCACCCAATTTATTTATTTGATTCTATTGAAAAACAACGTGAACTTTTATTTCAGCGCTACCTTACTAACTCGTTCGTAAACGATCCTTTTTATACTGAACTGGTTAATAAAGCTGAGGAAGGAGTATTTAGGCTCGCTGATATAGCTAGTTATCAAGATGAACTGACCTTTAAAGTGTATCAACAGCAGTTCTATACTCACACTGGTTGGACTGATGAGCTAAGCATTTGTACTAATATAGGTAACGGTCGCTCGATTGTTATCTGCCTTGGTTTATTATCCAAAGGCCAACGTTTTAGTGCGTTGCAAAAGCAGCAATTAATAGCACATTTTAATTTAATTAAAGCACTGTGTAGCCAACATTGGGGCAGCCAGAAATTACTATTAAATCAATTTAATAGTACAGCGACTGGACAGCTGATGGAAAATGCACTCACATCATTTGCTAATCAACAACTCACTCAGCGAGAGCATCAGGTTGCTTGTTTAATTGTACAAGGTTGCGACTCCGCAGATATTGCTGCTCAGCTTGGGATCACCCTAGGTACAGTTAAAAACCATCGCAAACGTATATATTCGCAGTTAAACGTTGCTTCACTAAGTGAATTTTTTCGACTGTTTTTAAACCATTTAATGCGCACAGAATAAAATGCGTTTATGTCCCTTTAGGGATATAGTGCCCATCGCTGAGTTTAATTAGTATTTTTCTTATAGATAATTTTGAGAAATACGATGACAGCACATTTACTTAATGACATTACGCAGCGTGGTTTAGTCTCTCAAGTGAGTAATATTGAGCAATTAACCCAGAAGCTTAAAACCCCACAGGTGGTTTACTGTGGCTTTGATCCCACCGCAGGTAGCTTACACATAGGGCACTTAGTACCACTAATAATGCTAAAGCGTTTTATGGATGCGGGGCATCAAGGTGTGGCATTAATTGGGGGAGCAACAGGGCTGATTGGTGACCCGAGTTTTAAAGCCACTGAGCGCAGCCTAAATACCAAACAAACGGTGTCACAATGGGTGACTGCGCTTGCAAACCAAGTTGAAAATGTACTTGGTCCGCATTTAAACCAGCCACTGCAAATAAAAAATAACGCTGACTGGTTTAGTCGTATTGATGTATTGGATTTTTTTCGTGATGTAGGTAAACACTTTTCAATTAATACCATGATCAACCGCGAGTCAGTAAAGCAACGATTGCAACGTCCAGAGCAAGGGTTGTCGTTTACTGAATTTAGTTACTCCTTATTGCAGTCGTATGACTTTGCTAAGCTCAATAGTGAGCTAAATTGTACTTTGCAGATAGGCGGTAACGATCAGTGGGGGAATATTGTCAGTGGAATTGATTTAACCCGCCGTTTAAACCAGCAAACAGTGTTTGGTTTAACGTTGCCACTTATTACTAAGTCAGACGGTACAAAATTTGGAAAAACCGAGGGCGGTGCTATTTGGCTCGACCCTAAAAAAACCTCACCGTATCGCTTTTATCAGTTTTGGTTAAATTGTGATGATGCTGATGTATATAATTTTTTGCGTTTTTATACTTTTTTATCAGTTAAAGAAATTGAGACCATAGAAGCAAACGATAAGATAAGCGGCCAAAAGCCTCAAGCACAGCGCATTTTAGCTGAGCAATTAACTCGTTTTGTTCATGCTGAAGAAGGCTTAGCAAGTGCGCAGCGTATCACTGAGTTGTTATTTAATGGACAAGTACAAACCTTAAATTTAAATGACTTAGCACAATTAGAGCAAGACGGCTTACCAGTAATAACGCTTACTGAAATTAATATAACCACCTCCGCGCTATTGGTTCTAAGCGGTTTAGCAAGCTCTAAGCGCGCAGCAAAAGAGCTGATAGCTGCAAACGCAGTAAAAATTAATGGTGAAACAATTTCGGCTGATCATAGTCAGTTAAATTTGGCATTGCATCAACGTTTTTGGTTAATACAGCGAGGTAAAAAACAATTTAGGTTAATTAAACTCAATTGAATTTCCCTCTAATGGTGATTTTTTATGTGGTTTTAGGGGGTGTTCTTAATCCAAACTACTTAAGTTTTTAAAAGTCTTCATTGTTTTTTCTCATTACAATAACGGTAATTAATAATTTAATTGCCGTTATTAATGTGTTTTGTAGGCATTTGTAAATCACTGTGAAATGCTAAGTTAAAAGTAACTTTTTTAAGTGGCTGATAATAAAGTAACTTTGCTATCTGTTTTTAATAGCGCTGTGCGCACGAGTTGTTTCTTTGTATTAATCTCTTTACTCACTCAAGCACGTTAATCAAATTGAAATATTTCTGTAATATTTAGGTGTTCTAATGCGCTCTGAAACAAAAACGTCATCAAAATGCCATAATCGGCAAGACAAAAATTGAGATTTAAACATGAGTGAATCAAAGCGCAATACGCTATTAATAAAAACGCTTAACTGGGCTGCTATCGCCTTTTTAGTTTATTTAGTCCTAGTAGCCGTTGGTACTGTCAGTGGTGGTTTTAAATTAGCGTCGGGCGGTACTGAGGGAGCAAAAGAAATTTTTGCATTCGCAACCAACCCGTTTATTGCATTATTATTAGGTGCTTTGGCAACGGCTTTAGTGCAATCGTCATCAACGGTTACCTCAGTAATAGTGGGCCTTGTTGCTGGCGGTTTACCGTTAAGTATTGCTATTCCAATGGTGATGGGTGCAAATATTGGTACTACTATTACTAACACCTTAGTGTCTATTGGTCATATTCGCTCTAAAGAAGAGTTTCAACGTGCGTTTGCAGCATCAACGGTTCATGATTTCTTTAATTTATTTGCCGTTATTATATTTTTACCACTTGAGATAATGTTTGGTTTACTGCAAAAAATGTCTGCTGCGCTGTCGCACCTATTTATTGGTGATGCTGATTTATCATTAAAGAGCTACAACTTTATTAAACCACTTGTTAAACCAGCTGTGGGTGTAATAAAAGACGCATTTAGCTTCCTAGACACAAAAATGCTAGGTGCAGCGATGGTTATAGCAGGTATTTGTTTGATTTTATTTGCCGTAACTACACTAGGTAAACTACTTAAAAAAGCGTTAGTTGGCACTGCAAAAGATATACTGCATGGTGCAATTGGGCGCGGGCCTATCGCAGGTATCACATCAGGTGCGGCGGTAACTGTTATGGTTCAGTCGTCATCTACTACAACGAGTTTAATGATCCCACTTGCGGGAAGTGGTGTGTTTACTACACGTCAAATCTATCCATTTACGCTAGGCGCTAATATTGGTACAACCATTACTGCTCTATTAGCTGCCACATCAATTACAGGGCCTATGGCTGAAGTGGCGCTAACGATTGCGTTAGTACACGTTATGTTTAATGTATTTGCGGTTGCACTAATTTACGGAATTCCTGTACTACGTGAAATACCGATTAAGTTGGCTGAAAAGTTAGCCGAAATTGGTACAAATAATAAATCGGCTGCATTAGGCTATGTGTTAGGGTCGTTCTTTGTGGTGCCAGGTTTAATTGTACTGGCCGTTAGATAAACAAATAAATGAATAAAAAGAATGCGCTATATAGTTTATATAGCGCATTTTTTGTTTTACCACTGGTAACTTACAGACAACATGGCATTACGCGGTTTTCCTGGGAAGTAACGATCGCCAGTAAAGCTGGTGTAATCGGCGCGCTGTGCGTAAGCCGTGTTGGTTAGATTTATTATTCGCGCACTGAGTAATAATTGTGGGCTTATTTGCCATTGGCCGCGCAAGCTTAAAATATCGTGACCTTGATATTCATGTAAGTTTTCAGGGTCGGTAAAATAGCGACTCACATAGTGCCATTGCAGAGCAAGGTTAACACGCTCGTTGGCTTGCCAGTTAAAGTCGATATTAGCGACCTTTCGAGGTGCGGTATCAATATCGTTACCTTTAATATTAATACTGCCGATGATTTGCTCATTCGAGTACGTATGTTTGGCATAAGTACCTGCAAAATTAATTGAAAAGTGCTGATTAAAGCTGTGTGCTAACTCAAGCTCAATGCCACGATGTCGAGTTTGGCCGTCATTAACAGTAAAAAAGTCACTGTCGCGGTAGATGGTGTTGTGCTTGCTCATCGCATAAGCCGACAAACCGTATCGAGTATTGTTATACACCCCTTTAATACCTAACTCAGCATTATTTGCTATTTCTGCGTCTAAGTCGGCAGTACTTTGCTCGCGTTGTAATTGATAAAGCTCAGCTGCTTGGGGGGCTCTATAGCCTCTTGAAAAGTTAGCGTATAGTGTATTGTTTATATTAAGCTGATAGCTCACACCGAGTTTTGGCGAAAGATTACTAAAGCTGTTTTTAGTGCTCTCGGGGCGACTATAACGACAGCCGCCAAAACCACATTCACTGCCATCCTCTTTTGTACGCCCTGTAAGCATATTGTTTTGATAGTCATATTGCATATGCTCATAACGGACACCTGCGGTTATAAGCCAATTATTTAGCTGCCAATCAATAGCGGCAAATGGGGCATATAAGGTGGCATCAACTTGGTAATCGTAATGTTTACCTTGCGGCACTGTGGCTACTAAAAACGCAGAACCTTGAGTGGGATTATCTTGGGTTTGTAAAAAATCGGCTTGTGTAAACTCACCATCAAAACCAAGCTTTAGGTTGGAATTGTCGTTCACATAATGCTGATAAAGCGATTGCAGACCAAACCCTGTTTGGCTATTCTTTTCAAGTGGCGTTCCGGGTAAAAAGTGTTTAAAAAAGTCCATGCTTTGGTCACGAATATAAGGGGTAACAACCAGTGTGTTCTCTCCTAATTGCCAGCTTGCTTTACTCCAAGCTCTAAGCGAGCGAGCTTTTCTAAAGGCGTCGGGATCAAAGTTTTGCTGTGCTATATCTTCATCTTTATAGCTTTGAAAACCGCTAATATAACCAGCAGTTTGTTGATCTAAATTAGTATACGTAAGCCCAGACACTAAGCTTAAGTTGCTGTTATTGTAGCGATGACGTACATTTATTTTTTGTTGCTTTACGCTTTCGTCATCTCGATAACCGCTATCATCTGTAAAACTGGCATTAATACCTACGCCTGAATTATCCATGGCATGGCCTGCACGTAATTTATAGCGAGCATAACCATAAGAGCCATAATCAAAGCCTAGTAAACCAGCACCTTGCGTAGTATCAGGGGTAATAACGTTAATTACACCATGCACTGCATTAGAACCATAAAGTGCAGAACCTGGACCTTTTAATACTTCAATACGCTCTGCCATTTCGCTATGTGCTTCGAATAGTTCATTGATATTACAAAAGCCCGCTGCACGAAGAGCTATGCCATCTTCTGCGGTTAAAACACCACCACAAGCGCCCGTTCCAGAAAGTACTTGCGAGCGCAGAGCCGGTAAATACTCTTGGCCATTCCCACGTTGGACATTGGCACCTGCAACGCGTTGTAGCGCTTCCTCTACATGGGTAGGAGCTATAAGCTCAAGCTGTGATTTACTTAATACACTGATCACCAGTGGTAATGGCGTGGAAAGCGCTTCACTACGCGATGCTGTGGTGGTGATCCGTTCAATTGATTGCGCGGTATCTTCAGCACACGCACTATTAATTAAACCTAACTGACTGCATAACAATAACGGGGGTAAATAGTAATATTTCATAAATTCCAGCACATCGGCAATTTGATAAGTTTAGGGTAGGGGATTTTGTGAATTGGTTAAAGCACACTCAACCTATAAACCCGATAAGTAATCGATAAAACAATACAAAAAATGCCGGGAAAAACTAAAGTGAGCACTGAGTAATGTTTAAATAGTAATACACCTACCACTCCGCCGGCTAAAAACCCGGCAATAATTAATACAAAGACCAAGCATTTTCTATTGTCAAAAGCTTCTCCTTTTAGGGCTTTACCAAACATCAAACCCAGATCGGTAAAAATACCGGTTAAGTGAGTAGTTCGCACAACTGCGCCGCTGTAGTTAGTGGCTAAAGCATTTTGTAAGCCGCAGGCTGCAGAGGCAAGTGTAAGTGCGTAAGGGTAAGAATATTGAAGTAGCTGTGCGCTTAACAGCAGTAAAATACCCTCAATAAATAAGAGCGTATCGTAATGGCGGCCTAGCTTAAGTGAACCGCCTGAAAGCATTAAGCCTGTTAATGCCGAGCCAAATATAAAACTCAGTACAATCGCAATTAAAAATAACGCTGCATTGATGTTGGTAGTAAGTTCAATAGCTAATGAAGTCACCGACCCCGAAACGTGAGAGATTGCTTGTTGTTCGAACCCTAATAAACCTACTGCATTTACCATACCGGCAATAAAAGCGAGGGTAAACGCACCATATTCGACCCACTTAGGTAGTTTTGTAAACATCCTTTTAGCTCCGGTTTCAGTGTATAGATTAATCATACACTTAATTAAACCCAACAAATAAAAAAGAGGTTATATTTTTAACATAACAACCAAGTGATGATCGCTAAATTTAACTTTTGCGTATTAACCGAATTTGGAATGAATATGTTTAATCGAGAACAGCAATCGCGGATTATCGAAATGGCATGGGAAGATAGAACGCCATTTGAAGCCATTGAAAACCTTTATGGGCTAAATTACTCTCAGTTAGTTAATTTTATG
This sequence comes from Pseudoalteromonas sp. DL-6, assembly GCF_004328665.1. Classification (NCBI taxonomy): domain Bacteria; kingdom Pseudomonadati; phylum Pseudomonadota; class Gammaproteobacteria; order Alteromonadales; family Pseudoalteromonadaceae; genus Pseudoalteromonas; species Pseudoalteromonas sp. DL-6. Next base: position 722,476 of record NZ_CP019770.1, read on the forward strand.
CGGGAGCATATCTCTAGCGGCTCATTTAAAGTATGGCGTAAGCGCCATGCTGGGCGTAAAACTAAACACCTGAAGCTGCGCGATCCCGCGATTATGCGCAGTCATTGTAAAACTCAGTACAAGCAACGCTAATTTGTCTCGTTTCATGTAATGTTCAGGCTTAGCCGTCAATACTCTTCAGTAATGATCACACTGGAGAATTGCCATGAAAACATTAATCAGTATTTTATTAATGGTTTTTACGCTAACGGCAACAAACGCATTTGCTGTACCACACAAAGACAAACATACAGATAAGCATGCGAATAAACATGCAAACAAGCATCACTGGAAAAAGCATAAATATAATCAATACCATGATAGAAAATGGATTTCTAAAAAACAGGCCAAGCAATTAATTCGCCAAGGATGGACTCCACCAGGGTGGCATAGGCCTTATTATCAAGGTGATATCCTTGGGCATGACATTTATAAGCGTGCTAGAGTAATAGATAGAGAAAGAGGCACAGTGCGAATTGAAGTTGATCGCACTATTATACATTTAGTGCACGACACTCGTGAAATACTCTCTATTTTACAGCGCTATTAGGATTTATAAATGCTCATTGTATTGGTCATAATTACTGGTTTGTTGTTATTAATAACGTTATTACCTCTGTCATACAGTCAGCATTATTTGGTACGTAGCTGTGACTTTGTGCGCTTGCAGGTGTGCTACCTAGCAAGCGCTATCGTTATAGCGGCTCTGATAGGTATGTGGCAAAGCGACTATATTACATACCCGTTATTAGCCACTGTCGCTTTAGTTATTTTAGCGCTTCAAGCTAAGTGGATTTATCCCTACACCTGGTTCGCTAAAAAAGAAGTATTAACCGCACCAAAAAGCAGTGATCACAGTATCAGAATTTTATCCGCTAATGTGCTTATGTCGAATCGACACAGTGAGCAGTTAATTAACTTAGTCGATAAATATCAGCCAGACTTACTTATCACCTTAGAAAGCGATAGTTGGTGGCAAGATAAATTGTCCGTGCTTAAAAAGCACTACCCTCATCAAGTACAGTGCCCTAAAGATAATCGCTACGGCATGCATGTATTTAGTAAATTTAACATACTCGATGCACAAATTTGTGCACTTATAGAAGATGATATTCCTTCTATACATATTTTGTTTGAAAACCACCAAGGGTTAAAAATGCAGGGGCACTTTATTCATCCCGCCCCACCGAGCCCTACAGAAAAAGACTCATCACGACCGCGCGACAGTGAGCTAATAATGATAGCAAAAGCGATTAAAGACTCAACTCGCCCGACCATAGTCGCAGGCGATTTAAATGATGTTGCTTGGTCGCGCAGTACTCGTTTATTTATGCAAATTAGTGGCTTTTTAGACCCGCGTAAAGGCCGTGGCTTTTTTAATACCTTTCACGCGAATTACTTTTTTATGCGTTGGCCGCTTGATCATTTGTTTCACTCAAAAGGCTTTAGTGTAAAACGAATAAAGCGCCTTGCTAAATATGGCTCTGATCATTTTGCTTTACTTACCGAATTGGTATTTGAAGATGCTAATCAGCAATCCCTAGAAACAAAACCAAGCGATCAAAAGCAGCAAGATATACAAGAATTGGCAATGAACAAAGCAGATAAACGCAAAGTACCAATGTTTGAGAATAGCTAGGTATAGTAAAGGTGTTAGGTTAAAGGTTTTAGGTGAAAGAAAAAGTTAATACATTACGGTAGTGCTTTTAGGTTTGCAGCGTTTTATACAGCGAGCCATTCAGTTGAGTGTTAAAAATTCATCAGACAATAAAACACCGCGCTTGCTACAAGCGCGGTGTTTAATTTTACTAACCTGATACCTGATACCTGATACCTGATACCTGATACCTGATACCTGATACCTGATATCTAATACTAGCTATGAATCATGATGCTTTTAACATTCACAAATTCGCGAATCCCAAAGCCACCATGCTCTCGGCCATAACCACTGTCTTTAACACCGCCAAATGGTAAGTTCGGTTGAGCAAGTCCGTAGCCATTAATATTGATCATACCGGTATCAAAATACTTTGTAGCCAGCTCAATGGCTTTCTTCTCATCTTTTGAAAAGATACCGCCGCCTAGTCCATAACGGGAGTCGTTGGCAATACGCATAGCGTCGTCGTTATCTTTGGCTTTAATCAAAGATGCTACAGGGCCAAATAGCTCATCGTCATAAGCAGGCATGCCCGGTGCAAGGTTTTCCAGCACGGTTGGTGGATAGTAATAACCCGTTTGTTGCGGTATTTCGCCGCCTACAATTGTTTTTGCACCCGCATTGACAGAGTCTTGCACTTGCTGATGAATTTTGTCGCGTAAATCTTCGCGTGCCATAGGACCCAGTTCAGTATCTTCATCCATTGGATCGCCCATTTTTATCGCCTTAAACTGCTGGCTTAGTGCTTCTTTAAAGTCATTGTAGAGTGAATCGACCACCACAAAGCGCTTGGCTGCAACACAGGTTTGGCCGTTGTTGATAATGCGTCCTTGTAAACATGCTTTGACTGCAAGGGCTAAGTCCGCGTCATCAAGTACAACAAAAGCATCGTTGCTACCCAGCTCTAGCACGGTTTTTTTAACATGCTTGGCAGCTTGCTCTGCCACTTTTTTACCAGTGCCATCACTTCCAGTAAAGGTTACGCCACTAATCGCTGAGTGTGAAATAAGGGCGCTGGCAGTTTTACCATCAACTAGTAAGTTGCTAAAGCAGTGTTCAGGAAAGCCTGCTTGTAGAAATAGTGTTTCAATTTTCTCAGCCATACCGAATACATTACCAGCATGTTTTAATACCGTGGTATTACCTGCCATGATGTTTGCGGCACTGTATCTAATAACTTGATAAAGTGGGAAGTTCCACGGCTGAATACCCAACAGCACGCCGGTAGGGCGATAGCTTATTATTGCACGACCGCCTTGCATGTCGCGCTCCTCGTCACTAAGCATGTCTGCGCCATGTTCCGCGGTATAACGACAAATGTCAGCACAAAGCTGTACTTCTTGGAAACCCTGCTCATAGACTTTACCCATTTCTTCGGTCATCAGTTTTGCTAAGGCTTCTTTTTGACTTTCAAACAAAGAGGCTAATTTATTTAGATATTGTGCGCGCTCGGTAAACGAGGTTAATCGCCATGTTAAGTATGTTTCATGAGATTTTTCGATCACTTGTTCTGCTTGAGCTTGAGAAAGCAGCGTATAGCTATTAATGACTTGCTCGGTTGCGGGATTGATCGTATCAACTGTGTTACTCATTTTACCTCCTAACAAATTATGTAATAGGGTAGCTGCAAAACCAAAGCCAGTTAGTTTTTTGATATTAAAAAAGTTATAACTATTTGTTAGTAATAGTTTTTACATTAAATATGACTAAAATTTAGATGTTGTTTGCTTGCTGTTTTTGCTATGGTTCTGTAAATACTGCAAGTTGTTGAAAAAGTTACAGGGAGAGTTCAGATGAAGCCATCATTGTTTAATACCGCTTTACCGATAATTCAGGCACCTATGGCCGGTGTTCAAAACGAGCAGCTTGCTCTTGCTGTAAGTGAGGCTGGAGGGTTAGGCTCTTTGCCTTGCGCTATGTTATCCCCAGCACAATTAGTTGAGCAGCTAGAAATACTTAGCCACAAAACAACGAAGCCGTTTAATCTTAACTTTTTTTGTCATACAGTTGCTGACTACACACCCGCGCAACAACAGTGCTGGCATGCATTACTTGCCGCTTACTTTACAGAGTATAAAATTGACCCGCAAAGCTTAACTGCAGGGGCTTCTCGTCAACCTATAAATCAATCGATTGTTGATATAATTGCACCTTATAAGCCAGCAGTTGTGAGTTTTCATTTTGGTTTACCTGAGCAAGCTATTGTGGCGCAAATAAAAAGCTGGGGTACTAAAGTAATTTCAACGGCCACTACCTTAGATGAAGCTATTTGGCTTAGTAAAAATGGTGCTGATGCCATAATTGCACAGGGTTTAGAAGCTGGGGGGCACCGAGGCCATTTTTTATCTATGGATTTAAGCTTGCAACAAAATACTGAGCAGTTAGTTAAACATTGTGTTGAGCATATATCACTGCCTATTATTGCTGCTGGTGGCATTGCTTCGGCCGGTGATGTACAGCGATTTAAAGCGTTAGGAGCCAGTGCAGTCCAAGTAGGGAGTGCTTATTTACTATGCAAGGAGGCAACAACATCGGCTTTGCATCAACAGGCTATTTTAGATCAGCAACAAGATGAGACCACACTGACCACATTGTTCTCTGGTAGGGCCGCTCGGGGTATTCAAAATCGAGTAATGCAAGAATTAGGTGCTATGCCAAATGGGGTTCCTGCGTTTCCACACGCCAGCAGTGCAATAACGGCATTAAGAAGTCGCGCTGAAAAAAGTGCTAAAAGTGATTTTTCGCCTTTGTGGTGTGGCCAAAAATATATTCCCAGGGTGGGTGTGTCAGCGGCTGATATTACGCATGCTTTAATGAAAAAATGGTAATTTTTAATGTCTGATAATCCACTTTTATCGCTTGGCGATAGTTATGAAGCGCTAGTAAACAAGTTTAAAGTGCAATTAGCTGGGAAGTATCCTCAGCAACGAATAGCGCCCAATACCGTATTAGTGCAACAAGGCGATGTACAAGGTTATGGGTATTTAATTGTTCAGGGGGTTTTAGGCGCTATTCATGACGATATAGACGGCGTGCAAAAGTGTAAAGAGTTTTATTTTAAAGATGAATTTGCATTGCTGTTTGCCAATTGGATGACCTCAACGCCTGCGTTTTATCAATTAAAAGTGATTAACGAAGCAAGTGTAATTAAAGTACCACTAACACTATTTGAGCAAGCACAGTATCAACTGATTAAGCAGCAGCTTATTGCACAGCAACTTATTTTTAAAGAAGCTAAAGAGGCATTTTTATTACTAAATAGCCCCGAGCAGCGTTACTGTTATTTACTCAAACATAAGCCCCATTGGTTGGCGCAGCTAAGCTTGAGCCAAGTGGCAATGTATATAGGTATTTCAGCTATTTCGTTGTCACGAATTCGTAAGCGACTTAACTTAAGTTAAGTACTGTTTTTATAAAGCATTATACACTCCCCATTTTTAAGCCTTAATGCCTTGGAGTGCTATGTTTTTAATTGCCCAATCGTTGGTTGCAGTTGCTACTTTACTCGACTTAGCTTCATTTCAGTTTAAGTCCCGACGAATTATTTTAAGCTGTTTATTTACCTCAGTATTATTAACCTCTGCTCACTTTTTTATATTGGGCTATCACAGTGCTGGCTGCTTAATGTTTATTGCCGCGGTACGTTATTTTTACTGTATTTACTATAAGCATACTTGGGCTATGTTTGGGTTTATGGCTGTAAGCTGCTTAGCCGTTTATTTTACTTGGCAAGATTGGTTTAGCGCATTTGCATTGGTGGCGACATTAATACAAACCATTGCTTCATTTCAAAATCGAGATTTGCACTTAAGGTTATGTATGGTGGTGGGAACCTCTTTTTGGATAACACATAATATTTTCGCCGGCTCGCCAGTGGCAATACTCATGGAAAGCCTATTTTTAAGTAGTAACTTATTAGGACTATACCGCTTTTATGTGGGTAAAAAATCGCTGAGCGAACCGCAAACGCAACCCTAAACACTTAGGAAAAAAACTGTGCTGCAATGGCTTTTAGCAGATAGGTTTCGCGAATAATTGATAGCCCTTGCTTGTCACTGTTTGCAAGTGTACGTTCGTTATGGGCTATCGCCTGGAAAATATCAACCCATTTAGCCTGCATGCCATTTTGTTGTTCATAGTGTTCTAGCTGCGCTTGACCGAGTTGCTCATCAATTTGGCAGAGGTAGCAATATGATTGTATATGAATAATATCAAAGTCATCTTTATACCAAGGACGGTATTCCTCATAAAGCCCAAACTCACTGCAGATTTTTATATTTTGTGCGCCAGTTTCTTCACTCAGTTCTCTGATCAATCCCTGCTCTATGCTTTCATGTGGGTCAATCCCACCGCCAGGTAAACTAAAGTCGTCGTAGTGCTGAGTATACATAAGTAAAATGTGTTGTTGCTTAAATGCAATTGCGCGAGCGGTTGGGCGAGAAAATTGACGACCTTGCTCAATCTTGATTGAGGGATGAATGTAGGTTTTTAATAAGCGCATAACAACTCCTGTAATAAAAATAAATTATATCAGTTGGTTGTATTAATTTCTTTAATAGGGATTTAATAAGCCGCATAAAATAGCGCTATTTCAGCGTCTATACAGCTATTTTTAATTAAACTGGCGGATTAAAAAATAAAATAGTCGCGCTTTGTACCCAAGTTATGCATGTCTTTCATTTATATAAAAGGGTAAGTAGAATGGTAAAAAAGCACAGGGATTATTCATGTTAAATATACTTTTAGTCGATGACGACGTCGAATTCAGTGATGTTATTTGCCATATTGTTGAGTTTCTTGGCCACAACATTAATACAGCAACTAGTTTAAAAGAAGCGCACCAGTGGTTTGAAAATAATACTTTCGATCATGTGCTGCTTGATTTTATGCTGCCAGATGGCAGTGGCTTGCATTTATTAGATCATTTAAAAATGATTGGCCAATCGCCTAAAGTCACTCTTATTTCGGGGCACCCTTCAGTTAAAGGAATTTTAGCTGACATGTGTGAGCCTAATGTGTCGCATTTATTAAAGCCGCTGCAACGTGAAGATTTAGAATTAGTATTAAACGGCCCGAAAAAAACAGTTAAAAAGGCAAAAAGTGCCGCAATTACTCATCATTTTGATACGCTTATTGGCGAGTCTGCACCCATGCAACAGCTTTATACTATGATAGAGCGCGTAGCTAAAACCAATGCTAATGTCATGCTTATGGGAGAGAGCGGGGTAGGTAAAGAGGTGGTAGCGCAAGCCATTCATAATGCTAGTAAGTGCGAAGGTCCACTGGTGGCGAGTAACTGTGGGGCACTCTCTAAAGAACTAATTGGCAGTGAATTATTTGGCCATGAAAAAGGCGCATTTACTGGTGCCATTGCCCGCAAAGACGGCGTGTTTGAACAAGCCGACGGTGGCACGTTATTTCTTGATGAAGTCACCGAAATGCCGATTGATATGCAGCCTAATTTACTGCGTGTACTCGAAACTAAAAAAGTAACCCGAGTTGGTGGAAATCGTGAGTTACCAGTAAATTGCCGCGTTATTTCAGCCACTAACCGCTCACTCACCGATTTAGCGCAGAACAATATATTACGTGAAGATATTTACTTTAGACTCGCTGTTTTTCCTATTGATATACCGCCACTACGAGATCGAAAAGAAGATATTGCGTTACTTGCTAAATCGTTTTTAGGGCAGTTAAACGATGAAAACGGTACAGCGTTTGCCTGGGCTAATGAGCAGCTTAAAGAGCTAGAAACCTACGACTGGCCGGGCAACGTACGTGAACTTCGCCATGCCATTCACCGCGCTTTTATTATGAGCGACCCGCAAACCAGCACAATTAGTTTACCTGATAACTTAGAGTCGCCTTTTTCAAGAGTTAATACTCAACCTGAGGAAAAACAGGTTTCAGCAGGGCAAACTATTGAAGAAGTTGAAAAAGAACTTATTCATGCCACGCTTGATAAAGTACAAGGGAATAAAACATTAGCAGCACAAATGCTGGGTATTAGCACTAAAACCTTATATAACCGTTTAAATGCTTATGGTGGTATTGGCGAGTATAAATAACCAGCATGTAAATTTAATCACAACAAAACGAGGACTTTAATGGCATCACCACAACAGGCAAAACCTTTGAATGAGCTGGTACACGACGCACGTGCGCCACTAAATCGTATTTCGATGAATGCTGAACTAATTAAGTTAGTACTTGAAAACGATATGCCAAAAGATAAAGCACTCGCCGCACTGGATAAAATAATTGCTAATTGCCAAGCGTGCAGTGACAGTTTGCAGCTTATTTCAGAGTCGAAGTAACCCTAATTAATTCAGGACGATAAATGATTAAACGCAAACAGCAAGGCAAGGCAAATGTAGTATGGGCGTTATTTATCTCTATAGTGTTGTGTATCATTGTTGGTAATGCTTTTTTAGCCATTAATACTATTCAAGGGTTATCGCGTACCCAGCAAAGTTTAGACAACACTAATATGTTAAGCACGGCGATAGAGCAGCTACATCTTTCGGTAGTGCAAGCTGAGTCGGGACAGCGAGGGTATTTATTAACCCAAACTGATGATTATTTAGTGCCTTACTACGATGCTATCGCACAAATAGAGTCTCAAACTAACCATGTAAGCGCCTTACATTCTGAAATTGATGGGCAGGCACAGCGTATTGCTGAGTTATTATTACTGGTTGAAGCTAAAATAGCTGAGCTTAAAAAAACAGTTAAATTAGCATTAAATGATAAAGAGCAGCGCGCCTTACTAATACTTAATTCACATGAAGGACGCGACTTGTATAGAGAAATTCGTGAGCGAGTTAATGATATTCAAGAGCGCGAACTACTGTTTAAAGTCAGTCACTTTTCGAAATTAGCGCAAATTAAAAAAGAAGCAAAGATCACTTTTGGTATTACTGCAGTTACCAGTACGTTATTAATTTTGGGTATGTTTTTATTGGCGAGGCTGAATTTAAAAAATGCGGCAGTGTATCGCGCCGAGCTGGAAATGCAAAATGAAACCTTAGCGAGTAAAGTAACTGAACGTACCCAAGAGCTTACCTTGTATTCTGATGAATTAAGTCGCAGTAACCGAGAGTTAGAAGAGTTTGCCTTTGTTGCCAGCCATGACTTGCAAGAGCCGCTAAGGAAAATTCAAGCATTTAGCGACCGGCTTGAGAGCATGTTTAAAGACGAGTTAGGCGAAAAAGGTACAGACTACATTGCCCGCATGAAAAATGCCGCGCAAAGAATGTCTAATTTAATTAATGATTTATTAGAGTTTTCTCGAGTAACCACCCGAGGTAAAGATTTTACCGATACCGATTTAAACAGCATTTTGAATGATATAAAAAGTGATTTAGAAATAGCGATTAATGAGTGTAATGCACAAATTGTCACGGCTAATATGCCCGTTATTCAGGCTGATCCGAGTCAAATGCATCAGCTGTTTTTAAACTTAATTTCAAATGCGGTGAAGTTTAGAGGGCCTAACGTAGACCCTGTTATTAATATTGACTTTGAACGAGTGAGCGAGTTTAGTGAAGATCATAACAGTGAAATAAGTTGGCATGTAATTACAGTCAGGGATAACGGTATCGGTTTCTCAGATGAGTATGCGGATAAAATATTTGTACCATTTCAGCGCTTACATGGTCGCTCACAATACAAAGGGACGGGTATAGGTTTGTCCGTTTGCCGTCGAATTGTAGAGCGTCACGGTGGCTCTATTGCCGCGATAAGTACCCTAGGTGAAGGGGCAACTTTCATCATTAAATTACCCGTGGATGCAGAGTTATTCACATTAAAAGGAGAGGCATAATATGCCATTAACAACCGTAAAACCGATTACCATTTTAATGGCAGATGATGATGAAGATGATCGTTTGTTAACCCAAGACGCGCTTGCAGAAAGTCGCGTTTTAAATGAATTACACTTTGTTGAAGACGGTGTAGAGCTTTTAGAGTACTTAGAGCGCAAAGGCAAGTTTGAAGATAAAAGCATCTCGCCAAGACCAGGCTTAATTTTACTTGATTTAAACATGCCGAGAATGGATGGCCGCGAAGCACTTCAAGCTATTAAAGCGCATCCTAATTTAAAAGGCATCCCAGTGGTAATTTTAACCACCTCTAAGCAAGAAGAAGACATGGTTAAAGGCTATAACCTAGGCGCTGCGTCTTACATAACTAAGCCTGTTACGTTTGATGGCTTAGTTGAGTTGATGAAAACACTGGGTAAATACTGGGTTGAGTTTGTAGAGCTACCAAGCACGTTTAACGATTAAGCATATTATTAAAACAGGAGAGGCTATGTTAGCAAAGGCAACGAAACTGCTATTGGTTGAAGACGATGAAGATGATTATATTTTAACTCGTGACTATTTAGAGCAGCTCAGTTCCCATGTGTTTGACATAGAGTGGATAACTTCTCCTGAGCAGGCAGTAGAAGTGTTGAGTAAAAATCAACATGATATTTGCTTGCTTGATTATCGCTTAGGGGCCTCTGATGGCTTAAGTGTGCTAAAACAAGCGCTTAAAAATGGTTTCTGTGGGCCTATTATTATGCTTACAGGGCAATCTAACGATGCCCTCGATTCAGCTGCGCTTGATGCTGGAGCCGTTGATTACTTAGTTAAAAGTGAAATGAGTGGTAGCCGATTTGCCCGCTCTATTCGTTATGCATTAGCACGTCGAGATGTGGAAGATGAGCGAGTGGAGCGTTTAAAAGCGGAGGCTGAAAACCGCTCAAAAGATCGCTTTTTAGCACATTTAAGCCACGAATTGCGCACACCGCTATCTTCTATTTTAGGCTATACCGAGTTGTTGATGCTTAGTGACTTTAACAAGCAGGCTGAAAACGAGCTAGGTGTGATTTATCGTAATGGTAAACACTTATTAAGCTTACTAAATGACGTTTTGGACTTATCTAAAATTGCTGTTGATAAGCTTGAACTCAGTTTGTCAGAGGTTAATCTTGATAGCCTAATGGCCGACGTATTTACGTTAATGCGCGTATCAGCGCTGGATAAAGGTTTATCACTAAAATTTGAATCACTGGAGCCTTTGCCACTAGTCGTTCGTATCGATGCTACTCGGCTTAGACAAATTCTTATTAACCTGATTAATAATGCGATTAAATTTACCGAGCAAGGCGAAATTGTGGTTAACGCATGGACTGATATGGTCGCTGAGCGTGAAATGCTATTTTTTAGTATTAAAGACTCAGGCTTAGGTATTGCTCCAGAAAAACAAGCCCTCATCTTTAAGCCTTTTGAGCAGATAGCCGATGTAGAGTCACGCTCAGTAGGTGGTGCAGGTTTAGGTTTAGCTATTTGCTCTGAACTGCTTAGTCGTATGCAGGGGGATATTTCATTAGACTCTCATGTTGGTGAAGGCTCAACGTTTACCATTTCCTTATACCCTGGTGATATCAGACAGGTAGAGCGCAATTTATTAAAACTTGATTTAACCCCCAATATGCAGCAAAAAGTAGCCCCCTGCCAAGTGAGCGGCAAAGTGTTGGTGGTTGATGATTTACGCGATTTACGCGTGCTAGTTGGTCACTTAATAGGTTCGGCAGGCGCTGAAGTAGATTATGCTGATAATGGTAAGCAAGCACTCGACAAAGTAAAAAAACAACTAGCAGACGGGCACACTACCTACGATATTATATTTTTAGATATCCATATGCCGGTAATGGGCGGAAAAGAAGCTGCTATTGAGCTTAGAAAGCTAGGATTTAAAGGCGCAATCATAGCCTTAACCGCAGCAACTATGAAAGGCATTCATAACGAACTCAATGCGTTAGGGTTTGACGATATGATTGCCAAACCTGTGGATTCCCACTTGCTCTATCAATGTTTAGAATTAAGGCTTGGACAAAAAGAACAACCGGTTTCGCCGGTTCAGCCAATACCCAAACCGAGTAACGACAAAAAGTGCTTTCTATTAGTAGAAGACGATGCCGATGCCGCGCAAATTACCCAGTTATTATTAGAAAGCTTGGATGTAGATACCGATATAGCAACAAGTGTTAAAGACTGTAAAGCAATGCTTGAACATAACAGTAATTACGATAAAGTATTGCTCGATATGCATTTGCCAGATGGAACTGGTTTAGAGCTAGCAGGGTTTATTAAACAGCATTACCCTGACATTGAACGCGTCGTTATTAGTGGTATGGAGCCCGATGCTGTGCATATCAGGCAACTAGAAATAGATCAGGTATTGCTAAAACCAATAAATTTAGCATTACTCAACCAGCTTGTTTAACACCCCTATTAGCTTGATGTTAAAGGTTTAACCACAGATTGGCGTATTACTAACTCGGGCTCAAATAACGTTTGAATAGGGTGTACGCTTTTTTGATAAACATGGCTCAGTACCCACTGCGCTGCCACTTTACCCATCTCATCGATAGGATAGTTTATAGTGCTCAACGGAGGGTAAACGTGACGGGTAAAAAACACGTTATCGTAGCCGATAATAGAAAGCTGCGAAGGCAGTTGTATACCATGCTCTCTGGCACTCACCATGGCACCGGTTGCCATTTCGTCATTGGCACATACTAAAGCGGTAAATGCGGGATTATTTTTATAAAGTGTAGCGAAGCCTTCGTAGCCACTTTCTTCGACAAAGTCACCTTCAAATAAATTACTTTTATCAAATTCAATGGCGTATTCAGCAAGTGCTTGTTTATGTCCGTTTAAGCGCTCTTGAGCATCTTTTTTCCACAGTGGACCGCTAATATAGGCAATGTCTTTATGGCCCGACTCAAGAATGTATTTAGTGGCTAAATAGCCGCCTTTAGTATTATCAAGAATAATACAGCGATCGGCGAGCTCTTCAATGTAGCGGTTAAGCAAAACAAACGGAGTTTTGCCTTTACTTAACTTTATTAAGTATTCATCACTAATAGCTTCAACATGTAAAATAAGTGCGTCGCAATTGCGGCTAATTAAAAATTCGATGCCTTGTTGCTCTCGCTCTGCGTCACTGTGCCCTGCGGTAATAATAACGTGTTTACCTTGGTTTCTTAAGGTGTTCTCTATACCGCTCATCATCGGCCCATAAAATGGACCTTTAAGCTCTGAAACTAACAAGCCCGCGCTATTAGAACAATTAGAAGCCAGTGATTGCGCAATAGAATTAGGACGGTAGCCTAGCTCTTCCATAGCTAAGGTAACCTTTTTTCTGGTTGCATCACTTACATTTGCATTGTTGTTCATTACTCTTGAAACAGTGGCAAGTGACACCCCTGCAAGCTTTGACACTTCATAAATGGTGGCCATACTATTCCTTGCTACAAATTGCTTTTTTGTGTTAAATCGGCAGTGATTTTTTTAATGGTTTTATTATCTAGGCTGTATTTACTCATTATTAAAGCCACAAGTACACTGCCAATCGCAGGGTAGAGTGTGAATGAGGTTAAAATACCGTTTTTAGTTGCCTCGCTTAATTCCACATTGGCTTGATATTGATAATAAGCAAGTAACCAACCGGCAATCGCTCCGCCTAATGCAAGCCCCAATTTAATAAAAAATACGATGCTTGCGTAAACTAAACCGGTGAGTCGACGGCCATTCTGCCAGACTCCGTAATCAATAGCATCAGCCATTTTTGCCCATAATAAAGGCGTTGCCATTTGAGTGAAAAAACACCATAAAAAATACACTAAAAAAGCCAGTAAAACGTGTTCATTAGGGACAAAAAAAGCAAGGCAGCTCAATATGGCGGAAATATATTGCAGATAAACATAAGCCGCTTTTTTATCAAAGCGTTTACTTAAAGGTTGTGCGCAAGCGCAGCCTAAAATATTACCAATCATACCTAAGGTTACAAATTCGGTGATTAAATCTTCTTTGCCAAGCACATATTTTACATAGTAAATAGCTAATGTCGTGCGCAGCACCATACTTGTCAATAATACCAGTGCAGCCATACATAAGATTTTAAACGGCTGATTTTGCCATAAAACGTGGAGTTGTGTTTTTAAAGATAATTTATGCGGCGGATTGATCACCCGCTCCTTGGTGTAACGAAAACAAATTAGAAATAACACCACACCTAGGCAGCTCATAACCAGCATAGTGAGTTGATAGCCCAATTCGTTATTACCATCGCCAAACCATTTTACTAAAGGCAAGGTACAGCTAGTAACCAATAAACCTCCCAGCATGCCAAATACAAACCGATATGACTGAATGGAAACGCGTTCGTTAGGATTTCGACTTAATACACCGCCAAGTGCCGAATAAGGAATATTAATTGCGGTATAAACCAACATTAGTAGGGTGTAGGTAACGAACGCGTAAATAATTTTGTTGCCGTCATCAAGCGCAGGAGTAGTAAAGGTGATCACGCTGATAACAGCAAAAGGGATAGCAAGCCAAAGTAGGTAGGGTCGGTAGCTGCCGTATTTAGTATGAGTGGCATCAGTGAGGGCGCCCATTATTGGATCTGTTACTGCATCAATAACTCTGACTACTAAAAAAAGGGTACCAACAACCGCAGGCGAAATACCAAATATATCAGTGTAGAAAAAAGTTAAAAACAGCATCACGGTTTGAAAAATAATATTACTGGCCGTGTCACCTAGGCCATAAGCTATTTTTTCTTTTTTACTCAGCATAAAAGCCACTCGTTATTATTTTTGGCGCTGTTTAAGAAAATCACGATACGCAATTGCGCTTTGTTTTAATGTACGTTGTTGAGTTTGGTAATCAACATAGACTAGCCCAAAGCGCTTTTCATAACCATAGGCCCATTCAAAATTATCCATTAAGCTCCATGCAAAGTAGCCTTGCACATTCACGCCTTGCTCAACTGCATTATGAACGGCATTAATGTGGCTATGGTAGTAATCGATGCGTTGTATGTCATCTATTTTACCGTCTATTAATACATCGGCCATCGCTGCGCCGTTCTCTGTTATATATACTTTAGGTAAAGTGTAACGATCATTTAATGAAAGTAGTAATTCACACAATCCCTGTGGGTAAACTTCCCAGCCCATATCGGTGGTGGCAACATTCTTTAGAGGAACTTCGCTAAACCAATGATCTGGCGTATTTTTATAATGAATACGAGTATAGTAATTAACCCCTAAAAAATCGATTTTTTGACTAATAATTGCCATATCTTCGTCGCCAATATGGGGTTTTACATCACTGGTAAGCTGATTAATTATCTTAGGGTAGCAGCCCTCTAATATAGCCTTAATATACCACTGGTTATGGTAATCATCGGCAAGCTCAGCAGCGCGTTTATCATTTATGGTGAGTGGGTAGGCAGGGCTAAAATTAAGCACTATACCGGCTTCTATCGTAGGACAATTTTTACGTATCACCTGCATCGCGAGTCCATGGGCAAGCAGAAGATGGTGCGCTGCTTGGCGTCCTGCTTTTTGACTTTTTATGCCTGGTGCGTGTACTCCTATCTCATAGCCTAAGTAAGCACTACAAAAAGGTTCGTTTAAGGTCGCATAAGAATCAACTAAGCCCTCTAGTTGCTGAGTGACTATATGAGTGTAATGAGCAAATTGGTATGCTGTATCGCGGTTGAGCCAGCCACCACTGTCTTCTAAATGTTGTGGTAAGTCCCAATGATATAAAGTGACATAGGTTTTAATATTGCGCGCTTTTAGAGCTTGCAGTAGCGATTTGTAAAACGCCATACCTTGAATATTCAAGCTGCCATCTTGGTGTAAAACGCGCGGCCAAGAAATTGAAAGTCGATAAGCGTCTACAGCTAAATCAGCAATCATTTGTACATCTTGTTGCCAATATTCTATGTGATCACACGCTTGGTTGCCGTTACTATTATCAGCAATGGTATTTGGCTTGTTACAAAAAGTATCCCAAATACAAGGAAGACGCGTATCGTAACTTCCCTCTATTTGAAAGGAGGCCGTGGCAACCCCAAAAATAAAGGGTGATTTTAAAAGGGCTGACGTGCCTGGCAACGAAATGGTTTTAAACACAATGAGATACGTCCTTACATTTGCAGTAATAATAAACTTAAAGTAATTAGCTAAGCAAAAATAATTGCCTAACATTGCGTGTAAGCGCTTACAATAATTTTGTAAATAAATTGATAATTTTTATTTGTATGTTATAAATGTAAGCGCTTACATTTGGTGTTGCAACTATTATCTGCATTTTAAGTTTTACTAAACGCAATAAAATAGAGGTAACAATCTGATAGTTATAAATAATTAGAGATTATACTATGGCACATATCACACAGCCACTATCGGCAACGGAAAACAGCCAAAAACCAGGGTCCACACACACCTTTGCGTTAACATCGCTTACGACCTTGTTTTTTATGTGGGGTTTTCTTACTTGCTTGAACGATATTTTAATTCCGTATTTAAAGGGGATGTTCTCCCTTAACTACACCCAAGCAATGTTGGTGCAATTTTGTTTTTTTGGTGCCTACTTTGTTATGTCAATCCCTGCGGGGAAACTGGTCAGTAAAATAGGTTATCAATTTGGTATTGTTGTCGGTTTAGTTGTCGCAGCAATTGGTTGTGCATTATTTTACCCTGCTGCAGAAGCCCATGTATACGAGCTATTTTTATTAGCTTTGTTTGTTCTTGCTTCAGGGATCACCATTTTACAAGTTTCTGCTAACCCATATGTAAGTGTACTAGGGCCTGCAAAAACAGCCTCTTCGCGCTTAACCATGACCCAAGCCTTTAACTCTTTAGGCACAACGGTTGCGCCTTTATTTGGTAGTTGGTTGATTTTGTCTGAAATTAGCCAAGCAACAGCCGAACAAGTTAAATTTCCTTATTTAATGCTCAGTGCAAGCCTATTAGCATTGGCGATTATTTTTGCTTTTTTAAAGTTACCTAAACTAGGTAAAGCGATTGACAGTGAAGCTGAAAACCAAGGTGACACTGAGTTTGTTGATTTAGGCAGCGTATGGAAATATCGTCACCTTATTTTAGGCGCGATTGGTATTTTTGTTTATGTAGGGGCTGAAGTGGCCATAGGCAGCTTTTTAGTCGGCTTTTTAACCTTAGATCATATTGCAGGCTTACCAGAGCAGCAAGCAGCACATTACATCAGTTATTATTTTGCAGGTGCAATGATAGGGCGCTTTGCTGGCGCCGCGATTATGCAAAAATTAAATGCAGCCAAAGTATTAGCTTGTCACGGTATTTTAGCAGGCTTACTTGTGCTAATTGCTATGACGGGTCAAGGGTCACTGGCTATGTGGGCTATTTTATTAGTTGGATTATGTAACTCTATTATGTTTCCTACTATTTTTAGTTTAGCACTACAGGGGCTTGGTAAATACACGTCACAGGGTTCGGGTATTTTGTGTTTAGCGATTGTTGGCGGTGCGATTATTCCGTTATTACAAGGTATGCTGGCTGATAACATAGGTGTGCAATTAGCCCTTATTCTACCCATTGGCTGCTATTTATATATTACTTATTTCGCGCTGTTTGGTGCAAAAAAAACAACGTCAACTCCTCTTTGAGTTTTAGGTGAATGCTATGATTATTAAACGCACTTTTTCAATTACTGCGCTGATGCTAGCAGCAATAACCAGCAGCGGTTGCTCGCAACCCTCTGATAGTGTCAGTGATACAACAAACCAAAAAGAAATTTGGCCAACAATTACAACGGGGATTAAAAGCGATGCTCAAATGGAGCAAAAAATCGCTGATATGCTCAGTACTATGACGCTAGAGCAGAAAATAGCGCAAATGATCCAACCTGAAATTCGTAACATCACGGTTGAAGATATGCGTAAGTATGGCTTTGGCTCATACTTAAATGGCGGTGGTTCGTTTCCAAACAATAACAAGCATGCTACGCCTGAAGATTGGGTTGATTTGGCAGAAAAAATGTACCAAGCATCTATTGATGACTCTCTAGATGGCAGTACCATTCCTACAATGTGGGGCACCGATGCGGTACATGGACACAACAATGTTATTGGCGCTACTTTATTTCCGCATAATATTGGTTTAGGTGCTGCAAATAATCCTGCACTTATTGAAAAAATAGCCGCTGCTACCGCGCGAGAAGTGATGGTTACTGGTATTGATTGGGTATTTGCACCTACTGTTGCTGTGGTGCGTGATGACCGTTGGGGTCGCACTTACGAAGGGTACTCTGAGGACCCTGAAATTGTGAAAGCGTATTCTGCCTCTATTGTTAAAGGGTTACAAGGCGCTGTAAATGGCGACTTTTTGTCGGACACGCGAGTAGTGAGTACCGTTAAGCACTTTTTAGGTGATGGTGGTACTGTAAACGGCGACGATCAAGGTAATAACATCGCTTCTGAAGAAGAGTTATTTGCGCTTCATGCCCAAGGCTATGTAGGTGGTTTGAGTGCCGGTGCGCAAACGGTTATGGCTTCGTTTAACAGTTGGCATGGCGATAAAATTCACGGCAGTAAATATTTATTAACCGATGTATTGAAAGAAAAAATGGGCTTTGATGGCTTTGTTGTTGGCGATTGGAATGGTCATGGACAAGTTAAAGGCTGCTCAAATAGCAACTGTGCTCAAGCTGCAAACGCAGGTTTAGATGTATACATGGCACCAGATGAGTGGAAACCATTGTTTGGCAATTTAATTAGCCAAGTTAACAGCGGTGAGATCCCACTAAGCAGAATTAACGACGCGGTAACGCGTATCCTACGCGTTAAAATGCGCGCGGGTTTATTCGATAAACCAAGCCCTGCGAAGCGTCCTCTTTCTGGTAAAACTGAAATTATTGGTAGTCACGATCACCGTGCTGTGGCCAAACAAGCAGTACGTGAATCTTTAGTGTTACTTAAAAATAAGCAGCAGTTATTACCATTATCGCCCAAGGCAAACGTATTAGTAGCAGGAATAGGTGCTGATAATATCGGCATGCAGTCAGGTGGCTGGAGTGTTACGTGGCAAGGTACAGGCAATACCAACAATGACTTCCCAGGCGGCACTTCAATTTATGCAGGTATTAAAAACACGCTCGAGCAAGCTGGTGGTAGTGTTGCACTGAGTGTTGATGGAGAGTATAAAACGCGCCCAGATGTAGCCATTGTTGTATTTGGCGAGCAACCTTATGCAGAGGGCAATGGGGATGTTGATAACCTTGAGTACCAGCGCGGTAATAAAAGTGATTTAGCCTTACTGCGAAAGTTTAAAGATGCGGGAATTCCAGTTGTATCATTATTTATAAGCGGTCGCCCAATGTGGGTTAATGCTGAGCTAAATGCCAGTGATGCGTTTGTTGCTATTTGGCTTCCAGGCAGTGAAGGTGATGCAATTAGTGATGTATTGTTTAAAAATGCAGACGGTTCAATTAATCACGACTTTAAAGGAAAGTTATCGTTTTCATGGCCGAATAACCCAATCGACAATGAAAACCGCAACGATGAAGGTTACAGCCCATTACTCCCTTATGGTTTTGGCTTAACCTACGGTGATAGCAATGTACTTAAAGATGACTTGGTAGAGCAAACTCAACAGACTGAACAATTGGACGACTTAGTGTTGTTTGAACGTGCTATAAAAGCACCATGGTCGTTGGTATTAAAAAGTGGCGAGCAACAAAAAACGGTGGCAAGTAGCCGTGAGTCATTAGGCGCTGTGAGCATTCAAACATTTGACAAAGATGTGCAAGAAGATGCGCGAGCTATCCGTTTTAATGGTCAAGCGCTGGCTGGGGTTAATTTAGCCGCGGCATTCCCATCTGACTTACGCTCATACGTTGAGAGTAATGGCCAGCTGCAAATGCAAATTAAAGTAGACAAAGCGGCATCAAGCCCGCTGTGGGTTGCTATGGGTTGTGGTGAAAACTGCCAGGGTAAGTTTGATATTACCGATAACCTTGAGCAATCAGGTCAATGGCAAACATTAAACATCAACTTAAGTTGTTTTGCAGAGCAGGGTGTTGACTTGGCACAAGTATTTTCGCCTTGGCAGTTAAGCACGCAAGGTGATTGGCATGTATCTATAGCTAAACTAGCTATTACAACAAATGCTGCCGAGCAAGGTAGTGTTACTTGTAAGTAGTCAATAATCTATTATAAGCAGGTACAGAGAGTACCTGCTTATAATTTTAAACATGTAGTACAAAAACCTGCCAAATTAGTCCCTCCTTACTTTTATTCCATTCTATGTGATTGATTATATTCAGCTCAGTAGTTGTCACAAAAATATGATAAAACTGCATTCGCTTTTACGTTAATAATTTGAGAGTATGCCAAAATATTAAATGCGTTATGTAATTAACAGGTGAGAGAATGAATCAAATAAAGCTCGCTTCTCAGCGTTTACAACCTTCAAAAATAGTCTGTGTGGGCCGCAATTACAGTGCGCATATTGCTGAATTAAACAACGAACACCCTGAGCAAATGGTAATTTTTAATAAGCCTAATAGCGCGATCACTAATACCTTACTCTCTTCCCATAACGGTGATACGTTGCATTATGAAACTGAATTATGCTTTGTGATAAAAAATAAGCAGCTTGCAGGCGTAGGGATTGGACTTGATTTGACTAAGCGAGCTTTGCAAAGCAGTTTAAAAGAAAAGGGCTTGCCGTGGGAGCGAGCTAAAGCATTTGATGGCTCAGTATTATTTAGTGATTTTATTGAGTTAACGCCAGAAATGTCATCATTTATATTTGAATTGCATATTGATGGTAAAGCAGTTCAGCATGGTGATACCCAGCTAATGTTGCACCAACCTGCGCAAATACTGGCTGAAGTAAGTGAGTTTATGGGTTTAGAAGAAGGCGATATTATTATGACCGGCACCCCTGCTGGCGTAGGAATGGTGAGCGCGGGTCGAGAGTTTAAAGTTGCTCTTTATTCTGACTCTGGTCAGCGGTGCTTATTGGAGCATCATTGGTCTGTGAGTCAACGTTAATTATGTATTGATAGTATTGTTTATCAAAATTATCAATATGTTCACTTAACCAATACCGCTGGCTTAGCTGATGCTCAGCTGATTCTAGTATGGTACTTTCTAATGCGGCATTAATCTTCTTAATTGCCTGATTAGCAAAATTATTGGGCGCATTAGTCGAACAGCCTATAGCGCCTTTAATTAACGAATTCGTATTTTGAGCTATAGGTATGCTAACGATTTTTATGGGGTGTTGTTGCTGGTTAAAGTAACTAGCCATAAAAGGGTAGTCGAGCGAGTAATCTAAAAAACCATGTCTTAATCTATCGATCACAACGCCACTTTCATTGTCACTACTTAAGCTTAAAGAGACGTTATGGTGGCTCAAAGCGTTTTCAATAATCATATTTATGTGTGGCGAAAACCGTCGCGCTGCGGCTTGTCCATAGGTAAAGTTTTCATCGCTAAGCAAGCTAATTAAATTTATAGGATTACCATGTGTTTTGGTAAGTGTTCGTGCTTTTTGGTTAGTGGTAATAATACTAAACTCTGGGTAGATGGAGGTAGGGCGTGAGTAAGTATAGACTTGGTTGGCGTTTTTTTTGTGAATTACGCATGGGAAGCATACATTTTTGCCTTCTCTGATATATTTATTAATTCGTTTTTGTGGCACAACTAACCGAGTATGTTTTACATCCTTAATACTGCTAATGAGTTGCTCAGTTAAATTGTCACACAAACCCGTTTGAGCACTTTCTGAGTTTAAGTGAAAAGGCGGAGTGTTGCTCTGTAGCCACAAAATTTCAGTGAGCTGATTTTTAGATTGGCTAATACTGTTATTCGAGAATATTAAAAAAAGCAGGCAGAAATAACGAGCTGTATGCATAAAAAAGGCTGATAATTCTTTATTAAATGGCTGTTTGTTATTATACCTGAATGTCCAAAAAATAAACATAAAGAACAGCGAAGAATCAATTTCATTGAAGCGTAGTTATACCAATAAGCAATAATACTTAATCATTTACGGGGCTAAACGTGTCACTACCTGCGTTAAAAAATTCTCATTTAGAACAACTGAATAGCATTTTTTTTGCCTAGCTATCAACACGTTTTTCCAGCCTCAAAATAGACCAATTAATTAAGCGAATTGGTATTATTCTTTGCTGTTTTTGATTACCTGCGAGGTTACAAACCTCGCGCCGTGATTAAATCGCCCTATGTAGAACAAGTTTCAATATGCAAAGGCCAACAGACCCTAGTAAGGCATTGGGTTATTTCTGAATATGGTATCAATCGCTGATAACACATCATCGTTAAGGGTCAGCTCAAACGCATCAATGTCTTCTTTTAACTGCGCCATAGAAGTTGCACCAATAATTGATGAGGTAACGCCATCAACTTGATTACACCACGCTAGCGCTAATTGAGCAGGGGTGATAGCGTGTGCATGCGCAAGTTCAACATACTCTTTGGTCGCCTTTTGTGATTGTGGCGTATCACGAAAAATACCGTTGCGCTGCATAAATGTCCAGCGAGAGCCTTCAGGGCGCGCTCCATTGAGGTACTTGCCCGTTAATAGTCCAGCAGCTAAAGGTGACCAGGGTAAATAAGCAATATCTTCATGCACACATTGCTCTATTAAATAAGGCCAATCTTTCGCATGCGCTAAACTAAACTCATTTTGAACAGACACCATTTTTGGTAAATTGTGCTCTTTGGCTAAATTTAAAAATTGGCTAATCCCCCACGGGGTGTCGTCAGAAAGTCCACAGTGTTTAATTTTACCCGCTTTAACACACGCATCTAAACCCTCTAAAATATCAAGCATGTCAGCGGTGTGTTGTTTTGCATCGACATCAGTAAATTTAAGCATGCCAGGCCATTGCCTTGCAAAATGAGGAGTGCGGCGGTTTGGCCAATGTAATTGGTATAAGTCAATATAGTCGGTTTGTAAGCGCTTTAGCGACTGATCAACGGCATCAATAACAGCTTGGCGAGTAATATCACCGCCATCACGGATCCATGAAAGTCCATTACCGGCAATTTTAGTTGCAATAACAATGTCTTTTCGTTTCTGTGAATTACGTGCAACCCAATTCCCTATAATTTCCTCTGTTTTACCATAGGTATCGGGCGTGGGCGGAACTGCGTACATTTCTGCTGTATCAATAAAGTTAACACCACGTTCAAGGGCATAGGCTATTTGCTCATCAGCATCGCGCTGGGTATTTTGTACTCCCCAGGTCATGCTACCTAAACAGACTCTCGAAACACTAACACCACTACTACCTAATTGACTATATTGCATTACTAATCCTAATTATTCGTTTTCAGAGTTTGCTTTTAAAGCCGATAACAAAGGTTCTGTGATCGTCGCTTTTTGCCCTGTTTTAAAGTCAAACATCACCACTTTCGACATGCCTGTGGTGGTTATCGCATTTTGCGCATGACTAAATACACTGTAATTCATTACAAACCGGTCAGATTTTATATCACTAATAGTAATACCTACGCTTAATGTGTCAGGAAACGTCACAGGGCGTTTGTAGCGAATGTTATTTTCACTGATCACAGGGCCTGTGGCTTTAGCATTGATAGTATCAAATAAATTTAATTTATTTAAAAAATCGATTCTGGCTATTTCAAAATAACGAAGGTAAACACAGTTATTAACATGCTGTAGGGCATCCATATCGCCCCACGCTACAGTAATGTCGGTATGAATAGGATGTTGTTGTTTAAACGTTTCCATGTATTTATAGCTCTTAGTTTTAAAGTATTTAGATTAGCAACATGGTCGGATGAGCTCAAGGGAATTATAGCGGGCAAAAAATTCGAGAGTTAAATTGTACCTCTTTGAATTCATGACTATAGTAACTATTAACACACAAGGAGAGAACTATGCAGAATATAATTAATTGGTTATTGGCATGCACTGTTTTTATAGCTTCGTTCACTTGTTACGCTATGGGTAATGAGGCAGGAGCAATTATTTTGATTTTATTAGGCTTCTGTTTAGAAGTACTATTTTGGATGTATTGCTTTAATAAGCCCAAAAAAAATAGGCGCTCTTTTTAGATAACAACATGCTTGCTAATTAATAGCGATTCCACAATAATGGCTGTATAAATAAACAGTTGTTATTGTGTGATGAAAAAGTTTATTCATATAGACATGGACTGCTTCTATGCAGCCGTTGAAATGCGCGACAACCCTAAGCTTGCAAGCGTACCGCTGGCCATTGGCGGTAATAGTCGCCGAGGAGTGCTCTCTACCGCTAATTACATTGCCAGAGAATATGGTGTGCGCTCTGCTATGTCTAACTATCATGCCAAACAGCTTTGCCCCGATTTAGTTATTGTGCCCGGAAGAATGGCTGTTTATAAACAAGTATCAACCCAAATTCGCACTATATTTAACCGCTATACAGACCTAGTAGAACCTCTTTCACTTGATGAAGCATACCTGGATGTGACCGACAGTACTGCATTTAAAGGCAGTGCAACGTTAATTGCTGAGCAGATCCGCGCTGATATTTTTAATACCACTGGGCTGACCGCCTCTGCGGGGATTGCGCCAATTAAATTTATAGCCAAAATTGCTAGTGATGAAAATAAGCCCAATGGCCAATTTGTGGTATTGCCTGAGCAAGTTGACTCGTTTTTAGCCCAATTACCACTAGGTAAAATTCCAGGCGTGGGTAAAGTAACCTTGGAGAAGCTTAATTTAAAAGGATTATACACGGGCCAAGATGTCCGAGAAAAAGGTGCTAATTGGATGCAGCAACATGTGGGGAATTTTGGTGTATCGTTATATCAAAAATGTATGGGGGAGCATATAGGGCGGGTTTCAACTGAGCGGGTTCGTAAGTCATTGAGCGTGGAGCATACTTATGAATACAACAAAAACAGCCTTGATGAGTGCCTTGAACAATTACCGCAACTGTTAGATGAGCTCACTGTTAGGCTAAATAAGCAGCAGTTGCAAAATAAAATTAATAAGTTAAGTGTTAAAGTTAAATTTGCTAATTTTGTTGTGACCTCAGCAGATCAAGCGAATCATCAATTAAACACGGCTATTTTTAAAGAGTTACTCGCCAAAGCCTATCAACGTGGATTACAGCAACCCGTGCGCTTATTAGGAATTGGTGTTGGTATTAAAAATCAACCAGAGCATAATTTACAGCTCAGTATTCTTGATGTGTAAAACTTGTAACACCAAGTTGCCAGTAAATATGCAGAATATCGCAGTTCACTGGTTATAAATTGCTAAATAAATAATAATAGGGACTACGTTTTCTAACAGGATCTTTTTTTATGGCATATCCAAAAGCAGTGCTGGCTCAGCCAGTAAGTGCAAGCCTAGATTGTACATCACACGATGCACTTATTATTATCAGTGATGACTTTTCTCATTTACCAAATACGCCTCTGCGTGATGCAATTTTAAATCAAGCCCAAGTAGACTCACGTATAGGCAATCAAGTTACCTTATTAGTTATTGCCGGTAAACGTGTAGTATTATCGCCAACTGGCCCTTTAAATAGAGACTATGACGATGTACGTCGTTATTTTGATGCGGCTAAATTAGCCATCAATGAAGCAAAAGCGTCGGGCAGTGTAAGCCCCGCGATTTACTTACCCGCTTTAAATATCGATAGTCGTTATCAACATGCTCTAGAAGTGGCCTATTTAGGCGCATGCCAAGCATTATGGCAGCCTTTGGAAGCGCGTGAATTTCATGGTCAAGGTATTGAACCCATTACTCAAATCGGTTTAATTGATGCCAATGAACAAACGATTAAAGCAGTCAATGCGTTAGCCGCTGGTCAATATGCTGCACGTGATTTATGTGGTACCGAGCCTGAGCGTATGGCACCACCACGCTTTGCTGATTACTGTAGTGAGCTATTTAACAATAGCGCAGTGAGCGTTGATGTAATTGACGATTTAGCTGCCATTGATAAACACTATCCGATGCTAAGCACTGTTGCTCGTGCGTCTTATGCAGTAGAGCGTCATCATCCTCGTGTAGTTAAACTTGAATATGTACCAGAGGGCGAAGTCACGCGCACACTGATGTTTGTTGGTAAAGGCTTAGTCTATGACACTGGCGGTGCAGATTTAAAAGTGGGCGGCTATATGGCGGGCATGAGCCGTGATAAAGGCGGTGCGGCTTCTGTTGCTGGATTTATGAAAGCCGTTGCTGATTACCAGCCTAAAGGCGTCAAAGTGATTGCCTTTTTAGCGGTGGTTCGTAACTCAATTGGTTCAGATTGTTTTGTTCCTGATGAAATTATTACCAGCCGTGAAGGTGTACGAGTGCGCATTGGTAACACTGATGCCGAAGGGCGTCTAGCGATGGGGGATTTACTTAGCGAAATGAAAGATATGGCTAAAAACGAAATAAACCCAACGCTGTTTACTGTGGCTACTTTAACAGGGCATGCTGCACGCGCGATGGGGCCATATGGTGCTTATGTAGAAAATGGGCCAGCACGTAGTGCTAATATTTCACGTCAATTAGCTGATTGTGGTGATTTATGGGCTGACGGTGCAGAAGTATCCCGTTCACGTCGTGAAGATTATGACTTTATAAAGCCACGTACTTTAGCCGATGACGTACTCTCTAGTAATAATGCAGCTTCTGCTGTTACAGCACGCGGACACCAATTTCCAATGGCATTTTTAGCTGTAGTAGGCGGATTAGATAAGCATGGTAATGAGTCTACTTTACCACTTCCTTATGTGCATATGGATATTGCCGGTAGTGGCGTTGAAGGCGGTGACTGGCAACATGGCAAACCAACGGCAGCATCAGTAAGCAGTTTATTTGCCCAATACTGTTTATAATTCTCTATATAAATATGTCTAAAAAGCCCTGAAAATCAGGGCTTTTTTAATTGAGTTAACTAAGCTTAAAGCGCGATACCACGCTTGATAACTCAACACTACTTTGTTTCAGTTTGTCGCTAGCACGGGTTAAATCATTGGTGTTACCCAGTGATTGCTCAGTTGATTGCGAGAGGTCGTTAATTCTCAAATTCACCTCATCTGCGGCCGATGTTTGCTGCTCTGTTGCTCTTGCAATTTGGCCGTTCATATCGGTGATCACCGATACCAATCTGTCTATTTCATCAAGCGAGGTATTGGCAGCAGAAGCTTGCTCAACGGTTGAGATAGAAATTTCTTGGCTAGATTTTACCGCTTCAACCGCAGCTTTAGCGCCTTCTTGCAGTTTAGCTATCATGGCTTGAATTTCATCGGTACTTTTACCTGTTCGGCTGGCCAGCGTTCTCACTTCATCGGCTACAACGGCAAAGCCTCTACCATGCTCACCTGCTCGCGCTGCTTCAATTGCAGCATTTAACGCCAGTAGATTAGTTTGTTCTGCAATACTGCGAATTACATCAAGTACCGAGCCAATGTTATTACTTTCTTGAGCAAGATCAGCGGTAACTTTACTTACGGTTTCTATGTTAGTAGAAAGGGCTTCAATAGCTGTAATTGTTTTCGACACCACGTTTTTACCACTTGATGCATTACTTGCCGCTTCATTTGCGGCTTGTTCGGCGGCTTCGGCATTACGGCTTACATCATGAATTTGATGGGTCATTTGCTCCATAGCTGCAGCCACTTGAGTTGAGCTGTCGTTTTGTAACTCGATAAATGATTGGCTGGTTTTACTCGAGTCATCGACGGTATGAGCATGGTCGTTTACATCGTTTGCACTTTTGGCGACCAGTACTAAAGACTCTCTAATTTTAGAGACAAATAAGTTAAATGATTGCGAAAGTTGAGATATTTCATCATTACCATTTTCGTTCAGAGTACGGGTTAAATCTCCCTCACCTTGAGAGATGTCTTTCATCATCTGGGCGGCTAAACGGGTAGGGGTTAAAATACTACGACCAATAAAGTAACTAAATAACACCACCACAATAATCATAATAACTACATTAATAATGATAATAGTGCGCTGCTGCGAAAAGGCACTGTCTATAGTATCAAGGTACACGCCTGAGCCGATTATCCATTGCCATTGATCAAAACCTTTCACAAACGCAATTTTGTCTACGGGGTTGTCGTTACCTGGTTTTGGCCATTTATAAGGCACATAACCTTCGCCGGATTTTTTAACAACGCTAACCATCTCAACAAATAGCGGGGTTCCATCAGGGTCTTTGTTATTAGTTAAATCTTTTCCCTCAAGAGCTGGTTTAATTGGGTGCATTACCATGGCAGGCTTATAATCGTTTATCCAAAAATAGTTCGTATCATCGTAGCGCAATGAGCGGATTGAGGCGATTGCTTGAGATTGTGCCTGTTGGCGAGTGAGTGTTTGGTTTTGTTCAAGAGCTGCATAGTGCTTAATAGTGCTATATGCAGTTTCTACCACATTTTTAGTTTTAAGGTATTGCTCTTTTTTGAGCGCTTGGTATTGATTACTCAAACTCGAAATACTCAATACAATTAAACCCAATATTACAATCCCTACTAAAATGGCTAGACGTTGAAATATAGTAAAACGACGGAGGTTTGGCATAAATATGTTCCTGTATCAGAGCATTATTTTTCTTCAATAAGCATAGTTAAAATATAGGCTAAGAGAGCTTTATTTTCATAATATTGTATTTCTTATATTTCGTTTTAGCGGTTAGTTTAAATACAATAACAGTTGGACGCTGAAGCTTAGACTTTTAGTTACCCGTGCTTAAGATGGATTTAATTATTGTGTGTTGACGTTTTAATATATCTTATTAGCATAAAAAAAGGCTGATACTTGTATCAGCCTTTAGTCGAATGATTAACCTAACTCTAGTTAGTTTGTATTAAAGTTACGGTTAAAGAAGTTAGTAATAGTTTGATGTAAGTGAGTCTGCACTTGTTTACCGCGAAGGCTATGCTTTGAGCCTGGGTAAGTCATCATTTCAAACTGTTGATTGTTATCTTGCAGCTGTTTAAACAATTTAGTTGCATGGGTAAACAACACGTTGTCATCGGCCATGCCATGGTAAATCATAAGTGGGCCTTTTAAGCCTTCAGCATATGGGAAAACAGCACTGTCGGTATAACCTTGTGCATTCGTATCAGGGTGACCCAAATAGCGCTCGGTGTAGTGAGTGTCGTACAAGGCCCAGTCAGTTACAGGTGCGCCTGAAACACCAGCACTAAAGTAGTCGCCTGCTTTAAACATGGTCATTAGCGCCATATAACCACCATAGCTGTGGCCGTATATACCAATGCGTGCATGGTCTACGTAGTCAAGGGTACGTAAAAACTCAACGCCTTTAATCTGATCAGCTACTTCAACAACACCTAACTTTTTATATATTGCATCTTCAAACTTTTTACCACGATTGTAAGAGCCACGGTTATCTAGTTGAAAAATAACATAACCTTGTTGCGCCATATATTGAAAATATAAGTTTTTACTACGCCAGCTATTAGTGACTCGTTGAGCATGAGGGCCGCCGTACACGTTAACAATAACCGGATGCTTTTTACCTTTAGCCATGTTTGCTGGTTTAAATAAACGGTAATGCATAACTTGGCCGTCTTCAGCGGTAATGGTGCCGTACTCAGGCTGTGCTAAATCAGTCAAAAAGGGAGTGAGTGGATGTGAGTCATCTAGTTTGTTTTCTTCAAGCCACGTAATAAATTCACCATTAATTTTGCGTAGTGCTGCTGAATTTGGTTTGTTGACCGATGAGCTGGTATCAATAAAGGTTTTATTATCTTTTGCCAGTACGACATTGTGATATTGGCCTTTTTCAGTAATACGTTTAATTGCTCCTTTTTTAAATAAAGGCGCGCTGTATAAATGGCTCTCTAGCGCAGTATCTTTACGCGCTGCAAAGTAAACCATACCATTTTTTTCATCTACCCCTTTTAAGCTATCAACAACCCAGTCACCAGCGGTTATTTGACGAATAAGTTGGCCATTATTTCGATACAAATAAAGGTGCTTAAAGCCATCACGCTCTGAAGCCCACACAAAATGCTTTTTGTCTTTTAAGAACTCAAGGTCAAAATGTAGGTTGATCCAGGTATCGCTTTTTTCAGTTAATGCGACGGTTTGTTGTTTCGTTTTACTGTTGTAAAAGCGTAACTCTAAATTGTGCTGAGAGCGATTTTGCCACTGGTAAGACAGGGTGTTACTGTCGTTTAGCCATTTAGCACGTGCGATATAAATGTCTTTATCTTTACCTAAATCAATCCAGTCAACAGCTTGGTCATTAAGTTTCACAACACCAAGTTGAATTTCAACATTGTTGGTGCCAGTAAATGGGTAGCGCTGATTAAATAGCTTTACTTCATCTGCATAAATTTCGTTACGAATCGCTTCCTGAACAGGGCTTTCATCAACGCGAGTAAAGGCGATTTTAGATTCATCATTTGCCCACCAATAACCGGTCATGCGACTCATTTCTTCTTGCGCCACAAATTCGGCCATGCCATTTTTAATAACGCCACCGCCATCTTTACTTAACTGAATTTCTTTGCCAGATGCCAGTTCTAGTGCATAGAGGTTTTGCTCGCGAATAAACGATACAAAATTCCCTTTTGGAGAAAAGCGCGCATCGGTTTCAAATGCTTCAGTGTTAGTTAGTTTTTTACTATTTTTTGTGTTTAAGTCGAAATAATAAAGGTCGCCATTTAGAGGAAATAGCAGTGCTTTACCATCTTTTGACCATTTATATTCAAGAATACCTTTACCAAAAATACGTTGGCGTTCACGACGTGCTTTTTCTTCATCTGATAGGTTTTCTGGGCCTGAAAATAACTGCGCTGAATCAACAAGTAATCGATTGGTATTGTCTTTTAAATTATATTCCCATAAATCGTAGCGGTTATAGTCATCTGTTTTACCTTGTAAGTAGGTGACACGGCTGCCGTCGGGAGAAAATTTAAGTTGTACTGGAGACTTTCCCGCTAAGCTAGGATCATCAAATATACGCTCAAGCGTTAGCGGCTTTGCTTGGACGCTTAATGCGCCCGCCATCAGGGGGATTGCCAGTGAGAGGTGTTTTAGTTTTTTTAACACAGGATTGCCTTTACTTGCATAAAATTATCCCCGATGGTAAAGCACAAGCGTGTGCAACTGCAACTAAATGCTATAAAGTGTGTAGTAAAATAACTAAGGATATCAACATGAGTGAAACCCCTTTTATCTTAGCCCCAGAGCTACAAAAAGATTGTATTGAGCTGGCTGATTGGCCATTGTGTAAAGTATTGTTATTGAATGACAGTCAATATCCATGGTTTGTATTAGTCCCAAGGGTTGCAGGCTTAAAAGAGATTATTGATTTAACTGAGCAGCAACAAATCACTTACTTACAAGAGTCGGCTAAGCTTAGTCATTTATTAATTGAAGTGTTTAATCCTGATAAGTTAAATGTTGCCGCGCTTGGTAATATGGTGCCGCAATTACACATTCATCATATAGCGCGCTTCAAAACAGATATTGCATGGCCTGCGCCTGTATGGGGTAAGTTTCCGAGTATCCCTTATACTAATGAGCAGATAGAGCAATTAAAAACGTATTTTTAAAATTAGAATGAGTTACTTTGAGGGGATAGTATGAAATTAATAAAACAACTTTGTGTCAGTGTATTTATGGCAGCTATTGCTGTTTCAACCGTAATAGCGAGTGAGCAGCCAGTCGCTATAGATGTGGTAAATAACGCCAACATTAAAAACTTTGCAGCACATAACAACTTGGTTTTTTCAGCAGCGCAACCGACTGATGAGCAGTTTAAGCAACTATCGCAAGCTAAGGTGAAGCACGTTATTAATTTACGTGCAGCAGATGAGCAAGACTGGGATGAAGGGGCATTAGTAAACTCTTTAGGAATGAATTACCACGCAATTGAGATTGCAGGTGCACAAGATGTTAACATCGATAATGCAAAACGATTAGCTAGCCTTTTAGAAGAACTTAAAGGTGAATCAGTGGTTGTTCATTGTGCGAGCAGTAATCGTGTTGGTGCGCTAATGGCTATTTCAGCCCATCAGCAAGGTGCTGATATTGAGTCTGCAATTGAAACAGGCAAGCAGTGGGGAATGGTAAGCCTAGAGCCGGTTGTTCGTAAAGTGATGAGTGATAAATAATCAGACAATAAAAAAGCGTTACAGTGTAACGCTTTTTTTATGTGAACTAATTTAGCTCATATTAATTAAGGCCAAGCACATCTTTGCCTTGTTTGAAGGTCACATCTACAGGGATGTTCGCTTTGCTTAACTTTTCTAAATCTTTAGCAAGCTCCGCTTTAATATCGCCATGAGTGGCAATAAGTTGATCTACTTTTTCGTAATCACCATCACCTTGCAGGGTTAAAATAAGGCGTGATAACTTTGCCATAGCATCGCCCATTTTATCCATGTTGATGCTGTAAAGTCCGTCTTCATTTTTAGAGAAGGCACCTTCTTGAGCAAAAAAGTTAAAGCGGATCATATTTGCTTTACCATGCGCACTTGAAGCACCAAAGCGCACTGAGCGGAAAATACCCGCCATAAAAGTGGTGTAGTAATCTTCTAATGTACCTTCGGTGATTTCACCTTTTTTAAGTAACTGTTCAACCATGTATAAACCAAGAATATCGGCTTTGCCTTCTTCTAAAGCGCTAGCGTGCTCTTGAAGTGATTGGCGAACAGTACCTTTACCCGTTAGGGTGTTTTTAATCCCTAAACCGTGAGCCACTTCATGGAACATGGTATTGGCAAAAAATGCATCAAAGGTAATGTGTTTGCGTTGCTCAGGTACAATTAACTGCTCTGAGATAGGCACTAAAATTTTATCAAACTTCGCACGCATTGCGTTTTTAAGCTGTAAACGACGTGTGCCTTTTTCTAGTTGTACTTGTTCATCATTGGGTAAGTTAATCGCAATGGTTTTACTGCCTGCATTTGAATGCCCAGCATAGTACACAACATCGTAGGCATTTAGATCAGCATCTGAGCCAGGTACTTCTTGCTTATACTTGCTATCTACAGGTAAACCTTTTTGTAGTTCAGGTAAAAACGCTGCAAATTTAGCTAGGCGCTCGCTCCACTTTAAATCTTTAATAAGAACATACGATTCATAAGCTGCGCGGTAACCAAATAATTGATCTTCGTAGTTTTCAATCGGGCCAATAACCACATCGATAGGGTTATTTTTCATATCCATCCACGCAAAGTCAGAGGCTTGAAAATCATCATTTTGGATTGCGTCAGCTCGTAAGTTTAGGTAGTTGGCGAATTCTTTGTCGTCGGCTAGTTTGCTGGCTTCTCTAAGCAACTCAGCAGCTTGAGCAAGCTCTACTGCATACTCTTCTGAATAAGGTGTGCTGTATAAATTACCTAATTCATCACGCTTAATCAGTGAGTAAAGGCCTGTTTTATCTTTTACATCAGCGTTATTAAGCTCTTCTTTGGTGATGTCTGCTGGGTAAAAGCCTGCACCAAGCGGCTTTTCTTTATAGCCTGATAAGAATACTTCATCGCCGTTTAAGCGATCCCATGGGCCGTAGTTAATATCGGCAAACTGACGTACTTTTTCATCATCTAATTGTGCTAAAAAGTCTTGTTTATTTTTACCAAATGCTTGCTTCCAGAATAAATCATCCATAATTTTTGAAGCATCAATAAGCTTAGCAACCATGGCTTTTTGATTGTCAGATAAGTGCGATAAATCACTTTGTAAACTAAAGTCGGTGTAAATGTCTAAGCGTTGACGGTCAATATTAACAAGTGTTGGGCCTGAAGGCGCTGTTGAAGCCGCTGGCGTAGAGTTTTGTGCTGTGTTGCTTGAAGAAGGTGCTTGCTCTGAGCAGGCACTAAGAAAAACAGCGCCAGAGAGCAATATCGCTTGGCTAATTTTATTTAAGTTCATTATTTTGCCTATTTAAAAGTCAATTTTATAGCTGGTGTACTGTAAGTTAAGGTACTGAAAGCGTGTTAATCTGCCTTAGCATGTTCGCATTAAAGCAAAACACACTAGTAAATAGCAAGTATTAGACGTTAGAGCGCATAAATCAGGGGAGGAGGTGTAAATAATTGAATAATTATCTACACGTTTCTTTACTTTGGGTATATGTTTAGTACTACATTAGCATTGAAATAATTAATAATATAAGACCTGCCGTAAAGCGAAGTAGGTCATAAAGCAAAGGGATAATTTATGTCTACAGAAAATGCCTTACTCACTATTTTGGTTGATAGAATTAACAACGACACACTGGTGTTACCTACATTACCTGAAGTGGCGATTAAGGTTCGTCAAGCCGCTGACAACCCAGATGTAAATTTGATGCAAATGTCAGATGCAATAGCGCATGACCCTGCATTGTCTGCACGTATGATCAAAGTAGCAAATAGTGCCATTATGGGGCGTGCTGTAAAAGTGTCTAATTTACATCAAGCGGTGACACGTATAGGGCTCAGACAAATAAAAAATATAGCCACGGCAATGGCAATGGAGCAGCTGTTTGTATCCAACAATGAGCTAATAAAGGGCTATATGGGCAAAGCGTGGCATAAAACGCTGCATGTTGCTTCGCATTCTATTTCACTGATGGAATTTTACTTAAAAAGAAATACCCATACCTCGCTTAACCGTGATGCCATTACTTTAGCTTCATTGGTTTATAATATTGGGGTATTACCAATTTTGACTGAGGCTGAGCGACACCCTGAAGTATTTGCTAATCCGAGCTTTTTAGCGCATGCAATTCAACGCTTAAGCGGTAAAATTGGCGGCTCAATTATGAAAGCATGGGAATTCCCAGATGTGTTTGTAGAAGTTGCACAACATTGGGCCGATGTTAACTATCGCTCGACTGAGGTTAGCTATATCGATTTTATTCGTATCGGCGCAATCCTTGAAGGCACTTTACAAGTATCAGATAAATCTGCGGCGCTACAAACCTACATTGATAAAGGCATTATTCCTTCTTTAGAGATGTTAGAGAGTGAAGAGTATCTGCATTTGGTTGAAGACGTAAAAGAAATGTTCAGCTAAAATTTTGAATAATAAAAAGCACGATTAGTATCGTGCTTTTTATATGTGATGCTATTTAATAAAGCTTTTACGCTAAATCGTCGGCATCACCTAAGCCTTGAGTAAGCTCTTCAAGAAGCTGCTTTATTTCCTCAGATGCAAGAATGAAGTCTGCGTCTAGCTTAACCGCCATATCTTCTTTTGGAATATCTGCATTTTCTTCTTTAAGTGTTTCACTGTAGCTTAAACGTTTAATTGAACCATCGTTTTGTAGCATAAACTTAACGCGCTCTTGCCAATCAAGGGCAAGCTTAGTCACGCGTTTACCACTTTCAAGGTGCGATTTCACTTCGTCACACGATAAGTCATGGCCTTTAAGCTTAACTTGGGCACCACTGTCATCCGCTTCTTCAAGTTCAGCATCTGAGCCAATCGCAAAGCCCTCAGGTGTACTAAAGTTAGTAAGCCAGTCAGTTAAAAAT
The DNA here is from genome assembly GCF_004328665.1 of Pseudoalteromonas sp. DL-6. Classification (NCBI taxonomy): domain Bacteria; kingdom Pseudomonadati; phylum Pseudomonadota; class Gammaproteobacteria; order Alteromonadales; family Pseudoalteromonadaceae; genus Pseudoalteromonas; species Pseudoalteromonas sp. DL-6. The sequence continues at coordinate 757,507 of NZ_CP019770.1, forward strand.
ACATCTAAATCATAGTTAGCAAACGCAGGAACAACCGGTAACGTGCCTAACGATTTACGTAATAACGCCAAAAGTTCTTCAGCTTTATTAAAGCTTGCACTATTAACTACAACCCAACCATTTTCTTGGTCTATGAACGCAAACTGTAGGCTCGACTTTTTAAATGCTTGTGGCAGTAGCGTGTGTAAGATGTTTTCTTTTAATTCATCTTTTTCTTTTTTCTTTACAGGGCGATTTTCTTCGGCTTCAATCTGATCTACTTTTTCAGCGACAAGCTCATTTATTACAGACGCGGGTAACACTTTCTCTTCACGCTTGGCACACACTAAAATACTTTTTTGTGAGAAGTGAGACAGCGTTTCACCATGCTTACCAAATGCTTTTGTCCAGCCAAATGTTGCCAACTCTTGGCCAGTGCAGGGACGAAATAGATCTTGTTCTAACGCCTTATCAAAGTCTTCTTGAGAGTACGAAACGTCTTGTTTAAAGCGATAGCATATAAGGTTACTAAACCACATAGGGAAATGATCCATTTAAAAAATTTGTGCAATCATAGCAATAAAAGCCGCTTCTAGAAACGGCTGATTTTACTTAGTCGAGTTTAAAAAGTGGCAGGGGGGATGACATGTTTTTAGGGAACGAAATTCGGTAATGTAATCCTTGGTTAGGTTCGCTACTGACTTCAATTTTGCCATTGAGTGTTTGTTTTACAAGGTTAAAAATAATGTGAGCACCTAAGCCACTGCCACCTTCATCACGTTTTGTGGTAAAGAATGGGTCAAATAAACGCTTAAGTTGAGCTGGTTTCAAACCGATACCATTATCTTGGTAATTAATAACTAAGTCGTTTTCATCGGTGTTTACATCTATGGTAATTTGGCCGCTGTTTATATTTTCAAAGCCATGCACTAATGAATTCATAATTAAGTTAGTAAATATTTGGCTGATCACCCCTGCTGGTAAATTAATAATTAAATCATCCGGGCAATGTAGGCGAATGCTATGGGATGTTTTTTTAATCTGTGGATGTAAAGAACGTATAACTTCATTGATGTAATCCTTAAAGTTAATGGTTCTTAACGCCTCACTGGCTTGATCTACTGCAATTTGTTTAAAGCTGGTGATTAAGTCTGAGGCACGCTCTAAATTGTGAGAGAGTAGTTGAGCGCTTTGTGCTGCATCATGAATAAACCCTTCCAATGCAGAGGAAGACAGTGATTTATTCTTAAATGCGGTTTCTATTTCAGTTAAGCGCTCTTGCAAAAATGAAGTAGCAGTTACGCCAATACCAATAGGGGTATTAATTTCATGAGTGATACCTGCTACTAAACCGCCTAATACCGCCATTTTTTCTGAGCCAACCAGTTGCTCTTGCGCAAAGCTTAGTTCATCGAGCGAGTTCTGTAGCTGAGTTTGCTTACTTAGCAGTTCTTGCTCAGTTTGCTTTCGTAAGTCAACTTCTTCAGTTAATACCGCTTTTTGGCGCTCGAGTTCATATTTTTGTTGCTGTAAATCGATCATTGCTTGGCTTAAGTTTGATGTTTTACGCGCAACATCTTGTTCAAGCTGCAAATTTTGTTGATCTAGTTTTTGATTACTTTCGATTAGGTCATGCTGAGTTTGTTTTAACTCTTTTTTATACTCAACAACTTTAGAAATCAGATTGTTAAAAGAGCGCTCCATTACCTTTAGCTCGTTATTTTCATCGGTAACGACTTTAACGTGCTGGCCATCGAGCTCTTCTAATTCAAGGTATTCAATTTGCTCAGTGAGTTGTGTGAGCGGCTCGGTTAGTAGCTTTCTAAATGCGATCAAAAATAAGATGATTAAAAAGGTGGTTTTAATCATGGCGTTGCCAATTAAAAAGTAAATAGAGAGCATAATGCGGCTGAAAATTACGTCCCGGCTAGAAAATAAAGTCACATCGCCCACTTGGGTGGCACGGCCTGAAAACTCAAAAATAAGCGGAAATGTATAGCCAAATAAACCAGCCTTGGTGTCTTCTACAATCACATCTTCTTGAACAAGCTGCTGGCTGTATAGGTTGTGAATGTTTAACGCTCGGCCTAGTTGCGAAATAATAGCGCCATTATCATCGCGAATAATAACCCCTTCAACCATAGGAATATCAAGCAACCCCTCTGCAGTTGTGGTGGTTTGCTTTATATTTAGCTCCCAAATTGCTCGGGTTAGACTTCTACCAAATGTTTTTTGTAGTGTGCCGAGCTCATCGCGTATGTAATCTTTGGTATTAACATACTCTGCGAAGATTTGTCCGCAGGTCACCACAAAAGTCAGTATAAAATAAACTGATAAAACCCGTGTGAGTAACTTTGTTGAAAGACTTTTTTGCGGCATGAGGGACTTGTATTTCCTTTAATTATTCAGCTATTGGTGTACGCTTATAAACATTAGTTAATAAATCATTAAAAATAAACATATATTTTATTATATTGTTATTTTGCGCTCTTAAATAAGCATTACCCTGTAAACTTAACAATTGTACTCCTATCCAAGTGTAGTGTGTTTAGCTAGTTTGTTTGTAAATTAGGAGGGGGATTTTGCTAATTTGTATTGTGCACTCATGCATTTTATTGATAACGTTAATAAAAGCTATAGTAAATAACCTGCTCGCTACTTATATTGGTTATATTTTTGACTTTTTACTGACTGAGCAAGTAAATTAATTTTAAAGTGGGTTTAGGTGTTTTATATGAGTTTAATTAAATAGTCATTATGGTGCGTTTTTCTATTTTAGTCTGTGATGACTCAACCGTTGCCCGTAAGCAAGTGATCCGTTGTTTAAACGAGTGCATTGATGCCGATATTCAACAGGCTACAAACGGTAAAGAGGCCTTGGAGCAATTGCATCATGGGCAGTTTGATCTTGTGTGTCTTGATTTAACCATGCCTGAGGTTGATGGCATTGCAGTGCTTGAGCAAGTTAAAGCAAATAAAATAGAATCTTATGTATTGGTAATTTCTGCTGACATTCAACAAAAAATGCGAGAGCGAGTAGCGCAACTTGGCGCAATCGATTTTATTCATAAACCGATTAATAAAACACAACTTAACGAAGTTTTGCATAAGTTTGGCATTTATTAATAAAATTCATGATGAAAAAGACTGTTTTATCTTCTAATTTAGGGTTGACAGAATAGCCTTTGTTAAGGCAGTCTTAAGCTTATGAAAACATTTAGTCTTGTAACGACCATTATTATTACAACCACCATTCTTACTGGATAGTGGCATAGGTCGGTGCAACAAATTTAAAGGCCTGTGTTCACTTAGAACACAGGCCTTTTTTCGTTTTATGGAATGAGGAAACATAAAAAATGCGCGTTTTAAAATTTGGCGGCTCATCGCTCGCTGACTTTGCCTGCTTAGAGCAAGTCGCTGTTCTAGCTAAGGCACAATTAAAAGATGAAATGTTACTGGTGCTTTCAGCGCCTGGCGGTATGACAGATTCGCTTGTTGCGTTGGCTAGTGCCGCAGAGCAGGGGCAGGATTTCAATCTGTTATGGGATGCACTTGTTACCCGCTGCAATGCCTTAAAAACGGCAGTAGAAGAAAAGCAAGGAGCAGTTAAAAATTGGCCTGACTTTGACGAATTGAAAAATAAGCTTGATGGGGTTGCACTAATTAAGTGTTGCCCAGATAAAATCAGGGCTTTTATTATTAGCTTTGGTGAGCGTGTTAGCGTATCGCTAATGCAAAGCCTATTAGCCGATCATAACGCGCATTATTTACAAGCAACAGACTGTATTGTTTCAACGGGTGGACACATAGACGCTGAAGCCGATTTAGTCGCCAGTAAAGCCCGTTTTCAAGCGGTACTAAAAGAGTCGCCTGCGACGGTTTATATTATGCCTGGATTTACTGCAAGTAATGATAAAGGTGAGCTCACAACGCTTGGTCGAAATGGCTCTGATTATTCAGCAGCAATTGCTGCAGCGTGTTTAGAGGCGCAAGTGTGCCAAATATGGACTGACGTTGATGGGGTATACAGTGCCGATCCGCGTTATATCAAAAAAGCCACTAAGGTTGATTTTCTATCTTACAAAGAGGCAATGGAGCTTTCTTACTTTGGCGCTAAAGTGTTGCACCCTAAAACTATCCTACCGTGTGCAAAAGCTGGAGTGCCATGCGAAATTAAAAACACTCATAACCCAGATGCACAAGGCTCACTAATTAGTAACGATACGGTATCTGATGAACCAGTAAAAGCACTCTCAAGCCTACAAAACTTAGCTATGCTGACCGTTTCGGGCCCTGGTATGAAGGGCAAGGTGGGCATGGCATCGAAAGTATTTAATGCATTAGCGCATGATAACGTGTCAATCGTACTGATCACTCAATCATCATGTGAATTTAGCATTAGCTTTTGTGTGCATGAAAGCGATTTAAATCTAGCGTTAAGTGCGTTGCAAGTAGCCTTTGACTTAGAGTCAAAAGCTGGGCTCATTGAGCCTGTAAATGTGCAACGTAATTTAGCAATAGTAACGCTAGTGGGCGATAACATGCGCGCTCACAAAGGCTTAGCGGCTAAGTTTTTTGCATCGCTAGCTCAAGCACAAGTAAACATTGTTGCCATAGCGCAAGACTCAACTGAAAGCGCAATTTCTGCTGTTATTGACGGTGAGTTATGTAATGACGCGGTTAAAATTTGTCATGAAAACTTTTTCACTCATGTTCCTTCAATTGATGTGTTTTTATTGGGCTGTGGCTTAGTAGGTCAAGAGCTAATTAACCAACTTGAGCGTCAACAAGCATGGCTTGAAAAGCGTAATATTAAATTAAATCTATATGGTGTGGCTAACTCTCGCCAATTACACCTTGATGGTGAAGGCATTGCGTTTGATGATTGGCAGCAAAAGTTAGCGCAATCAGAGCAAGCATTCGATTTAAAATTAGTTGAACAGTTTGTTAAGCAAAATCACCTGGTTAACCCTGTGCTAGTTGATTGTACTTCATCAGATGCCTTGGCTGCCCAATACGTCGACTTTTTAAATGCTGGGTTCCATGTTGTGGCTGCTAATAAAAAAGCCACGACAAGTTCATATACGTATTACCAAGATTTAATAGCAGCTACACATAAAAATAACCGTAAGTTTTTATACGAAACCAATGTAGGTGCGGGTTTACCTGTAATTGATAACTTACAATCACTCTTTGGTGCCGGCGATGAATTACTTGAGTTTAGTGGTATTTTATCTGGTTCGCTTTCGTACATGTTTGGTGCCCTTGAAGATGGTTTATCACTCTCTGAAGCAACGATTAAAGCGAAAGAAAGTGGCTTTACTGAACCCGACCCTCGTGATGACTTATCGGGAACAGACGTAGCACGTAAACTACTTATCATTGCCCGCGAGTCAGGCATGCAATTAGAGCTTAGCGACATAGAAGTGGAGTCGGTATTACCACAAGGCTTCGCCCAAGGTGACAACGTTGAGCAATTTATGGCAAAACTACCAAGCCTGGATGCTGGCTTTAACGACCGTATTCAAAGTGCAGCGAGTGAAGGTAAAGTACTTCGCTATGTAGGCACAATTAAAAATGGTCACTGTAAAGTAGGTATTGAAGCGGTCGATTCATCACATGCATTGAGTGTTATTCGTGATGGTGAAAATGCGCTGGCTATTTTAAGCCAATACTACCAACCACGTCCGTTTGTTATCCGTGGTTATGGTGCAGGCTCCGCAGTAACGGCTGCGGGTGTATTTGCTGATATTCTCAAAACACTATCACGCTAGGAGGCGGTTATGATTGAAGTTTATGCGCCAGCCTCCATTGGTAACTTTACGGTTGGTTTTGACTCCCTCGGTGCGGCATTAGCCCCAATTGATGGCAGCTTGCTGGGGGATGTGGTTACTATTTGTGAAGCGCCTAGTGATGAGTTTATTTGTAGTGGCGAATACGCCCATAAGCTCCCAAGCGATGCGAAGGAAAACTTAGCGTATCAATGTTTAGTGCATTTTCGTAAACATGTAGCGCCGAATATGCCAGCCGTAAAATTAGAATTGAAAAAAAATCTGCCTATAGGTTCTGGGTTGGGCTCAAGTGCTTGCTCTGTTGTGGCAGCATTTGTAGCGCTGGATAAGTTTGCTCAAACCAATTTAAGTCAAGTTGAGCTCATTGAGCTAATGGCCGATTTTGAGGGCTTGGTAAGCGGTGGACGTCATTATGACAATATCACTCCTTGTTACCTTGGTGGCTTACAATTAACGGGCGACTTAATTCCAAATAAATCAATAGCGTTACCTGTCGATGAAAACTGGTATTACGTTGCCGCATTTCCAGGCTTTTCGCTCAATACCGCAAAAGCGCGCTCTGTTTTACCAAAAGAGCTAAGTATGCATGCCGGGGTTGAGTTTGCTCAGCGTTTATCGGCGTTTAGTAGCTTACTGTTAACAGGGCGTTTTGATGATGCATTAAGCATTATGAAAGACGAAATAGCAGAGCCATACCGTGCGCCACTTATAAGCGGCTTTAGTGATGCCAAAGCAAGCTTACCAGCACTGGGTGCTGAAGTTGTGAGTATTTCAGGCGCAGGGCCGACCTTGTTTAGTGTATGTAAAACGCTTGAAGCGGCAGAGCAATGCGCGCAGTGGCTAGAGGAAAATTACATCAACGAACAAGGCTTTTGCCATATTTGTAAATTAGATAACGACGGCACGCGTCAATTAAATGTTTTATAGGATAAAGAGTCATGCAATTACATAATTTAAAAGAATATTCACAAAAAGTGTCGTTTGTTGAAGCTGTAAAAACAGGACTAGGGCGTAATCAAGGTGTGTTTTTTCCAGAGTCGTTAGCGCCATTAAGTGATGTTGATGCATTACTAGATATGGACTTTGTTACTCGCAGCGGCAAAATTTTATCGCACCTTATTGGTGACGAGCTACCAAGTGATACTGTTGCCCAGATGGTTAAGAATGCGTTTAACTTTCCGGTTAAGCTGGTGGAAGTTGAAGACAATACCTATTGCTTAGAGTTATTCCATGGCCCAACACTGGCATTTAAAGATTTTGGTGGCCGTTTTATGGCCGAGTGCTTAGCGCAATTTAATCAAGGCGAAAAAGTCACTATTTTAACTGCAACATCGGGTGACACCGGGGCTGCAGTCGCACATGCTTTTTATAAAAAACCAAATATTGATGTCGTTATTTTATACCCTAAAGGTAAAATTTCATTAGCGCAGCAAAAGTTATTTACAACGCTTGGTGACAACATTCACTGTTATGCGATTGAGGGTAGTTTTGATGATTGCCAAGAATTGGTTAAAAAATCATTTTTAGATGAAGAGCTAAAATCGAAGTTAGGTTTAAACTCTGCAAATTCAATCAACATTAGCCGTTTAGTTGCGCAGGTGTGTTATTACTTTGAAGCCATTGCACAGCTGCCAAAAGAAAAGCGTGCTACAGCGCATATTTCAGTACCGAGTGGTAACTTTGGTAATGTGTGTGCGGCTATGATTGGCGCGGTTATTGGTATGCCTGTAGGTAAACTAAGCGCGACTACGAACCAAAACGACACAGTACCGCGCTTTATGCTTGATAAAAATTGGACGCCTAATGCGACAATTGAATCGCTTTCAAATGCAATGGATGTGAGTAAACCTAATAACTGGCCACGTGTGCAATCAATGTTAGATAATAACTGGTTTAGTTATGATAACTTTTATTCGGTGAGTGTTGATGAGCAGCAAACACAAACAGTGATGAAAAAAATTCAACAGCTTGGCTATATTGCAGAGCCTCACACCGCAATTGCTTACCAAGGTCTTGTAGAAAATAAGGCAACAGATGCTGTGGGGATTTTTTTAGCGACTGCGCATCCGGCCAAATTTAAAGACAGCGTTGAGGATATCCTTAATGTTGAATTAGATATGCCAAAGCCGTTAGCTGATGCATTAGCAAAACCGTGTTTAGCCACTGATATGCACAACGATTATGATGTTTTGCGTACAGAATTGTTTAAAAAGCTTGCCTAAAAAAGGCAGATAATAAAAGCGGCTTAGGCCGCTTTTTTTGTCTGTTTATGCATCGCTTAAGACATAACGCATAAGCTATATAAATGTAGTAAATAAAATTCATTTAAAATTGTTATTAGTTTATAAAAAAATATCATCATCAAAATGCTGTGAAATAGTCTCAATCCCTGTTTAAATATCCTCAACTTAAGAGCGTAGGCAAAACGTCGTTTTAAGCGTACAATAAAGCCTCTAAAAAATACCCATACACGTTGCCCAGGAGACCCCAATGTTAGAACGTAGCATGAATATTTCGGACTTTGATCCAGAGTTATTTGACGCGATGAGCAAAGAAACATCACGTCAGGAAGAGCACATTGAGTTAATTGCATCTGAAAACTACTGTAGCCCACGCGTACTAGAAGCGCAGGGTTCTCAACTTACTAACAAATATGCTGAAGGCTACCCGGGCAAACGTTACTACGGTGGCTGTGAGCACGTTGATGTGGTTGAGCAGTTAGCGATTGACCGCGCAAATGAATTATTTGGTACAGATTACGCAAACGTGCAACCACATGCCGGTTCACAAGCGAATGCCGCTGTTTTCCAAGCACTATTAAGCCCACTTGATACCGTTTTAGGCATGAGCCTAGCGCACGGTGGTCACTTAACACATGGCTCACACGTAAACTTTTCAGGTAAAACATACAACGCAATTCAGTATGGCCTTAACGAAGAAACTGGCGAAATTGATTACGCACAAGTTGAAGCGTTAGCATTTGAGCACAAGCCAAAAATGATCATTGCGGGTTTTTCTGCATACTCAGGTATTGTTGATTGGGCTAAGTTCCGTGAAATTGCAGACAAAGTAGGTGCATACTTATTTGTTGATATGGCGCACGTTGCAGGTTTAATTGCTGCGGGTGTCTACCCAAGCCCTGTGCCATTTGCTCACGTTGTAACAACCACAACACATAAAACATTAGCCGGCCCTCGCGGTGGTTTAATCATTTCTGCGTGTGGCGATGAAGAAATTTACAAAAAGCTAAACAGCGCTGTTTTCCCAGGTGGCCAAGGTGGTCCTTTATGTCATGTTATTGCTGCTAAAGCGGTTGCATTTAAAGAAGCACTTCAACCTGAGTTTAAAACATACCAAGCACAAGTTGTTAAAAATGCACAAGCAATGGTTGCGGTATTACAAGAGCGCGGCTACAAAGTAGTATCGGGTAAAACTGACAACCACTTATTCTTACTTGATTTAATCGACAAAGATATCACAGGTAAAGATGCAGATGCTGCCCTAGGTAACGCGAATATCACGGTTAACAAAAACTCAGTACCGAACGATCCACGTTCACCATTTGTTACCTCTGGTCTGCGTATTGGTTCACCAGCAATCACTCGTCGTGGCTTTAAAGAAGCTGAATCAAAAGAGTTAGCGGGCTGGATCTGTGACGTACTAGACAACATCGAAGATGAGTCAGTACAAGCGCAAGTAAAAGAAAAAGTGAAAGCAATTTGTGCAAAATTACCTGTTTACGCTTAATCCAAGAGTAAAATAGTAATTTAGATCACAACTGCACACATTTTTGTTATGATAATGGCCGCTATTACAGCGGCCATTTTTTGTTTTTAAAACGGAAACACACAGTTATGCATTGCCCTTTTTGCACCGCCAAAGATACTAAAGTTATTGATTCTCGCCTTGTCGGCGGGGGACACCAAGTACGTAGACGCCGTGAATGTAATGAGTGCCACGAACGATTTACCACCTTTGAAGGGGCTGAATTAGTGATGCCGCGAGTTATTAAGCAAGATGGCAGTCGTGAACCGTTCAATGAAGATAAGTTACTAAATGGCTTAACCCGCGCTCTTGAAAAACGTCCCGTAAGTACCGAACAAGTTGATGAAGTCGTTAATATAATTAAATCTCAGCTACGAGCCACCGGCGAACGTGAAGTGTCTAGCCATTTAGTGGGTGAGTGCATTATGGAAGCGCTGAAAAAGTTAGATAAAGTAGCTTATGTAAGGTTTGCCTCAGTATATCGCTCGTTTGAAGATATACGTGAGTTTGGTGAAGAAATAGCCCGCTTAGGAGAGTAGTAATGACCATGCAAAGCTCGTTTTCAGAGGATGATAAACGTTATATGGCACGTGCCATTGAGCTGGCAAAAAAAGGGCGCTTTACCACCACTCCTAATCCTAATGTAGGCTGCGTACTAGTAAAGAATAATAAAGTAATAGGTGAAGGGTTTCATCAATTAGCAGGGCAAGGTCATGCTGAAGTTAATGCTTTGGCTGAGGCCGGTGAGAATGCTAAAGGTGCAACCGCTTATGTAACCCTAGAGCCTTGCAGTCACTATGGTCGCACACCGCCTTGCGCTGAAGGGCTAAAGGCCGCGGGTGTAAAAAAAGTGGTTGCTGCTATGGTTGACAGCAACCCGCAAGTTGCAGGCAAAGGCCTGAAAATTTTAGCAGATGCAGGAATTGAAGTCGCTCACGGATTACTTGAAGAGCAAGCTCGCGCATTAAACCTTGGTTTTTTTAAACGTATGGAGCAGGGGGTACCCTTTGTAACCTGCAAAATGGCCGCCAGTATTGATGGTAAAACGGCGCTTAAAAACGGCCAAAGTAAATGGATAACAGGGCCCGCTGCGCGCCAAGATGTACAACTATATCGTGCTCAGAGCTGTGCAATTTTAACCGGTGCCGATACAGTCATAATCGATGATGCAAAACTAAATGTACGCCCAGAAGAACTTCCGGTTTCTTTACCGACCAATTTACCACTGCGCCAACCTGTTCGCGTTATTATTGATTCCCAAAATAGACTCACGCCTGAACTTGCCTTATTTTCAATTCAAAGTGAGGTGATAATATTCACCACTCGGGTTGATAAATCGCATCAGTGGCCTCATTTTGTTAAACAGATCGAAGTCCCCGAAAAGAACAATAAAGTAGACTTACAAGCAGCGCTGCAAAAGCTAGCGCAATTACAGTTTAATAATGTGTGGTTAGAAGCGGGTGCCACATTGGCCGGAAAAATGGCTGAACTTGATTTAATTGATGAGTTTGTTTTTTACATTGCCCCTAAGTTAATGGGTAGCGATGCAAAAAGTTTACTGAATTTCCCTGAGTTAATGAGTATGCAAAATACCATTAATTTAACTTTTAATGAGTGTGTGCCAATTGGTGATGATTTACGTATCACAGCACACAAAAAAGCTCATTAATCATTTTATATAAAGAGTAGCACTATGTTTACTGGAATAGTTGAAGCGACAGGTAAAATTGCGTTATTACAAAAAAAACAAGGTGATTTAGCTATTCGTATCCAAAGTAAAAACCTTGATATGAGTGATGTTAAGTTAGGTGACAGTATTGCAACCAACGGTGTATGCCTCACTGTTGTTGATAAGCATATAGATGGCTTTAGTGCTGACTTATCAAATGAAACGATTAGCTTAACGGGGTTTGCACATTACGCATTAGGGCAAACAGTTAACTTAGAAAAGGCGATGCAACCTGTATCGCGCCTCGGAGGGCATTTAGTGTCTGGTCATGTTGATGGTATTGCCACAATCACAGCAATAAATACCAATGCGCGAGCAACTGAATATTGGTTAGCCACCGACGAAAATTTAATGAAATACATTCCTTATAAAGGGTCGGTGTGTATTGATGGTATTAGCCTAACGGTCAATGCGGTTGAAGGTAATAAATTTAAACTAACGATTGTGCCACACACCAGCGGGCAAACGACCATAGCCGATTTTCAAGTCGGTACCAAAGTGAATCTAGAGGTCGACCAAATAGCACGTTATTTAGAGCGCCTTGTAAAGGGAGCTGAGCATCCTACTGGTTCAGATATTTCGATGAGCTTACTCGCTAAAGCGGGCTTTATAAAATAACGATATTGACAACTTATACGAGCAACTTATGAATTTAAACAGCGCACAAGAAATAATAGATGACATTAAAGCCGGTAAAATGGTTATTTTAATGGACGATGAAGACAGAGAAAATGAAGGTGATTTAATTATTGCTGCTGAGCACATAAGTGCAGAAGCAATTAACTTTATGGCGACTCATGGCCGTGGGTTAATTTGTTTAACCATGACCCAAGAGCGTTGCTCGCAACTTGATTTACCGCTGATGGTTAAAAATAACGGTGCTGCATTCTCGACCAACTTTACTATGTCTATTGAAGCATCAAAAGGGGTTACGACGGGGATTTCTGCAGCGGATCGTGCTCGCACTGTTCAAGCTGCCATTGCTAAAGGCGCTGTGCCAAGTGATATTGTACAGCCTGGGCATATTTTCCCTATTATGGCGCAACCTGGCGGCGTATTAACGCGCGCAGGGCACACTGAAGCTGGCTGTGATTTAGCGCGTTTAGCGGGACTTGAGCCGTCATCAGTGATTGTAGAAATTCTGAATGAAGATGGCACCATGGCGCGCCGCCCTGATTTAGAAGTATTTGCTAAGCAACATGATATTAAAATTGGCACCATTGCTGATTTAATCGAATACCGTAACTTAAATGAAACCACTATTGAGCAAGTTGCAAAATGTAAATTGCCAACTGAGCATGGCGAATTTGACTTAGTAACTTACAAAGACACCATTGACGGGCAGCTGCACTATGCATTGCTTAAAGGTGAAATAAAACAACAAGAACCAACGTTAGTGCGAGTGCACTTACAAAGTACCTTTAACGATATTTTACTCTCTGATCGTAATGCTGATCGTAGTTGGGGATTATCGCAAGCAATGGCGTATATAGCTGAGCATAATGGCGCCTTAGTTATTTTAGGTAAGCAAGAAAGCACTGAAGAGTTAGAAGCCACAGTAAAAGCGTTTGCCGCAGCTGATGCGGGTGAAAATGTGACGCCACGTAAATTTCAAGGTACTTCGCGCACCGTAGGTGTAGGCTCGCAAATTTTGGCTGATTTAGGTATTCAAAAAATGCGCTTGATGAGTTTACCTAAAAAATACCATGCATTATCAGGGTTCCATTTAGAAGTGGTTGACTACGTAGAACCACAATAATTACACGCTAGGTTATTATTTTATTTATGTGGTATAATGCGCATCAATTTTTGCGCAACCGAAATCGCTTAAACTTATTTTTAGGGTTATCAAATGAAAATTATTGAAGGTAATAAATACGCTCCAGGCAAAAAGTTTGCCATTGTCATTTCTCGTTTTAATGACTTTATTGGTAGTAGCTTGCTTGCAGGTGCTGTTGATGAGCTAAAACGTACTGGTGGGGTATCAGAAGATGATATTACCGTAATTTACGTACCAGGTGCGGTTGAATTACCTTTAGCAGCGAAACGCGTTGCAGCAAAAAAAGAATATGATGCAATTATCGCCTTAGGTGTAGTGATCAGAGGGGGCACGCCTCACTTTGATCTCGTCGCTGGCGAGTCAAATAAAGGGCTTGCACAAGTATCACTTGAGTATGATATCCCAGTTGCATTTGGCGTATTAACCACTGAAAGCATTGAGCAAGCAATTGAGCGCGCAGGTACCAAAATGGGTAACAAAGGCGGCGAAGCTGCTTTAGGTGCGCTTGAAATGGTTAATGTGTTAGATAAAATTTAAGTTTAAGGAATTTTTGTGAAACCAGCAGCAAGACGTAAAGCACGTATCTTAGCACTTCAGGCCGTGTATTCATGGCAATTAAGCGGCAATGCAATTGCCGATATCGAACAACAAATGTTGATCGAAAACGATGTGACTAAAATTGATGTTGAATATTTTAAAGATTTAGCGCGTGGAGTTGCAGTAAACCACAAGCAACTAGACGAAGCTGTATCGCCTCATTTAACTCGTCCATTTGATGAATTAGACGAAGTTGAACGTGCAATCTTACGTTTAAGCAGCTACGAGCTTAAATTTCGTGAAGACGTTCCTTACAAAGTGGCTATCAATGAAAGTATTGAATTAGCTAAAATGTTTGGCGCTGAAGATAGCCATAAATTTGTAAACGGTGTACTTGATAAAGCTGTAAAACAGTTACGCAAGTAATAACAACTTTAGCTGATTTTTATTATCAGATGAGTTGTTATAAATAACCGTTAAAAAGGAGAGCCGGCATAGGCCGGCTTTTTTGTGTATGAAGGAATTTGAATTAATTAATCGTTACTTTAAAGGTCGTGGCATTACTCGTCGCGATGTTAATTTAGGGATTGGAGATGACTGTGCGCTTGTCACAGTTCCAGCGAACTGTCAGCTTGCTGTAACCACAGATACCTTAGTTGCTGGGGTGCATTTTTTTCATGATATCTCCCCTCGCGCATTAGGGCATCGAGCTCTTGCTGTTAATTTAAGTGATTTAGCTGCCATGGGCGCAGAGCCTACTTGGGTGTCGGTTGCACTTACCTTACCTAGTATCGATCCACAATGGATTGCTGAGCTGACTGATGGCATGCATGAAATTGCTGAGTACTTTAACGTTCAGATCATTGGTGGTGATACCACTCAAGGTCCACTTAGTATTACTATTTGTGCAAAAGGTACAGTTCCTGAAGGCACAGCATTACGTAGAAGTGGTGCAAAAGTGGGTGATTGGATTTTTGTAACCGGTCCGCTTGGTGATGCTGGGTTGGCGATTGAATCGAAAAAACAAGGCTTATCGATTGCACCTGAACACTTAAAAGATATTAATAAACGTTTAAATTTCCCCACGCCACGTGTAGCTGCTGGGCAAGCGTTACGAGGCTTGGCATCGTCGGCCATTGATATTTCCGATGGGTTACTAGCCGACTTAGGGCATGTGCTAAATTTATCACAAGTTAGTGCCACCATTAATATTGAAAATGTCCCCACCTCAGATGCCATGCAAGCGAGTCTTGATTTTGAGCAGCGACTTCCTTTTGTTCTTAACTATGGCGATGATTACGAGTTACTGTATACCGTTGCTGATAGTAACAAGAGTATGCTAGATATTAAGCTGCGCCAATACGGTGTAGAGGCAAGCTGTATCGGGCAAATAAAAAGTGGTGACGGCAATATAGAGTTATTACACCAAGGTGAGAAGTTTGCTTTTGAACATAAAGGTTTTGAGCACTTTTCCAAGGAGCAGGTTTGAATAAAAACCGATTATTTAATTTAAAACGCCCACATCAATTTTTTGGTTTGGGTTTTGGTACTGGGCTTGCACCAAAAGCACCTGGTACATTTGGCACATTGGCAGCATTACCGTTTATTTTTATTACCATGCATTTTCCGCTATGGTTACAAATTGTATTTGCAGTAGTCATAAGTATCTTTGGTATTTGGGCATGTGGAAAAACAGCCGATGACCTTCAAGTACATGATCATCCCGCAATTGTTTGGGACGAAGTTGCTGGTTACTATATTACTATGATAGGCGCAGCACTTAACTGGCAAACATTATTAGTGGGCTTTTTACTGTTTCGCTTTTTTGATATAGCAAAGCCTGGGCCGATTCGTATACTCGATAAACGTGCCCATGGTGGGTTTGGTATTATGGCCGATGATGTGCTTGCAGGTATTTTTTCGCTTATTTGTTTGCAAGCATTGATAAAAGTAGGTTTACTACCCTTTTAATTTATTATTTGTTTAACTAGGTGGCAGCACTATGATGCGATTTTTATTGGTTTGTGTACTTATGCTATGTGCCATGCCAAGTACGGCTTCAATTACTGATTACGTAGTTAAACAATGGAATATCAAAGACGGCTTACCCTCACAATCCCTCAAAAGTGTGGTGCAAGATAACCAAGGCTATATGTGGCTTGGCACTCAATTTGGATTAAGCCGTTTTGATGGCAATACCTTCACCAATTATAATACCCAAAATAGCTTATTTTTACCCAGCAATGGCATTAATAAATTACTGATTGATGGTGAAGGCTTGTTGTGGATAGGCACGAAAAATGGCCTTGTGGTTATCGATCCTGAGAAGCTAACCGCACAAGAGTTTAATATTAAAGGCCCTGTTAGAGACATTCTTGAAGACTCTCAAGGCAGTATTTGGATAGCAGCTAATGGGCTCTATTATATAGACAGAGGCCAAATAGAACTGCGCGACCAACTAAATAACCCTAGTCCTATTGTAAACGCTACTGCTATCACCCAAATAGTGGGGTCGGTCAGTAAAATGGCGCTTTCACCTGAGGGGATTTGGCTGGTTAACGACCGTAATTTATTACGCTTAACGCAAAGCTCGTCTGATTTTTCTAAATTACGCCTAGAACTCACCGCTAAAGTGGCTTTGCCTGATCGTTTAGCACAAACCATTGTTCACGATCTATCGTTTTTAAATGGTAATTTGTACCTAGCTTCTGAGTTAGGGGCTTATTTTTTAGATTTAGATGACGAGCTACGTCCGTTTCCACTGCCCAATGCTAATAACTCAGCTGTGTATAAATTTATGAGCGACGGTAATGGCGGCTTGTGGGTATCAACCTATGGACGTTTATTGTTCAGGGCTAAATCTAATGATTGGCAGTGGGTTGAACCCAGCCAGTTAGATCAGAGTATTTGGTTTGCCGATATATTTAGAGATGATGAAAATAACATATGGTTAGCGAGTTTTAGTGAAGGGCTATGGCTTGCTCACGAAGGGCGAATAGAGCGCCATTCTGCCATTTCTAAAATGACCGAAGCGGTAATGGCAATTAGTAAATCACCTGATGGTAAGTTATGGATTGCCAATAAAAGTGGCGTTGGCTATTTTGATGCCGATAAAACTTTTATTAATGTTATTAATAGTGCCAAGTATGGAAATGCCTCGGTACATGACCTGCAATTTGATGGCGATCGCCTTTATGTTGCTACTGGCAGGGGCTTGTTTTTTTACGAGTCGAATACCTTATATAGTTTCCCTGCTCGTGCATTGAGCGATAACCCAGTTTTTGCAATTAGCACTTCAACTAAAGGTGGTTTTTGGGTAGGCACCGGACGAGGGTTATACCGTTTAAATTACAATGGTTTAAACCCTTTTGCGTACAATGCTTTTTTAGGCAGTAAGTTTGTAACCTATGTTTTAGATAAACCAAATTTTGGGGTTATTGGCACCAGTAAAGGCGCGTATTACTTTACTGAACGCGGGATAGAAAAAATTGGCGACCAAACCACCTTAGAAAGTGCGTATGTGACCAGCATTTTACATATAAAAGGGGTAGGCATTTTAATTGGTTCGTTGAATGATGGTTTGTTTTATCGCAGTGGACAAGGGCAATGGCAGCAACTAGACGCCGCCAATGGGTTGCCATATGGTTCTATATTCAGCTTAGAATACGATGACACCTCAAAGCGAATTTGGGTAAGCACCATGAAAGGGGTTTACCGCATGCCTGTTGAGCAATTTAAAGCCAATATCGAAAGCCTAAAAGTAGAAGAAGTGATCTCTTCATTTGACCGTCAGCTCGATGGTAAAGCCAGCCAATGTTGTAATGGTCTAGGCCATGATGCGGTGGTTGATATGGATAACTCTATTTGGTACCCCAGCTTACAAGGGGTGGTTGAAATCCCTAAAGACGTAGAATTATTTGGATTACGCTCATTAAAGCCAACCATAGAAACTTTAACCACGCCATCACGAAAGCTTGCTGCGGCTGCGTTAGGTAAAAAGCCAGTACTTAAAACCGACGAGCGTGATGTAACACTTACCTATACTGCGATTGATTATTACGCGCCGGCAAGTATTGAGTTTAGATATAAACTTAATGGGCTTGATAACGATTGGCGCTATGCAAATACCCGTCGAGAAGCAATTTATACAAATTTACCCGCCGGTATGTTTTTGTTTGAATTAGAAACTAAACGCCAAGGTGAGGATTGGGGAAAAGCGCAATCAGCCGAATATGCGTTTGTTGTTCCAGAGCGATTTGGTGAAACTATCTACTTTAGGTTACTGATCACCAGTGGTTTTGTGTTGCTGTTTTATTTAGTGTTTTGGGTATTTAAAGTTCAAGAGCGACGTAAGCAACAAGTACTCGAAGGGCTTATTACTGAGCGAACCCTAGAGCTTCGTCAAGCGAATGATAAATTAAACCAAGTAAATTCTCAGCTTAAACTTGTTAGTCACTCTGATGAGCTAACTGGGCTGAGAAGTCGTCGTTTCTTGTTTGATCAACTACCAAAAGATATTGAGCATTTTCAGCGTAATTCGCAGTCATTGCAGGCTCAGGGTAAATCTTTGGTGTTATTAATTATTAATTTAGATAACTTTAGCCGTATTAATGATGCTTATGGTCCTATTGCTGGAGATAGTTGTTTACAACAAGTAGCGGCGTTACTTAACTCGCGTACTCAAGGTTCTGATTATGTTGCACGTTGGAGTGGTGATGAGTTTTTACTGTTATTGCGTGACTTTAAGTGTAATTTAATCGACAGCTATGTGTCAGAGTTATGCCAAGCCATTGCCGATTATAACTTCCAGCTTCCGAACGGCGAAACAACGAGTATTACCTCATCAGTGGGTTGGTCTTTCTACCCGCTCCCCCTGTTAGGTGGTCAAGTTATTAGCTGGGAAACATCGATTAATTTAGCTGATATCGCATTGCATCAAGTTAAAAAACGCGGTGGCGATGGCGTTGCTAACATTACCTTTGATGAGCAATTAGATGCATTTGAGTTTGAGCAAAACCCGAACGTTGAACAGCAGATTGGCTTATTGCAAAGTAATGGCTTGGCCGACATTAAGGTGTGGATGCGCTAGAGATCATAAGTTAGCAATAAAAAAGGAGCCAATGGCTCCTTTTTTATTAAACACGATAAGTATTAGCTCATAAATGCTTTAATTGTAGTTAATATGCCTTGCTCACCTAACCCCATTTCATCATGCATTTGCTGTTGTGTACCGTGTTTAATAAATTCATCCGGTATACCTAAGTTAAGTATTTTTACAGCCGCTTTTTGGGTAGCTAAATACTCATTAACAGCCGAGCCTGCACCACCAGAAATTGCATTATCTTCAAGCGTTACAATAATATCGTGGTTAGCGACAAGCTCATCAATTAACCCTGTATCAAGTGGCTTAATAAATCGCATATTAACTAAAGTCGCATTGAGCTCATCTGTGGCCAGTTGCGCGTTTTCAAGCAAGGTACCAAATGACAATATAGCCACTTTAGTTCCTTGTTTAATTACATTAGCTTTACCAATTTCGAGCTGTTGCATAGCGCTTTGAATGTCTGCTGTGCCCGCACTGCCACGCGGGTAACGCACAGCTACTGGGCAATTGGCTTGATAGCCAGTGTATAGCATTTGACGGCATTCGTTAGTATCGCTAGGTGCCATAATAACCATGTTAGGAATACAGCGCATAAAGCTTAGGTCATAGGCGCCTTGGTGAGTTTCACCATCGGCTCCGACAATACCTGCGCGGTCAATAGCAAATAATACCGGTAGGTTTTGCAATGCAACGTCGTGAATTAGTTGATCATACGCACGTTGTAAAAAGCTAGAGTAGATAGCCACAACGGGTTTTAACCCTTCACAGGCAAAACCTGCAGCAAGGGTTACGGCGTGCTGCTCAGCAATTGCCACATCAAAATATTGTTCAGGGTGTTCTTTAGAAAAACGCACCATCCCCGAACCTTCTCGCATCGCAGGGGTAATTGCCATCAATTTACTGTCTTGCTCTGCCATATCGCAAAGCCAATCACCAAATACACTTGAAAAAGTTGCAGCGCCTGGCTTAGATTTCGGCAGGCTTGATGTTGCAGGGTCAAATTTTGGTACGCCATGATAACCAATCGGGTCGGCTTCTGCTGGTTTATAGCCTTTGCCTTTTTGGGTTTTAATATGCAGCAGTTGTGGGCCTTTTAAGTTACGCATGTTGCGTAGCGTATCTACCAACATATTTACATCATGGCCATCAATTGGACCAATATAGTTTAAACCTAGCTCTTCAAAAAAAGTACCCGGGATCATCATCCCTTTAATGTGCTCTTCCATACGGCTAGCCAGCTCTTTTACCGGCGGTACACCAGAAAGAAGCTTTTTGCTACCTTCACGGATGTTGGTATAAAAGCTGCCTGATAAAATACGTGCGAAATGATTGGTTAACGCGCCGACGTTTTCAGAAATCGACATTTCGTTATCATTTAAAATGATCAGCATATCTGATTTCACATCACCTAAGTGGTTCATCGCTTCAAAAGCCATACCTGCGGTAATTGCGCCATCGCCTATCACCGCCACGGTTTTACGTCCTTTGCCTTCTTTTTGCGCCGCAATAGACATACCCAGTGCCGCAGAAATAGAGGTACTTGAATGGCCAACACTAAAGGTATCGTATTCACTTTCGTCTCTGAATGGGAATGGGTGTAATCCGTCTTTTTGGCGAATGGTGTGCATTTGGTCACGGCGGCCAGTCAGTATTTTATGTGGATAAGCTTGATGACCCACATCCCAAACTAAACGGTCCTCGGGAGTGTTGTACACATAATGTAATGCAACGGTAAGTTCTACGGTTCCTAAACCAGACGCTAAATGGCCGCTACTTTGCGATACTGAATTGAGTAAATAATCACGCAATTCATGGCTAAATGCAGGAAGCTTATCTTGTGCTAAGTCTCGCAAGTGGGCTGGTTCGTTCACCAAATTAAGTAATGGATACTTGCTGCTATCAAGTGTCATGGTTTTTTATATATCCTTCGCTAACATTAACTCCCTCAAAAAGCTAGGTTTAAGAGGCGACTTAATATTCAGTAATAATTTGTTCTAAGAGTTAGTACGTTTTAGCCATGTTTAATGGTCACGTTCAATTAAATAGTTTGCCAATGCCGCTAAGTCGGTCGTATCTGCGTCAATATTGGCTAACGCCTCATGGGCTTGTTGTATCAAATTCTGTGCTTTTTGCTTAGCACCTAGCATACCTAATAAAGCGGGGTATGTCGCTTTATTCGCTGCAATATCTGACCCTTGAGGCTTACCTAAAGTCAGGGTGTCGCCCTCAACATCTAAAATGTCGTCATGAACCTGAAAGGCCAGCCCGATAGCATACCCAAAAGTAGATAAGTTATCTAAAGTATGTTGGCTAATATTAGGGACACAGAGTGCGCCCAAAGTAATTGCACAGTTTATCAATGCGCCGGTTTTAAGTTTATGAATACGTTCTAATTCGTCAACCGTAATCAGTTTATCGGTTGCTGCAATATCACGCCCTTGTCCGGCAACCATTCCTTGCAATCCAGAAGCGTGGGCTAATTCGGCAATCATTTTTAACTGAGCTTCTGTTGAGCATTTAAATTTATGCTTAGCAATAAGCTCAAAAGCCAAAGTTTGCAGTGCGTCACCTGCTAAAATAGCTTGTGCTTCACCATATACAATATGACATGTAGGACGGCCACGACGTAAATCATCGTCATCCATAGCGGGTAAATCGTCATGGACTAATGAATAACTATGAATGCATTCTATCGCTGCTGCCAGCACATCTAAATCACGTTTTTCAGCACCGAGCATTTTACCTGTGGTATAAACTAAAAATGGGCGCAGTCTCTTGCCGCCATTCATTAAACTATAATGAGTAGCTTCTTTTATGGTGTTGTCGCTTTCAAGAGGTTGTTCGAAATAAAGATTGAGCGTATTAGCTACGTCATCTTGAGCGAGCTTTATTTGTTCTTTTATGCTCACAATTATTCCATATCGTTATCAAATTGAGTAAGCGGTGCTTTTTCGTCATTACCCATTAATATCGACACCTTTTGTTCGGCTTGTTGAAGTTTGCCAGAAGACGCACTGGCTAATGCAATACCGCGCTCAAATTGCTTTAAAGACTGTTCAAGCGATAAATCACCTTGTTCCATTTCACTGACAATTGTTGTTAACTCTTCTAGTGCTTGTTCGAAACTTAAATTTTCAGGTTTTTTAGTCGCCATCTTTATTTTCAACTTACATAATAAATTTAGACGCCAATTTTAGGGGGAATGCTAAACTAGGTCAAAGAATGATATGATTTTTTGATAGATAAATGCTGTTAATTGGGTTTTATTGCGCTTCTTAGTTATTTTTTAACATGTTTAAAATTGAGTGTTAGATAGATTGCGATAGTTGATCTAAAATAGATGAGCGCTTAACTTTTTCGGTTATCATAAAAATCACTTAAGTATTTCAGTATCTTGCCGATAAACAATTAATAACAACGCTTGCGAAGAAAAAATATAAAACCTTTGGAGGGAATGTGGATTTAGCAACCATTATTGGGATCCTTGGCGCAATTGGCTTAATTGTCATGTCCATGTTTATGAGTAGTAGCGGTGAAGTCGCTATGTTTTACAATACCCCTTCAGTGGTTATTGTGTTTGGTGGTTCCCTTTTTATCGTTTTATCTAACTTTACTATGTCGCAATTTTTTGGCATTGGTAAGGTTTGTGCAAAAGCGTTTATGTTTAAAATTGAACCCCCTGAAGCGTTAATAGAGAAAGCTGTCGAACTTGCTGACTCTGCCCGTAAAGGTGGTTTTTTAGCATTAGAAGAGGCTGAAATTCCAAATCCATTTATGCGCAAAGGCGTTGATATGCTTGTAGATGGACATGATGCAGATGTAGTGCGTGCAACATTACAAAAAGATATTTCCCTCACAACAACTCGTCATGAAATGGGTGCAAGCTTATTCAAATCGTTAGGTGATATTGCTCCTGCAATGGGGATGATCGGTACATTAATCGGTTTGGTGGCTATGTTATCAAATATGGATGACCCAAAAGCAATCGGTCCAGCAATGGCGGTCGCCTTATTAACAACGTTATATGGGGCATTTTTGGCGAATGTTGTCGCTATTCCTATTCAGGTAAAACTTGAATTGCGTAAAGACGAAGAAGCAATGAACCAGCGACTTATTTTGGATGCGGTACTAGGTATTCAAGATGGCCAAAACCCTAAAGTTATCGAAGGGATCTTGAAAAATTATTTGGCAGAGTCAAAACGCGCGGTAAACACTGAGGAATAATTATGTCTGATGAAGAGTGTAAATGCCCACCCCCAGGCTTACCTGCATGGATGGGGACATTTGCCGATTTAATGTCGCTATTAATGTGCTTTTTTGTACTCTTACTCGCGTTTTCTGAAATGGATGTGCTTAAATTTAAGCAAATTGCAGGCTCTATGAAGTTTGCTTTTGGTGTGCAAAATAAAATTGAAGTTAAAGATATCCCAAAAGGCACCTCGGTTATTGCGATGGAGTTTACTCCAGGTAAGCCTGAGCCGACCCCCATTGAAACTATTCAGCAGCAAACAGTAGAAATGACTCAGCAAATGCTAGAGTTTCAGGCGGGCGATGAAAGCTCAGCTGGCGGACGCCAAGAACAACGTGGCGAAAAACGAGGCGGGGAGTCAAGCAGCACCTCTGAGGAAGTTGCTTCAGCGCCTGCAGTTTCTGCTGCCGATCAAGAGCAAATAAATGACTTAGTTAAAAAAATTGCACAACAGCTTGAAAAGCAAATTATTGATGGAGCTATTGAGCTTGAGTCATTAGGGCAGCAAATCATTATTCGTATTAGAGAAAATGGTTCGTTTCCATCGGGCAGTGCGTTTTTACAACCCCAGTTTAAACCTATCATTCAAGATATTGGCCGGTTATTAAAAGATGTGCCAGGTGAAATCACCGTCTCCGGTCACACTGATGACTTTCAAGTTTCTAATGAACTTTATATTAATAACTGGGATTTATCCTCTAAACGAGCTGTTGCGGTAGCAAGTGAACTGCAAAAGGTTGCTGGTTTTGATAAGACCCGCATGATGGTGGTAGGACGTGCAGAAACCAGACCCTTAGTACCGAATGACTCCCGTGAAGACCGAAGACGTAACCGCCGAGTGGAAATATCAATCTTACAAGGCAAGGCTAAAGAATCAGATCCTATTGATATTAGATAGAGTTTATTGGTTTTGTCCCTTTTTTAGCATAGAATGCACTTCTCTTAACAGATGTAATTAAAGAAGAAGTTAGTATGTTAAATAAATTTTGTAGTATGCCTGGTAATGGCGATGGTACAGACGAAGATAAAAAAGTTAAGTAAGGTTTTTTAGTTTGCCTGAATGGTTTTTGTACTTCGTCAGTATATTAAGTAAAAGCTGGGTTCTTATTTTGAGCCCAGCTATTTTGTTATTTTTTATCTTTAAGGATTATTTAGCCTTAAGGTTTGCTGCTATTACCGCTGCTTTTTTCTTATTTGGCACTCTAACTTACTCAAGTTTAATGGCGTTTGATGATGGCATTTATGTATACCGTTATCTTGTATGGGCATTAACAGATATTACTTGGATGGCACTAATTGCTTATTGGGGTCTGAAAGATAAAGTGCATTTATGGCAGTGTGTACTGGGTCAACTTGTGGTTATTGGTGCCCCTATTTTGCAATTATTTCGTTTAGTCGACCGCCACCTTTGGGATTTATCTTATAGCACTGTTATGTATCAAACGTTTATGCCTTTAATAAATATTGCTACTGTGGTTGTATGCTACCTGCCTCTTTTATATATTTTTGTTAATAAGCGAAATAAAGCTTTAAGCTTATAACGACAAAAATACCCCTCGTTTTAAAATGATATGCTAGACTACTGTTTATATGAACAGTGTTGAGGCTTGGTTATGAAACTTTATATTGCTGAAAAACCCTCTTTGGGTCGCGCTATTGCAGACGCACTTCCTAAACCGCATAAAAAGCATGATGGCTATATTGAAGTGGCAAATGGTGATTGCGTATCTTGGTGCATAGGTCATTTGCTCGAGCAAGCAGAACCCGATGACTATGATGAGCGTTTTAAAAAGTGGCAGTTTGAACATTTACCTATTGTGCCTGAGCATTGGCAACTTAAAGCAAAGCCTAAAACTCGTAAACAACTCACTATTTTAAAAAAGCTAATCAAACAAGCAACAACACTTGTACATGCTGGCGATCCTGACCGTGAAGGCCAGTTATTAGTTGATGAAGTTATAGAACAAGCAAAAATCAGCCAAGCAAAAAAACAAAATATTCAGCGTTTATTGATCAGTGACTTAAACTTAACGGCAGTTAAAAAGTCACTAAATAGTATGCGTGCTAACCGTGACTTTATTCCTTTGAGCGTTTCTGCTTTAGCGCGGTCTCGTGCTGATTGGTTGTTTGGCATGAACTTGACGCGTGCATACACATTAGCGGGGCAAAAAGCGGGATTTGGTAATGTGTTGTCGGTTGGGCGAGTGCAAACACCTATTTTGGGTCTAGTCGTTAATCGCGATAACGAGATCGCAAATTTTGTATCAAAACCCTTTTTTGAAGTACTTGCTCATTTAGTTACCCCCCAGAATGATGCCTTTACTGCTAAGTGGCTACCAAGTAAAGCATGCGCCCCATATCAAGATGAAGAGGGCAGAGTGCTTAACAAAGCTTTAGCTGAAAATGTCACTTCTCGTATCGCTAATCAACCAGCAAGTGTAACTGCACTTGAGCAAAAGCAAAAAAAGCAAACCGCACCGCTTCCTTATAATTTATCTGCTTTACAAATAGATGCTGCTAAAGCTTTTGGTATGCCAGCACAGCAAGTGCTCGATACTTGCCAGGTTTTATATGAACGTCATAAGTTAATTACTTACCCGCGCTCAGACAATCGTTATTTACCAAAAGATCATCACCAAGATGCAGCTGCGATACTAAAAGCGATTGCAGTAAATGGAGGCCAAAAAGCAGAATTTGTTAATGGAGCAGATGCAAAAAAACGAAGTAAATGTTTTAACGATTCAAAAGTTGTAGCTCACCACGCGATTGTACCGACAGCTAAACAGTTAAAAAGTGTGAGTTTAGCCAATGATGAAGCAAAAATTTATCAGTTAATAAGTCGACATTATTTAATTCAGTTTTATCCTGACTACATATACAACGAAACCAAAGTTGAGGTAACCCTAGCCGGTGGTTTATTTAGGGCTAATGCAAAACAAGATGTAAGTTTAGGTTTTAAATTACTTATGGGTAAGTCAGAACTTAAAGAAGAGGCGACATTGCCTCATTTAGAAAAAGGCATGGCACTTACCTGTATTAAAGGTGAGGTGGTGCAAAAGCATACAACTCCTCCTGCTCATTTTACTGATGCAACCTTACTTGCAGCCATGACCGGGATTAGCCGTTATGTAAAAGACTCGCAAATCAAAAAAATATTAAAAGAGACAGATGGTCTTGGTACTGAGGCTACTCGTGCAGGCATCATTGAACTATTATTTAAACGTCGCTTTTTAAAACGTGAAGGAAAAGCAATTAAAGCAACTGAAACAGGCCTGGCCCTAATAAGTGTATTACCTGAGGGGTTATCAAGCCCCGATTTAACCGCAAAATGGGAGTCGAGTTTAGGAGATATAGCTCAGCAGGCAATGAGTTATCAGCAGTTTATACAGCCTTTGCTTGCTGATTTAACTAATTTTGTAAACCAAGCAACCAACTGTGATAGTGATGTGTTTGCAAATTTGCCAAAAACATCTCCTAAAAAGCGTTTTGCTAAACGTACAAAAAAAGCGCCGTATAAAAAGTCGAGTTACAAAAAAAGCCCTGCGGTAAATTAATCGCGGGGCTTAAAAATAACGTTCAAGGTTATTGATTGAATAATGCTACAGCCGCATTACTCATTGCTGTTATTCCAGTTGGAAGCGCTACTTTATAATCGGGAGCAAATTTACTTGAATGTAATGAAGGGAGTGTTTCGTTATTTTTCATCGCATTTGTATATTGCTGTTGGTTAACTCCGCCTAACCAAAATAATGTAATAGGTAGGTTTTCATCTGTTCTACCATACAAGCCAAAGTCTTCACCAGCCATAACCGCCTTTGTTTCCAGTACATTAGTTGCGCCAATTGCATCAGCAATAGCACTCCTAACTATATTGGTTTGCTCCGGGTTATTGTAAGTAGATGGAATAGACTCACTTTCATGAACATACACTTTTGGATAGAGCGCTTTTTCTAGACCTGCACTTTGTGCAATACCTGCGGTGATGCGTTTAATTGCAGCAATTTGCGCGTTTCTAACGTCTGGGTTATAGCTACGCAGAGTAAGTTGTAGTTTTACTTCATCAGAAATTACATTGTGTTTTGAGCCGCCATGGATAGAGCCAACAGTAATCACTGATGGTTCCAAAGGAGATAATTCACGACTTGTAATAGTTTGTAATGCCAAAATGGTGCGAGCAGCAATAATCACAGGGTCTACAGTCGTATGAGGATAGGCTCCATGGCCTCCTTTGCCTTTTATTGAAATATCAACTGAGTCGACGCTTGCCATAGTGTACTCATTTTTCAGAGCAACTTTTCCTGCCGGTACACTGGCACTGACATGTAAAGCAATAATATGATCGGGTTTTGCATATTTGCTAAATAATCCCTCACTCAGCATTGCTTTTGCACCACCCCCAACTTCTTCAGCAGGTTGCGCAACCATCATTAAAGTACCTTGCCACGACTGTTTATTTTTAATTAGTTGTTGTGCGGTGCCTATAAATGAACTCATATGAATATCATGACCACAACCATGCATAACACCGACTTCGCTACCTTGTTCATTTATCGTGGTAACAGTTGATGCGTATGCTTTGCCAGTTTGTTCTGTGATTGGTAAGCCATCAGTATCAGTTCGAATCATAACGGTAGGGCCTTGGCCATTTCTATAAATACCTACGACGCCATAACCGCCAACGTTATCGGTTACATCAAACCCTAGCTTTTGAAGTTGCGTAGCCATTTTTTTACCGGTTTGTTGTTCATAATAAGACAGTTCAGGTGACTGGTGTAAATCTAGATAAAGCTTTTCTATTGCTGGCATACTTTTATCGAGATCCAACTTGAGTGTTTGCGCACTTAATAGTGGGCTAACTAGTAAACACAGTGCACTCGCATAGGCTAATTTCATATTTCCCTCATTTATATAGTATGTGTGTCTTAAATGATTTAGACACATGTCTTGTAATTATTATCTTCATCACCATATAAAAACCTAAATAGATGAACATGGCAATAATTCAATGAGCAATATAGTTAATCTTAACGCACAAAATCTTCAGCAAGTATTAGGTGAAACATCACAACAAAAGTTAGTACTACTTAACTTTTTTTCGCCACAAAGCCCAGAATGTATTAGCCAAGCAGCTATTTTAGATAAGCTAGCTGCTGAATATAATAACTATATAGTTGTTGCAAACTTAGATTGTGATGCAGAGCAAGCCTTGGCCTCTCAACTTGCCCAGCAAGTTGGTTTACAAACCTTGCCTACTTTAGTGTTGTTAAAAGACTCAGCTCCAGTTGATGTATTAGCGGGTGCACAAACAGAAAGCCAGGTACGTGATGCATTATCTAAGCACTTACCTGCGCAACAAGACCTATTATTAGAGCAAGCCAAGCAAGCACTTATTAATAGTGATTTAAATGCCGCATTTAATTACGCCAAGCAAGCGTACGAATTGGATAGTCGTAATGCGAGAATTAAATTAGTGCTTGCAGATATATGTATACAGATTCACAAACTCGATGAAGCAGCTGCATTAATAGAAACAATAGAAGCACAAGATCAAGATGCATACTTTAATAACATTAAAGCTAAATGCGTGGCTGCACTAGAGGCAACCGATTCACCTGAAATAAAAGCACTGCAAGAAAGGGTAGTAAAACATCCTAATGAGCTCGAGTTACAAATGGAGCTAAGTAATCTACTCAATGAAGCAGGAAGAAAAGAAGAAGCATTAGAAGCACTCTTTACTATTCTTAAAAAAGACCTGAATTATGATGAGGCCAAACCAAACTTCTTGGCTGTTATTGCATCTTTACCAGATGGCGATGCGCTAGCTGCTAAATATCGTCGCAAGCTTTATAGCATTTTGTATTAACGATTAAGATAAACTCTCTATAAAAAGCACCTATGTTAAGGTGCTTTTTTGTTTCTGCGTTAGAATAGCAGGGTAAAAGCAAGGTTATCCACAGGGTTTTGTGGGTATCTTGTGTGTCTGAGTGGGGTATCTTTGGGGTAAGAATTAAATGCAAAAAAGCGTTTGAAAACGCTTGCGTTAAAATCGATTCGCCCTATAATGCGACCCCACTGAGACGGCAGAGCGCAACGCATAGCGGGGCACGCACTACTCAGTGAGTCGAGTAAAACTTAGCTTTTAAATCTTTTAAAAGAAACTAAAAATTAAGTGTTGACAAAAAAATAGGAAAGCGTAATATGCGCAGCCCTAGCGAGATAAAGTTTAACGCTTTAATCGCAACGTTCTTTAACAATATAAAGCAATCATCTGTGTGGGCACTCGTACAGATTGAGTTCTAACAGCCAAGCTTGGTTTACTAAGTGAGGCAAACAAATTTAGAGTCTCAATTGAAACTGAGTGACCAACAGCAATAACTACTTAGGTAGGAATTGCAGCACAGTCAATTCAATATCGAAAGATATTAAATAAATTCAGAATTCATTGAGCTGTCGAAAGACATAAAACTTTTTAATTGAAGAGTTTGATCATGGCTCAGATTGAACGCTGGCGGCAGGCCTAACACATGCAAGTCGAGCGGTAACAGGAAGTAGCTTGCTACTTTGCTGACGAGCGGCGGACGGGTGAGTAATGCTTGGGAACATGCCTTGAGGTGGGGGACAACAGTTGGAAACGACTGCTAATACCGCATAATGTCTACGGACCAAAGGGGGCTTCGGCTCTCGCCTTTAGATTGGCCCAAGTGGGATTAGCTAGTTGGTGAGGTAATGGCTCACCAAGGCGACGATCCCTAGCTGGTTTGAGAGGATGATCAGCCACACTGGGACTGAGACACGGCCCAGACTCCTACGGGAGGCAGCAGTGGGGAATATTGCACAATGGGCGCAAGCCTGATGCAGCCATGCCGCGTGTGTGAAGAAGGCCTTCGGGTTGTAAAGCACTTTCAGTCAGGAGGAAAGGTTAGTAGTTAATACCTGCTAGCTGTGACGTTACTGACAGAAGAAGCACCGGCTAACTCCGTGCCAGCAGCCGCGGTAATACGGAGGGTGCGAGCGTTAATCGGAATTACTGGGCGTAAAGCGTACGCAGGCGGTTTGTTAAGCGAGATGTGAAAGCCCCGGGCTCAACCTGGGAACTGCATTTCGAACTGGCAAACTAGAGTGTGATAGAGGGTGGTAGAATTTCAGGTGTAGCGGTGAAATGCGTAGAGATCTGAAGGAATACCGATGGCGAAGGCAGCCACCTGGGTCAACACTGACGCTCATGTACGAAAGCGTGGGGAGTAAACAGGATTAGATACCCTGGTAGTCCACGCCGTAAACGATGTCTACTAGAAGCTCGGAGCCTCGGTTCTGTTTTTCAAAGCTAACGCATTAAGTAGACCGCCTGGGGAGTACGGCCGCAAGGTTAAAACTCAAATGAATTGACGGGGGCCCGCACAAGCGGTGGAGCATGTGGTTTAATTCGATGCAACGCGAAGAACCTTACCTACACTTGACATACAGAGAACTTACCAGAGATGGTTTGGTGCCTTCGGGAACTCTGATACAGGTGCTGCATGGCTGTCGTCAGCTCGTGTTGTGAGATGTTGGGTTAAGTCCCGCAACGAGCGCAACCCCTATCCTTAGTTGCTAGCAGGTAATGCTGAGAACTCTAAGGAGACTGCCGGTGATAAACCGGAGGAAGGTGGGGACGACGTCAAGTCATCATGGCCCTTACGTGTAGGGCTACACACGTGCTACAATGGCGCATACAGAGTGCTGCGAACCTGCGAAGGTAAGCGAATCACTTAAAGTGCGTCGTAGTCCGGATTGGAGTCTGCAACTCGACTCCATGAAGTCGGAATCGCTAGTAATCGCGTATCAGAATGACGCGGTGAATACGTTCCCGGGCCTTGTACACACCGCCCGTCACACCATGGGAGTGGGTTGCTCCAGAAGTAGATAGTCTAACCCTCGGGAGGACGTTTACCACGGAGTGATTCATGACTGGGGTGAAGTCGTAACAAGGTAGCCCTAGGGGAACCTGGGGCTGGATCACCTCCTTATACGATTTAGAACTTATTTGTTCGTAGTGTCCACACAGATGATTGTTAGTTAGTTTTACCCTCTGGGTTAACTAATTAATATGCTCTTTAAAAATTTGGAAAAGCTGATAATAAAATTCGTATGAATAACATTTGTTATTTGTACAGAGTTTTCAAAAGTAAAAAAGAATGATAGCAGTATCATTCAGTGCCAATTTAATCTTCGGATTAATTGGTATCTACTTTAGTATTCAATATTAACTTCTGGCGAAGTTAAACTGTCACGAAACAAAGACCCGTTTGGGTTGTATGGTTAAGTGACTAAGCGTACACGGTGGATGCCTTGGCAGTTGGAGGCGATGAAGGACGTATTAACTTGCGATAAGCCTAGTCAAGCTAGTAAAAAGCACTTGAGGCTAGGATTTCCGAATGGGGAAACCCACCTGCTTGCAGGTATCGTTAACTGAATACATAGGTTAACGAGGCGAACGCGGAGAACTGAAACATCTAAGTACCCGTAGGAAAAGAAATCAACCGAGATTCCGAAAGTAGCGGCGAGCGAAATCGGAACAGCCCTTAAGCTTATTATGTGTTAATGGAAGGCTCTGGAAAGTGCCACGATACAGGGTGATAGTCCCGTACATGAAAATGCATTTTAAGTGAAATCGAGTAGGTCGGAGCACGTGAAACTTTGACTGAATATAGGTGGACCATCATCTAAGGCTAAATACTCCCAACTGACCGATAGTGAACCAGTACCGTGAGGGAAAGGCGAAAAGAACCCCTGTGAGGGGAGTGAAATAGAACCTGAAACCGTGTACGTACAAGCAGTAGGAGCCTACTTGTTAGGTGACTGCGTACCTTTTGTATAATGGGTCAGCGACTTATATTTTGTAGCGAGGTTAACCGATTAGGGTAGCCGTAGGGAAACCGAGTCTTAACTGGGCGAATAGTTGCAAGGTATAGACCCGAAACCCGGTGATCTAGCCATGGGCAGGTTGAAGGTTGAGTAACATCAACTGGAGGACCGAACCCACTAACGTTGAAAAGTTAGGGGATGACCTGTGGTTAGGAGTGAAAGGCTAATCAAACCGGGAGATAGCTGGTTCTCCCCGAAATCTATTTAGGTAGAGCCTCGGACGAATACTTACGGGGGTAGAGCACTGTTAAGGCTAGGGGGTCATCCCGACTTACCAACCCTTTGCAAACTCCGAATACCGTAAAGTAATATCCGGGAGACACACGGCGGGTGCTAACGTCCGTCGTGAAGAGGGAAACAACCCAGACCGCCAGCTAAGGTCCCAAAGTCATAGTTAAGTGGGAAACGATGTGGAAAGGCCCAGACAGCCAGGAGGTTGGCTTAGAAGCAGCCATCCTTTAAAGAAAGCGTAATAGCTCACTGGTCGAGTCGGTCTGCGCGGAAGATGTAACGGGGCTAAACTATGCACCGAAGCTGCGGATTCAGAATTTATTCTGAGTGGTAGGGGAGCGTTCTGTAAGCGGTTGAAGGTGTACCGGGAGGTATGCTGGACGTATCAGAAGTGCGAATGCTGACATGAGTAACGATAATGCGGGTGAAAAACCCGCACGCCGGAAGACCAAGGGTTCCTATCCCATGTTAATCAGGGTAGGGTAAGTCGACCCCTAAGGCGAGGCCGAAAGGCGTAGTCGATGGGAAACGGATTAATATTTCCGTACTTGGTATAATTGCGATGGGGGGACGGAGCAGGCTAAGCAAGCATGGCGATGGTAGTCCATGTGAAAGTGTGTAGGCTAGTGACTTAGGTAAATCCGGGTTACTGTTAGGCTGAGACACGAGACGAGTCACCAAGGTGATGAAGTTGCTGATGCCATACTTCCAGGAAAAGCCTCTAAGCTTCAGATTATACCGAATCGTACCCCAAACCGACACAGGTGGTCAGGTAGAGAATACTAAGGCGCTTGAGAGAACTCGGGTGAAGGAACTAGGCAAAATCGTACCGTAACTTCGGGAGAAGGTACGCTCCGATTGGTGATGAGACTTGCTCTCTAAGCTGATTGGAGCCGCAGTGACCAGGTGGCTGGGACTGTTTATTAAAAACACAGCACTGTGCAAAATCGCAAGATGACGTATACGGTGTGACACCTGCCCGGTGCCGGAAGGTTAATTGATGGGGTTATCTTCGGAGAAGCTCTTGATCGAAGCCCCGGTAAACGGCGGCCGTAACTATAACGGTCCTAAGGTAGCGAAATTCCTTGTCGGGTAAGTTCCGACCTGCACGAATGGTGTAACCATGGCCACGCTGTCTCCACCCGAGACTCAGTGAAATTGAAATCGCAGTGAAGATGCTGTGTACCCGCGGCTAGACGGAAAGACCCCGTGAACCTTTACTACAGCTTGGCACTGAACATTGAACCTACATGTGTAGGATAGGTGGGAGACTTAGAAGCAGAGACGCTAGTTTTTGTGGAGTCGTCCTTGAAATACCACCCTTGTAGTTTTGATGTTCTAACGTTGGCCCCTGAATCGGGGTTACGGACAGTGCCTGGTGGGTAGTTTGACTGGGGCGGTCTCCTCCCAAAGAGTAACGGAGGAGCACGAAGGTTGGCTAAGTACGGTCGGACATCGTACGGTTAGTGTAATGGTAGAAGCCAGCTTAACTGCGAGACAGACACGTCGAGCAGGTACGAAAGTAGGTCATAGTGATCCGGTGGTTCTGAATGGAAGGGCCATCGCTCAACGGATAAAAGGTACTCCGGGGATAACAGGCTGATACCGCCCAAGAGTTCATATCGACGGCGGTGTTTGGCACCTCGATGTCGGCTCATCACATCCTGGGGCTGAAGTCGGTCCCAAGGGTATGGCTGTTCGCCATTTAAAGTGGTACGCGAGCTGGGTTTAGAACGTCGTGAGACAGTTCGGTCCCTATCTGCCGTGGGCGTTTGAGAATTGAGAGGGGTTGCTCCTAGTACGAGAGGACCGGAGTGAACGAACCGCTGGTGTTCGGGTTGTCATGCCAATGGCATTGCCCGGTAGCTACGTTCGGAACTGATAAGCGCTGAAAGCATCTAAGCGCGAAGCAGGCCTCGAGATGAGTTCTCACTAGACTTTTAAAGTCTCTGAAGGGCCGTTGAAGACTACAACGTTGATAGGCAAGATGTGGAAGTGGTGTGAGCCATTAAGCTAACTTGTACTAATTACCCGTGAGGCTTAACCATACAACGCCAAACGCGTTTTATGTGATAGTGAAACAAGCGAAGAAGTTAATAGACTAAAGTAGATACTTGAAGACTTTATTATCAGAATTCCAAATTTTAGTTAGTGCGTAGTAATACGGACTGACACCCAAATTTGCTTGGTGACAATAGCGTTTTGGACCCACCTGACCCCATGCCGAACTCAGTAGTGAAACGAAACAGCGCCGATGATAGTGTAGCATTTGCTATGTGAAAGTAGGACATTACCAGGCTCCAAATTTAGTCGAAAGACTTTAAATTTAAAAATTAAGAATAAGAAAATTGAAAAGAATTTTCTTGGTGACAATAGCGTTTTGGACCCACCTGACCCCATGCCGAACTCAGTAGTGAAACGAAACAGCGCCGATGATAGTGTAGCATTTGCTATGTGAAAGTAGGACATTACCAGGATCCAATTAAAGAAACCCGTTACAGCAATGTAACGGGTTTTTTGTTGTTTGGGGTTTAGTAAATAGCCAAGAGCCCATGCCAAACTCAGTAGTCAAACAAAACAGCTCGAAGGCGAGCCCCGCACAAGGCCGCCCCGACACAATAATAGGGTAGCATTTGCTATGTGATTTTCTACCGCTGTGGGCACCATGACATTACCAGGATCCAATTAAAGAAACCCGTTACAGCAATGTGACGTTTTTTTTGCTGTCTGGGGTTTAGTAAATAGCCAAGAGCCCATGCCAAACTCAGTAGTCAAACAAAACAGCGCGAAGGCGAGCCCCTCACAAGGCCGCCCGACACAATGATAGTGTAGCATTTGCTATGTGACTTTCTACCGCTGTGGGCACCATGACATTACCAGGATCTAAATAAAGGAAACCCGTTACAGCAATGTAACGGGTTTTTTGTTGTCTGAGATAAAGTAAAACATCAAGCCAAGACCATATATGGAACTCAGTAGTGGTCGCTCTTGCACATCCAGTGCTCCACGGCATTCGTATTCCTAAACAGCTCGGAGCTCAACAAAATAGTAGGACACTTTACTGTATTGTCGCTATAAGTGAGCGCACTGGATCCAAATAACAGAACCTCGTCACAGCAAAATGCTGGTTTTTTATTGTTTTAAGTTTAAAGATAAATTACTTAATATCTTAAAAAAAGAGACTGCCCGCTAATCCCACCATGTATATGCTTCCTATCATATTACTAATAACATATAGACTTAACATTCTCATGCAGTTATGGATCCTACGTGTTAAAATTTGACTTTAGTTTTCGTATTATTGAGGTGTCGATTGCCAACGAGTGATTACCAACGAGTGTTAAATGAGATAACTCAAGAGGTTAAGCCTTTACTAACGCAGGGTAAAGTTGCCGATTATATACCGGCATTGGCAGAGGTTTCTCCTGAGCAGTTCTCCATTGCCATTTATACTACGGACGGAGAAATTTTTTGCGCCGGTGATTGTGAGCAACGCTTCACAATTCAATCTGTCTCTAAGGTTATGACTCTGACATTAGCGTTGCAACGCTATGGCGACGAATTATGGAATAGAGTTGGCAAAGAGCCTTCAGGTACGGCGTTTAACTCTCTGACACAGCTTGAGTTTGAAAAAGGTATTCCACGTAACCCATTTATTAATGCAGGAGCGATTGTTACCTGTGATGCTCTGTATAGTCGTTTATCTGCACCTATGCACTCTATGCTTGAAACATTTCGCGATTTGTCAGGCAATCGAAGTATTGTAATAGACAAACAAGTAGCTAACTCAGAGTATGAGTTTAGGCATCGAAATGCGGCAATGGCACATTTAATGAAATCATTTGGTAACTTTGAGAATGAAGTAGATGATGTGCTTTGGTCGTATTTTAATTTTTGTGCTATAGAACTTAATTGTATCGAGCTTGCTAAGGCGTACAATTTTTTAGCCAATAAAGGGATCGATTACAGCTCAAAAAAACGAGTGCTTTCTAGTCGTCAAAACAAGCAACTAAATTCGTTGTTATTTACCAGTGGGTTATATGACGCAGCGGGTGACTTTGGTTATCGTGTTGGTATGCCGGGTAAATCGGGTGTTTCTGGAACAATATTAGCGGTGTTACCGAATAGGTTTACAGTTGCAGTCTATTCACCGGGATTAAACTCTTTTGGTAACTCAGTGGCGGGAATAGCAGCATTAGAGCTGCTATCTAAAAAGCTTGATATATCTATATTTTAGCTTTGTTTAGCGTAATGGGAGCTTATTGATCCCAATACACTTGTTCTAAACAATCTTCGCGCTCAGGCAAACCACGAGATAAGCGAGGAGAGTGTTGTACAAGTACTTCAAAGCTTGCACGGTTAGCGTATTTGCTAATTTGTGCGAGCGAAGAGTAGGTAATGGCTTGTTGCTGATGCTTTGCTGAGTTAGCAACATTCAACTTATGATAAACATTCGCTGATAAGTCATGTAAAACCGCGGCTAAGGCACAGTCACCGGCACCATTGGTATTTTTAATTGAGTCAGGCCCACCCATAAATGGAGCAGTATGGCTATATGCCTTTATAGGATTTTCACAGTCAACTTTACGCATTGCACGTGAAAATTCATAACGGTTAAAATCTGGTATGGCACCCGGTAATAATGGATACTCTGTTTCACGTTTGCAGCTGTCATCAACAAAACCAGCCATAAATAAGCCTTTCTCACCGGCTGTACAAATAACTAAGTCAACCCAGTCTAATGCTTTGTCAGCAGCAAGAAGTGGATCTTCATATCCAGTAATTGCTTGGCCTTCTTCTTCGTTCATAGCAAGTATATCAACATGCTTTTCTACAAAGTTAGCCCACCATGTCGGATCCTGCTCGATAAGAAACTTAGTCCCTAGAGTTAATACCACCGGTACATTTGCATCGTTAGCGTACTTGATTGCTTGCATGGTCGCTTCGGTCATGGTTTCATCACCTTGAGTACGCATTAAATAAGCACTGATGACTAATGCTGATGAGCCTTCTATTAGCTCTTTATCAATTGACTCTGGCTTTAGGTAATTCATCAGGCCAGCACTAATAGCAAACGTGCGCTCACCTGTTTCATCAATCAAGGTAAAGCAACGGCCTATAGGGCCATCGACTGGTTGTAAGTAGTCTAAATCTACACGACTTGAGTTATTACATAAAAATCGATAAGCATAACTGCCTATTTTTATATTTTCGCTCATTACGCCTAATAGTACCGAACGATCATCAGCAAGTACGGAATAGTTGTGCATTGTGTTGCCAACGGTTCCTCCTGCGAATTCGTAATCGACCATATCGTTTAGTTTTAAGCGATCGTATAAAGCATTAGTGATGTCATTATCTATAACTTGCGACATCCCTCGGCGCAATTGAAATTCATCGAGAAAAGCTTGGTCAACCTTAGCTTCTATATCAACAACGATTTGATCGATCCCCGTAATATAGCTGCGGTGTAATCGCTCTGTGGCGTTAAGTTGATTGGTCAGTGGATCTTTGGCTTCCACTGGAAAATAATGTTTATGCCTGCGGCGTCCAGGAAATTTCATTTGCTACCCGTGTTGTGAGCTAAATAAAAAAAGCGTGAGATTATAGCGTAAATCCCGCCTTATGAGCCATGGCAAACCACTTAAATATGTTTTATTTTTGCAATAAAGTGATCAATAACGCATTTTATTACGCTAAGTTGGTATAATTACGGCATAAAAAATAGTTAAGTAATAATCATGACAGAGCCATTTGACGACCAATATTGGATGGAACAAGCCCTTGTGTATGCAAAACAAGCAGAGCAACTCGATGAGATACCTGTAGGCGCTATTATTGTCAAAAATAATCAGCTTATAAGTGCGGGTTATAATCGCTCAATTACTGATAATGATCCGTCGGCTCATGCTGAGATGATAGCGGTAAGAGAGGCCGGAAAAGTGCTTAATAACTATCGCTTAATTGATTGCACCTTGTATGTCACGTTAGAGCCGTGCTCTATGTGTGCAGGTTTATTGGTGCACAGCCGAATTAAACGCTTAGTATTTGGTGCAGCCGATGC
The DNA here is from genome assembly GCF_004328665.1 of Pseudoalteromonas sp. DL-6. Lineage (NCBI taxonomy): Bacteria > Pseudomonadati > Pseudomonadota > Gammaproteobacteria > Alteromonadales > Pseudoalteromonadaceae > Pseudoalteromonas > Pseudoalteromonas sp. DL-6. Next base: position 795,641 of record NZ_CP019770.1, read on the forward strand.
TAAAACGGGTTCTGCTGGTTCAATTATGAACTTGTTGCAAGAACCTCGTTTGAACCATCAGGTAGAAATAACGGGTGGGGTATTAGAGACACAATGTGCAGAGACTATTTCGAGTTTTTTTAAGCGCCGTCGAGCACAAATAAAGGCTGCAAAGCTAGCCGCTCGTATTGCTAACAGCGATTAGTCAGCTGCTGCTATTAGAGCATCTAACTCAGCCATTTGTTGCATAGCGAACATGCGGCGACGCCAAATAACCTTTTTATGCAAGTTTCTTAACATCACTCGACGGCGAGTAGCAGTTGAGTGCTTTATACAACGTTTAAGTTGATGTGTACGTCTACGTTTAAGCATGACTTATCCTTATGTGCTTGGTGATGACACAAATTTTAATACAATTGAGCCAGATTATTGAATAATTGATTGCAAGTAAACAACTATTTGCTTTTCTGGCATGTCGCTAATTCAGCGCGAAATTTCATAGCATATTTATTTCTCTTTTTCGACTTCATCACTAGTACGTTGATTTGCCTCATCTGGTTTAATAGTCTGCTCTTTTGTTTCGCTTGCTGGCGGTATAGTTGCCATTGCGTCATTTTCATCCAGCCAAACAAGCGCATCGTAATAGCGACGAATATTATCAACGTAAGTCACTGCAACATCACCGCGAGCATAGCCATAGCGGGTATTACGGTAGTGACGTTTTTTTACTAGTAATGGTAAGCGCTTTTTAACATCAGCCCATTTATCAGGGCTAGCGCCTTGTTGCTCAGTAATTATGCGGGCATCATTGACGTGGCCCCAACCAACATTATAAGCGGCAAGTGCAAGCCAAGTTCGATCAGGCTGCGGGATTCTATCTGGTATACGCTTGATTAATTTTGCTAAGTATTGAGCACCGCCACGTATGTTTTGTTCTGGCTCTAAGCGATTAGTAACACCGACTTGTTTTGCAGTGCGCCTTGTTAGCATCATAATACCGCGTACACCCGTTGGTGACTTAGCTCGTGGGTTCCACATCGACTCTTGATAACTCAATGCAGCAAGTAAGCGCCAATCAAGGCTACCCGCATATTGCACAAACCAAGGTTGATATTTAGGCAGTGTTTCTTTTATTGCATCTATGTAGGCTAAGGTATTAACGTAATTAAACTGACGTACATGGCCAAAGTACTTTTCTTCAAGTACATAAAGTTGATTGTTTTGTTTTGCCTCACCAAAAAAAGGAACTAGCAATGCGTATAAAGAATCATCATTTGATTTTCGAAGTATCCATGCAATTGAATCATTACGCGTAACTGAAAAGCCAATACTCAAGTTAGGGTGATAGCGCCTAAACAACGCTAATGTATGAGAGTCTGCTAAGGTGTAATCTATTTCCCCATCAATAACGGCTTGTAGTAACTCTTCTTCATCAAATTCTTCGGTTTCATTCCAAGTTAAATCTGGGTTGTTTTGTTTTATTTCTTCTAATGTTAATGAATGACTACTTTTAGCAATAACGGTGAAGTTTCCGGTTAAATCATCAAAATCACGAGGGCGTTCACGCCCTTGTTTAAAAACTAATTTTTGACTTATCGTTCTGTAAGTTGGGCCATAGCGGTAACGTTTGGCGCGCGCCTTGTTAAAAGTAAGCCCAGAGGCAATTAAATCGAGATCGCCACTATCTAAGCGCGCGAACATATCGGATAAATTAAAAAAGGGCACAATTTCAAGCTCTACCCCAAGGTAGTCGGCGAATGCTTGAGAGAGTTCAAATTCAAACCCTTGTTCTCCTTGAACAGCTTGATAATAATTACTTGCACTGGCGAGTGTACCAACGCGAATTTTATTTTCTGATTTAATTTGGGCGAGCTGTGTTGACTGCTCTTGTGTGTTACAGGCACACAAAAGGATGACTAACGTAATGATTGTTATTAGCTTTATCTTCAACATATTCGCCTCTTTAGCATCGTATCTCCTGTTATAACAAAACTTACTGATTACGTCACTTACCGTTTAATCGCAGCCAGTAAAAAATAGGTGTAAACAAAAAGAAAAAGTTAATTTAATGAAAAGCGCATTTTTGAGTTAAATCTGAGAGTAATTTGGACTATAATACGCGCCTAAAATATCGTTCAATCCCTAACCCCGGGTGAAATTACTTATGTTGATCCTTCGTGGTGCACCAGCACTTTCAGAGTTCAGAGTTAATAAAATTTTAGCGCGTTGCCAACAATCGCAACTTCCTGTCACCAATGTATATGCCGAATACGCTCACTTTGCCGATTTAACATCGCCATTAAACAATGATGAGCAAACCAAACTTGAGAAGTTATTAACCTATGGACCAACAATAGCTGAGCATGCGCCAGCGGGTCAGTTGGTATTAGTAACGCCTCGCCCTGGTACTATTTCGCCATGGGCTTCAAAAGCGACTGATATCGCTCATAACTGTGGGCTTAAGCAAGTTCATCGCGTAGAGCGAGGAATTGCATATTATGTTGAGGGTGATTTAAGCGCCGAACAGCTTGCACAGGTTACAGCGCTTCTTCATGATCGCATGACTGAAGCTACTCATAGCAAATTAGAAAATGCAGCGCAGTTATTTCGCAGCGATGCGCCACGCCCAATGTCATCAGTTGATATCTTAGGTGGCGGCCGCGAAGCATTAGCCGTAGCAAATATAGAGCAAGGGTTTGCACTTGCTGATGATGAAATTGACTACTTAGTTGAAAATTTCATCAAGTTAGGGCGCAACCCTAACGACATCGAATTATTCATGTTTGCACAAGCAAACTCAGAGCATTGTCGTCATAAAATATTTAATGCTGATTGGACTATCGATGGTATTGAACAGCCAAAGTCGTTGTTTAAAATGATTAAAAATACCTTTGAGCATAATCCTGAAAATGTACTGTCTGCTTATAAAGATAACGCAGCCGTAATGAAAGGCTCAAAGGCGGGTCGCTTCTTCCCGAATGCGCAAGGTGAATATGCGTATCATCAAGAAGACATTGAAATTTTAATGAAAGTTGAAACCCATAACCACCCAACAGCGATTGCTCCTTTTTCTGGTGCCGCAACTGGGTCAGGCGGTGAAATCCGTGATGAGGGCGCAACCGGTCGAGGTTCTAAGCCAAAAGCGGGTTTAGTGGGCTTTACTGTATCTAACTTACGTATCCCTGGTTTTGAACAGCCTTGGGAAAGCGATTTTGGTAAGCCTGGCCGTATTGTTAATGCCCTAGATATTATGACTGAAGGCCCATTAGGTGGCGCTGCATTTAATAACGAGTTTGGTCGTCCTAACTTGTTAGGCTACTTCCGTACTTACGAAGAAAAAGTAACAAGCCATAATGGTGAAGAAGTACGTGGTTACCATAAACCAATTATGCTTGCCGGTGGTTTAGGTAATATTCGTGCTGATCATGTTCAAAAAGGCGATATTCCAGTAGGCGCAAAATTGATTGCGCTTGGCGGCCCTGCAATGAACATTGGTTTAGGCGGCGGTGCTGCATCTAGCATGGCATCGGGTCAATCAAACGAAGATTTAGATTTTGCTTCTGTTCAACGTGAAAACCCAGAAATGGAACGTCGTTGTCAAGAAGTGATCGATAAATGTTGGCAGCTAGGTGATGCAAACCCTATTGCATTTATACACGATGTGGGCGCTGGTGGTTTATCAAATGCATTCCCTGAGCTTGTAGATGATGGCGGACGTGGTGGTAAATTCCAGCTGCGCGATATCCCTAATGATGAGCCAGGCATGGCTCCACACGAAATTTGGTGTAATGAATCGCAAGAGCGCTATGTGCTTGCTGTGGGCGTTGAAGACTTTGCACGCTTTGAAGCAATTTGTAAGCGTGAGCGCGCACAATATGCAGTTATTGGTGAAGCAACAGAAGAGCGTCATTTAACGGTTGCGGATAGTCATTTTGATAACAGCCCTGTAGATTTACCACTGGATGTATTACTAGGTAAAGCACCTAAAATGCATCGTGATGTTACTTCGCAACAAGTAGTAGGCACTGCACTTGATATGGATGCTATTAATCCTGCGGATGCAGCGCAGCGTTTATTACGTTTACCAACCATTGCAGAAAAAACCTTCCTAATTACTATTGGCGACCGCTCGGTAACTGGTTTAGTGGCACGCGATCAAATGGTAGGCCCATGGCAAGTGCCTGTGGCTAACTGTGCAGTAACCGCAGCAACATATGATACTTACCATGGTGAAGCTATGTCACTAGGTGAACGTACTCCAGCGGCATTACTTAATTATGGCGCTTCAGCACGCTTGGCAGTGGCTGAGTCTCTTACTAATATTGCCGGTGCTAATATTGGTAGCCTAGAAAACATTAAGTTATCTGCAAACTGGATGGCGGCTGCGGGTCACCCTGGCGAAGACGCAGGTTTATATGAAGCGGTTAAAGCTGTTGGTGAAGAGTTATGTCCAGCACTTGGTTTAACTATACCTGTAGGTAAAGACTCGATGTCGATGAAAACGACATGGAAAAATGAAGATGATACAACTGAGCAATCAGTAACATCGCCTCTATCACTTATTATTACAGCCTTTGGCCGCGTTGACGATGTACGTAAAACGGTGACTCCACAGCTGCGCACTGATAAAGGCGACACTTCGCTTATATTAGTTGATTTAGGTGCGGGTAAAAACCGACTGGGCGCCTCAAGCCTTGCACAAGTTTATAAGCAGCTTGGTGATGTTACTCCAGATGTAGACAGCCCTGAGTTACTTAAAGGCTTTTACAATGCTATGCAGGCGCTAGTGGCTGATAGTAAGTTACTTGCGTATCATGACCGTTCAGACGGTGGCTTGTTTACCACTATTGCTGAAATGGCGTTTACCGGTCATACCGGTGTAACCGTAGATTTAGCAACTTTGACAGGCTCTGATATTGAAGCGCTTTATAACGAAGAGTTAGGTGCTGTAATTCAAGTAGCAAACAGTGATTTAGATGCAGTAAATGCGGTGTTTGAACAACATGGTATAGCAGCCATTAGTCACAACATTGGCACGCTTAACAGTGACGATGCGATTATATTTAACCGTGGCGAAAATACGGTACTTAATCATACGCGTACTGAGCTTCGTACAATTTGGGCCGAAACAACCTATCAGATGCAAGCACGTCGTGATAACCCTGAGTGTGCAAAGCAAGAGTTTGACGCTAAATTTGATGCAAAAGACCCAGGCTTAAACGTTAAACTTAACTTTGACTTAAACGAAGATATTGCTGCACCGTACATTGCGACAGGTGCTAAGCCACAAATGGCTATTTTACGTGAGCAGGGCGTTAACTCGCACCTAGAAATGGCTGCTGCGTTTAACCGTGCTGGTTTTGCTGCGGTAGATGTCCACATGAGTGATATTTTAGAAGGTCGTTTAACGCTTGAACAGTTTAAAGGTTTAGTGGCGTGTGGTGGCTTCTCTTACGGTGACGTATTAGGCGCCGGTGAAGGCTGGGCTAAGTCAATATTGTTTAACGATATGGCACGCGATCAGTTCCAAAGCTTCTTCCATCGTGAAGATACCTTTAGCTTAGGTGTATGTAACGGTTGTCAGATGCTATCAACATTAAAAGAGTTAATTCCGGGTACTGAACATTGGCCGCGCTTTGTAACTAATAAGTCAGAGCGTTTTGAAGCACGCTTTAGTCTGGTTGAAATTCAAGAAAACCCATCGGTGTTCTTTAATGGTATGGCTGGTTCGCGTATGCCAATAGCAGTTTCTCATGGTGAAGGTCATGCAGAATTTGCAAATGATGCGGCAACTAAGGCTGCACTTGCAAGCGGCACTGTAGCGGTTAAGTTTGTTGATAACTACGGTAATCCAACAACACAGTACCCAGCAAACCCGAATGGCTCGCCAGAAGGTATCACCGGTATTACATCAACAGATGGTCGTGCAACTGTAATGATGCCGCACCCTGAACGTGTATTCCGTGCGGTTGCTAACTCTTGGCACCCAGATGAGTGGGCCGAGGATAGCCCATGGATGCGTATGTTTAGAAATGCGCGTAAAAATGTAGGTTAAATATCTATTTATACACACTAGATTCATGATCTAGATGTAAAATAAAAAAGGCTGCCTTGTGCAGCCTTTTTTGATTATTATGGCTAAAAAGCATTTAAGGATAATATGTTTAAGCGTATTGGTTTAATTATTGGCACTCTTATACTGAGTATATTATTACTTGGTTATGTATTTCGCTTACCGTTATTACAATGGGCCATCGCTCCTGAACTTAAAAAAGCAGGGGTAACATTAAGCTGCCTAGATTTCTCTATTACCACTAAACTTAATATTCATGTGCAGAACATGTGCGTACAGTACCAAGGACAACAATTAACCCTTAAAAATATAACCGCAAATACTCAGCAAATAATAATTGAACAAGTACAGTTGGTAACAAGTACTTCATCAAGTAGTGGCAATAATAGTTTAGCAAAGCCCCTTAACTTAGCGCTCTTAGATAAGCGCCCATTAGTTAGCATTAAGCAGCTTTTATTAGTGAATAATCAGTTGAGTAAAGAGCTTAAATTGAGCATTTCAGAGCCTGCTCTAAACCAATTTGTAATACAGGGCGACATAGATGCAACGGTGCGCCTACAAAAAAACTTAGTCAGTGGTAACTTTAAGATCAATGAGTCACACCTCAAGCTTATTGCAAATAACGCATTCTCTTCGTTTCAGAGAATAACCTTTGATGCTCAGCAGCAATTTAACTTTGATGGTATTAACCTCGATTTAAAGGGGGATATTAGTGCGCAATATGTCGATAGCTATCAACAGTGCCAAGTACAAACGCATAGCCAAGGTAAAATAGCAGCGAGTGTTAATTTAAATAGCAAAGCAGTAATCCTTGATACCCAAGCGCTAAATAACAACTTAACGCTTGCCCCTCGTTGTACAGCGTTGATAGACAGCAGTAAGTTGGCTATTGAACCACTGCCACTGAATTGGCAATTAACACTGCCCGCGAATATTAACCTTGAGAATAATCAACTTAGCCTACCAGCGATAAGCATAACTAGTGAGGGAGATAAGCACTATAAGCTGTCAATAACAGATACTCGTCTAGATACGACAAGGCCCATACAAAGTATACAGTCGCAAATTACACTACAAGTAAGTAAATCAGTGAATGATAACTTGAAAATTAATACGCAGTTATCAGGGGGGAATTTACAAGGCGACTTTGCTTTAGCGCTTAAAAAGCTGCCTAGACTTACAAACATAAATGCTAAGAACATTCACATCAATGGTGAGTTTGCTATTAGCAATGTTATTGATGACACGCCGACTGCCCATGTTAATGCACAACTGAGTGCAGCAGAGGTTGATGGTTTTAATACCTCTATTGTGCAATATCAAGCAGGTATTACGGCAAAAATAGATGATAAACGTAATGCCGAAATTGCATTATCTCATCAGTTTAAAAGTGCACAATACAAAAAATATAAACTCACAGGTATACACAATACACTTACTGCTAGCGCACATTTAGGCGCAGGAGAAATATTTGCTAAGTTAGCTGCAAAAACGAGTATTAAGACTATAAATAGCCCAGAACTTCAGTTGAAAAATATAAAAGTTAACTCTTCAGGAGAGCAAAGTCGGGCGTTACAAGCAACGCACCATGCATTTGTTGATGGTATGGAGCTAGTTGTTAATCATCATTTTTCATCGCAAGCACATCCGTTTGAGGTTATATTTCCGGTGCAAAGTATATTGCCATTAAATAGCTATATTAATCAGTTTGCGCCATTAGCAACGCTCACTCAGGGTGAGTTTAATGGGCATATACACGGAGATATTAATTTACAAAAAGCGTCTTTTAAAGGTGAGATCAGCAAATTAACTGCGCTTTATAACGACTATCTCGCGAGTGACTTTGATAGTATTTTTAGTGGTCAATATAATTCAGGTCAGCTTAATGTTGAACCTACTACCTTTAGCATTAATGAGCTTAGAGCGGGTGCGGTTATTAATAATATAACAGGGCATTGGCGGTTAAATGATGAAGTGCAAATAGATGATGTTAAAGGGCATGTTTTTGATGGTAATTTTGGCATAGAGCGCTATATAGTAGGTCAGCCCAATCAAATTGTAGATGTTGAATTTGATAATATTGATGCCAGTAAATTGGTTACTTTTAATGAACAATCAGGTATTAGTGTCAGTGGTCGTCTAGCTGGCTCACTCCCTGTTCATTTTGATAAAAACCAAGTGTCTGTGCTTGATGGTCAGTTATTTAGCCAAGGCGAAGGACGTTTAAAAATTACCAACAATGCCGCTTTTGAAGCTGTGCTTGAACAGCAACAAGCGCTTAAACCTGTATTAGGGTTATTAAAAGATCTAGATATACAGAATCTCAAAAGTAGTGTGGCATTAAAAAATGATGGTTGGTTAAAGTTAGGTGTTAATTTGCAAGGCTATAATAAGCAGGCCAAGCAGCAGGTTAACTTTAATTATAATCATGAAGAAAACGTGTTTACACTGTTACGTGCGCTACGCTTAAGTGATGAAATCACCCAAAAAGTTGAGCAGCAATACTCACAAAAAGGAAACCAATAATGAGAGAGTTATTAACGCTAAAAACGCTGACAGCACTAATTGCCATTAGTGTACTCAGTGCGTGTACTCATCGGGTTGAGGTGGCAACTAAAGAACCAATAACGATTAACTTAAATGTCAAAGTTGATCACGAAATTCGTGTCAAGGTAGATAAAGAGCTCGATAACTTGTTCAGTGACGAAAGTGGATTATTTTAGGAGTAAGGTATGAAAATTAACAACAAACTAAATTTAGTGATGTTATTCGGTGCACTGTGCCTGTCGTTTTCAGTATGGGCTATGAGCCTAGATGACGCTAAAAACCAAGGGCTCGTCGGTGAAAATAGCTCGGGTTATTTAGGATTGGTGGTTAACAATAATGAGGCTAAGGCCGTTATTGATGAAATTAACGAAAAGCGTAAGGCGCAGTATTTAAAGTTAGCCAAGAAAAACAATTTGTCACTTGCTCAAGTAGAAGCGTTAGCAGCGGCAAAAACCATTGAAAAAACCCAGGCGGGTCACTACATAGAAGTTAATGGTAACTGGGTAAAAAAATAACCCTGCGTATCATTTAAAGAAACTAAAAACCGAGCTTATACGCTCGGTTTTTTGCAATTTTCAAGCAGCTGCTGCCAAAAGTGAATGCCTTTACGGCGGGCTAAGTTGATATTGTGTTCAGGAATTGACTCTGGCTCGTTGTATTCATCTAGTGCCGCGCTCATACTTGCCTCACGTATTAAGTGTAAAGTAGGAAAAGGTGAGCGGTTGGTATAATTTGCAGCGTCATCTTCATCACTATCAGCGAATACATAATCAGGATGAAAGTTTGCAATTTGGTACTTCCCCTCAAACCCTTGTGCAACTAGTAGCGCATTTGCTAAATCAACAAGGTCTAAGAAATCTTCAAAATCAGTAAAGCCATTATCAAATATTAATAAAGTGGTTTCACGCTGAGGATCCCGGTCAAGCTGGGTACATTGTTCAAGCATATCCATAACAGCATCATCAATTTTTGAGGCGCTACTCATGGTGTAGTGAATACAGTTATTTTCAACCTCTTTACGGGCGAATGGACAAAAATTGTACTTTACAATCACAGCACTTACCCATTCACGGGTTTGAGTTATAGCTAAATGAGTCACAGTCTTGGCTCTAAATAAGGAGTTATAATGGCAAGCGTTTTGGTAATAGCGCCTTGGTTTTTAGCAACGCACTGAGCGGCTTTACTGCCAAGAATATCACACGCTTTGGTGTTTTTAATTAAGCGAAGCAATGCAAGTACCAGTTTGTCAGTATTTTCAACTACATGGGCGCCTTTGAGTTTAATAAGTTCAGGGTAAACATGGTCAAAGTTGTAGGTATGAGGGCCGGTAAGTACACCCACTGCAAAAGCTGCCGACTCTAATGGATTATGACCACCACGACGAATTAAACTGCCACCGATAAAACTAATATTAGCGGCACCATATAGGTATTGTAATTCACCTAATGTGTCGGCTAACACAACTTGTTCATTGTTATAATTTTTTTGACTGCGGCGACTAAAGCTAAGGTTTGAGTGAGTCAGTAGCTCTGCAACTTTATCAAATTGTTCAGGGTGACGTGGCGCAATGATCAGTAAAGCGTCAGGATGTGTTTCTAGTAGTTGCTGGTGGGCTGCTAAAATAAACTCATGTTCTATAGGGTGTGTAGAACCTGCAACCCATATAAAGCGTTCTGCTTTTTTATAATCTTGCTTTAAAGAGGCGACTTTATCGAGTTGCGCAGTGGTTGGGGTAATATCAAATTTTATTGATCCCGTTACATGGCTTTTTTCAGCAGGTAGTCCTAATTCAATAAAGCGATTTGCATCTGTTTTGTCATGGCTTGCAAGTGCGGTAATTGATTGCATGATATTGCGAGTTAGCTGGGCAACTTTTTCGTAGCCTTGCTGTGACTTTTCAGATAGACGCGCGTTAACAACCAATACAGGTATATTTTGTTTTTGCGCATTAGCCATTAAGTTCGGCCAGAGTTCAGTTTCTAAAATACAGAGTAATTGCGGCTTTACTCGTTTTAAAAAGCGAGTAGTGGCTACAGGAAAATCAATGGGTAAATAGCTAACAGCAACGCTTTGTTTAAACTGTGCGGTAACTTGCTCTCGTCCTGTGGGGGTATTGCAGGTAATTAAAATATTTAACTGCGGTTGTTCATGTTGTAGGGCTTTGATTAAAGGGGTTGCAGCTAAAACCTCGCCCACAGAAGCACAATGAAATACAACCGGTTTGTTGCTATTTGAAAATAAAGCGCGGCTTATGAAGCCAAAACGTTCCTTAAAGTGAACGCGATATCCCGCGTTTTTCTTACCTCTTAATACATATAAGTAAAATACGATCAGCGGGCTAATAATAATTAATGCGAGTGAATAAAAAATGCGTGCCATACTGTGCTTTATGTAAATGAAAGTGGCGCTAGTTTAGCGTGAAATCGTTTTTTTCTAAATACACAAATATAAAATAGCAACTCGGAAAAAGTTACAACGATAAAAACCTTCTGTTATTTATAATTTAAAAAATAGGTTTGCCACGCTGTGTAAGATAATAACTATCTGCCCGTGCTTTAATTTAGTTATATAGAGGTGATTTGGCTATAAAATTATGGAATAATGAAATTAATTTTTCCTGCCATTTCAGTTCCAAGAGGAATATCTCATGTCAATTATAGATTCAGTGGCAACTAGCTACCTAGAAAGTTTAAATCGTCACCAAGTATTGTTCGAAACCATGGAGGCGTATCATCAAGAGGTAATGCAATTGTTAGAAGCATGTCATAGTGCTTTACAGGCTGGAGGTAAGGTTGTTTGGTTTGGCAATGGCGGCAGTGCGGCTGATGCTCAGCATTTGGCTGCGGAGTTTGTGGTACGTTATAAGTTAGAGCGAGGACCGTTAGCGTCTATTGCTTTAACTACAGACACCTCTATTTTAACAGCGCACAGTAATGACTATCATTTTGATACGGTATTTGAACGCCAAGTACAGGCGTTATGTAAACCTGAAGATATCGTAATTGGCTTAACTACATCGGGAACCAGTAATAACATTAATTTAGCGTTAGAAGCCGCTAATAAAATAGGGGCGTTCACTGTTGCATTTACAGGTCGCGATGGGGGGAAAGTAAAAGACATCGCCAAGTTACCTATTATTATTAAAAATGATGAAACAGCCCGTATTCAAGAAGCTCATATGTTTATCGGCCATTGGTTGTGTGAAGCCATGGATATGGTTGTTGCGGAGCAGCAATAATGGATTTATCGCTATTAAAAAACTTATCAGCAGCACGTATTCTAGTGGTTGGCGATGTTATGCTCGACCGCTACTGGTATGGTGATTCTGGCCGTATTTCGCCAGAGGCACCAGTACCCGTTGTAAAAGTTAGTAAATTTGAAGACAAAGCTGGTGGTGCTGCCAATGTGGCTAAAAATATAGCCCGTCTAGATGGCAAAGTAGGTTTGCTCGGTCTAATTGGTGAGGATGAAAGCGGACAAATTTTAGAAAACATTCTAGAAGGTGAAAAAATAAATTCACAGCTTGTGAGTGTATGTGATTTGCCCACTATTTCTAAAATGCGGGTGATTAGTCGTCATCAGCAAGTTGTGCGTTTAGATTTAGAAGAGGCTTTCAATGAGTCTCATAGTCAGCTTTTATTAAATCGATTAGAGCTGGTGCTTGATAATTATGACTTTATTGTATTTTCTGATTACAACAAAGGGTCACTAGCGTTAATCAAAAAAATGATTTCGGTTGCTAAAAAAGCAGGTAAAACCGTGCTTGTCGACCCTAAATCATCTGATTTAGAGTTATACCGAGGGGCTGATTACATAACCCCTAATTTAAATGAGTTTAAATTGGCAGGTGGTCAAGTTGGTTCAGAAGAGTTACTAGCTAGCAGTGCGCGTACTCTGATTAGTGATGCGGGTATTAACGCCATGCTACTAACACGCTCAGAACAAGGTATGTCGTTAATTGATGCAACGCAAAAGTATGACTTTGCAGCGCAGCAGCTCGAAGTAAGCGATGTAACCGGTGCGGGCGATACTGTTATTGCTACCCTTGCTGTTATGCTAGGTGCGGGTATGACTGCTAAAGATGCAGTCGAAATTGCAAACTTAGCAGCCGGTATTGCAGTAAGTAAATTGGGAGCGGCTACCGTTTCTCCTGAAGAGTTGAGTCGCAAGTTAGGCCAATATTTACAAGCCACCGGCGAGCATTATCAAACACCATTTGATGATGTATTACAGCATATCGAATTTGCAAAGCAAAATGGCGAAACTATTGTATTTACTAATGGTTGTTTTGATATTTTGCATGCAGGCCATGTGCGCTATTTAGCGCAAGCTAAAGCGCGAGGTGATAGACTAGTGGTTGGTTTAAATAACGATGAATCCATTGCACGTTTAAAAGGCCCAGAGCGCCCAATTAACCCATTAGACGAGCGTGCTATGGTACTAAGTGCGCTTGCCTCCGTTGATTGGGTTATTCCGTTTGGCAGTGAGGATGAAAATGACACACCAGCAAAGTTAATTGAGCAAATTAGCCCAGATATTTTAGTCAAAGGCGGTGATTATACCGTTGAGCAAATTGCTGGTGCTGAGCATGTGTTGCGTCATGGTGGGAAAGTAGAAGTGCTTGAATTTTTAGATGGTTGCTCTACATCAAAAGTGATTAGCAAAATTAAAAGCTAGTTAGCTAGTTAGTGAAATAAAAAAGGGGATAAACGTTGGTTTATCCCCTTTTTTATTACTTGTAAAACTAAAAGTTATATTCGAACTTTGCAAATGCAGACGTGTCGTTTTCTGCTCCATCATTATTAGAGGCAAGGCCACCTAGAGTTAAACGCCCCCCCATGGCAAGCATTCTATAACGCACTTCAATTTGCTTCGAGTTAAACCCTGTTTTGGTAATCGAGTTACCTAAATCTGGGTTATTTGGGTATCTATCACGATTGTCGCTGTTGTAGTCAATATCACGCAGCTTTACTTGCCAGTCAGTTCCGCTTGAGAGTTGCCCAAGTACAGTTAGTACTAGCGACTGTGAGTCATTGTCATAAGTAGAGCCGATAGGGCGGCCATGGTAACGATATCCTGATTGGTAATCTGTGTGCTCATAATAGCAATTTTCGGTCGTTGACCCTGCAGAGCAAGACACACCTGTGTCAATATATTCTAAGTTGACTAGTAAATTCTGCTCGTAAACACGATGGGTTGTTTGTAAACCAAACAAGTAAGCTCTATCAGCTGGCTTAAATTGTGAACTCGCATCTTCACCAATGGTGCTGGCATATACCGCATAGGGTTGATTAAATAATGTATCTGACCAACGAATATCAATACCTGCTAATTGATTACCTATTTTTGACTCTAACTGGCTATCACAATTAGTAGTGCCATCAACACATTTTGTATCACCGGCAATCATATCAATAAAGTCACTAGCTGAATTTGGTTGTCCTTTACCAGCCCATTGTGCTGACCAGCTCAGTGCTATTTCTAATTGTTGAACGGGGCGAAAGTTGACCCGAGTGCTCCACAATAACGCATCAGGAATAACGCGGGTTGACTCAAGTTTAGCCATTTGTGCAGTAAAGCTCCACTGACCAATCCAGCTCAACCAAGGTGTTTCAAAGGCTGTGCTTTGTTCTCGAGAAATACTAATGGCAGGTAAAGGCTTTGCATTACCAGACATAATTAGGCTGTTATCTACACCAGGGCCCCAAAATTGCTCAACGGCACCCGCTCTTACAATCCAATTACCCATACGATAAGCTAAATAACTGTCATCGAGAGAGGTATCATTGCAGTCTGCTAATGCTTGCTCGTTTTGAGCTATGTCATCAGTTTTTTTACCTGCAACTAAGCAGTTTTTGCCATCACTACGATGATTAAGCGCAATCTTTGCGGCAAAGTTATGTCCTAAATAAGCGTAGGCGGCAGTTAACTCTGATTCTTGGCTATTGGTGGCTCCAAAGCTAGTGGCTGCAAGAGGATCTGAGCTGGCAAATGCCGAAAGCTGTACACTATGCGAACCACTATTCTCTGACTTATAACGATGTTTTACACGCAATAACGCATCTTGTAGGCGAGCAGGTAATTGTTCCAACGAAGTATTGTCTATATCGTTAATAAAGCTTTTCCACATTAATGGATACGTTGTTACTGGCGCTAAAATAATGCCTGCATCGGCAAGCTGTTGAATATCTGCTCTCAGAGCATAGTCATCAGGCTTTACCCAGGGTTCAGCATTCACAGTTGTGGTTACGGCACAAAAAAGCGAAGAAAGTATAAAAATTTTGTTTCGCAAAGCTCAGATCCTTGTGATTTAAATTGCGGCTAAGTTTAGCAATCTACGCTCTTTATTGCAGTAATTAAATCAAGTCATTAAAGAGGGTTTAATTATAAATTACATTATGAAACATATTAAAACACTGTGGCTCTATCGTAAAAAAGGTGGCGTTGATATACTCGCTGCAAAGGAAAAGCAGAGATAGTAATGAGTAACAAACGACTTTTATTTATTCCCGTGTCATCACCAGAAGGTATTGGTGAATATATGCGCTCGTTACAGCTGGCTCAGACTCTTAACACAGAGTACGGCAAGCAGTTAGATATACATTTCATTTTAAATAAGCATACTGCTTATGCCAAAAGCTGCCCGTTTCCTACTTTACTGTTAAATCAATCGGCAACAAAAGAAAATACCCTCGTGTGTCAGTTCATCGAGCAATACAAACCAGATGTGGTGCTATTTGATTGCGCAGGACGAGCAGAACAAATGAAAGCCGCAAAAAATGTCGGTGCTAAAGTGGTTTTTATTTCTCAACATACAAAAAAACGGGCAAAGGGTTTAAAGCTTAATCGAGTGGGGCTTATTGATACTCATTGGGTGGTTCAGCCTGATTACTGTATCGATCCTCTTTCATGGTATGAAAAGCTAAAGCTTAATATGCTGCCTTTAGCTTACCCTGATAATGTCGGGCCATTTACAGTATTTGCATCAGCGCAACAAAAGCGTGATGTACTGTCACGTTATAACTTGAAAGAAAAAGAATTTTTTATTGTGAATGCAGGCTCCGGTGGGCATACCCTTAATGGACAAAACTGTGCTGATATCTATTATAAAGCAGCACTGATTATTGCGAAAAAAACGGGTTTAAAAGGGGTTGTGGTGTTTGGTCCTAACTATACGAGCCCATTACCAGAAACAGATGAACTTACTTGTTTAGCAAGTCTTCAGGGGGAAGAGTTCTTAGCCTTACTAAGTCAGGCTAAGGTGGCATTATTAAGTGCGGGTGATACTTTACTCCAAGCCATTGCCTTGCAAACCCCCACTATTGCCTGTGCTATTTCAAAGGATCAAGGTGAGCGCCTTACTCGTTGTACTCGCACAGAAGTCGTTTATCACGCACAGCTTGATATTGCTGATATTTTTGCAAAAGTGCAAACATTACTTTCTGAACCACTTTATGAAAACACCGTTAAAAAATACTCAACACTGGAATGTATGCATAGCTTTAATGTCATAACAAATGGTGTAAAAGCGCTTTTGCAGGGAAAAATAATATGAATGTCATTATTGTTATCGATTCGCTTGTTGGAGGAGGAGCGGAGAAAGTAATGCTTACTTTGGCACAAGAAATGACCGATAAAAAGCATAATGTCTTGATTTTGTCATTAGCCGATAGTGTCGAGTATGATATTCACAAGAGTTTGACTGTTGATAGCCTATTTTCTGGGAGAGCATCAAAGGTCGATCGTTTTTGGCATAAAAAAAATAGTATTAGGGCATTAGAATCGTGGTTTGATAAAAAGCGATTACAACTTGGTTCTATTGATTTAGTACTTTCAAACTTAGATAGAAGCAATAATTTACTTGCCCAAAGTACGATTGAAAATGTTCACTTTGTAGTACATAACTCAGTTAATGCTGAACTTGCTAGGCAAAAAAAATTAGGTCCATTTTCTTATTTATATCTTAAAAGAAGCAAACAAAATTTAAATGGGAAGTCTTTGATCTGTGTTTCAAAAGGTGTTGAAGAGGAAATACGCCAGAGCCCTTTAATTACCCCCAGCGCAATGACAACTATTTACAATCCTTTTAATTTTAAAATTATGAATGAGCAAGCAAATGAGGTAAATATCAACATACCGACCTCTCCTTATCTTATTCATGTTGGACGATTTGCTAAGCAAAAACGTCATGATGTTCTATTTGCTGCATTTGCTAAATTAGATAAAAAATATAAATTAGTATTATTGTGTAATAAGAAAGAGAGAGCATTTAAGTTAGCCAAACAATACGGAATTGAAAATCAACTTATTGTTCCTGGATTCGAACAAAATCCTTATAACTGGATTAAGCAGGCTAAAGCTCTTGTATTAAGTTCTGACTTTGAAGGGCTACCAACCGTATTAATTGAAGCTATAGCCATAGGTACACCTGTGGTAAGTACTAATTGTAATTTTGGTCCTAATGAAATATTAACCGAAGAATTAAGCAAATATCTGGTACCAACAGAGCAAAGTGACTTATTAGCAAAGGCCATTGAAGACGTTTTAATTGATAGCCCCGATATGAAAAAGGCCACTATTTTGAAAAAGGTTTCTGCAGATGCTGTAGCAGACCAATATTTAGCAATGGCGCGCTGAATATTAGCATTCGAGCTCTTGGTTATAGTCATTATGTAATGTTTGCCAATCGTTTTGCTGCCAATGAAAGTGACTATTGCGGCTTTGCTCTTTTAAAAAGGAGCGCTGTAGGCGAGACATGTTGCTTTGTTGCCATTTTATATCGGGTGTTTTTATTTCGCCACGGTCAAAGTCGATAATGTAAACGTTACCAGAGTCATCAAATAAAATATTATTAATATTTAAATCAGCGTGATACACCCCTTTTTTGTGAAATTGGGCAATGGTTTGTGCTATTTTTTTTACCTCTGTTTCACTCAATGCGCGTTCAATCAGCACGTCCAATACGCTTTTAGCGCCGCTGACTGCTTCAGTAATAATATCACCTCGGTAAATAAAACCATATCGGCTCACTTTAGCTGCAATGGGTTTTGGTACATTTAAACCTAACTCCATTAATTGAGTCATTAAACTAAATTCTTGATAAACACGCGTATGCTCCAGTCCCCAATATAAATATTGGTCACTAAGTAGCTTGCCTATGAGGCCGCCACGCCAATAATGGCGTAACACAGCCGTTAAATCTGCGTGTTTAAAAAACCAAGCAGTTGCACGCCCTTTTTTAGCCCCGACAATTTTTTGCTGTTGTTGCCAGAAATCGGGGTCAAACCAATCTAACTCTATTTCGGTGCTATATTGAGGGTGGCTTAAAATGACATGGTTATTTTTGATGTGTTGATTAAACATAGCTCATAGGATTCGCTTAAATATGTGCACATATTAACGTGTTTTCAGGCTAAGGATAAGTACTTGCAATGACGCGATTATAATTTAAGATCGGGTTTTATTATTTTACTCCCAAGGAAACGTGTGACTTCAGCGCCTACTTACACTTCAATTTGTATTTTACGTCTTTCTGCTATTGGTGATGTATGCCATGCAGTGAGTGCGGTACAAGCAATTCAAAAAGCGCATCCAAATGCTAAGATCACTTGGGTGATAGGGAAGGTCGAGGCGATGTTGTTAGCAGATTTGCCTGGCGTTGAGCTTGTTGTATTTGATAAAAAACAAGGTAAAGCGGCACTGAAACAGTTAAAACAAACCTTTAAAGGACAGTGTTTTGACGTACTGCTTAATATGCAAGTGGCTTTAAGAGCAGGTTTTGTTGCTCGCTGTATTCCTGCCAAAGTTAAAATTGGTTTTGACTGGGCTCGTTCAAAAGAGCTACATAGTTTATTTATTAATAAACGCATTAAAGCCCAATCTCAGGCGCATGTTTTAGAGGGATTTAAAGGCTTTGCCCAAGCGATTGGTGTTGATGATTATGTCCCTGTATGGAATATGCCCTTTACCTACAAAGATCAAGCTAAAGCTGATGAGCTGTTAGGTGACGATTATTTATCAAATAAGTTATTTGTTATTTCGCCAGCGGCAAGTAAAGCACAGCGTAACTGGTTAGCCGAACGCTATGCCGTGCTTGCTGATTATGCCAATGCGCAAGGTTTTAAAGTAGTGCTAACCGGAGGGCCGACGGAACTGGAAATTAATTTAGCAAATAACATCATTAAACACTCTGATTCACCCATTCTGAACTTGGTGGGTAAAACAAAACTCAAAGAATTATTGTGCGTACTTAAGCGTGCAGACTTAGTACTGGCACCTGACACAGGGCCTGCTCATATGGCGGTGACTGTGGGCACACCGGTTATTGGCTTATATGCGCATTCAAACCCAGCGCGAACGGGGCCTTATTTATACCAAGATTACGTTGTTGAGGTTTATCACCAAAACTTATTAAAGCAAACAGGTAAAACCGCCGAGCAATTACCTTGGGGTACTCGGGTTAAGGGCGATGATTTAATGAGTCAAATAACTACGGATACAGTAAAAGAAATGTTTGACCATGTTGTTAAAAAAGAGTCGTTATTATGAATGGTAAACACACAAATAAGGCGCTTTTTTTAGACCGTGATGGTGTAGTAAATGTTGACCATGGCTATGTATTTAAAAGCGAAGAGTTTGAATTTATAGATGGTGTGTTTTCAACGTGTAAAGCATTTTATGACGCGGGCTATAAAATAATTGTTGTAACTAACCAATCAGGTATTGGTCGAGGTTATTACTCAGAAGCCGATTTTTTTGCCCTTAACACATGGATGAAAGCGCAGTTTAGTCATCATCAAATTGAAATTACTGATGTTTATTTTTGTCCACATCATCCTAAAAATGCATTGCCAGCGTATTTAACAGATTGCGATTGTAGAAAGCCAGCGCCCGGGATGTTGTTACAAGGAATAAAAGATCATCATATAGACCCTACACTGAGTGTCATGGTAGGGGATAAATTAGGTGATATGCAAGCTGCTATTAGTGCCAATATACGCACTAAAGTGCTAGTTCGTTCGGGGCAAACGTTTGACGAGCAAGCCGCAAAATCTGCAGACTATGTTTGTGACTCAATCAAGGAACTACCTGTTTTGCTTGCTGATCTCATTTAATATATATCTCATGCCTGTAAACTGGCAGCTTTTCCTGCCAATTAGCTAATTTGCGACGAATGACAAACAGTGCAATTTGGCGCTTAAACTTTTACAATACCCCCATTATAAATAGCAGCAACGCGTCTGCTGTTTAACCCGTTCAACCAAATGGAGATCACAGATGAGAGCATCTGCTTTTTTTAGCCAATTACAACAGCAAATTGAAGACGTTAAAGCTGAAGGTTTGTACAAAAATGAACGTGTTATCACTTCACAGCAGCAAGCTCAAATTGAAGTGGCATCAGGCGATAAAGTTATTAATTTTTGTGCTAACAACTACTTAGGTTTAGCTAACAGCCCAGAACTTATTAAAGCTGCGCAACAAGGCTTAAATGATCATGGCTTTGGTGTTGCCTCAGTGCGTTTTATTTGTGGTACCCAAGATATCCATAAAACGCTTGAGAAAAAAATCAGTCAATTCTTAGAAACTGAAGACACCATTTTGTATTCATCATGTTTTGATGCGAATACGGGCTTGTTTGAAACTATTTTAGGTGCAGACGATGCGATTATTTCTGATTCATTAAACCATGCATCTATTATTGATGGCGTGCGTTTATGTAAAGCAAAACGTTTCCGTTATGCAAATAACGATATGGCAGATTTAGAAAAGCAATTAATTGCAGCCGATGAAGCCGGTGCTAAAACTAAACTAATTGCTACTGATGGCGTGTTCTCAATGGATGGCGTTATTTGTAATTTAGAAGCAGTGTGTGATTTAGCCGACAAATACGACGCACTCGTTATGGTTGATGATTCACATGCCGTTGGTTTTGTTGGCGAAAACGGTAAAGGTACACCTGAGTACTGTAATGTACTCGACCGTGTTGATATTATTACTGGTACCTTAGGCAAAGCGCTTGGTGGAGCCTCTGGTGGTTATACCTCAGGTAAAAAAGAAATTGTTGAGTGGCTTCGTCAACGTTCACGTCCATACTTATTCTCAAACTCATTAGCGCCTTCAATTGTAACGGCATCAATCAAAGTGTTAGAAATGCTTGAAAATGGCGGTGAGCTTCGCGCTAAGCTATGGTCAAATGCTAAATACTTCCGCGAGCAAATGGAAGCGGCAGGTTTTACCTGTGCAGGTAAAGATCATGCGATTATTCCAGTGATGCTAGGAGACGCCAAAGTAGCGTCACTTATGGCTGATAAGCTATTGGCTGAAGGGATTTATGTAACTGGCTTTTCATTCCCTGTTGTACCAAAAGGTCAGGCGCGTATTCGTACCCAAATTTCTGCAGCGCACAGCAAGGAACAGCTTGATATAGCCATTGCAGCCTTTACCCGTATTGGTAAAGAGATTGGTGTTATTTAATTTTCTTGTTAAATCGCGGCTAAAGTCGCGATTTTTTAATTGAGTGTGGATTATGAAAGCATTATCAAAGTTAAAAGCAGAGCCAGGCATTTGGATGACAGATGCACCAAAGCCTGAAGTGGGTCATAACGATCTGTTAATTAAGATTCGTAAAACGGCTATTTGTGGTACCGATGTTCATATTTATAAGTGGGATGAGTGGGCACAAAATACCATTCCTACGCCTATGGTGGTTGGCCACGAATATGTGGGTGAAGTAATTGACATGGGCCAAGAAGTGCGCGGTTTCAATGTTGGCGACCGTGTATCAGGTGAAGGTCATATAACCTGTGGTCATTGTCGTAACTGTCGTGCTGGTCGTGTTCATTTATGCCGTAATACAACCGGTGTGGGTGTTAACCGTGAAGGTGCATTTGCTGAGTACTTAGTTATTCCAGCATTTAATGCATTTAAAATTCCAGATAACATTAGCGATGAACTTGCCTCTATTTTTGACCCGTTTGGTAATGCAGTACATACCGCTTTATCGTTTGATTTGGTGGGTGAAGATGTATTGATCACCGGTGCAGGCCCTATTGGTATTATGGCAGCCGCAGTAGCTAAACATGTGGGTGCACGCCATGTGGTTATTACCGACGTAAATGAATACCGCCTAGACTTAGCGCGTAAAATGGGCGCCACCCGTGCTGTTAACGTCGCGAATGAAAAGCTTGAAGATGTAGCTAAAGAGCTGGGTATGACAGAGGGCTTTGATATTGGCCTCGAAATGTCAGGTGTTCCGAGTGCATTTAATGCCATGCTAAATAACATGAATCATGGCGGCAAAATTGCTATGTTAGGTATTCCACCTTCAGATATGGCGGTCGATTGGAATCAAGTTATTTTTAAAGGCTTAGTGATCAAAGGTATTTACGGTCGTGAGATGTTTGAAACCTGGTACAAAATGGCCAGCTTGATTCAATCAGGACTTGATTTAAAACCAATTATTACTCATCAATATTCAATTGATGACTTCCAAGCAGGCTTTGATATGATGATTTCAGGCCAATCAGGTAAAGTAATTCTTAACTGGGATTAATTATTCCCTTGTTAAGAAAATTAAAGGCGGCATTTGTCGCCTTTTTTGTAATTATAAGAGAGTACTATGGCATTTAAACATATATCAATCGCACAAACCCTCGAACTACTAGACAAAGAGGATGTGGTGATTGCCGATATTCGCGATCCTAATTCGTATCAGGCAGGGCACATTCCTGGCTCTGAAGCACTTTCAAATGCAAATATCGCCCAATTTATGATGGAAAAAGAGTTTGACCAGCCGATTATTATTGTTTGTTATCACGGCATGAGTTCACAGGGCGCTGCAAGCTACTTAGTAGAGCAAGGCTTTGAAGATGTTTATAGCATGGATGGTGGTTTTACTGCATGGGAAGCCGCTTACAAGGATAAAGTAGCACGATGATAGAGCTAGGCAGCCTAACTAATCCCCGCGCTGCACAGGGCTTTATAGATTACCTAAAAAGCCAAGGGCTTTCAGGGCAAATTCGTACTGAGGATGGCCATACGCTTGTTATTAGTGTGGCACCTGAAGACTTTCATGCAGTGCAACCTTTATGGAACGAATTTGCTAAAAACCCTAATCATGAGCGTTATCAACAAGCATCATGGCAAGTGGGTACTACGCAGTCACCCTTAAAGTATCAGGGGCAGTCGCTTAATTTAGTCGCCCGTTTTAAAGCGTTAAGTTGGCTTAATCAAGGTGTTAGTATTCTCAGTATTGTAGTTTATGTTGCCTTTTTATTTGGTGCGTTTGAACCTATTTACATGGCGTTGCAGTTCAATCCTGCGTCACCACTTACTTGGTTAACACCTGCTATTGTACATTTTAGCGCTATGCATATTGTGTTTAACTTAATCTGGTGGGTATCGCTGGGTGATAACATTGAAAAACAATGCGGTAAGTCGAGTTTAATCGGGCTGTTTTTAGTTACCGCTTTAATAAGTAATTGGGCACAATACTTAATGGTCGGTCCTAACTTTGGTGGCCTTAGCGGCGTTGTATATGGGTTGTTAGGCTTTTGTTGGATTTACAGCGCGCTTAACCCTAAACAGCCTGCACTGGTAACAACCTCGATTGTTGGTTTTATGCTGGTATGGTTAGTACTTGGGTTTGCAGATGTATTATTTGTTGGAATGGCTAATTGGGCACATTTAGGTGGGCTTGTTAGCGGTATGGCTTTTGCTTATACCGCTCAGCTTTTTAAAACAAAAAGCGCCTAATGATATAAATATTTAGTAAATAACAGGTCTCGGATTATTTCTTGGCCTGTTTCTTCCTTAAGTAAGCTTTTTAGTTTTTCTGCGCTTTTAAGGCGAATTTGCTCACGCCCTGTTAAAGATTTTATTTTGTTTTCAGGCTCTTTAGATAAAATCTCTACTAAAGCATCACGTAACAGCGGGGTGTGGTGTTCTACAATGGCAATGTCGGATGTTTTATTTAGCATTAAATCAACCGTGACACGTACGTAGCCCATTTTTTTACTAGATGGACCAATATAATTGGTAATAATATCTGGCTCAAACCCAAAATAACCCACAGTAGACTCAGCGCGTGCTGATAAGCTAGTTAGGCTGACTAAAAGAATAAAAAGGCCTGTAAATACTGTTTTTTTCATTTCAAAAGCGTTTCCGTAAACTGGTTACAAATAGTTTATACTTATTAGTAAATAAGATACAGCAAGATGCTGTTATTTGTTGTGTTTGTAAAAGTACTCTGGACTCAAGTTTGGGATAGGCAATAGCGAGAGTCAAATGCTAATTAGCGTTTTATAATATAGGGTGTGCTTGGTGGTGAGCAAATCGCGCTTTTTCAAATTCGTTGGCAATGTTATGATCTCACTGATTTTTATCAAATAGAGCTATTGTGATTACTTTTCCTCTTTCTTTATCTGCTGATTGGCAGAATACTGCTCAAGTCAGTGGCTTATCTAGCGCTGAGCAAGAGTGGTTATTTGAACCCCATTCTTTAACGGCTAAATTAAAAAGTCAGTCTCAGCACTTTGCTGTAAAAGTGTTGAGCGAGCAAAAAGTAGACCTTTCGCAATCACAGCAAGCGTTATTAAGTGAACAGGTAAACACGGTGCTTAACCGTGAAGTGTTACTGTTGTGTGATGAACAACCGATTGTTTATGCTCAAAGTTGGTTGCCAATAACAAGTAACAATACAAACAATCAGCTGCACAATATGGGAGAGCGCCCGTTAGGTGATGTGATATTTCAAGATCCTGCGTTAAAGCGGACCGATATTGAAATTGCGCGCTTTGATGATAACCACTCATTGCAGTCACTGGTGAGCGAACTTAATTTACCGAACCGTCCCTTACTGGGAAGACGCAGCGTATTTTCTTTACACAACTATCAATTTTTGGTTTGTGAGGTTTTTTTACCAGGAGCTTATTTATACTCATGAAATTAGCCGCTTTGTCAGTTCATCATATTCCCTTTTACATCCAGTTAATGCGAATAGATAAGCCCATAGGCACTTTATTGCTGCTTTGGCCAACTTATTGGGCACTGTGGATTGCGAACGAAGGTCTGCCTAGCTTAACTAATTTCATTGTGTTTACCCTTGGGGTAATAGTTATGCGCAGCGCTGGATGCGTTATTAATGATTTTGCAGATAGAAAAATTGATGGCTCAGTAAAACGTACTTGTCAGCGTCCGCTAGCGACCGGAGCGGTAAGTAGTGGCGAAGCAATTAGTTTGTTTTTATTACTCGTTGCCATCGCCTTTATATTAGTCTTAATGCTTAATACCAATACTATTTTGTTATCGTTTGGTGCGCTTGGATTAGCGTTTTGTTATCCCTTTATGAAACGTTACACGCAACTTCCTCAAGTTGTATTGGGCGCGGCTTTTGGCTGGGCAATCCCTATGGCTTTTATGGCGTCAACAAACTCTCTCCCCGTGCAGGCATGGTTGCTATTTATTGCCAATATTTGCTGGACGGTGGCTTACGACACTATGTACGCCATGGTTGATAGGGACGATGATTTAAAAATAGGAGTTAAATCAACCGCTATTTTATTCGCTAGTTATGACCGCCATATTATAGCGCTACTTAACTTGAGCTTTTTTGCGTTGATGGTTTTAATAGGCGGGATAAGTGACGTTGGTTTTAGTTTTTGGGTGGGATTAGCAGTTGCTGCAATGCTACTAATATATCAACAGCGCTTGATTCATTTACGCCAGCGAGATAATTGTTTTAAAGCATTTTTAAATAACCATTATGTGGGATTAGCTATTTTTATGGGTTTATTATTTTCTTACCCCGTTTTAGTTTAACGGGGTGGGTCGATAATACCACTAATTGACGCGTTCTTTCTGAACCAGCCAGCAATTGAGTAGCGGTTGTCAACAGCCGGAAGTACCTCATGTACGAAGCGTTCGCTTTCAAATAATACCAAGGTGCCTGCAGTGGGTTTTATCACTATTTCTATGTCTTTACTTTTAGGCTTGTAAATAACCAGCTCTCCGCCTTTCTCAGGAGAGTTCAAATACAATACAGTAGTAAAAACACGGTTTGAACGACCTTTAAATGCATCCACATGTTTTTTATAAAAATCACCTTGGGTATATTTTGCATAGTGACATTCATAATCAAACAAGCCCATAAAGAAATTTCGATTAAGCGTATTACGAACTGCTTCCATTAATTGCTGGTAGCCAAGTTGTGCATTTGAACTGCCATCAAACCAATAGGTTTTGTCTTTACGAACAGTATCATCGATTTGCAAATTATTTAATCGACCAATACCGGCAAGGCTAAAGTGGGGGTTTATTCTATAACAATCAGCCATTAGCTCAGACATTAAGTCACTATCAATAGCGTTTTCAATAATGGCATAGCCATGCGTTTCAATGTGCTCTAAATAAATTTCAGTAGCGGTAAAGTTGTTCATCAACGCTAGTCATAATAGTAGGGAGCGTTAGTGTAGTGTAAAAAAACTTTAAAGCTACAAATTTATAGTGATCATCAAATCGCATGGTGTATTGTTATGCTCTTGAAACTTTCTTGATTAGCGAGAGTAGGTGGTCAACATGCTCACCTGCCTCAATCTGCTGGCTGGTTTGCACAATAAGTTGCTCATGGCTAATATCGTTATTGGTCTTAAGCTGAATTAGATTGTGGTTTTCTGCCACAGAGCTAGTGTGTTCAATACCGGCAATGGCAAAATGGTCTGATTTTTCAAGTCCAGCCATTACCTGCTCAATACTGCCCACTTTAATTGTTGAAACTTTATTTAATGAATCAATCACTTCATTCAGCATTGATTGCACTTGTTTTGACTGTGAAAAACAACTGAACATTGGATAACTTTCGAGTTCTTTTTTACTAATATCGCTTTTATTTGCTAATGGGTGTTGTTTTGAGCAAAACAAAATAAGCTGATCAGGTAATTGTATGTCGCTACCAATACTATTGACTATTTGCGAGCATACACTAATGTCAATTTCACCTTGAAGTAACTTTCTATGAAGCTCAGTTTTGTTTTGCAGCTGCATTTCAATTTTAATATGAGGGTACTGGCTTAAAAACTCACCGCAGGTAATTGGCACTATGCTGCTGGTTGTTGTGGTGTAACCAATGACTAGTTTTTTCTCTTCAGTGCCATTAATCGATTGAAAAGCGCGGTGTTTTATTTGCTCTAACTCATTGAGGGTATTTTTAGCAAAGTCGAGGAAAAGCTCCCCAGCTTGAGTTAATTTAACCGAACGAGTAGAGCGGGTAACAAGTTCGTAGCCAAGCTCGGTTTCAAGAGTTTGAATACTACGAGTTAACGCAGATGTGCTGATTTGGGTTTGTTCTGCAGCTTGCCTAAAATGACGAAGTAGGCCAAGCGCTACAAATTGTTCTAATTGTTCAAATCTCACTATATAGTCCTTTTTTATAGGTAAGCTAGGGGAATTACAGATTTAATACTGACTTTATATCCCTATAGTTCAGTTGAAGTAATGTTTTTAACCACCTCATTAGATTAACTTTCTTTTTGCCTTATTTAAAGAGAATAGTTGCTAAAAGTTGTTATACCTTTGGGTAATGTTAAGTAACTGTTGGGTTTTATCATTAGCCTAATTTGTGCAATTTTATAACCGTTTTCTTAGAATTTCGGTTTGTTAATTGCTGTTTTTGCTTTTAGAGTTAGGCTCAATAAAATTTTTACTCACTCTGTTGCTTAAAGGCTTATTTTCAATGTTTTGTAATTCAATTTCTATGGCATCACACGAGATGTGAATTTCAAATAAGGAGGTGAGTAAAGACAAGCTTAAGCAACTTAAACTGACACCAAATAAAATAATGCCCGTGGTATTAAATTCTATAAATAATGCGAACATAGATAGCGTACATAATAAAAAAGCAGCCACTCCGTATACTTGCATGGTTCTTATTAATTTTATTCGCTTTCTAAGGTTGGTTATTTGCGCCACCACAACAGGACGAATTGACTCTCCTTCACGCGCATTCAGTTCTCGTATTAGTTGCGCTAGCACTAAAAATCGGTTTGTATAGGCGAGTAACAACAACGAGATTGCTGGAAAAAGTAAACCTGGAGTAGTTAGCGTCATAATGTGTCCTTAAATCATATTATTTGCTTTAGGTTACGCAGGCAAATTGTACACATAAAGTAAATGAGGTGGATATTGCAAAATATTAATAATAGCGATTCAAATATAACATCATTTGATTGGGTTACGCTTTATAACGCAGAAAATAGTTTAGAGGCCAATATAATAAAAGGATTGATTCTTAATGCGGGAATTGAGTGTCAAATTAAAGGCGAAATGCTGCAAGGTGCAATGGGCGAGATCCCGTTTGAGCAAACACAAGTAAGTGTGCAGGTTTATGCGATAAAAGAGCGCCATGCACGCGAAATATTGGTAAACTATCAGCAAGTAAAACAATCCGCTCCAGATTGGGTGTGCCCTAACTGTAATGAGCATAATGGATCAACATTTGATTTTTGTTGGTCATGTGGGACTTTAAAGAATGACAAAAGCGAATAATTTTCAGCGTATTAGAGAGTTAAATTACCTACAAAAAGCGGTATTGGCCAGTGCGTTAATAGAGCGTATGTTGCCTAATTATGGACTATTTAGTGAGGCTACCGGTTTTGGCGATGAGGTTATTTTACGTAATGCTTTAAATGTATGTTGGGAAAAGATACTGCTTCCTAAAAGTAAAATTGACTTAGAAAAGCAAGTCGAAAAAATTGAGCCTAATGTACCTGAGCTTGCTGATTTTGATATGTTTGGTACTTACCCTGCCATTGACGCTGCCACCTCATTATTGAGCTTAATGCATGGCCTTTTAGC
The DNA here is from genome assembly GCF_004328665.1 of Pseudoalteromonas sp. DL-6. Taxonomy (NCBI): domain Bacteria; kingdom Pseudomonadati; phylum Pseudomonadota; class Gammaproteobacteria; order Alteromonadales; family Pseudoalteromonadaceae; genus Pseudoalteromonas; species Pseudoalteromonas sp. DL-6. The sequence goes on from NZ_CP019770.1 coordinate 824,088, forward strand.
GCAAGACGAGCAAGAATTTGTTAATGTGAGTAAAATATCGCAGGCAACTGTTGCTCGCTTTATTGAGTATCAAATGACGGTTGAAGGGGATGTTGCTGATAATAAAGCAGTGCGTGAACACCCACTAATGCAATACGAAATTGAGGTATTAGGTGAATTAATAGATTTTGTAGAGGCAATGGGGCGTATCACTGCTGAAAATGTAAAAGCATTGAAAAAGCATGTCCTTGCTGATGGCCAAACTAACATTGGTTTAGCACTTTAAGTAATTTGTTTTAAACACCTTGTTAGGTGGCAGGAGAATTAACAATGCGAATTTTAGGCATTGAATCATCATGCGATGAAACTGGTATTGCTATTTATGATGATGAAAAAGGGTTACTAGCCCATCAATTATATAGCCAAGTAAAAGTACATGCTGATTACGGTGGTGTGGTACCTGAGCTTGCATCTCGCGATCATGTACGTAAAACATTGCCGCTTATCGATGCGGCATTTGCACAAGCTGGCTGTGGACCTGAAGATTTAGACGGTATTGCCTACACGGCAGGGCCTGGTTTAGTGGGGGCATTGTTGGTAGGCACCTCAATTGGTCGCTCTTTAGCGTATGGTTGGGATATTCCAGCGGTGGCAGTGCATCATATGGAAGGGCATTTATTAGCGCCAATGCTTGAGGAAAACGTTCCCGAATTCCCATTTATTGCTTTACTGGTTTCTGGCGGTCATACCATGATGGTAAAGGTCGCGGGCATTGGCCAATACGAAGTATTGGGTGAGTCGGTAGATGACGCTGCAGGTGAAGCATTTGATAAAACAGCTAAATTACTTGGGCTTGATTACCCTGGCGGCCCTCGTTTAGCTAAAATGGCTGAGCAAGGGGTTGCCAAACGATTTGTTTTTCCACGCCCGATGACAGATAAGCCTGGTCTTGATTTTAGTTTTAGTGGCCTAAAAACCGCCGCTTCGATTGCTATTCGTGAAAATGATAGCGACGAGCAAACTAAAGCAGATATTGCCCATGCATTTCAAACAGCTGTTATAGATACTTTAGTGATTAAGTGTAAAAGAGCACTAAAGCAAACGGGTATTAAACGTTTAGTAATAGCCGGTGGTGTGAGTGCTAATACACAACTACGTTTGCAATTAGAGCGTGTGATGCAAGGTATGAAGGGCGAAGTGTATTACCCTCGCACTGAGTTTTGTACCGACAATGGCGCAATGATTGCTTATGCTGGTATGCAGCGTTTAAAAGCGGGGCAGTTTGCTACGCTTGATATGAAAACTAAACCGCGCTGGCCAATCGATAGCTTAGAAGCAATATAGTTAACCAGAACTTAAGTTAGTTATTACTTCTTATCATCTGTAGGGACTTGTTTAGTCCCTACTTTTGGTTCTTCACCCTTAAATAAACGTACAATATTAGTACGATGCCTAATAATGATCAGTAGCGTAATAAAGGTCACCGGTAAGGTATATAACGGCTTTATCCACCATGTATATAAAGGTGCTAGCGTCACAGAAACTAACGCTGCAAGGGATGAGTAGCGGGTAATCGCGACAATAATCAGCCAAGTACCAATCAATAATCCACCTAAAGAAAGTCCTATCGGTAGTAATGAGCCAAATGCTGTTGCGACCGCTTTCCCCCCTTTAAAACTAAAAAATAATGGGTACATGTGCCCTAAGCATGCTGCAACCGCAATTAAACCGAGCTCTAGCGGCTCAAGTTTTAAAAAGTAAGCGCCCCAAACAGGGATAGTGCCCTTTAAAATATCAAATATTAATACTAAGCATGCGGGGAATGCCCCACCTAAGCGGTAGACATTGGTTGCTCCTGGGTTGTTGGAGCCATTTGTGCGTGGATCGGGAAGTTTGAATAGCCGCGACACTAAAATGGCCGATGAAATCGAGCCGAGCAAATAGGCTAATACAAACATTAAAATGACTAACACGCGCTTCCTTATTTTTTAATCATTACTTTTAAGCTATTATTGGCGTCAAAATTTACGGGCTTCTTAAATTACTCGCAATTTTGTAACTATTCTATTGTAGAAGTAATTTTAGTATATTTAAACACTGATTAAAGTATATACAGTATTAATTTGATTGATACAATATGTAATTAACTCAGTGACTTGTTACAGTCATTTGGAGTATCAATGGACAAGGTATTTATATCACAATTGCATGTCGAAACGATTATCGGGGTGTATGATTTTGAAAAGAAAAGTAAACAAAGCCTGTACTTTGATATTGAGATGCTAAGCGACATTAAGCCCGCAGCACAAAACGACGATATTAACTTAGCATTAGATTACGCCAAAGTGAGCGAGCGAGTCATCGAGCACAGCACGGCTAAACCAGTTGAGCTTTTAGAAACGTTGGTGGAGCAATTAGCGCAAATTATTTTAACCGAATTTAATACACCTCAAGTAACGATAAGAGTTAGCAAGCCCGCCGCAGTTTCACAAGCGCAAACTGTGGGTGTAGAGATAACCCGCAACAAGGCTTCGGCTTAAATGGCGCAGATATATATTAGCCTTGGTTCAAACATTAACAAGGCAGAGCATATTCGTCGTGCTCTAGTGGCGTTAAATCAGCACTTTGAAAACACACAGCATTCATCAGTATTTGAAAGTGAAGCTGTAGGTTTTGCCGGTAATAACTTTTATAACTCAGTACTTGCCGCCACCACTAACATGGCGCTGGTTGATGTGTGCGCGTTATTAAAACAAATAGAACGCGACAACGGCCGCCAAGCAAATGATAAAAAATTTAGCCCACGTACACTGGATCTCGATTTACTTTTTTATGATGATGTAATTTGCGAGAGCCCAGCACAACTACCGCGTGATGAAATTACTAAAAATGCCTTTGTTTTGCAGCCTTTAGCCGAGGTGGCGCCTAACTTTTATCATCCGGTAGCAAAACAAACGATTGCCCAAATATGGAATGCATATAACAACCCTCAACAAAAACTATGGAAGGTGGAGTTTTCTAACCCATGAGTATTATAGAAATAATTGTTTTAGCCCTAATTCAGGGATTTACTGAGTTTTTACCTATATCGAGTTCTGCACACTTAATTTTACCGTCACAAGTTTTAGGTTGGGAAGATCAAGGTTTAGCATTTGATGTTGCCGTGCATGTAGGCACTTTAGTTGCGGTTGTTATTTATTTTCGTAAAGAAGTGGCCGATATACTCGGTGCTTGGTTTAAATCGTTTGGTGCGCAAGGCACAACAGATGATAGCAAACTAGGTTGGTGGATCATTTTAGGTACTGTGCCTGCGGCTATTTTAGGCTTATTGCTAAAAGACTTTGTTGAACTGTATTTACGCAGCGCATGGGTGATTGCAACCACAACGATCGTATTTGGCTTATTACTTTGGTACGCCGATGCCAAAGGTAAGCAGATAAAAACAATTTATCAGCTAAACTGGAAAACGGCCCTTATTATTGGCTTTGCACAGGCCGTTGCGATGATCCCAGGTACTTCACGCTCAGGTATTACTATGACTGCGGGTTTAATGTTAGGTATGAACAAACAAAGTGCAGCGCGCTTTTCGTTTTTATTAGCTATTCCAATCATTTCGATGATGGGTCTTTATTACACCGCAGAGCTTGCCCTTGGCGATCATATCGTAGATTGGACGGCATTATTGTTAGGTGTAGTGCTGTCGTTTTTATCAGCTTATGCTTGTATTTTTATGTTTTTAAAAGTGATTGAGCGAATGGGAATGCTGCCATTTGTTATTTATCGTTTATTATTAGGTATAGGTTTAATATTCTTTTTAATGTTATAAGCCATTAATTTTTTAAAGGCCTCCCAATTCGGGAGGCCTTTTTATTTGCGCCAAGGGTTAATGGTAACTTAAGCTAAATTTTGGCATTATAGCGCCATTAAACTTTGCCTTAGAGCAAACCCCGCGCAGGATGAAAGGATAGTAAATGCATATACATATTTTGGGTATTTGTGGCACATTTATGGGTGGTATTGCCGCTATAGCTAAATCATTGGGTCATCACGTTACTGGGTCGGATCAAAACGTTTACCCACCAATGAGTACCCAGTTACAAGAACTGGGTATTGAACTAACGCAGGGCTATGATGTATCTCAACTAGAGCCAGTACCAGACATCGTTATTATTGGTAATGCAATGAGCCGTGGTAATCCGTGTGTTGAATATGTATTAGATAAAGGCCTGCCTTATACTTCAGGGCCTGAGTGGCTAAAACATAACTTATTACAAGATTCATGGGTGCTGGCTGTGGCGGGAACTCATGGTAAAACAACCACCGCCAGTATGTTGGCGTGGATACTTGAATATGCGGGTTTAAAACCGGGCTTTTTAATTGGCGGAATTGTACAAAACTTTGGTCTTTCTGCGCGAGTTGGGGAAACGCCATTTTTTGTGATAGAAGCCGATGAGTACGACACGGCCTTTTTTGATAAACGCAGTAAGTTTGTTCATTATTTACCGCGAACGCTTATTTTAAATAATCTTGAATTTGATCATGCTGATATTTTTGAAGATTTAAACGCGATTAAAAAACAATTTCACCATTTGATGCGTACATTACCGCAAAGTGGCAAAGTGTTGTGGCCTAAAAATGATGAAGCACTGAGCGATGTTATAGCAAAAGGGTTGTGGAGCGAGAGCGAAACTCTAGGCGATGACTGGGATTATGAATTACTTAAAGCCGATGGTTCTCAATTTAATGTGTTATTAAACACGCAGCTGCAAGGCGAAGTTAACTGGCAGGCAATTGGTGAGCATAACGTTAAAAATGCCATGATGGCTATTGCAGCAGCACGCCATGTGGGAATTGCAATAGAGCACAGTATTAAAGCTTTGAGTGAGTTTATCAGCCCAAAAAGGCGGATGGAGCTTAAAGCAGATATTAATCATATTAAAGTGTATGACGATTTTGCCCATCACCCAACGGCAATACAAACAACGCTTGCGGGGCTGCGTGCTAAAGTGGGCGATGAAAAAATCATAGCGATTTTAGAGCCGCGCTCTAACACCATGAAAATGGGAGTGCATCAATTTACACTTCTCGATTCACTTCGCGATGCAGACGACGTACTGTTATTTGAGCCAGAGAACTTAAACTGGTCACTTAAAGAGCAAGCTGACAAAGCGGGTATGCAGTGCTTTGATTCTACAACCGCCATTATTGATACATTGCTTGAGAATATTGAGCCAAAGCAACATGTTTTAATTATGAGTAATGGTGGTTTTAATGGTCTGCATCAGCAACTTGTTGATGGTTTGGCCGATAAATACAGCGGAGAATAATGTGCAATTTAAAGATACAATCACCTTAGCATTTAGCGGCGCATCAGGCGCACCATATGGGTTGAGGCTGTTGGAAGTGTTGCTTGAGCAACAATTTCAAGTGTATGTGCTTATTTCAAGTGCTGCGCGCGTAGTTTTTGATACCGAGTCCAATGTAAAGCTATCAGGGAATGAAGACAAAGCCACAGAGCAATTAAGCGCGTTATTTAACGCCAAGCCTGAACAATTAAAGGTGTTCGGCAAAGATAACTGGTTTAGTCCTGTAGCTTCGGGCTCTGCAGCGCCGAAAAAAATGGTAGTATGTCCATGTAGCGCAGGGTCTGTGTCTGCGATTGCAGTCGGCGCATCAGATAATTTATTAGAGCGCGCCGCCGATGTGGTGATAAAAGAGCGAGGCCAGCTTATTCTAGTGCCACGCGAGACGCCATTTAGCGAAATTCACTTAGAAAATATGCTTAAATTGTCGCGTTTAGGGGTCACTATCATGCCCGCTGCACCTGGGTTTTATCATCAACCACAAAGCATAGAAGACTTAGTTGATTTTATGGTGGCGCGAATTTTAGATCATTTAAATATTGAACATAATCTCACAAAGCGCTGGGGTTATGGTGAGGGTAAGAAATGAATAAGCAAAATATTGCTTTAAATATTGAAGGCCTTACCAAGGTTTACAAAAATGGGGTTGAGGCAGTAAAAGGTGTTGATTTACAAGTGCATGAAGGTGACTTTTTTGCACTGTTAGGTCCAAATGGGGCGGGTAAGTCAACCACTATTGGGGTGATATCTTCTTTGGTTAATAAGACCAAAGGTAAAGTTGAAGTATTTGGTCATGATATTGATACCGACCTTGAAGCGGCGAAAGCCAACTTGGGCTTAGTGCCACAAGAGTTTAACTTCAGTCAGTTTGAAACCCTAACCCAAATACTCGTTAATCAAGCAGGTTACTACGGTGTACCGCGCGGCGAAGCGCACAAACGTGCTGACAAGTACTTAGCACAGCTTGGGCTACTTGAGAAAAAAGATAAGCAAGCGCGTACCCTTTCTGGTGGTATGAAGCGTCGCTTGATGATTGCACGTGCCTTAATGCATGAACCAAAGTTACTTATTTTAGACGAACCAACAGCGGGCGTTGATATAGAGCTGCGCCGCTCAATGTGGGACTTCTTAAGGCAAATTAACGAACAAGGTGTGACCATTATTTTAACCACTCACTACCTTGAAGAAGCCGAATTACTGTGTAAAAACATCGCTATAATTGATACCGGCCGTATAGTTGAAAACACCACCATAAAAGCCTTGTTGGCTAAATTAGACAAAGAAACCTTTGTATTGGATTTAAAACAGCCTACCAATCCGGTGACGCTTGAAGGGTATAATTTTACCATGACTGATGATCACACCATTGAAGTTGAGGTGGCTAAATCACAAGGGCTTAATGCTGTATTTAGCGCGTTAACCGAACAAGGTAATACTGTGCTAAGCATGCGTAATAAAGCGAATCGATTAGAAGAGTTATTTGTAGGTTTATTAGAGCAAGGGCGGGGCGAATAAATGTTTAAATATGGTGTAGCCTTAAAAAGTATTTGGATTAAAGAGTGTATTCGCTTTTTGCGTATTTGGGTGCAAACCTTAGTGCCGCCAGCGATTACTATGAGTTTATATTTTGTTATTTTTGGTAACTTAATAGGTTCGCGTATTGGTGATATGGGCGGCTTTAGTTATATGGAGTTTATTGTTCCTGGCCTTATTATGATGTCAGTCATAACAAACTCTTACTCGAATGTGGCTTCAAGTTTCTACTCAACTAAGTTTCAAAAAAGTATTGAAGAGTTATTGGTTGCACCTGTGCCTAATTACATCATTGTATTGGGGTATATGGGGGGAGGCATGACACGAGGCATTATGGTGGGCTTTATTGTAACGTGTGTTTCTTTATTTTTTGTTGATATACAAATACATAATATTTTTGTGATTATAGCCACTGTTATTCTTACCTCGGCGGTGTTTGCTTTAGGCGGGTTAATCAACGCTATTTATGCAAACAGCTTTGATGACATAAGTATTATTCCGACCTTTATTTTAACTCCCCTAACTTATTTGGGTGGGGTATTTTATTCAATCACTCTACTGCCTGATTTTTGGCAGATGGTATCGCAAATAAACCCAATTATTTATATGGTTAACGCATTCAGATACGGATTTTTAGGTGTTTCTGATGTTGATTTAACAGTTGCGATTGCGGTTTTGTTGGTGTTTATCAGCGTATTATTTACTTTAGCACTGACGCTAATTAAAAAAGGTGTGGGGCTAAGACACTAATGAGCGATGCAAATTCACGTAGTATTGTATCTAATCAAGCGGGACTTCACGAAAAGCTTGATGAAATAGTTAATAAACACTTACAAGCCGAGTTTAAAAAGCCAATTGCAGCGCATACTCAAACCGCATTTGATGAAGTTAATGCTAAGGTGCAAGCTTTTGATGGATCGCTTATCCTAGACTCCTGTTGTGGGGTTGGTGAAAGCACTGCTAATTTAGCGAAAGGTCATCCTGAAGCGTTAGTGGTAGGCATTGACAAGTCATCTCATCGACTTGATAAGCACGATGTTGAGTATAAACAAACTGAGAGTGGTCAATACATTTTGGTGCAAGCTGACTTAAATGACTTTTGGCGTTTAGCGGTGGCTGCTAATTGGCAGCCTAGCCATCACTATTTGCTTTACCCTAACCCGTGGCCTAAGTCTAAGCACATTCAACGGCGCTGGCATGGGGCGGCTATCTTCCCGTTTATTGTAAAGCTAGGTGGTTTACTTGAAGTGCGAAGTAATTGGGATATCTATGTTAAAGAGTTTGCCAGAGCGCTCGAATTAGCAGGCCATCCATGTGAAACCGAATTGTTTGAATCAGACGAAGCAATTACACCTTTTGAGCGAAAGTACTGGGCCAGTGGCCAGCAAAGTCACCGCTTAATCATCAATCTCAATAGTTAACTCATTGCTTTTTAAAGTGAGTCACATGTGGCGTTGGTTTGCCAAGGTAACTACCTTGCATCAGCGTCACATTTAGTTGGTTGAGTAACTCTGCAACCGTATTATTTTCTACCGCTTCAACAACCAATTCAAGTCCAAGTTGCCGGGCTATATCAGCGATATAGGCTATAAATAGCGACGTGTTTGCATCGTTTACTAGCTGCTTAGTGATTGCACCATCGAGTTTAATGCCATCAACCTCAACCTTTAATGTATTAAGGGTATTAATAAACTCATTCCCCCAACAGTGCATCACCACCTTTGCCCCTTTACTTTTTACCATCGCAATAAATGATTTTATTTCGTAATAATGTGAAATAACCTGCGACTCCAAAATTGAAATAGTAATATTTTCAGGATTTGGGTAGCGATGAAGCTCATAGGCAATATGATCATAAATAGTGGGATCTGCAATATTTTCAGCGCACAGCGTTAACTCCCAACAAATTGCCGATTTACGAAAACGCGAGACACATTGAGTAAATAGGGTGCGGGTTAACATGCCATTCATACGCAGTCTATTTACCGCATTCGTAAAGATATCAGGGGTTAAAATCTCCCCTTGTGAGGTGACTATCCTCGGTGAGCAGTCATACCTAATAATTTCATCGGTATGCGTATTAATAACCGGTTGAAAGTAAGGAACAACACGGTGAGCATCAAATGCTTCGCGAATCTCTTTGGCTATTTCAACATTATATAAATATAGAGATTTAGCGTCGTTAATTGCCTCACAATAGTTAACTATGCGCTGATCGCCTTGCTTTGATTGCAGTAACGCAATATGAGCATTTTTAAGTAGTAATGATTTATTACCTCTTGCCACACCGGCGTTAAGGGTAATATAAATGAACGGCTGATTTAAAAACGGTATATTTTTATTATGCGATTGAATGATACTGTATAGCTCATCAGAGGGAGTTTCTTTATCAGTCAAAATAGCGAGTTTATTAGTTGCAATACGATAAATACGTGCGTGCAAACGCACTTGCTGCTTAAAGTGAATAAGCAGCTTTTTCATCACTTCATCGGCTGTTTTTGTGCCAAAAAAACGACTGATATTATCAATTTCGTTCACTAAAATAATCGCAATTTGCAAATGATGCTCATTACTTTTTTTCAGTCGTTTTTCTAAAGCGATATGATTTGCAAATCCGCTTGCATGGTCCCTCATTAATGAACGACGTACCCCATAATAATAAAAAATATACACTATTAATAAAATAATAATTACGCAGCCAAAATGAAACACAGATTGATACAACTCTGTGTTCAACGCACTGCTAATTTTATCAACGCTAATATCTGCAGCCGTAATATAAGTTCTGCCATTTTTTGCCAGATGGGGAATATACACTGTTTTAGAATGACCGCGATGCGCTGTTGAAGTTTCAAAAATAGGGGCCGTTGATAAAAATGCAGCCGTAGTGATTGGCGTGGCTTCAGGGTATAGATCTAAAAACTGAGTAACCTTACCGTTATTTTGATCATCTTGGGTGTAGCTAGAGGCAGTAAAGTAAACGTTTTCATCAATCAGTACCATTGAATATAAATAATCTATATTTAAATCGTTGGCTAATGCCGAAAGTTGGTCGGCTTTATTTTGATAGCTTGAAAAACTGATTTCTTGCGCTATTTTATCGTGATAATCACTACCTAAAATATACTTTACGCTGGTGGCGGCATTTAACAGGCGATTATCAATACTGCGTATCACATCATTATTGATAGTGGTGTAGGTGTAGTAACTGTAACTTATTAAGCTGACTAAAAAAAAGACGGTACCGAGCGCCAACCGTGTTAATTTTAGATTTCCTTTTAGCATGTAACATCCTTATTGTTTGTTAGATTTATTATACTTAAAAATTATAAATGCCCAATATTTTAATTACCCTTTGTACTAAATATAAAAAATAGTGAGATGTTATCTATTTTGTATTGTCTTTTATGGCTTAAAACGAGACATTTTTGTCATATTGCAGTAAAGTTAGCGCAATTTTTTAGAAATGCCGTTGCTTAAAAACACCTTAAATTAGCGTGTTTTACAAACTAACAGGTGTTTTAGTCACACACTAGGTATGAAGATGGATCAAAAGCGTTGTGCCGTCGCCTCTAAAGAAAGCCTCAAACGGATATTTACCGTTCCAGAGGCCCCTGACTCAACTTTGAGCAAAATAGAGCTTGAAATTTCGAGTAATTTAGCAGGTTTCTTAAACGAAAATATCGCGGCAATTGAAAAACCATTACATGAAATAGAAAAAGATTTTCAATCGGCGGCTATCCCTGAAGAGCCAACGTTTGTGTCTTGCTATGCCCAAGATATTATGGAACAGCTGGTTGCTCATTCTGTACATACCGCAGCGCCAAGCTTTATTGGTCACATGACATCTGCTCTGCCACACTTTTTACTGCCATTATCGAAATTAATGGTTGGGCTAAATCAAAACCTTGTAAAAATAGAAACCTCAAAAGCGTTTACTCCATTAGAACGTCAAGTTTTAGGAATGATGCATCATTTAGCTTATGGGCAAAATGATGGCTTTTATTCTAAATGGATGCACAGTGCAAAAACCTCTTTAGGAGCATTTTGCTCTGGCGGCACCGTGGCTAACATTACTGCGCTTTGGATTGCCCGCAACCGCTTATTAAAAGCAGATGGCAACTTTAAAGGCATTGCTGCGCAGGGTTTAGTGGCGGGAATGCTTCATTATGGTTACAAAGGGCTGGCAGTTTTAATTTCTGAACGAGGTCACTACTCGTTAGGCAAATCGGTAGATTTATTAGGCATTGGCCGTGAGAATTTAATTGGTATTAAAACATCGGCTGATAATAAAGTTGATGTAGATGCTATGCGTGAAAAAGCGCTAGAGCTTGAAGCGCAAGGCATTAAAGTGATGGCAATTATTGGTGTAGCCGGGACGACAGAAACCGGTAATATTGACCCACTTGAAGACATGGCTAATTTAGCACACGAAATTAATTGCCACTTTCATGTTGATGCAGCATGGGGCGGAGCTACTTTACTGTCTAATACCCATAGGCATTTATTAAAAGGGATTGAGCAAGCAGATTCAATTACCATTGATGCACATAAACAAATGTATGTGCCGATGGGGGCTGGTTTGGTGTTGTTTAAAGATCCTGCTGCTACCGATGCCATAGAACATCATGCTGAATATATTTTACGTAAAGGCTCTAAAGACCTAGGCAGCCATACACTTGAGGGGAGTCGCCCTGGAATGGCGATGTTAGTGCATGCTTGCTTACGTGTTATTGGTCGTAAAGGCTATGAAATGCTTATCGATCGCAGTATTAAAAAAGCCCGTTACTTTGCTGATTTGATAAAAGCAGATGAAGATTTTGAATTAATATCTGAACCTGAGTTGTGCTTATTAACTTATCGTTATGTCCCTAAGCAAATTAAAAATGCGATAGCACAGGCAGATGCACAAACCCGTTTAGATATTTTTGCCGCGCTTAATCGTTTTACTGCTAGTATGCAAAAACGGCAACGTGAATCAGGTCGCTCATTTGTATCGCGTACACGTTTAACGCCAATTCAATATGATAATCAACCAACTGTGGTTTTTAGAGTGGTGCTTGCGAACCCGCTTACATCAGGTGCTATTTTAAAAGAGATATTAGAAGAGCAGAAAGAGTTGGCACAAACAGATCCGGTATTTAAAAAATATTTACGAAAATATATGTAACTAACCTGAACTCTGGTTAAGAGATTTACTAACATATTGAGTCAAAAAATGATGTTTATGTTTATTTTCACTAGCCAGAGATTTTCAGTGAAAACAAGGCGAACTTACGCGTCAATAGCTAGCCTATTGCAAGTAAATTCAACGCAGTTAGCGCTGAAAATAGCTGCTTGAGATAGATTTATTATTCAGAGTTCAGGTTAAATATAAATGCTATAAAAAAAGACGCGATTAAGCGTCTTTTTTGTTACTGATTAAAAGCAACTCGCCTTTATGAGGTTGCTGATAATTTGTTGCGAAGGCTTGATTTTTTCCATCGCTAAATATTCATCGGGCTGATGCGCTTGGTTAATTGAACCCGGTCCCATGACGATGGTTTCACAGCCCAGTTGTTGTATAAATGGTGCCTCAGTACAGTAATTAACAGCCACCGCTTTTTGCCCTGCTATATTTTCGGCTAGTTTAACTAAAGCGCTGTCGGTGCTTCCTGTAAATGCTGGAATTGGCTCATGTAAATCAATCACACTAACCGAATTAGGGTATTGCTGGTTTATATCGAAGGTTGCATCAAGCAGCAATGCTTGCAGCTCTTGTACACTTAAGCCAGGTAGAGGGCGCATATCAATGTGCATTTCACAGCAACCGCAAATTCTATTAGCATTATCGCCCCCATGAATATTGCCTAAATTGAGCGTTGGGTAAGGAATTTCAAAGTGATTTATTGAATATTTATTCTTAAGTTGTTCTTTTAAGATTAGCAATTTTGTAATCACTTTATGCATCACTTCGATGGCGTTAAGACCCCGTTCGGGATCTGAGCTATGTCCTGAACGGCCAACGACTCTTATCGCTGAAGTCATATGACCTTTATGAGTAAATACTGGCGTCATATCAGTAGGCTCACCAATAATACAGCGACTTGGTTTTAAATTTGGGTGCTTACAAATTTGTTGTGCACCAGCCATAGTGGTCTCTTCGTCTGCGGTGGCTAATATTAAAATTGGTTGTGTTTGTTGCTTTTCATCAAGCTCACTAATAGCCTGCAATACAAAAGCAAAAAAACCTTTCATATCAATACTACCTAAGCCATATAATTTATTATCGAGCTCGGTTAATTTAAATGGGTTTTGATTCCAACGACTATCATCAAATGGCACTGTATCAGTGTGCCCTGCCAGCATTAAACCGCCGTCACCTTGACCGCGTTTTGCTAATAAGTTGTAGCGACCCTTGTTGCCTTCTAACTCTATTATTTCACAGTTAAAACCTAAGCTTTCACACCATTGCGCTAGCAATTCAATGACACTTTTATTACTCATACATAAATGATCTTCAATGGCACTGATAGAGGGGGCAGCAATCAATTGCTGGTACATCGAAATAAATGACGGCAGAGACATAAAAAATTCCAAAATAAGTATTCATTTTAATTGCATAACAATATAAAAGTATTTATGATGAATATCAATTCACTTTTTAAGCATAAATATATTAAAGTTACGCCATGAAAATAATACGACGATAGTTATCACTCATAAATTTAATCTGTTTGGCTGGGTTATACCCTAGTGTAAACAAACAACATGGAATGTGGTCACTAATTTTAGATAAAGAGTAAATAATGAACGTAGTAATTATAGGTGCCAGCGGTTACAGCGGCGCAGAACTGGCTAGCTTAGTAGCAAAACATCCAACTCTTTCGCTAACTGGTTGTTATGTATCAGCGCAAAGTTTAGATAAACATAAATTGCTTAGTGAATTGTATCCTGAGCATTTAGGATTACTTGATTTACCTCTGCAGCCATTAAATGAACATGCACTTGCTGATATCACTCATTCAGCAGATTACGTTTGTCTGTGCACCGATCATAAAGTAAGTGTGGATTTAGCGCCTCAGTTTTTAGCGATGGGTAAAAAGGTATTTGACCTTTCCGGTGGCTATCGTCTTGAAAGTAATGATGATTACCTTACTTATTATGGCTTTGAACACCAACATCCAGAACTACTCAATCAAGCGGCATATGGTCTTGCTGAATGGAATAGTAAAGCCATTACTGATGCTCAGCTAATTGCTGTTGCTGGCTGCTATCCAACGGCTGCATTAAATGCATTAAAACCTCTTCAGCAAGCGTGTTTGTTGAGTGATGAAAAAATTATTATTAATGCGGTTTCTGGCGTAACGGGCGCAGGGCGTAAAGCCAGCCTAGGGACTCATTTTTGTGAGATATCACTTGCACCCTATGGTTTGTTTAACCACCGTCACGGGCCTGAAATACAACAGCATCTAGGTCATGAGGTGTTATTTACTCCTCATTTAGGTAATTTTCCGCGCGGTATTTTAGAAACTATTTATGTGCAATTAAAGCCGGGTGTGACCAGTGAGCAAGTAGCTAAAGCTTATCAAGTATTGGCTGATGAGCCATTAATTCGTTTGCTTGGCAGCAAAATTCCTTCGATTAAAGGGGTGGCCAAACAACCTTATGTAGATATTGCGTGGCAGCAGCAAGGCTCACAGTTAATAGTAATGGCAGCAATTGACAACTTATTAAAAGGGGCAGCTGGTCAGGCTTTGCAATGTATTAATTTATCAATGGGGCTTCCCCACACTACAGGTCTAATAGGAGCGTTTAGATGAGCAGTAAAACGTGGGTTATTAAACTCGGTGGTGCAGTACTCAATACTGAAAATGCCGCTAAAGCATTATTTGAAATACTCGACGAGCAAGATGATGCACAGTTTGTGATTGTGCATGGTGGTGGTTCATTAGTTGATAGCTGGTTAAAAGAGGCTGGTTTTGCCAGTGCTAAACACCAAGGTTTGCGTATTAGCCCTAAAGAACAGATGCCTTATATTGTTGGGGCCCTTGCGGGTGCGGCAAATAAACAACTCATGGCGCAAGCAATTAGTGTTGGTCATAAGCCGGTGGGATTAAGTTTATATGAAGCAGGGATCACCGCCTCGCAAAAATTAAAAGCATTGGGTCAAGTAGGTCAATGTCACAACAATGCAGATTCTATTATTAATGATTTACTCAGTGCTGGCCGGTTACCAATCATCAGCTCTATCGGCTTTGATGAGCTGGGCTTGTTATACAACGTTAATGCTGATGAAGCAGCAGCCGCAATAGCTAATAATTTAAATGCAGAACTTATTTTTATGACAGACGTAGAGGCGGTACTTGATGCCAATAAGCAGCCTTTACATCAACTTGACACAAAACACATTGATACTTTAATTGCAGAGGGAGTAATTTTGGGCGGGATGGAGGTCAAAGTTAAGACCAGTCTTCACGCTGCCCAACATTTACGACGCGGTGTGTACATTTCCAGCTGGCAAAAGCCAGAAAACTTAACTGCTTTGCTGCAAGGCGAGCATGTCGGAACTAAAGTAACACCATAGGTTGAACATGTTTAAAGATTTTTTAACGGGTCTAGAATTAGACCAACAAGGCGCACTAAATTTATTAAAATTAGCGCAAGATATTAAAGAAAGCCCGAGTAAATATAGCCAAGTACTAGCTGGTAAGTCAGTGGTTACTTTGTTTGAAAAGCAAAGTTTACGTACACGCCTTTCATTTGATATTGGTATAAACCGTTTAGGGGGCCATGCGGTTTACCTTGACCAACAAAATGGTGCAATGGGTGCTCGCGAATCAATAAAAGATTTTGCCTTAAATATTTCGACTTGGGCCGATGGGATTGTTGCGCGGGTTAATCAGCACAGTACATTAACGACACTCGGTGAGTATTCATCCGTTCCTGTGATTAATAGTTTGTGTGATTTATATCACCCATGCCAAGCATTAGCTGATTTTTTAACGCTACAAGAAGTACACGGTGATGTTAGCCAGTTAAAGCTTGCCTACTTAGGTGAGGGCAATAATGTAACGCACTCATTGATGCTGTTAGCCGCTACTTTAGGAACCGACTTTGTCGCAGTAACACCAAAAGGGTGTTCACCTGATTCGCAAGTGCTTAAAAAAGCAGAGCAAATAGCAGCGATGAATGGCGCTTCTGTCATGGTAAGTGACAGGGTTGAGGCTGCAGTAGGTGCTAATGTTGTTTACGCCGATACTTGGGTATCTATGGGGGATACAACTCCCCTTGAGCAAGTAAAAGAAAAATACATGCCTTATCAATTAAATCAGGCATTGTTAGAAAAAACCGGTGCAACTACGGTATTACATTGCCAACCGGCACACCGTGAGTTTGAAATTACCTCTGAGGTAATGGATGGCCCTGCATCAAAAATTATACAGCAAGCAGAAAACCGCATGCATGCGCAAAATGCGCTATTAGTTACATTGTTAAATCCAAATTTTGTTAAGGAACACCTATGAGTTCAATTAAAAAAGTCGTTTTAGCCTATTCAGGTGGTCTTGATACATCGGCTATCGTGCCATGGTTAAAAGAGAACTACGGCTGTGAAGTGATTGCTTTTGTTGCCGATGTTGGCCAAGGTGCTGAAGAACTTGAAGGCGTGGAAGCTAAAGCTATAGCGTCTGGTGCATCTGAGTGTTACGTGGTTGATTTAAAAGATGAGATGGTAAGCGATTATATTTACCCAACGCTTAAAACGGGTTCTATATATGAAGGGACTTATTTACTTGGTACTTCTATGGCGCGTCCAATCATTGCTAAAGCGCAAGTTGAAATTGCACGTAAAGTAGGTGCCGATGCACTTTCTCATGGCTGTACGGGTAAAGGTAACGACCAAGTACGTTTTGAGTCATGTTTTGCCGCACTCGCACCTGATTTAAAAGTGATTGCGCCATGGCGTGAGTGGGATTTATCAAGCCGTGAATCATTGCTTGATTACCTAGCTGAACGTGACATTCCATGTTCTGCGTCAGCAACTAAAATTTACAGTCGTGATGCTAACGCATGGCATATTTCACACGAAGGCGGCGAGCTTGAGGACCCATGGTGTGAACCAAGTGAGCAAGTATGGACCTGGACTAACTCTCCAGAGCAAGCCCCAGATAAAGCTGAACACGTCACTTTATCGGTTGTTGAAGGTGAAGTGGTTGCTGTAAATGGCGAA
Source organism: Pseudoalteromonas sp. DL-6 (assembly GCF_004328665.1). NCBI lineage: Bacteria > Pseudomonadati > Pseudomonadota > Gammaproteobacteria > Alteromonadales > Pseudoalteromonadaceae > Pseudoalteromonas > Pseudoalteromonas sp. DL-6. The sequence continues at coordinate 841,173 of NZ_CP019770.1, forward strand.
GAGCTTAAACCTTATGATTGTTTAGTTAAATTAAACGACATTGCATCACCACATGGTGTTGGTCGTGTTGATATTGTAGAAAACCGTTTAGTGGGTATGAAATCGCGTGGTTGTTATGAAACGCCAGGCGGTACTGTGATCATGGCAGCGCTTCAAGCAATTGATGAGTTAGTACTTGATAAAGCGAGCCGTAAATGGAAAGAAGTACTCGGTGGTGAATTTTCACACTTAGTTTACGACGGTCGTTGGTTTACGCCGCTAAAAGATTCTATTTTAGCCGGTGCAGAAGCGCTGTCTACACTAGCAACGGGCGAAGTGGTACTTAAGCTTTATAAAGGCCAAGTCACTGCGGTTCAGAAAAAATCACCTAACAGTTTATATAGCGAAGATTTTGCTACCTTTGGTGAAGACGATGTTTATGACCAATCGCACGCAGAAGGCTTTATTCGTTTATTCTCGCTATCAAGCAGAATTTCAGCACTAGCTAAAAAGTAACTTTTTATGCCCCTTGGAATTAAGGGGCTATTATCGGGTTTGGAGAGATTTCATGGCATTATGGGGCGGACGTTTTTCTACGGGTCCAGATGAAGCGTTTAAACAGTTTAACGATTCACTTCCCTTCGATTATCAATTAGCAGAGCAAGATATCATTGGCTCTGTTGCATGGGCTGGTGCACTTGAACAAGTGAATGTGTTATCTAACGACGAGCACAAAAAACTGGTATCGGCACTTTATGAGTTACTTGAAGAAGTAAAAGCAGATCCACATGCGGTTGCCACCTCAGGTGCTGAGGATATTCATTCTCATGTTGAAGCTGCGCTAATTGAAAAAGTGGGTGATTTAGCTAAAAAATTACACACAGGTCGAAGCCGTAACGATCAAGTTGCTACCGACTTTAGGTTATGGTGCCGCGATACTGCTGATCATATTTTAAAAGCAATTGCACAATTAAAAGCTGAATTTATTAGTTTGGCTGAACGTGAGCTTGGCACAATACTGCCAGGTTATACGCACTTACAGCGTGCACAGCCCGTACTGTTTAGTCATTGGTGTATGGCTTATGTAGAAATGCTTGAGCGTGATGAAAGCCGATTACAAGATGCCCAAGCAAGAATGAACTACTGCCCACTTGGCAGTGGTGCACTTGCTGGCACTGCATACCCAATTGATCGTCATGCACTTGCACAAGGGTTAGGCTTTACCGGTGCGACTAAAAATAGTTTAGATGGCGTGTCTGATCGTGACTTTGTGGTTGAGCTATTAAGCTGTGCGTCTATTTCTATGATCCATTTATCGCGGATGTCTGAGGACCTGATTTTTTATAACTCGGGAGAAGCTGGCTTTATTGAACTAGCGGATAATGTGACCTCGGGTTCATCTTTAATGCCACAGAAAAAAAACCCAGATGCATTAGAGCTAATTCGTGGTAAAACAGGGCGGGTGTTTGGTGCGTTTAGCGCAATGATGATGACCTTAAAAGCACTGCCACTTGCTTACAACAAAGATATGCAAGAAGACAAAGAAGGCATTTTTGATGCCATGCCAACGTGGCTTGCGTGTATTCATATGGCACAAGCGTGTATTAAAGGCATTAAAGTTAAAGCAGATAAAACACTTGCAGCGGCAAAAGGTGGCCACGCAAATGCAACCGAACTGGCTGATTACTTAGTGGCTAAAGGTGTTCCGTTTAGAGAAGGGCACCATATTGTAGGGGTATTGGTGCAACTAGCCATTAGTGAAGATAAAACGTTAGAGCAACTTTCTCTAGAGCAGTATAAATCAGTAAACCCAGTATTTGAGGATGATGTCTATCCGGTACTTGAAATTGATGCCTGTATAAAAGCACGCCAAGCGCTTGGCGGTACATCATTAGAGCAAGTAAGCAAAGCGGTGAAAGACGCGAAAAAAAAACAGCAAATAACGGTTCGTGATGCCAATTTAGATGACGTGGAAGCGATTGCTAAACTCGTACAGCACTGGGCTACAGTCGGCGAAAACTTACCGCGTGCTAAAAGTGATATGGTGCACTCAATTAATGAGTTTGCCGTAACTGAGATAAACGGTCAGGTATCGGGTTGTGCTTCACTTTATATTTACGACACAGGATTAGCTGAAATACGTTCATTAGGCATTGATCCTAAAAGCGCAGTAACAGGGCAGGGACGGGAACTGGTCGAGCATTTGTTGGTAAAAGCCAAAAAATTGGCACTCAATCGTGTCATCGTTCTGACTCGTGTTCCTGACTTTTTCGAAAATCAGCGGTTTAGTTTCTGTAGTAAAGAGAGCCTACCTGAAAAAGTGATGAAAGATTGTGAGTTATGTTTACGTAAAGAAAACTGTGATGAAGTCGCAATGGAATATATGTTAAAGCCAAGTAATAGCATGGAGATCCCCTGTAAAAACGTGGCTTAAGCAATCCCTAGGATAAAAAACGCACGGTGACCCCGGTGCGTTTTTTTTTGAGTAAAATAAAATAATTTTTAAATTAACATACTATTAATTTAAAGTTGGCATATCGTTTGCTTTTATTATTCTGTAACGTGTTGTTGAGTCAATTAATCAACGTAGGCAATACGTTACTGCAGTTATTTAGTAACTGCTTCAGATGGTGTGATTTAAATTTGCGCCAATAATAAATTTAACACTCAAAAGGATTAATCACATGCAAATTTCAGCGAACAGCCAAGTTCAAATGCAAGCATACAATAAAACGCAACAATTAAAGCCTGCAATGGAACAAACTGCTAGCCCTAAAACCCTACAATCTGATACAGTAAGCTTTTCTAAAGAGGCGATGACGGCTGCTACTGCGGATTTACAGCGAGGTGGTGGTACTGTTATACCAACATGGAAACCTAAATAATTATAAAGGTTTTAAATGATTCTAACTGAGCTTTTTGGGTTGTTCTCACTGTCTGCTTTTACGATGTGGGGATTTCTAATGACTTTCTTTTTTAATGTATTTGTATATTCATTAGATGTAAAAAGGGGAACAACTCTCTTACTCAGTTCATTTATCATGATGGCATCTTATACCCTTTCTGATTATTTTTATACGTGGCTATCGATGAAAGATTCAATTTATCTTGATTGGGCCATGTATGATATTGTCACGATCATCGCCCTTGCATGTATCTATAAAATTATAAAGAAAACAACCCCATCTTTTATATATTTAATTATTGGTCTATCAATAAATTCAATCCTTTTTCTTTGCATGTATTTAGATATCTATATATTAAAAAACAAAGAACCATGGTTTTTGTGGGATGCTTATACATATACAGTTAATCTTGTAGACTTCATTATGATAGTTGTATTAATTGTTGATAGAGATTTCTTAGGATTACATAAGTTTAAAAATAAAATACTATCGTCATTTCAAAGACCAAAAATAGCAAGGGATTGTAACTAAGTTGTATATCGATTACAGCATGGTTGATTACGTAAGTGCCTTCACTCAATGGGATTTTTTAATGGCGTTTTTATACTCACTTGTTTCGAGTATAAATAAGGCAGACAAGTCGTTAACATACTTAGCCGCTATTATGTTTTTCTCTTACTTTTGTAGTGATTTTTTTCCGATATTAGAAAATGTATATTTAGATTGGATCCTCTTCGATTATATAACCATTTCTATTATTCTCATTTTATTGAATTTCTGCCTTAAAGCTCCCCTCGCTAGCTATTATATTATCTCAGGCCTACTAATAAATAGTCTGCTAACATTTTTCATTTATTATGACCTATTTGTACGTGATAATATTGATGAATGGTGGCTTTGGAGTGTTTACTCTTTAGGAGTAAACTTTATTGATGTATTAATGATTATTTCTTTGGTAATAAATACAAGTATCTTAAAAAAACGACAGGTAAAAAAGCAACTTAATTTAGCTATTCGAAATAATGCTTCAAATGGATAATTTTTTGCTCAACCCATATGTATCTCTTTACCTAGGCGCATTTGTTCAATGGGGTTTTTTAATGGCTTTTTTATACTCATTAGTAACGAGTATAAATAAACCCAAAAAAGAGGCCTTATGGCTGTCGCTAATTATGTCAGTTTCATATTCTTCAAGCTTGTTTATTGATATTCAAAATATTTCTTACATGCAACTATTACTTTTTGATCTAATGACTATTTTGGCTATTTTGATTGCAAGTAACTTCTTAAATAAAAACATCATATCTTCTTATCTATTATTAGGGCTAAGCATAAACTCACTGTTATTTTTTGGCATGCATCTAGATGTACTTGTTTTTAGTAACAGCTCACCATGGTGGTTCTGGTCATTTTATTCTTTGGGAATTAATCTTATGGATTTTATGATGATAGCCATTTTATTTATCAATAAAGACTTTTTAGGGCTAATGAAACTTAAAGGTCGTTTATTTAGATCACGCACTGAGTTTAAAAGCCTATAATGACTGATCTATTATGGCTGCTTGTTAAAGTTGGCGAGAATTTAGGTAATTTTATATTGTGGTTATTTTTAATCGCTTTTCTATTTAACCTTTCTTCGAGCATTAATAAACAAGATAAAAGTTTACTGCATATTTCATTAATAATGATGATCTCTTATTTTCTAAGTGCATTTTTAAGCCTCGAAACTTCTACGTATAAAGATTATTTCATATTTGATCTCACAACTATTTTGATACTTTTTTTGTGGCGAAAAATAACGTTGCAAAACACGCCTATTGCTTTTTATTACTTAATTCTGGGGTTGGGAGTTAATACCTGTTTATTTTTGGGGATGCATTATGATGTTCAAGTTAAAGGGAACATTGATTACTGGTGGTTTTGGGCTGTATACGGGTTTGGCGTTATTCTCTTTGATTTTATAATGGCCTTGGCACTATTTATCAATAAAGATTTTTTGGGCTTAGTGAGGCTTAAGAACGTTCTGTTTCTAGCAAGAGCGAAGCTACCTAGCGCAATGTAATGATACGCTAGGTGTTGTGTTTAATGCTTGGTTTTCCCCAGCCTAGATTGCAGGGCTTTCATTACTATGGTGTCAACAAACTCACTCACATCCCCGTTATGGCGCGCAACTTCTTTTACCAAGGTTGATGATATAAAAGTATTACGCTCAGCAGGTGTTAAAAATACACTTTCTAAATCAGGGTTTAAACGGCGGTTCATATTTGCGAGCTGAAATTCATAATCAAAATCAGAAACCGCTCTTATGCCTCTGATCAGTACATTTGCATTATGGTCGCGAGCCAGATCAGCTAGCAGCCCTGAAAAGCCAATGACCTTTACATTATCTAAATGGCTTAAAATTTCATTCGCTAAATCAACGCGTTCTTCTAAAGTAAAACACGGTTTTTTACTTGGGTTATGAGCAATAGCAACAATAACGGTATCAAACATCTTAGCCGCACGCTGAATTAAATCAGTGTGGCCGTTGGTAAGAGGGTCAAATGTGCCTGGGTAGATTGCGGTCACTTTCATAATATTTACTGTGTTATTATTTTTAGCCGTAGTGTAGCAGTGTTTAGTGTGCAAAGCAGCCTTGTAAGTAAATTGTGAAGAACTTCATGCCTTGATTGTTTTAACGCTGACTATTTGTTTATACTAGTGGATTGTTTTAATGCAGCATCGTATTTTCGAAAATTGAGTAATGAGTATATGAATACCAAGGATAAAATAATTCAAACCAGTATTTCATTGTTTAATGAACATGGTGAAAGAGCAATATCAACTAATCATATTGCATCGAGTTTAGGCATGAGTCCGGGTAATCTGTACTACCACTTTAAAAATAAAGAAGACATTATTCGCCACATATTTGCACTTTATCGTGACCATTTAAGTACTCACTTTAAGCCAGTCAATAAAGGTGATGATGCTTTTGAACATCTCGGCCCTTACTTAGATTCGCTGTTTGAATTAATGTGGCGCTACCACTTTTTTTACGACAACCTCGGCGATATTCTCGCTCGCGATAGCCATTTAAAACAAGGTTACATTGATTTTCAGCAGGAGCTACTTGAGCAAGTGCGCAACATTATTTTGGCCTTGCGTGACAGTGAAATTATTGCCATTGATGAACAAGATGCCATTGAACTTGCTCATACGCTAAAATTAACGGTTAGCTTTTGGACACCCTATATGAAAGCAAGAAGACTAAGTGGTGTGCTGGTTGAGCAAGATATATACCCTGGTATTGTAAAAGTACTGACTTTATTTAAGGCGTACAGTACAGAAAAAAGCGCAAATAAAATTAATCAGTTAAGAGACAAGTACGCACTTTTAGCAAATGCTGCCCCCCAGAATCCTTAAGCCTGTTGAGTTGGTTAGTTCCTAGGCGTTAAATTTTTTGCTATAATCCGCCGCGCCCAATACCTGGGTGCGCGAATTCCCGCAGTCTAAGAGTTAAACTATGCTTAAATTTATCGTCAAACTTCACCCTGAAATAGCCATTAAAAGCCGTTCAGTCCGTAAACGCTTTACCAAAGTGTTAGAAAATAACATTAAAATTGTATTGCGTCGTGTTGACGAAAAAGTACAAGTACGTAATAACTGGGATAATATTTCAGTTGTTACAAAACTAGATGATGCTCAAACTCGCCTTGATTTTATTGATAGCTTGCAGCGCATTCCTGGCATCGTACAGTTTATTGAAGTGACCGAAACAGACTTTAAAACTCTTGATGACATCTATCAAAAAACCATTGCGTTAGTTGGCCACACTATTATTGGTAAAACCTTTTGTGTACGTGCTAAGCGCATAGGTCAACATGATTTTACTTCAACTGAATTAGAGCGCTACGTTGGTGGCGGGCTTAATCAACACGTTGAAGGTGCGCGAGTAAAGCTAAGCCGCCCTGAGGTAACAATTCGTTTAGAAATTAAAGACGAAAAAGCTTACATAGTGACGCAAACCCATTTAGGAATGGCGGGCTTTCCTCTGCCAACACAAGACGATGTATTATCGCTTATGTCTGGTGGGTTTGATTCTGGCGTTGCCAGTTACCAGATGATCCGTAAAGGCGCTCGTACACACTTTTTATTCTTTAACTTAGGTGGTGCTGCCCATGAAATTGGGGTTAAGCAAGCGAGCTACTACCTATGGAAACAATACAGCTCTACGCATAAAGTTAAGTTTATTACTGTTGATTTTGAACCAGTTGTTGCGGAAATTTTAGAAAACGTTGAAAACAGCCAAATGGGTGTTGTGCTTAAACGTATGATGATGCGAGCGGGTAGTGCCGTTGCTGAAAAACTAAATATTCAAGCTTTGGTAACGGGTGAAAGTATAGGTCAGGTGTCTAGCCAAACCTTAGCTAACTTAAGTGTTATTGACCGTGTAACCGAAACGCTGATTTTACGTCCTCTTATTCAACATGATAAGCAAGAGATCATCAATATAGCGCGCCAAATAGGCACTGCAGAAATGGCTGAGACGATGCCTGAATACTGTGGTGTGATCTCTAAAAAGCCGACAGTTAAAGCCAAAATTGAAGTCATTAAAGCAGAAGAAGAGAAGTTTGATTTTGATGTATTAAATACCGTTATTGATAACGCCCGTGTTATGGATGTGCGCGATATTGATGTTGAAGCTAAGCAAGAGCTTAAAGAGGCTGAGTCAGTTACAGAGTTACCTGAAGGAGCGGTTGTTGTTGATATTCGCTCACCTGAAGAAGAAGATGCCGCACCGCTTGAAATTGATGGTATTGAAGTTATTCATTTACCGTTTTTCCGTTTAGCAACTAAGTTTGGTGATTTACCTAAAGGCAAAGACTATTACTTATATTGCCAAAAAGGGGTAATGAGCCAGTTACAAGCGCTTATTCTTCACGAAGAAGGCTTTACCACTGTAAAAGTCTATCGTCGTTAATGGCTAAATATTTTAAAAGCGCGGATTTATTCCGCGCTTTTTTTTACCAGAATTTCAGCAAGTAAAGCGTCATTATACGGGGTCGCAATATTATGTCGCTTGCCTTGCTCACTAATATAACCACAAATTGCCATGATCTCAGTTTGCCTATTGTGCATAACGTCTTGATGCATAGATGAGTAATTCTCTGCGGTTAAACTCATTACCTTGTAGGCGCGCTCGAGAGCATCGATAAGCTTAATATTAAGTTTAAGCGCGGTCGCAATATGGCACGCCTCTGTTAATAAATTAATAATTGAGCTATTGAACTGTGGCGCACGCAACTGGCCATTTTTTATATTGTACAGAGCGGTTAATGGATTTATGGCAATATTAACTAGTAGCTTTTCAAACCTAAGTTGCTCAATATTGTTGCTGACAATTAATTGCGGAATAGTGTGTAATTGCGCACTAAACTGTTGAAGATTTTGAATAGCTAGTTGATTACAGCCCCCTAATACACTTTGCCCGTTTCCAGTATGCTGCACAATATTAGGGTTTGACTTAAATCCAGCCATGCTGGTGGTTAAAAAGTACAACGATTGCTGCTGTGTTAACTGTGCATTTAATTGTTCAACATTACCCATGCCATTATGACTTAGTACAATATGGGTATTATTGCCTAGATAAGGTTTTACTTGGGCGTAGGCTTGTTGCACTGCAAACGCTTTAACAGTGAATAAAACAATTTCAAATTCAGGAGCTTGAGCTAATTGCTGTTGTGAGATGAAAGTAGCGTTAATTTTTTCCGAAGGGGCATCACCACGGCTATAAAAGCGCGTATTGACTGTGCCCTTTTTGGTAAGGATGTAAACAGTGTGATGTTTCGCTAAAAAATAGCTAAATAACAAGCCTATAGCACCATCACCAACAACGAGTATGTTAGCCATAATGCTTCTTTGTGCGCAGAGTTAATAGTGCTTTAGCTAAAAAATAGCTCGCTGCACCAATAAAATCGGCAACAAAATCGGCCAGTGATGCTTGTCTGTAAGGGAGGCTATCTTGCATAATTTCCATTGCGGCACCATAGCCGGCTAACAGCAATATTTGTGCATATAAAGGCAGTTTAAAGGCTTTATCCATAATAATGGCAAGTAAAAAGAAAATACCAAAATGCGCCACTTTATCTACATGCGGAAATAAGTTTGCAGCGCCTTTTACCTCTTTAGCAAATAAGAAGGTAAATGCGACAATACTAATCAAAAAAATAGCTTGGTAAACACGCCTCGTCACAAAAAATCCTAAAATCGTATAAAAAAGAAGCCTCAGTATATCAAACTAAATTAGTATCGCACCTGAACAAGATGCAGAAAAGTGTAAAGATTTATCATTTTAACGTTATAATTGCCGCATAAAATTAAGATTAGCTAGTTAGGAGAACATCATGCCTTCATTTGATATTGTATCTGAAGTAGAAATGAACGAAGCACAAAACGCGGTTGATAACGCCAATCGTGAATTAGAGACTCGATTTGATTTTAGAGGGGTCGATGCCTCAATTGAATTAAACGATAAAACAATTAAATTAAAAGCTGAAGCAGATGCTCAGGTTATGCAGTTGTTTGATATTTTAGCTGGTAAAGTTTCTAAGCGTGGGATGGATGTTGCGAGCCTAGAACTTCAAGAGATTTCTCGTGCAGGTAAAAATGTTTTTCGTAACGTTGCACTAAAGCAGGGCATCGAAAAAGACATGGCTAAAAAAGTAGTAAAAGCCATTAAAGATTCTAAAGTAAAAGTGCAAGCGGCTATTCAAGGCGAAGAAGTACGCGTAACGGGTAAAAAGCGAGATGACTTACAAGCTGCTATGCAAGTTGTGCGCACTGCCGATTTAGGTCAGCCATTTCAGTTTAAAAACTTCCGCGATTAATTTATTGTTTCGAGCTAGGCGCTACAGGCGCTTAGTTCAAAGCAACATGTATTTAGCCAAACACGTTATATTGTTTGGCTTTTTTATTTTTGGACCTATGATAATTACCGAACCCCGAACCCCGAACCCCGAACCCCGAACCCCGAACCCCGAACCCCGAACCCCGAACCCCGAACCCCGAACCCCGAACCCCGAACCCCGAACCCCGAACCCCGAATCCCGAATCCCGAACCCCGAGCCCCGAACCTCGAACCTCGAACCTCGAACCTCGCAACCCAACTTGTAGATGTTTAGACGTCCGTTGACATTTTTAAGTAAACAGATAACAATAGCAGCCTATTTTCAAGGTGCTTGCTAAACACTTCAAAGGTGTGATTTTTTTAGTAGGATAATCGGGAAGTTGGTGCGTTTTCATTGATGAAGTCAATCCCAACACTGCCCCCGCAACGGTAAAGTTATGCTGTATTTTATTATGGTAACTGAGTCCGGAGACCGGCCTTGATGTAATCTTACTTACTAACATCTTTGCGGTGGGCAGAGATAGGGAACATCATGATAAATAAAACTGCATTGGGTGTGGCCATTTCGGCTGCGCTGTCTTTTTCTGCATCTGCAGAACAAACCATTGAAAAAATAACCGTTACTGCTAATAAATTTGAACAACCTATAAATGATGTATTAGCAAGTGTGGCAGTTATCGACCGCGCTGATATTGAAAAAGCGAATTACCGAGACTTACCTGCAATATTAAATACCATAGCTGGGATTGATATTGTCCGTAACGGCGGTTTAGGTCAAAAGGCAGATATATTTGTTCGCGGTGCCAGCGCTAAATATACCTTAGTACTGGTTGATGGTGTAAGAGTGAGCGATGCAAGCTCAGGTAGTGTATCGCTGACGAATATTCCAGTTAATAGTATCGAGCGTGTTGAAGTTATTAAAGGTGCCAGAGCAGCTATTTATGGCTCTGATGCGGTAGCCGGAGTAATTAATATTATTACCCGTAAAGCCTCAAATAACTCGCTTTCGGCTACTTTAGGCAACCATAGCTACAGTAATTATCAGCTTGCTGGTGGGCTTGTAAAAGAGGCGCTTAGCTTTAATTATAATCTAGGCTACGAAGAGACAGATGGTTTTGATGTTACTGGCAAAGACCCTGTGGCTGAATACACCAAAGATCACGATGATGATGGCTACAAAAATAAAAACATTGGCTTTAATTTAGCGTATGAACTGGCTGAACTAGGTGAGTTGAGCTTACAGTCTCAGTACAGTGAAGGTGAAGCGCAGTATGACAACGCATGGGGTAACGATGCTTACGACTTTGAAAATTACACCGCTAAGCTAGGTTGGAAAAAAGCCTCAGAAATATATACCCAAAGTACTTCATTGAGTGTATCGCAAGAAGAAAATACCCAAACTGGCACCGATGTGCAACAAGTGTATAGCACAGAGCGTGTTGAGTTTGAATACCGAGGGCTTTATAGCCTAACGAAAGAGCTTGATTTATCTGGTGGTTTTAATTATTTGTCTGAGGATTTATCAAACTCATCAGCAACGTCATCAGAAGAAAAACGCGATAACAACGCATTGTTTATAGGCGCGTTTTATAGTCATCAACAATGGTTAGCAAATGCGGTTATCAGAACAGATGATTATGACTTCCACGGCCGTGCAAATACTTACAGCACTGGGCTTGGATATAAAGCGAATCAGTATGTAACGGTACGTTTAAATCATGGCACTGCATTTAGGGCGCCGTCTTTAATTAATGCGTTTGTAACTAACAGCCCATACTACCTGCCAAATAATAATATTAAGCCTGAGGAAGCCTTAAACAATGAATTTGGTGTTACCCTAGAAACTCAATGGGGGCGTTATGATATTGCTATTTTCGATAACCGTATCAATAATTTAATTAGTAATAATTATGATGCAGACTCAGGTAAATATATTGCAACTAACATAGATAAAGTATCTATGCAGGGGATAGAATTGTCGGCTGAGTTTTCAGCGTTAGGCTTTGAACACTCTGTTAATGTTAGTTTTTTAGATGCTACAGATGAAAAGACGAATACAGATTTACCACGCAGACCTTCTGAATCGTTTAATTATCAACTCGCTAAATCATGGGGCGATTTTGATGCCAGTTTAGATATGCAATATCGCTCATCGCGTCCATCAATTGCGTATTATGATTCTGAACTCGCTGGCTATACGGTATTTAATTTAGCAGCCAATTACCAGTTGCTTGAGAATTTATCGTTAGCTGCTCGAATAGAAAATATTACTGATAAAGAATATTTTACTGCAGCAACATGGTTTGCTGCCAGTGGTGAGCTATTAGGTTATAACAGCGCAGGAAGAACTTTCTTTGTGGGGGCAAATTACCAGTTTTAATTATCACTTTTAGTTGCCGAAAAACAAATAGCCCAGCAAATTGCTGGGCTATTTGGTTAGCGCTTTAAAGCATTTTATTCACTTAAAAATTCGCTAAATTCGGTTTCAAACTTGTGCAACTTAGGCGCAATTAAAATACTACAGTAGCCTTGTTCTGGGTTTTCATTGTAGTAGTCTTGGTGAAAACTTTCAGCAGGGTAAAAAGTGGTTGCTGGGCTTACCTCGGTTACTATAGGCTCGCTAACATGAGTCTGCAGCTCTGCAATAACGGCCTGTGTTTGTAATTGTTGTTGCTGATCATGGTAATACACAACGCTGCGGTATTGAGTGCCTATATCGTTACCTTGGCGGTTTAACTGGGTAGCATCATGCAAAGTGAAAAACATCGCGAGTAATGTTTCAAAGCTGATAATGCTGGCGTCAAATTCAACCTTAACCACTTCGGCATGCCCGCTATTGCCTGTGCAAATAGCTTTGTAGGTCGGGTTATCAGTGTGCCCGCCTGTGTAACCAGAACATACACTGAGCACCCCTCTAACACGCCTAAATGCCGCGTCAATACACCAAAAACAGCCGCCGCCTAGTGTTGCTACCTGTGTGGTCGAACTCATAAGTACTTCCTCAATTGTATGGTTATATGCACCAGAAAATAGCGCCGTAACAGCTAATTACGACGCTCAGAGTGAGTTAGATCTCTTTAAGTGGTTTTTCAGCTGCTTGTTTATCCAGCTTTTGCTGTAAAAACTCTGGTGATTGCGTATTACGTGCTAAGGCATAATAAGCAGCAGGTACAACAAACAGAGTCAGTATGGTGGCAACTGTTACACCGGTAAATACCACCACACCAATAACCATTCTGCTTTCTGAGCCAGGGCCTGAGGCCAACACCAAAGGCACAGCGCTCATAACTGTGGTCAGTGAGGTCATAATAATAGGACGTAAACGCTGGGTAGCGGCCTGCAAAATAGCTTCACTAAATTCCAACCCTTTATCACGTAACTGATTGGTAAATTCGACAATCAGTATACCGTTTTTAGCGCTTAACCCAATGAGCATCACAATCCCTATTTGACTGTATATGTTAAGTGTTAAGCCCATACTCCATAGCCCAAACATGGCGCCCATTAACCCAAGCGGAACGGTAAGCATAATAACAAACGGGTGCATAAAACTTTCAAACTGAGCAGCGAGCACTAAAAAGGTCACGGTCAATGCCAACACAAACACATAGGTCATGGCTGAGGCACCTTCATAAAACAACTGCGACTCACCTTTGTAGTCAATGGCACCATCAATGTCGTTTTCCTCTGCGGCAACATTGTTTAAAAAGTTTAGTGCTTGTTCTAGTGTGTAACCATCAGCTAGGTTGGCACTTAAGGTAATTGCACGCATACGGTTATAGCGGTTTAAACGCGAGGCGGTAGCTTCTTCTTTTAAGCTTATTAGGCTATCGAGTGGCACGAGTTCATTGCTACGAGATTTAAGGTAAATATTTGAAATATCAGTTGGGTTTGCAAAGTCTTCTTTGGTTCCCTTTAAGATTACATCGTATTCTTCACCGCGGTCAATAAAGGTGGTTACTCGGCGTTGACCAAGCATGGTTTCAAGTGTACGCCCCACATCTGAGACTGATACGCCTAAGTCTGCAGCTTTATTTTTATCAATACTCACCAAGAATTGTGGAAAGGTTTCTTTATAATCATGGTCAATTCGCACTAATCCAGGGTTTTTTTCAGCACGTTTAATAATTCTATCGCGCCAATCAGCTAGCTGAGCATAATCATTACCTTGTAAAACAAACTCTATTGGTCGTGATGAACCACCACCGCCAATACCACGGCGCATAATTGCAAAAGCACGTACATCGGTGACCTCTCGCATTTTACCGCTTATTTCATCCATGACTTCCCAAGTTGAGCGTTTGCGTTTATCCCAATCCGCCATACCAACAATGGCTACACCACCACTGCCACCCCAGCCAGGAACTCGCACTAAAACTCTACTTAGTTCGCCAGATTCAGAGTAAGGCATTAAGCGCTCTTCAATTTTTGCCATATTGGCGGCATTATTCTCATAACTAGCGCCTTCAGGGCCATTCATAAGCACAAAGAAAGTGCCACGGTCTTCTTTAGGGGTAAGTTCAGACGGTATTTGTAAAAATAATGAATAACTAACAAACCCAGCCAAAACTAAGCTCAGCATTAAGCCCCATTTTCTGGTCATGTTTGACGCTAAAGCGTTACGGTATCCATTTTCTAATTTAGTAAAAAAGCGGTCCATGACTTGGCTAAATTTACTTTCTTTTTCAGAGGCCTTTAACACCTTTGAACACAATGCCGGAGAGAGTGTTAATGCAGTAATGCTGGAGAAAAACACGGCAGCACTCACCGCCATTGCAAACTCTGTAAATAGTGCGCCTATTCGTCCTTCCATAAACACTAATGGTACAAACACAGAGATCAGCACTAGGGTGGTGGCTATAATTGCAAAGCCCACTTCGCGGGCGCCGCGATAAGCCGCTAATAAAGGCGGTTCACCAAGTTCAATGCGGCGGTGAATATTCTCTAGCATTACAATGGCGTCATCTACCACTAAGCCTATTGCTAATACCAGTGCTAGTAGAGTTAATAAGTTAATTGAATAACCCATTGCTAATAAAAACATAAAACTACTGACTAGAGCCACCGGTACGGTAACCGCTGGAATAAGTGTGGCGCGAATATTACCTAAAAATATAAAGATAATAAGCACGACTAACCCCATAGAAATTGCTAAAGTTTTATAAACCTCATTAATTGACTCTTTAATAAATACCGAAGAGTCGTAACTGTCTTCTATGGTGGTGCCTTCTGGTAGGTTACGCTTAATCTTTTCCAGTTCACTGCGGGCATTATCAACTACTGTAAGAGTATTTGCTTTGGCTTGTTTAACAATACCCATACCTATCATATTACGGCCATTTCCGCGGAATAAACTTTCATCATCGGCGGCTTCTAATTTTACGTCAGCCACTTCGCCAAGACGTACTAAATAGCCATCTTCACCTCGTTTAATAACCAGGTTTTGAAAATCGCGTTGATTTTTGTAACTGCGTGCGGTGCGCACAGTAAAATCACGGTCTACCGATTCAATTTCACCCGCCGGAAGCTCTACATTTTCACTACGCAGTGTTTGCTCTATATCACTAGAGGTAATACCACGGGCTGCCATTGCTTGGCGGTTGAGCCATACTTTCATGGCATACTTTCGCTCACCCCCAATACGCACATTTGATACACCATCAACAACAGCTAAACGGTCAACAATAAAACGTTGTGCATAATCAGAAAGTTGTAACGAGTCCATGGTTTCACTATTAAGTACAAACCATGCAATAGGGCTTTCATCACTGTTTGACTTTGATACCTCAGGAGGGCGCACTTGCTCTGGTAGACTATCAAGTGCTCGCGCAACACGCTCACGCACATCGTTAGAGGCATCGTCTATGTCACGGCTAATATTAAACTCAATGGTAATGTTTGAGCGGCCATTACGACTCGATGAATTAATGCTTTTAATACCCTCAATACCCGAAATTCGGTTTTCGATAACTTGGGTTATTTTGGTTTCAATAATCTCTGCAGATGCACCGGTATATTCAGTACTAATATTTACAATTGGCGTTTCAATATCAGGGTACTCGCGCAGTGGCAGCATACTAAAAGCAACTAAGCCAAAAGTGAGTAGGAGTAAGTTAATAACAATCGCAAAAACGGGGCGTTTAACGCTAGTATCGGTAATTTTCACGTGTTACCCCTTAACGCTTACTTTGCTACCAGAGCGAATTTTAATAATTCCCTCGGTAACAATCTGCTCGCCATTAGTTAGCCCTTTGTCTATTGCAACCCAGCCATTGTTTCTACTTGCAACATGCACTTCTATTCGTTTTGCGATGCCATCTTCAATTTGAAAAACATAGTGTTTATCTTGAAGTGGAATAATTGCTTTTTCAGGAACCATAAGCGCTTGATTGCTGCTTAGCTCTAGTGCGGTATTAAGTAGCATTCCTGGACGCAGTAAACCCGACTTATTGGCAAAACTTGCCGTTACTTCTATGCTGCGAGTGATTGAATCGATACGTGAGCTTATATGGGTTACTTTACCGGTGAATGTTTGATCAGGGTAAGCATCGTTTTGAGTGCGAACCGTCATTCCGTTTTTCAGTTGAGCTAAATACTTTTCAGGCACTTTAAAATCAACTTTTATGATACTGATATCATCTAAGGTTGTAATTACCGTGCTGTTATTAACATAGGCACCCACTGAGATTTCACGTTTGCCCAATAGCCCTGAGAAAGGGGCGGTAATAGCCATTTCATTAAGTTTGGTTTTGGCACTTTCTAGTTGTGCTTCGCTGGCATCAACGCGGGCTAGTTGTTCTTCAAGTAATGACTTTGCTGTCGCTTGTGAGCGAGAAAGTTCAGTAAGTTTGGTTAGTTGGCGTTTTTCTTCTTGTAAATTAATGCTAAGTTCTTTTACTGCAAATTGTTCTTGTTGGTTTTGCAGTTGCACTAATTTTTGCCCTTTGCTGACCAAGTCGCCATCTTCGAAGTAAATGTTGGTAACATAATCGTTTTGTGCGCTTTTAATATAGATAGCCTGATTAGCTCTGGCACTGCCGATGGCTTCAATCATAATAGCATTTTCTTGCGACTCTACAGTGTGTGCAGATACTTGCGTTGCCATTGCTGAGTAATCAGCTTGCTCGCCTTGTGATGCGGGCAAGTATAAATAAACACTAAAAATTAATAGTAACGAAATAATAAATGGAAATAGGGCTTTACCTGATTGTCTTGAGTGCATTGTTTTCATACCTGAAAATTAATTATAAGTATTGTACGAAATCAGGACAAAAAAAGGCGGTTATGTGTCTCATTAATTTGTGCGTTAGGCGTAAAAATAAATAATACTTATTAATTGTGTAGTGAGATAAATGATTATAGGAGTTAATTGGTGAACTTCAAAACATCATGCAAACGTTGTTTAACACTGAGAAAGTTAGTCTTGTGGGCTATTATTATGTTTATATTTTATATGGCGTTTTTTCAGTATGGCTAATATAAAAAAACAAACACTCAAATACCGAGCGCAAGGCGCTAAAAATGGGATTGAAATACTGGTAGTAGGAAGTATTGGCTTAATATTTATCATGCTATTTAATTTATTGCGCCCAGGTGAAATCAGTATTATTGAAATTTTTTTAGTAAGTTTATGTATTGCAGCAATTTTAATAGGTTTTTTTAAAACACAAGAACCTTTTTATAGTATTATTTTAACTGAGCAGCAATTAACATATCAGCATAAGTACGGGCAGTGGACTTTAAACCAAGAAAACATGCACCATTGTGGTATTCCTAAAGTTGATAATGGTATTGATCACCTTGAGCTTAACGCGATTGGTATTAAACTTAACGATGTAGATACATTTTTAGCTGCTTTAGCTCCAAGAATGGCGGGTAAACTACTAATAGAGCAGCGGCACTTTTTTATGCAAGTTGTTCAAAAAAATTGCAAGAATGGGCATTGCCCATCAGAATGGTTAGTTGAAGATAATAAATATAGGTCAAAAAAAGGAATTGACTATAATGGACTTATAGCAATGTTTGCTAATAGGGCTAAGCATCTTCAGCTTTTAACAGGGTATGACTTACTATTACCTGCAAGTGTAATAGAAAGTGATATTTGGGAATTTAGCGCAAATTTAAATAAATGGAAGCGTGATCCTTCTCAGTTTATAAAGTCGCAGTGTGAATAATAATATAACGACTCTCTGCGGAATTAGGAATAACTATGAGCCAAGACAGATCTTTCATTAAAAGTGGTCGAAATACCATTATACATAAAGATAGAAAGCTAGATTTAGTGATTGTTAATGGTGACAATCACCCTCGAATCAAAGTAACAGGAAATGGTCTTGAACCATTTAAAGAAGAGCTGCCAAAAAACCGCCGAGATGCAAAAGAGCGTTACCTAGATATAGTTTATATTTCTAGTGCTGATGTATTTAGTGAAGAAAAGCAGTTGTTGTTTATCCAATCCTTAGATGGCCGCGAGTACAAAGTAGATTACAGTAAAGTTGGCACTAAGCTATTTGTCCGTATTCATCAAGATAGCTATTTATAACACTACACTGGCACTTTTATTGCTAGATTGTCTTATTGGATAATTTTAGGATACAAAGGTGCTAAGTATGAGAGCCATTTCGTTAATACCCCTTATGTCATGTTTGCTTTTAGCGGCATGTGGAGGAGGTGGTAGTGATAACAGCGATATTAAAACGTCAGTATTTGCAGGTAACGACCTTCAAGTTGTAGAAAAATCAGACTTTACTATTTCTGCGAAAGGCTCACCCGCAGACGGTACATTTACTTGGCAACGTGTGAGCGGCCCCATTATAGATGTTTTTCCGCTTGAAGGGGCTGAACAAACCATTACTGCGCCAGATGTAAAGTCTGATAGTGAATTGGTTCTAAGAGTGAGCTATCAAACGTCAGATGGTAGTTTAGTGAATGACGACTTGAGTGTTTTTATTGCCTCTAATAATCAGCTTCCCCTTGCGGTTGTTACTCAAGTTGCCCCTGAAAATTTACCCTCAGTTTATAATGACACCGTGACTCTCAGTGCTTTAACATCAACGGATCCTGATGAAAATGGCGAAATTAACAGTTACTTGTGGCAATTATTGTCTGGGCCTGATTTAACAATAGACAGTTACACCAATTCAACCCTAAGTTTCAACCATCCATTATTAGAAAATAACACCAACTTAAAATGGCAACTCACCGTAACTGATGATGAAGGCGGAGTATCTGCATCACAATTCGATATGACTCTTAATAAAACAGCACAGGTCATTATTGCCAATGCGGGGGCTGATCAAACTGTAGAAGAGTTTGATAAAGTGATTTTAGATGCCACTGCTAGTGAGGCGGCAACTCAGTCTTATCAGTGTAGGTGGCAACAACTTACCGGAAATAGTGAAACTTTAACCGACTCACAGTCATGTAAAGCCAACTTTTTTGCTTCTGACATTGATTTAAACGCAACCCTTAGTTTTGAAGTGCAAGTTATGGACTTAAAAGGACGGACTGACACAGATACAGTATTTGTTGATATAACTCCCAAAGCGCTTGGATTAATAAACGACACTGGGGTTGGAGAGTGTTATAACAATACTCAACGTATTAATTGTAATAATGATGAGTTTCCAGCTCAAGATGCTGATCTTGGCAGAGATAGTTTTGCAAATCGGTTAGGTAAAGTGGGTAAAGGTAATCTAGCTTTTGATTACACCAAACTTAATGAGTTCGCTGATGAGTTGTTAGATGACGCACAAAACTTTAGCTGCATTCGCGATAATACAACCGGTCTTGTTTGGGAAGTAAAAAGTTCCTATTCCGGTGTGTTACCAAATACTTCGCTGCGTGATGGACAAAACCGTTATATTTGGCAAGGGACTGTCAATAGTGGCGATGTAACGGGTAGTGCTAACACCACGTGCCCAAGTAATAGAAATTGTGGATTGCAAACCTATATAGATGAGGTTAACGCCCTTGATTTTTGTGGTGGTAGTAACTGGCGTTTACCCACTTATACTGAACTTTTAGGTTTAATTGATTACGGTAAACAAGGGCAAAATATATTAATAGATACTGCTTTTTTCCCTAATACACCACCCAGCAATATTTTAGGACATTTACGTTACTGGACTTCACAAACCGCGGTTGATGGCAGCAGTTTATCTCAGGCTTATACTATCGATATGGTGGATGGTAACGACTTAGCTTACCCCAAAGATAATGTCGCTTATGTGCGCTTAGTTAGAAACCGTTAGGGGGTTATTATGAAATTAATTAAAGTTTTTATGTTGTTCGCTTTGGGATTGAGCTCACCACTTGCAGCGCAGCAGTGTTATCAGGAAGTTGCAACTAGCGATGACACCGATAGATTTGTGATTAATATTGATGGCACTGTATCAGACACTAAAACGGGGTTAATGTGGCAGCGTTGTAATTATGGTCAAGTTTATAATAGTGAAACAAATCGCTGTGACGGTGATACTCAGCCACTAAATTGGCAGGCGTCACTCAAAGGAGCATTCAACGACACTTCGGCAGGTTATAACGACTGGCAAGTACCAAGTATTAAAGAGTTGGCCAGTATTGTTGATCACCGTTGTACAGAGCCAAGCATAAATGTAGGTGTGTTTTTAGCAACGCAGTCGCAAAATTACTGGTCTAATACTTCAGGTATTAGCAATATGAATTCGGCATGGGTTTATCAATTTGCCAGTGGTTTAAATAGCTTACATGCAAAAACAAGTAACGTGTATTTACGGCTTGTACGTTATGAAAATTAATCAAATGAGATAGCTTGTAGCCACTAGAGCTGAGGTTATTTAATCTAAGCTCTAGTTATTTACACTATTTTAATAATAAAGCTTGGTTGTAGTTGTCACCCAGGCTATTTTTTTGCCATTATAGGCCGTGAATTAATGACCAAGGACTATAAAGGTGTACTTAAGCTATTTTGGTTTACAAGAAAAGCCATTTTCAATTTCGCCGAACCCTCATTACTTATTTTTAAGTGAGCGCCACAAAGAAGCCTTAGCACATCTTACCTATGGGCTAGGTGAAGACGGTGGCTTTGTGTTGTTAACTGGTGAGGTAGGGACAGGTAAAACCACCATAACACGAAGTATGTTAGAGCGGTTGCCTGAAAACACCCAAGTCGCCATGATCCACAACCCCGCTTTATCAGAGTTAGAATTACTGGCTAGTATTTGTGACGAACTACAAATTACTTACGATGCCCAAAATGCCACATTGAAAAGTTTAACGGATGTCATTAAAAAGCACCTTGAGTTTAATAATAAAGCGGGTGGTCATACTATTTTAATTATTGATGAAGCACAGTTGCTTGCCCCCGATGTGCTTGAACAATTGCGCTTATTAACCAATATTGAAACGGATCATAAAAAATTACTACAAATAGTATTAGTAGGTCAGCCTGAGTTACAAGTACTTTTAAAGCGCAATGAATTAAGGCAGCTGGCACAGCGAATTACCGCTAGATACCACTTATTAGCTTTAACACCAGGGCAGACTATTGCCTATATTCAACACCGATTACATATAGCGGGTTGTGATAAGAAAGTATTTTCTATGGATGCTATGCAGATGGTGCATCAACTGACAGGTGGTGTACCACGGTTAATGAACCTTGTTTGTGAACGTGCGTTAGTAGGCGCTTTTTCCAAGCAGCAAGAGCTTGTTGATAGCGACATTATTAAACAAGCAGCAAGTGAATCTTTACCTATCGACTTTATTGCAACTAATAATAATAAGCCCAGAAAAACGAGTTCGATTTGGCCTTATAGTGCTGCAGTGTTAACGCTTTTTGGTGCAGGGATTGGCCTGTCTTTTATTTTTTAGTTAGGTGGTTCATGTCTTATTTATTAGATGCGTTAAAGCAATCAAAACACGAAACTATGAGCGCAGAGCAGTATGACTTGCAAGCGCAACAATTAAAACAACAACGTCAATTGTTGACCTATCGCCGAATTAGCTTTTTACTCGCAGGTAGTCTAGTTGCCGTGGGTATACTGGTTAGTGGCTTTTTTGTCGGTAAATGGTTACAGCAAGAAAATGCAGCGATAAACAATAGCCATACACAGAATGAAATTTCTCAAACTACTCTCGTGCAAAAAAAGCCTGAGATGTTAAAAGAAACGCCTTCAAGTGAAGAAAAAGCCTCAGAAACGGTTAGTTCAGTAGAAGTAACGTCTCCAGAGCTAAGCCAAACGGCTGTGCCTAACAGTACGCCAACAATAGCAGGGCAGCTAATTTATGTTCAAACTCCAACCGGTGTGCAGCAAATGTTGCTTACGCCACAAGGCCAGTATTTGTCTATGAGCACTGCTCAATCGCCTCAAATGCAAACGCAAAATTATTCGACGCAGAATAACGTATCACCTAGCTTTCAACCGAGTAATCAACCGCAAAGTGTGCAAACTCAAACAGCGAAAAGAACACTCAGTGCCGATGAGCTGAGTAAATATAAAGTGTTAGGCAAGCCGCTGAATCAAACTGTACCCGAGCAACGGCCATCATCGCCTAGTGAACTTGATGCTGTTCCCGACACGCTTAAAAATGCGTTTGCGCAAGCGGTGAATAACACAGAGAAAGCAGCTGACTACGAAGTAACCCAAGGCTCTCGTCTTTCATCACGAGTACAACCTGTTGAGCTACTGCCTGATGGCCTGCAAAGTATGTTACCTAGTATTAAGTATCAGGCGCATATTTATTCTTCAACGGCAGATAAACGCTGGATAAAGCTCAATGGTAGAGAGTTATATGAAGGGGAGTCTATCGGTGCGTTGAAGGTGCTAGAAATAGCGCCTGATCAGAGCGTACTTGACTTTGATGGTTATGAGTTTAGCTTAAAAGCGCTGCAAGATTGGCCACAATAGTGGCCAATTAGCTAAAGATAGAGTGCTTATAAAAGCCCTCTAAATCTATATTATATTCTTTGGGTTTTACTGCTGACTCAAGTGTGTCTTGCGTTCTTTTATTTGATAAATCAACATCTTTAACTTCAGTGTAATGCCCATGTTTTGCATTGAAAAACGTTTTTACTACCGGTTTTAATGGCGTAGCTGGATTGCTTTGGGTAACGAGTCCCACTTTTTGGCTGGAAAGTTTTACCAGTGTGCCTACTGGGTGAATACCAATGCATTGAATAAACTTATTCAGCAGTGCGTCATCAAAGCTATCTGGGCAACCTTGTTTTAATATTTTAAACGCCCTAATAGGCTCCATACCCGCTTTGTAAACGCGTTCAGCCGTTAATGCATCATAAACATCAACAATAGAGGCCATACGAACGTACTGGCTTATTTCATCGCCCTTTTTACCAAAGGGGTAGCCTTTGCCATCTAAGCGCTCATGGTGCATACCTGCGATATCAACGGCAATTCCCGTTAACCCTGCGTCTTCTAATATTTCTTTGCTAAAGCGAGCATGGTTTTGCATCACTTTAAATTCTTCGTCACTGTAGCGACCAGGCTTGTTAAGAATTGCGTCAGGTATTTTTATCTTTCCCATATCGTGTAACAGGGCACCTGTGGCAAGTTCTTCAATAATTGGTTTTTCAATATCGAGATGTTTTGCAAAAATACTCATCAAAATAGACACATTTATCGAGTGCTCTAACAAATAGGCATCTTTTTGGCGCATTTGTGTAATGCACGCCAGCGCATCTTGATTTCTAAATACGGAGTCAATAAACCCACTAGCCAGTTCTTTAAAAGGCGCAACATCAACAGTACGCCCAGACTCTATATCGCCAAAAGCTTTGGTTTGCAGGTTTTTTGCTTCATCGTAAAGCTTTTTAGCTTTACTCATTTCTTGCTCAGCACTGTGGGTAATTAACCAAGGATCGCGCTTTTTGATTTCGTGCTTAGCGGTTGAAATTTGTTGTTCGGGTTCTTCAGATGCGAGCATTTTATCAGGATCGATTTCAACTTCTAAAATCCCTGCTTTTATTAACTTATCAATTCCTGTTTGAGTTTTAACCCAGCCTTGGTTTTTTATTCTAATGCTGCCGGTTTGTTTAATAACTTTTTGTACAAACATGCCGGGCTTTAGCTGTGAGGTAGGAATGGTTTTCAAAATTAGCTCTGGTTAACAGTTATGATTTGATAAATTAACAAATAAATACTTAGATAGGAATAAAAAAGGCATCAAATAGATGCCTTTATTTATATTAATGAATTAATTGCTATTCATCATCTTCAACAAGTGTCATCAGAGAAGTATTACCGCCTGATGCTGTTGTATCTATACTGATGGTTTTTTCAGTAATTAAGCGCTTAATTAGCGTGTCGTAATACTCAGAGCTGATCACTGGCAGTATAGCGCCTTTACGTTGTGCAAGCTGTTGGCTGAAGTAGCCTAAGCGAGAAGAACGTGCAGCAACTACCGCACCGGCTAGGTGAGGATGCGCCAAAATAGCTTGTAACTGGTTTGGTTTAGCTACTTGGAAAACACCTTCAGCAACGCCGGTTGCGATAAACTTATCTCTAAAAGCAACGGCTTCATCATAAAATATTTCAGATGCTACCGTTATTACTGTGTTACCAGCAGCAAGTGCGGTAATAATTGATAGTGCCCAAAAGTTAAATGAGGTGCTTTTATCTGCGTAACATACTACACAGCCGCGTGCTTCAAGGTGAAGTGTGTTCGACTCACCTGTTGGCCCTGGTAAGGTTGTATATTTGCGCATGTGCTTTTCTAAGCGGTTTAACTGAGCGCGAGCATCTGCAAGTGTTAATGCTAAATCGTCCGCGAGGTCGTCAATAATTTCAACCGTCGCTACTTTCGCTAATAACTGACGTACCGCAGAAACACGGTCGTTAAGTGGCGTTGCACGCCAGATTTTTTCATCGCGCATAGAGTTAACCATCAGCTTTTCTACTTGCTCATTTGCGCCACTGTAGTGGTGTAAATCAAGCTCGTCTGGCGTTAGGTTAGTCATTTGTACGTTATCTGGTGATGCTTTTTCTTTTATTAAGCGTTGTAAGTAGTTTGGTCCACCGGCTTTAGGGCCAGTACCTGATAGTCCACGGCCGCCAAAGGGTTGCACGCCAACAATCGCACCAATCATATTACGGTTTACGTAAACATTACCTGCGCGCGACATTTTAGCTAAGTGTTCACAGCGCTCTTCAATACGAGAATGAATACCCATTGTTAAGCCGTAACCGGTGTTGTTAATTTGGTCGACAACACTATCAAGCTCACTTGCTTTAAAGCGGATCACGTGTACACACGGGCCAAATACTTCACGCTTTAATACCGATAAGTCTTTGATTTCGTATAAACGTGGGGCAAAGAAAAACGCACCGTTTTCGCTGTTATCAGGAATTTTACACTCATAGTGAAGTGTTGCATTACCCTTTAGGTATTCAACATGGTCGTTGAGTGTTTTCAGCGCTTTTTCATCAATTACAGGGCCTACGTCTGTAGAGAGTAATGATGGGTCGCCAATGTGCAACTCAGCAAGTGCGCCTTTAAGCATATCGATAATGCCATCAGCTACGTCTTCTTGAATAAAGAGTACGCGTAATGCTGAACAACGTTGACCTGCACTTTGGAAACCAGAACTGATAACATCATCAACAACTTGCTCAGGAAGCGCTGTTGAGTCAACAATCATACAGTTTTGGCCGCCAGTCTCTGCAATTAAAGGCACCTGAATATCGTTACGTGCTGCTAATGTTTGCGAGATAAGCGTGCCCGTTTCAGTTGAACCTGTAAACATAACAGCTTGAATACGCTCATCAGGAACAATGGTTTTACCTACTTCGCTACCGCGAGCAATCACAGGCTGTACAACGTGCTCAGGTAAACCAACTGATAGCATTAATTCAATGGCACGAAGTGCGATTAAGCTGGTTTGCTCTGCTGGTTTTGCAATAACCGTGTTACCGGTAACAATGGCCGCTGCAACTTGACCCAAGAAAATAGCGAGCGGGAAGTTCCATGGGCTAATACATAAAATAACACCACGGGCTTCAAAGCGCTCATCTTGCGCAAGCTCTTCAGCACGGGCTGCGTAGTAACGACAAAAATCAACCGCTTCACGAACTTCATCAATACCATCTTGTGCTACTTTACCTGCTTCTTTAATACAGATAGCAACAAGTTCATCATGATGACGTTCTAAGATATCAGCAACGCGACGCAATAAATTAGCGCGCTCTTTTACAGGTGTTTGCGACCATGATTCAAATGCGGTTTCAGCGTTGGCTAGCAACACTTTCATTTCATCGCTATTTTGTAATTTAATATGGCCAATAATTTCTTTATGGTTTGCTGGGTTTTTAACTGCCAGTGCACCCTCAGGTACTTGGCTTTCTTCAATTAAGTGTTCTTCAAACCAAGTGTCTAAATTTTCTTTAAACGGGGTGATCACGTTAATATCAGTTAAATCCATACCTTTTGAGTTGGCACGTTCTTCACCGTATAAATCAATTGGCATTTTTATTTGCGTGTTGTACTTATTACGTAAACCTTGCAGCGTTTCAACAGGATCTGGTAATAATGCTTCAACCGGTTGAGTGGTATCTACAATGGCATTTACAAATGATGAGTTAGCGCCATTTTCTAGTAAACGACGAACAAGGTAAGCAAGCAGGTCTTCGTGTTGGCCTACCGGAGCATATACACGACACTGAATTTTTTCTTCATTAACGATTTGGTCAAATAAAGATTCACCCATACCGTGCAAACGTTGGAATTCAAAACCTTGGTTATCACCTTTCGCTACTTCTAAAATAGTCGCAGCAGTATAGGCGTTGTGTGTTGCAAATTGCGGGTAAAGTACATCACGTGCTTCAAGCATTTTAATCGCACACGCTTTGTATGACACATCTGTGGTTGCTTTACGCGTAAACACCGGGAAAAAATCTAAACCATCTTGTTGTGTGGTTTTGATTTCGGTATCCCAGTATGCGCCTTTTACTAAACGCACCATCATTCTGCGACCCACGCGGGTTGCTAGGTCTGTTAACCATTCAATTACAAAAATAGCGCGTTTTTGATAAGCCTGAACCGCTAAGCCAAACCCTTGCCAATCGCCAAGGTCGTCATCGCTAAATACCGCTTCAATTACATCGAGTGAAATATCTAAACGGTCTGCTTCTTCAGCATCAACAGTAAACCCGATGTCGTATTTTTTAGCGGCAAGTGCAAGTTCTTTTAGTTTTGGAACGATTTCTTCCATTACGCGTTCTTTATGAGTGAATTCATAACGCGGATGAATAGCCGATAACTTTACAGAAATACCCGGGCTTTTAATCGGGCCACGACCATTCGCCGCTTTACCGATAGCATGAATCGCATTCATGTAGCTATCAAAGTAACGCTTAGCGTCTTTCATTGTGCGAGCGCCTTCACCTAGCATATCGTATGAATATACATAGCCTTTTTGCTCTTTTTCAGCAGCGCGCTCAATTGCTTCGTTAATGGTACGACCCATTACGAATTGCTTACCCATTATCTTCATCGCAAAGTTCACAGATTTACGGATAACAGGCTCGCCTAAACGACCAATTGTTTTTTTAAGTATGCCAAACTGCTGCTCTTTCGTTTTGTCGTTATAGTTAACCATTTTACCGGTTACTAATAATCCCCAAGACGAGGCATTAACGAATAAAGAATCACTACTACCTAAGTGAGAGCTCCAATCGCCATTTGCTAATTTATCACGTATTAATGTTTCTTGAGTTGCTTTATCAGGAACGCGAAGCAGTGCTTCGGCTAAACACATTAATACCACACCTTCTTCACTCGATAGTGAAAATTCATTTAATAGCGCATCAACACCGCTTTGACCATCTTGGTCTTTACGAATGTTTAAAACTATTTGGCGAGCTCTTTCCCATGCACGGCTTCGTGCTTTAACACCGACTTCTGCAAGTGGTAAAATGTGATCAATAACCGCATTTTCATCAATACGGTAAAAGTCACGGATCTTTTGTCTGATCGGACAAGTCGTTGTTAAATCGCCATTGAATAACATAAGCAACCCTCAGGAGTGTTAAGACTTAGGATAATTGTTAATTATCGCTAAATGTTGTTGGTGTAAAGCGTGCATTCTAATTAAAATCCAGCAGAATATGCTGGTTAATTTTGCCGTTTTACGATAATTTACAGGGCATATTATTAACTTATCCATATAAAATACTGATATGACTAATCCGAATAGATTACGCCTGCTTGATCGTATCGATATATCAATTTTAGACGTTTTGCAGCGCAATGGTAGAATTTCAAATGTTAACCTCGCAAAGCAGGTTAATTTAAGCCCCAGTCCCTGTTTAGATAGGGTTAAACGTTTAGAGCAAGAGGGCTATATTGAGGGTTACTTCGCCAAGCTAAGTGAGGAAAAACTTAACCAAAGCTTAGTGGCCCACGTACAGGTATCGTTAGTCACCTCAAATACAGCGGTATTTAAAGTATTTCGTGAGCATATTCTTAAAATTAAGCAGGTTGTTGAATGTGATATGGTAGCCGGTGGCTATGACTACTTATTAAAAATTCGCGTTTCCAACATGGACGAATACAGAGAAGTATTAGGTGATTTGGTTGATATCCCAGGAGTCGGAACTCATCACACGTACATGGTGATAGAAAAAATCAAACAAGACCCTGGACTGCGTTTAGATATGTAATGCAGAGTATTTTATTAAAAATAAACTATAGCAGGCATAAAAAAAGCATCAAATGATGCTTTTTTTATGCCTGCTATAGTAAGTTAAGCTTATGCCCAACCTTCATAGCGTTTTCTACGTGATAACACGATAGTTAAGATAATTCCTAAGAACAAACCTAAAAATGCAATGGCTCCGCCATATGTAAGTAACTGGCGTTTTTCTTTAGCACTGGTTGCTTGTTTTAGTTGTTGCTCTTGAGAAAGTTCACCTTGTAGTTGACTAATTTGTGCTAATAGTTGCGCGTTTTGTTCGGTTAGCTGTGAGTTTTGCTCTTGCAGCTCAGGTAAATCAACTTGCGCTTGGCGAAGTCTATTCTGAATAGTGCTCATTTCGTTATTAAGCGCTTGGTATTGTTGTTTCAAACCAGCTGATTCACTGATAAATTTTGCCTCTACCCAGCCTTCACGGTCTTTATCATCTTTAACTTTTATAAAGCCGTTTTGTTCATCAGATAACAAAGTGAGTTGTGTACCTGCATCTATTGAACCGAGTAAGCGATAGTCTTTACTGGCACCTGAGCGCATAAAAGTATACAAGTTATCGATTATATAAGCTGTTTTAGCATTAGTTGGCGACGTTGATTGAGCTTCCTCTGCTTGGCTCATAAACGGGGCGGCTGTTAAAAGCAGCCATAGTAAACAGTGTTTTAGCATTTATCTACCTTGTTAATCTAGCAGTGTCCGTTGTGAACGTGATTTTTATTTCGCATAAGTATATAGATAGTATGGATTTAATAGTTTAATAGCAAGACAGATATTGTAACCAGGGTATTTTGCATGCGGGTTTATGACTAAAAAATTTGCAATATAGGGCTGCTTTGTTTATTTTGAGCACTTATTAATTTTAAGGGTAATCCGCAAGCCTAATGGATACTGAGATAGAACTGAAATTTTTGGTATCAGATGACGTCATTCCACTGATCCCCTCATTAATTACTCAATTTGCAAAAACAGTCACAAACAAACCTTCTAAAAGTTTGCAAAATGCTTATTTTGATACACCAAGCAGAGAGCTAAGAGCACTCGATATTGGTTTTAGAACGCGTTGTACAGACGAGCGCTGTGAGCAAACAATCAAGCTGGCAGGAGAAGTAGTAGGGGGCTTACATCAGCGCCCAGAATACAACCTTCCAATAGAAACAAATCGACCAAATCTAATGGCGTTTGATTCATCAATTTGGCCTCACGGTATGCAAATAGATGCCATATCACAAAATCTATATCCTATATTTAGTACTAATTTCATTCGCCGTACGTGGTTAATTGAAACGCAAAATGGTGCCAAAATTGAAGTGGTATTAGATAAAGGTGAAGTCGCCGCGTCAGGTAAAGTAGAAATCATCAGCGAGCTTGAAATCGAGCTGGTTGAAGGCAGTCGTGAGGAGCTATTTGCTTTTGCCGATGTATTAGTGAGCCAAAATAATATTCGTTTAGGACTCTATTCAAAAGCAGCAAGAGGTTATCGTCTTGCGGATGACTCACCGTTACAACCAAGTAAATCAATCGGTTTTGTTAAACTCAATAAGCAAGCGACTCAAGAGCAAGCCCTTATTGAAGCTATGGGTTTTGGTATTCGCTTTGTGCAAAAACACGAGCAATGCTATTTCGATAAGCCGAGCTTAAAAACATTAAAGCGCGTAACCGATGGCATTAGTTTAATTCGCCATAACTTTTGGCTGTTTGACGATATTGTGAGTAAAGAAAGTACCGAGCATCTTAGAACCGAACTTAAGTGGTTATTAAGCGAATTAGCATGGGTTGAAAATGCAATTCAGTTAAAAACTTATACCTCAAAGCGCCACGCTTTTTATAAAAAAATAAATAGCGCCCCAGCGTTAACGCAAGTTATTAACGATTTAAAAGAGTTACAGCCGAGCATTGACGATATTTTTTCGCTCTTTCATAGTGCCCGCTACAACCGTTTATTGCTGAGCTTAACCACATGGTTAATAAACAAGCAGTGGCGTAAAGATTGGAGCCAAGCAGAGTTACAAAATGCAGAGCAACCTATTGTGGATATTGCTCATCGCTTATTTGATAAAGATTGGAAAAACTTACACCGTTTACTCCCTAAAGAGCAAAGTTTAGCCGGTAATGATTACTTAAACTTTCGCACTCAATTAGAAAACAGTTTACTCAGTGGTAACTGTTTAGGCGCACTATTTAATAAAGATGAGCGATTAGAGTTTAGGCTTCCTTGGCTGGATATTTCTCATGGTATGTATGAGCTAAGCACGCTTGATTATTTAAAACAGCTGTGTGGCGGGCAAGAAGATGCTCAACTGGCAAAAATACAACTATGGTTAGAACAAAAATCTGACTTTTTAGTCAGTGCCATGGAGCAAAGTCGACACGCTTCATTTGATACAGAACCCTATTGGCTTTAATGACTAAGCACTTTTGTGGCCGGACTTTGCTGCAAAAGTGCATGATTTTTTCACTTTTGTGTTTTGCTATAAAAGCTGATTCACAGCCTGCTTGGCAATTGTACGAAAGCAAACAAGGTGTGAGTGTTTATTTTCAGCGTTTAACTGACGATACCTTGAAAATGAAAGCTGAAACGGTGGTTAACAATGTCACCGCAGAGGATTTAGTTGCTTTACTCAGTGATACCGATACAGCTCCTAGCTGGATAGAAAATATTACTAAGGTTACGTTACTCAAAAGTTTGAACCCTTCAGAAAATCTTGTTTATAGTTATATTGACTCCCCTTGGCCTGTTAGTAACAGGGACGTGATTACTTATTCGTGCTATACAAAAGTGAATGACTTGCAAACGCAACTTAGTATTCACGCGCGCCCAGATTTTTTACCTCAAACTAAAGGGGTAATAAGAATAAGCACCTTAAATGCAACGTGGTTGTTAACTCAGCAGGCGAAAAATTTACACATTAGTTATCAAGTGTATGCGTTACCAGGCGGCAAGATACCTACATGGTTAAATAATCGGGTCGCTTTAAAAAGCACCCTTAAGACGCTAATAAATTTAGCTGAAATACTTGCTACTAAGCAGTACACAGCAAAGTCAACCGTCATCCGTACTGGGGATTGTACACATGGCGAATTGCCGCGGTTATAAGCAAAAAAGTGACCTAAGTGGTCACTTTTTTAAGTGGATATGGGCTAATTAGTATTTAGCAGATTCACCGTCTTTGGGTAAAGACTGCATTATAAACTCGCGTAAATCGTTATTAGAGCTTTCTAAATCTGCATGGCGTAGATACATCATGTGGCCACTGCGGTAGCCTTTAAAGCTTAATCTATCTTGCATTTTACCACTTGGATCTAATTGCCACATGGTGTACTTGGCATCAAAGTAATTGGTTGCACCGTCAAAATAACCCGCCTGAACCATCACATTTAAAAAAGGGTTTTGAGCCATAGCTAAGCGTAAATTTTCACCGGTATTGTTGCCGCTTCTGTCCCATGGGTGAACGTTACCAAATAGGTTATATTTGATATCAGTTTTGTAATTAAGCTCTTCGCGAAGGTAATAGTTAATTGCAGGAGTGAAAGAGTGCAGCCATGATGTAAGCTCTGCCCAGTAATCCGGTGATTCACCGGCATCGCGCTTATCTATACCTAAATAACGCGAATCCAGTCGCCCGACCATTTGTCCGCGCTCACGTAATAACTCTTTCCAAAAAAACTGTGTTGGAATATCTAAGTTGTTTTGACTCACAAATGTTTCAGATAAACCTGCATATTCAGCCATTTTTTTAATAATACGACGTTTTTCTTCTGGCGCAATAAAACCGCCTTTTGCAAGCGCTGGAATAAGCTCATTAACAGTAAACTGTTCAACCTCTGGTAATAGCTCGTCTAAGTCTTTTGCTTGTAAATCGGCGTTTAGTGCTTTGTGATACCACGCTGTAGCTGCAAAGTAAGGTAGGCGATTAGCTGCTTTTACTGGACCGTCGCGTTTAATACCAATATCGGTAGGTGAAACGAGTACAACACCGTTAACGTACATCCACTGACTATTTTGCAGCTCATGCGCTAAACCCGATACACGCGTTGTACCATAGCTTTCACCTATTAAAAATTTTGGAGAGCGCCAACGTTCATTTCGAGATACAAAAGTATTAAGCCATTCTGCTAGGTATTTTATATCGGCATTAACGCCAAAAAATAACTCTTTTTGTTTGTCTTTAGGTAGAAGGTTACCGTCTTTATCTTCTACAACACGTGAATAACCTGTATTTACAGGGTTTACATAAACGATATCGGCGACATCTAAGACTGAATAAGGGTTATCTTTTACACCATAAGGTTGAATTGGGTAGCCTTCGTCGTCAATTTTTAAAACACGAGGGCCGGTGTAAGCTAAATGCATCCAAACCGATGCTGAGCCTGGGCCACCATTAAATGAAATAAGTAATGGACGCTTTGTTCTGTCATCTACTTTATCGCGGGTGTAGTAAGTGTATTGAAGGGTTGCGATGGCATCTCCCTTGTTATCCCATACTGGTTGTGTGCCTGTTGCTACCGTATACGAAAATCGTTCGTTATTTATTTTTGCTTTATGCTGAGTAACCACTTTACTGTCGATATCAATACGGCGTTGATTATCGGCAAATGTTGCACTTGTAAATGTGAGTGCAATTGCGGCAATGGGTAAAAATAGACTTCGACTAAATTTCATAAGAAACCCTTTTTATTTTATGTACTGCAGTTATAGCGATATTTGAGTAAAAAACAAAAGTAATGAGACTAGCTGCCGATAATAATCGTTGAGTCTATGTAATTACCGATTAAGTTTTTTAAGTAATCAGTCGCTAAGCTTTACTTTATATCAAAGTGATTTTTAAAAAACGCACAAGCACCTTAAAGGGTGAACGTAAATGAAAGGGAGTTTATGCAACGGGTTTTAATTGTTGAAGATAATATAAGGGTACAGCAGGTACTCAAACATATTGCTGCGCATTACCTTGATGTGCGGGTTGATTTCGCTCAGTCACTTACTCAATGTAAAAAGTTACTAAATCAAACTAGTTATTCGCTTGCGTTGGTTGATTTATCTGTTGGTGGTCAAATCGATACTGATATAACCCGCTTTACACTGTCGCAAGGTATCCCTACGTTGGTGATGACAACGCAAACAGATGAACATACACGTTTAAAAATGCTGGAATTAGGTATTATCGATTACGTCATTAAAGATAATCGCGACTCTTATCTTTACGCCATAAAATTTGTAGCACAGTTATTGCGTAACCAGGGGCGCAAAGCGCTGGTTGTAGATAATTCCTTATTGAGCAGTAGCTTGGTTAAGCAAATGCTCGA
Source organism: Pseudoalteromonas sp. DL-6 (assembly GCF_004328665.1). Lineage (NCBI taxonomy): Bacteria > Pseudomonadati > Pseudomonadota > Gammaproteobacteria > Alteromonadales > Pseudoalteromonadaceae > Pseudoalteromonas > Pseudoalteromonas sp. DL-6. Next base: position 874,930 of record NZ_CP019770.1, read on the forward strand.
AAAACAATTGTTTGACGTCATTACTGTTGATAATAGTGCGCAAGCTCTTCATATACTTGAGCATGATCAGGCTATCAACTTAGTGATCACTGACCATAACTTATCAGGTATGAATGGTTTTGAATTAATTAGAGCTATTCGTAATATTAAAAGCCGTGAGCAATTGGCCATTATTGGTTTAGCTGATGTATATAGTTATGGCGTTGCTGCACGATTTATTAAATCAGGTGCGAATGACTTTTTAACTAAACCCTTCACCCATGAAGAGTTTCACTTTCGAGTGGTGCAAACTATGGAGTCAATATGGCTAAGTGATGCTAAAAAACCGGCTTTGTCTTTCGATGCGACAGAGTAACTTTAATCTTAAATACATTATCAATGTGTATTTGGCGAGAGTGTAACGGTTAGTTAAAGACGATTATTTGCGTATTTATCGACTCGCACCAATTCTGTATTTTGCTTAAAAAAAGCGCACCTAAATGGTGCGCTTTTTTGTTTTTTATATTATTTAATTTAATAACCCTCTGTTTTTATTTGTAATTTAAAGGTGGCACAAAGGTTGGATTGCATAGAGCAAATACAATAACAAGCTAGTGTCCTAAGGGGGCCTTTGTGAAAATGATCAGTGCAATAATAAAGCCATTCAAACTAGATGATGTGCGTGAAGCACTCGCTGATTTAGGCATCGAAGGAATGACCGTGGTTGACGTTAAGGGGTTTGGACGTCAAAGAGGTCATACGGAGTTATACCGTGGTGCAGAGTACCAAGTTGACTTTATACCTAAAATTAAACTTGAAATTGCCACTCGTAGTGAAAATTGCCAACGCGTTGTAGAAACCATTACCAAAGTTGCTGGAACGGGCAAAATTGGTGACGGCAAAATTTTTGTTTACGACTTAGATCAAATTGTCCGTATTCGTACTGGCGAACTTGATGATGATGCTATTTAAGGGGGCAACATGGAAAATACAATTATAGAGCTGAAGTTTTCGCTCGATACGTTTTACTTTTTAATCTCTGGCATCTTAGTTATGTGGATGGCAGCTGGTTTTGCAATGTTAGAAGCAGGTTTAGTGCGCTCAAAAAATACCACAGAAATTCTAACTAAAAATATCGCACTTTATTCTATCGCTTGTACTATGTTTTTGTTGGTCGGTTACAACATTATGTATGTAGACAACGTTGAAGGCGGAATAATTCCTTCATTTGGTGGCCTAATAGGTAGTCAAGCGGCAGACGCCGATCATTCACTAGAGTCTGATTTTTTCTTCCAAGTAGTATTTGTTGCAACGGCTATGTCTATTGTATCTGGCGCCGTAGCGGAGCGTATGAAGTTATGGGCTTTCTTAGTGTTTACAGTAGTACTAACAGGATTAATTTACCCAATTGAAGGTTACTGGACATGGGGTGGTGGCTTCTTATCTGAATTAGGCTTTGTTGATTTTGCAGGTTCTGCCATTGTCCATGCAACCGGTGCAGCTGCAGCGCTTGCGGGTGTAATTCTACTGGGTGCACGTAAAGGTAAATATGGTAAAAATGGTGAAATTTACCCAATTCCAGGTTCAAACTTGCCACTTGCTACATTGGGTACATTTATTTTATGGATGGGTTGGTTTGGCTTTAACGGTGGATCACAGTTATTAATTTCAGATAAAGAAAATGCAACTGCAGTAGGTCAAATACTACTTAACACCAATGCTGCTGCAGCTATGGGTGCAATATCAGCCTTGTTCTTATGTAAGTTATTATGGGGTAAGGCAGATTTAACCATGGTACTTAATGGCGCACTTGCAGGCTTAGTGGTTATTACTGCAGATCCATTATCACCATCACCATTAATGGCGTGTTTATATGGCCTACTAGGTGGATCTTTGGTTGTACTAAGCATTGTGGCACTTGATAAAGTGAAAATTGATGATCCTGTAGGTGCCATCTCTGTGCATGGTGTATGTGGCATATTAGGTGTGGTATTAGTGCCGGTTACTAATGCCGAGGCTAACCTTGTGGCACAGTTAATTGGTTTACTATGTATCATTGGCTTTGTGTTTATCGCTTCATTCATTGTTTGGGCAGTCTTAAAACAAACCATGGGTATTCGTGTTACCGAAGAGGAAGAGCTAAACGGTATGGATCAACATGATTGTGGTATTGATGCTTACCCAGAGTTTGTTTCAGTAAGAAGTAATTAAAAGTAAAAGTATTGTGTGTTCAATCAAAGCCCTACTGAGTTAGGGCTTTTTTGATTTCAGGGAGGGTTAATTTTTCAGGTGTTAGAGTAATGTGATAAGCTCTTCGCGTTAAATCAACCTTTGGAATATATTACACTTAAATGGCTGAAAAAAAGAAAACACCGACCAGTAAATCCCCGACTAAGCGTGCTACTAAGTCATCTAAAACATCAGCGCGAAAAAGTGCTGCAAAAAAAGCCGCAAGTTCGGCTAAACGGCCATTTTTAAAAACGTTGTTTTCTATTTTTTGGAAACTAAGTCTGGCGACTTTCATCGCTGTAGCACTCTATTTTATTTATCTTGATGCAAAAATCACCCGCCAATTTGAGGGCAATAAATGGCAACTTCCAGCCCAAGTGTATGCGCGTTCAATGACCTTTTTCCCAGGGCAGTTTTTATCTGAGCAAGAAGTTTTATGGGAGCTTAAACGTTTAAATTACACGGCAGTTAATCGCTTGAGCCGCACAGGGCAATATATTAAAGCAGCCAATAGTATTAAGATTTTTCGTCGTGATTTTGAATTTTATGATGGTTTAGAGAGCGCTCATGTAATTGAACTGCGCTTTTCTGGAGAAAAGGTTGCCAGTATTAAGGATAAATTTGGTCGTCGCTTAAACACTGCCAGATTAGAGCCTGTACAAATAGCCCGTATAGGTAATGACTCAAAACAAGACCGTGAATTTGTGCCATTAGATAAATTTCCAGACATGCTTAAAAATGCTTTGTTAGTGGTCGAAGACCGCGATTTTTATGAGCATCACGGGGTATCGGTATTTTCTATTTTACGCGCTTTGTATACCAATATTCGCGCAGGAAGAACCGTACAAGGGGGCAGCACACTCACGCAACAGCTAGCTAAAAATATTTACCTTACTCGCGAACGTTCGTTAGTACGCAAAATCAATGAAGCCTTTATTGCGCTTATTCTTGATTATCGTTACTCAAAAGATCAGATTCTCGAGGCCTATTTAAACGAAGTCTACCTAGGTCAGTCTTATAACCAAGGTGTGCATGGTATGGGATTAGCGGCCGAGTTTTACTTTGCAAAACCCGTTGATGAACTCGAGTACGACCAAATTGCCCTGCTGGTGGCCATGGTTAAAGGCCCTTCTTATTACAATCCACGACGTTACAAAGAACGTGCTATGGAGCGTCGTGACTTAGTGCTGCGTTTAATGGTCGATAATAAACTTATTTCCACCAAAGAGTATCGAGCCTCGTTAAAGCGCGCCATTGATATTGCGCCAATGAAAGCCAGCTTGCAAAAGTCTTACCCAGGTTACTTAGAGTTGGTTAATCGCGAACTGAAAAAACTGCTACCTGATCAAGAAGTATTAGATGCGGGAGTACGCGTATTTACCTACTTCGATTTGCAAAAACAAACCGCAATGGAAGAATCGATTCAGGCCAGTTTACCTTACTTGGAAAGACGTCCAAATACCAAAGAATTAGAAGCGGCGATGATCTCCATTAATGTTGAAAAAGCTGGTGTATCAGCGCTAGTATCCGGACGTGATGTGCGCTATTCAGGGTTTAACCGCGTGCTCGATACCAAACGCAATATTGGCTCATTAGTTAAACCGGCAGTGTATTTAAGTGCACTGCAGCTTCCTCATTATAATTTAGCGACGTTGCTTGATGATTCACCTGTTCAAGTCACTAATGAAGAGGGAAATATTTGGCAGCCTGAAAACTTTGATCGTCAATATCGAGGTGCTGTGCCACTTTATAAAGCATTTAGCCACAGTATTAATATTCCGGCAGTTAACTTAGGGCTTGATGTTGGGGTCGATAAAGTCGCTAACACGCTCAGGGGCTTAGGAGCTAAAGGTTATATTAATGAATACCCATCGTTGTTATTAGGGGCTATTGAAATGTCGAGCTTTGAAGTGGCGCAGCTTTATACCACTATTGCTGCAGATGGCGAATATAGAGAGCTGACGTCTATCTCTGCGTTAACCGACTCGGTTGGTAAAGTACTTTATAAGCATAAAGTGAGTAACGAACAACGTTTTGCTAAAGATGCCATGTATATGACCAAATACGCTATGAAGCGGGTAACTAAAGATGGCACCGCTAAACGCTTAAATTTACATTTTCCGTCGATTCAGCTCGCAGGTAAAACAGGTACCAGTAACGAATTACGCGACAGCTGGTTTGCTGGGTTTGATCAAAATACAGTGACGGTTGCATGGCTTGGCCGTGACGATAATAAAAGCACCGGTTTGACTGGTAGTGTAGGGGCGCTTGAAACCTATATTCGTTATTTAAAACCGCTAAATCCGCAAGCTATTGCCGATACGCGTCCGCCTTCAATTCGGTGGGCATTTGTTAACGAGCAAACAGGTAAGCAAGCACCACCAGGCTGTGGAAAAGTGATTCAACTACCACTCAGAGCCAGTGAGTTTAAACCAAGACCCCAATGTATTCGCTAAGGAATAAAAACAAAAAAAGCCCGAAAGGGCTTTTTTATGAGTAAGCATTCATATGAGCTAAACGTTATAGCTTAGCAAAAGCGCGCTCTGCCGCTTCAATTGTTGCTTGAACTTCTTGCTCTGTGTGCGCAGCACACACAAAACCGGCTTCAAACGCTGATGGTGCTAAATAAACTCCTTCTTCAAGCATTAAGTGGAAGAACTTTTTAAAGCGTTCTAAATCACATTCAGTGGCTTGTTGGTAAGTAGTTACTTTTTCTGCATCAGTAAAGAAAAAGCCATACATGCCGCCAGCGTAGTTAGTCGTTAAGGCAATGCCTGCTTTCTTAGCTGCAGCTTCAAAGCCTTCACAAATCGCTTTACTAATAGCTTCTAATTTTTCGTGAACGCCAGGTGCACTTAGTAACTCAAGTGATTTTAAACCTGCAGCCATAGCAATTGGGTTTCCTGAAAGTGTACCCGCTTGATAAACTGGGCCTACAGGTGCGATGTAATCCATAATTTCTGTTTTACCACCAAACGCGCCTACTGGCATGCCACCACCAATTACTTTACCTAAACAGGTTAAGTCTGGTTTGATGTTGTAGTAAGCCTGAGCGCCACCAAGGGCTACACGAAAACCTGTCATTACTTCGTCAAAAATAAGCACAGATTGGTACTGATCACAGACTTCACGCAGTCCTTCTAAAAAGCCAGGTACTGGTGGGATACAGTTCATGTTACCTGCAACTGGCTCAACAATAATACACGCGATTTCATCGGCGTATTTAGCAAAAATAGCTTTCACTTCTTCAATATTGTTAAACGATACCGTGAGTGTATGCTTAGCTAAATCTTCAGGAATGCCCGGAGAGTTAGGTACACCCATAGTTAATGCACCAGAGCCGGCTTTTACTAGCAGTGAATCTGCATGGCCGTGGTAACACCCTTCAAATTTTAAGATTTTGTCACGACCAGTAAAGCCACGGGCTAAGCGAATTGCACTCATTGTTGCTTCGGTACCTGAGCTTACCATACGTACTTTTTCGATTGATGGTACTAGCTCTTTAACTTTTTCAGCCATTAAAATTTCAGCTTCAGTAGGCGCTCCGTAGCTTAAACCATTTTCTACCGCATCATGCACTGCTTGTTTAATTTCAGGGTGATTGTGGCCCATAATCATTGGACCCCAAGAGCCAACATAATCGATGTAACGGTTGCCATCAGCATCAAATGTAAACGCGCCCTGTGCTTTAGTAATAAACAGCGGAGTACCACCTACACCATTAAAAGCACGCACTGGTGAATTTACCCCACCAGGAATAGAGTCTTGAGCTCGTTTAAATAAGTCTTGGCTAATTGTCATGAAAAATCCTATTGTTTTATCACTTTAAAAATAAGAGCTTAGCTATCGCGTTTGCGGCTAAACCAAGGAACGTCTACTTCATACTGCTCAACTTTGTTTTCTACGCCGAGGGTTAAAGCAAACAGTGCCATACGAATAAGAACGCCATTTTGTACTTGGCGGAATATTGCTAGATTGTCGTTAGCATTTAAGTCGTTATCAAGTTCGTTTGCCTCTAAACGGCTATCGCGAGGAAGCGGATGCATTAATACCGAATTAGGTTTGCAATGGCTATTGTAAATAGACTGGCTAATTCTAAATCCACCACGGTACTTGTTGGCTTCTTCTTGCGACGGAAAACGCTCTTCTTGAATGCGTGTTTGATAAACGATATCGGCTGCTAAGTTACCTTCCATTTTATCGACCAGCTCAATTTTATGTCCTGCATTTTCAACGGCAGATAAAATCGAGTCAGGCATTTGTAAGCCATTAGGGGCGACCATTGAAAATCGAATGTCTTTGTAATGGCATAATAACTTTGATAGCGAGTGAACGGTACGACCATATTTTAAATCGCCGACTAGCGCAATGTGCATACCATCAATATTTTGATCGAAGCGGCTAAGTTCACGCTCAATGGTTAGTAAATCAAGCAGTGCTTGAGTAGGGTGCTCATTAGGGCCATCGCCACCGTTTATTACTGGTACGCTGCAGCCTGTTGCAAATTCAGCTACAGAGCCTGAGTCAGGATGGCGCATTGCAACCGCATCAGCATAGGCTGAAATAACACGTGCGGTATCATATAGAGACTCGCCTTTAGCAAGCGCTGAGCTTTGCATACCGGTGGTTTCACGAACTAGTCCACCGAGTAAATTAAACGCAGTGCCAAAACTAACACGAGTACGCGTACTAGGTTCAAAAAACAGGTTCGCTAAAATAGCGCCTTCAAGCACATTGGTACGCTTTTGTTTTTTAGCGTATGGCTCCATTTTTTTTGCCACAGTAAATATACGTTCAATACAGTCTCGATCGAGTTGATTAACAGAGAGTATATTTTCACCTTGGAAACTGAACATGGGGTTATTCCTAGTTATTCAAAAAGGCGCGATAATCCATAAAGGAGCACGCAATCGCGCGTATTATACAAACTTAGTTTGCGACTTGGCAGTGTAATTTATAATCCTGTATTTAAAAGCTTGGCTTAATTATGGCTAAGGCAACTATTACGAGTAACGCTAAAACAGGTAGTTCGTTGAAAATTCGGTAAAACCGATCGCTTTTAGTATTTCTATCGTGTTTAAAATCAGCTAATAACTTGAAACAGTAGCCATGATAAATATATAAAATGATTACCAGCACTAGTTTGTAATGCAACCACATGCTGTAACGAAACCATTCGCGGCCGTATTCAAAGATGGTTAACACGCCAAATACTGCGGTAAGCACAGCAAAGGGAGTAACAAAATAAAGTAGCCGACGTTCCATTACTTTTAGCATTGAGTTACACGATTTTTCTTCACTCATAGCGTGATAAACAAAAAGGCGAGGTAGGTAAAAAATACCGGCAAACCAAGCAATCATAAAAAATACGTGCAAGGTTTTGTAAATTAATAATGCGCTCATACTGTTCTCATTATTGTTAAAGTAAACTGTTGCGTATGGTTAGAATATGGTGGATTTGATCCCACCGTAGTAATCCCATAATTTGTTGATTATCTAGCAAGTTATACACATAAAGCGCGCCACTGCGTTTATCATTTAAAATTTCAAATGCATCTGCAAGGGTGGCTTGGCTGCTAATACCTTGTAAGCTAATGTATTTTATATTGACCGCCTGATCAGACATTAAACTTAAGTCATATTCAGCTAGGCGATAACCATTTTCTTCGTCAAACACAATTAACGGTGTTTGGCTGTCCATGGCATCTAGGCTGTTTTTTATTTGCTCTTTATCATCGGAGTAGAGCAGTTTAAAGTCTTCATCCATATCATCCATCACCCCTACTTTTTGTAGGGCTTCAGTGGCGGGAGATACATGGTAAGGTAATCCCTGAAAGTCTAATTGCTGTAAAAATATAGAGCGGTTACCAAACACCTGCAAAGCTGTAACGTAGGCGGTGGTAATGACGATCATCGCCGGTACAATAATTTCCGGTGAAGAGGTCAGCTCCATCACGGTAGTTAGTGCCGCTAAGGGAGAGTGCAATGTGGCAGCTAGTAAGCCTGCCATGCCGAGCACCCCATAAGTACCAGCTATGTCAGTTCCTGGGCTAATAAACTGGGCAAAAAATGCCATTAAAGTGCCGGTTAAAACGCCAAGTCCAATAACCGGACCAATTAACCCACCAGGAATACCTAAGCCAATAGCAAACAAGGTGGCTAATAACTTAGCAATTAAAATAGTGGTAAGTAGTTGCATGTTTTCAGGTGACTCTACAGCAATAGTTATCGCACTCATCCCTGAGCCCATAGCTTGTGGAACTGCATAGGCAATTAAGCTGGCAATACACCCTGCAATTATTAAACGAGGAAACATACTCAGTGGTTTAAAGGTTTTAATAATCAGCATTAAGTTTTGATTAAAAGCATAAGCCACCGCGCCCAGCCCCATGCCGCACAAAATTAAATAGGGGTAATGCCACCCACTTAAGGGGGCAATGCTTATTAGCGCAAGTTCTGAGCCTTCACCAAATACAAATTGAGTGGCTAATGCACCGGTAACGGCTGCGAGCATTATCGGCACAAAAATATGCACTTTGTATTCTCTGAGCACCACTTCCATTACAAATATAACCGCAGCAAGCGGGGTATTGAACGACGCAGCAATTCCCGCGGCAACGCCACAACCACTGAGGGTACGCATAGCGTTGTGAGGTAAGTGTAATTTATTTGCTAATATGCTCGCCCCTGCTGCTCCCATGTGAACTGATGGGCCTTCGCGGCCAACAGAAAAACCGCTGATCAGCGCCAGTGCACCACCAACAAACTGATTAACCGTGTTATACAGTGGCATTTGCCCGTAATGGCGCTTGATTCTGTGTATTACAAAAGGAATACCTAAGCGGTAATGTTTAAAGCCAGTGAAAGCGGCAAATGTAGCTATTAATAACGCTGCGACTAAAGGCATTAATACCCGTTCTAAAGTGGGTAGGGTGGTAAAATCGTCAGGGGTTTCTAGAAATAAACTTTGAAAAAATAAAATGGTTAAGCGGAACAGTATAATAAAAAATGCAGCAATTAATCCGGCACTTACGCCTAATAAGCATAATTGTACGGATGTTTTTGGTTTTGCTAATCGACGTCTCAGTCGCTCAAGCCACATGCTTTATTTCCCCGTAGCATTTTTAGGCGTCAAGTTTATCAAAATAGTCTAGGGAAGTCCTTGAGATTTTTAACAACAGATTAATTTAAATTTAATTTATACTGCACCTATTCACAGAGTGAGCTAAACAAGCCATGTTAGCATTGGAGCGTAGAAGCAGGATTAACTATACTTGATTAAAACACTCAGGTATTAGATAATCTCGCGCATTAGTATTAAGGTATTGAGGGTTATAAGATGTCTGAAGAATTACCCATTAAGTTTAGCGACGCAGCCGCTGTGCGTGTTAAACAGTTAATCGACGAAGAAGAAAACCCAGATCTAAAACTGCGTGTTTATGTCACAGGCGGTGGGTGTTCAGGTTTTCAATACGGTTTTACTTTTGATGAAAAAGCGAATCCTGGCGATTTAGAAATTGTTAAAAACGGGGTTACCTTAGTCATTGACCCTATGAGTATCCAGTATTTAGTTGATGGTGAAGTTGACTACACCGAAGGATTAGAAGGGGCACGCTTTTTTGTCTCTAATCCTAATGCGACCACCACATGTGGCTGTGGCGCTAGTTTTAGCGTATAAAAATATCGTTATTCAAAAAAACCGCTTAATTAGCGGTTTTTTTATGTCTGTAGTAATTATAACTCAGTTGGGCTGTATTCTGTTATTTGCATCATCAACACAAAAAAACCAAGTACAAACGCTGAGAAGGCTAAAATATAGATAAAGCCTTTTTTACCCTGCTTTAATGGAATTGCATAATGACGCAAAAAAAAGTACCACCCCAAGCATAAAATAATAGGCAGTAAAAAGAGTAGTCTAAACATGATTTAATCTCTATTAGCTAGGGACAATAAACCCTAATAATAAACAGCTTATTTTTAAATGAAACAAAAAAGTTATAAAAATATTTAACCTTATTCAGACTTGGTAAATATTTGTTGTTAAACTTTAATCGCAGAATTACTAATTAATCATTCAGATCAACGGTGAATGGTATATAATGTATCCAAGAATGAAACGGGCAAGGTTTCATTTTTCACAATAATAAAGAGTTAGTACATATTTGAGAGTTTTTTGTTGGCTGAATTGTAAGCGTTTACACTGCGCCTTAGTTAGTGGCAGTGAGTTTATGGTGTTGACGACGATGAGCACTTGGCAATATGTACAGTTAAACAACGAGTAGGAGTTGTATATGATGGGTAAAACCGTATCTTCGGAAGAAAATGCAAAGTTAACAAAGTGGCTTAAAACTAAGCGCCATGAAAAAGGCTACACAATGCGCAGCTTAGCGCAAATTTTGGGCACGCCACATTCTTTTATAGGCAAAATAGAAAACCAAGAGCGTCGCTTAGATGTGATTGAGTTTGTTCGCTATTGTAATGCATTAGAAGTCGACCCGTATGAAGCATTAAGCTTAATCAAAGCTGATTAACGCTTTTAGGCTGTAATTGCAAAGCTAAGCTTAACGTTTACAGCCAACACTAGTGCAGGGAAGCATTAGGTATTTTTATGATAATTTTTCTCTAGCGCATATAGTTTGTGTCTTATTAGGTATAAAAATACTAATGAAGGTAACACCATAAGCGCTGTTAAAACAAAGAATAATGACCAATTCCCCATCAGCCAATCATCAATAACCACGCCGCTGTAACTCGATAATAACGTACGCCCTAAGTTCCCTAAGGATGCCAATAGCGCATAATGAGTGGCGCTAAATGCTCTATCACACAGCATAGATATAAAAGCAACCATTGCCACTAAAGACCACGCTTGGGTAAAACCATCAACCACAATTGCCATTGCATATAAGTGTTCTTGTGGCCCAGCTAAAGCAATCCAAGAGAACATTAAGTTAGATGCTGCCATGGCTACACCACTAATAAACAAGCCTTTTACTATGCCATATTTGTGGTTAAAAATACTGCCCAAAAAGGCAAATATGATAGTAATTAAACCTGTGCCAAGCTTGGAGTAATTTGCTATTTGGGTATTGCTAAAGCCGACTTCTTTATAAAATACAATCGACATTCGCGCTAAAAATGCTTCACCAATTTTAAATAAGAAAATAAACGCCAGCAGTGCTAGTGCAGTTTTAACCCCATTTTTAGCAAAAAAGGTTTTAAATGGGTCAACCACGGTAACCCCTAGCCATGCGAGCGTTTTTGTAAGCGGTGTTTGTTTAGTCGTTGCGAGCTTTTCAAGGTAAACACGTTCTAGCTCGGCATGAACAGCTTCACGGTTTGATTTTGGTTCTTTAGCCCAAAACACACAGCTAATTAATAACAGCATAATCGCAGATAAAAAATAATAGACCTGTGGCCAGTCAATATTTGGCATATCAGCCATATAAAAGGGCACAGCCCCTAATAAAGCATAACCTGTCCACCAACCTGATGTAGCCATTGCGGCGGCTGCGGTAGCTTTATGAGATTCATTTTCACTAAGAGTGTCTATTCGAAAAGCATCTATAGCAATATCTTGCGTTGCAGAGGCTATGGCGATCAGCAAGCAAAGTGCGGCGGCAATCGCTAGGTTTGCTTTTAGATCAAGCCCTGCAAGTAGTAACGTGCCAAGTAAAATAAAGCTTTGGCAAAATAAGATCCAACTACGGCGCTGACCAAGCCAGTTGTACAAAAAGGGCAGTTTAGTGCGATCTATTAAAGGCGACCATAAAAAATTGATACTGTAGGCACCAAACACAATGCCAAATAAGCCTATCATGCTGCGACTCAAACCTTCATCTTTAAGCCAAGCCGACATTACCGAGCCAATTAACACCCACGGAAAACCACTGCTCATTCCAAATATAAAAACATTAATCAAACGTTTATCTTTAAAATAAGAAAAGTATTCGCGAACAGAAAGTGTGCTATTCATAGGGGCTCATTGGCTCATAGAAAGAGCAGCCAAAGCTGCTCTGATAAAAAGTTATAAAGGGACTTGCTCAAGCACCTTGATATTTAATATAACAACCGGTTTTTCAGGGACAAAGTTGTAGCCAATTTTGTCATTAAAACCCGTTTTTACAGCCATGATTTTATCGAGCGTCTCATAACCTTCCATAACACTGCCAAACACTGCAAATCCCCAATCACGTCCAGGGTTTAAATGGTCATTGTCATCCATGTTAAAAAAGAACTGACGCGTTCCTGAGTGTGGTTCTCGATCTTGATAGGCCATAGCAATGCTATACATATCGTTAGTTAAGCCGTTACCGCTTTCATTAAAAATAGGGTCGTTTTCATGCAGGCCATCGTAATCTTTATCATAACCACCGCCTTGAATTACAAAGTCACGGTCATTTTCTACATCGCGTTCTACACGATGAAACACACTGCCTTGATAGCTTTTATCAGACACGTAAGTCAAAAAGTTATTGACCGTAATAGGGGCTCTTGAGCGGTCTAGCTCAACCATAATACTGCCCAACGATGTCACAATTTCTACTCGAGGGAAAATATTATCTTTTTGCACAAAGCGGCCTTCTTGTGCCGCTAAACTATTTACGCTAAAAAATAAGCTTACGCAGATTAAAAAAAGTTGCTTCATTATTAACCTTCTAAAAATGCAATTAATTCAGGGTCAGATACAATGCGGGTAATTAACTGCTCAGTCAACTTATTGAGCTGACCTTCAATTTTTGCCCTATCATGACCAAGTGGTCCAGATAAATTAGCATTACCGCTATAACGCTTACTGAAATTACTTGTAGGGCGAATCACTCGTACTTCAAATTCAATCTTGGCATCACTGGTATGGCTCATTAGCTTTTCTGTAACCACAGCTTGCAGTGCATGAATATCTAACTCAAAGCGCAATTGCGCTAAATTAGAAATGCTAGCGCCATTGCGACTAAGCGCACTGTCTAGCGCACTTTTAACTGACTCAGTAATACCCGTGCTGGCAATGGTTTTTGTTTTGCTTGATTCAATAAGCTTTAAGGTTGCACTGTCACCACGTAAATCAATCACGCTGGTGTTTAAGCTGTTATTGATTGAGCTTATTTGCCCACTTTTATACACAGGATTGAGAATAAGCTGATTAGGCTGATTGGCACATCCCGAAAAAACCACTAAAGTACAACAGCTCAATAATATCTTTATGAGTTTCATTTATAACGTTCCACTATTTTTAGTTGCGCTGAGTACCACAAACTTTTTATTAGAGCCTAATAAAGTACAGTTACCAAACATACGGTTTAGTTTGTCGTGGTAATCTAAATGACGATTACCAATAATACGCAGCTCGCCACCTTCTTTTAATGTGTCTTTTGCTTGTTTAAACATTTGCCACGCGATGTGGTCGGTAACCGCTTGTGCTTGGTGAAATGGCGGATTACACAATACAATATCGGCACTTTCACGTTCAAAGTCGGTTAAACAATCATTCTCTATAAAGGTACATTGTTCAAACTTGTCTTCCATGTTTAATTCAATGTTGAGTCGAGCTGATTCAACCGCCATATACGACTCATCAACAAAGCTAATACGAGCATTAGGGCAGCGCGCTAATGTCATTAAGCCAACCACGCCATTACCACAGCCTAAATCTATAATATTTTTGGCTTTATTTGTTTGTGGCAAATAATTAAAAAAGAAGCGCGCACCTATATCAAGTGAATCACGCGAAAACACATTTGCATGATTGCTTATTGTAAAATCAGTGCCTTCAAGTGGCCAGCTGACTGGGAAATCTGCGCCTTTATAACCGCCAGCGGCTTGGCTAATAATTAAACGTGATTTTTTTACTGCAAGACTTGTTTTCGTCTCACCAATAAAGTTTTCAAATGCTTTAATAGTAGAGTTATGCACGTCTTTAGTTTTTGCAGCACCAATAACTGGCGTATCTGGCGCGAGCACCTCGCTTAATTCAGATAGCTGATATTGTAAAAAAGCCAACGTGCGTGGTACTTTTACCAACACTAGGTCTACTTGCTCAGGTAGAGCCGATAAACTATCAAGCTGGCTAAACGCAGTCGTCGCGATTTTGTTTTCCGCTAAGTTATAAGCAGCTGCCTGATGGCTAATATATGAGTCGTTTACTGAACAAACTGTTAATTGTTGCTTGCTAAAGTAACAGCTAAGTGCACCAAAACTGTCGTTTAAGATCAGTAACGAGCGACAATCAGGGTAGTGTTCATTAACATAGTCAATAAGGTATTCGTCTGCTGAATCCCACGCTTGTAAGCTGCGGTTTTTTTGATCCAAAGGAAAGCGTTCAAGAGTAAAAGTGTTATCGCCGAGCGTAGCTTGCGTAGTCATAATAGTTTAATGATCGGTAATCAAATGATAGGTAAATTCTAACATGCAACCGCCAAACGCCAACCCCCAACTGTTACCAAATGGCTTTTCTTATCAAAGTAAGGTACTTAGCGCACAAAAAAGCCTCGATTTATTTTATTATTTGCAGCAAAACCTAAATTGGCAACAGCCAAACATTACAGTGTTTGGTAAAACGGGGCCAATACCTAGGCTACAATGTTTTATCAGCGAAGAAAATCTTGAGTACGGTTATTCTGGGCATAAACTCGACTTAGAGCCTTGGCCAGACGTATTACTTGCCATGCGAACACGTTTAGAAAATCACCTACAGCAACCATTTAACTCAATTTTGGTTAATTATTATCGGGATGGCCACGATTGTATGGGTTGGCATAGCGATGACGAGGCTGAGCTAGGGCCTGAGCCTACCATAGCGTGTGTGTCGCTTGGTGCAGAACGGTTATTTAAACTTAAACACAAAGTAAGCAACAGCATTACTAACATCAAATTACAAAGTGGTAGTTGTTTAATAATGAGCGGCCAAAGCCAACAAAATTATCAACATGCGCTGCCTAAACAAACAACACTTAAACACCCGCGGATCAGTTTAACGTTTCGCTATATTAATAATAATTTCAGTTAAATAGCATTAGCCATGCTATAGCCGCAGTTGTTATAGTAACCATATAACTGAATTTTGAGGATGGTTTTTATGTCAATGCAACAACAAATACGTGACAAGCTAGCAAATGCCATTGCGTGTAAGCATTTAAATGTTATTAACGAAAGCCATATGCACAGTGCGGGGACTGAATCTCACTTTAAAGTGATTGTAGTCAGTGAAGAATTCGCCGGTAAGCGACTATTGCAGCGTCACCGTGAAATTAACGAAATTTTAAAAGATGAGTTAGCAAATCACATTCACGCACTTGCTATGCACACTTACACCCCTGAAGAATTTACCGAGCACGACGGTGAGGCACCGCAATCGCCTAATTGTATGGGTGGCTCAAAAATTGGATAACAGGTAGCTAGAAGGTAGTTTGAGCATTTGGTAACTGATCAGATCAGTTTTTTTTGTTTTAGCCTTTAAACTAGCGCTAATTTTTATTGTAAAAGATATAGGATGATCAATGGTCATTAAGCCTAAAATTCGCGGATTTATCTGCACCAATGCACACCCAGTTGGCTGTGCAGAGCATGTTCAAGAACAAATTAATTATGTTAAGCAGCAAGGAGCATTAAAAAATGCGCCTAAAAATGTATTAGTTATTGGTGCGTCTACAGGTTATGGCCTTGCATCTCGTATTACTGCTGCATTTGGTGGTGGCGCTAAAACATTAGGTGTATTTTTTGAAAAAGAAGGCACTGAACGTAAAACAGGCTCTGCGGGTTGGTATAACACGGCGGCATTTCAAGCAGCCGCTGAAGCTGAAGGCTTATGGTCTAAAAATATTAATGGTGATGCGTTTTCTAACGAAATCAAACAAAAAACAATCGACACCATTAAAGCTGAATTAGGTAAAGTTGACTGTATAATTTACAGCTTAGCATCACCTCGTCGCACTGATCCAAATACAGGCGAAGTGTTTTCTTCAACACTTAAGCCAATTGGTAATGCAGTAACCACTAAAAACTTAAATACGTCAAAGCGTGAAATCGATGAAGTAACCGTTGAAGCTGCAAACCAAGACGATATCGACAACACCATTAAAGTAATGGGTGGCGAAGATTGGGAAATGTGGATTGACGCCCTTAAAGAGGCAGATGTATTAGCAGAAAACTTTAAAACAACGGCTTACACATACATTGGTAAAGAACTAACTTGGCCAATATATGGGCATGCAACCATAGGTAAAGCGAAAGAAGATTTAGACCGTGCCACTGCAGCTATTAAAGCCGCTACCCAAGATTTAAACGGTGAAGCTTATGTTTCTTCACTTAATGCGGTAGTTACTCAAGCAAGCTCGGCAATTCCAATTATGCCGCTTTACATTTCTGCATTATTTAAAGTAATGAAGGCTGATGGCACTTACGAGGGCACTATTGAGCAAATTCATGCACTATTTAGTGAAAACCTATACGGTGATTCACCACGTTTTGATGAGGGTGGGCATTTATTCCAAAATTATAAAGAACTGGAAGATGACGTTCAATCTCGCGTTCAAACCATTTGGGACAGTGTAGACACAAGTTCAATTGATGAGCTTACAGATTACGTTGGCTACCATAATGAGTTTTTACGCCTGTTTGGTTTTGGTATTGATGCTGTTGATTATGAGCAAGACGTAAACCCTGTTGCGCCAATTGCAAATATGATTGACTAAATATTGCCATGAACAAGTTGTTATATTAAAAGTCGCCTTGTGCGACTTTTTTGTTTTTTAGCTTTGATTTGAAAAAATATTTGTTAATTGATGGTTTATTTACCACTTTGGTCTAGCTTGTATTTTATTAATTATGAATTACAAAACTAAATAAACGTTTCTCTCGTATAATTTTCATAAATACACTCGCATAGTCAGTCACAATAATGTTAAAATCAAAGCAATATGTGAGGAGTTTTACTGCGCTGCTTGTTTGGTATCTATAGCGAGTCATTTTATAGCTTGCAATAATACAAATAGCGGCGTGGTTGGTACGATTTTTCAGTTTCTTTCCGTTAATGTAGTGCAAGTGCGTATGATCAATATAAAAAAAGGTCTGGATTTACCCTTAGAGGGCGCACCTCAGCAAGTTATTCATGATGGTTCTGCCGTCAAACGTGTAGCTGTGCTAGGTGAAGAGTTTATCGGTATGCGTCCAACCATGCATGTTCGTGTGGATGACCAAGTCAAAAAAGGCCAGGTACTTTTTGAAGATAAAAAGAACCCAGGCGTATTATTTACTGCACCAGCTTCTGGTACAGTAAAAGAAATTAATCGCGGTGCTAAACGTGTTCTGCAATCTGTTGTTATTGAAGTAAACGGCAGTGAGCAAATCACCTTTGGTTCTTTCTCGGAAACTGAGCTTAACAGCTTAGACCGTGAAAAAGCTAAAGAAGTACTAGTTCAATCGGGTCAATGGACAGCACTACGTGCTCGCCCATTTAGTAAAATAGCGGCGTTGGATGCAAATCCTAGCTCTATTTTCGTGACAGCTATCGATACCAATCCACTTGCTGCAGATCCTGCAGTAATTATTGCTGAAAATGCGAAAGCGTTTGAAGCAGGTTTGGCTGTTGTGTCACGTTTAACCGATGGCAAAGTATTTGTTTGTAAGCAAGCAGGCAGCCAAGTTCCTAGTTCACCTATCGCTCAAGTAGAAGTACATGAGTTTGGTGGCGTGCACCCAGCTGGCCTTGTTGGCACTCATATCCATCACCTTGACCCAGTATCTGCTAGTAAGCAAGTTTGGCATATCGGTTACCAAGACGTTATTGCGTATGGTCACCTTTTCCTTACTGGTGAAATTTACACAGACCGTGTGATTTCGCTTGCAGGTCCGCGTGTTAAGAATCCTCGTTTAGTGAAAACACAATTAGGTGCTTCTCTAGATGACTTAGTTGCAGGTGAATTAGAAGACGGTGATAACCGTGTTATTTCTGGTTCTGTACTTGCAGGTGCTACGTCGTCTGGTGTTCATGCATTCTTAGGTCGTTACCACGTTCAAGTATCTGTATTACTTGAAGGTCGCGAAAAAGAGTTGTTTGGCTGGATTGCACCAGGTAGTGATAAATTCTCTGTAACGCGTACATTCTTGTCTCACCTTACACCGAGTCGTTTATTTAAAATGACAACGTCTACAGGCGGTTCAAAACGTGCCATGGTTCCACTTGGAAGCTATGAGCGTGTTATGCCACTTGATATTTTGCCAACGCTTTTATTACGTGACTTATTGTCTCGTGATTTAGACAGTGCAATTTCATTAGGTGCGCTTGAATTAGATGAAGAAGATTTAGCGTTATGCACCTTCGTTTGTCCTGGCAAATACGAGTACGGCGCAGCCCTACGCGATTGCTTAACTACGATCGAGAAGGAAGGCTAAAATGGGCTTAAAAACTTTCTTAGAAGATATCGAACCACATTTTGAACCAGGTGGTAAGCATGAAAAATGGTACGCGCTGTATGAAGCTGCTGCGACTATTTTTTACACGCCAGGTTATGTAAATAAAGGTTCAACTCACGTTCGTGATAACATCGACCTAAAACGCATGATGATTTTAGTGTGGATGGCGACGTTCCCTGCCATGTTCTTTGGTATGTTCAACATTGGTCATCAAGCGGCAATTGCACTTGGTAATGGCTTTGAGCTAGCGAATATTTGGCAAGTAGGTTTATTCCAGTTACTTGGCGGTGAATTAACCGTTGATGCAGGCTGGGGTGCGAAAATGTTCTACGGAGCCTGTTTCTTCCTACCTATATATGCAACTACCTTTATTGTTGGTGGTTTCTGGGAAGTGTTATTTGCTTCTGTGCGTAAGCATGAAGTTAATGAAGGTTTCTTCGTAACGTCTGTATTGTTTGCATTAATTCTGCCTGCAACGATTCCTTTATGGCAAGTTGCGCTAGGTATTACTTTTGGTGTAGTTATCGCAAAAGAAATATTTGGTGGTACAGGCCGTAACTTCTTAAACCCTGCGCTTGCTGGTCGTGCGTTTTTATTCTTCGCATACCCTGCACAAATTTCAGGTGACACAGTATGGACTGCCGTAGATTCATTCTCTGGCGCGACTATGCTTGGTCAAGCGTTTGCTGGTACGTTAAATTACGCGACTGATATTGAGCTTTGGTGGAATGCGTTTTACGGATTCATTCAAGGTTCTATGGGCGAAACGTCTACGCTAGCTGTACTAATTGGTGGCTTATTCCTAATCTACGTGCGCATTGCGTCTTGGCGTATCGTGCTAGGTGTATTCCTAGGTATGGTGGTAACCTCATCAATACTGAACACTATTGGTTCTGAAACCAATGCAATGTTTGCTATGCCTTGGTACTGGCACATGGTATTAGGTGGTTTTGCATTCGGTATGTTCTTTATGGCAACTGACCCTGTATCTGCTGCATTTACTGATAAAGGTAAATTAGCATACGGTGCGCTTATTGGCTTTATGGTTATCATGATCCGTGTTGTTAACCCTGCATACCCAGAGGGCATCATGTTAGCAATCTTATTTGCTAACTTGTTTGCACCTTTATTCGATCACTTTGTAGTGCAAGCTAATATCAAGCGGAGGTTGGCACGTAATGTCTAGTAATAACGAATCAATTGGCAAAACGCTAGCTGTTGTTGTCTCATTATGTTTAGTGTGTGCAGTTATTGTATCGCTAACATCTGTACAACTTCGCCCTCTGCAAAAAGCAAATAAAGCAAAAGATATTCAAAGCAATATCTTAGCTGCTGCTGGTATTAGCAAAGTTGATAACGTTGCCGAAACGTTTGAAGCTAAAATCGAAACCCGCTTTGTTGATATGCAAAGTGGTGAGTTTGCTGAGCCGGTAGAAGACTTTGACTTTGAAAAAAGCAAATACGATGCTGAGTTAAGCAAATCTTTAAAAGAGAGTGGCATTAAGGACATCGCCGGTATTCAACGTATTACCAAGCGTGCACCTGTTTACATCTCTAAAAAAGACGATGGCTCTACTGATGCAATCATCCTTCCTATTCAGGGTTATGGTTTATGGGGCTTAATGTACGGTTTTATCTCGCTTGAAAGCGATGGCGAAACAGTTAAAGACATCATTTTCTACAAACATAACGAAACACCTGGTCTAGGTGGTGAAATTCAAAACCCACAGTGGACTGCAACGTGGGAAGGTAAAGAGTTACCAATCCAAATCGTTAAAGGGACTGCTGCCGGTGATGAGCATAAGATCGATGGTCTTTCAGGTGCTACATTAACGTCTAACGGTGTTGACCATGCAGTTGATTTTTGGACTGGCGAAAATGGCTTTGGCCCTTTCCTTGCGAAAGTACGTAAAGGAGCATTGAACTAATGGCTGATACTAAAGAAATGAAGGCGGTCCTATTTGGTCCAGTTTTCGCTAACAACCCAATCGCATTACAAGTACTTGGTATCTGTTCTGCGCTAGCGGTAACGTCTAGCTTAAAAAATGCATTAATCATGTCAATTGCATTGACCTTGGTAACTGCATTCTCTAGCCTTTTTATCTCGACTATTCGTAACCATATCCCATCATCAGTACGTATCATCGTACAGATGACGATTATTGCATCATTAGTAATCGTGGTTGACCAAGTACTACAAGCTTTCTCTTACGCTACGGCAAAAGAGTTATCAGTATTCGTTGGTCTAATCATTACTAACTGTATCGTAATGGGTCGTGCTGAAGCTTATGCAATGAAGTCGCCGCCATTAATGTCTTTCCTTGATGGTATTGGTAATGGCTTAGGTTACTCTGTAGTGTTACTTACTGTTGGCTTTATTCGTGAGTTATTCGGTAAAGGTTCACTGTTCGGTGTTGATATTATTCCATTAGTACAAAATGGTGGTTGGTACCAACCTATGGGTCTATTGATCTTACCACCGAGTGCATTCTTCATTATTGGTTTATTCATTTGGGTACTTCGTACTTATAAGAAAGACCAAGTAGAAGCTAAAGCGTAAGGGGCGATAAGTGGAACATTATATTAGTTTATTTGTAAAAGCCGTTTTTATTGAAAACTTAGCGTTAGCATTCTTCCTAGGTATGTGTACTTTCTTAGCCGTGTCTAAAAAAGTAACTACATCAATTGGCCTAGGTGTAGCGGTTATTGTTGTATTAGGTATTTCAGTACCGGTTAACAACTTGGTTTACCATGCGGTATTAGCACCGGGTTCACTAGAGTGGCTTGGTTACCCAGAAGCAGATCTTAGCTTTTTACGTTTCTTAACTTTCATTGGTGTTATTGCAGCACTAGTGCAAATTCTTGAAATGGCATTAGATAAGTTCTTCCCACCGCTTTACAACGCATTAGGTATTTTCCTACCACTAATCACAGTTAACTGTGCAATTTTTGGTGCGGTAGCCTTCATGGTTGAGCGTAACTATAACTTCGGCGAGTCTGTTGTTTATGGTATTGGCGCTGGTGTGGGTTGGGCGCTTGCAATTACATTACTTGCAGGTATCCGTGAGAAAATGAAGTATTCAGACGTACCAGATGGTTTACGTGGTTTAGGTATTACCTTCATCACTGTTGGCTTGATGGGTCTTGGCTTTATGTCATTCTCTGGTATTTCACTGTAATAATAGCGAGGTCAATCATGGATATTTTCTTAGGCGTTGGTGTTTTTATCGCTATCGTTGTAATACTAGTTTTAATCATCATTGGTGCTAAATCTAAGCTAGTTGCAAGCGGTGATATCATCATCGGCATTAATGGCGATGCAGACAAAGCCATTAAAACATCAGCAGGTAGTAAGCTATTAGGTGCACTATCTGAGTCAGGTATTTTCGTATCTTCTGCATGTGGTGGCGGTGGCTCTTGTGGCCAGTGTCGCGTACACATTAAAGAAGGCGGCGGTGATATTCTGCCAACTGAACTTGACCACATCTCTAAAGGTGAAGCACGTGAAGGTTGTCGCCTAGCGTGTCAGGTTAATGTTAAAAACGACATGGAAATTGAACTTGAAGAGTCAATTTTCGGTGTTAAAAAATGGGATTGTGAAGTTATCTCTAACGATAACAAAGCGACGTTCATTAAAGAACTTAAGCTACAAATTCCTGATGGCGAGTCAGTGCCGTTCCGTGCGGGTGGTTACATCCAAATCGAAGCGCCAGCTCACCATGTTAAATATGCAGATTTCGATATTCCTGAAGAGTATCGTGGCGATTGGAACCATTTTGGTTTCTTCGATCTGGAGTCAAAAGTAGACGAAGAAACAATTCGTGCTTACTCAATGGCTAACTATCCAGAAGAAGAAGGCATCATCATGCTTAACGTGCGTATCGCTACGCCGCCGCCAAGAAACCTAAGCCTACCATGTGGTAAAATGTCTTCGTACATTTGGTCACTTAAAGAAGGCGATAAAGTAACTATTTCTGGTCCATTTGGTGAGTTCTTCGCTAAAGACACAGACGCTGAAATGGTATTCGTAGGTGGTGGTGCAGGTATGGCACCAATGCGTTCACATATCTTTGACCAACTTAAGCGTTTAAACTCTAAGCGTAAAATTAGTTTCTGGTATGGTGCGCGTTCTAAACGTGAAATGTTCTATGTTGAAGATTTTGACGGCCTAGCTGAGCAAAACGAAAACTTCGTTTGGCACACAGCGCTTTCAGATCCGCAACCAGAAGATAACTGGGAAGGCTACACTGGCTTTATCCATAACGTGTTATTTGAGAACTATCTTAAAGATCACGAAGCGCCTGAAGATTGTGAGTTCTACATGTGTGGTCCTCCAATGATGAATGCGGCTGTTATCACTATGCTTAAAGATTTAGGCGTAGAAGAAGAAAACATCTTACTAGATGATTTCGGTGGCTAATACCCAAACTGATTAAATTTAGTTAAAATACCAGCCTCGTCGCATTTTATGTGACGAGGCTTTTTTATATTAATTTTTAACCTATTAAGTAGGGTTGTTATGAACAAAGTAAATACTCCCCAGGGCATAATCGCCTTATTTATAATCACGCTGACTTTGCTGTTATCTGGGTGTGGAAAATCAGTCCCAGAGGAAACCTACTTAGAAGGTAAAACGATGGGGACAACTTACCACATTAAGTTTTACGCTGAGCAAGTTGACCCTCAAGCAGTACAAGCAGAAATCGATGCGATTTTAGTTGATATCAACCAGTCTATGTCGACCTATATCGAAGATTCAGAAATAAACACCTTTAACCGTTTAGATGCCAACGAAGTAATGCCAATCAGTGATGACTTCAGGGCTGTTATTAGTGAATCTATGCGTATAGGTAATTCAACTAAGACCCTAGATGTGACTATGGGGCCGTTAATAGATTTATGGGGATTTGGCCCGGATAAAAAACCAACAAAGCGCCCAACGGATGAAGCCCTGGCAAATATGATCAATAACATTGGTATAGATAAGCTGGTCCTTAACGAGCAAGGCTTAGCAAAAACGATGGCTGATTTAGAGTTGTCGTTTTCAGCTACAGCAAAAGGCTATGGTATTGATAAAGTGGCAGAGCTATTACAAAGCAAAGGCATTACAGATTACATGGTTGAGATTGGCGGGGAGTTACGTATTGCTGGTACAAAACCAGACAATCAAGCATGGCGAATAGCCATTGAACAACCTGATGCAAACCCAGGTGAGCGAAAAGTACACCGTGTACTTGCACCAGGTAATAATGGTATTGCCACCTCGGGTGATTATCGAATCTTTTATACTATGGATGGTGAAACCTATACTCACCTTATTGATCCTATGACAGGGATGCCAATTAAGCATGACTTAGTTTCTGTCACAGTTTTACACCCTAGCGCCATGACGGCCGATGGTTTAGCGACTGCTTTAACGGTTATGGGTATGGAAAAAGCACAACAGTATGCGCAGCAGCATGATTTGCCAGTGTATTTAATTGCTAAATCGGCACAGGGTTTAGTCACTTATTCAAGTCCTGCGTTTAAGCCTTATTTATAGTCTTTAGGTTTATATCCTTAGCATGAGGGTATATAATGTAAGGAGCTCAAATAGCGTATTTGAGCTCATTTTATTGCTGAACAATAGGGGCTAAGCAATGTCACTTTTTTTTCTAACCTTTGGCTTACTTATTTTAATTGTCGCTGCGATGGCGATAGGCATGATAGTTCAAAGAAAATCGATGGCGAGTAGCTGCGGAGGCTTAGGCTCTGTAGGTATTGATAAAGCATGTGATTGCGATGATCCATGCGATAAACGCAAAAAGCGTCTAGCCAAAGAGCAAGTATGGAAAGAAAACCAAATTCTTTAAATAGATTTATTTCTGTTTAAACAAAAAACCTCTCGTAGCTCACTACGGGAGGTTTTTTATTTATATCGCCATAAATAAATCACCAGCTGATAAAATAATCGTGTTTTTATCTTGAACAGAAAACTCTCTTTGTTATACTCATGCCCGAACTTTCAGTAAGTTTTGAAAGTTCTATTGATGCGGATCAAATCTAGCTTAGCAAAATAGTGCTAATGCGTTGAGACTGTATTTCATGTCACTGTATAAGGCTTTACGGCTGCAACTTGTTTTTGTTGCCACGGTGTATACCTAATTTTGTTATTAGTCATTTTAATAGGTTAATGTTTTTGAACTCATTTTCTTTGTTTCATACCAGCGCTTTGCTTACCTTAGGTAAGTCAGTGTTGCATGAGCGCTTTAATAAAGCGAAAAGAGGCGTGAGTGTGGCTGTAACATTATTAGTTTTTAATGCCGTTATGTTGCTTAGTGGCGCTATCGAGGATGCCTTTAGGCTTGAAGCATTGATCAGTGATGGCTTTTTTATAGAGCCATTATTACTGACTATTGCCGAATTTTTAGCTCATCCTATCTTATCGTGTCAGTTACTTATTGGCCTTTGTTGGCTATTGTTCCACATGTTTCCAGCGCGTCGTGCTGGAATAATCCTCCGTAAAGCAGCCTTTGCTTTTAGCGAGGCTAAAGTTCAGCAACCCGTGCAAGCTGCACATGGTTGTCGTGCTCCACCTAGCTTTACAGGTTGTCTGTTTACCCATTAATTTTTATGGGTATAGGTTACACCTGTGGTATCTAATTATTTATTCTTGCTGTAAATAACGATTACTTTCATTGTAGCTTAGTGTTTTTACTCACTCTCAGCCAACCACACCTCACCCAAGTTAATTTTTATTGCGTTATATTAATGTGTTTAAAAAAGCTGGGTTGGTTCTGCTAAGTGTTTTTTATTAAGCCAGTAGTCAATACTTCATGCTTGCATTCGCTCTGCATTATTTGTAATTCAATCTTAATTAACTTGGGTTTTTATCAAATATCGTTGCTAAATATTTTTGGCAGCTAATAAAAACTCTTTAGGTTTTAGGATAGTCCCTTGTTAATTCGTAACCTTTTTAATATTGCTTTAGCTAGTATGGCGCTGATTTTATCAGGCTGTAATGGCGGGGTACTCGACCCAAAAGGGCAGATAGGTATTGATGAGAAAAATCTGATCATCATCGCCACTGTGCTTATGTTGTTAGTTGTGATCCCCGTTATTGTGATGACTTTATATTTTGCTTGGAAATACAGAGACACACAAAACCATGAAATTTACGCACCAAAATGGGCTCACTCTAATAAGATTGAGGCTGTTGTATGGGCGGTTCCTATTGTTATTGTTGTTATTTTAGGTGTGATCACCTGGCAGTCAACTCAAGAGCTTGACCCTTATAAACCGATAGAGGGTAAAGGTGAACACTTAACTGTTGAAGTGGTGTCACTTAATTGGAAGTGGTTATTTATTTACCCTGAGCAAGGTATTGCTACGGTAAACGAATTGGTATTTCCTGCTAATGTTCCGGTTGAATACAAAATCACGTCAGAAAGTACCATGAACTCGTTTTTCATTCCCCAGTTAGGTAGTCAAATTTACTCAATGGCGGGCATGGAAACTAAGCTGCATTTAATCGCTAATGAGCCAGGCACGTTTAAAGGCTTTTCGGCTAATTACAGTGGTGCGGGTTTTACTGGTATGAAATTTAATGCCATCGCAACACCAACAAAAGCTGACTTTAGCCAGTGGGTTGAACAGGTTAAAACCAACGCTAATAGCCTTACTCATGCCAATTATGTTGAGCTTGCCAAAGCGAGTGAAAACAATCCCGTCGCTTATTATGGCAAGGTTGATGACGGTTTATTTCATACCATAGTGATGAAATACATGCAGGCGCATGGCGATATGAACAAAAAACATCACTCGATGGGTAAACATCAGCAGATGAGTAATGAGCATCAGGCAATGGGTAATCATTCAATGCCATCATCACACGGCCAGGGCGAGGAATAATCATGTCGTTTTTAGGTAAATTATCTATAGATGCAATTCCGTTTCATGAACCTATTATCATGGTTACCATGGCGGTGATTGCTATTGTCGGGCTTATTATAGCCGGACTAATAACAAAATATAAAAAATGGGGTGTGCTTTGGCGCGACTGGATCACCTCGGTTGATCATAAACGCTTAGGCGTCATGTACATTTTATTAGCGCTAATCATGCTGTTTCGTGGTTTTTCTGATGCCATTATGATGCGTGCGCAGTTAGCGCTTGCTACCAGTGGTGCACCAGGTTACCTGCCGCCAGAACATTATGACCAAATATTCACCGCCCATGGCGTTATTATGATCATCTTTATGGCAATGCCATTTATGATTGGTTTAATGAATATTGTTGTTCCACTGCAAATTGGTGCTCGCGATGTGGCTTTTCCATTTTTAAATAATTTAAGTTTTTGGTTTACTGCCAGTGGCGCCATTTTAATAAATCTATCACTTATATTTGGTGAGTTTGCTAAAACAGGCTGGGTTGCTTACCCACCGTTGTCGGAGTTGACCTTTAGCCCTGGGGTGGGGGTCGATTATTATATTTGGGCCTTGCAAATATCGGGGCTCGGTACGCTATTAACCGCTGTTAACTTCCTAGTGACAGTATTTAAAATGCGTGCCCCTGGTATGACACTGATGAAAATGCCAATTTTCACATGGGCATGTACCTGGGCAAACATCTTAATTGCGGCATCATTTCCAATTTTAACTGCCGTGCTGGCCATGCTAACGCTAGACCGTTATTTAGATTTCCACTTCTTCACTAATGAAGCCGGCGGTAACGCCATGATGTATATCAACCTGTTTTGGGCATGGGGTCACCCAGAGGTATACATTTTAGTATTACCAGCTTTTGGTATCTTCTCTGAAATAGTATCGACCTTCACTGGTAAACGCTTATTTGGTTATAAATCGATGGTATATGCCAGCGGTGCCATTTCTATTCTTGGCTTTATTGTATGGTTACACCACTTCTTTACTATGGGGTCAAGCGCGAATGTAAATGCCTTCTTTGGGGTGATGACCATGGTCATAGCTGTGCCTACTGGGGTTAAGTTATTTAGTTGGTTGTTTACTATTTACCGTGGCCGTTTGCGCATTACTGTACCGGTACTTTGGACGCTTGGTTTTATGGTTACCTTCAGTATTGGTGGTATGACGGGGGTATTACTGGCAATCCCTAGTGCCGATTATGTATTGCATAACAGCTTATTCTTAATCGCTCATTTTCATAACACCATTATTGGTGGCGCAGTATTTGGCTACTTAGCGGGTTTTGTTTTTTGGTTTCCAAAAGCAATGGGCTTTAAGCTTGATGAGCGTTGGGGTAAAGCGTCATTTTGGTGTTGGTTAATCGGTTTCTTCGTAGCCTTTATGCCATTGTACGTACTCGGCTTTTTAGGCATGACGCGTCGCTTAAACCACTCTAATAATCCTGATTGGAATATCTGGCTTTATATTGCTGCAGTGGGTGCCGTGATTATTATGTTCGGTATTATTTGCCAAATTATTCAGCTATATGTGAGCTTTAAAAACCGCGAAGCGCTTGATGATACCACTGGCGATCCTTGGAACGGTCACACCCTTGAATGGTCAACGTCATCACCACCGCAATACTATAACTTTGCTGAAATCCCGCATGTTGATGATATTGATACATGGACTGACATGAAAGAAAAAGGCTTAGCTTATCAAGGTAAATCTAGCTATAGCCCAATTCATATGCCAAAAAATACCGCATCGGGTGTGCTTATTGCTGCGAGTTTAACGGCGTTTTGTTTTGCCATGATCTGGCATATTTGGTGGCTAGCAGGGCTTGGTTTTATTGGCGCGATTGCGCTGTTTATTAACCGTGCTTATACCAGTGATGTAGATTACTACGTGCAAAACGATGAAATATTACAAATTGAAGGCGCGCATATTGCCAGTAACACGAAGGAGGTAAGCGCATGAGTACGTTATCTGCAACTCAAGGCCATGTAAATTTAGAGCCTCATAGCGTAAGTCATACGCATGAACATCACGATACCTCAGGCGATACAATCTTTGGCTTTTGGCTTTATTTAATGACCGATTGCCTTTTATTTGCCTCATTTTTTGCAACCTACGCAGTGCTTTATATGAACACTGCAGGCGGTGTATCGGGCAAAGATATTTTTGAGCTTGATTTTGTTGCCGTTGAAACTGCGGCGCTACTTATAAGTAGTATTACTTTTGGTTTTGCCATGATTGCCGCTCAAGGGCAAAAAAAGGCGCTGACGCTTGGTTGGCTCGCGGTCACTTTTTGTTTAGGCGCGGTGTTTATTGGTATGGAAATTTATGAGTTTCATCATTTAATTGTTCATGGCAATGGTCCACAGCAAAGTGCTTTTTTAACATCGTTTTTCTCATTAGTGGGTTTACATGGTTTACATGTAACTGCAGGCCTTATCTGGATGAGCATAATGATGATTGAGGTGATTAAGCGCGGTTTAGGTAAACAAACCGTCACGCGCTTAAGTTGCTTAAGCTTATTTTGGCACTTTTTAGATATTGTGTGGATTTGTGTATTTACCGTTGTTTATTTAATGGGGGCAATGTAATGAGCCATAGCGAAACACATGCTTTAGAGCAAATGCAAAGCCAACATCATGATCAGTCACATGGTAGTGTTAAAACATACCTGATTGGCTTTGTATTGTCAGTGATTTTAACGGCCATTCCATTTTGGATGGTGATGGAGGGTGACTTTTCAAAGGTCACCACGCTTTGGAGTATTGTTACTTTAGCAATCGTGCAAATTTGGGTGCATTTAAAATACTTTTTACACCTTAATTTCACCACTGATGAAGGTAAAGCGAATACCTTTACCTTCTTGTTTAGCGCGTTGATCATCGTCATGGTGGTTGGACTGTCTGTTTGGATCATTTATGAATCAAACGCAATGATGATGTACTAGAGGTTTCAGATGTTTCGTCGTTATTTAGCTGTTACTAAGCCAGGTATTATTATGGGGAATTTAATCAGCGTTGCCGGTGGTTTTTTACTCGCCGCCCGCGGTGATATAGACTCATGGTTAATGTTGGTTACCTTGGTTGGTTTATCGCTTGTTGTTGCATCGGGATGTGCCATAAACAATGTTATTGATAGAGACATTGATGTTGCCATGGCGCGCACTCGCTCGCGTGTGACTGTAACGGGCGAAATGTCTGCAAAAGCCGCTTTAAGCCATGGCGTGTTATTAGGGTTAATTGGCTTTGGCTTATTAATCGCCTTTACCACTCAAGCGGCGGTATTTTTTGCCGCCTTTGGCTATGTCATCTATGTAGGGGTTTACAGCCTCTACATGAAACGCAACTCTGTTTACGGCACCTTTATTGGTAGTCTGTCGGGCGCAGTTCCACCTGTTGTTGGCTATTGCGCCGTTACGGGTGTGTTCGATATGGGCGCATTAATACTGCTGGTGATGTTTAGTTTGTGGCAAATGCCGCACTCATATGCAATTGCTATTTTTCGCTTTAAAGATTACCAAGCCGCTAATATTCCAGTATTGCCCGTGGCACAAGGTGTTAATAAAGCTAAGCGCCATATTGTGCTTTATATTGCCGTATATGCTTTAGTGGTGATGCTATTGCCAATTAGTGGTTATACCGGTGCTGCCTTTATGGCCGTTGCCTGTATTACCAGTTTTTGGTGGTTACTCATGGCACTTAGAGGGTATCGCTACAACATAGACACCACCCGTTGGGCACGCCAAGTGTTTGCGTTTTCAATTATTAATATTACCGCTTTGAGCATTGCCATGGCGGTAGATTATCAAACAATTGCGCCACAATTAGTGGCGCTAAACTGATCTTATCTGATCAATGAACCGAGTTAATTCCCAAAGTTAACCAAAGGCTCTGAGCATTGCGAGGAGCCTTTTTTCGATTTATTTTAATTTTTCTGCATCGTAATACATGGGTTTTAATGTGCCACAATTTATAAACTTATAATTGAGTTCACCAGCAGAAGGCACTTCGGTTGAGGTACGGAACTTTTGTAAGCAGGCGCCATTTAAATCAACAAACATAATATGATGAAAGCTGGGCGGTTGGGTTATTTGATGAATATAAATACGGTTATTGTTTTTTAGCGTAACCATATCGTACTGCTGCCATTTTGAGGCTGGATTTAAATCGGTTAGCTCACGCGTAAACATTTGCTCGCTGAGCTCTATCAGTTTATCACTGTAAACTAAGCTACCCCCTTGCTTGTAATCACCAAGGTATACATCGGCGGTAATCGCGACTTCTTCGCCTCGCATTAAGCGTTGAATATTAAACGGCTTTGGTTTTACTGTGATTAACTCAGCATCACGTACTAGATCTAAAAACGGAATATCCGATACATCCACTTTGTACATAACGTGCATATTATAAGGAAGCTCATAGCTTGGAATATTAATGGCGTAGACACTTGAACCATGGTTAACCAGTACCATGGCATGCTCTGCTTCATATTTGGGATCTAATGGCGGAAGCTCAGGTGGGTCTTCAGCCAGAGCGCTTATCGGTAAAACTAAACAGATAAACAATAATATAAAAGTGAATAACCGCATAATAACCTCAATTAATTTATAAGCTTAAAGTATAGCTTAGTTTATATATTTATTTTTTATTTAAAAACTGGCCGCTTGTTCTATAACAATGCCATGGCGTTTTGCAAGGCGCTGATGATCTCTGTCATAGCCTCCACCAATCACAGTGGCAACAGGTGTATTATTTGCAAGGCAGCGTTTAAGCACTAAGTGGTCGCGCTTTTCTATTCCTTGCCAACTAATATCCAGTTTGCCTAAGCCATCCTCTTGCCAAATATCAACGCCAGCATCGTATAAAACCAGATCCGGGTTAAGCTCGTTTAATAAAAATTGCAGGGTATCGTCAACAATACCTAAATATTCAGCGTCTTGCATATTATTGGCTAAACCAATATCTAAATCGCTTGGGGACTTTCTAAATGGGAAGTTTTTCTCGCAGTGTATTGAGCAGGTAAACGCATAAGGTTGATGAGCCAGCATAGCTGCGGTGCCATCGCCTTGGTGAACATCTAAATCAAAAATCAGTACGTTGGTCACTTCACGATTTTGAATTAACGTTTGTGCGGTAAAAGCTAAATCGTTCACCATACAAAAACCTGAGCCAAAATCACTATGAGCATGGTGAGTGCCGCCCGCTAAATGGCACGCAAGCCCATTTTCAAGTGCTAAACGCGCAGTTTGAAGTGTTCCTAGCGGGGCGGTAAATGTGCGGTTCATTAGTGCTTGTGACCAAGGCAAGCCAATACGGCGCATGGCTCTTTCATCTAGGCGGTTATGCCATAAATCGTGAATGTAGTTTTCACAATGTACTATTTCTAGCTCTTCTACACTACCATGTGGTGGTTCTGTGATATTACTGCCAGCAAGTCCAAGGGTTTTAACATGCTGGTGTAGCTGAGCAAATTTACTCATTACAAAGCGATGCTTGGGATCAAAACTAAACGAGTAGTTAGGATGATAAACTAAAGGTAGATTGGGGTTTAAACTCATATCTGCGTCGTTTAATTATTTTTGATTATGGTAATAAACTTCACGCAGTGCGTCTATTTATGTTTGGTGAATAAGCGTTTCAAGCTCGCGGTGTAATAATGTTTCATCAGCAAGGTTTAGCTCAACTAAACGCTTTAAATGCGTGATACTGTCTATATCAATACTATGGCATTTAAGACCAATATGATTTTCTTCTATGTGACGAATAACCACCGGCATTTTTATTTCAATATCGCTTTGTGGCAAAGTAAAACGTAGTACTGCTTCGTCATTTTTGTTCCCAGTAAATGTATCGCTTTTAGTAATAAGCGCACCATGTAAAGAGATATCTAATAGAGTGCATTCATACTGGCTGCTAGCCATAACTAATTGCGCTGCAGTAGAGAACATAATACGAGAAAATTGCCGACGGTTTTGCATAATAATCTTATAAAGCTGTTATTTACAATAAGCATAGCTGGTAATGCCCAACACGCCAATTTGCTTAAAGATAAAAATAGCTCGCATAAAAAAGCCCCGCATTAAATGCAGGGCTTTTAACTTATTCACTGTGGCTGTTAGCCAATTTTTTTATACTTTATGCGCTTAGGCTGTGCAGCTTCTGCGCCAAGAGTCTTTTTAAGCCACTCTTCGTATTCAGTGTAGTTACCATCAAAGAAGTTAATTTGGCCTTCGTCGCGGTAATCTAAAATGTGTGTAGCAATACGGTCAAGGAACCAACGGTCATGCGAGATACACATTACACAACCTGGGAATTCTAAAATAGCATTCTCAAGAGCACGTAATGTTTCAACATCCAAGTCATTAGTTGGCTCATCCAGAAGCACCACGTTGCCGCCTGCTTTTAACAGTTTAGCTAGGTGTAAACGGTTGCGCTCACCGCCAGATAAGTCTTTAACAAACTTTTGCTGATCGTTGCCTTTAAAGTTAAAACGGCTAACGTAAGCACGGCTTGGGAACTCAAAGTTACCAATTTTTAGTACATCTTGGCCGTCAGAGATTTCTTGGAATACCGTTTTGCTTTCGTCCATGTTGCCACGGAACTGATCAACAGTTGCTAGTTCTACTGTTTCACCAATGCTGATATTACCGCTATCTGGCTGTTCTTCACCGCTTAACATTTTAAATAGCGTTGATTTACCTGCACCATTGGCGCCAATAATACCCACAATAGCGCCCTTAGGCATGCTAAAGCTTAAGTCATCAATTAAAACGCGGTCGCCAAAGCTTTTACGTAAGTTGTTTACTTCTAATACTTGGTCACCTAAACGTGGGCCAGGTGGAATAAACAATTCGTTGGTTTCGTTACGTTTTTGGTAATCAGACTGTTGTAGCTCGCTAAACTGCGCCATACGTGCTTTTGACTTAGCTTGACGACCTTTAGGGTTTGAACGCACCCACTCAAGTTCTTGTGCAATTGATTTTTGACGTGCTTTTTCAGATTTTTGCTCTTGTTGTAAGCGGGCATCTTTTTGCTCAAGCCAAGACGAGTAGTTACCTTCCCACGGAATACCTTCACCACGGTCAAGCTCTAAAATCCAACCTGCTACATTATCAAGGAAGTAACGGTCATGCGTTACTGCCACAACAGTGCCTTCGTAGTCATGTAAGAAGCGCTCTAACCAGGCAACCGACTCAGCATCTAAGTGGTTAGTTGGTTCATCGAGAATCAGCATGTCTGGTTTTTCAAGTAACAAACGACAAATAGCAACACGACGGCGCTCACCACCCGATAGGTGCTCAATTTTAGCATCCCACTCAGGTAAACGAAGTGCATCGGCAGCACGCTCTAATACGTTATCGATATTATGACCATCGTGCGCTTGAATAACCGCTTCTAATTCACCTTGCTCTTTAGCCAGTGCGTCAAAGTCAGCGCCTTCCATTGCGTATTCGTTATACACTTCGTCAAGGCGGTTAAGGGCATGTTTTACTTCACCTACAGCTTCTTCAACAATTTCACGAACTGTTTTGCTTTCGTCCAAAACAGGCTCTTGCGGTAAGTAACCAATTTTAGTGCCTGGTTGAGGGCGAGCTTCACCTTCAAACTCTTCATCAACACCCGCCATAATGCGAAGTAGTGATGATTTACCAGAACCATTTAAACCTAGCACACCAATTTTTGCGCCTGGGAAAAAATGCAACGAAATATCTTTTAAGATAGTGCGTTTTGGTGGCACAACCTTAGATACTCGACTCATCGAGAATATAAACTTATCAGGTAAAACCATGGAAGAAGCCTTCAAATAATAATAAAAATTTCAATGCTGTATTGTAGTGGCTCACAGGTGAAACAGTCAACGAATGGCACTGTTTTAAAGTACATATTCAATTTATACAAACCGCGTGAATAAATTTCATTTAGACATCTATACATCTAGAGGTTGATATTTTTGGCGTTGTGTTCATAATGAGAGCGTATTAACTCTCGGTTTTTATGAGCAGGAGCTTTAAGAATGCCAATTACAGTAGAAGACGAATTGCCAGCTATTGCACGTTTACGTCATGAAAACGTGTTTGTAATGCCAAAAACGCGTGCAAAGACCCAAGAAATACGCCCTATGCGTTTGGCTATTCTTAATCTTATGCCTAATAAAGTAGAAACCGAAGTACAGTTTATTCGCTTGTTGGCTAACTCTCCGCTGCAAGTAAATGTTGAGCTATTGCGCCTTGATACGCACCGCAGCAGTAGCAACTCAGAGCAACACTTAGATACTTTTTATCGTTATTTCTCAGAAGTAAAAAACAACAACTACGATGCACTGTTAATTACCGGTGCACCGCTCGCGCATTTAGAGTATGAAGAAGTAGCTTACTGGGAAGAGCTCAAAGTAATTATTGATTGGGCCGAGCAACATGTAACTTCTACCTTGTTTTCGTGCTGGGCTGCCCATGCAGCTTTATACCACCGTTATAATTTAAAGCGCGATTTAAAAGACAATAAACTTTGCGGAGTGTTTACCCATCAATGCTATTTTGCCCATGGTGCACTTACCCGCGGCTTTGATGATACCTTTTTAGTCCCCCACTCACGCTATGGCCACATAGATATTAATAAAATAAACGCCTGTGAAGAGCTGGTGGTATTAGCGGGCTCTGAACGAGTAGGGGCGTATTTACTTAAAAATAAATCGGGCAGCCAAGTGTTTATTACCGGCCACCCCGAATACGATGCCGACAGTTTAAAAGCCGAATATGAGCGCGATTTACAAAAAAGCCCCGATGCGCCAAAGCCCGAAAACTATTTTCCTGATGACGATGCCAGCAAACAACCGTCTAAAACATGGCAAAGCCACGCGTTTTTACTGTTTTCAAACTGGTTAAATTATTACGTTTACCAAACCACACCCTATGATATTAACTTAGTTAGCCAAGACGTAAGGACTAACAACTATGCCGAATAATTCTCAAAACAATAAGCATGAACAGCTGAGCACTGCGCTCAAACAGCGCATTTTAATTTTAGATGGTGCAATGGGAACCATGATCCAAGCGCATAAGCTTGAAGAGCAAGATTACCGGGGTGAACGTTTTAAAGATTGGCACGTGCTTATTAAAGGTAATAACGATTTATTAAGCCTAACCAAGCCTGAAATTATTACTGATATACACCGCAGTTTTTTAGCCGCCGGTGCCGATATTATCGAAACTAACACCTTTAACTCGACCACTATTTCGATGGAAGATTACGACATGGCGAGTATAAGCCGTGAAGTTAATTTAGAGTCAGCTAAGTTAGCCCGTGCTGTATGTGATGAATTTAGCGCTAAAACCCCAGAAAAACCGCGCTATGTAGCGGGTGTTTTAGGGCCAACATCTAAAACCTGTTCGTTATCGCCGGATGTAAACGACCCGGGCTATCGTAATATCACCTTTGATAAGTTAGTGACTGCGTATGTGGAGTCGACCCTTGCGCTTATGGAGGGCGGTGTAGATATTATTTTAATCGAAACCATATTCGACACGCTTAATGCAAAAGCCGCCTCATTCGCGGTAGAAGAGGCGTTTGAACAAGCAGGGCGTAAATTACCAGTAATGATATCAGGCACTATTACCGACGCCTCAGGCCGCACGCTTTCAGGGCAAACCACCGAAGCATTTTATAACTCTATTCGCCATATTAAGCCGCTTTCAATTGGCTTAAATTGCGCTCTTGGGCCAGATTTACTTCGCCAATACGTTGAAGAGCTATCACGCGTGTGCGAAACCTTTGTTTCTGTTCACCCTAACGCGGGCTTACCCAATGAGTTTGGAGAATACGATTTAGAAGCAGGCGACATGGCAAAAGAGATCATAGATTGGGGTAAATCGGGCTTTATTAATATTGTTGGCGGTTGCTGCGGCACTACGCCTGCGCACATTCGCGCTTTTGCCAAAGGGCTTGAAGGGGTAAAGCCTCGCGCATTACCAGAGCTTGAAGTACGCATGCGTTTATCAGGCCTAGAAGCCTGTAACTTAAATTAAGGAGCCGCCAATGACCCAACAAATTGCAGTATTTACCAATGTCGGCGAGCGTACTAACGTAACTGGCTCGGCGATGTTTAAACGTTTGATCATGGAAGAAGACTACGAGACCGCCCTTAATGTAGCCCGCGAACAAGTAGAAAATGGCGCACAGGTTATTGATATCAACATGGACGAAGCCATGCTGGACTCAAAAGCCGCCATGGTTAAGTTTTTAAACTTAATTGCCTCAGAGCCTGATATTTCTAAAGTACCTATAATGGTCGACTCCTCTAAATGGGAAGTTATCGAAGCAGGCTTAAAGTGTATTCAAGGCAAGGCCATTGTTAACTCCATTTCACTCAAAGAGGGTGAAGAGCCGTTTATTCGCCAAGCTAAAATTATAAAACGCTTTGGCGCCGCCGCTGTTGTGATGGCGTTTGATACCGAGGGCCAAGCCGATACCGCCGATCGTAAGTTTGAAATATGTGAGCGCAGCTACCGTATTTTGGTCGACGAAATTGGCTTTCCGCCAGAAGACATTATATTCGACCCCAACATATTTGCCGTTGCCACCGGCATAGAAGAGCACGACAACTACGCCGTAGAATTTATTGAAGGCACCCGCCGCATTAAGCAAAACTTACCCCATTGTAAAGTGTCGGGTGGGGTGTCAAACGTATCGTTTTCATTCAGAGGTAATAACCCGGTACGCGAAGCGATTCACTCGGTATTTTTATACCATGCTATAAAAGCGGGCATGGATATGGGCATAGTAAACGCAGGGCAACTTGCGGTTTACGACGACATCCCCGAAGAACTCCGTAAAGCCGTAGAAGATGTAATTCTTAATACCGACCCAGGTGCGGGCGAGCGCCTTGTTGAACTTGCACCTAAATATTCAGGCATGGCACAAGCTGAGCGGGTAGAAGATTTAGAATGGCGCACTTGGCCGGTTGAAAAACGCCTAGAGCATGCCCTTGTAAAAGGTATAACCACCTTTATAGATGAAGATACAGAAGAGTGCCGTGCTGGCGCCGATAAACCTATTCACGTGATTGAAGGGCCACTCATGGACGGCATGAACGTAGTAGGAGATTTATTTGGTGCCGGTAAAATGTTTTTACCTCAAGTTGTTAAATCGGCTCGGGTAATGAAACGCGCGGTCGCCTACCTTGACCCATTCATTGAAGCCGAAAAAGAAGAGGGCGCGACCAACGGTAAAATTGTTATGGCTACCGTAAAAGGTGACGTGCACGATATAGGTAAAAACATTGTAGGCGTAGTACTGCAATGTAATAACTACGAAGTAATCGACTTAGGCGTAATGGTACCTGCCGAAAAAATACTGCAAACAGCAATTGACGAAAAAGCCGATATTATAGGCCTTTCGGGCTTAATTACCCCATCGCTTGATGAAATGGTACATGTTGCCAAAGAAATGAAGCGTCGTGGCTTTGAGCTGCCGCTAATGATTGGCGGGGCAACCACCTCAAAAGCGCATACCGCAGTAAAAATAGAGCCGCAGTACGACAAAGGCGTGGTGTATGTAAATAATGCCAGCCGCGCCGTGGGTGTGGTGTCTAATTTATTATCAAAAGAGCATAAAGCAGAGTTTTTAGCTAAAACCACCGCCGAATACGACAAAGTACGCGAACAACAAGCACGCAAAAAGCCGCGCTCAAAACCAGTTACCATACAGCGCGCCCGCGATAATGCTGCAAAGCTCGATTGGGATAACTACACCCCACCCGTGCCGAAAAAGCTGGGTGTGACCGAGTTTAAAAATGTATCAATCGCGACTCTACGCAAATACATAGACTGGACGCCGTACTTTATGACCTGGTCAATCGCCGGTAAATATCCGCGCATAATGACCGACGAAGTAGTGGGTGAACAAGCACAAAGCTTGTTTAAAGACGCCAACGACATGCTCGATGAGCTTGAAAAGTCAGGCACTTTGCAGCCATTAGGTGTTATTGGTTTATTCCCAGCTAACCGTGTGGGCGATGATATAGAAATTTACACCGACGAAACGCGAAAAGAGCTATTAACTACCTCATGCCATTTACGTCAGCAAACCGAAAAAACCGACTTTGCTAACTACTGCCTAGCCGATTACATTGCGCCAAAAGGCACACCCGATTACTTTGGTGCGTTTGCGGTAACAGGCGGTTTAGAAGAGGACGACCTCGCCAATGCGTTCGATGCCAAGCAAGACGACTATAATAAAATAATGGTAAAAGCCGTAGCCGACAGACTCGCTGAGGCGTTTGCAGAATACTTGCACGAACAAGTGCGTAAAGAGTATTGGGGTTATGCACCGGATGAAAACCTGGGTAACGATGAGCTAATCCGCGAAAATTACCAAGGTATTCGTCCAGCACCGGGTTACCCAGCGTGCCCAGAGCACACCGAGAAAAAGAAAATTTGGCAACTACTCGATACCGAAAAACGCATAGGTATGCAGCTCACCAGCTCATACGCCATGTGGCCAGGGGCTGCGGTATCAGGTTGGTACTTTTCACACCCACAAGCTAAATACTACGCGGTAGCGGCAGTACAACGTGACCAAGTAGAGGATTACGCCAAGCGAACCAACATGACGCTCGCAGAAGCCGAAAGGTGGTTATCGCCTAACTTGGGGTATGATCCAGAATAAAAGAGCAGTGGTCAGTTTTTAGCTGTCAGCTATCAGTAAAAACAAAACGAGCCTAATTAGGCTCGTTTTTCTATTCTAGGAACTTGGTAGTTTACAAATAGTTTGTTTAGTGAAATATTAATCGATTTATAAACTCCCGTGCTAGGGGGGGAACTAACCACAATAATTACACTGGTTAAGCTATTAGTCTTTTTTAAAAAAGGATTTACATGAAGAAAAAAACTTCAAACTTAGTTGTTATATTTTTATCTGCATTCATTACATCGTTTGTTAGTCGCTATTTAACTGACTCAATAATAAACCTAAAAGATCTACCTTTTTATTTGGAGTTTTTACTTTTCCTAGCTATTTATTTAATAATTTATTTCCCACTAAATTGTGTATTCGAAAAATTCGTTGTTAAGTCAACACCTGATAGTTAGCAAAACAGCAAGGCAGAATAAAATATAATGAGTCAGGGGTTCGCTATACAAGACTTTACAGGTATTTTAGCTTATTGTTTTGTCGCATAGCTGTGTAGCAATTGGCTTGCTCTTAACCACTTTTAAACAAGGCAGTTTTATGAAAACAATCGGTATGTTAGGGGGCATGAGTTGGGAGTCAACAACCAGCTATTACAAAGCTTTAAACGTAGGCGTTAAAAACTCATTGGGTGGACTACATAGTGCCAAAATTTGCATGGTGAGTGTTGATTTTGCGGAAATTGAAACGCTACAGCATCAAGGTGATTGGCAACAAACAGCTAAGTTACTCACCGAGGCGGCTAAATCTGTAGAGGCTGGTGGTGCCGACTTTTTGCTTATTTGTACCAACACTATGCATAAAGTGGCCGATGAGATTGCCAGTAATATTACCATTCCTATTTTACATATTGCTGATGCCACCGCAGAGCAACTAAAACTCGATAATATTTCGCAAGTAGGGTTGTTGGGCACGCAATTTACAATGGAGCAAAACTTTTACAAAGAGCGTTTAACCGATAAGCATAACATTGAGGTATTAATACCTCAGCCTAATGAGCGAAAGCGAGTGCACGAGGTTATTTATTCGCAGTTATGCCAAGGGATTATTGATGACGATTCGCGAGCTGATTATATACGTATTATAGAGCGCTTATTTGCACAAGGCGCACAGGCCATTATTTTAGGCTGTACTGAAATCGCCTTGTTGGTAAAGCCACAACATACGCAGGTCCCGCTTTACGATACTACCAAAATACATGCCGAAGCAGCAGTAAAACTAGCGCTGGCTAAATAAATAAGGTTGAGCTTAATTCTGTAAATAATTACTTCGTTATGCTTGCATACACCGATGCTAATAGTTTAGGAATCTGGGGGTAGAGGTGAAAAAGCTTACTATTTATTTGTTACTTTTATTATCTGTTGGATATTCTGCAGTTGCTTTATATTCGCTTATTAATAGTGATATTGAAGATGTTATTATTTGCAGCGC
The DNA here is from genome assembly GCF_004328665.1 of Pseudoalteromonas sp. DL-6. Lineage (NCBI taxonomy): Bacteria > Pseudomonadati > Pseudomonadota > Gammaproteobacteria > Alteromonadales > Pseudoalteromonadaceae > Pseudoalteromonas > Pseudoalteromonas sp. DL-6. The sequence continues at coordinate 915,578 of NZ_CP019770.1, forward strand.
TGATGAGAATACTCATTACATCCGAAGTGACGCTTGTGAATATTACTTACTTAATTATAGAGCAGATAAGAGTGATATTGAATCACTTGAATCAGGCGCTGGTCTAGCATTTTTATTTGAAATTAAAGATATAGATAAGCGCGATGCTTATATCGAATACTTTATTTCTAAAGGAATCAAAGTAAATACGTTAAATCACATAGATGGTTTATCACCTCTACACTCGGCTATTTTGCTTAATGACTTTGGTTTAGTGCAACTTTTAATGGATAAAGGCGCGAGTATTACTATTAAAGAAAAATCACATGGGCTTACACCTTTAGAGTTTATTCATAAACTGAGTGAAAAAAATGCTCAGATAGATAGGCAGCTGATATCTGAACTTTTGACGTCGATTTCAAATAATAAACAGGCTGGTTAATTCAAAGAATTACCGAATATGTTAAATCTAGTGATTCTATTATTTACCAACAAAAAAACCGCCAAATGGCGGTTTTTTATTAGCAAGTAAAGCTGTTAACACGCTTTATATTAATGACCTTTCTCAAAGTCATTTACTTCGCGCTCGGCTTCATCTTTGGATTTACCGTATTTTTGCTGAATTTTACCAACAAGCTCGGTACGGCTACCTTCAATTTTATCTAAATCATCGTTGGTAAGATCGCCCCATTTTTGCTGCGCTTTACCTTTAAGTTCTTTCCAATTTCCTTCGATACGATCGCTATTCATAATTAGCTCCTTATTAAAAGTGATGATTTTTCATTTTAAAAGCGTTACTAATAAAATAATTTTTAACGTTCACTTATAAAGTTGCAAAGGCTACACCAGAAAGTAAAACGCTTAATTTTATTTATATATCAACTAGTTGTGGTTTTTTGATGCGTAGAGTTTTTTAGCCGGTGGCGAGCTTTATAAAAATTCTGCAGGGTGGCTTGTAATTATTGCAGGGACTTTTACTTCAGGGGCTGTTACTTCAGGGGGGATTATTGCAAGTACACTGTGCTGGTTTTTATAAGTACAAAAAAAGCGAGCTATTAAAGCTCGCTTTGGTGTTTAATAAAGGAATTAATGTCTAAAGCTTGGCATTAGCGCAGGAATGCCAGGTAGCATACCTACCAGTGCCATTACACCGGTTAATAGCACAAACATTATAAGTGGGATGACCCAGCGACTCATTCGCGATAAATCAGCACTTCTTTCTTTACAGCCAATAAGGCCTAAGTTATCAAGTAGCATAGTTAATGACCAACCAAATGCTGGGTTTACTAGGCTTGATGCAAACACCACAATAGCTGCCGACTGCGTGGTTTTACCTTCACGGGTCATTTCCATACCCGCTTCAAGTAGTGGAATAAACACCCCTACAATTAAGGCAACACATAATACTGGCTGCCAAATAGCTAAGTCCATTGGATAGCCCCAAACACCGGCGATAATACAAAATAACGCAGTTAAAATAGCGCCTGCAGGAATAGGGCGTTTTGCAATAGCAGCAGGAACAATGTAAGTGCCCCAAGATGACGCAAAGTTAGCACCGCCTAATAGCGAGCCAAAGGTTTGTCTTGTTGATGCGCTAAGCATGGTATCGTCAATATTCATTTGTACTTTTTCAGTACGCTCTGGGTAACTAATTTTTTGAAATACTTGATGGCCTAAAAAGTCAGGCGACCACATAGCAACAGCTAAAACTGCAAAAGGAAGTACAACCACAAAGCTTTCTGCTGTTGGTAAGCCAAGCATCCAACCAGTGTTTTCGCCCCACCAGTACATAGGGTTCATGTTTGGTAAGCCCGGTGCAGTATGAAACTCAAATGGTGCACCCAATGCAAAAGCAGTAAAACCACCAATTAAACAGCTCAGTGGCACGGCTAACCAGCGTTTTTTGTAATGCTCCAATAAAGCATAAAGTAAAATTGTGGCTAAGATTACGATAAAGGCAATATGGGTCATTTGAATTTCTTCAGCCCATGCAAATAGTTTTTTAACCTGAGAAATGGTACCCACAAAGCCTAAATAGAGGAGTAGGCCACCACATACCCCTTTACTGGTGAGCTTGGCCATGAGACTGCCGCCTTTACTGAATGCTAATATCAATCCAAAGGCACCTATGAGCAAGCCAAAGGCCATCGGGTGTCCGCCTGCGGCAACCACAATAGGAATTAATGGAATGAGTGGGCCATGGGTACCCGCTAAGTTAGCGGTCGGTAAAATAAAGCCCGAAAATAATAAAATAAATAACGAAACAATTAACAGCTCGTAGCGTACGTTTTCAAGTACAAAGCCATCACTCAACCCCAAAGGGCCTGCAAACGTGGCAGCAATGGCTGCAACCATCACTACTTTACCTATGGTAGCGGCCATCGCTGGAATGGTGTCTTCAAATTCAAAACGATAATCTCTAAACGGTAAATTTGGACGCCAGCGTTTTGGCTGCATAATTTGCAGTTCGTGCTCTAGATAAGCGTCGCGGCTTTCAAACTCAGAGCTGGGTTTATGAAGATTTTCATAGCTATCGGACACGGTTTGAGTATCCGCTCCTGGTATAGCATCAGATGAATTATCATCTAGCGGCTTGGTGGTCATGACTTCTCCTGCAACTTAGTTGCTAACTCAAAATAAAAATACAGCTTTTACAAAGCAAATGAACGTTGAGTGCGCAGGGTAAAACAGCTTGCTACAGATTGTAATTAGGCAAAAGGTCGTGCATAGCCCAGTTTAACGCTTTGTAAGTGTTAACAAAAATAGCAAAGGGATGTGTTGTAACTGGCTTGTTAAATTTAAAAGGTCTTTAAATTCAGTGGTTTATTGTTTTGTTTTTACAGTGTGATCTTGTCATGCAGAATAGCGAAAAGGTCATAAAATCAGCAGATTCAGCAGCAATTATTCTTTAGTCTAATAAAGGTGACGTTAGCCGCTATTTGCTTATTATAAATACAATTAGCCGCAAAGTTGCACAAAAGCTAATAATACTAAGTTATAGCGGAACAACTATCTTTGGACTCAAGATAGGGTTTTAAAAGGTAATAATAGGAGTAAAGTAAAAATATAGCGCAAAGTGACTAAACAAGGAAAAGCCTTTATGTAACGTATTTATAAAGGCATTTCTGGGTAAGCTTGTTTGTTTTCACCGCCAGTTAAGCGCTGTAATAACCGACGTTGGCTTGAGAGTAATTGCCCTGAGCGTTCATTCATTATTTTGCAGGTTTTAGTTTTTAGCTCAAGCTGATGCAATAGCTTCGTAGTAAGGGTGTTTATATCAACAGGTAGAAGCGCGGTTAATTGTGCTAAACCTTCTTTGCCACCTTGCAAGCCTAAACTCACCAAAAAGCCATCGCGCTGGTTGTGCGATTCATTTAAGCTTTCTAAAAAGCCGAGCATTTTTTTATTGTGCGTTTCTAGCTGCACATCACGTTGGCTTAGCAATTCGTATTGCGTTTCAAGTAATTCAATTAACGCGTCTAGCTTGGTAATGTCTTGTTGCAGACTTACAATATACTCTTTTACAGTTTTCATTTTTTATGAAGTTCAACCATAGCGTTAACGGTCTCATCAATATTAATTTTAAATTCACCACTGGCAATTGCCGCTTTCATCATGGCTACTTTATCCATATCAACGTCTGGCTTTGCAGCTAAATCTTGAAATGTTGAGTCTATTGATTTACTTAATGCACTCACTGAGTTTGCTTGCTCTTGTTTAGTCGCTACAGGTTGTTGCTCTGGTTTTGCATCCAGTGAAGAACGCTGGTTTGTTTTTTGGCTTTGTTCAACCGCAGTGGTTGTTATTGCACTTATATTCATTGTTTATTACCTAATTCGTTTATCGAATTTATATTGCTTAGTTTATATCAGCGACCAAGTACAAGCATTACTTAACTTTTATTTCGACATTTTTTAAAGTGCCGCCTCTGCCACACCTTGCGCAATTACTCTGCCTTGAACTACTTTTTTTGATGATAAATTTTTTACATTTATAACCTCACCAAGCTGGCCATCTTCAAGAGCAATGGCTTTAACATTAGCAGAGAAAGTAGCGGTATTTACTTGCAGTGAAATATGCTCATTTTTATTGATTAAATACTGCTTTTCAAGGTATCTATTTGAGATCACCGTGCCTTTATCAATCTCGCGTTTAACGGTGAGTCCAACTAGCTGATCAATACCGGTTTCGCCTTGATGGCGGTGCTTGCCTAAATCCACGCTTTTATATTCTAAGTCTTGCTTATTAAGCACTTTACCTCGGTTTAAAGTGTGTTTTGCTGCCACTAGGTTTATCCACACACTTACTTTGGCACTGGCTCTAAAACGCCAAGCAGGCGATGGGCAAGATACAGAAATACTCACTCTGCCTGCAGGTGGCGTGTGATTTTGTGAGCGAGTGATTTGCAATTCATCACAGCTTAAATTTTCGCTGCCTTTAGGAATAAATAATTCTATATCTTGTCGCTGACTTTGCGAATTAACCGAGCGCAAATAGCTCTTAATTTCAGTGTGCAAAAACTGCCGAATTTCTTTATCAAAATTAATGGGGATGGCCATAGCATGAGCTGGCAGAAGTCCAATAGTTAAAAGCAAGCGGAAAAGCCAACGCTTCCCTTGGGGAAGTTTAGCTTCCGTGTGTTGGGCTGTTTTTTGCTCTTTTTTTATGTAAGTCATTGAAAAAATATACTTTTAAAAGTTGGCATAAAGGTTGTTATACACAAGGTAGAAAGTGTATGCGAAGCGCGAAAGCATACAAGAAACAAAAATTAGAGGCAACAATGGAACTATTTGATAAAGCGTTAGGTGTTCATCCTTTTTCAATGAAATTAAGGTTAGACAGAGCAGAAGTCATTGCCAGTAACTTGGCTAATGTTGACACGCCTGGGTTTAAATCTCGAGATGTAGATTACCGTCAAATTATGCAAAGTGTTTCATCCAGTTTTTCGCAAAACAGAGATGTTGATTTTGCTGGTGTACAAACGGATGAACTTAAATATCGCGTTCCTTATCAACCATCAAGTGATGGCAACACTGTTGAGTTAAATATTGAGCAAGCAAAATTTGCCAGCAACAGTATGGATTTTCAAACCAGTTTGACCTTCTTAAATATGAAAATAAATGGCTTACATAAAGTTATTTCAGGGAAATCATAATGTCTTTTAATTCAATTTATGACGCTAGCGGCAGCGCCATGCGCGCTCAAGTTATTCGCCTCGATACCATTGCATCTAACCTAGCCAATGCCGATACCGCAGCCGGTTCAGAAGCCGACGCTTACAAGGCACTTAAACCAGTATTTTCTGCTTTGTACAAACAAACACAAGACAGCCAATCAATTTCAGCCTCGGTTGATGTATTAGGGATCACTGAGTCAAATCGTGCGGTAGAGCAGCGCTACGAGCCAAATAACCCAATTGCTAACAACGATGGTTATGTATTTTACTCCAACGTAAATGCACTTGAAGAAATGGCCGACATGATGTCTGCAAGTCGTAGCTACCAAACATCTGTTGAAGTTATGGGGCGTGTAAATAGCATGCAGCAAAGCATTCTTAAGTTAGGACAATAATTTTATGCAAGTTAATTCAGCCGTTCCAAGCGCAGCCGACGGGGCAAAAAACACTACGAATATTGCCGGTAATAGCTCAGCAGATGAAATGTCGACCATGTTTTTAGAGTTACTTGTTGCGCAAATTAGTAATCAAAATCCATTACAACCTATGGACGGCACTCAGTATGTGAGCCAGCTTGCGGAGTTTTCTAATGTTGAGTCATTACAAAGTATTCGCCAAAACACCGCCGATGGTTTGGATTATGTGAGCAGCTTAGCGGTGCTTGAAGCCACTAATATGGTTGGTCAAACGGTTGATGTGCAAGCAAGCAGTATTGCCCTTGAACAAGATGGCAGTGTCTCTGGCATGGTTAATTTAGGGGAACCCGCAGACTCTGTCACTGTGCAACTTTATAACCAACAGGGTGAATTAGTTGAAGAAAAACAACTGCCTTATTCTGGAGTTGGTTCGCTGCGTTTTGAATTTGAAAACCAAGAAGCCGGTGCGTATGCAGTGAGAGCGTATGCCACTACTGAAGAGGTACCAAAGCAGCTTGATACTTGGCTAAGTGGTGAGGTTGAGCGTGTTTCTGTAGGTAAATCGTTAGAAGATATTTTATTGCAAGTCGATGGTTTGGGTAATTTTGGTATCACTGAAATTAATCAAGTGGCATAAATAAGAGGAATAAATAATATGTCTATGTTCAATATAGGATTAAGTGGTCTTAAAAGTACCCAAACAGGATTAGAAGTAACCAGTAATAATATTGCTAACTCGGGTACTGCTGGTTATAAAAATAACACCGCAGAATTTGCCGCAGTGTATAACGGCAGTCAACGCGGCGGCGTTAAAGTTGCCAATGTTAAAGAAGATTTTGTCACCGGTGGTGAAATTGTGCGCACCGGTAATGCGCTGGATATTGCTATTGATGGCCAAGGTTTTTTTGCCATATCAGAAAACGGCCGTACGGCTTACACCCAAGCAGGCCAGTTTCAGTTAGATAACGACTTAAATATTGTTAATGCCAACGGCGGCAAACTGCAAGGTTTTGGCGTGTCTCAGGTTGATGGTGGTGATCCGACAATTGTACCGGGTGTATTAACCGATTTAAAAATTGAAGCCTCAAACATAGAAGCACAAGCCAGTACCAATATTAACTTTAACGGTAACTTAAGTTCTTCTAGCGACGTGATTGCTTATCCTACAGCTCCTGCGGTATTTGATCCTAAAGATGGTAGTCAATATAACTTTTCTCAATCTACCGAAGTATTCGACTCCTTAGGTAACAGCCATGTAATGACCCAGTATTTTAACCATACGGGTAGCAACGAATGGCAAGCTATGTTTTTCTTAGATGGTAAACCCCTTACTCAAGCTCAGCTTTCAGCGCTTGGTGCGACGACAGGTACTCAAGCTATTGATGATGGTGCGGGTGGTTCAATTAACGCCGGTACCATTACACTTAACTTTGATACCGATGGCCAAATGGTGCCGTTTTCAGGCGACTTAACGGCGGTTGATTTAGAGGTACCTATTACTTCAACGCCAGGTAATGCAGAAATAACCAGTGGCGCAGCAGCATTAAATATCGCGCTTAAATTCGATGGTACAACGCAGTTTGGTTCAAGTTTCAGTGTTAACGAAAACGATGCCAACGGCTATACCTCAGGGGCGTTTTCTGGTGTAAAAGTTGAAGACGACGGCCGTGTATTTGCAACATTTACTAACGGTGAATCTAAATTACAAGGTCAGGTTGTACTTGCCTCGTTTGCGAATGTTGATGGTTTAGAGCAAGGCAGTAATACCGTGTGGTATCAAACTGAAGAGTCAGGCTCTGCACTTTATGGCGAGCCAGAAAGTGGCTCACTGGGTAAATTACTGTCGGGTTCATTTATGGGCTCAAATGTTGATATTAGTGAACAGCTGGTTGGCTTAATGTCATTTCAACAAAATTACCAAGCAAATGCTAAAACCATCAGCAGTGCTGATGAAATGATGCAAATTTTATTTAGTAACACCTAAGGAAGCTGAGCGTGGAAAAGTTAATTTATACCGCCGTTTCGGGTGCTGAACTTAATAATACCGCCTTACGCGTTGCTGCAAATAACTTAGCAAATGTTAGCACCGTAGGTTTTAAGGCCGACTTAGAGCAAGCGCAATCAATGATGGTACAAGGCGAGGGCTTTCGTACTCGTTACCACGCGCAACTAACACCAGTAACTACTGACTTATCGTCAGGGCCAATCATGGATACTGGCCGTAATCTTGATTTAGCACTGAGCAATGGCGGTTATTTAGAAGTGATGGATGACAATGGCGAACCGGCTTATACCCGCGCGGGTAATTTAGTGGTTGATGCCGATGGCTTTATTACTGTTAATGGCCGACGTGTGCAAGGTGACGGTGGCGATATTCAACTTCCTGAGTTTGGTGATATTGAAATTGGCTCAAACGGTATGATCAACCTAACCCCCATTGGCGGCGGTGTAATTGCAGAAGATGCGCAAATTAAATTAGCCAGTACCGATGCAAACTTAATTAAAGGTGCAGATGGTTTACTCAGAGCTGACGATTTACAGCCTCTTGAGGCCGACGAAACGATCACAGTAAGAACCGGTGCTTTAGAAGGTTCTAATGTGAATGCGGTAGCTGAAATGATCAAAACAATGAATATTAGCCGTCAATTTGAAATGAACGTAAAAATGATGAAGTCTGCTGACGAATTAGCGACCAGCGGCAATAAGCTTATCAGTGGACGTGGGTAAATAGGAAGCCAAACATGAATTCAGCATTATGGGTGAGTAAAACCGGTCTTGCAGCGCAAGATTTAAGAATGACAACAATATCGAATAACCTAGCGAACGTGAGCACTGCCGGTTTTAAAAAAGACAGAGCGGTATTTGAAGATTTATTTTACCAAGTACAAAAACAGCCTGGCGCGCAGGTAGATGAGCTTAATCAGCTGCCGTCTGGGATTCAGGTGGGAACCGGTGTTCGTATTAACGGTACGCAAAAGCAATTTACCGAAGGTAGCTTTGAAACAACTAGCAATCAATTAGATGTAGCCATTGCTGGGCAAGGTTTCTTTCAAATTGAAAGTCCTGATGGCGAGTTATTGTTTACTCGTAACGGCCAGTTTCAGCTTAACTCAGAGTCATTACTGGTAAACAGCAACGGCTTACCTTTGGCGCAAAATATTGCGCTACCAGAGGGCACCACTAAAGTGAGTATTGGCACCGACGGCACCGTTACTGCGGTAGTAGGTAAGGATGCGCAAGCGGTTGAGCTAGGCCAAATGTTAACGGTTAACTTTGCAAATCCTGCAGGCTTACAAAGCTTAGGTGGCAATTTGTACCGCGAAACAGCAGCATCCGGCGAACCTGTTGAGGGGATCCCCGGTGAAGATGCTTTTGGTGGCTTGCAACAATTTACTATTGAAGGCTCAAACGTGAGCGTTGTTGATGAAATGGTAAGCATGATTGCCGTACAGCGCGCTTACGAGATGAACGCTAAAGTGGTCTCTGCGGCAGATGAAATGCTGCGCTTTATAAACCAAAACGTATGATTATGATGAATAAGTTAACATTATTTTTGCTGCTTTTGGGTGTTGCTGGTTGTAGCAATACCCCATCAAAAACTCAAATGGTGGAATGCGAAGTGGTGTATGGGGAAGTGAAATGTCCACAAAACACCACTCAAAAATCAGTTCAAGACTATGAAATAAGCCAAGATGCCTATGCACAGGGTTTGAATCAGCAAGATGGTAGCTTATTTCAAGATAACTATATGTTTTCTTTGTATGCAGATAAACGTGCTTACCGAGTTGGCGATATTTTAACTGTGGTGCTTAACGAGCGCACGCAATCAAGTAAAAGTGCCGATTCGAGTTTAGATAAAAGTACCGACTTGGATGTTTCAGTGCCAGTTGCTGGTGCACTCAATGTAGCTGATTTTAATTTGGGTATAGGCTCGAGTGCCAAGTTTGACGGTGAAAGCAGCGCCAGCCAACAAAACTTCCTGAGTGGCGCTATTACCGTGCGGGTTAATCATGTTTTATCTAATGGGTCGCTGGTTATTAAAGGGCGTAAGCAAATTAAACTTAACCAAGGCGATGAATACATTGAAATTGAAGGGCTAGTTCGCCCTGGCGATATTGATGTAAGTAACCGTGTTTCGTCGCTTCGTATTGCTGAAGCGCAAATAAGCTATACCGGCAAAGGCACATTGGCTGATGCGAATCGTCCAGGTTGGTTTACCACTTTATTTACCCGATTCTTAAACCCGTTCTAAGGGATTACTGAGGTTTTAATGAAATATTTACTATTAATGCTAGTGTGCTTTTTTAGCCTATTAGCGCCTGCAACTGTGACCGCCAAAGCACGTCCATTATTAGATATTGTTGATGTGCTAGGTGTGCGAGAAAACCAACTCGTGGGTTACGGTTTAGTAGTGGGTTTGCCGGGTTCGGGTGATAAAGCCCAAGTGAAATTTGCCGGCCAATCGCTAAGTAATATGCTAAAGCAATTTGGTGTCTCTGTAGATGAAGAGCGATTACCAAAATCAAAAAATATAGCGGCTGTTGCTGTCCATGCTACGTTGCCGCCAATGGGAAGTCCAGGCCAAGCGATTGATGTAACTGTGAACTCATTAGGCGATGCAAAAAGCTTACATGGTGGCAGCTTAATGTTGACCCCGTTAAAAGGGGTTGATGGCAAAGTGTATGCGCTAGCACAAGGTAATTTAGTGGTGGGCGGCATTAATGCTAGCGGTAAAAGTGGCTCCTCGGTGACTGTTAATGTGCCTACTTCAGGGCTTATTCCTAATGGTGCAATTATTGAGCGCAGTGTTATGGCTATGTATGAAAGTCAAAGCGATGTAATTCTTAATTTAAAAGATCCAAATTATCAAACTGCCCGCAATGTTGTACGTGCTATTAACAAAGTATTTGGGCCTGATGTAGCTACTGCTGAAAACTGGGCGCGCTTAGTGGTTAGTGCGCCAAGCGATGCCAATAGTCGCAACACGTTTATGTCGATGCTACAAGATATTACGGTAGAGCAAGGTTCTGAGCGCCCTAAAATTGTATTTAATAGCCGCACAGGTACTGTCGTAATGAACAATACAGTGCGAGTTAATCAGGCTGCGGTTAATCATGGCAACTTAACCATTACCATAAGTGAACAAGAGCAAGTGTCGCAACCAGGGCCGTTTTCAAATGGCCAAACTACGACCACGCAATCAAGTGATATCACAGTAGATCAACAACAAAAAAATATGCTGTTGTGGCCTGAAGGCACCTCATTAGATGAAATTGTAAAAGCGGTAAATGCACTTGGCGCAACGCCAGCCGAGCTTATGTCGATATTAATTGCACTTGATAATGCTGGGGCTCTAGAAGCCGAGCTATTAGTTATTTAAAGGAAATAGCCATGAAAATAGAAGCGTCACCCATATTATCTCAGTCATTAGCGATTGATCCGACCCATCTTGAAAACATTACCGGCAATAGTGAAGCAGGCGTGAAACAGGCAGCAGAGCAGTTTGAAGCCATTTTTTTACAGCTGGTATTAAAAAGTATGGATAGCACCACCAAAACTATGGCCGGTGACAATGGTTTATTTAATAGTAACGAGCAAGCGCAATTTAGAGATATGCATAATGCTCAAACCGCCCAGCATTTAGCGTCAACTCATCAACTGGGTTTAGCCGAAGCGATTGTTAAGCAGTTTGATGAGAAAATTGCCCCCATAGAAAATACATTTAAGAATAACCAAAGCTTGGTCGCTAATGATCAACATAAAGGTGCTGAAAACATTGAACCGCCCCAAAGCTATGATATTTATGCAGGGTCGGCATTTGTTCAGCCATTGAATGCTAATACGATTAGGTAGTTAATTATGTCTATGTTAAATAACGCGTTAAGCGGCCTCAATGCAGCTAATATTGCGCTGACTGTGTCAGGACAAAATGTGGCGAATGCAGCCGTTGAGGGTTATTCGCGTCAGCAAGCTCAATTTAAAACCTCTAATGTATATTTAGGTGGGGTTGAGGTGGCATCTGTTGACCGGGTTGTTGACGCTTTTTTAAATGATGATATTTGGCGTACTAATTCCGATACCAATTTTTATGAAAACAAACAGTCATACCTAGGTTTTATTGAGCAAATCATTGGTACTGATTCACTGAACTTAAATAACTCCCTTGCCAGCTTAACAGATGCACTCAATGCTGCAGCAACCAAGCCTGATTCACAGGCTTTCAGGCAACAGTTTTTATCCTCTGCAGAGGGCTTTATGCAAGATATTGCGCAAATTAATGGCGCTTTGGCAGGACAAGCAACAAAGTTAAATGCACAAATGAGTAATGTGGCGCTTAATGTGTCTTCTATTACTAAGCAAATAGCCGAAATTAACAGCAGTATTGGGTTAGCAACAGCAAACAAGCAGTCAACCGCAGAGTTAAAAGATAATCGAGAACGCCTAGTAAACCAGTTATCAGGGCATATTGGCGTATCTATTGTTGAGCGAGATAATGGCTTTATTGATATTAGTACCTTAAGTGGTGCCCCGCTGGTGGTAGGCAGTAAAGCCGCATCAATCTCGGTAAATGGTACAACAGTAACGAGTAACTTTATTGGTCAAGAATTCACCCTTGATAAAAACGTTGGTGGTCAATTTGGTGGCTTAATTAGCGTTGATAATGATGTAATTAAACCAACCCTTGCAACCTTAAACGACTTAGTTGCTGACCTTGCTGATGATATGAATGGTGCATTACAAAGTGGCTTTGATTTAAATAACGACCCCGGTGAAGCACTGTTTACTTACAACCCACTAAACCCATTAGGGACGATTGATCTTAATCCTGCTATCACCACTGATAAACTTGGTTTTAAAGACAGTAGTACCTCAGGGCCTGGGGATAACTCTAATATTGCTAATATTGTTGCTTCAATGGCAGGAAAAGGCGATAAGTTTACGTTATTAGTAGGAGATCTTGCTATTACCAGTAAGCAAAATTTAAGTAGCATTACCACCGCCACTAATTTAAGTGAAAACGCCATTGCTGCACGCGATAGCTACAGCGGTGTAAACCTTGATGAAGAAGCGGCAAATTTAATGCATTTTCAACAAATGTATAGTGCCAATGCAAAAGTAATTAGCACGGCAGATCAAATGTTTAAATCTTTACTGCAAATGTTTTAAAGGGCAATGTTATGCGAGTTAGTAGTCACCAGTTTCATTTAAATTCAATTAAAAACATTCAAAGTAATACTGAAAACTTTAACGAAAAGTCAATTCAGCTGGCAACCAATAAGCGAATTCTTAAGCCCTCAGATGATCCGCTTGGCACCGTGATGATCATGAACTTAGGTTCAGAAATTAAATCACTAGAGCAATACAAAACCAATATGGATGCGGTTAACTTTTCATTAGGTCAACAAGAAGTACAGCTAACCGGTATTGTTAACCAAATATATTCACTGCAAAGTTTAATTACCACCGCCGCCGATGGCTCAATGGGTGAGGCTGAAATAAAAGCACTCGGCCAAGAAATGAGTGTGGCTTTCCCGGCGATTGTTGATTTACTAAATGCTACCGACAGCGATGGGCAATATTTTTTTTCAGGCAGTAAAACCGATGAAAAACCCTTTCAAATTGATGCCACGGGTAATTATGTTTATGCCGGTGACGATATTGTCAGAGAAGTCGCTGTATCTGACGACTCAAGTGTAAAAAACAATATTGTAGGTAATGATTTAGACCCAGGTGCAAGTTTCTTAAATGCCATGCAAGACTACCTTTTTGATGTAAATAATCCGCCTGCGGGTGGTGTTGGCAATCAATCACGGGTGATGATAGATAAATTGGCTGATTTTTTAGGTACTATTAGTAGCCAAGTGACCACTATAGGCTCTACTATGTCGTCGCTTGATTCTATTACAACGAGTAATCTAGATATCACCACATTTACGGTTAATTTGCAGGACGATTTAAGTGCTGTAGATTATCCTGAAGCGTTTATTTCGATGAATGAGTCTATGGCGGCGTATGAGTCATCGATGCAGGTTTACTCAACGGTAAGTAAACTTTCATTGTTTTCATACATTTAAAATTTTAATACTTTCAGGAACTAACTATGCTGGTTAAAAGTAGCGAAAAAGCGCAAGCAATTGACTTGGTTAATACCAATAAATCGGATGCACTCGTTACCTCATCAAAAGACTCTGCTAATAATTTGTGGAAAAATAAAATTGTTGCCAGAGAGGACCAAGTTAAAGTACTGACTGGCTGGGCGCAGCGCGGAGCGCTTAGTCAGGCGTTGGCAAAAGCCGAGCAAAGCGAAAGCACTATTCGTAATTTGTATATGGGACTTGAAAAATTAGCACAACAATTAAATACCCAAGCTGCTAACACTCAGCCACAACCGATGCAACAACAGCAAATTAAAGTGCAAATAGCGTCATTACAAAACACAGCAAATAAAAAAGGCTCAGGACTTGATACCCAGCTAAAAATAACCGATCCAAATCGTGCTATAAGCAAACAGTTAAATGTAAATATAGACCTACTTAGCGCGCGTCCACATGAAGAAAACATCCAGTTAGTAATGGGGCGATCGGGTAAATCATTAAGCTTAAAGCTACCAGCTTATCAAGACGAAAAGACCAATTTAACTGCCATTCAAAATGCATTTGCCCCTCACCATATTAATGTTGAGATCAATCGTGAAAACCGCCTGCTTTTTAGTGCGCAAAAAGACAACGCGGGCCCACTATTAGAACCTTGGGTGATGAGTGGTCAAGGTGTGCGCGTTGCGGCGGGTAACCCGATTTCGTTGCAGCTTAATGACTTAGATAACCCATTAAAAGAACTTGCTAAAATAGCTGATAAAAATGCCACTATTGCTCAGTATCGTGAGCAAATTCAAGCTACACAGCGCCATTTAAAAGCAAATTTAATAAAAATTCAGGCACAAAAACAACAATTACAAAGCCAACTAGAGCAGCTTGACTCTGCTAGTTCATTAGGCAACACCGATGAACTGCTTGCTTTAAGTTTAGGGGTTAAACAGCATATGCAAAACCCAGGTGTTAATAGTGTGGCTGCAATTATGTCGCAAGCAAACATTACCCGTAATATGGTGCAATACTCACTTACTTAAATTTTGTAATGCAGCAATCTAGTATTGCTGCATCGTTTTTTATTTCTACTATTCCCCTTATCTGCTTTTAGCCAGTCAAAACGCTTAATTTACTTTTTTTGAAAACATTGCTTAAAAAAATAAAAAATAATTAGAAAAAAGTTTAGGTAATTAAAAATATGGTCGCTCTTAGTTATTAGAAGGTGATTTAGGTTCACTAATTACTTTAGCTATTAATTCAAAGAGGAAATAAACATGGCTTTATCAATTCAATCAAACATGGCTTCAATGTCAATTCAAAACCAACTTGGTCGTAGTAACAACGATTTATCTACAGCGCTTGAGCGTTTAGGGTCTGGTTTTAAAATTAACTCTGCAAAAGATGATGCAGCTGGTCTACAAATCGCTTCACGCTTAAACGCACAAGTACGTGGTCAAGACGCTGGTTTATACAACGGTAACAACGCTATGTCTATGATGCAAACTGCTGAAGGTGCGTTTGATGAAATGACTAACATTGCTTACCGCATGAAAGAACTTGCTACTCAAGGTTCAAGTGATACAAACGGTGCAAAAGAATGGACTGCACAAAGCACGGAATACATGGCGCTGTCTGCTGAACTTGCAAATATCATGACTAACACCTCATTTGGTGACGGAACCAATCTTTTAAGTGCTACTGGTAAATTTGGCGCAGGTGCGGTTAACTTCCAAGTAGGTGCAAGTGCAGCTGAAACACTAAATGTTGATATTTCTACTCAGTTAACTGCTGTAACAACAGCACAAGGTACTGCTGCTGCATTCACTGATGTTGCAACTGCGCAAGCTGAAATCACTAAAGTTAATACAATTATTGACAACATTGGTGCGGCACGTTCATCACTAGGTGCGTCTATGAACCGTCTTGACCATACTATGACCAACGTAACCAACATGAAGCAAAACACTCAAGCAGCTGTAGGTACATTAATGGACGCTGATTTTGCTGCTGAAACGTCAAACATGACTAAGCAACAGTTGCTAATGAACTCAGGTATTTCTGTACTAAGCACAGCTAACAGCACAACACAAATGATTGGTTCACTACTTCGTTAATAGTGATTAATCAATTAAGTATGCATAGCTACACCCAAGGGTGTAGCTATTATTGTTTATAGTCATAAGTAAAAATATTTACCTTAGATTTTTTTGCTTATAACTAAAATGCTTGGAGATTAAAATGAGCTCTGCAATAGGAATCAATCCTGGGCAATTAGCCTCACAATATACACAAATTGAGCGTGGCGCTAAAGATCAGCAATTAAGTACTAAAAGTAGCCTTTTTAGCAATCAAATTAAGGCATTTGATAGTCTAAAAGCTAATTTATCAAGTTTTTTTGATGACCTACAAACCAACCTAAAAGACACAAGTAGCTTATTTGCTAACACGGCTACGGTGAGTAATCCATCCGCATTAGCTGTAACAGCAAATGGCACGGCTGCCAGTGGTGAGTATGATGTATTTGTCGAGCAACTAGCACAAGCACACCAAGTGGCATTGAGTTTTGATCCGGCTAAAGCTTTAACCACTGATGGTGAGTTAAGTATTGATTTGGCAGGCAGTGCGTTTAGTGTTGACTTTGCAAGCCTTGGCGCCAATGCATCATTAACTGATGTTGCTAATGCCATCAACTCACATGTTGATAATAGCGGTGTTAAAGCTTCTGTTGTGCGCTCTGGTACAGAAACCTTTTTAACCTTAACCAGCGCAGAGTCCGGTGCTGCTAATCAGGTGGGGGTGAGCTTTTCACCAGGTGCTGATGCCAATGGCAGCGATATCACCAGTGCCATAACTAACAAACAAGATTTAACCTTAGCGCAAGATGCGATTGTGAAGCTAGGGGCTAACTCAGCACTTACAATCACCTCAAGCAGTAATAAACTCGATACGGTTATTGATGGGGTAACGATTGATTTAACGCAGGCGCAGTCGCCGGGCGATCAGCCAATTCATATATCAATTAACCAAGATCAAGACAGCTCTAAAGAAAACATTCAAAGTTTTGTGGATAAATTTAATTCGCTCACCAATGGCATTACCAGTAATCAGTACTTAAAACGAGACAATATGGCTGCCGGCCTTGCTCGCTCTTTACGCAACGATTTTCAGGGTACGTTTGAAGGTAAAACCTTGTTTTCTGTGGGTATTGAGTTTGATCGTAGCGGTAACTTAAAAATAGATAATAAAAAACTTGAAGAGGCCATGGCGACTAATCCTGAACAGTTAACCAGCATGTTCACAGGTGAAAACGGGTTGTTATCTAAGCTGGAAACCCGCGTAGAGCCTTTCACTAAAAGCTATGGTTTGATGACGGATAAAAAGCAATCATTGCAGGCGAGTTTAAATATAGTCAATAGACAACAGAAAGACCATGAAGTGTCGATGGAGCAAGTGTACCAACGTTACTTGTCGCAGTTTACACAAATGCAACAGACTATTGCACAATTAGAATCTACAATGGGTCAATTTGGAGGCTAAACATAGATGTTAGATTTAAATGATGGCTTTTCAGCCTATAAAAGTACATCGGTAGATGCTAAAGCAGCCAGTGCCGATATTCATAAATTAGTATTGATGTTGTTTGATGGTTTTTCGGATGAGCTTGAAAGAGTAACTGGCCATATAAAACAAAAAAGACATGATAAAAAAGCCGAAAGTATTGAAAAGCTAATGCGCATTTTAGGCGGGCTTGAGGCCTCATTAGACCTTGAAAAAGGCGGTGAAGTAGCGCAAAACATGCAAAACCTTTATCAGCATTGTGGGCAAGCATTATTGCAAGCGAGTATAAAAAACGACTTGAGCTATATTGATTCCACCCGTGTGGTGATGAACAACCTGCAAGAAGGGTGGCAAGGGTTAGGTACATAATAAACAAATCTAAACCAGCTACCAATAGCTGGTTTTTTCATTTTTAACACCGCTATTTTATATCTCCCTCCTACTGCCTAAATAATCATTCTATTTATTATTAATAAGACATCACTTCCTTCCGATGTGGAAGTTCCGCTTCCGCTTTTTGGGATTTTATTTTATTTGTTATTATAAATCAATGATTTAAAGTTGGCTTGTTTTTTGCTAAATGAAATGTGAACTTATAATGAATTTAGTATTGCTAATGGAACACTCTCAAAAATACGCAGCGCAAAAAATGGAACAATTACTTAGCACCATGGAAGATGCTATTCATGAGAGTAATTGGTATGAGGTTAAATCAGCCGATAAGCAGTTACTTGCATTTTATAATGAGCTGCAAAGTATGCCTTGCTTTAGTTCAATGAAAGCTGAACAAGAAAATTTAAAAGCACGCTACGCAGACTTAATTGAGTTAGTGGGTCAAAAGCAAGCGGCCATTAAAGTGCAAATGCAGCGCCATCAGGAAGATAAAGAAGGTTTAATTGCCTATAAAAAAGTACAACAAGGACAGTCACTGTGAGTATCCAAGCAAATACTATGGCGACAAAGGCTGACTTTGTCAGTGCCACTAATAAACCAACCATATTAAAAAGCAGTAACCCTGTAGATGCGCAAGGACAACAGAGCGAGCTTGAGCCATTTTCACTTCCTGCAAAGCAAAAGCAAGCAAAACAGCAAGATGTGCATGTTGAACAACCTCAAGAAAGTTCAGAGCAACTAGAGATCACGGCAGAAACACAAGAAATAATCAATCCGTATTTTTTTAGCACCGCAAATTATAACCTTGATAACAACAAAGTAACCGCGCCTGTTACAACGTTACTTAATCCAAATAGTAACCTTGTTGTTGATAGCGACACTGCAGCAGTGGAAACACCACAAGCACAGTTTGTTATTGATGAGCAGATAAAGAGTAAGCCTTTAGAGACCCAGTTCGAAGAAGGTAATGTAACTAAAGAGCCTGCTAAAACTGCGCCTGTTCAAAACATGACAGCGAATATAGCCACCACAGCTGCGCCTAATGCGGCCATAAATGTAACGCCTGCGAATGCGGTAGTTGATAAAGAATTAAACTCGCTCGATTTAGCCAAAACACCACAAGCACTATATTCACAAGCGCTTTTGAATCGATTAAATCAACCTTCAGTAATATCGAACACTTATGGACAGGCGCAATCAAGTAGTTTAACCAATGAGCAAATAGCCACACAACCGAGTGTGTCGCTGAGCAAACTTGAGCTTGCTGCGTTGCCACAAAACGCACAGTCTAAAATGCTCAACATTGAAAACCGTGAAGGCAGCAGTCAAAAATCAGCATTAGTGAATGCTTTTTCATCTGCCGCCACCGCGCCAGAAACATTTGAGTGGCAAAAAGAGAAATTAAAAGAGGCTCCCAGTGAATGGGGGCAGCGCTTATTGCATGTACTTGGCGACAAGGTAAAGCTGCAAATAGGCCAGCAACTTCAGCGCGCGCAAATTAGATTAGATCCTCCAAACCTAGGCAGTATTGAAATATCTATCAATATTGAAGGTGATAAAACCTCAGTCAGTTTAACTACGAGTAATGCGCAGGTGAGAGATGCTATAGCGCAAACCTTAGAGCAGTTACGCCAGTCTTTGTCGCAAAATTCAAACACCACAGTGGATGTTAATTTGAGTGATAAACAGCAGCAATCTCAACAGCAAAGCGGCAATAACGACATTGCAAATAATCACACCGAGACACCTTTAATAAATGATGACAACAGCACTCGCACACCTAAGTCGCCATTAGATTGGTTGGATTTATTAGTATAACTACCTTGGATTAAGAGAGATAAAAGTGAAAAAAATAATAATAGCCCTAACTGGAATTGCACTTATTGCGGCTGCATTTTTTGCGGGACAGTTTTTTAACAACAGTGACTCATCACAAGCAGCTCCGCAAGCAGATATAACAAAAGTTGAATACCACGAAATGGAGCGCTTTATTATAAGCGTATCAGAGGACTCAATTGCCCGTTATTTAGTGCTCGACTTGGTGCTTGTTACTTCACCCTCTGTATACAACACAGGCACAGAGGCGATGGAGCCGCTTGTAAGAAATGTACTGGTAAAACAGTTTGCAAATATGAGTCATAGCCAAGCAAAAGCCGCTTTTAAAGATATAGATGCGGTACAAAAAAACTTATTAGAGCAGTTTAATTTAGTGTTAGCTAATACGGTATCGGTTCGATTGGATAACGTGCTTGTTACGAACGTCTTCATTCAATAGGCCATCGCTATGATGCTGCAAGAAGAGTGGGGCGAGTTAATAACAGAACCACCAGTGACCTTAACGCCACAAAAAGAGACGCTACTATTATCGCAGTACGCTCATTTGGTGAATCGAGCGGCTGCGCATATGCGCACTCAAGTGGGCGTTATTGTTGATAACGACGATATTTATCAAATAGGCATCATTGCGCTGCTTTCGTCTATTCGTCGCTATGGTCGGGACTTAGATGAGAAGTTTGCTGCATTTGCGTTTAAGCGTATTCGTGGAGCCATGCTAGATGAATTTCGACGTGTTGATTGGCGACCGCGTCAACTAAGGCAGCAGTCTCATCAGTTACGCGATATGAGCCGTTCACTGCAAAAAAAGCTTGGTCGTGATGCTACAGACACCGAAATGTGTGAAGCATTAGGCATAAGCCATAAAGAGCTTATTCAACTGCATTACAGTGAACAAGCTGAGGCCTTTGATAGCCTCGAAGCGCTTCTGGAAGCTAACCCTAATTTAGCGCTTACCTGTGCACATACACACGAAAAAGAAGAGACAGCGGCCACGCTAAAAGTGGCCATGAGCAAACTCAATACCCGAGAAAAGCTGCTCTTACAATTATATTACATGCACGAAATGAATATGAAAGAAATAGCGTTAACGCTCGATTTAACCGAGGCACGTGTTTGCCAACTTCATAAACAAGCACTTGAAGCGCTTACACAAACGCTTCAAAAAATCTAATACCTAAGGAATAAAGAATGCAAAGAGTTATAGGGTTAATAGTAGTACTTGCAACAGTATTAGGTGGTTTTGCGTTTGCGGGCGGCAACATCGCCACTATGTGGCAGCCATACGAGTTTTTAATTATTTTTGGCGCTGGCTTAGGGGCGCTAATTGTGGGTAATTCAAAATATGTACTGACAGAAATGCTATCGCAATTAAAGTATCAATTTATTAGTGGTAAAGGAACCGACACCTCTGAACTTTATCATGACTTGCTACTGGTTATTTACTCTTTATTAGATTTAGCCAGAGTGAAAGGCATTAAGGGGTTGGATGAGCATGTTGAAAACCCAGAAACCAGTTCTATTTTTCTTGCCTACCCTAAAGTGTATGAGTTCCCTCAGTTAGTCACGTTTATTTGCGATAACTTACGTTTGTTTAGCATGGGGAAAATAAACTCGCATGATTTTGATGCCATGTTAGAGCAAGAAATTTACACCATTGAAGAGCAGCGTCTTAAGCCATCTCACTCACTGGCTAATATAGCTGAAGCTATGCCTGGTTTTGGTATTTTAGCAGCGGTTGGCGGCATTATTATTACCATGCAACACCTTGATGGGCCTTTAAGTGAAATTGGCTATCATGTAGCAGCCGCGCTAGTAGGCACCTTTATTGGTATTTTTGCCTGTTATTGTTTAATTGCACCGCTTGCTTCTGCGATGGAGCAGTATGTAAAAAAACAAGTGGCGATGTTTGAGTGTGTGCGTGCCATGTTAGTCGCTCATGCCAAGGGCCACGTGCCAATTGTAGCGACTGATTCAGGCCGAAAATTAATTAATGAAGAAATTAAACCGACCTTTACCACCATGGAAGAGTGGATCACTAACAAGGCGGCTTAATAATGGAAAACAAAAATCAAGAAATCGTCATCAAACGCTCACGTCGAAGAGCAACCGAAAAGCCTCATGGTGGTGCTTGGAAGGTTGCTTTTGCGGATTTTACTTTGGCGATGATGGCGTTTTTTATGGTGATGTGGATTATGGCGATCACCAATGAATCTGAGCGTGAAGAAATTGCACACTACATGCGAACTCACTCAATTTTTGATGGTGGCCCTGCTATTTTTGACCCTCAAAATAGCCCGTTCCCCGTTGATTTAGGAGGATCTCCTTCTGTAATTAAGCACTTAGAGTCGGGAATTACGCCGCCGGACTCTCCAAGACCTGGAATGAGCGAAGTTTTACAAGTGCCCGATGGCACCGTTGAGCCTAAAGCAGGACAAGGCGAGAAGTTAAATTCAGCGATTGATAGCCAATTTGAAGCCTCATCTGAGCTGAGCTTATTACTGGAAAGCATTGATGAACTCAGTAAAGAAGAGTTACTAAAAAATAACTTATTAGTTGAAGAAGTGCCTTTAGGGCTAAGAGTGATCATTAGAGACGACAAGCACCACCAAATGTTTGAACGCTCAAAGTCGCAAATGACCCCATTTTTTGAAGATCTGTTTTTATACCTTGGTGGCTTAGTAAAAGACATCAATAACAAAATTATTATTTCTGGGCACAGCGATGCCAGCCTGTTTATTGATGGTAGCTCTCGGAACTGGGATATTTCTGGCGATAGGGCGCAACAAGCAAGAAAAGTGATGACCATGGGCGGAATGCCATCAAGTCAGGTGCTTCAAGTAAATGCGTTTTCATCAAATCGGCCAATTAATAAAGAAGATAAAAAAGCCAGTGAAAACAGACGTGTTGAACTGCTGATCTTAACCAAAGATGCGCAAGATAAATTTAACCAACTATTTGATGATAGCAATATTAATAACCCAGTAAAAAAAGCGGCTGGTGCGGCAACGGCCAATAAACCCGTGCTACGCCTTGAAGAGAATTATGAGTAACCAATCAGACACTAAACGAAGTTACAAAAGGTGGAACTTAAACCTCAAAGATAATTACGAGCCTGAGTCAGTTCAGCTTGGCGGGGTAGGCGTGCAGTTATTACGCCGTTGTTTTATTGATATTTCACTATGCCATGGTGTGGCAAAAGACATTAGCGTGGGCGGTGTGGGGTTATTAGTACCTGCTGAAAAGACGATCCCCAATAAAATTATTGTGGTGTTTGATAAAACCAATCGATTGGCTGGCAAGGTGATGTATCGCCGTGCAGTGAGTGAAAAATTAATGTTTTTAGGGGTTGAGTGGATAAGCAAAAATGAGCGCTTACGCAGCGATATTGTTAATCGTTTACAGCTACAAGCCCAATTGAAAAAAGCAAAAAAACGCACAGAAGCTGAATATAAATGAATCAGGAAAAACAGTGGTATGAGTAAAACGTTAAACGCTAAAACAAAGTTAATTAAAGCGAAAGATTCTGAGCATATTACTCCATTTGCACTCACGCTAGAGCAAAGAGCATACGAACAAGCACAACAAAAAGCAGCGCACATAAACGTGAATATTCGCAAAACATTGGAGTTAGAACTAGCCCAATTATTTAACGACAGCCGTTTTGATGTAGAAATTTCGCCTTGTTCACATGCGGTTATTAGCAGTTGGTTTAAAGAATCACCAAGAATATTTCTTGCCTGCCCTTTATTTGCACCTACTCAAGGTGAAGCCTATTTAGCGCTTGATTATCAAAGTGCGTATAAAACAGCGGATTTATGCTTAGGAGGGCAATTTAATAATGTGAGCAGCACAGAGCAAACCCCTGCTGATGCGAGTAACGAATTAAGCTCAACAGAAAGCCGTATTTGTGGCCGTTTATTACAGCGCCAGGTGCAAGGTATTCAAGGCTTATTATTTAGAGAGCGCTCAGCATTATTAGGTGAGATACAAAAATCTCATACCTTACCTGAAGCATTACAATATTTAGCTTTTAAAGTGCGGTTTATATTAGAAAACCAAGTAATAAGTTGGTTTTTATGGCTGCCAATTAGCTTTTTTTGCACAGCCGATAGCGAGCAAGACTCAGCAAATAACGAAACACTCAATACTGAGATGTGGGCACAGTTTGCGGTGCAAGGTCAGATTGAAATGGCGAAGAAAAAAGTCACTTTAAAGCAATTAAAGGCCTGTGTAGCCGGCGGGGTATTACCAATTGAGCTTAACGAAGCTGCGCTATTTAACCTAGGTCATAAACAAATATTTAAAGGCCAAGTTGTTGAGCAAGAGACTGGCTTAGCATTTCAAATCACACAATTATCAAACAATACAACGAGTAACTAAATTATGAACGAGAACCTTGATAGCGCCTTAGCGGGCTTAGAGCTTGATGCTTTTGATGGATTTGATGATAAATCTGCTGATAAAACTAACGAAGGAAATATGTCATTTTTTCAAGATGTTCCTTTACTCGTTACTCTTGAAGTTGCAAGTACTGAAATTACTTTAGGCGAGCTTAGTCAAGCCAAAGAAGGCGATGTGCTTAAGCTAGACAAAGTAGCTGGTGAAGCGCTTGACGTAAAAGTGAATGGGGTATTTTTTGCTAAAGCAGAAGTGGTAATGGTTGAAGGGCAGTATGGTTTGAAATTTGCTCAAACAGATACCGCAAAGGATCAGTAAACAAATGAATAAACGCGTAATTTTTAAAGTTAGCCTATTGTTGATCATGTTGTTTTTACCAAGCTGGCTAAATGCAGAAGAACTTACGCTGTTTTCTCTAAAAGATACGGCCGACGGACAAGACTACAGCGTTAAATTGCAAATACTCTTATTAATGACGGTATTGAGTTTATTGCCTGCGCTACTGATGGTTTTAACGTCGTTTACCAGAATCATCATTGTATTGGCGATTTTGCGCCAAGCTATGGGGTTACAACAAAGCCCACCGAATAAAATTTTAATTGGCATCTCACTGATGCTCACTATGTTGATTATGCGACCGGTTTGGCAAGATATTTATCAAAACGCGTATACGCCTTTTCAGCAGCAAACCATAGGATTAGAGGAAGCTTTACTCACCGCAGAAAAACCTTTGCGTGCTTTTATGCTTAGACAAACTCGCGAAAGTGAATTACGCCAAGTGTTATTAATTGCCAATGAGCCAACTACACTCACCGAGCAAGAGATTCCATTTGAAGTGTTAATGCCTGCGTTTGTATTAAGTGAGCTTACTACCGCTTTTCAAATTGGCTTTATGTTGTTTATTCCTTTTTTAATTATAGATTTAGTTGTCAGTAGTGTGCTGATGTCTATGGGTATGATGATGCTATCACCGCTGATCATTAGCTTACCGTTTAAGTTAATGGTGTTTGTACTTGCTGATGGCTGGTCAATGATAGCAGGTACGCTGGCAGCAACATTTGGAATGTCACCATGACCCCAGAAATGTCGGTAGAGCTTATTTCAAGCGCGGTTTATACCATCATAAAACTGATTTTAGTCTTAATTGTGCCGGGTTTAATACTTGGTATTGTGGTGGCCATTATTCAAGGGGCTACTTCTATTCAAGAGCAAACACTAACCTTCTTACCACGCATGTTATTAACCTTATTAATGGTGGTGTTTGCGGGGCATTGGATGCTACAAATTTTGATTGATTGGTTTGATAAGCTCAAATTTATGTTACCTGGAGTATTTGGTTGAGCTCATTACTTGCTTTAACGTCTACTGACTTAGTCAGCTGGATGGGCACGCTTTGGTGGCCATTTGTACGTTTTTCTGCACTTTTATGGTCTATGCCGGTATTTGACAATCCGGCTGTAACGCCGCGCTCTCGTATTTTAGTGTCTATGATGTTGGCTTTTTTAGTTGCTCCGCAGTTACCACTTGCACCTGCTATTGACTTGTTTTCTTTAGATGCCGCCATCTTAACCTTCGAGCAAATTATTTTTGGGGTAATGATGGGGTTATCGCTGCGTATTTTGTTTGAAGTAATGGCAATGATAGGGCTGATCTTATCCATGCAGATGGGCTTATCAATGGCGCTTGTTATGGACCCCGGTAGCGGTAACCAAGTGGCATTATTGGGACAGTTATTTTGGATTATGTGTGCATTACTGTTTTTTGCCGCAGATGGTCACTTAATAACTCTACAAGTTATGGTAGAGAGCTTTCATAGCTTTCCGATTGGTCGCAGTATTTATGAGTTTGATATTCAGGCAATTATTATGTTGTTTGCGTGGATGTTTTCCTCTGCTTTATTGCTGTCGCTACCAGGGATAGTCGCCATGTTATTGGTTAACTTAACCTTTGGTGTAGCAAGTAGGGCGGCGCCTTCATTAAATATTTTTGTATTGGGTTTTCCTATGTCGCTATTGATGGGGTTTTTCTGCGTATTTATGACCCTAGAGTACACAGGAAGTGCGTTTTCAAGGCTAACGTATCATGTGCTAACAACCTTTGCACAAGCGATGAGGTAGCGGTATGTCTGAAAATAGCTCGCAAGAAAAAACAGAACAACCCACAGAGAAACGGCTAAAAAAAGCCAAAGAAGACGGCCAAGTCGCGCGCTCAAAAGAGCTCAATACCGCTATTTTACTCATGGTTAGTATTGCTGGGCTATTGTGGTTTGCCAATTTATTTTACAGCTTATTTGTTAACTTAATGAACAGCACTATGGTGCTGGATCATACGATTATAAATAATAAAAAAATGATGCCCATCGCGTTGGGCGACGCCATTATGAATATGCTATCAACCCTTACGCCGTTTTTATTATTAAGCTTTTGCGCAATGTGGATCACTGGGTGTTTACCTGGCGGGTTTGTGTTTTCAAAAAAACTCGTGGCGCTAAAAATGAGCAAGCTCAACCCACTAACCGGGTTAGGCAAAATGTTTGGTAAACAGTCGTTAGTTGAGCTACTTAAATCAATACTAAAAATAACCTTACTGGCGATTTGCTTATATACCTTTTTAACTAAGCTGTGGATGCAGCTGATGATGTTACAAAACTTAGATATAAAAGTGGCGATAGGCCAAGGCATTGAGTTGTTATTTTTATCGTTAATGATCACGGTAACTTTACTACTTTTTATTGCGGTTATTGATGTGCCTTTTCAGCAAAAACAGATTGCCGATAAAATAAAAATGACCCACCAAGAAGTAAAGGAAGAGCGTAAATCTTCAGACGGTAGCCCTGAGATAAAAAATAAAATTCGGCAAATACAATATCAGCAATCGAATAGAAAAATTGAAGAGCGTGTACCCACTGCCGATGTGATTGTCACCAATCCAACTCATTATGCTGTGGCAATAAAATACAGTGAAGAAGCGGCTAAAGCCCCTTATGTTGTTGCTAAAGGCGTAGATGAAATGGCGCTGAGAATACGTGAAGTGGCCCGTATGAATAACAAAGAAATAATAGAAATCCCTGCATTAGCACGGGCTATTTATTTTTCGACCCGGGTCGACCAAGAAGTGCCCAACGGCCTATACAGCGCCGTTGCCTATGTACTGACCTATGTATTGCAACTAAAAGCATATAAGCAAGGGCGTGGGCAAGCACCCGCAGCCTTACCTGAATTAACAATCCCTAAAAACTTACAGAAACCTTAGATGTTGGAGTTATAATTTGAACTGGCGCAGTTTTACTCAACCTTATACCGCTATTCCTATTTTGCTGTTAGCTGTTTTGTCGATGGTTATTTTGCCATTACCAGGATGGCTATTAGATGCATTGTTTACCTTCAACATTGTATTGTCGGTGATTGTATTGTTAGTCGCTGTGTCTACTAAAAAGCCGCTCGATTTTTCTGTATTTCCGACGATTTTGTTAGTCGCCACCTTGATGCGTTTAACCCTAAATATTGCCTCAACACGGGTAGTATTACTACACGGTCATGAAGGCTCAGATGTGGCAGGTCGCGTTATTCAAGCGTTTGGTGAAGTGGTTATAGGCGGTAACTACGTCGTT
This sequence comes from Pseudoalteromonas sp. DL-6, assembly GCF_004328665.1. Classification (NCBI taxonomy): domain Bacteria; kingdom Pseudomonadati; phylum Pseudomonadota; class Gammaproteobacteria; order Alteromonadales; family Pseudoalteromonadaceae; genus Pseudoalteromonas; species Pseudoalteromonas sp. DL-6. The sequence goes on from NZ_CP019770.1 coordinate 943,031, forward strand.
GGTATTGTGGTGTTTGTTATTTTAATGGTGATTAACTTTGTGGTTATTACCAAAGGCGGTGAGCGTATTTCTGAGGTGGCTGCACGCTTTACTCTAGACGCCATGCCCGGTAAACAAATGGCAATTGACGCGGATTTAAATGCCGGATTAATTGGCCCTGAGCAAGCAAAAGAGCGACGCAGTACTATAGCCCAAGAAGCCGATTTTTATGGCTCTATGGATGGTGCATCTAAGTTTGTACGCGGTGATGCTATAGCTGGCTTAATTATATTAGTGATCAACCTGTTGGGCGGTGTTTCAATAGGTGCTTTTCAACATGGTTTAAGCTTAGCCGAAGCGTTTCAGCGTTTTGCACTGTTAACCATAGGTGATGGCTTAGTTGCGCAAATTCCTTCGTTATTACTCGCGGTTGCTGCTGCAATTATTGTTACGCGTATGAACGATGAAGGCGATGTAAGTGAAGCTGTAGGTAAGCAGTTACTTGCCTCTCCACGTGTTATTTTTACTGCTGCTTTGATTATGGTTACGCTTGGTATTGTGCCTGGGATGCCCACTGTCGCCTTTTTAGGGTTTGCCGCGCCATTATTTTATGTTGCTTGGCGATTACAGCGCTCTCTCCCCGATAACTCTTTAATTGAAGCCGAACAAATGACCGACACTATTTTAAGTGAGCAACAGGCTAACTTAGAATGGGGAGATATTTCTCATGTTGATAAGTTGTCGGTTGAGCTTGGCTTTCGTTTGGTTTATTTAGCCGATAAAGATAAAGGGGAAGAGCTGGTAAAAACCTTAAGAGGTGTGCGTAAAAATCTCTCTGAGCAACTTGGGTTTTTATTACCGGAGATCAGAATAAAAGATAACCTAAAATTAAACCCACAAGAATACAAAGTAAACTTAGCCGGTGTGCCTGTTGCAAGTGCTAATGTAAACGCCAAAGAGTTACTGGCGTTAAATACCGGTGATGTATACGGCAGCTTAGATGGAGAATTAACTACTGATCCTGCTTATGGGCTTGAGGCCGTTTGGATAAAAGATGACAGCAAAACCCAAGCATTGAATATGGGTTACTCAGTGGTTGATTTAGGCACCATTATTGCTACTCATACCGGCAAAGTGATCAAAGAACATTTAGATGAGTTATTTAGTTATGAAGACGTACAAAAGCTTAATGAGCGACTAAAAGAAATCTCACCTAGCTTAGCCGAAACCTTCGAAAAAGCATTACCAACCAATTTACAGCTTAAAGTGATTCGTTTACTGCTAAAAGAACACATTAGTATTAAAGACATAGTCACTATTGCTGGCACGTTAATAGACAGCGTAGAAGTAACAAAAGATCCGATTTTGCTGGTGTCAGATGTGCGCTGTGCATTGCAAAAGGTATTGGTGAAACAGGTAATGGGTAATCGTGATGAACTTAGCGCATACAGCTTAGATGAAAAACTAGAAAGCACTTTACAAAGCTCACTTGATCAAGCGATGCAGGCCGGCAAAGTTGTACTGGATAGTTTTTCGGTAGATCCTAATTTATTGGGGCAATTTCAACGCACAATGCCGATGATAGTCGAAGATATGAAATTAAGAGGGGTGACCCCCACATTAATCGTAGTTCCACAGCTTCGACCGCTATTAGCTCGATACGCAAAAACCTTTACTAAGGGCAGCTTAGTGGTTCTTTCTTATAATGAAATTCCAGATACTATTCGGGTTGATATACTCGGTTCGTTAGGATGATTGACTGTAAAATGAGCATAAAATGAACTGACTATGAATTTTATAGGGTTATATTTGCATTTAATGATATTTAACTATAGTCTGTTGTTTTTATTGTACATAGTTACTAGTTTTTATGTTGGTTTAAAATAATGCTTAAGTAAATTAAATGGCAAACTATGCGAAAGCATAGGACGCAAAGCTCCCAGTCTAAGGCAATTGCTATGATCGTGGGGTTACATTAACTTAGTGATATTCATTAATACTGTGTTTGTATTTGTTGTATTTCGCTATTGATTTAAAAAACTTAATTGTTCTATTTAACTTTATACGGAATATACATGAATAGATTAACTCAGCTTATTAAATTCGCATTGCCCTGTGCTGTGTTTATGTTGCCGCAGGGGCATGCAATAGAGCAAAACCTGGTACAAAGTTACGAAAATTCTACCTGGTCAGTAAATAGCAACCCGTTTGCTTGCTCACTTAAACAGCGCTTTGAAAATTATGCGCTACTTGAAGTAAAAACCCTCCCAGCACAAACACAACAATTGGAATTCACTTGGCTTTTACAAGATAAGCCAATAATAGGTTTACACGTTTTATCCCGTAAAGCGGATTGGCAATCAGCCAATACCGTTCTTACTGCCGTTAATTTTGTATCCACCAACGTTGAAGATAACAAGGTGCAATTTTCTTCAGATATGACCCCATTACTTCGCGTCATTAAGCAGGGCGGTTGGTTAGACAGCGTTATAAGCTTTGGTGATGAACAACTTCGCCTGACCTTTACTAATACCCATAGCGATGAAATAGTTGCCGATTATCAACAGTGTTTAGCTAATTTATCGCCGCTTTCTTGGGAGCAAGCACGCGATCATCAATTACAGTTTGCCAGTGGGCAGCGCACAGTAACAACGGCTAAAGATCTTAAATTTTTAAAAGATTTAGTGCGTTACATTTCTTTAGACAGTCGCGTAAGTAAAGTGCTAGTTGATGGCCACACAGATAATACGGGCTCGCCGCTGTCAAATCGGTTGCTTTCAAAAGAAAGAGCAGATGACGTAGCTGCCAGACTCATTGAATTTGGATTACCCAAAGACATGTTAGAAGTAAGAGCGCATGGTCAACGTTATCCCATTATAAAAAACTCGGAGCAGGGCGCATCGTCTAATCGCCGTGTTTTAGTTCGTCTTTTCCGACACTCAAGTTAATTGCACTGCAAAGGAAAAATATGAGTCAAAGATACCTTTTATGGATCAGTGAGCAGCAGCCAACGCCTGAGATTCAGCAAGTTGTATTTGCCGAAAATTTTAAGTTTCTGCATACAAACTCCATCAGCGATGCGGTTAGCCACTGCCTTATAAGTAAGCCAGAGCTTGTGTTTGTTGATGCGGATACTCAACAACTCGAACTGGTTGAATTAGTAAAATTACTGCGTAAAACATGCCCCACTTCGCAAATTGTGACGTTAGTCGATTCTTCACAAAGTGAAATTGCTTCAAAAACAATTAATAATGGTGGCGCTGTTGATTACTTATTAAAACCTTTCTTTGCTGAGCAGCTTAAAAAAACAATCAGAAACACTGATTCAATGAAGCATGGGTTTGAAGATTTAATCGCTGTTTCAACTAAGTCACAACAAGTACTGCGTTTAGCTAATCGCGCAGCTCAAACCGCCGCAGGGGTGTTAATCACCGGCGAATCGGGAACAGGTAAAGAGAAGTTAGCGCACTTTATTCATAAAGCTTCAGAGCGAAGAGATAAGCCATTTATTGCGGTTAACTGTGCCGCTATTCCTGAAAATATGCTTGAAGCCATGTTATTTGGTTTTAATAAAGGCGCGTTTACCGGCGCAGTGAATGCTCAGCCAGGTAAATTTGAACTGGCCAATGGCGGTACTATTTTACTGGATGAAATTACCGAGCTACCACTGGATTTACAAGCTAAGTTACTGCGGGTATTGCAAGAGCGCGAAGTTGAAAGACTCGGTAGTCATCAAAAAATAAAATTAGATATACGCATTATTGCTGCCTCTAACCGTGTATTGCGTGAGCAAGTTGAGCAAGGCACATTTCGTGAAGATTTATTTTATCGTTTAGATGTATTACCGCTTAGTTGGCCTGCACTTCGGGATCGTGTTGATGACATCATTCCATTGGCTTACCACTTTATCAAAAAATATGGCAACTCTGAGTTCCATATTAGTAAACAAGCAGAAGATGTGATGCTTTGTTACAACTGGCCGGGCAATGTACGGGAAATTGAAAACGTGATTCAACGTGCATTAGTGATGGCCAGAGGTGTTGAAATTCAGGCTGAAGATTTAAATTTACCGCAATGTTCACCTGCGGCTGCGGCTTTTTGTGCCACCCAGTTAAAAGAGAATAAAAAGCAGGCTGAGTTTGATTACATATACAGTTTATTGAGTCGATTTAAAGGACACCGTACCCAAACAGCACAGGCGCTTGGCGTAACTACCCGAGCATTAAGATACAAAATTGCCGCTATGCGTGAATGCGGTATTGATATTGATGCAATTGCATAATTTGAAGGAAAAAAAGAATGTCGCCAATTGAAAGTCAACAAATGATGCTGGGCAAAATGATGGACATGCAAAAAATTGCAGGTCCAGAGAGCATAGAGCCGGCTGCTATCAGTAATCAAAATGTAAATATTAGTGAAGACTTTAAGCATGTTATTCGCTCTATCAACGCCCAACAAAATATTGCCGGTGAAATGGTTAAAGCCGTTGATACTGGTGAAAGTGAAGATGTGGTAGGTGCGATGATCGCCAGTCAAAAAGCGGGGCTTAGTTTTTCTATGCTGATGGAAATGCGCAATAAAGTGCTCAATGGCATTGATGATGTCATGCGCATGTCACTGTAGAGGCTAATATGAAAGGAGAATTAGCAAAAGTACCTGAGCAAAATGAGAGCAACCTAAAAGAAAGAGTGGTTAATCTCTCCAACAAATTAAACTTCGGCAACTCAGGTGACAGAAGTGTCGCGACCATTGCTCTACTAGCGACATTAGTAGCGGCTACTATAGTCCTTATTTTATGGACCTCGGCTAAAAACTACGTACCGCTTTACGGTAATCAAGAAAGCTACGATAAAGCCAATATTTTAGAAATTTTAGATAAAGAACAAATCACGTTCCGCATCGATACCGATAGCGGTAATATTTTAGTGCCGCAAGAAAAATTGGCTGATGCGCGAATCACGCTTGCGGCCAGAGGAATAAAAGCCTCTATGCCTGAGGGTATTGAGAATATTAGCGACAAAGTGTCTATGGGCACCAGTCAATTTATCGAATCTATGCAATACCAGCATGCCTTGGAAGGTGAGTTGGCACGCACCATTATTAACATGCAAGGCATACGCAATGCGCGGGTGCACTTGGCAGTCCCTAAGCGTAGCTTGTTTGTTGGTCGTACTGAGCAAAAAACCGCAGCGTCTGTGATGGTTGATTTAGCGCCAGGACACGAACTTAAACCAGAGCAAGTGGAAGCCATTATTGCACTGATTATTGGCAGTGTGCCTGGGCTTGATTCTCGTTCTGTGTCGGTGGTGGATCAGCGTGGTAAATTACTCAGCGGCGACTTATTTGATACCACCCCAGTAGGCAAAGAAACCGATAAAAAGCTCGCCTTTATTGAAAAAGTTGAGCGCAACATAGAGCAACGCGCCTCTATTATGTTGTTGCCAATTTTGGGTGAAGGTAATTTTAGAATTCAGGTTTCTAGTGATGTTGATTTTAGTGTGGTTGAAGAAACACGTGAAATGGTTGACCCACAAAATGTATTAACACAAGAGTTTATTAAATCTGATAGCACCCTAGATCAGCTGGCGGCTGGTATTCCGGGCTCTTTAGCTAATGAGCCACCTGTGCCTAACGAACAAGCTGAAGATGAAAACAACGAGCGAACTTCACAACGAAATGAGAGTAAACGACAGTTTGAAAATGGTCGCTCGGTAACTCATACCCAATTTGAAGTAGGCCGCATTAAAAACATGAGCTTATCGGTACTTATTAATGAGCAAGTAGCTGGAACAGCTGATGGCTGGAGCGAAGAAAAGCTCGTCTCATTAGGTGAAATGGTAAAAAAGGCCACGGGGTTTAACGACGCACGCGGCGATCAATTCAACATTACTAGTTTTGCCTTTTTAGAACAAAAAATACTAGCCCCAGGTGAAGGTCTTGAATGGTGGCAAATGCCTGAGCTTAAAGAGTATGCCCGTTATATTGTGGGTACTTTAATTAGTTTATTGCTGATTTTATTTGGTGTGCGCCCTTTAGTTAATCACTTAATAAAAGGTAAAAGTAACGAAGCAAACAATGCCATGGCAACCGCTGATAATGAGGTTAAATCAGCCTCTACAACAGAAAGACAAAGCAGTCCGCTTGATGATGCCATTAATGCTAAATCGCAAATAGAAAACTTAACCGGCAAAGAGGGCGCAAGCGAACATCAAAATATGTCGTTACCGCAAATAGGCAATGACTTTGAAGAACAAATAGCGCACATGCAGTTACTTGCTAACAAAGAAACCGAGCGTGTTACGTCGGTAATAAAATATTGGGTAGAACAAGGAGTTGAAATTGAATCAAGAAAAGCTTGATAAAGGCTCACAATTACCGGCGTTAGATCGCGCCGCTATTTTATTGCTAAGTATGGGCGAGGAAAATGCCGCCAGTGTTATTCGTAAATTAGGCCGCCGTGAAGTACAGGCTATTTCTGAGCGCATGGCTAAAATTTCAAACGTTACTCAACAGGATGTTGCAGGCACCTTGAGTGAATTTTTTGATTGCTACCGCAATGAAAGTGGCGTCAATGGCGCGTCGCGTGTGTATTTAGAGCGAGCACTTGATAAAGCTGTCGGCCGTAAGCTTGCCAAAACTATGCTTGATGATATTTATGGTGGTGCAATGAATGACGATTTACGTCGTTTAGAGTGGATCCCGCCAGAGCTTATTGTACGCTTTTTAGATCAGGAACATGTGCAAATGCAAGCGCTGTTTTTGGCCTTTTTACCCCCAGAGCAAGCCTCAGCCATTATTGTACTGTTTCCAGAATCGAAGCATGATGATTTACTGTATCGTATTGCCAGCCTTCGTGAAGTGAGCGAACACGTTATTGATGATGTGCGTTTAACGCTTGAATCGTGTATTGAATTTGTTGGCCGCCAAGTAGGTGCACAAGTGAATGGTGTCGATAAAGCGGTAGAAATTATGAATCGTTACAACGGTAATAAGAGCCAAATTATCGAACTAATGAAAAAACATAACACTAACGTAGCTGATGAAATACAAGAGAAAATGTACGACTTTGATGGCTTAATTAAGCAAACAGACGAGACACTAACCTTGTTGCTTAATGACATTCCAGATGAGTTATGGACGATGTCGTTAAAGGGTGTAAACAGTGAGTTTTTAGCGCGTGTTTTAGGTGCATTACCTAAACGTTTAGCGCAGGTGTACCAACAACAAATTGATGGTTTAAGCGCGCAACCACTGAGCAAAGTGATTGCCGCCAGAAAAGAAATTATGTCGATAGTAAGAGACATGAGCAAACAAGGTGATATTGAATATCGCTTATTTGAAGAAGAGACCGCAGGCTAACTATGAGTCAAGTATTTAGGTTTCCCACTTTAAATAAAAATGAGCAACATCAAACGCTGCAAGAGCGTTTAGATGCTGCTCAGCGTTTTGGTTTGCAACAGGGCTTTGAAAAAGGTCTTGCGCAGGGGGCAGCCGATAAGCAAAGTGAATTAGAGCAGCAAATGGAGCAACAAATAGAGCTACGGGTTGCTGAACGTCTTGAAGCGCAAAAAACACAGCTTATTGAACGTTTTAACACTTTATTTGATAAAGCTAATAATGAGCTACTTAACTTTAATGATGAGTTTAAACAAGACCTTGCCTTAATGATAAGCACCTTGGCTGAGCAAGTTATCGACTGTGAGCTAAAAGTACGCCCCGAAATACGTACTCAGTTGATTGAAAAAGCTATTTCCTTACTTAGCGACCGTGATGTAATAACTAAAATTATGTTCGCAGGCTCTGATCGTCACTGTTTTGATGATGCACGTTTAGCTGAGTTTTCGGTGCCGACTTATTTTGACGAAGCTCTAAGCAGTGGCGATGTTGAATTGGTGGCAGAGCAACAAACACATCGATTTTCTTTTTCAGAGCGATTACAAAGCCTTTTGGATGAAGTGATACCTGAAATTTTAAAAGCGCAACCGCATGACTAACCCACTTCATACTTGCTTAAAGTCTGCGCTGACAGCGCTAACCCCGCCTGAATTAGTTAAAAGCTATGGCCGCTTAACACGAGTTAATGGTTTAACGCTTACCGCTACCGGTGGGCAATTTGCTATGGGTGAAAAATACCAAGTAGAAAGTGTTGATGGCCACTGGTATGACGCTGAAGTAGTAGGTTTTAATCAAGATGAAGCCTATTTAATGCCCCTGAAAAAAATACAAAATTTATATTCAGGTGGACGCGTTAGGCCAGTTATAAAAAACACTCATGTGGCTATTTCTGAAAAGTTATTAGGGCGTGTGCTCGATGCGCAAATGCAGCCGATTGATAACTTAGGCCCACTTGAACAAGACAGCACAAAAAACGCCAGTAAATTGGGTAACGATTATTCTTTAACGCCGCTGGAGCGCAAAGGCGTTATCGAGCCGTTAGATGTGGGTATTCGCGCCATTAATAGCTTATTTAGTGTGGGAAAAGGCCAGCGTTTAGGGCTATTTGCAGGTTCGGGTGTAGGTAAAAGTAAGTTGCTTGGCATGATGACCCGCTTTACCTCTGCCGATGTGGTTATTGTAAGCCTTGTCGGTGAGCGTGGTTGGGAGGTAAAAGATTTTATTGAGCAAAGCCTTGGTAAAGAAGGCTTAAAAAAAGCCATTGTAATAGCATCGCCAGCAGACGATTCTCCCTTATTGCGTATTAAGGCGGCCGAGCTTAGCCATAAATTGGCGGCCTATTTTAGAGATAAAAATTCAAATGTATTGCTGTTGATGGACTCATTAACCCGTTATGCGCAAGCACAGCGAGAAATTGGTTTATCGGTAGGTGAGCTGCCTGCATCCAAAGGATACCCGCCATCGGTATTTAGTAAATTGACTCAACTGGTCGAGAGTTCGGGTAATAGTGAAAAAAGCAAAGGCAGCATGACCGCCATTTATACAGTATTAGCTGAAGGCGATGATCAACAAGATCCAATAGCCGATAACGCCCGAGCAATTCTTGATGGCCATATAGTATTGGATCGCACCTTAGCAGAAAAGGGCCACTATCCGGCGATTAATATTGGTTCATCGATTAGCCGAGTAATGCCAAATATAGTAAGTGATGAGCAGCTAAGCTTTTGTTATAAATTGAAAAAGCTTTATAGCCGCTATATGCAAGTGCATGAGCTTATTCCTTTAGGGGCGTATCAAGCAGGTAAAGATCCGGAACTCGATAGTGCGGTAAATTTGTACCCACAAATCGAATCATTTCTATGCCAAGGGTTGAACGAACAAGTGGATTTTTCACAGTCAATAACTCAATTAAATGCAGTGATGGGTAAACTGAATGCTTAATAAATTTTTAGGATTACAACAACAAAAATTAGATAAAATGCTGGCCGAGCAAACTCAGTTGCAACAAAGAAGTAACCTAGAGCAGCAACGCTTATCGCAGCTTCAGCAGCACATAAACAGTATGGATAAAAACCAGCAAATGAGCTCGGCGCTGAGCTTACAAAATTTATCAGGGATGAAGCGTATTTTGTCTGGCTTATCGACGCAGCAACAAGCGCGCATTGATGATTCACAGCAAGATGAATTACGTCAGCAGCAAGCTTGTTTTAAGCAAATGAGCTTCACCAAAGGCATAGAAGGGATAGTGAGTAATAGGCATCGTGCTGATCAAAATAAAGCGCAGCAGCAAGAGGCTAAAACGTTAGATGAAATGATCAGCCAAGCACATAGTCGTACTCTGCATAAATAACTGCTAATTTTTGCTACAATGGCGGCAAAGTAATTTAGGGTAAATAGCGTGCTGCCGGTTCAAGAAATATATACTTCACTCATTGATGCTTTAAAAGCCAACCCAATCACCTTACTGCAAGCGCCGCCTGGTGCTGGTAAATCAACATGGTTGCCATTACAGCTTATGCGCGATGGGCATTATAAGCACATCGTCATGTTAGAGCCGCGGCGCTTGGCTGCAAGAAATATTGCTAACTATTTAGCGCACTGCCAAAATGAAACGCTAGGGCAAAGTGTCGGTTTACGGGTGCGAGGTGAAAGTAAAGTCAGCACACAAACTCGCCTTGAAATAGTTACCGAAGGCATGCTTACGCGCATGTTACAAAATGATCCTGAGCTTAATGATGTTGATTTACTTATTTTTGATGAGTTTCATGAGCGTTCCATCGCAGCAGATACCGCACTGGCTTTTGCTTTAGAATCGCAAGCGGCACTGCGTGAAGATTTAACCATTATGTTGATGTCGGCCACCCTTGATAGCGAACGCTACACTGGGTTTTTTAATTGCCCAGTAATTCAATCAAACGGGCGAAGTTACCCCATTGACGAAATATATTGCCCAATAAAAGATGAAAGCCGCTGGCTTGATGCTATTCCACCAATAATAAAACAAGCACTCAATGAGCAAACAGGCAGTGCGCTGGTATTTTTACCCGGCCAGCGTGAAATACTGCGAGTGCAGCAAGCGCTGAGCGACTTGCCCAATGATTGTATTGTTGCCACATTATTTGGCGAACAAGATAAAGCCAATCAACAAGCAGCAATTGCACCAGCGCCTCAAGGGATGAGAAAAGTAGTATTAACGACCAATGTTGCCGAAACAAGTTTAACCATTGAAGGTATTAGAATTGTTGTTGATAGCGGCAAGCGCCGTGCAGCCAGCTTTAATTTAAAAACCGGTGTCACTGAGCTCACTACGCAAAGTATATCGCGTTCATCGGCAGTACAACGCGCAGGGCGTGCAGGACGAATAGAACCAGGGGTTGTGTATCGGTTAGGTTCCAAACAAACTTTTGAAAGACGAAACAGCCACGATAACCCTGATATTCTTACCTCAGATATTAGCCAACTGATGCTTGAGGCGAAGCAGTGGGGCGCAAGTATTAGTGAACTCACCTTACTTGACCCGCCGAGTGAGCAACAATCCAGCCAAGCTACTAATTTATTATCTATGCTTGAAGCCATAGATAGTAACGGTAAGCTCACTACGCTGGGTAGTAAAATGTTGGGCTTTGGTGCCGATATTCGCTTAGCGCATATGTTATTAAAAGCGCAAATGTTAGAACCACAGTTAAGTGGGATTTATCGCTTAGCTATTTATTTAGTGGCCTTACTAGAAAGCCGAGTTAGCACTGCCAATGAGCTCAACCTAGCACTGCATAGTCAACAGCAGCGTCCGCATCCTGTGTTTAAGCAGCAATTAAGTTATTGGTTAAAACGCTTAAAATTTATCGACAGGGGCACAGATTTAAACACTGAACATTTAAGTTTATTAGTATCGCTTGCCTACCCTGATCGCATCGCTAAAAAACGTGGCAATGGCTACTTATTAGCAAATGGCGCAGGGGCCGAGCTAAACCCTGACTACTGGCATAATGACGAATACATAGCTATTGCCAGTATGGGCGGACATAAAGGCGGACGTATTTTTGCGGCCACGGCGCTAAATCCATTAGCGCTTAAAGAGTATTTACCGCATTTATTCACTGAGTTGACCCGCTGCGAGTTTGATGAAAAAGCCGCTCGGTTTATTCATCAAGATGAAGTAAAACTTAGGGAAATTACCCTTAGTAGCCAACCAAGTAAACATAAGCTTGATAAAACAGAACGGGCCAAGGCATGGCTTAGTTTGTTTGCCAAACAGGGCTTTTCACTGTTTAACGAGCAAAAAGAAAGTGAGCAACTGCTTATTAGAATGTGCCTAGCTAGCAAATTGATGCCAGAACAGTTTCCTGTTACTAGTCAGCAGCAGCTAATTGACTCAGCAGGTGATTGGTTAGGGGTATACCTTGAAGATATTAAAACCCTTGAGCAGCTTAAAAAGTTTAATTACTTTGAGGCACTACAAAACTGCTTCAATTGGCAACAGCAAAGCGAGCTTAAATCTTTACTCCCACTGAGACTAACAGTACCAAGTGGTTCTAATATAAAGATTGAATACCAACTTGATGGCCCCGCCAAGCTTAGTGTGCGCATGCAAGAAGTATATGGTTTAACCAGTACGCCTATGTTAGCTAACGGTAAATTAGCATTGCTAATGGAGTTGTTATCGCCAGGTAAGCGTTCACTACAGTTAACTCAAGACTTAGCACATTTTTGGAATAGTAGTTACCGCGAGGTACAAAAAGAGATGAAAGGGCGCTACCCGAAGCATTTTTGGCCAGACGATCCTGCCAATAGCGTTGCCACTAATAGAGTAAAAAGCAGAATGTGATCACGCTTTCTTAACTTTACTTAATGTTAAATGTTGACCATGCAAATAACGAACTTTTTTGGGCGTTTTACAAGCGACTAAGCTACTATTACTTTAATGCTGACATTTTACAGAGTAAGACTTACTACGCTAGTGTAAATATGAGCCGTAAGGTAGCGAGCGTTTGTAACTAATTGAAGGCGCAGCTAACAATCTAAAAGTGATAATAGAGGGAACATGCATGAAAGGCGTTATCTTTAGAGGGCTTGAGGCACTGGTTATTGAAAAATGTGGCATGGCTGCATGGGACGACTTGCTTGAAAAAAATGCACCTGAAGGTCGTGTTTATATTTCTGCAGAAAGTTATCCAGATGAAGAAATAGTTGGTTTGGCACAAGATGTAGCAACTGCACTTTCTATGTCTATGCCAGAGGTATTAAAGGCCTTTGGAGAGTATTTGTTCTCTCATTTGAAGGGGCGTCATCCTAGTATTGTTGCTAACTTTAATTGTTTTGCTGATCTTATTATTGGCATTGATAAAGTAATTCATGTTGAAGTAGCTAAGCTTTATCATGAGCCAAATTTACCTGAAATTGACGCCCAAATTATTGAAGACGGGTTTATTTTAATGCGCTACAACTCTAAGCGACAGCTTTGTATGTGCGCTGAAGGGCTTATTTTTGGTGCTGCGTCTCATTATGGAGTCGATGTTAAACTTAACCATGCTCAGTGCATGCATGATGGGTTTGATTCGTGCTTAATTGAAGTAAACTATGGGACTCACCATGGCTGAAGACGACTACAATTATAAAAAAGCGTATTTGCGCGAAAAATCAGCCAGAGATCAATTAGAAACCCTACTAGAAGACAAAACACGGGCATTATTTATTGCTAATCAAGAGCTGAAAGAAAAGCTCGAAACGGTCAAAAACCAACAAATAACTTTAATGCAAAGTGAAAAAATGGCCACGCTAGGCACACTCTCTGCTGGGATGGCCCACGAAATAAATAACCCGCTTGCTTATATAACCAGTAATGTAGCAAGTATAAAATTTATAAAGCCCATGTTGGTTACGTTAATGACGGCAGCTCAACAATTTGTAGATAAATCGATTTCAGTATCGCAGTTAGAGTCTATTTTAGTTCAGCTCAATCAAGAGAACGATTTAAGCTTTATTGTGGACGATATAGATGACTTAGTTGATGATACTCAAGAGGGCTTAGAGCGTATCGCTTATATTGTTAGCAACCTTGTCGACTTTGCGAGCCTAAAAGATAACGTAACAACAATGGCAGACATTACAGAATCATTAAATGGCACGCTAAAGTTACTCGACAACCAGTTAGGAACGTGTGCTATAGAGTTACATATAGAAAAAATACCTTTAACACAGTGTAATTTATCATCGATGAAACAAGTATTTGTAAACTTATTAATTAATGCGAAACACGCCTGTGATAGCCAGTTCGATCAGCAGGGAAAAATCACCATTAAGCTGTTTGCTAATAAAAATAATATTTATATTGAGGTGGCAGATAACGGCTGTGGGATGGATGGCGACATACTTAAACAAATATTCGATCCTTTCTTTACTACTAAACCCGTAGGCCAAGGCACTGGTATGGGAATGGCTATAGTTTACAACATACTTAAAGAGCACAACGGAACTATAGAGGTTGAAAGTGAAGTTAATAAGGGGTCTTTAATACGTTGTGTAATACCTATTTCAACAAAGTGCATGTAAGCTTTAAACTTAAAGCTTACATGCAGCTGTACCTAAAATACAGAGCTTATGTCACTTAGATACTTTGTAATAACAAGCATATTAATTTTAATGACCATGGTCACTGGTTTACTAGTTGGTTATCGCTACTTTTTTAGTTTACCTAACATTGAGCAAAGTATTGAAGATTACCAAAACAGAGAGTTACTAAGCGTAAAAATTGCCTTAGACCGTGAGTTTGTATTTTTAAAAACGCTAAATTATGATTACGCTGTGTGGGACGATAGTTATGAGTTTTTACAAACGCTAGGCTCTCGTTACATTAGCTCAAACTTTGTTGATGATACCTTTAAATCGTTGAAAATTGATGGCGTATTTATTTATGATATGAACTTTAATTTGGTTTACTCTAGAACACATAATTATGTACAAGTTAATGATTTTGATGCCCCTGAATTTAACTTACAAACACACAAAAAAAATAAATCAATTTTACCTCTCAACTATATCACCCCACAAAATAACAGCTTACAACATTCTGGTTTTTTAAAAACTCAATATGGACCAGTGATGTTTGCATCTCATATGATCAGAAAAACCAATAACACGGGTGAACAAATTGGCGCTATGGTTTTTATAAGAAAAGTACGCCCATCGTTTATACAAAAAATTGCCAGTGTGTCACAGGTTGACCTTACCCACTCTATTCCAGCCGATGGACAGTTTGATACGCACCTAAAAAAATTAACGGGTAGCTTACAAGGCGGTAAAATTGCTACTCAAAGGCGAAGAGTGTTACTCGACATTAATAATGAGCCACTTATGCTGATAGATATTAAACATTATCATCAACAACTACCTACTTTATTAGACCGTGATTTGTTGTTAACACTATTAATGTTTTTGCTTATTTCGTTGCTGGGCTTATTTATTATTAATCGTTATTTTATTCGTCCTTTAATAAGCGGAGCTGAGGCATTAAATAAAATGCTACTTCGTAACACGTTAAGCCCATTAAGAATGAGTAATCAGTTTTTAGAGCTGCAAGTTCTGATTAAAGGTTTTAACGCTTTGTTTATGCAAATAAGTGAAAAAAATAAAGAGCTTGAGAGAATTAGTAAAATAGATGGGCTCACTCATTTATTTAATCGTCGTGCATTTGATGAAATATTTGATCAGCAGTGGAGCGAAGCAAAAAATGAATGTAGTACTTTAACGATATTACTGGTTGATGTGGATTTCTTTAAACAATTTAATGATGTGTATGGCCATCAAGCGGGTGATGCCGCACTGCAAAAAGTGGCTAATGTTTTAAATAAAACAGCGTTGCTTTATCAGGGGGTGGCAGCTCGTTACGGTGGCGAAGAGTTTATTCTTTTATTTAATCGACTCAGTGATGAACAAGGTGTTGAGGTATCAAACTTGTTGTTAAACGCCATTATTGATTTACATATTGATCATATTGGCTCTGATATACAAAATCAGCTAACTATTAGTATTGGCTGCGTGAGTATCAATGCAAACAGTATAATTGAGCAAAATATACAACCTAAATCGGTGATTAAAACAGCAGATGAGTTATTGTATCAAGCAAAAAAAGAGGGACGTAACCAGATTAGGTTTAAGTCGATTTAACTCGATACCTCTTGTCCGCCGTGTTGCTCAGCTAAATCATCAAGTTCGGCAACGGTATAATCAAATCCGCTTTCATCATATTCGTAGCTTACTTTAACGCTGTCGCCGCCATTGAAAAGGCGTGTTTTTACGTCATTGACTGGCCAATCTTTTAATTCATGTAAAAAGCGGTTGGCCACTTGTGATGACTCAAATCGGTAACTAATCTCTGTTTTCATAAATAATAATACCCTGATAATTTTACCCCCGTAGTTTGTTGATTTTTACCAAGGAGTCAAGTTATCTACTTTAAAAGAGCAATAAATTATGACTTTATAGATACTTATCGGTCATAGTAATCTAAATTGGAGTGTTAACAGTATAAAGCTGTTTAAAAAAACAATAACCATATAACAATAACGGAGTAGGCAATGAAACATTTAGTGACCTTAGTTGGGCTTATCGCTTTTTTAATGGTAGTACTACCGGGACCCCTTTATAAATTTAATATTGTTGAACTAGGCACTGCTTTTGCTGGTTTTAGATTAGGTGTTTATGTTGGTGGGGCAGCATTAGCCTTATTATTAGTTCAAGTGCTATTCATGCGTAAAACAGTAAGCCTAGCCAGTGTAGTGATCACGGTTATTTTTGCAGCTGTTGCTATTGCAATGCCGCTTAACATGATGAATACCGCAAAAAGTGTTCCGCCAATTCATGATATTTCTACCGATTTAATTAACCCACCTGAGTTTGTTGCGGTTGTGCCTTTGCGTGCTGATGCACCTAATCCTGTAGCATACGCGGGAGAAGAAACGGCAGCGCAACAACGAAAAGCATACCCAGAGCTAAAACCGCTCGAGTACAACCAAACGCAACTAGAGTTAGTGGCAGCCACAACAAAAGCCATGGAAAACCTTGGTTGGGAACTGGTTAATAGTGATGTTAATAATGGTATTGTTGAAGCCACAGACACCACAACCTGGTTTGGCTTTAAAGATGATGTTGTAGTGCGTATTAACGACAAAGGCAGTAAGCGTGTGGTAGACATACGCAGTAAATCTCGCATTGGTAAAAGTGATTTAGGCAAAAATGCCCAGCGTATTAGTGCTCTGATTGACGAGTTAAACGCCGTTGTGGTGCAGTAATTAATAAAAATAGCCCAGCACTATGCTGGTTTTTTTGCAGTTGCTACGTCAGTTCATGTTCAGAGCTGATAATGCATACTGTGTGAGTTATAAATTTTAATAAACTATGGAGTTATTATGAAAACAGTCGGATATGCAGCAAAAAGCCAAGGTTCTGAACTTACAGAGTTTTCTTTTGAGCGCCGCGATTTACGAAATAACGATGTAGCAATAGAGATTTTATATTGTGGTGTCTGTCATTCAGACTTACACGCAGTGCGAAACGATTGGGGTGGCAGTAAATACCCATTAGTACCAGGGCACGAAATTGTTGGTAAAGTAATTTCGGTTGGTAGCGATGTTACTAAATATCAGCAAGGCGATACCGTTGCTGTAGGCTGTATGGTTGACTCATGTCAAAGCTGCGACCAATGTCATAATCACGAAGAGCAATTTTGTCGTGAAGGCATGGTTGGCACTTACAGTGGCAAAGACAGAATAAACGGTGAAATGACTCAAGGTGGCTACTCTAAGCATGTTGTAGTTCGCGAAGAGTTTGTGCTTTCAGTACCTAAAAATTTAGAGCTATCGCGAGTGGCGCCTTTATTGTGCGCTGGCATTACTACTTACTCTCCGCTGCACAAATGGGGTGTTAAAAAAGGCAGCCGCGTTGCAGTTGTCGGCCTTGGTGGGCTTGGCCATATGGCGGTTAAAAATGCTGTGGCAATGGGTGCAACGGTTACGGTTATTGGTCGTACAGAGTCTAAAAAAGAAGATGCAATTAAGCTAGGTGCACAGCACTATTTAGTGTCGAACAACGATGATGAAATGAAAAATGCGCAATCAGCGTTTGATGTCATTATTGATACTATACCAGTAAAGCATGACCTATCACTGTATACACCGCTACTTGATATTGATGGCACGTTAGTGATTGTTGGCCAAGTAGGCCCTGTAGATGAGCTAAACACAGTGCCATTGTTAATGGGTCGTCGTCGTGTGGCAGGATCCTTGATTGGTGGTATTGCAGAAACACAGCAAATGCTCGATTTTTGTGGTGAGCACAATGTATTACCTGAGTGTGAAATGATCAATATAGATGAAATTAACACCGCCTATGAGCGCATGGAACGCTCAGATGTGCGTTACCGTTTTGTTATTGATATGGCGTCGATTGACGTGTAATTAATTAAAGTAATGAATATAACAAGAGCCGCTATACGCGGCTCTTTTTTATACTTAATACGCTGCAGCCGTTTGTTTCGCGTTATTATTGTTTATTTGTATAAAGCTTAGCCACCACATAAATAACCCGCCTAAAAATAGTGCTCCGGCAACATAGCCGGTCTGATTCGGTTGTGCACCTTGCGCAATAGCAATGCCACCCACCCAAGGGCCAATCGCGTTAGCAATGTTAAAAGCACATTGCACGAGAGCACCAATCATGGCATGGCCATTGGGCGATACATCCATTAACAGTGTTTGCACTAAAGTAGAAAGCCCTAAGCTACAACCAATAAAAAAGATCACCAGATAAAGTAAGTAAATATTATAGCTGGCACTCACATACGCAAATGCAAAAATAATAGTTGAGGCAAGGGTTAGTCCCGTGGTTTTAATTGCCGATTTATCAGCTGCTTTTCCTAGTATGTAATTACCGAGTGTGGAGCCAATACCAAACATCACCATCGCAATTGAAATAGTATAGGCGGGTGATTGGGTCACATCTAAAATAGTGTCGGCCACGTAGGTATAAATACAAAATACGCCACCAAAACCAATAATAACAATACCCAAAATAGACCAAACCAGTTTATTTTTTAATACCCCTAACTCGTTTAGTAAATTAGATTTTTGAGTATTTTTAACATTGGGTACCACATAATAAACAAAAATAAAGGCAATAAACGCCAGTACACCTGCCCCAGCTAAACAATAGCGCCAGCTCAAGTTTTGCCCAACGAGGGTTACTACGGGTACGCCTACAATGGTTGCGACCGTCAGCCCCATAAATACTTTTGACATAAAGCTAGCACGCTTTCCAACAGGCGCTATATCTGAGGCCAATAACAAGGCTGCGCCAAAATATGCGCCATGGGGTAAACCACTTAAAAACCGAAACAGCACAAGTTGCTCTAATGAGCTAGCTAAGGCGCTTAAACTATTAGCAATACACATTAAACTTAAAAATAGTAACAGCGCTTTTTGTTTACGCATGTTGGCTGTTGCCAACATTAAAATAGGCGCGCCAACAACCACTCCAATAGCATAAGCACTAATGGCATAACCACTTTGTGATGGGGTACTACCAAATGCTTCACTAATTAATGGCAACATAGGCATCATAGAAAATTCAGATAAACCCAAAATAAAAGTGCCTAGTGCAAGCACTACTAAAATAGCGGCTCTATTGGGCTGACTCGACGGCGATATAATATCAACGGCCATGTAAAATCCTTGAAGGTATTGAATAAAATTTGATAACAAATAAAACGCCTGTATGTTTAAAAAATAAAACACACTCGTTTATTTAAAATTGAATATGGGAATGAGGAATAAAGAGGCAGGCATTTTAAATTAAAAGCCTTCCCCAGTCATGGCCTAAACCATAATTAAAGATGAATAAAATTTAACTTGAGCAAACGAAAGGCTGGTTTATATAGCTTTGCAAGCCACTCGCTCATTAAAAACAAGATATATTAGATTTAAATGTAATGCTAACTTGACTTTTTGTATGGTATGAATGACATTTGTAAAGTAAACATTACTTTTGAAACAGGATTAAAGCAATGAAAGCAGAATTAAATTTAAAACAACGCCAAATTAAAAATACTAGCTACTTAGCTAAATGTACCTTGATTTGGTTACTCACCTTAGCGTTATGTAGCTTTGGCCCGACATTAATTTGGGATCGCGCAGAGATAATTAGCGGCTTTTTTATAGTTGTAAATGTGGTAGCCGGTATTGTAATGATTTTGGCTAATAAGCGTTATTTACAAGGTATGGACGAGCTGATGCAAAAAATACATCTCAGTGCTATGGGGTTTACTCTAGGTGCAATATTGGTCGGTGGGCTTGCGTACACTAATTTGCAATTGAGTGGCTTAATTGATTTTAAAGCACAAATACCCGATTTAATGTTTTTAATGGGAGCAGTATACTTAATTAGCGTGTATGTGCTTAATAAACACTATTGCGCAGGTGATGAATGAAAAATCGGCTAAAGGTATTAAGAGCAGAGCATAACTACACCCAAGCAAGGTTGGCCGAGCTGCTTGATGTTTCTCGCCAAACCATTAATGCCATTGAAAAAGGTAAGTTTGACCCCAGCTTGCCACTGGCCTTTAAAGCTGCGAGGTTGTTTGAGTTAAAAATAGAAGATATTTTTGACGACGAACAGGATTAAAATTAACAAAGTGCGACAATATGTCGCGCTTTTTAGATTGCTACAGCACGTATAATTTACCCACAAAAATTTTGTGGTAAATCAATAATGACTGATAAAAAAAATTCTTTAACCTCTTATTTATTATCCCCTTTAGCGCTTGTTATAAGTAGCGTATTATCGCCAGTTGCTTTTGCAGATGACACCTCAATTGAAGTGATTGAAGTGCACGGCCAAGCACAAAATAAACACCTATCATTAGGCTCATCTGAATCGTTATTAACCGATTTAGGAGTGGACTTTTCTGCCGCTGGTGGCATGGCCAATTTACCTGTTTTAAATGGTTTAATGGGCGATAGAGTGGCGGTACTGGTTGATGGGGCGCAAATCACCGCCGCCTGTGCTAACCAAATGAACCCGCCACTGTCTTATATTTCAGCTAATCAAATTAGTAGCTACAAAGTGGTTGCAGGTGTTTCTCCAGTAAGCGCGGGAGGCGATAATATTGCAGGTGTGATTGCTGTTAATTCTATTTCACCTCAGTACAGCGAAAACAGCGAACTTGCATGGCATTCAGGTTATATGTCAGCCCAGTACAACACCCTTGATAACGCCAAAAAGGTCGGCGCAGGTATGCGCATTGCCAGCGATGTACTTAGTTTTAATTATCAAGGTGCTTTTAGCGATGCCAACAGTTATGAAGATGGTAACGGCGATTTAGTGCTCGATACCCTATACCGCGCTCAAAACCATAGTTTAAGTGCTGCCATGCGCGATGATAAGCAACAATTAGTGGTTAAGCTAAGCCATCAAAAAATACCCTATCAAGGCTTTGCTAATCAATATATGGATATGACAGATAACACCAGCTATGGCGCTGTTGCTCAGTATCAACGTGCTTTTACAAGCAGTGAGCTTGAAGCGCAGTTAAATTGGCATAACGTAAAGCATGAAATGGGGTTTTTTAGCGCAGAAAAAGCCGGAAAAATGCCCATGAAAACCGACGCCGAAGATATAAGCACCCAGTTAAAATGGCGACTAGCGCTTGATAACAACAGCCAGTTACTACTCGCACAAGAGTATCACCACATGAAATTAGATGACTGGTGGCCTGCAGTTGAGGGCTCAATGATGATGGGACCAAATGACTATAAAAATATTAATAATGGCCGACGTCAGCGTATTGCAGTGCTTGGAGAATATGAAAGCCAACTAAGTACTCGCTGGTGGGTAAATGCAGGCATTCGATTTGAAAATGTAATGACCAACACTGATGATGTACAAGCATATAATGCAGGCATGGCTGCAATGAATGCGATGGCCATGGCGATGCCAAGTGATGCAATGGCGGCTAAAAAGTTTAATAACCAAAACAAAAAACAAACAGATAATTTAGTTGATGCAAACGTGCTGATTAATTATCAACTAAGCAATAACGACGAACTACAAATTGGCTTAGCCCGTAAAAATCGTGCGCCTAATTTATACGAACGCTACAGCTGGGGCGTAGGTAATATGGCCACCACTATGATTGGATGGTACGGCGATGGCAACGGCTATATTGGTAATATAAGCCTTAAACCAGAAACTGCGCACACGCTTAGCAGCACGTACACCCGTATGGCAAAAGATGACAGCTGGCGTATAAGTGCTAATGCGTGGGTGAGCGACGTGAATGACTATATTGATGCCAACATAGTAAGAAGCTTTAACCGCACAGCGCTTGCTGCCAATACCCGTAATGTACTTATGTTTAATAACGTAGATGCCAGGCTTTATGGTGTAAAGCTAGATGCGGTTTTAGCACTGCACGAGTCTAAGCAGTATGGTAACTGGTCATTAAAAGCGAATATTAGCAACACCCGTGGTAAGCGCGATGATACTAATCAGCCGCTTTATCAAATTAAGCCGCTGCAAACCCAATTTGCCATTAACCAGCAAGTTGGCCGCTTTGAAAACGCACTCACGTGGCAGTGGGTCGATAGTAAAACTCGCGTAGATAGCAACCGCCTAGAAAACCAAACTGAGCAGTATCATTTACTTAATTTAAGCTCAAAAGCCAGTTGGGATGCACTTACGGTGAGTGTTGATATTATCAATCTGCTTGATGAGTATTATGAATTACCATTAGGTGGCGTAAGTATTGCTGAGTTTAAACAAGATATGTCGCAGGGCTTTAATCAATTAGCAGGGCAGGGGCGCTCTATAAATTTAGCCATGAGTTACGCGTTTTAAAGTGAGAGAGTAAGTGAGTACCAGCCGTTAGATTCGATTTTAGCTTAAACCGGATCTGACGGTTTATTGCCATTAATTTTTAAGTCTGCTTGTGACAAAAATCAATAAACTGCGTTAATAGCGGGTTTTTGTATTTGTCTTTATGCATTACTAACCAGAACTGCCTTTGCATGGGGTGGTTTAAATTAAGATGTGTAACGCGTCCATCTTTTAGGGCATATTGTGCGGCGAGTGATGATAAGCATCCTAAACCCAAGCCATTCGCTACACAGTTTATAAGCGCTTCAGTGGTGTTGAGCTCCACGCTTTGTGCCCAATTTTTTATATGTGGTGCAAGGCTATGTAAAAAGAAGGAACGCGAGCCAGAGCCCGTCTCTCTTAATACCCATTGGCTACTATTTAAGTCGTTAAAGCTAAGTTGCTTTTTTGCAGCCAGTGGGTGGTTTATTGGCGCAATAATACACATAGCGTCATGGCTAAACACATTAGAGACTAAATCGCCTTGATGGGCTTGGCCTTCAATAAGTGCTATATCGAGCTCGTAATCTATAAGCTTTTGACAAATAAGCGCCGAATTAGAAATCAGTATTTGTTGCGAGTAATGCTGTTGCTGCGCTCTGAATTTGCTTAGTAAAGCAGGCAATAGATGATTACCTATAGTATCGCTGGCACCAATTTTTAAGGTTCCGCTGGCAGGGGCGTTGTCTAAAAACAAGGTGTCGATAGTGTTTGCCCGATTTAATAGCTCATCAGCGAGGGGCAGTAGCTTTTGCCCTTCTTGATTTAATAGTAATCGGTTATTTACACGATCAAATAACGGATGGCCTAACTGCTTTTCAAGTTCGCTAAGCGCCATACTCACCGCCGCTTTAGATAAAAACAGTGACTCAGACGCCGCTGTAAGTGTGTTGTGCTGGGTTATGCCTACAAACACCTTGAGCTGTTTAAGGGAAATATTCATGATTTTATGTTTGGTTTATATGAACGAGTGTTCTATATAATTAGATTTAACTAAACGAAATGCAAGCGTAAACTTCTCTGTAAGTTACAACCACAGGGTGGAATAGAGATGTTTAAACATATAAAAACAAAAGTATCAGGCGCACCAACACCAATGGGCGGCTTGGCATTAGGTATTGCCAGCCTAGGTTGGGCTTGGGAGAGTATGTTTAGCCTAAATGGCGTAGCACAATATACAGGCGCCGCTATTGCGAGCGTATTATTGCTATTGTTAACACTTAAGTTTTTATTGCATCCTCAGCTGCTTAAAGCCGATTTAGCCCACCCAGTTGTAGGCAGTGTGGTGCCTACTTTTGCTATGGCTACTTTAGTGGTGTCTAATTCTTTAGGGCAGTTTTACTCCCTTGCGGGAGATATGCTTTGGGTTGGTGCATTTTTATTGCATGTGGTGTTTTTAATCAGCTTTATTGCTCATCGCGTGATTGAATTTAAAATTGAGCATATGGTGCCAAGCTGGTTTGTACCGCCGGTTGGGATCATTGTTGCCGATGTCGCGTTTTCAGGGAATCCGGCTCTGCTATTTTTAGCACAAGGGGCGCTTTATTTTGGTATGCTGATGTATGCAGTTATGTTGCCTATGATGATTTATCGAATCATTTTTGCTGCGCACATTCCTGATGCTGCACAACCTACACTGGCTATTTTAGCGGCGCCAGCAAGTTTATCGTTAGCTGGTTACTTTACAGTTATCAGCGAGCCGTCACCGGTTATTATTGGCTTGTTATTTGGAATTGCGGTACTGATGACCTTTATAATTTACGTCGCATTTTTTAAATTACTGCGCCGTCCATTTTGCCCAGGTTACGCTGCGTTTACTTTTCCTATGGTCATTGGTGCTACCGCGTTATTTAAACTTGCCGCATGGATGCATGCAGAGGGTATTGATTTGCAGTTTGTTAAACAAATACAGTATTTAGCAACGTTTGAACTGATTGTGGCAAGTGGGGTAGTTTGCTATGTGGCGGTTCGTTATTTGGCTCACTTTAAGCTTTTTAACACTCAATTTAAGCCTCTCACCCTATCACAATAACGATTAAACGCTTGTTTGCACTACCTCGTTAGCCTCGTGCTCAATTGCTTGTTCGGCATCTTGCTCAGCAAGCTTTGCGCGCTCTGCTTTTGAAACATAAGCCGGTTTGTTGCTTTTATGTAGCTTGGCATTAGCACGCTTATCTTTGTTATTAAATTTTGTAATGATCTTTTTTCTGCGATTCATGATTCACCTCGTAATTTTGAGCTGCGCATTATACAGGCATCTTGTTCAAAGCTGTTAGACAAATTATAAGCTTTGCTTGTAGGTCTGCCGCAAAGCGCTGTTTGTCACTTTGCAAGGAGGTTATAATTAGAGCTCTTTATTGTTAATTAAATGGAATCTGTTTTGAACAAGCTCGCTTTAGCAAGTATTGCCTTATGTGCATTTAGCGCTCATGCACAATTAAATAAACACAGTGAAAGCGTGGCCGATTACGCAGTTAATAGCTACCAAAATGCACAGGTGCATACGCTTACTAATTTAGTATCGTTTCCTACGGTGAATAAAAGTGAGATCAGTGCGCCACAAAATCCTGATTTTATTGGCTTTAAAGCGTTATTAAAAATGAAAGCCGCTGAACTTGGCTTTGACTACCAAGATTTAGGTTATACGGTACTCATAGGTATGGGTGAGCAAAAAGAAAAAGTAACCATAGTGACTCACGGCGATGTACAACCCGCAAACGCCAGTAAATGGAAGCAAAGCCCATTTATTATTGATACCTCAGAGCCGGGTAAATTAATTGGCCGAGGTACCGAAGACGATAAAGGCGCTATTGCCACTGCTTTATATGCGATGAAAGCCATAAAAGATAAAGGTATAACCCTTGATAACCGCATTGAGCTGATGGTTTATTTAGCCGAGGAATCTGATTGGGGGCCTTTAACCGAGTTTATGAAAACTTATGAGCAGCCAAAGTATGCGGTCACCATTGATGCCTCATATCCCGTGGTGGTTGCTGAAAAAGGCTGGAGCTTAATTTCGCCTACGTTTGCAGCTACATCAGCGCAAACCGGTGTGTATGTAAGTAATGTAACGGGTGGTGCCTTTGCGAGCCAAATTCCTGAAGATGCCAGCTTAACCTTGCATAACGCCAGTGCTGAATTAGTGACTCAATTAAAACAAACCGCCACGGCTCTTAAGCAAGTAGAATTTACCTTTGACGAACAAATAAATGGAACTTTAATTAGTGTAAAAGGGGTATCGGCACATTCATCTGAACCAGAATCAGGCGTTAATGCCATTGCTTATTTGGCTGAACTATTTAAAGCCGTCGAGCTTGAAAACAACAGCGATGGGCAGCTCATTAAGTTTGTAAATCAGCTAATAGGCCTAGATATATACGGTAAACAATTTGGTGATATTGCGTATAAACATGACTTTATGGGGCCAATGACAGTAGCGCCCACGGTTATTGAACGAGACGGTAATAACCTAACGTTAGCGGTTAATGCTCGTCGCCCTATGGGTAAAGAGGCTGACTTACTTGAGCTGCAAATTAATAGTGCGCTTACCCAATGGCAAGCTGATAATAAAGTAACATTGGCAAATGTTAAAACTACCATTGGCACACCCATGCTGCTTGATGGAGCGCCTCATGCGCAGAAGTTACTTGATATTTTTAAACATTTTACTGGCGATCAAGACGCAGGTTTTGTGTCGATTGGTGGTGGTACCAACGCTAAATTATTTGATAATGCCGTATCGTTTGGCCCATCAATGCCGGGTAAACGCTACACAGGTCACTCAGAGCATGAATTTATTACTCTTGAGCAACTAGCACTTAATTTACGTATGTACACCGCAATGATGATAGAGCTGGGTAATATGTAATTTGGGTTATTGCATAGCAAATACGAAAAAACCGCCTTTGTGGCGGTTTTTTTATAACAACTAAATGTTATTGAAAATTAACGTCTGGTAAGCACTCAAAGCCCGGTTTGGCAAACAAGTAGCCTTGCATTAAATCAATACCGGCATTTTTTAACCAGTGATATTCTTCAACTGTTTCAATGCCCTCAGCCAGTGCCATTACGTTTAGCTCTTTAAACATATTTAAGCAGTTACGCACAATAGTTTGGCGTTTTGTATCTTTGTCGATATTGCGTATAAGTGCCATATCGAGTTTAATAATATCTGTTTGAAAATCAGCTAGTAAGTTTAATCCAGAGTAGCCTGAGCCAAAGTCATCGGTGGCTGTTTTAAAGCCCAGCTCTTGGTAGTAGCTTACAACCCGTTCAACGTGGCTGCTATCCTCTATTTTTTCAACTTCAGTAAATTCAAACATAATATTAGTTGTAGGGAAGTTGTACTTTTTAGCCGCTTCTAGGGTGGTACGAATACAGCGCTCAGGCTTATAAATAGCGTTGGGTAAAAAGTTAATGCTTAGCATGGTGTTTATGCCTAGCTTAGAGGCAAGCGCAATGGCTTTTATTCTACACAGTTGATCAAAGGTATAGCGATTGTCGTCGTTTACTTGGGAAATAATAGAGAAAGCCGACTCGTTGTTTAAACCACGAACTAAAGCCTCATACCCATAAATAGTGTTACTTTTACAACTTATAATAGGCTGAAATGCCATGGTAAAGTCAAAGTCTAGCTCGCTAGAATCAGCGCAGTTGCTACAAGATACTTTTTCGCAACTTTGTGATTTCTCGTTCATTCATCCACCTTTTTTATTAACCCACACTAAAAGGTGGTTAAGTTTTGGTAATCCTAACAAAGTATTGAGATTTTACATAATTATATTAGCTAACATTAATGTAACTCATAATTAAGTTTTTATTCAACTCATGAAAAATCAGCAATAAGGTTATGCTTATATAACCTTATTGCTACGCTAAAAGTATAGTAGGTTTGCAAAATTAGTTAAGTGTTGCGGTTAGTTTTATGCTGGTATTGAGTAATTTAGAGATAGGGCAGCCTTTTTTAGTGTCTTCACACAGGGTTTGAAATTGCTCATTTGAAATATCAGTAATTTTTGCATTAACTACCAATTCAATTTCACTCACCGCAAAGCCATCGTCTACTTCATCTAAGCTTACTGTTGCTTTGGTGCTTATATCGTCAGCAGTATAACCCGCATCTCCTAACGCCAGCGATAACGCCATGCTAAAGCAAGCACTGTGGGCTGCACCAACTAGCTCCTCTGGGTTAGAGCCGGGCTTATCTTCAAAGCGAGTATTAAACCCATACGGCTGGTTATCGAGAGCACCACTTTGAGTTGATATAGTGCCTTTACCACTTTTAATATCGCCAGACCAATTTGAGCTTGCCGTTTTTTTGATTGTCATCATGTTCTCCTTGTTGCGATTAATGTAAATTTTTCAGCATTGATATCGGTTGTATGTAAATTAATCCGATAATTGCTTAAAAATGTACGTAGTAACATAGAGGCTGCAAGATAAACGCCAATCTCTATTTGCTACGTTTACATCGCTCAGAACAATAAATAACGTTATCCCAGTCTCGTTGCCATTTTTTACGCCACGCAAACGGTTTATTACACACAGGGCATATTTTTTCAGGTAGAGTTAGTTTTTTATGTGCCATAGTTATTTGCCTGACTGCTTTTTGGATTTACGTACCGAGGGAGTGATGGCTACATGTTTTTTTAGTATGGCATGAATAGCACGTTTAACATCGCTACGCTCTCGGTATTGCCATAATCGCTCGCGTGCCTCTTTAGATGCTCGAGTTAAATCAAGCATCGGCTCTGGGTAATCTTCACCAAGTTTAAAGTCATTAAATAATGCTTCCATGGGCGTTTGTTCCCAAGGTTGATGTAAATATTCAATGGGGAGCTTTTCAAGTTCGGGGCACCATTTTTTTATAAATGCGCCGGTTGGGTCTTGATCTTCAGATTGTTTAATGGGGTTGTAATGGCGAATAGTATTAATGCCAGTAACCGATGCCTGCATTTGTATTTGCGGATAATGAATACCTGGCTCAAAGTCTAAAAAGTAATTAGCCAGCGGAAAACTTGCCTGTTGCCAGCTGATGTTTAAATGATGGGTTACAAAGCTCACCAGCATAGCGCGCATTCTAAAGTTAATATAACCGGTGGCTTTTAAACAGCGCATGCAGGCATCAATAATAGGAATACCGGTTTGCCCCTGCGCCCAGCGTTCAATATCGCTAGTAACCTTAGCGTCATCACGATACGGAAATGCATGGTAACCCGGATTTAATGCTTTAAATTCCATGCTGCATTCGCTTTCAAACTTTTGCATAAAATGGCAATGCCAATGCAGGCGAGAGATAAACGCAGCAAGCGGGCGCTTCCAGCCTTTTTTATCGGGATGGGTGGAATGGTATGCGTCTATCGCCATTTGATACACCTGCCTAAGGCTAATATTTCCCCAGGCTAAATAGGGCGAAAGTCTAGAACAATGCGTGCGGCTCAAGCTTGGGCTGGAGATCCCTTTTTGATAGCCTTTACCGCGCTCGGCAAAAAAACTGTGTATAACGTCGCGGGCAAGTCGTGGCCCTCCGTGTTGAAAATTGTCATCGTCAGCTGTGTAACTACTTGGTAATTTTGGCGATTGGTAGTGTGTGAGTGTCACTGTTTTAATGTGCTTCCAATCTGGAATGGCAATTGGCGCTTGCATTGTTTGTTGCCAGTATTCATTCCAATTATTGCGATTTTTTTTACCGCGAATGACAGCCCCCGTTGGTGACTCTAACCAGTTAATCTGATTATGTTGGCACCATGCTTTAATCGCTTTATCGCGCTCAAAAGTATTATTTAAGCCAATTTCTTGGTGACTAAAGAGATTAATTATTTCAAACTGGGTATGTAGCTCTTCAAGCAGTCCCTGCATTTTTTGTTTAAATAGGTACACGCAGCTATTAAAGCGAGCAAGTTGTTGGTTTAAATCACATACTGACTGATACACAAAGCGCCAATGTCGCTCGTTATAATGACCATCTTCGAGTAACAGCGGCTCAAAGTTATACAGCAATAATGTTGGAAGTCCGTTGCTAAACGCATTTTTAAGTGGTTGATGATCGCTTAAGCGTAAATCGCGTTTAAACCAGACAATATTTATTTTTTGGCGCATGTAATTAAATTATTTGCTAGCAGTGTAATGTAAATTAAGACTTAGCTTATAAGTACGTATTGCCTAGGTGTTAGGGTTTAGTTTTTAAGTTAAAAGTGAGAAACAATGTTTTTAGATTTAATGCAAAACAGCAGCCGCTCTGTGTATAGCTACTTAGTTGGCGGCATTAGCCCACGACCGATTGCATGGATAAGCACCCTAAGTAGTGAGGGGGTAACTAATATTGCACCTTACTCTTTTTTTACCGTAGCAAGTTGTCAGCCTGCAGTGTTAAGTGTTACTCAAGTTAACCCCAGCGATAAAGCCAATAAAGATACACTGACAAATTTACTAGCCACCAAAGAATGTGTGGTTAATATTGTTAGTCATGCCTTAGTAGAGCAAATGAACCAAAGCTGCGCTAATTACCCTAATAATGTCAGTGAGTTTGATGAGGCCAGCATAGAGAGAGTCCCAAGCCAGTTAGTTAATCCGCCGAGTGTTGCAGCTTCAAAAGTACGCTATGAATGTAAGCTTCGAGAAGTGATCACTATTTCAGATGAACCAAGCGGTGGCAAAATGATGCTCTTAGATGTAGTGGGAATTTTTATAGATGACGCCACGTTGGTAAATGGCTACATAGATCCGACACGTTTAGATGCAGTAGGTAAAATGGGCGGCGATTACTTTAGCACCACTAACGATAAGTTTGTATTAAAACGCCCACAACTTTAAAGGTGAGCGTTTTAATTACATTAGGTTAAACAGCGCGCTATTTACTCTGTTTTTGGTAAAAACAGTGCACTCATTGCTCCCAAAAAACCTAATCCGCTGTAAAGCAAAATAAGCTCTGCGGTTGATAAAAACGATTCTAATAAGCCTATACTGCCTAACATCAGTAATAAAACCCCAATAACGGTATTACTGACCGACACATAATCGGTGCGTTTGTTACCCTCCGCCATATCGACGAGGTACGTTTTGCGTCCTAAGCGCACTCCCTGGTGCGCAACTGAGAGTAAAAAGTACAAAATAGGCATAGCCCACCAGCTCAGTAGCAGCTCGCCATACCAAGTTGCAATAACAAATACAGCCAGCCCATTAATGGTAACTAAAGCGGCACTGAGTACTAGCACTCGCTGGCTAGATAAGTCGCTTAAGCGTCCCCAAATCGGCGCTGAGACTAGGCTTGCAAAGCCGGAAACGGCAATAAAGGTGGCAAGTAAAGAAAATTCAAACGACTGTTTACTGGCTAAAATAATATAAAATGGAGCACTTAGTGCTGAACAAAGCAATAAGGCACGTGTAATAACAAAATGCGCAAACTGTTTGTCTTGGTATAAAATTTTTAACTTTGAAAACGCGTGCAATAGGCCATTATTCGCACCTTCGGTAGCGCCACTATATTCGTTAATTTGTGCATAAAAAAATGCGGCAATCAGCCACATTAATGCACCCAGTAGTAAAGCGATGATCACAATGTCTTGATCTTTTTGCTGCGAAAAAAACCACATCATGAGGCCAAACGTTAGTGTAGCAAAACCGGCAATACTTGCAGCAAGCCCGCTAATATTACCGCGTTGCTGTTTAGGAATAACTTTGCCCAGCACATCTTTTGCAGCGACAGAGTTAAACCCTCTGGCAAGGCTAAATAAAATTAATAAGCCAATAATGGCATAACCTGCTTGTGCGCCCTTTAGGGTGAACGCCACCGCAACCATGGCTAAAATGCATCCTGCTTGCATCACTGCACCTATTACCCATACCCATTTACGAACGGGGAGTTTGCGAATAACGTTTGCAATAGCAAGTTGGGGCAGTAACGAGCCCGATTCTCTGATTGGCACTAACCAAGCAATAAAACTCGCGGGTACATTTAAGCTTTGCATTAACCAGGGCAGGGTGATTTTTGGATTAAGCAGTGCATCGGCAAATTTACTAAAAAGCTGACTAAGGAGTAAAATAATAAAATTACCGGGTACTTCCTGACAGGCATTGTCGTCAATGGCTTTGCAAGCTCGTGCGTCTTCCTCATTGTTTAAACGTTTATAGATTTGTTCTTTTGTCAGTTTTTTCACAATTAATAACTACGCTATCAGTGTAAATATTTAGATATATTAAGATGGTATGCTTAACTTTTCTACTTTTAGGGTTAAAAAGTCATGTTACCTGCTAAGAATGAAGGAGCCCCTAATAAACACAAAAAAATCAGCTAAGCGCTGATTTTTTTATTTTTACTAAACTGGAGCCTTATTCAAAATCACGAGCACTGTGGCGCTCTGCGAGTTGTTCCTCTTCTGCTCCCCAAGTACGATTAACGCGGCGGCCTCGTTTTACGCCTGGACGCGCTGCTATTTGCTTAGCCCAACGGACTACATGTGTATAAGATCCGACATCTAAAAACTCGGCGGCGTCGTATAAGTCGCCTAATACCAATGAGCCATACCATGGCCATATGGCAATGTCGGCAATGGAATATTCACTGCCTGCCATGTATTCGTTGTCACTTAAATGGCGGTTAAGCACATCTAACTGACGTTTAGTTTCCATGGTGAAACGGTCAATCGGGTATTGCATTTTGGTTGGTGCATAACTGTAAAAATGACCAAAACCACCGCCTAAATAAGGCGCCGATCCCATTTGCCAAAACAGCCAGTTACGACATTGTGTTTTAGCTTGAAAGTCATTAGGAATAAGCGCATCAAACTTCTCGCCAAGGTATTGTAAAATAGCGCCAGATTCAAACACAGGAGTCGGTGGCGTTGTAGAATGATCCATCAACGCAGGTATTTTTGAGTTTGGGTTTATATCAACAAAATCAGAGCCAAACTGATCGCCTTCACCAATGTTAATTAAATAAGCGTCGTACTCAGCCTCAGTAATACCAAGCTCTAACAGCTCTTCAAACATAATACTGACTTTTTGCCCGTTGGGGGTCGCTAATGAGTAAAGCTGAAATGGATGTTTACCAATGGGCAATGTTTTATCGTGGGTTGCCCCTGCAATTGGGCGGTTAATGTTTGCAAATTTACCGCCACTTTCATTGTCCCATGTCCATACTTTTGCTGGGGTGTAGTCGTTGTTATCACTCATAAATAGCCTCTAATCGTTTAAACGTGCGTATTTGCTTTGCCCGTTGTTGCTTTTAATTTATCTGCTTTTGCTAATTTATACCCTAAAAAGAATCCACTTAATGCGCCAAACAGATGGCTTTCAAACGAGATATGCAACCGCTGTGGTAACACGCCCCAAATAAAGCCGCTGTATAAAAAGGCCACCACCACGGCTATAAAAATAGATTTAAAAGAACGTCTTACAATGCCATAGCATAAAATAAAGCCCCATAATCCATAAATAACGCCACTTAAGCCGACATGAATATTGCCACGGGCAAACATCCATACCAGTAATCCACCGACTAATGCGGTGAATAAAAATACGCTATAAAAACGCTTTACGCTGTATTGGCAAATTAACCAGCTTAAAATAATAAAGGGCAGCATATTACTAGCAAAATGCCACCAGCTACCGTGTAAAAAGGGAGCGCAAAGAATCCCAATCAGCCCTTGAATGCTGCGTGGGTAAATACCTAAACCATTTAAACTAATGCCTGGCAGGCTATTAATTAGTTGCAACACAAAACAAATAGTCACAATGCTTATAATGGCAAAACGGGTGCTGCTAAGTAACGACAAGGTGGATGGTTTATTTTGCATACGGTGCCCTTATTTATATTAAGAGTGGCCAGTATAGGAATAGTGGTGAGTAATGAAAAGCAAATTAAAAAGCACAGCGATTAAACTGTGCTTTTTATACTGATTAATTGTAATTAACCAAGCTTGGTAAGTAATTTTTTAGCTGCTAGCTCAGAGCTTGCAGGGTTTTGACCGGTGATCACTAAACCGTCTTCAAGCGCAAGAACGCCCCAGTCGTCGGTTTTTTGATAGTCACCACCTTTTTTGATCAGCTCGTCTTCGACTAAAAATGGCACTACATCTGTTAATTGTACAGCGGCTTCTTCAGTGTTACTAAAGCCGGTAACTTTTTTACCCGCAACCAATGCATTGCCATCAGCATCTTTTGTATTTAAAAATGCGGCGCTCGCATGACACACTGCTGCCACTGGCTTTTGTAATTTTACAAAATCTTCGATAAGCGAGATTGAATCTGTGTTATCCACTAAATCCCATAATGGGCCGTGGCCGCCTGGGTAAAATACCGCATCAAAATCAGAAGCATTCACTTCACTTAATACTTTTGTATTTGCCATTAATGCTTGTGCTGAACTGTCGTTGTCGTACCGCTTGGTAGCATCAGTTTGGAAGTCGGCTAGTGTACTAGTTGGATCGATTGGTGGTTGGCCACCGTTTGGTGAAGCTAGGGTTATTTCTGCGCCTGCATCAACAAATGCATAATAAGGGGCGGCGAATTCTTCTACCCAAAAACCTGTTTTTTCACCGGTGTTGCCTAAATCAGCGTGTGAAGTAAGTACCATTAATATTTTCTTAGCCATTATTTTTTCCTTCTGATGATTTAAAATTGTAATCTTTGCTTAGCAGTTACTATATGTACTAACGTAACTTTAAACAACGATGATAAATTTAACTTTATTGATTTAATAATTGATACAATGGTTTAAGGCTACAAGTAGGATGCAGTGATGAAAGTTTCGTTTGAACAATTAAAAAGTATGGTGGTGTTTGCACAAATAGTTGAGCAGGGCAGTTTAACTGCAGCAGCAAAGCAACTAGGTTTAACGCGGGCAGTAGCCAGTTATCATTTAAAAAAGCTAGAAACGCAACTTGAAGTAACCTTGCTTAACCGCTCAACACGTACCATGGCGCTTACTGAAGCCGGTATGGCTTACTATGAGCGTTGCCGCGTTATTACCGAGCAGGCTAATGCTGCCAATCAACAAATAGAAAATATAAAAAGTGAGCCCCAAGGATTATTAAAAATTAGTTGCCCGGTTAATGTGGGGATGCAATTAATAGTGCCTGCAATTAATACCTTTAAGCGCCAATACCCCAAAATTGATATAGATTTACAGTTAACCGATGACGTGGTGGATATTATTAAACACGGGTTTGATTTTGCAATTAGAGGGGTTGCGCTGCGCGATTCAAACCTACAGGCAACTAAGTTAACCACAATGAGTACCTGTATTTGTGGCGCGCCTGATTATTTTTCGCATTATGGCAAGCCTACTACGCCCGATGAATTAGCACAGCACCAATGGGTGGTTTATCAGTTGGGGAGCAAAACCTTGACCTTGCAAAAAGACGGTAAAAAAGTCGACATTACCATGCAAGGATCGCTCAGTACTAATAATGCCGCTGCACGGACTGCATTTGTGGAGGCAGGACATGGCATAGGGCGTATACCGCTATACGATGCATGGCCAAAAGTACAAGCGGGTTTGCTGCAAATTATAATGGACGACTACAAAAGCAAAGACATTGAGTTGTATGGGGTTTTCCCGCCGGGGGCGACGGGATCTAAAAAGTTACGTTTGTTTATTGATTATTTAAAAGCGTACTTTGTAAAACAGCATACGGCATTAGGTATGCGTAAGGGCTAGCGCTCGGTTAAATAAGGCAACAGCCTGTTGATACATTGCTATGGCGAGAGCTGCATCGTATCGCTCACCTTCATCACGCATAAAGGCATGTTGCGCGTTAACTTCTTGCCATTGGTAATTTATACCAGTACGAACAGCTTGCTGGTATATTTTGTCTCGGCCATCTTGTGGAACATGGGGATCTTGTTTACCCCAAATAAAATGAATTTCACCGAGTATATCGGCCATACGTTCAAACGAGTTATTTCCGGGTTGTGCGGGCAGTGTATTACTGTGTATATCGGTGGCGTATAAACAAAATGCAGCTTTTATAAGTGGGTTTAATGCGGCTCTGTAAGCTAAATGCCCACCAATACACACTCCCATAGCCCCAACATTTCCTGAACAATAACTCTGGCGTTTTACAAAGTCGATAAGGCTTTGCGTATCGCTATCATGATGCTCTAAAGGTTTAGCCCATTTATCGCTATTACCCTTATCTTTGCCTTCGTCATCATAAGCAAGCACTGTCCCAATTGGGTTAAGCTCATGAAATACTTCTGGCACAAGTACGATAAATCCATGACTGGCTAAAATAGCTGCACTACGGGCAATGGGTGCCGTTTGCTGAAAAATTTCAGAATAAAAAATAATGGCAGGGTATTGCCCCGATGTTTGTGGGCGGTAAATGGTAGTTCGCATTAACCCTGTAGGCGTTGGTAAGTCAGCGTTATGGTGTTGAATGATCATAAAAGCGCTCAGTAAAATGAATATAATAGCTGAGCGCGGTAAAATAAACGAATTTTGCTACAAATTAACTAACCTAAACTGTGCTTAAATAGCGGCAGGCATTTTATTGCAGCTGGCGTAATAGCTAACTGTAGCTGGCCAGTCAGAAAATATACCGATTACACCAACCTCTTTTGCAAGCACATCAACCACAGTCATCATGTCACCATCGTTATCTATAACATCACTAATTGATTGGTAATAGTAACCGCCACCGTTATTTAGCGGCCCAGATCGTTCAAGACTCCATGCAATAATATTAAGCCCAGCAGCTTTAGCATCAATAGCGTACTGCGATGGCACAATATTACTTTCATTATCTATGGTTAATAGCATCCAAATGGGTGGAGCAATAATTTTAACGCCGTCATTAAAAAGCGCAGCCATACTAGGCTGCCATGTATCGGCGTTATTAGGATCAAACCCTGCATCGCTATCTCGGCCATCTAAATAGACGCTTTGCGTTGCAAACGCGGGGTTGGTGTTAATCCAATATTTTACGTCATCTAAATTAAACGATTGCGGAAAAACATGCTCAGCGGGTACGTCCATTTGCGTGTATTCATCTAGCATTTTTTGCGCGTATTGCTGTTGTGTCATACCATCAAAAGGCATGCTCACTTGAGGCGATTTAAGCTCTGGCGTCATTTTTACCCCTAGCTGTTTAAATAGCGCAATACTTTGTTTGTGGGTCATTAACGTGCCGCTACTTGCATATAAGTCAGTGCGCCAGTTTGGGGTGCCTTGTAAATATTCAGCAACGCTGCTTGCTTGAGGATTAGCACCATCCATTTTACCTTCAAGGGTTAAAAATTCCGCCAGGCTAATGTCACTGGTACAACATTTAGCAGAAGCAGGCGTGCCACTGTTCGAGTCTGCTGGTGTAAAGGGCACACTGCATTTAGCGGCAAGTTCTGGAATAGCTAAAATATTAGTGGTGGTATGTAAATCGCATTGTGAATGGCGACATACCAGCTCTTTGTCATTAGTAAAGGTGACATCGCATTCGACGATACCGGCGCCCATACGAGCAGCCGCTATGTAAGACTCTTTTGTGTGCTCTGGGTATTGCATGGGGGCACCACGATGGCCGATTGAAAAGTCAGTACGATAAAAAGCACCGTCTTTGCACGATGCTAATTTTGTTTTTAGTGCGCCGTCGGCCATATCCTCAATTAAGTAGTCGGGGCGAGTACCTAGTTGAATATTAGTGCCATGCGCCACTTCAACAATAACCGGGGTAGGAACCTCAACAATTTCAACCTCAGTGTTAGTAACAACCACTTCTTTTTCGACTATTTCAACATCATCATTGCAGCCAGTAAGTGCAGCTAACAATATACAGGCAGTGAATAGGGGAAGTCGCTTCATTATTTGTCCTTAAAAATAAAAGTAGCCCCTACCTTAACCTTAAACAGTGACAATTAAACGACAGCGGGATTAACTTTTCGCTTTGCTAGCAGTTGATTGACCACTAATGCTAGTAACATAATAACAGCACCGATTGTTAATCGGGCTATGTCCGCATCTCGATTCCAAATAAGTACATTAACAATAATACCGGCAGGAATAAGCAAGTTATTCATCACCGCCAATGCACCAACATTAACCAGTGTTGCGCCTTTATTCCACATAAAGTAGCCCAAACCTGAGGCTACAATACCTAAGTAAATAAGAATGCCCCATTGCGTTGAGCTGGAAGGTAACTTCTCGGTATTGCCAAACAGCGCATAGCAAGCGCTGGCTATAACAAGCGCACCAATAAAAAACCAGCCAAATACGGTTTTGTCATCCAGTTTTTGATTAACCATTAAACGCTTGTAGCTTACTTGCCCTGTTGCAAAACTAATATTAGCGCCTTGAACTAATAATAAGCCAAGTAGAAAGTCGTTGGTTAGGTTTTCATACCGAATGGTGATAGCCCCTAACACGGCAATAAAGGCAACAATAAAAAATTGCCAGTTGAACTGTTTATTCAATGCATCGTTTAAAAGCGTAATGTAAAGCGGCGTCATTACAGTAAATAACAGCACTTCTGGTACGGTTAAAAATAAAAATGAGTGGTAATAAAAGCCGTACATAATCCCTAGCTGCAGTGCACCTATTAGCATCAGTTTGCACGCAAGGGGGAGAGGGGTTTTCTTTAAAAACGGCAAAAACACTAAGGTAGCTAAAGCCACACGGATTAACACACTGAACCACGCATCAACTTGGCCTGCTAAATACACACCAATTAAACTAAACGAAAAGGCCCAAAGTAAAGTAACGGCAAATAAATAGCCCATAGTGTTGTTTGCTCCAAACTAAAAATGCGAGTGTATACCACAACGAGTATGAAAGGGAGGGCTCAGCAAGCTAAGCCCATTAGTTGATTTACTGTTGTGAGCTTACGAATTGCTTGGCTTGTGCTTTAAGGTTTTCCAATGCGGCTTTATCGTAATAGCGATTGTGGCTGATCACCCCTTGTAATGATTGGGTATTACGCACGTTGATTAATGGATTGCTATCTAAAATAATAATATCGGCCACTTTACCAACCTCTAAAGAACCAAACTGTTGTGCTTTATCTAAAAAAGTTGGCCCTGCTTGGGTCGCACTGTGTAGTATTTGTTGAGGGGTAAGGCCATAGTCACTAAAAATAGCCAGCTCCTGATGAAGCGACAGCCCAGGGTAAATATAAGAATTTAAAAAGCCTGCATCGGTGCCCGCAATAATAGGCACACCCGCCTCTTGTGCCCAAGATAGTAGTTGAGCGGTTTGAACAAAGCGTTGTTTGCGCGCTTTTATTTGTGCGGGGGTATCTTTATTTGCGCGATCAACACGCCACTGGTAGGTGTCTTTTAAACCTTTACCTAAGTAATTTAAAAACTCATCTTGCTGGTGGCTATCTTCGTCAATATAAGCGGTAACTTGGCCGCCAATTAAGGTTGGTACAACCGCAGTGTTATTTTTGGCTAAAAGACGGTACTTTTTCATTGCGGTGTCTTTATCTATGTTATCCATCACAACGGGTAAGGCGCTGCGATAGCTCAGTTCACCCGCTTTTACTTTAGCTGAAATATCATCTTCGTTTTTAGCTGCCGCCTTGAGTAAATAAGTCATATGCTCTATTGCGTCTAAACCTGCGCTAGATACATCAGTAACGGATAAAGAAAACGGAATATGACCTGATATTTTGTAACCACGCTTTTTAACTTCTTTTACTGCTTGTAAATAAAGTTCTGGAGTTAATGCGCTATCAGTAATTTTAACAAAGTCGACATTCATCGCATCTAGTTTATCAATAGCTGCATGCATTTCTTGGGTTGTTTCAACCTCAAGATCGCCTGGCCAAATAGAGTCTTTACCCTCTAGTTTTGGTCCTGAGGTATAAATAGTGGGACCTATTAGCTCACCTTTAGTTATTTGCTCACGCCAGCTTAAAACCGAGGGGCTTAAATCGGCAGCCGCATCACGCACTGTAGTAACGCCGTAGGCTAAATATAAAGGCAGCAATTGTTTGTTTTCTTCAATTAATGCGTCGCCACCGCCAAAGTGTACATGCATATCCCAAAGGCCTGGCATAACAAAGCCCCCTTGAGCATCTATTTGTGTAGTGGCATGGTAATTTAACTTAATAGCGTCATCGCCACGGGCAATAATTTTAGCATCGGTAATAGCAATAGTTTGATTGGGGATCACCACTGCATTTTTAATATCAACCACATTGGCATGATGAATGAGTAGGTCGACATGTTGTTTTTCATTAGCAAAACTCAATGTACTTAGTAACAATGAGAATGGGAGTAGGAGAGTGTATTTCATAAAGGCACCTTAATTTTTTATTAAGGTTAACATGGGCAAGCTAGGTTGTGAGTAAGTTTGAGTTTAAGTGTGTTGTAAATCAGCTAAAGTGTTTGATATACATAAAATAAAAGCCCGCGAGCGGGCTTTTATTAACGACATTATGGTTTATTAGTCAACTAAACCACGGCGCTTAAGCAATGCGTCAGTCGTTGGTTTTTGGCCTCTAAACTCAATGTAGCTTTGCATTAAGTCACGGCTGTTACCTTTTGATAGGATTTCTTTACGGAACTTATCGCCATTTTCGCGCGTTAAGCCACCGTTGTTCTCCATGTGAGCAAAGGCATCAGCGGCGAATACTTCAGTCCATAGGTAAGCGTAGTAACCTGCTGAGTAACCACCTGCAAAGGTATGGCTAAAGTAGTTTGATTTGTAACGAGGTGGTACAGGGTAGTAATCAATACCGTGTGCCTTTAATGCCTCACTTTCAAACTGTTGTACATCAGCTACTTTCTTATCAGAACCAAATGAGTGCCATTCCATATCCAGTAGTGCTGCAGCTAAATATTCAGTGGTACCAAAGCCTTGGTTGAATTTTTGCGACTCAAGTACTTTATCAAGTAGTGCTTGAGGAATTGGCTCACCTGTTTTGTAATGCTTAGCGTAGTTAGCTAATACACTTGGCTCAATCATCCAGTCTTCATGTGCTTGTGATGGAAATTCAACAAAATCACGCGCTGTAGCAGTACCCGCTAGGCTTGGGTATTTAACGTCAGAGAATAAACCGTGTGCCGCATGACCAAACTCATGGAACATAGTCGACACTTCGTCAAACGTCATTAGCGTTGGTTCGCCTTCAGCTGGCTTAGGAATATTTTGCGCATTATAAATAACCGGTTTAGTGCCCTTTAAGCCGCTCTGACTTACATATGCACTCATCCATGCACCGCCACGCTTACCTTCACGTGCATACGGGTCCATGTAAAATAAACCAATTGCGCTGCCATCGGCATTAAATACTTCAAATGCCATTACATCATCATGGTAAACCGGTAGGTCTTTACGCTCTTTAAATGTAATGCCGTAAAGCTTTTCCATTGCAAAGAATAAACCGTTATGAATAACCGATTGCATTTCAAAGTAAGGCTTAACTAAGGCTGGATCTAGGTCGTATTTTTCAGCACGCACTTTTTCTGCGTAGAAAGACCAATCCCATGGCTTAAGTTCAAAGCTTTCGCCCGAATCGTTAATTACTTTTTGAATCGCTTTTGCTTCTGCTTGCGCTTTTTCCACTGCTTTTGGTGCAAGGTCATCTAAAATACCGTACACGTTATCAGTAGTTTGCGCCATGCGTGAAGTCATTACATACGAAGCCCAATCTTTAAAGCCTAACAGTTCTGCTTTTTGTGCACGTAAGTTAGTTTCTTTAATAATAATAGGGCCGTTGGTTTTAGCTGCACGATTGGTTGACGCTTTAAAAATTTGCTCACGAAGCTCGCGATTTTCAAGGCTTGCTAAGATTGGCTGTTGCGTGGTGTTCACTAGGGTGATCATGTAGCCGTCTTTGCCGGCTTTTTTAGCAGCAGCTGCAAGGCCTGCAATTTCACCTTCAGATAAACCAGCCAGTTTGCTTTTATCTGTTACTAAAATGACGTCTTCTTTAAACGATTTTAATACGTTTTGAGAAAACTCTGTTGATAGCTTTGCAAGTTCAGCGTTAATTTCACGCATTTTTGCTTTTTCAGCATCGTTTAATTTAGCACCGGCTTTAACAAACTGTTTGTAGTAAAAATCAACAAGGCGTTGATCTTCAGCGCTTAATTTATCTTTGTTGTCGTATACTGTTTGTACACGAGCAAACAATGCACCGTTTAGGTAAATGTCATCAGAGTGTGCAGAGAACACAGGCGCCATTTTTTTATCAATGCGTTGGTACTCATCGTTAGAGATAAGACCTGATAAGTTGTAAAAGGCAGCTGATGCGCGGTTTAATAGCTCACCTGCAAGTTCCATTTCTACCAGCGTATTTTCAAAAGTAGCTGGTTCTGGGTTATTGGCAATTGCCATAATTTCTGCATTATGTTGTGCAATACCTGCATCAAATGCGGCTTCGTATTCAGTGGTACCAAACTTATCAAACTCAGGAGCCATGTATTGTAATGGGCTTGGTTTAAATAATACATTGCTTGCATTGATATCTTGCACTTGTGTTGTGCTTTGTTGTTTTGTTTCTTGAGTGCTTTCAGAAGAACAGGCAGATAATAAAAGTGCACTAGCAATCGTAGTGGCGATCAGTGTTTTACGCATAATAACTCCATAAAAATAGTAGCCGAAATAGGCTTTTCGAGTCGAAAACCCAGTTAACTTACCAAATTTTGACTTATATACAACAAAGTTTATCGATTTAAAGCGGGATTTAAACGCAAATTAGATTATATAAGCTCGATATGTAGATAAAAACAGCAGTAAAAATCATCAATAAAGTGTATACAGCCTTAGCAAGCACCGACCACAATACAAAACATAAATGCAAGTAGCGGGGTTCAGAGTGCTTAATTGGGTGGTTATTTTAAATTTGTAAATATAGATTTAAGCTAACCGCATGCTAAACTTGGGGTATTACTAGCACATAAAAAACAATTATTTGCGTGCGACTTTATACATGGAAAATCAATGAACTTAGAACAAATAAATCACATTCTCGCCTTCGTATTGTTTAGCTACAACGACATTCACATTACCGTAGCAAAAGTCATTCAAGTCCCCCTTATTTTGTTTACCATGTGGTTTGTAGTGACGCAGATTGGCAAGTTAATTAAAAAGTCATTATTAGCTCGAAAAATGAGCCCTGATGCTGTGCATTTATTTACGCGTTTTTATTTTATTTTAAGTATTGCGATTTTGCTTTTTACCTCCCTCGAAGTGCTTAATATTCCACTAACCGCCTTTGCGTTTGTATCGGGCGCAATTGCTATTGGTGTAGGCTTTGGTGCGCAAAACATTATTAATAACTTTATTAGTGGTTGGATACTAATGTGGGAACGGCCAATTCGTATTGGTGACTTTTTAGAAGTTGGCACTGCCAAGGGAGTGGTTGAAACTATTAATACTCGCTCTACCCGTATTCGTAGAAACGACGGTGTTCATATGTTGATACCCAATAGCCAGTTATTAGAAAACACAGTAACCAACTGGACGCTAATTGATGGCAATGCGCGCTCATCAGTGAGTGTTGGCGTGGCTTATGGCTCTGATGTATTGCTTGTTAAAACGTTAATTCAGCAAGTGTTAGATGAGCATGAGGCAATATTAGCAACACCTCAATCAACCGTATTATTTGATGACTTTGCAGATAGTTCATTAGTTTTTAATGCTATTTTTTGGGTCTGCGCTGAATCAGAAACTCGCTTAAGGCAAGTGCGCAGTGATATTCGCTTTAGTATTTATGAGGTGTTTGAACAGCACGATGTGGTTATTGCATTTCCGCAGCGAGATATTCATATAGATGGCGAAATCGCATTGACGCGTTCTTTAGTTAAAAAGTAGTATTTAAAAAAATCGTCACATTATTTGCTATATTTTTTAATGATTCATTGTAAGGACATATGTCCGCCTTTTGTGCTTTTTGTTGTTAAAAAGGCAGTAAAAGAGTTGATAGTGCCGTTAAGTGTTAAAAATAAGTTTACTTTTTTAGGGCTCAATATGCGGTAAATTAATTACAGCATGGTATAATCTGGCGCATTCAATCAGCCTTATTTATGCCGTTTTTGTACTCTCGGTAATAAGGTCCGCGCCGCATAGAGCAAGTCGCGAAAAATTGACTGAATCCGTAATTATTTAATTGCGCAACACATCAACCGTTGAACAAGAGTGCACTAAAAAGGTTAACCCCGACATGAAAGCAATGAAAAGATCTACGTTAGCAACCCTTATCAATGCAACGTTGTTCTCTGCCGTAGCAGGTACGTCAATTTCAGCCGTAGCTGCTGAGCAAGAAACTACTGCTAAGAAGAACCAACTAGAAGTTATTCAAATTACTGCTCGTAAACGAGTAGAAAATGCCCAAGAGGTTCCTGTCGCCGCTTCTGCACTACAAGGTGATGGTTTAGAAGCTGCAAGTTCAGCTGGCATGGATATTCGTTTTTTAAATGCGAAAATTCCAAGTTTAACTGTTGAGTCTTCATTTGGTCGTTCATTCCCACGCTTTTATGTACGTGGTCTTGGTAACTCTGATTTCGATTTGAACTCATCACAGCCTGTGTCACTTGTGGTTGATGATATTGTTCAAGAAAGCCCTATATTAAAAGGTTTTCCAGTTTTTGATACTGGTCGAGTTGAAGTGCTTCGTGGTCCTCAAGGTACCTTGTTTGGCCGAAACACACCGGCTGGTTTAGTTAAAATTGATTCTGCACGTCCAACACAAGATTTTGAAGGTTATGCTGCAGTATCATATGGTTCATTCAATTCTATTGATTTTGAAGGCGCTGTTAGTGGCGGGTTAACTGATCACTTATCTGCTCGAGTGTCTTTATTACGTCAAGAGCGTGATGATTATATTGATAACCGCTTAGAAGGTAATGAAATTGACGATGCAACGGGTGGTTACCAAGAAACGGCTGCGCGTGTTCAA
Source organism: Pseudoalteromonas sp. DL-6 (assembly GCF_004328665.1). Classification (NCBI taxonomy): domain Bacteria; kingdom Pseudomonadati; phylum Pseudomonadota; class Gammaproteobacteria; order Alteromonadales; family Pseudoalteromonadaceae; genus Pseudoalteromonas; species Pseudoalteromonas sp. DL-6. Next base: position 987,148 of record NZ_CP019770.1, read on the forward strand.
TTTCTATATGAGAAAGATAATTTAAGTGCGCTGCTAAATTACCATACTCGTGATTTGAATGGTAAACCTATTGTATTCCACGCTAATGCTATTGAAGCCGGTACAAACAAGCCTATTGCCGGTTTTGACCCTGAAGTTATTTACCAAGATACAGTTCAGTTTGCAACTCAAAACGTTAACAGCCAGGGTGCTAATTTAAAGCTTGAATATAGTTTTAATGATTACACATTAACGTCAATTAGTGGTTGGGAAAGTGCAGAAATTTTCTCTCGCGCAGATGTTGACGGTGGTTATGGTTGTGGAAACAACTTTGTTCCAGGCTGTCCGACAGCAGAAATGGGTCCTGGCTTTATTTTCTTAGCTTCTGAAACTGCTGATGCGCTACCAGAGCATAATCAATATTCGCAAGAGTTGCGTATTTCAAGTGATTTTGCTGGCGACTTCAATTATCAAGTAGGTGCTTTTTATTATAATGAAGAGCAAGTTATTGAAACATATGGCTATGATGGTTTGGGTGCAGACTTTTTGACTGGGTATGTTCGACAAGATCAAGACACAACAGCTTGGGCTGTATTTGCATCTAGTGAGTATCAATTAACAGAAAAACTAGAAATTACAGCTGGTTTGCGTTATTCAGATGATGAACGAGATTTTACAGCATCGCGTTATACTTCTCCTGAATCAAGTATCGCTAACTTAACTAAATCCGTTGCACCAAAAGATAGCCACGTATCTTGGGATTTAGCTGCCGCTTATAAATATTCTGATGATATTAACTTATTTGTGCGTGCGGCTAATGGTTTCCGAGCTCCAAGTGTTCAAGGCCGTATTTTGTTCAGCGATGATGTAACTATTGCTGATTCTGAGACTATTAACTCTATTGAAGCGGGTATCAAATCTGATGTTTTAGATGGTAGTGGTCGTGTTAACGCAACTGTTTTCTACTACCAAATGAGTGATCAGCAATTAACTGCTGTAGGCGGTGATTCAGGTAATACTGCACGTTTAATTAATGCAGACAAAACAGTTGGTTATGGTTTTGAAGTAGATACACAGTGGGTATTATCTGATAATTTTGATGCTACCTTTAACTTCAGTTATAACAATACTGAGTTACAAGACGATAATCTATTTTTAGCAGGTTGTTTCGCTTGTACAATTACGGATCCAAAAACAGATCAAGGCTACAGCTTAGACGGTAATAGTTTACCGCATGCACCAGAATGGATTGCTAACTTTATCCTGCGTTATACTCGCGAGTTAGGTGATGGTGAATTTTACGCTTATACAGATTGGTCATACCGTAGTGAAATTGACTTCTTTTTGTATGATTCTGTTGAATTTACAGGTGAAGCACTTCTTGAAGGTGGTTTACGTACTGGTTATAAGTGGTATTCAGGTGATACTGAATACGAGATTGCCGCATTCGCTCGTAACATAACTGATAAGCAAGTATTTATTGGTGGTGTAGATTTCAGTAATAACGCAGGTATCGTGAATGAACCTCGCTTTATTGGCGCTGAATTTAAAGTTAACTTTTTCTAATCGATAAATTTAACGTTAAATTGTAATTATTGATAAAAGCCTGCCTAGTGCAGGCTTTTTTATTTTTGTAGAGCTGCTAAAGTAGCGCCCATATGTTTATTAAAGAGAAAAAGTAATGGCTGGATTTTGGAATTACCGTGTAATTTATTGTGAAGCAACCAAAGATGAAGCGGCGCAATATCAAATACACGAAGTGGAATATAACTTAAACGGTAAAGTAACTAACTGGTCAGAGACTGGTGCCGCACCATTTGGAACCACATTAGATGCGTTAAAAGATGATGCTGAGCGCTTAAAAACCGCCTTCGAAAAGCCGATACTTAAAGTAATGCGCAAAGCCCGAGGTTATGAGTTAGTTGATGTAGATACCGGCGAAGACGCTTATGCTGAGCCGCCAGCGGGATTAGCTGAGTAAACATTATTACTAATAATTAAAGGTGCTTAGGCACCTTTTTATTAACGAACAAAATAATTACACAGGAACACGACTTTAGTAAAACAACACAGCAAATGCAAAGCCTTGAAGAATTTTGGCAATGGCTTCAATCTCAACTATAGTTTAAGCCATATTAAAATTTGCAAGGATGCAGCAATGGTGATGATTAAAGCAACGCTGTTTACTTTTTTAATCCTTTTTAGTGCTAGCTTATTGGCGCAATTGCCTCCAGTGCAACTTGCTAATGTTTACGATGAAACTAAGCATGAGGATATTCGCCAATACTTGGTGAGTGAAAAGTTTGATGGAGTTAGAGCAATCTGGACGGGAAAGCAGTTTGTAACCCGTCAAGGCAACTCCATAAACCCGCCTGAGTGGTTTACCGCTCCTTTGCCAGATATTTGGTTAGATGGTGAGTTATGGACCAAACGAGGTCAATTTTCTGTACTCAGTGGTATTGTCAGAACAAAAATACCCAACGATTTGCAATGGCAAACCGTTACTTATCAGGTGTTTGATATGCCAGATACAAGCATGCCTTTTCACCGTCGTTATCAAAATTACTTGTCACTAATTACTAAGCTAAATAGTCCCCATATTAAAGCGGTTAAGCAATATCAATTTAGCGACAATCAGCAACTCAGTAATTATTTTAATCAGGTTACTAAACAAGGCGGCGAGGGCGTTATGCTTCATTTAGCAGAGGCTAAGCATACAACTGGTCGCTCTAGTGCATTGTTAAAACTCAAGCCTTATTTAGATGCCGAAGCGTTAGTGATTGAACATTTACCGGGTAAAGGTAAATACGCAGGAATGCTTGGTGCATTGAAAGTACAGACAAAACAAGGGCTGACATTTTCTATTGGTACGGGTTTTAGCGATAAAGAGCGAAAGTATCCGCCAGCTATAGGCTCAACAATTACTTATCGATACCACGGGTACACTAAAAATGGCTTGCCGCGTTTTGCCAGCTTCTTACGGGAAAGACCCGAAAAATAAAGAGTGTAGGCCAATTCAGTATATATTTTTTAGCAATTATGCTAAATTGCGCGGCCTTTTTAGTGATGTTTGGTGATCTATGTTTGTTGGTTTTGATTATGGTAGTTCTAATTGTGCTATGGGTGTTTTAAACGAAGAGCGTGTTCAGCTCATTCCTTTAGAGCAAGGCAAATACTATCTTCCATCAACGTTATACACCCATCATAGTGCTTTAGTCGTTGATTTTGTAGCGCAGCATTTAAACGGTTCAGATCATGAGCATGCCTATAAAACCGCGCGCCAACCATTACTTAATACGCTTGCGCGAATTAAATCAGACCTAGACCTACAAGCCGGCGATGAGACTCTATTTATTGGCCGTGAGGCGATTAGCGAATATGTACAATTTCCCGAGGAAGGTTATTTTGTAAAATCACCTAAGTCTTTTTTTGGCGCTACTGGCTTAAAGCAAGGGCAAATTAATTTTTTTGAAGATATTGCCACAGCAATGATTTTAAAAATAAAACAACGTGCCGAATCATCGTTAGGGTATACGCTAAGCCAAACAGTTATTGGTCGCCCAGTGAATTTTCAAGCGGTTGGTGGTGAGCAGTCAAACCAACAAGCCGTGGGCATTTTAACACGCGCAGCAAACCGAGCCGGCTTTAAAGATGTGGAATTTTTATATGAACCACTTGCCGCTGGGATTGACTATGAAAGTGATTTAACGCAAGACCAAAAAGTGCTGGTAATTGATATAGGCGGTGGTACAAGTGACTGTTCATTTGTACAAATGGGACCCAGCTTTAGAAATAAACAACAGCGAGATGCAGACTTTTTAGCACATAGCGGAAAGCGAGTAGGTGGTAATGATTTAGATATTGCTCTGAGCTATCATGGTTTAATGCCGTTACTTGGTTTAGGAAGTACTTTTAAATCGGGTTTACCTTTACCGAATCAAGCATTTTGGCAGGCATGTAAAATTAACGATGTTAATTTACAAAGCCAGTTTTATAGTGCCCAGCACTATCGTGAATTAAGCGCCCAATTACGCGATGTGAGTGCCCCTGACTTATATAAACGGCTCATTCATTTACAGCAAAATAAGCAAGGCCATCAATTAGTTCAACAAGCTGAAGCGGCAAAAATTGCACTAAGCTCATCTGAAAACTTTAATTGTGATTTAACATTTTTAGATTCATCACTTGATAAAGATATCTCTATTAATGAATTAGCATTAGCCGTTGACGACAGTATTAGCCAAATAGTGACATTAGCAAAACAGGCCATTGCAGATGCAAACACCACCCCAGATGTAATTTATTTAACGGGTGGTAGTGCGCAATCACCACTGATCAAAGCGGCTTTAAAAACCCACTTAGGCGACATTAAAATGGTTAATGGTGATCACTTTGGCAGTGTTACCGCAGGCCTGACTAAATGGGCGAATATGCTTTATAAATAAGCGGCTATAAAGAGATTTGTCGGGTTGCGAGGTACTTTTCGTAATCTGGCAAAGAACGCTCAAATTCGGTGTCCATAAGTGGTGAGCTTAGTAACATATCAGCGCTTACTTCATTACAGGCAACAGGAATGTTCCACACCGCGGCCAAACGAAGCAATGCTTTTACATCGGGGTCGTGCGGCTGAGAAGCCAGAGGATCCCAAAAAAAGATTAACACATGAATTTCATGTTCCGCTATTTTAGCCCCTAGCTGCTGATCGCCACCCATAGGTCCACTGAGTAATTGCACGACATTCAAACCAGTGGTTTTTTCTATTAAATGTCCGGTTGTTCCAGTACCGTATAACTTATGTTTACTTAACATTGGGGTGTGTTTTTCACACCACAATTTTAACGCGGCTTTTTTTCCATCATGTGCAACAAGGGCTATGTTTTTCTTAGCTGGAAGAGATTGTATTTTTTGGTCCATGCTGATTCTTATTAGTTAGAGTAATAAATTGATAGCCAAGGCAATAAATACAATGCCTGTGAACCTATCTATCCAAAGTTGGCTATTAGGGTGACTTTTAAAAAACTGGGCTATTTTATCGCCGAAATAAATATACGTGCAGTCGATAGGAAAAGCAAAGATTGGATACAGTAGCCCAAAAAACGCCAGCTGAAAGGTCGCCGAGGATAAGCTAGGGTCAACAAATTGTGGGATAAAAGCAATAAAAAACAAAGCGACTTTTGGGTTAAGTACTTCAGTCATCATAGCTTGAAACATCACGTTTTTGTTTTTACTGGTGGTAACATGAGGCTTATCGTCTTGCTCGCAAATGGGGGGCTTGAAGGTGCCTTTAAGCATCATAAACCCTAAGTAACATAAATAGGCTGCTCCTGCATATTGCACGCTGGCGTAAGCCGTTTCAGAGGCCTTTAATATAGCGCTTAAACCGACAACCGCAAAAAATGTATGTACTACGCCACCTAACGCAAAGCCAAAAGCACTCTGCATACCTGCTTTTCGCCCATTTGCAAAAGTTTGCGCCATTAAAAACGCGTTTGATGGCCCAGGCGCAACGGCCATTAAAAAGCTAGCGAGTAAAAATGAGAGCAAAAAGTCGGGGTTGATCATTAAATAGTACGAAAAAGAAGTGGTAAGTGATTTTATCAAGCAATGAGGAAAATAAAAAGCGGGCATATTGCCCGCTAAGTTGAGGATACTAAGTTCTTTTAAAACTAGTCGTTATGCTTTTAAACATAATGAAGTGCTAAATTTATTAAAAACTAACGGTGATATTATTTGAACACACCGTAGTGCTCAGCGCTTCACACACTTGATATGTATAGGTGCCGCCACCCTTAGTATTAATGCTGTCGGTGTAGGCATTAGTATTTGCAGTGGTAATGACTTTGTTACCATTGCGGTAGATATCAACTTGGCTTGTTGCCGCGCCATTCCAACTTAAATCAACAAATTTAGTGCCTTTTGATTTGTAACCTGAAGCGCTAAGAGAGATAGCATCTACGCCTGGCTCTGGATCAACACCACCAGTATCGCCACCCGCACAGCCGTTTGCTGTAAGGTAAGCATCAGCGTCAGCCGCTTTTACAATACCGTAGCCAAAGTAATCATCACGACCAGCAGCCCCTTGATCTTGCGCAGTTGCCTTTAACGCATCGCGAATTTCTGTGCCTGTACAGTCACTATGATTAGACCATACTAGCGCAGCAATACCTGAAACCGCAGGAGTTGCCATTGACGTTCCACTCATAAAGCCATAATCAGTTGCGCCAATATTAATTGTCACGTTTGTACTAGCGACTAATGCACTACGATCTTCAAATGCAGCGCCTACAGCGGGAATTGTAGTATCGTTGGTATCACCTAGTGTTGCGTATAACATGCCAGCTTCATTGTTGATAATAACCGCACCTACACCGCCTGAGTTTTCACAGTTAGCGACTTTGTCATAAAATGAAATAACGCCGCGGTCAATCATACATACTTTACCAGCCGCCGCTGGATCAACTGTTTCGCCAGTTCCCATAAAGTAGGTACTCGCAGTGATTTGACCTGCATTTTCCATTGCTGATGAATTATATGCTGTGCCATCAGCCGACATACTCGCTGCTGTTGCCATGCCCGCAGGGTAGGTCGATAGAGTATCAACACCACCAGCAGTTACTTCAACACAAATTGTTTCATCATTAGTTGCGCGTTTACCACGGCCAGATGAACAGCTTGGGAATTGTGAAAAGTCAGCAATTTGATTATCGGCATCATTAGCGCCGACCATCATCACCGATGAGTAGCCCGCAGGATAAGAACGTACGTTATTACCATCGTTACCCGCTGCAGCAACTACAAGGCCGCCAGCATTAGTAAAGTTAGCAAACGCATTTGACTCTGTACTGTTTGAGCCACCGCCCCCTAAGCTCATGCTAATAATATTTGCACCTGCTTGAGAACATAAATCAGCCGCTTGAGCTAAATCAGATGAGTAACCCCAACCCGCTTCGTTAAATACTTTAATAATGTGCATTGCCACACCCGGTGCCATACCCACAACACCGAGGTTATTATCTGCAGCACCAATCGTACCGGCGACATGCGTCCCGTGTGGACCGCCATTATCAAACCAATTTCCAGTACCGCTGTCGTTATCGCCAGTAATGTTACCCCAAACAAAATCAGGGTTTGAGCTATCTAAGCCTGAATCGATAACACATACTTTCATGCCTGCATTGGCATCAAAAGTAACTTGATCAACCTGTGATTGATAAACCGCATATGGCGTAATTTGTTGCTGCATGGCATCACCTACATCATCGTTAAATAATGACATAGGAACGCGCTTATGATCTTCTTCAATGAGTTTAATATGCGGGTTGTTAAGCAGGCCTTTTAAGCTACTTAAATCTTGTCCAGTAAACTTGGCTGCAATGAATCCATTGCCATCTACTTTAATGTCACCACCTAGTTTTTTAGTCAGCGCTTTAACAACACCTTTTTTATTATTATCAACTTGGATGATGAAGCGATCATTGGCAGCATGGGCTGTACCGGCTGCACAAATACCAGAGAGAACTAATGCTAAGGCGAGTTTATTCTTTTTCATATTATATTATCCTAGAATTAATTGGTTAACTAATTGTTAACTTTAGCAGACAGTAAAATAATATAAAGCAGAAAACAAGCTATTTTATCTACAAAAACAAAACTATTTAACTTTAAAGTAGCCAGTATTAAACAAAAAATATACATTTGTATTTGAATTAGGGGCGGCTAATCAGGTAAAACCTGAATTAGCCAAAATTGAAGAGTAATAGAAAACGCTTTAGCGGCTAAGCATATTTAGTATAACGAAATAGTAAGTAAGAAAAGGGAATTAATAATAAAAAGTGTGTGCCTATAAGCTCGGGTGTAGATAAGTTTAAATATTGAGTAATAAACACCAATAAACTTGCACCACTCATTTGCATCGCTCCCAAAAGGGCTGAGGCGGTGCCAGCTTGTTTAGGGAACAAACTTAAAGCTCGTCCAGCGGCAGAGCCAAGTGTTAAAGCAAAACCAAAGGCAGCAATAAACATAGGGATCATTAATGCTAATGGGGTTTTATATTGGCTTAACAACAGCATAAGTAAGCCTGCACTCACTAACAGCAAAAGGCCTACTTTTAAAGCCATTTTTGGTTGGCGTTTAATATAAATAGGCATAATAAAACTAGCAAGAATACTAAGCACTGCATTGAGCGAGAACCAAAAGGTAAAGTCGGCTACGCTGCCACCTAATTCAGTAATGAGCCAACCTGGAGCCAGTGTTACAAACACTAATATAGCCGACATAGTCACCATACATAACAAGCTATTAAATAAAAATAACGGAGTTGAAATAATAGGGATAAAGCGTCTTAAATCTAATATATGCCCCTGATAATGACTGTCTGCTGGGCGTGTTTCTCTGAACAAGAATAAGGTGACAATAAACCCCAATAATGCAAAGCCAGTTAAAAATAGAAAGTTCATTTGCCAACCAAACTGCACGGTTAACCACGCACCTAAAATGGGTGCTAACGCTGGAATAAAGCACACGATCCCGTTTAGGTAGGTAATTATTTGGCCACTGCGTTCACTACCAAACTTATCTCTTACTATTGCAAAAGCAACAACAAAGGTGGCGCATGCGCCTAACCCTTGAATTGCACGAGCAAACATCAGTATTAAAAAGCTAGGAGCATAGTATGCACCTAATGCCGCCAGTCCATATAAAGTTACACCGGTTAAGGCTACCGGCTTACGTCCAAAACGATCAGCAAGAGGACCTGCAATTAATTGTCCCAAACCAACAGTAAGCATAAAAATAGCCACTGTTTGCTGTACTTGTTTTTCGCTCACTGAAAATTGTTCTGCAATAGTGGGAAAAGCAGGTAAATAAATATCAATGCCCATAGGACAAAAAATGACGAGTAACGCTAAGATCAGTAATAAAATTAAGTTTGGTTTAGCGGGCTGTGTTTGCATCAGGTCTCCTTTTGCCGGCATTTTAAGTGGTGACTGATGAAAAAGAAAGGGCTTATGGCCGATGCATCAGCCAAGTTACTTACTTTTTTCTTTATTATGATTATTTTTGTTGAAGTATCACACTTCTTTAAACTGATCCGATGTGTTAATTTGCTTTTTAAGCAAAGACAATGGAAAAACAATAATGAGTAATGAGTCTGCACTAATAAAAACATGGCATAAATTTAAAAAGCTGCCGTTTGGTAATTGGCTGTTTAGTAAAGCCGTATGTTTTAAAGCGCCTTACTTTGGCTCTATGAAACCGACGATTTTAGATTTAAAAGCAGGGCACTGTAGTGCTGTGGTTAAAAATACTCGCCGTGTGCACAATCACATTGGCACTATCCATGCGATTGCACAATGTAATTTAGCTGAGCTGTGCGCGGGGGTAATGGTTGATGCAACGGTACCTTATAAAACCCACCGTTGGATCCCTAAGGGAATGACAGTACAGTACTTGGCTAAGGTCGACACTGATGTTACTGCTATCGCTGAGATTGACCTGCCTCATCAGTGGGTTGATAAAGAAGATTTAGTCGTACCGGTAAAGCTTTACAATACGCGTAACGAACTGGTGTTTACCGCAGACATAACCATGTATATAACGCAGAAAAAGTAAGCGTATAAGCCGCCCAAGGGATTTTAAAGAGGTGATTAATGGTTTAGCCAACAGGCAGGCTAAACCATTTAAACTAATACAACTAGCTTTTGGCTGCAGGTTGCTTGTTTACAAACGAAAGCCCGCTGTCTTCATTATCAACAATGGCTTTTACGTCGTGAGCTGGTTTTGGCTTATCTTTAGCATGCTCAATCACTTCTTTTTCAAAGCGCTGCTTTAAACTGCCTTCAATAATAGCACCTGCTTCTATGCTCAGGGTGTCATGAAATATATCGCCAAGTACATGAGCATTATTTTCGATCTTTACTTCACTTGCATTTAAAGAGCCGATGATTTTACCCTTAACAACGACACTGCTTGCCTCAACAACGCCTTCAACAACACCTGAGGTGCCAATCACTAAATGTTCGGCCTTAATGTCACCATCAATACGTCCGTCGAGTTGTACTTCACCTTGGCTTACCAAAGAGCCCGTTATACGCACATCATTAGAAATGATTGAGGGAGTGTGACTCACTCTCTTAATAGATGAGTCTGTTTTTGCTTGTTTATTTTTACCAAACACGAGAAAGCGCCTTTGTTATTTTTAGTGGATTGACATGCTTGTCGTCTATTAATACTTCATAGTGTAAATGAGTACTTGTACTTCTTCCGGTACTGCCCATTAAGCCAATGACATCGTGCTTTGTGACTAATTGACCTTTTTTAACATTAATTGTGTTTAAGTGACCAAAGCGCGTTACAACACCGTTTTTATGCTCTAACTCTATAAAGTTACCATAACCGCCATTACGGCCAGCTCGACGAACCGTGCCATCGGCAGGGGCAAAAATTTCTGTTTTATGCCACCCAGCTAAATCAATGCCTTTATGAAAAGCGCGCCTTTTATTCATTGGGTCTTTTCTAAGTCCAAAATTACTGGAAATATAATATTTTGCAGCAGGTAAGGGCAGGGTATTAGGCAGTGCCGTTAAAAAGCTCTCTAGCTGGTTTAACAATAACAACTTATCTGCAATGACTAGAAAGTTACTAGGAATTTTACTTTCATCGAGTATATCTAGCGGGCCACCTTGCGCCGTTGTTTGCGTGCTTAACGCGAGATGTTGTGCCAGTGCATTTTCAAGACCCGTGCCTTTGAGTATTTCTATAATCGCATCATGGCGCTGATTAATCTGCGCAGCCAATAACGTGAAATTAGTATCGTACTGCTGATTTAGCATGATGTAGCGCTGCTCAAAACTGGTTAAACTGTTTTGTGCATGCTTATTTTGTGTTTTATCTTCTTCGAGCGGCTCATGAAATTCGCTTTCGTTCTCATTAATAGGAGAAGATTCAAGCTCACCCTCTAATTTTATTACATCTTTGCTGATAGAAGCTGGGAGTGATTCAATCATACCTTGAAGTAAAGCTTGTTTTTGTTCAAGTTCAGCTAACTGTTCTTGCTGCAATGCGTAGCGTTGTTGCTGTTGCTTTACTTTTTGTTGCCATTGTACTTGCTTATCAAGCTGAGTTTGCTCGATATGAGAGATTTGGTGTGTTTGCATATAAACACGGATACTCGAAACACTGATCCATGCAATAGCAATGAAAATAATAGCAAGCGCAGAAACCTGTAACCAAGGCGCCAAAACAACATGCTTTACTTCACCATTTTGGCGAATGAGCAGCTGACGAGCTGGGAAATGTTTATTAAAAAAAGACTTTATAAATACAGGCATGTCACATAAATACTGGCTATTAACGGATTCAAGATAGCAATTTGAACTAAAAAAGCCAGAAAAAAATTGTAACTTCGGCTTAATTAATAAAAAAGGGCTGCTTATTCAACAACCCTTTTTTACTAGTTTATTGATTTTATATATTATTTTGCTGGTAGTACGGTGCTCTCTACAAAGCCAAAGCCAATACGTGCAAAGCCTTCTTTTTCACACCAGCCACGCATTATAACGTTGTCGCCATCTTCCAAGAAGCTACGCTGCTCGCCGTTGCTTAAAGTAATCTTTTCTTTACCACCACGAGAAAGCTCAAGTAATGAACCCGCTTCTTCGTGAGTAGGCCCTGATTGCGTGCCAGAGCCCAGCATGTCGCCTGGCATAAAGTTACACCCGTTTACGGTATGGTGAGTTACCATTTGCGCTACAGTCCAGTATGAGTGCTTAAAGCTAGACTTAGACACTTGAGTTGGGTTGTAGCCTTCATCACGCATTTTTTGTGTTTGAATTTTAACATCCATTTGAATATCAAATGCACCTTGATCACGGTTAGCCGTTGATTCTAAGTACTCGAGTGGCTGCGGATCATTTTCATCACGCGTCCAGCTTGTTCTGTATGGTGCAAGTGCTTCGGTGGTAACAATCCATGGAGACACGGTTGATGCGAAATTTTTCGCTAAGAATGGACCAAGCGGTTGGTATTCCCATGCTTGTAAATCACGTGCTGACCAATCGTTGAAAACACAAAAGCCGAATACATGCTTTTCAGCATTTTCAATTGCAATAGCATCGCCCAGATCATTACCTTTACCTAGGTAAATACCTAGTTCCAGCTCATAATCAAGGCGCTTACATGGACCAAATGAAGGAACTTCTGCATCTGGCGCTTTAGTTTGTCCTTTAGGGCGATGAAACTGCTGACCAGACACGCCAATAGACGATGAGCGACCATGATAACCAATCGGCACCCATTTGTAGTTTGGTAGTAATGGGTTATCGGGACGGAATAAACTTCCTACGGCAGTCGCATGATAAATTGATGTGTAAAAGTCAGTGTAATCGCCAATGCGACAAGGTAGAGCAAATTCAATTTCGCTTTGAGGTATAAGCGCTTGTGCTAGTTGCTCTTGATGAGCAGAGCCTTCACGTAATGCTTTAGACAGTGCTAAACGAAGCGCTGACCAATATTGCTCACCTAATCCCATAAACTCGTTCAAAGTCGGGTTACTTGCAGATGCAACGGCTGTTTGGGCGTCACCTGAAAAAATACCGAGTTCATTTACTTTTGCTAAATCAATAACCTGATCGCCAATGGCAACAGCACCACGAAAAGCTTCATTGCTATTTTTGCGACGTACTTCTGCAAAAGGTAGGTTTTGAATAGGGAAGTCACATTGTGCATCATTTGCTGATGCTACCCAGCTAGTTAAATTTATATCATGGGTTTCGTTAATTAAACTCATTGCATTTCCTTTGGTTTAGTTGGTCGCGCTTATCAGTATAAATATCAATTTATTAAATAAGAATATAGCACCCGTTAATTTCATCTATTACCTAGCTATATGGTGATGAAAAGCGCGATTTAAACACACAGAGAGATAGTTTTACCTCTCAATTACGATTAAACGACAAAAAGCAGCGAAATACGCTGCTTTTTAAAGTTACTTTATTTGCTTATAAAACGCCGCGGCGCTCTTGATCACGTTCAATTGATTCAAACAGTGCTTGGAAGTTACCCTCACCAAAGCCGCCATCATCAACACGTTGGATCATTTCAATGAAGATAGGGCCAAATAAGTTTTTAGAGAAAATTTGCAGTAAGTAGCAATCTTCGCTTTGGCTATCAACCAGAATTTGATGCTCACGGATTTTTTCTTTGTCTTCTTTAACCCATGGCACACGGTCAAAAATAGTATCGTAGTACTCTGGAATAATATCTAAAGTAGCGATAGTTGATTTATCTAGCTTATCTAGTGAGCTAACTAAGTCGTCAGTTAAAAACGCCAAATGTTGCACACCTGGGCCATTGTATTCACCTAGGTATTCATCAATTTGGTTATTATCGTTACCTTTACCTTCATTGATTGGAATAGAGAAGGTGCCACATGGTGATTTTAATGCATATGAAAGCAGGGCTGTTTTTTGGCCTTTAATATCAAAGTAACGTACTTCGGTAAAACCAAACACGTCTTTGTAAAAGTTAGCCCATGTTTCCATAGTACCTTTATATACGTTGTTGGTTAAGTGATCGATACGTAAGAAGCCTTTACTCTCTACTTTGTTTGGCTCGCTCAGATCTTCGAAATCATTATCGTAAATAGAGCCTTTATCTCCAAATTGTTCAATAAAGTAAATTAAGCTATCGCCAATGCCGTAAATAGCAGGGTATGGTAAGTCTTTATTAGCTGCATCAGTGGCAGGCTTAGCGCCACGCTTAACCGCTGCTTCAAACGCTGCTTGAGCGTTATCTACACGCCAGCCCATAGAACAAATTGCTGGGCCATGGTTTTTAGCAAACTCAGCTGAAAAGCCGTCGCGTTCATTATTTAGTAAAAAATGAATATCGTTTTGGTTGTAATAAACAATGTCTTTACCTTTGAATTTTTTTAATTTTGAAAAACCAAAATCGGTAAACACTTTGTCCATGTAATCGGCATCGGGTGTTGCGTATTCAGTAAACTCAATACCAACCAAACCTAAAGGATTATTTACTTCACTCATTATAATTACTCCCGCAATTAAGCACTGCGATTATTAGTTATCGTATTGCCTGCATGATTAACCAGATTACTGCTTTGGGGAAGAGGGTGTTGTTATTTAGTAAATAGCGCGTGTGTAAATTTTACGGGACGGTTAGCAAGGTATGATATTTATTTACATACGTGCCGAGGTAAGTAAAAATTAACCAGCTCGGATAATGTACGTATTTTTCATTTATGTTATTGAATTTATTGTTTTTAAATTTAATTACCCATCTGTTTTTTTAGTTTTTTCATACTAAAAAAAGAGTGGTTTTTGTATTTTATTGTTTACACTCAACCTGAGCGTAGCTGCTCACAACATTAACAAAGCAATAGATACTGAGGATTTGATTCACTAACTTCATTTACTGTGTAGTATTACATTGTAACAATTAGGTTAGTTAGCCATAAAAATACCCCCTGCAGTTAGCTGCAGGGGGTATTTAATATCATTAGTCAAAGCGCATAATTACGCGTTGTGATTAATTTAAATTATTGTGCTGGTGCGGTTTGTTCTAAACCTTGTTTTTCCCATACCTTAGCTTTGAAGCTCATCAGTACTAAGATGATACCTACACCGATACTAAATAATGCAATTTGTAAGTAAAGGTTAGGAATTTCTGCAACATTGTTAGGATCAAAGTTACCAGCAAGTAAGCCTGAAATTACGTTACCAATTGAGTATGTCAGTACAAATACACCCATCATTTGACCCGTATAGCGACGAGGAGATAATTTACTTACCGCACTCAATGCGACTGGGCTTAAACAAAGCTCACCCACTGTATGTAAGAAATACGTTGTAACCAGCCAGTAAGGAGCTACTTTTAAGCCTTCAGCTGCGTAATGTGCTGCCATAAACATAACTAAAAAGCCTGAAGCCATAATAACTAAGCCCAACGCACATTTTACGCTATAAGTAGGCGATACCATTTTCTTAGATAAATTAATCCAAAGAGCGGCAAAAAATGGTGATAGGGCAATAATAAATAGCGAGTTTAAAGATTGGAACCAAGTCGTTGGAATTTCAAATGTGCCAATAAGACGGTCTGTGTAGTCACGAGCAAATAGGTTTAATGAAGAACCCGCTTGTTCAAAGCCAGACCAAAAACACGCAGAAGCGACACAGACTAAAAATAGCGCCCACATTCTTTGCTTTTCAGCGTCGGTTAGTTTGCCTTTGAAATAAACAAGGCCAAAGTAAATGAAAAAGATAACAGTAAATACAACTGCTGTGTAACCTGCAACAATAGTCGGGTTAATAACTATAGCGCCTGTCATCGCAGCAGCAGTCACGCTGGCAACAACAATTACAAACGCGGCAATACCGCCCCAGGCGCGTGAAGCACCTTTAGGGCTTAATGGATTCGCAGGTAACGAGCTATGTTCTGGTAAGTTATTAAGTGTACGTTTGTATTGTATTAAACCAATAGCCATACCTACAGCAGCTGCACCAAATGCCCAGTGCCAACCTACGTTTTCCATAAAGTAACCACAAACGTAGTAACCAATTAAAGAACCTAAGTTAATACCCATGTAGTAAATAGCGTAACCACCGTCACGGCGTTCATCTTCGTCAGTATAAAGCTGACCAACCATGGCACTGATATTAGGTTTAAGTAAACCTGTACCCGTTGCGACAAAGATTAAACCAATGAAAAAAGAATATTCATGCGGAACGGCTAAAATAATGTGGCCACACATGATGATGATACCGCCGTACCATACTGCTTTTTGACCACCAAATAATCTATCTGCTAACCAGCCACCAGGTAAACCTAAAAAGTATACTGAACCTGTGTATAAGCCATAAATTGCAGCAGCAGAAGCAACGGTAAATCCTAAGCCTTCTTGTTGTAAACTTGCTGTCATAAATAATACGAGCATAGCTCGCATACCGTAGTAACTCATTCGTTCCCACATTTCTGTGAAAAACAGGGTTGAAAGTCCTTTAGGGTGACCAAACCAGCCACTGTCAGAATTTGAACTCATATTTACTTCCTAATTCATTATTGTTTTGATGACCTTGTGGTTTTTTATTTAGCTAAATTGGTACTTTTTAAAAGTATAATAAATGCTCGATCATCAGTGTTTTTATGCAGCTAAGGTAATGGTTTGCTAAACGCAGCTATACGTTTAGGTAAGAGTCACACCCTTATCCTAGTTACAATTGCGCCTAAGTATACATAGACCTTTGTACGAGGGGAAGTATTGAGCGCGCTATCACACATCCGTTATGTAATTGTTAAATAGCAACCGGTAAAACCCTCGTTGTTGCGCTAAACACTTAAGCTCATCCAAAAAGATATTTAACAACACAAGTAACATTGTCATTGCAAAGCTTTCTTTTACCCGGTTTTAAATTCTATTAAAAAACATAAAACCGCTTTATTTACGGTGGGTTACAGGCACCAAGTTATTCAACAATAGTTAACCTTTACTACTTTATTTTAATAATCACGGTTTAGATTAAACATGAGCAAATATTAGCGTATGCACAGCAATGATTAACCCATTGCAGAATATAATTTATACAAGGCCAGCTTGACTAAATTGAGTTGCAATAACCCCGACTTTTAGTGAACAGCCAAGCTTGAATGCGTTAAGTGCTTGAAAAAGCCCTCTAGTTAGTAAAAAAATATTTTTTCGTCCAAATTTCTTTACAATAAACTATGCTCGTAAACAGAGTTAGCGTATTATTCACGCCAACTAGTTTTTCCTTACCTGAGGGTGTATGCGTTTAGATATTCACTGTGCAGACCGAGTTGGTATTGCTCAAGAGATTCTTAATATTTTAGTTAGCTACAATGTTGACTTGAAAGGAATTGAAGTCGACTCAGTAAATTGTCGTATGTATGTGAGTTTTCCTGAGATTGAATTTGAACAATTTCAAAAAATTATGCCGTCTATTCGCTTAATCGATGGTGTACATGATGTACGCACAACCGCGTTTTTACCGTCTGAACGTGAGCACAATGAATTAAACACCTTATTAAGAGCACTTCCCGATGGCGTTATATCTATTGATGCTAAAGGCTGGGTGCGTCTGTGTAACGACGCGGCGTGTAAAGATTTACAGCTAACAGAAAAAGAAGTTATTGGCGCCAACATTAATAACTTACTCAAAGGCTTTAACTTTACCCGTTGGTTAGAAGGTAAAGAAGTACTTGGGCAAACTACCCGGGTTGAAGTAGCAGGCGAAGACTTTATTGCTGATATTCTGCCTATTGCTGTGCCACAAGGCAGTGAGGGTGATGTGTTAGCGGGCGCGGTAATAAATATAAAATCGCAAAGCCGTCTAGGTCAACAAGTGAGTGCGTTTAGACGCTATGGCCAAGAAAGCTTTGCGACAATTCACAATTTTAGTACGGCGATGCGTCGTGTTGTACGCGAAGCGCGAAAAATGGCGCAACTTGAAGCCCCTATTCTTATCACCGGTGAAACCGGCACCGGTAAAGAGTTATTAGCGCGAGCTTGTCACTATGCATCTAACCGCTCAGTAAAGCCGTTTATCGCTTTATCGTGTGCCTCGTTACCAGATGATGTTGCCGAGTCAGAACTTTTTGGTTACGCCGGATATGAAGAAAATGCAGCGCCTAAACGCGGTGTACTTGAACAAGCGGATGGTGGAACGGTATTTTTGGATGAAGTGGGTGAAATGTCGACTCAGCTCCAAACTAAATTACTGCGCTTTTTACAAGATGGTACGTTTCGAAAAGTAGGCGACGAAAACGAAGTTAAAGTAAATGTTCGCATAGTTGCTGCTACCCAAAAAGATTTACCTGCAATGGTGCAAGAGGGCGTATTTAGAGAAGACTTATACTATCGCATTAATGTACTAACGCTAGAAATTGCACCACTGAGAGATCGTAAAGCCGATGTTGGCCCACTTGCTGAGCACTTTATTCAAAAATATGCCCAGCAAAATGGCCATACTGTGCCTGAGCTATCTGAAGAATGTTTAACGTTTTTACAAGATTACCCATGGCCAGGTAATGTGCGCCAATTAGAAAATGCGATTTACCGTGCGGTATCCTTGTTAGAAGACAGTGAACTGCGAGTTGAGCATTTACAACTGCCGACCTTTACCCATGATTTAGGCTATTTAGAGTCTGATTTTGAGGGCTCGCTTGATCAAGCGGTTAAGCGTTTTGAAGCTACCTTATTGCGTAAGCTTTATCCAGCTTATCCAAGTTCACGTCAGTTAGCTAAGCGCTTAGGGCTGAGTCATACAGCAGTAGCTAATAAACTACGTGATTACGGTATTAATCGTAAAACGGTTAAAGTTTAAAGATAGATATTAAAACAACCTTTCTTAGTGATTGACCCCTTGGTGTAAAAATACCCTAGGGGATCAATTGCTATGATACACTCACAAAAAACAAACTGGTAAGACCTCTACTGTGAACTTATATTTTAGACTGCTGCTATTATTTTTCAAAATTAAACGTAATCGTGATTATCAATCATTGTTAGACACGGTTGATATAGACTACAAAGCACTGCCAAGTGACTGTGATATTAATTTGCACTTAACTAATTCACGCTATTTAGCAATGATGGATTTATCGCGCACATGGATGACCGAGCGAGTTGGTTTACTAAAGCAAATAATGAAGCGTCGTTGGTTTCCTATTGTTAATGCAACCGCCATTACTTATATCCGTGATATTAAGCCTATGCAGCGCTTTACCATTAGTACCCGTTTAGTCGGCTGGGATCATAAATACTTTTATATTGAACAAAAATTTCATTCAGAGCGTGGCTTACATGCAATTGCCTATGTACGTGGCGTATTTAAAAGTAAAAAAGGGGTGGTAAGCGTTGAGCATATGCTGGAAGTTGCTGGTTTTGAAGGCGTAGCACCTATTTTACCGGCAGAAATAATTCATTGGAAAGAAATGCTTGAGCAAAAAAAAGTAAATAACTTACCTCGTTAATTACACGCAAAAAAAAGGCCTTACGGCCTTTTTAACACACACATAATCGTTATTAAAACGAGTATTTAAGACCAAACATAGCTACAACAGGGTCAAGTGACACGGTTGAAGTTAATGCTTTTGCGCCATTAGCATATACAGTCGCATCAGTATCAATATCCATGATAGATACCATAGCGTGTAGGCCCCATTTCTCATCAATCTTGTAGTTAGCACCTACTTGAGCAACAAAACCAAATGAATCATCTAGTTTTACTTCCACGTCGTCAGTATTTAAAGTTGCTTTAAGTGCTACAGAAGGCTGCTCGTCAAAAAACGTCGTATAGTTAATACCTACACCAACAAATGGACGAAGTGCGTAGCTGCTGTCTAAAAAGTGGTATTGTGCAACCAGTGATGGCGGTAAATGTTTAATGTCGGCAATTTTATTACCAGCTAAACCGCCTGTACCTTCTACATCATGAGAAAACGGCGTTGCTGCAATAAGCTCTAACACCCATTGGTCGTTAAATGCATAATCTACAGTAATACCTAACTGAGTATTTGAATCACCTTTTAAACCAAGAGTAGGTGCTTCGTTAATCTTTGAGCCATCGTTATCAGGGTTAACATTAATTGCGCCAACATTAACGCTAAAGTTAGCGTGTGCTGCAGGAGAAAGAGCTAGTAAAGAAGTAAGTATTGCAATGCTTAGTTTAGTTTTCATGTTGTTCTCCGTGAACTACTGTGTGACTATTTGTTGATTGAGGCTATTATCGCTCGAGTTTAAAAATAAAAACCTGTTCTAGATCAAAGTTTCAAAAGCGTATAAGTAAAGAGCCTCTATTTATTGATTTAGATTAAACTTTTACTTACTTAGTGCTCAAAAATTATTGACTGATCACTTGATACCCGCCGTAAACGAAGTATTCAGAATATAATCAGCTAGTTTTGTTAAACTAAGGCTATGTTCACGGTTTAATAAAAGTAAGCGGCCTCATGACTCCCTCTGGTCAACTATTTCTTCAAGGCTCTATTGCCAAAGCGCTATTAAAATTAGGCATTCCTATTATCCTCATTAATATTTTGCAGTCTGCTTATCAGCTTACAGATGCTTTTTGGGTTGGCCGGTTAGGGGCTGCGCAAGTGGCTGCTGTATCTATTAGTATGCCTGTCACATTTTTAGTTATTGCGATAGGTTCAGGATTTGCTATGGCTGGGGCGATTTTATCAGCCCAATACATGGGGGCAGGACAACAAGATAAGGTTAACCATGTTGCCGCGCAAACGGTGTTAATGGTGACATTAGTTGCACTATTACTTGGGTTACTAGGCTATGCATTATCACCTTATTTTTTAACCTTACTGGGGGTTGAAGCGGCCGTATATAGTGATGCGCTTAAGTTTATGCATGTATCTTTTATTGGCGTTATTTTTGTGTTTATTTATGCCATGTTTCAATCGCTAATGCGGGGTATTGGGCAAACTAAGGTGCCGTTAATTATAGTCAGCACAACCGTGTTACTTAATTTTATACTCGATCCGTTATTCATATTTGGCTATGGTCGTTTTGAGGGGCTTGGTGTGATGGGCGCTGCGCTAGCAACATTGGTTACACAGAGCTTAGCTGCGCTTGCGGGCATCATTATATTTTTACGTGGTCGCCATGGTATTCAATTACAGCTAAAAAGCTTTTACCCCGACTGGCACTATATTAAGCGCGCTTTTTTCTTGGGAGCGCCTGGCTCTATTGAATTATCGACACGTGCATTTGGTTTGATCATCATGTCATTTCTAGTTGCCAGCTTTGGTACAACGACAATTGCTGCTTATGGTGTTGGCTCTAATATTTTGCAAATGGTAATGATCCCCGCTATGGGCTTATCAATGGCGGTATCAACCTTGGTTGGGCAAAATATGGGGGCTGGTAATATCAAGCGGGCTGAGCAGATCACTAAACTTGCTAGTGTGTGGGGGTTGTTAGGGCTCTCATGTGTTGGCGCCATTGCATATTTATATGCAGATTCATTAGTTGCATTTTTTATTCCTGACGATAATGACGTTATTACTAATGGGGCGCAGTTTATTCAAGTGATGTGCTTAAGTTGGGGTGGAATAGGGGTGCAACTTTGTATTGTTGCTGCTTTTCGTGCCTCAGGTAATATGCTCAATGCAATGGTTATCGCGTTATTATCACAATGTGTAGTGCAGTTCCCTGCCGCTTATATTCTTTCTAATCATACTGAGCTTGGTGATCAAGGCATTTGGTATTCTTTTGCAATTACTAACATAACCATCGCATTGATAGCATTTGCATGGTTTATGCGTGGCTCTTGGAAAAAAACCAAGTTAACTAAAGAAGATAAGCACATAGTACAGGTTACACGAGAAACATTAATAGAAGAGGGCGCACGTTAGCTAGTAAATTCATAATGCGGTCATAAAAAGTCGTTGTAATAAATACACTGCTAAAACGAGGTGTGTTTATTATGACAAAAGCTATCAATACAAAAGCACAAGCGCCGTACTTAACTATTGCACAGTTAAAAACAGTGAGTCACTTACAAACTCTGATCCGATTTAAATCGATTACTCCTAATCCAGCTGGTGGCATTGAGTGGCTTGCGAACCACCTTACTGAGTTAGGCTTTAGTACAGAGCAATTTAGTTCTAATAATGTGACAAACTTAATTGCAAAAATAACCTTTGGGGCAGGCCCCGTGGTGGCATTTTCTGGCCATATTGATGTAGTACCCGCAACGCAAGGTGGCTGGTTAGCCGATCCGTTTAGTGGACACATAATTAACGATGCAATTTATGGGCGTGGTGCCGCCGATATGAAAGGAGGCATTGCCGCGATGCTTAGCGCAACGCAGACGTTAATAAACAGCGCGCAGCAAAAGCAGGGAACATTATTTTGGCTGATCACCTCAGATGAAGAAGGTGAGGCGGAGCATGGCTCTGTGTTGATTGCCAAGCGATTAGCACAACAGGGCGTTGTGCTTGATGGCTGTATTGTTGGTGAGCCAACCAGCCACCTGCAGGTAGGTGACACTATAAAAAATGGTCGACGTGGAGCCTTATCTGCGCGATTAACTATTCAAGGAAAGGCTGGGCATGTAGCCTATCCTGAGAATACCATTAATGCTGCGCACATCAGTGCTGAAGTAGTTAACAGGCTCACACAAATAGACTGGCCTTTAGATGAACTTAGTTCAAAAACAACGCTGCAAGTCACCGGTATTAATATTGATAATGTGCTAGATAACCTCGTGCCAGCCCAGTGTGATATTACTTTTAATATTCGCTATAGCCATGGGTATAAAAGTAAACATGTTAAGCAACGTGTGTTTGCTGCACTGAAGGATTTCAGCGAGCATTTGGTTATACAGTGGGAGCGTCCATGTGAACCCTATTATACAAGCCATAAGATTGAGAGTTGCTTACTCGCTCAGTTAGAGCAGGCAATTTTTAAAGTGACGGGGAATTATCCTTTATTAAGCACCAGTGGTGGGACGTCGGACGGACGATTTTTTGCACAGAAAAAAACACAAGTCATAGAGTGTGGGGTACGAAACCATAGTATTCATCAGGTTAATGAACATGTACCGATTTGCGACTTGTTAGAAATAGAAAAAATTTATACGCAATTACTCCATGGTATTTTTACTCAGCCTTGAAGTATTAATAACTATTAAAGCGCCGCATAATGCCGCTTTAATAGTTATTCGACTAAGGGTTAACGCTTTAACTTGCTGATGCTGATTTATCAGTACCCAAGTAGCGTTTTGCTTTGCTTGGTTTTACTTTTTCAAGATCAACCAATACTAGGCCATCAATACAATTATTGAATTGTGGATCAATACTAAAGCTTAAAAATTTAACTCCATTTGGTTCGCATAGCTCTGTATATTGTTTAAATAGTGTGGGTACATGCGTCCCCATATTAGCGAGTATGTGTTTAAGCTCTACAAAATCTTCTTTTATATTGTTACCCTCGAACAAGTTAGTGCACTGAGTTTGCTGATCAGGTGTGTGACGAAAAGCATTGTTAGGCGTTGCGAGTGATTTTTCACAGCCATAATAGTGCTGATAATAATGCACTAATAAAGACTTTGCCTGCTCAGGTAGTGCGTTTGACACACTCACCGCACCAAATAAGTAACGGTATTGAGGGTAGCGATTTATAAAAGCGCCAATACCATACCATAAGTAATCGAGACTTTTTCTGCCCCAATATTTAGGTTGTACAAAGCTTCGCCCTAGCTCTATGCCTTGTTTAAAATAAGGAGTCATATCTTGGGTATAATTAAATAGGCTATCGGTATAAAGCCCACTTTGTGAGTGTTGTTCAATCACATCCTGTGCACAAGCTAATCGGTAAGCACCCACCAACTCTAGTGCATGTTCATCCCACAATACTAAGTGCTGATAGTGCATATCGTATTTATCTATGTCTCGGCGGTTTCCACTACCTTCACCTACAGCCCGAAAAGCGATTTCTCGTAAGCGGCCCAGTTCACGAAATAAGGGAGAGCTTCCTTGGTATTGGTACAAATAAATCACCATGCCATCACTGGTTTTACCTAAATGTTCGCAGCATTCTATGGCTTTTTTTAATTCTTTTTTACATTCAGGAGAGGCGATCGGAGCATGAGTTTTTAATGGTAGCGTTTTTTTTGTGGTTAAACGGTATAGTTGCTTACGGATTAGCTCAACCACTTCTTTGTCTTTTAAGTCTGGGATTAAATAAGACTCAGGAGCAATAGAAGCGCCAATTTCAAACTCGAGTGATTTTTGACGTTGCTTAAACATTTCTTTTACCAGTAATAAGCTAGCCAGTGGTTTATAAAGCATTGATGCGCCGTAAAACAGCGGGCTATTTCTGGCTTTAATATAGATAGGCAAAATAGGGCTGTTAGCCTTTTTAGCAATGCGTAAAAAGCCGCTGTTCCATTTGCAGTCTTTTATACCCGTAGGACGAAGTCGAGAAACTTCACCGGCAGGGAAAATAAGTAACGCTCCTTCATTTTTTAAGTGCTGGTGGATATTACTCAACTCTTGTTTTTTACTTTGCCCTGATAGGTTATCAACGGGCAGCAATAATGAATGCATGGCGTCAACGGTCATTAACATACGATTAGCCACTACTTTTAAATCGGAACGCACTGTTGATAACACATTAATTAATGCAAGTGCATCTAAGGATCCGATAGGGTGGTTTGCAATAATGACAATTTTCCCTTCACTGGGAATGTTTTCTATTTGCTTAGCTTTGTAGCGAGTTTCAAAGTCAAGTTCATCAAGCACTTGCTCTACAAATTCTATTCCTTGAAGGTGGGGATAGGCAGTTGCAAAGTTTGTAAATTCTTGTTCATGTAATAAGTAGCTAAGACTTTTCTTTACCATTTTTTTTATTTTAAATGAGTTAGTTAACTGTGGTAAATTGGTTGCTATTACTTTATCTACACTGATCATACGCACCTCTTTTTTTATACTAGGCTAAGGCCAATATGTTTAGCTTAGAGTGCAGATATGACAATACGCGGTCAGTTGTGTGACTTTTTAAAACCGTTTACTTACTATTGAATTTAACCATATCAGTACTATTATTTACGGTTACTTTTTAAGGAATCATCATGTCAGTTTTAGTCGCGATTACCGGTCGAGATAGCACAAAATTAATTGCAAAAATGCAATCACAATTACCCAATATTCACATTGAGCAGCTTGATGATTGCCAAGATTTTGCAAGTGTGGAATTTGTACTGGCTTGGAATGCGCCCGCGTCTTTATGGCCAAAGTTGATAAATTTGAAAGCGGTGTCATCGTTTGGTGCTGGGGTTGATAGTATCGATTTATGTTTACTACCTGCACATGTTGAAGTAGTGCGCATTGTCGATAAACAGTTAGCCAACGACATGGCTGAATATGTACTTACTCATGTATTAGCGCAAAAATTGCGATTAAAAGAATATTTCTTAAAACAACAGCAAAGTGAATGGAAGCCCAAAAGAGCGTATAGGCACGATCGAGTCAGTATTTTAGGGTTTGGCGAATTAGGCCAAGCCTGTGCCTACAGGTTGGCTAATAATGGCTTTAAAGTTAATGCTTGGAGCCGAAGCCCTAAAACATCAACGATAGCAGCACTCTACCATGGTGATCAGGGCTTAAATGATATGTTAGTGAATACAGATTATTTAATCTGCCTATTGCCACTTACTAGCAATACCAAAGGTATTATTAATCAACAGTTGCTTAAGCAACTTCCTGAGCATGCCGTGGTTATTAATGTGGCCCGAGGTGAGCATGTCGTTGAAGCTGATTTGCTCGATGCGCTCAATAACGCACGTTTACGAGCAGCAACGCTTGATGTATTTGCCTGTGAGCCACTACCAAGCGAACACCCTTATTGGCAGCACCCAAATATTACTTTAACGCCGCACTGTGCTGCGTTGTCAGATCTAGATAGTGTTATTAAGCAAATAGCAGAAAATATTTTGCGTTTGAAAGCGAGACAACCATTAATAAATTGTATTAATAAGCAGCAAGGTTATTAATTTAGAGTTATTGGCCTTCAAGGATTAAAATTTGTTTAATTTTTAACAGAAACAGCTTGTTAACATTTGTAATTTTTACTATTGTTAAAAGCTGTTCTAACAAAAATAATAAATAGGATGAATTATGAAACCCAATCAAGGGGGCGCAAAAATTAGCATTGTGGTTGTATCTATCATTATTTTAGGAATATCTGCGTGGTTTAATCAAGCTAATGCGGCAGCGTTGATGCTTAACTAACCCTTATTAGCACAGCAAGATTTAACTGCGCTTGCTGTGAATTTCTCTGTTTTGATGCTTTTTATCATCACTCTTCTTTAGTAAGACATATGTTGCCCCACTTCCTCCATGCTGCCTGAGTGCAGTGTGAAATGCTAAAACACAAGGAATTGTTTGCAGCCACTGATTTACGTAACTTTTTAAAATACCCGGTTTGGCTTTATTTTTAATGCCTATTCCATGACGAACAAGAACCATTCTTATATTGCGATTGTGGCAATCTTTAATAAAGGCCTGCAACGAAGCATGGGCATTTTTTAAAAGTTGCCCGTGTAAATCTAACGTCGCATCGAGCTGATATTTAGCTAATCTTACATTTTTAAAAACCGGGCTTTGCACGCCATCTCGTTTAAAGCTTAATATGGCGAGTGGGTCGAGCAATTCAAGTGGTTCATCTAACGGATTAAATTGTTCACTGTTTAAATTTGATTGTGCAGCTTTGTTTTTTTCTTGCTGTGCGATAACCGTTTTATGGCTTTTAGATGGTAATGTCACGGTGTCATGACTGATAGGGGTAACATCCTCCATAGAGGATAAGAATAAATCGAAATCTGACAACGGCATGGGCTTATCTCAAATTAGGCTAATACGAGATAAATTTTAACTTAGTTCAAACTAAGACCCAAGATTTTTAAAGCTGTGGAATAAAAAAAGCCCAGATAAACTGGGCTATAAAATATTCTAAGGGGAAGTAATTAGTGTTGAGATACAGTAAATTGCCCAAATGTATAAACTTTGAACAAGTAAAATGTGTTGATCAAAACTAAACTCATATTTGAAATAATACTCGACGACATAAGATCTAAGCTAAATGATAGGAATAACAAACCACAGGCACTAATCGCAGCAACGCGAAGCAGTGTCAGTTGGTTAATAAAGAATGCACCTAAACCTAGTGCAAGTAGTAATGTATTTAAAAGCCAATCTAGCTCGTTTAGCATGGTCGTTTCAATAGTTCAGTTGTTGAAAAAAGGAGCGCCATTATGTTGATCTTTTGCACAGCTTTCAACCAAGTAATTTTAAATTTTCAGATTAGTTTTTTTAATGTTAAAAGTAAGTGAGTAATACTGAAAATATTCCCTCTTCAGCAATAATTCGGTATTTTTGGCAGCTTTGCGGTTGCTGTAAATCAATACATAAATAAAGTGTTCTTCGCTGCGTATCAAGTCGCGGATGTAGGGTTGAGTCCATTAGCTTTGGTTCGCTTGAAAATCCCCCTGGCCAATACACACTTTGGCTCACCATAGACGATTTTTTATAAGTAAGTAAGCTTGGCTTTGGCACTAAAACAAGTATAAGTAATGATATCGTGAAAAGAAAAAACAGGGTCAGCTTGATACCACGCTTAGTGTTCTTTGATTGCGGCTTTAATTGTGAGCCAAGGTTTGCAAGCTTATTAGTGGGTGTAGGTTTAACAGTAATCGTTTTATTTTTTTTGCGGCGACTCTTTTTTGTGGTTTTCGACATAAAGCAAATCTGGCCTTTTTAGCTTAGCTCTCTATAATAAAGTAAATATTTGTATTTTAAGCAAATCACCAATTTCGCAGACATGGCTTTAGCCTATAAGGATTATATATGAATACGCAGCTATCTATTTTGATTGTTGATGATGTTAGCACTGTGCGTAGCTTTTTGAGTCAAACCCTGATGCATTTAGGGATAGAGAATGTAAAAGAGGCGTCAACGGCCGCGCAGTGTATTAGCGAGTGTCGTGCAGCCAATTTTAATATTATATTTTTAGATATAGAGCTACCTGATGGCGACGGTAAAGAGCTTATTGCGCAAATTAATGAGTTATCACCAGAGACAAACGTGGTGATGGTGTCGGCGCATTCAGGCGTTGAAAATGTGAAAGATGCGATAGATAGAGGGGCAAAAGGATTTGTGGTTAAGCCCTTTTCTCCAAAGAAAATTGCGGCGATGCTGAAAAAGTTTTATCCAGAGCTGGATAACGTTTAAGGGGCGCATTTATTTTGGGCAAAAAAAAACCGGCAAAAGCCGGTTTTTTTAATCTTGCAAAAACAAATTATAGCGCTTTAATTTTAGCAGCTAAACGGCTCTTATGACGAGCAGCTTTGTTTTTGTGGATTAGACCCTTAGTTGCGTAACGGTCTAGGATAGGTGTAGCAACAGAAAAAGCTTGCTGTGCAGCTTCTTTATCGCCAGCTTCAATAGCTACGATTACTTTTTTGAAGTAAGTACGCATCATTGAACGACGGCTTGCGTTGTGCTGACGGTTTTTTTCGCTTGTGATAGCGCGTTTTTTTGCAGACTTGATGTTAGCCAAGGTTTGCTCCTAACAATCTTAAATAAAGCTTAAATTAAAGGCCGTGGAATATGCCTGTTTTTATCATGAATGTCAATTTAATTTTAACAATCCAAGAAAAACTGCTCCTTATAACGAACATCAATTTGCCGCTTTAGCAGTTAATAGCGCTATTGTAACAAAGCAAGGGGCTCCAGCCTAGTGCTTTAAAGCGATTTATAAAAAAGACTATGGCATAATTAACTTAATTGCTGATTTTTAATATGGATTCATAGTGTCAAAAGGTTTGTTTCGTTCTGGGATGATTGTAAGTGCAATGACAATGATCTCGCGTATTTTAGGGCTAGTACGAGATGCCGTCGTAGCTAACTTGTTGGGCGCAGGCGCTGCGGCCGATGTATTTTTATTTGCTAACCGTATTCCTAATTTTTTACGCCGTTTATTTGCCGAAGGGGCTTTTGCGCAAGCATTTGTACCGGTATTAAGTGAAATTAAACAGCAGCAAGGCGATGAGAAGGTCAGAATATTTGTTGCCCAAGCCGCCGGCACGTTAGGCACTATTTTACTGATAGTGACGCTCTTTGGTGTGATAGCGTCACCTGTTATTGCTGCTTTATTCGGCACTGGTTGGTTTATTGATTGGTGGCAAGGTGGCCCTGACGCAGAAAAGTTTGAGCTTGCCAGTTCGCTATTAAAACTCACTTTTCCTTATTTGTTTTTTGTAAGCCTTGTGGCGCTCAGTGGCGCTGTGATGAACGTTTATAATCGTTTTGCCGTTGCGGCTTTTACCCCGGTTTTACTCAATGTATCTATTATTAGT
This sequence comes from Pseudoalteromonas sp. DL-6, assembly GCF_004328665.1. Taxonomy (NCBI): domain Bacteria; kingdom Pseudomonadati; phylum Pseudomonadota; class Gammaproteobacteria; order Alteromonadales; family Pseudoalteromonadaceae; genus Pseudoalteromonas; species Pseudoalteromonas sp. DL-6. Next base: position 1,016,031 of record NZ_CP019770.1, read on the forward strand.
TGTGCCATTTTATTACATGATCAGTTTTCTGTAGGCGCTTATGCGTTAGCTGTTGGCGTGTTTTTAGGAGGCGTGGTACAGCTATTATTTCAACTGCCGTTTTTGTATAAAGCAAAAATGCTAGCGCGCCCGCGCTGGGGTTGGCAAGATGAAAATGTGAAAAAAGTACGCAAGTTAATGCTCCCAGCCTTATTTGGTGTATCAATTAGTCAAATTAACTTATTACTCGATACGGTAATAGCTTCATTATTGATGACAGGCTCTATCGCTTGGCTGTATTACTCAGATAGACTGATTGAATTCCCACTTGGTTTATTTGGCATTGGTATTGCGACGGTTATTTTACCTGCGCTGTCAAAATTACACAGCAGTAAAAAAAGTAGCGACTTTCAACATACCCTAGATTGGGGAGTGAGGTTTGTGATTTTTTTAGGGCTTCCAGCAATGATAGGATTGATGATTATAAGCCCACTTATTATTACCGTGCTGTTTGATCATGGCGCTTTCAAAGAAGCGGGTATTGATCATGTTAAGGCGGTGAGCTTGGGGGTTGTTGCTTACTCAGTGGGATTAGTCAGCTTTATGTTAATTAAAGTGCTCGCGCCAGGGTTTTATTCTCGCCAAGATACTAAAACACCGGTACGCATTGGTATTATTACTTTGGTACTAAATATGGTGTTTAACATTATGTTAGCGCCATTTATTGGCTATTTAGGCTTGGCACTGGCAACCTCAATGTCAGCCAGCTGTAATGCTTATTTACTTTACCGACAACTAAAAAAAGAGAATGTTTATCAGTTTTCCAGCATGAGTGGCTACTTCACTTTGAAGTGCTTGTTGGCAAGTGTAACGATGGGCGCATTGGTTTGGTTTACCAGTAGACAATATGACTGGGTTAGTTGGCACTTTAGCGAACAAGTTATGTTATTGGTTGTGTTATTAATTATTGCGATGGTTAGTTACTTTTTTATGTTGTTTTTGATGGGTGTTAGACTAAATACGATAAAAAGTGTAGCAATTACTGAATCAAATTAAAAAAAAGATTATAATCGGACACTCTGCGGCCCGAGGTCGCATTTTATCGCTCGCTGAAAAAGGCATTAGGTGGCATGGAGTTAATTAGAGGTATACACAATATACGCCCACAACACTTTGGTTGTGTGCTGACCATTGGTAATTTTGATGGTGTTCATTTGGGTCATGCTGCCGTATTAAAAGGGCTTTTAGCTGATGCAAAAGAAAATAATTTACCCAGCACCGTAATGTTATTTGAGCCTCAGCCACAAGAGTTTTTTGCAAAGAGTAACGCTCCGGCTAGGCTGACTCGACTGCGTGATAAACTACGCTTATTGAGTAACTTAGGAATTGAACGCGTTATTTGTATTAGCTTTAATCAGGCTTTTGCAAACATGCATGCCGAGCAGTTTGTTAGCGATATTTTAATTAAAAAGCTGGGCGTTAAAGCATTAACGGTTGGTGATGATTTTAGGTTTGGTAAACAGCGCCAAGGTAACTTTAGTCTATTGGCAACTATGGGCACCCAAGCGGGAATGAGTGTTAAAAGCACTGCCAGCTTTAGGCAATTAAATGCTAGAGTAAGCAGCACCTTGATACGAGAAGCGCTTGCTGAAGGTGACCTAGTTAGTGCAAAAGTTATGCTTGGGCATAATTATGCAATATCTGGACGTGTTATTCATGGCTGGAAGAAAGGCCGCGAACTGGGTTTTAGAACGGCAAATATTGCGCTAAAACGTCAAGTTTGTCCGGTCAATGGTGTATTTGCGGTTCAAGTGATGATCGCAGGAAAGCAAGTTTTTGGGGTGGCTAACATTGGAAACAAACCCACGTTTAATGGAACTCGTGCCTTATTAGAAGTTCATCTTTTTGATTTTGCACAAGATATTTATGGACAATTTATGCATGTGGAGCTAATTGAAAAACTCCGCAATGAGAAAAAATTCGAGACATTAACACAACTGACGGCACAAATAGCAACCGATGTTGCCGCCGCTAAGCAGTGTTTTGGTTTAAATTAGGTAGCCGATAGAAACGGAAAGTAGGATTAATGAGCGACTACAAACATACTTTGAATTTACCGGAAACAATGTTTCCAATGCGTGGCAATTTGGCACAACGTGAACCAAAAATGCTTAAAGCATGGTATGAAGACGACCTATACGGTCAAATTCGCAGCGCGAAGAAAGGTAAAAAAACTTTCATTTTGCATGACGGCCCTCCGTATGCAAACGGCGATATCCATTTAGGCCACTCAGTAAATAAAATATTAAAAGATATTATTGTTAAGTCTAAAACCTTATCAGACTTTGATGCGCCATACGTACCAGGTTGGGACTGTCATGGTTTACCAATCGAGTTAATGGTTGAGAAAAAAGTCGGTAAACCCGGTGTTAAGGTAACTGCGGCAGAGTTTCGTGAGAAATGTCGTGCCTATGCTAAAAAGCAAGTGGAAGGCCAAAAAGTAGACTTTAAACGTTTAGGCGTTTTTGGTGATTGGGATAAACCTTACCTAACCATGAACTTCGACTTTGAAGCTAATGCCATTCGTGTACTGGGCCGCATTATAAAAAATGGTCACCTTCATAAAGGCGCTAAGCCTGTGCATTGGTGTACAGATTGTGGCTCAGCATTAGCTGAGGCAGAAGTTGAATACCAAGATAAACAGTCTCCAGCTATTGATGTGCGTTTTACTTTTACAGATCAAGATGCGGTAGTTAACGCATTTGATTTAGCGGCTGGCCATACAGGAACAGGTAGCGTAGGAACCGTTATTTGGACTACGACACCATGGACTTTACCTGCGAACCGTGCGGTAGCTGTGCATGCTGATTTAGAATACGCGCTAGTACAAGTAGAAGATGAAGGCGTTCAGCAACGTCTTATTATTGGCTCTGAGCTGGTTAAAGATGCGATGGATCGTTTTGGCTTTAACCATTTCCATATCCTTGGCTATGTTAAAGGCGCAGCACTTGAAAACTTAACCGTAGCACACCCTTTTTATGACTTTAATGTTCCTGTTATTGTTGCAGAGCACGTAACAACTGATTCAGGTACGGGCATCGTGCATACTGCACCAGGTCATGGTCAAGAAGATTTCGTGGCTGGTCTTGAGTACAACCTTGAAGTAGCTAACCCTGTTGGCGCAAACGGTGTTTACTTACCTGATACTGAATTATTTGCCGGTCAACATGTGTTTAAAGCCAATGCGAGTGTAATTGAGGTATTAAAAGAAAATAATGCCCTAATGCATCATCATGCATTAACGCACAGCTACCCACATTGCTGGCGCCATAAAACACCTATTATTTTCCGTGCCACACCACAATGGTTTGTTAGCATGGATCAGGCTAACTTGCGCCAAGATTCACTGGCTGAAATTAAAAATACTCAGTGGTTACCTGAATGGGGCGAAAGCCGTATTGCTAACATGGTTGAAGGCCGCCCTGATTGGTGTATTTCACGTCAACGTACGTGGGGTGTTCCTATTGCATTGTTTGTTGATAAAGACACGGGTGCATTACACCCAAATACTCAAGAGCTGATTGAACAAGCAGCAGCGCTTGTTGAAAAGTCAGGTATTCAAGCATGGTATGACCTAGAGCCAGCTACTTTACTAGGTGAAGAAGACGCACAACAATACATGAAAGTGCAAGACACACTGGACGTGTGGTTTGACTCAGGTGTAACGCATGCCTGTGTTGTTGATGCGCGTGAAGATTTAACCGGTCCTGCTGATTTATACCTAGAGGGTTCAGATCAACACCGTGGTTGGTTTATGTCATCAATGATGACCTCAGTGGCAATTAATGGTCATGCACCTTACAAGCAAGTGCTTACGCATGGCTTTACGGTTGATGAAAATGGCCGCAAAATGTCTAAGTCATTAGGTAATGTTATTTCACCACAAAACGTGATGAATAAACTAGGCGCTGATATTTTACGTTTATGGGTAGCATCAACTGATTACACGGCAGAAATGACGGTATCAGATGAAATATTCAAACGTTCAGCAGATCGCTACCGCCGTATTCGTAACACCAGCCGTTATTTGCTTGCTAACCTTAGTGGTTTTGATCCAAAAACAGATCAAGTTGCTGTGGATGATATGGTTGAGCTTGATAAGTGGATTGTAGGGCGTGCTGCACAGTTACAAGATGACATTTTAGCGGCGTACGATAGCTACCAAATGCTATTAGTGACGCAAAAGTTAATGAACTTCTGTACCGGTGAGCTTGGTTCGTTCTACTTAGACGTTATAAAAGATCGTCAGTACACGGCAAAAAGTGACAGTCATGCACGTCGTTCTTGTCAAACCGCGCTGTACCACATTGCTGAAGCAATGACGCGTTGGATGGCACCAATCATGAGCTTTACAGCACAAGAAATTTGGGAAGCACTTCCAGGTGAGCGCAGCGACTATGTATTTACTTCAACTTGGTATGAGGGCTTACAAGCGCCAACTACGACCAAGTTTAGTAATGAAGATTGGCAAGCTATTTTAAATGTGCGTGACGAAGTGAACCGTCTGCTAGAAGCTGCACGTAAAGAAGAAGTGATTGGCGCTACATTACAAGCAACGGTTAATCTTTTTGCAAGTAAAGAACTTGCTACAAAACTGGCTGCACTAGGTGATGAACTTCGCTTTGTGTTACTTACTTCAGCTGTAAATGTTACTGAAGTAGAGAGCCAGCCTGCAGACTCACAAGCAACCGAAATTGAAGGTTTATACATTAGCGTATCAGCAACTGATGCTAAAAAGTGTGAGCGTTGCTGGCATTATAGTGAAGATGTAGGCGTTGAGCCTGCGCACCCTGAAATCTGTGGTCGTTGTGTTAGTAACGTTGACGGTGAAGGTGAAAAGCGTCAATTCGCTTAGGAGTTGTTTTTAGTGAGCAAACTAGCCCAAAAAAGTGGTTTAGTGTGGCTTTGGTTGAGTCTATTACTACTAGTAATAGACTTTGCCAGTAAAACACTGGTTGTAAACACCATGGCCTATGGTGAGTCAATTAATCTACTGCCTGTTTTTAGTATCACTTATGTACATAATTACGGTGCAGCTTACAGCTTTTTAAGCGAAGCGGGTGGCTGGCAACGTTGGTTTTTAAGTGTAATAGCAATTGCAATTAGTTGTTTGTTGGTATGGTGGTTAAAGCGCCTTCCTGCGTCTAATAAAGTATTGTGCGGTGCATACTCGTTAGTGTTAGCGGGTGCTATTGGTAACTTATACGACCGTGTTGCTTATGGTTACGTTATTGACTTTTTACATGTGTTTTACGAAGACTCACATTTCCCCGTATTTAATATTGCAGATTGTGCTATTTGTGTAGGCGCTGCGTTATTACTATTTGACGCCTTTACAGGCGAAGAACCAAAGGAGCATAAAGCATGAGCCAAGCTGTAATTGGTGAAAACTCAGACGTTATTTTTCATTTTTCTATTAAACTAGAAGATGGCTCTGCCGCTGACTCAACAAAAGTGCATAACAAACCTGCTAAGCTCACTATGGGTGATGGCAGTTTAACCGCTAACTTTGAAAAATGTTTGCTTGGCCTAACCGCGGGTGAAAGCAAAACATTTGAGCTTGAGCCTGAAGATGCTTTTGGTCAACCAAACCCAGATAATATTTATTATGTAGATCGTAGTAAGTTTGGTGCAGAAACACCGGCTAAAGTAGGTGCGATTATTGCTTTTACTCAACCTGATGGTACTGAGCTTCCTGGTTTGGTGCGTGAAGTGCAAGGTGAGTCAGTCACTATCGATTTTAACCACCCATTAGCGGGTCAGCGTTTAACGTTTGAAGTTGATATTATTGAGGTGCAGGGTTAATGGAAATATTATTAGCTAATCCACGAGGCTTTTGCGCTGGTGTTGACCGCGCAATCAGTATTGTTGAGCGCGCTTTAGATATTTTTGAAAAACCAATCTATGTGCGACACGAAGTGGTGCATAACCGTTATGTGGTTGATGGCTTAAAAAATCGCGGCGCCGTATTTGTCGAAGAACTAGATCAGGTTCCTGATGACAGCATTGTTATTTTTAGTGCTCATGGTGTATCTCAGGCTGTTCGCTCAGAGGCTAAACGCCGAGAGTTAAAAGTATTTGATGCAACCTGTCCGTTAGTGACTAAAGTGCATATGGAAGTAACTCGTGCTAGTAAAAAAGGTATTGAATGCATCTTAATTGGCCACCACGGACACCCTGAAGTTGAGGGTACCATGGGTCAATACGATAACGAACAAGGTGGTATTTACCTTGTTGAAACGGTTGATGATGTATTAAAGCTTGATGTGAAAAATGCAGATAACCTTTTTTACTGCAGTCAAACAACTTTATCAGTAGATGACACTGCAGATGTGATTGATGCTTTACGTAGTAAATTTCCTGCTATCGATGGCCCACGTAAAGACGATATTTGTTATGCAACGCAAAACCGTCAAGATGCGGTTCGTGATTTAGCTGATAAAGTGGATGTGCTATTGGTTGTGGGTGCTAAAAATAGTTCCAACTCTAATCGTTTACGGGAACTTGCTGATAAAATGGGTACGCAAGCCTATTTAATTGATGATGCTAGTAATGTTGAAGCATCATGGTTTGATGGTATCAACAGTGTGGGTGTGACTGCCGGCGCCTCAGCTCCTGAAGTATTAGTTCAGCAAGTGATTACTCGATTAAAAGAGCTAGGTGGCAAGCAAGTAATTGAGAATCCAGGTGAAGAAGAAAACATCGTTTTTGCTGTACCAGTAGAGCTGCGTTAATTTTTTAAATGATGAAAAAGCTGAATGAATTGGTAACTGACACGCACTGGATTACTTTCATTCAGCCTTTTTAATCATTTTTTTAATATTTTTTGTTATTTTTAATATTCCTAAAAATAGCAATAAAATAAACCACTTCCATTTCAATGCGTGCTTCTGTTTGGTTTATGGCTTTGAGCTAAATAAAAGCGCCATTTACTTTTTCATTAAACAAGTCTATAACCGGATTCCATCCTTACTAATTTTTATCTCTTTGAGGCTTAAACGCTTTTTACTGTTTTTCAAAATGTTTTACAGATGGAAAAACAGCGAAATACCCCAAAATACAGTACTTAAACGCTGATTATAGTAATAGCCAACTATTTCATTGTGCGAGCGGTTGTTTATTGAATATGTTTCGTAAATGTATACAATTACACCAATCAACATTTTTTGGCTACCTTATGTTTGCACACCAGATTAAATTTTCAAAAGGTTTTACACTTATAGAAGTGCTCATCGCCTTTATTATTCTCAGTTTTGGTTTATTAGGCGCAGTTGCCTTGCAAGCTAAAGCAAAGCAAGCGAGCTTTGACTCAATGCAACGTGCAGCAGCCGTGGCACTTGGCAATGATATTATTCAACGAATACGCGCTAATGACACACCGCAACTAGCGACTCTTTATGATGTTGACTTTAATAGTGATACTGGCAAGAACTCATCAAATACGTGTTTTACAAACTCTTGCACTAATGCACAAATTGCTGCCTTAGATATTGAGCAGTGGAAGCGTGCTATTCGTGCTCGCGAAAATACAGGCTCATTAGATGATGCCTCGGTATGTATTAACCCTACAGCTGTTGCCAGTGCTGCAGGTAATGCATTTAATGTTGAAGTAATTGTAACCTGGCAGGGGCGCCAAGAATTTAAAGCGAGTGAGGCTACTGGAAATATTAGCTGTGGCGTAGCAGATAAAAAACGCCGTTTGGTGGTGTTAAACAGTTATGTTTATGTCAGGAGTTAAAATGAAGCAAGCCGGATTTACCCTAGTTGAAATGATGATTTCACTTTTTATTGGTGGCTTGATCCTCGGTGGTGTGATGTTTACTTATATTGGCATGAAAGTGACCACCAAAGACACTATGACCATAGGCGAGTTACAAGAATCAGGTCGCTTAGCCATTAACATTATGCAACGAGATATTGAACAAGTTGGTTTTTGGGGGACTTTTTATGATGATTCATTTACCGCTATAAATACCACCACATTAGCAAGCCCAACAGGTGATTGCTCTGAAGGTGATAACAATGGTAGCTTCCCTAATTTAGCGAGTAGTAGCAACTTTAAAGGTCTATTTGCCAAGGTAGCAGTAGATTCAAGTGAGCTTAGCTGTATTAATAATCCGCTAGCAGGAACTGACATTTTACAAGTAAAGTTTTTGCAAGGTCGTCAACTACAGGTAGAAGCGGGTGCCAATCAAACCCAAAGTGATGAAAACTATTTTATTGCTGAGCAAGAAAGTGCTCGTTTTGTTCGCGGTGTTATTGACCCGGCTACTGTGAATCTTAATGCCAGTATTTGGCCGTATAGCCATCATAGTTACTATATTTCAGAGCAAACTTATACAGTAAATAATAAAAGTATTACGGTTCCTGCATTAATGCGAAAACGCTTGGTCGGAAATTCGATGACAACGGAAACCATTATGGAAGGCGTCGAGAATATGCGCTTTGTGTTTGGTTTAGATACCACTAGTGATAGCCGTGTAGATACATACAGAAGCATTGATGATATGAGTATTGCACAGTGGGAAAATCAAAAAGGTGTTTTAACCGTTCAAGTTTTTTTATTGATCAGAGCATTACAGCCAGATCCTGGGATTTCTATAAAAAACCAAACCTATATTCTTGGTGAAGATGCTAACAGCCGAACGTTAACGTTTTCAGACAATTTCAGACGTACTGTTTTTACTACAACAATACGTTTAAACAATGCAGGATCGAATTTATGGCGCATTTAAGCCCTACGAGGAGTAAGCAACAGGGTGTTGTGCTTATTACGGCACTTATTATGGTGATAGCTGTGACAGGGATTGCGGTAACTTTAATGAGCAGCAGTAGTATTGATATTAAGATCACTAATGCCGCACAGGAACGTGAAGTCGCTGAAAATCAATTAATTGGTGAAGTACAGCGGATTATTGCTGATGAGGTAAGTAAAGGGGCTGCTAATCAGTTCTTTTTGACTCCCGATGAAGTCACAGATAGCGGTATCGAAATTGCTAACCGTAATGATATGACAAGCAATATGGTTAATTTAAATAACGGCATGCTTGATTTAAAGTGTCCTAGACGCTTTAATTTTACGACGGGGATCTCCTGCAATATGGTTCAGGTATCAACAACCATAGACTATGGCTCTAAAAGTAAACACCAAATCACTATAGTAACCGGTGTCGCTCAAGAGATGGCTAGTATAAGTAAAGGTATTTAAGATGAAATTTAAATTAAAGAATATGTTACCTGTGTTACTTGGCTTAGCTGCGAGCGCACCTGCAGTAGCCGAAGATATAGAGTTATACGTTAACCATAATGTTCAAACAGATGAAAATGCACGTGTTTTGTTTGTGTTTGATACTTCCGGCAGTATGGCTTTTTCTACTTTGACTGGTAATAATTGTGGTTATGACAACAGAAAAAGACGATGGATATTGTGTGATGATAATCGCTTAAATGTTGCCCAAAATGCAGTGAAGAATTTAGTTAACAGTAACAAGGATGTTGATTTTGGTTTGATGCGATTTGCAGGCAGTGATGGCGGCTATGTGTTGTCGCGTATTCACAGTAACAATACAAAAATATTAAAAGCAGTTGATGATTTGCCCGCTGATGGCGCGACACCAATTACGGAAACATTATGGGAAGCCTATCTCTACATGACAGGCCAACAAATAGACTTCGCAGACGGTATTCAGGACCGTGACAAAGCTGTAGATAACAACAAGTACTACAAATCACCATTTCGAAAAGATGATAAAGGCAACAAAGAATTGCTGCGTTGTGATAACTCGATTAATGTGATCTTAATGACTGACGGCGACCCAAGTAACGATAGCGACAGAAACAGTAATATAAAAAAGCTACATAACTCAATTTTTATTGATGCTATTCCTTTTGAGTCAGGTGAGTACAAAAATAGTTACTTAGTTGCCCTAGCAAAAATTTTACACGGTACCAAACAAACGCAAGTTGATTTGTTCTCTGAAACGCCAGACATAGTTGATACCGCGAGAGTATATACCATTGGTTTTGGTACGGGCATGAGTCAAGGTGGTAAAGATCTCCTCGATATGACAGCCAGAGTGGGTGGAGGTAAGTACCTTCATGCTGATACAGCCGATGAACTTTCTAAGGCGTTAAATCAAACAATTTCACAAATACGAGAAGAAAACAGCTCATTTACTTCACCGTCGTTTGCCAGTAATAACGTTGACCAAACACGCAGTAAAAACGCAATTTACTTCACAATGTTTTATCCCGAAATTGGTACTCGTTGGCAAGGTAACTTGAAAAAGCTAGAAGTATCAGGTAATAAAATAGTCGATACCAAAGGCGTAAAAGCACTTGATAGCAACGGTCTAATCGATAAAAACGCGCATACCTTTTGGCCAGATGCTGATAGTGCAGCAGATGGTAATGCTGTAAAACAAGGGGGCGTGAATGCCGCGCTTGCTAGCAGCAGCAAAGAGCGAAAATTATTTTCTGATGGCCCATCAGGACAGCTAATTAATTTTGATTACGATACGATAAGTGAAGTCTTCAACATTGTTAATAAGCAAAAGAATAAGCCATCAGTAGATGATTTGCTTGTTAGTGATGTTCAGCTTGAAAGCACAATAAATTGGGCTCGTGGTATTGATGTTGACGATGAAGATGGCGATGGCTCTTCACAGGACAAACGCAACGACATATTTGGCGATCCGTTACATTCTAAACCGTTGGCTATCGATTATGGTAATAATGATGTACGCATTCTAATAGGGACAAATGCAGGGTTTTTGCATATGTTCAAAGACGATAGCAAAAATAATAAGGTAGAAGAAAGTTGGGCATTTATCCCCTCAGCCCTGTACTCAATTCTTAACCCTTTGCGTTCAAAGGAAAAAGGCAAAGAATATGGGATGGACGGACCTATTAGTGTTTATTTCAACAATAAAAGTTTAAATAGTGAAGGCCTAAATGATGGCACTATCAATGCCAGCAGCGGAGATGAAGTGTGGGCTATAGCCGGTATGCGCCGTGGTGGTCGTAATTATTATGCTTTTGATATTTCTAATCCAGATAACCCTAAAAAACTGTGGAAGAGTCCAATTAAAGGTGGCGATAAAGGTTTTGAGGAATTAGGGCAAACATGGTCTAAACCACAAATAGCTTACATTAAAGCATGGGGTGATGAGCCTTTACTGGTATTTGGCGCAGGCTACGATACCAGTAAAGACAACACTCGAGATGCCGATACAATGGGTCGAGATGTTTATATTGTAAAAGCTAAAACCGGTGAGAAAGTATGGTCACTTAGAAGTGATAATGCTTTTAAAGGCAAGCACAGTATTGCTGCTGACGTTAGTTTACTCGATTCAGATTATGATGGTTATATTGACAGAATTTATGCTGCCGATACTGGTGGCGGGGTGTGGCGTATAGATATGCCTGGAACCAGCACTAATGCATTTAGTCATTACAAACTCGCTGAGTTAGGTGCTGATACCGACAGACGTTTCTTTTATAAGCCGGTAGTGGCAAGAACCGTGTTTAGTAAAGTGACTATTAGTAAAGGGGTAACTTCACGCTTAGATACACCCTATGATGCGGTACTTATTGGTAGTGGTAATCGCTCAAACCCTTTAAACAGTAGCAGTGCTGATCAGCTATTTATGGTTAGGGATGAGAATACCATCACTAAATCATTCAAAAATAATGCACCCGCTGCAATTGTGCCGAATGATTTAATGTCAATGAACGAAGACTTATTTGGCAAAGCGCTGAATAATGTGGGCGACTTTAATGCATTAGAAGCCCAGCTATCTAATGACTTTAAAGGATGGCGTTATAAATTAAATAGCGGTGAAAAATCACTCGCAGCGGCAACTGTTGTTGGCGGTGTGGCTTATTTCACTTCGTTTACACCTGGCTCTACTGGGGCTTCGAGTAACCAATGTTCATTAGGTGCAGGTGGCGGCTCGCTCTATGCGTTTCACTTACATTATGGCACTAAGGTGTATGACAACTTAAAATTTAAAACAAGTTACGAGATGCCAGATACGCCTCAGCTTTATTTTGGTGATAGCTGTGCTGATGGAAATAGCGACGGTAAGTGTGATGACAATACCAATGAAAATGTAAAAAGTCAGTTTTACCTGATTGGTCCAGGTATTAATGGCAGTGAAACAGCGAACCCGTTAAAGCCGCTAGAAATAACGGGACCAGGCTTAAAAGTTGTAGATAAAAAAATCCAGTTGGTAAACGATGACTCCGTTGGTTTTGGCTTTAGAACACAGCAGACTTATATTTATAAACGTGAAGAAAATGACGAGGGTAATTAGGGATTATTAATGAGTAAAAAACAACAAGGATTTACCTTAATTGAATTAATGATAGCCGTGGCCATTGTTGGCATTATCGCCGCAATTGCAGTGCCTAATTACAGTGAGTATGTAAAAAGGGCATCACGTGCAGAGGCCGCATCAGCGCTTTTAGATGCGGCAAACAAGCAAGAACAGTATTTTGTTGATAACCGTGCTTATACAGCCTCGTTTGATGACTTAGGGATAAATAGTAAAACTGAAAATGGTAGTTTTGAACTAACAATTAAAGTGGTTGATAATAATGCATTTACTGTCACCGCCAAGCCGATTGCAGGCGCTGTAAAAGGTGATGCTGATTGTACGTCATTAACCATTAATGATGTAGGTTTAAAAGGAGCAACAGGTAGTAAAGGCGATACCGACATTAACTATTGCTGGGGTCGATAAACACAGCGCTTATTGTTGGCATTTGTTGGTAGATTTTATTCTTATTCGACCTGTTTGACTAATAGACAAAGCAAGCCCCTCAAGGCTTGCTTTATCACTATTTGGGCAATACACGAAAGTGCCGTTCTGAAATCCATTTAACGAGCCATCAGGCCTAAAAGTAATGGCGGTACGAGGATACTCTAACGTATCGGCATTATGAGTATACTCAAAAGTACTAATTAACAGTTCATCATCATCAAGTGATGTTGACCTGTCATTATCAATAAAAAGAGACACACCCGTGTGCCACTCACCCTCTGAACACTGTTTATCTTTTAAAGCGCACAGCGTTACGTAGCTGTCATGTTCTATAGCGTAAAGGCGTGCAAAATTAATATTTCGGTGTAGTAAAGAGATTTGATTGTCAGCTCGGTTTTTCGCTAAAAAGTCGGCAAAAAACCAGAGTGAAATTTGCGCTACGATCACAAAAACCACAATTGCTACCATGAGCTCAATTAGTGTGAAGCCACTATGTGGGTGATAACCTGTATTTAACCTCATCCCTGAAGCCTTGATTTATCCGTCCATGATTAAAGTTTAGACAATAATTAGCAAATTACAAAATAGCGATTAACAACTGCTTTTGGTGTCGCCAACATAAAAGGCGGTTCCTGATAGTGCTAGCGTTAAAGCCTTATTATTTTCAGTGCCATTATTAGGGCAAAAAATAAAATTGCCTGGTGTTGTGGTAATACGTCCGCTGGAATTAAATCGTATACTGTTATCTGCAAATGAAATACGATCATTGGGACTAATTTCTTCCATTACTCTAATAAGGCTATCTGTTGCCTTATCATATTGACCATCATTATTTGCATCGATGAAGGTGATTACTATTTTATCAACATCCCATCCATCCGTGCATGTAAGAGTATCGTCATTGTTTTTTACTTTTGTTTTTGAGGCTGCACATACAATGACTATTTCGTCAGTACTGGCTGCTTGTGAACGTGCATAACTAATATTGCGCTTTAGTTCCAATAAAAAGTTTTCCCCACGGTTTTCTTCCAGCATATCGCCACTGTTCCACAAAGCAATAGTGGCAATAATGCCAACAATGGCCACGGTGACCATTAATTCTAATAAGGTAAATCCACGGTGTTTAGTTTTCATATGAATCTCAATAATTAGTTGTTTTAAGCTAAGCATTATTTATGAGGATAATCATACCATGATTATTTTTCACCTGTGCTATTCAATCACTTTGTTTGCTATGAACCTCATGATTGTCTAAAATCGAGGCAACTGAGGCTTTCAAAAGTAACTAATATGAAAAAAATAGAAGCAATCATTAAACCGTTTAAGCTCGATGATGTGCGCGAAGCACTATCTGATGTTGGCATTACGGGTATGACAGTAAGTGAAGTAAAAGGGTTTGGACGTCAAAAAGGCCACACCGAGCTATACCGTGGCGCAGAGTACATGGTTGATTTTTTACCTAAGGTAAAGCTAGATATTGTGCTTGGTGATGAAGATGTGGAACGCGCTATTGATGTGATTGTTAAAACCGCACAAACAGGCAAAATTGGTGATGGTAAAATATTTGTTACTGAGGTAGAGCGTGTTGTGCGTATTCGTACCGCAGAAGAGGATGAAGACGCGATATAATCGTAGTCTTGAGTAAAAAAAGGCGCTACTTTTATTTGAAAGTAGCGCCTTTTTCGTATCATTTATTTCTGCTATTGAATTTACGCGTTTGCGCTGCATTCTCACTTAATTCAGTTAATCCAAGCTTATCGTAGCTTTTTTCCATCATGGCTAATGCCGCATCCAAGTAGCTACTTTGCGAGTAATGCTCTACCACAAACTTACCGCGATTCGCGGCTGCTAAATAAGCTTCACGTTCATAATAGTAAGTCGCAACTTTTAGCTCATAACGTGCCATGCGATTTAATAGCCAAACTAAACGACGTTTTGCTTCTGGCGCATAATCACTTTGTGGAAAACGTTTAACTAAGGTTGATAGGTCGGTATAGGCTACACGGGTACGTTTAGCGTCTCTGTCTGCTCTATCTACACCAAAGTACTCTTGGAAAGCATTTTTATCCGCTTTAATATTAACCAAGCCACGCATGTAGTACATGTAATCTAAATCTTTGTGATTTGGGTTTAAGCGAATAAAACGGTCAATGGTAGCAAGTGCCTGCTCTGTATTACCTGATTGGTAATGTGCGTACACTAAATCCATCTGTACTTGCTTTGAAAACGGGCCAAACGGGTAGCGAGAATCAATTGCCGCTAACAGTTCAATTGCACGTGCGTATAAACCAGAATCAAGCGTTTGTTTTGCATCTTCGTATAGAGCTTGTGCTGATCTGTTTGGTACTCGTTGAATGTCTTCTTGGTCAGGCGCAGACGAACAAGCCCCTAAACTAAGCACTGAAACTGAAAAAACAATGGCGAATGCACGTTTCCCTATTTTATTTATCATTTTATTTGTTACCTTCGATGTCTTCGGCTAGGCCAAGTGGGTAAAACCGAGTAAACTATGCGTATTATGTTATGCTTTTATTAAAAGCGATTCTAACCCAGTCAAGCAAAGCTTGCACTGGTAAATTGGGTAAAGTTACTAATGTCAGAGCAAATATCTCTCCAAGCCGAGGTCCCAACAGACTTAGGTGGTAAACGTCTAGACCAAGTATTAGCACAATTGTTCCCTGATTATTCACGATCACGGATAAAAACGTGGATTTTAGATGATAAAATCACCGTTGACGGCGAAATTTTCAACACCCCGCGTGAAAAATTACTCGGTGGTGAAGTTGTAGCTGTTGAAACAACAATAGAAGCACCTCGTGAATACGAAGCACAAGATATCAAATTAAACATCGTTTATGAAGACGATGATATTTTAGTGATCAATAAACCAATGGGATTAGTAGTTCATCCTGGTGCAGGTAACCCTGACGGTACTGTGTTAAATGCATTACTTCATCACTTCCCAGAAATTATTAACGTACCACGAGCGGGTATAGTGCATCGTCTTGATAAAGACACAACCGGCTTAATGGTTGTAGCTAAAACCATTCAAGCTCAAACTCATTTGGTTAAAGCCTTACAAAAGCGCGAAAATTTCACACGTGAATATGAAGCGTTATGTAATGGTACTATGACTGCCGGTGGTATGGTTGAAAAAGCGATTGGCCGTCATCCAACTCAGCGTACGCACATGGCTGTTCATGAAATGGGTAAACCTGCGATTACGCATTACCGTGTAGCAGAAAAGTTCCGTGCTCATACTCGTTTGCGTTTACGCCTTGAAACCGGACGTACGCACCAAATTCGCGTGCATATGGCGTACTTAAATCATCCCTTAATTGGCGATCAATCTTATGGCGGCCGTCCTCGTCCACCAAAAGGGGCAACGCCTGAGCTGTTTGAGTTACTGCGTAGCTTTAAGCGTCAAGCGCTGCATGCCGTTAAATTAAGCATTGCTCATCCAATTACCGGTGAAATGATGACCTGGCAAGCACCTATCCCTGATGATATGGTTCAGATGACTCAAGCATTGCGCGAAGATACAAAAGCAAATCCAGACATAGCTAGTTAATTATGTCTGGCTTATCAGCTACATGGCAATCTATTCAGGGTGTAGGCACATTGAGTACTACACGAGATGGAGGCGTATCAAAGCCACCATTTGATAGCTTGAATTTAGGATTGCATGTAGGTGATAACCGCCAAGATGTATTAACCAATCGAGCGCATGTAAATACCCACTTACCTAACCCGGCTGTTTGGTTAAATCAGGTTCATAGCGCCGACGTAATTAGAGTGGATGAAGGGTTTGACGCTAAACAAACTCTGACGGGGGATGCGCTTTATACGCAGTTAAGCAATCAACCTTTAGCTATAATGACCGCTGACTGTTTACCTATTTTACTTACCTCAAGCGATGGCCAAGAAGTGGCTGCCATTCACGCCGGTTGGCGAGGGTTAGCGCAAGGAATCATTAGTAATACAGTTAGCTATTTTAAACATGCACCAACGAACTTACATGCTTGGTTAGGTCCTGCAATAGGGGCTAATCGATTTGAAGTCGGCCAAGAGGTTGTTGCAATATTTACAGCCAATAATCCTGCTTTGCACGACGCGTTTAAACCTCAAAATAACGATAAATATTTAGCTGATATTTATCATATAGCGCGTATTTTGCTAAACCAACGGGGTGTTGTGAATATTAGTGGTGGTGAATACTGTACTTTTTCTCAAGATAATCAGTTTTTTTCTTATCGACGAGATGGCCAAACCGGTCGTATGGTAAGTTTGATCTGGCGCAAGTAAATAACCATTAAGTGATTATTTTTCCCTCAATACCTTGAACAAACCCGCTAACATACCCATTTATTAAGTAATTCGTTTTTTTATAGGTAAACCCTCATGCGTTTAGATAGATTTACAAGTAAATTTCAGTCTGCGCTTTCAGATGCGCAATCATTAGCGCTAGGTCGCGATCATCAATTTATTGAACCCGTTCACCTTATGTATGCTTTATTAAAGCAAAGCGGCTCAAGTGTGCGTGCTTTGTTTGCACAAATGGGCATTAGCGTTGACGAGCTCAATACCAAACTCTCTCAAGAGATAGAAAAATTATTTAAAGTGGAGGGTGTTGGTGGCGATGTACAATTGTCAAACAACATGGTTTCACTTATTAATTTATGTGATAAGTACGCCCAAAAACGCAAAGATAAATATATCTCAAGCGAACTGTTTGTATTAGTTGCATGCGAGGATAAAGGACCGCTTGGCAGTGTATTTAAAGCACTTAATATCACCGCTAACAAAGTTGAAACTGCTATAGAGGCAATTCGCGGTGGTCAAAAAGTTGATGACCCTAATGCTGAAGAAACTCGTCAAGCACTTGAAAAGTATACTATTGATCTAACTGAGCGGGCAGAGCAAGGTAAGCTTGACCCTGTAATTGGCCGTGATGATGAAATTCGTCGCACCATCCAAGTATTACAACGTCGCACCAAAAATAACCCTGTGTTAATTGGTGAGCCTGGGGTGGGTAAAACCGCAATTGCCGAAGGGCTTGCACAACGTATTATTAATGGTGAAGTTCCAGAGGGCTTAAAAAATAAACGCGTACTCTCACTTGATTTGGGTGCATTAGTTGCGGGCGCCAAATACCGCGGTGAGTTTGAAGAGCGTTTAAAATCAGTACTCAATGAGTTGGCCAAAGAAGAAGGCCAAGTAATTTTGTTTATTGATGAAATTCATACCATTGTTGGTGCTGGCAAAAGTGATGGCGCCATGGATGCGGGTAATATGTTAAAGCCTGCACTAGCACGCGGTGAACTCCATTGTGTAGGGGCTACAACGCTGGATGAATACCGTAAATACATTGAAAAAGATGCTGCGCTTGAGCGTCGTTTTCAAAAAGTATTAATTGAAGAGCCATCGGTTGAAGACACTATTGCTATATTACGTGGCCTAAAAGAGCGCTACGAATTGCACCATTCAGTGGAGATCACCGATCCGGCAATTGTTGCTGCAGCACAGTTATCACATCGCTATATTAGTGATCGCCAATTGCCTGATAAAGCAATTGATTTAATTGATGAAGCGGGCTCATCTATTCGGCTGCAAATTGATTCAAAACCTGAAGCCTTAGATAAGCTAGAGCGTCGTATCATTCAGTTAAAAATTGAAGATAACGCCTTGGCTAAAGAAAAAGACGAGGCCAGTCAAAAGCGCCGTGCTGAAATGGTTGAGCTGATCACTGAGCTTGAAGTGCAATACCGTGAGCTTGATGAAGTATGGAATGCTGAAAAAGCCTCTTTGCAAGGTACGCAAGTCATTAAAGCAGAGCTTGAACAGGCACGACTTGATTTAGAAGTGGCACGCAGAGCAAGCGATTTACAGCGTATGTCAGAGCTGCAATATGGCCGTATTCCCGAGCTTGAGCGTAAGCTTGATTTAGCATCGCAAGCCGAAATGCAAGAAATGAGCTTACTTAAAAACCAAGTGGGCGAAGACGAAATTGCCGAAATTCTATCACGTTGGACCGGCATTCCGGTGGCACGCATGCTTCAAGGTGAACGTGAAAAACTATTGCAAATGGAAGAGCAATTGCACAATAAAGTGATAGGGCAAGATGAAGCGGTGGTTGCTGTGGCCAATGCCATCCGTCGTTCGCGTGCAGGACTTGCTGATCCGAATCGTCCTATTGGCTCATTTTTATTCTTAGGGCCAACAGGGGTGGGTAAAACAGAGTTAACAAAAGCGTTGGCTGGCTATATGTTTGACACCGAAAGTGCCATGGTACGCATTGATATGTCTGAGTTTATGGAAAAACACTCAGTTGCGCGTTTAGTCGGTGCGCCTCCCGGTTATGTAGGTTACGAAGAAGGTGGCTACTTAACGGAAGCTGTTCGTCGGAAGCCGTACTCGGTTATTTTGTTGGATGAAATAGAAAAGGCGCACCCAGATGTGTTTAATATTTTATTACAAGTTCTTGATGATGGACGCTTAACAGATGGACAAGGCCGTACTGTCGACTTTAAAAACAGCGTAATTATTATGACCTCAAACCTTGGCTCAGATATTATCCAAGAGCAAGCGGGCAATAATGACTACGATGAGCTGAAAAATAAAGTGATGGGTGTGCTGCATAACGAGTTTAGGCCTGAATTTATTAACCGTATTGATGAAACAGTAGTGTTCCATCCGTTGGCACATAGTCATATTAAAGAAATTGCTGATATTCAGTTAAGTAAGCTGCGTGAACGATTAACAGAGATGGGTTATTTACTGGAATTGACTGATGCTGCGCTTGAGCGAATTGCAGCCAGTGGCTTTGATCCTGTTTATGGCGCTCGCCCACTTAAGCGTGCTATACAACAGACCATTGAAAACCCATTAGCACAGAAGCTGCTTAATAATGATTTTCAACCCGGTTCTATCATTGTTATTGATGCGAATGCAGAAGGCTTAGTATTTACTAGTCGTTAATTACACAAATAAACAAGCCGCTGTTAACAGCGGCTTGTTTGATTTTAAATCTTATTGTTAAACTTTAAAGGTAAGCAGTAAATCATTTACTTTTCGTGAGCCTTCCACCAATTCAGCAGCACCATGCGCTACGCTATAACTGAGTTGTAAATTGTCATCCCCCAAACCTTTAATTTTTTCAACATTGCTGCCAATATCTCTACTTACCACCTGTTGTTGCTCTGCGGCGGCTGAAATATCGGTAGCAAGTTGTGAAATTTCACTAATTTGAGTAAAGATACTATCCAGCTCTTGTTGTGTTTGCCCTGTGGTGTTAACACAGTCATCGGCTTGTTGTTTTGTGCTCTGCATGATTTTAGACCAGCTAAACAAAGTATCTTGAATCTCTTTAATTGAGCTGTGAATTTGAGCTGTGGCGTTTTGAGTACGTGAAGACAGTGCGCGTACTTCATCAGCGACCACCGCAAAACCTCGACCATGCTCACCAGCTCGGGCAGCTTCAATTGCTGCGTTAAGTGCTAACAAATTGGTTTGTTCTGCAATGCCTTCTATTTCACTCATTACCTGACCAATTTTATCGGCCTCAGAGGCAAGTCCTGTGGCTGTGGTTGCCGCTTGCTCAACTTGTACTGCTAAATCAGATACCATCTTGCTGTTATCGGCAATATGATTTTTTATATCAGAGCAGCTTTGATAGGTGATCCCTACTTTATCTGCGGTATTATTGGTATTATTAGAAATTTCACCAATCGTGGTGCTCATTTGCGACATCGCAGTGGCTATTTGCTCAAGCTGAGTTCCCTGAGAAGAAATTCCTTGCTCGGTTAGCGTCGATTGCTGATCTAAGCCTTGGGCAATAGTATTAAAACTCAAGGTTGAGTCTTTAACACGCCCTAGTACCGTTTTTAACTTGGCGCAAAGCATTTGCTCTCGGTAATCACTAATACTGTGAGGCTGTGAGCCACTAAATACATAACGAGATACTGAATCCGCCTCGATTTTTTGCTGTTTTAGGGTACCAGGTGTCGCTATTAGCTCATCATAATTTAATGCTAAAATGATTATACACACTATCAGGTTAACTGCTGCAATCGCCATAGAACCCCAAATAGCGACACTGGCTAACCAGACTAAAACACCGGCTACGCTCAAGCCCTGTCTGAGTGAGGTGCGCTCACGCCAGCTAAATAGTGACTTATTAGCGTTAATTTTGGCATACAGTTTCTGCGCTCTACGTTTTGCGCGTTGCGAGAGTTTTACACGCACAGACTGATAACCAATCAATTGGCCATGTTCGAAAATAGGTGTTACAAATGCATCGACCCAATAGTAACGGCCGTCTTTACATAAATTCTTTACAGCACCTCGCCACGAATGGCCTTGCTTTAAGGTGTCCCACATTTCTTTAAATGCCGCTTTAGGCATATCAGGGTGGCGAACTATATTGTGGTTTTTATTGATGAGTTCATCCATTTCATAGCCAGCAATACTGCAAAATTCATGATTGGCATAGGTAATAACCCCCCGAAGATCGGTCGTTGAAACCAACTCTTGGTGATCTTCAAAGGTGACCTCTTCATCTATTAAGCTTTGATTACGACGCATAGTAACTCTTTATCATTCTTTATTAGGATGGCTATTGTAATTACTAAAACTAACGTACGTTAGTGATAAGTTTTAAATAGCAGTAGTAAGGCATTTTTTTTGATATTTTTATGATCTTTATCAATTTTAAGGGTAATTGAATTTTTTAATTATGACAAACTTTTAGCAAGGGATTCACTCTTTCGTATTGGGGAAATCATGCGTTGGGGGCAGTAGAGGATTGTGGCAAATAATATGTAAAAGAAATTGTATATTGCTGGTGGCAATGGCAAGATTATCTTTTATAGCGTGAAACAAAGCGTGTTTAAAATTCATAAAAAACTATATCTAATAAATTCATGTAGTTTTTTCTTCATTTAATCTTGAGTAAAGGTAATTAGACCCCATAACCTTATGATTAAGCCACTTGGCTCGAGGAAACTTTTTTTTGGCAACTTATAATTTAAAGAACACGCTCAACGCGTTATCTAATGCAGATAATCAGCATGCTATTAAAGGTATTATGCGCGGTATTGAGAGAGAATCACTAAGAATTAAACCCGATGGTTCTATTTCTAAGCAAGCTCACCCCGAAGGCGTAGGCTGTGCGCTTACCAACGGACATATCACGACTGACTTTTCTGAGTCCTTACTTGAGTTTATTACACCTGTTAGCGAGTCATCAACGCAAACGTTACAACAACTGAAAGATCTACAAAAGTTCACCCTAGAACATATGGACGATGAACTGCTGTGGCCAATTAGTATGCCGTGTTTTATAAATCATCAAGACGATATTGTCTTAGCTCAATTTGGCGATTCTAACGTTGGTAAAATGAAAACCTTATACCGCGAAGGTTTAAAGAACCGTTACGGCAGTATGATGCAAGCGATTGCCGGCGTGCACTTTAATATTTCTTTTCCTGAAACGTTATGGCAGTCACTACACTCATTAAAGCAAAGCAACGCAAAACTTGAAGATTTTATATCTGATGGGTACTTAGCATTAATTCGCAATTTTAAACGCGAGTTGTGGTTAATTAGCTATATGTTTGGCGCGTCACCTGCATTGTGTAGCTCATTCTTGCAAGGGCGTAAAAGCGACTTACCGTTTAAAAAGCTAGGCAAAGGTACTTTATACTTAGAAGTGGGCACTGCGCTACGATTAGGTAATCTAGGCTATACCAACAGTGCTCAGTCATCACTACGTGTAATGTATAACTCATTAGATGAGTATGTTGCAGGGTTGAAAAAGGCCATAAATACGCCTTCAGATATTTATGGCAGTATTGACGACTATACGAGTGCCGAGCCGAAGCAACTAAATAAAAATATTCTACAAATAGAGAACGAGTTTTATTCGCCAATCCGCCCTAAGCGTAATGCTAAAAATGGTGAAACACCCACCGATGCATTACTAAGAGCGGGTATAGAATATATTGAAATTCGTGCATTGGATGTTAACCCATTTAGTGAGGTTGGCATTGATTTAGAGCAAATACACTTTTTAGATGTATTTTTAACCTATTGCTTATTAAAAGACTCAGCGCCTATGAATTGGCAAGAGCAAGCACGTAGCACTGAAAACCTTGATACAGTGGTGAACCAAGGCCGAGAAAAAGGCCTGATGCTTAATTTTAATAATGAGCCGCGCAGTCTTGAGTCATGGGGCGATGAAATATTTAACCAGCTCGTTGACGTTGCGAAGTGGATGGATAAAGCATACGGTGTTGACTATTACTCAAACACTATTAAGCGCATGGCAACATGGGTGCATAATCCGTCATTAACTTATTCAGGGCGTTATGTTGAGCAGTTAAAAGCATCAGGGCTAGATAATGGGCACTACGCACTTTCACTTGCTCAAAAGTACAAACAAAGCCATGAGACAGCCAGTTATACTGAATTCTCAAAGTCGTGGTTAGCGCAACAAGCGGCAGAGTCTTACCAGGCTCAAAAAGCAATTGAGCAAGCCGATAATCAATCATTTACTGCGTTTTTAGATACGTATTTCAGGGTCTGTTGACCTTTGCGGATTACAATTTGTTCAAACTAGGAGCGGTTTAATCGCGGCGCGAGGTTTGTAACCTAGTGGGCTCGATAACTGCTCCTGCGTTATTCTACTGGCTTACATCCATGTAAGAATAAGTAAAAACCGAGCAACAAAGAGTAAATCGCTCCTAGGCAGAACCCGAAGGGCAGCACCTGTTTGGCATTGATGCTGCGTTATCGCCTATTTATGGGGAATAACCACACCACATAGGCTTTGCCTTGCCTAAATACCAAACAAACTGCTGCAAATTCAACCTTGAAAGGTCAACAGACCCAAGTAAGTAGTAGGCGAAAAAAACGCAGCTCATAATAGCTGCGTAAATATTCTTTAGGGATGAAACAATGCTGTACTGCTGCATTCATAGATTCAGACCCACACTTTTTTAAAAAGTTCAGTGAGATCTTAAAAAATGAAAAAAAATATTATTACTTTATCTCTAATGCTTACTTTAGCGGGGTGTGCCACTGCGCCACCTAAGCAACCCGAAGATATTTGTAAAATCTTTGAAGAGAAATCTGACTGGTATTTTGATGCTAAAGACGCGCAAGATAAGTGGGGCTCTCCCAAACACGTATTAATGAGCATGATGTATCAAGAAAGTTCTTTTCGTCATGATGCTGCACCGCCTATGGAATACTTTTTATGGATAATTCCAACCGGCCGCGCAAGTGATGCCTATGGTTATTCTCAAGCTAAAACGCCAACTTGGTCTGATTACATTCGTGAAACAGGTAATAGTGGTGCTGAT
This sequence comes from Pseudoalteromonas sp. DL-6, assembly GCF_004328665.1. Taxonomy (NCBI): domain Bacteria; kingdom Pseudomonadati; phylum Pseudomonadota; class Gammaproteobacteria; order Alteromonadales; family Pseudoalteromonadaceae; genus Pseudoalteromonas; species Pseudoalteromonas sp. DL-6. Next base: position 1,040,200 of record NZ_CP019770.1, read on the forward strand.
AGAGATGAATTTGAAGATGCGATCGATTTTATGGCGTGGTTTGTTTATAAAACCCATAAGGTTAATGGTGTTTCTAAATGGGATGCTTACGCACAGTATTTAAATTATCACGAAGGGTGGGGCGGTTATAAGCGAGGCACTTATCGTAAGAAAAAATGGTTAATGAGCGTTGCCAATAAAGTAAAACACCGTGCGAGCCGTTATGGAGCGCAGCTAAGACGCTGTGAAGATGATTTAGACAAAGGTTGGTTAGAGCGTTTATTCTTTTAACTAATCTAAGCCCAGATTAATTAAAAAAGGAGCCATTTGGCTCCTTTTTTATTGGGTTATTTTTTACGTTTATTGGGCTGAATTTTAACTTGTTTAATCATGTTTTCTTTCACTTCAAGTACCTCAACCGGATAACCTGCAATACGAATGCTTAAGTTAGCATCAGGGATGTCTTCTAAGTACTCAACAATGAGGCCACTTAGCGTTTTAGGGCCATCTAATGGGAATTCCCAACCCATTTCTTTATTTAAGTCGCGTACGTTAGCACCACCATCAACAATATAAGAGCCATCATTTTGTGTGGTTACTTCTTCACTCGGTGTACGAGTTTGAGTAGTGGTGAAATCGCCCACAACCTCTTCAAGAATATCTTCTAGAGTAACTAAGCCTTGGATATCGCCATATTCATCAACAACGATGCCAATTCGTTCTTTCGACAACTGAAACTTCAGCAGTTGAGTATTAAGCGACGTTCCCTCAGGAATAAAGTATATCTCGCGTACAGCTCGAAGGAGCGAAGGTTTGTCGAATTGCTCTTTAGTAAGAAGACGTAATGCATCACGAGAGTGAATAAAGCCCACTGCATCATCAATGTTATCGCGGTATAAGAGCACGCGAGTATGTTGAGCATGAGTTAGCTGTTTACTAATTATTTTCCAGTCATCGTTGATATCAATCGCCACAATCTCATTGCGGGGTATCATAATATCTTCAACGGTAACCTGCTCTAAATCTAAAATTGAGGTCAGCATACTTTGGTGGCGTGCCGGGATCAGTGCACCTGATTCATTTAGCACGGTTTTTAATTCTTCTTTACTCATGCTGTGCTCATCTATTTGTGCAGCACTAATGCCAAATAAGCGTAATATGCCGTTGGTCATCCAGTTAACAACTACCACAAATGGGAAGAGTATTTTTAACAAGCCTTTAAGTATCACAGAGCTAGGAAAAGCGACTCGCTCAGGATAGAGAGCGGCCAGTGTTTTTGGCGTTACTTCAGCGAAAATTAGCACAACTAGTGTTAATGCACCCGTTGCTATGGCAATACCTAAATCGCCATATAAGCGAATACCTATTATGGTGGCTACCTGCGCTGCAGCAATATTAACCAGGTTATTACCAATTAGGATCAGACCTATCAACCTATCTGGTCGACTCAGTAATTTACTAACGCGTTTCGCAGCACGATGGTTCTCTTTAGCGAGGTGTCGCAAACGAATACGGTTGATTGACATGATTCCGGTTTCTGACCCGGAGAAGTAAGCAGAAAAAAGCACCAATAAACCTAATATGATAAACAGGGTACTTGTCGATATGTCGTCCAACGATGGATCCTTTTTTTATAAACCAATGCGTATTAAGCTAGAGTGAGCTTTCAGAGTCAAGTTAAAACTTATTTAGGACCACTTCTTGTATAAAACGGCTACCAAAATAAGCAAGTGTGAGTGTAAATGCGGCAATCATTATACTCACTACCACTACTTTTCCTCGCCAACCACGTTTTACATGGCCAACTGCAATCGTAGCAAAAATTGCCCAAGCAACTAGAGATAAGATTGTTTTGTGAATAAACTCTTTGGCAAACATGCCATCTAGAAATACAAATCCGGTAATGAGCGCCACACTTAATAATACGGTACCTAAGTTTAATAACTGGTAAAGTTGGCGTTCTACCACCATAAGTGGCGGTAAATGACTATGAACTATCGCTAAATCTTTTCGCTTTAAGCGTTTATCAATAAAGTAAAACTGTACGCCATACAAAGTGGCAATAATTAAAATACAGTAGGCCAATAACGACATTGATATATGTGCAACCAATGCCAGCTCTACATTTATACTTTGTAATAAAACATCATGATGAGGGATAAATAGGCTAGAAATTGTTAGCAGTGCAGCAAAGCCATAAACAACAGGTAGTAGTAAGGTTGCGGGAAACTTTAAAGAAACAGTGGTAACACACAGCACGATAATCCAGCAAGTCAGTAATGCCACATTAACAATACTTAAATCTTGCCCATCAGCTCTAAATACCGAATTTACTAATAGCAGCATGTGCGCCAAAATAGCGACAGTACTAAGTATTATAGTAACTTTTTGGCTCGGCCCCTGATGATGAAACAATCGCGAAAGCACGTGAGACGTTGCTAACACATAAAATAAACTGGCAATAATAGTTAAACTAATAATCAGCATTTTGCTTTGGCCACTTAATTGAAGTCAGATAATTCGTGTTCGTTATGTAGCCATTGTATTTTATAGCAAAGCAAATGCATAGACCCTGTAAAAAGAAACTCAATAAGCAGCATTTCAGCACTGTATTGTATACCACCATTTACGGTATACTATTTCTAATTGAATTTTAATAACATCGACCTTATTAATAGAGTTGATTTCAACGTCTTTTCGGAACCGTTACATGTTTGAGAACCTCCAAGAACGATTAGGTAAAACCCTAAAAAATATTAGTGGCCGTGGCCGCCTAACTGAAGACAACATTAAAGATACACTTCGTGAAGTGCGAATGGCATTTTTAGAAGCCGATGTGGCGTTGCCTGTTGTTCGCGAGTTTGTAAAACAAGTTAAAGAACGCGCTGTGGGTATTGAAGTTACTAAAAGCTTAAGCCCTGGCCAAGTATTTATAAAAATTGTTCGTGAAGAACTTGAAAAAGCCATGGGTGAAGCTAACGAAGAGCTAAGCCTTAACGCGCAACCGCCAGCTGTTGTGATGATGGCGGGTCTTCAAGGTGCGGGTAAAACCACCAGTGTGGGTAAGCTGGCTAAGTTTTTAAAAGAGCGCAAGAAAAAGTCTGTGCTAGTGGTGAGTGCCGATGTGTATCGTCCAGCGGCAATTAAGCAATTAGAAACCTTAGCAACAGAAGTTGATGTAGAATTTTTCCCAAGTGATATTTCGCAAAAACCAGTGGATATTGCCACTGCTGCAATTTCTCATGCGAAAAAGAAATTTATTGATGTTGTATTAGTCGATACTGCGGGTCGTTTGCATGTTGATAGCGACATGATGGATGAAATTAAAGCCTTACATCATGCAATCAATCCAATCGAAACGCTATTCGTTGTTGATGCAATGACAGGTCAAGATGCGGCAAATACTGCAAAAGCATTTGACGAAGCCTTACCGCTGACCGGTGTGATACTTACTAAAACAGATGGTGATGCCCGAGGTGGTGCTGCGTTATCTATTCGTCATATTACCGGTAAGCCAATTAAGTTTATGGGTGTGGGTGAGCACACTGATGCCCTTGAGCCTTTCCACCCAGACCGTATTGCTTCACGTATTTTAGGCATGGGTGATGTACTTTCATTAATCGAAGAAGTCGAGATGAAAGTAGACAAAGAACAAGCGGCAAAAGTAGCGCAAAAAGTATTTAAAGGTGATGGCTTTACCCTGGATGATTTTGCTGATCAATTAAAGCAAATGAAAAACATGGGTGGCATGATGTCGATGCTTGATAAACTGCCAGGCATGCAAAACATCCCAGATGCGGTAAAAGGCCAAATGGGTGATAAAACCTTTATTCAAATGGAAGCGATTATCAGCTCTATGACCAAAAAAGAGCGTGCACGCCCAGAGATCATTAAAGGCTCACGTAAAAAGCGCATCGCAGCAGGCTCGGGTACGCAAGTACAAGAGATCAATAAGCTACTTAAGCAGTTTACCCAAATGCAAAAAATGATGAAAAAGATGAAAGGTAAAGGTGGCATGCAAAAAATGATGCGTGGCATGAAAGGGATGTTACCGCCGGGAATGATGGGTGGCGGTGGCCCGAAATTTTAATCATTTAACTTTTATTATCTCCGATATCAGATAAAAGTAATCAATAAAGAGGCAAAACGCCTCTTTATTGTTGAATAAACTATGCACAGAATAGCTTGTTCACATGCTTTTTCTTCTTGGATCACGGTTTAATCTACTAAACTGGCTTTTTGCATCACTTCTTACTTGCATTGTTGCTAAAAACTCGTACAATTCACCGGCTCCCCATACTGGGGAGTAAATCTTATTAATGAAAACAGTCAATCTATTTAGAGGACGGTATGGTAACTATTCGTTTGCAACGTGGTGGCGCTAAAAAACGCCCTTTCTATCAAATTGTGGTTGCGGATAGCCGTTTCTCGCGTGACGGTCGCTTCATCGAGAAAGTAGGTTTCTTTAACCCAATCGCTTCAGGTCAAGAAGAAAAACTTCGTTTAGATTTACCACGTGTTGAGCACTGGTTAGGTCAAGGCGCAGGTCTTTCAGATCGTGTAGCTAAATTAGTTAAAGACGCTCGTAAAGCGGCTTAATAGGCGTAAGTGTAACCATGAGTCAAGAGAACACCTCATCAATAATTGTCGTAGGAAAGCTCGGCGCCCCATATGGTATAAAGGGCTGGCTTAAGGTGCATTCATTTACTGATGATCCCCAAGGGATCTTCGATTTCAGCCCGTGGTTGATAGGGCAGCAAGGTAAATGGCAATCCTTAGAAGTGGTCGACTGGCGTCGCCACAACAAAGGCTTTATCGCTAAGTTTGCGCAAGTAAACGACAGAGACCAAGCAATGGCTTATACCAATGTTGAAATTTCTGTGGATTCAGCGCAGCTACCAGAATTACCGCAAGGTGAATTCTATTGGCGAGATCTCATTGGCATGTCGGTTGTAACTGATAAAGGTTATAACTTAGGCATTGTTGATGACCTTATGGAGACAGGCTCAAATGACGTACTGGTTGTGAAAGCAAACAGTAAAGATGCATTTGGCCAAGCAGAACGTTTAATTCCTTTTTTAACTGATTCAGTTATTCAAGAAGTTAAATACGATGCGAAAGAAATTACTGTAGATTGGGATCCAAGCTTTTAATGAGTCAAACAAGTTCGTTGTGGGTAGGGGTTATCAGCCTTTTCCCGGATATGTTTGATGCAATTACAACGCAAGGTGTAACCGGTCGCGCTGTTAAAAATGGTTTAATCGACTTTAACTGCTGGAATCCACGTGACTATGCAACTGATAAGCATAGAACCGTAGATGATCGTCCTTACGGGGGCGGACCAGGCATGTTAATGATGGTTGAACCACTTAAACAAGCCATTCTTGAAGCCAAACAGGCTGCAGGTGATGGTGCAAAAGTAATTTATATGTCGCCACAAGGGCGCAAATTAGATCAGCAAGGGGCAAGCGAACTCGCAAACTCTGAAAAACTGATTTTAATTGCCGGTCGCTATGAAGGTATAGACGAGAGAATAATAGAATCGTACGTTGACGAAGAATGGTCAATTGGTGATTTTATTTTGAGTGGGGGTGAACTACCTGCCATGACATTAATTGACGCAGTAGCGCGATTAGTGCCAGGGGTTTTAGGACACAACCAGTCAGCAGAGCAAGATTCATTTTCGGATGGCTTGCTAGATTGTCCTCACTATACACGGCCAGAAACATTGGACGACAAACAGGTGCCTGCTGTATTACTCAGCGGAAACCACCAAGAGATAGCAAAATGGCGGCTTATGCAGTCATTAGGTAGAACTTGGCTTCGCCGTCCTGACTTGTTGCATAACCTAGCTCTGACTGAGGAGCAAGCGGTATTACTCGCGAAATTTCAGCAAGAGTACCAAAAAGCTTGTGGCTAGAAGACAGTTACACCTAGGAAAGTGAGAAACATAATGGCAAAAGTAAACCAAAATATTATTAAAGCGCTTGAAGAAGAGCAGCTTAAAACAGACGTACCTGCATTCGGCGCTGGTGATACAGTAGTTGTACAGGTAAAAGTAAAAGAAGGTGCTAAAGAGCGTCTACAGGCCTTTGAAGGTGTTGTAATCGCTAAGCGTAATCGTGGTCTTCACTCAGCATTCACAGTTCGTAAAATCTCGAACGGTGAAGGTGTTGAGCGTGTATTCCAAACGCACAGCCCTCTTATTGATAGCGTAACAGTTAAGCGTCGCGGTGCGGTTCGTCGTGCTAAGCTTTACTATCTACGTGAGCGTTCTGGTAAATCTGCACGTATTAGAGAAAAACTTAACTAATACGCGCTGTTTATCAACGCAAAAAAACGGGTTGCAACCTTTGGGTTGCAACCCGTTTTGGTTTTAATGCTATTGCGGTTTTTATATCGCTACATTTAAAAACCAATACACACATTAACCAGCTTGCGTTAAAGTGTGGTTCACTTCAAAGCACAATATCTTCTCACTTCTTGCAAAAAATGATGTACAAAAATGAATGATAAAACGATAGTTACACACAACGGCAATTTTCACGCAGATGATGTTTTTAGTATCGCTGCGCTTAAAATTATTTTCCCTTCTTTTACCCTGATCCGCACACGCGATAATGCGATTATTAATGACGCCGATGTGGTTATTGATGTTGGCGGTCAATATGACCCACAAACTGACCGATTTGATCACCATCAGCGCGGCGGTGCCGGTGCTCGTGAAAATGGGATTCCTTTTTCATCATTTGGCTTGGTGTGGAAAAAGTATGGTTTAGCAATATGTGATGATAACCAAGATGTGGCTAATGCGGTGGATGCAGGGCTTGTATCAACTATTGATGCCATTGATTGTGGTCATGTGGAAGGGGTTGCTACAGGCATTAGCTTAAGTCAAACAATTTCTATGTTTAACCCAACTTGGGAAGAGGAAAGTAATTTTGATACTGCTTTTGATCAAGCAGTCGAGTTTGCACACACTTTGCTGATTCGTTTTGTGGCCTCAGCGCGTGGTGGTTTAAATGCTAAAAAGATTGTTGCTCAAGCAATTAAACAAGCTGACGATCCTCGATTAATCGTATTGGAGCGTTATACGCCGTGGAAAAAAACCGTACATAGTTTATCTGAAGAGGCATTATTTGTTGTTTACCCATCTCATTCTGGCAAGTGGATAGTGCAAACGGTACCTGCAGAGTTAGGCTCTTTTGAAGACAGAAAGTCGTTACCTGCACCGTGGGCAGGATTATCGGATGATGAATTTCAAGCGGTAACTGGTATAGATGACGCTATGTTTTGTCACAATGGCTTATTTATCGCCGGTGCAGAATCATTCGACAGTGTTATGTCGCTTGCGGCTATGGCATTAGAATACTAATAGTTCTCCTTAACCGCTCGCCGGTTACTTAATAAAAGTGGCTTTTGCCACTTTTTAAGATCCTCTACTTAACCTGAACCTACGTAAATTCAATGTAGTTAGCGCTGAAATAGCTGCTTGAGATAGATTTATTATCTAGCGTTTAGGTTACTTACTACCGTTTCCACCTTGGTTTTAGTTGAACAACTGATAGTGATCTTTTCAATAATTTGCCTTTTAACCCCTAACGTATCCTGTTAGTATTTATCGTATTGATTAGTTTACTTTTTTGTAAGTTTTAATTTACGATTTTGCTTTTTTGGATGGAATGAGAACGTGGCAGAGATAAGTGATTTAGCGCAGCTAAGAACAGGTATAGATGAATGCGATGCGCAACTGGTTGCCTTACTTGCAAAACGCAATGGTATTACCCAACAAATAGGCGCAATAAAACAACAAACTGGCGCGCCATTACATGCACCCGATCGAGAAGCTGATTTATTAGCTGCACGACGCCAAGAGGCTATTAATCAAGGTGTAAATCCTGATTTAGTCGAAGACATTCTCAGACGCATGATGCGTGAAGCTTATCAAAATCAACAAGCCAAATTAGCCTGTGTCGACCCACAATTATCGCCAATTGTTATTGTTGGTGGTGAAGGGGCAATGGGTCAGTTATTTGCAAAACAATTTCAGCGTTCGGGTTACGAAGTCAAAATTTTAGATAAAGCGCAGCAATTGCAGGCAGCGGATATTCTAAAAGGTGCAAAACTGGTGATGATCAGTGTACCAATAAATGCTCTTGAAACCGTTGTTAACGAACTTCCAAAGCTTGATGATGATTGTTTGCTGGTTGATATTACATCAGTTAAACAAGCACCATTAGCTGTGCTTAAAAAAGTACATAGTGGGCCAGTTGTTGGTTTACATCCCATGTTTGGACCTGATATTTCCCATTGGGTGAAACAAACCGTGGTGGTGTGCGAAGGGCGTAATCATGAAGTGGCGCAAGGGTTACTAAAGCAACTACAAATATGGGGTTGTCAGTTGGTTGAACTTGATGCCAAAAAGCATGACGAAGCAATGCAAATTATTCAGGTTATGCGCCATTTAACTACCTTTGTGTACGGTCAGTTTTTAGCAAAACAGGGGCACACACTCGCCGAGTTAAGAAGTTGTTCATCACCTATTTATCAATTAGAGCTGATGATGGTTGGCCGTTTATTTGCGCAATCGCCAGAGCTGTACACTGATATTATGTTAGCGCAATTTGATAATGTAGAAAGTTTATTAGCGCAGTATCAGTCGCTGTTTTCAGAGACGCTCGAAAAGCTAAAAGCAGGGGATAAGCCCGCCTTAATTGATGCTTTTGCTGATGCAAAGTCTTATTTTTCAGATTCAACGGCGCACTTTTTAACCCAAAGCCGCAGTTTATTAAATAAAGCGAATGACGCGAAAGTACTCGATTAAAATTACTGAAAACAAAAAAGGGCCGATAGGCCCTTTTTTTAGTTAGCTTTCTACGCTAACAGCTTGCAAAGACTCGCTTTGGTAGCAACCGAGAACGCGCACGTATTGAGTGTGCTGTTTTAGCTCTTCTAATGCATGCTTAACTTGGTTATCGATTAAGTTAGCCTCCAAGTCTACATAAAATACTTCTTCCCATGGGTTACCAGGCGTAGGTCGAGATTCTAGTTTCACTAAATTAATATTATGCTGTTTAAAAATCATTAACGCATCGGCAAGTGAACCAGCTTGTTGCTTGGTTGACATAATTAAGCTGGTTTTAGTCGGAATTTGTGTCGATACTTGCAGTGGTTTGCGGGCAACGACAATGAAGCGACTGTGATTTTCTTTTTGGTTGGCAAGATTCGCCTTAATCACTTCAAGACCTACATTTTTCCCTGCTTGCGCTGAGCCAATTGCGGCACTATTTGGCGTTTCCATAGCAGACTTGAGTGCGCTTGAGGTTGAGTCACAGGTTTCATGCTGAAGTTCACCAAGCCCTTGTAAAAAGCGGCTACATTGGGCAAAGGGTTGTGGGTGCGCAAATACCTTGGTTAATTGGCTTAGCTCAGTGCCTGGGGTTGCTAATAAGCAATGATCAACGCTATGAGTAACTTCACCGACAATAGAGACTTGTGCATGCTGCAGTAAATCAAATACTTCATTAATACTACCCGAACTCGTATTTTCAATAGGCAGTAAGCCAAAGTCGGCTTGACCTTTTTCTACTTTTCCGGTGATTTCCTCAAATGAGGTGCAACCAATTTCAACTAATTTACCCGGGCGACGGCTAAAATATTTATGACACGCAAGCTGACTATACGAGCCTTGACCGCCTAAATACGTTACGCGATGAGTTTCGCTCAGTGCATCGGGATTTAAATTCTTTTGCAGCATGGCTTGTTGATGCAACACAGAGTCTTCTAATATCGTTTGGAAAACATTGTTAACGTAGTAAGCGTCAAGTCCTAACGATTTGCCATAGCCTATGAGTTTTTCGAGTAAAGCCAGTTCACGGGCTTCATCACGAATGGGTTTATTATTTGCTATTTTATATTCAACGACGCCATGACTAATACGGCGTCGTTTTGCTAGCAAGACAAGTAAATCGTTGTCGATTTCATTTATGTCGTGCCTGAGAGTATCGAGTACATCGTTGCTCATTTGGTTTTCCTCATTCCAAAACATGTCACTGATTATGCAGTGAAAACAAAAAAGCCTCCCGGTTGGGAGGCTTTACTATTCGGTTGATTTTATCTCACAAACAGGGAAGCCTCTTCTACATAAAGAAGCTAAAAAAAGAAAAAAAGGTGTGTGAGTAATTTATATTCATACCCTTAATGTATGAAGTGTAACCCCCAATGTCAACAAGCACTTACAGGAAATCGGCTTTTTACCCGATATATAGACAAAACACGTTGTTTTTAGAAAACTTCATAAATAATTTATAATTCTGATTTAAGTTCTGGTATATTTCTATTACTTGCAAAAATAATAATTATAAATAAGGTTGGCTTTTTGTGTATCGACGCCCTCCATCTCGATTTGGCATAAACTCACTCAGTGTAAAGTTATCATTGTTGATCTCTGGCATCTGTTTAGTGGCAGGCATTTGCGCGGCTGCATTAATGCTCAAGTCAGAAGAAAAACAGCTTGTCTTTGAAGAGCATGAGGTATTAAAGCAATCAAATGAATTATTAATAAAACAATTTAACAACTTGATAGCGACCAAAGTTAAAATAGCAGAGCAAGCTAATATTGTTGTTAGCGAGCAGTTATTTGAAGGGCAGCTGTCATTTAAAAATAATAATACACCCACAATGCAGCTGACCAATGATGGCTCAGTGCGCAGTGCATCAGCAGATGGCCTATCTGCCGCGTTTATCCCTCAAACTGCATATTCTCCCTTTTATAAACAGCTAATTGCTGACTCAGAATCGCTTTGGAAAGTTATTTCTCCGACGTTAATCCAAGACTTTTATAATTTTTATCTTATAACTAAAGATAACTTTATTCGTGTTGCACCACCTAATTGGGCGCTTAATGTGCCCGGCAATTACACATTCAACCAAAGTGAGAGCTTTAATTATGCCAAATCGTTAACTAACCCACAGCGTGATCCGCTTTGGTCGCGGGTTTACTACGATAATGTATGGAATAAATGGGTAGTGAGTTTAATTGTTCCTATTTATAAAGATGATGAATTTTTAGGTGTCACGGGGAGTGATATTTCACTCGATTCCTTAGTATCGCAATTACCCGTGGGTGGAAAAGAAAAGCACCTTGTCGTATTTGATGAGCAAGGGCAATTATTAGCGCACCCAAATTTAGGCTCTGATAGTTATACAAAATACGGTGAGGCAGGTAAAAAGCTACTACCAGAAGATTTTATTTCCCCTGAACTAAAGCGCGTTATTGATAACGCAGGGCAAATTCAATTGCCAGAATATGCCGATTCGTTTTCATTAAATGATGAAGATTACATTATCAACATTCATAAGGTGGCAGGTGTAAACTGGTATGTAGGTGTTTATAAAAAGCGCTCTTCAACGTTATCGGCACTTAAAGATTTAAAGCTTAAGTTTTTTGGCTTATTTATTCTGTATGCCATTTTAGTTGCTTTATTATTACACCAAGCACTCTACCAATTAGTATTAAGACGCTTACATTCATTGGTTTATGCAGTTACTAATTTTGGTAAAGGCCAGTTAGAAATTGATTTTCCAAAAGAAAATAAAGATGAAATTGGTACGCTTAATGGTTCATTCAAAGATATGACCATTGAAATTCGTAAACTCATTGATGGCTTAAATCAGCGTATAATAGAAAAAGAAATCGCAGAAAAAGCAGCAAACCGTTTGTCTAAAGCGGTTGCGTTCTCGGGGACGGGGGTGGTGATCACCGATGAAAATTTTGTCATTGAATATGTGAATCCAAAAATGTTGGAGATGACAGACTTTGCCGAAAATGACTTCTTGCGCCAGCCATTACTGACAATTATTGCTAATGAAATGACCATGTTGGTTGAAGATATTGATCTTGATTTACGCAACCGTAATTATTGGCGAGGAGATACGCTTATTGAAGCGCAAAATAAGCCGCCATTATGGGTATCGCTAAGTGTGTCACCAATTCGAGAAGACGGTGGTAAAATCACCAGTTACGTGGCATCAGCGCAAGATATTTCGTTTGTGAAAGAAAGCCAACGAAAAATGGAACAGCTCGCTTACTTCGACACATTAACCGGACTTGCTAATCGTACATTCTTTAGGATGCAACTTAGAAAATCCATGGCGCTTGCTGAAAGAGGGCGTTACTCGTTTGCTTTATTTTATTTTGACCTTGATGAATTTAAACGTATTAATGACACTTTAGGCCATGATGCGGGCGATCAGCTATTGGTTGAAGTGGCAACACGCTTAAAACAGCGTTTACGTGCGGAAGATACCATAGCCCGTTTAGGGGGGGATGAGTTTGCTGTTCTACTTAGCGGTATTGAGCACCAAGAAGAAGCATCTGAAGTCGCTGATACAATACAAAAAACGTTAAATCAGCCAATAAAACTTGGCAGCAATGAAGTGATTGTTAGTGCAAGTATTGGTATTACCTTAGCGCCATTTGATAGCCTAGAAGAAGATCAGTTATTAAAGCATGCCGATTTAGCTATGTATGAAGCAAAAGCCAAAGGGCGTAATACTTTCCACTTTTATAGCCAAGATCTTAATGCGGCAGCTAATGAACGATTATTCCTTGAAAATGAGTTGCGCCATGCGATTAAAGAAAAGCAACTCACGCTGCATTACCAGCCACAGGTTGATTGTCGCGATAACAGCGTGGTGGGATATGAAGCATTGCTTCGTTGGTTCCATCCTACACAAGGGTTTATTCCTCCGACTAAGTTTATTCCCATAGCCGAGGCAACCGGTTTAATTGTGGAGCTTGGTCAATGGGTGCTACAACAAGCCTGTGAGTTTACTAAGCGACTAGAGCAACAAGATAGAGCAAGTAATATGTCGATTAACCTGTCAGCAAGACAGTTTAAAGACGCAAGCTTAGTACCTATGCTGAAAAAGATAATTATAGAGACACAAATTAACGCAAAAAGTCTGCATCTTGAACTAACCGAGAGCATGCTGATGGGTAACGTTGAGGCGGCTATTGAACAGTTGCATCAACTTAAAAAATTGGGTATCTCAATTTCTATTGACGATTTTGGTACGGGTTACTCTTCGCTGAGTTACCTCAAGCGTTTCCCCGTCGATATTCTTAAAATTGATCGCTCGTTTGTCAAAGATATCCCTGAGGATGACAACGACATGGAGATCACTGCGGCCATTATCGCTATGGCACAAAAGCTGAAGCTTGATGTGGTTGCTGAAGGGGTTGAAACAATCGAGCAAGTTGAGTTTTTACAAAACAATAATTGTTTTATTGTGCAAGGGTATTATTTTAGCAAGCCAGTGGCTGAAGATGATATCCCCGCATTATTTGATCAACTAGCTGCGCTAAAAATTATTGAATAAGTAAAAAGTTGCGGGTTAACCACCCGCAATTTTTACTTTAAATTTTAACCCTTCTAAAATAGCTTTTAGTTTGTCGCGGTCATCACCTTGTACTTCGATAACCCCTTCTTTTACTGCGCCGCCTTGGCCCATCTTACTTTTTATTGTTTTAGCTAACTTTTTCAAATCATGCTGTTGTGGATCAAGACCAACAACCAGCATTACACCTTTGCCTTTTCGGCCTTTGGTTTGACGCTCTATGCGAATAGAGCCATCTTTAAATAGTTTTACATCCAGTTCTTTTTCTGGCTTTGGCTGGTCAATTCGCCCCGTTGCTGTTGAATACACTAAGTGACTATCACTCATAATTAACCTACTTAAGATTGAATATAATAATGCGGTAAATAATAACAAATTTACGACGCAAAGACGTAATTTTTACGCCTCGATTCATTTTTATAAAGTTATAAGCTTAACAATATTGACCTCATTAGGCTTATTAAAAATGCGCTTAAGTATTTTTTAAAAACCGTTTTAAATTGGCTAGCACTATAAAAATATCCATGCTACTATTTCGGCATTATAGATGTATGGACGTCCAAATGCTTAATTCTTACTTAGAGCACGCTCAGCTTAATATTGAGCAACAGTTAATTCACGCTGAGCTAGAAAAGCTCGATCAATATCTAAATAATAATGCTGCACCAGCGGTGCGTTTGGAGTATCAAATTCCTGAGCTAGGTGAAGGAGGGGCATGTAGCTTATTTGGTTACCTACAAGATGAGCCATTTAAACTAAGCGATTATGTTAGTCAAAGTGCGCAAACAACTGAAAAGCTGGCGCAACTTCAGTTAATTGTTGACTACGTTATTGAAAATACGCAGCTTGATTGGTACGGCATTTATCAAAACACCGTCACCAATGAAGGTGAGCAGCTATTAAAGCTGGCTTATTTTGGTGCCCCGAGTCGTCCTTTGTTTCCGCTTACCGATGAATTTGCAATGGGCAGTAATAACGTTCAAGTAGCGCTTAGCGGTAAAGGACGCGTCATTAATAATGTTGAGCAATATATAGCAGCAGGCGGTGAGTATTATACCTGCGATCCGAAGGTAAAAGCAGAAGCCTGTTTACCGTTATTTAATGCACAACAGCAGTGTGTAGGTATTGTTGATGGTGAAGCCTTCAATACTGATTTTTTTGATAAAGCGACGCTGGCGTTATTAATTGCGTGTTGCATTAAAATTCCTCACTTTTTAGTGTAAATAACACTAGTCAACCTAGTGAGTTTTTATGTTAAGCTTAGCGCAACAGCTAACCCCTAAATAACGAAGAGATAGTCAATGTTCTCAGTATTAAAACCATTACCAACAGACCCTATTCTTGGCCTTATGGCGGCCTATAAGCAAGATACTAACCCAAATAAGATTGACTTAGGGGTTGGTGTATATAAAGACGAGCAGGGGAATACCCCGGTATTAAAGTCAGTAAAAAAAGCAGAAGCATTTCGTTTAGAAAATGAAATGAGCAAATCTTACATTGGTCTTGCTGGTAATTTAGATTACTGTCAACAAATGGAAAATCTTCTACTAGGTGAACACCCAGCATTATTAGCTAATCGCGTACGCACAGCACAAGCTCCTGGCGGTACTGGTGCACTTCGTGTTGCTGCAGAATTCATTGTACGTTGTAATCCAGGCGCCACTGTATGGGTAACGAATCCAACGTGGGCAAACCACATTAGCTTATTTGAAGCTGCAGGCTTAACGGTAAAAGAATACCCATATTACGATTACGAAAACAAAGATCTATTGTTTGATGAAATGGTTGAAACCTTAACGCAGGTGCCTAAAGGCGATGTAGTGCTGCTACATGCATGTTGTCATAACCCAAGTGGTATGGATTTAAACGAAACACAATGGAACACCATTGCAGAACTTGCAAAAGATGTGGGCTTTACACCATTAATTGATATTGCATATCAAGGTTTCGGTTCTTCTTTAGAAGAAGATGCAAATGGCCTGCGTATTTTAGCCAATGCGGTTGAAGAGTTAATTATTTGTTCTTCATGCTCTAAAAACTTTGGTTTATACCGTGAGCGTATTGGTGCTTGTTCAATTATTGCCAAAGACAGCGCAACAGCTGATATTTCAAATTCAGTATTACTGAGTGTGGTACGTAGCATTTATTCTATGCCGCCAGCGCACGGTGCAGATATTGTAAACACTATTTTAAGCAGCACAGAGCTAACGCAGTTATGGCACAGTGAGCTTGATGAAATGCGTAACCGCATTAATGGCTTACGTAGTTTAATTAAAGACAGTTTGGCAGCGAAAGATATTGCGCAAGACTTCTCGTTTATTGACCGCCAACACGGTATGTTCTCTTTCTTAGGTATTAATAAAGAGCAAATTGAGCGCCTACAAAAAGAATACGGTATTTACATTGTCGGCTCTAGCCGTGTAAACGTAGCTGGTATTAGCCAAGCAAACATCGATTACTTTGCTAACGCCGTTGCTGATGTATGTAAGTAACCAATAATAAGCCTTAGCTTATTAGCAATAAAAAACCGCACACTCGTTGCGGTTTTTTATTGTTTACAAAACAGCTTAAAGCCAGCGAATAGCGCCTGCAATCCGTTCATTGTACATATCGACCGGTGAGCCAAGGCTTGCAATTAGCACGGTATCAGCTTGTTTGCCCCGACTTATATGGCCAGCATATCGAGAGTCACTAAAATCACCCGAACCTATTTCAAATACTTTATTTTCGCTAGGGACAATAAACACGGTCATAGGTCCAAAGTCAGATTCAAACACTAAATGAATGCCTTTTTCACCTTGAAAATCACAAAAATTAACGTAAGTTACTTTGCCTGGTAAATCAGTAAGTTGACCGCCAAGTAAAGCGAGCTTTTCGTTGATAGTTTGGATGCTAATTGGTTGAGTTTTATTTAACACGTAAACTTCATGATAAACATGGGCTAGCGCATGCTCACCAGCCGCATGATTAATATTTTGCTCTGCGCTAAACATAAACGCACTGACTGCAACTACAAACGAAGCAGCTAATGCCAAATGCACGCGGTCAAACTTAAACCAAGAACGTGCACTAATCACGTTACCTTTTTGCTCAAGTTCATCTGTTCTGGCTTTTTCTTTTAACGAAGTGTTTAAGATAATCCGTTCGGCAAGATTCTCAGGTACAGTAATATCAAGCGCGTCGTCGAGCTGTTTACCGAATGCTTTGCTTTCATTTAAAAACTGTTGCCTGTCGGCACTGCTGTTCGCAAATTCCTGTAGTTCTTTGTCTAGCTCGTTTGGCTGCGCAATTGTGCGGCGACGAAACTCAAGTTCATCCATTATTTTGATGCTCCTTTAAGTTGATCATCATCACGGCTTAATGCCTCTTTAAGTTGATTTTTTGCTCGAAATAAACGCGTCATAACCGTATTTTTATTTAAGTTAAGTATGTCTGCAATTTCATCTCCAGTGCAGCCCATAACCACCTGTAGCAACAGCGGCTCTTTGTACTCATCAGCCAATAATGAAATTTGCCGCTGGATAACAGTTTGCTCCATTGCAGCATCTAAACTATGGCTGGTTTGATCCACCAATGTGTCGTTATCTACATCACTGTAATCAAATTGCTTACGCTCAAAGCGTCTGGCATTCTCACGCCTTAAAATGGTCAGCAACCATGGCTTTGCTGCTTTTTGATCGAGTAACGAATCAAGCGAGCGCCATGCACGCAAAAAGGTTTCTTGCACTAAGTCATCAGCAATAGTCGGATCGTTACATAACCAGTAAGCAAAGCGATAGAGTTCCTTATGATAAACATGAACCAAGGCTTCATAGCGTTGTTGTTTTTCAGCCATATTAATTAAGACCCGATCATTCGATTTTTTATTTCCAAACATAAGCACTTTTTAATTAAAATTATTATAGGCCAAAAAAGTAACTAAGATTCTTATTAAGAATATAGCTCTTTTAACGCAGATGATGGCTTAGCTGTGTGCGATTGATGTTTTTTTAATAAACTAACAATCGCTTCTAAATCAGTGCTAGCCGATTGGTTACCGTACAACTGTGCTTGTAAATTATTTACCTGCGCAGTGAACTGCGAGTTGTTTATCATAGCGCATAAATGGGTGAGAGCTCCTACCTTTTTATCTGTTCGAGTTAGCGTGTATAGATTAAGTGCATCGTAAAATGCTTTATTATCATGGCTTTTAGCAAGTATTTGCAGTGTTTTTAAATCTGCTTGCTGATTGCCTCTATGATTTGCTTGCGTCGTTTGTTGCACTTCTTTAGCTGAGCGTTTCATAAAGTAAAGAACTAGGGTCACAATCCATAATATGTAACCTAATACGGCTACAATAATAAGCCATAGAGGCGTACTAGTGTGGCGTTGCACGCTGAGCGCTTGCTGCGTTGGCTCTGCATCCGTGTTGTTTAAAGTACTTTCAACGGGTGTATTTAGTGAGTTTGCTGGCGCTGTGGTACTTGGTGTTACCGTAATTGTGCGTTCTGGTAAAGTTGCGTAACTAATTCGGTTCATTTTGGTGTTATACCAAGGCAGGGTAATTTCAGGCAATGTATAAGTGCCTGGGGTTTGTGGCAGTAGCGCAAATGAGGCGCTTTGCTGTGATACCACTCGACCATCGCGTACTGCATTGTTGGTTTCTTTTTCATCCGGGTAGCTGCGAATACCATCTATAGTAGGCATATCAATTTCGGGTAGTTGCTCCTTAGTAACCCCTAATGCGGTAAGCATAATAGTGCGTGTTATTGGCGTGCCGGCCTCAACGGTATTATCGTCTGGTTGCCATTGCTCGGTTAGACTTACTAATTCACTGGGTAACCAATCACCTTGATAATTCTCAGGGATGGGTTTGATTTCAATCTGTTGTTCATCGCCAAGTGCCGACACCTCTAGTTGGCGATAGTTTTGTTGAACACGCCCTTGAAAAACCGGTGCTTCAATGGTGTATGCACCACTTTTTTGCGGCTGAATTAAATAATTACGGGTGATCACTAAATAACGTTTACCGTTAACCAGTTCATAATCTTCACTTTGCTTACCTAGCTGGGTGAGTTGAGCATCTTCCATGCTTGGCGTGCTTAAGCTGCCATCAAGTAGCTCTTTAGCTAAGTAAAGTTTAATGGTGTAAACGCCAGCCTCTTGCACAAATAAGCTGTTATTTGTAAGCGAGCTTTTTAAAAATATATCATCATTTTTACCTGTATCGCCACTACGCTCTTTAACCGATAAGCTCATTGGTTGAGAGCTGAGCCCTGCAACACTAAAAGAAGGAATTGTGTATTCGCCGGCTTTGCGAGTCATTAACTTAACAGACCACGATGTTTGTTTTTTAATGTTGCCGTTAATAATGTTGGTGCGGCTACTTAAACTCATAGGACCGACGACAAAATCTTTTAACAGCGCTGAAGTATCGGGTTGTTGCCCTTTGATTGAATCATCAATGCTAATATTGAGCATAAAAAACTCACCCGCCAGTACCGGGTTTTTATCAACGCTTGCCTCTAATGAAGTGGCGGCCATTAATGGCATGGCAGTTAATAGCAATAAACAGCAAAATAATCGCATTACCATGATTTTTCTACTCCTGTTGGACGGCGTTGATATTGTCTTTTTTGGGCTTCTAATTGCATTTTGTTTCTTAATAAAATAGCGGGATCGTCGGGCACTTTTCTTAGTAACTGATTTAGTTGCTGTGCTTTCTCTTTTTCTTCATTAGTAAGTTCAGCCGCCTGTGCCTGCATAGCTTGTTGTTGTGCTTGCTGCTTTTGCTCATCAGATGGCGGTTGCTCATTCATTTGATTGGGTTGACTCTGTTGCTCGTCTTGCTGAGGCTTACTATCGTCGTCTTTGTTCTCGTCTTGTTGGTTTTGTGATTGAGCTTGCATGTCAGGCTGATTTTGTTCATCTGACTGCTCACCAGATTGGCTTTGTTGATCTTTTGATTGCTCCGAGGGCTCACCCGATTGCTGCTCTTCACTGTTATCTTCGCTTTTATCTGCGTTATTTTTATCGCCATTTTTTTGCTGATCTTGTTTTGATTTATCTGCATCATCTTGACTTTGATCATCTTGATTTTGCGAATCATTACCTTGTTGGTTTTGCTGTTGCTTCAGTAACTGCTCAACTAACGCTTGGTTATCGGCTGCTTGGGTAAAATCAGACTGCAGTGATTGCGCTTGTTTGTAAGCGTTTATAGCAGCCTCCAATTGTCCGGCTTTAGCCAGTGCATTACCGTAATTGTAATAACCAGTAGCTGATTTATCTTGACTAAATTCGTTCAGAGCGCCTTCAAACTGACCTTGCTGATAAAGTGCAGCGCCTTTGAGTGCGTTGGACTTCGCTTGCGCTGCTTGTTGGTACTCTTGGTTGTTGTAAGCTTCTAATGCACGTTGATCGGTATTTTTAAATAGCGTTGGTAACTCTACTGCATGGGCATTTTGCTGAGGTAAAAAGCTTAGCAATAGCACCGCACCAATAAACGCAGAGCGCCTAAATAAGTATAGAGCTAAGGGCAGCAAAATAAGCAAGCCATAAATGCCAGCATCGATTCGCCACAAGGCTAAATTTGGTTTTTCACTTTTTAGTATTTCACTGTTTGCTTGCGGTGAAAAAATAGCAATATCGCTATTACTTGGCTGATAATTAGCGTATTGGCCGCCACTATTCTTTGCTAGTCCTTTGAGTAAAGAACCATTGAGTGTAGGCACTACAATTTGGCCGTAATTATCTTTTAAAAATCCGCCTTCAGGTAACTTTATTGGTGCACCTTGCTCAGTGCCAATACCGTAAATATTAAGTCGATACTGGCTACTGTTAGTAAAGCCACTTATATCACTTTGCTGTTGTTGTTCAATACCATCGGTGATCAAAATAATATCACCATCTAGGTAGCCTGCTTGAGTGAGCAGCTCTTGCGCCATGTCTAAACCTGCCAGCACGTTGGAGCCTTTATCAGGCATAATTTCAGGGCTCAAACTAGGAATAAGATTAGCAAGGGTGGTTGCATCATTGGTCAGTGGTGAAATGGTATAGGCAGTGCCTGCGTAGGCTACTAATGCAGTATCACCTTCTTTAAATAACTCAATCATATCGAGGGCTTTAAAGCGAGATTGCATTAATCGATTAGGAGCAATGTCGGTGCTATACATAGAGTACGACATATCCATTACAATAACGCGGGCACTTTTGCTTTGAAATACAGGGACTTGTTTTTCCTCAAAACTTGGGCCTGCACTAAATATAATGGCTAAACTGCAAAATAACGCAACTAGCCACAGCGGCTGACGAGCCTGATTATTTGATTCACTCATAACAAATTGTGCTAAATGTGGCGCAATGAGTGGCGCCGATTGGGCTTTTTTCTTTTTAAGCATGGCAATAAAAAACAGCCCTAGCGCAGGAAGTAGTAGCCATAGAATAGCGGGGCGAATAAACTCAAAATCCATTAGCTTGGCTCCTTCAATGCACGTACTGTTTTTAAAAATGCCATTGCACTTATTAATAGAATGGCCAGTAATAACGGATAATAAAACAAGGCTGTTTGCGGGCGAAAGGTCTGCTCATCGGCACTAATTGGCTCGAGTTTATCAAGCTCTGCATAGATTTGTTGCAACCCAGCGACATCTTTGGCTCTGAAGTACAGACCCCCTGTTTGTTCGGCAATATTTTTCAGTAAACTCTCATCTAAATTGCTGCCCCCAGAGCCCATATTAAATAAACTAAAGCCACGAGGATTATCTGAGCCGACTCCGATGGTGTACACTTTTATGCCTTCTTCACGAGCTAGTAATAGGGCATCTTCGGGATCAAGGTTTCCTGCGGTGTTTTGTCCATCTGTTAGTAACACCACAATGCGATTACTTTCTTTTTTACTAGCAAAGCGTTTAACAGATAAGCCCAAAGCGTCACCAATAGCCGTGGCACGTCCTACTAAACCTATTTGTGCTTCAGTAAGCATTTTGCTGACGGTTTTTACATCACGAGTGAGAGGTGTTTGCAAAAACGCGGTATCACCAAACAATATTAGCCCAAGTCTGTCGCCTTGACGTTGCTCTATAAAATCGCTAAGCACTGCTTTAACCATAGTTAAACGGTCAACATATTGGCCATTATAAGCCATGTCTTGTTCTGTCATTGAGCCCGATAAATCCACAGCGAGCATAATGTCGCGACCTTCATTAGGCAGCGATATAGGCTCATCTAACCAAGTAGGGTTAGCCGATGCTGTTACTAATAATGCCCATAGCAACCATTCAAGAGTGTTTAACTTACGTGCACTGGGCTCTACATGTTGATTATTTAAATTATGCGATGCAAAACTTGGGATGCGTAAACGTGTCGTTGCATTACTTGCTGCGGGTTTTAATAGCAGTAACGTTAAAGGAAGCGGCAGTAATAAAAACAGCCATGACCAGCTAAATTCAAACATGCAGTGGCTCCTTTAGCTTAAATTGTTTAATAGCTTGGCGAAACTTATCACTGAGTGCCGGTGGTGTTTGTGCTGTGCTATATAGGCTTGAAATTTCATCTTCATTAAAACCAATTGCAGCAAGTTGACTTAGGGTTTTACACCAGTTAGCTGTGGATTGCGCTGCTAAGCGTGGATCGTAATAGGTGATCACTAAACGCTTTAAAATAATATGCAATTGCTGCGCTGATTGTTGTTGATTAGCTAATTTAATCGCATTACGTTTTGGTTTTTTAAATTGATAGTTTTTGTACATAATTATAATTAAGCCACACACTAAGCACAGTGCAATGCTAATAACTACCCACCAAGCAGGGGCTAACGGCCACCAGTCAACGTGAGAGGGAGCAATAATATCGTGAAGGCCATCAAGTGGAGAGGTTTGCATGATTTATCTTCTCACTAATTGCAGTTCCAGCGCAGTGGCTGCATCGAATGATAATAGGTTAAGCCCAGATTTTGTTAAACGATTAATACGCGCGCTAAATGCGTGCTCGGCATTTTTGGCAAATCGTTCTCTAAAACTGTTATCCATCAAAGGGAGGGCAAACTGCTGATTATTAGCACTTACCGTAACCGCTTGTTGGAAAGCCGGTAACTTATGCTCGAAGGGATCGCTAATATGGCAACCTATTAATTCACAGTGCCGCGCAAGTAATTCGAGTTGTTTAAAGCTGGCGTCATCTAAGGCGTTAAAATCGGATACGATATAAACCAAACTACCGGGTTTAGCTAAGTGATTTAAACGCTTAAGGTTATCACTAAAGCTATTGCTGGCGGGTTTATCAATATTTTCAAGTGCCTGCTGATGGGCGTCGCACAAATTATGACACAGCTTTAACACCGCTTTTTCACGGGCGCTAGGTTTAAGCTCTAAATGCGAGTGCTGATTAAACACAATACCGCCAATTCTATCGCCACGTTGGCAAGCAGACCATGCAACCAGGGCGCTAATATGTGCAGCTTGCACCGATTTTAATAATAATTGTGAGCCAAATAACATTGAATTTGAAAAGTCAGTAAACACAAATACCGGGCGTTCTTTTTCTTCTTGAAAAAGCTTGGTGTGAGTTTCACCGATACGGGCCGTGACCCGCCAATCAATAGAGCGTATGTCATCACCGTGTTGGTAATGGCGCACTTCGGCAAACTCCATGCCACGGCCTTTATGCGGCGCCAGATATTGCCCCGCTAAGGTATTTTTTATTCTAACTTTAGGTGCCAGCTCAAGCAGTTGCGCTTTTGCTTTATAATACATCAGCTCTTTGAGCGATAAATTAACACCATGGCTATGACTTAATTTAAGCCATGCCTGAGAATCAAAGTGTGTTTGCATAACTTAAGGTACAGCAACTAGTTCAACAATACGGCTAATAACCTGATCTTTTGTAATACCATCGGCCTGTGCTTCGTAACTTAAAATAATACGATGGCGTAATACATTATGTACCACAGCTTGAATATCGTCAGGCGATACAAAATCACGACCACTTAACCACGCATGAGCTCGGGCACATTTATCTAAAGCAATCGTGGCACGTGGGCTGGCGCCGTATTCAATCCAGCGGCCAAGTTGCTCATCTAAGTTTGCGCCTTCTCGAGTGGCAATAATCAACTGAACTAAGTACTGCTCTAGTGGTTCAGCTAAATACAAACCTAAAATCGCTTTTCGAGCAGCAAACAACTCTGCTTGCGAAATTTGCTCAAGCACTGGGGCTTCATCATTAAGTGCTTCACCACGAGTTAGGCGTAAAATATCAAGCTCGTGCTCTGCACCTGGGTAATTAATACTTAAATGTAATAAAAAACGGTCTAATTGCGCCTCAGGTAGTGGGTAGGTCCCTTCTTGCTCAAGCGGATTTTGTGTTGCCATCACTAAAAACAGGTCACTAAGTGGGTACGTATTTTTGCCCACAGTAACTTGGCGCTCGGCCATTGCTTCTAATAAAGCTGATTGTACTTTTGCTGGTGCTCGGTTTATTTCATCCGCTAATATGAGATTATGAAATAAAGGGCCTTTTTCAAACACAAATTCACTGGTTTGTTGACGATAAATATCAGTGCCGGTTACATCGGCAGGTAATAAGTCTGGGGTAAATTGAACACGCTGAAACGATCCTTCAATACCTTTTGCAAGCGCATTTACTGCGCGAGTTTTTGCAAGCCCTGGAGGGCCTTCAACAAGTAAGTGGCCATCGGCTAATATAGCAATTAAAAGTGCTTGAGTAAGCGCTGGCTGGCCAATGATTTGTGTATCTAAGTACGTTTTTAATTGTGAAAATGCGTTAGCTGCCATAATAAGTGGACTGTCCTCGTCAGCTTAAATAATACCTAAAGTGATTAGGTAACAAATACTGAGCTAGTTATAAGGTTTATAAGTGGATAACTCAAGAGTTAGACTGATTTTTTGAAAATAGTTCGTTATTTTTTAACGGTTTTTAGCCTAACATAAAACTTTGTAAAATCAGCTAAAAAAGCCTATTGTATTACTCTTTACTGTTGTAAGTAGTGATTTACAATGGCGCTTTATGATTAATTTACGTTTATCTATTGGCTTTATCACACGGGTTGTTTAGAATCGAGGAAAACACACAGGTCTGACCTGTCAGCGGGAGAGAATAATAAATGTCTGAGCAAAACATACTTAAAACACCAAAAGGCGACCGTATTGCCATCGTAAGCGGCCTACGTACTCCTTTTGCTAAGCAAGCAACTGCGTTTCACCATGTACCAGCATTGGATATGGGTAAGTTAGTTGTTAATGAAATGCTTGAGCGATTAAATTTCGACAAGTCAGAAATCGATCAACTGGTTTTTGGTCAAGTAGTACAAATGCCAGAAGCGCCAAATATTGCACGTGAAATTGTATTAGGTACAGGTATGCCAGTGGGCGTTGACGCATATTCAGTGTCACGTGCGTGTGCAACGAGCTTTCAAGCAATTGCAAATGTTGCCGAATCAATTATGGCGGGTTCTGTAAGTGTAGGTATCGCTGGTGGTGCCGATTCATCGTCTGTATTGCCAATTGGTGTAAGTAAAAAATTAGCCGGCAGTTTAGTTGATTTAAACAAAGCCCGTACGCTTGGTCAGCGTTTAAAAATATTCTCAAAACTACGTTTAAAAGATTTATTGCCAGTACCGCCAGCGGTTGCTGAGTACTCAACGGGTTTATCAATGGGACAAACAGCTGAGCAAATGGCTAAAACCCATAATATTAGCCGTGAAGATCAAGATGCTTTAGCACATCGTTCTCACTCATTAGCAACTCAAGCTTGGGCCGATGGCAAGTTAAAAGATGAAGTAATGACGGCGCATTTACCGCCATATAAAAGCTTTATTGAAGAAGACAACAATATTCGTAAAAACTCAACGGTTGAAGGTTACGCTAAGCTCAAACCTGTATTTGACCGTCAGCACGGCTCTGTGACTGCCGCTAATGCAACCCCATTAACCGATGGCGCAGCCGCAGTGTTAATGATGAGCGAAAGCAAAGCAAAAGCATTGGGTTACGAAATTTTAGGCTACGTACGCAGTTTTGCGTTTTCAGCCATAGGCGTAGAAAAAGATATGCTAATGGGGCCAGCTCACTCAACGCCAATCGCGCTTGATAGAGCGGGTATTACGTTGGCTGATTTAGACCTTATTGAAATGCATGAAGCGTTTGCATCGCAAACCTTAGCGAATATGAAAATGTTTGCTTCAGATAAATTTGCACAAGAGCACTTAGGGCGTAATAAAGCCATAGGTGAAATTAACATGGATAAGTTTAACGTTAACGGCGGTTCACTCGCTTATGGTCACCCATTTGCGGCAACCGGCGCGCGTTTAATTACACAAAGTTTATACGAGCTTAAGCGTCGTGGCGGTGGTTTAGCGTTAACGACTGCCTGTGCTGCGGGTGGTTTAGGTGCAGCCTTTGTATTGGAGAGTGCGTAATGACAGATTCAGTATTTAATTTAACGGTTGATGATAACAAAATAGCCGTGGTAACCATTGATGTGCCGGGTGAAAAAATGAATACCCTGCGTGACAGCTTTGCTGATGATTTAAAAGCATTATTAGCACAAGCTAAAGAGCACGCAGTTAAAGGTATGGTATTTATTAGTGGTAAAAGCGATAACTTTATTGCTGGTGCCGATGTTAAAATGCTAGACAGCGTGCAAAAGCGTGAAGATGCATTAGCTATTAGCGAGTTATGCCATCAAGCATTTTTTGATTTGAAAAAGCTTCCGTACACCACAGTTAGTGCTATACATGGCGCAGCGCTTGGTGGCGGTTTAGAATTTGCTTTAGCATGTGATTACCGCGTAGGTACCGATAGCGATTTAACTAAAATTGGTTTACCAGAAGTACAACTAGGTTTATTACCTGGCGGTGGTGGTACACAGCGCTTAACTAAAATCGTGGGCATTCAAAAAGCCCTTGAGTGGATGCTAACTGGTAAGCAAATTCGTCCAAAACAAGCTAAAAAAGCCGGTGTATTGGATGATTGTGTTCCACAAAGCGTACTGCTAAAAGTGGCCAAAGAGTTTGCTGCGAAGAAAAAGCCACAAGCTAAAGAGCCTAAACTTGATAAGATCAGCAAGCTATTAGAATCAAACCCGTTTGGTCGTAACTTTATCTTTAAAAAAGCTAAAGAAAACGTACTTAAAAAAACCGGTGGTCACTACCCAGCGCCGCTTGCGATTATTAAAGCGGTTCGTGCAAGCGTAGAGCTTGATGAAATGAAAGCGTATAAAACCGAAGCCGAAGGCTTTGCTACGTTAGTAATGAGTGATGAGTCTAAAGCACTTCGCGGTATTTTCTTTGCAACCACTGAAATGAAAAAAGAATGGCGCAACGATGACGCTCCTGCGATTAGTAAAACTGCTGTGTTAGGTGGCGGATTAATGGGCGCAGGTATTGCCCATGTAAGTGCGGTTAAGGCTAAATTGCCGGTACGTATTAAAGATGTGGCAGAGCAGGGCATAAGTAATGCCATGAACTACACATACAAAATCTTAGATAAACGCCTTAAGCGCCGCATTATGTCAAAAGCCGATATGCAGTTAACCATGAACCGCATTACTGGCACTACGGATTACAGCGGCTTTAAGCACATAGATTTAGTTATAGAAGCGGTATTTGAAGATTTAGAGCTTAAGCAAGGTATGGTTGCTGATGTTGAGCAGCAATGCCAAGCGAATACTATTTTTGCAAGTAATACCTCGTCATTACCTATTTCTCAAATTGCAGCAAAAGCAGAACGCCCTGAAAATGTAATTGGTTTACATTATTTCTCGCCAGTAGAGAAAATGCCACTGGTAGAGATCATTCCTCACGAAGGCACGTCACAAGAAACCATTGCTCGTGTAGTTAACTTTGCACGTAAGCAAGGTAAAACGCCAATTGTGGTAAAAGATATGGCTGGTTTTTATGTAAACCGTATTTTAGCGCCATACCTTAATGAAGCGGCTAACTTAATGCTTGCTGGTGAGCCGATTGAAAAAATAGATGCGGCTTTAGTCGAGTTTGGTTTTCCTGTTGGACCGTTGGCATTGCTGGACGAAGTAGGTATTGATATTGGATCTAAAATTGCGCCAATTCTTGAAAAAGAATTGGGTGAGCGTTTTAAAGGACCCGATGCTTTCTCACGCATGATTGATTCAAAACGTCTTGGTCGTAAAACAGGTCGTGGCTTTTATGAATACGACAAGAAAGGTAAGAAGGTTGATGAGTCAGTCTATGAGCTACTAGGTGTAACCCCAGCCCCACGTTTAAATAAAAACGAGATTGCTAAGCGCTGTGTTTCACAAATGCTTAATGAAGCGGCTCGTTGTTTAGATGATGGTATTATCGCAAGCCCGCGTGATGGTGATATTGGTGCTATTTTTGGTATTGGTTTCCCACCATTCCTAGGGGGGCCGTTTAGCTACATGGATAAATTAGGCGCGAGTAAAATAAGCTCTGATATGTCTACACTGGCTAACAGCAATGCGATTTTTGCACCCTGTGAGACTCTGCTTGAAATGGCTGAGAAAGGCGATAAGTTTTACAGTAAAGCAGAACAACAAGACTAATTATTTAATTTTAAAGCAAAAAAGCCGCATTAGCGGCTTTTTTTATGTTTGCTGTAAGTGCTATAGCAAATCGGCAATGGCCTGTTTGTCTTTATCTGGCATGTTGTCGACCACCAAATTAAATGAATTATCAATCATACGCTCAATTTCACCTTGTGGTATTGAGCCGTCTAAAATCACTGTATTCCAAAGGCGTTTATTCATATGATAACCTGGAATCACCGAAGGAAAAATGTCACGTAATGACTGTGCTTCATCAGGGTCGCACTTTAAGTTTAGCCACCAAATAGGTTCGCCGTTTTCATCGGTTTCACCCTCATTGCTCAGTGCAAGGGTGGCGAACATCTTATGGTTTACTTTATATACATCAACATCTTTAGCAAAAGGTTGCGTTAGTTTAACTAACGGTTTGTTCATTAAATAAGTATGTACAGTTTGTTGGTTCATGAGCCATTCCTTGAGGTCATAATCGATAACTTAACCATAGCAGCTTTTTGCCACTAGATGACACGTGTTTCAGTCTAAATTACAGATTTATAAGTCAATACGAAGTAAGAAGCTAATCATATCACTTTATTGTTGAACAAAATCAGTTTCGTGGTATGTTTCTCGCAATCAAAAAAACAATAGGAATTCACCCATGCCAAAGGCGAGTGATGTTAAAAAAGGGACGGCTATTGACTTTAATGGCCGTGTATTAGTAGTAAAAGATATCGTACGCTCAGTACCACAAGGTCGTGCTGGTGGTAGTTTATACCGTATGCGATTATACGATGTAGTAACGGGTAGTAAAGTTGACGAAACATTTAAAGACAGCGACATGCTTAATCTTGCTGATTTAATCCGTCGTGAAGCCATGCTGTCGTATATTGATGGGGATGAGTATGTCTTCATGGATAATGAAGATTACACGCCTTACAATTTAAATAAAGACGCCATAGCGGAAGAAATTCAATTTGTTAATGAAGAAACCCAAGGTGTGCATGTTATTGTGATTGATGGCGCGCCGGTAGGGCTTGATCTTCCTTCAAGTGTTGAACTTGTTGTTGAAGAAACTGACCCTTCAATTAAGGGGGCTTCCGCCAGTGCTCGATCAAAGCCTGCACGCTTATCAACGGGCTTAACGATTCAAGTGCCAGAGCATATTTCAACCGGTGATCGCATCCGTATAAATACCGCTGAGCACAAGTTTATGGGTCGTGCTGACAAGTAAGCTGTAATGAGAATTGAGAGCCGAGCATGTTAGTTGCTTGGCTTTTTTTGTGTCTGAGTAACGGGTAAATAATGTGTTGCTTTAATTTTCGCCAGTTTGACGCTATTATACGCGCCTCAATTTTTAAGCAGTTTGGTGGCCATGGTGTTATTTATTTTACTCAGTGGTGTGTTTATCATACTTATGTATATTGAAACCATTAAAAAGGGTATGCCCGTTAAGCGCTGGCTATTTTTAAGCGGATTGTTGGGACCTGCAGCGTGGTGTTTATTTAACCTACATTATCGACGTGCATTAATACGCAATACCGGCATAAAAACGTGCCTATGGCGTGCTTAACTCGTCGCTCTAATTAAACTTAGTTTTGATTGGCTCTGTTGTTGTTTTAAAAACGCAGTAAATTCATCTTTTGACAGTGGCTTAGAGTAGTAATAACCCTGCAGTGTTTCACAGTTAAGCTCTTCAAGTATGCTTATTTGCGATGCTTGCTCTACACCTTCTGCAACTACGTGCAAATCAAGGTTATGTGCAATTGTGACGATAGAGTCCACCATATTGCGGCCACGCTCTGTCTTCATATCATCAATAAAGGCTTTATCTACCTTAAGCGTATTCAGTGGAAACTGCTTTAAATACGCCAGCGATGAATACCCAGTACCAAAGTCATCCATGGCTAAATGAATGCCACGGGCACTTAAAGAGCGCATAATAGCAATCGCTTCTTGTGGGTCGTCCATTACCGTACCTTCGGTGATCTCAAGCTCTAAAAAGTAAGAGGGCAGTTCATTTTTTTGTAAAATCACATCAATGCGAGAGGTTAAATCGGGTAGGCTAAATTGTTTGGCCGATAAATTTACCGCTACACGAGCGTTAAATAATCCAGCGTCTAGCCATTGCTTTACATCACGACAAGCTTTGTTTAAAACCACTTCACCAATTTCAATAATTTGCCCTGTCTCTTCGGCGATTGGAATAAATACACCGGGGCTAATAATGCCTTTTTTAGGGGTAATAAAGCGCACCAACGCTTCCATTCCGGCAAGCTTACCAGTACGAATATTCATTTTAGGTTGGTAGTACACCTCAAAGTGATCTTCTTTTAAACCAAAGCGCATTAGGTTTTCTATTTGCAGTCGTTTTACTGCTTGGCGATTCATAGTGTCATTAAAGAACAGGTAGCTATTGCCTTTCTTTTTCGCATGATACATGGCGGTATCGGCGTTCTTTAATAGTATTTCGGGGGTATTACCATCTTCTGGAAACAGTACAATTCCTACACTTGAGGTGATAGCAAGTTCATGACCTGCCATTTTAAATGGTGTGGCTATTGCCGCTAAAAATTGTTTAGCCATGCGGGTAATAGTGTGAATATCGTTGGTGTTAGACATAACAAGCGCAAACTCATCACCACCAAGGCGATAAAATACATCATTTTCACGGGTGAGCTTATTTAAACGCATAGCAAGTTTTGCTAGCAAGCTATCACCTAACTGATGACCCAATGAGTCATTTATCTTTTTAAAGTTATCTAAATCAAATACTAACAAGGCATGGTGAGAATGCTGCTTGGCTAGTTTTTGTAAGTCAGAAAAAAACAAATTACGGTTAGGTAAGCTGGTGGTGCGATCTCGATTAGATAAATTATTGAGCTCAGACTCGGTTTTTTTACGCTCGGTTAAGTCAGAATATACTACGACATAATTGGTAATTTGATTTTGCGCGTTTTTAATTTCATCTATCGAGATTTCAAATGGTAGTAAAGCATGATCGCTATTGCGCAGCTTTACTTCTTCTTGAATATGCTCGTGCTTTCGAACGGTGTCTTTTATGGTTTCTATGTAGCTTTTGTCATAACCGGCTAAATGAAATTCTTTTTTAAGGTATTGCTCACGTACACCGCCAAACAAAGTTAAAAAGCTGGGGTTAATATCAACAAGCTTAAAGTCTTTATCATATATAGCCAGTGCATCAGTGAGTGACTCAACGCATTTTGCAAATAGGTTCAGTCGCTCTTCGGTTGATTTTAACTGCGAAATATCTCTTACCGTGCCAGTCATTCGCAGTGGGCTAAGGTTCGCGTCTTTTTCAATTATTTTGCCACGGTCGAGTACCCAATGCCATTTACCAAAACTATCTTTAATACGATAAGTAGCTTCGAAAAAAGTACTCTCTTCAGCAAAGTGTTTTTTTAATAGGTAGTCTACATGGGTTAAATCACGGGGGTGTATTAGGCTTTTATTCGGTGGAAATTCTACTAGATTGCTACTATTCATTACGTACTTGTCGTTAATACGAATAACTTTTCCGGTTTTTATATTCCAGTCCCATAGCGTGTCACCACTGCCTTCTACGGTACTTTTTAAACGTTTTTCAGACAGCTGTAATTGAGAGTGTGAGCGTTTTAGTGAGTGAATAACCGTTAACAAATAAATTAACAGTAATGACATTATTGCGCACACGCTAACGACTAGCGCATTTAAGTTCAAGCTAAACGATGACTCGAATGCACTAGCAGAGTAGGCTGTGGCCAAAGCGGCCAACAATAGAATGTATTTTATTATTTTTATTTTGTTCATTGTCTTACTTCTTATTTACAAAAGACAATCTAAATCAAGCGCGAGCAAGAGTCAAAGAGAATGCGAATAAAGTGGTAGATTCTCCGATTGATTCGCAGTTTTAGCGCTTAAAAGCTCATATCTTGGGCGATCTACATTGAAAATTTCAGCTGCATAGATTTTTAAATCTTCAAGCGTTAACGCGTTTAAAGAATCCAGCAGGCGTTGCTGCATATGAAACTGATGATCGCCATTGCCAATAGCAAGCCATAAACGTTGTGAACGTAAACGCAAGTTTTTGTCTTTTTCGGCAATATGCGTTGTTAACCCATGTTTTTGTTGCTGCCAGACTTGCTCTGTTAGTTCATCAATGGTTGATAAATACTGACTGATAAACACGTTATGCCTGTGCAGTAACGTGTTAGGTTCAAATTTAGGTGACTGAATATAAAATGCAATTCCGGCACGGGTATTAAAGGGCGCATAACCGGCACCAACTAAATAGCCCAGTTGTTGTGTGGTTCTTAGCTCATTGAAGTAATCTTGATTAATTAAATGATTAAGCGCCATCATTTTTACTTTTTCATCAACATCATCGCTTAATGCTTGGTAGTAAATCACCATAGCATTATCGCTACAAGCGAGTTCTAATTCGTAACGAGTCACTTTGGTAATTTCAAAAAGTGGGCGCTTTAAATCTTCTATGACCGCTGACTTTTTAAGGTGCAGTGCCACCTTTTTCTGAAACTCAAGTGCCTCATTTTGCTGCCAATTGCCATGTAAAAAAGATTCAACATGAAGCGCATTTAAAAACGCCTGTCTAAACTCATTAAACTGATGAAAACAGGTATCTTTAAGTGCATTTGCTAACTCGTCAGGCTGTGGGTTCCACGGCATTATTTTAGCGCCTAATATACTAAAGAGCTCACTAACAGGTTTGTTTTGGTTGCTATTGCGCCAATGCCTTACTAGTTGCTTTTTATATTCAGCAAAGCGTTTAGCACAAATTTTTACGTTAAATAGTGCATCAATTAGTTGATCAACCAGCTCAAGTTGGCTTGAAGATAGCCCCGCAGTATGTAAAGTTAAGCCGCCTTGGTGAGAGGTCAAGTGATAACTTAAGCCAGCAAGCTCCGCTGGGTAAAACTGCTCGCCAACACTATCCATAAACAAATCTGAAAACAATCGAGTCAATGCCATATGTTTTACATCTTTAACTGCAAAGTCAGAGTCCATGGCTAAATAAAAATGCCCTTTGGCCACTCTGAAGGTGGCATCTTGTTTAAACCAAAAGTCAAAGCCAGCTTCTTTTACCAGCAAAGTTGGATGAGCTTGCTGCGACTCTATTGGATATAAAACAACATCTTTAGCTAAATAAGGATTTGCGGTAGGTAATAACATTTCACCTTGTGGCTGACTAATTTGTGCCAGCGCTTCGAGCCAATGCAGTGACAGTTTTTCAATTTTATACGGTGTGTTATACCAAGCAGCTGTGTGTTCAGGCTCTACACCCGGATGAATCAGCACTAAACGCATATTGTGAGGGGTTAACCATTGCATCGCCATTTCATGAGTGGTGGCTTTAAAGCCTTCCATTAAATAGTCGCCCTGTAAGTAATTAACTTCATCGTAATGTTGCATGTTAATACTTAAATTACTGACCCAGTCAATCAGTCGAGATTTTTCTTGGTTATCAAATGCGATCTGTAGCAGTTTTTGTTTATCTTGATACAAGCGAGGCAGTTTGCTGATGTTGTTATTTATTAGGCAAATGTATTCAAATACCATTTCAATAATGTCTTCGTAGTATTCAATGCCTTCATCGGTCAGCGCCATACTAATATTAAAATCTTTAAAGTTACTACCGTTGATGCCACCTCCGGCAGACAGAGCATTGATCCAACCTTGTTCTTTAAGTACCGAATATAGCGAGCCTTGCCCTTCATATCCTAGTAAATGGGCAATAAAACTAACTGTTTTATGACGGTAAAAATCGTCTATGTTTGGCATGGCAAAGCTAATAATTAGCTTTTGTACGTGTTTGTGTGGCTCTATATGAAGCAACTTACCTAAATCTTGGCTGCGATAAAGCGGCGCTTCTATAGGTGGCTTTAACTTACCTTTTTTGCCTTTAATTTGGCAAAAATACTGAGTTGCCCATGCCTCAAGTGTATCTAATGATTCATTGGCACAAATCACTAAAGTCATCCATTGAGCTTGGTAATGCTGATTAAAAAAGTCACGTAATTCATCACTAATACAGCGTTTTCTATCAGCTAATGTTTGTAAGTTGCCTACGGAGAACTTAGCAAATGGGTGTGCAGGGTTGACCGTTTCTTTATGCACTTGATAGATACGTCGGCCATCATCTTTAATCTTTAATTTAAACTCAGCTTCAATAGCATTTCGTTCTTTTTCGGTTTCTGCGGGGTTTAATGTGGGCGCTATAAAAAAACGGCTAAATTGCGCTAACGCCGATTCAATATGATTGTTATTAATATCAAAAAAGTAGCAAGTATGCTCCGTGCCAGTCCAAGCATTGGTGTTACCACCAGATTGAGAGACAAAATTATTAAAGCTGCCTGATTCAGGATACAGATCGGTGCCTAAAAACAGCATGTGCTCTAAAAAGTGCGCTAAGCCTTGCCTATCAAGAGGATCGTCAAAGTGGCCGGCGTTTACAGCCATGGAGGCTGCCGCTTTTACTGAGTCCTGATCGTGCACTAAAAGCACTTTTAGACCATTGTCCAGTGTTAGTGTGCGGTAAGCTCTGTTATCATTAGTGCTGATTTTCAAATGATGCTCCTGAAACTAAACGTATAATTGTTAACAACAGATGATAACTTCAGGAATGCGACGCTATTTACCTGAACATCATGAAAGAACTATTTTAAGAAAATAAATAGGTTTGAGTTATTAATATAGCGGAAATTCGAGCAAATTGGCTACTGTTTTATATTCTTTAATTGGTTGATTTTTTATGAAAACAATCTTGATAATGCGTCATGGTGAAGCAATACCTATGCAGGCTGATGATGTCAGTAGAAATTTGACTTCTGTGGGTCAGCAACAAGCTGAAAAGATGGGTTTATGGTTGCAAAAAATGCACGCTCCCAGTGGCTTGTTAGTTAGTCCCTATGTTAGAGCGCAGCAAACGGCCGAGGCTGTTAAAAAAAGTAATCACTTTTTATTTGAAGAAACCTGTCACGATATTATTCCTGATGGGAACCCCCAGGTTGCCGCAGATTATTTAGAAACGCTAATTGCGCTTCACCCCGAATGCGATACCTGGCTTGTAGTTGCCCATATGCCCATAGTGAGCTATTTGGTTGACCAACTGTGCCCGGGTAATATGCCAATTTTTAACACCGGTGCAGTTGCCCAAATTAGTTACAATGAAGTGAGCCTTAAAAGTGATTACATCACCATAAATGCGCCAGCTAATGTAACCGTATAAACTACGAATTTTCCCAGCTTAAAGCCTGACAATAAAACGTGGTTAGGCATATATCTAAAGTAAAATGGTTAACCATACACTAAAACTCAGCACACTTAATACTGTAGATAAAACCACTGCACTGGCTAGGGTATCTTGATGTTGCTTAATTTGGCATGCAATTAAATAGGCATTAACGCCTAATGGCGATGCACTTAATAGTACCAGTACTTTTAACAGTGACTCATTAAGTGCAAATACGTGTGTGCCTAGCAATAACACCAAGGCAGGTAATATGACTAATTTTAATAGGCTGGCAATAGCTGCTGCTTGCCAGTTATCGCTAACTTTATAAAAGGCTAAGTTGGCGCCCAAAACAAATAACGCACAGGCAATTGCAGGTTTAGCTAAAAGTGCTAAGCCATTAGTTAAATCAGCAAATAAAGTAACCCCTGCCAAATTAACCAATAAACCAGTGCTAATACTTAACACCACTGGATTGAGTAGCATATTCTTGGCAAATGCTGACCAGGAAAACACATGACTGGCGCTGTTTGCACTAATTAAAAAAGTAAGGGTGAACAATAACGCGCTATGAAAGGTAATGATCATAAAAATAATGCCCATCATTTGCTCGCCTAATGCGGCAATAATAATCGGCAAGCCCACTAATACGGTGTTTGAATAACTACTGCCAAGGGCAAACACACTGTGACGCTCGTATTGAGGGTGTTTAGAGAGAATATAGCGGTCAATAACCAGGGCAAGAAAGTAAATTAAAATAACGGGAATGTAAAAACTTAAAAAACCATTTAAGCTGACACTGGTTTGTAAGTCTGCTTTGGCCATATTTAAAAATAAAAAGCTCGGCACACTAATATAAAAAGTAAACTTGCTTAACCCCGCTATGTGGATGCGCTCTAAAAAGCCACTGCGACTAGCAATATAGCCACATAGCACAATAAAAATCAGCGGGAATATAATCGAAAATATATGCACTAAAGGGCTCTTATTGATTAGCGTCTAAACTCATCACTTTGCGGTAAATTAATTAATATGAGTACTGCACCTTTACCGCCATATTCAAGTGGTGCTTGATGCATAGCAATAACGTCGGGGTGCTGCACTAAATATTGCGGCACTTTATGCCTGAGGATATGGCCGCCAATTCCGTGTACAACACAGGCGCAGTAGTAATGCTTTTTTTTACACTCATGAATAAGCCCTGCGAGTTCATCTTTGGCTACTTCTTTATTTAAGCCATGCAGGTCGAGGGTTAAATCAGGTATAAAATCCCCTCGGCGTAGTTGTTTCGCTAAAAAACGATCCTGACCCTGTTGCAC
Organism: Pseudoalteromonas sp. DL-6; assembly: GCF_004328665.1. Classification (NCBI taxonomy): domain Bacteria; kingdom Pseudomonadati; phylum Pseudomonadota; class Gammaproteobacteria; order Alteromonadales; family Pseudoalteromonadaceae; genus Pseudoalteromonas; species Pseudoalteromonas sp. DL-6. The sequence continues at coordinate 1,076,656 of NZ_CP019770.1, forward strand.
ATAATTAACAGTACCGTTAGTGTCTATATCGGGCACATATTCATCAGAAAAGAAAAATTCTGATTGTTGTTGCTTTTTTTGCTGGGCAAATTGCTTCGCTTGTGACACTTTAGGTTTATTACTAAAACGGTGAGTGTCTTGTTTGAACACGCGCGCACCGCTGATACTTTGACGAAACAAGTCAATGTCATCAGGGCTAATTAGATTGTTTGAGTGTGGATCTTTTTTCATAGCGGCAGTCTAAACAAAAAAGTGGTAAAAATCGAGTAAAAAGGTGTGATACCCAAGCAGCTTTGAGGTGCATAGTACGGCGCCAATAAGGTTAGTTTAAAAGCGATTTATACTGCGTTATTGATTTGAACAACAGAGTGACTATTACACTTGCAATCAATGCCTTGTTTAAATTACTTTTAATTCTAACTGTCACTCGCACCTAGAGGTGGCTTGGGTATACAATAGGGCAATCATGGGGCCCATAGTGTGCCCCGATTGAGTTAATTTTTTGAAAGTAGCAGGCAGATAATACTGATGAGTGAATTACTAATAGAAGAAGCAACCCTGGATGAAGCTGTTGCAGAACTTTCAACCTTACACGATTGGCTTCGTTGGACGACAAGTCAATTTGCAAGTAGCGGTATTTTCTTTGGTCATGGCACCGATAACGCATGGGATGAAGCGGTAAGTTTGTTATTACCAGCACTTAGCTTGCCAATTGATGCACCCAAAGAGCTGATGCATGCCCGTTTAACCAGCACTGAAAAAAACCGTTTAGCAGGCTTAATTGCCGAGCGCATTAACGATTTTACCCCAGTTCCATACCTGACCAACATTGCATGGTTTGCCAATATGCCATTTTATGTGGATGAACGTGTATTAATTCCTCGCTCGCCTTTTGCTGAGCTTATTAATAATCGTTTTACACCTTGGCTAGAGCAGCCAGAGTCAGTTGGGCGTATTTTAGATTTATGTACGGGGTCGGGTTGTATCGCGATTGCATTGGCACAAGCATTCGAAAATGCGCAAGTTGATGCGGTTGATATATCTTATGAAGCGCTTGAAGTGGCTGATATTAATATCACTGACTATCAACTAAGTGACCGTGTATTACCGATCCAGTCTGACGTATTCAGTGGTGTGCCTGGGCAAAAATATGACTTAATCGTAGCAAACCCTCCGTACGTTGATGCTGAAGATATGGCTGATTTACCACGTGAATTCCACCACGAGCCAGAGCTTGGGTTAGCATCGGGTCACGATGGCCTTGATGTAACACGTACTATTTTAGATCAAGCTAGTGAGCATCTAACAGATAACGGTTTGTTATTTGTCGAAGTAGGTAACTCTATGGTACATATGGATGCACTGTATCCAGGCGCACCATTTGAATGGATTGAGTTTGAACAAGGCGGATTAGGGGTGTTTGTTATTAGCAAGCAACAACTAGATGCCTACTTTGCGCAGTAATAATTAATACTAGCCATTCATCCCAAATGGCTGGGTAACACTATAGCCGAGTTAATCCTCGGCTATAAGTCATTAGGAATGAGGAAAGTTAATGGCAGGTAATAGCATAGGGCAGTTATTTAAAGTGTCCACCTTTGGCGAAAGCCACGGCGTTGCATTAGGCGGCGTAGTGGATGGCACGCCCGCAGGCCTTGAGATAACAGAGGCCGACATACAACACGATTTAGATCGTCGAAAGCCTGGACAAAGTCGCTATACCACGCAGCGCCGTGAGAGCGACCAAATTAAAATTTTAGCGGGCGTTTTTGAAGGTAAAACCACCGGTACCAGTATTGGTTTATTAATTGAAAATACTGATCAACGCTCACAAGATTATGGCAAAATTAAAGACGTATTTCGTCCAGGTCACGGTGACTATACCTACTGGCACAAGTACGGCCTACGCGATTACCGTGGTGGTGGCCGCTCATCTGCGCGTGAAACCGCTATTCGGGTTGCCGCAGGCGCCATTGCTAAAAAGTATTTAAAGCAGTTTCATGGTATTGAAGTTAAAGCATGCTTGAGTCAATTAGGGCCAATAAAAGCCGAAAACTACGATTGGGACGAAGTGGAAAACAATTTATTTTTCTTCCCAGATACAAGTAAGCTTGAAGCACTTGATGAATATATGCGCGAGCTAAAAAAGCAAGGCGACTCAGTGGGTGCCAAAGTAAAAGTAGTGGCTAAAAATGTACCAGTTGGATTAGGTGAGCCAGTATTTGATAGGCTAGATGCCGAACTTGCACATTCATTAATGAGTATTAATGCTGTTAAAGGCGTTGAAATTGGCGATGGCTTTGATGTAGTCGAGCAAAAAGGCTCAGAGCACCGCGACGAGTTAACCCCTGATGGGTTTACTTCAAATCATGCCGGTGGCGTGCTTGCAGGAATTTCAACGGGGCAAGATATAATCGCATCAATTGCGCTTAAACCGACATCGAGTATTACTATTCCCGGTAATAGTATTAACACCGAAAATGAAGCGGTTGAAATGATCACCAAAGGTCGTCATGATCCTTGTGTAGGCATTCGTGCTATTCCGATTGCTGAGGCAATGATGGCTATTACTTTAATGGATCATTTACTTCGTCAACGCGGTCAAAACCCGCATGTAAACCACGAACATGGGCCAATTAAAGGCGCTATTTAAGCGCCTTTAATTATAATAAATGCGGCTGATATTTGATGCCGCACTTACATAACTGACTATACTTAAATACGGTCAATGGCTTGTTTCGCAACCATATAGAGTTTTTTAATCATTAAACCTAACACCCAACGGATAAATTGAGTTGTGAGCTCTACTACCTCGTATGACGCTTTACCTACAAAAGCAAGCATATGGCCAATTAAACCCTTTAACTCTTCTGTAAGCTCTACAAACTTAACCACAGATTCATGTAAGCATCGCGCTAAAATATCATAAAAAGTTAACCCAACGCTAAGACCTGCTTGTGCAGAAATAAAGGCGTATTGGCCAGTTTTCTTTAAAAAGGTAATTAAGCCATCGGTAATAATTCGCTGCCATCTAAGTGAGAACGTCACGTTATAGCGCAGAGCATATTTTAAAACTGTATGATTATAGTGAAGAGTTTTTAGTGAGCTTTCCATGCTTCCATAATCTTTGTGTGCAGCTACAGTATTAACATAACCGGGTGTGTTTTCTTCCATAGAGTGTGCACCAATATTAAAAAACGATCCTTCATTCATCGCCGTTTGGTATTCGCTTGAGGTATGACTAAATGGCCAAGCTGGTACGCAGGGTACAGGATCTGCACCGTGCGTTACACGGTACTGACCAACATTGTGTGCAGCTGAATGTACCGAATGATTTAGCACAACCCTCGGCGCACCAAACGTATATAAATTGGTGGGAATACCTTGATCACTTGCCCATATTGCTGATAGTTGGGCAATCGCACCACCTAAACTATGGCCAACAAGGTGCAAACATTTAGGCTTATGCTGTTTGACATAACTTGCAAACATCGGCTTCATGCTGGTAAAGGCTTTTTCAAAACCAGAGTGCACTTCTAAATTTTTAGGGCCATGGGTAATTGCTACGTTTAAGTTTGTTAACCAATCAGCACAGGAAGTAAAAACGGTGCCACGTATACCAATAATATGGTGGCCTTTAAATTGTTGTGAAGCACCCTCTGCAGTCAAAGCGAAACCTGTAGTGCGGTTTAGAAGTTGATTGATTAAGCCACCACTAACACCTTTAATTTGGTTATTGGTGATTTTAAAATCTCTATCAAAACTTTGTCCTAATTCTTCCTTAAATGACGTAGAGGTTCTTATATCATAAACTCTAGCCGCTATAGTGGCAGCTATATTTGGGGGTAATATTGCTTGGACTTTTTCCATGTCAATCTTCCTTTTATCTTTCAGTTAAATCTGTTAAATCGTAGTTATTTATCTGGTACTCTTTACCATCTTTTAAAAGTTTATAAGGTAAAAAGTCTTCTTCCCATCGGCAAATACTTTGTGCTACATAGTTACGGTGTATATTCTTTTGATTTCTAAACTCAAATACAACGTGAGGATTGGTTATTTCACAATTTAAAAGTGATAGCTTTTTACTATACTCGGGGACTTCATCAATACCTGACTGAGTTGCAATCCAAAGGGGGATTAAGGCGTCATTATTTTCAATAAAGATTTCTTGCGAAACACGGTTTTCAACTATTAGCTTATTTGGTATTGAGGAGAGGATCTTTTTTTTGGAAAAGTGAAAACGTCCATTTTGATCTGTGCTTACAGTATCTCGGTGGACTTTTTCATCTATGTAGATTAATGAGCGAATTATTTCTAAGTTGGCAACTGGTGTGCCATTTTTTGTAACAATACCATTGACTTCAGGGCTTAAAAATACTTCTTTTTTCTTTTTGAACCAGCTAAACATATCTTCTCCTTGACTAATGGCTGGGAAAATAATCACACAAACAAGAATTAATAAGATAATGAATCGAGGGCTATAGCTAGATTTATTCATAGGCAATCCTTGCATATTTTTATTGAACTCTAATTGAGAATAAAACACATGTAAAGTGAAATGCCCTCTTTTTTAACCTCTCAGAGAGCCTGTAATTTGAGTAACCAGATTTAGCAGTTGATTGATTAAACCGCCACTAACGTCTTTGATTTGGTTGTTGGTGATTTTAAAGTTCCTGACAAAATCGTTGTGAAACTCGCCATTGAAATCATAACTTTCTTTGATGTCGTAAACTCTATTAGCGACAGTAGCAGCCGTGCTTGGTGATATTCTTTTATTCATAGTTCAACCTTTTTCCCTGTAAAACGTTCTGTTAGATTATTCAAATTGCCATTATGAATTTCATACTTTTCCTGACCATTCTCCATAATCCATGTGGGAATGTAATCTTCGTCCCATGTGCAAATACTTGTCGCAACTCTATTAAGGTGCTTATTAATATTATTCTTAAATTCAAATCTTCCTAATGGATTAGTTAGTTCGCAATTTAGAAATTTTAATTTATCTGTGTACTCAGGAATTTCGTATATATCAGGCTGAGTTGCTCCCCATAAACCAATGATAGAATTATCATCTTGTTCTATAACAATTTTTTGGTGTACGCGGTCTCCGGAAATTAATTTATTCGGAATAGAGGAAAATATTGTTTTTCTTGGGAAATGGAAGTGACCATCTTCATCTGTAATAGTTGTGTCTAAACGTTTTACACCGTCTATATAGGTTAGTGCACGTATTATTTCTAAGTCCGCAATGGGAGTTCCATTTTTTGTAACAACACCATTGACTTCAGGGCTTAGAAATACTTCTTTTTTCTTTTTGAACCAGCTAAACATACCTCCTCCTTGACTAGTGGCTGGGAAAATAATCAAATATGCAATAATAAACAAAATAGTGAATTGAGGACTGTAACTAGATTTATTTATAGGCAATCCTTGCATAATATTGAACTTTAAAGATGAGAGTACACTATTTAAAATGAATCTACAGTAAGCTTTTATATAGCCTCGAACTTTGATACTTTTAGTGTAAAGTAGTGCGTTTAGTATATACAGGCTATACATCTTTATTGCCGCTCAATAATTTAAATGTGCTCAGCGCACCTAAAAATAAGAGAGCTGTTAGTATGCAAAAAAACAATCAAGCTTCCATCTCACAAACTGAATATAAAGCCACCATAAAACGACTCGAAGAGTTTAGCCGCTTTACTGATAGCAGTATTGGTATTCCGTTTACTAAATTTAAATTTGGTGTAGAGTCGCTGATTGGGCTTTTACCTGTGATAGGTGATTTAGCAGGGCTTATTTTGTCTGGCTATGTACTAATTGAAGCGCAGCGCTTAGGTGTTAGCAAGCGAGTAAAAAGCCGTATTATTATAAATATGTTGATTGATTTTGTTGGCGGGCTCATTCCATTTTTTGGAGATATTTTTGATGCCATGTTTAAAGCAAATACGCGTAACACCCGCATACTTAAAAAACATTTAACAGATAAGCTAACCACAAACCCATAAACATTATTAGTTACAAAGTGTGTAATTAGCCCTGTTATTAACTATTTATTTGGCATCAAAAAAGTACTTAGCGAGTATTTCTTTTTGTTGACCAAATTGATCAGACACTCCAATTCCAATCCCAATTATTTCCCCTTGTGCTTGCGGTGGCTCAGCGTGCAGTGCTTTTTTTACTAACGCTAATGCTGCGCTTTGTTCATTCGCGAGTAGTGTTAAATGCGGCTGAAAATTCTGAAATACATTAGGGCTGCCATAACGTTCAAAAGCCACAAGTTTATTAGGGTAATGCTTTACCCAACTAGGCACTGGTGCTTGATGATCGCGAAGCGGCTCAAGCTTAAGGGTAACCTCATCTGCCAATCGTTGTAATTGATATGATTTTTCTAAATTTATAAATGCCCAATTACTTGGTGACACACTAAACCCATTGGCTTTTATCTCAAACGACTGATGCTCTTTTACAATACGCTCTACCACTTGCTTAATTTCGTTTTGTGCTTCAACGGGATAATCAGTTAAATACAAGGTGGCATGCACGGGTAACCCTTGTTGGTAAAACGTAGTTATTTGGTGCGTAGCCAATTCATCGCTGGTGTTAGCGACTAGCTCAACGATAGGCTTAGAAGGAATAGCAAATACGTTAATACTTATGCTTTTTGCATAACTGCTGGCAGGAGTAGCCAACAGTGTTAAAAAAGTAAAAGAGATAAATAGCCACAAAAAAGAGCTGTGTTGTTTAACCATAAGAGTGAGTCAATTTAGGTTTTTGGTTTGCATATGGTAAGCGCAATTAAGTGATCAGTAAATAAGTGCATAAAGTTTTATATTTTTGATTTTATGACTAATATTATTTTAGTTCAAATTAATAACCATTTGGATTATGAACATTGTTTTTAGCAATATTCAATCCCCTTTATTTACTGCTCTTAAAAGTGCTCCAAGGAAAGTTCAATGATATTTAAAGCGTTAAATAAGTTAAAAAGAACAGTACGCTTTTCTATTCGTTTAACGGTTGTGGCGGTATTTGTATTAGCGACGTCTATTACCGCGATTATAGCTACGAGCTTACAGTATTACTTCAGCGAAAAAATGGCGTTGGAGTCTAACTTGCAGCATTTCAATATGACCACCCAATCTGTTGCTGATTACCTAACACGCGTCAATGAGAAATCAGAAAACAGCTTAAATATGATGGTTAAAAATACCTCAATAGTGGGTGATAACTTTTCAGATAAAACAGAGTTGCGTAATGTACTAAGCGAAATAATGGAATTGAACCCTTTGTTTTATGCTTTTTTTATGGGCTATAACAACGGGGACTTTTATGAGCTTATTAACCTTGAAAGTGGCAAAATAGTTAGAGAACGTTTAAATACGGTTGATAATGACCGATGGGTTGTGATCCATATTAAAAGTGAAGAAGGCCAAAGGATAGAGCACAGGTATTACTTTGATGCAGATTTTAACCTAAGAAAAAAAACCAATAAACCGACGTTTTTTGATCCCCGAGAGCAAACCTGGTTTAAACAAGCAAACTCAAAGCAGGTTAATAAAACTAAACCTTACTTATTCACGCATTTACAAACTTCAGGGCAAACCTACTCAATTAAAACTAAAAATAAAGGCCATGTGTTAGGCCTTGGGATTATGGTTGATAATATTTCTAATTACTTAGCAACACAACAGCAGCAGTTAGGTATGCATAACTCTGCGCAGTTATTTATATATAATCGAGAAGGAGAGATTGTTGCTTCAAATCAAGAGGTAAATGTTGATAATAATAAAAGTTTGAATCGATTAACGCTAAGCGAGCAGCAGCAAAAAGTAATTGCACAATATCCGACTATTACAGTATCAAACGAAACAAATTGGGCCCCTATGGATTTTAGCGTTAGTGGTACGCCCAAAGGCTACAGTGTTGAATTTATAAATGCGACTGCGCAGCTGTTAGGTATTAAGGTAAATTATATTAACGGACTAAGTTGGCAAGAATTGCTAGATTTATTTGAAAGCAAACAGATTGATATACTCCACCCGGTACTAAAAACAAAATCAAACACCACCTTAGGTAAGCTCAGTGCGCCGATAACTTCCTTACCATTAAATATTATAAATAAACAAAGCAACCCACCAATTACAAGCATGCAGCAACTTGCAGGTAAGTCAGTTGCAGTAGGAGAAGGATGGGCAATTGCTAATATACTTCGCATTCACTTTCCAGAACTGAATTTAGTGACTGTCCCTAATACAAAAGAATTGTTGATCCGTGTTGCCAACGGTGAGGTCTATGCAGGAATAGATAGTAAAGCGGTATTACAATATACCCAACAACAATTCTTTATTAAGGGGATTCGCTATAACCCACTAGATAAAAAAAGTGCGGCGTATTTCCCCAGTAATTACCACCTCCTTTTTCATCATCATGATGAGCCACTTAAAAATTTATTCAATTATGCGGCCGCGCAATTACCGATTGAATTTAAGCAGCAACTCAGTGATAAATGGCTTAATACTCACCCAGTGAAAAAGTCTAAAATTGTTGGTACGGTTCCCTATGAGCCTTTAGTTACTTTATTAGCCGATGAACGTCACTTTTCCAAATTGCAGTTAGTAATTATTAATGGCAAAGAGCAGTACATTTTTATTAAACCTTTGTCTGATTATCTAGCTTTCGCTAGCACGGGCTATTTAGCCATTATGGTATCTAAAGATGATGTGTTGAGCTCAACGCATGAGAAAATCAGGCTTTCGATAATAATTACTGTTGCTTGTTTTATCATGATGCTGCCGGTATCTTGGCTTTTTGCATCCCCCATTGTTACCCCAATTAAAACCCTGGTGGGTGAAAATAATAAAATTAAAAATCGTCAGTTTAAGCAAGTCTCGACCTTAAAAAGCCATATTAAAGAAATTAATACTTTAGCCAGCTCTATGGTCGATATGAGTAAGTCGATACAACAGCACGAACAAAATCAAAAAGCACTCATGGCCTCGTTTATTGAATTAATAGCACAAGCGATTGATGATAAATCCCCTTATACAGCAGGACATTGCGAACGTGTTCCTGAGCTCGGTATTAAGCTTGCTAAAGCCGCTTCGGAATCAGAGTTACCAGCTTTTAAAATGTTTGCGTTTAAAAGTGATGAAGAGGTTGAAGAGTTTAGTTTAGCTGCTTGGTTACATGATTGCGGTAAAATAACCACTCCAGAGCATATTGTTGATAAAGGCACTAAGTTGGAGGTGATTTATAATCGTATTCATGAAGTAAGAACGCGTTTTGAAGTCCTTTGGCGAGATGCTGAGCTTGATTACTACAAATCATTACAGCAAAATCCACAAAATCAGAGTGATTTAGCTAAGCAGTTGGCGGCTAAACATCAACAGTTGTTGGACGATTTTGCCTTTATTGCACAGTGTAATATTGGCGGCGAAAAAATCACAGAAGCCTCGCTTGAGCGTTTAACCTTGCTGAGTAATATTACTTGGGTGCGGCACTTTGACGATAAGCTAGGGCTTTCACCTGTTGAAATGTATCGCTATACACAAACGAGTGACGCGCTGCCTGCTAATGAAAAGCTACTCAGTGATAAACCTTGGCATTTAATTCCTCATGATAAACCGATTGAATATGATGAGCGTTTAGGAATAAAAATTGCCCCGTGTAAATATAAATACAATTTAGGGGAGCTTTATAATTTACAAATTTCTCGAGGCACGCTTACCAAAGAAGATAGGTTTAAAATTAATGAGCATATTATAAGTACCATACGTATGCTCGATACATTACCGTTTCCTAAAGAGTTGGAGCGTGTCCCGCGTTTTGCTTCTACTCACCACGAAACGCTAAAAGGAACTGGGTACCCTCGTAAGCTAAGTGCCGATGATCTATCGATACCCGAGCGAATATTAGTACTTGCTGATATTTTTGAAGCGCTCACTGCAGCCGACAGGCCCTATAAAAAGGCAAAAACACTCAGTGAGTCCATTGGTATATTAGCTAAAATGGTGGCCGATCATCATGTTGATAAAGCCGTATTTGAGTTATTTTTAAGTTCAGGTATTTATCTTGATTATGCTAAGCGCTATCTCAATGCTGAACAAATAGATGAAGTAGATATTTCTAAATATATAACCTAGCAGTGATCGGTGATGGTCAAAGCGATAAAATTAAATCGCTTGTTTTTTACTTTGTAGATAAAAGTACGTACAATTCGCTTCGTTTTTAGTGTGCTTTATACTAATTTCATCTGTCTTTAAAGCATCGGGTTCAAACGAGTATACGAAGTATTTATGCACCAAGTAGCTGATCTAATTTCTATTTTCGAACACACTTTTTACCAAAGCTATAACACGCGTTTGGTAAAAGGTGAGCATGAGCCTATTTACATTCCCGCAAATGATACAACCCCGCATCATCAAATTGTGTTTGCCCATGGTTTTTATGCCAGTGCATTGCATGAAATAGCCCATTGGTTAGTGGCAGGTTCTCAGCGCCGCTTAGTTGAAGATTATGGTTATTGGTATTGCCCTGATGGGCGCGATGCTTCACAGCAAGCGGAGTTTGAATCAGTAGAGGTAAAACCTCAAGCAATAGAGTGGGCATTGAGTGTGGCTGCCGGGTTTGATTTTAACGTATCGGTAGATAATTTAAATGGTGAGCAAACTTGTCGATTTGCGTTTCAGTCTCGCGTTCATGCAAAGTTATTAGAGTTATTGCAAAACGGGTTTAACCCAAGAACAACTTTATTATTAAAAGCACTGTGTAAATTTTATAACACCACGTGGCCATTACATGCTGCGCAGTTTTCATGGCATTCTCCCGAGGAGCTAAAAGATGCAGTTTAAGTTAGGGTTGATTGTAAATCCGGTCGCAGGACTCGGTGGTAGTGTGGCGCTAAAAGGCAGTGATGGCGAAGAGACCGCTGCTAAAGCAATCGCATTAGGTGCAGAGCCTAAGTCAAATAGCCGCACTAAAGCTGCACTTGAAGTGCTGGTACCTCATCAATCAAACATTACTATTTATACTGTTAATGATGAAATGGGGGAGCAAACAGCAAAAGCGCTGGGCTTTAATACGCAAGTGGTATATCAAAGTAACTCACCCACAACCAGTGACGATACCGAAGCTGCAGCTCGTTTATTACAGCAACAAGGTGTTGATTTAATCTTATTTGCTGGTGGCGACGGAACGGCGCGCAACATTTGCCATGCTGTAGAAGACTCGGTACCCGTGTTGGGCATTCCAGCAGGGTGTAAAATTCACTCAGGGGTATATGCCATTACGCCAAAAGCTGCAGGCCGCGTAGTTGAAATGTTAGTTAAAGGTGAGCTGGTAACATTAAGCGATGCTGATGTGATGGACATTGATGAAGTGGCTTTTCGCCAAGGAACAGTAAAAGCAAAACGTTATGGTGAAATGCAAGTGCCAAGTGAAGTGCGCTATGTACAAGCGGTTAAAAATGGCGGTAAAGAAACTGACGAGCTGGTGCTAGCAGATATAGCTGCTTATGTCGTTAGTGAAATGGATGCCGATACCCTCTATGTTATGGGCAGTGGCTCTACCGTTGGTGCGGTGATGGAAGAAATGGGGCTTGAAAATACCTTACTCGGTGTTGATTTAGTTGAAGATCAAGCCTTAGTAGGCCAAGACCTAACAGCCCAACAATTACTTGAACTTACCTCAGGACGTGAAACAAAGTTAGTGATTACTCTAATTGGCGGCCAAGGGCATATTTTTGGTCGAGGCAATCAACAACTCAGTCCTGCGTTAATTAAAGCGATAGGCCGCGATAATATTATTGTTGTGGCTACTAAAACAAAATTACAGGCTTTAAATGGCCGACCGCTGATTTGTGATACCGGTGATAGCAAATTAGATGATGAATTAAGCGGTTATATACGTGTAACCAGTGGGTTTAACGACCATATTATGTATGCAGTAGGTCATCAAGATGGGCTGCACCCAGAGGAGAAGTAACACATGAGTTTAGTAAATTACATAGATGCTGCGCAGCAATATTTTGATGATTTAGTGATAAAAGCCACCGATGACGAGCTATTTGCCGGCGGTTATTTACGCGGCCACTTTGATTTAGCCGTAGGTTATGCACAAGTCGAAGAATTAAATCTAGACGTTGCAGAACTAAACGACACGGTTGAAAAAAGCTTAGTAAAAGCTTATCGCAACGGCGAACTTAATGAAGACGATAAAGCACTCGTAGTAAGAATATGGGATGAAGTAAAAGCGCTCGCATAAGTTTTTTTTATTCATTAATAATAGCGCGGCCACTGAGCCGCGTTTTTTTGTGCCTAAAAAAGAACTTGTTTATTCAGTTAAAATTTACCTCATTCCTTAGATACGCTAAAGTAGCGTAGTCTAAATTCTAGGGAACAAGTGAAATGAATAACAATAATGATGCGACAATGCCAACGGGCATAGTTGCGCGATTTTTAAATTTTGTTGAGCGGGTAGGGAATAAGCTTCCTGATCCAGCAATTATCTTTTTGTTTGCCATGTTATTAATCTGGTTTTTGTCTTGGTGGTTTTCAAGCGTCACATTTGATGCAATAGACCCTCGTACTGGCGAAGCCATTATCATCAATAACATGCTTGCCAGCGATTCGTTGGCCACTTTTTTATCTTCTATGGTAAAAACATTCACCGGTTTTGCGCCACTGGGTGTAGTACTGGTTGCTATGCTAGGTGTGGGCGTTGCAGAGCATTCGGGCTTTATTAATACCGGCCTTAAATTAATGCTTAAAGTAACGCCTAAAAAATTATTAACACCTTCAATTATTTTAGTGGCTATTGTGAGCCATACTGCGACCGATGCAGGCTATGTGCTGGTTATTCCACTTGCTGGGGTAATATTTTTTGCAGCTGGTCGTCATCCGCTTGCCGGTATTGCAGCGGCATTTGCCGGGGTAAGTGGTGGCTTTGGGGCTAACTTTATCCCATCTGGGATTGACCCATTACTGCAAAGCTTTACGCAAAGTGCAGCACAAATTATTAATCCAACAATGAGCATTAACCCGCTTAATAACTGGGGCTTTGCTTCAGCATCAAGCTTATTTATTGTGATGCTAGGCTGGTACATCACCGATAAAATTATTGAACCACGTTTAAAAAATTCACCAGTAGATGGTGAAACTCAAGACCTACCAGCATTTGAAGATGCTCGTAGTGACGAAAAACGTGCATTTCTTATTGCCAGTTCCGTAATGATTGCTGGTATTGCATTATTAGCCTATGTATCTGCACCAGCTGATTCAGCGATGCGCAGCAGCGATGGCTCGTTAACAAACTTTAGTTCACCACTAATGCAATCAATAGTGCCACTGATATTTTTGTTATTTTGGATCCCAGGCGCAGTATATGGTTTTACCGTAGGCACCTTTAAAAGCTCTAAAGACATGATAGATGCGATGAGCAAGGCCATGAATGGTATGGCGTATTACATTGTTATGGCATTCTTTTGTTCATTATTTATTGCTGCATTTAGTAAATCAAACCTAGGTGCCTTACTGGCAATTGAAGGGGCTCAAGTATTAAAAGCAATGGAGTTACCAAGCTCAGTAACGGTAGTAGGGATTATTTTCCTAACTGGTTTTGTAAACTTATTTGTTGGTTCAAGCTCGGCTAAGTGGGCACTATTAGGTCCGGTATTTGTACCTATGTTAATGCAACTCGGTATTTCGCCAGACTTAACGCAAGCGGCGTACCGTGTGGGAGATTCTAGCTCTAATATTATCACTCCGCTCATGCCATACTTCCCGCTAGTGGTGGTGTATTGTCAAAAATACGTTAAAGGCACAGGCATTGGTACGCTTATCGCGATGATGCTACCGTATTCAATCGCCTTTATGATTGGCTGGAGTATTTTCTTGCTAGGCTACTGGGCACTCGGTATCCCATTAGGACTTGATGCTAGCTACGTTTATCCAGCAGTAGCGCCTTAACAAATATATTCGCTATAACAAAGTAAAAGCCCTACCATGAACTGGTGGGGCTTTTTTGTGTTAAGTGAACTATTCTACAAAGAAGCTTGAGATATCAAAGGCTAGTGGGTACGGGCTTCGAGGTACGAGCTGCGGGGAACGGGCTAAGTGAATTATTTACAAAGAGGTGTAGGTACACTGCACTTTAAAGCTGATAAAAGTTGGCTGTGCGTTACGAAGATTAAGCTAATCTGATACCTGATACCTGAATTCCAGGCACAAAAAAACCTTGGCACTTTCGTGGCAAGGTTTTTTTACTAAAGAATCGTTGCTTACTTAGCGGTGAAGCTAACTGGGCGACGTTCTTTACGAGGACCGCTACGCTTATCAGGGCGTTGGCCTTCTTTGTTAAAGCTACGCTTCTTGTCACCAGCAGGGCGTTCAGAACGCTCGCCGCGTGGCTCAGAAGGACCTTGATCTTGTGTTAATGTCATACCCATTGGGCGTTTACAAATAAACACTTTTTGGAAGTGATCAAGTACATCTTTAGGCATGTTTTGCGGCAATTGTACCGTACTGTGACTGTCGTGAAGACGAATGTCACCAATAAACTTGCTTGAAATGTCTGCTTCGTTAGCGATTGCGCCAACAATGTTCTTAACCTGAACACCATGTTCACGACCTACTTCGATACGGTATGTATCCATAGGGCCTGCATCACGACTGTTACGCTCGCGAGGTTTACGCTCAGCGCGCTCACCGCCACGTTCAGGGCGTTCGTTACGACGACCACGGTCTCCACGGTCATTGCTACGAGGATTACGATCATTACGTTCGTTACGCTCACGCGGTTGAATCTTAACTTCTTCAACTTTAATTGGTGATTGTTGCTGTGCTAAACACAGTAATGCACCCGCTAAGTCTTCAGGAGCCAGCTCAAGTTTTTGTGCCATGTTGGCAGCCACTTCATTGAAGAAAGTAATATCTTTGTTTTCAAGAGCAAGCGTAAGCTTTTCTTGTAATGCATTGATACGTTTTTCTTCAACGATTTTAGCTGTTGGTAATTCAACTTGTGCGATTTCAGATTTAGTATGACGAATGATATTTTTAAGTAAATAACGCTCGTTATGCTTAACGAAAAGAATCGCTTTACCAGTACGACCAGCACGACCTGTACGGCCGATACGGTGAACGTAGGCTTCAGAATCTTGTGGAATGTCGTAGTTGATAACTAAGCTTAAACGGTCTACATCAAGACCACGTGCCGCTACGTCTGTTGCAATAACAACGTTTAGCATGCCGCTTTTTAAACGATCAACTGTGCGCTCACGCGCTTGCTGGTTCATGTCACCGTTAAGTGGTGCTGCAGAGAAACCTTCGCGCTCTAATAACTCAGCAAGTTGCACTGTATCGTTACGCGTACGTACGAAAACAATAGCACCTTCATATTGTTCTGCTTCTAAGAAACGAACAATCGCTTTGTTTTTATGAACGTGTGCATTCCAAAACACTTGCTCTACTGACGATACAGTTGAGTTGCGCGCAGAAATATGAACCTGTTCAGGGTTATTCATATATTTGCTGCTGATGTTTTGAATTTGCTTAGGCATAGTCGCAGAGAAAAGGCATGTTTGCTTTTCACGCGGCGTTTTTTCCATGATGCTTTCTACATCATCGATAAAGCCCATACGTAGCATTTCATCGGCTTCATCAAGTACAAGTGCTTGTAAAGCATCAAACTTGATTGTTCCACGGTTAATATGATCGATTAAGCGACCTGGTGTAGCAACGATAATCTGTGCGCCACGACGAAGTGCGCTTAACTGGATGCTGTAGCTCTGGCCACCATAAAGTGCCAATACTTCAACACCACGAGTGTGTTTTGCATATTGTTCAAATGCCTCAGCAACTTGGATCGCAAGCTCACGTGTTGGTGTGAGTACAAGGATCTGTGGCTGTTTCACAGACGGGTCAATATTATTTAGTAATGGCAGTGCAAATGCTGCTGTTTTACCTGTACCCGTTTGTGCTAGTCCCAGTACGTCCTTTCTTTCTAGCAATAACGGTATACATTGAGCTTGGATTTCAGATGGTGTCTTGTAACCCAACTCTTCAACTGCCTTTAAAATTGCAGGAGAAAGATTTAGAGATTCAAACGTGACTGGTTCTGACATTAATACGCCTCAACGAATTTAAAGAGGCGCGCATTGTATAGGAAATGCGAGGCAAATGCTTGTATAAATTACAACTAATTTATATGTGTTTGATGTTGGTCGAAATTTAACCAGCTCAAGTTGTGCGTTAATTAAGCTGGTTAACAATATACCTACAAAATTACTGGTAAAGGCCTAGGTTTTCTTTGGCGTAGGCTTCAAATTCTGTAAAACCACCAATGTGTGTTTGGTCTACAAAAATTTGTGGCACAGTCGGGCATGGCTTGCCTGCAGACTTTTCTAAATCTTCTTTACTGATACCTTCTTTGATGATGTCGATGTAGCGGTATTTAAAATCATCGCGGTCATTAGCAAGTTGCTCTGCAACATCTTTAGCGCGAACACAAAAAGGGCAGCCTTCACGGCCAAAAATTACTGTTAACATAACGCTCTCCTCAAATTAATTAACCCTAGTGTAACTAATTTCATTATTTATTACAGTGCAAAAAAGCGATTATTGCGTTCGCTTTTTTTAGGGATTAAATAAAAATAAAAAATATTTTATAAAAAAATCTTGAAATAAAATTGTCCGCCCATAAATAGTTATTTGAGGACGCCTGATGGGTCTTCATCTAAACAGAACTATTTGAAAATTATATTATTTATTAAACTTTGCCGTTACTTGTTCAAACGAAAAGTAGCAGCAAAATATCGCTTAAATATGAGGATATTATTATGCGTACAGTAGATTTATCACCCCTATACCGTTCATTCATTGGTTTCGATCATTTAGCATCATTAATGGATGCCGCTGCACGAACTGACAAGCAGCCAAGTTTTCCCCCGTACAACATCGAAGCGCTTGATAAAGACAAATACCGTATCACTATGGCAGTTGCTGGATTTAGTGAAGACGAGTTAAGCCTGCAATCTGAAAACAACACTTTAGTTGTATCAGGTACTAAAGCAGGTAAAGATCAAAACGATGAGCGCAAATTCATTCATCAAGGCATTGCCGAGCGTAACTTTGAACGTAAGTTCCAGTTAGGTGATCACGTTAAAGTACTTGGCGCAGATTTAGCCAATGGCTTATTAAGCATCGACCTTGAACGCGAAATCCCAGAAGCGCTTAAACCACGTAAAATTGAAATTGGCTCAGGCAATATGCTAGAAAGCAAATAGCTAAGCTAGCACACGTATTTTCCCTGTGAAAAGCCGCCATTTGGCGGCTTTTTGCGTTTATAGAGTTTCAATATGTTTAATGTAGTGCTGGGCTTGATCTAAAGTTTGTTGGCGTAATGATTCATCTTGTTTATCCCAATTACGATAAACCATGCCTATTCGTGGGTTTTTCTCAAGTCGCTCTCGGTGTTTGTGCATAAACTGCCAGTAAAGGCTGTTTAGCGGACACGCATCTTTACCCACTTTTTCTTTCACTTTGTATTGGCAGCTTTTGCAGTAGTCACTCATTTTATTTATATAGTTGCCGCTGGCCGCATAAGGTTTAGTGGCAATGATGCCATCGTCAGCAAATTGGCTCATCCCTCGGGCGTTAGGCATTTCTACCCATTCAATAGCATCGATATAAACACCCAAATACCATTCATCCACTTCATCAGGATGAATGGCGGTTAATAAGCAAAAATTACCTATTACCATTAAACGTTGTATATGATGGGCATACGCGCTGTCTAAGCTTTGTGTTAATGAGTGGCTTAAACAATTCATTTTTGTTTTACCATTCCAAAAATAACTCGGTAGTGCTCGAGTTGCATTAAGCTGGTTTTTGTTGGCGTAATCGGGCATGTTTTTCCAATACACGCCACGCACATATTCGCGCCAACCCAGTACTTGGCGAATAAAGCCTTCAACCTGAGAAATCGATATTTCATCTTGGCGTTGGTGGAACTCTTTAACAACACGGTCGATAACATAGCGAGGGTGTAAAATTTTGGCATTTAACGCAAACGATAACCGGCTGTGATAAAAGGTATCTTTATCAGGACATTGATCTGTCATCGCATCTTGAAATTGACCAAAACGAGGCAGTAAATGTGTACAAAAGTGATCAAGTGTACTGATAGCTTGTTTACGGGTTGTTGGCCAGCTTAACTGAGTTTCTATTTGTCCAAAGTAATTTATTTTATGTTTATCTAAACGTTCAATAATGGCGCTAACATCATTTTTAAATAATTTTGGTTTGGGGATATCGGCTAAGTCGTTTTTTGAGAACTTATTACGGTTATTTGCATCAAAGTTCCATTGACCGCCGTGAGGTTTGTCATCCTCCATTAAAATATCGAACTGCTTACGCATTGCCCGATAAAAATGCTCCATAGTGACGTGTTTATCTTTTTTAAAGCGTTTGTCTATGTCGTTAAATGCCAATAAAAAGTGCTCGCTGTCGCAGGCATTCACCATTAACTCGCTATTAGTCGCGAATTCGTGAAGTTGTGTTTTTAAACGGTACTCATCTGGGTATTGATATTCTATAGAGGTACATTCATGCTGTTTGGCTAAACGCGTTAAAAGAGCGGGTAAGTCATTATCGTCTTTGGTGTCATCTAGCGTGAGATGTAATACATTGAAGCCAGCATCTTCTAGCGCATTAGCGAAGTTTTCCATGCCTTTAAAAAAGGCTGATATTTTTTGCACATGGTGTTTAACATACTGTGCTTCTTGCATAAGCTCAGCAATTACAAATACGGTGTCGTCTGATTTGTCTTTAAACCACGAATGAGCAGGGTTGAGCTGATCACCTAAAATCAATTTTAGAGTGTTGTATTTTTTCATAATTAGCCAAAATTTATTTTTATACGCTGTATTTAAAAAAGCGATCGATTTCTACATGTCGTTTTAATCATAGAGCAAAGCAATAAACAGCATTGCTTTTTTTATCAACTTATTAGTTATTATGGTTGCTAATTTAGTGGCACATCCTTATAATAGCGGCCATTGTTTAGTAGGTTATAAAATTTACTAACAGCGATATTAAGTTATTAACTTTTTATCTATTGGCGCGGGATGGAGCAGTCTGGTAGCTCGTCGGGCTCATAACCCGAAGGTCGTTGGTTCAAATCCGGCTCCCGCAACCAATCTTAATAGTAGGTTTAAACTTACTACTTTATATCGCGCATTCTAAGTAATGCGCGTTTTGCGTTTAAGCTAATGAAGTTTAATTTGGTCAGGGTACTGACTCGCAACCAAGCTTGGCCCTAGGCCACACAGTTTTTGCGTTTTTTGGTGTGACGCCCCGCTTGGTTCGGGGCGTTGTTGTATCTGCACCGTTTGATTTAATGTTTATCGATTAAATCAAAATTTAAACTCAGTATTTTAGGGCTATAAGCCCTTTTTTTGTTTGTATGGAGGATTTTCGTGACAAAACTTGAACAAGATTTAGTAACCATGTTAACGCCTGCGGTAGAAATGCTAGGCTTTGAATTACATGGTCTTGAGTTTGTACAAGCGGGTCGCCATTCTACCTTAAGAGTATACATTGCTCATGAGGATGGAATTTCAGTTGACAACTGCGCAGATGCAAGTCGTCAAATTAGTGCGATTTTAGACGTCGAAGACCCGATTACAAACGAATATGATTTGGAAGTGTCGTCTCCTGGTGTTGATCGTCCATTATTCAAACAAGATCACTACGAGCAGGCGCAAGGAGAGGAAGTACGCGTGCGTACTAAGCTTCCACAAGACGGTCGCCGTAATTTTAAAGGCGACTTAATAGCAGTTAGCAGCGATATGATCACACTATCTAGCGATGGTGCAGAGCATTTAATCATGCTTAGTAACATTGAACGTGCGAACATAATCGCAAAGTTTTAATTCGAGTGCGAAGGAATAGGGCAAGCGAGGCATTACCCATGGCAAAAGAGATATTATTGGTTGCTGAAGCCGTTTCCAATGAGAAAGCGGTTCCAAAAGAAAAGATTTTTGAAGCTCTAGAGTTCGCATTAGCGACAGCGACAAAGAAAAAGCATGATGGTGAAATTGATGTACGTGTTGCAATTGACCGTAAAACTGGCGATTACGATACATTCCGCCGCTGGCAAATTGCTGCTGTATTAGAAGATGGTTCTTTAGAGAATCCATACAGCGAAATCACGTTAGAAGCTGCTCAAGTTGAAGAACCAGACTTGAAAATGGGCGACTACGTAGAAGAGCAGATTGAATCAATTAAATTTGACCGCATAACAACACAAATGGCTAAGCAAGTAATCGTACAAAAAGTACGTGAAGCAGAGCGTGCCTTAGTGGTTGAAGCGTACAAAGATCAGCAAGGCGAGCTAGTAACAGGTGTTGTTAAAAAAGCAACGCGTGATGCAATCGTTCTTGATTTAGGTAACAACGCAGAAGCGGTTATTTACCGTGACGACATGCTGCCACGTGAAAACTTCCGTCCAGGCGATCGTATTCGTGGTCTTCTATATGAAGTTAAACCAGAAGCACGTGGTGCACAGTTATTTGTAACCCGTTCTAAACCAGAAATGCTGATGGAATTATTCCGCATTGAGGTGCCAGAAATTGGCGAAGAAATGATTGAATTACGTGCTGCAGCTCGCGATCCAGGTTCACGCGCTAAAATCGCAGTTAAGTCTAATGATAAGCGTATAGACCCTGTAGGTGCGTGTGTTGGTATGCGTGGCGCACGTGTTCAAGCTGTATCGTCAGAACTTGGCGGCGAGCGTGTTGATATCGTACTTTACGATGACAACCCAGCGCAGTTTGTTATTAACGCAATGGCACCAGCAGAAGTGGCTTCAATCGTAATGGATGAAGACACTCACTCAATGGATATTGCTGTTGAAGCTGATAACTTAGCACAAGCTATTGGTCGTAATGGTCAAAACGTACGTTTAGCAAGCCAGTTAACTGGCTGGGAATTAAACGTAATGACTGTTGATGAAATGCGCGCTAAGAACGAAGCTGAGTCAGATAAGTTAATTAACTTATTTACTGAAAACTTAGATATTGATGACGAGTTTGCGTCATTACTTATCAACGAAGGTTTCTCAACACTAGAAGAAGTTGCGTATGTACCTGCTTCTGAGTTTTTAGAAATCGACGGCTTAGATGAAGAAACAGTGGACGTATTACGTTCACGTGCAAAAGATGCATTAACAACGAAAGCCCTTAAAACGGAAGAAAGCTTAGAAGGCGCTGAGCCTGCTGAAGACTTACTTGCGCTTGAAGGCTTAGAGCGTCATTTAGCATTTGTTATGGCAAGTAAGGGTGTAGTAACACTTGAAGACTTAGCTGAGCAAGGCATTGATGAGCTTGTAGATATTACAGAGCTATCTTCAGAGAAAGCGGGCGAGCTAATTATGGCTGCACGTAATATTTGTTGGTTTGCAGACGAGTAATTTATTAACGGAGGTATTAGAGACTATGGCAGAAGTAAATGTTGAAAAACTAGCCGGTGATATAGGTACAACTGTTGATAAATTACTACAGCAGTTTTCACAAGCCGGTATTACCAAACAAGCAGGCGAGAATGTAACAGAAGCTGAAAAAGCAACGTTACTTGATCACCTAAGCAAGCAACATGGCGGTACTGGATCTGAAGGTCCAGCACGCATGACATTGCAACGTAAGAGCAAAAGCACATTAAGTGTGACTGGCTCTACGGGTAAAGCAAAGGCAGTGCAAGTTGAAGTTCGCAAAACACGCACTTACGTGAAAAAGAGTGCTGTTGAGCAAGAACAAGAACAGCAACGTCTAGCCGCTGAAGAAAAAGCGCGTCTTGAAGAGCAGCAAAAAGCTGCACAAGAAGCCGCAGAATTGAAAGCGAAACAAGAGGCAGAACGTAAAGCGAAAGAAGACGCTGATCGTAAAGCCAAAGAAGAAGCTAAACGCAAAGCAGATGCAGAGCGTAAAGCGAAACAACAGCAGATGACCCCTGAGCAAAGTGCTAAGTCTGAGAAAGATCGCATCGAAGCTGAGCGTCTGCAAAAAGAAGCAGAAGAGGCCGCATTGAAGAAAGCTGAAGAAGAAGCGAAACGTCAAGCAGAAGAGGCAAGAAAGCTAGCTGAAGAGAATTCAGCACGCTGGAAGAAAGAAGAAGAAGAACGTAAGAAACGCGAAGAAACCGCGGATCACCACCTTACGACTTCAACTTACGCACGTGAAGCAGAAGATGTAGCTGATGCTCGCGAAGAGCAAGGCTCACGCCGTGCGAAGAAAAAGAAAAAAGCGCCAGCAAAAGATAAATTTGCAGCGTCTAAAGGTAAAAAAGGTAAGCTAAAAGCGCCAGCGTCATTACAGCACGGTTTCCAAAAACCAACGGCTGATGTTAAAAACGAAGTGCGTATTAGTGAAACAATTACAGTTGCTGAGCTTGCATCACGAATGGCAGTTAAAGGCGCTGAAGTTGTAAAAACAATGATGAAAATGGGTGACATGGTTACGATTAACCAAGTTATTGACCAAGAAACTGCACAACTTGTAGCAGAAGAAATGGGCCATAAAGTTATCATCGTTAAAGAAAACGAATTAGAGCAAACAGTACTAAATGACCGTCATGAAGATGGTAAATCTGAGCCACGTGCGCCAGTAGTAACTGTAATGGGTCACGTTGACCACGGTAAAACATCAACGCTTGATTACATTCGTTCAGCTAAAGTTGCTTCAGGCGAAGCCGGTGGTATCACGCAGCACATTGGTGCATACCACGTTGAAACTAACGGCAACATGATCACTTTCCTAGATACTCCGGGTCACGCCGCATTTACATCTATGCGTGCTCGTGGTGCTAAAGCGACTGATATCGTAATCCTAGTGGTTGCAGCCGATGATGGTGTAATGCCACAAACTAAAGAAGCGGTACAGCATGCTCGCGCAGCTGGCGTTCCTTTAATCATTGCTGTTAACAAAATGGATAAAGAAGGCGCAGATCCAGACCGTGTTAAAAACGAACTAGCTCAGCTAGACGTTATCCCAGAAGATTGGGGCGGTGATACGCAATACGTTCACATCTCAGCTAAAACAGGTCTTGGTATTGATGATCTTTTAGAAGCTGTATTAATGCAATCTGAGCTTTTAGAACTAAATGCACCAACCGAAGGTATGGCTGCAGGTGTTGTTATTGAATCACGTCTTGACAAAGGCCGTGGACCAGTAGCGTCTATCCTTGTTCAATCAGGTACGCTTAACCAAGGTGACATTGTATTATGTGGTCTTGAGTATGGCCGTGTTCGTGCAATGCGCGATGAAAACGGTAAAGACATTAAATCTGCGGGTCCTTCTATTCCTGTTGAGATTTTAGGTCTTTCTGGTATTCCAGCAGCGGGTGATGAAGCGACAGTAGTTAAAGACGAGCGTAAAGCACGTGAAGTTGCACTTTACCGTCAAGGTAAATTCCGCGATGTTAAATTAGCGCGTCAGCAAAAAGCGAAGCTTGAAAACATGTTTACTAACATGACTGAAGGCGACGTGTCTGAAGTTAACGTGGTACTTAAAGCAGACGTTCAAGGTTCAATTGAAGCAATTTCAGACTCACTAACTAAACTTTCTACTGATGAAGTAAAAGTGAAGATTGTTGGTTCTGGTGTTGGTGGTATCACAGAAACTGATGCAACTCTTGCTGCAGCGTCTAACGCAATCGTAGTTGGCTTTAACGTTCGTGCCGATGCATCAGCGCGTAAAGTGATTGACTCTGAAAACTTAGACCTTCGTTACTACAGCGTAATTTACGCACTTATCGAAGAAGTTAAGCAAGCCATGTCTGGTATGCTTGCTCCTGAGTTTAAACAAGAGATCATTGGTCTTGCTGAAGTACGTGATGTATTTAAGTCTCCAAAAATTGGCGCAATTGCTGGTTGTATGGTTACTGAAGGTACTATCAAACGTAGCGCACCAATTCGTGTACTTCGTGATAACGTGGTTATTTACGAAGGCGAACTTGAGTCATTACGTCGCTTTAAAGATGACGTACAAGATGTTCGTAACGGCATGGAATGTGGTATCGGCGTTAAGAACTACAATGACGTTCGCGTTGGTGACCAAATCGAAGTATTTGAAACAGTTGAAGTACAACGTACTCTTTAATTGTTATTAGGTGGTGTTGGACATTCAAGGTTGTACCTCGATAGCCCAACATAACCTATGCTAAGATTTTAAATGGGGGCTCAGCCCCCATTTGTGTATCCATTATTTAGTTAACTTATTATTGTTTTTCAATAAGTTATAATTTTAGGAAAGTGAAATGAGAGAATTTTCTCGCACTGATCGTGTTGCTCAGCAAATTCAAAAAGAAATTGCTGTGATTCTACAACGCGAAATTAAAGATCCGCGCTTAGGCATGGTGACAGTGTCTGCGGTAGAAGTATCGCGCGATTTATCTTATGCCAAAGTTTTTATCACCGTGTTTAACACTGAAGACGAAAATGCAGCAAAACAAAGTGCAAAAGTACTGAACGAAGCAACGGGCTATATCCGTTCGTTACTAGGTAAACGTATTCGTGCACGTATTATGCCAGAGCTTAAATTTGTGGTTGATAACTCATTAATGGAAGGGATGCGTATCTCTAACTTAGTGGACTCTATCATTCGTGAAGATAACGCTAAGCATGTTGATGATGAAACAGATAGCGAAGAAGGCACTAAAGACTAATGGCAAGACGCAGTAAAGGCCGTCCAGTTGATGGTATTTTGTTGTTAAACAAACCAGAAGGCATTTCATCAAACAAGGCATTACAGCAGGCTAAAGGTATTTATTTTGCGCAAAAAGCGGGGCACACAGGTGCGCTTGATCCGCTAGCGACCGGCATGCTGCCAATTTGTTTTGGTGAAGCGACTAAGTTTACCCAGTTTTTACTCGATACAGATAAAACCTATGTTGTTCGAGCTAAGCTAGGTGAACGTACGACCACATCAGACTCTGATGGCGAAGTGGTCGAAACTCGCGATGTGAATGTCACTTCCCAATTACTAAGCGAAGAAATTGCTAAGTTTTTAGGTGAGTCAGACCAATATCCATCAATGTATTCAGCGCTTAAATATGAAGGCAAGCCTTTATATAAATATGCGCGTGAAGGCATTGAAGTTCCTCGCAAATGTCGAAAAATTAACGTATTTAGCTTAACGCTTGATGAGTTTGATGAGCAAGCTAACGAAATACAAATGACTGCCCATGTATCTAAAGGCACATATATTCGTACTATCGTTGATGACTTAGGTGAAAACCTTGGCTGCGGCGCGCATGTGATTATGCTGCATCGTAGTGCTGTAGGGCATTACCCAGCAGATAAAATGGTCACACTTGAGCACTTAGAAACGTTATTAAATCAAGCGAAAGAACAAGACGTTGCGCCTTCCACTTACCTTGACGAACTATTATTGCCAATGGATACCGCGTTAGTTGATTTACCCGTTGTGGAAATTACTAAAGAGCAGGGAATGGCATTTAGCCATGGTCAAGCTGTGGTGTTGGGTAAAGCTCTGCCTGAAGGTGCAATAAAGGTACTGGCTGACGGAATATTTATTGGTACTGGCGAACGTAATCCTGATGGCCATTTAAAATCAAAGCGTGGCTTGTCTAATCAACAACCAGAGTAAAGTTTAACTTGTAGTTATGCTGATAATTGGTAGAATACGCCCGCTTAATCGTTTTGGCTGAATTAGTGATCGGCTAAAGCACCTATTAAATTTAACTTTTGGAGTTATTATGTCACTAAGCAATCAAGAAAAAATCGATATCATTGCTAAATTCGCACGCGCTGAAGGCGACACTGGTTCACCTGAAGTACAAGTAGCATTACTTACTTTTGATATCAACAAGCTTCAAGGTCACTTTGCTGATCACAAGCATGACTTCCACTCACGTCGTGGTCTGCTTCGTAAAGTAAGCACTCGCCGTAAACTGCTTGATTACCTTAAAGGTAAAGATATCTCGCGTTACACTGCGTTAATCAAAGAGCTTGGCCTACGTCGCTAAGAACTTGATTATCAAAAGGGGAGCTTTTTAGCTCCTTTTTTTGTGTCTGAATTTTCTCGCTTTCCCCAGTACGTCTCAGTAAACCCCTTGAAATATCTAATAAAAGCCATACTATTGTCATTCACAAAGCGAATGTTTTTGGCATTGCTGCAAGCACTATTTTATCTCGGTGCTAAGCTCGCAATTTTACCTGACTTTGTTATATACTATGGCGCGTAGATAAAAAGGTTTATTTACGGTTATTTACATCATTGCCAATTGTAGTACTTAATTGATTTCCAACTGAATACAATTATGTACTGTAATTGGTACTTTGATGAAAACTTAATTAATACTAAAAATACATTTAAGGAATATTTTAAGTGCAAGCAATTATAAAAGAATTTCAACTAGGTCAACACACAGTGACACTAGAAACAGGTGCTATCGCTCGTCAAGCAGACGGCGCAGTACTAGCAAGCATTGGCGATACGTCAGTACTAGTAACGGTTGTTGGTAAGCGTGAAGCTCAACCAGGTCAAGATTTCTTCCCACTAACAGTTAACTACCAAGAGCGTATGTACGCTGCGGGTCGTATCCCAGGTGGTTTCCTTAAGCGTGAAGGTCGTCCTAACGATGGCGAAACACTTATTGCACGTCTTATTGACCGTCCAATTCGTCCACTTTTCCCTAATGGTTTCGTAAACGAAGTACAAGTTATCGCTACAGTTGTTTCTGTAAACCCTGAAATCCAACCTGATATGGTTGCGATGATTGGTACATCAGCAGCACTTGCTATCTCTGGTATCCCGTTCAGCGGTCCAATTGGTGCATCACGTGTTGGTTACATCAACGGTGAATACGTACTTAACCCGACACTAAAAGAGCTTGAAGAAAGCCAACTTGATTTAGTTGTTGCGGGTACTGATAACGCAGTACTTATGGTTGAATCAGAAGCAGACGTTCTTGCTGAAGACGTAATGCTAGGTGCGGTTGTATACGGCCATGAGCAATCACAGTCTATCATCAATGCAATCAACGAATTTAAAGCAGAAGCAGGCAAACCTACTTGGGATTGGACTGCACCTGAGAAAAACGTTGCATTAGAAGAGAAAGTAGCAACACTTGCTGCTGATAAAGTAGGCGAAGCTTACCGTATTACTGATAAAGTAGCGCGTAAAGAAGCATTAACTGCTGCAAAAGATGCGGTTGTTGAAGCACTAACAAGCGAGCTTGCTGAAGGCGAAACACTTGATAAGCAAGAAGTAGGTAAAGTATTCGGTTCACTTGAGAAGAAAATCGTTCGTGGCCGTATCGCTGCTGGCGAAAAACGTATCGATGGTCGTGAACCAGATATGATCCGTGCTCTAGATGTAATGACGGGTGTACTTCCACGTACTCACGGCTCTGCAATCTTCACACGTGGTGAAACACAAGCATTAGTAACAGCAACACTTGGTACAGAACGTGATTCACAGTTAATCGACGATTTAACTGGCACGCACAAAAACCACTTTATGCTTAACTACAACTTCCCTCCATTCTGTGTAGGTGAAACGGGTTTTGTTGGTTCTCCTAAGCGTCGTGAAATCGGCCACGGTAACCTAGCTAAGCGTGGTATCCAAGCAGTAATGCCAACATTGACGGAATTCCCATATTCAATCCGTGTTGTATCTGAAATTACTGAATCAAATGGTTCATCTTCAATGGCATCGGTTTGTGGTACGTCTCTAGCGCTTATGAACGCGGGTGTTCCAATTAAAGCCTCTGTTGCGGGTATCGCGATGGGCTTAGTTAAAGAAGAAGAAAACTTTGTTGTTCTTTCAGATATCTTAGGTGATGAAGATCATTTAGGTGACATGGACTTTAAAGTAGCGGGTACAACTAACGGTATCACTGCTCTACAAATGGATATCAAAATTGAAGGTATCACTCAAGAAATCATGCAAATCGCGCTTAAACAAGCGAAAGCTGCACGTTTACACATCCTAGGTGTGATGGACGAAGCGATTTCTGCACCTTCTGAAGAGTTGTCTATGTTTGCTCCGCGTATTTACACGATGCAAATCCCACAGAAGAAAATCGCTGAAGTTATCGGTAAAGGTGGCGCGACTATCCGTCAGCTTACTGAAGAAACTGGCACTACGATTGAAATCGGTGATGATGGCACAATCAAGATTGCTGCTACAGACGGTGAAAGTGCAGCAAATGCAATTAGCCGTATTGAGCAATTAACGGCTGAGCTTGAAGTAGGTACTATCTACGAAGGTAAAGTGGTACGTATCGTTGATTTCGGTGCGTTTGTAAACATTCTTCCTGGTAAAGATGGCCTAGTGCATATCTCACAAATCAGCACTGAGCGTGTTAACAACGTTGCTGATCACCTTAGCGAAGGTCAAGAAGTTAAAGTTAAAGTACTAGAAGTAGACCGTCAAGGCCGTGTACGTCTAAGTATTAAAGAAGCAATGGAATCAGCAGCACCTGCAGCTGACGAGTCTAAAGACGCGTAATTGCTAATCTTTCATCCAGATAATTACTGGATAGTATAAAAAGGGGCTGTTTAGCCCCTTTTTTTATGCTTTAATGTTAGCAATCAATTGTGTTCATCACACTTATACCAACCTGCTTGGATATGGGACCTATTCTAGCGATAAGAAAATTGCTCTATAACTAGGCAAAATTTTTGATATCTAGTTGTTCTAAATGAAAAGATTTTAACAACGTTATAGGGGGATTTAATTCGTTAAATTGTTCAAATATTTATGCAGGTTGGTATTAATAACACATAACTGGAATGAACCTTACAAGACAGCTTATGTCTTATCTATTTGCTACTTACCTCGGTATTAAGGATTTTAATGAGACTTAAACATTTAGCCTTGGCATCTTTTGCTATTTTGTCTTTAAGCGCTTGTCAGGCTACTACTAAACCCACTGCAATTATTAATGTGCCATTTACTGCACCGCTTGCATCAGATTTTAGAAATGAAATTGCCATTGCACGTTTTTCAGAACTATTAAACAGAGCAGACTTGAGTACAGAGCAACAAGCAAAGCTCTATTATGACCGTGGAGTACTGTTTGATAGCTTAGGTATGACGACTTTATCGCGAATTGATTTTAACCGAGCGGTTAAGCTCAAGCCCGATTTGGCTGAAGTTTATAACTTTTTAGGTATTCAGCATACTTTGATGCAGCAATACGAAAAAGCATACGAGTACTTTGACTCAGCCATTGAGCTAGACCAAGAGCATGAATATGCGTATTTAAATCGTGGTATTGCCTTGTACTATGGTGATAGAGCGACGCTTGCAAAAGATGACTTTAAAACATTCTTGGAGCGCTCTCCTAACGACCCTTATCGTGTGTTGTGGCTTTATTTAGCCCAAGCGGCACAAGATAAAGCTGCGGCACTTGCTGCGTTAAAAGCCAATTCAGCAGCTCTTGATGAAAATGAATGGGCGTATCAGCTTATTGCTTTGTATGTGGGTGATATGAGCGAACAAGCCTTTTTTTCAGGCATAGCCGATGGTGTCAGCTCACAACAAGAATATGCTCAGCGTTTATGTGAGGCTTATTTTTACTTAGCTAAACAGCACCAAGCCGCAGGTGAGCTGAGTATTGCGACTGACTACTTTAGGTTGGCGTTGGCCACGAATGTACATGAATTTATTGAATATAAGTACGCACGTTTAGAGCTTGAGTTGATGGCCAGTGAAAGCGCTGGCTAACTTTTTTAAATTAAGCGTTTTATTACTGTGCACTAGCTTTATTAGCGGCTCGAGTAATAAACAAAATAGCATTGGCTTTTGGCAAGTATTACATGCCAAAGCCAATGTAATTGACAGTTACTGGCAATTCCCTCGTTACTTTGCAAACCACATTTTACAATTACCTACCACAGCCCTAGCAACCTTAGCCCGCAATAAAATAGCACATGCTCAATATGGCTATGGGTTGTCATTATTAAGCAATAATCAAACTGAAACGGCTAAGCTATTCTGGCAAGCAAGCCTAGATAAAATAACACTTGCACAACAAGCAAAGCTCGCCGACTTGTTATTCTCTCAAAAACGCTGGCAGGATTTAGCGCTATTAAAAAATCAAAATAAGCTTCCTAAAGGCGATACCTTTTATCACCTGCAATTACAGCAACAAGCACCCATAGAAACGTTAAGTAAATCATTTATGAATAAGTTAGGGTTTTTGGTTGCAAGCGAGCAAATTGCGATACAAAAGCAGTGTACATTTAATGTGTTAATGCTGAGCGATCACCGTGATGGATTATACAGGCTTAACCGATTTCGTAACGCGTACATACAAAACCCAGAGCCTAGTCCCAATACCTTTTGTTTTTCAAAACCAGTTTATGTGGGTAATGCAATTAGCTGTAATAGTACTGAATCCAAACGTGCTAAGTGCGATTGGCAGCAATCATCGCTTAAAAAGCAGCTTCCCGCTGAGTTTGATTTTGCCGTTATGATGCCCAAAGAAGGTACTGCCAATGTAAAAAATGGTTTAATGCATATTAATTCACAGGCTAGCTACGCGGTGTTTTTACATGAATTAATGCACTTTAATGGCTTTGAAGATGAATATGCTTTACCGGTAAAAAAGCAAGCGTGGCTATGTCAGCTTGAGGGGTTGGTTGCCCCCAACTTATTTATTGTAAAAAAGTCAGATGCTCCCAAAGGGTGGCACAAAAGCCAGAGTTGCCAACAAGGTGGTACAGCCTATAAGCCCAGCGCAAAGTGGTCGATTATGCAATATCAGCAGTTAGGGCTATCTGCGCAATACCGCATGTTGTGGCAAACCCACATAGCACTCAATGCTCATTTATTTATTCGCTTTTAGTGATTAAATACTCGGCTGTAAACTGTTCAAAAGCTGAGCTTGTTTTGCCTCAGTTCATTAATTTATAGGCATTTTTGTTTGATTATTATCCCGCTAGTGGCGCTTTCTATAGACAAAAACTGCGTTTATCAGTATAACTGTACGTATTAATGTTGTTAAAAAACAGACATAAAACGTATACCCAAGTCACTTTGGTATTTAATAATAACAAGTAGCGAATTGATAAACTTTATGATTCAAAAAGGCCCTTCATTATGACTTTGCTCTGGATACCCCTGTTATCCTTATTAGGCAGTGTTATTTCTGCATGCACCGGCAAACTTTCTCGAAATCAGGCAACGAGCCTAACGGCTATTGCGCCATTAGCCGCGCTTGCAATTACACTTTATCATGCGCCCGCTGTTCTTGCGGGAGAAACTATTCGTTTTAGCGCGCAGTGGATACCAGCCTTAGGGTTAGATATTTCCTTGCGCTTGGATGGATTGAGTTTACTGTTTTTATTTATGATTTTAGGAATAGGGCTACTGGTGATCTTGTATGCCCGTTATTATCTAAGTCAAAATGATTCACTGCCAAAGCTATTTAGCTATTTAATGTTATTTATGACCGCCATGCTAGGCATTGTTATGTCAAATAATGTAATTCAGTTATGGGTGTTTTGGGAGCTAACGAGTATTAGCTCGTTTTTGTTAATCAGTTACTGGTGGCATAAATCAGAGGCGCGCAAGGGGGCGCGTATGGCATTAGCGGTAACAGGTGCCGGTGGTTTAGCCTTACTGGGTGGTTTAATGTTGTTAGGCGACATTGTTGGCAGTTACGATTTAGACACCATTTTAGCCAGTAAAGCGATTATTCAATCTCACGACTTATATGAATTGGCATTGGTATTAGTTTTACTAGGTGCTTTTACTAAATCTGCACAATTCCCGTTTCATTTTTGGTTACCGCACGCCATGGCTGCACCTACGCCGGTTAGTGCGTATTTACACTCTGCCACTATGGTAAAAGCGGGTATCTTTTTACTTGCGCGTTTTTATCCCGCATTGGCGGGTACCGATACCTGGTTTTTATTGGTCGGTTTGACCGGTTTAACCACGCTATTATTTGGCGCTTATATCGCGTTATTCAAACATGATTTAAAAGGCTTATTAGCCTATTCAACGATTAGTCATTTGGGCTTAATTACGTTATTACTTGGTCTAGATACACAGCTTGCAACCGTTGCCGCTATTTTTCATATTATTAACCATGCGACGTTTAAAGCGTCGTTATTTATGGCAACCGGTATTATTGACCATGAAACCGGTACCCGTGATATGCGCAAACTCAATGGCATGTGGCGCTACTTACCGTATACAGCCACCCTGGCGATGGTCGCTGCTGCCGCTATGGCCGGTGTACCGTTATTAAATGGTTTCTTATCAAAAGAAATGTTCTTTGCTGAGACACTGCATCAGCAGGTGCTTGGCTCTATGTCTTGGTTAATTCCGGTGCTAGCGACTGTTGCGGGCGCGTTGTCGGTGGCGTACTCATCACGCTTTATTCATGACGTGTTCTTTAATGGTGAGCCAATTGATTTACCGCGTACCCCTCATGAGGCGCCGCGTTATATGCGTGTGCCTATCGAAATTTTAGTGGTGCTATGTATTTTAGTGGGTATTTTCCCGCACTTTGCCGTCGACGGTATCTTGTCGGCTGCATCACTGGCCGTACTTGGTCAAGCAATGCCGGAGTACAAGTTGACGATTTGGCATGGTTTCAACTTACCTCTACTTATGAGTGGTATGGCGGTGATTGGTGGTTTATTTATTTACGTTAATCGTAAGTACTTGTTCCAGTTCCAGGCGTCGTTACCTCCTTTTAATGCTAAAAAAATCTTCGAGCGTTTTTTAGCGGTAGTGGTTAATTGGTGTCAAAACAAAATCCAATCAACAGAAAATGGCTCATTACAACGCTATGTATTTATTATGTTAGGTGTTGTATTACTTGCCTCTGGTTGGCCATTATTTGAAATGAAACAGCTAGCTGGCAGTGTGCCTAATACTCCGGTTGACATTCAAAACGCAATTGGTGCAGGGCTACTCATAATAGGCGCAATTGCTACCGTTATTTGGCATCGAATTCGAATGGTGTCGTTATTAATGCTGTCGATTGTGGGTTTAATGGTGTCGGTGGCGTTTACCCGTTTTTCAGCGCCTGACTTGGCCTTAACGCAACTTACTGTAGAAGTAGCCACTATTATACTATTAATGTTGGCACTGTTTTTCTTACCTCAAAGCACGCCAAGAGAGTCAAGCTCATTGCGTATTTTACGTGATGTGGTTATCTCCTCTACCGTGGGGATCATTATTGCCAGTATTTGTTACGCCTTACTGACTCGTCCGCTTGATTCAATTTCTGAGTTCTTTATTGCTAACGCCAAAACAGGCGGTGGTGGTACTAATGTAGTTAACGTTATTTTGGTTGATTTTAGGGGCTTTGATACTTTAGGTGAAATTACCGTACTAGGTATTGCCGCACTGGGCATATTTAAACTGTTATCAAGAATTCCACTTTATATGCCAGCGAGCGATAGTGAAGGGCGTCCATGGTCTAAAGATCGCCATCCTATTTTATTGGCTTGTATTTCTCAAAGCTTACTGCCATTAGCGCTATTAGTGTCTGCTTATATTTTCCTACGCGGTCATAACTTACCTGGAGGAGGCTTTATAGCAGGCCTCGTAACTTCTATTGCCTTTATTTTACAATATATGGCGCATGGTACTGCGTGGATAAATGAACGCTTTGATGTTAACTATCGAAAAATTATTGCATCAGGTATTGCTATTGCCATGTTTACAGGTGTGGGAAGTTGGTTCTTTGACAAGCCATTTTTAACTACCTGGTTTGATTACTTTGATATTCCGTTTGTTGGTAAAACAGAGCTTGCCAGCGCCATTGTATTTGACTTGGGCGTGTACTTAACTGTTGTTGGCGCTACGCTGATGATCCTTGCGAGCTTAGGTAATATGACCGCGAACGCAGAGAAAGAAGAGGTAAATATTTAATGGAACTGTTATACGCATCTTGCGTTGGCGTGTTAGTCACCTGTGGCGTGTTTTTATTGCTAAGAGCGCGTACATTCCCAGTGGTACTGGGGCTGACAATGATTTCTTACGCGGTTAATTTGTTTTTATTCTCATCAGGGCGCTTAACAATTAATAAAGCCGTGGTACTAGGGACTGGCGCTGATTACGCTGACCCGCTACCACAAGCCTTAGTGTTAACAGCCATTGTAATTGGCTTTGCGATGACTGCGTTTGTGGTTATTTTATCTATTCGAGGCCGAGCAGATTTAGGCAACGACCATGTTGATGGCACCCTAACTAAAAATAAACGCAAGGAGAGAAAATGATTCAGCATTTAGCATCTTTGCCTATTTTACTGCCAATGTTAGCGGCAATTATTTTGTTGCTTCCACCGTGTGGCAAAAGCTTATTTGCACGCCGATTTATGTCTAGTTTAATGGCTATTCTAACCTTTGCAGTCACAGTATTACTGCTAATTCAGGTTAAAGATAACGGTATTATTGTTTATGCAATAGGTAACTGGTCTGCGCCGTTTGGTATTGTACTGGTTGCAGATATGCTCTCGACCTTGTTAGTCACTTTAACCGCCTTTTTGGGGGTTGGCGTGGCTTTATATGGCTGTGCTGGTGATGATGAACAAGGTAGCTTTTTTCACCCTTTAATCCATTTTTTAATACTTGGGGTAAATGGTGCATTTTTAACTGGGGATTTATTTAACGTCTTCGTATTTTTTGAAGTGTTATTAATTGCCTCTTATGCGCTGTTAATGCACGGTGGCGGTAAACCCAAAACGCGCGCTGCTCTGCATTACGTTATTTTAAATTTAGTTGGTTCAAGCGTATTTTTAATTGGTTTAGGTATTTTATACGGAGTATTAGGCACCTTAAATATTGCTGATATGGCCAATAAAGTACCGCAGCTAAGTGGTGACGACGTTTATTTAGCAAAAGCGGGCGGGTTATTATTACTCGTTGTATTTGCACTTAAAAGTGCGTTATTACCATTGCATTTATGGTTACCAAACGCCTACTCAAGTGCCACACCTGTGGTTGCTGCATTATTCGCTATTATGACCAAAGTCGGTGTTTACGCAACCTTACGTGTATATACGGTTATTTTTGGTGAACAAGCTGGCGAACTTGAGCATATGGCGCAGTCTTGGTTATGGGCGCTGGCTATTGCCACCATAGTGATTGGCGCAATAGGGGTGTTAGCCGCACAAGATTTACGTAAGCTTACCGCTAATTTAGTGCTTGTCTCTGTGGGAACCTTAGTGGCATTAGTCGCACTCCAAAACATAAATGCCACCGCTGCATTGCTTTACTATTTAGTGCATTCAACGTTAGTGACTGCGGCGCTATTTTTACTTGCTGATTTAATTGCAACACAACGAGGTAAAGCTGGTGATCGATTAGTTGGAGGACGTGCAGTAAAACAACCATTTTTATTAGGTGCGTGTTTTATTATTGCCGGTTTAACCGTTATTGGTATGCCACCTTTTTCGGGCTTTGTTGGCAAAATTTGGATTTTAAAAACGACCTTAAATAGCGAGCAAGCACTGGTATTTTGGCCTGTTTACTTAATTATGAGCTTAGCGCTAATTGTGGCTATATCACGTGCGGGTACTAGTTTGTTTTGGGAACGTAAAGACAAAACAGGTGATGCTAGCGATGCTGCCAATGCCCACCCGTTACAAGTGACCGTGTTAGTTGGTTTATTAGCAAGTTCAATACTACTGGTTATTTTTGGTGACGTGGCAACGCAGTACGCCCTCGAGGCGGCAACACAGCTTCACGATATTAGTGGTGGTATAAATGCGGTACTTAAGGGAGGTATGTAATGCGCTTACAAGCTCGTTTTGGTTGGTTACCTACGCCGTTTCGTAGTCTATTTTTATTTATAGTATGGCTCTTGTTAAATAACAGTGTGTCGGTAGGGCATATTATATTAGGAGCGCTACTCGCGTTGCTAATACCGTTATTTAGTATGTCGTTTAGAGACCCGCAACCGCTGATATTAAAGCCGGGGCTAGCACTTAAGCAATTACTAATCGTACTTTACGATATTATAGTGGCTAACTTGCAAGTTGCATTATTAATTTTGGGCCCTTCAAAAAATCTGCGCCCAGGCTTTGTTAAAGTGCCTATAGATTTAATGCATGAAATGCCAATTACTATTTTAGCAAGCTGCGTGTCTTTAACGCCGGGTACGGTAAGTGCCGAGGTTTACCCGCTGATTAAATCGCTTAATGAAGACGATGAACCGGTACAGCGTTATTTATTAATTCACGTGTTAGACTTAGATGATGAGCAAGCGCTTATTAAACAAATAAAAGCACGTTACGAAGCTCCCCTAAAGGAGATATTTCAATGTTAGATACAGTATTACTGATTGTTTTTTCAATGGTTGGATTGTCGTTATTACTTAATTTATGGCGACTTATTATTGGCCCATCAGTACCGGATCGTATTTTAGCGCTCGATACTATGTACATTAACGTGATTGCACTGATTATTTTATATAGCATTAGCATGGGCACGGGGCTGTACTTTGAAGCAGCCTTACTTATTGCCATGCTTGGGTTTATAAGTACGGTAGCCGTATGTAAGTATTTACTTCGTGGCGACATAATTGAGTAAGGTATTAAAATGATAAGTGAATGGATCGTATCTATATTGCTGCTGTTAGGCGGGTTATTTATTTTAATTGGCTCAATTGGCTTAATTAAATTACCTGACTTTTTTATGCGTTTACATGGGCCAACAAAAGCCACCACTTTAGGTATGGCGAGTATACTTACCGCTGCTATGGTATTTTTTGCTAATTCAGTCAGTGGCTTAAGTGTAAAAGAAATATTAATCACTATATTTCTATTAATCACTGCACCTATTAGTGGCTATATGCTGATTAAAACCGCTATTCATCATAAGCTTAAAGCTAAAGAGGGAACGAAAGGGCTCGATAATATCGAGAAAGATTAGCTTTGGGAATAAACGATTAAAAGCCGAATAAACACCTGTTATTCGGCTTTTTCGTTTTTTGGTTGTCCCCATTTACAACACTTGTTGAACATGTGATTATGACGCTAATTCAAATACAAAAAGGATATTAATATGGGTAAGGTAATACTGCTTTCACTTTTAATTTTTTCAACTAACCTTGCAGCGCAAACTGCCAAACAGCAAAAAATTGATGAGCTGGTAGAGGTAATGAACATGGATGCCATGGTTGACTCTATGTATGCGCAAGTTGAGGGTATGATGCAAAATATGTCAGTTCAAATGGGCGTAAAGCCAGATGAGAAAGCAATTTTCGACAAATATTATGCTGATATGACTAAGGTATTAAAAACAAAAATGAGCTGGCAAAAAATGCAGCCGATGATGATTAACCTCTACGATAAACAATTTACTGAACAAGAAATTAGCGACATGTTAGCTTTTTATAAGACAGAGTCAGGGCAGGCTATTTTGAAGAAAATGCCACAAGTAATGCAAGAATCAATGCAAATGTCGCAGGCTTTAGTGCAAGACGCAATGCCTGAAATTCAAGCTATTGCGGGTGAGCTTGGTGAAGCACTTAAGCAATCTCGAAGCAAAGCAAACTAAGCACTATAGTAACTCTCAAATTTAGCAGTCACATATTGTGGCTGCTCTTATCTTAACTTTCTTTCGCACTCCCAGCCATATGCTTAATTAATTGTTGACCTATGTGTTACACATAGGTTTATTATGTTGTCATTACATAGCCAGCCAGAGGTTTAATGATGTACGTAAAGCAATTAGCCAATACTATGGGCGTGACCCAAGACACAGTTCGTCATTACACGCGAATAAAGCTGCTTAATCCTATTCGTAGTCAGCACAATGGTTATCAAGTGTATACCGCAGCGGATCAGCAACGTTTAAAGTTTATTATTAGTGCCCGTCAACTTGGTTTTTCAATAAAAGATATTCAACAAATTATTGCACAGTCAGAGCAAGGGCAGTGCCCTTGTCCGCTCACACGACAATTAATAGCAAAGCGACTAGAGGAAACAGAGCAGCACTTTCAAGAAACACTTAAATTACGCACGCGAATGCAAGCAGCGGTTAAACAGTGGGATAAATCGCCTGATGGGGCTGTAAGTGCAGATATATGTAGCTTAATAGAGACCTTTGTTGATCCAATCTCTGAAGTTAAAAATACTAAGGAAGCGTTATGAGTAATCAATCCACCACGCAAAACTTTATGATTGAAGGCGCAAATTGTGGCAGTTGCGTGGCTAAAATAGAGAAAGCACTGAAAAATGTAAAGGGTGCGCAGCGCGTTGAAATGAACTTTGCCGATCGAACTGTGCAAGTAGAAGGTTCGGCTAAGGCTGGGGAGCTAATGCACGCTGTCGCTGATATTGGCTATCAAGCTAAACCTATAAATAGTGATTCTCAACAAGACGCCCTAGATGAAAAAGCCGAAGCTGATAACGCGCACTATAAAAAGCTCATGCGCAATATGGTATTGGCATTGGGTTTGGGTGCGCCATTAATGCTTTATGGTTTAATTTTTGATATGAGTGTCACCACCCAAACTCAGCGCATTGGCTGGTTTATTGTTGGAGTGATGACGTTAGTCGTAATGATTGTGTCGGGTAAGCAATTTTATACTGGCGCATGGCAGTCATTTAAAAATCATACAGCGAATATGGATACCTTGATTGCGCTTGGTACGGGAACAGCTTGGCTATATTCAATGGTGGTGGTGAGCATGCCAAGTCTATTACCAGAGGTGGCTAGACATGTTTATTTTGAAGCCTCAGCAATGATCATAGGCTTAATAAGTCTTGGCTTAGCCTTTGAAGTAAAGGCGCGAGGGCGTACCTCTGAGGCGATTAAACGCTTAATTGGTTTACAGCCTAAAACGGCACGGGTGATCCGAGATAACCAAGAGCAAGATGTAGCTATAAGCCAAGTTATTAAAGGTGACTTGATTCGTGTCCGCCCTGGAGAGAAAATTTCAGTCGATGGAGATGTTATTGAAGGCAGCAGTACACTGGATGAATCAATGCTCACAGGTGAACCGATGCCGGTTAATAAAGGTGAGGGTGACAAGGTTGTTGCTGGCAGTATTAATAAAAGTGGTACTTTGTTGTTTAAAGCAACCCATATAGGCAGCGAAACCACCTTAGCGAATATTATTAATATGGTTAAACGTGCACAAAACTCTAAACCCTCAATTGGACGCTTAGCTGATGTTATTTCAGGCATATTTGTACCCACAGTGATGATTATTGCGGTGCTAGCAGGCTTAGCATGGCTTAACTTTGGCCCACAGCCGAGTATTGCTTATGCGGTTGTTGCAATAACCACAGTTTTAATTATTGCTTGCCCGTGTGCACTTGGCTTAGCTACACCGATGTCAATTATGGTCGGCATAGGTAAAGCTGCTCAGTCGGGTATACTTATTCGTAACGGTGAAGCGCTACAAACAACAGCTAAAATCACCACCATGATCTTAGATAAAACAGGCACTATAACCGCAGGTAAGCCAACCGTGACCGATGTGGTTACGTTCAACCAAAGCGACAGTACCGAGGTGCTAAAGTTAGCAGCTAGTCTTGAAAGTAGTTCTGAGCATCCATTAGCCGAAGCTATTGTTAATTATGCTAAAAACCAAAATATCACCCTTGAAAAAGTCAGTAATTTTAATGCTATCACTGGGCAAGGTGTGACCGGTACCATTAATGAGCAAAGCCTATTGTTTGGCAATCAGGTACTGATGAAAAGCCACAATATAGATATTGCAGAGGCAATACCTCAAGCCGAGCAGCTTGCCAACGCTGCTAAAACGCCGATGTACTTTGCTATTGGCAATCAATTACATGCCATAATCGCAGTTGCTGACCCAATAAAAGAAGACTCAGCTGAGGCCATTAAACGCTTACAAAATAAAGGTATGCAGGTGGTTATGCTGACAGGCGATAACCAAGCGACCGCTAAAGCCGTTGCCAGCAAAGTCGGTATTACAGACTTTATAGCGCAAGTAATGCCAGATGATAAAGCCAGTGAAGTGACTAAGCGTCAATCTCAAGGTGAAGTTGTGGGCATGACTGGTGATGGTATAAATGATGCGCCAGCATTGGCACAAGCCGATGTTGGATTTGCCATTGGCACTGGCACAGATGTAGCTATTGAAAGTGCGGATATAACGCTGATGCGAGGCTCACTTCATGGTCTTGCAGATGCCATTGCAATTAGTGGCGCAACCATAACTAATATTAAACAAAATTTATTTGGGGCGTTTATTTATAACATTGCGGGTATTCCGATTGCTGCAGGGCTGTTGTATCCGTTTTTTGGTTTACTACTAAACCCAGTCGTAGCTGGCGCGGCAATGGCTTTATCATCGCTTACTGTAGTCACTAATGCAAACCGATTACGTTATTTTAAAGCCAGTAACTCGTAACTTTATTTATAGGGGATTTAATTATGTTATTAATTAATTTATTAGGCGTTTTACTTATTGTCGCTATTATTTATTGGTTTTGGTTGTATGAGCCGAAGTAAACAGTTATAGCAATCAAATAGTCATTACTGTGTGTAACGGGGTGTATTATTATCCAGCGTATTTTAAGGTGGCAGCGAACAGGCCTCTGACCCTGAATCCTTGCGCTAAAACAGTGATTTTCCCCCGCTTGAACTCGTGAAACGCCAAGTATAGGTGAAGATGCGGCTATTGAATTACTTTCGCTTGATGTTGGAGAATATGCTTTTCATTGCTAAATACAAATGTTTAAAGGGAAGTTTTTTGTTTTTTAATAAAACTAAACGTATCCCTGATGCGTATTCTCAAGCAGAAAACATAAAAGGTGTAGTATGAATAAATTAAACCCTAAAAAACTGCTAAATAGTAAATGGACTGCCATCCCAGCTATTAATAAAGAAAAGCACTTTATTATTGTTGAGGTAGAATTTGATGAAGACGCTAATGTGATTGAATGTATCACTGAAGCGGTGATGTCAAAGAATCAATATCCTATTCAGTGGCGCGATTTAAAA
Organism: Pseudoalteromonas sp. DL-6; assembly: GCF_004328665.1. Taxonomy (NCBI): domain Bacteria; kingdom Pseudomonadati; phylum Pseudomonadota; class Gammaproteobacteria; order Alteromonadales; family Pseudoalteromonadaceae; genus Pseudoalteromonas; species Pseudoalteromonas sp. DL-6. The sequence goes on from NZ_CP019770.1 coordinate 1,117,630, forward strand.
GATGAACAAAGGTGGCGCCAAGGCTGGAAGTGACCGCTTGTACTCATGCCCAAATAAGTGGGTATGAGTGATATCAAATTAGTATCCCGCACGAGATTCATTCCTTACTTTAAGTATTTATTCGCCATACGGCGACAAATCCTTGCTTTTCTCTCCCCGTTAAAAAATTAATTTATATTTTTCTACAAATCAATTTAAGTTGTTTATTTTCAATTTGTTACATATTTAATTTAACCTGTTTAATTTCGCGTTGTTAATTTGTTCAGTGGCGATTTATTCCTATAGCGGCTCAGTCTTGTTGTTTTGTGTTTAATTAGAGATAGGTGTGTCTTTTTTAGGAGGTTTAACTTATTGAATTTTAAAGGATATCTTTTTAGTTAAAAGTAGCTGTTGCAAAAGAGCAACAAAATACGAGGTATTTTTAAGTAAAAATCACATTTTTATTTTTAACTTATTGTTTATAAATGAAAAAATAAACATGGCATCGAAGTTGTAATACCTAAGCTGTATTTAGCAAAAAGTGATTAAGCTTAGCGCTTAACCTTACAACCCAATGAAGGAATTACGTTATGACAACATTTAAATCAACACTGGTATTAATGGCACTTGCTTCTTCATCTGTGGCGTTTGCTGCAACAGATTTTGACACACTGGATGTGGATGGTAATGGCGCAATAAGCCAAGCTGAAGCATCAGTAGATGCCTCACTTATGAGTAAGTTTACAGAGCTTGATACGGATAAAAACGGCGAGCTTTCTAAAGCAGAATTTTCTAAGGCTTAAAAGGTCAATGCTCAACGCTATTACATATTCTGAGTTGCCAAAGACAACCTAAATAGGCAAGGGAGCCTATGAAAGAGAATAACTAGGATGTACGGTTGTAGCGTTGAGTTAATTAATTTATACCCAAACATTGCATACTTTGAAGGATTAATATTATGAAAAAATTACAGTCAACTCTTGTACTTATGGCACTTGCGTCTTCATCTGCAGTATTTGCCAGCACAGACTTTGAAACTCTTGATGTAGATGGTAGTGGCGCAATTAGCCAAGCTGAAGCATCGGTTGCGGCCGAACTTATGGAGCAGTTTGCAGAGCTGGACGTAGATGGCAATGGTGAACTTTCTAAAGACGAATTTTCAGCATACTAACTTTATAATTCCCTAAGGATCTTTGAAAAGGATTTCTTACCCACTTTTTTATTAAGCTAAGGATTTATTATGAAAACATTTACTAAAACGCTTGCTTTAATTGCACTTGCTTCGTCTTCTGCCGCTTTTGCTGCGGTTGATTTTGATTCATTCGATACAGATGGTGATGGCGTGATCAGCCAGTCTGAAGCACAAGCTAATTCGCAACTAGCTAAATTATTTGATGACTTGGATGTTGATGGGAATGGTGAATTATCTAAACAAGAATTTGCCAAAGTTCAGTAACAAACACGCACAATCTTTAACGATACAGATAAAAGCAGCCGAATAATTTCTCGGCTGCTTTTTTATTTACTTATCTTCTAAACGTTTGGCTTTAAAATCAGACTCGCTTGTCCACTTAGGCCAGTCGCCATTATTGGCAAGTTGACTGGCTATATCTATAACCAGCTCGATATCTTGTTTTGCACCAGCTAATGACCATGTATCTGAATAGTCGTCGGCTTCTTTATGGTATTTATGACTGATGTAGTCAGGGTCGGTATCACCTAAGCTCATAAACAGTAAACTTGGCACGCCTTGTTTAGCGAGTGAGAAATGATCTGATCTAAAAAACAATCCATTTTGTGGGCGAGGATCCATTTTTACCACGCGTCCTTGTGCTTTAGCCGCGCTTGCTAAGTAATGCTCCATTTCGGATAAGTTGCTACCGTATTGCAAAATATAATCGGTTTCATCGAGCACGTTCATACCATCGATATTTAATAATCCGACCATTTTTTTGGTGGCAATCATATCCCCATTGGCAAATTCTTCTGAGCCAATTAGACCTGTTTCTTCGGCAGTAAAGTTAGCAAACAGGATTGAGCGTTTAAATGGCTTTTGCTGATGCATCTTGCTCATAATGCGAGCTATTTCAAGTGTTGCTGCGGTGCCTGAAGCATTATCGACTGCGCCATTATAAATTTTAGGTCCACTGTCGGTTTGTTTAGTACCAAAATGGTCCCAATGGGCACTAATAATAACGTATTCGTCAGGGGTTTCACTGCCTGTAATTTGTGCAACCACATTATGTGATTTAGCGTGTGACACTTCATTTTTAAATGCAAGGTTCGCCTTTAAGTTCAATTCCTTGGCTTGAAATTGCTTACTTAATGCGTGTTGCTTTAATTGTTGATAATTTAAGTTTGCCGATGCGAATACTTGTTCAGCCGCATTAAGTGTTAACCAGCCCATAACTGGCAGTTCAGATGCATTAAGGTTATTGTCCATCAAGCTATACTTGGTGCCCGTGTTTGAGCTTTCAACCACGCCCCAAGGGTATGCGGCTGGGGCTGTTTCATGAACAATAAATACCGCTTTTGCACCTCGGCGCGCGGCTTCTTCATATTTATAAGTCCAGCGGCCATAGTAGGTCATGGCATTGCCTGTAAATAGTGTATCGTCTTGGGTGGCAAAGCCCGGATCGTTCACCAGCACAATAACGGTTTTATCGGTTACATCAACATTGGCATAGTCGTTCCAGTTATATTCTGGCGCGTTAATCCCATAACCAACAAATACAATATCGCTATTGCGGACATCAATAATCGGCTGTAACTGTTTTGTACGGGCGGTGAAGTCTTTACCTGCAATAAAGCTAAGCTTCCCCATAGTTAATTGCATGTTTTGATCTGCAGTTAGCATGGCCATTTTAACTGGCTGTAAATACTTCTCTTGATACGCGCCAGACAACCCCATTGCTTGGTATTGCTCACTTAAATAACCAACGGTTTTAACTTCACCTAAGGTAAGCGGGCCGCGTCCTTCAAAGTCATCTGACGCTAAGGTTTTAATATGCTGTTTAAGATTATTTAAACTAACGCCAGGGGTGTTTTCAAGAGATGAAGCTGGCGTTGTAGGCTCAGAGCAACCCGTTAGTGCAATAGCTAAAAAAAGTGCAGTGATTTTTATATAAGACATAACTACTTAAAATAATAATTTTTTTCGACTATAACCCCAAGTAACCGGTAAATGCGAATTTTTATCTCTTTTAACCTTATTTTTATGTCGCTTACCTCTTCACCTATTTACCCGTTCATCGCCTTTAGGTAAGTTAAAACAATAACAAAAGGGATAAAGCAATGAAGCAATTTAATCGTCGAGACTTTTTAAAAGCAGCCAGTGTTGCCGCAGCTGCAGGTGTAGTGAGTGGTTGTGCATCAAGTGGAAGTGCTAATGCAAGCGCACCAAAACAGCAAGGGCGCAGCGTTATTGGTTTAGTCGCGCCCAAAATGGATGTGGTTAGAGTGGGCTTTATTGGTGTGGGTCAGCGCGGTTATGGACATGTAAAGCGCATGAGCCATATTGAAGGTGCGCAAATAGTCGCTATTTGTGACACGCACACTGAGGTGTTAGAGCGCGCTGCCAATTATTTAGTTGATAAAGGGGTAGCTAAGCCGGCGTTATATACTGGCAGTGAGCGGGCCTATCAACAAATGCTTGAACGACAAGATATAGATATAGTCATTATTTCTACTCCTTGGGCATGGCATGCACCTATGGCTATCGATACTATGAACAGCGCAAAACATGCTTTTGTTGAAGTGCCCTTGGCACTGACTGTTGACGAAATGTGGCAGATTGTAGATACCGCCGAACGTACTCAAAAAAATTGCATGATGATGGAAAATGTGAATTACGGTCGCGACGAGTTAATGGTATTAAACATGGTGCGCCAAGGTGTATTTGGGGAGCTGTTACATGGCGAAGCGGCCTATATTCATGAGCTTCGTTGGCAAATGAAAGAGCTTGAGCACAAAACAGGCTCATGGCGAACGCAATGGCATGCAAAACGTGATGGTAACTTATACCCCACTCATGGATTAGGCCCTGTATCGCAATATATGAATATAAATCGTGGCGATAGGTTTGATTTTTTAACCTCCATGAGCTCTCCTTCGCTGGGTAGAAGCGCGTATGCACAACGTGAATTTGCAGCGGATCATTCCCGTAATCAGCTTAATTATATTGCCGGTGATATGAACACGACACTGATTAAAACTCTCAAGGGGCGCAGTATTATGGTACAGCACGATACAACAACCCCTCGGCCATACTCTCGACATAACTTAATCCAAGGGACGAATGGGGTGTTTGCCGGTTTCCCTAATCGTATTGCGCTTGAAAATGGCGGATCAAAAAGCTTTCATGAGTGGGATTATGATATGAGCGCATGGTATGAGCAGTACGACCATCCCCTATGGATTAAAATGGGTGAAGAAGCACAGCGCAATGGTGGCCACGGGGGTATGGATTTTTTAATGTTTTGGCGGATGATTTATTGCCTAAGAAATGGCGAACCGCTGGATCAGGACGTTTACGATGGCGCAGCGTGGTCGGTTATTTCACCGTTATCAGCCCTGTCTGTGAGTGAGCGTAGCCGCTCAATCGATATTCCCGATTTTACTCGCGGTGCATGGCAAACAGCACAGCCTTTAGGCATTGTAGGCTAAGGTTTATAGCAGGCATAAAAAAAGAGCGCATGCGCTCTTTTTTTATTTAACAGTTTTTTACAATAAGGATCAGCTACTTCTTACATCTACTTTTAATTTAAGCTTTTGTCCTGGCTGTAAGTATTTTTGTCCGGCAAGGTTATTCCATTTAATAATATCGCTCACTGTTAAATTAAACTTAGACGCTATACGCGCTAAAGAATCGCCTCGGCGCACTTTGTAGGTAATAGTACGATTAGTATTACTCGTCGACTTTTTAGGCTGGCTAGCTGACTTATAAACTACCAATTTTTGATTTAAACGCAGTACTGCATTTTTTTTCAGCTTATTCCACTTAGCTAATTCACTCATAGTTACATCGTATTCGCGGCTAATATCCCATAGGGTATCGCCACTTTTTACCGTATGAGAAAGTTTAGTACGTAAACTTTTATTAGCGGCCGCACGTACTTGCTGAGGCAAATGTTCACTGTTAATTTTACCATCAGTGAGTGGTACTAAAATTTGTTGACCCACACGAATTACGTTTGAGTTAAGCTTATTTAATGACTTAATCGCGCTAATACTAGTGGTAAATTTATCTGCAATCACCGACAAGCTATCGCCACGTTTGACCTTATATTGCTGCCAACGAAGACGGTTTTTAATCGCTGTAGCGGTAAGCTTTTCAGTGAATTGCTCTACTTTATCGGTAGGAAGTAATAAAAAGTGTGGGCCATCAGGGTCGGTTGCCCAGCGGTTAAATCCTGGATTTAATCGATATAGTTCGGTAAGAGTCATATCGGCCATATCCGCAGCCAGTGCTAAATCTATTTGTGACTCAATATTAACCACTTCGACTACTTGTGCGTTAATTATTGGCTTCCACGACACTTTAAACTCATCTGCACGTTTTAGTAAATCAGCTAAAGCTAATAATTTAGGCACGTAGGCGGTGGTTTCACGAGGTAAATCTAGTGACCAAAAGTCGGTAGGTAAATGCTTTTTACGATTCTTTTTAATCGCTCGCAGCAAGCGGCCTTCACCTGAGTTATAGGCGGCAATTGCGTTCAGCCAATCACCTTCAAGGGTTTTGTGTAAGTACGAGAGATAATCAAGTGCAGCGCGTGTAGACTGCACAATATCGCGACGACCGTCATACCACCAGTTTTGTTTTAAATCGAAACGCTCGCCAGTTGCAGGCATAAATTGCCAAATACCCGATGCAGTACGGTGAGAGTAGCCATAAGGGTCGAATGCACTTTCTACAATGGGTAAAAGTGCAATTTCGATGGGCATTTCACGCTTTTCAATTTCTTCAACAATAAAATGTAAATACGGCTCAGCACGTTTAGAAATGCGATCTAGGTATGCCTGATGACGTGCATAATAATTACGCTCAGCGACCACTGGGCGATTTTGTGGAATATCAATAGATAATTGGTAACGAATTCGCTCCCAAACATCGTCAAACACAGGGGCTTCTTCTTCAATATCGTTTACTTGTTGATATTGCGCATTCATCATTAATGCAGTGCTAATATCATTTGGGCTGGCGCCTTCAAGCTGGTTTTGAGCTTGATTTTGTGAATCTGTGTTTAACGTTGTCAGTGTTTGACAACCGCCTAGCGTCATCGCTAAGACCAATAAAAGAGGAGATTTATTCATAAATACCAATACATAGGGTAAAAAACTCGGCGAATACTACCCATAATGAGTCAACATTGCCACTTATGACCGTTAAAAGTTCCAAACAAATATGATTAGAAAATGTTAACTTATTGTTTATTAACTAATCGTTTTATTATTATTGTTGCTAGCTTAAAAATGATCTTTGAACTTTCTCAGACTAGCAAAGTTTTCCCAAGGTTCATTGTTTTTTGTAACTAAACAATACTCTTTTGGTAATGACTCTGTAATATTGGGTAAGTTGCTACGCATGAAAGGGTTAACTTTAAGCTCTTGACCTATGGTGCTTGGCAAGCTTATTTCATCATTTTTTCGCAATTCATCTACTTGCTGGCTGTAAGCGAGTAATTCGGGGTTTCGTGGCTCAACCGCTTTTGCAAAGGCCAAGTTTGCTTGGGTGTATTCGTGGGTGCAATATACTTTGCAATCACTTGGCAGTACTCGCAACTTATTAAATGAATGCCACATTTGCTCTGGGCTGCCTTCAAATAAGCGCCCACAACCGCCGCTAAATAGGGTGTCGCCAGTAAAGGCCAGTGCATCATTAATATAACAAATATGGTCTAGGGTGTGCCCAGGAGTCGCTATAATGTCAAATGGAATGTTTAAAACGCTAATTGTATCACCTTCATTTAAAGGCGTTGTTATTCCCTCAAATGGGCTATTACTAGGGCCATAAACTGCAATGTTTGGGTACTGCTTTACTAATTGAGCTACACCATCGGTATGATCATAATGATGATGGGTAATTAAAATACCGCCAAGGGTTAAGTTATGCTGTGCTAAATGCTCTAAAACTGGCGCTGATTGTCCTGGGTCAATCACCCACGCTTGGTTATTCTGCTCGGTGGTTAAGCACCAAATGTAGTTATCAGAAAAGGCTTTAATTGCTTTGACTTGCACCATGTATCGTTGCTCTATAAAGTGGTATTTAATTAATATTATAACGAGCTTATATAATGAAACCAGCCCTTAGTTTTCAAGAAGGCCCCAAACCGTTGTCATGGCAGCAGTTTCCGCATGGTGATTATTTACGTTGTGATATAGAACGCAAATTATCGCCGTGGTTACCGCGTATGTTTGGCTATCATATGCTTAAATTGGGTAACTTAAGTGCTGAACTCGATACCAGCAAAAGCTCTATTAAGCATCAAGTATGCGTTGCAGAGCCTGGCCCATACACTGGGGTAGTGGCCGATATAGACGAACTGCCTTTTTACGAGCATAGTATAGATGCCTGTATTATGAGCCATTGTTTAGAGTATCACTCAGATCCGCATCATATATTACGTGAGGCGCATCGAACCCTTATTCCAGGCGGTTATATTGCCATTACGGGTTTTAATCCGTTTAGCTTTTGTGGGTTAGCGCAATTGTTGCCATTTAGCCGTCAAAAATTACCGTGGACAGGGCGCTTTTTCACCCCGGCACGGGTAAAAGATTGGCTAAATTTACTTGGATTTGAAATTGTGGTCGATGAGCGTTTTATATATTCGTCGTTGGCACGGGGTAATCGCTTATCGCGGTTTGCATTTTGGCGCAGCTTTACCAAGCAATATTTAAAACCTATGGGCAGTGTGTATTTGCTGGTGGCTCGAAAGCGTGTTGCGCCACTTACGCCAATAAAACCTAAGTGGCATGCTCGTCCACAATTTGCGCCAATAAAAGGGGTAGGGCTTAGGCAGACCTCAAAACAGCATTATCAGCAAAACAAAAAGTAATTAGAATCTATCGGTTACGGTTGATAACCTTCATCATCGAGTAAGTCGCTGCCGCTGGCTGCATCACGAGCAAGGTCGTCAACAATTTCGTTATATTTATGGCCACTGTGGCCTTTTACCCATTTCCAGGTAACGTCGTGCTCGGCACAGGCTTTGTCGAGACGTTTCCATAAATCGACATTCTTAACCGGCTTTTTGGCCGAGGTTTGCCAACCGCGTTTTTTCCAATTGGTGATCCATGACTCAATACCCTGCTTAACATATTGGCTATCGGTAGTTAGGGTTACAGGGCAAGAACGATTAAGAGATTCTAGCGCCACAATGGCTGCCAGCATTTCCATACGGTTGTTGGTTGTAAGCTTGTAGCCTTGGCTTAATTTTTTTTCATGGGCTTCATAAATCATAAAAATACCATAACCACCGGGGCCTGGATTACCTAAACACGAACCATCGGTGTAAATCTCTACGGTTTTTTGCACTGTTTTACCTTGATATTATGTACAATAAAGTGATTATAGAAAGATACCAGAGTCAGGCTTAATTCGATATGGCACGCAGACAAATAGTTTTAGATACAGAAACCACCGGCATCGACCCTAAACAAGGGCACCGTATCATTGAGATCGGCTGTGTGGAGCTTATGAATCGCCGGTTAACCGGCAATAATTTTCACGTTTACATTAATCCGCAGCGCAGCATTGAAGAAGAAGCAATCGATGTTCACGGTATTACTAATGAATTTTTACGCGATAAACCGCTTTATCGTGATATTGCCCAAGAGTTTTTTGACTATATTAAAGGGGCTGAGTTAGTCATTCATAATGCGCCGTTCGATATTGGCCATATGGATAATGAATTTGCGTTATTGAACCAAGGCTATCAAAACACCCATAGTTTTTGTGGTGTGCTTGATACCCTTAAAATGGCGCGTGACTTGCACCCAGGGCAAAAGAACAATCTAGATGCACTTTGTCGCCGCTACGATGTTGATAACACTAAGCGTACATTACACGGCGCCTTACTGGATTCTGAAATTTTAGCCGATGTTTACCTGGCTATGACCGGGGGGCAAGTAAAGCTAAACCTTAATCAAAACAAAGATGACTCGAGTGAAGATCAAAAAGGCGGTATTAGGCGTTTAAACAGCGACAGAGCACCTTTGGTAGTTATAGCAGCTAGCGATGCAGAGCAAAGCGCACATCAAACGCGTTTAGACATTGTACAAAAGGAGGGCGGCCATTGTTTATGGCGCGCTGAATAGGGCATTTTTATGAAAACGCTATTAGTAGTTTCACTGTTTTTAATCGCCGTGTGTTTCCCCCCCGATGCACACAGCGTAAAGCAAGTTGAAGAGTTAAAAGGCAGCGGTAAACAAAATGAAATCCCGTTACTGGATAACCGTTTTCGTGTTGATGACAAAATTGATGAAATAAAATTAATATTCTTTAGACGCCCAGGATCGCCTGCCGTTATTTTAGTAAGACCCGATGGCACTAAATACTTTGCTATTAATGCGGTGAGAAATACCAGCCTTGATTGGTACGATGAATTAAATTATGACTTAGTGGTTATTCGCAATCCTATGCCTGGGCCGTGGCAAGTTATTGGCCAAATAATGCCAGAGAGCCGCATTGTTGTTATTGGTGAGTTATCGCTTAAAGTTGAACCACTGCCTAAAATTCTTTTTCAGGGTGAAACTGTAAAAATAACCGGTGAGATTTTAAATGATGGCGAGCCGATTCGTGCCAACCTATTTAAAGATGCGGTCTCGCTTAATGTGAGCTTTGTGAGCACCAATAATGAGAACTTTGAAAACTTTGGTGCAGGCATACAACAAGTAACCGAATTTAAAGATGATGGCTATGGCTTTGATGAGCGTGCCAAAGATGGTGTGTTTACCGGTGAGTTTACTTTGAATTTTACACCCGGCGAATGGCGTCCTGAGCTTTACATTACCACCGACGTATTAGAGAGACGGGTGGTTCAAGATACTATTGTTGTACATGAGCCGCCCTTTAGCTTCACCTCCGCTGAAGCAACCGAAGAGGGTGACGATCATCGCATTACGATCAATATTGATGACAAGCTTTTAAAAGCTGAAACGGTGATCATGCAAGGTAAAATTTATTATCCCAATGGTGAAGAACAGGTATTTTACTTAGATAGCAACAGCACCACAGCAAGAGAGTTGGCTTTACAAGATTATGGTTGGGGGCGCTACAACATTGAAATCTCTGTTTTTGGCTCAACAATCAATGACCGAGAGTTTATGGCTACATTGCCAACCTATTTATTTGAAATAGAAAGACCGATTGAAGTGATTCCAGAAATTCCAGTTGCCAGTGTTAGCGAACCAGAAATTATTCCTGTGCCAGTTGTAAAACCAAAAGTAATGTCCACGGGATTAATGGTTAGTTTAATTGTTGGTGGAAATTTGGCCATTTTATTTATAGGTTGGTTATGTATTCGTGTTTTTGTGCAGAACAAACCATTAAAACTTAAATTGAATTTAGCTTTTTTAAATAAAAAGAAAGCTGTTGAGTCAAAAAAAGCTGAACAGCAAAAATCAGATGAACCAGAAAATAGCTCAAAAAATGATAAATCAGGTGGAATTTTAAACCTTTCGATGTCAGATGACTAAAAAACCTGTAAAAAAACAAAAAAGCCCTTGACGAAATAGGGGCTGGTTCGTATTATTCACGCCGCTGTCAGGGGAGACTCAGACAGCAACGAAAATACGGAGTGGTAGTTCAGTTGGTTAGAATACCGGCCTGTCACGCCGGGGGTCGCGGGTTCGAGTCCCGTCCACTCCGCCAATTTTCGACAATTTGTAAGTATGCGCTGGAGTGGTAGTTCAGTTGGTTAGAATACCGGCCTGTCACGCCGGGGGTCGCGGGTTCGAGTCCCGTCCACTCCGCCAACACTTACACAACATATGGTTGTAAAACATATTCTTATTATGGAGTGGTAGTTCAGTTGGTTAGAATACCGGCCTGTCACGCCGGGGGTCGCGGGTTCGAGTCCCGTCCACTCCGCCAATAAGAAAAAATAACAGTTTAAATACGCGCTGGAGTGGTAGTTCAGTTGGTTAGAATACCGGCCTGTCACGCCGGGGGTCGCGGGTTCGAGTCCCGTCCACTCCGCCAACTATTTAAACAAGGTTATATTACAAAATTTGTATGCTGGAGTGGTAGTTCAGTTGGTTAGAATACCGGCCTGTCACGCCGGGGGTCGCGGGTTCGAGTCCCGTCCACTCCGCCAACAAATTAAGTAATGACAAGTAAAAAAGATATCTCTGCGGAGTGGTAGTTCAGTTGGTTAGAATACCGGCCTGTCACGCCGGGGGTCGCGGGTTCGAGTCCCGTCCACTCCGCCATTTGATATCGTAACAAAATTAGTAAGTGCATTACCCCATGCACATACCACTGCGGAGTGGTAGTTCAGTTGGTTAGAATACCGGCCTGTCACGCCGGGGGTCGCGGGTTCGAGTCCCGTCCACTCCGCCACTTGTTATTTCCTCAATAACAAGCAATAAATAATTTACTTATTAATAAATCAAAACATCATTTTTATCAGCTATCAGCTATCAGCTCGACTCTTATATACTAACCTGCTAATATTCTTGTCTATTCTTTAATATTCAGCTTCTTATCTCTGCATGAATTACCAAGAATCTAATCTCACTTTTAAAAAGGAAGCATTAAGATGAGTACATTAGGTCAGCAATTAAAGCAGCTAAGAAATAATAAAAAATTGAGCCAACCTGAATTTGCCCAGCAAGCGGGTATAGAGCAGAGTTATTTATCAAAGCTTGAAAACGATAAATCAATTCCCTCCAATGAAATATTTAGAGCTTTATTGATAGCATTAGATCTTTCAATTGATGAGTTTATGAAGCCACTAGTATCGAGTCACGATAAAGTTAGACTGATGCAAATACCCGATGTAGAGCTGTGGTATAAAAGTAAAGCAGTAAAGAGCTCAGCCACACAGCGTAAGGTTATTTATCTCGCAATGTTTTTAATATCTATTGGTTGTGCATTGTTTTATGCAGGACATAAAAACTATGTGTTCAATGAACGCTTTTACGAATATAAATCACAAGGTGTGATCAAAACAGGTGAACCTCTGAATGTTTTTACTCATTGGAGCAATTATATTATTGAGTCGAATCGAGAAAAAAGAGATGAGAAAAATCGGGAAATGCTGGCCAGAAGGGTACCAAGTTTTAAGTTAATGGGTGAGTATGTCGGTGAATCATTTGTTGAAGAGGTTGAGGGAGGTAAACGTGTTTATACTGCAAATGAGCTTTCGCGGAATATGCCACATGCAGGCAATAGTTGGTTTGAGTTTTTAGGTATTTTTGCTGCTGTATTTGGTTTGGCGCTCGCTTTACTGGAACCTAGATTAACCAAGCAATAAAAAGCCTGCGTACATGAAAACGCAGCAGGCTTTAATATAAATTGGCTTACAATTACCCTTGTGGGCCAAAGCGTTCTTTCAAGTAAGTATCTAAAAAGTTTAGGTAGGCGTTGGAGGCGCTGATACGGTTTTCTTTTTTGCTAAAACCGTGGCCTTCATCATCAAATAATACATACTCTACTGGCACACCATTAGCTTTAACCGCAGCAACCAACTCATCGCTTTCAATTTGTAATACGCGTGGATCATTAGCACCTTGAATAACCATTAAAGGCTTAGTGATGTTATCGGCATGAAATAGCGGTGAAATAGCACGGTGACGTTCACCATCGGTGGCAGGATCGCCCATTTCATCGTATAGCGCCTTTTTAAAGCTTTCCCACCATGGTGGAATTGAGTTCAGTGTGCGTACCCAGTTAGTCACACCAAAAATATTGATACCTACTTTGAACTCTTCCGGTTCAAAGGCAAGCGCGGCTGCGGTCATAAAGCCGCCGTAGCTACCACCCATGATGCCGATTTTATCTGCATCGACCCAATCTAGGCTTTGTAAGTGTTTTTTACCGTAGACAATATCTTGTAGATCATCGGTGCCATGTTTTTTATCGTCTAAATGGAAAAATGTTTTACCATAGCCTGAGCTACCGCGGTTATTGACGGCAAAAATAGCATAGCCATGATTAACTAAATGTTGCTGCATTGCGCTATAACCAGTTCGGCTTTGCCCACCTGGGCCGCCATGCACCCAAATAAGTGCAGGTACTTTATTGGTGCTGCTGGCTTGTTTTGGTTTGTATAATACGCCCGGTATTTCTAAATCATCAAAACTTTTAAAGCGCACAATGGTGCTCTCTACTAAGTCGTTTTGATCTATATCTTCACTTAATGTGTTGGTAAGTTGCTTGGCTTCATTACTGCCAACTTGCCAAACAAATAAGTTGCTTGGTGAGGTATCTGAATTTAAATAAAACGCCATGGTTTTCTCATCGCTTGAGAAATTCACACCACGTAGATTTCCCGCAGGTAATTTAGGCATGGCAATTTCATCCGCTGTTTGCGTGTCTTTTACTGTGACCTTTGTGCTGGCATCAGCATTTACACCGCTTACTTGGTAACGCCCAGATTTAGAAAAGTAAATAAAGCTAACGTCCCAATCATCTTTTAATGCTGAGCTGTGCTTGCCTGTGGCGAGCTCATATTGCCACACCTCTGAAAACTCTCCTTTAGCGTCTGTTGAGTAGTATAAATATTTGCTGTCTACAGAGAAGGTCTCAGGCGTATATTGTGCTGGTGTATCGTGTTTTGAAATTAATTGCGGCTTGAGGGTTTTCTTATAGGTATCAAGAATAAACGTATCGCTGTCTTTATTGGTATTATTTTTAGACAGTGCAATGTAGCGTCCATCGGGGCTAATTGCGCCCACATCTAGTCCTTGTGTGTTTTGATAAACGGGCGTGACTTTATAGGTTTTGCTATCTACACGATACAAGTCCATAAACTTGGCATCGCGTTGATTACTGGTAATAAAAAACTGACTGCCATCTTTAGTAAAGCCTGCAAAACTCGCGCGGGTTTCTTCCCCTGGAGTTAAATCTTTGATTGAACCATCAACTTCACGCACATAAACATGGTAGCGCTCATTACCGCCTGAGTCCTTGGTAAATAGTACACGCTCATCATTTGGGAAATAGCGAATAGGGTAGGTGCTGTCTTCAAAATTGGTTAGGCGCGTTTTGCTACCTGTTTTTATGTCAACTTCATACAAGCTGTAAATACCGCTTTCATCGCTACTAACTAGAACTTTATCGCCAGTCGGGGAAAAGCTACTGCCCATGATAGATGTTGTATCAAAAAAGGTTTTAGCGTTATAGGTTTTTACTTGTTGTTTTTGCTCAGTTGCCACAGGGGTAGAGGCTGAATTATTAGATTGACTGCAACCTGTTAATGCAATTGATACTGCACAGGTAATACAAGCAAATTTGAGGGCTTTTTTCATAGATACATTCCTTGGATTATAATTATAGACTTTTAGTGTTAACCGAACGTTTTTTAAACGCAAGTAATTAGCTTATTCGAACTGCAATAAAGTGTTACAAACCATGTAGCCCACGAAAATAGAAAACCAGTTATAATTCACTTTCAAAATCAGGGAGTATTTATGATAGAAGTCATTGGGTTACATAAACAGTTTGCTGAAAACGTATTGTACAGTGGCTATAGTGTGCAGTTTTGTGCACCTAAAATATGCATTGAAGCGCCTAATGGCCAAGGTAAAACAACGTTGTTGATGATGTTGGCAGAGCTCGAAACGCGCCAAAGTGGGCAGATTTTATTTTCTAAAAAAACATTAACCGAACCGCATAAACAAGTTGCTATAGCCTCAGACTGTATTGCTTTACCTGACTTTCTTACGGCAAAGCAAATTATTAACTTGTCCGTGAATACGCTGGATTGTGATTGGCCAACGACAATAATAGATGGGTTTAATTTCAATGAATTTTTAAATACTCGTTTTGATGCGCTGTCGTCAGGTAATCAAAAGAAATGCCAGTTAATTTTAGCGCTTATGCGTGATGCACCTTATTTACTTCTAGACGAACCCAGCGCAGCACTTGATCAAGCCAGTATTCAGTATTTATTAGTACTGCTTGATGAATATCTAATAGATAAGCCAAATGGGAAAATAGTCATCACCTGCCATGAACCAGCGCCATTTATTGAGCGTGGCTTTGAGTGTATACCGTTATGATTGCAAACTTAAAACAATCAATCGGGCAATATCGCTCTTTTATGGATTATCGTTATCAGGCTTACAAAACTGAACTCACGCAATTATTGTTGCAACTTAAAAACTTTGGCTTGTTATTTCTAGTGGTACTTGGCTCTGCCATGCTTGGTATGATTTTACTGTTGTTTTTAGGGCTGGGAAAAATTATCGATAGCAGCGATGCACCGCAGTATGGTGCACAGATGGCTTGGCTGTATTTGCTGTTGCAAAGTGTCATGTTGAGCGCAATGAAACCTGCTATAAAAAACAGCGCTCAACGTGCCTTTCAACAAACATTGGTGAAGCGATATTGGCTTGGTTTTATGGATATAAAGCTTTTACTTTTAAGCAATGGCTGGTTGATTGCGAGCCTCATTATCGCGATTGATCTTAGTTTGAGTCAGTGGCTTAGAGTGCCGCATTTCTGGTTGTTTTTACTATTGCAATTTGTGCTCGGCATTTTATGTTTATACAAGCCAATAGCGCTGGTTTATGGTTTTTTGTTATCCGCAGTTTGGGCAACGTTACCGCTTGATGTCAGTCCATTGCTTTATCATAGCGGCTTTGTTCTGTTGTTTGCGCTAAGTACCTTGATGGTCCCTTTTAATGCTACAGCTAAGCTAAAGTTGAATTCACTTACAGGCTTTTGGCTGTTATTTTTTATGCATAATAGCTGGGCTTTGATATGGCGAGGAGCTTTATTACTATGTGTATTTATGGCATCCAAGGTGTTGTTACAAGAGCGCGCTGATTTAGCTGCTATATTCAGTATTTTGTCACTTGCCTTTGTGGTGTTATTTAGTAGCTCACTACAATTTGATTGTCGTCACCTATATCAGCAGTACAGTGTGTTTTTTAACATGCAGAATAAGCAAACAGCATTCTTTGTTAGCTTATTTATTCCTAGCTTAATTGTATTATTACTCGCACTGGTTGGTTTTGTGGTTTTATTTAAGCAAGCAAATTGCTTATTGCTAGTAATAGGGGTTGTTTGGTGTTTACTACAACAGGCCTTAGCGCAAAAAAAACCAGCGCATTATGCGCTGGTTTGGCTAATTACAACAGGGTTGCTGCTAGCTTTACTAAATTAATTAAGCTGCATCTGCCTTTTTAGATTTCGCTTTGCTATTACGCGCTGCTTTGCCGGCAAGTAAATCTGCAGGGTCAAAGTCATCAACGTTAATCACATCTAGACGTGCTTTCTCAACTGCAGCGAGCTTATCGGCTTCTGCTTGGCTTAAAATGCCTGCTTCTAAGCCCATTTGCGCCACTTTATCAAGCTGGAAGAATGGTAGTTTTACGCCTTTTTCTTTACATACACGCTCAAACAATGGCTCTACTTCTAGAACGTCTTTAAGCGTTTGCTCTTGACGGCCCACAAGGTTAAGCGGTTCGTTTGTAAGGTATACATAGCTTGCTAAACGATTACGTGTTTCGCTAGGAACTTGCAATAACTGCGCTAGTTTGTGCTCAAGTTTGTCGGTAGGTTTACGAACCGGACGACCAAACGGGAATAACAATACTTTTAAAACACCACGTAGTGGAGCCGACGGCATGTTATTAATTAAATCAGCAAGTGCACGTTGGCAGTGGTAAAGATGATCCTGACAGCTCCATTGAACTAGTGCAAAATCTTCTTTCTTACGGCCTTCGTCGTTGTAACGTTTTAGCGTTGCAGACACTAAGTAAAGGTAACTTAATAAGTCGCCTAAACGTGCTGAGATACGTTCTTTACGTTTAAGTGAACCACCAAATACGGCCATGCTAATATCTGACATAAGTGCTAAAGAGGCACTAAAGCGAGACGCAATACGGTAAAACTCTGCCGTTTCGTCTTTGTATGGCACGCTAGTAAAACGAGCGCCAGTAAGGGCAAGCCATTTAGTACGTACTAAGTTAGACATGGTAAAGCCAATGTGGCCCATTAGCGCTTTATCAAATACGTTAAGCGCTTCTTCGCGGTCTTCAATTTCACACGCACCTAGCTCGGTAAGTACAAATGGATGACAGCGAATTGCACCTTGACCATAAATAATCATATTACGGGTCAAGATGTTTGCACCTTCAACGGTAATGGCAATAGGTGCACCTTGATAGCCACGACCCAAATAGTTATTTGGCCCAAGCATGATCCCTTTACCGCCTAGCACGTCCATTGCATGAATGGTTGAATCGCGCATTTGCTCGGTAAGGTGGTACTTAATAATCGCCGACACAACGGATGGCTTCTCGCCTAAATCAACCGCACCTGTTGACATACTAACAGCAGCGTCTGAGCTGTAAGCATAACCAGCAAGTTTAGCCATTGATTCTTCAACCCCTTCCATTTTACCAATAGGTAAGCGGAATTGACGACGAATACGGCTATAAGCACCTGTTGCTACTGCAATCATTTTAATGCCACCGGCTGAATTTGATGGCAATGTAATTGCACGACCAACCGATAAACATTCAACTAGCATACGCCAGCCTTGACCAGCCATTTCTGGGCCGCCAATAATGTAATCAAGTGGAACGAAAATATCTTTACCGCGAGTAGGGCCATTTTGGAACGGCACATTAAGCGGGAAGTGACGACGACCAATTTCTACCCCTGGGGTATCTGTTGGAATAAGCGCACAGGTAATGCCAGGCTCTTTAACATCGCTTAATAATCCATCTGGATCTTGTAATTTAAATGCTAGACCAAGTACCGTAGCTACAGGCGCAAGTGTTATGTAACGTTTGTTCCATGTAAGGCTTACACCAACTACTTCTTCGCCATTCCATTGCCCTTTACACACTACACCGTAGTCTGGAATTGAGCTTGCATCAGAACCCGCCTCTGGCGAGGTAAGTGCAAAACATGGAATTTCTTGACCGCTTGCTAAACGCGGTAAGTAATGATTTTTTTGGTCTTCAGTACCATAGTGCTGTAATAGCTCACCTGGGCCTAACGAGTTAGGTACACCAACAATTGACGAAAGCAATGTTGATTTACTGGTTAGTTTTTGCAGTACACACGATTGTGCAAATGCAGAGAATTCTAAGCCGCCGTATTCCTTTTTAATGATCATGGCAAAGAACTTGTTATCTTTTAGATATTGCCATACATCCTGAGGTAAATCAGTCAGCTCATGCGTAGCTTCCCAATCATCAAGCATACTACATACAACTTCAACAGGGCCGTCGATAAATGCCTGCTCTTCAATAGTAAGTTTTGGAACTGGATACTGGTGAAGCTTTTTCCAATCTGGATTACCACAAAATAAATCCGCTTCCCACCACGTAGTACCCGCATCGATTGCTGACTTTTCGGTGTCAGACATACTCGGTGTTACTTTTTTAAAGATGGTGAAAATAGGTTTGATAATGTATTGCTGGCGAATACCAGTAACTGAAAGAGGCACTGCGATGATTAAAAAGATCACCCAGCTAATTAAACCAAAAGCACCAGCAAAGGTACCAATTAATAATGTTGCGGCAGAAACACCAAGTGCTGTGTTCCAACTCGCTCTGTGGTAAAGCGCAATGCTGAGCAGTGCGATTAAACCAAGTGTAAATATGAGTGTCATTGCTAATTCCTTAATAGAGGTCAGACCACCTCGTTTAGAGTAGCGCTAGTAACGCTAAGTTTCAAGTACATTACTTAGATTAAAGTGTAGTTATCGGTACGATTATTACAATGCGTTGTATGTTATACGAACAGTTTGGCTGTAATCGTTTATTTTGGCTTATCATAAAAAAATATAAGCATTAAAAAAATCAATTAATCTAGTAGTAATATAAGTTTAATTAAGTAAATATACTTATGATGATCAGTGTACGCTTATTAAAAATAGAACGATATTCTATGTTTAGCTTTTTAAAGGTTTATTTATTTTATGTGTGAATTACTTGGCATGTCAGCCAATGTGCCAACGGATATTTGTTTTAGTTTTTCAGGGTTGTTGGAGCGTGGTGGAAATACTGGCCCGCATAAAGACGGCTGGGGTATTACTTTTTATGAAGGTAAAGGCTGCAGAACCTTTAAAGATCCAGAGCCAAGTTACCAGTCAGAAATAGCAAAGCTGGTAAAAGCGTACCCAATTAAAAGCGTATCGGTTATTAGTCATATTCGCCAAGGGAATCGTGGTCGGGTGTGTCTTGAAAACACTCATCCGTTTACCCGAGAGTTGTGGGGGCGCGAAATAACCTATGCACACAATGGGCAGCTTTCAAATTATCACGATTTAAAACCAGAGTATTATCGACCTGTGGGAAACACCGACAGTGAACTCGCTTTTTGTTGGTTACTTGACAAAATTCGCGAAAAATACCCAAAGCGTCCAAGTAATATGGCATCGGTTTTTAGATACGCCGCCAAGCTTTCGCATACGCTACGTGAAAAGGGCGTATTTAATATGTTATTGACCGATGGTGTATTTGTTTTAGCGTATTGTACTAATAACTTACATTATATAACGCGCCGTGCACCATTTGGTAAAGCTACATTGATTGATGCTGACATGGTGGTCGACTTTCAACAAGAAACCACACCAAACGATGTAGTAACGGTTATAGCAACAAGGCCATTAACTAATGATGAGCGCTGGCAAAAAATGCAGCCAGGAGAGTTTGCGTTATTTAAAATGGGTGAATTAATGTAGCTTGGGTAGAGTGAAATGAAACCCAGCTTAAAGTTTTAAATTTAAGTATTAAAATGAAAAGCCCAAGTTATGGTCGTCACACTTGGGCCTTTCACCTTGTAAGCAATTTACTCTGGTGATAGTTCGTTTTTCACTTCTGCAGGTAAAGCAGGTGGGTTGATCACGGTAAACGATTTCATTTGCACTTCAAACTGCTCCACACCTTTTTCACCCTTCCACATGCGCACTAGCATGTAATCCATTTCTGGGGCAAACCAGGCTAAGGCTTGGCGTTTATCGTTATCGTATAAGCGTTTAACTTTTACTGCTTCTACATTACCTATAGGCAAAGAAATCATTTCGGTTTCTACCACTTCAAAGTCGTAGTCACGGCAATTACCTTTTTTATCAACTAACGGAAACGAGAAACTAGTTTTGCCTTTTTTAAGGCCTTCACGAACTTGTACTTGATAAGAAATACCATCTTGGAATTTATCTTCCCATTGGCATTTTAACGGGTAATCGCTGGTGTTACTGGTAACCGTTTTGGTTAGACGGTCAAAGTTAATTTCATACTTTTTGTCAGGCCCTGTGCCTGTGCGGATCATAGCGTATTTAATAGGCTCTACTTTATCATTAATAAAGCTAAAGGTTGATGATTCTTGACGTGAGTCAGAGAAAATCATCCATTCAATATCGCTGTGATAGGTGACTTGATAGTTATCATTGTCGAGTTTTTTAAGCGTCCGCTCGGCTGTACCATGATTTGCGCCTTTGCGCAAAATATCGTAGCTGGCTTGATACTGGGTTAACTCACCTGCAACCAGGCTGGTAGGCAGTAATAAAGTGCCCGCACAAAATAGCCAGGCACTTAATTTTTTATTTTGGGTAGTGCGCGCCGTGTGCAGGAAGTTGTTTTTCGTCAAGAACTGCATAATCTGCTTCCATCGTAAGTCGTTGTTCACTGAACCACTTGACCACCAAAGGATAAATTATGTGCTCTTGTGCATGCACACGTTTAGCGAGCGTATCTGCAGTATCGTCTGCTAATACAGGCACCTTGGCTTGAAGAATAACGGGCCCGCCGTCTAATTCTTCAGTTACAAAGTGAACACTAACGCCGTGAACGTCGTCTTTTGCATCAATTGCTCTTTGGTGGGTATTCAGCCCCTGGTACTTAGGCAACAAAGATGGATGAATGTTCAACATTTTTCCAACATATTTTTGCACTAAGCTAGGAGTTAGAATACGCATAAACCCAGCTAATACAACTAGATTTGGTTCAAAAGAGTCAATTATATGCATTAACTGGGCATCGTATGCTTCGCGGGAGTCAAACTCTTTATGACTCAGTACTTGCGTTGCAATGCCTGCATTTTTTGCACGCTCTAACCCATATGCGTCTGCTTTATTACTAATAACAGCCGCAATATGAGCGTTTATCTCGCCGCTTTCACAGGCATCAATAATGGCTTGTAAATTTGAGCCACTGCCTGAGATCAAAACTACTAGACGAGTGGGTGCCATTACGCAGCACCACCTACAATTTCAACTTGCTCTTCGCCTGCAACCGCATCTTGAATTTCACCAAGGTGCCATGCATTCTCGCCAAGATCTTTTAAAATGTTTAAGCTGTTTTCAAGTTGATCAGCAGGTACAACTAACACCATGCCCACACCACAGTTAAATGTACGGTACATTTCATGAGTGGTAATGTTGCCATTTTCTTGTAACCAGCTAAACACAGAAGGCCACTGCCAGCTATCACCTTTAACAACTGCTTTTGCAGATTCAGGTAATACGCGTGGGATATTTTCCCAAAAGCCGCCACCAGTAATATGCGAAAGAGCATGCACATCTACTTGCTTGAATAACTCAAGTAATGGTTTAACGTAAATGCGTGTTGGTTCTAAAAGATGCTCACCTAAGGTTTTGCCATCAATCACTTGGTTAGTATCAGCGTTAGAGACTTCTAATACTTTACGAATTAGTGAGAAACCGTTTGAGTGTGGACCACTAGAAGCAAGCGCAATTAGCTGATCGCCTGCGGCTACTTTAGTGCCATCAATAATTTTTGATTTTTCTACTACACCGGTACAAAAGCCTGCCATGTCGTAGTCTTCACCATCATACATACCTGGCATTTCAGCTGTTTCGCCACCAATTAGGGCACAACCTGAAATTTCACAACCTTTACCAATACCGGTTACTACGTCGGCTGCTGTGTCTACATCTAGTTTACCCGTTGCATAGTAATCTAGAAAAAACAGGGGTTCAGCGCCTTGTACTATTAAATCATTTACACACATCGCAACTAAGTCGATACCTACAGTATCGTGCTTTTTAAGGTCAATTGCTAAACGTAACTTAGTGCCAACACCGTCAGTGCCTGCTACAAGTACGGGTTGCTTATAACCTTCAGGAATTTCGCAAAGTGCGCCAAAACCACCAATTCCGCCCATCACTTCAGGACGACGAGTTTTTTTAACTACGCCTTTAATACGCTCAACAAGTGCATTACCAGCGTCGATATCTACGCCCGCGTCTTTATAGCTTAGAGACTGTTTTTGTTCGCTCACAGGTTTTCCTCAAAATAGTTGTTTTGATGCTTACTTAGAAACGCGCGTATTTTACAACAATTGCAAGGGCGCGGCTAGTTGAAATCTGGATTTGATTTTAAAGACAAGGACACTTGTCCGCTAGTTGCTGTATTAGTAACCAAAAAAAGCGCTCAATGGCGCTTTTTAACATGAAAATAAAAGTTAATACTACAAATTAGGCTTTTGCTGTAAGTATCGCTCTAAGTGGAGCTGGGTAGCCTTCAATGGTTTTACTGGTGTCAGTGGGGTCTAAAAAGTCAACTAAAGATTCGTTTTCCATCCAGTCAGTTTTACGCTGCTCGTCGAGCGTTGTAATAGCACAATCTTTAATTTGCACATCTTTAAAGCCAACACGTTCCATCCACAATTTTAATGCCGCAGTGCTTGGAATAAACCATACATTACGCATTTTTGCGTAGCGGTCGGTCGGAACCAATACGGTGTTTTCATCGCCTTCAATAACTAAAGTTTCAAGTACTAGCTCACCACTAGGGCGAAGCTGTGCCTTTAATTGCGCTAAAAAGTCGATAGGTGAGCGACGGTGATAAAGTACTCCCATCGAAAATACCGTATCAAATGCTTTAAGCTCTGGCAGGGCTTCTACACCTAATGGTAATAAATGCACGTTTTCATCAGGGTTGAAGTGTTTAATTGCCTGAAACTGGCACAAAAATAAGTCAGATGGATCAATACCCACCACAAACTGTGCACCTTCACCGCGCATACGCCATAAGTGATATCCCGAGCCACAACCAATATCTAATACAGTACGGCCTTTTAATGGCTCAATATGCGGTAGGAGTCGATCCCATTTCCAGTCACTGCGCCATTCTGTATTAATGTCGATACCGTGCACATTAAATGGGCCTTTACGCCAAGGCATCATTCGTTTTAATAAATGCGTGGTTTGCTTTTTTTCGCCTTCAGTCATTTCGCCAGGCGCGCCTATTGCTACTTTGCTGACAATATCAACTTGGTTTGTCGATACCTCAGGTAAGTTTTTTAGTACTTTTTGCCATTGAGGCAAATCGCCATGGCTGGCCTCTTGTTGCCAATGCTTTAATTGCGCAGGCAAGGTTTCTAGCCAGTGGCTAAGTGGGCTTTGTGCAATAGCAGCGTAAAATTGGTTAAACCATGCAGACATGTGTCACTCTCTAAATTATTTAATTGCTACCATTGAGCAAAAATTAAAACATTGATACCACACTTGCGTTTGGCTAAAACCAATGTCGCTTAAACGTTGTGTATGTGTGCTAAGTGTATCGGGGCGCATTACGTTTTCAATGGCGGTACGCTTTTGGCTTATTTCCAGCTCAGAGTAGCCATTATGACGTTTAAAGTCGTGGTGCAAGTCTATAAGTAAGTTATCGCATTGCTCGTTTTCGGCTTTAATTTTTTCACTTAATAGCAAAACGCCACCGGGTTTTAAATTAGCGTATATTTTTTCAAGTACCGCTTTGCGCTGCACTGGTGGAATAAACTGCAGGGTGAAATTCATCGCTACTACTGAGGCATTTTGTATATCAAGCTCGTTAATATCACCTAAAGTAACAGTTACAGGAACGTCTGATCTAAACCCTTGTAAATGGACCTTACAACGCTCCACCATGGCTTGTGAGTTATCTACAGCAATAATATGACAGCTATCAGTTTGAATATTACGGCGCATACTTAGGGTAACCGCCCCTAACGAGCAGCCTAGGTCATACAAATTTGAATTTGGCTGAGCATACTCACCCGCTAATTTTCCCATGGTACTTACTATGGTGGCGTAACCGGGTACCGAGCGTTGGATCATGTCGGGAAATACTTCAACCACGTTTTGATCAAAACTAAAGTCTTTTACTTGTTGCTCAGAGGCATAAATACTGTCTTTTATACTCACGAAGGCAGTCTCTTTTGAAAATAATAGTGCTATTTTAACATTTTATGCTGGATAGTCAGTGATAAATTCAGTAGCTTGACTAGAATTATGAAGAATAAGTATAAAAGAGATTATTAAATGAGCAAAAGTAAGGTTATTAGTACCGACGATATATTAGCAACATTATGCCACTCAGTAACGGGTGTACTTTCATCAGCCAGCGGCAACGAGATCAGCTATTCAGCCATGGTACAAAAAATTACCCGCACCTGTATGCGACCAGACATAGGTTGTTTTGTTTTATTTGACGGCGGCTTTACCGGCTTAGTTGTTACCAACTTTACGGCGCAAGCGGCGATGGAAATTTATGGCGATTACATGCGTAACATGGGTATGCCAGAAGACGAAATTGCACACAGCCACTTGTCTGATGACGTTTCAAACGTGATGGGCGAGTTGATGAACCAAATAGTGGGCGACTTCACGTCAAAAGTGCGTGAACAGCTACATACCTCTATTACTCAAAATCAGCCAAAAATGATGGCCATTAACAAGCAAGTGCAAATATCGGTTGATACCACTATGGATCGCCCGCAAGCACGCCGCGTAACGTTTACGACTCGCAATCAAAATATCTTTTATTTAGAATTAGCGATGGATAAAACAGAGTTTATTAAACTTCACGACTTTGACATTGTAGAAGCTGTAGACCCAGACGACATTATCGCAAACGAAGCCAAGCAAAAAGCGGATAAAGAAAAAGCAAAACAGCCAAAGCAAGATGATAGCGACGACGACTTTATGGCCGAATTAGGGCTTTAATGTTTTTAAGTAGGCTGGGTTAAGTGAAACGAAACCTAACGAGCTAGCTGTCAGTTTTTAGCTATCAGTAAATTTTAAAAAACGCGATTTAGTATCGCGTTTTTTATTATTGAGAGCTTTAATTGCGAGTTAGGTTGTATTTATATTTTACGCTGACCGCTGACCGCTGACCGCTGACCGCTGACCGCTGACCGCTGACCGCTCAATTATACGGATTCTCACCCATCGCAATAGCTACACAAAAAATCCGTAAATCCAGCTCTAGCTGATGGTACTGCGGCTCCATATGGCAGCATAATTTATAAAAGCCTTTGTTATGGTCTTTTTCCTTAAAATGCGCGAGTTCGTGCACTACTAATGCTTTTAATAATGGCTCAGGGGCGTGCAATAAATCGCTGTTTATTGCTAAATCGTGCTTGCGGGTTTTACCTTGCATACGATAGGTGTGAGTTCCGAGCGCATTGGTGACCATATCACCTTGTTTTTTAAACGCAGCGCGTCCAAATGGCGGGGCGTTTTTTAAATACTGCTTTTTAAGCTCAGTGGCGTAGCTATACAGTAACTTATCACTGGTAATACGATGCGCCTGCGGGTGCTTTTTAAGTAAATACTCACTTACCTTTCCTGCTTTTATTAGTCCTAATACTTGCTCAACGATATTGGCAGGGTAGCCGGTAAAGTAACGTGCGTATTCACTCATTATTGTCTCTGTATTT
The DNA here is from genome assembly GCF_004328665.1 of Pseudoalteromonas sp. DL-6. Taxonomy (NCBI): domain Bacteria; kingdom Pseudomonadati; phylum Pseudomonadota; class Gammaproteobacteria; order Alteromonadales; family Pseudoalteromonadaceae; genus Pseudoalteromonas; species Pseudoalteromonas sp. DL-6. Next base: position 1,143,461 of record NZ_CP019770.1, read on the forward strand.
TGAATTTATTTTTAAAAAAGTGCTTGCTGGTGGGCTTCTTTTTCGCCACTAAATGGATTGAGTACGTTGTGATTATACCTCAAATCTTGGCAAAACTGGCGAGCCAGCAGCGGCGCTTCGCGGTTATCAGCGGTATGAAAAAACACATAGGGGCTTTTGCCCTCATCGAGCCACTGGGTTACTTTGCTAAGCCAAGGCTGATAAAAGGTCTTATAATCGTTTTTTAAATCAGCAATAACAAAGCGCGCCATAGGCTGCGAGCCCGTAGCAATAGCGTGCACTGGTAAGTGGGGCTTTTTTTGTTGGGCGTCTATTAGCGCTTCGGTGGTTGGCTTTACCGCAAAGAGCGCCCGAGTATCCATAGCAATGCGATTTATATTGTGTGCCATTAAAAGTTGATTAAGTGCGATTTCGGCCTCACCTTTTTTGAAAAAATCAGGGTGGCGTACCTCGACCCCATAGTTTAGCTCTTTAGGAAGTAACTCAATAAAAGCGCCAAGCTTAGCTAAATGTTGTGGGGCAAACGCTTTAGGTAATTGCAGCATTATTTGCCCTGTTTTTTCAAGTAGTGGGGCGAATAAATTAAGCCAATTAGTTAGCTCATGTTGCACGTTACTAAGTTGGAGTTCGTGACTAAAGCGCCGATGAAATTTAAAGGTAAATTTAAAATCCTCAGGTACACTGGCAGCCCACCGTAATACAGTGTCAGGTGAGGGATCGGCATAAAAACTGGTGTTACCTTCCACCGAATTAAAATGCTGCGCATATTCGCTAAGCATATCGGCACTTTTACACTGGCGTGAAAATAAGTTTCCTTTCCATGCGTTGCTCGACCACTGCGGGCATCCAATATATAGCATACAAAAAAGCCTTGTTATAAAGTGCTTGTAGTGTAACAAATAACAAAACGGTGCGCTGTAAATTCAACCCCGAAAGGTAAACACGCCCTAGCATCTTCAACCGACTTGGGTATAATGCAGGGCTTAATTTGATTATTTTGAATTGCTAGCGGTTTTATTTTCATTTTGGTGTTTATAAAAACTTTTAAAACAACAGTGTTTAACCGCTATATGCCTTTTATCTGACAGGAAAACTATGCGCTCTATATACTGCGGACAGCTAAATAAAACTCACGTAGATCAGGAAGTTGAACTATGTGGCTGGATCAACAAACGACGTGACCTTGGCGGACTTATCTTTGTCGATTTACGTGATAGAGAAGGTTTAGTACAAGTTGTATTCGATCCGGAAGTTGAAGGACTAATGGAAACAGCTAACAAACTTCGTCAAGAATTTTGTGTTCAGTTAAAAGGGATTGTACGCGCTCGCCCAGATAGCCAAGTAAATAAAGACATGGCAACCGGCGAAGTAGAAATTTTAGGCACGGGTTTAACTATTATTAACCGCTCTGAGCCTATGCCACTTGATTTTAACCAAGTGAACTCAGAAGAGCGTCGTTTAAAATACCGTTACTTAGATTTACGTCGTTTAGAAATGAGCGACCGCATTAAATTACGTGCTAAAGCAAGCAGCTTTGTACGTCGCTTTTTAGATGAAAATGGCTTTTTAGATATCGAAACGCCAGTGCTAACTAAAGCAACGCCTGAAGGTGCTCGCGATTACTTAGTACCGAGTCGTGTTCATAAAGGTAGCTTTTACGCATTACCACAGTCACCACAGTTATTTAAGCAATTGTTGATGATGTCGGGTTTTGACCGTTACTACCAAATTGTTAAATGTTTCCGTGATGAAGACTTACGTGCTGACCGTCAACCTGAGTTTACTCAAATAGATTTAGAAACCTCGTTCATGAGCTCTGATCAAGTACGTGGTATGACAGAGAAAATGATCCGTGAAATGTGGCAGTCATTACTAAATGTTGATTTAGGTGATTTCCCAATTATGCCTTACTCTGAGGCAATGAGCTTATATGGTTCTGATAAGCCAGACTTACGTAACCCAATAAAGCTAATTGATGTAGCCGATTTAGTAAAAGACGTAGAGTTTAAAGTATTCTCAGGCCCAGCAAATGATGAAAAAGGCCGTGTTGCAGTACTAACGGTACCAGGTGGCGCATCACTTTCTCGTAAGCAACTAGATGATTACACTAAGTTTATTGGTATTTACGGTGCTAAAGGTTTAGCATGGATGAAAGTAAATGACCGCGATGCAGGCGTTGAGGGCGTGCAATCGCCAATCGCTAAATTCTTAAATGAAGACGTGATCACGCAGTTACTTGAACGTACTAATGCACAAACAGGCGATATCATTTTATTTGGTGCGGATAAACGCAACACCGTAAATGAAGCCATGGGCGCACTTCGTTTAAAAATTGGTATTGATTTAGAAATCACTAATTTAGATAGCTGGGCACCACTTTGGGTTGTTGACTTCCCAATGTTTGAAGAAGATGACGAAGGCACATTACACGCTGTACACCATCCATTTACTGCACCAAAAGATATTAGTGCCAGTGAGCTTGAAGCAAACCCAGCAGCGGCTATTTCAGATGCTTACGATATGGTATTAAACGGCTACGAAGTGGGCGGTGGTTCGGTACGTATTCATAATGCAGATATGCAAGAAGCGGCATTTAGAATTTTAGGTATTGAAGCGCAAGAGCAGCAAGATAAATTTGGTTTCTTACTTGATGCACTTAAATACGGCACACCACCGCATGCTGGTTTAGCGTTCGGTTTAGACCGTTTAGTTATGTTGTTATGTGGTACTGATAACATTCGTGACGTTATTGCTTTCCCTAAAACAACACAGGCATCGTGCTTATTAACCGATGCGCCTAGCAAAGCAAACAGCGATTCGCTGACAGAGCTTGCTATTAGTGTAGTTGAGAAAGAATTACCAAGCGCAGAATAAAGCTAGTTAAACCATAGTGTTTAGTTAGATCAAAACCCCTTAGGCTAAATACCTAAGGGGTTTTTTGTTCGGCATAACCCAATTTAGGTGCTTTATTTTTATGAGCGAGCTATTTAAAGATAGTCATTATTTCGATCAGCCATTTTTAAACTTTACAGCAAATGCAAAGCGCTTTAGCGATATTGAGTTTGAACAATGTCAGTTTATTGATTGCGATTTTAGTCACAGCCAGTTTAATGCCTGTCGGTTTATAGAGTGTGAGTTTATTAACTGTAATTTGACTGAGCTTAATTGGAATTACAGCTCACTAGAAGAGGTGAGCTTTGCAAATTGTAAACTCAATAGCATAATGTGGGGACAAGTAAATTGGCCGCAATTAGCGCTAACGTCACCGGTGAGTTTTAAACAGTGTGAGCTGAGCCATAGTTCGTTTTTTGAATTACAGTTAAAAGCGTTAACAATGACGAACTGTTTTGCCAAAGATGTCGATTTTAGGCACGCTAACTTAACTCAAAGCAACTTCTCGGATACTGACTTTAGAGACAGCCTGTTTCATCAAACTAATTTGAGGAAAGCAAACTTTGTTGGCGCAACGCAATTTAATATTGATATAACAAGCAATGATGTGAGTAATGCAAAGTTTGAACGGCTTGAAGCGTTAAACTTATTAGCTGGACTTGATATCGAGCTGGTTGATTAGCCGCAAGAGCTACGGCTAATGCGTATATTTACTATTAGCAAGCAGGGCCATTTTTGTTGCGCGCGCTAGCAAGTGCACGGGCTATGCTCAGTAGCTCAGGCGAAATATCATCAGCGCCATCTTTAATCAGTTTAGTTACATCACCTGATGAATATAAGCTATCACGCGGCGATTTAATTCCCAGCTCTCTCACAAAGTCTTTGGTTTTACCTGTACTGCCGGTTTCAATGAACTTAAAAATAATCCGCTCGTTGTTACTTTTCGGCTCGGCTTGTAACACTTTAATTTCTTCTTGGTAGGCTTCAATTCTGCTTTGGAGAATGTCGATGCGTTGTTCAATGCTGCTATATGATTTCATGAATGGGTTCTTCTGCGATAATAGTAAAACAATAATCGCTATTATCGCACAAATTAGCAAAGGCGCGCGCTAACCTTTATAATAAAAATTAATGTTAGTTAAAAATGTATAAGTAATACAAGGAAATGCATGTTAAAAATTATAAAAAAGCGTTTAATGTTAAGTGCACTGACTTTAAGCTCTACGCTATTTGCATCATCAAGTTATGCCCAAGACGATGCAATCATTGATGAAAGTCGTAATCGCTCTATACCTGTAAAAATTACCCTACCAGCTAACCACCTTAAGTGCAGCGCGCAAGTCAAATGCCCAGTGGTATTTGTAAATGCAGGATATGGCATTAGCCACAATGAATACACTTTTGCGAGTAAGTTATTTAATGCGCAAGGTTATTTAAGCATTGCGGTAGCGCATGAGCTTAAAAGTGACCCTGCACTTAATCGTGCGCAGCCATACCTAACTACTCGTATGGAAAATTGGCACCGGGGTGTTGTAACCCTCAAATTTTTAGTCAACGAGCTAAGTGTTAAATACCCTGAGTATGATTTTACAAAACTCACTTTATTTGGTCACTCAAATGGTGGAGATATTTCAGCCTTGTATGCAGCTATTTATCCAAATGAAGTAAGCCAATTAATTACGCTCGATCACCGCCGCATGTTATTGCCACGCAATAAAAACACACGCGTGCTCACACTTCGAGGTAGTGATTACCCAGCCGATGCGAACGTGCTTTTAACCGATAAAGAGTTAACTGTTTATCCTGTTACACAAACGTTGATAGCAGAATCACGTCATAACGATATGTACGATGGCGGCCCTAAATGGCTGGTGGATAGAATGAGTAAAGAGGTAGCGGCGTTTTTAGACGAATAAAATGAATAACATAAAATATTATTTACAGTAATCAGTTTAACCAACTAGCCTTTTCACTAGCTTCCCCGTACGACTGTAAATTATATTTTTATAGGCGTTGGGGATAGGAAACAGGTTTTTGATGATTTAAATTTAGGTACAAATTTATAAAGGGAATCTTGAATTGTTCACTTATGTTTAGTAGTCATCATAAGATGAAAGCCATCGGAAGGTCAAATAGTGTTTAAAAGTAAATTAACTTTCTCTTATCGTCGCTCCTCCTTCTTTTTGTGTCTAATAGTATTATTTTGTACGTGTGTTTATTCATCGGAGAATCAAGCTGTGTTTGGGTTATTTAAAAGTTATGAAGTTCAATTATCACCTGAGGTCAAAGGGCGAATAACTAATCAGGGCGAAGCTCTTGCAGGAGTAGAGGTTATTAGAAAGCTTTTTTATGAAGGTTATGAAAAAAACCCTGTTATAGATTATGCACTAACTAATACCCATGGTGAGTTTTCTTTCGATGAACTTATTGTTCGCTCTAAAGCTCCTGGGAATATTGTTGGGCAAGATTATTTAATCAGGCAAGAAATAACGGTTAAGAAAGACTTAATCAACGTTAAGAATGAAGCGAATGATGATGGCTATTATTGGCTCTGGGTCATGAGTAAAGGCTGGAAAAGTGTACCACCTGTGAGCAGGTTGCTAACGGGTTTAAATGCTGATTTACAGAATGAAGAAGTCCAGTATGATTTAGATATCAGTCAATATGGGGGATCTCGATATCAGCCTTTGGTAACTATCTGTGATCTAGATATGGACACTATAAACAACTTACTATCTCCAGAGTAAACGAATTACTATTTATTTTAAGGATGAAATTATATGACAGCACTATCCCCTAAACTAGCTGTGCAATTGGCACTCTTCGCATATGATTCAATTGGGAGAGGTACTAGATTAGTCGTACCTAAACTCATAAAGAATGAATTCCACTTTAAATCAGAAAATCTAGCAGAAGGTTCATCTGGAGGCTTTTTTTGCGACAAACGACAGGTTTTTTATATATCGGGAAAGGCCATAGTCAGTCTCATAAAGGTGATCATGTTATTACAATACGCGGAACTGAAACATTAGCGGACGTATTAACAGATGTTACTTGCCCTACAACTACTGGGTATACTGATACTAGTGTACACAAAGGTTTTCAAACCACTATGGCTTCTTTTGTAGATAGCATAGACACATATATAACGCAGCCAGAAGTACTTAATGGTGGAGGAGTTATTCATTGTGTTGGACATAGTTTAGGTGGTGCTTTGGCTGGTTTAGTTGCAGATTACATCAAGCACACATATGGAAAAACTGTTTATTTATATACGTTTGGTGCACCTAGAGTAGGGAAGAAGGGCTTTTCTGTACATTCTGGTAGTCGCATCGATAAAGTTTTTCGTTGTGTGCATGGTGCTGACCCCGTACCTAAAGTTCCCGTGTGGCCTTTTTGTCATATGGAAACTAAAGAGCCTGAATATGTTCCGTATCGCGCTCAAGGTATTGACGCCGGTGCGCACTCACTACTTGATTCTCCAGGTTACACAAAAACAGTAACCGCTTCTGATTGGGAACATGTGTATAGCCAAGTACCAAGCTCTTTATATCGAAGAGTTGTTCTAAACTACAATAATCGTTTACAAACTACATATTCAACTCATTGGGCTGATAAAATAGCTGCTGCTTTAATGACATTAATGATTGACGGTGGTTTTGCTGGCATTATTGCGTCTTTTCAATACACAGGCTCAGCTATAATGACGGTATACGATATAATGGCTGAAACAGTTGTGAAAATTTCGAGTATGGTCGGTCTTGAAGAACAAGTAAGGGGTTTGCTAGGGTGTATGATAGCTTTTGCTGGGAAAACTGTGGCTGTGCCATTAAAGTTAACAAAAGCGTTTATTAAGTGGGTATTTAATATATGTATTGATAGATTATTATCATCTGCACGTAATGCAATTAAAAGATTATCTACTTAAAGTTAATATTTTTGAAGTATAGCGCAGTTAATACTGCGCTTATTCATGTAGTCACTCCACTAATTCGCTAACCACCAGTGGGCTGTTATGTAGCGTTTCATGCACGGGGCATTTATCAGCTATTTCGAGTAATCGATTTCGCTGAGCGTCAGTTAAATCACCTTGTAAGGTTATTTTGCGGATAATGGCCTCTAGATTGCCGGTTTTTTCACAATCATCACAATCTTGGTTGTAATTGCGGGTATGGTTGAGCTCTACTTTTATGTGCTCTAGCGGCAACTCTTTGCGACTTGCATACATGCGAAGTGTCATTGCAGTACAAGCTCCAAGCCCAGCGAGTAAATGATCATAAGGGTCTGGGCCTAAGTTTTTACCACCGGCATCGGTAGGCTCATCAGCAAGCCATGTATGGTTTTTAGTACTCACGTGCTGAGTGAATTTATGATCTTTTTCTTCAACTAATACACTGCCGTTAGTTAATTTTGCACTATAGGGTGTTTTATCGTATTCAACATAGCGATTAGCCCACGTAGCAATGACATCGGCTGCGTAGTTAGCGTCTTCTTTATTGCTGAGTAAATGATCGGCATTATCTAAACTAATAAAGCTCTTTGGATGCTTAGCAGCTGCGTAAATTTTTTCGGCTTCACTAATATTCACGGTGGCATCAATAGGAGAATGCATAACTAACAAAGCACGCTTAAGCTTGCCTATATGGCTGTTATCGTATTTAGCGATGTCATCTATAAATTGTTTTTTAATCGTAAATTCCCGCCCAGCTAAACACACTTTTGCTTCACCCGATTGGTTTATTTCATCTAAATGAGCAGCAAAATTATGGGTAACGTGCTGAGCATCCGATGGCGCACCTATAGTCGTAATGGCCGATACTTCGGGTATGTGCTCTGCTGCTGCAAGCACCGCAGCACCACCTAAGCTGTGGCCTATCAATAACTGAGGTGCTTTAAAGTGTGTTCTTAAGTGATTGGCTGCAGCCACTAAGTCTTGAATGTTTGATGAAAAGTTACTGTTGGCAAAGTCACCATCGCTATTACCAAGCCCTGTAAAATCAAAGCGTAATACAGCAATGCCTTGCTGAGTGAGCGCACGACTTATTCGTGTTGCAGCCGCTACATCTTTAGAGCAGGTAAAACAGTGAGCAAATAAGGCATAAAATTTCACTTCACCAGAGGGCTGTTCAAGTTGTCCAGCGAGTTCTAATTCACCGCTTTTAAAAGAAACTTTTTGTCGCATGTAGAGAGCCTTAACAAGTTGATATAGTGTGTGATGCTGATAAAGAAGAGATTGGTACGATGGGGTGAAAATTCAATACAAGCGTTATTTTGATCTTGATCAAGGCAGAGAAGGCTTGCTTATTGGGTGCGGACATATGTCCTTATAATTTCAAGGGGGTTTGTCTATGCTCGCACAGCATAAAAATGCAGCCTTTATTACTTGAATTAAGTAGTTAAGCTATATTTGAATGTAATACTAATTTCGTGTAGACCTGTGGCTTAAGCGAATTAGTAAATGGCTTCTAACAACCTACTTACTGGAATGTACCATGCAATTACCTACAGTTGATTATAAAGCGGACGATGCGGCTGCGCAATTTGTTGAATCGTTGAGAAATACTGGTTTTGGCGTATTAAAAAACCATCCTATTCCGCAATCTTTAGTTGAGTCTATTTATAAAAATTGGCAAGACTTTTTTAACTCAGAGCAAAAGCATGAGTTTTTATTTTCAAAAGAAACGCAAGATGGTTATTTTCCACCGTCGGTATCAGAAGTAGCTAAAGGCCATACGGTAAAAGACATTAAAGAGTACTTTCATGTTTACCCTAAAGGCCGTGTTCCTGCTCAATTAGAAGCTGATGTGCGTGAGTACTACCGTTTAGCTAATGAATTTGCGGCAACATTACTTAGTTGGGTTCAGGCTGAAGCGCCTGAAGAAGTCCGTGCTAAGTTCTCTATCGATTTAAAAGATATGATTGCCCAGTCTGAGCAAACGTTGTTACGTATTTTACATTACCCGCCAATGACAGGTGATGAAGAGCCAGGTGCTATTCGTGCTGCTGCGCATGGTGATATTAACTTATTAACCGTATTACCAGCGTCAAATGAGCCAGGCTTACAAGTACAAAAAACCGATGGCGGTTGGTTAGATGTGCCATGTGATTTTGGTAGTTTAATTATTAATATTGGTGACATGCTACAAGAAGCATCAGGTGGCTACTTCCCATCAACGATTCACCGTGTAATTAATCCATCGGGTAAAGCAACAACTAAATCACGTATTTCATTACCGTTATTTTTACACCCTCGTCCAGATGTAGTGTTATCTGAACGCTACACAGCAGATAGCTACTTACAAGAGCGTTTACGTGAGTTAGGTGTAAAATAATCCTTTAGCATGTGTAATGCTCAGGTAAATAAAAAGCGGCTGTTTAGCCGCTTTTTTAGTATTTGTGTTTATTGATTTGGCACAAAGTAAATAATGGCATGCATTCTGAGCCACTAAAGGTATAATGCGCGCAACTGGTCACTTTGGCCTAATTTGAAATAGAGAGTTTATATGAGTTTTGATGGTTTAGGTTTATCACAGTCTTTAGTTAATGCGGTTTTAGAAAAGGGCTATGAAACGCCAACGCCTATTCAGGCTCAAGCTATCCCAGCAATTATTGCGCGTCGCGATGTAATGGCCGCAGCACAAACAGGTACTGGTAAAACCGCTGGTTTTACTTTGCCACTGATTGAGCGTTTATCGTCGGGCACTAAAGCAAAAAGTAATCATGTACGTGCGCTTATTTTAACGCCAACCCGAGAGCTTGCGTTGCAAGTAAGCGAAAACGTTGAAGAGTACGCTAAGCATTCTGATGTGAGTTCGTTTGTGGTTTACGGTGGTGTAAAAATTAACCCTCAAATGCAACGCCTTCGCAAAGGGGTTGATATTTTGGTGGCGACACCAGGGCGTTTAATTGATTTACACAATCAAAACGCGGTTAAATTTGATAGCGTTGAAGTACTGGTTTTAGATGAAGCCGACCGTATGTTAGACATGGGCTTTATCCATGACATTAAACGCCTGATTGCAAAAATGCCTGAAAAGCGTCAAAACTTAATGTTCTCAGCCACGTTTTCGGATGATATTCGCGCGTTGGCAAAAGGGTTAATTAACGATCCGGTTGAAATTTCAGTCGCTGCCAAAAACACCACTGCTAAAAGCGTGACTCAATGCGTGTACGCAGTAGATAAAGCGAGTAAAACAGCCTTATTAAGCCATTTAATTCGTAGCAACGATTGGCAACAAGTACTGGTATTTAGCCGTACTAAACACGGTGCTAACCGTTTAGTTAAGCAACTGGAACGCGATGATATTGTTGGCGCGGCAATCCATGGTAATAAATCTCAGGGCGCACGTGTTAAAGCACTTGAAGGCTTTAAAAGTGGTGAAGTGCGCGTATTAGTGGCAACCGACATTGTTGCTCGTGGTCTAGACATTGTTGAATTACCGCATGTTGTAAACTACGACTTACCTAATGTATATGAAGATTATGTTCACCGTATTGGCCGAACTGGTCGTGCGGGAGCATCAGGGCATGCTATTTCATTTGTAACGGTTGACGATGCAGTAGATTTATACGGCATTGAGCGCTTTATTGGCGAGCTAATTCCACGTGCTGAAGAAGAAGGTTTTGAACCGGCTAACCCTGTTGCAGAGCGCGCACTCGATGCACGCCCGTTACCGGCTAAAAAGCCAAAGAAAAAACAACCATTTAATAAGCCTAAATCAGATAGCAGCAAACCTAACAGCAAAAAGCCTAACAATGGTGGCAATGGTACAGGCCCACGTCGTGGTGGCTCTAAAAAGCCAGCAGCTAAAACCGATGATAATGCACAAAACCCATGGGCAAAGCGTCAATCGGTTGGGGGGAATGGTCAACGCCGTCGTCGTCCAGCAAATAACGACTAATTAGGTTTAGTTCGCTTTAATAAAAAACGCGCTTACTTTTACTGGTAGCGCGTTTTTTAATGCCTATTTTAAAGCTTTACTAACCGATTAAATAATTAACTGCTAATCCTACAAATAAAGTAACACTGACGCTCAGTAACGTTCCTAGCATCACATATTCAGTGAGTTGTTTATCTTTGCTGGCACTTAAGTCGCCAAATCTAAACACCGATTTGGCGGCAATTAAAAACCCAAGCCCTGCAAACTGATCTAATAAAATAAATGTCAGCATAAGTACTCTTTCAAGCATACCAATACTTTGCCCTGCTAAAGGGAGGCTACCATCACTAGAGAAGTGATTAGTCAAACGCTCTAACATCATTCTTATAAATACCGCACTGGGGCTTAAAATAATAAGGTAACCAGCTATAACCCACAGTACTTTTTCGTTGTGCAATAACGCCATTACATCGTCAGTAAATTGCTGATCGTCAGTGAGCCAAATACTTATCGCAATAATTACAATGATATGTGCAATTTGGTCTAATAAAAAAGGCACTACGCCTTTATTTGAATACGATTTAGCAATATCAATAAAGTAGTGACTGATCATAATAATAGCGGTGGCCAGTAATACACTACTCAGTTGTTGCCAGCCAAAGCTATATTCCCAAAGTGCAACAACTATTGCACTGGTAACTCCGTGAACCAATACATGGTAATAAAGTTTTTTTGCTTTAAAATGACGGCTGTTTCTGTCGTTTACCCAACTCATGGGTTGCCAATAAAAATCAGCGAGTAGATGGCCAATAATCAGTGCGACGAGCAATAGTGAAAATTCCATTAGTCATGTCCTTGCTGTATAGCTTTAAGCCTTTGTTGCGCATATAAAATAAACCGTTCTACCAGCTGGTAGTTAGCAAGATTAAGTAGCTTAGTAACGTTTTCGCGGCTGGTGTTGAGCTCTTTAGCTAAGGCTGCATGGTTGTTATTAGTATGGGTTAAATACACATACAAAGCATTTGCTTGTTTTTGGGTTATTTTACACAGTAATACATCGACAAACGCTAAGTTTAGCTTGAAGCTCTCATCAACCGATTGATCTGCAATAGCAAATGTAAAACGCTGGTTTGTCATTTTATCTAATCCCTGCCCAGAGAGAGTAAACGCTGAGCCTGTAGCGGTTTTTGTACTCGTACTAGGGTTATCTATGTGCCCCAACGCCATGCTTTGACGCAATTCATAGCCGGCAGATTTTAACTGTAAATAGATAAGAATAGCGGTGGTAACTAACTGTTCACTTTTATCGAGTTGCAGTTGAAATGCATCCCCACGGTAAATATCCCAAGATGTTGTTTTATTGCAATTTGCACGTAAACTTTGCTCTAGCTGGTAAAGCATGGCATCGTATTGTTGTTTAGGTATTTTTTGCGATTTAATAATATCGCCGCTGATCACACCAATCATAAAAATCCAGATAGATTATTCATATGTAACTAATATCGGTTACATTGTTAAATGTAACCTTATTTGGTTACATTGGGTTTGGTAACTAATTTAGGTTACTTAACACGCAATTGCAAGTATTACTCATTAGGACATAAGAATGACCTCACAACCAAGCAGTAAACCTCGTGTAGGTATTTTTGTCGATGTACAAAATATTTATTACACCTGTCGTGAAAGCTACGGTAAAAACTTTGATTACAATGCCTTTTGGCGAATGATGGAGCAACAATACGACATTGAGTGTGCGTTTGCTTATGCAATATACCGAGGTGATGAAAAGCAAAATCAGTTTCAAAATATTTTGCGCGCTATTGGCTTTGAGGTAAAGCTTAAGCCGTTTATTCAACGCCGTGATGGCAGTGCCAAAGGTGACTGGGATGTAGGTATAACCATAGATATGCTAGAGCAGGGGAAAAACCTTGATAAAGTTATTTTACTCTCTGGTGATGGTGACTTTGCGTTATTACTGGGGCATTTAAAAAATCAATATAATGTTCCGTGTGATGTATACGGTGCCGATAAATTAACCGCAGAGGTGCTAAAGCAAAGTGCCGAGCAGTTTCATTTAATAGACAAACAGTTACTACTTTAAAAAGTATTAAGTATTGTATTTTTGATTTATTTTTGAGCAGTAAGTTTGCGTTGATCATGAGAGTATTTAATACAACGGGTGCATAGATTAATTAAGCCTAATTTAGGCTTTTTTTATGGCGATAATAAATTGGGTTTAGTGGATGAGTATGGTAATTTTAAGATTCAATTAGTATCAAGGAATTACATGCTTAACTACAGTAATATGCCATTAGACAGAGGCTCAAATGCGCGCAAAGACCCTACTTGGGTAGACGCAAAAAAAACAGCAGACAGTTTATGGCTTTTAGTTAAAGGCAATCACACCTTATTTGCTAACAGTAGTCCTGAGGTGGTGTATTTAGCTTACCAACAAGTGGCGCATTTAGATTTAACGCAGGCTATTCTTTTAGGATCAAATAAACAGGATAATGCCGTATTTGCGCTAGACGTAACTGAACTCGAAGAGTCGTTATTAGCAACGATTGTTGGTGATGCCAAGTTTGCAGATATTCGTCAATATGGTACTCAAGTAGCACTTGAAGATGGCTCAAATGCAGCGCTTGCTCGTGGGTTGTGTTACTGGCATGCCACTCATAGTTTTTGTGGTCGCTGTGGTACCAAAAATCACTTAGTTGAAGGGGGGCATTCACGTTTATGCGACAACGCAGCCTGTATGCACCAAACTTTTCCGCGTACCGATCCAGCCGTTATTATGGTAGTAACTAAAACATTTTCTGATGGGATTGAACGCTGCTTATTGGGTCGCCAAGCAACTTGGCCTAAAGGTCTGTATTCCTCACTTGCCGGGTTTGTCGACCCAGGTGAAACCCTTGAACAAACCGTGATCCGAGAAGTAAAAGAGGAAGCGGGTATTACCGTGGAGAAAGCAGAGTATATTGCTTCTCAACCTTGGCCGTTTCCTTCATCAATCATGCTTGGTTTTATTGCCACAGCAAGCAGTGATGAAATAAGCACAGAGCAAGATGAACTTGAAGATGCACGATGGTTTTCTCGCCAAGAACTTGCGCAATTTAAAGATTGGCAACACGAGGGGGAGCATTTAAAGCTACCTAGAGCTGATTCGATTTCGCGTTATTTAATTGAATATTGGCGTACTCAGATAGAAGGATGAATCATGTCGAGCAAAAATAAAAATACCCAATTAGTGTCATCAGGGCGCAAAAAAGCGTACACCCATGGCGTAGTTAATCCAGTGATACAGCGCGCTTCAACGATTGTGTTTGATTCTGTGAGTGAGCTTAAAGAAGCGGCTAAAACACGTGGCGACAAAACCTTGTTTTATGGCCGAAGAGGGACGACCACTCATTTTGCTCTGCAAGAGGCAATTACCGAACTCGAAGGCGGTGAGGGCTGTGCGTTATACCCATGTGGCGCGGCAGCGATAAGCCAAACGCTGTTATCATTTTTAAAGTCCGGTGATCATATTTTAATAGTGGACACTGTTTACGAGCCAACTCGTGATTTTTGCGACAAGATATTAGCTGGGTTAGGTATTAGTACGACCTATTATCCGCCAATGATTGGTGCAGACATAAAAGAGTACATTCAAGACAATACCAAAATGTTGTTTTTAGAGTCTCCGGGGTCAATTACCATGGAAGTTCAAGACGTTCCCGCCATGATAAAAGTGGCAAACGATCATAATGTAATGACAGTGCTTGATAACACCTATGGTAATGGTCTGCATTATCGTCCGCTTGAACATGGTGTTGATATTAGTATTCAAGCCGCCACCAAATATATTGTTGGCCACTCTGATGTGATGATGGGGGTTGCTGTAGCTAATAAAAAGTATTGGCCAACACTTCGTGAACACTCTTATTTACTCGGGCAATGCACCAGTGCAGATGATGCGTATTTAGCACTACGAGGCTTGCGTACCATGGCAGTGCGATTAAATCAGCATGAAAAAGCCGCGCTAGAAGTAGCAAAATGGCTTGAGCAACATGCGTTGGTTGATCATATTCGTCATCCTGCGTTTACAACATGCCCAGGCCATGAATTTTTCAAACGCGATTTTGACGGCAGTAATGGTTTATTTTCGTTTGTAATGAAAGCGGGTAATCAACACGCCATAGATGCTTTTTTAGATAGCTTACAACATTTCAAAATGGGCTTTTCGTGGGGGGGCTTTGAGAGCTTAGTAACGGCAAACCTATCAATGAAAGGGCTGCGCTCGCAAACAGGATGGGAGCATGGACCTGTTATTCGTTTGCACATTGGTTTGGAAGATGTTGAAGATTTAATTGCCGACTTACAGCAAGCATTAGCTATTTATGAGCAACATTTATAATTACTAATTGGTTAAATTACATTATTTGTTACAAAGCCTACCTCTGAGTAGGCTTTTTTTTGCTAGCAATTCAATGTGTTTACACTTAGTGTTGTTAAATAACGCTTATTTTAAAGTATGAACAACGTCATTAAGGATAGTCAATGGCAACACCATCACCAGTTAACGTAGGGCGCTTAACCCAAATCGCGGGTTTTGAGCTGGTACGTATGTTTTTAACTAAACGAGGACTTATTGCACTGGCGGCTTTTGCGCTAGTGTGGCTTGTTATTTTACGTTACCCCATAGGTCAAGCTGTAGGCATAATCAGCTCGCCAGATTTTGAACAAATAGCCCGTGATATTTCCGGCTCTATTGGATTAAGTAAGTTACTTGATTGGCCTGAAGCAGAATTTGCTATGTATTGGCTTATTGCTTTGTATAGTTTTCCTGTTTTTAGCTTATTTATTTGTAGTGATCAAACCGTCGGTGACAGAGAGCGCGGTACGCTAAGGTTTTTATCATTACGCTCAACTCGCTTTGAAATACTCTTTGGTCGATTTTTAGGGCAGTTAGCGGTACTAACCTGTTTAGTTGGCATCACGCTTATAGCGACATTGGCGGTGCTCGGGTTTCGCGAGCCGAGCTTACTTGCTGGTGGCCTTGGTCGTGCTGTTTCAATATTTTTAATACTCATTGTTACTTTTACGCCGTTTGTAGCCTTAATGAGCTTAATTAATACTTTTGCGAGCTCATCTCGCTTATCTATTGTATTAGCTATTTTATATTTCACAGCCGGCGGCATTATTGTTGGATTACTGGAGTGGCAAATACCCGCATTAAGTGTGCTTGATTATTTATTCCCTGGTGTGCAAATAGAGTTATTAGCTGGACAAAACTTACTGTTATTGAGCGCATTAGCTATTCCACTTGGGCAAACAGCGGTGTTACTTGCAGTTGCCCAACGTATTTTTGCAAGGAGCTCATTATGAAATCATTAATAACAGGGCGTAATTTAAGTAAATCATACGGCTCAAATCTGGCTCTTAATAATGTGAATTTTGAGATTCAAAAAGGCGCGCCAGTTGCATTAGTTGGCCCTAATGGCGCAGGGAAAACCACTTTATTTAGTTTGTTGTGTGGCTATATCGCACCTAGCATGGGTGAGCTTGAAATACTCGGCCATAAACCAGGTAGCGCGGCTTTATTTAATAAAGTGAGTGCGTTACCACAAGATGCACAGCTAGATCCGCGTTTTAATATAGATAAACAACTCAGCTTTTATGCCAAGCTCCAAGGGATGAGCACCAAGCAAAGCCAAATAGAGGCACTTCGAGTATTAGATTTAGTGGGTCTTAGCGAGGTTGCAAAAAACCGCGCAGGGGACTTATCTCACGGTATGCGCAAGCGTGTAACCATAGCACAAGCATTAATTGGTTCACCGCAAATTGTAATGTTAGATGAAGCCACCGCAGGGCTTGATCCGATTCATGCCAGAGAGGTCAGAGAGCTGGTGTCTGAGCTGTCGTCTCAAGCGACGTTTATTTTAAGCTCTCATGATTTAACTGAACTAGAACGACTTTGCTCCCAAGTACTACATTTAGATAAAGGCATATTAAGCGAGCATCAAACTAAAGCGGCGAATACTGATAAGCACTTTTATACCTTAATGCTAAGTGAAGCGTATCAAAATGTGGAGCAACAACTGCAAGCAATTGAGGGGGTGAGTCGTGTTTATATGAGCCAACATAAAGAGTATGTGATTGAGTATCAACCAACGAGCGGGTCACTTGACATCGCGCTATTACAATTTTGCCACCAACATAATTGGCAGTATAGGCAGTTAGTAAATGGTCATACTCTAGAAAATCAAATATTTAAACAGGAGAAACTATAATGGGATTATTTAGTGGTTTAATGGGTAACGCCAGTGAAGTGGATGACGCCGATTTAGAAAAAGTATTGGCTAATACGCTTATTGAAGGTGAGCGAGTTGAAAAGGCGTATAAAGTAGTTCGTGATATGTTTATCTTTACTAATAAGCGACTAATTTTATTAGATAAACAAGGTGTGACTGGTTCTAAAATGGAAATGATCAGTATTGCTTACTCTAAGATAACTAAGTTCAGTAAAGAAAGTGCGGGGCACTTTGATTTAGATGCAGAACTGAAAATTTGGGTTGGATCTGATCCAAATCCTATCAGCAAAGACTTTAAAGCAGGCGATAACATAAATGATGTTTATAGGATAATCAGCCAGTACTCATTATAGAAACAAACAAAAAGCGGTGCAAAATTAAAGTAATTGTTTACAGTTTGTTGCGATTACTTTAACATAAAATTCTCCAACATTTTCTTACAATTTCCCTAACAAATACAATTGCTTGGTTCAGTTTTCGTTCAGTTTCGCAGCGTTAGCATACCCCCACTTTAGCAATGCAGTTAAAGTACAAAAACAATGTACATAGGGATGTTTCATTATGAAAAAATTAGCGATTATTATTTCAGGTATTTTATTATCAAGTGCTGCACACGCTGCAGATAGCTATCAATCAATCAGTAACTTAGGTTATGCAGATACTGATAACAACGATACTATTAGTGTGGACTCAACTTACTACTTCTCTCCTAAAAGCACACTAGGTCCATACGACCAATTTGAATACATCAATAAGCAAAGCAACGTATTTGGCGGCTACGCAGATGACGACTTTGGCGATGTAACTGCTATTGGCGGTGAATACTTCGTTGAAGATTTTGTGGTTGGTGCGTCTTACCAAAATGCTGATTACAACTCTAATAACGAGTTCTATACACTTTCAGCTGGTTACTTTTTCAACCCTGACTTACTTGCAAAAGTAAGATTTGTTGATAAAAAAGACGGCGATAACGTTACATTATTTTCTTTAGCATACAACCACATGCTTAACGATACAGATTACGTAGGTATCACTGTTGAATCAGATGATGATTTTGACTCTCGTTCAGTAGCTGCTAAATATTTCATTGATTTACAGCAAGGTAACTACCTAACTGTAGAAGGTACATTTATGAGCCTTGATGAAGCAGATGACCAGTGGAACGTAGAAACAAACTACTACTTTTCAAAAGCGACTTCTGTGTTTGCATCTTATGATAAAGAAGACAACTACACCTTTGGTGCTCAACACTTCATCAATAAAAATATTGGTTTAAAAGTGGGTTACGGCAACAACGCAGATGACTCAGATTACGATGCTTACTTTGCTAACATTCGTTTTCAGTTTTAATTAAGCGTTTAATCGCATAAATTAAACCAGTTAAGTAGTGAAAAGCCCACATTTGTGGGCTTTTTGCTGTGTGTAATAAATGTGTAATCCTACTTATTGTTATATTTTAAATTGCAATTGGCTAGGCTCATCATTTAGTTGCACTCGACTGGCTAGCCATTGTATTTAAATTAAGATCGGTCATAATTAAATCAGTGTTTTTATAACTGTAAAGGAATGTGCTTATGTCAGTATTTATTATATTACTGGTTGTGGTGATCGTGGTGTTTGCGATTAAAGATATCCGCCTTAATTTAATTACCCGACCCACTTTTAAGATGTTTAAAAAAGTATTGCCGCCATTATCGCAAACTGAGCGAGAAGCCATGGAGGCAGGTGATGTGTGGTGGGATGGGGAGCTATTTAGTGGTGATCCTGACTGGCAAAAGTTACATAATTACCCGCGCCCACAGTTAAGTGAGCAAGAAACTACGTTTATTGAAAATCAGGTCGAAGCGTTATTAGCTATGCTTGATGACTATAAAATAGTACAAAAAGATAAAGACTTACCCAAAGAAGTCTGGGATTTTTTAAAAACCGAAGGTTTTTTTGCAATGATCATCCCAGAAAAATTTGGAGGATTAGAATTTTCAGCCATTGCTAACTCTACCATAGTGTCAAAAATCGCCACTAAAAGCTTAACCGCTGCAGTGACGGTAATGGTGCCTAATAGCTTAGGGCCGGGTGAGTTATTACTTCATTACGGAACAACTGAGCAACAAAACCGCTGGTTACCGAGCCTGGCAAAGGGCGACGATGTGCCTTGTTTTGCATTAACCGGTCCAGAGGCCGGCTCAGATGCCGGCAGTATTCCCGATTCAGGCGTGGTATGCAAAGGCGAGCATGACGGTAAGGAAGTTTTAGGGCTGCGTTTAAATTGGTCAAAACGTTACATTACCCTTGCGCCTGTGGCGACAGTACTTGGCCTTGCATTTAAAATGTATGACCCAGACGGCTTGTTAGGCGATGAAAAAGAACTGGGTATTACGTGTGCACTAATACCAACCGATCATCCGGGTGTTAAAACCGGCGAGCGTCATTATCCACTCAATATGGCGTTTATGAATGGTACAACTTACGGTGAAGACGTATTTATTCCGCTTGATTGGATTATCGGTGGTCAGCAAGGGGCTGGGCGCGGTTGGCGCATGTTGGTTGAGTGTTTAAGTGCTGGGCGTGGTATTTCGTTACCGGCATTAAGTACTGCAACAGGGCATTTAGCGGCTAAAATGACTTCGGCTTATTCAGTTGTTCGTCAACAATTTGGTGTGTCAATTGGTCAATTTGAAGGGGTTCAAGAAGGGTTAGCACGTATTGGTGGCTTAACTTATGCGCTGGAATCGTGCCGGTTAATGACAGCTGGCGCCATTGATTTAAAACTAAGTCCATCGGTAGTGACTGCTATTGCAAAATACCATATGACCGAAATGGGTCGAACGGTAATGAATGATGCAATGGACATTCATGCAGGTAAAGGGATTCAGGTTGGGCCTAATAACTATTTAGCACATGGCTATATGGGTATACCAGTTTCGATTACGGTTGAGGGCGCTAATATTCTTACCCGTAATTTAATGATATTTGGCCAAGGCGCGACTCGTTGCCATCCGTTTGTATTAAAAGAAATGGAAGCGGCAGCAATGGAAGATGATGACGCCGCACTTGAGCAATTTGATGGCCTACTGATGAACCACATTGTATTTGCCATCAGCAATGCAAGTATGGCTTTAGTGCATGGCTTAACTCGCGGCCATTTTGCCAAAGCGCCTGTATGCGGAGAAACCGCAGCTTACTATAAACAATTAGGGAGAATGAGCCGAGGACTTGCGCTTACAACTGATGTTGCAATGCTGATGTTAGGCGGTGAACTTAAACGCAAAGAGATGATATCAGCGCGTTTAGGCGATGTATTAAGTCATTTATACATTGCTTCTACTGTATTAAAACGTTTTGAAGATGAAGGGCGTCAACAGGCTGATTTACCTTTCGTTAAGTATGCAATAGAGACGTCGTTGTATGAAATAGGCCAAGCATTTGATGGCTTCTTTAAAAACTTCTCTAACCCGGTGGTTAACTTTGCCCTCAAACGCATTGTGTTTCCGTTAGGCAATCATTATCACAAACCAAGTGATGCAACTTCACAACGTATTTGTGAGCACATGACGCAACCTGGCGTGTTTAGAAATAGGCTTACTCATTTGTGTTACATCGATGAGAACGCCGGCACTGGGGTGATGGAAAATGCTTTTTTAGCGATGCACGACATGCAAAATCAATTTAAACAGTTAAAACAGTGGCAACGAAAAGGTAAGGTACCTGCTACTTTTGATATTGAACAAGCTGTTGATTACGCTCTTGAGCATGAATTACTCACTAAGCTAGATGCTGAGGCTATGCATCATGCTAACAGATTGCGAATGCAGGCTATTGCGGTAGATAACTTTAAATCTGAAGATATCTAACCTAATGCCAAAGCAATAAAGAAGATAAAAGTAAAAAAGCCTTAAGTTTATAACTTAAGGCTTTTTTGTGTTTATTTATTTTTTAGATTGAAGGCTGATCAGCGTCCGTAAGGATCAGCGACGATTTTATCTACGTACCATTTGCCTTTTATTTTTAGCATTTCGATAGTGCGAAAATCGTCAATTTTTTTACCGTTAAAATAACCAGTAAATACAATGTTTATTCTTGCCTTATTGCCGTATTGTTCGCGCAGACTTGAATTTGACATATCAATTTCAATTACCACTTCATCGTACTGTAAATTAATAAGACTGCGGGCAAACTGTTTTGCTGTACCGTACGATTTCATTATGCGGGATAATGTAGGGGTCGCGAAATTGCTGGCTTTTTGCAAGTTATGCTGATTATAAAGCGCATCAAAATACACCGTGGCGGTATCGCCTGGGCGATCATTATCTATGTACTGGTCTTTAGGTTTAGTATTTTCATTACAGCCAACGATCAAAATACTAAAGATGAGCACAAAAGTGGTTAAAATTGTTTTCATATTTGGTCAGGTTGATTACTCATACATAAAGTGTGTGATGGAATGCTGCGGATGTAAAGAGGATAGTACTAAATAGGTGTTAACTTATAGGCAAAGTAATAAAAAAGGATGTTGAAAAACATCCTTTTTTAATAATGTAGTCTGATTATTGAACAAGCTCTTGCTCGGAAAACTCTTCATCAAACATTGGGCTTGATAAGTAACGCTCTGTTGCACTTGGTAAAATAACCACAATATTTTTATCTGCGTTTTCAGGACGTTCAGCAATACGTTTGGCTGCAACCACGGCTGCACCCGATGAAATACCGACTAAAATCCCTTCTTTTTTCATTAGCTCGTGACACATTGCGATACATTCTTCATTAGACACTTGCTCTACACCATCAATTATTGATAGGTCTAAGTTCCCTGGAATAAAGCCTGCACCAATCCCCTGTATTTTATGTGGCCCTGGTTTTACCTCTTCACCGGCAAGCGTTTGACTAATAACTGGCGAGTGGCTTGGCTCTACGGCTATTGATTTTACATTAAGGCCTTTCTCTTTTTTAAGATAACGACTAACACCTGTAATAGTGCCGCCAGTACCAACACCTGCAACAAAGAAATCGATTTTGCCATCAAGTGCATTAAAAATTTCTGGGCCCGTTGTTTCAAAGTGAATTTTAGGGTTTGCTGGGTTTTCGAACTGTTGTAGCAAAATAAACTTATCTGGGTCTGCTGCTTGAATTTCTTTGGCTTTAGCAATAGCGCCGTTCATGCCTTTAGCGCCATCTGTGAGCACTAGGTTAGCACCGAGTGCCTTTAATAGTTTACGACGTTCTAAGCTCATGGTGTTTGGCATAGTCAGCGTTAGTTTGTAGCCGCGAGAGGCCGCAACAAATGCTAAAGCAATACCAGTGTTACCTGATGTCGGCTCTATTAGCTCTTTGTCTTTGGTAAGTTGACCTGATTTTTCAGCTTCCCAAATCATTGATGCACCAATACGGCATTTAATACTAAAGCTAGGGTTACGTGATTCAACTTTAGCGTATACATTCCCACCTGTAACACGGTTAAGTTTTACCAACGGTGTGTTACCGATGCTTAGTGAGTTATCTTCAAAAATAGTAGACATAATGTTCCTTTAGGTACAATCTGATCAACACGTTAACAGCTATCCTGTTAACTTTATAAGCCTACTTTACTGTGAGATAAAAAAAGTTAAAGTAAGCTTTGGCTATAACATATATTAATTACGCTTATAACGGATTGAACTAAAAATCCAACCTGTTAATTTTTTAGTTATTAAAAAGGCGAGCATATGCCATTTGTTCACCTTTAACTTTATACGTTATTTCTTGTTTATGTAGTCGTTATTTAAACAAATCAACGGTACTCACTTATATTTTGTTGGTTAATTGTGCAAATGAACTGCGGTTGAACAGTTTTATGACACAAACTATTCAAAACATGATAAAAACACACTATCTAAATTCAATAAAGTAATCACCATGAAGTTAATCTTAAAATTAATTGCCGGTATTGTGGCCGGTATTTTAGTCGGGCTCTACATTCCCTTAACTGGCGTTGAGCTTTTATATACAGTAAAAGAGCTTATTGGCCAGCTTATTAGTTTTACAATTCCACTGATTATTTTGTTTTTTATTGCCTCAGGTATTGCTGGGCTACCTAAAGGATCAGGCCATCTATTGGGGAAAACGGTTGGTTTTGCGTATGGCTCAACAATTATAGCCGGTACTTTAGCGTTTTTATTAGTGACAGCGGTTATTCCGTTCTTAAGCGGTGGTATTTCATTTGAAGCCGAAGCAGTCACTGAGGTAGGTAGCTTTATTGACTTAGAAATTCCACCGTTAATGGGTGTTATGACAGCTTTAGTCACAGCCTTTGTCTTTGGTATTGGTATGAGTCAGCTTGGATTAGACACATTAAAAACTGTGTCGGATCAGGGGCGCGACATTATTGATGGTTTACTATCAAAAGTAATTATTCCGGCATTGCCGTTTTACATTGCGGGTGTATTTGCTGAAATGACTGTAGCAGGTACCGTTGTCGACACATTACAAGCATTTGGTGTAGTGTTAATTGCTGCATTAGTTATGCATTGGCTATGGTTGAGTGTGCTTTATATTGTATCGGGCCTATTACTTAAGCGTAATCCTATTGAGCTAATTAAAAATATGTTACCTGCGTACTTTACTGCACTAGGAACCATGTCGAGCGCGGCAACCATTCCAGTTTCTTTGCAATCAAGTAAAGCCAATAACGTAAAAGAAGATGTAGCAAACTTTACCGTGCCATTATGCGCCACTATTCATTTATCTGGATCAACAATTACCATTGTAACCTGTGCCATGGCTGTGATGTATTTATCGCCTAGCATGGAAATACCTTCACTAATGGCTATGCTGCCATTCATTATGATGTTAGGTGTAGTGATGATTGCAGCGCCAGGTGCACCAGGTGGTGCGGTAATGTCGGCATTAGGTTTACTTACGAGCATGCTAGGTTTCAACGAAGGTGCAGTGGCACTAATGATTGCACTTTACTTAGCGCAAGATAGCTTTGGTACTGCGTGTAATGTAACGGGTGATGGTATTATTGCTTTATGGGTTGACCGTTTTAGTGAAAAAGCGTCAGCTTAAATCACTATCGCGTATTTACCTGCTTTTGGTAAATACGCTTTAATTATATTGGTCATGATGACCGGCGGCGAAAGCATAATATTAGTTATGGTTTCGTCGTATGTATGCTAATGTTGAAAATTAATTTTGTTAACTTGCATCTTATTAGGCTAGTGAGGGTGTTCCATTGATTAACGTACTTTTAGTTGATGACCATGAACTTGTTCGCACAGGGATCAGACGTATTCTTGATGATATACGTGGTTTTAAAGTGATAGGTGAAGCTAAAACAGGCGAAGAGGCTGTGCAGTTTTGCCGTCAGCATGCGCCAAATATAGTGTTAATGGATATGAACATGCCTGGTATGGGCGGGCTTGAGGCAACTAAAAAGATTTGCCGTTACTGTCCTGATGTGAAAATTATTGTCCTTACTGTTAATTGCGAAGACCCATTTCCAAGTAAGGTAATGCAAATTGGTGCGCATGGTTTTTTAACCAAAGGTGCTGGGTCTGATGAAATGGTTCGCGCTATACGTTGTGTGCACGCAGGACAACGTTATATTGCTCCAGAAATAGCACAACAGATTGCACTGGCTCAAGTAACTGGTAGAACTGATGAAAATCCATTTCAAAGCCTATCTGAGCGTGAACTACAAATTATGTTGATGATCACCAAAGGTGAAAAAGCACAAGATATCGCTGAGCGCTTAAATTTGAGTTCTAAAACAGTAAACAGTTATCGCTATCGTATGTTTGAAAAGCTTAACGTAGGAGGCGATGTAGAGCTTACTCATTTAGCTATACGTTACAAAATGATTGATATAGATATATCTTACTAGTCGTTATATATGTCTGAATTTGATCATGTCCAGTTTTTAAAAACATTATCGAGTGAGCCTGGCGTTTATCGCATGCTCGATAATGACAACCAAGTTATCTATGTCGGTAAAGCTAAAAGTTTAAAAAAGCGGGTAAGTAGTTACTTTCGTAGTAATATAACCGATAGTAAAACCCGTGTTTTAGTAAGTAATATTTGTAATATTGAAGTCACGCTTACTAATACAGAGACAGAAGCTTTACTGCTCGAAAACAACCTCATTAAAAAATATCAGCCACGTTATAATATTCTGTTACGTGATGATAAGTCGTACCCTTACATACTGCTCACTAATCATAAGCATCCTCGCTTAGCCTTTCATCGTGGTAGCAGAAAAGTAAAAGGTGAATATTTTGGTCCTTTTCCAAGCGCTGGAGCTGTCTCAGAAAGTTTGCGGTTAATGCAAAAGATCTTTCCTGTGCGTCAATGCGAAGATGCTTATTATCGTGCGCGAAGTCGTCCCTGTTTACAGTATCAATTAAAACGTTGTTCTGCGCCGTGTGTAAATAAAGTTTCTGAAGATGAATACGCGCAGCAAGTTAATTATGTTCGTAAGTTTTTAACCGGTAAATCTCATGAAGTAATAGCCGATCTAATCGCTAAAATGGAAAGAGCCAGTGAGCAGCTTAATTTTGAACTCGCAGCTAAAGTACGTGACCAAATTATGTTACTGCGTAAAATGCAGGAGCAACAATCTATCTCTGGCAATTTTGCGGAAATGGATGTGGTCGGCTTTGCCCATTTAAACGGTTTAAATGGGATTCATTTATTGATGATCCGCGATCATAAAGTGCTGGGTAGTAAAACTTATTTTCCAAAGGTGCCTAAAGATTCACAGGAGCAAGAAATATTAACCTCTTTCTTGGGTCAGTATTATTTAGCTCCAGGTGCGACAGGGCGTATTGCCAAAGAAATTATTTTACCGTTTGAAATTGTAGAAAGTGATGCGCTCAGTGAAGCACTAACTCAAATTAGTGAGCGCAAAGTATCACTAAAAGTGGTTACCCGCGGTGAGCGAGCACAGTACTTACAGTTAGCAAATAAAAATGCATTAAATAGCATTACGGTGAAGCAAAGCACTCAAGACTCTATAAACAAGCGTTATGCGCAATTAAAGGCCACTTTACGCCTGGATGATATAAATCGCATGGAATGCTTTGATATCAGTCATACCATGGGTGAAAACACAGTGGCCAGCTGTGTTGTATTTGACTCTCAAGGGCCAAATAATAAAGAATATCGTCGTTATAACGTGACGGGCATCACTGGCGGTGATGATTACGCCGCTATGGAATTTGCACTAAACAAACGTTATAACAAGCTGGTTGATGAAGATAAAATTCCCGATGTTATTTTTATCGATGGTGGTAAAGGGCAATTAGGTAGAGCGGAGCAATATTTCGAAAACTGGCCGCATACCAAAATGCCGTTATTAGTTGGGGTTGCAAAAGGCACTAGCCGTAAGCCAGGCCTTGAAACCTTGCTTATAGATGGTGGGCGTAAGACAATCCCTATGGATTCTGATGCACCAGCACTGCATTTGATTCAGCATATACGGGATGAATCGCATCGTTTTGCAATTGCAGGGCACCGTAACAAGCGCCAAAAACAGCGTACTCAGTCGTTATTAGAAGAAATAGATGGCGTTGGTTCAAAGCGTCGACAAACATTATTAAAATATTTAGGGGGCATGCAAGGCGTAAAAGCTGCTAATATAGAACAGCTAAAGAAAGTTCCTGGGATCAGTCCTGACATGGCTGAGAAGATATTTAACCATTTGCATGACAAGGGCTAGCCCTATGTGCGAATATAGAAAAAAAGACATATCCAAGTAGTTATGTGGAATATTCCAAACACACTCACAACGTTTAGACTCTTTCTTATCCCCATTTTTTTGGTGATATTTTATATGCCTTATTCATGGGCATTCTTTGTTGCTGCCTTTATTTTTTGGCTGGCTTCGATCACAGATATACTCGATGGCTATTTAGCCCGTAAACTTGAACAATCAACGCCTTTTGGTGCGTTCCTAGACCCTGTTGCTGATAAAGTAATGGTGTGTGCTGCCTTGGTTGCTTTATCTGAGCATTATCAATCTTTGTATATGACTATCCCTGCGCTTATTATTATTAGTCGTGAAATTGTTATATCGGCGCTACGTGAGTGGATGGCTGAACAGGGGAAGCGCGGCAACGTGGCTGTATCCGATATGGGTAAATTAAAAACGGCAGCTCAAATGTTAGCCATTATAGGTTTAATCTGGCAGTACGATAGCTGGATGATGTATTTAAGCTATGGCCTACTTTATATCGCCACGTTTTTAACGCTTAGTTCTATGGTGCAATATTTAGTTGCAGCATGGGGAGAATTGACCAAAAATTGATTGTAAACGTCTAATAACGCACCATTTTAGATAAAAAACAATCAAACAGTTCAAAAGTAGCATTTTTTGTGTTGACGCGTTTAATAATCTCTGTAGAATGCGTCCGTGTTGAGAGGGCATAGCCCCCTAGATAAACATTAAGCGGCACTAGCTCAGTTGGTAGAGCGCGACCTTGCCAAGGTCGAGGTCACGAGTTCGAGCCTCGTGTGCCGCTCCAGTTTATCTTAAAGCTAACCTAGTATTGAGGCGGAATGGCAGAGTGGCCATGCACCGGATTGCAAATCCGTTTACCCCGGTTCGACTCCGGGTTCCGCCTCCAATCAACACTCCACACGCTTTAATTAGCAAACTCGATGCCCGAGTGGTGGAATTGGTAGACACAAGGGATTTAAAATCCCTCGACTAACAAGTCGTGCCGGTTCAAGTCCGGCCTCGGGCACCACTTTGTGGTTTGGTTACATACACCAATATGTAACTTATAAAAATTATTTAGAATTAATATGATGCGGCACTAGCTCAGTTGGTAGAGCGCGACCTTGCCAAGGTCGAGGTCACGAGTTCGAGCCTCGTGTGCCGCTCCATATTAGTTTTATCCACTTGCTTTAAATAGCAAACTCGATGCCCGAGTGGTGGAATTGGTAGACACAAGGGATTTAAAATCCCTCGACTAACAAGTCGTGCCGGTTCAAGTCCGGCCTCGGGCACCACTTTTAATTATTGACCAAGTTAATTAAAAGTTTGATAAATACTTATTTTATGGCACTAACTCAGTTGCCAGAACGTTTTACCGCGACATGGTCGCGCACCAACGTACAAATTACTGATAAAGTTTTATGCGGCACTAGCTCAGTTGGTAGAGCGCGACCTTGCCAAGGTCGAGGTCACGAGTTCGAGCCTCGTGTGCCGCTCCAAATTATTTGATATGTTTAGGCGGAATGGCAGAGTGGCCATGCACCGGATTGCAAATCCGTTTACCCCGGTTCGACTCCGGGTTCCGCCTCCAAATAATTACTCCACACGCTTTAATTAGCAAACTCGATGCCCGAGTGGTGGAATTGGTAGACACAAGGGATTTAAAATCCCTCGACTAACAAGTCGTGCCGGTTCAAGTCCGGCCTCGGGCACCACTTTATACTTTCCTTGTTTATTCTAGTTTAACTATTCTTTGATTAAACCATTAATTATAAAATCGCATTATCAAACTAGTATCTTATTCCTTACACTAAATTATTTCGTTTGTTTGATATCTTTAAGTCTCACATTTTTCAAAAGCTTATCCCATCAATATATTCCCACTGATCATTTTTATAGCTCTAACCTGACGCTAGCTACGGAAAAAAACCTCTCATTTTGAACAAAATACTAAATTTAAGTTTTGCTATCGATAAGATTTCCATACCTCATAATAGAGTACTAATATTAAGCTATTTATATAAAAGCAGTGGTACAAGGCTCTTAAATGGGGTGGTGGCTGTGCTTCGTTTGGTACATAAGCGCAAGTCGGCATACGCTTATTTCTATTAACACCATTACAATGCCACAAAATGTATTAAGAGCGTTGATGTAAACTGTTTAACTAATCGCTTATAAGAGATATGAGAAGCTTGATGATGCTAATGTGTTTAATTGGGTCTCACTAGGTGGGTACTGCTATTAGTAATATAATATCAATCCGCAATAATACATAATTAGTTTGAGAGGCCAAACCAGACGCTAGTTGAGTTAAAACTCCTCATATAGAACAACTAAACATCGAAATTTTTGCTTTGCTATTAACAGGTTTATCTAGCTCAATATAGGTTACTTAATTAAGTGAGTTGGTACTAGACAATAAAAAACCCGAAATGGCCATGGGGCCGTTCCGGGTTTTTAACTTAAATCTCTTTAAAGTTATTTGTGCCAAATACCTTTCGGAATAGTTTTATTAAGCTTGTTGTTTTTACTTGGATCAAACGTCGGTAACTTACCAGCACGTCGTTGAGCGTTATAATCTTTGGCAAGCCATACCACAACTCCTGAGAGCATAAATAGCGCGATTACGTTTACAATCGCCATTAGGCCCATAGACACATCAGCTAGAGTCCACACTAATGGTAATTCACCAAGGGCACCAAACATCACCATACCTAACACTAATAATCTGAAGATCAGCATGCCAGATGCATGGTTATGCTCTAAAAACAATAAGTTCGTTTCTGCATAAGAATAGTTAGCTACAATTGATGTAAAAGCAAAAAACAAAATAGCGACTGCAACAAATATTGCACCCCAGCTACCAACATGTTCCTCAAGCGCTGCTTGTGTAAGTGCTATACCCGTTACATCAGAGCCTGGTACTAACTGTTCTGATAATAAAATAAGAGCGGCAGTGGCAGTACAAATAATAATAGTATCTACAAATACACCTAGCATTTGTACATAACCCTGTGACGCAGGGTGAGGCGGGTTAGGTGTTGCGGTTGCTGCAGCGTTAGCAGCGCTACCCATACCTGCTTCGTTTGAGAATAACCCGCGTTTGATCCCTTGGATCATCGCTTGCATAACACCATAACCAATTGCACCAGCGCCAGCTTGTTCAAGACCAAAAGCACTTCTAATTACATGCATAAATACATCAGGTAATTCAGTGTAATTTACGGCACATATATACAGTGCAACAATTAAGTAGGCAGCGGCCATAAATGGCACTGCTAATTCAGCAAATCGTGAAATTGTTTTTAGGCCACCAAATATGATGATGCCAGAACCAATAACGAGTGCGATACCTACTATATAGTTAGGAATACCAAAGGCGACTTCAAAAGCTGCAGCGATAGAGTTTGACTGTACCGCATTAAAAACTAAACCAAAGGCTAAAATTAAACATAGTGAGAACACTATGCCCATCCAGCGCTTGCCAAGTCCGTACTCCATATAATAAGCAGGGCCTCCACGGAAGTTGCCTTCTTCATCACGTATTTTGTAAGCTTGAGCCAATGTGCTTTCTGCAAAACTAGTGGCCATACCGATCAAAGCAATTAACCACATCCAAAAAATAGCACCAGCACCACCTAAATAAAGTGCGACTGCAACACCTGCCATATTACCGGTACCAACACGGGCGGCTAAAGAAGTACAAAATGCTTGGAAAGAGGAAATACCGCCATCTGACCCTTGGCGACTTTGAAACATGACTTTAATCATGTGTGGGAATTGTACAAATTGGATGAAACCAAGACGTATGGTAAAAAATAGCCCAGCGGCTATTAATAAGTACACTAAAATATGACCCCATAAGAGACCACTTATACTATTTATTATATCTGTCATGTGTGTTGCCTAGTGAACGAGTTGTAAATATGCGCCGCAACTTACCACAAGCAAGGTAAATAGTTTAGTAAACAGCGCAAAAAAATGAGTTATCCACAGGGTTTTGTGGGTATCTTGTGTGTCTGGGTGGGGTATCTTTGGGGTAAAAATTAAATGCAAAAAAGCGTTTAAAAACGCTTGCGTTAAAATTGATTCGCCCTATAATGCGACCCCACTGAGACGGCAGAGCGCAACGCATAGCGAGGCACGAGCTACTCAGTGAGTCGAGTAAAACCTAGTTCTGAAAACTTTCAAGTTTAACAAAATTAAGTGTTGACAAAAAAATAGGAAAGCGTAATATGCGCAGCCCTAGCGAGATAAAGTTTAACGCTTTAATCGCAGCGTTCTTTAACAATATAAAGCAATCATCTGTGTGGGCACTCGTACAGATTGAGTTCTAACAGCCAAGCTACTTAGGTAGTGAGGCAAACAAATTTAGAGTCTCAATTTAAACTGAGTGACCAACAGCAATGACTTACTTAGGTTTTACTTAAGAAAAGAATTGCAGCACAGTCAATTCAATATCGAAAGATATTAAATAAATTCAGAATTCATTGAGCTGTCGAAAGACATAAAACTTTTTAATTGAAGAGTTTGATCATGGCTCAGATTGAACGCTGGCGGCAGGCCTAACACATGCAAGTCGAGCGGTAACAGAAAGTAGCTTGCTACTTTGCTGACGAGCGGCGGACGGGTGAGTAATGCTTGGGAACATGCCTTGAGGTGGGGGACAACAGTTGGAAACGACTGCTAATACCGCATAATGTCTACGGACCAAAGGGGGCTTCGGCTCTCGCCTTTAGATTGGCCCAAGTGGGATTAGCTAGTTGGTGAGGTAATGGCTCACCAAGGCGACGATCCCTAGCTGGTTTGAGAGGATGATCAGCCACACTGGGACTGAGACACGGCCCAGACTCCTACGGGAGGCAGCAGTGGGGAATATTGCACAATGGGCGCAAGCCTGATGCAGCCATGCCGCGTGTGTGAAGAAGGCCTTCGGGTTGTAAAGCACTTTCAGTCAGGAGGAAAGGTTAGTAGTTAATACCTGCTAGCTGTGACGTTACTGACAGAAGAAGCACCGGCTAACTCCGTGCCAGCAGCCGCGGTAATACGGAGGGTGCGAGCGTTAATCGGAATTACTGGGCGTAAAGCGTACGCAGGCGGTTTGTTAAGCGAGATGTGAAAGCCCCGGGCTCAACCTGGGAACTGCATTTCGAACTGGCAAACTAGAGTGTGATAGAGGGTGGTAGAATTTCAGGTGTAGCGGTGAAATGCGTAGAGATCTGAAGGAATACCGATGGCGAAGGCAGCCACCTGGGTCAACACTGACGCTCATGTACGAAAGCGTGGGGAGCAAACAGGATTAGATACCCTGGTAGTCCACGCCGTAAACGATGTCTACTAGAAGCTCGGAGCCTCGGTTCTGTTTTTCAAAGCTAACGCATTAAGTAGACCGCCTGGGGAGTACGGCCGCAAGGTTAAAACTCAAATGAATTGACGGGGGCCCGCACAAGCGGTGGAGCATGTGGTTTAATTCGATGCAACGCGAAGAACCTTACCTACACTTGACATACAGAGAACTTACCAGAGATGGTTTGGTGCCTTCGGGAACTCTGATACAGGTGCTGCATGGCTGTCGTCAGCTCGTGTTGTGAGATGTTGGGTTAAGTCCCGCAACGAGCGCAACCCCTATCCTTAGTTGCTAGCAGGTAATGCTGAGAACTCTAAGGAGACTGCCGGTGATAAACCGGAGGAAGGTGGGGACGACGTCAAGTCATCATGGCCCTTACGTGTAGGGCTACACACGTGCTACAATGGCGCATACAGAGTGCTGCGAACTCGCGAGAGTAAGCGAATCACTTAAAGTGCGTCGTAGTCCGGATTGGAGTCTGCAACTCGACTCCATGAAGTCGGAATCGCTAGTAATCGCGTATCAGAATGACGCGGTGAATACGTTCCCGGGCCTTGTACACACCGCCCGTCACACCATGGGAGTGGGTTGCTCCAGAAGTAGATAGTCTAACCCTCGGGAGGACGTTTACCACGGAGTGATTCATGACTGGGGTGAAGTCGTAACAAGGTAGCCCTAGGGGAACCTGGGGCTGGATCACCTCCTTATACGATTTAGAACTTATTTGTTCGTAGTGTCCACACAGATGATTGTTAGTTAGTTTTACCCTTTGGGTTAACTAATTAATATGCTCTTTAAAAATTTGGAAAAGCTGATAATAAAATTCGTATGAATACATTGTATTTGTACAGAGTTTTCAAAAGTAAAAAAGAATGATAGCAGTATCATTCAGTGCCATTTAATGAACGTTTCGTTTGTTGATTGGTATCTACTTTAGTATTCAATATTAACTTCTGGCGAAGTTAAACTGTCACAAAACAAAGACCCGTTTGGGTTGTATGGTTAAGTGACTAAGCGTACACGGTGGATGCCTTGGCAGTTGGAGGCGATGAAGGACGTATTAACTTGCGATAAGCCTAGTCAAGCTAGTAAAAAGCACTTGAGACTAGGATTTCCGAATGGGGAAACCCACCTGCTTGCAGGTATCGTTAACTGAATACATAGGTTAACGAGGCGAACGCGGAGAACTGAAACATCTAAGTACCCGTAGGAAAAGAAATCAACCGAGATTCCGATAGTAGCGGCGAGCGAAATCGGAACAGCCCTTAAGCTTATTATGTGTTAATGGAAGGCTCTGGAAAGTGCCACGATACAGGGTGATAGTCCCGTACATGAAAACGCATTTCAAGTGAAATCGAGTAGGTCGGAGCACGTGAAACTTTGACTGAATATAGGTGGACCATCATCTAAGGCTAAATACTCCCAACTGACCGATAGTGAACCAGTACCGTGAGGGAAAGGCGAAAAGAACCCCTGTGAGGGGAGTGAAATAGAACCTGAAACCGTGTACGTACAAGCAGTAGGAGCCTACTTGTTAGGTGACTGCGTACCTTTTGTATAATGGGTCAGCGACTTATATTTTGTAGCGAGGTTAACCGATTAGGGTAGCCGTAGGGAAACCGAGTCTTAACTGGGCGAATAGTTGCAAGGTATAGACCCGAAACCCGGTGATCTAGCCATGGGCAGGTTGAAGGTTGAGTAACATCAACTGGAGGACCGAACCCACTAACGTTGAAAAGTTAGGGGATGACCTGTGGTTAGGAGTGAAAGGCTAATCAAACCGGGAGATAGCTGGTTCTCCCCGAAATCTATTTAGGTAGAGCCTCGGACGAATACTTACGGGGGTAGAGCACTGTTAAGGCTAGGGGGTCATCCCGACTTACCAACCCTTTGCAAACTCCGAATACCGTAAAGTAATATCCGGGAGACACACGGCGGGTGCTAACGTCCGTCGTGAAGAGGGAAACAACCCAGACCGCCAGCTAAGGTCCCAAAGTCATAGTTAAGTGGGAAACGATGTGGAAAGGCCCAGACAGCCAGGAGGTTGGCTTAGAAGCAGCCATCCTTTAAAGAAAGCGTAATAGCTCACTGGTCGAGTCGGTCTGCGCGGAAGATGTAACGGGGCTAAACTATGCACCGAAGCTGCGGATTCAGAATTTATTCTGAGTGGTAGGGGAGCGTTCTGTAAGCGGTTGAAGGTGTACCGGGAGGTATGCTGGACGTATCAGAAGTGCGAATGCTGACATGAGTAACGATAATGCGGGTGAAAAACCCGCACGCCGGAAGACCAAGGGTTCCTATCCCATGTTAATCAGGGTAGGGTAAGTCGACCCCTAAGGCGAGGCCGAAAGGCGTAGTCGATGGGAAACGGATTAATATTTCCGTACTTGGTATAATTGCGATGGGGGGACGGAGCAGGCTAAGCAAGCATGGCGATGGTAGTCCATGTGAAAGTGTGTAGGCTAGTGACTTAGGTAAATCCGGGTTACTGTTAGGCTGAGACACGAGACGAGTCACCAAGGTGATGAAGTTGCTGATGCCATACTTCCAGGAAAAGCCTCTAAGCTTCAGATTATACCGAATCGTACCCCAAACCGACACAGGTGGTCAGGTAGAGAATACTAAGGCGCTTGAGAGAACTCGGGTGAAGGAACTAGGCAAAATCGTACCGTAACTTCGGGAGAAGGTACGCTCCGATTGGTGATGAGACTTGCTCTCTAAGCTGATTGGAGCCGCAGTGACCAGGTGGCTGGGACTGTTTATTAAAAACACAGCACTGTGCAAAATCGCAAGATGACGTATACGGTGTGACACCTGCCCGGTGCCGGAAGGTTAATTGATGGGGTTATCTTCGGAGAAGCTCTTGATCGAAGCCCCGGTAAACGGCGGCCGTAACTATAACGGTCCTAAGGTAGCGAAATTCCTTGTCGGGTAAGTTCCGACCTGCACGAATGGTGTAACCATGGCCACGCTGTCTCCACCCGAGACTCAGTGAAATTGAAATCGCAGTGAAGATGCTGTGTACCCGCGGCTAGACGGAAAGACCCCGTGAACCTTTACTACAGCTTGGCACTGAACATTGAACCTACATGTGTAGGATAGGTGGGAGACTTAGAAGCAGAGACGCTAGTTTTTGTGGAGTCGTCCTTGAAATACCACCCTTGTAGTTTTGATGTTCTAACGTTGGCCCCTGAATCGGGGTTACGGACAGTGCCTGGTGGGTAGTTTGACTGGGGCGGTCTCCTCCCAAAGAGTAACGGAGGAGCACGAAGGTTGGCTAAGTACGGTCGGACATCGTACGGTTAGTGTAATGGTAGAAGCCAGCTTAACTGCGAGACAGACACGTCGAGCAGGTACGAAAGTAGGTCATAGTGATCCGGTGGTTCTGAATGGAAGGGCCATCGCTCAACGGATAAAAGGTACTCCGGGGATAACAGGCTGATACCGCCCAAGAGTTCATATCGACGGCGGTGTTTGGCACCTCGATGTCGGCTCATCACATCCTGGGGCTGAAGTCGGTCCCAAGGGTATGGCTGTTCGCCATTTAAAGTGGTACGCGAGCTGGGTTTAGAACGTCGTGAGACAGTTCGGTCCCTATCTGCCGTGGGCGTTTGAGAATTGAGAGGGGTTGCTCCTAGTACGAGAGGACCGGAGTGAACGAACCGCTGGTGTTCGGGTTGTCATGCCAATGGCATTGCCCGGTAGCTACGTTCGGAACTGATAAGCGCTGAAAGCATCTAAGCGCGAAGCAGGCCTCGAGATGAGTTCTCACTAGACTTTTAAAGTCTCTGAAGGGCCGTTGAAGACTACAACGTTGATAGGCAAGATGTGGAAGTGGTGTGAGCCATTAAGCTAACTTGTACTAATTACCCGTGAGGCTTAACCATACAACGCCAAACGCGTTTTATGTGATAGTGAAACAAGCGAAGAAGTTAATAGACTAAAGTAGATACTTGAAGACTTTATTATCAGAATTCCAAATTTTAGTTAGTGCGTAGTAATACGGACTGACACCCAAATTTGCTTGGTGACAATAGCGTTTTGGACCCACCTGACCCCATGCCGAACTCAGTAGTGAAACGAAACAGCGCCGATGATAGTGTAGCATTTGCTATGTGAAAGTAGGACATTACCAGGCTCCAAATAAGAGAAAGCCCGATTCGAAAGAGTCGGGCTTTTTTACGTCTGTAGGAAAGTGAAAGTATTAGCTATCAGCCGTCAGCTATCAGTTGCACAGCGTCAAACTGACCACAGTATCGTGGGTTTAGTATCTCGACAATATTCTAGGTGATTGCCGTAATTAAGTAGTGCACCGATTCCAATTAGCCGGTATGTGCTTTTAGGTTTTTTATGATCATTAAAGCGAGCTTAATGTTGTTAGTTACTGAGAAAAATATAATTTTGCTTTGTTAGTGGCTTTGATTTAGGATCAAAATAGTTTAAAACTATGAATGATTTGCCTGTGTATAGATTATTAATTAGCGCCTTATCCATTTTCTTTTGTGTTTCTGTATCAGCAGTTGAAGTAACTGATCTAT
Source organism: Pseudoalteromonas sp. DL-6 (assembly GCF_004328665.1). Taxonomy (NCBI): domain Bacteria; kingdom Pseudomonadati; phylum Pseudomonadota; class Gammaproteobacteria; order Alteromonadales; family Pseudoalteromonadaceae; genus Pseudoalteromonas; species Pseudoalteromonas sp. DL-6. The sequence continues at coordinate 1,180,102 of NZ_CP019770.1, forward strand.
ATCAAGATATTTTGGTTGTAGAAGATAAATCTCGTGATACACGTTTAGACGCTAGCCGCAAAGCGTTGCTGAACGTATTAGTAAAAGTGAGCGGTGATAAAAGCGCGGACCAAAACCAGCTAGCGAAGCAGCGCACCAAAGACATATCTGATTACATGTTAAAATTTGAATACGATGAACGTATCCCCGGAGAGCTTAAATTATTAGTCAAATTTGAGGCTCGAAAGATCAATGCGTTAATTAAAGATCTTAATTTGCCACTATGGGGAGTGCAGCGCCCACTGGTTGCTATCTGGTTAGGAATTGAAGATAACAGGCAACGAGAACTAGTAACGCAAGAAAGTTACCCACAGTTAGAGCAACTCATTTATGATAAAGCAAGCCGTCGTGGCTTACCTGTGGTTGTGCCTTTGCTCGATTTACAAGATAGACGCCTTGTTGGAGTCCCTGAGGTTTGGGGGAACTTTTCAGAACCAGTAGAAGAGGCATCTAAACGCTACAGTGCTGAGCGAAGTATTACTGCTAGGATGTATCAAGAGTTTAACTCAGATAATTGGGTATTAGATTGGCGCTTCACCAATGATGAAATGTTTGAATCTAACCGAATTATTGGCTATAGACAGCAAATCGTTGCGCAAATGCTTGATGATTTAGCACAAGGTTTAGCTGGCGAATACGCCATCGATCCTAATGCGTATTATGAACAGCGTACTGCTAATTTGACCTTAAAAGGGACTGATACCTTTGTGGATATAGAATTGGCAAAGCGCCGTCTACTCAACCTAAGTGTTGTAACCCAAGCGGTTATCATACGTAAAACTCCCGATTCGGTTGAATTTAAGCTAGATCATACTGGCACTGTTAACGACCTTAAAAAAGCCCTTGGTCTTGATAATGCCTTTAAAGATTATGTTGACCCTCGTGCTTTTTATCACATAGTTGACAAGCAAAGCCTAGAGTATCAATGGGTTGAAAACTAATGCTAACTCAAGAGCCAATGCAAATGGCGCTACCGGTTACTTTACCGGATGATGAAACATTTGCCTCTTATTTTGGTGGAGAAGACTCATTAGAGGTAAGCCATCTAAAAGATAGTTTTGCTAAGCTTACTCATGCTTTTCAGTATACTTATTTGTGTGGCTTAGGAGACTCAGGTAAATCCCATTTGTTATACGCCACCTGTATTCAAGCCCAAGAGCGCGGCTTATCTAATATGCTGCTATCAATGCGAGAAGTTCTACATTTTGGCCCGATGGTTTTAGATGGACTTGAGGCGCTAGATGTATTATGTATTGATGATGTTCACCTAGTGGCAGGTAATGATGCATGGGAAAAAGCGTTATTTAACTTTTTTAATCGCTTTAATGAGCCTAATAAAATGTTGGTAGTAACCGCTGATTTACTGCCAAATATGCTTAATATTAGCTTGCCCGATTTAGAATCACGTTTGAAGTGGGGTACCACTTTTCAAATTCGTTCTATGAGTGATGATGATAAAGCACAAGCGCTGGTTAAACGTGCGAACATGCGTGGACTTGAACTTAGCGACGAATGTGCGCGGTTTTTATTAACCCGTTTAAGTCGTGATATGCGCGCTTTATTGGATGTATTAGACAAATTAGATCATGCATCCATGGCTGCACAGCGAAAATTAACTATTCCTTTCATAAAATCAACGCTAAAGCTGTAGTAGGTCTAGAATCTAGACCCTGCTTTCAGTTATCATTAGCTAACTAAATTGTAATCACCTTCTTTGAAAGATCAGGTATCGAATGAACTTAGAAAATATATTAGCGCAAGCACTTGAGGCAGTTGCCAGTGCCAGTGAAATCGCGCAACTAGAAGAGATCAGGGTTAACTACCTTGGTAAAAAAGGCGAGATCACCAGCTTACTTAAAACACTGGGTAAAATTGCTCCTGAAGAACGCAAAGAAGCAGGCCAGGTAATCAATCAAGCTAAGCAAGATGTGCAAAGCGCAATTAATGATAAGCGTGAGCTTTTAGCGAGTAAAGCACTTGAAGAAAAACTAGCTGCTGAAACTATCGATGTAACTTTACCAGGGCGCGTTATGCCCTCTGGTGGCCTTCACCCAGTAACACGTACAATTGAGCGTATTGAAAGCTTTTTTGGTGAATTAGGCTTTGAAGTTAAATCAGGCCCTGAAGTTGAAGATGATTTTCATAACTTTGATGCGCTAAATATTCCTGAGCACCATCCTGCTCGCGCCGACCACGATACTTTTTACTTTAATCCTAAGTTGGTGTTGCGTACTCAAACTAGTGGTGTGCAAATTCGTACCATGGAAACAGAGCAGCCGCCGCTTCGTATAATTTCACCAGGGCGTGTATACCGTAATGACTACGACCAAACACATACACCTATGTTCCATCAGGTGGAAGGTTTAATGGTTGATACGGACGTTAGCTTTACTGAGCTCAAAGGTATTTTACATGACTTTTTACGTAACTTTTTTGAAGAAGATATGGAAATTCGTTTCCGTCCTTCATTCTTCCCATTTACAGAGCCTTCAGCTGAAGTAGATGTAATGGGTAAAGACGGTAAATGGCTAGAAGTTTTAGGTTGTGGCATGGTTCACCCTAACGTACTTAAGTCTGTTGGTATCGATCCTGAAAAATACACCGGTTTTGCTTTTGGTATGGGTGTAGAGCGCTTAACTATGTTGCGTTACGGCGTAAATGATTTACGTGCGTTTTTCGAAAACGACTTAAAATTCCTAAACCAGTTCCGTTAAGAGTGAAGAAATAAAATGAAATTTAGTGAAAAGTGGTTAAGAGAGTGGGTAAATCCTGCAATTGATACGCAAGCTCTTTCGGAACAGCTTTCAATGGCTGGTTTAGAAGTAGATGGCGTAGAGCCGGCAGCAGCCAAATTTAATGGTGTTGTTGTAGGTGAAGTGGTTGAATGTGGTCAGCACCCTGATGCAGATAAACTACGTGTAACAAAAATTAATGTTGGTGGTGATGAACTGCTTGATATTGTTTGTGGTGCACCAAATTGCCGCCAAGGTATTAAAGTTGCTGTTGCCACTGTTGGTGCAGTATTACCAGGTGATTTTAAAATTAAAAAGGCCAAACTTCGTGGTCAACCATCACACGGCATGTTGTGTGCGTTTGATGAGCTAGGCATTAGCGAAGAAGGCGATGGCATTATGGAATTGCCGCTTGACGCGCCGATTGGCACAGATTTACGCGAATACTTAGGGTTAGATGACAACATCATAGATGTAGATTTAACCCCTAACCGTGGTGACTGTTTAGGTATTAAAGGCCTTGCCCGCGAAGTTGGCGTACTGAACAGCATTGATGTTAATACATTAAGTATTCCAGCGGTAGCACCGACAATTGAAGATAAAGTATCAATTGAGTTGGTTAACGATGAGGCTTGTCCTCGTTATTTAGGGCGTGTTATCAAAGGCATTAACCTTAATGCTGAAACTCCTTTATGGATGGTTGAAAAGCTACGCCGTAGTGGTGTACGTTCAATCGATCCGGTTGTTGATGTGACTAACTTTGTATTATTAGAACTTGGTCACCCAATGCATGCATTTGATTTAAATGCGATTGAGGGTGGAATTAAAGTACGTAGTGCAAACGCAGGTGAAGAATTAGTTTTACTTGATGGTAACACTGCAAAGTTAAATGAATCGACATTAGTGATTGCTGATCATCATAAAGCGCTAGCCATTGCTGGTATTTTTGGTGGTGAGCAATCTGGCGTTACTGACAAAACAGCTGATATTCTGTTAGAAAGCGCATTCTTTAACCCTGTTGCCATTGCTGGTCAAGCACGTAGCTACGGTTTACACACCGATGCATCTCATCGCTATGAGCGTGGTGTAGACTTTGCTCTACAACATGATGCAATGGAGCGCGCTACAGCGTTACTGCTTGAAATTGTTGGTGGTGAAGCGGGTCCTGTTGTTGAAGCTGTGGCTGCTGATAAGTTACCAAAGGTAACTGAAGTACGTTTACGTCGTTCACGTTTAGACCGCGTTATTGGTCATCATATTGAAGATGCGAAAGTAACCGATATTCTGACGCGTTTAGGACTTGATGTTAAATTTGACAATGATAGCTGGAGTGCTGATGTACCAAGCTACCGTTTTGATATTCGTATCGAAGAAGATTTAATTGAAGAAGTTGCACGTGTATACGGTTATAACAGCATTCCTAATGTTGCACCAACTGCAAAACTGAAAATGACCACGCATGATGAGTCAACTGTTGCCCTGAGCCGTTTTCGTAATGCCTTAGTAACACGTGGCTATCAAGAAGCCATTACTTACAGTTTTGTTGACCCTAAAGCGCAAGCTATTTTACACCCTGAGTGTAATGCATTGGTATTGCCGCACCCAATTTCAATTGAAATGTCAGCGATGCGTGTAAGTTTAATGCCAGGGTTGCTTTCATCTGTTGCGTATAACCAAAACCGCCAACAACCTCGTATTCGCTTATTTGAACACGGCCTTAAGTTTATCAGTGATGAAAATGCTGAAAATGGTGTATACCAAGTGCCTGTTATTGGTGGCGTTATTACTGGTTTGGTTCATGGTGAGCATTGGGTTGAAGAAAAACGTAACGTTGATTTTTATGACCTAAAAGGGGATGTTGAAGCATTACTTGCAATTACCAACGATGTTAGCCGCTTTGAAATTAAAGCTGAGCAATCGGATGGTCTTCACCCGGGTCAGTCTGCCGTTATTTACGTTGATGGTAAAAAAGTAGGTTTCTTTGGCGCATTACATCCTCAAGCGCAAAAATCGTTAGATATCAACAATGCTACTTTTGTGTTTGAAATTGAAATGTCGGCATTAGAAAAAAGAAATTTACCGCAGGCTGTAGGGGTGTCTAAATTCCCATCAAATCGCCGCGACATCGCTATTTTAGTACAAGACAGCGTTAAAATTGGTGATATTTTAAACGTCATCGGAAAAGTTGGCGGAAATCAATTGGTTGACCTAAACTTATTCGATGTGTATAAGGGCAAAGGTATTGAGCCAAATTATAAGAGTTTGGCGATTGCTCTAACACTGCAGGCGGTTGATAGAACACTCGAAGAGAAAGATATCAATCAGGTAGTTGATAACGTGGTGGCCGCACTGGCCGAACAGTTTAATGCATCGTTGAGGGACTAGATATGGCGCTTACTAAAGCCGACATAGCTGAACACCTATTTGAAAAGCTCGGGATCAATAAAAAAGATGCCAAAGATTTAGTTGAAGCGTTTTTTGAAGAAATCCGCTCAGCGCTTGAAAAAGGCGAGCAGATTAAGCTCTCTGGATTTGGTAACTTTGATCTTCGAGATAAGAAAGAAAGACCGGGACGTAATCCGAAAACGGGAGAAGACATTCCAATTTCAGCACGTCGCGTAGTTACTTTTAGACCGGGACAAAAGTTAAAGACCCGTGTCGAAGTAGGCACAAGCAAAAAATAAACAAAAAGGCAGCGCAAGCTGCCTTTTTTGTATCTGTTGTATTATTTCCGGGGGGAAATAAACTTTCCTTGAGCTATTTGCTGCAAAGTCTGCTCGGCTAACCTATCTAAACTCTCTAAATTCTTTCCTTGTGCTATTAACTGCTGCTCAATTAATAATATGTCGATATTTTTTATCCCAGAGAGCTCTGCTATTTTGGCAAAAATGTACGCGTGCTTATATTGATGATGCTTGTAAAAAAGGCTAATTAAAGAGGTGTATATTTCTGGATCAGGTACTTGCTTAGCTTGATTTAACGCAGTGTGTTGTATAAAAAACCAATCGCTTTGTGTTCATCAACTTTAATATAATAAGACGCCAAGTAAAATTGCATTTCAGCACTCGTTTCCACCTCAGCAGTATTTTCTAGAGCAAGTAACCGGGTGAGTGCTGTTTCATCATTGTTTCTTGACCAATGGTAATAGAGTAGGCCAGGGTGAGTGGTTGCTTGTGTTTGCTGATAAATACGTGCCATTTCTTTATTACTAGTGAGGTATGCTCGTCGACGGGCGGTGGTTTTACCTTTTACCTTTTAGCTTTATATGCTGGATATTAGCAGCTAAGCCGATACATTGGTTGTAATGCTCAAACGCCTTGAGTAATTGATACTTGTGCTCATCGGTTGGTTGTAAGGATTCGCGGTAGCGAGAAAAAATAGTACGCTCTCGCTGTGCCTTACAGTGGCTATCGTGGTTAAGATCATTGCAAATGGCGGGTGATTGCGCACAAACATCTTCAACGGTAAAAGATTCTTCGCACCCTGCAAGCAACAATGCAAAAGTGAGGGTTATGCGCTTAAAAACCATCCGAGCCTCTCAATTATCAATAAAATATTATTCTAGCCTAAACTTTAGTCTCTAACAGTGGAGAATAAAATGAGATTAAATTAGAATAGGCCTGCCCGAAGGAATGTGTTGCTCTCAAAATTCGATACATTCTTAGGCTATCCGTTCAAAATTGTTTAATTAGGTAAAAAAAATGACCTCATCTCACGAGTTAGAATACACAAGTAGCTGGCAAGAACGTCAAGATTACGCTGAAAGCATGCAACCAATTATTGGTAAATTGTACCGTAATCGTGGTATTGAAATCGCTGTTTACGGCCGTCCATTAGTAAACTCAAGCACTATTGATATTATTAAGTCTCACAAATCAGTAGCCCAGTTTGAAGGAACTAAACTTCGCCTACGTGAAAGCTTCCCATTCTTAGAAGCTATCAGCAAAATGGAATTAAATTCTGCCCGTATCGATATTGGTAAATTAGCATACAGCTATTTATACACAGATGCTGCGAATGGCCGTTCAGTAGAAGAGTTTGTTAAAGACGAGCTAGCTGAAATTGTTGATTCTGAGCCTAAAGCGCCACGTGACGTAGTACTTTACGGCTTTGGTCGTATCGGTCGCTTATTAGCACGTTTGTTAATTGAAAAGTCAGGCCCTTATGCGGATTTAAACCTACGCGCTATTGTTGTGCGTGGTGGTAAAGACGGCGATTTAGAAAAACGTGCAAGCTTATTGCGTCGTGATTCTATCCACGGCCCGTTCAATGGTTCAATTACCATTGATAAAGAGCGCAATGCAATTAAAGCTAACGGTAGCTACATTCAAGTTATCTACGCTAATTCGCCAAGCGAAGTTGATTACAGCGCTTACGGTATCGAAAACGCACTTGTTGTTGATAACACTGGTATTTGGAAAGATGAAGCTGGTCTTGGTCAACACTTAGAATCTAAAGGTGCTGCAAAAGTATTATTAACAGCGCCAGCTAAGGGCAACATTAAAAATATCGTTTACGGTGTAAATAACCAAGATATTTTACCTGAAGATAAAATTGTATGTGCTGCAAGCTGTACAACTAATGCAATAACACCAACATTGAAAGCATTAAACGATCAGTTTGGTATTAAGAATGGTCACGTGGAAACAGTTCACTCATACACTAATGACCAAAACTTAATTGATAACTACCACAAAGCAGAACGTCGTGGTCGTGCTGCGGCACTTAACATGGTTATCACTGAAACAGGTGCAGCAAAAGCGGTATCTAAAGCATTACCAGAGCTTGAAGGTAAACTAACAGGTAACGCTATCCGTGTACCTACACCAAACGTATCGTTAGCTATCTTAAACTTGAATCTTGAAAAGAGCACGACGGTTGAAGAGCTTAATGCGTTTTTACGTGAAACAGCACTTCACTCAGACCTACGTGATCAAATCGATTACACAGCGTCAACTGAAATTGTATCTACCGATTTAGTAGGTAGCCGTTACGCAGGTGTTGTTGATTCTCAAGCAACGATTGTTGATGACAACCGTGTTGTACTTTACGTATGGTACGACAATGAGTTTGGTTATAGCTGTCAGGTAGTTCGCTGTATGCGCGACATGGCAGAAGTCTCATTCCCAAGTTTACCTCGATAAACACATGAGCAATTAAGAAAAGCCAGCACTTGCTGGCTTTTTTAGGTCTGAAGATTTTTAAAGTGAAGCGGTTATGGTACGCTTTATTAAATTGGGTACGTAGTAATAGCCGTTTAAAGTGCATGAACACGTACTTACCTCTTGGCTAAATCCCTTGGTCAAGATACACAGTTAACTAATAGGTTTGTTGTAATGAAAATCAGTAGCAATTTTGACAGTGGTAATATTAAAGTTATTGAAGCCACCGATCCGTTAAATATTCAGTTAGAAATTAATAAAGATTATCAGTCTGAGTTTTATCAGTGGTTTCACTTTCGTCTTGAAACAACGCCTTATCAACTACATCAGTTAAATATTAATAACCTTGATAAGTCTGCATATCCAGACGGTTGGGTAGACTACCAAGCGGTTGCCTCATATGACCGTCAAACATGGTTTCGTGTACCGTCTTCGTATGAAAATGGCACACTAACATTTGAGCTTGAGCCTGAGTGCAGCAGCGTTTACTTCGCCTATTTCGCTCCTTATAGCTACGACCGTCATTTAGACTTATTAGCATGGGCGCAAAGCCAAGAAATTTGCCAACTAGAAACACTAGGTCAAACCCTAGATGGGCGTGATATGAGCGTGCTTAAGATTGGCCAGCCAAGTGCAGATAAAAAAGTCATTTGGGTTACCGCTCGCCAACACCCAGGTGAAACTATGGCAGAGTGGTTTGTAGAAGGCTTATTACACAAGCTACTTGACGATGAAGACCCACATGCTGCAGCCTTACTATCAAAAGCGGTATTCTATGTAGTACCAAACATGAATCCAGATGGCAGTGCACGTGGTCACTTACGTACTAATGCTAAAGGGGTTAACTTAAATCGTGAATGGCAAACGCCAAGCATGGAAAACAGCCCTGAAGTTTACTTGGTGCTTAATAAAATGCGCGAAGCAGGCTTAGACATGCACCTAGACATTCACGGGGATGAAGCTATTCCATATAACTTTGTTGCCGGTAGCGAAGGTATACCAAGCTATGATGCACGCTTAAAAGGTTTAGAAGATAGCTTTAAAGCCGCGCTTTTAACGATTACTCCAGAGTTTCAAGATACTCATGGCTACGATAAAGACGAACCAGGTCAAGCTAACTTAACAGTAGGTTCATCAGCGACCGCTGAAGAATTTAAAGCGCTTACTTACACAGTTGAAATGCCATTTAAAGATAATAATGACTTACCAGATCCAGATTACGGCTGGTCAGATCGCCGTTCATATCAATTTGGTCAAGATACCTTAGCAGCCATTGTTAATGTTGTAGACAACTTAAGATAAAACGTTTGTTTTAAAGGGTATCAATAATATTGATACCCTTTTTATTTTAAGCTAAACCGGGCGTACCAGAAAATAAAATTAATTTACCCACCACAGCACCAAAACGTTCCTATACACCTTCTCGGCAGATTTAATACCGTATAGTCTATATCAACCTGCACTGCGTAAAACGTCATCGACAAGTCTATAGTGAGTTGTTTTGAAAATTAACTGTTAACAAGGTTGGGTACTTAAGTTAATATAAATTAAACAATAAGAAAGACGGAAAAGATTAACCCCTTATTTCGTAAAGCTTATGACAGGTATTCTGAATAGCAGAGTATGGTAATTAATAATAATAAATATAACTGTGAGGATGTTCATGGAAGCTTTTGTAAGCGCCGTTAATGATGTTGTTTGGAGTAATGCACTCATCTATTTATGCCTAGGCGCAGGCTTATTTTACTCAGTGCTAACTCGATTTGCTCAAGTTAGACATTTTAAAGAAATGTGTAAGCTATTATTTAGCCCTAACACTTCAGAGAAAGGGATTTCATCTTTTCAAGCCCTTGCTGTCTCGTTATCTGGCCGAGTAGGGGTTGGTAATATTGCCGGTGTTGCAGCCGCAATTGGTTTTGGTGGTCCAGGTGCTATTTTTTGGATGTGGGTTGTTGCTTTTTTAGGTGCAAGCACTGCATACGCAGAATCAACATTAGGTCAAATTTATAAATTAGAAGAAGACGGGCAATACCGCGGTGGCCCAGCGTATTATTTTGACCGTTGTTTAGGACAAAAGTGGCTGGCTGTTTTATTTGCTGTATCTGCAATTATAGCCTGTGGGGTTTTCTTACCAGGGGTACAAGCAAACGCTGTAGGTAATGCATTCACTCAAGTATTTGGTGATGGCACTATGGTCTCTACAAGTTTTGGTGACGTAGGCAGCTTTAAACTGGTTGCGTTGGCTATTATTCTTATTGTTTTAGCATTTATTATTTTTGGTGGTATAAAACGCATCGCTAATTTTACGCAAATTGTTGTGCCATTTATGGCGCTTGGTTACATCGTACTGGCCTTAATTGTGGTATTTATAAACTTAGACAAAATACCGGGCATTTTCTCGCTCATCATTGGTGATGCATTTACAGCTCAAGCAGGCTTTGGTGCCGCAATTGGCTGGGGTGTTAAGCGTGGAATATACTCAAATGAGGCGGGCCAAGGTACAGGCCCTCATGCAGCGGCTGCGGCAGAAGTTGATCACCCTGCACAGCAAGGTTTAGTTCAAGCTTTTTCTGTTTATGTTGATACACTTTTTGTATGTACAGCAACGGCATTAATGATTTTAATAACGCAGCAATACAACATTGTTGGTGAATTACCTGCGGGTCAATTCATTGTACAAAACGTTGATGCAGCAACTGAAGTGGGCTCAGCAGCGTTCACCCAAATGTCGTTGTTTAGTGTATTTGGTGGCTTTGGGGAAGCGTTTGTAGGCATCGCCTTATTTTTCTTTGCTTTTACCACCATACTGGCTTACTACTTCATTGCAGAGACTAATATCGCGTACTTAAACCGCTACTTTAAAGGAAGTATTCCGCTTGTAGCCGTAAAACTTGTCATTATGTTTATGGTAGCCTACGGCATGGTTAATAGCTCAGGTTATATTTGGACTATTGGCGACATAGGCGTTGGTTTAATGGCATGGATCAACATATTGGGTATATTAGCTATTTTCTTTGTCGCTAAACCGGCCTTAACATGTTTGAGTGATTATGAAGACCAGAAGAAAAAAGGTGGAGAAATTACGTTTGATCCCGTTAAATTAGGGATTAAAAACGCCACTTTCTGGGAAAAACGTCTTGAAAAGCAATCTAAAGACGCTGAAAAAACAGACCCTAATAACCTAATATGAACTATTGGGTTAAATTCAAAAAAGACAAAGAGCAATAAAACAAGTACAATGAAAAGCGCCGAAAGGCGCTTTTTTTATGCGTAGTATGGAGAGAGATGTATGGCGATTATTCGTTGCCCCAAATGTGCAAAATCAATTTCAGATAAACATCCGCAGTGTCCACATTGCCAAAGTAACGTTGCTGAATTAAATGCCGAGCAAGTTCAACAACTTCAACGTGAGCAGCGAATTAAAAAGCAGCAAATGTTTATGAACCACTCCTTTTTAGCGCTGATCTTATTTTTAGGTGGCTTCTTTTGTTTGTACTTCCTACAACCTCAAGAAAAAACACTTCAGTGGTATGCGTATACCTCAGCCATAGGCATTGGCTGTATTTGGTACCTTATTAACCGTATTATTTTAGTGACTCTGAAAAAGAAAAAATGACATGAATATTGACAACCTAGTACAGAATATTACTCCAGAATTATTTGAGCGTCTGCAATATGGTGCATCAACAGGAAAGTGGCCAGATGGCACACCTTTATCAGATGAACAAAAACAACAAACAGTGCAACTTGTGATGTTGTATCAAGCAAAAGTAGCACAATCAAACGAGCAGTTTACCATTGGTGCAGATGGAGAAATGATCCAAAAAACCAAAGCGCAACTACAAAAAGAATTTAAATCAGATAACGAAATAGCTAGGTTCAGTGAAAATGATCTTTAAACACCTTTTTACACCAAAATGGAAACACCCGAAGCAACAAGTTCGTTTAGATGCGATTGAAAAACTTGATGTAGCACGCGACGTAACAATTTTAAGTACCTTAGCGCTTGAAGACTCATCGGCTGAAATTCGCCGTAAAGCACTGCAAAAAGTAAACGATTTACCGCTTTGGTGGAAAGCTTACAAGCAAGATCAGGCATTAAAAGATGTAGCTGAGCAGCAAATATCGTCTGCTGTATTAAACAGTGAAAGTAGCTTATCGGCGCAGATTAAAAATGAGTACATTGAACGTTTTGCACCGGTTAAAACCCTTGAAAAACTGGCATTTGCAGAAAAAGAGTTACAAGTAAGAGTAAAGTTATTAAAACGCCTAGCAAACCCTAAACTGATTGAAAAAGCCTTTAAAGAAGCCAATGAAGAGCTGCAAAAGCAGTTAGTTGACTTAGTGATTACTCAGCAGTTAACTAAAGCTTTGTTAAAGCATGCTCAAGGTGAAGCTAAAACGGCCCTTGAAAGCCATCTTGAAAACGAGCGTTTAGCGCTTGAAATGCCAGCGCAAGTTGAAAATGCTACCCGCGTTATTTTAGCCAAGCTTAATGCACTGCGTGATAAACACGACTACGCTATTGTTGACCCACAAGCCGCCGAACTTATGGCACAGTGGCAAGCACTAGAGTTAAAATGGCTAAACGAAGAACATGTAAAAACCCTTGATGCTAAATATATTTCAATTACCGATAAGCTTGATGTTCACATTGCCACATTGAAAGCGCAGCACGAAATAGAGCAGCAACGTTTAGCGCAACAACAGCGCCAAGTCTTAGCATTAGCCACGTTAGAAGCGTTGAGTGAAGAAATTGAAAATGCATTACAGTTAGGATTAGAAACGCCAGAGCAAATTCAGCAAGACTGGCTTAATGCAAAAGTAGCGCAAGCGAAAGACACGCTAGATAAAACGGAAATGGTGGCTGATCAGCAATCAAAACAAGTGATTAATAAGCTTGAGCAGCTATTCTCACAAGTTGCTAAGTTGCCTGAGCTAACTGCGGCGATTAAAGAATATAAAATTGCCTACAATGCGCTTAGTGAAATAAAACCTGCAGAGCAACTTAGCGATTACGATCAACAGTTAACAGCGTTCAATGACACATTTAAAACTGCACGTAGTCACCTAAATGTACTTAGCACTGATTTACAAGCGTCATTCAAAACTCAGCTTAATGCGCATAAGAAGCAGTTTTTAGCCGCAATGAGCGAACTGACAAAGCCGCTAGAAAAAACCCAGAGCCAAGCTAAGCGAAAAGCGCGCGATGTTAAACGCTTGATTGAAGAAGGTCGTTTTAATGTTGCATTTGGCGTATTTAAGGGCTTCGAAGAGCTATACAATGCCTTAACTGAAAAGTATCAACAGCCACTGGTTAACTTAAAAGCCGACCTAGAAGCGCAATTAGCCGATGCTAAAGACTGGCAAAAGTATGCAGCGGCTCCTAAGCGCGCTGCACTTTTAGAAGAAGTAACACTGTTAGTTGATGAGCCTTGTAACGATCCGCAACAGCGTGCGGATCAAGTTAAAGTATTGCGAAAGCGTTGGAACGAGTTAGGTCGCCTTGATACAGAGCAAGAAAAGCAGCAAGGTAATGAGTTTGATGAAAAAATTGAGCTTCTGTTTGCACCGTGTCGCAGTTATTTTGCAGAACAAGAAAGCCAGCGAGAAGCGGCTAAAGTAGAGCGTGAGCAACTAATAGCGCAAATGCATTCGCTGCACTTACAAGCGACAGAGGATGCTGATTTAGATTGGAAACAATTTGAAAGTCACTATAACCGATTACAAAAAGCATGGCGTAGCGTAGGTAAAGTTGATCCTAAAACATACCGAGTATTAAACGAGCGTTACAAGGCAGAGCAACAGCTTGTTGTATCTTCACTTAATGCGTTTCACAAAGGCAATGCTGCACTTAAAAATGAGCTTGTTGAGCAGGCGCAACAGCTATCGCAAAGTGACAATCTAGCAGAGGCGTGTCAGCAGTTAAAGCAGTTACAGCAACAATGGCAGACCATAGGTTTTGCAGGCTTAAAAGCTGAGAATGCACTGTGGCAAAAATTCCGTGAGTTTAATGATGCAACATTCACTAAACGCAGCGAAGAGTTTGAGCAGCAAAAACGCGAGCAAGGTGAGTCAGATAAGCAGGCTACAGCTGAACTTAATGAGCTAGAGGCGGCTTTAAATAGTGTTGAAGGTAAAGCCCAGTTACTTGATCTGCAAACCAAAGTTAAAGGGTATATGCCATTTAAATCGTTAACGCCTAAAGTATCCGCTTTGTTGTCAGCCATAGATGAAAAGCTAACAGGGTTAGTTGCCAAAAATGAGCAGGCTAACTTAGACGCATTATTTGTTGCGCTTGAGAATAATGAGCCGGTGCCAAGCCAGTTTACTGGTGCGGTAAAAACGGCATTAAGTACCGAGCAGTTGCTCACGCGTATGGAAATACTGGCTAACGTCAGTTCGCATGATTCAGCGCAGAGAATGGTTGAGCAAGTGGCAATGCTAGATGACAAACACCGTGGTGACCACGCTGATTTAAACTATTATTTAAAGCAATTAATAGCGCTCAGCGAAGGTTCAGTCAAAACTGACACACTAGCCAGGTTAAAAGTTATTTTTGCTGTAAAGTAAGCGCAATGACTTTTATCAACTAAAATAAAAAAACCGCTATTAAAGCGGTTTTTTATTATGGCTACTTACTGCCAAGACGATTAATGAATAGGGTTTTGCATGAAAATTTTTGTTTTTATTTCACTATTATTTTTAACTGCCTGTAACAGCACTCAGGGTATTTCGGTTTATTCATTTACAAATTCAGAGGTTGAGTCATTACTAAATAAAGAGTTACCTAAATTAAGTGAAAAAGTCAGTCTGATGGGGCTACCAGTCCAATTTGATGTGAATGATTTAAGCGTTAATATTGGCCCCGACAACAGTGATTATGTTTTATTAGGTGCTGATTCGAGCGCCGAAATAAATGCCTTTGCATTAAAGTACACTGTGCGTTTAAAGTTACAAATACAAGGCACGCCTTTTTATGATAGCGAGAAAAAAGCCGTATTTTTACGTAATGTTAAGTTACTCGATTCAAGTATTGATGCCGGTGGCTTTAAAGGTAATTTAGGGTTATTAGATAATGAGGCGATGGATGTCATGAATGCCTTTTTAGCGGTTAACCCTGTTTATAAGTTAAATATGAACGACCCTAAAATGGCATTGTTAAGTAATTTACCCTTAGATTTAAAAGTAGTCGAAGGTGCTATTAAGCTAGTGCCTAGGTTATAATTTAGATCCAATAAGCGCAATAAAACGTATAAGTTGACCTTATTATTAATAGATTAGGTTAATTATGGCTAATGAGCGATCCGTTCCCACCTCTCGACTTTCACGATTTGCAAAGTTAGGCTCATTAGCCACCGGTGTTGCCACAAATATGTTAGTAGGTGGTGCCAAAAGTGCGCTTAGTGGTAAAGGCTGGGATAATAAAAGCTTATTACTCCAGCCGAAAAATATTGAAAATTTAGCCACTCAGCTATCGCATCTTCGCGGTGCGGCAATGAAGCTTGGGCAACTGCTTTCAATGGATGCAGGCGACTTATTAACCCCCGAGCTTGCTCAGTTACTGTCTTTGTTGCGTGCCGATGCCAACCCAATGCCACATAAGCAATTAGTGAGCGTGCTAAAAGAGCAATGGGGGGATGACTGGTTATCGCGTTTTTCTCATATTGAGCTGAGGCCGTTTGCAGCAGCATCAATTGGGCAGGTCCATTTGGCTTATAAAGAAAATGGTGCTCAATTAGCGGTTAAAATTCAATACCCAGGTATTGCAAAAAGTGTGGTGAGCGATGTGGATAACGTGATCACTTTACTTACTTTATCGCGATTATTGCCCAAAGAATTGGATATAAAACCCTTAGTTGAAGAAGCGAAAGCACAGTTATTAGCTGAGGCTGATTACACCCTAGAAGCACAGTATTTAGCACGCTATAAAACCTTATTATCGACTAACCCCCACTTTAAAGTGCCTAGTGTGTATGTAGAGCACAGCACTACACAGGTGCTTACAATGGAGTATGTTGATGCCAAACCCATAGAAGCCATTTGTGATTTACCCGCTGCTGAGCGAAGTCATGTTGCAGAGCAACTAATTGATTTGTTCTTTAAAGAAATGTTTGAGTTTAAGGTAATT
Organism: Pseudoalteromonas sp. DL-6; assembly: GCF_004328665.1. Taxonomy (NCBI): domain Bacteria; kingdom Pseudomonadati; phylum Pseudomonadota; class Gammaproteobacteria; order Alteromonadales; family Pseudoalteromonadaceae; genus Pseudoalteromonas; species Pseudoalteromonas sp. DL-6. The sequence continues at coordinate 1,196,166 of NZ_CP019770.1, forward strand.
CAAACCGACCCCAACTTTGCTAATTACCATTACCAACCAGAGTCACAAAAAATTGTGTTATTTGATTTTGGTGCCACCCGAGAAATTACGGCTACTCTTAGTGATGCTTATTTAGCCCTGTTTAAAGCTGGCAGTAATAATGATCGTGAAGGCGTGCTCAAGGCTGCCACTGCTATTGGCTATTTTAAAGACGCTTTAAAAGATGACTATAAAGAAAGAGTAATTGATTTATTTTTAATGGCTTGCGAGCCACTTCGCTATAATGGTGAGTTTGATTTTAAAAACAGTGAGCTTGCTAGCAACATCAAAGATGCCGGATTACAGTTAAGCGCACAGTCGCAGCAGTGGCATACGCCTCCTGTGGATGCATTGTTTATTCATCGTAAATTAGCTGGCTTATATTTAATTGCAGCGCGTTTAGAAGCCAAAATAAATATTAAGGCGTTATTTAGCCATTATTAAGTGCTAAAGCAGGATAAAATTGGCATAATGCTCGCGATATTTCGCGAGGTTGTATTATGATAAAAAACTTTTTAAACGATCCTACCTTATTGCTTAATGCGGTGGGTGAGGGCATATACGGATTTGATTTATCCGGCAATGCGGTATTTGTAAACCCAGCTGCAGAGCGAATGACTGGGTGGACGGCCGATGAATTATTAGGAAAAAAAATACACCAATATCATCATCATAGCCATGCCGATGGCTCCCCTTACCCTGCCGATGAGTGCCAAATTTATTGCACTATGTTTGATGGCAAACGCCGCGAAGTAAAAAACGAAGTATTTTGGCGCAAAGATGGCAGTGCCTTTGCCGTTGAGTACACCTCCACTCCCGTTTATAAAAATAACCAGCTCATTGGTGCTGTAGCAGTATTTCGCGATATATCAGCACAACAGCAAACGCAAACTCAGTTGCACGAAGCGTTAGCTCAAGTAAAGCACCTAAGCGAGCAGCTAAAAGATGAGAATGATTACCTTATTGCCGAGCTTAATGAGGATTGGCAAGATTCTGGGCTAGTTGGTCGCAGTGATGTATTTCAACGCATGTTAGATCAAATACAGTTAGTGAGTGAAACCGATAGCACCGTACTCATTCTTGGCGAAAATGGTACTGGCAAAGAGCTGGTGGCACGTAACTTACATAGATTAAGCAAGCGCAATGAGCAGGCGTTTATAAAAGTTAATTGTGCGGCATTTACTCCAAGTTTATTAGAGTCTGAGCTGTTTGGACACGAACGAGGCTCTTTTACTGGGGCGAACGAGCGTCGTAAAGGGCGTTTTGAACTTGCCGACCAAGGCACCTTATTTTTAGATGAAATTGCAGAGCTACCATTAGAGTCCCAAAGTAAGTTATTACGGGTATTACAAGAGCGTGAATTTGAACGTGTTGGCGGTGGTCAAACCCTAAAAGTCGATATTCGCATCATTGCTGCAACTAACCGTAACTTGTGGGAAATGGTACAAGCAGGGCAGTTTAGAATGGACTTATATTACCGTTTAAATGTGTTTCCCATTAATGTGCCTGCACTTAAAGAGCGAAAAGAAGACATTCCGTACTTGTGTCAAAACTTAATTGCGCAAATAAATAAGCGCTTAGGTAAACAATTACAAGGGTTAAGTAAAAAAGCGATCAGACAATTACAAGCCTATGACTGGCCAGGTAACATTAGAGAGCTACAAAATGTACTCGAACGAGAAGCTATTTTATCTAAACACTCTACATTACAGTTAAGTCAATCGCTTAAAGCGGGCGATGATAACGCCATAAACCCAACGCTTACACTTGATGAAGTACAAAAACAGCATATAAGCAGCGTATTAGCACTGTGTAATTGGAAAATTGCAGGTGAACAAGGCGCGGCAAATAAGTTGGGCTTACCAGAGAGTACCTTACGCTCAAAAATGCAAAAACTCGGGCTTCGCCGCAATAGCTAATTCGCGACATATCGCGATAGTCGCTAAATATCGCGATATTATGGTTGTGTGTTATTTTTAAAATCATTTAATATCAATGTTTTAAGTTATCTTTCAGTGTGGTCTGAAAGTTGCAAATACTTGCTCAATACCCGTCACTATGAAGTAAGTAGCATGAAGTTTGATATTAAAGAAGAAGACATGATCATTAAGCCCTATAAAGAAGAGGGGCCTATTTATATACGCGAGCAAAAAGGTTTTTTTCAACGTATACGCCGTAATTTAGGCTGGCTGTTAATGCTGAGTTTTATCGCCATTCCGTGGGTTCAATATAATGGTCAGCAAGCGGTTTTATTGGATGTGGCCACCCAAAAGTTTACTATTTTTGGCCTTACTTTGCTCCCTCAAGACTTTATGATTTTAGCCATGCTGTTTATGGTGGGAGCGTTTGCCCTATTTTTTGTTACCAACTGGCTTGGCAGAGTATGGTGTGGTTATACCTGCCCACAAACCATTTGGATGTTAATGTTTTCTTGGGTTGAGCAACGTATCGAGGGTACGCGTAACCAGCGTATTAAGCTTGATAAGAGCCCGTGGGATATTACCAAATGGCGAAAAAAAATCACTAAGCACAGTGCTTGGCTGGTTATTTCAGTGCTCACGGCGACCTCATTTTTAGCGTATTTTATCCCCGCTAAAACCTTGTACCTAGAAATGTTAAATTTAGAGTGGTCTGGGATCACCAGTTTTTGGGTATTTTTATTTGCGTTTTGTACTTATGGAAATGCGGGCTTTTTACGTGAAAAAATGTGTACTGTGGCTTGTCCTTATTCGCGCTTTCAATCGGTGATGTTTGATAAAGATACGCTGGTGGTTACTTACGATAGCGAGCGTGGAGAAAATCGCGGCCCACGTAAACGCAAAGCCGATCCTAAAGTGCTTAATTTAGGTGATTGCGTAGACTGTAACTTATGTGTGGAAGTATGCCCTGCAGGGATTGATATTCGCAATGGCTTGCAATATGAATGTATTAACTGTGGTTTATGTATTGATGCTTGTGACGACACCATGGATAAGTTTGGCTACGAAAAAGGCTTAATTAAATACGCCAGCGAAAAGCAAATGGCTGGGCAAAAAACCAATCCATTTAGGCTTAAACTTGTAGGCTATGGGGCGTTAACTGGGTTGTTAATTTTATCTATGTTTGCTTGGATGTTACAACGCACTCCCATAGAAGCTTCGGTGCTTAGAGATAGAAACGCATTGTATCGGGTAAATTACGAAGGCTTAGTTGAAAACCCTTACACACTTACTATTATCAATAAAACTCAGCAACCGCTGCATTATTCAATTTCAATTAGCGGTTTAGAGGCGGCTACATTGCAAAGCCCAAATGCTATATTAGTAGAGCCTGGGCTGATGAAAAGTGTGCCGGTAACGGTGACTGCAGACGGCTACGATTTAGCACGCAAGGTGAGTAAGCTGAGTTTTGTGATCACTTCGCAAGAAGACCCCGCTATCACTATTACTAAAGACAGCCAGTTTTATAAAAATTAACCTTAAACCCTTAGCTAATTAATAATCTTAATCTGCTAAGGGTAGTTGCTTTGTTACAAATGCTTTGGCGCTTTGAAAATCATTAAAAAAGCAATCTTGTAAATGAGCATCACGACCTGAGCCATGCATGATCCGCTGTAATTGCCTTATAGCGATAGGAGAGGTGAGAACAAATGCACTGATCAAACAGTTATTAGTCCCCATTGTTTGGCTTACATCTACCATGTTTTTTTCTGCATCGGGGGTAGCAGCAATCACATCTGGGGAGTGGCTAATATAACCCCAGGGTAAATGCTTAAACGGTTCAATGGTATTTAATAGAGCGGCTTTAAAATGGTTTAATAACTCAGGATTTAAGTTACCTTTAAACTGCCCAATAACTATATTACCCTCAACGCGCAAGCTATAACTGCCGTAGTTATTTTCAAATTTCAATAGCCGCTCCTTTTATTTATTATCCAGTGTACCGATCACTTATTAATAATGTAGTCTAAGGCACCAGAAATTGCAGCAACTTGCGCTAATATGCACTCTTCAGGGTTAGCGGTTGCACTGTCGGGATACACCTCGGTGGTAGTCACATACGCTGCTTCAGAAAATCCCATGCATAGGCCTAAATCACGGGCCGCGTAATTAATTACCCCAAATTGCGCTTGTGGTACACCAATTAATTGCTGATTTTCATCGCTAGGTGCAATATGCGTTACTTTTTCAACATGTTCAATAATTGCTTTTTGAAAAGCGGGCTCAGGTTTGTTGCTATCAGCCACTAAATAAAAGCCATCAGGAATGTTCCAGTTGGTGTTTACTTTGCCTTCAAGAGCCGCAAGTGCAGGTCTAAATTCACTGTTATCTGAATCGGTTGTTTCATGTAAATCGATGTGAGCAATTAAACGCGTGTTTAACGATTGCACATAGCTCATCACTGCCGCTGATTCTTGCGCTGGGCTGCCTTCATAAAAAGAGCGATTAGGGTCGTTCGCATCTGGGTTCCAACGATTAATTGTTTCATAACCCCATGGGCTAATACAGGGGGTAATTACAATATTAAAGTGTTCAGCATACTGATTTGCCAGTGTTTTAGCGAATCTTAAAGCGCCATGAACACCACTGGTCTCGTAGCCATGTACGCCGCCAGTAATTAAAACGGTGGCTTTGTTTGTATCAAAATTAACAGTTTTTAACGCGTACAAAGGGTAGCTACCTGCGGCATAATTAAGCTCACCGTATTGCTGTACTTCTAGAGTGCTTTTAAGTTCATCAATTAAAGTGACGACGTCTTGTTGATAACTGCGCTTAATTTTTTGTGCCGCAAGCCATTGGATTTTATTATGGTTGTTCCACTTCTCACCAGGCGTACCAATTGGGTAACTACTGTTATTCATATTAAACCTTTACGTTGAATTATCTCTGCGGGCTATAGAGCACATAGACCATAATGACGAAAATAAGGCCTTAGCTTAACGCTGACTAAAATAGCGCGCAAGTATATACGATGAGCTAAAAATTATGACAATTGTATTCTTAACTGCTCTTGCTTGTTTTATCGGTAATGAATTTTCAGCAGTTCGTTAGGTGTTTAGGTAAGTCATAGTATGCAATAGTGATATTATTTATTAATAGTCTATGAAGCAGCATATACACCCTGAAGGGGGTATATCCAAATAGGACTAATTTGAACTAATAAGCTTGGCAGCTCCAAATAGGTAAGTTATTGATAGGTATATGTCAATGCTGATTGGGTGAAAACAAGTTTATTAAAACGTTTTGACAAATTCATTAACGCAGTGATAGTTTTGCGCGCTGGAACGCTGATAGCAAGTTATTCAATCTATTTAACTAGGCTGTTAAGTAAGTATAAAATGAGGCCAATTATAATGAAACCACAGTTCTTATCTTTTAAGTTTCCCTCTGAAATTGCGTTTGTTATTGCTTTTTTTTCTTTATTTCCAACCCATTTATTAGCTAAACAGTCAGAGCAAACTCTTGTTTTAGTGGGGGGAGCTCTCACAACATGTGCCAGTTTAAGCCCTAAAAACTGTGAAAAAAATACTCAAATTTCGGGTAAAACGCATAATGTATTTGCGCTCTCTCACACTAAAATTAGTCAAATAAAGCAACAGTGGCCTAGTGAAAATAGCCAAGCTAAAAACAATACTATTAAAAATTTAGCAACAATGCAGGCTAAATCATCGCCCACGTTATCGAAAAAAGAACTGTTATGGTTGTGGCGCGATATTGATAGCAAACAGCTCAATAGTTTATCGGATCAAGAATACAATTTTGTAATAGATATGCTTGAAGTAGCGCAAATCCAAAGCGACAACACACGGCTAAAAGAGCGGGTAAATACCGCGCTTAATAGCGAATCGGCAGCGACAGAGATTTTGCAGTTTATATCAGGTAGTTTAAAAGTTAATAACTCCAACCCGAGTATGCTGGCCATTACCGCCTCAAGTAGAGACCCTTATGAATCTGCTGATTTTTACGAAGGATTACTAAGCTTCCCTAATGTAAATTCGCAATGGCTTGCATTAACCCCTGCGCTTGCTAAAGCAATAACCACCAATAAGTGTGATGATTTAACCACGCTTAGGCACTCAGAAATGGGGCTATATCAACGCGAGCATATTTACCCTGATCGTACCCAAGCAGAATATAAACTGTGTAAAAAAGGCACCGACGCTTTAGTAGAGCTAATCAATAATAGCACCGGTATTATGTTTAATGGCGGCGATCAAAGCTTAACCCGAAAAGTATTATTTGATGAAAATAATCAGCCTTACCCTTGGACAAAAGCATTACAGTCTCGCCCTGTTGTTGTAGGCACAAGTGCAGGTACCGCGGTGCAAAGTGGTGGGCAAGCCCACGCCGGGAATGTGGTGATGATCACCAATGGCACTAGCTTGTCGGCATTGAAAGAAGGCGCACAAGCCATTGATGCACCCAGTGAACGCTCAAACAGCGATAGTTTAACTTACAACCGCTTTGGGGGTTTAGGCACATTTAGTTACGGTGTACTCGATACACACTTTAGCGAGCGAAACCGTACATTAAGACTAGGCACTTTGCTCGACGACTTAAACGCAAACAAAGCTCAGCCGACATTCGGTTTTGGTGTAGACGAAACCACAGCCTTAGTGGTGATTAAATCTGAAGCTGGCAATTTAATGACTGTAATTGGCAAAAATGGAGTAGTGATGGTTAAATCAACAGGGCAAGCTCAGGTTAAAACTAAAACCTATAGTTACTCTTATTGGCCTGTGGGCAGTGTGATTGATATTAAAAATAACGATTTTACCTTAAGTCAGCGCAGTATTAGCCAAGCATTACCAGCAATTAAAATACCGCCTTTACCAGTTCAGCGTTTTGGCAGTATTTTAACGGATGCAAAATTACGCTCTTTAACGCAAGCCATGTGCCTTAGCCAAGAACAAACGGCTGTTGGTCAGCAAGGTGAGTTTATTATTAGCCTATCTACCACGCCTGAGTCGGCATATCATCGTATTAGTGCTGCGCAGTATGGCTGTGCGGTGAGTAATTTAGAAATTGCAGTGAGTACCTTTTAATTTAATGCCACGCAGGCTAATTTAATTAAACACGCTGCTTAGTTGATTTTAACTTTAGCGGCCATACTATATTTAAAGCGTGTTTATTAAATCACAACAAAAGGAAGGTTCATGAGTAAAGTAGCGGTTATTTATTTTTCGGGATATGGCCATACCAAAAAAGTGGCTGAATTTGTAGCTGATGGAGCAAACGCTCAGCTTATTGCAATCGATGAGAATGGCGACATAAAAGACACCGATTGGGATGCATTAAACAATGCAGATGCCATTATATTTGGCGCACCTACCTATATGGGCTCATATCCTTGGCAGTTTAAAAAGTTTGTTGATGCTACCTCTAAAGTTTGGTTTACCATGGGGTGGAAAGACAAAGTATTTGGCGGGTTTACTAATAGCGGCAGCCTAAATGGCGATAAACAAGTCACCCTAATTAGTATGCAAACATTGGCTTCGCAACATGGTGGAATTTGGGTAAGCCTAGGGTTACCACCGGCCAATAAACTGGAATCAACTCGTCAAGACATCAATAACTTAGGCGGTTCAGTTGGCGTATTAGTGCAATCACCTACTGATGCAGATGAATCTGCAATTCCATCAGGCGATTTAGAAACGGCTCGTTTATACGGCGAACGTGTAGCTGATGTAGCCAAACGCTTAAAGTAAAAGTCACTCGATAAAATAAGTTAAAAAAGCCACATTGTGTGGCTTTTTTAGTTTGATAATTCCAATTTTTGTTGCTTGTGCTCTAGCTGGTATAAGCTTGAAAATTGACGTTTATGAACTTCAAATAAATACGCTCTTAGCTGCTCTTTACCATGGTGAATGTGTTTAATTTTTGCTGCTATGCCACACTTACTCTGCCTAACTGGTTCTAGGTCTAATGATATCGCCGCTTCGTTAGGTAAAATAAATTGCATATTTTGCAAATCATCAAGCTCACTATGTATGGATGTGGGTTTTAAAAATATCCCTGTGCTGGATATAGATTCAATGCAAAACCTTGGCTTTGAATATTTAATTCACTTAGCCGCCAGCTGCGTTGAACCCCTTTTGTATCAATCACTTCGGGAGCTTCTAACACAGTGCTGAAATGGCCTAATTCATCGGTTTTAAATTGAAGTGGAAACCATAGTTGGTAGTGAGCTACTTCAGCCAGTAAGGTTAATTTAGCTTGCCCAAGTAAATGCGCAATACCGTCTGGAATCGATGTTTGTACTGTAAGCTTTGTTTCAGTGTATAATGCGGTACTTTGGCTGGGTTCAAACAGCCCTGAAAGAAAGTTAATTTCTTCGTCAGATAAATCCATGTATTTTCCTTAATACTTAAATTATAGATTTTATTCCTTACAAGGTTACTGCCGAATGAATGAGCAGTTTATTATTTTGTAAGCTTCGCAATGTATGGCTTTGTTTTTATACACTTTGTAATTTCAACTTCCCTAGTGAAAATAATAAGTGATTGATTGTATTGAGTCTTGTTTTAAATTTAACTAGGGCGATTTAATGATTGAGTTAAATTTTTTAGTATTTTAACCCCATTAGCACCAATAAGTTAAGTTATTAAGTGTACAAAATTAAGGCGTTTTACGATGTTTTTATATCAACAATGCGTAAATGAGACTTAGGTCTAGCTTACGAAGCATGCGGAAATACTTAGAATAGCGCCCAAATAATAATGGGGTTTAAGGGGTTCCAAATGCAATTAGAACGAATTCGTCGTAGCGACTTACACAACAAAGTGATGTCTGCAGAGCAGGCCAGTTTATTTATTAAAGACGGCATGACCGTGGGCATGAGCGGTTTTACTCGTGCCGGTGAAGCGAAAGCCGTACCACGTGCGCTTGCCGAGCGAGTACGTGAAAACCCAATGAAAATTAACCTAATGACGGGCGCGTCATTAGGTAACGACTTAGATAAGTTACTTACTGAGTCAGGTGCGTTAGCACGTCGTATGCCATTTCAAGTAGACAGCACATTACGTAAAGCGATTAATAACGGTGAGGTCATGTTTATTGACCAGCATTTATCTGAAACCGTTGAACAGTTACGTAATCACCAGCTAACTATGCCAGATGTAGCGGTCATTGAAGCCGTAGCTATTACAGAAGAAGGTCATATAGTACCTACAACGTCAGTGGGTAATTCAGCCAGCTTTGCTATTTTTGCCAAACAAGTAATTGTAGAAATTAATATGTTACACCAGCCAGAGCTTGAAGGGCTGCACGACATTTACATTCCATCTTACCGTCCTACACGTACACCAGTACCGCTAGTTAAAGTAGATGACCGTATTGGTAGCACTGCTATTCCAATCGATCCGGCTAAAATTGTGGGTATTGTATTTACCAATCAAAGTGACTCATTTTCAACTGTAACCGACCCAGATGCAGATACAGCCGCTATTGCACGTCACTTAGTTAACTTCTTTAAAGAAGAAGTAGCGCAAGAGCGTATGCCTGCAAACTTAGGACCATTACAAGCGGGTATTGGTAATATAGCCAATGCAGTAATGATGGGTTTACTAGACTCAGACTTTAAAGACCTCACTATGTATTCAGAGGTACTACAAGATTCTACCTTTGATTTAATTGATGCGGGTAAACTTGATTTTGCATCAGGGTGTTCAATTATTTTATCAGAGCGTTGTAACGCGCAAGTATTTAATAACCTTGAAAAGTACCGCGATAAATTAGTACTTCGCCCGCAAGAAATGTCGAACCACCCAGAAATTGTGCGTCGCTTGGGTATTATTGCAATTAACACCGCGCTTGAGTTTGATATTTACGGCAACGTTAACTCAACCCATGTGTGTGGTACTAAAATGATGAACGGCATTGGTGGCTCAGGCGACTTTGCACGTAATGCCCATGTATCGGTGTTTGTAACTAAATCAATTGCTAAAGGTGGCGCTATTTCAAGCGTTGTTCCTATGGTAAGCCATGTTGATCATACCGAGCACGATGTTGATATTTTAGTAACCGAGCAAGGCTTAGCTGATTTACGTGGTTTAGCACCACGCGAACGTGCAATTGAAGTCATTAAGCACTGTGTGCACCCAGATTACCGCAACGCCATGCTTGATTATTACGAGCGTGCTTGTGTACGTGGCGGCCATACGCCTCATATTTTAGAAGAAGCATTCAGCTGGCATACCCGCCTTGAACAACAAGGCACAATGAAGCAAAGCTAATACATAAACCCCGCATTTGCGGGGTTTTTAGTTTATGATGCTGATGCTTCATAGCGCGTTGTTATTGTTTTGCCATAAGGTGGTTTAAGTTTTTACTGTGTGCTGTAAAATAACTGTATATTATTTACAGACTCGCCGTGGCGAGCAACATACAGAGTAACCATAATGGAAAATAAACTAACCGCAATCGACACTCTCGCTGAACTTGAAAGCTTTTTACTGCAAGTGGAAAACGGCGGCTTAGGTTTAACTGGCGTAGCAGGCGTCGGCATGGCAACTAATAATGCCGACGGCAGCCGTTTTGTCGCGGTGTTTGATGACAAGCAACAACTTTTATTAGCCCGTGAAATTACCGAAGAGATTTTTCAAAACGGCCAAGAGATGGTACGCAACGGAGTAGGGCGTAAGCATTAATACCTCTAGGGTCTGTTGACCTTTCAAGGTTAAATTTGCAGCAGTCTGTTTGGTATTTAGGCAAGGCAGCGCCTATGTGGTGTGGTTATTCCCCATAAATAGGCGATAACGCAGCATCAATGCCAAACAGGCGCTGCCCGAAGGGTTCTGCCTAGGGGCGATTTACTCTTTGTTGCTCGTTTTTGACTTAGCCCACTAGGTTACAAACCTCGCGCCGCGATTAAACCGCCCCTAGTTTGAACAGATTTTAATCCGCAAAGGTCAACAGACCCTAATCTAAAAAGCGCCAAATGGCGCTTTTTTTGTGAGTTTGAATGTTTTTAACCAATTGTTAAATTTAAAATAAATTTACTCAAATGCCACGCTATGTAATGGTTTTACTATGTAAAAGCGAATAATCACTAAAGTGAAATTATGACTATTCAACAGTTAACAGGGGTTAGTTAGTATGGACTATATTGCTATCGCACTTTTCTTTTTAGTTCTTCTAATAGCCTTCTCTACTGTTTGGGGTACGCTAAAAACGGGAATTTCACCGATGATGAGTTCAAGTAAAGCGCGCCAAGCTATGCTTGCTGAAATAAACATGGATGAAAAGGGCGCATTAATTGATGTAGGTTCAGGTTGGGGAACGCTCGTTATAGCGGTTGCCAAAAAGCATCCTAAGAACCAGATTATTGGCTATGAGTTATCGTGGTTTCCTTGGATGGTTTCAGTGCTTTTTAAATATAGTTTGGGTTTAAATAACCTTACCCTCTATCGAAAAGACTTTAAAAGTGCCGATCTCAGTGCTGCGTCTACTTTGGTATGTTACTTGTTTCCTGGTGGTATGCTAGCGCTTGAAGATAAGTTAAAACATGACTTGTTTAAAAATATCACTATTGTGAGTAACACTTTTGCTTTGCCTTCATATAAACCAACTAAAGTGATCAAACTTAAAGATTTTTACCAAACACCTATTTATGTGTACCACTGGCAACCTCAATAGCGGTATTTAATTAGAACCAGCAAATTTTATGGTTAAATTAGCAAAAAGGTTTTTTAAAACGATCAAAATAAAGAGCGTAATGATGAGCGCAAGCTGAAGTGATTTGCTATTTTACTGGGATAATAAATGCGAACATAGAGAGATATTGTTTAGTGTTAGTGCTTAGCTGATGTCATATTTTTTATCCATAAGTTCATGTTATCTGCAGACATTGGTTTGGCAATATAATAGCCTTGTCCATGATAGCAACCCATGCCTATAAGCACTTTTTCGAGCTCTTGTGACTCTATCCCCTCTGCTACTAGGTTATACCCAAATGCTTTACTTAGCGCCACGATACAGGTAACGATAGACTTGTCTTCCTGGTCTGATAGGAGTTTTTTAACAAAGCTTTGGTCTATTTTTAGTGTATCTAAAGGTAATTTTTTTAAATAACTCAAAGAAGCGTAACCTGTGCCAAAGTCGTCTAAAGCAATACTCACCCCTAAATTTCGACAGCCATTGAGCACGTCGACTGCTTGGTCAACATTTCCAATTGTGGTGCTCTCTAAAATTTCCAACTCGAGTGTTTTTGGCTTTATATTATTGGTGCTGATGAGTAACTCTCTGAGGTTTTCAACAAAGCCTTCACTAAGTAAATGGGCTGGCGAGATATTTACACTCATACAAAGGTGATTTCTTGTCCAAATTTTATGTTGTTTTAGGGCTTCAGCGAATACCCATTCGCCAATCAATATCCCAATGTGTGGGTGCTCTAATACCTCTGAAAAGTGACCTGGGTAAAGTAAACCCAAAGTAGGGTGATTCCAGCGTATTAGGGCTTCAACGCCAATTAACTGGTGATCCATCAAATTGACCTTTGGTTGATAATGTAAAATAAATTCTTTACGGGCAATGCCTTTCTCGGCAGCCAATAATAAATCATGTTTAGCATGCCTTAGACTTTCTTCTTCCGGATCAAAAAACAGAATTCGGTTTGTCCCAGACCTTTTAGCTTGGTACATGGTTTGGTCGGCTCGGCGTAAAACGTCATCGCAGCTTAAGCCATCATTATTAGGAAGCGCAACGCCAACACTAGCTGAAATTTGAACAGAGCACGAAAACTCTGCTAATTTTATTGGGTCGTTTATCTCAATCAGCACCTCTTGTAACAGAATCTCATATTCTTGTATCGTGTGCGCAGCCCCCCTTAATAAAAAGATAAACTCATCTCCGCCGATACGCGCGAGTGTATCTTCTTTACGTAATGTACTTTGTAGCCTCTGGGCAATGGTTTTTAACACGAAATCTCCGGTTTCATGACCGTATTTGTCATTAATGGGTTTAAAGTTATCTAAATCTAAATAGGCAACGGCGAGCTTTTGCTCAGATTTAATGGCCTGTTGAAGTTGATCAATTAAAATAGGGCGGCTTGCTAAGCCTGTTAGGCTATCGTAGTGTGCCATGTCATGAAGTTTTTTTTCTAAGCTTGCGCGTTGAATGGAGCTAGATATAGAGTGTATCAACTGAGCGCTTTTTAATTGGTTTTTAAGTAAATAATCGCTTGCTCCTAGCCGCATAGCTTCTGCTGCTATTTTTTCATCTCCCAAGCCTGTGACCATAATCACAGCACAATGGTTATTAACAGACTTTCTAATATTATCTAGCAAGGTAAGCCCCGAGCCGATACCTAATCGGTAATCAACTATGACACAATCAAACTCCCCATGCTCAAGATAAGACATCGAGCTTTCAATAGAGGATGCCTCTGAAATTTTCGCCTGTATATTAGAGCGAGATATCATACGGCGTATTTGCTCTCTATCAACCGCATCGTCATCAACAATGAGTAGGTTAATACTGTCGCAGGTTTCAAAGTGATCTATTGAAGTTATCATATCCATATCTCTTGCTAAGATGGCTTATTCAAGCTCAACGGCATGTATATAAGCATCCATAAGTGTCGCTAATTTGGCAAACTGCGGGCCAATTGCATGTTTAACCATATAACCTGCTACGTTGTTATGGTACGCGCGAGTGCGATCGTTATCCTCATTTGAGGTTGTTAGGATAAATACAACGGTATTGTTTAATTTTTTATCTTTACGAATATGGTCTAAAAACTCAAAGCCATTCATCACTGGCATATTCAGGTCTAGCAATACTAAGTAGGGCTCTGATATTTCTTTTTGTTGTGCTTTTTCTCGTAACGCATCGAGCGCAAGTTTTCCGTTTTCTTTCCAAATTATTTTAATTTTAGGATCAACTTTTCTTAAGCTTCTTGTTACGGCTTCTGCGGCAACATCGTCATCCTCAACAAGCAGTATAGACAGATTTTTGATCATAAATTTTCTTTCCTTGCAAAGCGCGGCCACCAAACATGAAATGTAGAGCCTTTTTGCGGCTCATTTGAACTAACAGAAATACGCCCACCATGAGTTTGTGCGAGGCGCCTACTAATAGACAAGCCTATACCTGAACCCGACTTATCATCTGAGGTTGTTTGAAATAAACTAAAAATACGCTCGTAAGCCTCTGCTGGTATACCGGGGCCATCATCAGTAACCGTTATATGGCAAAGCGTATTTTCTGCTACACAACGAATCTCTATAGTTCCCTCTTTACTGTCATGGTGTTTAATGGCATTACTTAGCAAATTACGAACAACGGTTTCAAGCGGCGTCCATGCAGTGACAATGGTATTTAATTGAATGTCTTTATGAAGCTTCATTCCAGCCGGTAAATCTAACAGTTCGGTAACGTTAGAAATTAATTTATGCATATCGATTACTTGAGTATCTGGGGTAGCTTTGCCAGCTCTTGCATAGGCCAATAAATTATCTATTAACGTCTCCATTTTATGAATACGATCATCAATACGTGTTAAGTTATATTCCACTTCAGCTGTGGTAGTGCCTAAATCTTCTTTTATCCATTCAATTAAGTTTGAAATGCCCCGCAATGGAGAGCGTAAATCATGAGAAGCCACATAGGTAAACTCCTTCAAACTTGTGTTATTTTCTTTTAGCTCAGTTTCCATTCGTTTTCGTTCTGTTATATCTAATAACGACACAAACACCATGTCTTCATCATTGGTATTTATAAAAGGGCTCAAGCCTACTTCAACTGGGAATTCTTTACCGTCTTTGTGTAAGGCGGTTAAATCTCTGCCTACTCCCATCCTTCTGACACTGGGCTCACGGTGAAATGAATGACGAAGAGCAGAGTGATGCCCTTGGTAGCGCTGCGGTAATAACATTTCCATTTTTTTATCGAGTAGTTCTATTTCACTGTAACCAAAAGATTTACATAACGATTGATTTACCGCTTGTATAATGCCCGCTTGGTCAACTATTAACACACCATGTGGTGCAGCCTGAATAGAGCGTTGAAACATATTATTTGCGCGCAGCCTTTGCGATATATCTACTAATGTGGCTAAAACTAACTCTTGTTGTCCGTGTATTGGGTTTAAACCTATTTCAATTGGGATTTGCTTACCATTTTTTTGACTCGCAAATAACTCACGGCCTTCACCCATCAAGCGTTTTCGAGGGTTAACAAAAAACTGACTCATCAAATGGGTATGGTTCGCTTTAAATTGCGCCGGAAGTAAACTATCTATGTTCATTCCTATGAGTTCTGAATCCTCATAGCCCAGTATTTCAGATAGTTGACTATTGGCAAAAAGGATCTGAGCATCAGTATTAACTATCATTGCCCCCATGGGTAAACAATTAACTAGCTGAGTTAAAAATGCTTCATCCATATTTACATCTGCACTTGGCGAATTAGATTTTTTATTTACTTTTTTAAGGTCCATCAAGCATCCGGCAAGTAAATTTAGTTCCCATAATATAGTAATAGTCGAACAAGTAATGAACAGCAAACTTAGAGGAAGATCATGTTATTTAAATACCCATTTTAATAATTTCTTCTTATATTTTAGCGAGTCGTTATAGGTGAAAAAGGCATATTGATTTAGGGTTGGGGTGGGGAATATTAGTTGTAGTGCTTATTAGATATAGCTTTGTTTTAGATAACCCTACACTCTATCGCAAAGGATTCAAAAATGCTGATTTTAGTACGGCTACTATTTGTGTTAACTATTTATTGGCGCTCGGCATGTCTTGAAAACAAACTAATGTATAGAAAAGGCCAAATCTTGACTTCAGACATCATACTTATTGAATGCCTGCCCACAGCTGCATATCAATAAACTCAAGCCAATACATCAAAAAGTAAAAGTAGATACGTGCTTCTTTATTATTTGAAAGTATTTAAATGAGGCGTCACATAACCTCAATACCTTTGAAATCAAAAAAGCACAAAAACAGTCAATAAATTGGTTGGTGCGATAAATGTGCGATATTTTTTATTATTAAATTAGGTAGTACGACAGGAAAATAGTTTTAACTAGAGAAAATAGAATTTAAAGAGGGATTAATGGTCGGTATGGAGAGATTCGAACTCTCGACCCCTGCCACCCCATGACAGTGCGCTACCAAGCTGCGCCACATACCGACTTCGATAGCAATAGTACGTGTATTTATAAAAAAATCAATAAGCTTTTGTTTGTTTGGATGTTTATTGCGCAAGCGTGTGATTTTAAGCGCTTGCGCAGAGTGTTTTACACGGCCTTAGTCTTTATTTAACCACTGGTTGATCGTGTTATACATTTCATCTCGTAGTATTGGTTGGGCAGTTTTGTTAGGGTGTAAGTTATCGTTTTGCATTAGCTCGCTTTTTCCTGCTACTTTAAGCACAAAAAACGGCATTAAATGCGAGTCGGTAGCTTCACTAACACTGGCAAAACTATCGGTAAACATTTTACTGTAACGCGGGCCATAGTTAGGTGGAATATATATTTCCATAAGTGCGGTTTGCGCATCTGCAGCTTGGCTTTTTTCAATTAAAGCCGTTAAGTTAGCCTGCATTTTAGTGATAGGAAAACCGCGTAGGCCGTCATTAGCACCGAGCTCAATAAGTACGTGAGTGGGTTGATATTGCTCAAGTAGCGCGTCTAGTCGGCGCAATGCACCGCCGGTGGTTTCGCCGCTAATACTTGCATTAACTAAGTTGATAGGGCGTTGCTTGGCATCGTATTTATCTTGTAACAATTGCACCCAGCCTTGTTCTTGTTTTAAGCCATAGGCTGCGCTTAAACTATCACCAAGTATTAAAATCGTGTTGTTAGCTGCCGCGTGTAGTGGGTTAATAACTAAAAATAAAATGAATACACAACGTAGGATTGAATGAGTCATATGTCAGCGCTTTCTCAATTAAATATAATTCAAGTAAATGGTCTATCTAAAGTGGTTTCCACCTTTGAAGGTGAGTTGTCCATCCTCAGCGACATCAGCTTTAATGTCAAGCATGGCGAGTCTGTTGCCGTAGTAGGCACCTCTGGTTCCGGTAAGTCTACATTATTGAGCTTGCTAGCAGGGCTTGATACCGCCAGCAGTGGCGAGGTAATGTTAGATGGTGAGCCTTTGCACAAGTTAGATGAAGAAGCGCGAGCAGCACTGAGAGCCGCTAAAGTTGGCTTTGTGTTTCAGTCTTTTATGTTGGTGCAAAGTTTAACCGCACTTGAAAATGTGATGCTACCCGCTGAGCTTGCTGGCGAACACGACGCTAAAGAGCAAGCGCTCGCGTTACTTGAAAAGGTTGGCTTGAGCCATCGTATTGATCATTACCCGTCGCAGTTATCTGGTGGTGAGCAACAACGTGTTGCCATTGCCCGTGCATTTGTGGGTTCACCTAAAATATTGTTTGCCGACGAGCCATCAGCTAACTTAGATAGCAAAAATGGCCATATGATTGAGTCGTTATTATTTGATTTAAATAAGCAAAATGGTACTACGCTTATTTTAGTTACCCACGATGAAGCACTGGCGCAAAAGTGTGAACGTATTATTCAAATAGAGGCGGGGGAGCTGGTACATAACTCAACTGAGGAAATGGCAAATGTGGGCTAAATTAGCACTTAAACTATTTTCTCGTGAGTTTCGCCGTGGTGAACTAACGGTTATAAGCGCAGCCATTGCTTTAGCGGTATTAACCGTGCTTACTTTATCTATGGTGACCGAGCGAATCGCAGAAAGTATTGCCCAAAAAAGCAGTGCCTTTATCGCCGCTGATAGGGTATTGGCCAGTAACCACGCCATAGATACCGCTTTTATTACTCAAGCTGAGCAGCAAAACCTTGAAACAGCGCAAATGGTGTATTTTGACACTATGTTGTTTGCAAACGATGAAATGCAATTTAGCTCGGTAAAGGCTGCATCAAATAGTTACCCGCTTAAAGGTCAGTTAAAAGTTA
Organism: Pseudoalteromonas sp. DL-6; assembly: GCF_004328665.1. NCBI lineage: Bacteria > Pseudomonadati > Pseudomonadota > Gammaproteobacteria > Alteromonadales > Pseudoalteromonadaceae > Pseudoalteromonas > Pseudoalteromonas sp. DL-6. The sequence goes on from NZ_CP019770.1 coordinate 1,214,100, forward strand.
AGGCGGGCTTAAACGCCGAAACAGAAGTTGCCCCGGGTGCGCCAACCCCAGGTAACGTGTGGCTAAGTGAATCGGTTTTTTACAGTTTAAACATAAATGTAGGCGACCAAGTTGAATTAGGCGCAGCGTTATTTAATGTTGAAAAGGTGATTGTAGAAGAACCTGATGCGCCGTTTAATGTGTTCTCTAGCAGCCGCAGGGTACTTATTAATATTGACGACGTACCAAAAACTGAAGTAATACAGCCCGGTAGCCGTGTATTTTACCGCCAGTTGTATGCAGGTGATGAAAGCGACATAAATAGTTTTTACGATTGGCTAAAACCCCAACTTAAAGAAAACCAAAATTGGTATGGTGTAAAAGATCGCCAATCGCCTATTTCAAATAGCTTAAACAGAGCTGAAAGCTTTTTGTTATTAGCCGGTTTGCTAGGGATTATTTTAGCCGCGGTTGCTATTGCTGTATCGGCTAAGCGCTATTGTGAGCGTCAATACGACCCAGTCGCAATGATGAAAACCTTAGGCGGCAGCCGCGATATGATCCGCAAAATTTACCTTATGCACTTATTAATGGTGTGTACCATGGCGGTGTTTGTTGGTCTAGCTATTGGCTATGGTTTGCAAGAGCTGGCTACCGGTTATTTAGCTAAAAGTATGGGCACCGAACTGCCCATGGCAGGCTTTAAACCTTGGCTAGTGGCTATTAGCACCGGGGTTATTTGTGCTGTTATGTTCTCTATTAAGCCATTGTTAGACTTATTTGATATTCCACCGCTTAGAGTACTTCGCCGCAACTTAGGCGATCGCCTTGCGGTAAGTAAAATTCATTTAGGGCTAAGTGCACTCACCGTGTTTTTATTAATGTGGTTATTTAGTAATAACATTAAAATTACCCTTATTTTGTTTGTCTCAACGCTTGCGCTTATTTTGGTGTTATTTTTAATTTCTAAGTTAATATTTGGTGGTGGCCGCAAGCTTGGCTTAAAGCCGGGTAACAGCTGGTCGTTGGCTATTGCGTCTATTCAAAAGCGCGCCAATGTTAATGCAGTGCAGTTAATTAGTTTTTCGTTAGCGATTAAATTACTATTATTTTTAATTGTGCTTAAAAACGATATTATTTCTGATTGGCAGTCACAATTACCAAGTGATGCACCTAATGCTTTTTTAGTGAATATTACGCAAAATGAACTGGATCCAGTTAATGAATATTTAGCACAAAAGGGCATTCAAGTGTCGGAGTTTTATCCGACTATTCGTGGTCGCGTAAATGCCGTCAACGGTGAAGCGGTCGCGCGTGAAGTGTCACTGCAAGACAACGAGAAAAAAGACGAAGAAGCCCGCTCAGGCATTGGTCGCGAACTTAACTTAACATGGCTTGACGAAGTCCCTTCACAAAATGACATTATCGATGGCCAGTGGTTTGGCGATGACGCTGTTGCCGAGGCCTCACTGGAAGAGTCGATGATGCAGCGCCTCGATGTTAAATTAGGCGATACCCTCACGTTTTTAATTGGTGCGCAGTCGTTCGACGCTAAAATAACCAGTGTGCGAAAAGTAAATTGGGCCACACTCAAGCCTAACTTTTTTATTATTTTAAGCCCTGATGTACTAAGCGACTTTCCGGCGACCTATATTTCATCGGTACGCATTGAACCTGAGCAAAAGCGCGACTTTAGCCAGTTATTACGTACATACCCCACGATTACAGCAATTGATGTAGATAACTTTGTTAAGCAAATACAATCGACTATTGAACAAGTGTCGTTAGCCATTGGTTTTGTATTGGCTATTGTGGTGCTATGTGGTGCGTTGGTATTAATATCGCAGGTGCAAGCAAGCTTAGGTGAGCGCATGCAAGAAATTGTAATATTGCGTACGTTAGGCGCTAAAAGCCGATTAATAAAAAATGCCACCTTGTATGAGTTTTTATTACTGGGCGGTTTAGCCGGACTAGTCGCTGCATTTTTCAGTGATATAGCACTGTTAATAGTACAGCAGCAAATGTTTGATTTGGCAGGTAAGCTGCATCCTAATATTTGGATTATTGGCCCCGTTGCTGGTGGCGTGTTTGTAGCAGGGTTAGGCTATTTTATGATTGCTCGTACGCTCAAACAAAATACTCAAGGCTTAGTGCGCGCTTTAGCGTAAACTTTGCGGCCAAATAGCGTTTAAATGCCTACTTTTTAAGTAGGCATTTTTGTTTTGGCTTGGTACTGGTAATTTATACAGTGCTCTGGCATTATTAGCATTATTAATGAATAACAATAATGAGAGTGCTGTTTGGCCATTATTTTAGGGATCGATCCGGGCTCGCTTTTAACGGGTTACGGTGTGGTTGCGCACCAAGGTGCTAAGTTTACTTACTTAGGCAGTGGCTGTATTAAATTAGCCGATCACGACTTTCCCACCCGACTTAAAATGATCTACCAAGGTATTACGCAGCTTATAGAGCAGTTTTCGCCTGAAACCTTTGCTATAGAAAAAGTATTTATGGCGCATAACCCTGATTCTGCTTTAAAACTTGGTCAAGCTCGTGGTGCTGCCATTGTCGGTGCCTCTATGGCCGACTTACCAGTGTTTGAATACTCAGCACGGCAAATAAAGCAAGCTGTAGTGGGTAACGGTGGTGCCGATAAATCGCAAGTACAACATATGGTTAAAAATATACTTAAACTGCCGGGTACGCCACAAGCCGATGCGGCGGATGCACTCGCGATTGCGATTTGCCATGCTCACTCTGAACAAAATTTAATAAAACTAGCGGGTAGCGCAAGCAAAACCGTTAGAGGACGTCTAAGGAAATAACAATGATAGGTCGCTTAAACGGCGTGTTAGTTGAAAAACAGCCCCCAGAAATATTATTAGAAGTGAGTGGTGTTGGCTACGAAGTACAAATGCCAATGACCTGTTTTTATGATTTACCCAAAGTGGGCGACAACGCCATTGTGTACACTCACTTTGTAGTACGCGAAGACGCACAGTTATTGTTTGGCTTTAATAATAAAACCGAACGAGCCTTATTTAGAGAGCTGTTAAAAGCCAATGGCGTAGGGCCAAAATTGGGTTTAGCTATTTTGTCGGGTATGTCGGCGCAGCAGTTTGTAAGTTGCGTAAATAATGAAGATGCTACCGCTTTGGTTAAATTGCCAGGGGTAGGTAAAAAAACCGCAGAGCGTTTAGTGCTCGAAATGAAAGACCGATTAAAAAATTGGGGCAACGATTTATTTACCCCGTTTAGCGATAGCGCCGTAATAGAGCCTGCGAGCGATGCAACTATAGCCAATAATGCGGCCGATGATGCGGTTTCGGCGTTAGTGGCGCTCGGTTATAAATTGCCACAAGCGCAAAAAGCAGTAAAATCAGTAAGCAAACCCGATATGTCGACTGAGGTTCTAATTAAAGAATCTTTGAAATCAATGCTGTGAGTAAATTATGATCGAAGCTGATCGCTTAATAGATGCTGCTGAAAAAACCAATGAAGACACCATAGACCGTGCTATTAGGCCTAAGTTACTGGCCGACTACCGTGGTCAGCCGCATGTTAAGCAACAAATGGAAATATTTATTGAAGCTGCGCGAAGCCGCAGCGAAGCGTTGGATCATTTATTAATATTCGGTCCGCCAGGCTTAGGTAAAACCACGCTTGCTAATATTGTAGCCAATGAGCTAAATGTAAATATTAAAACCACCTCGGGCCCTGTGCTTGAAAAAGCCGGCGATTTAGCTGCGTTGCTTACTAACCTTGAAGAGGGTGATGTACTATTTATTGATGAAATACATCGCTTAAGCCCGCAAGTAGAAGAAATACTCTACCCTGCAATGGAAGATTACCAGCTCGATATAATGATAGGTGAAGGGCCAGCAGCACGTTCTATTAAGCTTGATTTACCTGCATTTACCTTAATTGGCGCAACCACCCGTGCGGGGTCATTAACCTCACCACTGCGTGACCGCTTTGGTATTGTACAGCGTTTAGAGTTTTATTCTGTGGAAGACTTATCGCATATTGTGGGGCGCTCAGCGCATTACCTTGATTTAGTAATGTGTGACGATGGCGCCGCCGAAATAGCTAAGCGCTCTCGTGGCACGCCGCGTATTGCAAACCGTTTATTGCGCCGTGTGCGCGATTACACCCAAGTTAAATCAGATGGTACGGTTAATGCTGAGGTTGCTCAACAAGCCCTCGATATGATTGATGTTGATAAAAGTGGTTTTGATTACATGGACCGCAAATATTTACTCGCCATTATTGAAAAATTTATGGGTGGCCCCGTTGGGCTTGATAACCTAGCCGCGGCCATAGGCGAAGAAAAAGAAACCATAGAAGATGTGATTGAGCCGTTTTTAATTCAACAAGGGTTTATTCAGCGCACGCCACGCGGACGAATTGTGTCGGATAATGCGTACCATCATTTTGGTTTGTTACCTAAAAAAGATTAAAGATTAATTAGATTCTTTCTAAAGCCACTGTCATTTTATCGACAGTGGCTTTTTAGTATGGGCAAAGATAAATTGAGACGTATTTTACTTTGCCAATAATTCACTGAGCGTTAAGACATATCAGGCTATTGTTCGCCTACTGTGACAGTGTTTAGGCCGAATTTAGATGGTTTGCTAAATTGCAGGCAAAAAAAAAGCCCGCAAAAAATGCGGGCAAACAACAAGTTTAAGGAAGTAATCTAGGGAACTACGTTTTACTTGTTGAGGTCATACCCCAAGAAGTAAAAAAGTAATACGAAATAAATCATATTACGAGGAACTGGATTCAATGAAATAGCTTTCATTTAATGCGCTAGCTCGGTACGGGAGAATAATACCGAAGCGACACAATTTGTTCAAACTAGAAAATTTATATTTTCAGATAAAAAAAACTAATAGCAGCGGTTTTTTGTTTTAGCTTATTGTTGCATGTTAATTAATCATTAATCCTATAAGTTAATGAAATGCTTTGTTTATGTATATTAACATATTAACGTTCGGTATTAGTTTTACTATTACGTTAAGGTAAGGATGTGGTAATTATGAGTGCTTATGCATTAATTTTGAATAAACAGCGTGTTTTTGTAACTCTTTAGTGAATCTAAGCGCGCTAATATACAGCCTTGTTGTTATTTATTTATACAGTAGAACAAGAGTTAAATAGTAAATATTGAGTAAAGCTGTTTTTTTAACGTTTTTTGTTGTCTATTCACAGCAATATCGTTGTCAGCAGGAAATACACTAGATACACTAGCTAAACTTTAATGGTGGCGAATGTATTGCTAAGTTACCTTACTCAAATAAATCAATTTGATGTTTTTAATTATTTAGGAGTTTAACGTGGGATCAGGGCTTAATTTTTTAGATCTAATTCTAGAAGCCAGTTTGCTTGTGCAATTAGTAATGCTAGCGTTGGTAGCTATGTCGGTTATGTCGTGGGCTATTATTTTTCAACGTAAAAAAGCCATCTCTGACGCCTTAGCAAATGCCAAAAAATTTGAGCAACGTTTTTGGTCTGGTGTTGACCTGAGTAAACTATATAACGAAATTTCATCACGCGGTGGCCAATCAGCTGGCATTGAAGCGTTATTCACTTCAGGCTTTAAAGAATTTGCACGTCATAAAAAAAATACCTTTCAAAGTGCGGGCATTGTAATGGAAGGCACACACCGTTCGATGCGGGTTGCGCTTTCTCGTGAAATAGAAAAACTAGAATCAAGCTTATCGTTTTTAGCAACAGTGGGTTCAATTAGCCCATACATCGGCTTATTTGGTACGGTGTGGGGTATTATGAATGCCTTTATTGCTCTAGGTGAAGTAAAGCAAGCAACCTTACAAATGGTTGCACCCGGTATCGCAGAGGCACTAATTGCTACAGCAATGGGTTTGTTTGCGGCAATTCCAGCTGTTATTGCTTACAACCGATTTGCTAATAAAGTTGAAAAGTTAGAATCTCACTACATTAACTTTATGGAAGAATTTGCCAATATCTTACACCGTCAAGCAGCTACCCAAATAGAGGCTCAAGCGAATGTACCAGCGTAAAAAGCGTCGCCCAGTCGCAGAAATTAATGTAGTACCATACATTGATGTAATGTTGGTGCTGCTTATTATATTTATGGCCACTGCGCCGTTAATTACTCATGGTGTAAAAGTAGACCTGCCAAAAATGGAAGAGTCGGACTTAGTCGATACCAAGGACACGCCACCCATTATTGCCTCTATTGATGCCGATGGTAAGTATTACGTAAGTGTAGGTACTGATCCTGAAGAGCCAATGGAAGCATTAGATGTAGCTGCAGTAATTAAACTACAACTAATGAAAAACCCGGATGTACCTGTGATGATAAAAGGCTCGGGTAAAGTGTCGTATCAGGAAGTGTTACTGTTAATGGACTTTTTAAAAAATGCAGGTGTACCGTCGGTCGGGTTAATGACCGAATCCTTTGAGGGGACCAAGTAACTGTATGAGTAGTTCATTAATTAAATCAGTATTGCTGCATTTAGCGTTAGGTGGGTTTTTGTATGCGTCAGCAAACATTCATCCTCCTAAACCTAAAGTAATGGAAGTGACGCTTAATGCGGCTATTCCTGAACCAGAGAAAGCGGTTTCGGCGGTTACGGTTGATCAAAAGCAAGTTGAGCAAAAAATAGCTGAGCTTAAAAAGAAAGAAGATGATAAAAAGCGTGCTGAAGATAAACGCATTCGCGATTTAGAACGCAGAGCAGCCGATGCACGTAAACAGCGTGAAGCTGAAGCAAGGCGCATTAAAAAGCTTGAACAGCAGCGCAGAGCGAAAGAAAAAGAAACCGCAGAAGCGCAAGCACAAGCTAAAAAAGCCCGTGAAATAGAACAACGCGAGCGAGCAAAAGCGAAGCAAGCCGAAAAGCAAAAGCAAGAAGCTGAAAACGCGGCAAAAGCGGCTGCCGATAAACGCAAAGCGGAAGAAGCGGCACTTAAAAAAGCTGAAGAAGAGCGTAAAAAGCGCGCTGAAGAAGCAGAACGTAAACGTCAGCAAGCATTGCAAGAACAAATGTTGCAAGAGCAACTTGCCAAAGAGCAGGCGGCTCGTAATAAAATACGTCAACAGCAAGTAGTCAGTGAAGTTGATAAATTCCGCGCTCTAATTATGGCGCGTATTCAACAAAACTTACTAATTGATGAAAAAATGAAAAACCAGCAATGCCGCATTAATATCCGTCTTGGATTTAATGGGCTAGTAACGCAGGTAAAATCGTTAGGCGGTGATAAGTTAGTGTGTGAGGCTGCATTAAGAGCCGTTCGCATGGCCGACACATTACCGGTATCTAAAGACAAAGACGTATTCGAGCAACTAAAGAATATTAATATAACCATCGCGCCAGAGTTTTAAGGGATGACATGTTTAACAAAATTAAAATAGCCTGTTTAGTTTTAATATTAGGATTTCAAAGTGTGGCACATGCAGCACTTGAAATTGTTATTACTGAAGGTATAGACGGCGCAAGACCGATTGCGATTGTGCCATTTAAATACCAAGGTATTGGTCCTATTCCAGAGCAGCTAAGTGATGTAATTGCTGCCGATTTAATGCGCAGCGGTAAGTTTAAGCCTGTGAGTGTGTCGCAAATGCCGCAACAACCTCACAAAGATGCGGATATTGATTACAGTGCTTGGGTAAACCAAGGTGTAGAGGCTGTATTGGTTGGTGAAGTAGAGCAGCAAACCAACGGACGCTATCTAGTGAGATATGAGCTGGTTGATGTTATTCGCGGCCAAATCACTGGCGGTGAAACACAAATGATGAGCAGCGGTAAGCTGATTCAAAGCCAAGATCATATTTTAGAAGCGCGTCAAAGCGTGATTGGTGAAACTGGCTTTCGTCGTTACTCGCACCGCATCAGTGATGTAATTTATGAAAAACTAACTGGTGAAAAAGGCGCGTTTTTAACAAAAATAGCCTATGTTATTGTTCGTGATACTGATGAAAAGCCTTATCAGTTAGTAGTTGCTGACTACGATGGCTTTAATGAACAAGTATTATTGCGCTCAAAAGAGCCATTAATGTCGCCAGTATGGTCACCAGATGGCACAAAATTAGCGTATGTAACATTTGAAAATCGCCAGAGCCAAATATTTATTCAAGACATTTATACCGGTAAACGTGAATTGATCACCAGCTATAAAGGAATTAACGGTGCGCCGCAGTTCTCGCCAGATGGTAAAAAGCTACTGTTGGTGCTGTCAAAAGATAAAACTGGTGCAACTGAGGTTTACTTATTAGACTTACTAACACGTAAAGAGACACGATTAACTCGCCATCGCAGTATAGATACCGAACCTTCGTGGTACCCAAATGGTCAAGATATAGTATTTACGTCGGAAAGGGGTGGTAATGCTCAGATTTATAAGTTAAATTTAAAAACTGGCAGATCTCAAAGATTAACCTTTGACGGTGACATGAACCTAGCGGGTTCTATTTCGCCAGACGGAAAAGAATTAGTGATGGTAAACCGTACTAACGGACAGTATCATCTTGCTAAGAAAGAGTTGGCTACAGGTGCGTTCCAAGTTTTAACCCGAACTCGCCTTGATGAATCGCCGAGCATAGCGCCAAATGGCTCGATGATTATATATAGCACGCTCCATAATAATAAACAGGTACTTGCGCTAGTATCGATGGACGGCCGTTTTAAAGCACGCTTACCTGTGCTTGATGGACAAGTAAAGGCACCGGCTTGGTCGCCATATTTACAGTAATAATTGCTGGTTTACTCAAAATAGGAATCTACTCAATGCAACTTAACAAAATACTTAAAGGCCTGCTAATTGCTGTGCCAGTAATGACACTAGCAGCTTGTAGCTCATCTTCAGATATCGATGAAAATGCAGCTAACCAGTCAAATCAAGCAACTGTTGAACAAACAACTGATACAGTTGAAGTAGCAACAATGACGCCAGAGCAACAAGCTGAAGAGCAACTTCGTCAAAAGTACGAAGCGCTTCGTCAAGAGCAAATCATTTACTTTGGTTTTGACACTGCAACGATTCAAGGTCAATACGGCGAGCTACTTCGTGCACACGCTGAGTTTTTAGTTAAAAACCCTTCAGTTAAAGTATTAATCGAAGGCCACGCAGATGAGCGCGGTACGCCAGAGTACAACATTGCACTGGGTGAGCACCGTGGACAAGCAGTTGAAAAATACCTACAAAGTTTAGGTGTTTCTGAAAGCCAAATTTCAGTAGTTAGCTACGGCGAAGAGAAGCCAATGGTTAAATCTCGCACTGAAGAAGCTTTCGCTAAAAACCGCCGTGCGGTACTAGTTTACTAAGATAAGAGATATTATGAAGCCGAAAATTATTTTGGCAGCCATGATATTGAGCGGGAGCACCCAGTTAATGGCTGCTCCCGCTCCTGTTTCAGAAGCTGCAAGTTCACAGTCGAGCATTGAAAAGCGTTTAGCGACGCTTGAAAAGATGATGCAACAGCGTAACTTCTTACAAGTAGAGTTACAGCAACAGCTTAACTTACTGCAAGACGAAGTGAGTCAAATTCGCGGTGTTACCGAAGAGCAAAGCTATAAACTAGAAAAAGTATTGCAGCGCCAACGCGAGCTTTATCAAGAAATAGAAAACCGTGTTAGCCAAGCATATGCTAAACCGGCCACTCCAGCACCTACAACAGACTACACGCAACCAGGTAGTGATCAGAGCTACAGCAGTGATTTATCTGAAAACGAAGCGTACGAGCGTGCTGTTGCGCTTATAATGAAAGATAAGCGCTATGATCAAGCTATTCCAGAATTTCAAGCGTTCTTAACAACGTATCCAAATTCAGTGTACACCTCGAACGCACATTATTGGCTTGGGCAATTATTAACGATTAAAAATGACGGTGTAAAAGCAGCCGAGCATTTCAAAGTAGTTGTTAACGAATTTCCAAACTCGAATAAGCGCCCAGATGCAATGTTAAAGCTTGGTACACTTTTACAAGAGCAAGGGTTAAAGGCTGAAGCGCAAAAAATACTGAATGAGCTTATCAATCAGTACCCAAGTACAACTGCTGCTAAATTAGCCACAGATCGCTTATCAAAATAAATGTTGATGCTTGATTAGACTGCTTTTTGTCATAAGCGGTCTAAATTTGCTCAACTAGACATAAAAACTTAAAAAAAGAGACAATTTCGGTTGCACTCATTTTATAAATAAGTATTATAAGCGCCCGCAGCAAACGAATGGTAACCCCACTCGAAATGCGACAAAAAGAGCGGGTCATTAGCTCAGTTGGTAGAGCAGTGGACTTTTAATCCATTGGTCGATGGTTCAAGTCCATCATGACCCACCATCCTTTATTGTTAATAAAGTTTGGTCTTTAATCGGCGGATTTACGTAAAGTGTTAACAAACACACAGAGCGGGTCATTAGCTCAGTTGGTAGAGCAGTGGACTTTTAATCCATTGGTCGATGGTTCAAGTCCATCATGACCCACCATTCTTTTTTAAACTAGAATGGTCTAATCGGCGGATTTACGCGTACTTACTTTTTACAAGTAAACCAGAGCGGGTCATTAGCTCAGTTGGTAGAGCAGTGGACTTTTAATCCATTGGTCGATGGTTCAAGTCCATCATGACCCACCATTCTTTACTGAATGGCTATAATCGGCGGATTTACGCAGCCTTACTTTTTATAAGTAAACCAGAGCGGGTCATTAGCTCAGTTGGTAGAGCAGTGGACTTTTAATCCATTGGTCGATGGTTCAAGTCCATCATGACCCACCATTCTTTACTGAATGGTTATAATCGGCGGATTTACGCAACCTTACTTTTTACAAGTAAACCAGAGCGGGTCATTAGCTCAGTTGGTAGAGCAGTGGACTTTTAATCCATTGGTCGATGGTTCAAGTCCATCATGACCCACCATTCTTTACTGAATGGTTATAATCGGCGGATTTACGCAGCCTTACTTTTTTATAAGTAAACCAGAGCGGGTCATTAGCTCAGTTGGGTGAATAAGAACCGAAACGAAGTTTCGCAGTCTTATGAACGCGAGTCAGGACGACGAGCCGGTCCCACGCTTCAGGATGAATTAATGGCAGTTAGACACAGAGCGGGTCATTAGCTCAGTTGGTAGAGCAGTGGACTTTTAATCCATTGGTCGATGGTTCAAGTCCATCATGACCCACCATTCTTTACTGAATGGTTATAATCGGCGGATTTACGCAGACTTACTTTTTATAAGTAAACCAGAGCGGGTCATTAGCTCAGTTGGTAGAGCAGTGGACTTTTAATCCATTGGTCGATGGTTCAAGTCCATCATGACCCACCACTTCTGGTACACTTTCTCCGTATAATATATTCCTTAGTATCTCCCTTATTTTTATTTATAAACTGCCTGACTAGATTGCTATTATTTAGCGTTCGTTTCTCGTATAATTTGCGCTATTAATTACACTGTAAATAAAGTGGTCGAGAACATGAGTTTAGCTCAAACTATTATGCCTGAAGGTTATATTTTCCCTCCTAAGCCGGCACCGTTAACACAAGACGAAAAAGGCGAATATAAAGCGCGTATAAAACAATTACTGCAAGAGAAAAACGCGGTACTTGTTGCTCATTATTACACTGATCCTGAAATTCAAGCACTTGCTGAAGAAACGGGCGGCTGTGTAGCCGATTCACTCGAAATGGCACGTTTTGGCGCTCGCCATGAAGCCGACATAATCATCGTCGCGGGTGTACGTTTTATGGGTGAAACCGCTAAAATTTTAACGCCTAACAAAACCGTGGTGATGCCTACACTTGAAGCAACCTGTTCATTAGATATTGGTTGCCCTGTGGATGAGTTTTCAGCGTTTTGTGATCAACACCCAGATCGTAAAGTGGTGGTATACGCTAATACCTCTACCGCGGTTAAAGCGCGCGCTGATTGGATAGTTACCTCATCGTGTGCACTTGAAATAGTAGAGCACTTAGATGAGCAAGGTGAAAAGATTATATGGGGCCCAGATAAACATTTAGGCAGCTATATTCAAAAGAATACTGGCGCCAATATGATCATGTGGAACGGCGCATGTATCGTACATGATGAATTTAAAACTAAAGCGCTAAAAGATTTTAAAGTATTGCATCCAGATGCGGGCGTATTGGTGCATCCAGAATCACCGGCTGAAATTGTTGAACTCGCTGATGCTGTTGGCTCTACTAGCCAGCTTATTAAAGCAGCGCAAACTATGCCTAATAAAAGGTTTATTGTGGCAACCGATCGCGGTATTTTTTATAAAATGCAGCAACTATGCCCAGATAAAGAGTTTTTTGAAGCGCCAACGGCTGGTAGCGGCGCTACATGTAAAACTTGTGCTCACTGCCCTTGGATGGCAATGAACGGCTTACAAGCGATTGAGGAAGCACTGATTGATGCCAGCGGTAAAGAAGTGTTTGTTGACATGGATTTGCGCGAAGGCGCACTTAAATCATTAAATCGCATGCTAGATTTTACAGCTAACATGGCAAAATAATAAATGGCAATATAATGCATTAGATAAAGGCGATACTCAGGTATCGCCTTTTTTATTTGCTTATGGGTGGTTAGTTTGATTATTGAGCAGTTAAAAGCGTGATGTTAAAAAGGCCTTGCACCAAGCAAGTGTATTTCATACTATAGCGCGCTGTTGCAATGCAACATTGTGGAGAGATGGCTGAGTGGCTGAAGGCGCACGCCTGGAAAGTGTGTTTAGGTTAATCCCTAACGAGGGTTCGAATCCCTCTCTCTCCACCATCATTCTATATTAGGACGTCTCAGGACGTCCTTTTTTGTGCCTGTAATAAAGTTAAGCGTGTTGGCTTTGTACTTGGCGTTTGTCTTTACGCTGATGTTTTAATGTATACATTCGTTGGTCGGCTAAGGTTAAGCAAGCTTTATAGTCACTACATTCCTCACTACTTGCTAAGCCATAACTCACGCCTGATAACGGCCAGTTTTTCTGAACTTGTTGATGAATATAATTTAACGATTCGTTGATGCTCAGGGTGAGTTGGCCGAGCTGTTGTGCTGATTTAACGTTACACACACAAATAAACTCATCACCGCCAGTTCTGCATACCTCACCTTTATCGGCTAACGCGCTTTTAATTAACCGTGTAACTTCAATGAGTAGTTTGTCACCGTGAGCATGACCTAGGTGATCGTTAACGCTTTTAATATTGTCGCAATCTATAAACACTATGAGGTAAAAATTATCTAAGTTATCGAGCACTTGTTGTAATTGCAGCCGGTTTCCTACTTTGGTGAGTGGATCAATGCGTGATAACTCTAGCGCTTTTATATAATTGTTTTGCTTTATTTTTAGCCATTCAGATAAAGAAAGCAAAATACAGATACAATCAATGGCCAGAGCAATAAGCACCCATAATTCAGGTGAACTTATTTCTATTAAATTTAGGTGCGATAAAATAAAAATAACCAAGGATAAGCTATAAACAAGGTTGCCAGTTAAAAAGTATTTCGCTCTAAAGTCCTTCATCCCCAGCATTGTAAAGCCAAGCTTTAAGCTTAAATACACCCAAATTGCAGCGAGGAAGTGAGCTAAATAGAACACCCAATGAAAGGATAAAAATAGGTTTAAAAAACCACAGGCAAGTGCCGTTATGGAAAAGTACTTTAAAAATCGGCTAATACCAGTACGGGTATGTTGGTCAAAGTTAAATAAGTAATAGGCAAATGAGCTGGCAGAGGCAATAGCAAAGGCAAAAATATACATGCCAAAGTAATGGGTGTTAATCGCATGGTAATTAAAAAGTAGCGCAGCTATCCCCGCTGCGAATGCCCAACCAATGCCATGTAACCCTATGTAACCTGCACAAAATAATGCCACGCGATGTCGTGTTTTAAAAAACATGATCAAGGCCATGCAAGCCAAGGTTAGCATTATCGTTATAGACACTAAGCTTAATGAATTGATATAAAACTGAAGTTTAACAAACCTAGATTGAGGAATAACGTTAATGCTGACAGGTTTGGCAAAGTGCTTAGCATTAACATAAAGCCATAAAACACCGTGTGAATTAGCTTCTAGTTGTAATTCAAAAGCTCGGCTGTGCATTACAATGGCTGATGGGCTGGCACTATCTTGTGAAAAGTCAGCGACTTTTCTGATCCCACTAGCATCTTGATAAAAAGCAACGCCACTATCTAAGTAATTAACTTGGGGTATTATATACCAGCGTCCAGCGCTCGTTGTGGTTAAACTAATTTTTGCTATTGCACTGCCATTCGCACTGTACAGCGAAGTGATGGGAGTATTAACATTGTTATAGGCATTAACGAGTTGCTCACCTTGGATTGGTTTAGCTAAATCTACTTGATGCCAAATAGCTGATTTTAATTGTAAGCTGTCATGTTCGTTTAGTGTTACAGCAGATGCACTAAAACCAATGGTTTGTAGTAGCAAACAACATATTAAATTGAAAGTGTACCGCATGTAATACCTAAGTTAGTGATCCTTAAAAATTATACTGCATTTTTAGCAGAATAATTATCGTTATGACTGTTTCAGCGTATTTTTACTTAAAATGTGGCTGTTAACTTTATATCGCTCCAAGAAGATAAATAAGTGAGTGGCAAATTATTACGCTACAGTACGTTGTTAGCGACGCACATCTTTTGGCGCGCCGCCTTGTGGCCAGTCATTCACTTTATTGGCAAAAACAGGGCGCTCTAAATGAGAAAAATAATAAGCAATGTCTACAGCTTGTTGATCGGTTAACATACCTTCTTGTCCCAATGGCATATTCCCTTTAATAAACGCAGCTGCGGTGTAAGTACGTGCCATGCCCGCACCATCATTAAATGACTGGTTGCCTGCAACAGCAGGGAACATGTAAGTATTATTGGGGTATAAGCCTTGTCCGTCTAGTTGGTGACAGCTTGCACAGTGCTGAGCGTAAAGGGTTTTGCCGTTACCGGCGTTTGGAATAAGCTCTTTATTAATAGTGACAAAACCTGTTTTTCCTTGCAGGTCATCTTTGCTTTTTATATTTAGTGATAAAAAGTTCATATAGCCGACGATAGCCTGCATTTGAACCGAGTCAGTAGCCAGAGGCTGGCCATTCATTGAGCGCTGAAAACAGCCATTAATTCTATCTTCTATGGTATTTATTTTTGCATTGCGAGAGCGAAATTTAGGATACACCACATTCATCCCTACGTAGGGTGCGGCTTTAGCTACGCGTCCCTCGTTAAGATGGCAGGAACTACAATTAAGTCTATTGTTAACGTTGTTCGGAAGTTGTTTATAAGTATCAATAATCAGCAAACGACCATAACGAATGAGATCTGATTCTGGGCTAGCATCGAGATCCTTAATAGCAGGAGTGTCTAGCGTGTTAGGGTGATTTGCCGATAAGTTTATAATTGTCGGCGCATTACTTAGCACTGTTTGTAATGTTGATTGTGTTTCTTGTGAGTATACGGGCAAAGTAAATAACGTCGCTAATACAACACTAAAATGAACTTTAAACATAATATAACCCAAGCTAATAATAAATAGAGTCTCACCATGACTATTGTTAGTTAAGTTTAATTAGCAGCAATGCAATTGATGAGTTTGATGATTCACGCCTATTTAAAATATAGTTAAAAACTATATAGAAGGTTAATGATTCGGCTATTTTTTTATTAATGGATGTTTAGGGCTGGATTTTTGGCAAAAGGAAGGGGTAATTAAAGTGCCGCTGAAAAGAAGTAATTAAAGCCATTTCATTGTGAAATGGCTTTGAGCAGTTGTTTAATACTTGTTCTTTTTGGCACTGAGCTGTGCTTGAAACTCATCAGGAAATAAAATTGTGCCGTCGTCTTCTTCGGTAGGGAACACGGCAACCAGTAAGTCGTCTTCTTCAAGGCCTGGCGTCCAGCGGCTAAACCAATCTGTTGTTGGAATTGCTTTAGGTGTACATCCTTCCCATTCGCCGGTTGCCCATGCTTGTGCAAACTCACGGGTTGGCCATACAGGCACACAGTCGTCGTCTTCGTTAGTGAGCATGACGCAGCCGTCGTCATCATTTAAAATCCACATTTGCTTAAACTGCTGCACAGTTTCGTACATGTATGCGAGTCGTTTTTTTGCGCCAAGGCCTAAAATTACGTCGTCTTGCTTTGATAAATTGTCAGTGGTCATTTTTGGCTCTCTCTCACTGTGGGGGGAATACAAAAGGCAGCGACATACTGCGCTTTAAAATTTAGTTT
Source organism: Pseudoalteromonas sp. DL-6 (assembly GCF_004328665.1). NCBI lineage: Bacteria > Pseudomonadati > Pseudomonadota > Gammaproteobacteria > Alteromonadales > Pseudoalteromonadaceae > Pseudoalteromonas > Pseudoalteromonas sp. DL-6. The sequence goes on from NZ_CP019770.1 coordinate 1,230,297, forward strand.
AGCTAATGGCTGCAAGCAGCTCATCGGCTAGTTGGTTTAGTGCGTCGGGGTCTTGATTTGTTAATGCGTAAGTGCGCAATCCATAAATACCCATAACACAAAATCGTGCTAGTTCTATGGCACTTCGCCCATTGGTAATTTCTTTATTATCTATCGCTTTTTGTAATTGGTGCGCAAAGGCGTGCTCGTACGCCGTTAAATTAGTACGTAATACCTGGCAAATTTGTGGATCGTTACCCTCCACCTCACTAATGCTTTTTGTAAGCAAGCACACTTTAGTTGCTTCGCCGTCAATACATTCTTGCACAATGATATTAAGGTATTGTTTCAGCGTATCTAAAATACAATTACTGTGCTCAAACAGCGCCGTAAACTGTGTATTGCGATCGGTTTGGTATTGCTCCGTGGCGGCTAAAAAAATGCCTTTTTTATTACCAAATGCCCCATACAAAGAACCCGGATGTAAATGGGTGGCTTGAGTCAGTTTTTGCATACTGGTTTTTGCGTAGCCATGCAGCATAAACATGGCCATAGCTTGGCGTAGTACAAACTCTTTATCAAATTCTGCAGTTCTCATAATGACTCTTTTAGTGGAGAGAGTAGTAATGAATAAATTTATTTTTCTTAGGCCTAGGTGGCAGTTTACGCAATCTTAAACAAAGTTTCAAAATTATACTTGAATATTCATTCAAGTGACCTTATCTTGAATGTACATTCAACAAAGGATAAATATTATGTCGATTGACTTACTTTCACCTTTTAAATTAAATAACAGCATAGAACTGCAAAACCGCGTACTTATGGCTCCATTGACCCGCTGTATGGCAGATGACAATTTAGTGCCAACACAAGCCATGGTTGATTACTACGCTCGCCGTGCTGATGTAGGCTTAATTATTAGTGAAGCCATTATTATCCGTGCTGATGCTCAAGGTTATCCAAATACACCGGGTATCTTCACCAGCGAACAAATTCAAGGTTGGAAAAAAGTCACTGACGCTGTACATGCCAATGGCGGAAAAATGTTTGCACAACTTTGGCATGTTGGCCGTGTAGCACACCCACACTTTTTTGGTGGTGATGTACTGGCGCCTTCGGCTATAGGTGTTGATGGCTCAGTACCGCGTATGCGTGAGCTGACTTATGTTACGCCAAAACCTGTAACTAAAGACGACATTAAAGGTTTAGTGGCCGATTACGCTAAAGCGGCAGAAAATGCGATGGAAGCGGGTTTTGACGGTGTAGAAATTCACGGTGCAAATGGCTATTTAATTGACCAATTTTTACATTATGCAGCAAATGAACGTGATGACGAGTACGGCCAAACACCAGAAAACATGTCGCGCTTTGCACTGGAAGTAACCGATGCAGTTATTGATGTAGTAGGCAATGAGCGCACCGCAATGCGCTTAACGCCAGGTGCTTATTTTAATATGAGCGAAGACAATCGCGATAAAGCAGTATTTGATTACTTATTGCCTGAGCTTGAAAACCGCAAGTTAGCTTATTTACACGGTGGTATTTTTGACGACAGCATGCGTTTTGATTCACTAGAAGGTAAATCAACCTCTGAATTTTTACGTGCCGGCTATAAAAGTACTTTAGTGGGTGTAGGGAGTTATAGTTTTGAAACTGCTAAAGAAGCGATTAACGACAATAAATTTGATTTAATTGCTATTGGTCGCCCGCTTATTGCTAATCCAGACTACATTAGTAAAATTAAAAACGGCGAAGAAGTCACACCTTACAGTGACGAAATGCTAGCTGAATTGAAATAGTAACTAATTTAGTAAAAACGATAGGGCACTCATGGGCAGCTATGAGTGTCTTTTTTTATACATTTATTTGCCATAATTTACTCATAATTGTTTAACCTTGCTGTCAATAAAGTTCCCCCTCGTTGTCATATTTAAAAATTAGACTGTGCCCGCTTTCATAATTACCTTTTATAATTAGAATCAAACGGGACAACAATGTACGCTTTAAAAAATAAATCGATTTTGAGCATGGCTGTGGCCATGGCGGTATCAACTTCAGCTTATGCTAACGATAACGTGATAGAAGAAGTAACCGTTACTGCAAAACCAACCAGTTATGCAAACAACGTTATTGAACCTGCCATGCTTGAGCAACAAAGCTCGGTATCGAGTGTGTTATCAGTAATAGATAACTTACCTGGCATTAGCATAAACGAAGGCGACGCATTTGGCGGCGACGATTGGTCAACCACTATTACCATGCGTGGTTTTAGTATTGACTCAAACCAGCAGCAATTAGGTATGACGGTAGACGGTATTCCTAATGGCGGTTCTAATTATGGCGGTGGTGCTAAAGCGAATCGTTACCTAGATAGCGAAAATTTAATCACCGTGGAAGTAGGTCAAGGCACTTCAGATATTAAATCAGCCTCGTTAGAGGCACTAGGCGGTACTTTTAACTTTGTAAGTAAAGCGCCTAGCGTTGAAAAAAGCACCACTTTTGCATATGCCTCAGGCAGCCATGACGCGAGCCGCTATTACGTTAAACACGAAACTGGCACCATTTTCGATAATACTCAAGCGTATGTAAGTTACTCGCAAACCGATACTAGCCGTTGGATTGGTTCGGGTAGCAATGGTGGTAAAGATAATCAACACGCTGAAGCGAAATTTGTCACCACCCTTGATGAGTTAACTATAACAGGGCGTTTATCTTACGATGATGTAAGCGAGACGAATTATAATAGCGTGAGCTTGGCACAATTTGAACAAACTCCAGATTGGGATCAACTAACATGGAACTGGACAGGCGTTCCGCACTTTGACCAAATGTTTGCAGAAGGTTGGGGCACGCTGCGTGAAAACACTCTAGGGTATTTAAAGTTTGAATACGCGATTTCACCCACCTCATTGTTAACCATTAGCCCTTATTATCATAAAAACTCAGGCCGAGGCGATTGGATCCCTCCTTATTTAACGTCCCCTGTAGATGAAAATGGTAACCCAACCACAGAAGGTGGCACAAACGCAGGCTCTTATGGCTTTACAGATAGTAATGGTAACCCACTTGCTCCCAATGCAGGTTGTACGGCTAGCTTAAACTGGCCGTGGGAGTCAGGCCCTGAGCTTAATCCTGCATGTTACGATGCTGATGCAACGCCAGTTATGTCTTATCGTCATACACATTATAATAAAGACCGTTTAGGGGTAACTGCTAATTATCAAGCAAGCATTGGCATGCACGATATTGAAGCCGGTTTTTGGTATGAGCAAAGCGACCGTGATGAGTCACGAGATTGGCATAAAGTTATAGATGCGCGCATTTATCATCACTTTGATAACACCCCTTATTGGACGCAATATAAAAACACCTTTGAGACCGATACGCTCAAATGGTACGCCCAAGACTCAATGTCATTTGACGACTTAACTCTTAACCTAGGGGTTAAAAAGTACTTAGTAGATATAGAAAAGTATGACCATTATCAAAACGCCACCACAGCTAAAGTAAACAGTGATTCAGACCTTCTATTTAGTGGCGGTATTTTATATCAGTTAAACAGTAACACTGAGTTATTTACCAGCTACAGCGAAAACTTTGCCGCCATTAAAGATGGTGTGCTTGAGCGCGATAGCTCTGACTTGTCAGCTATTGAGCCAGAAACCGCAGAAAATATTGATTTAGGGGTGCGTTATGACAATAACGCACTTAAATTAACGGCAACGGCCTATTCAATTGAATTTGATAACCGTATTACCTTTATAGCGCCAGGTAGCGACACGGGTGGTATTGATTACACCATAGGTACTAACGGCTCGTACCTAAATGTGGGCGGTATTGAATCGAAAGGTTTAGAGCTATCAGCAAGTTATATGTTGAGCCCACAGTGGAATGTATATAGTTCATACACCAATAATAACTCTGAATACAAAGGCGATGCGCCAGGGTTTGAAGCAGGAGGCAAAGTAATTGACTCAGTGGATGATTTATTTGTGCTATCAACCGATTACTACAGTGGCGATTTCCGCTTTGGTTTATCGGCTAAATACACTGGCGAGCGTGGCGATGTAGATAGCTACACCGTGGTTGATTTAAACGCAGGTTATGCAGCCGAAGTTAACGCAGGCCCGTTTAAAGCCGTTGATATTGCTTTTGTGGTTTACAACATTACTGATGAAAGCTACCTAGCGGGCGGCACAGGCAATGGAAGCACTTACTTTATTGGCGCCCCACGCACAGCAGCCGTGACGTTAACGGCCACGTTTTAAAACGTAATAAACGTAATTAAGCCCATCATTGATGGGCTTTTTGCTATAAAAAGGTTGATGAGAACACAATGAAAAGCATGATAAAAATAACTGGATTAAGTTTAATTTTATTGTTTAATAATATGGCATTGGCTGCACCACAAAATGTGGTGTTGGTAACTTTAGATGGGGTTCGCTGGCAAGAAGTATTTAATGGTGCCGATAGCAAGCTGATTAATAATAAAGAATTTGTTAAGCAACCAGCACATTTAAAGAGCCAGTTCTGGCATGAAAACCCGCAACAGCGTCAACAATTGCTAATGCCATTTTTAACTCAAACTATCGCAAAGCAAGGCGTTATTATTGGCGATAGAGCTAAAGGCTCAACTATGTCGGTGAGTAATCCGTGGTATTTTTCATACCCTGGGTATAACGAAATTCTCACTGGCGAAGTGGATGAAAGTATCAACAGTAACGACAAGGTTTTCAACCCAAATAAAACTATTTTAGAGCGTTTAAACGCCCAACCTGAATTTAAAAACAGCACCGCGTTATTTGGTAGTTGGGATGTGTTTCCTTTCATTGTAAATACCCAGCGCAGCAAGGTGCAGGTGAATGCGGGGTTTATGCCCGTTGCTGATGATTTATTTGTCGACGCAGCGCTACTTAATGCGCTACAAACAGAAATACCCAGCCCTTGGCACAATGTGCGGCTTGATAGTTTTACCTATCGATTTGCTAAGGCGTATATGCTGGCGAAAAAGCCAAGACTATTGGTGATTAGTTTGGGAGAAACTGATGATTTTGCTCACGATGGGCATTACGACGCCTATTTAAAATCGGTTAAGCAAAGCGATGCATTTATAAAAGATTTGTGGCAAACCATTCAAAGTACCCCAGGTTATAAAAATAATACGACGCTGATCGTTACTACTGATCATGGCCGTGGAAGTCATGCCAGTGATTGGCAGCATCACAGCTCTCGTCGAGCATTGCTAGAGCTTAACCTAGGCGCAGATGTGTTTCCTAACGGCATAGTAGGCTCTGAGCATATTTGGCTTGCTGCCATTGGCCCTGCAATTAAAAATAACGGCTTAATTAAAACTAAAAATGAGCTCAAACAAGCGCAAATTGCCGCCACCGTTTTAAAAGCACTTGGGCAAAATCCACTCATAATTAACGCTAATATGGCACCGGCTATTAATGAGATTTTAAAATGAAACAGTTACTAAAAACCCTTAAGTATTCTGCACTGTTACTGACTATTGTGATTAGCAGTGGAGCAATGGCTGCGCCGTCTAAAATATTATTTGGTTCTTGTGGGCACCAAGATAAAGACATTCCTATATTTAACGCCATTAACAAAGAGCGGAGTGATTTATTTATTTTTTTAGGCGATAACATTTATGGCGATACTAACGACATGGCTGTACTTAAAAATAAATACCAACGCCTTGGGGCAAAGCCTGGCTTTAAAGCACTACGCGCACAAACACCAATAATAGCCATGTGGGATGATCACGATTATGGTCAAAATGACGCGGGGAAAGAGTATCCGCATAAAGAAGCATCGCGGCAAATCATGCTCGATTTTTGGCAAGAACCGGCAAACTCAGCGCGCCGTACCCGCCCTGACGGCATTTATACCTCGTACATGTATGGCGAAGGCGAGCAAACCGTGCAGGTGATCATGCCAGATTTACGCTTTAATCGTGACACACTTAATTCTGTTAGCGAGCTTGAGTATTACACCAAGCGTAAAGCAAATAACCAAGGCCCGTACAGTCCAACTGAAGTTAAAGGCGCGTCAATGCTAGGGGAGGCACAGTGGCAATGGCTTGAAGCCGAGCTGAAAAAGCCAGCGGCAATAAAGCTAATAGCGTCGAGCTTGCAGTTACTGCCAGATTTTACCGGCTGGGAGTCATGGGCAAATTTTCCTGAGGATCGAAACCGTTTATTTGCGCTAATTAAAAAACACCAAGTAAATGGTGTGATTATTATTAGTGGCGATACTCACTGGGGCGAGATTTCAAGGTATCAACAAAACCTTGATTATCCGCTTATTGAAATGACCAGCTCAGGTCTGACAGAAAAGTGGAAAGACGTTAGCCCTAACCAGCATCGTGTGGGTAATTACACACATAATGTTAACTATGGTGATTTAAGCATAGACTGGCAACAAGTCGACCCTGCTATTTCATTAAAGCTTAAAGGCATTGAGGGTCAGGTTATTATGCAAAGTGATTTTAGTCTTTCAAGTATTAGTCCTTATAAATAGCATCACCATTTAAATAATAAACGCACTGCGATTAAAGCTGTGCGTTTAAAAGTTTACTATCGGCGGGCTAACTTGCTGATTTATTAATGCCAATTTCCCCTTAGCGCTACCGCTTAAATTGAAAATATCTTACACTGGCTTTATCTCAAGTAAGGCTGGTATCGTATGCTCAATATTATTCAATCAAACCGTATGGAAGCCCTGCAAGCGCAGTTTCATCAGCTATTAAAAATAAACCCATTGCAAAGCCCATTTGATAAAGAAGTGGTGTTAGTCCAATCGCCGGGCATGTCGCAGTGGCTTAAAATAGGCTTAAGTGAAAATTTAGGTGTAGCGGCGCAGGTTGATTTTCCACTGCCGTCGAGCTTTATTTGGCAGTTATATCAGCAATTACTGCCAGGTGTGCCTAAAGAGTCGGCCTTTAACAAACCTAACCTTGCTTGGAAATTGTTTGCAATTTTACCTCACTGCATAGACGAGCCACTGTATTTACCGCTAAAAACCTATTTAGAGGGCGATATTGACGGCCAAAAAACCTTTGCACTATGTGAAAAAATAGCCGATGTGTACGACCAATACTTGATGTACCGCCCCCATTGGATAGCCAGATGGGATAGTGGCATCGATGAGCTTGATGATGTTGATATAACCATTGCGCCTTGGCAACCCGATTTATGGCGTCGTATAGTCAAATTAAGCAAGCAGCTGGAGCAAAGCCAATTTCACCGTGCCAACATGCAAGGGCAGTTACTCAGTGCACTTGAGAGTATGGATAACAGCTTATTGCCAAAACGCATTAGCTTATTTGGCATATCGGCGATTGCCAGCTCGCAACTTGAGGTGTTTGAAGCCTTAAGTAAAAAAACTGAAGTGTTTTTGTTCTTTTTTAACCCTAGCGAGCATTATTGGGGCGATATCATTGATGAAAAAACAGCGGCTAAAATCACCGCTAAATATGCCAAAATGCCGCTGCTGGAAGCACAGCAAAAAAAGCACACTAACCCCGATGAGGAATACTATTTTATTGGTAATCCGCTGTTATCGTCGTGGGGTAAACTAGGCCGCGATTATTTTGAGCAACTAGTGCAGCTTGATGCCCGCTGGATTGATGGCTTTATAGATGCATTTGACGACAGCTTACTTGGCCAAGTGCAAAGTGAAATTTACCAACTTGCCTTTAAAGGTGAGTCGCTCACCGATAACAAAGAATGGTTTATTAACGATGAGGGCAAGCTGCCAATAAGTGTAAACGATGCAAGCATTACACTTAGCGATTGCCATACACCACTTCGAGAAGTAGAGCGTTTGCACGATTACTTACTTAATTTGTTTAATCAGAACCCAGCGCTTACCCCCAAAGACATCATCGTGATGATGCCCGACGTTGGTACCTACAGCCCTTATATTGAAGCAGTTTTTGGTGGTGCACAGGGCAGCCGATTTATACCTTATGCGCTAGCCGATTTAGCCATAGAGCAAGAAAAGCCAGTGCTGAGTTCGTTTGCTAGTTTAGCTAACCTACCGTTTTCGCGCTTTGGTGTGTCGGATATTCTCGATTTATTACAGGTTACCCAAATTGCTGAAAAATTTGGCTTAGAAGCGCATGAATATGAGCAAATTCAGTATTGGTTGGAGCGCGTTGGCGTTAAATGGGGTGTAAACGCTGAACATAAAAGTAGCTTTGATTTACCCGCAATTGAGTTTAACACTTGGCAACATGGCTTAAACCGGCTACTACTGGGTATTGCCATGCGCGATGAACAATGCCCATTTAATAGTATTTACAGTGCCGATGAGGTTGAGGGCATGGCACTCGATACACTCAACAAGCTGGTACATTTTATTGATGTATTGCAAGACTTTAAAGTTAAGCTCACCCCCGATGATACACTCACTAATAAAGCCCAAATTTTAAGTGAGCTGCTCAATACTATTTATGAGAGCGAAAGCGACGACAGTTGGGATTTATTAGTACTGCAAAAAGTACTCGAAGATATAGGTAAGCACCACAATAACGGTGATTACAGTGAGGCCGTATCGCAGCGCATTGTTAGCTATTTAATTAAACAAGGCATACAAGAGAAAGGTGTCGGCCAGCGATTTTTAGTGGGGCAAGTGAATTTTTGTACCCTCATGCCAATGCGCGCCGTCCCCTTTAAGGTGGTATGTATGCTAGGCTTAAACGATGCCGATTACCCACGCACGGTGCAGCCAATCGGATTTGATTTAGTACCTTATTCTAAAAAGCAAAAGGGTGACCGATCACGTAAACTCGATGACCGTTACCTCTTTTTAGAAGCGCTTCTTAGTGCCCGAGATAATTTATATATGAGCTACATTGGCCGATCATGTTTTGATAACCAGCCACGAATGCCATCAACACTCGTCAGTGAATTGTTAGAATACATAGGTCGCAGCTTTAAACTTAGCGAACCCAGTGATAAATCCTTGCCAGATTGTCTTATTAGCCAACAACATTTACAACCTTTTAATAGTCATTATTATTTGCCAGCTAGCGCTGAACAGGCAAGGCTTAACAACCACAGCTATAACCCAATTTGGCTGCCTAGCGAGGCCATTGAGCCAAAAGCAATTACTACGCTTGATGTAACGCCTCCAGAGTTGCTTGATCTTGATGTGTTTATTCGAAGTGTGTGCCATGCCCAAGAGAGCTTTTATCAGCAAAGCTTAGGGTTACGTTTGCCGCAATTTAACGACATAGCCAAAGATGAAGAACCGTTTAGCTTAGATGCGCTGCGCCGTTATTTTTACCTTGATGAAATACTTGAAGCTAATATTAACGATACCCCACTGAGTACCGAGCAAATACTGCAGCGCGGTGAGTTGCCGCAAGCTCATGTTGGCAGCTTAATTTATGAGAGCATGCAACATCGTGTTGATGCGCTTGCAGGGCAAGTAAAACAACAAATAAAAGCGGGTAAAAGCGAACCGATAGAAGTGTTACTGTCACTTGAAAACACCACTATTGAAGGCTGGCTAAACCATGTGTATATGCAAAAACAAGTGTTTTATCGCAGTGCCAGTATTAAAGCTAAAGATTTAATTAAAGGCTTTATTTATCATCTTGCTGCACAAAGCATGCAACAAGAGGTTGAAACCTTATTGCTGGGTTTAGATAAGCAAATTAGCTTTGTCCCAATGAGTAAAGCCGATGCCGATTTATTGCTCGCAGATTGGTTTGCGCTTTATAAAGCATTACGCAACAAGCCCGTGGCGTTTTTTCCGGTAAGTGGTTATGAATACGTAAAAAGCGGTGGTGATATGGCAAAAGCCAACAGTAAATTTAGTCCACAGTATATTGGCCGAGGTGAGGGGGAAAACCCTTATATTCGTTTAACGGTGCAATCACTTAATGACTGCCAAGACGAATTTATACATTGGAGCGATAAGCTACTCGCCCCATTATTTGAGCACGCCAAGGAGAGTGACTATGCAAGCGCTTAATCCACTCACTATGCCATTATCAGGGCAAAGCTTAATTGAAGCCAGTGCTGGCACAGGTAAAACCTACACAATCACGGGTTTGTATTTGCGTTATTTATTGGGTATGCAAATACCTGGTGAGCTGAATACGCCATTGAGTGTTGAGCAAATTTTGGTAGTAACCTTTACTGATGCCGCCACGCAAGAAATTAAAGACCGTGTTCGTAGCCGTATTATTGCTGCGCGTGATGCGTTACTGGGGCAAGTACCCAATGATGAGCTAATTGAGGATGTAATAGCGGGCGTTGATGACAAGCACCGTGCATTTGACTTACTCGATGCCGCAGCTAAATCAATGGACGAAGCAGCTATTTTTACCATTCATGGTTTTTGTCAGCGAATGCTAAAGCAGCATGCGTTTGAATCCGGTGTGGCATTTAACTTAGAGTTCATTTTAGATGAGCGCGATATTCTGCTTGAAACCATAAAAGACTTTTGGCGCGCGTTTGTATACCCACTTAGTAAAGAAAAAACAGATGCGATTTTAGCGGTATTTGCCGCGCCCGAATCACTATTTAGTCATGTAAGTAGTATTTTAAATAAGGCGAACGCAGAGATAACCCCGCAAGTTAGTTTAGATGCGGTATGGCAAGCGCGAGATGAATACTTGGCGCGTGTTCCAGCTTTTAAAAAAGCCTGCCTAGAGCAAGAGTTTATTGGTGCTGTTAAAGCATCCGATTTAAGTGGCTCAAAAACACCTGGGCGAAAGGGCAGCCTTGCTGCACTTGAAGCATTTTGCTTAGGCAATGATGACTTTTTTGAATTTGGTACCAGTAAGTATTCGTTTGAGGTGTGGAGTAGCGAGAACTTAAGTAATGCCGCTAATTATAAAAAAAATGGCATATTACTGACGCATCCACTTATTAGCCAATTCGATGCCTTAGCCGCACTTAACAACACCATCAACCAAGGGTTAAAAATTGCGATAGTGCAATATGCGGCGAGCTGGGTAAAAGCGGCCATAGTTAAACGCAAACAAGAACAAAGCGTGATCACCCCTGACGATTTACTGACTAATTTACACAGTGCCCTAAAGAGTGAACAAGGTGATGTGCTCGCACAAAAAATAGCGCAGTTATTTCCGGTGGCAATGATAGATGAGTTTCAGGATACCGATCCGATTCAGTACGGTATTTTTAGTAAAATTTATGCTCAAAGCAATACCACTTTAGCTATGATAGGCGATCCTAAACAAGCAATTTATGGGTTTAGGGGCGCAGATATATTTACCTACATTGGCGCAAAAGAAGCGGTAGATGAGCCACAACAATTTACATTGGGCACTAACTTTCGCTCAAGCAGTGATATTGTAAATAGCGTAAATAGCTTATTTAGCAAATACGACAACAGCTTTATTTATAACGATGCCATTCCCTTTAATAAAGTGAAAGCCAAGGGCAAAAAAGCAGATGAGTCGTTTTTAATTGATGGCAAACCGGCCACCGCCTTTGAATTTAATGTGTTTGTAGATGAAGCCGGCGATGAAAAAAATAAGCCGACCAGTAAAGGCGTAGGGCAAGCTCATTTAGCCACCCATTTTGCTAATAAAATAGTTACTTTACTTGAGCAAGCAAACCAAGGTGTTGCCTGTATTGGCGCTAACCCTGTCAGTGCTGCTGATATTTGTATTTTGGTGCGCGACCGCGTTGAAGCACAAATAATGAAGCAAGCGCTGAGTAAAGCTAATATTGCCAGTGTGTATTTGTCTCGCGACAGTGTATTTAGCCAAGAGTTGAGTCATCACTTGCTCAATTTTTTAACGGCTTTGCATGGTCAGTACGATGAGGCATTACTACGCGGTGTATTAGCCGGCCCGTTATTTTGTTTGAGCTATAATGATATTTTTGCTCTAGCCGATGATGAAAATAGCTGGCAAGAACACCTAAACTTTTTTGCTCAACTTAGCCATATTTGGCATAAGCAAGGGGCAATGGCAATGCTTGAACGCTTACTGAGTCATAATCAGCTCAGTGCCAAATGGCAAGGCTTGGGCTATAACGTAGAGCGGTGGCTTACCGACTTTAGACACCTTGGCGAAATACTGCAGCAAAAACAAATTGAGCTTGAAGGGACACTTCGTTTATTACGTTGGTTTGCGCAAAAGGTGAGCCAGCAAGATGGCGAAACAGTGCAAGTTCGCTTAGAAAGTGATGCGAACTTAGTTAAAATTGTGACTATGCATGCCTCAAAGGGGCTTGAATACCCATTGGTATTTATGCCATTTGCCAGTGGTTATCGTGAAACTAAAGACGCGCTTTATCATCAAAACGGCAAGTTGATTTACGATTTAAGTAAAGATGAAGATGCCCTGCAAAAAGCCGAGCAAGAACGTTTAGCAGAAGACTTACGTTTGCTTTATGTGGCACTGACCCGTGCAGTGCATTTTTGTTCGCTGGGCGTGTATAACATTTCTCAAGGGCAAAGTAGCCGTTTAGCAATTCAAAGTAGTGCGCTGGGGCATGTGTTGTTCTCAGGGTTAGAGATAACCAGCAGCCAAGTGTGGCGCACCCATTTAAGTGAATTTTGTGAGGCTAATCATGCTATGCAATATCAGCAATTTACCTCAGGCGAATTAGTTGATCAGGGCATATTTCGGTTAAAAAATAGTGACACTAAACAGCACGATTTACTTATTAATACAGTAACGGCGCAGATTGAACGTGACTGGCGAGCAACTAGCTTTAGTGCCTTGAGCTTTAAAAAGCATACAGAGCAACTTGCTCCTGGGCGCAGCGATGAAGATCATCAAAGAGATGAGTTTGCCGTGCAGCAAGATGAACTTCCTTCACCGTATAGCTTTCCAAAGGGTGCAAAACCAGGGAGTTGTTTGCACGAAATATTTGAGCAGCTTGATTTTACCAGTCCGGTAAGTCATCCCACGAATACAGAGCAAAACTTAACGGCTGTGATTGAGCGTGCTTTTGAAAAATACCATATCGATGAGCAATGGCAGCAAATTACCGAGCAATGGATACTCGATGCACTTAATTGCCCGTTAAACAGCGAGAATAATTTAAGTTTGAGCCAATTAGCGCCAAGTGACTGTTTAGTAGAAATGGAGTTTAATTTACCACTTAGCAGCCTCAGTGCCCCTAAGCTTAATGAAGTGTTGATTAAATATTTTGGCTTTAACCAAAGTAAACTTGAGTTTGCCCATGTTAAAGGGTTACTAAAAGGCTTTATAGATTTAATTTTTTGCTACCAAGGCAAGTATTATATTTTAGATTATAAATCTAATTATTTGGGTAGTACCGCCGCTGATTATGTGCCGGAGCAGCTAGAGCAAGCCATGACCAGCCACCAATATCATTTACAGTATTTAATTTATACCGTAGCGCTGCATCGCCTGCTTAAACAGCGAATTCCCGATTATTCCATAGAGGCGCATTTAGGCGGTGTTTATTATACTTTTTTACGCGGTATGCCAGCAGGAGAGGGAGTGTACTTTAAACAGCTAAGTGCAGATCAAGTCGTTATTTTAGATGGCTTGTTTAGCCAAGGAGCCATGCTATGAGTGATTTAAATCAACAACCGGGTTTGTTTGATGACTTAGATGATGCGCCTTTAGATGAACCTGTGCTCACAACAGCACAGCCAACGATGCAGGCCAGCGAAAGCATTAAAGTCGTGCCGTTGCTAACGTATTTAACGGACGAACATAGAGTGCGTGTGGTTGATGTAAAACTGGCTGAATTGCTCAGTGGCACAAACGCACAGCAAGGGTATGACGACCTCTTTTATATAATTTTAATGCTGTGTTTATCGCAGCAAAGCCAACATAGCTGTTTAACCCTAACAGAGGTTGATTGGACTAATCCGTTTAATTTACGTCAAAGCGACTTTACTAAACTAGAGGGCACACAGCCTGATACTCTGAGCCCATTTAGTGATGACTTTACGACTGAGGCGGCAATAGGTTATTTACTCTCACATCACAGTGTTGGGGAGCAAAAGCCGCTGCAATTGTTTAATCAACGGTTATATTTTTCTCGTTTAGCAGGCTATGAACAGACTCTTGCGCAACGATTACTAACAATGAGCGAGCGACAACTTAACATTGATGATGCAGTACTTGCTCAGTTATTAACTCGCTACTTTCCTGATGATCCGAGTATTGATATTGATTGGCAAAAAGTAGCGTGTGCCATTGCCGCTACAAAAGGTTTTAGTGTGATCACGGGCGGGCCTGGTACAGGTAAAACCACCACGGTGACAAAGCTGTTAGCGATTTTGCAGTCGTTATATCAAGCGGCACCATTGAGCATAAAATTAGTAGCGCCCACCGGTAAAGCAGCGGCGCGACTAACCGAGTCAATTTTAGGGGCCAAAAATAAGCTTAATGAAATACCGGATGAGATTAACGCGTTGATCCCGCAAAGTGCGCAAACCATTCATCGTTTGTTAGGAGTTAAGCCATTTACCAATAAATTTCGGCACGATAAAAGCAATCCGCTGCATGTTGATGTGCTGATTATTGATGAGGCCAGTATGGTCGACTTATCACTTATGGCTAAATTAATTGAGGCCTTGCCAGATCATGCACGATTGATTTTACTCGGCGATAAAGACCAACTTGCTTCGGTTGATACTGGCAGTGTAATGAGTGATTTATGCCAAGGGTTAGTGCTTGGACAAACACCGCGTTATTCAAAAGTACGCTGTGAGCAATTGAACACGCTGTGTTTTAATGGCGCTGTTAAACTCAACGCGCAAAGTCAAAGTGAGTTTAAACTCGCTGACTGCATTGCCTTTTTACAACATAGCTATCGGTTTGATGCAAAAAGTGGCATAGGTCAATTGGCGCTGGCGGTTAATACCAACAACCGTGGGATATTAAACTATGTTGAACAACAAAGCAGCGAAGGGCATTTTAGCGATATTATTTTAGACTATGACTTTGTTTCCACACCAATTGAAAAGTTAGTAAATAGTGCCGCAAGTCATTATGCTAATTACCTAACACTGATAGCCCAAGGTGCTAGTGTTGCACACGTGCATGCAGCTTTTGCCAGTTATCAGTTACTGGCTGCGGTTCGTGAAGGCGATTATGGTGTTAATAGTTTAAACCTGCGTATTGAACGGGTATTACAGCAGCAAGGTTTAATAAGCGTTAACCCTAATCAGCGGCATTATACAGGGATGCCAATTATGGTTAGCCAAAACGACTATCAGCTAAAATTATTTAACGGTGATATAGGGATTTTAATGCCCGATGATAGCGGTCAACTCAAGGCACTGTTTATTGATGAGCAAGGCAATGAACGGGCATTTTCGCCCGCACGATTACCGGCGCACGATAAAGTCTATGTAATGACCATTCATAAATCCCAAGGCTCAGAGTTCAGCTATACCGCGATGGTATTACCGCCGCTCAAGCAAGCGAGTATCGGTATTAACAGGCAATTAGTGTACACAGGAATTACCCGCGCAAAGCATACCTTTGAGCTGGTGGCAGATAAAAAAGTGCTGCAACTGGCCATGGGTAAAAGTGTATCACGGGCGTCAGGCTTGTATGAGCGATTAGTGTAAAGCCATACTTATACTAATCGTTTATTTTTGGGGTTCGCTTTCTAAATAGGTTGGGTTGCCAGCCAAAATGTAGTGCGCCCAATCTTAGAAAAACGGTTACCAATAATGAACCTATAATGCACCATAAATAGGGAGCTTCTAATAAAAATAGCGTGGCATAGGTTAAGCCTCCTGCAAAACACGCGGTGGAGTATAGCTCTTCGCGCATCACCAGCGGTACTTCTCTACAGATCACATCGCGTATTAAGCCGCCAAATATACCCGTCGTCATTCCCATTGTAAGCGCAACCACCATGGTGGTGCCTTCAATTAATGCTTTTTCAATACCGACCACATTAAAGATAGCCATACCAATCGCATCAACCAATAACATGTAATAGTTAGACACATCAGGTAAGTGGCGAATAAACATAACGGTGACAAAAATAGCGCCATAGGTGGCATATAAATAATCGGGGTTGGCTATCCAAAATACAGGTTGGTTAAGAAGAATATCTCTGAGCGTGCCACCACCTAACGCAGTGACTGAGCCAACAACGACAACACCAAATCCACCAATATCTTTGTCGTGGCCTAATAATGCACCTGAAATTGCAAAGAATGCCACGCCAATAAGGCTTAAAAAATTAAAATACTCTGCCGTCATTGAGGCGTCCTTTCCAGATTGAGAATTTATAATTAAAGGTAAGCGAGAGGGGATTTATATTAGCTGAATAACACTCTCTAAGCACAAGGTTATTAGCCCTGTGCTTGTTATACTGGGTTGTTATTGTAAGTAGTCAACGACCAGTTGAGATAATGATTCTACGCCAAGTTGTAATGCGCTTTCGTCAACATAAAACTGAGGTGAATGATTACTTGGTGCCGTTTTAGCGTTTTGATCTTTTGGAGTGACACCTAAAAAGTAAAACAGTCCAGGGGTTTCTAGCGCATAATAACTAAAGTCTTCTGCACCGGTAATCAAGTCTGTTGTAATAATGTTGTCAGCGCCAGCAATACGGGCAAGCGTAGGGGTCATTTTTTGAGTCAGTGCAATATTATTTACTGTTACAGGGTAACCGTGATCTATATGCACGTCGGCTTTTGCACCAGCGGATTCGGCAACCAGCTCAGCGGTTTTAGCTAAACGTTTTTTAATATCGGCGCGCATAGTTTGATCAAAGGTTCTAATTGTTCCAATTAGCTCGACGTTATCAGGGATTATATTTGAGCGTATGCCGCCATTAATCGCGCCAAACGAAATAACAGAAGGTGCTTTAGTTACATCAACTTGGCGTGAGGCGATTGTTTGAGTTGCCATTATAATTTGTGATGAAGCAACTATGGGATCTACGCCATTCCAAGGGCGCGAGCCATGGGTTTGACGACCCGTTACGTTAATTGTGAAAGAGTCTTCACTGGCCATTAGTGGCCCTTCTCTAAAGCCAATTTGACCAGTATTAAGTGAGCTGGTGACATGTAAGCCAAATACCGCCTCTGGCTTTTGTTTAAATAAACCTTCTTTTAGCATTAGCTCAGCGCCACCTTCTTCTCCCTCGGGGGCACCTTCTTCAGCCGGTTGAAATACAAACAGTACCTCACCCGCTAACTGCTCTTTAATTTTTACCAGTGACTCTGCTACGGCCATTAAAATTGCAACATGGGTATCGTGCCCACAGGCATGCATAACGCCTACTTCATTACCACGATAGGTTGAGGTTTGTTTAGAGGCAAAGGGTAAATCAACTTGTTCGGTAACGGGTAAAGCATCCATATCGGCACGAAGGGCGATTAAAGGGCCTTTTTTACCACCGCTTAATTTAGCCACAACACCGGTATGCGCAACATCGGTTTGTACTTCAAGACCCAAAGATTTTAAATGGTTAGTAATGTACTTAGCGGTTTCAAATTCGCGATTACTCAGCTCTGGATATTGATGCAAATGGCGACGCCATGTAATGACTTTTTCACTCACGCTTTGTGTTGCATGTTCAAGTTGGGTGTTAATGCTACTAGCAAAACTAGGCGCTGAAATAGCAGTAAATAAAACACTGCCAAAAATTATTTTTTTTATCATTTTAATTCCTTGGTTTTCATCGTGTGTAATTAACTTACGCTATTACATCAATAAAAAGTAGTGTTGTTTAATAGTTAATCGCAGTCCAAGAAAAGTTTGTTAAAGCTGCTTAAAAAAGTATTTATTGTTATTTTGTTTAGCACAATAGTTTAGCGCTTTTGTCGTATTTTAGTGCAGATTTTTAGCTTTAACGGTGAAAATGATAACAAAATGTTGCATTTTTTGAGTTTGTTCCCAATACTGGTCAATGCATTGCTTTTACCATGCACTGACAACAGCGTGAAATAAGCATTGCCAAACATAAGAAAAATATTCAATCAGTTAAGGATTAATATGAATAACACACACATATTTAAACGCGCGACTTTATTTGCAGCCGCAATAGGACTCTTAATGAGTTTTTCTGCACTCAGTAAAGAGTATAAAGTAGTTTTAATTCATGGCTTGCAAGTATCTCAGCTTACTAATAAAGCAGGCAGTAATGTGGTAAATGACGGTCAAAGTTATTGGCAGTCTTATTGGGTGAATCGTGCAGATGAGCGTATTGATTGGCCTGCATATGAGCGAATAGAAGGCAAAATTACCACAGATTGGGTATGGCCCAAGCTACAACAGATCTCTCGTTCAAATCTATGCGAACCAGGCTGTGTGTTTGTAACCCACTCAACCGGTGATTTAGTTGCCCGATATATCATAGATAACCAAGAAAACTGGCTAGAAAACGCGGGGCTAAAACCGCTTAATATTATAGCGACCTTTGATTTGGCGGGTGCTGGTGGCGGCAGTGAGTTAGCCGACTTAGCCGTGAGCGCGTTAAACGGCGCATCATGGAATTTTGCAGTTGATGCTGCATTAACATGGTGGCTAGGCAGTGAGGTTAATGAAGCGGTAGGCGTATTACATGATTTAAAAGTTAATAATGCACGCAGAATTGCGCCATTACCTGATGCGCGCACACCACGATTACGTTTTGTGGCCGATGGTAATGCTTACTTAGGTTTAACGGCTGGCTTTTTACGTGGTAACGATGATTCGGTAGTCGCTACTCACTCATCATGTGGCGCAAGCTCGGTAAGCTCATTTGGTAGTTGTAGTGCCAATATTGACACCAATGGGCGTTTAACTTCACAAGGTGATGCTGTTAGTAGCTTTATGCCATACCATTATCCCTTAATGATGACTAACAGCTACAGCCATAACGAAATTCAACAAGCGCAGCGCCAAGGTAACGTAACGGTGGCGATGAATAATATTAGCGTAGCTGGTGATACATTAGGATATGAAACTGTCGATGAAACCACCGGTAGCTGGTTTTGGAAAAAACAATACCGTTATGTAAAAGGCTCAGATAATTTGAGTGCATCAGCACTTATATATAATGTGATCCCATAAATATGATTGTGCGTGCGGCTTTATATGCTGCACGCTTTTTATATTAATTCGCTTTATTCAGTGATTTATTTTTAGGTAAGAAAACCTGAATGCAAATAGCAACAGGTTATCGCTCTAACAATGATTAACCATTATTGCGAATTGATGCTATAGGATAAATAACAATGAAAAAATCCTACGTTATTGCTTTAGTGATTATTGTTGCCGGCTTAGTGTGGTTTTTAGGTCAAGGTAATGCTAGTTATTCAGCTTCGCAAACAACAGCTAAAGAGCATAAAAAAACACCTGAACTTGCGACTATGCCGGCAAAATCAGAGGTACCAGCAGTTAAATCAAGCATAAAAAAAATGCCTGAAGAGCAGCATGAGTTTAATGAAGATATAGCTAAAGCAGCATCGGCGGTAGCGCAGCAATATCAGCAAAGCTTAGCATTTCCGCCATATTCGCAACCTCTAACGGTATATGATGAAGACCGGCTTAAGCCAAATCAGTTTTTTCCGGTTAGTAGCCCAGTGGGAGAGCAGGGCGGGGAGTTAACCTTAAGTTTATCTCAATATCGTTATGTCTACCCGCAAGCGATTAAATTAACCATAAGCGCACAAAATTTAGACAAAGCACAGGTAACACTCAGTGCTACTGATACTAAACAGCCGTTAAAAACACACAGCGGTGTTGCTCGTGACAATGAGTTGGCAATTACGTTTAAAGGTGAAGAAGATTTCCCTCGTAATTTACAGTTATTAGTTGAAGCCGACATTGCGGGTAAAATGGTTCCTGTGGTGGCACAAATACAATATATGCCGCCTAGTGCAACCCTAACTAGCTTTGATAACGCGTATCCACGTTATGATAATATGATAGTGCCTGCTAACTTAACAGTGATAAAAAGTGGTTTATATCGTTTAAGAGCTAACTTATACAGTGGAACTTCGCCATTAGCACATTTAGTTGCTAAAGCACGTTTAAATGAAGGCAGCCAACAAATTGATTTTAAAGCGCATTGGTCTGTTTTGCCTAAGCAAACGAATGACTTACGGTTGAGGGACTTTGTTATTGAACGTATGTCGCCAAGCCCAGGTGAGCGTAACAGCTTTGGACAAAGTAAAGTGAGTGAGTTTACTATTGAAGATTTTGCTTACGATAGCTTACAACAGCTGCCTTATCAGGCGAATAAACAAGAAATGCAGAGTTTAGAGTTTTTACAAGGATTAGCTGCCGGTAAGTAGCAGCATAGAACAGAGTGAAGGGTTTGCATTACTGCAAACCCTTAAAAATTAGCTTAAGTTAATAGTAACTACATCTGCTTGATTTGTTTCATCTTGTTCAGGATTAACCGGCGCTTTTGGTATGTCGGGTTTATCTAACGCAATGTCGCCACCATCAATCACGTCACCGGTTTGCAGATTTGCAAAATCAAACAATTGGTTATCAGCTAAATGCGAAGGCACAACATTTTGCATGGCAGTAAAAATACTTTCTATACGCCCAGGGTGCTCTTTATTCCATTGCGCTAGCATATTTTTAGTGTGCTTACGTTGTAAGTTTTCTTGTGATCCACATAAGTTACACGGAATAATAGGGTAGCCTTGGCTAAATGCGTATTGGCTAATATCGGCTTCTTTACAATATGCTAATGGGCGAATAACCATGTGCTCGCCGTTATCACTCATTAGCTTAGCCGGCATACTTTTGAGTTTGCCGCCGTAAAACATATTTAAAAACAAGGTTTCTATCATGTCATCGCGGTGATGGCCTAAAGCTATTTTAGTAGCGCCTAGCTCTTTAGCGGTGCGATACAAAATACCACGACGCAGACGAGAGCAAAGTGAGCATGTTGTTTTACCTTCAGGAATAATATCGGTAACAATACTGTAGGTATCTTCTTCGACAATTTTATATTCAATATTTAAGTTATCAAGGTATTCAGGCAGTACATGCTCAGGAAAGCCTGGTTGTTTTTGGTCAAGGTTAACCGCAAAAAGCTCAAACTTAATAGGGGCAACCCGCTGTAAATGTTGCAGCATATCGAGCATAGTATAACTGTCTTTGCCGCCCGATAAGCACACCATAATACGGTCGCCTTCTTCTATCATGTTAAAGTCCATGACAGCTTGACCTGTGAGGCGGCGTAAACGCTTTTGAAGCTTATTTAAGTTGTGTTGAGCTTTGGCTTGAGCAGAATGAGACACTACGCCCCCTTATAAATAGTACGGCAAAATTAATTGCTAAAAATAAAGGGGCGTATTATATGCCATATGTAATATCACAGCTACAGCAAACGTTAACTTTCTGCAAGGGGGCTTACATAGCCGTCAGGTTTCAATGCAAGTACATCACAATCAAGGCTGTCAATAACATGCTCAGCGGTGTTACCTACTAATGCTGCACTTAAGCCGGTACGTCCCACAGTGCCAATAACCACTAATTCACTATTTAAACGTTTAGCAACATCTGGTATCACATCTTCTGGCAAGCCTTCTTCTATAAAGCACTGCTCAGAGGTTAAGTTAAACTCATTAGCTAGTTCATTAGTTGACTCAATATGATGTTTTTTAACTGATTCGTTGTAAAGCCCGGGGTTAAACTCAGGAATTTCTATGGCAATATTTACCGGTGTAGCAGGGTAAGCATTGACTAAGTTAAGTTTAGCATTAGCGAGTTCACATAAAAACTGTGCATCTTTAATAATGCGCTTATTAAGTGAGAGGTGCTGTTCATTTTCACTGACTGCATTTACGGCAGCTAAAATATTACCTTGTGCTGGCCATTGCATATCTTTTACAAATAATACCGGCGTTGGGCATTTTCTAACTAAGTGCCAGTCTGTAGGAGTAAAAATAACCGCTTTTAGTGCGCCGTGTTGATGCGTACCTTTGATAACTAAGTCGTATTTATCATTGATAACGGTATTAATTATTGCCTCGTATGGTCGATTATGCCAAATAACTTGCGTATCAATATTAATATTTTGATAAGGAGAGACCAGATCTTTAAGCCATAGCTCGCGATCTTTGAGGACGGCTTGACGCATTGCTTCACGTTCATCGCCTGATAACATAGTGGTCATTTCGTAAGAAAAATCGTAAACCGTCATAAAGGCGGTAATGCTCGCACCCGATTTTTTGGCTAAATCTATTGAACGCGCGAGGGCATTTTGATCGTCTTTAGTTGGGTCAATAACCGCGATAATACGTTTAATCGTTTCCATTGTGCTACTCCATTCACTTAACAGTTATATATTTAGTGTAACGCAAATACACAACAGTTAAAGGGGTAGCACTAAGATTATTGTTCTATATCAATTTATTGATCTATTAACGGGGTTTTACAATCGCAGCGGTTTTAGCAAGCGCGTCATTATCTAAAATAGTAATAAACTTACCTTCTACTTTGATCAAATCTGCTTTTTGAAAACGGCTCAATAAACGGCTAATGGTTTCAACAGTTAAACCAAGGTAGTTGCCAATTTCACCGCGAGTCATAGTAAATCTAAATTCTTTACGTGAAAAACCACGTTCACCAAAACGCTCTGATAAATTATAAATAAAACTCGCTAGGCGTTCTTCGGCAGACTTTTTATTAAGTAGTAGCAGCATTTCTTGATCGTAGGTTATTTCACTACTCATTAAGCGCATAATTTGTTGGCGTAGCTTAGGCAGTTTACCAGCAAGTTCGTCAAGGGTATCAAAGGGGATTTCACATACCATTGAGGTTTCTAGTGCTTGAGAAAAGCTTTGATGCTGCATTTTGTTAATGGCATCAAATCCAACAAGGTCGCCAGCTAAGTGAAAACCGGTAATTTGTTCATCGCCTTGCTCAGACAAGGTATACGATTTAAACGAGCCTGAACGAACCGCATAAATTGCATTTAAAGGCGCGCCTGATTCAAATAAGTAGTCACCTTTGTGTAATGGTTTTTTTCGCTCAATGATCTCATCAAGTTTATCCATTTCTTGGCCATTTAAAGAAAATGGTAAACATAACTGGCTAATACTGCAGTTATTACAGCTAATAGCACAATTACCTTTAGCACGACTTTGAGAAAAATCCATAAGTTCAATCCGTTAAATTTCTATGCACGACATTTATCAATGTTAATGCACTAGCTTATCTGTTGCAATGATCAGAAGGTAGATACCGTACCAAATGATAACACTGCCTAATGTTATTCGTGTCCATGGGTGGTTAAAAAGCGTATTTAGCTTTTGTGCAGCCACACCTAAGGTGATCATGGCAGGAAATGTCCCTAGGGCAAATGACAGCATAACCAAAGCACCATTGAGGGCGTTGCCACTGGTCATTGCCCAGGTAAGTGCAGAGTATACTAAACCGCACGGTAACCAGCCCCATAACGCGCCATAACCAAGGGCTTTTAAAGGCGAATCAATGGGCATTAAATATTTATTAAGTTTAATTAAGTGCTGCCAAATAAGGGTTTTACCCAGTTTTTCAAGCCACTGTAAGGTGGCGGCTATGCGCATAATATAAACGCCAACCAGTAACATAAAAATACCGGCTAAAAATGACAAAAATAATGAAAAGGCAGAATTTTGCGTGGCAAACTGGCTACTAATACCCGCAACAAGGGCTCCTGCTAACATATAACTTAAAGCTCGACCGCTGTTATAAGCAAGAGAATATAACCAGGTTTGACGTTTGTTACTGGCAAGTTGTAACGAACTGGCAATACCGCCACACATAGCAATGCAATGACCACTGCCAATTAAACCCATTAAAAAAGCGCTAACAAAAATAGGGTCAATCATTACTTTTATTGTGCTGCTCTTTGTCGTCTTCAAACAAAATACTGTGGCCTTGCTTGTTTAAATCAGAGAATTGCTCGCCTTTTACAGCCCAAAAAAACACGCCAATAGCAATTAATACAAACAAAATAGCAATAGGAACTAAAATATAAATTATGCTCATAACTTTAATAGCCTTAGTGAATTACATATCACAATAATTGAGCTGGCAGACATACCAATAACCGCCATCCACGGCGCAACTAAGCCCATAGCAGCAAGCGGTAATATTGAGCCATTATATAATAAAGAAAGTGTTAGGTTTTGTTTAATTATACGTCGTGTTTGCTTGGCAACGGTTAATAAATGCGAGATGGAGGCTAAGTCACTGTTAAGCAATACAACATCGGCACTGTTTTTAGATATATCGGCACCGGTTTCCATGGCGATAGATAAATGGGCACTGGCAAATACTGGGCTGTCGTTTACGCCATCACCAACCATAGCAACAATTTCACCTTGCGATGACCAGTGATCAACGGCATTTTGTTTATCTTTTGGACTGCAACTGGCTTGCACTGAGTTAAGCTTTAACTTTTTAGCGACTTTGGCACCCGCATCAGATGCATCACCAGTTAGCATATGGCAACTAAGGTTAGCCGCTTGTAAAACATTAATTAGCTTATCGGCATCGGCTTTAACTTTATCTACAAAGTAAAAGCGTGCAACAGCCTGCTTGTTTATGTAAAGCGTGGCCTGTGCGTTGGTTTTCTTTGTATCAAACCAACCACTTTTACCAATAGCGTAATGCGTATTATCAAACTGAGCGCTTATCCCAATGCCTGGGTGGAGTTGTACATCGTCAAATTTACGCTGTCCTTTAAACTCCTTAAATGCACTGGCAATAGGGTGTTCAGAATAACTTTCAAGCTGGGCTGCAATATCAAGAACTTGCTCTTTACTGTAGTTATCATCAAGTATGTCAACCACGTCGAGGCTAAACTTACCTTGTGTAAGCGTACCTGTTTTATCAAAGGCAAATAAAGTGAGCTTTGATAGGGTTTCGAGCACATGCGCTTGCTTAATTAATATGCCTTTGCGGGTTAAGGTTGCTACAGCACAGGTTAACGCGGTTGGAATTGCTAAACTTAATGCGCACGGGCAAGTGGCCACTAACACCGAAATAGTGATCCAAAATGCAACGTCAGGGTCTACCTGATACCAACCAATCGCAGTTATGGAAGCAAATACCAGTAATACAGCAACAAACCACTGCGCCACTTTATCGGTAATTTCAACCAGTCTTGGGCGTTTTGTCAGGGCATTATGTTGCAGGCGAATAATTTGATTAAGCAGGGTGTTTTGGCCTAGCTTATTGATTTTTATTTCAATTATACCATCATGATTAACCGTGCCTGCATATACGTTATGATCAATATACTTTCGTACTGGTTGATGTTCGCCGGTCATCATCGACTCATCAACACTGGTACTGCCTTTAACTAATATGCCATCAGCAGGAATGGTTTCGCCTGCTTTTATTAACACAATATCGTTAAGTTTGAGTTTTTTGGCGGCAATGATGTGCTCATTACCGTGTTCATCGAGCGTACGCGCAGTAAGGGGTAACAACTTTTGCAAGTTAGCAGTAAATTCACTGGCTTTTAAACGCGCTCTAAACTCTAAGTATTTACCTAATAAGAGTAAAAAGGTAAACATACAAATAGATTCAAAGTAAACTTCGCCTACTTCCATTACTGTGGCATAACAGCTAGCGCCATAAGCACCAAAAATAGCCAATGATACTGGTAAGTCCATATTCAGCTGTTTTGCTTTTAAGCCATTAATTGCATTACTTAAAAAGGGCAGGGCGCTGTATAGAATAACGGGGGTGGCGAGAATTAAACTGATCCACCTAAAGTACTGTTCAAAATTGCTGTCCATTCCAGAGAACATGCCAAAGTACATTGCAAAGGCAAACATCATCACTTGCATGGTCATCAAACCTGCAACACCGAGACGACGAATATACGCTTTGGCAGTTTGCTGTTTTTGCTGGGCTTCTAAATCTGATTGGAAAGGGTACGCTTTATAACCTATTTCAGCCAGTGAGGTAATTAGCTCACTTAAAGGCGTGGCGCTTTTATCCCAGTGGATCATGGCACGATTCGTTGAGGTATTTACATCAACGCGTTTTACTGATTTAAGGTTTAATAATTGTTTTTCAATAAGCCAAGCACAGGCAGCGCAAGTTATACCTTCAACACTCAGTAGTACCTCAGAACTGTCATTATGGGTGCTAATAAACTCATCTTGAATATCTTCATTGTCATAGCTTTTAATAAAAGCGAGCTGTTCAGGAACCAGTTGTTCTACTTTACCAGCGCTAACAGTGCGGTATTTGTAGTAATCGGTCATTCCTTGGTCAATGATATTCTGTGCAACAGCCTGACAGCCAATGCAACACATTGGCTGAGATGTATTGTCTATAACTACATGTGCGCTAAACCCAGCAGGCACACTTTCAAGACAATGAAAGCAATTTTTAGACATACTAAATACTACTTATAGTTAGGAGTAACTAAAACGGTGGTTGTGGTTGGTAAAGTGACACTTTCTTTCATTTTCCAACTAGCATCAACGGGTTCAATAAACACTGAGTAAGCACCAGCCGTGTAGCTTTCTAATAATGCAGTAAACTCTTGGTTTGCATTAGGCGTCAAGGTTGCTTCAAAATCGTGGGCTTTAATAGTACGGTGGAAAAATGACAATTTTAGTGCGTGGATGTTGCTCGTATCGCCTTTAGTAAATTTAAAGCTTACTCGCTCATCAGATACATTTAGGTCACCATGCAGATACAAGGCTTTTGCTTTATCAAACTTGATCAGCTCTAAGTTGATTGCTTTGCCTTTTTTATAGTAATCATCAACGACCATATCTGGACCGTTACCTATAGCTGTAATAAATAAACTAATGCAGCCAATAATTGCAGCTAGAGGGAAGAAGATTAAAAACCAAGGCCAAAAATTTTTATACCACGGAGTCGGTTGCATAGTTGCTCTAAAATTGATGAATGTGCAGCTATATTATAATAAATAAAAGAAAAAGACTAAAAAAAAGCCTCCGAGTAGAGGCTTTTTTGATCTGTATTAATCTATTGAAATAAAAAGATTAAAACTGAAACGTTTTGTTAACTTTATCGCTATTTTTCTTGTGATAAGCTGTAAACGTAAGCAGTTAATAGGTGAATTTTGTCTTCGCCTAAAATCTCTTTAAAAGCAGGCATTACACCAGCACGACCGTGGTTTAGTGTTTCTTCAACAGCACGTTGAGAGCCACCGTATAACCAAATGTTATCAGTTAGATTTGGTGCACCAAACGGTAGGTTATGCGCAACTGAGCCTTTACCATCTGCACCATGACAAGCTGCACACATCGCGAATTTCGCTTTACCTGCCGCGGCATCTTTTTGGTTAACAGTACGACCAGAGAGGCTAAGTACGTAAGCGGTCATTTCTTTAACGCCTTGCTCGCCTAATGCATCACCCCAAGGCGGCATTGCTGCAACACGACCTAAAAGTAACGTTTCTCTGATTTTGTCAGGCGTACCGCCATATAACCAGTCGTTATCTGTTAGGTTAGGGAAGCCAGTACCACCACGAGCATCAGAGCCATGACATTGCGCACAGTTTTGAGCAAATAAGCGTTGACCAATTTCAACTGCTAATTGACCCTGCGTTTGTTCATGTTTAGTGCCATTTTCAAGAGCGATTTGCTGCGCAGCATCACCCGCTAATTTAGAGTCAACTAATTCTAAAACAGGGGTTTTTGCCAATTCATTAAAAATCGGACCAAAACGCTCTTCAGCAGCGCGGTATTCTGCATCTAGCTTTACAAAGCGGCCATCTTCTTTAGCATCAATGACTGCTTCTTTCGATTCAGTTAAAGAGGTAACACCTTGATTTGAGCTAGTCCACTTTGCCAAGCCTTCCCAATTACCTAAACCTGGGTAAGCTGCTAGGTAATAAACAGACCATACAAACGTTGCGAAGAACATGTAAGTCCACCATTTTGGTAGTGGATTGTTTAATTCTTCAATGCCGTCAAACTCATGTCCACAGCTTTCACCTTCTTTTACGCCTACATAGTTTTTTAAGTTCCAAACTAGTAGACCAAAGATAATGATTAAGCATGCAAGGGTTAATACAATAACCCATATACTCCAAAAGCTAGTCATTTCTCAGACCCCTTTTCCTCGTTAGAGAGTGTATTGTTGTGTTTTTTTTCATCTTCAAAGATGACATTAGCAGCGTCTTTAAAACGACTTTTACTACGCTTGCTATATGCCCATCCAACAATCACAATAAATAATACTAAAATTACCAGAGTCAAAATGCCTCTGTATGTCCCGTAGTCCATAATAATCTACTTCAAATGTGTGCCAAGTTGTTGCAAATAAGCAATAAGGGCTTGCATTTCTGTTGCACCTTTACCGTCATTCATTGCGTCAACTTTAGCAATGTCAGCGATTAATTCCTCGTCACTGCCATAACCTAAACCCGGGTGTTTTGGGTTTTCTGGGTTAATAGCAAACGTGTCACGGAAAATTTGTAGCTTTTTCAGAGTTAAGCTTGTATCAAGCGTGTTCTCTGCTAACCAAGGGAAGCCTGGCATATTCGACTCAGGAACCACAGCACGTGGATCAACTAAGTGCGCATAATGCCAGTCATCTGAGTAACGTTTACCTACACGTGCTAAGTCAGGACCAGTACGTTTAGAACCCCAAAGGAATGGGTGATCCCATACTGACTCACCCGCAACCGAGTAGTGACCGTAACGCTCAACTTCATCACGAAATGGACGAATCATTTGTGAGTGACAGTTAGCACAGCCTTCACGTACATAGATGTCACGACCTTCAAATTCAAGCGCGTTTAATGGGCGTAACCCATCAACGGGTTTAGTTGTGTCGTCTTGGAACATTAGCGGGGTAATTTCTACTAATGCACCAAAGCTGATTGCGAAAACAGTCAAGATGGCCATAAGGCCGATGTTTTTCTCGATAATTTCGTGTTTATTTTGCGAATTTTTATTGCTCATTATCTGACTCCGTTATGCTAACTGCGCTTGTTCATCAAGTTCTAGCGAGTTATTTTTCGCTGAAACTGTACGATAAACGTTATAAGCCATAACCAGCATACCTGCGACGATGAATACACCGCCTAAGAAACGCATAACATAGAAAGGATGAGAGGCTTCTAACGACTGAACAAAGCTGTACATTAATGTACCGTCAGAGTTAACTGCACGCCACATTAGGCCTTGCATTACACCTGAAATCCACATTGCAACAATGTATAAAACAACACCCACTGTGTGTAACCAGAAGTGTGTATTGATTAATTTAATGCTGTACATACGACCTTGCGAGAATAACGCAGGGATAAGGTGGTAAATAGCACCAATAGAAATCATTGCAACCCAACCTAATGCACCTGAGTGTACGTGACCTACAGTCCAATCCGTGTAGTGCGATAACGCATTTACAGATTTAATTGCCATCATTGGGCCTTCAAATGTCGACATACCGTAGAAAGACAATGAAACAACTAAGAAACGAAGTACCGGGTCAGTACGTAGCTTATGCCATGCACCTGAAAGCGTCATAATACCGTTGATCATACCACCCCAAGACGGTACAAATAAGATAATAGACATCACCATACCTAAGCTTTGCGTCCAATCAGGAAGCGCAGTGTAGTGAAGGTGGTGAGGACCTGCCCAAATGTAAAGCGAAATAAGTGCCCAAAAGTGAACAACCGATAAACGGTATGAGTAAACTGGACGACCTGCTTGCTTTGGTACAAAGTAATACATCATACCTAAGAAGCCAGCAGTAAGAAGGAAACCTACAGCGTTGTGTCCGTACCACCACTGAACCATTGCATCAACCGCACCGGCGTAAATTGAGTATGATTTAGTTAGTGAGACAGGAACAGCCATGCTGTTAACAATATGAAGTACTGCAACAGTAATAATGAAACCAGCATAGAACCAGTTAGCTACATAAATATGTGCTACTTTACGTTTAGCAATAGTACCCATAAATACAATAGCGTACGTTACCCAAACAACAGCAATTAAGATATCGATAGGCCACTCAAGTTCTGCATACTCTTTAGAACTTGAAATACCCATAGGTAGAGTAATTGCTGCTAGAACAATCACTAACTGCCAACCCCAAAAGGTGAAGGCGGCTAATTTATCTGAAAGAAGGCGCGTTTGACATGTACGTTGTACGACGTAATAAGACGTCGCAAAAAGAGCACTTGTACCAAATGCGAAAATTACTGCGTTCGTGTGTAACGGACGAAGTCGAGAGTAAGTTAACCATGGTGTGTCAAAGTTAAGTGCTGGCCAAGCTAGTTGGGCAGCAATCAGAACCCCAATACCCATGCCAACGATGCCCCAAATCACTGTCATAATAGCGAATTGGCGTACAACTTTATAATTGTACTCAGTTTGTGATGCTACTGTTTGGCTCATTTTCTGGCTTCCGCTGCAATAAATGCGTTTAGAAATGAATTACCTACTTGTTAAAGTAGGACCTACTATTATTCCAAAGTATACTATCTAAACCCCACAATATGTGGTTTTAAAGATAATAATCTCAAGAAATACTTGTTTTTTTTGCGGTTGAAATGATAAATTTTTTGGCCTTAAAAAGATAGGTCAATTGCGTAATAATATGACATCAATCAAACTTTATTAAGATGCTGTCTATTTTTTGAGGTGATTTGTACCTTACTCGCTTACTAAAGCCGATAATCAACCAACTTGCCCTAATGATGGGCTCATATATTAAATATTTTGAGAACCTGCATGTATATGTATAAAGTGTGTTTACTTTCTTTTCTATTATTTTTACTAGGCTGTGACTTTTCTGGATCAACAACAACACCAAAAGTAAGCCAATCACAAACCGAGTGTAAAAGTGACGCCCCCTGTATTTTTGCAAATCAAGTTAAAGTGTGGCTGAGCGAGGAAACCCTATCACCGGAAACACCGTTTTCAATTTATGCACAGTTACCGGCTGGCGTAATAATAACAGCGGCTAAGTTAGAGGGAGTAACTATGTATATGGGTTACATTCCCGTACAATTTAAAAATCAGGGCAGCGTTTGGGTAGCTAATACCATGGTAGGGATTTGCTCAGAAAAAAACATGGTGTGGAAGCTTATTCTTACTACTGTCGATACAAACACCGCCACAAGCGAAAATGTTGAATACTTTTTTAACGTTACCTATTAAAGATATTCTATTCAGGTGCGGCTTTTAACTGTGCCATTCCCATAGCATTATAGTGGCAAAGCCAAATGCCTCACATTTAATAGTTATCTGCAATTAAAGTCTATCTGATAAAATAACCATTCTTAATATAGCTTTTACATACCCATTTACCTTCCAAGTTTATAACTTAAGCTTTGTTCGGCTAACTTATTCAATAGTGCTCATACATGCAATAAAGCACCCATATCATTTATAGGTGGGTTTATCTAATGGACCCACTTTGATGACAGTTTTTGCTTTAACTTGTAACCAGTCTGAAACTCTCAATACACATAAAATTTGCATGATTAAAACTTATAACAAAAAATTTCAGACTAAATAAACAATCTCCTTGCATAAATATGGTTAGTAATTAACACCTAGTTTTACCGTTTTAATAACGAGCTGTGATTAACATGTTAACTTTCCTATTTAAGGCACATTATCCCGATAGTTACATTTAATTACAAACTCTACCTATTTGATTTCACCTGTGTTTTTTGTGTGATTGTTTTTAGCTTAGTGTTTGATTTGCATCTGTTTTTATTGGTTAACAATGAAACAACCATTAACACCTGTACCTTTTTTAATCATGCAGAAATTGAGCTGTTCTTTAATTGGTCTTGCGTTAAGTTTTCGTTCAGTTAAAGGCGCCTAAGTTGCTCCCGCTCACTCAAAATTCTCATAAAAGTGGGCATTACCAATTCAGGTAAATTTTCAACAAGTAGGGTTCATCCATGAAAAAATCAACTCTTGGTTTAGCTGTAATTGCAGCAATCCCAATGTTCTCAAGTGTTCAGGTTTTAGCTGCAGACGAAGCAGCAAAGTCAATTGAAAAAATTCAAGTAACGGGCTCTCGTATCAAGCGTTCAGATATGGAAAACGCAAGCCCAGTTACACTTATCGGTGCTGATGACATCCAAGCTATGGGTGCAACAAGTATTGATAGCGTTTTACAAAAAATGACCGCTACAGGCGGTGCAATGACCAACCCTGGTGTTAATAATGGTTCAGGTGGTAATGCACGTATCGATTTACGTGGCTTAGGTGCTAACCGTACATTAGTACTTGTTAATGGTCGTCGTATGATTGCATCTGGTACTGGTGCAGCATCAACGGTTGATTTAAACACCATTCCAGTTTCAATGATTAAGCAAGTAGAAGTACTTAAAGATGGTGCATCTGCTGTATACGGTACTGATGCGGTTGCAGGCGTAGTCAATATTATCTTAAAAGATAATTTTGAAGGTCTAGACATGAACGTCAACACTGCAATTACAGGCGAAGGCGACGCAACAGAAAATTCTATAGATTTCACTGTAGGCAGCTCATTCGACAAAGGTAATATTGTTATCGGCATGCAGTACACTGACCGTGGTAAAGCATCTCAAGCTGATCGTGATTACTCAAACTGTCCAATTGCTGAAGGTGCAAACGGCTTATATTGTACAGGTTCTTCATACAATGAAGGCGGTCATATTTGGAACGGTAACGGTGAAAAAGGCACAACTGTAAACGCTAAAGGCGAAGATACAACAGTTTCTCTTATCGATGATAATGGTGTAACAGGGCGTGGTGGTGATTACCATCGTTATACTAATGAAGATGCTTATAACTACTCACCAGCAAGCTACCTTTACACGCCAATGGAGCGTTTAAACTTAACAGGTATCGCTACATACGAACTATCTGATGACACAAGCGTATTTGCTGAATTTACTTATACAAAGCGTTGGTCAGAGCAGCAAATGGCACCACAGCCAGTATGGTTTGATTTTGAGTACAATACAGAGAATATGGGTGACTCACTATTAACTCAAAGCTATGATAATCGTGTTGATTTAAATGGTGACGGCTACTTAGATAAAGATGCTGATGGTAACTACATCACACAAGAAACGAATTACAAAAATGGTGATGCAATTTCTTACGGTCGTCGTATGTCAGACACTGGCGCGCGTTACTTTGAACAGTCAGTTGATACTGTTCGTGCTGTCGTAGGTGCAGAAGGTTTTGTGGGTGATTATTCTTGGGACGTATCAGCTAACTTCGGTCGTAACGACTCAGTTGATAAGTTAAGTAATCTTCACAACATGGGTGCCATTCAGGATCAAATCACTGAAGGCAAATTCAACCCATTAGATCAAGCTGCATGGGTATCTGAAGATTTCCGCAAAAATGTTTACACAGAAGTTAACAACGGTGGCAGCCAATTATTCATATTAGCAGCGTCTGTTTCAGGTGAAATGTTTGAATTACCAGCAGGTTATGCTGCATTTGCAGCGGGTGTAGAGCGTCGTCAAGAAAAAGCATGGTTTACGCCAGATTCATTAACAGCGCAAGGCCTTGCAAACGACCCAATGGTTGAGCCAACTGCAGGTGGTTTTGATGTAAACGAAGCCTATGTTGAGTTCGCTATTCCTCTACTAGCTGATGCACCTCTTGCACAAAATGTTGAGCTAAGCGCAGCAATTCGTGCATTCGATTACAGTACATTTGGTTCTGATGAGACATGGAAACTAGGTCTTACTTGGAAAGTAAATGATGAATTAATGTTACGTAGTGTTGTTTCAACAGCTTTCCGTGCACCAACGGTTTCTGAGTTATATTCAGGTAATTCACCATCGTTTGATCAAATTGATTTCCCAGGTGCACAAGAACAAGCAGAAGTAACAGTCGGTGGTAATGATGCATTAACACCAGAAGAAGCTGATACTTTAACTGCCGGTATTGTTTATGAGCCACAGTGGTTTGATGGTTTCTCAATGACACTTGATTATTATGAGATTGACATTGAAAATGCGATCACACAAGTTGATAGTCAATACATTGTTGAACAGTGTCTAAATAACCCAGCAAATTCTAGCACAGCACTTTGTAAGTCAGCGGGTGTTTCAATGGATGCAACTGGCCGTGTTAAATTTAATAACCAGTTACAAAACGTAGGTTCTGAAAAAACATCGGGTGTTGATTTAAACCTAGCATACAGCTTTGAAGCTGCAGGCCTTAACTGGAAAGCAGGCTTAGACACAACATACTTAGAAGAGTATGTAGTTGCAGTAACGGGTTCTCCAGTTGATTACGCCGGTGTAATTACTTCTGGTACTGGTGGTTATGCAGATCTTAAGTCAAACCTAACAATTAATGTGTCAGGTGACAACTGGGATGCACAATACCAAATGCGTTACATCGCGGGTATGGACAGCTACGCATGTCTAAATAAAGACACGTGTTATGCACCTACAACACCATCAGTTATCTATAGTGACCTAAGTGGTAGCTACCTAGTAAACGATACTGTTTCTCTTTCAGCAGGTGTAAACAACTTGTTCGATAAACAGCCTCCTTACTACACTGGTAACAACGACTCAAACACTGACCCGTACACTTACGATGTGTTAGGTCGTCGTTTCTTTGCAAGCGTAAACGTTAAATTCTAATTTTAACTAATTAGAATTGCTAAAAGGCCTAGTATTTACTAGGCCTTTTTTGTTGAACAAAATTAAAGAGGCACGTAAACTTGAATATCAGACCCTAGGAGGCATCATTGTTAAAGCAAGACGAAAATTTATCGTTTGTTATTGAACCGCAATTATCACCGCGTGCAGAGCAGCGTCTCGATCTCTATTTTTCTATCCCAAACGAGATGGGTATTAATGCACAAACCCTTAGCGAAGAGTCTTACTTTAATAACCAATTTAAATCTTTTGTAGCCTACAACGCTAATAATATCCACCTTCCATTGGTACGAAGCCGCTTTGTGAGTAAAAACAAAGGTGAGCAACAAGACTACCGACAAAATCTAAATTTATATTGTTATCAAGTACGCCTTGCTATTGATGCTGATATTAAAGATGCGTTAAAAATTCAAGAAAGCGATGAATTTTACCAACGTGCAATGGAGCTTTGCGAGCAAAGCCAAAGCCTACTTCGAAAACTCAGACGTTACACCCCAGATAACGAAAAGTTGATCCCGTTTTATACTAATGCTGATAACTACCTAAGCTGGCAAATTGAACAAACTTTTTTAAAGCTGCTTGATGAAGGCCCGCGTAGTAGCGATCACGCTAAAGAGCGAAATGACTTACTAAACTTTTGTAAGTCAGAGAGTGAGTATCGAGCAGAGCAGCAATATAATTCTGATTCAACACTTAAAGACGCCAATAGAATTACTAATAAGATGCGTTTACTCCAGCGTTTAATAGAGCATGGAGTGATTTTACAGCGCCAAACACGCTATCTTAATAGCTATTTAAAACGTTTGGTAAAAGGCTCTGTAACGGCCGTTATAATGGCTTTTGTAATGGTGGTTATTTTAAATGCGCGTTCTACCTTTACTGAAATAACCGCCTCATTGATTTTGATTTTAGGGGTTATTTACGGGCTGAGAGAAATATTTAAAGAAGATATTACCCGTATTATTTGGCGTGCTATTGTGCGAGGGCGGCCAAAATGGCGGTTTATTTTTAAAAACAGCATCACAAAAGATAAAGTGGCGAGCCAGTTTATTTGGTTAGAATACACCCGGTTTAAAAAAATCCCTAAAGAAGTGAGAAAAATTTTCTCCAAGCGTCGTCAACAAAATAAACAGGCGGCACAATGGCTGCATTTTGCTAGCGAAACACGGGTCAGTGCTAAAGAATTTTTGCCAGGCTACGATAGCTTGCAGCAAACACTGCAATTTAATCTTGCGCCATTTGCACGTTATTTAAAAAAGGGGGAGGGGAAACTCTACCATTTAGAAAATAATAAAATTTCTAAACAGGGAGTCGAAAGACGCTACCAATTAAATATGGTATTAGTTCTAACCGAATCTGATAATGCACTGTATCAACGCTACAAAATCACTTTAAATCGCAGTAAAATTGTCAATATAGAGCTGATTTACACCAGTGACGCTAAAAAAGAGGAATAACATACGTTATTCCTTTATTTCTTAACCTTAACTAGCTTACTTATCTGTTAGCCCTTTTTTGCTGTATAGGGTTACTTTGTCTGATACTAAGGTAATTTCGATGTTTTTAGCGTCATCACCCCAAGTACAGCTAGTATGCAGTGTTTTTTCTACACAATTATCAGCACTACCTAAAATGGCTTCAACTTCAGTTTTGTCCATTCCGATTTTAATTTTTTCGTAATTTTCCAAGCTTACTTTCGAACAAGCCGCAAGACTCAGTGCTGCAGCAATTATTAGTAGTTTTTTCATTGTTATTTTCCTTTGAGTAAATACCGTTAATGATTAAATTTTCGAATTTGTACAATCATCCCCAGTCGAGGGTGATCAAAGTAATGAATATCTTCGCTAAACACCCGTCTAAACTGTGAAAAACGGGCTGACTCTAGCTCTCCATTGTCACGTTTTTCACTAATATCAAAGTGTGCATTAATGAATAAGTAATGGCGCAAGTGTATTTTAAATAGCCCATCTAATTCCCATTTCATTTCGGGAGATTGAGTTTCGATAAATAGTGGCTCAGGCGTATTTATCAAGCTAATAAAATCAGAATTGGCGTAACTAATCGCGGTGTTTATATTGTTCTTTAATTGGCTGCCTGCAAACAAGTGTATGCTAGGCGAACGTGATTTGCTCGCACCTTCAAATCGCCAGCCGGTGTGTAATAAAGGAGTAAGTCCTTTGCGGTCTAGGGCTTGACGTTGTGATTCGAACTGCAATTGCTCAGGGGCTAACAGGTAAGTTTGCTCCATCGTCTCTTGTGCTGGTGCCTGAGGGATTACTGGTAGCACATCGTAACTCTTTATATAATCAATGCTGTCGTTACATGCTGCTGACTGTGGGTTTGAGTTAACTAAGGTGTCAGCAAAGGTACGTGTTTGAAAACGCGGGTCGCCGTTTATACACGCGTCCATTGCTTGGTTTTTATAAACTGGGCTTAGTAAATCTAAGGTGTTTTTATCTTCTATGGCATCGTGCTTTAAGCTAAAGTCTTCTTGTAGGTATGGGGCAGGGCGTTGTTTAAATATCAATACCTCTACTTCAAACCAGCGCTCTGCAAATGCAGTACTGCTGAACAAGCAGCATAAAATAACCAGCGATTTTTTCAGCAACATTAATGGCTAACCTTTTTTTCGAAATCTGCAATCATAGCAGTGATCATTTTTAAGCGTTCACGGGCATTTGCCTCGCTAATGGCAAAGCGTAATTTATTTGCGCCATCCATCTTGTAGATATGCGGCGCACTTTGTATCAAACCAATAATGAAGCTAGGATTAACCTTAGTATTTTGACTAAACTCAAAGTAACCCCCTTTCGGGTTAGCTTCAATTTTTGTTATGCCTAAATTACTCGCCTGCATTTTTAGTTGTTGTAAGCTAAACAAGTTTTTAGCTGCATCGGGTAATAAACCAAAGCGGTCTATCAATTCAACTTGCAACTCATCAATATCAGCAAGACTAGCACAACTTGCTACACGCTTGTACATTCCTAAACGCGCGTTAACATCGTGAATATAGTCATCTGGCAACAGAGCCGGTAGCTTTAAGTCTACTTCTGTCTGTTTTTGTAATAGATTTTCAAGAGTTGGCTCTTGACCATTTTTAAGTGCGTTAACGGCCTGTTCAAGCATTTCCATGTACAAATTAAAGCCAATGGTCTGCATTTGCCCTGATTGATCATCCCCTAATAGCTCACCCGCACCACGAATTTCTAAATCATGAGTTGCTAAGGCAAAGCCAGCGCC
This sequence comes from Pseudoalteromonas sp. DL-6, assembly GCF_004328665.1. Lineage (NCBI taxonomy): Bacteria > Pseudomonadati > Pseudomonadota > Gammaproteobacteria > Alteromonadales > Pseudoalteromonadaceae > Pseudoalteromonas > Pseudoalteromonas sp. DL-6. Next base: position 1,268,051 of record NZ_CP019770.1, read on the forward strand.
TAAATCTTCTAATGAGGCAATCGCGTCTAAACGTTTTTTCGCATCTTTAGAGAGTGCCTTAGGGTTACCGGTAAGTAAATAAGCATAGGCTTGGTGATGGCTTCTACCTACACGTCCGCGTAATTGGTGTAGTTGAGCAAGACCAAGTTTATCGGCTCTATCCATAATTATGGTGTTTGCTGTGGGCACGTCAATACCGGTTTCAATGATTGTGGTACACACAAGGACATTGTATTTTTGATGATAAAAGTCGGTCATTATCTGCTCAAGCTCTTGCTCTCGCATTTGCCCATGTGCAGAGGTTACTGTTGCCTCAGGCACCCATTCACTAATTTCTTGAGCGACACGTTCAATGGTTTCTACGTTGTTATGTAAAAAGTATACTTGGCCGCCACGTTTAATTTCACGCAGTACCGCTTCGCGAATAAGCTCTTCGTCGCGTTGGCGTACAAAGGTCTTAACCGCTAAACGTTTAGCCGGTGGAGTGGCAATAATTGATAAATCACGCATGCCACTCATCGCCATGTTTAATGTACGCGGAATAGGCGTAGCGGTCAGAGTGAGTATGTCTACATCAGCTCTCAGGGCTTTAATTTTTTCTTTTTGACGAACCCCAAATCGGTGTTCTTCATCAACAATTAACAGGCCTAAATCTTTAAAGTTGATATCTTGTTGAATCAATTTATGAGTGCCAATAACCACATCTAGCTTGCCATCACTCATTCTTTCAAGGGTTTCTTTTTGCTCTTTGGTCGAATTAAAACGCGACAGCACACCCACTTCAATTGGAAAATCAGCAAAGCGGTCTTTAAAATTATCGTAGTGTTGCTGAGCAAGTAGGGTGGTAGGGACTAAAATAGCCACCTGCTTATTATCGTTAACTGCTACAAAGGCTGCACGCATAGCTACTTCGGTCTTACCAAAACCTACATCACCACATACTAAGCGATCCATGGCTTGTTTTGACTGCATGTCACCAAGTACCGCTTCAATGGCGTTACGTTGATCATCCGTTTCTTCAAACGGGAAGCTATCGCTAAATTGGCGATAAGCTTGGCCATCAAGCGTAAACTTATTACCAGGCTTAGCTTGGCGTTGTGCATATATGTCGAGTAACTCTGCGGCTACATCACGTACTTTTTCGGCGGCGCGCTTTTTCGCTTTATCCCAGGCATCAGAGCCGAGTTTATGCAGTGGCGCACTGGCCTCTTCACCGCCTGAGTAACGACTAAGCATATGAAGTGCCGATACCGGCACATAAAGCTTTGCTTCACCTGCATAAGTAATTGTTACAAATTCAGTCACCACACCGGCGGCATCAATCGTTTGCAGCCCTTGATAACGGCCCACACCATGGTCAAGGTGCACAACCGGTTGACCTTCTTTAAGCTCTGCTAAGTTACGAATTAGCGCGTCTTGGCTTGCTTCATACTTGTGCTTACGACGTCTGCGTTGTGATACTTTGATCCCAAGCAATTCTTGCTCGGTAATAATGCTCAAGCTTGGTTTAGTACTAAGCACTACACTTTGCTCAAGCGGACTGACAATTAAACCAACGTCATTACTGCTGTTGGTAAACTGCTCAAAACTATCAAATTCTTTAAATTTTAAGCCGCTAGGTTTTAATATACTCAGTAATGATTCGCGTCGACCGTCTGACTCAACACTGATGACAACTCGGCCTTTTTTCTTTTTTTGTTCTGCCACATAATTTATAAATGCATCGTAGGGTTGATGTTGTTTATGATCGATGCGTACATTGGGCAATTCATTAACTGCGAGGTTTTTATTACCTGCTTTGGTGCCTAGCTTTGCTTGCGATAGGCGAATGCGGCCATAATTGCCTAAATTGGAAAACAGCTCATTAATTGGCTGATATAATTCATCGGGCGGTAATAGTGGACGCAGAGGATCTACACGGCGGTTCTCATAACGCACATTAACATCGTGCCAAAAGTTATCTGCTGCATGCTCTAAATCCCCTAACTGCATGACCGTTGTTGAGTCAGGCAAGTAGTCGAATATGGTTGCTAAGCCTTCAAAAAACAGCGGCATGTAATATTCTATACCTGCTGGCCAATTGCCTTTGCTGACCTGCATGTAGACTGAGTCTTGCTCAGCACTTGCGCCAAATTTTTCACGATAGCTTATTCTGAAACGTTCAATATCTGATTCGTTAGTAGGGAACTCATGAGCAGGCAGTAGCTCAATTTTGTCTACTTTTTCGTCTGATCGCTGAGTTTCCACATCAAATAAACGGATGGTATCTAGCTCATCATCAAAAAAGTCGAGCCTAAATGGATGCTTACTCCCCATGGGGTATAAATCAACAATAGAGCCGCGTATGGCATATTCGCCATGTTCCATGACTTGTTGCACATGTAAGTAACCCGCTTGCTCTAAATTTTCTCGCAGGGCATGAGTGTCTAATCTATCGCCTACTTTAAAGTTCAGCGTTGAGCCGTATATAAATGATGCTGGGGCAGTACGCAGCATCAAGGTTGATACCGGCACAATGAGCACGCTTTGTTGCTCTTTTTTCAGTGTATTGAGTGTTGCTAAGCGCGCTGAAATAATATCTTGGTGGGGTGAGAAGTGATCATAAGGCAATGTTTCCCAATCCGGAAATATCATCACTGGGTTATCAGGCAGCAAGTACTCTAATTCTGTTTCAAGGCGCAGAGCACTTGGTGTATCAGGGGTAACAATTAACACCAAGTTATCTTGCTGTTTTACACCTTGTGCAATAGCAATGCTTAAGCCACTGCCTAAAAGTTCGCCCCATTGAATTCTATCTTTTTGAGATTTTACCCAAGGCAAGGCTGCCCATTGCTCAAACGCCATTAATTACTCCATTAAATTAGGCTCTTAACGAATAAGAGCCACACTATTATTTAGTCACGGTAAATTTTTGTTAAATCTTGATAATGATCAATTCTACGGTCGCGTAAATACGGCCAGATGCGTCTTACGTTCTCGCTGCGTTTTTGATCAAGTTTTACCATTAATATTTGTTCATTTTGGTTATCAGCCTCTGCCAACATTTCACCTTGAGGGCCTGCAATAAACGAGTTACCCCAAAATTGAATACCGTCACTTTGACCGCTCGGGTCGCTTTCATGACCAACCCGGTTACAACTAATCACCGGAACGCCATTAGCAACCGCATGCGCTCGCTGTGAAATAACCCAAGCTTCTTTTTGGCGGGTTTGCTCGTCTTTATCATCGCGAGGATCCCAGCCAATAGCTGTTGGGTAAATTAAAAGCTCAGCACCGGCCATTGCCATTAAGCGCGCGGCTTCAGGAAACCATTGATCCCAACATACCAGTACACCTAGTTTACCTACTGAGGTTTGAATAGGCTCAAAGCCTAAGTCCCCAGGAGTAAAGTAAAACTTTTCATAAAACCCTGGGTCGTCTGGAATATGCATTTTACGGTATTTACCTGCAATGCTGCCGTCTTTTTCAAGCACCACGGCGGTATTGTGGTAAAGGCCCGTAGCACGTTTTTCAAATAATGACGCTACAATCACAATACCAAGCTCTTTGGCGAGTTCACCTAAAATATTACTACTTGGGCCTGGTATTGTTTCGGCCAAATCAAATACATCAACGTCTTCGGTTTGGCAAAAATATAAACTACGGTGTAATTCTTGAAGTACAACAAGTTGCGCGCCTTTACTTGCTGCATCGCGAATGCCCGCAATTGACTTTTCAATGTTATGTTCAGCGTTGTCACTGTTGCTTTGTTGCACTAAGGCAACTGATAAATGTGCAGGGCTTGTCATTGTGCTGCTCCAGCTAAAAATCCACGGGGTAATTGCATTGTAATGCAGTGAAGACTGCCAAATTGCTCAATAATAGGTAAACAATTTACACCAATAATTGTGTGCTCTGGGTATGCTTTTTGAACTTGTGTTAAAGCACGTTGGTCGTTTATATCGTCATAAATAGGCACTAATACTGCGTTATTTATAATTAAGTAATTTGCATAGGTGGCAGGTAGACGCGTATTTTCATCGTCATACACGGCTTTTGGCCACGGTAACTCAATTAGCTTATATGGGGTGTTATCAGCAGTTTTAAAGCTTTGTAGTTGTTTTTCCATGGCATCTAGCGCGCTAAAATGCTCATCGCTTTTATCGTCACATTTTACATACACAAGGGTGTTGTTAGGTGCAAAACGAACGAGCGTATCAATGTGGCTATCGGTGTCGTCACCAGCTAAATAACCATGATCAACCCATAAAAAATCAGTAGCGCCTAAGTGCGCTTTTAAAAGTACTTCTATGTCACTTGGGTTTAAATCAGGGTTACGGTTTTTATTCAGTAAACATTCGCTAGTTGTTAGCAATACACCATGTTCATTAATTTCAATACCACCGCCTTCAAGCACCATATCGAGGGCTTGATACTGGTTGTTTGTATTGCTTAGCTGTTTAACTAATGTGTGGTTTATTTGATTATCAAGGGCACTTTCAAACTTATTACCCCAGCCATTAAAGGTAAAATCGTAGACTTTTAATTGCTCTGGCTTTTCTATAGCGCTGCAGGTAAGTGGGCCATGGTCGCGCGCCCACGTATCGTTAGTGGGAGTAACAACAAAATATACACGGGTTTGCTCAATACCAGCATCATTTAGTAATGAGTTAATGTGGGTTTTTAATATTTCATCATGAGCAACAATCACTAAGGCTTGTTGCGCAGTAATATGTTTTGCAAGTTCAATATAAACGGGTTCAACACGCGCTAAATTATCAGCCCAATCGGTATTTTTGTGTGGCCATGTAAGCATAACTGCATCTTGCTCGGCCCATTCAGGTAAAAGTCTAAAGTTCATGGATTTTTAATACAAATAAAGATGGGGCTAGTTTAGCAGTTCAATTACGGCTAAGTCACTTTTAAATAAGTGTTTGAACTACAATTTAAAGCGGTAAATAAACACTGGTGTTACTCGTTTGAACTCTCTTTTGCTTTTTCAAGTTGCTGACGCTTTTTAAGCTGGCGTGTTTGCGCATGTAAACTGGCTCTAACAACTAACTCTTGATCACTGTCTCTTATTGATACAAAGAGCAGGGTATATTGGTAATGCTCATTGTCTTGTTTTTCTATAGCAACGACTTCGCTATAACAATACACTGCAGAGGCTTCGTGTTGTAAAAACAGTTTGGTACGAAATTTCTGACCTAATGTGTACAAATGTTCACTGGTAAACTTAATTCCGCCGCCGCCATAACTGTCGCAATAAATAGAGTTATCTTCAGGTTGTTCTGAAGCTAAAATATGGCTCATGATCAAATCTATTTTGCGCGACTGAGCTTGTAAAAACGTCGTCAGTTCTTGGGCAATATCTCCTAAGTTACGCAAAGGGCCCAAAGCGCTTTGATCTAAACTACTGACTTCGTTAGCAAGTTTAAATAAAGGCGGAATATCTGCGTCTAGTTCAGCTAAACTTTTTGGTACCACCGCGTCATCTACAGTAAATAGATTGACGCGATTGCTTTCTTCAATTTGAAAGTAAAGCTCAAAATCAGCTAATTTTTGATTATTCATTTTTAACTCCTAGCCTCTATCCGTTAATAGTAGCGTTGCGGTTATTAAATTACTACACAGCAAGCCAATAAAAATAAGCTAAATAACGGTTTGGCTTCACTATAAAAACGCTAGGGCTGCTGCTTTTTATACAGTCATAATGATTAAGAACATAATAAATATTAATACATTTATACTGAGTATGTATGTTAGCAACTAATAAATAACCAATAATTAACAAAATGCCTTGTAATTAACCATAAAACTCGTAATCTTACCGTAATAATAATAACAAGGGACTACCCACGTGGCTCGAGGACTTAAATTAGCCAGTACATTCTCAGATATATCCACGCAACTGCGACGCTTTGTGTCTAAAATTGTCTTACCCGACGATGTTGATGATATTGTTCAAGAAACCTTTGTTAAAAGTTATGAAGCAGAGCTAAAACAGGATATTCAATATACCCGCAGCTATATGTTAAAAACAGCCAAGCACCTCGCCTTGAATCATATAGCTAAATGGGATAATAAATTTAGTACTCCTTTGAATCACGAAACTGAACTTCCTAAATTGCTCAAATCGATGCAATTAGAAGATGAATACACCTCCAAAGAGCGTTTTTTACTATTTTGCCGAGCTACTGAGCAATTAAGCCCTGTGGTAAGAAAGTGTTTTATATTAAAAAAAGTATATGGGATGAGCCAAAAAGAGATCGCACAGCAAATGCAGCTAAGTCAAAGCACGGTAGAAAAGCACATTGCTAAAGGACTATTAAACACCATGCTGTATATGCGCGAGCAAGCGCAAGATGAGAGTGAGCATGGGCAACAAAGTGCGAGCATTGTGAGGGCAGTAAAATGAATAACGTCCATCAATTTACTTCAAAAGAATTAATCTTAGAAAAAGCATCGCTATGGATAAGCGCGATTGATCGTGGCTTAAGTATACAAGAGCAAGAGCAATTTAAACTATGGATGCTACAAAGCACCGCTCATCAAAATGCGGTATATGAGTTAGCGCAACTGTGGGACGACTTAAGTGTGCTTAACGAACTTAGCGTATTGTTTCCTAATAAACACTCAGCTGGCATTAAAACCAAGCCTGCCTATGTATATGGTATTGCAGCAAGTATTATTGCAGCCTTAATGATGTGTAGCTATTTTTTGATAAACATTGATAGCAACTTTAGCCAAAATTTAGCTAAAGTAAATTATACAAAAATTTATAAAACAAAGGTTGGCGAGCAAGCAACCTATGTTTTACCAGATGGCACAATAGTTCAGCTTAATACCAATAGTTCATTGGAAGTAGCTTATAGCCAAGGGCGCAGACAGTTATTACTAAGCCGTGGGGAAGGACGTTTTAACGTAGCTAAAGATGCATCACGACCATTTAGTGTGATGGCGGGTGACAAAAGCTTTACCGCACTTGGTACAGTATTTAATGTTCAGCGCAATACCTCATCAGATCTCGAGTTGGTAGTCACTGAAGGTAAAGTGATGATCACCGATCCTAGCGTTGCCGTTAATGCTGACGATTTTAAAGCGTATCAGCAAGCTGATAACAGCAATCACGAAATCCGCCAGATCAATGCCAATATAGTGATATCGGGTGAAAAAGCTATTATTGAACAGAGCGTTACTAAACCAATTACACAATTATCGGTTGATGACGTACAACGCGATTTAGCATGGCAAAATGGCATGTTGATATTCAATGGCGAGCAACTGGTTGATGCCTTAAACGAAGTTAGCCGTTATACCGCCACGCGATTTGAACTGTCATCTGATGAATTAGCGCGTATTAAAGTGGCTGGCGTTTTTAAAGCGGGTGATGTCGCAGGGCTTTTAGAGAGCTTACAAAATAATTTTTCAATTGAGCATGAGCGTTTAGGCGAGCATGTTGTTAGTTTAAAATATCAAAAAAAGTCATAGGTAATGGTAATGAAAATCACGCCATTGTTAATCAATGTTACTCATAAGGGTTTAAAAAGTAATTTAAAGATTAAAAAAATGATAAAAACCTATAGAGGATTTTTGTTTGCTAACTGTTTATATAAGTTGCGCAGTAACCATATGTGTTATTTAAGCCCGTTGGGACTCGTTGCACCGCTGTTTTTTAGTATCAGTGTGCATGCGAATCAAATCCAGGGGCAAATGATGCAGTTTGATATAAAAGCGCAACGAGCAGACAAAGCCTTAATTGAATTTGCCAAGCAAACTGAACAAACAGTGGTTTTTTCGTACGAACTTGCTAAACAGTACCAGGCAAATTCGTTATATGGATTTTATTCTCAACTCGATGCGTTAAACGCATTGTTAGCTGAGACTGAGCTCGATGCGGTTGTTGATCAAAATGGTTTACTGAGTATTAAACTCAAACAAATCAATAGGAAAGATAACAACATGATGAAGCTTTCAGGAGTTAGTGCTGCTGTATTACCTGCTTTACTTGCAGTTAATTCACAAGGAATAAATGCCGCTGAACAAAGCGCAGAACAAAACATCGAAAAAATTGCTATTGTAGGTAGTCGTGTCGCAGGACGCTCAGTTGAAGACTTACCTGTCCCCGTTGATATTTTAAGTGCAGAAGCACTCGAAAATACTGGTCAAACTGAAGTTGGCCGCATGCTTCAAGCTATCGCACCTTCTTTTAACTTTTCAAGTTCATCTATTAGTGACGGTACTGATGCATTAAGACCCGCAACCTTACGTGGCCTTGGCCCGGATCAAACATTGGTATTGATCAATGGTAAGCGTCGTCATCAAGCCAGTATTATTCACATTAATACTTCTGTTGGTCGTGGTACTGCGGGTACTGACATGAATGCGATTCCAGCCTCAGCCATTAAACGTATTGAAGTGCTGCGCGATGGCGCTGCGGCTCAATATGGTTCGGATGCAATTGCCGGTGTTATTAATATCGTGCTAAAAGATGACAGCGAAGGTGGTAAAGCGGCCGTTAACTACGGTGAGTACTCTGAAGGTGATGGCGAAACCGTTAATGTCGACTTTAATAAAGGCTTTGCTTTAGGTGATAACGGTTATTTAAATACAACTATTAACTACCGTGATCGTGCACCAACTAACCGTGCAGGCCTTCATGGCTCATGTCAGTTCTATGGCTGTACTGAACTTTCTGATGGTACCTTGCTTGCAGGTGATCCACGCGAATTAACCGCACCACGTGATACATTCAGAATTGGTGATGCTGATTCACAACAATTTGGTTTAACAGTTAACACCGGCTACGAATTAGGAGCGGGTGAACTATACGGTTTTATTACCTATTCAACTCGTGATAACGAATCAGCAGCATTTTTCCGCCATAATGCTAATGCAGGTGGTAACCCGGTACTCCAAGATGGCGATGCAACTATCCCAGCTGGCTTCTTACCTAAAATAAATACCACGATTGATGATATTTCCTATAACTTTGGTTATAAAACTGAATTTGATAACGACTCAAGCTTAGATTTATCGTACACCTATGGTGAAAACAGTATTGACTACACGACCAGCGATACTATTAACGGCTCTTACGCGAATTTTTTACGTTATGACCAAGGCCTAAGTGCAGCAGATATTCGCGCCACGATTCCACGTCAAGGTTACGCTTATGGCATGGAGCTATCACTGCAAACGATCAATCTTGATTTTACTCAAAATTTTGATGACTACTCGTTAGCAATGGGTGCTGAAATTCGTACCGATGAGTACCGAATTTTAGAGGGTAGTGAATATGCATATCGTGATTACGATACCAACAATGGTGTTAATATTTACGATGGACTAAGCGGTGGTATTGGCAGCGAAAACGCATCCGGTGGCACACAAGGCTTTGGTGGTTCATCGCCAGCATCTTCGGTTGATGAGTCGCGTGATGTGATCTCATTTTACTTAGATGCTGAAGCTTACGTTATTGAAGATGTGATTATCTCAGGGGCGTTACGTTACGACAATTATAAAGGGTTTGGCGATACAGTTAACTTTAAACTAGCCGGTAACTGGTCAGTAACTGAAGATATTTCACTTCGTGGTGCGCTAAGCTCAGGCTTTAGAGCACCTTCAATGCAACAGTTGTATTTTAACAACATCAGCACACAGTTTGTTGTAGGCCCTAATGGCAATTTAGTGGCTGAAGAAGTAGGGACCTTTAGAAACGATTCAACCCTTGCCCAAAGTTTAGGTATTCCTAAGCTCACAGAAGAGAAATCTCAAAACCGCAGTTTAGGTATCGTTTATAACGTAAGCGATAATATTAATGTAACCTTAGATTACTACTCAATCGATATTGACGATCGTATTGTAATTAGTAATCGCTTAGGTAAAGGCTTATCAAGCAGCCTTGATGCCGCGTTATTAAGCTCGGGTGCAGGTGCAGGGCAGTTTTTCTTAAATGGCGCTGATACTGAGACACAAGGTATCGACTTTGTTGCTACGTGGAATACAGAAGGCCTAGGCGGCACGCTTGATTTTACTTTAGCGGCTAACTTTACCGAAACCGATGTGGTGTCGCTATTTACACCAGCAGGCTCTGGCCTTGAAACCGTGCCAGTCGATGATGTGTTTTCTGATCAAGAAATTTCTATTATTGAAGAATGGCAACCAGAAGATCGAATTAACTTAAGTGCACTTTATCGTCGCGACGACTGGACCGTAAACCTATCGCTTAACCGTTTTGGTGAGTACACAGTTGAAGATGGCGGCCGCCAGACTTACGGTGCTGAAATTTTAACGGATATTAAAGTAAACTATTTTGTGACTGATGATTTATCGGTAAATATTGGCGCAAATAACTTATTTGATGTTTACCCTGATGAAAACACCATAGGTAATTCACGTTCAGGCACAATTGTGGATGCTCAAGGTAACACCATTGTCAGCAGTGACGGGGTATTTAAGTACTCACGTCGTTCAGCGCCATTTGGCTTTAATGGTGCTTACTACTACGTAGGCGCAGAGTACCGCTTTTAATAACTCTCCTATTGTTATTTAACAACCAAAGGGCCGTAAGGCCCTTTTATCGTTTTTATAGTTACAGTGTTTATAGTGTCATAAAAACTTCACTGTTTTTAGTTTATGAAATCTTCAATAATATCTGGACTAGACCAGATTGAGTGAAATAAATTATGAACAATTATTTGCTATTAACGCCCGGCCCATTAACGACCTCTAATACTGTTAAGCAGGCGATGCTTAAAGACTGGTGTACTTGGGATGATGATTATAATCGCGACATAGTGCAAACAATACGTAATAAATTAGTATCGCTTGCGACATCACAACCTAATTATACTAGTGTATTAATGCAAGGCAGTGGCACTGCCAGTGTAGAGTCAGCGCTTGGCAGTCTTATTCCAAAAACGGGTAAGTTACTTGTTATTAATAATGGGGCATACGGGAAGCGTATTGCTGAAATTGCCGACTATTTAGCAATTGACTGTCATGTTTTAAATTATACAGAAACGGCACTGCCAAACCTTAATGAGATTGATACTGTTTTAAAAAATAATTCAGGTATTACTCACATTGCAATGGTCCATTGTGAAACGACCACAGGTATACTCAATCCAATTGAAGAGGTTGGCTCACTAGCTAAAAAGTATCAAAAGGTATTTATTGTTGATGCTATGAGCAGTTTTGGCGGTATTGAGTTCGACCTAGCACAGTGGCATATAGATGTAATGATCAGCTCTGCAAATAAATGCATTCAAGGTGTCCCTGGCTTTGGCTTTGTGGTATGTAAGCAGAGTATTATTGAGCAAAGTGAAGGCATTGCGCGCTCCTTGTCGTTGGATTTATATCAGCAATGGTTATGTATGGAGCAACACCATGGTAAATGGCGTTTTACCTCGCCAACTCATGTTGTGCGTGCATTTTATCAAGCCCTGCAAGAGTTAGATGAGGAAGGAGGAATAGCAGAGCGCTTTAAGCGTTACTCGCAAAACCAAAAGACTTTGGTAGCAGGTATGAAAGCGTTAGGGTTTGTACCTTTACTGAATGAGGAAGTTCATTCCCCCATCATTACCTCATTCTTGTCGCCTAGCGAAGAGCATTATGATTTTAAATCTTTTTACAGTGCGTTAAAGCAAGAAGGTTTTGTTATTTACCCTGGTAAAGTTTCTAACGCCGATTGCTTTCGCATAGGTAATATTGGTGAAGTAGTTGAGGCCGATATACAGCGTTTGCTTGATGCTGTGGCAAAAAACCAATATTGGAAAGCTTAAAGCTAATTTTCACCCGTGCAAGCGGTGCTTAATTTTCATTAAACACCGCTTTTTTATTGGCCATCAACCACCATTTCAATGGCATTATGCAACCAGTACTCAATGTTATAATCAACTAACAAACCATGCTCATCAAATCGCTTTCTAATAACGTGTAAGCAGGGTGTACCGCTATTTTTTTCAAGTAGATGACTCACTTCATCAGGTAATACCGTGACATTTATTATGCTTTGCTCATTAACGATATTCGTTGCGTACTGTTTTGCCATAATATCGGTGATAGAGGTATCTAAGGGGTGTAAGTGAAAATCAGCAAAGCGTTTAGCATCACAATAAATATGCTCAAACATTACGGCGCGATTATCTAGACTACGTATACGTTGAAGATGATAAAGCGTTTGGGCATCTAACGCTTGGCAAATTTTAAGCTTTGCCTGCTGTTGCACACTCACGAGTGTCGTTTGTGCAACAAATCCTTGTTGTTTTGCCAATTCATAAAAATTGACTTTAGTAGCAGGGTGCCACTTTAATCTTTTTGGGGTGACAAACCAGCCTTTACGTTTTTGACTGAATATTAGGCCTTCAGCTTCCAACCTCAGAAGCGCTTCGCGAACAGTAATTCGGGTAGAACTAAACTTTTGTTGTAATTCTCGCTCTGAAGGCAACTTATGACCCGCTGCAATCACGTCGGTTTTTAGTAGCGCATGAATATAATTACGGATCTCTTGATATAAAAGCATCGTTTGATTATTTATCCTAAAAATATAATAGCTTAGCTGAGTATAATATGACTTATATTGTTTATGGTGAGCATTATATTCAGCTAGTTTATGAATCGACTTTAGCAGCATTGCCACTTAATTTAGCCAAAAAATTATCAATACTGCGAACTGCTGCATTACTATCTTCTGCGGCCTCTTTACGTCTTATTGCATTACGCACTAAATATGCACCTGCTGTTCGGATGGGTTCAATAGGAAACTGATTTAGTGATTGATTAACTAAGCCACAGTTTTGCCACTTAGGATCATTATTGAGTACCATTGCACAGAGAATTTTTGCACCCAAATAAGATTGTACAATGCCATTGCCAGAGTAGCCACCTGCGTAAAATACATTTTTTTGATTGTTAAGCTGACCAAAGAATGGAAAGCCAGAAACGCTGCGATCGGAAGCGCCCGTCCACGTTCGTTCTATGGGTAAGTGATGCCTTTCAAAGAAATAATTGAGTGATGATTTTAAAATATCATCATAGCTGCTCGGCAAATCAAACTTTGGATGTACCTTATTACAATAACTAAAAAAGTTTCCTCCTTTACCTAACATTAACCGCCCGTCACTGGTGGTCCGGTAGTAATTAACAAACAGACGAGAGTCAATAATAGCACTGCCGTGATTTAAATTTAGTTGCTCTAAAACTTCTGGGATTGGCTTAGTGATGACCATGTCACTAGAAACCAGTACAACAGAGCGAGAAAATACTTTATGTAAACTAGGTAGCCACGCATTAACCGCAAAAATAACTGTATTGGATAATAGGTTCCCCTGACTTGTATGTACGGTTATTTGTTGATCGCCAAAGTGTTGCATATATTCGCATTGCTCTATTATTGTCACTCCAAGCTGTTGCGCGACTCGCTTTAATCCTCTGACGAGCTTCGCTGGTTGTACACTGCCACCATGTGCAGAAAAATGAGCAGTGAGGTTTTGCTTTGAACCGGTTTGTTGTAATTGTTGAGTGTCACAAGAATGCCACGAATTAATTTTAAATTTATCTAAGTAATCAAGCGCGTTACTTAACCGCCCAATTTGACTCGTGTTGGAGGCTGTATAAAAGCATCCATCAATTCGACAATCACAATCAATAGCATAAGTTAGCGTAAAACGCTTAATATCATGGACGGTTTGCTCAGATTGTTGTACTAAAAAAAGGGCGTTTTCTAATCCTACTAATTTAATCAGACTGGGTAATTTAGTCGACCATGTTAACATCGCACCGCCATTACGGCCCGATGCGCCCTGACCACACAACCCTTGTTCAATAATAGTCACTTTTTTTTGGGGCTGCTGTTGCTTGATTTGAATGGCGGTCCAAAGTCCTGTAAACCCCCCACCGATAATACAAACATCGGTGTGATGATTTTCAGGAAGTTGAGGAAGAAGTCTATCGGCATCCTCCTCTTTTATGGCGCTATCAAACCAAAAAGGTTGATAATTCATTAAGGACGCTCTCCTCGAGCGAGTCTCGCTTCAATTTGCATTAAAACAGGTTCAATATCAGCTAAAGAGTCAATCACGAAATGAGCGCCGGCTTGATATAAATGCTGGTATGCTTGACGGGTTAAAACGGCTTGTTCATCGTTTGAGCACGCTGCCCATTCTTGTTCGGTTAAACCGACTGCATTACCACTTAGGGCAACACCAACAGTCCACATTCCTGCATTTAACCCTTCAGCGATGCCAGGTGCTGAATCGTCAACTTTTACACAGTTCGCAACACGTTGAATGCCTAGTGCATTCACGTTTTCAAGTGCCATCCATGGCCCTGGGCGAGAGCCAGCCGTTAGTTCATCACTACCAACGCTATGATCGGGTTGGTAACCATATTCAGCGGCAGCCACTTCAAGCACGTCCATCACTTGGCGAGGATAGCCTGAACAGCTGCCAATTTTAATACCTTGCTCTTTTAAACGCGCTATTACGGGTAATACGCCAGCAATAGGCATAGCACGATCTGCGACTTTAGCTTTTTGTAATGGCATAAAGGTATTGTAAATATGATCTATTTGCTCATTAGTCATTGAGCAGCCAAATTGTGCCTGCCAACGAGATTCAATTTCCGGTAATTTACCTAGGGTTGCAATATGGTCCCATTTTCCCATGCCCATCGGAATACGCGCTTGCGCCAGCGTAATATCAAAATCAAACGCGGCTTTAAATGCCTCCACAAAAATAGTGGTTGGCGCTACAGAGCCATGGTCTACAACTGTGCCGGCCCAGTCTAAAATGAGTGCTTCTAAATGTTTCATATTTCTTCTCTTATATATGTAGGTGTAGATACAGGGTGTAACCTGCGAACTTGTTTGAAAGGGGATAAGCGCATTACAAAGTAGCTTAGTGAGCACAATACCAAGAATGCAGCGATACAGCCGACCCAGTAACAGGCGTTTATAAAAAAGTTAAGCCAACTAATCTCAGGCATCACAAAGGTGCGATAGAGTAAGATACTCACCGAGCCCAAATAACCAGCTGAGTCTGCTAAGTAAATTAAAAACCCGGCATTAGCGGTTGAGCCAACAGCAGAAATCATACGGTCAAATAAGAAGCAATTGTAGGGGATGTAACTAATATAAAGGCCAGCTCCAAGGAGCACCATCCATGCCTTAGCGTTTAGTAATTGGCTTTCAAACGCAAGAGTACTGCCTACGAACAAGCAGGCACCAAACAAAATGAATCCGTGGTTAACATAAAAAGCGGTTTTATTATTTTTTACTAACACCATTGCACCAAGTGCAATCAAGACTATGAATGCCATTCGTATACCTGCATAGGCGAATATAGCTGGCTCTTGGCCATATCCCAGTGCTTGCCAAATTTCTGCGGCAAAGTTATCGCGAAAGTCACGAAAGCCAGTAAATAATAAGAAACTCAGAATTAAACAACTAATACCAAACCAGTATTGTTTGAAAAACTGCCAGCGGGCTCTACCATTCATAGGTAAGCGTTGTTGACGCGCCTGCTGATCCTCTGGTGTTGGATTGGGTAACAAGGTTAAACACTTAACACTAAGTAACAACAAGGGTAAAAATAACGCTCCGGTTGCGGCAGGCATCCACAGTTCCGGAACATTGAGATTATCTATCAGCCATTTACCGACACTGCGCACTAAACCAGACGCCAAAATAAAGGTGACACTGAGAATGGCACCGAGTATCTCAGAAGTTCGTCTGCCTTCTAAGAAACTAAATACAATACCCCAAATCATTCCCAACGATAAACCATTAAAAAATAGCCATACTACGTTGACTCCAACAGGGGTAACGGCAAATAAAATTAGCGATAATTCAGCTGCTGTAATCATACCAATGATGGCAAGACCTCGTTGTTGGTGCCGCATTTCTGCAATGACCTTAACACCAATAAATTTGGCGCATAAGTAGCCAAATACTTGTGCCAGAATGAGCGCTATTTTAAAGCTAATTTGCCAACTTGGATCGTCAAACTCTGTATAGCTGTTAGCTGTAAAGGGTTTACGAAATGCATACATACAAAAGTAAGTCATAAATGCGGCGCTTGCTGCAAATAGAACAAACCCAACACCGTGTGCACGATGTAGCCACTTTGATTGCGTAAACATAGGGTTATCCTTCGCGAGGCTTTCGCCCCGCGTAATACAATAGATTAAAATTGATAATTAATACCGACCATGCCGCGAACACCATAATACTCAACTTGTAACGGGCGATTTTCATCTCCCAAATAATATTTAAGCGGCTCGTTAGTTAGGTTATTTAATTCAAGATAAACTAATGCATTTTCGTTAAGCTGGTATGACGTAGTAAAATCAACGCTAACATTTTCGCCATAATAGCTATCCGATTGCCGATCACTGCCATGCTCTTCGATGTACTCGCCTTTATAATTTAGGGCAACCCGCGCGGCAAAGGAGCTGTCATCGTAATATAAGGTAAAGTTATAGAGGTTATCGGCTTGACGCGGAATCGCTACTTTATCGCCACGATCTGGAATATTCATTTGTGAGTCCATAAAGGTCGCATTCACCATTACTCCAAAGCTATCTAGAGTCGGATTGATGAAGCCCAAATCGCGATTAAAGGCCATCTCAATACCTGCAAGCCATGCGCTGTCGCCATTTTCTGGGCGCACAATATTTACACCACTGTTATCATTAAACTGACCAATTGAGCTACTTTGAAAAATTGGGTCGCTAATGTCCTTGTAAAACAGGCCTGCAGAGACTAAACCAACACGTTCAAAGAAATGCTCAACCATCAAATCAACATTATTTGAGTAAGTGGGTTCGAGTTCGGGATTACCGGTAACAAGTTCGTTATCAGCTTCTAAGTAGGTTGCGCCTGGTGTTAAAGAGCCAAAGTCAGGACGTGAGAAAGAGCGGGTTAATGCTAAGCGGTAGTTGGTTTGCTCGTCGCTGTGATAAGTAACATGTAATGCAGGTAACACCGATAGGTAATAATTTTTAGCATGACTTGGTGTAACTCTATCTTCATCAGCTAGGTATGTATAACCATTCACTTCAGTATCGGTTTGAGTTAGACGTAAACCACCTAGTATTTCCCAGTCGTTATTAATTGTATAGGTTGCCATACCATATAGTGAGGTATGCTGCTCGTTAACATTAAAGTTACGTCCTAACGCACCGCCATTTTCAATTAAGGCAGACTCACTTTTATCAAGTACAAATTTGTCTTTATTGGTATTCCAAAACTGCGCTAGATCGCCGGTATCAACAACTTGCGAAAATTGCTGTTGGTAATCAATAGCTAATTCATTTAAAAAATCATTGCGGCCTGGCTGATCTGCCAAAGTAAAGTCACTTAAGCTTGGCGCAGCGCCATAGTTTGCTTCATCCCACGCGTAAAATTCATCGCTAAAGCGCGCGACACGTTCTTTATCACGGTATTTGGCACCTATTTTTACAGTTAAGTTTGCATCTACTTGCCATTCGAAATCGGCACTCGCGACAATTTTATCTTTCTCATTAACGAATATTTTATATAACTCTACCCATGAAAGATTAGTATTAGCAGGATCGAACGAAAAATCACTAGGTAAATGGTTACTGATTGCATTCCATGGATCGCTGCCACCATCAATCGTATTATAAGCGTAATTTTTGCCTGTGCCCCTGTCTTCTAGTCCTTGAAAGCCAACCTGTTTTTGGTCAAATCTGACAACAAAATAACTGTTGTCTTCGCTATTTGGGGTATTGCCATAACGAAATTCATTCTCGTAACTTGATAACTTCCAACTAAGAGTTTTGTCATAACCAAAATAATGCTCTGCCTCTAACTCAAGCCCAGTCATTTCGGTAATTAATTCATTGCGGATATGTTGTACTTCAGCGCGATTTTTATCAAAGCGCATACGATGCTTATAATGTGTTTCGTCATCAATTAAAGTCCCATACATGGCTGTGGCGCTAATTGTGCCTTGTTCAAGTTGATACTCAACAGCACCATTAAGCCCATAAGTTTCGCGCGTGCCGGTATAATCTCGTAACTCTAAGCGATAAATGCCTAAACCATCATTGCCACGGCGCGGCTCATAGTTATCAGTGGCCCAGTCACGTTGCCACGCAGTCGCATTGATCAAAAAACCTAACTTGTCGTCTAGTAAGCGGTCGCCGTAAAGTAAGTTTGCTGAATAATTAGTGCCATCGGCAAGCTCATTTTGACCAATTGCAAAATTAGTATTAAACACAAAATCATCGGGCGCTTTTTTAGTGATAAAATTAACATTACCGCCAATGGCGTCACCTTCAAGGTCAGGGGTTAGCGCTTTCGACACTTCGACAAATTCAATTAATTCACTAGGGAAAAAGTCAAAAGCTGTTGCTCGACTGGTGGTTTCTTCTTCAGCCGTTGGTAAACGATCGCCGTTAATACTCGCAGAGCTCCACTGTGCCGGTAGACCGCGCACAGCAACAAAACGACCTTCACCTTGGTCACGTTCAATCGATACTCCAGGTATACGCTGTACAGCTTCAGCTGCATTTCTATCAGGTAGTTTTCCAATACCGTCAGCAGAAATAATATTTTTAATACTTTTGGCATTTTTTTGGTTATTAGCTGCCGCCATTTCACCGCGCTGAATTTGGCCGACAGCAATTATTTCTTCAATGGCGTTATTATTATTTGCAGCAAAAAGAGTGATTGGTTTTAGCTTTTTTATTTCGCCTTCACCAACAGTAATATCAACAAAATAAGGCTGATAACCTAAATAAGTCACTTTAAGTTGGTGTTTACCAGGATTTAACTGCGGTAACTCAAATTGTCCCTGATAGTTTGTTACGGTACTTTTACCAGTACCAACTACTGTGATTAATGCGCCAGAGAGCAGTGATTTACTATCTTCTACAGTGCCTACAAATGTAGCGTTACCGGCAACGGCATCTTGGGCAATAAATAACGGGCTAGTACACAGTAATATAGCAGTGGCTATTGCATGTCGTTTCATTATTAGTTTTACCTTAAGTTTATTTTGGTCTAGACCAGATATTTTAACTAATAATAGTGATGAATTTTTACAAACATGTGACGAAACTAATTTTTTTCACAGGAGGGGATTTTTTTAAGGTAACAAAAAGCCCAGCACTAAGGCTGGGCGGTTATTCTTTGTATTAAACTTAATGTTTTTGCATTTTACTCATTTCTGCATGGCAGCTTTGCATGGTAAGTAATACCTTTGATAGCGCTGCTTCACAGTCGTGGGACTGAGGCTTTTTCAACGCTATTTTTATTTCTTCTAAGGTTTTATCTTCTACTTCCTCAAGCTCTTTAACGTAAATTTGATCGTTATCGTTAGTAAATTTACTGATCAAAGCGGTGAATGCTTGGCGTGCTTCTACAACAAACGACGAGCCATCTTCGCGTTCACCCTGCTGATTAATTGCATAAGGTTGTAAACTCTCCACACAGACTTTACGCGCGTCAATCATACGTTGGAATAGGGCGCCTATTGCGGGGTCTTGTATTTTATCTTGTGCTGTTTGGTAAAAGTCGATGCCGCTATTCATTACTTGGATAATGTCGGTAATATGATTTATTTCTTGTCCTTGATGGGTGCTCATAATAATGACCTCTGTTAATTTAAAATACAGTCATTACCAAGCAAGCGCTATTCCAAACAAGCTTTATTTTTAAGTTTTTGTATTTTATGGCTTTTAATTGTTTTTGACGGGGAGGAAGGCTTGCTAACCAAGCGCTAGCAAGCAAATTTTACATAAAGGTATGTAAGAAGGTTATTTTAGCTCATCCGCTACTTCAGCTACTTTTTGGCGTAACCAAATATGGCTAGCATCTCTGTGTAATAAAGGGCTCCATATCATATCAAGTTCAAATGGCGGAATAGGAAAGGGTGGCTCAAGTATTTTAAGCCCAGGATCGTCTAAATAAATATTGGCTGCCTTTGAGGGCAACGTAGCAACTAGGTTTTTCTCTTTCGCTAAATGAATAGCGACATGGTAGTTACGGGTAAAGGTGGCAATATTTCGGTGTTTACCAAAATGAGCCAGTGCTTCGTCAACCCAGCCCAGCTTTTGCACATCTTTAGGATCCATCCCTACACCCACACCAAAACCTGTCTTACTTACCCAAATGTGGCGGGCTTTTAAATAGCTGTCTAGACTAAAGTTTTCAATAATAGGGTTGTCGGATTTGACTAAACAGCAAAAGCTATCTTTCCAAATACGTTTATGATGAAACGATTGTGGTAAATTTTCAAAGCGGTTAATCGCCATATCTACTTTACCGTTTTCAACATCGTGAAAGGTAACATCACTGGGAGTTAAAATATCTAAGGTGGTGTCGGGCGCTTCTTCGTGTAGTTTGCCTAATAAACGCGGTGCCATGGTACTGGCTGCGTAATCACTGGCCATGATCCTAAATACCCGTTTGCTTTGTTTAGCATCGAACTCACGATTAGGTGCCAGTGTTTCTTCCAGGGTCATCAAAATGCCACGAATGACAGGCTGTAGCTCAATAGCACGCTCGGTCGGCACCATGCCATCGCTGGTACGTACTAAAATAGGATCATTAAAAAGATTTCGTAGGCGTTTAAGTCCGTTACTCATGGCCGGTTGAGTAATACTAAGCTGGTTTGCAGCACGAGTAACATTACATTCGCGCAGTAATGTATCGAGGTAAACCAGTAAATTTAAATCTATTTTACTTATATTCATTGTGTGTCCTTAACGTTTACCAATAATGGATAAAACGTTGTGCTGTAGGATAGGGATAAATATGACTCACCTTTCCATTTTTTATATTTTGTTGTGCTTGTTTCCAAAAGTTCACATCAAGTAATTCAGGGTGCGTGCTAGTTAAAAATTGTTTATATGTTGGGTTAGGCATTACAAAAGTACATAGCTGCTCTGGAAATACATCTTGAGGAGCAACCGAGTAACTTTGTTCGTCCATTAAATAATCGTCATAACTTTTTGCTTTGGGTAGTGCTCTAAAGTTCATGTCTGTTAAATATTGCACTTCGTCGTAATCGTAAAAAATAATACGTTTGTGCTTACTTACACCAAAGTTCTTTAACAACATGTCACCGGGGAAAATATTCACGGCAATCATTTCTTTGAGTGCTTGACCATACTCTTCTATGGCATCGGCGGCACTTTTTTCATCTGCATTTTCTAAAAACAGATTAAGCGGTGTCATGCGTCTTTCAATATATAAATGTTTTATAATTAACCAGTCACCTTCAATAACCATTGATGATCCAATGGTTTTATGTAACTGCGCTAACAAGTTACTATCAAAACGCGCTAAAGGAAATACGACGTTTGAATACTCTATAGTGTCGGCCATTCGCCCTACACGGTCGTGGCTTTTAACCAATTGATAGCGTTTTAATACGGTATCGCGACCAAATGGCTTACTTTCACCAAATTTATCTTTGATGACTTTAAATACATAGCCAAATGAGGGCAGAGTAAATACCATCATCACCATACCTGGGGTGCCAGGTGCAATAGTAAATTCGTCATTAGAATGGGTTAAATGATTCAAAAACTCACGGTAAAACTCAGTTTTTCCTTGTTTATGAAAACCAATCGCGTTGTAAAGCTCGGCTAAGGTTTTATTCGGCATCAGTTGGTTTAAAAACCGCACTAACGCGGAAGGGGCGTGAGTTTCTACCATAAAGTAAGCGCGTGCAAAGCCAAAAATAACCCGCATTTGCGACGACTTAGTCAGCAGGGCATCAAGATATAACCCCTGATCTTCATGGTGAAGTACCGCAATGATAAAAGGTTGAACGCCACTTTGCGATACAACACGCCCTACAATATACGCGGCTTTATTGCGGTAGAACGGCGTGTGTAATATATCAAAACGCATTTGCCAATGCTGGTGGTGAGTATCGGGGGCCTGCTTATAAAATGCTTTAACTAATAAACGAATATCGCGCTCAAGATTGACAAAATCGGCTTTAAAATCAAAGTGGTTAATGATGCGTTTAATGGTTGGTTTTAAACCGTCCACTACCGGGAAGTAGCTTCTGTATTCAGCTTCTACAGGCACTGAAGGTGCATCTTTTAGTGTCGCTTCAACAAAAATAAAGTCGTTATGGAAATAGCGGCGGTGGTACAGGCGGCAAAATACGGAGTTATAAAATGTCTCAGCAAGCTCAGCTTGCGGATGAAAACATAAAAAATGCTGGTAAATTTTCTTTACTTCAAGCCATAAGCTTTCGTTTAGCTGGTCTGTTTGCTGGCGTTCACGTAAGGTTTTTGTGGTTTCGTTAACCCGATCATCGTAATAACTAATACGCAAGCGGCTAATATCATTAATTGCTTGCCAATCTCTTTTAGCAAACGCATAGGGCGCTTTTGCTGTTGTTCTTTGAAACAGCAGGTAATGTTTTTTAAATCCGGTTAAAATTAATTCAGCAATTTGGCGTGGTTGCATCAGTACTCCTTAATTGACGCCTTTAGGTGTTTAGCAAAGTGCAGGTGGATACCATTTAAATTGTAAAAGGTGGTTAAAAGAAGTTGCACCACTAAACACGCATTAGAGTTCAAACTCTACGGTTGTTAAGGGTATGTTATTTTATATTTAAAACCAAGCTAATTAAGATGATATTTATTTAAGTTAATTAGTGGCTGATTGGTAGGCATCAATCTTTTTTTGTAATTTTTTAATTCGCTTTTCAATCAACTTTTTATCTTTTTTATATTGCTTATCTAAGCTTTTTTGTGTCTTTTTAATATCTTTACTAATTCGTTTTTTGTCTTCCGCACTCAATATATGATTTAAGCGCTGTTGTTGCTTAAAATCAGCTCTGTCTTTTTCTCGTGTAAGAATGGCGAGTTTATGCTGGTTACTGCGCAGCTCTGCCTCTAAGTTGGTAATTATGGTGTCGCGTTCAAGTTCGTTTAACTGCTGGGTGTAGTTTATTTCTTCACCTGTCTGTTTAGGCTCAGTGGAAGTTATTTTATGCATGGTTGCATTGTTACTACAGGGAAATTGTGAAAATGTCGTTCCTTTTGGAGTAACGCATTTGTAGTAGGTGGTTTGAGCTAATGCGAAAGGGCTAAAACAAAAAAGGCAGACAATAATGATCAGATTAATAACGTTGAACATAATGATTATCCTTTGCATATTCTGATCGAGTTAATAATTTTTAATGCTAAAAACTATAACCTAGCTTGGGGGGATAGCAAGTGCAAAGGAATAAAAATAGAAAATCAAGCGAGCCAGTGCTAATAACCCGCTTGAACTATCAGGTGCTATTGAGAAAAAGTTTTGAGCTTTTTAATACTGTGTACTAAAAACGGAATATCAAGTCCTTGTTCAATTGAAAACCCTTCAGCTGCGGAAATATTTCTAAAATTTCCGTCACGATCAATTAGCGTAATTCTATCTTTTTTATAAGCTATCACGACACCTTGTGAGTAATTAACGCCAATGTTATTACTTTTACTGTATAAGTTTTTACCTAACATTGTCTGCTCTGCAAGGGCATTACAGTTTAAATATTGGCCAAGGGTAGTAGCAATAATATCACTCGGCTGAATTAAGCCGTTCACTTTAGAAATAAACTTATCTGAGCTATATAGCGTTGACGTAGTCACTATTTCATTACTGTTTTGCGACACACTAAATGCAAAAAACTCAGTAGCATCATCGCGTACAGTCGCGCTTTCATTTGCTTTGATAACCCTGATTGCACTGTCTTTGTGTGCTTGCTCGTTAATAAAGCTCAGCTCATCAATACCGTATACTTCTACACTTCGACGTTGGCTTTGCCAAACGGGTAACGTTTGTTGCTCAATAATGTCGGTTTTATAAAATGCAGGCAGGCCGTACACTAAACCAAATAGCATGTCACTATGATCTGTAGGTTGTAAAAATTGCTGATTTTTATAAACGCCTTGTTTGCTGGCAACAAATTTTGCTAACTGCTCGTCATTATCAAAAACTAAAATATCAATTTTAGCTGCGTTGTAATCTTCACATTTTGCTAATGGGGTAGGTATTTGGTAATTAATACCTTGGTTATTAATTTTAACATTATGTGCTTGCTCGTAGCTTTCAACATCCAATAAGTCGTTTTTAGCGAGTAAACTTTTGGCTGTAGTAGGGTACGAAAGTGGCAGTACGTTGTCTTGCTTGGTGATATCAAACTTTAAATTTGCATCAGCCCAAATATGAATGCTGTGGCTTAATGCAAAACAAATCACTAAAAAAGAACCGGCATAACGGGCAAATTTAAATTGCTTCAAACGCCCTAAATGGTGCCAAGTAAAGTTACTAACCGTAAGCTGAAAACCTAAAATAAGTAATACAATACTGCCAGCTAGCAAGGTAGTGAGCGCAGGTGAATTTGTTAAGCGGTGCCACAACAACGAAATAATTTCAGGCAGTGCTGAGGCATTTAAGTGATAGCCTAAGTTAAAATACACATAAGCGTCCAAAGTGAGTATTGAAGCACCTATTGTTGCTATCACTGCTGCCATACCGCGTATATGCTGCGGATAAGGAAACACTAAACTTAAAGGAAAAACCGTCAGCACAAACGCTAAAAATGCAATAAAGCTGGTGTGGCTTAGCCACGTAACCACCATATAAGTAATACCTATATAGGTGGTGGGCGGCGAGTCGGCAAATAAATAGCTTAAGCTAATTAAAAGCGCCAAACCAATATTGGCAAATGTAAACCAATGGCCCCAACTTAATAATTGACTTGCTTTCGATGAAAACTGGTTATGCTGCGATAAATTCATAGAGTTTATTTAACCGACTGAGCGAGTGCTTTTGCAAAGTTCTCAGTAACAGCTTGTCTTTTCCCTGTTGGTACATGCTCTTTTAAGATATGCGTGATAGAATTTCCTAAACACATAAGACTTAAATCAACCGGCGCATTGTGTTTTGATAAAACATCAATAAGCTGATCGACGATTTGTTCTACTTCTTCATTAGAGTATTTTGATAAGATTGGCATCAGTTGGTTCAATAAAAATAGTTATATTCCCGTATTTTAACACCAGAGGCGTGAAAAACAAAGATGACAATAGATGTTAAAAAATTAGTCGTGCACTATGTAGACAAAAAAGATGACGACACCCAAATTCACCTTCGCAACGATGAAATGATGATCAACGACAAAGTCGCTGTATTCATTGAGCAATTACACCATGCCTACAATGGCAAACCGGGCAAAGGTTTTTGTGCTTTTAGTGGCGAAAAAAACAGTATTGTTGCCTCTACTATGCAAAGCTACCGCAATAATGAGCTTGGCTTTTGGCATATGACCGAGCAAGCATCAACGGTATTAAAAGAAGAGTTAGATAAATACGCTTTTAATGAGACTGGCTATTTAGTATTTTGTCATTATCAGTACGTGGCTACTGATTATATGTTGATTGCCATGATCAACATTAAAGAACACTACTCAATGACTTCAGAGCTTGATTTAGCCGCATCGCGCCATTTAGATATTTCGCGTATGCAATTGGCTGCCCGCATCGATTTAACCGCATGGGATACCCAAGCAGACGATAATCGTTATATTTCATTTATTAAAGGCCGTGCAGGGCGAAAAGTAGCTGACTTTTTCTTAGATTTCTTAGGTTGTGAAGAGGGTATTGACCCTAAGCAACAAAGCCAAGTGATGCTAAGCGCGGTAGAAGACTACTTATCAGAGCAAGAATTTGATAAGTCTGAAAAGGACGATTTACGTAAGCAAGTATTTGATTATTGTAACGACTGTGTCACCACAGGCGAAGAGGCTAATGTAAGTGAACTTTCAGCAACGCTGACTAAAGGCGACGACAACCCGTTTGAGAGCTTTTGTAAAGAGCAAAGCTATGACCTAGAAGAGTCATTCCCGGTTGATAAAAAAACGGTAACCAGCATGGTTAAATTTTCAGGCTTGGGTGGCGGTGTGAGCATTAGCTTTGAGCGTAAGCATTTAGGTGAGCGTGTAACTTATAATGAAGCCACTGATACCTTAGTGATCAAGGGCATTCCGCCAAACCTAAAAGACCAACTGCAACGTTTCATGGAACAAGAGCAAGATTAAACTCATGGCGGGCTGCGAGCTACGGGTTGCGGGATCAGGTTCGTAACCCGAACCCCGCAGCCAGCTAACTTTTTTGACTCTAATCTTTGGTTTTTTAACCACAGAGAACACCGAGGCGCTGCGCGCTGCACCGAGAATACATAACAAAACCAATACCCTGTACTTTTTAATTTCATAACATTTGTATTTAATCATTTCCTCTGTTTTCTCCTATCCTCTGTGGTAAATAAATCACTAAAGTCTTATTGTCATGCTTACGGCAAATTGCGAGCTACGAGTTTTGGGCTCAGGCTCGTAACCCTAACCCCACAGCCCGCTAACTTTTCTGCCTCTAGTCTTTGATTTTTTAACCACAGAGAACACCGAGGCGCTGCGCGCTGCACTGAGAATACAAAACAAAAACCAATAATCTGTTATTTTTAATTCTCATAACATTTGTATTTAATCATTTCCTCTGATCCTCTGTGGTAAATAAATCACTAAAGTCTTATTGTCATGCTTACGGCAAATTGTGAGCTACGAGTTTTGGGCTCAGGCTCGTAACCCTAACCCCGCAGCCCGTTAACTTTCGATTGTAACTTTACCCTCTAAAAGCGCAGCGTCTCATAGCCCTCTTTGTGCATAATTCACTTAGATCATTTTTGAACTGAGAGAAGGGAATGAGGAGTAAATGAGAAGATAAAACAAGTGTTAGATGTTAATAAATAACTGTAGACGTAGAGCTTGCTCACGTGTGAAGCGAAGCTTCGAATGTTTTAACCTTTAACCTTTAACCTTTAACCTTTAATTTTCAGTCTTTACTCCTTACCCGATCCTCGCAGCCCAAACCCCGTTTGCCAGATACATAAATGCCAGGCATTAAAAAACCGCGTTAAAATCAATTAACGCGGCTTTTTTATGCTTTGAGCTAAACTTAGTGCTTATTCAGCATTAAGTGTTTTAGTCATTGCTGAGCTTGCACGACCGGCAGGTTTTACCGAGCCAGGGCGAAGGCCGCTGTCAGGGATTAACTCGCGTTTGTCATGTGCCATTGCAACCGATGTATGCTTGGTTTCGCTATCAGCTACAGGTGTTGGCTGTGCCATTGGCGCACTTGCATGTCCAGCTGTAATCACTGTTTTAGCGTTTACATTACTAGAACTCGCTTGTGAAACAGTTTTAGGTTGGCTTGCAACCACTGGTGCTTCTTTCGCTTCTACAGGTGTTTCAGTAGCACTAACCGGTGCGGTTTCAGCTTCAACAGCAACTTCTTCAGTTTTTACTGGTTCTTCAGCTTGTACTGGTTCTTCAGTTTTTACTGGTTCTTTAGCTTTCACTGGTTCTTCAGTTTGTACTGGTTCTTCAGTTTGTACTGGTTCTTCAGTTTGTACTGGTTCTTCAGTTTGTACTGGTTCTTCAGTTTGTACTGGTTCTTCAGTTTTAACTGGCTCTTCAGTTTTCACTGGCTCTTCAGTTTTTACTGGTTTTTCAGTTTTCACTGGTTCTGCAGCTTTCACTGGCTCTTCAGTTTTCACTGGTTCTTCAGTTTTCACTGGTTCTTCAGTTTTCACTGGTTCTTCAGTTTTCACTGGTTCTTCAGTTTTCGCTAATTCTTCCTCAACAATGTTTTGTTCAACTGCATCAGAGGCATCAACGGCCGATTTATGTGCTTTTGCTTTTAGCTCTGCTTCGTATTCAGCAGCGGCTTGATCCGCAACGGGTACAAACGCAGGCGCTTCATCAGACTTTTCTGGTGCGTTTTCACCTTCAGGGCGACGACGGCGTTGACCTGATGCGCGAAGATGACGTGGTGAACGACGTGAACGAGTGCGTGTTTGCTCTTGTTCTTCATCTTGTGCCACAGCGTTATCGTTTGCATCAACAACAGCCTCTGCTTGTTCTTTAGCAGGTGCAGGTGCTTTTTCATCTGATACTGGCGTTTGCTTTTCAGCAACAGGTGCTTGCTCTTGTACTTGTGGCTTGTCTTCTTTCACCACAGGTTGCTCAACAGCTTGCTCTGTTGTTTGAACTTGCTCAGCACTTTCGTCTTGTACGCGAACTTTTTTACGTAAATTACGACGTTGGCGACGTACCTTAGGCTTTTGCTCTTTTGGCTCAGCACTTGCATTTTTGTCAGACTTAGGCGAAGTATCCGCGTTTTGAGTTGCCTCTGCTTTTACTTGCGTTTTATCTTCAGTTTTATGCTCAGGACGTTTACGCGTATTAGAATTGCGACGGCGCTTATTGCGATTCTCATTCTTTTCTTGCGTATCACCTGCAGGCGCTGACTCATTTTTAGTTTCAGTGTCTGTTGTACGTTCGTTACGTGGTTTATTACGTGGGTTGTTATTACGACGACGCTGGTTGTTGTTACGGCGACGATTATCACTACCACGATTGTTATTGGTGCGCTCTTGAGATTTCTTCTCAGAAGACTCTTGTGTTGTTTGCTCGCTTTCGTTTGCAAATAACGACTTAATCCACTTACCCAATGAAGTAAATAAACCAATTTTAGCTTTTGCTTCTACTACCGGCGCTGCTTTTGCTGCCGCTTGTGGAGCAGGCGTTGAAGGCATAACGACACCTTTAAGCTTCGGCTCTTCACGTACAGGTGCTGCTGGCGATTTAGACATTTCAAATGCTTCAGGCTCAGGCGCAACAACTTGCTCGTAGCTTACTGTTTCAAGCGTTTCATCTTTACGTAAGCGCATTACTTCGTAGTGTGGTGTTTCCATGTGTTGATTAGGAATAATCACTACGTCACATTTGTGATGCTTTTCAATGCGGTGAACGCTACGACGTTGCTCATTTAATAAATAAGCGGCAACAGCAACAGGCACTTGTGCATTTACTTGTGCAGTATTGTCTTTAATCGCTTCTTCTTCAATCAAACGTAAAATCGATAGTGCAATTGACTCGTTTGAACGAATAGTGCCTTGACCACTACAACGTGGACAAACACCTTGGCTTGCTTCACCTAGTGAAGGGCGTAGGCGCTGGCGCGACATTTCAAGTAAACCAAAGCGTGAAATTTTACCAATTTGAACACGCGCACGATCTGGGCGAGCGGCATCTTTTAAGCGGTTTTCTACTTCACGTTGATGACGTGGAGGAGTCATATCAATAAAGTCGATAACAATTAAACCACCTAAGTCACGTAAACGAAGTTGACGTGCAATTTCATCCGCTGCTTCTAAGTTGGTGTTAAGTGCTGTTTCTTCAATATCGCCGCCTTTTGTTGCTTTAGACGAGTTGATATCGATAGACGTAAGTGCTTCAGTAGGGTCAATAACAATTGAACCACCTGATGGTAAACGCACTTCACGTTGGAACGCAGACTCAATTTGGCTTTCAATTTGGTAATGCGTAAATAACGGTGTGTCACCTTGATAAAGCTTAACGCGGCTCATAAAGTCAGGACGAAAACGCTCAATGTGCGCTTTAGCTTCTTCAAAAACACGTGGTTTATCAATTAAAATTTCGCCAATGTCACGACGTAAATAGTCGCGAATGGCGCGGAAAATAACGTTGCTTTCTTGGTGAATTAAAAATGGCGCTTTAGCACTGTCTGCCGCTTGTTGAATGGCTTCCCAGTGGACTAATAATGCTTTTAAATCGTAGTTTAATTCTTCAAACGATTTACCAACACCCGCAGTACGTACAATCAAGCCCATACCTTTAGGTAGTTCTAAACGGCTAAGCGACTCTTTAAGTTCAGTACGCTCATCACCTTCGATACGGCGAGAAATACCGCCAGCGCGAGGGTTATTAGGCATAAGCACTAAATAACTACCTGCCACGCTGATAAAGGTTGTGAGTGCAGCACCTTTTTGGCCACGCTCTTCTTTATCAACTTGTACTATTACTTCTTGACCTTCTTTGATCACGTCGCGAATATTCGGACGACCATGGAAGGTGTAACCTTGCGGGAAGTAAGTGCGAGCAATTTCTTTTAATGGAAGGAAACCATGACGATCAGCACCGTAATCAACAAATGCTGCTTCTAAAGATGGTTCAATGCGTGTGATTTTGCCTTTATAAATATTGGCTTTTTTCTGTTCGTGACCTGGGCTTTCTATATCTAAATCATATAGGCGCTGGCCGTCAACCAGTGCTACGCGCATTTCTTCTTGCTGCGTTGCATTGATTAGCATACGTTTCATAATGTTACTCTACTAGTTTGTGTCGCTGACATGACGATGTTTTTCTCGCCTGTTCAGGTGTTCCTATTTTTAGAATGTGCAGCCTCACGACTGGGTCTTTAACGGAACGGCTCTGTATTTTGGTACGCAGTATTTTAAATGCCGGCAAACAATAGGGTGTTATCACGCTATTAAATTCTAAAGGGATTCAAATGTGTCGGCTGTTTAGCTCAATACTCATTTTATCCAGAAGTTGGCCTGTCATATCAATCTTATTAAATGCATTCATATTAGGTGCGTAGGGCTCTTTAGGTTCAAACCATAGTTTCGTTTTTAAAACTACCGTTATCTATTTTATGAGCAAAAATCGCTACCGATGTTAATGAACGCTTATTTATTAGATTTTTTTAGTTCTAAATAAGCTGCTGTACGGTACTACTACAATATTTGAGCGAATTCTGAACGGCGTGTTTTTTACGCCGTCACTATCAGACAAATTATCTGTTCATTGCTTTTACTATCACATTAAAAATCAATTCATGTTCAAACTTAACCAGCAATATATTACGCGCATTGCCGTTAGTTGTGCGCACGTGTTGACTGGGTATGTATAAAAGCTTTGGAAAACTTAACTCGGATCTGTATGATCGGTTACCCAGAATGTGCATCACGAATGTTTTGTTGTGTTAAAAAGCACCGTTGTTATTTGCAAATACTAAATATTTGCGCTGCTGATTATCCCACTATTATAACCGTGTTAGCAACTAAATTATTTTACTTAAATCAGTGATTAGGCAATGTCAGAAAAAACCGGCTTACAAGTATCTTTTGTCACGATCAACGAAGACCACCTAGGTCAGCGTATTGATAACTTTCTTATTACCCATTTAAAAGGGGTGCCTAAAAGCGCAATTTATAAAATTCTTCGTAAAGGTGAGGTGCGTGTTAATAAAAAACGCATCAAACCTGTGTATAAATTGCAGCTAGACGACGTTATTCGTATACCGCCAATTAGAGTGTCAGAGCGTGAAGAGTTTGTACCATCAAAACTCGATAAAGTAACGCGCCTCGAAGACGATATATTATTTGAAGATAAATACCTGATTGTTATTAACAAGCCATCAGGCATGGCTGTGCATGGCGGTAGTGGCTTAAGCTACGGGCTTATTGAAGCATTACGTGTTTTACGCCCAGAAGAGCGCAGCCTAGAGCTTGTGCATCGTTTAGACCGCGATACCTCAGGTTGTTTACTCATTGCTAAGCGCCGCTCAGTGCTGACCGCTTTGCATGAGCAATTACGCGAAAAAACCATGGAAAAAAATTACTGGGCATTGGTAGAAGGCCAATGGGACTCTAAAACAAAAAATGTAACGGAAGGTTTGCGTAAAAATACCCTAAAATCGGGTGAGCGCGTAGTACGTGTTGATAATACCGAGGGCAAACCGTCGCATACCCGTTTTAAAGTGCTTGAACGTTTTAACGATTGCTCATTAGTACAAGCATCCCCTGTAACCGGTCGTACTCACCAAATTCGTGTGCATACTCAGTGTCAAGGCCATGCTATTGCCTGTGATGATAAGTACGGCGACCAAGGATTTGATGAGTCAATGCGTAAACGCGGTTTAAACCGCTTATTTCTACACGCGCATGATTTAAGCTTTTACCATCCTAAAAACGAAACCACTATGCGAGTAGAAGCACCGCTTGATAAAGCACTATCAAGTTGTTTAGTAAAACTTAGAGCAGCAAAGGCGTGATCGTAACCCCAATAAAACATTACAAGCTGGTGATTTTTGATTGGGATGGCACCATTATGGATTCAATTAGCAAAATCGTTAATTGCATTCGCAAAAGTGCCCAATCACATAATATTGAGCCGCCAAGCGATACCGCTAGTAAAAATATTATTGGTTTATCGCTTGAAAACGCAATCGCAACCTTGTTTCCTGATCACAGCGAACATCACGAAACGCTTATTGCAGGTTATAAACAGCAATATGCACTTGATACCACCCCAACACCGGTGTTTGATCACGTTGCACAGGTACTCACTGAGTTAAAAAATCAAGGCGTAATATTGGCGGTTGCCACAGGTAAAAGCCGAGTAGGACTGGAACGTCTACTGAATGAAAGCCAACTGCGTCACTTTTTTAGTGCTACGCGTACCAGCGACGACGCTAAATCAAAGCCTGCTCCCGATATGCTTTATCAATTGCTTGAAGAGCTAGGGATAAGTGTTGATGAAGCGCTAATGATAGGCGACACCCAAATAGATATGGCAATGGCAAAAGCCGCGGGTATGGATAGAATAGGGGTAACCATGGGCGTGCACAACGCAGCGCAATTAAACGAGTTAACCCCGATTGCAACGGCTGACAACTATCAGCAGTTGCAAAATATATTACTTGGTTAATCAGTTAATTTGCGCTAGGCACTTGAGCTGCTAATACATCAACACCAAACTCAGCCAATAATTGGCTGAGTTTAATGAGTGGTAAACCAATTAAGCTGTTTGGATCATCACCACTGAGCTTTTCAAATAAACAAATACCCAAGCCTTCACTTTTAAAACTTCCAGCACAGTTATAAGGTTGCTCTGCATCGCAATAAGCACTTATTTGCGCCGTTGTTAACGTTTTAAAGGTCACATTGAATGGCTCAATAATGGTTTTGCATTGCTTAGTGTGTATATCGTACACACATAAACCAGTTAAAAAAGTGACTGTTTGCCCACTAAATAAGCTCAATTGCTTTATTGCGTTTTCTTTATTGTGCGGCTTACCTAATATTTGGCTATCAAATACAGCAACTTGGTCGGAGCCAATCGCGAGGCCTTGGTCAAAATGATCGACGGCTGCTGCGGCTTTTAATTCACTGAGGCGCTTAACAAGTGTGCTTGGTGTTTCGTTTTTATGCGGCGTTTCGTCAACATCTGGCGAAAACGTTTCAAACGGCAGATTAAATTTTTGTAATAAAGACTGCCTAAATGGCGAGCTTGAGGCTAATATAAGGGGGTGCTTCATGGCATGTTTTCCTAGCGTAAATCAGATTGAGTTAGGATAAATCAGATCCGTGAGTAAAACACGTGAAAAACAACGTAAAATTGGTTTTTTACTTTGACTAACTTACTAACTATCTATATGATGCAGCCCCTATGCAAAAGGTGAAAATTCCCATCACCCTTCATCCGGGCAAAGCAGCTCAGCATCGTTTAAAGTATGACGGCGTTGTACCGCTTGAGAAACTTCCTCGTTTACGAGGGGTTATCCAGGAAGAAGTAGGTGAAATAGCGGTAAAAATTCATTGCAAAAACGATGAGCAAGGTTTAGTTGTGATTAGTGGCAATTTGTCCACACACGTAACTGTCACTTGTCAACGTTGTAATGGTGATTTAGGGTTGGATTTGGATCAAGACTTTGTGTATTCGCCAGTCGGTTTGGATGCAGAGTCAGATGATCTTCCAGAAAGCTACGACGAAGTAGCACTTGATGAAAATGGTGAAATAGACGTGTTTGAGTTAATCGAAGACGAACTTATTTTAGCAGTGCCATTAGTGCCTACCCACAACGAAGCTTCATGCAGTTATACAGCAGAGCCTGCCAGCTTTGGTGTTTTAAAGGCGGAAGATGATAAACCAAATCCATTTGATATTTTGAAACAACTTAAGAAAGATTCTTAGGAGAAGACTATGGCTGTACAAAAAAGCAAAAAGTCTCGTGCAAGACGCGGCATGCGCCGTTCACACGATGCGATCAGTGGTCCAACTTTAACTGTAGACCAAACATCTGGTGAGACTCATCGTCGTCACCATGTGACTGCAGATGGTTACTACAAAGGCGTTCAAGTAATTTCTAACTAAGAGATTGCTTATATGCTGACTAATCTAACCATAGCGTTAGATATGATGGGGGGCGATTATGGCCCCCGTTCATCTATCCCCGCAGCCGTTCGTGCGGTAAATGCTAATGCCAACTTAAAACTCATTTTATGTGGCAACGAGCAAGTAATAGCTAAACAATTAGAATCACTCGATTCACTTTCTCATCCCAGATTAATAATCCGCCATTGTAACGACGTTGTTACCAATGCCTGCGAACCCGCTGTTGCTGTACGCTCAAAAAAAGATTCCTCCATGCGAGTTGCCCTTGATTTAGTTAAATCGGGTGAAGCGCAAGCCTGTGTTAGCTCTGGCAATACAGGGGCGCTATTTTTTATGGCGCATTACGTATTAAAAATGCTTCCAGGAGTGAAACGTCCCGCACTCATATCGGCTGTACCCACTGAACGTAAAAATCCTGTTTACTTACTCGATTTAGGTGCCAATGTGCACTGTGATGCGCAAATGCTGTATCAGTTTGGCATTATGGGTTCGGTAGTGGCAGGACAAGCACTTGGGTGTGATAACCCAAAGGTCAGTTTATTAAATATTGGCGCCGAAGACATTAAAGGTCACGACGAAATTAAGCAAGCCGCGCAGTTAATGCAGCAAAGCGAGCTGATTAATTATATTGGCTATAGCGAAGGTAGTGATATTTTTTCTGGCAAAGCCGATGTTATTGTCTGTGAAGGCTTTGTTGGCAATGTTGCACTTAAAACCTGTGAAGGCATTGCTAAACTTATCATGAAAAAGTTTACCCGTGCCCTTGAAAAGCACGTCGTTTACAAGTGTATGGCGTTTATGTTGGCGCCAATCATAAAAAAACTCTATAAAAGAGTGAACCCCGACCAGTATAACGGCGCTTCTCTGGTAGGATTGCGCGGTATTGTTGTTAAAAGTCATGGAAATGCCTCAGCTAAAGCATTTCATGCTGCAATCGACGAAGCAGTGAAAGAAGTAGAACGTCAACTTCCAGATAAAATAGCTGCTATTTTCGAAAAAACACATTCTAAAGACACGGCGGTTGAATAACAGTTAACGTGCCGTGTTACACATTATTTATTTTGTTTAATTATAAGAGCAAATTATGGCACAAAAAATTGCACTTCTTTTTCCAGGTCAAGGCTCGCAAACTGTGGGTATGTTACAAGAGCTACTAGCGAGTTCTGACATAGTAAAAGCCACATTTGCAGAAGCTTCAACCGCACTTGGTTACGATCTAGCAGACCTTGTACTTAACGGTCCAGAAGAAAAACTAAATCAAACACACCGTACTCAGCCTGCATTATTAACTGCAAGCGTTGCTATTTATCGTCATTGGTTAGCTGCAAACCCAGATGCTGACGTCGTTATGGCAGGTCACAGCCTGGGTGAGTATTCAGCTTTAGTATGTAGCGATGTGATCAGTTTAAGCGAAGCCGTAAAACTGGTTGAAAATCGCGGTTTATACATGCAAGAAGCCGTACCTGCTGGTGTAGGTTCTATGGCCGCTATTATTGGTTTAGGCGACGATGAAATTAAAGCCGCTTGTGCAGCAGCGGCACAAGGTGAAGTGGTTTCTCCAGTAAACTATAACTCGCCTGGTCAGGTTGTTATTGCCGGTCATAAAGATGCAGTTGATAGAGCCTCTGTTGCTTGTAAAGAAGCCGGAGCAAAACGAGCACTGCCATTATCTGTAAGTGTGCCGTCGCATTGTGAACTAATGAAACCAGCCGCAGAAAAATTAGCCGCCGATTTAGCCGCTTTAACATTTAATACACCTAAGTGTGATGTAATTAATAATGTTGATGTAAAAGCTGAAGGTTCAGCAGATGCAATTAAAGAGGCATTAATGCGCCAGCTATATAGCCCTGTACGCTGGACCGAAACGGTTCAAGCACTGGTTGCACAAGGTGTAATGCAAAGTTATGAATTTGGTCCTGGTAAAGTACTAACCGGGCTTGCAAAACGTATTGATAAAGCGATGGTGTGTGGTTCAGTTAACGACCTTGCATCAATCGATTCAGCTAAATAAGAGTATATAAAATGAGTAATTTATTTTCTTTAGAGGGCAAAGTTGTCCTGATCACTGGCGCTAGCCGTGGTATTGGTAAAGCTATTGCAAACACATTAGTAGCGCAAGGCGCAAAAGTAGCGGGCACGGCAACAAGCGAGTCGGGTGCGGCTAATATTAGTGAGTACTTAGGTGATAACGGTAAGGGTTATGCGTTAAACGTAACTGATCCTGCATCAATTGAGGCGACATTAGCGGCAATTAAAGCCGATTTAGGTGATATTGATGTATTAGTGAATAATGCCGGTATTACGCGCGATAATTTATTAATGCGCATGAAAGAAAATGAGTGGGACGATATTATCGATACCAACTTAAGCTCTATTTTCCGTTTATCTAAGGCTGTACTTCGCCCAATGATGAAGAAAAAGAACGGCCGTATCATCAATATCGGCTCTGTAGTGGGTACTATGGGTAATGCGGGTCAAGCTAACTATGCGGCCGCTAAAGCGGGTGTTATTGGCTTTTCTAAGTCACTAGCGCGTGAAGTAGCCTCTCGTGGTATTACTGTTAACGTGGTTGCACCTGGTTTTATTCAAACAGACATGACCGATGATTTGACAGATGAGCAAAAAGCAGCAACGCTTGCAAACGTACCTGCGGGTCGTTTAGGTCAGCCTGACGAGATTGCAGCTGCGGTATGTTATTTAGCATCTGACGCCGCTGCGTATGTATCAGGTGAAACTTTGCATGTAAATGGTGCGATGTACATGGTTTAAGTTCGTAATACGAATTTAATAAACCAAAAATAGTATGCGGGTTTGCTAAAAAACATTGAATTTTTCGCAAACTTGCTTTAAACATACTTGAAATCGCTGTGAAAATAAGCGATAAAAGGTAAAATAAACACTCAACAGGTTTGACCAGCAAATTATTTATGGTCAAAAGATTGAATCAGAGAATTATCGGACGTAAACTACGCCGCAATCTGAAAATAACGCATTGGCGTTTTTAATAAAGGAAAGAAGAATGAGCGATATCCAAGAACGCGTAAAGAAAATTATCATCGAACAGCTAGGTGTTAAAGAAGAAGAAGTTAAAAACGAAGCTTCATTCGTTGATGACCTAGGTGCAGACTCTCTTGATACTGTTGAATTAGTAATGGCTCTTGAAGAAGAGTTTGACACTGAGATCCCAGATGAAGAAGCTGAAAAGATCACTACAGTACAATCTGCAATCGATTACGTTACAGCTCACGCTGAGTAATTAATCGCAAATTAAGGGCAGCATTCGCTGCCTTTAATCTTTATATCCAAACCACCTCAAAGTACATGATTCAATACCAAACCCTCACTCACTATCAGCAATTAAGTTGTTATTGCTCAGCGTTGATTATTGGTTTGAGACTCGCACTTTGAGGTAGCTTGGGTATGATCATCCCCAATACTAATAACATAACTAGCAACAGTAATAGTGTTAACGCTGAAATAAACTAAGCTAAGTTAATTGGTATAATAATAATTCCTTATTGGAGGCAAACCGTGGCTAAACGTCGTGTCGTCGTAACTGGCTTAGGAATGTTGACGCCGCTAGGCAATGATGTGCAATCAACCTGGCAAGGCTTATTAGATGGTAAAAGTGGTATTCAAAATATTACCCACTTTGATACATCAAAATTTGGTACTCACTTCGCTGGTTTAATCAATGATTTTGATGCATCGGCTTATATGTCGCCAAAAGATGCTAAAAAAATGGATTTATTTATCCAGTATGGCATTGCAGCGGGTGTTCAAGCTTTTCAAGATTCTGGCCTCGAAGTCACTGAGCAAAACGCAACACGTATTGGTGTAGCGGTAGGTTCAGGCATTGGTGGCTTAACCCTTATTGAAGAAAACCACATAAAATTATTAAACAGCGGTCCACGTAAGTTATCGCCGTTTTATGTACCGTCTACCATTATTAATATGATCTCGGGTCATTTATCTATAATGCACGGCCTACGCGGTCCTAATATTTCAATTGTGACAGCATGTACTACAGGTCTTCATAATATTGGCCATGCCGCACGTATGATAGCTTATGGCGATGCTGATGCAATGGTTGCCGGTGGCGCAGAAAAAGCGTGTACGCCAATTGGTATGGGTGGCTTTAATGCCGCACGTGCGCTTTCAACGCGTAATGACGATCCACAAGCAGCGTCTCGTCCGTGGGATAAAGATCGTGATGGTTTTGTGCTTTCTGATGGTGCCGGTGTGGTGGTTGTTGAAGAATACGAACACGCTAAAGCACGTGGCGCTAAAATTTATGCAGAGCTTGTTGGTTTTGGCATGAGTGGTGATGCTTACCACATGACATCCCCACCAGAAGATGGCGCAGGTGCAGCTCTGGCAATGGAAAACGCATTAAACGATGCGCAAGTAAATGCAGAGCAAGTTGGTTACATCAACGCACATGGTACGTCTACTCATGCGGGTGACAAAGCCGAAACATCAGCGGTTAAAACCATTTTTGGTGATTCAGCTAAAGATGTGATGGTAAGTTCATCAAAATCTATGATGGGTCACTTACTCGGAGCGGCAGGCTCTGTTGAGTCTATAGTGTCTATTTTATCGTTGACCGAGCAAAAAGTGACGCCAACAATTAACTTAGATAACCCAGACGAAGGCTGTGATTTAGATTACGTACCGCATACAGCACGTGACGCTAAACTTGATTACGCTTTGTGTAACTCATTTGGGTTTGGTGGTACTAATGGCTCGTTACTGTTTAAAAAGGTATAATCTTTTTTAACAACGAATGAGAATAAGAACCCAGTTGTTTAACTGGGTTTTTTTATGTGTAAAAAAATATGCAAACAATAATAACAGCAAGTGAAACCAGTAGCATAAGCACCCGTGATAGGGGCTTAAATTATGGCGATGGCTTTTTTACCACCGCAATGGTTACTGATGGACAAGTTGAGCATTGGGCTTATCATAAAGCACGTTTAATTGAATGTGCGCAGCGTTTGGGCTTTCCTCTACTTGAGTTTAATTCATTAGAGTCGCAGATCACTCAGCAAATAGCATCACATCCTCAAGCGGTCCTTAAAATCGTGATAACACGAGGCGAGGGCGGGCGAGGCTATGCGCCACCAAGCGAATGTAATTTAAATATTATTGTGAGTGTTTTACCTTATCCAGATCATTACAACAGCTTAACAGATTCGGGAATTAGCTTAGCTATTAGCCCGATTAAGTTGGCTGTTCAACCTCATTTAGCTGGGCTAAAAACCTTAAATAGGCTTGAACAAGTACTGGTCAAAAATGCCCTACAAACCCAACACAGCGATGATGCGCTAGTGCTTGATTACAACAACAATGTAATAGAAACCTCAGCGGCTAATATTTTTGCAATTAAAAATCATAAAATATTTAGCCCAAGGCTGGATGAATGCGGCATTAAAGGTGTTTTTCTGCAATCTTTATGTGATAAATTAGCGGTTGAGTTTAAAACTGTCGGCGTTGATGAGCTTACCCAAGCAGACGCCGTATTTATCTGTAACAGCTTAATGAAAATTGTGCCTGTAAAAAGTATAGACGAGCACTGTTTTGATATTGTGCATAGCCAATCATTACTAAACGAGTTACTAGCCAAGGAGGCTTAGTGTTAAAAGTTATATTATCAGTATTACTACTGGCTTTTTTTAGCTCAGTGATTGGCTACCAGCAATTACAAGCAACCATTGAAACGCCATTAAAGGTGGCGCAGAGCACTCAATTTGAAGTTAAAAAAGGCACCGGCTTTAATAAGTTGTGCCGTCAATGGCAGCAACAACAGTGGCTAGAAGACTGCTGGCGGTTTCAAATATTAGCTAAACTAGACCCTACATTAACTGACTTAAAAGCGGGTTTGTACGAGTTAAGCGCGGATAGCGTGATCAACAATATAAAAAAAATAAACCAAGGAGAGCAAGTTAGCTTTAGTTTTACCATTATTGAAGGTCAAGCACTTAGAGATGTATTAAATACGGTAAAAATTGCTCCACATTTACAAAACGATTTAAAACTCGAGCAGCTTGGCGAGCAAATAATCGGCAAGCAAACTCACCTTGAAGGGTGGTTGTTTCCCGATACTTATCATTATCATAGTAACGACAATGCGAGTAGTTTATTAAAGCGTGCAGCGCAAAAAATGCAGCAAACATTGGCAGATGCATGGCAGCAACGGGCAAGTGATTTACCTTACAACACTGCCTATGAAGCCCTGATCATGGCTTCAATAATCGAAAAAGAAACCGCGCTTGCCAGTGAACGTCCGTTAATTGCTTCGGCGTTTATTAACCGCTTAAATATCAATATGCGCTTACAAACCGATCCAACCGTAATATATGGACTAGGCGAAGATTTTGATGGCGATATTAAACGTAAAGACTTGAGAAATTACACCCCGTATAATACCTATCGTATTAACGGATTACCGCCCACACCGATTGCCATGCCCTCCAAAGAAGCCATTTTAGCGGCAGTAAACCCGCCTAAGAGCGAGTATGTTTATTTTGTAGCAAAAGGCGATGGTAGTCATCAGTTTTCAACCACATTAAAACAACATAATGCGGCGGTTAACCGGTATATTTTAAATAAAAAGAATTAGTATTTATGAAACCAAAATTTATAGTTATAGAAGGCCTAGAAGGCGCAGGCAAATCAACCGCTATAGCCCTGTGCCAAGACTTTTTAAACCATCACCATGTTGACTTTATTAATGTACGCGAACCCGGTGGCACGCCTCTGGCTGAATCGTTACGTACCTTAGTAAAAGCAGAGCACCAAGAAGAAATTGCTTTTGAAACTGAGCTGCTAATTATGTATGCAGCGCGTTCACAGCTAATGCATAATGTGATCAATCCGGCACTAGAGCAAGGGCAGTGGGTATTAGCCGATCGTCACGATTTATCGTCACAGGCGTATCAAGGCGGCGGCCGCGGAATAAGTGCAAACACCTTAGCATCGTTATCGTCTATGGTGTTAAAAGGCTTAAAACCCGATTTAACAATTTACCTAGATATTGACCCTGTTATTGGCCTTGAACGTGCTAAAGGTCGCGGCCAGTTAGACAGAATTGAGCAAGAAGCCATTGAGTTTTTTCAGCGCACCCGTATGCGTTACATTGAGCTTGCAAATGATGACGACAGCATAAAAACAGTCGATGCCAACCAAAGCATTGATAAAGTGCATCGTGATATTACCAATGTACTGCGCACATTTTTTTCAGGGTTAAAATAATATGGCATTGCCGTGGCTTAATGAGGTAGAGCAACGCTTAACTCAGAGCTATAAAGCGCAGCGTTTTCATCATGCGCAGCTGTTTTGCGGGCCTATTGGGGTTGGCAAATTTGAGCTAAGTGAGCAACTAGCAAATAGTTTGTTATGCCAAAACACCCAAGCACAGTTAAGTAGTCCAAATAGTGTGTTAAGCCCTTGTGGGCAATGTAAAAGTTGTTCATTAAACTTAGCGGTTACACACCCAGACAAGCGCATTACTCAAGTGGAAGGGCAAAGCATAGGTGTAGACGACATACGCGGCATAAGCGATTTTATGCATCAGTCTGCGGCGCAAAATGGCAATAAAGTGGCAATTATCGAAAACTGCGAAAAAATGACCACCGCAGCCGCTAATGCGTTATTAAAAACCCTTGAAGAGCCAAGTAATAGTCGGTTTTTAATTTTGACAACCAGCCAAGTGGCGCAATTACCTGCCACTATTTTAAGTCGCTGTGCTAAAACTGAGGTTAAAGTAACCAATAACCAATTAGCACAACAATGGTTAAGTAGTTTGGATGTGCCTAACTATACGTGGTTGTCGTTATTTTATAGCCAACCACTGCAAGTAAAGCAGTGGCAACAGCAAAATCAGCTTGAAAACATTGATACGCTTTATAAATTTGCAACTGAGTTTAAACAAAGCCATAATTTCAATGCGTTAGTCGACATAATAAATAAACAGCCTGAGCTTGTGCGTATTTTTACCTTATTTTTAAGTGAGCAGCTCAAACAACAGCTGTTAAATGGCATGAGTTTTGAAGCTTACCAAGTTGCTCAGCAAGCACTGAATGATTTTTTACAGAATAACATACAAATACTTGGGCTAAATTTACCGCTTGCGGTATCACGACTAGCGTACATATTACGTAACCAATAAAAAGGACTAGATATGCAAGAGCTATTAGTAGATATAGACGACCTTGACGAACTATATCGCTGTTATATGCCTTTTTTAAAAAAAGGTGGGTTATTTGTACGCACCAATATGCGCTATGAACCCGGGTATTCACTTGCCTTACGCGTTACCTTACCTGACGCGCTAGAAGACGACGTGGTAACCGGCAAAGTAACCTGGATCACGCCACAGGGCGCTCAGAGCTCAAATCCACCAGGGATCGGCATTAGCTTTTTAGATGATAAAACAAACCTAAACGCGAAGATCGAAAAACTGCTGGGGACTATGTTAAACTCCGGCAATCCAACTTATACCATGTAGTAAAAACAGGCCTTATTTTGATTGTAGATTCTCATTGCCATTTAGACCGTCTTGATTTTGATAAACTCGATTTAAACCTAGACCAAGTACTTGATAACGCCCGCGCTAAAAAAGTAGAACATTTTTTATGTGTAAGCGTCACGCTTGATCAATTCCCCAATATGCTAGAGCAAATAAAACATTACAACGACGTGTCTGCGTCATGTGGTGTGCACCCGCTTGATCAAAAAGACGCACTCAACAAACAGCAATTAA
Organism: Pseudoalteromonas sp. DL-6; assembly: GCF_004328665.1. Lineage (NCBI taxonomy): Bacteria > Pseudomonadati > Pseudomonadota > Gammaproteobacteria > Alteromonadales > Pseudoalteromonadaceae > Pseudoalteromonas > Pseudoalteromonas sp. DL-6. The sequence goes on from NZ_CP019770.1 coordinate 1,310,873, forward strand.
TTGATTTAGCCTCACACGACAAAGTAGTGGCCATTGGCGAAACTGGGCTCGATTATTACTACGCAAAAGACACCCATGCCGTACAACAAGCCAGTTTTGTTGGCCATATTGAGGTGGCAAATGAATTACAAAAGCCGCTTATTATTCATACCCGTGACGCCCGTGCCGACACCATTAACTTAATGCGTGAACACAAAGCAGAAAATTGCGGCGGGGTACTGCATTGTTTCACCGAAGATTGGGATATGGCCAAAAAAGCCATTGATATGGGTTTTTATATTTCTATTTCAGGTATTGTAACCTTTAAAAATGCGGTAGAGCTTAAAGAAGTAGTAAAGCAAATTCCTCTCGATCGACTGCTTATTGAAACCGACTCGCCTTATTTAGCGCCAGTACCATATCGTGGTAAAACTAATCAGCCAGCGTATGTGGAAGATGTTGCTTACTATATTAGTGAACTAAAAGGCATTAGTTTTAACGAGTTGGCAAAGGCCACCACTGATAACTTTTATTCTTTATTTAAATTAGCAGCTAAAGGCTAACCTCATGACAACTCTCTCGGTGCAACACCCGCTATTACTTATGGGGCCCATGGTGCGCCGAGCAGAAAAAACTGCAGTCTGTATTCAGTTTGCTACTGCAAAGCCAGTAAATTGCCGTATAGAGCTAATTGGTCACGAATGTTATAGCGAACAAGACACCATAAGGCTAGGGGAATATTTATTCTTACAGTTTGTGGTTATTAAACCCATTAACAGCCAATTCCCACGCGATACCTTATTACCTTACCAGCTATTTTTTGATGACAGCCCGGTTGATTTATCTGCGTTTAGCTTTAACAATCAGCCATTACCTGAATTTGTGATCCCCAAAAAACTGACGCAAATACTACATGGCTCGTGTCGTAATGCGCATCACCCTGCAAAAGACAGCTTAGTAAGCTCTAGCCATTGGCAAGCTGTACAACGAAGTAATGAGCAGCAGGGGGCACAGTTATTATTGCTTTCGGGCGATCAGGTATACGCCGACGATGTAGCAGGGCCTATGTTATTAGCAATACATCAGCTGATTAAACACTTAGGCATATATAAAGAACAGCCACTTAATTTAGATTTACCCGCTGATATTGCAGAGCAACTATATGGTCGCCATTACTTGTTGCCGACTACCTCATGGAAAAAGCGTTCTAAATTAGGCATTGGCTATTGGTTAAAAAAGGACGAACCGCATTTTTCCAGTGTTAAAGCTTATAATCATCTGATTCATTTTGAAGAGTTCGTAGCGCTATATTTACTTAATTTTAGTAGCCAAGCATGGCAATACATTGACCTAAATAACTTAAGTTACTCAGGTGGTAACGAAAAAAATCAAACGCTATTTAATGCAGAAAAAACCGCATTAATTGACTATGCACAAGGTTTAGCAGAGGTAGAGCGGTTATTTGCTAATGTATCTACCTTAATGATGTTTGATGATCATGATGTAACCGATGATTGGAACCTAACCGCAGGTTGGGAGCAAGCCATTAACCAAAACCCTAGCAGCAAGCGTATTGTAAATAATGGCTTAGCAAGCTATTGGTTATTTCAGGGAATGGGCAACGACGCACTACATAAAACCGGATCGTTACTTAGCCCTTTTAACGACTGCTTAGCTGGTGATAAGCAGTGGCAATTTAAATGTTTTGATAAGCACCTGAACGACTTTAGCCATTGGCATTATGAGCTAATGACCATTCCTAAAGTGGTGGTACTCGATACCCGTACGCATCGTTGGCGTAACGAGCAAAACTTTAATGAACCCTCAGGCTTACTCGATTGGGATCGCCTCACAGAGCTTGAAGAGAGCCTATTAAGCCATGACCAAGTAATTATTGTATCGCCCGCTCCCGTGTTTGGGGTTAAATCGATAGAGGCAATTCAAGCCGTATTTAATATGTGTGGGCAACCACTGATGGTTGATGTAGAAAACTGGATGGCGCACGAAGGCTCAGCCAAAAAGCTACTCAATACTTTTAGACGCACCGACACCCCAAATGAAACACTGATTTTATCCGGCGACGTGCATTATTCATTTTGTTTTTCGGTGCAAAAGCGTTTTGGCGATCACCCCAACAGAATTTGGCAGCTCACAGCTAGTGGCATTAAAAACGAGTTCCCGCGTAAGCTAATAAATGTTCTCGACAAGCTCGACTCTATTTTATACGGCCCCAAAAGCCCACTTAACTTTTTTACCAAACGCTGGCATATGGAAGTAGACAAACACCAAACCAAAGGCAAAGGACAAAAGTACCTAGTAAGCGATTCAGCCATTAGCTTAGTTACGCTTGAAGCGGGAAATTTAGCAAGGTACCAATTAATCCATGGCGACGGCCACACCACCGAATTTGATTTAGAAGAGCAGTGATTTAAAGCATAAGTTTTAGGTTGATATTATTGCCGACGTGTAGCAGCGACTTCATGTCGCGTCATATTTTAATGTCGTGAGCGACGGGCGACGGGCGACGAGTTGCGGGCTAAATATCCAAAAGCGCAGCGTCTCTTAGCCTCCTTTGTGAATAAATCACTAAAATATTTTTTGAACAAAGAGAAGGGAATGAGAAACAAATGAGAGGGTCAAGCCAGTTCAAGGTTGAAATTAGTATCGACTTGTAGCAGCGACTTTATGTCGCGTCATTAGCGGAGGGCGACGAGCTTCTAGTTGCGCGCTGCACTGAGAATACAAAGTATTTGCTAATACTTATAACATTTGTATTTAGTTACTTTCTCTTTTTTCTCCTACCCTCTGTGGTAAATAAATAACTAAGTTCTTATTGTAATAATAGTACTGGATGAAGGGCTAAGCTCGAAACTCATTAACTTTATTTAAAACCTTTATTTTTGCACCACAGAGAACACCGAGGCGCTGCGCGCTGCACAGAGAATACAAAGTATTTGCTAATACTTATAACATTTGTATTTAGTCACTTTCTCTTTTTTCTCCTACCCTCTGTGGTGAATAAAATCACTAAAATATTTTTTGAACAAAGAGAAGAGAATGAGAAACAAATGAGAGGGTCAAGCCGGTTCTAGGTTGATATTATTGCTGACTTGTAGCAGCGACTTCATGTTGCGTCATTCTTTAATGTCGTGAGCGACGGGCTTCGAGTTGCGGGCTCAATATCTAAAAGCGCAGCGTCTCATAATCTTCTTTATGAATAAATTACTTAAACCCAAAATATAAAAATTACTCTTGAACCACAGAGGCGCTGCGTAGAGAAAAGGCTTCAATTGCTGAAATCTAATAACTAACCACAATTTTTTAACTTTTGTTTTAAATTACTTTCTCTTTTTTCTCCTACCCTCTGTGGTGAATAAATCACTAAGTTCTTATTGTAATAATAGTACTGGGTGAAGGATTAAGCTCGAAACCCGTTAACTTTATTTAAAACCTTTATTTTTGCACCACAGAGAACACCGAGGCGCTGCGCGCTGCACAGAGAATACAAAGTATTTGCTAATACTTATAACATTTGTATTTAGTCACTTTCTATTTTTTCTCCTACCCTCTGTGGTAAAAAAATCACTAAAATATTTTTTGAACAAAGAGAAGAGAATGAGAAACAAATGAGAGGGTCAAGCCGGTTCTAGGTTGATATTATTGCTGACTTGTAGCAGCGACTTCATGTCGCGTCATTCTTTAATGTCGTGAGCGACGGGCTTCGAGTTGCGGGCTCAATATCTAAAAGCGCAGCGTCTCATAACCTTCTTTGTGAATAAATCACTTAAACCCAAAACATAAAAATTACTTTTGAATGAACCACAGAGAACACCGAGGCGCTGCGCGCTGCACAGAGAATACAAAGTATTTGCTAATACTTATAACATTTGTATTTAGTCACTTTCTCTGTTTTCTCCTATCCTCTGTGGTAAATAAATCACTAAAATATTATTTGAACAAAGAGAAGCGAATGAGAAGACAGAATCAGGTGTTAGGGATTAGGTTCGTAACCCGCTCCCCGCAACTCGCAGCCCGTTAACTTTCACTACGCCGTTTTTTAATTCGCTTTGGTGCCGGTAACTTATTGGTTAATATAGCTAAACATAACACCACTATAAACAGCATTGAGTTTGCACCGGCCTGCAAAGAGTAATCAACCGATGAATGCAGCATCATGGCTAGAATAGCTGTAGCGCAACCAAACGCCACGCCCTGATAAAGCGCCGTTTTACGCGTTCGCATAGTATTAATACACAACCACAAACAATAAAGTACCAGTAGTCCTAACAACGCAGTAGCAGGAATACCCAGCTCAACCGCAAATTGTACATAATCGTTATGCGCATTGTCATAGTAGCCAGAATAAGGCTCAGACTGATACGCAGGAAACGCAGTATAAAAAGTACCGCCACCAGAGCCTAATAACGGGTTATCTAAAATCAGCGGAATTGAGTCACGAACAACTTCATCACGTGTTTCCGATTGCAAACTAGTCTCGCTAATACGTTGTTTTACTTTTTCTACATCGAAAATGGCACCAATGATGATTAAATCGATAATAAAAAAGCTCACAATCAGCAATTTAAATGCTTTGGGTTTTTGCTTATAAACAAATAGCGCCAGTAAACTTACTATTATCAAAGCGATAAAAAACGCCGAGTTACCCATACGGCTGCGAGTTAAAATAAGCGCCACAATAATAATAATTAACGAAATGCGTAAGATTATTTTAGAACTTAATAATACTTCGGCCCAGGCGCGAAGTGTTTGTTTTAAAGTGGGTTTATAGCCATTGTTAGTGCGTTTTAACTCACTGATTAAAACGCCAATGCCTAAACATAAGCACAGCGCTAAATAGTTAGCTAAAAAGTTAGAATAGGTAAAAGTACCAATTGCTCTGTCGGTGTGTTTGTAGCCAAACAAAGGGCTAATTACATCGGGCGATAAATTTAAGTAACTCGCATACAAAGCCTGAAAAACACCGGCACAAATTACAGCATAAATTAATTTTTTAATTCGCTCGGCACTATTGCAGTAGTTAAATACTAACCAGCTCAACATGAGTAAAAAGCTGGTTTTTAATAACATTTGTTTGGTTTGAAATACATCAACACTCACGCTAAACAGCTGTATACCAGAAACTAAAATAACGGCGCTTAAAGTAAAAAATAGTGGCCAAGAATAGCGGGGGGGAAATAGCGATTGGTTGTTATTTAACACACTGAGTGTAAGGTGAGTAATAAAGGTAAAGCTAGTTAAAATACCAATAGCTAAAATTGCCCAAGGGCGGTAACTACCTAAAGGAAGGGGGAGCAAAAATAGGATCAGGCAAATACAAAAAAATATAAAACGATTCAAAATAAACTCAAACAAAGTAAAAACGCAGCCAATAGGCTGCGTTTAAATATTTATACAGGTTGGTATTAATTACCGACTTCAGAAATGCCATTATCACCACCCGTACCACCAGAACCTGGAGGTGTAGGTAATGTTGGTAAGCCTACTACTGGTGGTGGAGCAGGCTGGCCAGCACCTGGGCCTGCAGCAGTAGCTTCTGATGCAACTGTAGCATCAACGCCGGCAGTAATTGCAGCTAGAGTAATGGCATCAGTATTCGAACACGTAGTTGAAAGGCTGTTTAAAAAATCAGAGATTAGCGGATTATCTGCACCTAATTCATCAACAACAGTTGTCACTAAAATATCGATATCTGCAGTATTACAACAAACATCATTTGCAAATGCACCGTTTAACCAATTGCCGTCGCCTGTTTTCTCAGGTTGGTTATTGTCTGATTCATCTTCAGCGCCATTATTTACTACGTTGCTTTTGTTTGAACACGCTTGATTCAATGCAGCAACAAGCTCTTCACGTAATTGCTCTGATGAAGTATCAGCTGTTGCATTATTAAGAATGCTTATAACGCCATCTGTATTTACTTCTTGAACCACTGCAGCATTGTCCGTTTGTGCATAGGTTGGAAGAGCAGTAAGAGCCGTTGTGCTAGCGACTAAGCCAGCTAAAAGTAATTTTTTCATTTCTCGTCCCTTGGTTGAGTACTAATTGCAAAATTTTAGCGCATCGGTGCAAAAAGTAAACTCTTTATTTACGCCATTTTCATTAGATTTAATGATTTTTGATGGTGGTAGTATCAAATTGCCCTGTACACCATCACACCCTAGGTATTCAAGTATTTCTAAAGTCTCGGTTTTTTCAATTAAACAGGCTAAAACTTTAATACCAAAACCATGGCAAATATTGTTAACGGTTTGAATATAAAATTGGCTTTGTGGGTTAGTTACTAAATCTTGAATATAACTACCATCAATTTTAACGTACTCAATATCCAGCCCTTGTAAATACCTAAACGATGTTAAGCTAGTACCAAAGTGTTCAATACACACATTAATGCCCAGCTCTTTTATTGCATCTATATGTAACGATGCAACATGCACGTTATACAATAAGCTTATTTCGTGCAGCTCAAATAGCAAGTTAGTTTTTATAACTGGCTTAGTGTGCGAATAAAGAGTAAGCCATTCTATAAAGTCAGTTGAGTACAAAGATGCCTTACTAATATTTAGGGCAAACACTTCATTTGGGTATTGCTCTTTAATATCTACAAAATTACGTATAATTTTTTTATCAAGTTCTTCGGTTAAATTTAACTTTTCGGCCATTGCAAATAAGTGGCCATTATTTACTTTTTCGCCATCATGAATAAAGTGTGCAAATACCTCAAAGTAACATTGAGAGTGAGCCTTATTGGCTTGTTTTACTGGCTGTACCGAAAAGCTTACTTCACCGGCATTTATAATCGACTTAATAAGAGTACGCCATTGATTTACGCTAAATAGCGATTCTTTATCATCGCAGTTTATGGTGCTGTCTTCGCCAATGGTGCAACCGGTATCAAGTAACGAGAGTACTTCGCCTACACTCACACCTTGTTCAACGGCAACTATGGCTAAATTTGCGTAGCCATTTATGTGCAAGCTGTTTTCTTTTTGGCTTAATTTATCACTCAGATCTAAACGGGCTTTATTTAAAAATAACACGTCATAAGGGGCAAGTAACACAAACGTGCCACCGTTTAACCTAAATACAGTTGAGTTTGGTAATTCTTCTGCAGCATGTTTAAGTATTTTAGCTGCATCAAGCACATGCTGATCGCCATCTTGGTAGCTTACTATTTGGTTTATATTATTTAATGAGGGCAGGGTAAGCATCATTGCAGTAATGGGCGCATCGTCTGAAATATTATTGACCACAGAGTTAAAGTGGTTTTCAAACGACTTACGGTTACCTAGCCCAGTTAACGAATCTATATAAACTTCTTCGGTAAGTGCCTGAGTTTGTTTGGTCAGTGAATCAAACGTACTTTGTAAGTTTATAACCATGTTATTAATGGCTTGGGTTACGGTACGAAGCTCCCGCGCTACCGGAATTTCCTTATTTAAGGTAAAACGTTTGCGAGTGACTAGAGTGGCTTGGTCTTCTACGGCTTTTAATGGCTTAAATACGGCGCGTAAAATTAAAAACGCAATAGCGAGTGATGCAGCTAAAAGTAAAAACGAGCTATATAAACTGCGTAATGTGTGCTGCCACAAGGTTAAATACGACTGCCCAGTATGGCTGGTTACATTAAGTGTGCCTGCCATCATCCAGCCGTTATTAATTTCAGAGTGCATAGTAGGCGCACTCAATTCAACCGCACTAATAAACCAAGTAGGCACAGATTCAACGCGTTTAGGGTTTTGTAACTCAAATACTATGTTGTTTTGCACATCAGTAAATTTAATTTCACTGTAGTAACCAGAGTCGAAAATAGCGGTTGCCATCGTTTGTGCAATCATTAGGCTATCGTCTTCTAAATAGGGAGAGATAGAAAGCCCTAAACTGGTGGCAGTGTCTTGCGCGTGGCTGGCCATTTGCGTTTGTAAGTAATTACGAGTTGTGTCTACGTCGGTAATAACACGCGCGCAAAATGAAATGATCGAAATTAAAATGATCAAGCCATATACTTGGGTCTTTAAACTCAATCCATATTTAAAAATTCGAGACATAACTACTAGTTCCTTTGTTGTTACCACCATTAGCGGGCGCAAGCTCACCTTGTTCAATTCGTTCTAGCATAGTGTTCCAAGCAGAAACCCCACGGCTATTTTTAACCTTATTACCTAAACCTTTCGATTTGGCTAACCACAAGCCTTGGCCATTAAAACTATATATAGGTTTTAAATCGCCACGATTACTAGCAGGCACTAGTTTAGTATTAAAATTATCGAGCACCAGCGGTATTTGATTGGGTTGTTCAAAGTATATCAACACCATGTGTGGTTGGTTAACCGTACGTTGGCGCACATACATAAAACGTATCTTATCTTCTGGGATGCCTAAAGCGATTAAAGTAAAGTATTTAGCAATTACATAATCTTCACAGTCACCCATACCTACCCCTAAACTTTCGAGTGGGGTGGCCCAGTAATCTTTTTTTTGCCAAAGATCGTCATCGGTTTTGTACTTTATATGCTTATTAAAAAAGTCATTAACTAAATGAATTTTTTGCCATTCGCTTTTATCGGCAGAGTCATCAATAAAGCTCAGCCAGTTTTTTATTCGTTGATGGCCAGCATCACCGTAAAACTGTTTGGCACGGGAAATTATATCGCTGTTACGCAAATGTAAAAGCATGTCTTGTGCACAAGCAAAAAAAGACACTAATATAATGATGCAAATTCCAACGCGCACAAAGCCCATCCCTAAAAAGTTAACGAAGTAATTATATTCTCATTAAAACTAAAATGATAGGTTATAAAAAAAGCATCAATATATTAATTAACAGCTTTGCAACATAAAACAATCAAAAAGACTGCTTTTTATATTGAGCGATTGTATGGCTTGTGTATAATAGCCGCCCATATGGATGGTAGCGCTTAAAATCTTTGCTTAATTTGGCAAAAACATCAACAAGTGACTACAGAACAAAAAAGTAACAATAAAAGGAATTGAAGTGAAAGTATTAAAAGCAGTCTTGCCTGTTGCAGGCTTGGGTACGCGCATGCTGCCAGCTACCAAAGCAACGCCTAAGGAAATGCTTCCACTAGTCGATAAACCTCTCATTCAATACGTTGTTAACGAAGCAGTAAAAGCCGGTATTAAAGAAATTATACTGGTTACCCATGCTTCTAAAAACGCAATAGAAAATCATTTTGATACCAGCTTTGAGCTAGAAGCCACTCTAGAAGCTCGCGTAAAACGCAGCTTGCTAGAAGAAGTTCGCTCAATAATCCCGCGAGATGTAAGTATTATTTCTGTTCGCCAATCTGCGCCATTAGGTTTAGGCCACGCAATACTTGAAACTTGGCCAATCATTGGCAACAACCCATTCGCTATTTTATTGCCAGACGTAATTATCGATCAATATAAGTCAAACCTTAAGATTGATAACTTAGCACAAATGATCGCCCGATTTGAGCGCACTCAACATAATCAAATTATGGTTGAACCTGTACCACATGAAGAAGTGCACAACTACGGTGTGGTTGATTTGGCGGGTGAATATATTGCGCCTGGCGAAAATGCAACCATTACTAATATGGTTGAAAAGCCAGACAACGACGATGCGCCAAGCAATTTAGCCATAACAGGGCGTTATGTTGTATCACCCGCTATTTGGGATTTACTCGAATTTACGCCTCCAGGGGCTGGCGGCGAAATACAGTTAACAGATGCATTACTGCAGTTACGCCATCTTGAAACAATTGAAGCGTACCATTTAAAAGGTAAGTCACACGACTGTGGCTCAAAACTAGGTTACATGCTCGCAAACGTAGAATACGCAATGCAATCAAGCCTAATGGGTGAAGAATTTACAAAGCGCGTTAAGCAATTAATGGCAAATGCATAAAGCTATGCAAAATCGGTTAATAAAAAATTAAGGGAAATCATGGCTATTAAAGTATTAAGTATTTTTGGTACACGACCTGAAGCAATAAAAATGGCGCCGCTAGTTAAAGCACTCAATGCAGCTGAAGGCATTGACGCTAAAGTATGTGTTACTGCACAGCATCGTGAAATGCTTGACCAAGTTTTAGCCCTTTTTGAAATTGTACCCGAGTACGACTTAAATATTATGAAACCTGGCCAAAGCTTATACGATGTAACAACAAATATTTTGTTAGGTTTAAAACCTATCCTCGAAGAGTTTAAACCAGACTTAGTGCTTGTTCATGGTGATACCAGTACTACGTTATCTGCAAGTTTAGCGGCGTTTTATCAGCAAATTCCAGTAGGGCACGTAGAAGCGGGTTTACGCACCGGTAACTTAAGTTCACCCTGGCCAGAGGAAGGTAACCGCAAACTCACTGGGGCAATTACAAAACTGCATTTTGCACCAACGCAAACATCGCAGCAAAACTTACTAAACGAAGCAATAAATGCTGACGATATCGTAATTACTGGTAACACCGTTATTGACGCATTATTACAAGTGGTTGATAAAGTAAAAACCGACACCGCTTTAATTTCAACTCTAAAAGCTAAATTTCCAGAACTCGATGAAACTAAAAAGCTTATTTTAGTTACAGGGCACCGCCGTGAGAGCTTTGGTGGCGGTTTTGAGCGAATTTGTGAGGCATTGGTAGAAATTGCAACTGCGCACCCAGATACACAAATTTTGTACCCAATGCATTTAAACCCTAATGTACGCGAACCAGTAAATCGCATATTAAAAAATGTTGATAATGTGCATTTAATCGAGCCGCAAGACTACCTACCATTTGTGTACTTAATGAATCAAGCTCACATAATCGTAACCGACTCAGGTGGTGTTCAAGAAGAAGCGCCAAGCTTAGGTAAACCTGTACTTGTTATGCGTGACACCACAGAACGCCCAGAAGCGGTAGAAGCAGGTACAGTTAAACTAGTAGGCACAGATAAAGTTCGCATAGTGAATGAAGTTAATAACTTACTCACTAACGCTCAAGAATATCAGTCAATGAGCCGTGCACATAACCCTTATGGTGATGGTAAAGCGTGTGAACGCATTGTGGCTAAAATTAAGCAACACTTTAAAGATTAAAATAAAGTTTAAAACTTTTTCAAGGATTTAGTAATGACAATTAAAACAGTTTCAGTTGTTGGTTTAGGCTACATAGGTTTACCAACTGCGGCGGTTATTGCATCGCGCGGTATGAAAGTAATTGGTTTAGACGTAAGCGAAAAAGCAGTTAATACCATTAATGCCGGTGAAATACACATAGTAGAGCCTGATCTCGACATAATTGTACGTGGCGTAGTATCTACTGGTAACTTAAGAGCGACTACAACGCCAGAAAAAGCCGACGCGTTTATGGTAGCTGTACCTACACCATTTATTCACAGCGAAAGTGGTAACCACAGTGCAGACTTAAGCTATATTGAATCGGCTGCAAAAATGATTGCCCCAGTGCTTGAAAAAGGTAACTTAGTTATTTTAGAAAGCACCTCACCTGTAGGTGCAACAGAGCAACTAGCCGCTTGGTTAAGTGAAGCGCGCCCTGACTTAACGTTTCCACAAGATAAAGGTGATGCCGCCGACATCAATGTTGCTCATTGCCCTGAGCGTGTATTACCTGGCTATGTATTACAAGAGTTAGTGTCAAACGACCGTGTAATAGGCGGTATGAGCAAAGCATGTAGCGAAAAAGCTGTTAAGTTATACGAAACTTTCGTGCGCGGCGAGTGTATTATTACCAATGCTCGTACTGCTGAAATGGCTAAGTTAACCGAAAACTCATTTCGCGACGTAAACATTGCCTTTGCCAATGAATTGTCAGTCATTTGTGACAAATTAAAAATTAATGTGTGGGAGCTTATTAAGCTTGCTAATCGTCACCCGCGTGTAAATATTTTAAACCCAGGCCCAGGTGTTGGCGGCCACTGTATTGCGGTTGATCCTTGGTTTATTGTTGCAAGTTGCCCAGACGAAGCAAAAATAATTAAACAAGCACGCTTAACTAACGACGCAAAACCATTTTACGTAATTGAAAAAGTAGCAAAAGCCGCTGATGAATTTAAACGTCCAGTTATTGCATGTTTAGGTCTTTCATTTAAAGCTGATATTGACGATCTTCGTGAGAGCCCGGCATTAAATATTGTTGAAGAATTAGCAGCAAAAAATATAGGTGAAATACTTGCTGTAGAGCCAAACATTTCAGAGCTACCAGCTAACCTAGCAGATAAAAATGTGAGTTTAGTGTCGTTAGAAAGCGCACTGGAGCAAGCAAATGTCGTTGTAGTATTAGTTGATCATAAACAATTTAAAGCTGCAGATAAAACAGAGTTTGCATCAAAAGTTGTTATCGATACCCGCGGGATTTTGTAAAATGGAAAAATATAGTAAATATGATGGCGTAATATGCTTTGCTGGCGAGGATTGGTGGTATCACAATCATGGCCACTTTGATATGAAGGTTATGGAATGCCTATCAAAAGATAAAAAAATATTATTTGTGAATTCCGTTGGCATGAGGGTGCCAACAATAGGAAAGTCTTCGAAGATTTTAAATAAAATAATTCGCAAACTAAAAAGCATTGCAAAAGGGGCTGTTAAAGTTAGCGACAATTTTTTTGTTTATTCACCATTCTACTTACCAGGTAAAAGTTCTGAAAAATTATCAGCTTTTTTATTGAAGATTCAAATAAAGTGGCACGCAAAACAACTAGGTATGAGCAATCCGCTTATTTGGGTAGTTACACCAACAGTTTCTAAAACAGCACTTGAATTATCAAAAGATGTTATTTATCAGAGAACTGATAAGAATGAAGAGTTAAGTGATGGTGATTTTGAATATATAAAGCAGCACGTTAAATTATTGCAAAAAAGTGCGATGCTAACTATATACTCCTCAAATGAATTAAAAAATAGCGAAGAGCTTAGCTGTAAAAAAGCTTTACACATTTCGCATGGCATTGCAGATGTATTTTTTGATAAACGAAGCTACAATTTAAAAAATGAATTGAACAATGATAATGCGAAAAAAGTACTGTTTGTAGGAGCAATTGACTCACATACATTCGATATTAAATTGTTATTAAAAGCTGCAGAACAACATTCACATGTTAACTTTTACCTTGTTGGTGATGTGAGCTTAGATAATGATATAAGTTTACCATCAAACGTGATTTTTTTAGGTAAAAAGGAACAGGAAGAGATACCTTCGTATCTTAATAAAGCAGATGTGCTTGCAATGTATTGGTTGCAAAACGATTGGATAAAATATTGTAGCCCGATTAAATTTAAAGAGTATTTATCAGCAGGAAAACCGATTGTTTCTACTCAATTTAGTGATTGTTATGAATTTGAAAGCAAAGCTGTTTATATTTCTAATTGTCATGACACATTTCTGAAAAATTTGTCATTAGCTTTAAACACAAACATTACGGATAAGCAAAATATGGCAGTCCATACTTGGTCAAATAAAACTAATGACATTATAAAGGCCATAAATGAAATATAAGTTATTAGTTGCACTGGTTGATCAATTTGCCTTTTCAATTTCTAGTTTCTTATTTTTTCTGTACATGGCTAAATTTTCTACTATTGAAAGTCTTGGAATATTCTCTATATGTATTGCTTTAGCTGTTTTTTTTCAAGGTGTGCAAAGAAATCTGATAATCATACCAATGATGACATCAAAGTTTTCATATTCACTTAATAAAAGTAGCTACTTTTACTCACTATCATTTATAGCGAGCCTAATAGCATCTTTGTTTGCTTTATTAGTGTTTTATGTATATTCATTGTTTTCAGAAGTAAAATTAATTATTAATTCCGGGTTTATATTTTTATATGTAATATTTTCTTGGTATTACGAATATAAAAAAAGAACGGCTTGGTTGTTACTCAATTATAATAAAATATTGTGGAGCGTTTTTTTTCTAATTTTTAGCTTAGTGATCTTAAGTTGGTTACTTATTGAAAGTGATTTCATCAGTTATAGTTACCCTCTATCACTTTTATTTGCTTCACTGCCCTTTGGTAAAAAAGAAAAGCTATACAATATTTCTTGTTTAAAAATTATAAAGCGTTTCAAATCAAAACAATATGAAGTGTGTGGAGGTTTTCTGTATGGTTTCTATAATAATTTCTTAATAATATTTGCAGGTGCTTTACTGGGGCCTGTTGCCGCAGGTGTTTATGCTGTTGCTAGAAACTTATTACAACCAGTGCAAGTCTTGATAAGTGCAATTGACTCATTTGATAAAAAAGATTTAGCAAAAAGATATTACAGTAATGGTTTAAAAGCTTTAAGAGTATCAATATTTAAAGCAACTTTGATTTGTATTTCACTTTCCTTAACTTACTATTTACTGGTTGTTTATAATTATAGCATTATCAATTCTATTATTTTTCAGGGCAAGTTTGATGATTTAGAATATCTTATCACATTGTGCTTACTCGCTTATACAGCCATGATATTTGGCCACTTTTTAGAGAACGGTTTATATATTTGTAGTCTTGGAAAAAACATGTTCACTAACCGTTTTTTTGCAAGTGTACTTGCCTTAATAACTCTTTTTTTTACAAACAACTATATGGGATATTTTGCTGTGCCATTTGCAATGTTGATAGGCTGGCTAGTGATTATTGTACTTACTTTGCGACTTTTAATACTTAAAGACAATCATGAAAATTAAACTATCACCTAAATTTGCATTTTATTTATACGCTATTTTGATTTTTATAACGTTGTCATCTTTTCGTAATCGAGGTGTTGAGTCTACAGGATTTGATATACAAATATTAATAAAAGTCATCGTTTGGTCATTTTGTGGTTTGATGGGCTTTGTCTATTGGAAGGCATTAGGTTATAAAATTAAATGCAATTATCAGTCGCTTATAATTATGTTTTCGTTATACATATTTGCAACTTCCCCATTTTCGCCAGCAGGTTTATATTCCGTTGTGACGTCATTTGTATTTGTTTGTTTTGCTACTTTTTATATATATTTATTCACAGTGCTAGACAAAGAACATGTGCTTAAGGCGTTTGTTATTGGAACATCATCTTTAGTAGTTTTGTCATTAGTAGCTACTGTAGCAAGTCCGGATCTTGTGTACCAAGAATATTGGAATGACTTAGGTTACATAGAAGGCGTTCGTTTTAAAGGGCTTACAACTAATGCTAATTCGCTAGGACAGCTTGCTGCAGTAACTTTATTTATTGTTCTAGTGATGAGGAAAAGTATATTTAGAAAAAAAAATATCAATATATGTCTACTTATATTCACATTGTTTTGTATTTTAATATTTAGTCAAAGTAGAACATCTTTGCTGGCATTGTTGTTGGCTTTATCTTACGTTTTTTTCTATCGTCGTTTTGCTTTTTTTTATACAGCTACATATTTTACATTTTGTTTTATAACCGTTATTTACTTTACGGAGTTGTATAAATATCTTTTGCCTAGCTTGTCACGTAGTGGCAGTGTTGATGAGCTATTTACCTTTACAGGACGAACCTTAATTTGGGAGGTTGTTTGGGAGCTAATTAAAGAAAGCCCCTACTTTGGCTATGGCTACGCTTCTTCTAAGGTAATCATACCGCTTAATTTTGAAACAAGCTGGGGCTGGACAACTGTAAATAGTCATTCATTTATGCTGCAGCTTTTACTTTCTACTGGCTTTATTGGGTCACTACCAATATTCCTGTTAATTAGTTTCCAATTCTATCGTTTACTTACTTTTAAAGGCCGCTTATCGTCTGCGCTTTTTGTTTTTGTACTTGTTACAGGTATCTTAGAAAGTGGTGCAATTGGTCCCATACCAAACTTTATGACACTAGTCTGGTTATTATCAATATTCTTAATATATTACGAAAAAACTTAAAGGAATTCTAAATGAAGCAAGTTACTCAAACTCTAAGAACCGGGATCGTTCAAGTTAATGAGGTCCCAGTACCAACGCTAACGGACTCATTTGTACTTGTAAGAAATGCTGTTTCAGTTATTAGTGCCGGTACTGAAAAAACTAAAATTGACATGGGTAAAAAGAATTTATTACAAAAAGCTAAAGCGCGGCCCGATTTAGTCAAACAAGTACTACAAAAAATACAAACTGAAGGATTAAAGAAAACCCTGCAAACGGTAAAGTCGCGGTTAGAATCACCATCTCCTTTGGGTTATAGCTGCGCCGGCGAAGTTGTAGCTGCCGGTGGACTAGTTGAAGGAATTCAACCGGGTGATCGTGTAGCATGTGGTGGCGCTGATTATGCCAATCATGCTGAGTTTGTAACTATTCCTAAAAACCTTGTTGTTAAAATACCTGATTCGGTCACCGATGAAGAAGCAGCCTTTACCACAGTTGGCTCTATTGCGATGCAAGGAGTACGTTTAGCTGAACCGAAATTAGGCGAAACCTTTTTAGTATTAGGTTTAGGATTACTTGGCCAAATTGCAGTGCAATTGTTGCGTGCTAATGGCTGTAATGTAATTGCTACCGATTTAGATGCTAGTTTAGTAAAACAAGCTGAAGATTTTGGTGCTGTAGGTGCAGGCCCAGGTTCTAATGTCGAGTCGCTTTGTAAAGAATTAACCTCAGGTCATGGTGTAGACGGTGTATTAGTATGTGCGGGCACACCAAGTAATCAGCCGATTGAGTTATGTGGTGCTGTAACACGTGAAAAAGGTCGCGTTGTGGTAGTAGGTGCTGTGCGTATGGATATTCCTCGTGAAGATTACTTCAAAAAAGAAATTAGTGTGGTGATTTCGCGCTCGTATGGCCCTGGCCGTTATGATCCGTTTTATGAAGAAAATGGTAATGATTACCCATTTGGTTATGTGCGTTTTACAGAGCAGCGTAATATGCAGACCTTTTTAGAGTTAGTAGGTCAAGGTAAGGTTGATGTTAAGTCATTAATTACGCATCGTTTTATGGTTGATCAAGCGGCAGATGCGTATCAGTTAATTGAAGGCGCCAAAACTGAACCTTATTTGGGCATAGTAATGCAGTACGCTGCAGGTACTGATATCTTAAATAAAGCGTCTCGTATTACAACTAACACCAAGGCAATCCGTAAAAACAAACTGGGCATTTCATTTTTTGGAGCAGGGAATTACGCTACCGCAAGTTTATTACCGCCGTTGGCTGATAAAAATAATGTTGAGTTTATAGGCTTAGTAACAGCTAGTGGCCGCACGGCGCAAGGTGTGGCAAAACAATTTAGTTTTGCATTTTGTACTGCTGAATTTAATGAGATTTTAACTCAAGATACCGATGCAATTATGGTAACAACACGCCATGATACGCACGCATCATCGGTTGTTGCTGCCATTAATGCTAACAAACACGTGTATGTTGAAAAACCAATTGCGCTTACCGTTGAAGAGCTTACTCAAATTCAACTTGCAAAATTAGCTAATAATATAAAAAGTAATACTAGCCAAGTGATGGTTGGTTTTAACCGCCGCTTTGCGCCATCTACCCAAGACGTAATTGAGCATTTTAGTGGTGTAAAAACGCCTTTAGTGGTCAGTATTCGTGTTAACTCTGGTAGTATTCCTGCTGATCATTGGATTCAAGATGTAAAAACCGGTGGTGGCCGCGTGATTGGTGAAGGTTGCCATTTTGTTGATTTAGCTTCTGCACTTGTTGGCAGCAACCCTAAAACTGTGACGGCAATTGGTACTGCAAAAGCTAATAAATCGGCGGTACTTAACGATAACGTGGTGATTAGCTTAACATTTGAAAATGGTAGTGTTGCGACCATTGTTTATACTGCAGATGGCTCAAAAGCCATGCAAAAAGAATATGTTGAAGTTTTTGGTGGTGGCCATAGTGCAGTGATTAATGACTTTAAAGAAGCGGTTTTATATTCGGGCGATTCAAAGCAAGAAATCAAAAAGCAAATGGCGCAAGATAAAGGTCAAAAAGCGATGTTAAACGCTTGGTTAGCGGGTTTAACATCAGGTGTGCCATGTGTTAGTTATGACTGTTTAATGAGTAATAGTTTAGCAACTATTTTGGCGGTTGAGTCATTAGCTTTGGGCACGACACTAAACGTCGATTTATCCATTCTTGAGCAATAATAGCGGGTAATCACTTTATTATTATGAACATAGAGCAAATTAATCCAGCACTGTTAAAAGACGCGCAAAGAAATGATTATGCAGGCCAAGACCCGTTTGATGGCTTAAACAGTTCGCTATTTAAGTTAGCACCGAGTTTAAAAAACGGCCTGTTTGGTTTGGTGTGGATACAACTTCATAAACGTTTAGCCATTAATTTAAGGCCATTGTTTGGCATACCTAAAATGCGCAATCCTAAAGGGATTGGTTTGTTTATTTTAGGTTTGCTTGAAGATTATAAATCCACAGGCCAAAACGATTATTTGCAAGAGGCAATAAAATTGGCAGATTGGTTACTGACCCAGCAAAGTGATAAATCTATTTGGCAGCATAGTTGTTGGGGTTATCACTTTGATTGGAATGCTCGTGCGTTTTTTGTACCAAAAGGTAAGCCAAACGTTATTACTACTATATACGTAGCACAGGCTCTATACGCGTTGAGTGAAATTACCAAAGACAAAAAATATTCAGAACCTGCAATTGATAGTGCGCATTTTATTGTAAAAACATTATATAAAGAATGTGATGGCAGGCAGTTTTTTGGTTATATACCGGGTGAGACTGCATTTGTACATAATGCCAGCCTTTGGGGCGCTGCATGGGTTGCAAAAGTTGCCGTGCTGACTAACAACCAACATTACAAACAGCTTGCTTTAAATGCTGCAAGGCAGTCGGTAAGCGAACAGGGATTTGATGGCTCATGGGTATATGGTGCTCGCCATCATCACCAGTTTATCGATGGCTTTCATACTGGTTATAACCTAGAAGCGTTGCGCTTATTGAGTGATGAGTTGCAAATTGATGAGTTTGAATCGGCAATTGCAAAAGGTCTTACTTATTATAAAACACATTTGTTTGAGCAAGATGGCACCGCAAAATATTATAATAATAATCGCTACCCACTCGATATGCACAGTGTATCGCAAGCTGTTTTTACGTTACTAAAAGTAGGTAAAACGCCAGATGACTTTTCGATGGCCGAAAAAGTAATAAGCCGTGCTATTCAAACCCTATATATGCCTAAAAAGCAGCGTTTTATTTATCAAAAAAACAAGTACTTCACCAATAAGGTTGACTATGTGCGTTGGACACAAGCATGGGTATATTATTCGTTTGCTTATTTTAATAGACAAAAAATTGAACAGCGCTAAAAATGCAGTTATTGAACAACTTTAAAAACGGACTTAAAAATGAAACGTATTGAATTTTTAAAAGCACCCATGGATATTGCCACCATGCAAGAGACGGTGTCTTTTATTGAAAGTAGAATTGAGCAAAAGCAGTTTTTACAACATGTTGTGGTTAATGTAGCCAAAATAGTAAATATGCAAAAAGACCCTGTTTTAGCTGAGTCGGTTAAAGCGTGTGAGGTAATTAATATTGATGGTATGGGTGTAGTGTTTGGTGCGCGTTTTTTAGGGCACCATGTGCCAGAGCGTGTTGCTGGGGTTGACCTGTTTCATGAATTATTAGCAATGAGCGCCAAGCGAGACTTTCCTGTGTTTTTATTGGGTGCCACCGAAGAGGTAGTAAGCAAAACAGTGGAAGTGGTTAAAGCACAAAACCCAAGTTTAAACATAGCAGGTTATAACGATGGCTACTTTTGGGATGATGAAGAGGCCATTGTCACTAAAATCCACGAATCGGGCGCTAAGTTATTATTTGTTGCGATTACCTCACCTAAAAAAGAAAACTTCATTAATAAATGGCAAGACAAGCTTGGTGTAGACTTTGTAATGGGTGTTGGCGGTACGTTCGATGTTGTAGCAGGTAAAGTAAAGCGTGCACCAAAGTGGATGCAAAAAGCTGGCCTCGAATGGCTTTACAGGGTATTACAAGAGCCAGGAAGAATGTGGAAACGATATTTAGTTACAAACTCTAAGTTTGCTTTGTTATTACTAAAAAGTAAATTTTTAACGCGCTAGAAATAGGTAATTTAAGGATGAAATGTGAATAGTTTAAAGCGTTATATATATATGCTATCAGATAGGGCCAGAGCAAGAAGGGCTGAGCTGTTCAATAAACACTTTGATATTAGCCTAGATACAAAGATTTTGGATCTGGGTTCAGAGTCAGGAGATAATATAGCTAAAGTTTTAGAAGGCTGTAACTATTCTGCAAGCAATGTTTATGTTGCTGACATTGCAAAAGACCAAGTTTCGAAAGCTCACAAAGTATATGGCTTCAATCCAGTAGTTATCAATGCAGAAGGGGAGTTACCGTTTCCAGATGAATATTTTGATATCGTTTATTGCTCCTCAGTTTTAGAACATGTAACAGTAGATAAAAAATTTGTATGGAGTATTGTCTCGGGTAAAGAATTTAAACGCAAAGCAAGCAAGAACCAGCTAATTTTTTCTAATGAAATAAAGCGTATTGGTAAGCAATATTTTGTGCAAACACCAAACAAAAATTTTCTAATTGAAAGCCATAGTTGGTTACCCTTAGCTTCTCATCTACCTAGGTGTATATTGATCCGCCTACTAAAGTTTACAAATTCATTTTGGATAAAAAAAACAACACCGGATTGGCATTTGTTGACATCTCATGAATTACAGTCTCTTTTTGAAGATTCTATAATTGAATGTGAAAAATATTTGGCTATCACTAAATCCATCATTGCAATAAAATCAGCTAAAAATAAAAACTAAGTTAAGATGCTTAATATAAAGTCAGTCAAAGTTTAAACCTGGTTTTACAGATAGATTAAATGTTTTGCATAAAATCTAGTGTCAGTTGAACTTCCAGTGTTGAAATTTGTTTAATTTAAGTGTGGTTTAATCGTGGGGTTTGCTTTGTAACTTAGTGGATTAAGTAAAAATGAAGCGACAAAAAGTAAAACGCCCAAAAAACCTTCTGTGTTGAATAAAGTTTCATATTTAAACCATTGACATGACGGTTAATATCATACATTTCAACTACTCTAGCAGAGAGAGTAATCAAATCAAATCGAATACTATTTTTAAGTTTATCATAAGATGATCTTTATTATCCTATTCAACTTTATTATGTAAAAGGAAATGAATACAGATATAACTATAGCCACTATTGTCATTGCTGTACCTTTAAAGTCTGTAATGTACCGTAATGAAGACAATACAAAGGAGTGTATAAAGTATATAGCTGATGAATATAAGGCTATGCTTTTTGTTTTACCTTCCGTATATTTTTTTTGAAAATAAATAAAAATTAGAGGGCATATAAACATAAGAGATAGGTAGTTATCAAAAGCATCATCGCTACCAGATGCATTAAGGTTAATAAAAGACTCTATAATCAAAAGTATAATGCCAAAAATAATACCAATGATAATGTGCGTATTCGAATAAAGGTTGTCAAGTGAATGTTTATTTATTAAGAAACCAGTACAGAAAAAAGGAAATGATAGAAAAATAAAATTACGATGGATCCAAGTTGTGTTTAAAATTTCATCAATGTTCGAGTTCTTAAATATGTGATAATTACCACTGTATTGAATTATGACACCAATGAGAAAAGTTAATACAATTAATCCGAACATGGGCAGAGTATGAATGTTTTTTAAAAGCATCAAAAGCAAAGCCGCACCGACAAGGCCCGATATATACCAAAGGTGATGGTACCCTATGATTGAAGTTATGAGTATATTAGCAATTGGTTCCGATTTTAAATAAGGTATTACAAACCAGATGGGCGCATAAAAAGCCATCCATACCAAGTAAAGGATAGTAATTTTTTTTAACCAAGTTACCTGAGTATTATTGACTAACGAAGAATAAAAATAATAACCATTTATAATGAAAAAAATAGGTACGGCGATCCTGAATACACCATTTACAAATAAAAATTCTGCTGACTTACTATAGTCACTTAAAAAACCAGCGTGTAAGCCTAAAACCATAAGTGCCATCGCCAGTTTAAGTATGTCAAGAGATATATTTCTTTTCAAGTAACTATTCCTTGTAAACTCTAATATTATTTTCACTTTACAATTAATAATTAGCAAATACTACTTAATAAATAAAAATATAAAACAACTTAAAGGTTAACCATTTGTTAACATTTTATGGTCATTTAGTGTTACTCCCTCTCTTTCTATATCTTTTATTTTAATATAAGTTACTGATTTTAAGTTTTATCCTTTTTTAAATCTATAATAATTGGTACTTTCGTAGTGTTTTTTATTCCTTTTGGTTTCGTTTGTATATATAATAATCTCAAGATATCTAGTGAAAACTAATTTTCATTATACAAATGACTAAAATTTGGTGCCTACGATGCACTTTTCATTTTCGAGGGATAAAATGACAAATTCATTACTAAAACTTAAAAAGCTAAGCGCAGTGATCGCGCTTACTTTAGCTAGTTCTACAACACTAGCTTCAGACTTAGGCGTAGCCAATAATTTTTCAGCATTTGTTTTTGAAGATTTCAAATCGAATTTTGGCCGTGCAGATGGTGCTATTGCTGCAGGTGAAATTGACCTTAAAGGCTATAGCGTAGGTTACACTCGCCCTTACAGCCCAGAAGAATATTACCTAATTAGTGAATCTACCATCGATTTTAAATACGGTCGCCAATACGTAGGCAGTATGATAGCCGGTGGTGGTACTGATATTCACTGGAGTGTTCGCTGGGGTATGGAGTGGGGTTCTAAAATCCTATCTAACCAAGATCTATCGGCACTGCCATTTAACTTTGATGAGCAAGAACAATACTACAAAGATTTAAGCTCAGAACTCACTGAACTAGACGAAACAGGTACAGTTTATCGTAAATGGGGCGGCCTGTATTTACAAGGTGATGGCAGTTCAGATAGGCAAGTATTTAATTTAGATGCTCGTGATTTTGCCAAAGCGCATACTTTTAAAGTATGGGGTATTCCTGCTGATGCAACAGTAATTTTTAATATTACGGGCGATGATAATGTAAATGTAAAAGGTAAAAGTTTTTGGCGCTTACGCCACCATGCAAGTAAAACCGTATTTAACTTCGCTAATGCACAAAAGCTCGATATTAAAGGCAACCGTTGGCAAGGTGTAATATTAGCACCACATGCTGATATTAGAGGTGTTTACGGTACCGCTAAAATGCCAATTGTTGGTCAAAGTTTTTATGGCTCTATGGCATTGTTGGGTGGCGAATTTAATGGTGATTTACCATCAGTTGCAAAGCCAATCGCCCCATTTAGAATGCAACAAAAGTGGCAATGGAATACAAGTGACTTCTTGCCTGAGTCAAATCAAGTTATAACTGCGCCAGTTACTGCGCAATTAAATGATGATAATGGCGATGGTATTATTGACAATAACGATGTTGCAGATGTTTTGATATCTTCTTTTATAAGAAATACTGAGGCTGGTATCCTCAGAGCTCTAAACGGTAAAAATGGTACTGAGTTATGGTCATATTCAACAGGAGCTATTTCTGTAGATGCAGGTTATACAAGCGCCGTTGCAGATATTGATAACGACGGAATTGTTGAAATCATAGCTACCGATACGTTATCAAACTCAATTAAAATAGTTAATTATAAAGGCGAATTAATCAAGTTAATTGAAAAGAAAACAGCTAATTTGATTAAAAGTAATGTTGCTTTATCTGATGTTAACAATGATGGGCAAATTGATATTTTAGCAGGTGATGGTGTTTACAGCATCAATGGAGATCTTTTATATTCTTATCTATGGACCCCTAGCCCTATAGCGGTTGATATTAATGATGATGGTTACCAAGAAGTTGTTGCTGATAGAAGTGTTCTTGATATAAACGGAGTGCCATTGTGGTCATTTGGAACCTACTTTAGATCTTGGTTCTCATCTGTTGGAAATTTCGATGAAGATGATGAGCCAGAGATTCTAGTTTCGATACCAAATTATAATACTTCTAGAAATAGTCTAACGTTATTTGAGTCTGACGGTAACATTAAGTGGGAGTTGTCCAACTTAGATAATATTGGTGGAGGTGTTCAATCTATCTCATCTTTCTTTGAAGGTGGTAAAATAGGAATTGTTTATTCAGGTTATCTTTCAGTTGATATGTATAATGCCAATGGTGAGCTTGTATGGTCAGTAGTTAATGATGATGAGTTTAGCGGTAAAATTGGAGTAAATGCATATGACTTTAATGGTGATGGCATTGATGAAGTAATTGTTCAGGATCACTATAAAGTAAGAGTTTTAAATAGTATCAACGGTGAAATGTTATCAAGCATTCCAAATTCATCAGCTACACTTTGGGAATACCCTATAGTCGTTGACCTCGAAGGTGATAATAATGCTGAGCTGATTACTGTATCTAATAATTACGATAGTCGCTATAGTATTAACAATGGTGTAACTGTGTATGGTACAGCCGATAGCAGTAAACCTTGGAAAAATGCAACTCGTATTTGGAACCAGCACTCGTACCACCAAACAAACATTAACCAAGATGGCACAGTACCTACGGTAGAGTTGCCAAGCTGGTTAAATAACAATACTTATCGCTCTAGTACGTTAAAATAAAAAGTACTTTTAGCAAATAAAAAGCCAATTAAGTTTTAATTGGCTTTTTATTATTAAATAGTTGTTTAAAATAATTGGCAATTAGTAATCACGTTGAATTTGAGGTTTTTTTGTCGAACTTACAGCAAGACCCCGCTATTAGAAGTTTACTGGAGAGAATGCCTAAAAACATTCAAACTACGTTTACCGATGAACAGTTAGCGCATTTAAAAGTAGCTATTGGCGCTAGGCAGTGGGGTAATCATGCTATTGATTGTAGAGGTGTAGTTAAGTTTTTTAAATACCGTTATTACTATGTTTTTTTAGCAGGGCGAAACAGGCGTGAATTAAGCATAAAAGAGCAAAAAATAGCAAGCTTTACTCAAGCGCTTATTTTAAGTACGACGGTTACTTTTATTATTTTGTTTATATTGCTGGTTTTATATTTACTTAAATCGGCATTGGGAATTGATATTTTTTCAGGTTATTCGTTTGGGATTTGGAGTTGGTTTAAAGGGTTATTTAATTAAACCTAAATAAAATGTGAGTATTTTTTTGATACTTAATGAACAAAACAAGAGTTAGCTCAAAAGTTATAAACATGAATTTTAGTACTTTTGTCGGAATCAGTAATTGAACAAAATTGGCTAATACTATATTATCCCCGTGGATTTTGTGGGGCGTTACTCACACTGAATTAGCTATAAGGAATTAAGCGAAATGACATATCCAAGGACTTTTAAACCCTCAGGTTCCTCTGATGCCAATTTTTACCGATTGTTTGATATATTTGCGTTATTTTTAGCGTTTCAGTGCGCAGCCCTTCTTTACAATTTTAAACTTACCCCTATTTATGCCGCTTCAGCGCTAACCGTTGCATTGAGTTACTTGTACAGTGCCGAGGTTTTCTCAACTTATCGCTCTTGGCGGGCAGGTAAGTTTAAAAGCATGGTGATGTGTGCTTGGGGTAGTGTGGTGATTGCTTTTGCATTTTTATTGGTTGTTTCTTTTTTATTTAAATTTACCGAGTCGCTTTCTCGTGTAGGTATAACCATTTGGTTTATTTTAAGCGTAGTATATTTATATATCTGGCGTTTGGGTGTGTATTTGTACAAGCGCAATCGCCGGAAATTAGGCTTATCGCAACGTAATGTTGCCATTATTGGTGCTACCGAATCTGCTGCCTATTTACATGCTGAAATTACAAAACACGACGAATTAGGATTTAACTTTAAAGGCTTTTACGACGACAGAAACCCTGAACGCCTGTTTGAACAACTTGAGCAACAAGGTATTGAGGGTCGTATTCAAAGTGCGGTAGATGCTGCGCGCAACGGCGAAATAGACATACTTTACATTGCATTGCCTATGAAAGCACAAAAACGTATAGCCGATATTTTATTACAGCTAGGCGATACTACCGTAGATGTGCATATAGTGCCCGATTTTTTACTCTCAAACTTAATACATGCTCGTATTGAACATGTGGGCGATGTAGACACGCTAAGCGTGTTTGAGGCGCCTTGTATTGGTGCTCACGAATTTATAAAACGCACTGAAGATATAGTAGTTTCAGCTATTATTGTTACTTTAATTACCCCCTTACTACTAACGATTGCTGCCGCAATAAAGCTGACATCTAAAGGGCCTATTATTTTTAAGCAAGACCGCTATGGCTTAGATGGCCGAAAAATAAAAGTGTGGAAGTTCCGCTCGATGACGGTAACCGAAAACAGCGATGTGGTAACTCAGGCCACAAAAAACGATGCACGTATTACCCCATTAGGTGGTTTTTTACGCCGTACTAGCCTCGATGAACTGCCACAATTTATCAATGTTTTAAAAGGCGATATGTCTATTGTTGGGCCAAGGCCGCATGCGGTTGCCCACAACGAAGAATACCGAAAAAAAGTAGAGTTTTATATGTTTAGGCATAAAACCAAACCGGGTATTACTGGTTGGGCACAAATTAACGGCTGGCGCGGCGAAACCGATACTCTCGATAAAATGGCCAAGCGAGTTGAATACGACTTACATTACATTAAACATTGGTCTTTATGGTTTGATGTTAAAATAATTTTTATGACAATTTTTAAGGGATTTAAAAGTGAAAATGCATACTAATAAAATTACATCTTTAGTTGTAGCATTAGGGCTCTCTGCTCCTGTTGTTGCTGTTGAGCTACCCGTAGGTAGTATTATTACCAAAGATGGCGCTGAGGTTACACCTACGCTACAGCTAGGCGTAAGCAGCAACGACAACTTTTTTATGACACCGTCGGCCACTCAGTCACGTTTAATATGGAATGTAGCGCCAAGTTTAAATACATTAATTGAAGATGGCCCAGACAGCTATAAATTTGATATTGCCTCAAGCACGTCGTTTCATAATAAAGACACCACCGATAACTTTACACAGGTTAATATTGGGGCAGGTGTACATAAAGAGTTTACCAGTCAACACCGCCTTGATGTAATAGGCGATAGTGACTGGCTATATGAGCCGCGCGGTGCAGGCTTAACCGAAGGCCAAGGCAGTGCCATAAATGAGCTGGTGCATTATCAGCAGCAAAGTTTAAACGCTCGTTACGAATACGGCGCATTAAGTTCAAAGGCGCAGCTTGCTTTAATAACGGGTTACTATAATAAAAATTATCAAAACTTTACGGCAATCTCGCAATTCCGAGATTACGATAAGCCGATGCTAGGTATTATTGGTTATTATAATACTCAAGCAGGCACGCGGGCATTTTTAGAAGTAAAGCAAGAAAACTACCATTATGATGTAATTGACTCAAATGGAATTACCCGTGACTCAGATGACGTAAAAGTATTATTAGGTATGGAGTGGGAAGCCACTGCCATTACTACTGGCTCGTTTAAAGTGGGTTATCAAAATAAAGATTTTGAGTCAAACCTACGTGATAACTTTAGCGGTTTAAGCTGGGAAGCTGCTGCTGTTTGGAAGCCATTAACCTATACAACGTTACAACTGGTTACTAGCCGTGCCGCTAAAGACCCTTTATTAGAAGGCGATTACATTCGCGAGAGTGTTTATGGTGCTACGTGGCAACATGAATGGAGCGACTATTTAAGCTCGGTAGTAAGTGCTAATTACATAGATCAAAAGTACTCGGGTAACTTTAATCGAAAAGACAAAGTTAAAAATGCTCGCTTAGGCTTAAATTATTTAGCCACAAATTTTGGCATGGTTAGTGGTTATGTAGACTTTATAGACCGTGATTCTACTAGGGCGGATATTGAGTTTGACCGTGTAATAGTCGGCCTTAATTTTACATTTGCATTAAAGAGTAATAAATGAAGGTTAAAATTTTAATAGCTTTAATATTTATATTGAGCTTTTGTAGTTTTGCCAATGATTCGCAAAACTACATTTTAGGGGCCGGTGATAAAATAGAAATAAAAGTATTTGGTCAGCCTGATTTAGATGTAACCTCACTGCTTGGCAATAGCGGTGAAATTAATTACCCATTTTTAGGTAAAGTTAAACTAGTGGGTTTAAGTGTTTCGCAAGTTGAGCAAACCATAAGCGAAGGCTTACAGCCTGATTATTTAGTAAACCCTAATGTGTATGCGCAAGTAGTCGAATATCGCCCATTTTATATACATGGTGAAGTTAAAGAGCCTGGGGCTTACCCTTATCAACCCGCTATGACGGTGAACCAAGCAATAGCATTAGCCGGTGGATTAACCGAGCGTGCTTCGGTTGATAAAATTTATATTTTTAAAGAGCAAACCAAACAGCAGCAACAAAAGGGTAGTTTAAACAGCCAAATTGCAGCGGGTGACACCATAAAAATAGAACAGCGCTTGTTTTAAGCAGTTTAAGGCAGTAATTAAAAAATGAATACACACTCTGAAAAACCTAACAACAACGAGGAAGTTATTGATTTAGGTGCTTATCTTAATGTTATTAAGCAAAGTAAATGGAAAATTTTAGGTTTTGCAATTGTAGTTACCTTGCTTACTATAATGGTTGCATTAACGTTAGTGCCCAAGTATACCGCTAAAGCCACTTTATTGATTGAGTCGGAACAAACCAAAGCGGTAAGCTTTGATGAAATATATGGCTTAGACTCTACAAAAAAAGAATATTACTTAACCCAGTTTGAAGTCATTAAGTCAAACAGTATTGCCCGTGAGGTAATTACTAAACTCAATTTAAAAGATCATCCCGATTTTATTGCTAAACCGTCACTCACCGGTGAGCTAAAAGGCATGATTAAGCAGCTTTTGCCCTTTTTAAATAAAAAAGAAAGTTCTGATCTTAGCGAAGAAGAGCAAGCAGAGCGCGAGATGTTAGGTTTGCTTGCTGCATTCAAGTCACGTTTGAGTGTGTCTCCTATAATGAAAACGCAATTAGTGCGTGTAAGTTTTGAGTCGAGCGACCCTAAGCTTGCAGCATTGGTAGCTAATACAGTAGGCGAGGTTTACATAGAAAGCCAAATGCGCGCTAAAATGGGTATTACCCAGCAGGCATCGAGTTGGTTAAACACCCGTTTATCTGAACTACGTATACAACTAGATAGCTCAGAAGTGCGTTTACAAGCTTACCGAGAAGAGCAAAAATTGGTTGATATAGAAGGTATAGCAGGGCTTGTTACCCAAGAGCTGGAGCAAACCTCAAAGCAGCTAGTAGATGCGCGAGCGACTAAAAATAACCTAGAAAGCATTAACCGTGTTATTAGCGAATATGGCAACGATAACATAGAGCTATTGGGTAGCATGCCTGAAATTACCTCACACCGCGTAATACAAGACGTTAAACGTGAAGTTGTACTGGTTGAACGAAAGGTAAGTGAGCTGGGCGAGGTTTATGGTTCTAAACATCCTAAAATGATTTCAGCTAAATCTGAGCTTGCCACGGTTAAAACTAACCTCAACAAGCAAATTAAAGGGTTAATTACCGGTATTGAAAAGGAGCTGAACAGAACAACTCGTACTGTAAATGCGCTTGAACGTGATTTAGCTAAAATTCGTGCTGAGTATCAAGACATCACCCGTAAAGAAACCCAATATAACCAACTAAAGCGTGAAGTAGAAACAAACCGTAATATTTTTAATACCTTTTTATCTCGCTCTAAAGAAACCGAAGTAACCAGTGATTTTAGCTCTGCAGCTGCACGCTTTACAGATCGTGCTTATGCACCAAGGAACCCTAGTAAACCTAACAAAAAGTTAATTGTTATTTTAGCCTTTGTGGCTAGTTTTGGGTTTGCAGTGGTAATGACCTTTGTTTTTGATGCCTTAAATGACACAGTTAAAAACAAAAACGATGTCGAAAATAAACTCGCACAGCGCATGTTAGGATTATTACCGCATGTTGTAGTGCCTAAAAAGAGCTTTTTCCCGATACATGCTTATTTAGAAGATACCTATCGTCGCTTTGCTGAGTCGGTACGTACCTTACGCACTAGTTTATTGCTAACTCAATTAGATAGAGCGCATCAAGTTATTGCGGTTACCTCTACCTCACCAGGAGAGGGTAAAACCACCACCTCTGCTAATTTAGCGATGTCGTTGGCACAAATGGGCAAGGTATTACTAATTGATGCCGATTTACGTAAACCAACGTTAGCTAAACGTTTTGATATACCGGTATTTCACCCTGGTTTAAGTAATTTAATGATAGGTACTGAGCAACTAACTGAGTGTGTACATGTTGATACGCAATCGGGTGTCACTATTATGCCAAGCGGGCAAATACCGTCGAATCCGCTTGAGCTTTTATCAAACCCACGCTTTGCTGAGTTACTTAGCGAGTTAAAAACGCAGTACGATCACATTATTGTTGATACACCGCCTACACAAGCAGTGAGCGATGCATTGGTAATCGCACAAAGTGTTGATTCGGTAGTATATGTTGTTAAATCTGACATAACCCGTA
Source organism: Pseudoalteromonas sp. DL-6 (assembly GCF_004328665.1). Classification (NCBI taxonomy): domain Bacteria; kingdom Pseudomonadati; phylum Pseudomonadota; class Gammaproteobacteria; order Alteromonadales; family Pseudoalteromonadaceae; genus Pseudoalteromonas; species Pseudoalteromonas sp. DL-6. The sequence continues at coordinate 1,341,332 of NZ_CP019770.1, forward strand.
TTAAACCAATTACAGCCGGCCTTGAGCGTTTATTTGAAGTAAAAGCCCATGTTGCTGGTGTGGTACTTAACCAGGTAGATATGAGCAAATCTAAAGATGAGCATAGTCATGGTTACTATGATTATTACGATTACTCACAGCAACCTGCAAAGCCTCAAGTGTAATTAAGTTAATTTATGATTGATATTCATACGCATATATTGCCGGGTATTGATGATGGCGCTAAAGATTTAACTGAATCTTTAGCGCTTTTAAAATTGGCTGAAAACGATGGCGTTACTCACATGGTGGCAACGCCACATATACATGTGGGTCGCTTTAACAATGCGACTGCTCAAATACAAAACGATTTAGAAAGTTTAAAGCTACAGGCGGATAAAGAAGGTATTAATGTTAAATTAGCTGCTGCTGCTGAAGTACGTTTAGACGTAGAGCTTATGGCAATGGTGATGGCTAATAAACTGCCTTTTATTGGTAAAATAGCAGACAAAAACGTGTTGTTATTAGAGCTACCGCATTCACACATGCCGCAAGGTTACGATAAGTTTATTCAGTGGCTCGCTAAACAAAATATACGCGTTATTATTCCGCACCCAGAGCGTAATCGCGATATTCAGTCAAACCTTTATTATATTCAACACTTAAACCAATTAGGCTGTGATTTTCAGCTAACGGCATCGAGTATTGAAGGCGAGTGGGGCGAAAGCGCACAAACGATAGCGTTACAAATGCTAAAAGATGGGTTAGTGAACTATGTTGCCTCTGATGCTCACTCAATAAAGCGCCGACCGCCTATTTTAAGCCAAGCTAGAAAAACAGTTTCGCAGTTAATAGGTGAAGAGCAGGCCACAACCCTTTTTGTAACTAACCCGCTGCAGCTAACTGAGTGCTTATTTAATGGCTAAATTAAACATGTTAAAGGTAGTGCCTGCTGTTACTTTAACTATGGTAGTGCTTGTAATCGTTTATATGAGTATGCAAAGTATGCGCGCTAATGCGTGGTACTTTAATGCACTTAATATAGTGCAAGAGTCGGATGGTGCTTTATCTGGTTCATCGCTTCAAGCCGCAGAGAATGCGATTACATTGGCTACCAATATGGATCCTGATCATCCTCATTATTGGCATTTTTTAGCCCATATAAAAATGTTAGGTTTAACCGGCACTGATACAACATCAAGCGAGCAAGCCGAACATACTCAGCAAGTATATAAACAAGCTGAGCAAGCGTTGTTAAAGTCGGTTGAGTTAAGGCAAGCTTGGGCGCTAACTTGGATAAGTTTGGCACAAGTAGTAAGTTATCAAGAGGGGCCTACCGAGCGGGTATATAATTATATTCAGCAAGCTAAAAAAGTTGGCCCGTATAAGTTAGATGTTCACTTAGCTATTATTCAAATTGCGTTAATGCATTGGCATGATCTATCACCCACCTACAAAGCCCTTTATGTGAACGAACTAAAATTAGCTTCTAAATATGGTTATAAATTTTATGATGTATTTAGTATGGCTGAGCAAATGAATCGCTTGCCAATAGTGTGTTTATCGCTTCAATTTGGTTCTCATTATGAGGCGGTTAGAGGCAGTTGGATGTTTAATAAATACTGTGGTTAAAACACGAGCCACGGGCTTCGAGTAACGGGTTTCGGGCCTTGAGCCTCGCAGCTCGTTTACTCTGAACTTTAACTTTTTTTGAACCACAGAGAACAGCGAGGCGCTTTTTGCTGCACAGAGGGAAAGCTTCAATTGCGAAAATCTAATAATTAACAACAGTTCTTTAACCTTTGTCTTTAATTACTTTCTCTGTTTTTTCCTATCCTCTGTGGCCCCAGGTCCGGTTGTCCGATCCCCGCAACCCGTTAACTCTCGACTTTAACCTTTTTTGAACCACAGAGAACACCGAGGCTCTTCGCGCTGGACAGAGAAAAAGCTTCAATTTTGGAAATCCAATAACTAACAACAATTCTTTAACCTTTTTCTTTAATCACTTTCTCTGTGTGCTCCTATCCTCTGTGGTAAATAAATCACCAAGATCTTATTGTAAAGCTCGCGGCGGGTTGCGAGATTAAGTTAGTAAACCAGCCCCTGCAGCTCGTTTACTCTGAACTCTAACCTTTTTTTGAACCACAGAGAGCACCGAGGCGCTTCGCGCTGCACAGAGAAAGAGCTTCAATTTTGGAAATCTAATAACTAAGAACAGTTCTTTAACCTTTGTCTTTAATCACTTTCTCTGTGTGCTCCTATCCTCTGTGGTAAATAAATCTTTAAGAGCTTATTGTAATGCCCAGGTCCGGTTGTCCGATCCCCACAACCCGTTAACTCTCGACTTTAACCTTTTTTGAACCACAGAGAACACCGAGGCCCTTCGCGCTGCACAGAGAAAGAGCTTCAATTTTGGAAATCTAATTACTAACAACAGTTCTTTAATCTTTGTCTTTAATTACTTTCTATGTTTTCTCCTATCCTCTGTCGTAAATAAATCTTTAAGAGCTTATTGTAATGCTCAGGTCCGGTTGTCCGATCCCCGTAACCCGTTAGCTATCTCCTAAAACCTTTTTTTGAACCACAGAGAGCACCGAGGCGCTTCGCGCTGCACAGAGAAAGAGCTTTAATTGCGAAAATCTAATAACTAACAACAGTTCTTTAATCTTTGTCTTTAATCACTTCCTCTGTTTTCTCCTATCCTCTGTGGTAAATAAATCACTAAGTTCTTATTGTAATAATAGGGCTGGGTGAGTGACTAAGCTCGTAACCCGACTCTCGCAGCCCGTTAACTTTCGCCTAGACAAAAAAAGACCCAGAGCTATAAGAACTCTGGGTTATAGAGGGGCTCATATGTGAGCCCTGCGCTAACTAAAGACACTTTCAGATTCTTAGGGAGAAGAAGAAAGTTATTTAAGTATAGTCAAAAGCTTCAAAAACACATACTTTTGTTCGTTTTTTATACTGCAATAATTACAGTGGGTTACAATTGTTATGCACATCTTTATTACACTTAAGTTAGGGTTTACTCCCAGTTTATTAACTGCGTATTTTGCACTAAATCCCGAGGTAGTGAGTTTTTAACCTTATTTTTTTGCCATTTACCTAAGCCAATCGGGCAATCACATAAAGTTAATATTACTTCACCCGTTGCCTTGACAACGTCATCCAAACGAATGTCTTTGCCATTAAAGTAATCGCTGGCTTGTTGATTGGTTAATTCCAGTACATTACTTTTACATTGCTTACCAAATACGGTGGCAAACTCGTGAGCGAGGCGCACGCCGTTTTTATGAATAACGCCTACCTGAATACCTAACCGCGCGTATTTTATTTTATTTTGTACCGCTTCAAATTCATTTGGGAACAGCCAAAGCTCTTTGTCGCGCTGCATTAAAGTACCTGGCAGGCTTGTTAAACCAAATTGCTTTTTGAGGGAGCTCATAAACGCATCTTGCTGTTTACTGTCAAAGTGGTTAAACGGGAATGCCCCTTTTTTCACTTTAATGTTTTGGTTTTCGCAGCTGCTGTGCTTTTTAAATTTAGCAATAAAAAAGCCTTCACTATCGAAGGTTTGCGGCCATACATGCAAATAACCTTGCTCAGTGGTGGCCTTTTCGGCCCCAGGAAAAAGGTCATTTAAAGGCTCTGGCGTAATGTATTCGCCAAATTCCTCCAGCAATGCATCACACACTTGTTGGTTTTCGAGTGGGGTTAATGTACAGGTTGAATAGACCAGTGTACCGCCAGGTTTAAGTGCATAAAATGCGCTTTTAATCAGATCTTTTTGTACTTGGGCAATAGTAATGTTTGATTCGATAGACCAATTTTTTAGTGCATCACTGTCTTTACGAACCGTGCCTTCACCCGAGCAGGGGGCATCAAGCAAAATACTATCAAAGCATTCAAACATGTAATTACCAAATACAACGCCATCAAAATGCGATAACGCACAGTTACCTACACCCATGCGCTTTAATGTGGCACTAAGCACTTTTAAACGCGACGACGACAGCTCATTTGCAACCAAAACACCTTGATTGTTCATTAGCGCAGCCAGTTGTGAGGTTTTAGAACCTGGTGCCGAGGCCATATCGAGTACTGTGTTACTGGTTTTTAGGCTTTGTTTTAGTGCCATTGGCGGCAACATTGAGCTTGCCTCTTGTACGTACATAGCGCCGCTTAAATGTAAGTCGGTATTACCTAGCGCTAAATTTTGCTCTTCATCATTTGGGCGCTCTAGCCAAAAACCTTCATCGCACCATGGAATGGCAGTGAGTTGCCAATTTTTTTGAGCCGCGTGGCGTTTAAATTCTTCAACACTCATTTTTAATGTATTAACGCGAACAGACTTACGTAAAGGTCGACGACAGGCATTTAAAAAATCATCTAACGTAAGGTGATCAGGCAGATAAGTTTTTACGTCGTCTATAAATTGCTCTGGGATATAAGTGTTAGCGTCCACGATTTGGCTCATACAATAAAAATTAAAGCCGGATAATAGCATTTTTGACGATTTTTTTCAGTGTTAAAAATGAAACAGTAACCCTTTAAAAGTGTCGACACCTTATTGAGTAAAACGGCTTAAATACTATTTTTTATTATACTTTTAGCTAATGCTGTCGACAATGTGGTGGTTTTTTATTCATTTTTAGTGTTTTCAGGGTTGACACTGTAGGTTAAAAAGCACATAGTTAAACCATAAATTGTCGACAATATAAAAATACTTTATGACACAGCACTTTTTAAACGACACCGCAGTTACAACCGCTTCCGATAAAGTGTTTGTAGATATGCGCCGCGAGATAGTAGAAGGCAGTATTGCACAAGGCAGTAAAATATCAGAGCCAGAGCTTGCAAAGCGTTATGGTGTAAGCCGTGCAACCCTTAGAGAGGCATTAAACCGTTTAGAGAGCTGTTACTTGGTTGAGCGTAAAGCCAATATAGGTTGTCGCGTTGTGGCGTTGACCGCAGAACGTTTAATTGAAGTGTATCAAGTGCGTAGTGCCCTTGAAGGACTTGCATGTAGGTTAGCTGCCGACAATATGGAACCAGATGAAGTTCAAGGCTTAAAACAATTACTCAACCAGCATTTGCACACTCAGCGTGTTAAAGAAGGTGAGTCGTACTATCAAGAAGCCGGCGACTTAGATTTTCATTATCGAATAATTAAAGGCAGTAAAAACGCTCACTTAATTCATTTGTTATGCCACGACCTGTACCAATTAATAAGAATGTACCGTGTGCAAATGGGCATGGTTGGGCCACGCGTATCGAAAGCGTTTGACGAACATTTAGCGATTATTAACGCCATAGAAAACCATGATGGTGAGCTGGCCGAAATGCTAATGAAGCGCCATATCAGTGCTTCTCAAGCGAATATACAAACAAAATTTGATGGATATCAACAATCAGTACAAGCCACTCAAAATGAAATGGCAAACTAGTACAGATGTAACATTTTTAAAAAATACTAAGCTGCCAAAGAGCAGCCCCGTTCAAAGTTAGGAGAAGGTAATGTCAGCAGGATTAAAATTTAAACAGGCAATTGCAAATAACCACCCGTTACAGATTGTGGGTACTATAAACGCTTATACCGCGATGATGGCTGAAAAAATGGGCCATCAGGCTATTTATTTATCGGGTGCGGGTGTGGCTAATGCTTCATTTGGTATGCCAGATTTAGGTATGACGAGTCTTGATAACGTGCTTGAAGATATTCGCCGTATTACCGGTGCTAGCGATTTACCTTTGTTAGTGGATGCCGATACAGGTTGGGGCGGGGCGTTTAATATTGCCCGCACCGTTAAAGAAATGACTAAAGCAGGTGCAGCTGGTTTTCATATTGAAGACCAAGTAGCGCAAAAGCGTTGTGGCCATCGCCCTAATAAAGAAATAGTTACTCAAGCTGAAATGGTAGATCGTATTAAAGCCGCAGTTGATGCTAAAACCGATAGCGATTTTTACATTATGGCGCGTACTGATGCATTTCAAAAAGAAGGCTTAAATGCAGCAATAGACCGTGCAGCTGCCTGTGTAGAAGCGGGTGCCGATGCCATTTTTGCAGAAGCCGTTCATGACCTTGCTGATTACCAAGCATTTAGCAAAGCGATTAATGTGCCGATTTTAGCCAACATTACTGAGTTTGGCCAAACCCCTATTTACACCAAAGAGCAATTAAGCGATGTGGGTGTAGAAATGGTGCTTTACCCATTGAGTGCCTTTAGAGCAATGAATAAAGCGGCACTTAATGTGTATTCGGCTATTTTGAATGAAGGGTCGCAACAAAGCCAAATTGAAAACATGCAAACGCGTGCAGAGCTTTACGACTTTTTAGATTATCACTCGTACGAAAACACGCTCGATAACCTTTTTTCAGCAAAATCTGACAAATAATAAAAAATTCAACAGGAGACAAATCATGGTAGATAAAGCATTAGGTGGCGCAGGCTTACGTGGCCAAGTAGCAGGACAAACAGCATTATGTACAGTAGGGCAAACAGGCTCAGGTTTAACTTACTGTGGTTACGACATTAGCGAACTGGCTGAAAAAGCGCAGTTTGAAGAAGTGTCGTTTTTACTTTCACGCGGCGAGCTACCAACATCAAGCGAACTGGCAGAGTACAAAGCTAAACTTAAAAGTTTACGCGGTTTACCAGAGGCACTAAAAACAGTGCTTGAGAACATTCCTAAAGACGCACACCCAATGGATGTAATGCGTACAGGCTGTTCTATGTTAGGTAACCTTGAAATGGAAAACGACTTTAACGAAGCAAACGATGCGATTGACCGCATGGTGGCAATTTTCCCAAGTATTATTTGTTACTGGTATCGTTTTACTCATGACGGTGTTCGTATTGAAACCCAAACTGATGATGATTCAGTAGGCGCACACTTTTTAACGCTATTACACGATAAAGCGCCAAGTGAATTATTTGCACAAGTGATGAATGTATCACTAATTTTGTACGCAGAGCATGAATTTAATGCCTCTACCTTTACCGGTCGCGTATGTGCATCAACGCTTTCTGATATCCATTCTTGTGTAACTGGTGCAATTGGTACCTTACGTGGCCCACTGCATGGTGGCGCAAACGAAGCAGCCATGGATATGATTGAAAGCTTTAGCAGTGCTGATCAAGCTGAAGACGCGCTTATGGGCATGCTTGAGCGTAAAGATAAAATTATGGGCTTTGGTCACGCTATTTACCGTGAGTCGGATCCGCGTAATGTTATTATTAAAAAATGGTCTGAAAAATTAGCCGCAGAAGTGGGTGACGATGTGCTTTACCCAGTGTCTGTTCGCTGCGAAGAAGTTATGTGGCGTGAGAAGAAGTTATTCTGTAATGCTGACTTTTTCCATGCATCGGCGTACCACTTTATGGGTATTCCTACCAAGTTGTTTACGCCTATCTTTGTAATGAGCCGTGTAACTGGTTGGACAGCTCACGTAAAAGAGCAGCGCGCAAATAACCGTATTATTCGCCCAAGTGCTGATTACACAGGGCCAGATGCGCGTAGCTACACGCCAATTGAATCAAGAGGCTAATTAGTTAGCGTTTAAGGTGAGCCTAGCTCACCTTTTATTGTTTATAGCGTTGATGATTACTCATTTTAGCGCTTTTTCCTTGTTCATCCCCGTCACCAAATTAGCGAATTTATTATGACCATTATTAATAACACCCAATACCGTAAGCCATTACCAGGCTCAAATGTAGATTATTACGATACCCAAGCCGCGGTAGATGCCATTAAACCGGGCGCTTACGCCACACTGCCTTACAGTTCGCGGGTATTTGCCGAAAACTTAGTGCGCCGCTGTGAACCTGATATGTTAACCGATGCGCTTAGCCAAATTATTGAGCGCAAGCAGGATTTAGACTTTCCGTGGTATCCGGCACGCGTTGTATGTCACGATATTTTAGGGCAAACCGCTTTAGTTGATTTAGCGGGCCTGCGCGACGCTATTGCTGCAAAAGGTGGCGATCCTGCAAAAGTAAATCCGGTTGTGCCAACACAATTAATTGTCGATCACTCGTTAGCGGTAGAGCATGCAGGCTTTGATCCTGAAGCATTTGAGAAAAACCGCGCCATTGAAGACCGACGCAACGATGACCGTTTTCATTTTATAAACTGGACTAAAACTGCGTTTAAAAATATTGATGTGATCCCGCCGGGCAATGGCATCATGCATCAAATTAACCTTGAAAAAATGTCACCAGTAATTCAAAACCGTGACGGTATTGCATTCCCAGACACGCTAGTAGGTACCGACAGCCATACACCGCATGTTGATGCATTAGGTGTTATTGCTGTTGGCGTGGGCGGCCTGGAAGCAGAAAGCGTAATGTTAGGACGCGCATCGTACATTCGTTTACCCGATATTGTAGGCGTAGAGCTTACCGGTAAACGCCAACCGGGCATAACTGCAACCGATATTGTATTGGCTATTACCGAATTTTTACGCGAGCAACGTGTGGTATCGACTTACCTCGAATTTTACGGTGAAGGGGCTGATGCATTAACTCTTGGTGATAGAGCAACCATTTCGAATATGACCCCAGAATTTGGCGCAACCGCGGCTATGTTCTACATTGACGATAAAACAATAGATTACTTGCGTTTAACAGGTCGTGATGAAGAGCAAATTGCCCTTGTAGAAAACTACGCTAAAACAGCAGGGCTATGGAGCGACAGCTTAAAAACAGCGCATTACGATCGTGTACTTAAATTTGATTTATCAAGTGTAGGGCGCAACATTGCAGGGCCTTCCAATCCGCATCGTCGTGTATCTACTAGCGATTTAGCAGCGCAAGGTATTTCGGGTGTTGTTGAAAATGAAGAAGGCTTAATGCCCGATGGCGCCTGTATTATTGCCGCTATTACTAGCTGTACTAATACCAGTAACCCGCGCAATGTAATTGCTGCAGGTTTATTAGCGCGTAACGCCAATGCAAAAGGTTTAATGCGCAAACCTTGGGTTAAAACCTCATTGGCACCGGGCTCTAAAGCAGTGCAATCGTACCTTGAGGATGCAAAATTATTACCAGAACTAGAACAACTTGGTTTTGGTATTGTTGGTTTTGCCTGTACTACCTGTAACGGCATGAGTGGTGCACTAGACCCTAAAATTCAACAAGAAGTGATTGATCGTGATTTATACGCAACGGCAGTGCTTTCGGGCAATCGTAACTTTGATGGTCGTATTCATCCGTATGCTAAGCAAGCATTTTTAGCGTCTCCACCGCTTGTAGTTGCTTATGCTATTGCCGGTACCATTCGTTTTGATATAGAAAAAGACATCCTCGGTAAAGATCAGCAAGGTAACGATGTAACCTTAAAAGATTTATGGCCATCTGATGAAGAAATAGATGCAGTGATCAAGCAAAGTGTTAAGCCTGAGCAGTTTAGAAAAGTATACGAGCCAATGTTTAACTTAACCGTTGATTACGGCGAAGATAACGACCCATTATACGATTGGCGTCCAGAAAGTACCTATATTCGCCGCCCACCTTACTGGGAAGGGGCTTTGGCAGGTGAGCGCAGTATGACAGGTATGCGCGCGTTAGCAGTACTGGGCGATAACATTACAACCGATCATTTATCACCTTCTAATGCAATTATGGCAAGTAGCGCTGCAGGTGAATACTTAACTAAAATGAACGTGCCAGAGGAAGACTTTAACTCGTACGCAACGCATCGAGGCGATCACTTAACTGCGCAGCGCGCCACGTTTGCAAACCCTAAACTATTGAACGAAATGGTATTGGATGAAAACGGCGAAGTGAAGCAAGGATCGTATGCGCGTATAGAGCCTGAGGGTAAAAATACGCGTATGTGGGAAGCCATCGAAACCTACATGCAACGTAAGCAACCGCTTATTATTGTTGCCGGTGCCGATTATGGGCAAGGTTCGTCGCGCGATTGGGCGGCAAAAGGCGTAAGGCTTGCTGGTGTTCAGGTTATTGCAGCTGAAGGGTTTGAGCGTATTCACCGTACTAATCTCATTGGTATGGGTGTGCTACCACTGGAATTTGCTGCAGGTACAACCCGCAAAACACTTAACCTAGATGGTAGCGAAAGCTATGATGTAAAAGGCGAACCAGCACCAGGGGCAACTTTAGAATTAGTGATCACCCGTAAAAATGGTGAAGTAGTCACTGTGCCAATGAAATGCCGATTAGATACGCAAGAAGAGCTTTCTATTTATGCTGCAGGCGGTGTATTGCAACGCTTTGCACAAGACTTTTTAGAAGCAACGCAAGCATCATAAGGATATAAAACAGATGTTTAAACCACAAATTAAAGTGCCAGCGACATACATGCGTGGCGGCACCAGTAAAGGCGTATTTTTTAATTTAACCGATTTACCCGCATCTGCCCAAGTGGCAGGTGAGGCGCGCGATAACTTATTACTGCGCGTTATTGGTAGCCCCGATCCTTATGGTAAACAAACTGATGGTATGGGTGGCGCAACATCAAGCACCAGTAAAACGGTTATTTTAAGTAAAAGTGAACAGCCCGATCATGATGTTGATTATTTATTTGGGCAAGTTGCTATCGATAAGCCATTCGTTGATTGGAGTGGTAACTGCGGCAATTTAACCTCTGCTGTGGGCGCATTTGCCATTAGCAATGGTTTAGTTGATAAAAGCAGAGTGCCTGATAATGGTATTGCTATTGTGCGTGTATGGCAGGCGAACATTAAAAAAAGCATTTTAGTGCATGTACCAATGATTAACGGTCAAGTACAAGAAACCGGTGACTTTGAGTTAGATGGTGTTACCTTTCCTGCAGCTGAAGTAAAGCTGGAATTTATTGACCCTGCTGATGGTGATGGCGCGTTATTCCCAACAGGCAATGTGGTAGATGACTTAGAAGTACCAGGCGTCGGCACGTTAAAAGCAACCATGATCAACGCAGGTATTCCGACTATTTTTGTAAATGCAGCGGATATTGGTTACACCGGTACAGAGCTGCAAGATGATATCAATAGCGATAATGCGGCGTTAACTATGCTTGAAAGCATTCGTGCCCATGGGGCAGTAAAAATGGGCTTAATTAATAATATTAATGAAGCGCAAGCACGCCAACATACACCTAAAGTGGCTTTTGTTGCTCCAGCAAAAGACTACACAGCCTCAAGTGGTAAGCACATCAATGCCAGCGATATAAGTATATTGGTTCGTGCCATGTCGATGGGTAAGTTACATCATGCCATGATGGGCACAGCCGCGGTTGCTATTGGTACAGCGGCTGCGATAGAAGGCACCTTAGTTAATGCTGCCGCTGGTGGCGGAGCCATTAATGAAGTTAATTTTGGTCACCCTTCTGGCACATTAAAAGTGGGTGCTGAGGCGGTTGTTACACAGGGCCAATGGCAGGTTAGCAAAGCTAGTATGAGCCGCAGCGCTCGTGTGCTAATGGAAGGTGTGGTGAGAGTACCTTTTAACTAAACGAGTACTAATTTTAGTCATACAAAGCACAGAGCTGATAACTTAACGGTTATCAGCTTTTTTTTGTGGTTTATATTTCTAGGAAGAAAGGTTAATTTTTTCTGTTATAACAGTAAATATTCACATATATTAAAAACGCTCACCCACATTTATAGCTGTTTATTAGAAGTACGTGTTTACGGAGTTGTTAATGGATTTATCTAGGCTTAATGCAGAAAAATTAATCAAAAACTTGCATACAGGAGTGGTTGTACACGCACCTGATAGCAGTATTGTTTATGCAAACCCTGCTGCATTAAGTATTTTACGTATCACACAAAAGCAAGCTTTAGGGCATGACGTTTTTGATAGTCAATGGAATCTAATTGACGAACTGCGTAAACCTCTCAGTGTTGATAATCATCCCGTTAATTTAGTTATTAAGAGTAAAAAACCGATCAGTAATATTGAGCTAGGTATTTGTGATGGCTCATGTGAAGAAATAACCTGGGTATTGTGCAACGCCTATCCAGAGTTTGATGAGAATAATAACCTCGCAGAGGTAGTGACCACCTTTATTGATATAACCCATCAAAAACAAACGATCCCATTTAAAGAGATAGTTGAACTTGCTAATGATGTTATTTTGGTTACTGAAGCTGACCCAATCATTGAAAATGGACCTAAAATTGTTTATGCAAACCAATCTTTCACTAAATTAACGGGGTATCATTTAGATGAAGTTAGAGGAAAAACGCCACGAATTTTACAAGGCCCTCAAACTCAGCAAACAACGCGAGATAAAATAAGGCATGCGCTAGAAAATAAACAGCAAGTGTCAGAGCAAATACTTAATTACAAAAAGTCAGGTGAGCCTTATTGGATTGATATGAATATTTTTCCACTAAAAAATGCCTTGGGTGAAGTGGCTTATTATGCGGCTATTGAGCGTGATATTACTAAAATGAAACAGTATCAAGCGCAGTTAAAAGACTTAACGATTAAAGATCCTCTTACAAATTTACTTAACCGTAGAGGATTTATTGAATCGAGTACACTTGCACTTGATACCTGTTTTAAAAATGAACAGCATTTAACGCTAACTATGATAGATATTGATCATTTTAAGCGTATAAACGATGAATTTGGCCATGAAGGTGGTGACTTGGTCTTACAAAGTATTGCTGAAACGTTCAAATCATTTTGGGACAATAATGACATTGTAGCGCGTTTGGGCGGTGAGGAGTTTTGCATTGTTTCGCAGGATAAATGTGTTACTACTGTAGTTAAAACATTAGCAAAGCTTCAGGATTTTTTAAAAGATAATCCGGTTGAGTTACCCTGTGGCCAGTATGTCAGTTACACAGTGAGTAACGGGGTATCGAGCTTAACCTCTGAGTCCTGCACTTTGCAAGGCTTATTAAAAAATGCTGATAAAGCACTTTATAGAGCAAAGAAAATAGGCCGTGACCAAACCGTGGTGTTTAATGAAAGCCTATATGGTACAGACCTAAAAACAGCAGACTAAGGCAATTTTATTCAGTTTATTAAGGGTTATCCTAAGTTATAGCACTGTTGCTTTTTATTGTTTATAAAGCTTTCAAAAGTATTATTCTTACGCATAATGACAATTTCAGCGTTGATGTCAGCTAATATAGATTGCCAGTTAGCCGTGCTTTTACTTATTTCATAGTACAAGGCTTTGTATTCTATACTTGGTGATAGTGCAACGAGGGCATTTAGCATCATTTTTTTATCTCTATTTGATAAAAGTGATTTATAAATGCTGGCCTTCAGTACTTCTAAATCGGCGACAATAAGTTCAACGCGACCGTTTAAAAGCAAGTGAATAAGCTGATATTCACTGTTAGCAACAATGGTTTTTATTTTACCTTGATCAATAAGTTCATCTAATTCATCACTGTTTTTATATGAACGAACCACGCCCATCACCCTATTTTTTACAGAATTAATACTGCCATCGTAGTCAATAGTGTGATCTTTAAGTGCCACAAATGATAAGTCGCCACCCGGAATAGGTTCAGATAGCGCCAATAACTGATTTCGTGTCTTGGTTAAAATATTTTCAGACATAACATCGTCAGTAATATAGTACTCAGGGAATAATATATCGGCTTTGCCTAGTTCTGCTTCACGCACCGCGCGAGCCCACGGGTAAAATTCAATATGAACGCCATAACCACGTTTTACCAGCATGCTTACTGTGAGCTGATAGAGCCAGCCTTTATTGCAGAGGTTATCATCTATATAAGGAGGCCAGTTGAGTGTAACCAAACGAAGGACGGTATCAGACTCTAAATTATAACCGTAACCACTTTTGTATTTTTCGCCAGAGAGGGTAATATTTTTATCGTCAACAGAGTAGGTTACAGGCGCAGGGTCTGCGTAAGTAAAAAGTGATAAAAGTAAGGGGATGACTAAAAATATTCTCATAAGGATAATGCATTTTTATATGTACATATAAGTTTAGTGCGTTATCTGGAATAAACAACGTAAATGGTCAAGTTCTTTTAATATAAATATAGCCTTAAAAAGCGATAGCTATTAACATGCGACTATAAGAAATTTAACTTAAATACGACATAATAATTATTAGAGGGAACTTTTATGGCTAATAAGCCAATAAGTGAGGATAATCCATTTGCTAATTTATCTGATGTGCAGTGTGAGCAGATCCAAAATTGGTATCAAAAGCATATTTCTTTAACTTTAACCACGTTGCTCAAAGGCAGTAAGTCTGGCCAAGTAATAGAAAGTAAATTAGAGCATGCCTTAAACCAAGCATTATGCAAAAGTAAACGGCTCACGACCCAATCAGGTAATGGTAATTCGCCTATAAAATTACAAAATGCAAGCGTATTGGCAGAACTCAAAGATACGCGTGATTTGTTTCATGGTGCACAAGTTAAAATAAATAAGCTAGAACAAAAAATAACAACAAGTGCTGACGAAATACTATTGCTAGAGACTCAAAAAAGCGAACTACAGTTAGAGGTACGCAGTTTACAGCAACGGTTAAACCATGTTTTATCACGGTTAGAGTCACAAGGTGTCTCGTTTCAAAAAAGCCATTATGTAGGGCGTATATTGGTACATGCTTTACGAGCAAGCTTTGAAAATTGGCAGCAAACACCCTCTGGTGAGCCTTTCAAAAATCATGACTTTTATAAGCTTTTCCCCCGGGTTTTGTACTCAAGTTTACTAAAAGAGATAGAGAAACTGCTAGGGGAGCATGATTATAATCAAATAGAGCGCTCGCTCAGTGATTTCGTGTTTCAACAAAAGGGCTCACCAGTAGAGAATTGGCCGGATGAAGACCCGATATACGAGACACAATTAGTTAACCAAAAGCAGTCTGAGCTTTTAATTAAATTACAAAGCCAACACCAGCAGCGAAAAAACTTTACCGCCTATTTAGAAAAGCGTCTTTCTAATACTGGCTTTACTCATAAACACAGTGATTTACTGATGACCTTAGTTGATTTTGCGACAAATAATGAAAATAGTAAGTTTTCTAGTTATTGCCATTAATTTGGAGTAATCGTTTGGCTAGGCAAAGGTAAAGGTGTTAGGGGATGCTGTTGAAGGCCAAGCTGTTTTAGTCTAGCTGCAATGTTGTCTTGCGCGAGTGCTCGTTTTACCCATTTATACAAAGTGCTTATATCGAGGGTGTGGGTTGGGCGAAGTAATAACTGATGGTTATAGGTTTGTGCAATTCGTTCAGAAACAAGTAGCAAACGCTTGCTTTTTGGATACTTGCTAAAGTATTGGTTTAAGTAAGAATGCGTGACGATGGCGCTATCGCTGCGTTTTTTTAATACCAATTCAATACTTCTTTTATGACTGCTTAATAAAGTCATTTTATATTCGTTTTCAAGTACTGCGGGGTTACTCTCATAATTTGCTAATGGGTAATGGTAGCCTAAAATACCCACCAAGGTTCTATTTTCTAAATTATCAAACCAAGCCTGTGACTTTGCAAATTGCTTTAAAGCAATAAATACCTCACTGTCTGTGGCTATAACAGGGGAATTACTAATTATATTATTCCCTTGCAGCCATCCCCAATCCGGGTTTTCAAAAAAAACTGAATCGAATAAGCCTTTTTGGTAATCTTTAAAGCGACGAACTGGCGTGGTTAGTACCAATTCAAAATGATAAGAATGCTGCATTTTATTAAGTTCGCTGATTAACTCAACAGTAAGGCCAGAAGCACGTCCATCAACAATCTCTATATAAGGAGGGAATTCATAACCGCCTACTTTAACCACTGTTTTTGCATGAGCTTCTTCAACTGAAAAACCAAGTAAGGCTAATAAAATGAGCGTAACAAACTTCATAGTTAAATCCTTCCTTAGCGTGCTTTTGATGTATCAATTTATAAGATAGTCTATTTGTTAACATAGTATGAATTATCAAGCAATGTATTCTAACTTTTTGAGTTAAATTAAATGGGTAGTTATACGATGTTTGCAACGGAATTTAAGAGTGGCATGCGCTTTTTTTTGGTGTTTCCCCAAAGTCGGGTGGCGTGGCTTCGCCACTTAACCGACCTACGTTCCCAACAATTAGCGTAGGTTGGATAAGCCGGAGGCGTCATCCGACGATGTTGGATAATTCAAAGGCGTCATCCGACGATGTTTAGTCGCTTATGATAAGGAGATTTTTTGTGAGATATCGTCGAAATTATCAACCAGGAGGAACGTATTTTTTTACGGTTAATTTGCAGGATCGTAATAAATCATTATTGGTTGAGCATATTGATTTATTGCGTGAGGCTGTGCGCTGGGTAAAAATGCATAAACCATTTTATATTGATGCTTGGGTGGTGTTGCCTGATCATATGCATGCAGTGTTAACTTTACCCAAAGATGATAGCGATTATTCTGGCCGTTGGCGCGAAATTAAAAAACGTTTTTCTAAAGGCTTGGCTAAAAACGAACATTTATCACTCGCACGCGTTAATAAAAATGAACGAGGGATTTGGCAACGCCGTTTTTGGGAGCATACTATTGTTGATGAACGTGATTATTGGCAGCATGTAAATTATGTGCATTTTAACCCGCTTAAACATGGTTTGGTTGAACGGGTGGCTGATTGGCCTTATTCAAGCTTTCATAAAGCAGTCGAATCAGGAATATACAGCCGCAATTGGTGTGGGGAATAATTAATACATTTTATGACGGGTGTTTCCCATACGTTACCAATAATGAACGTAGGTTGGATAAGCCAGAGGCGTCATCCGACGATTTTGGATAATTCAAAGGTGTCATCCGTTGTTATTGGATATTGGTCGGTACCGGTGCAGGTTTTGCTTTATGTCGGGTGGTGCTTGGTATTGGGATGTTACCTAATGCCGGGTTTTCCCCAATGTCGGGTGGCGTGGCTTTGCCACTTAACCGACCTACGTCCCCAATAATTAACGTAGGTTGGATAAGCCGGAGGCGTCATCCGACGATGTTGGATAATTTAAAGGCTCATCCGTTGTTGTTGGATATTAATCATTACCGGTGCAGGTTTTGCTTTATGTCGGGTAGTGCTTGGTATTGGGATGTTACCTAATGCCGGTTTTTCCCCAATGTCGGGTGGCGTGGCTTCGCCACTTAACCGACCTACGTTCTTTTTTGAATTGGTACGACTGAGTGGATTCTAACCAGAGACCTTTGGACCGGGTGATTAAGAGTAGGTAGTGCTTTTTATTGAGATGTTTTTGAATTGGTACGACTGAGTGGATTCGAACCACCGACCCCTACCATGTCAAGGTAGTGCTCTAACCAACTGAGCTACAGTCGTACAATTTTAAATACATTTTTTACTAATTTTGGTACGACTGAGTGGATTCGAACCACTGGCCTCTGGACCGGGTGATCAAGAGTAGGTAGTGCTGTTTCCTTCAACGTACTTTAAATACAATATTCACTAATTTTGGTACGACTGAGTGGATTCGAACCACTGGCCTCTGGACCGGGTGATCAAGAGTAGGTAGTGCTGTTTCCTTCAACGTACTTTAAATACAATATTCACTAATTTTGGTACGACTGAGTGGATTCGAACCACCGACCCCTACCATGTCAAGGTAGTGCTCTAACCAACTGAGCTACAGTCGTACTATAAGTTTACATACTATTTAATTCATCCATGAAGCTTCATCCTGTCGGCGTCCTGCCTCCACCTCGTTCGGCTGCGAAGCTTCGCTTCGGTCCAATCTCGCCCAACTGAGCTACAGTCGTACTGCATGTATTTAAGAATTGTTAATTGCTTAACAACGGTCGCTAATATATAGCGTGATGGGGAGTGAATCAAGCATGTTTATGTTATTTGAGTTTATTTGCCGTTTTTTTATTCATATTGGACTGATTTCACACGTTTTATAAAATTTTTGCCACCAGATAACATGCTCTTTTGCTGACGATTTTAGCTGAGCGAGTAAGTTTTTTGCGTTTGGGTCAAGTAGGGCATTTATTTCTTCACTACTTACTGCTTGATTAAACCACAGCTGCACATACAGCGGCTGCAATGTTTCTAAATAGCCACTCAACTGCGCCTGATAAGGCTGAATTTGTTTTAAATAATATTTATTAAATATATTACTGATAATTTTAGCCTGCTGCTTGTTTTTACCTTTTGGGCATATATCTTCAAGCGTTAAAGTATTTACAAATTGGGTTGCGGTATGATTTAAGCTAATTTGTTCGCGCGCGGCTTGAATAAGTTGTTGGTCAAATTTGTATCTGTTGAGCGGCTCAAGCGCTAACAAAATATCACTGCTGTTAATTGCAATACTATTTTGAGTTTCTATTTGCTGTTTTATAGTGGTGAGTTTTTTTAGTGCCTCAACCGTGTCGCTAAATCCTGCTGGTTGGGTGCTGAGCTCTTGACCAGTTAGTTGCCAAGTGCGATTGAGCTCTGGCTCATTATATAAAGTGTTGTTGAAAAACTGAGTGAGTTGGGCTTGTTTTTGAGTTTTTGCCGCTGCAATTTTGTTGTAAATCTTGCTTTGTTTATCCAAGGTATTTAAACAGTTTTGCGCGCTTTGAATAAAATCTATTTGGTACTTCAATTGGCTGGCAGCGGTGGCTGTTTTACCTAATTGATTATTATGCTCGCTTATTAGAACGTTCAGTTTACATTGGCTAATACCAGCAAGTTCAGTTATGCCAATTTTAATAGCAGGTTGAAAGGTGCTTGTAGGCGCAACTAAAGAGAGTTGTTGCAGTGAGTGTGTGTTCGGCTCGGGAACTTGCAAAGTATTACTTAAGCGAGACAAATAAGTTTTATTTGCCTCACTAGGCTGCTCTGTGCAGCCAATAAGAAATGCACAACACACTGCCAGTAACCAACTAAGTGGCAGTGTGTTATTTTTAGATTGTTTAAGAGAGAATAAATGGTTCACGTTTAAATCGCCTATGCACTGTCAGCATTAGCAGTATAGCTGCTACTGATAAGCCAACGATGATACCTATCCAGAATCCATGCGGGCCCATTGCTGGCACTATTAAGTCTGTTCTTGCTAATACGTAGCCTAAACTAAAGCCGATTAACCAGTAAGAGATAAAAGTAATATAAGAAATTGGCGCGGTGTGCTTTAAGCCTCTCAATATACCATTTGCAGCTACTTGTAATGCATCAGGAAGTTGGTAAATACAGGCTAAAATCATAATAGATGAAGCAAGTGCGAGTACCGCAGGGCTATCGCTATAAAGTTGGCTGATCACATCGCGACCTATAAAAGTAATAAAAGCAACAAACAAAGCAACCATCGCTGCCATAATATAACTTGTCGATACCGCTACTTTTAATTGATCTAAATGATTTTGCCCAAATAAATTACCAATTCGTATGCTAATTGCAATTGAGAGGCTCAGAGGCATCATAAATAATAGTGCAGTAACACTGGCTGCAATTTGATGGCCAGACACGGCTACAGCACCTAAGTGCGCAATAAATAAAGGTATACAGGCAAACAAGGTCACTTCAAAAAATGTCGCCAGTGATATAGGAATACCGAGTTTTGTAATAATACCTATGGTTTTAAAGTTTGGTTTTTCAAAGCCAGTTAATAAGCCTTTAGCATCTATTTTTTTACTGAGTTGGCAATAAGTCACCTGCGCAATCGCCATAACAGTAAATACGAGTGCGGTAGCAATACCACAACCGGCTCCGCCAAATGCTGGTAGGCCAAATAAGCCATTGATAAAAATATAATTGAGTGGAATATTTACCGCAAGCCCCAATAGGCTGATATAAAATGCGGGCTTGGTCATCCCCATGCCTTCGGTCATATTTCTGTAAACGGTAAAAATTAAAAAGCCAAACACACCCCATTTAACAAAATGAATGTAGTCAAAAGCAAGTCCAGCAATCGCAGGGCTGGTATCTAGCTGTAAAATAACGGTATTGGCAAGCTGGGCTGCACTAAAACCAGCAATACTTAACAGGAGGGTTAAATAAAGGGCTTGCTGAAAATAATGGCTGATGCCGTTACGATCTTTAGCACCCGCAAATTGGGCAATAACGCCTGTTAATGCTAATAGAATACCTTGTATTGCTAATAAAATGGGGTTCCATATTCCTGTAGCAATTGACAGTGCTGCTAAATCGGTAGGGCTCACTTGTCCGGCCATTATGGTATCAACCACAGACATTAATACTAAAGTTACTTGTGCTAAAAAAACGGGAACCGCGAGGGAAAGTAAACGTTTGGCTTCCCAACTACAAAAAGTCATAAAAAACAGCTATTCAGAAAAACATAGTCGCATTGTAATCTATTGTGATCTGCCAAGCTATGCTGGTGGTCGGTGTTTGTATTTAATTCATCTTGGCGGTGAAAATAACCATCAATAAGTACTATTAAGTGAATGATTTTGCCTTTTGATACGTTAAACTAGCACTTTGTTAGAAATAGAAGCGATTTTTATGTTTACCGGTATTATTCAAACTCAAGCAACGGTAGTTTCTAAAACCCATGCACAGGGCGTGTTACGCTTGGTAGTTTCTGTCAATGAGCAATACGTGAAGCATTTAGACTTAGGTGCCAGCATTGCTATAAACGGCTGCTGTTTGACGGTGGTAAAAGTAGAGCTAAGTAATCACGATGTGGTTGCTCAAGTGCATTTTGATGTTATTGATGAAACCCTGCAGCTTACTAATCTTGGGCAACTGGAATTGGGTAGTTTAGTTAATTATGAGCGTTCAGTATCGTTTGGAACTGAGTTAGGTGGGCATATAGTATCTGGACATATCCACTGTACTGCCAAAATTGCGCAAATAGTTAAGTTAGAAAACAACTACAAAATACAGCTTAGCCTGCCACAAAAATGGCAAAAATATGTATTATACAAAGGCTTTGTATCTGTTAATGGTGCCAGTTTAACGGTGGGAAATATTGATGAGCAAGGCTTTTGGCTGCATTTAATACCAGAAACACTCGATATTACTAATTTAGGTGAAGCCGTTGTGGGTGATGAGTTCAATATTGAAGTCGACCAGCAAACCTATACAATTATAAACACCGTTGAAAACTACATGCGCCAACATAGCTAAAATATTTGTTCGTCATCGCTGTCCACATGTAACTCTAACTTATTACGTGCATAGTCTATATGCATGTTCAAATGAATAAGGTTACAACAGGCACTACATTCTTCATAGTAGTCTTGGTCGCCCATACTAGCATCAAGATCTAAATGAATATGGTGTCCACAATGTGGGCATGCGATACGTTGTGATAAAAAGTCTTTCATAATAACACCTCATAAAAACTAAGTTATTTTACGTGGGTAGCACACAACGGGCTTACTCTGATTATAGTGCTTATATTTTGTTTACTGCATTTATTTAAGTTTAGTAGTTTAGTAGTTTATCAACGTGCTCTTTGGCCTGATTTAGATAATGCCCAGCATAAATGTTGGCGTTGTTTAAAATAGGGTAAAGCTGGTAAACAAGCTTACGTTGCTCATAACCCTGAGCTAAAGGATAGTGTTGATTGTAGGCACTATAAAACTCCTCAGGTAGGGGGGCATAGAGTTCACTCATAGCAATATCTACCTCCCGATCACCGTAATAGCAGGCGGGGTCAAATAATGTCGGAATGTTATTCACAAATCCCAGGTTACCGCGCCAAAAATCGCCATGTAATAATGAGGGTAAAACATGATGACTATGCAGTTGCTCCTTTACCTGATTTATTAGTTGCTCTGAGTCTGCCAACACAATGTTTTTTTCAGCTAAAAGTTGTAATTGCCAACCAATACGTTCTTCTGCAAAAAAAACATCCCATTTTTTATGCCACTGATTAGGTTGAGGTGTTGAGCTTAAATAATTGTCGGTATCAAAACCAAACATCGCTTGCTGGTGTTTTTGATGTAACATGGCAAGGTGTTCACCCATCGTTGACCAATGGGTGTGGGGAAGGTCATCAAGTGTAAGCCACTCTAATACAATAAAGGCGTATTCTATATTGGCCCCAGTAGTAATACAGTCGGGCACCATAAAAACACTGTTTTGAGTAAGCTGTTTTAAACCTTGAGCTTGAGCCTCAAAGCGCTCTAGCTCATTTTTTTGCGCAATTTTAACTAAATAATTGTGCTTGCCATCGCTTAAGTGAAACAACTTATCGGTTGATGTGTTTTGCAACTGACGTTTATGGGTGTGTTTAAAATCGTAATGGATAGCTTGGCTGATCTGTTGATTGATTGTTTTCCACATAACAATAGTCACCTTTTAAACCTATAAATAAACTATGGCAAAAAGGGATTAAATAAACAAATTAATCGGTGTAAAATTAAGAGTATCAATTTCTGATACAAATCACTGAAATGGAATAAAAATGAATAAAAGTTTTATCACTAACCTATTAGCAGCATGTTGCGTTGTTTTTGGTTTTGTATTTGATCAAGCCATTGTACTTTCGGTGGGCTTATTTGCACTCTCTGGTGCGGTTACAAATTTACTCGCTATTCATATGCTGTTCGAAAAAGTGCCGTTTTTATATGGTTCAGGTGTAATTGCGCTTAAGTTTGAAAGCTTTAAAGTAGCAATAAGAAATTTAATACTTACTGAGTTCTTCTCTGAGAATAAAATCGATAAACTTCTAAGTAAGGCTCAACCAACGATAGATTTTGAATCAGTCATTTATAAAGTGGATTTAAACCCTGCTTTCGATAATTTGTTAGTGGTTATTGAACAATCACAATTTGGTAGCATGCTTGCAATGTTTGGTGGCACTGAAGCCGTTGAGCCAATGCGAGAAAAGTTTATTGAAAAAATGCAGTCATCACTGGTGCAAATAAGCGACACCGACGATTTTAAAATACTATTAAGCGACATGTTAACCCAAAGCAATAACGCGGAAAGTTTGCATAACACGGTGCTTAAGTTAGTGGATGAACGCCTAGATGAACTCACCCCTAAAATGGTAAAAGAAATAATTCAAACCATGATCCGCGAGCACTTAGGCTGGCTCGTTGTTTGGGGTGGAGTATTTGGTGGCTTATTTGGTTTGTTGGCAGCGCTTATTTAATAATAAATACACGTTAAGCAGGTATTTAGAACCTGCTTAACGTGTTTGACTCGAGTAAATTAAACGCATTCAAAACTCACGATTTTTAATTAGAACTCAGGTTATTTAGACCCCGCCATAATAACCACAAGCGGTTTGTTTACTTTCGCTAAATCTCTTATTGATGTACTGGTAGACGTTTCCATATTTAAAAATCGTGCTGATTTGTTTAAATCATAGAGCGCTACAAAATCACCCACTGATAAATCATTACAGAGTAATTTTTTACTAATTACATGTTTACTAATACGCAGATCTTTTATGGTTCTGTGAAGTGTCAGTCTTTTGTTAGATGCAACTGCCATACAAGCTTGTGTACCAGGTGATGAGTCAGCGGCAATAAATGTGGTTGCCATTACAGGTGCTGTTAATGTTGCTGCGCCTAATAATACAGTTGAATATAGTGTTGCTTTAAGAGAAATCATTGTGTTTGCCTCTTTGTTTATGTGCAACTTAAGTATTGCTTAATGTAGCCAAAATGTTGTTAATTGAATGGGGCAAGCTGTAAGAAAATGTGTATGTAAATTGTGCTATTTTGTAGGTGTATGAAAAGTTGCTCATAAATAATTTATTTTTGACACAGTTTAGCGTTTTCCTACTGAAATATTTTTTCAGACTGTTATTATCGCGCCCTAAATTTGTGGCATTTTATCTTTTTGGAGCGCAATTGTGAATAAAACGTTAGCCAGTTACTACCAGCAAGCCTATGCGTGTGAGCAACAGCATTTTAACCAATGTTTTTATTGCGGCTGTGAAGCAACAGAGCGCGATCATTGCCCGCCATTGCATATGCTACAAAGTATTATTGATCTAGGTGAAGAAGCTGACTTTGTTGCCATTGCAGCCTGTTACGAATGCCATGCATTACTTCACAATGAGCGATTAATGACCATTGATGAGCGATTTAGCAAACTTAAAAAGAAATTATCTAATAAGTATGCAAAGCCTTTGCGTGTTTACAACATGTGGGAAGAAAACGAACTCGCTGACATGAGTGATGAATTTGCTCATAGTATTCAAGCCGGTATGAAACTCGGTAAAGAAGCTGCAGAGCGACTCGCTTTTACGGGGTTTAGTTACGCCACTGAGGAAGCACGTGTCACAGTGCGTGAAAAAACCAAAGAGTTTGATGTAGAAGGCACTGTATTTACCGACTTTAAAGAAGCGCTTAACTATTGCATTAATGTTTTAAAGGTGCAAAAAAGTGATTTTTATAAAATTTTGGTGGAAGACTATCAAGGTGATTTTAATAAGGCATTGAGCCAATACAGACATCGTCATGATAAAGTCACAGCCGCAAAAGATGGTAATACATTGATTAAAGATTTTTCAAAATTACATAAGCAAAACTCAGATTTTGTAACCCGAACGGTTAAACACTTTATCAGTAAAGATCCATCGCTCACCACCGAAGGAGCTCTGGATAAGCTTTATAACAATTATATAAAAAAATAATTACAGAAACTCACCTTAAATAACCGCCTTTTCACCTGTTTTTTTAGCTTTATGCGTTTGCTTTCGCTAAAGTAGTAAAAAAACAGGAGAACCTAAAAACATGCAAAAATTTGCTCCCTCATTGTTAGCTGTTGGTTTAGCAGCAGCACTTGTTGGTTGCCAAGAAAGCGGCCCACAAGATGACAAAGTAACCATTAATAAAAACCCATACCCAAGTACTTATCAGCCAGTCGCGACATCAAGCACCTTGATCACTAATGCAACTGTATTAACAGGTACAGGTGAGCGTTTAGATGAAGCGGACGTACTGATTGTTGACGGTAAAGTGCAGCAAGTTGGTAAAGATTTAACCGCTAATGCAGACACCACTATTGACGCGCAAGGTAAATGGGTAACACCAGGCATTATTGACGTTCATTCACATTTAGGTGCTTATCCAAACCCATCGGTTGAGTCTCATCAAGATGGTAACGAGATGACCAGCCCTAATACGGCAGAAGTATGGGTTGAGCATTCAATTTGGCCACAAGATCCAGGTTTTAATCGTGCACGTGAAGGCGGTATTACGTCATTACAAATATTACCTGGTTCAGCTAATTTATTTGGTGGACGCGGCGTTACGCTTAAAAATGTACCGGCTCACACCATGCAAGGGATGAAATTTCCTGATGCGCCATACGGTTTAAAAATGGCCTGTGGTGAAAATCCTAAACGTGTTTACGGTCGAAAAGGTGTATTGCCGATGACACGTATGGGTAATATGGCAGGTTATCGCACAGCATGGATTGGCGCGCAAGAATATAAGCGTGAGTGGGATAAATACGATGCTGATTACGCTGCGGGTAAAAACCCAGAAGCTCCACATCGCGATATTAAATACGATACATTACGCGGTGTTTTAGAAGGTGACGTTCGTATTCATAATCACTGCTACAAAGCAGAAGAAATGGCGATGATGATCGACCTTTCAAAAGAGTTTAATTACCATGCCGGCACATTCCATCACGGTATTGAAGCCTATAAAATTGCTGATTTACTGGCTGAAAACGGCTCGTGTGCTGCACTTTGGCCAGACTGGTGGGGCTTTAAAATGGAAGCCTACGATATGGTACAAGAGAACGTAGCTATTGTTGATGCCGTTAAAAACTCATGTGCCGTTGTGCACTCAGATTCTGACACGACGATTCAACGCTTAAACCAAGAAGCAGCGAAAGTAATGTACAGTGCAAACCAAAATGGGTTTGATATTTCTGAGCAGCATGCAATTAAGTGGATCACAGCTAACGCCGCTAAATCGTTAGGTATTGAAGATAAAACAGGCTCACTTGAAACAGGTAAACAAGCTGATGTTGTTATTTGGAATCAAAGCCCGTTTAGTGTTTATGCAAAAGCAGAGCAAGTGTTTGTTGATGGTGCAAAAGTTTACGATAGAAACGATAGCGCATTCCAAGCACAAAGTGATTTTATGTTAGGTCAACAATAAGGAGCACCCAGAATGAAAAAATTATCATGTTCGTTTTCGCTTTCTCTGGTTGCTGCAGGGCTATTAGCATCGGGTACCGTGAGCGCAGAGTCACTGGCAATTATTAATGCAACTTTGCATACATCTTCAGAGCAAGGTGTATTAGAAGGAGCTAGCATAGTTATGAATGATGGCAAAATCACTGCCATTAACCCTAGCGATGTTAAAGCTGACAAAGTTATTGATGCTAAAGGTCAAATAGTGACCCCAGGTTTTATTGCCAGTGTAAATCAACTTGGCTTAGTTGAAGTAGGTGCGGTTGCCGGTTCTCGCGATGCAGGAGAAGAAAAAGCAGGTATTGATTTTGATGCAAGCTTGGCATTTAACCCTCGTTCAACTTTAATCCCTTATGCACGCAAAGGTGGTATTACTCGCGATTTGATCACCCCGTACGGTGGCGATAGTATTTTTGCAGGCCTAGCAAGTGTTGTCGATTTAAGCGGCAGCTTTGAAAGCGTAAATAAAAAGCAAGCAGCACTAGTGATTCATTTGGGTGAGCGTAGCAAAGGCTCTCGTGCTTTTACCCTGCAAACGCTCATTAAAAAATTAGATGAGCATCAAACTAAAGCAAGCAAAGAAGCCAAAAAAGACGACGCTAAGCCAAGTGCTGAAGACACCATAATGGCTAAAGTACTTAAAGGTGACATGCCGGTACTGATCAGTGTATCGCGTGCAGCAGATATTGTTGAATTAATAAAAGTAAAACAGCAATTTGGTATCAATATTGTACTTAATGGTGTGCAAGATGCCGTTGTAGTTAAAGATCGAATCGCTAAAGCTGGCATTCCGGTGATTATCAGTGCTATGGATAACTTACCAGGCAGTTTCGACTCACTTAATGCAAGCTTAAATAATGCCGGAATACTAGAAAAAGCCGGTGTTAAAGTGCTATTAACTGTGGGTGGTGACGCAAGTCACAATGTTTACCAGCTTCGCTACGATGCCGGTAATGCAGTGTCTTACGGTATGAGTCAACAAGGCGCATTAAAAGCCATGACCTCGAATGTAGCTGATGTATTTGGTATTAATGCCGGTAGCTTAGAAGTAGGTAAAGCCGCTGATGTTGTTATGTGGAGTAACGACCCGTTTGAGCTGAGCAGCCACGTGAATAAAATGTTTATCAATGGTGTTGAGGTTAGTACTGAATCTCGCCAAGATAAACTGCGTGAGCGCTATACAACAGAATCGAACATGCCACGCGCATACACAAAATAAACTTTTTAAGTTGAATTTAAAAGGCCGCATTAGCGGCCTTTTTTACGA
This sequence comes from Pseudoalteromonas sp. DL-6, assembly GCF_004328665.1. NCBI lineage: Bacteria > Pseudomonadati > Pseudomonadota > Gammaproteobacteria > Alteromonadales > Pseudoalteromonadaceae > Pseudoalteromonas > Pseudoalteromonas sp. DL-6. The sequence goes on from NZ_CP019770.1 coordinate 1,368,567, forward strand.
ACACCTTTCGCCTAAGCACAAAAAAGGCGCTCTGTGAGCGCCTTTTCGTTCATTTAACTGATTTATACTAGTTTAGATAAAATCTCGTTAAATGTTGTGCTTGGACGCATTGCTTTAAAGGCTGCATCATCATTTGGCTGGAAGTATCCGCCAATGTTCATTGCAGGGCCCTGTGCATCGTTTAGCTCGTTAACAATTTGCTCTTTGTTGGTTTCAAGGTCGCTAGCAATTTGTGTAAATTGCGCTTTAAGCTCGCTATCTTCATTTTGCTTAGCAAGTTCTTGAGCCCAGAATAAAGATAAGAAGAAATGAGAACCACGGTTATCAATTTCTTTTACTTTACGTGAAGGCGATTTGTTTTCAGCTAGGAATGTGCCCGTTGCTTTATCAAGCGTATCAGCAAGTACTTGTGCCTTGTTGTTACCTGTTGTCGTGCTTAGGTGCTCAAGTGACGCAGCAAGTGCTAAGAACTCACCTAAAGAATCCCAACGTAAGTGGTTTTCTTTTTCAAATTGTTGAACGTGCTTAGGAGCAGAACCACCGGCACCTGTTTCAAATAAACCACCGCCATTCATTAGTGGCACAATTGAAAGCATTTTAGCACTAGTACCCAACTCTAAAATTGGGAATAAATCTGTTAGGTAATCACGTAATACGTTACCTGTTACAGAAATCGTGTCTTTACCTTCTTTGATGCGTGCTAGTGAGAATAAGGTTGCATCCATTGGCGATAAAATTTGAATATCTAGGCCAGCAGTGTCGTGATCTGGCAGGTATTTATTCACTTTTTTGATTAGCTCAGCATCGTGTGCACGTTCTGCATCTAACCAGAAAATAGCCGGATTACCAGTTGCGCGAGCGCGGTTTACTGCAAGTTTAACCCAATCTTGAATTGGTGCATCTTTAACCTGACACATGCGCCAGATATCGCCTTGCTCAACACTGTGCTCAAGTAACGTATTGCCATTTGTGTCAACAACACGAATAGTACCGTCAGCTTTTGCTTCAAATGTTTTGTCATGTGAGCCGTATTCTTCCGCTTTTTGAGCCATAAGGCCAACGTTTGGTACGCTACCCATAGTCGTAGGATCAAAAGCACCGTGCTCTTTACAAAAATCAATTGTTGCTTGGTAAACGCCAGAGTAACAACGATCTGGAATTACAAAGCTTGTGTCTTGTAATTTATCGTCTTTATTCCACATTTGACCGCTTGAACGAATTGCAGCTGGCATAGAAGCATCGATGATCACGTCACTTGGTACGTGTAAGTTTGTAATACCACGATGAGAATCAACCATGGCGATAGCAGGGCGGTTAGCGTAAACCGCTTGAATGTCTGCTTCAATTTCTTCGCGCTTAGCGTCATCTAATGTTTGAATTTTAGAGTACACATCGCCTAAACCGTTGTTTACATCAACACCTAGCTCTTCAAAAAGTGCACCGTGTTTTGCAAAAACGTCTTTGTAGAATACTTTTACAGCGTGACCAAAGATGATTGGATCAGATACTTTCATCATGGTTGCTTTCATATGAAGCGAAAATAACACGCCTTTTTCTTTCGCTGCATTAATTTCGGCTTCTAAGAATGCTTGTAATTTCGCAGCACTAATACGTGATGCATCAATTACTTCACCAGCAAGTAATGGCGTGCTTTGCTTAAGTACAGTGATATCGCCATTAGCCGCTACGTGTTCAATACGAACATCCGTTGCTTCATCAACAGTTACTGACTGTTCAGAGCCAAAGAAATCACCTTCTTCCATGCTTGCAACATATGATTGAGAATCTTTGCTCCATGCACCCATTGAATGCGGGTTATTACGCGCATATTCTTTTACTGAACTTGGTGCGCGACGGTCAGAGTTACCTTCACGAAGAACTGGGTTTACTGCGCTACCTTTAATTTTGTCGTAGGCTGCTTGAATGGCTTTTTCTTCATCGTTTTTAGGTTCAACCGGATATTCTGGAAGTGCATAACCTTTTTCTTGAAGCTCTTTAATTACAGCGCGAAGTTGTGGAACTGAGGCACTGATGTTTGGTAATTTAATGATGTTAGCTTCAGGTGTTTTTGCCATCTCGCCAAGTTCTGCAAGTGCATCACCAATGCGTTGTTCTTCTGTTAGGTAATCCGGGAAGCTCGCAATTACACGACCAGCTAATGAGATGTCGCGTGTTTCAACTTCAACACCTGCCGCATTTGTGTACGCTTGGATAATAGGTAACAACGAATAAGTTGCTAATGCCGGAGCTTCGTCCGTTTTTGTATAGATAATTTTTGATGTCATCATCATTCCTAGATAGTAGGCCGCATTGGCCAAATTCAACAATGCAAAGAAATCATCGCTTAATACTTATAAATAAAGCATTAATATATGCAATGAGTAGTCTGTTAGGTGTTGGTACTCGTATAACCTAAACAAGGTGAGAATAATCACACCTGACGGACTAGTGTCTTTTATAACTAAAATTTATGTAAATACAAACTAGCCATTAGGCTAAAGTAATTACGTTTTACAGGACAAAGAGTGTAACAAGCTTGGCTAAAAAGGGCTAGGATTACGCGCTAAACGCCAGCAGTTAAACACCTAATACTGAAATTATTGGGGTAGATAAAATAAAATCAAGGAGTGGGGTTGAATTAACACACAATGAGGCAATTTATATTGAAGTGGTTAGGGATTTTTAGGGAATTAAGCGAGGATCTAAACAGGTCGCTCGCTTTAGTCTCATATTTACAATCACTCTATAATATCGCCGTTAGGGGCTATATTAGTAGCGTGTAGACCTTTAGGGCCCTGTTGTAATTCGAAGGTAACATCTTGACCAGCTTTAAGTGTCTTGTATCCGTCCATTACAATAGTGGAGTAATGAGCAAAAATGTCGTTCTCGCAACCGTCTTCTACGATGAAACCAAAACCTTTGGCGTTGTTGAACCATTTGACTTTACCACAAGCCATACTTCTACATCCTTCTATAAGTTGACTAATTTAGTTATCCTAAACTGTATTGTTTGCTAGACTGACTAAGGTTTAATCAATCACCATTTGACTGTAGTTTATTTAAGCAACCAGTCAAGTGTTTTAGGTTATTTTTTAACATTTTATTTATTTTTTTATTCAAGTTTGCTTGAGTTACAAAGACAAGACTATATTTAATTATGAGTGGTATGAAAGATTCTGGTGTTATCGACACCGTTCGCGATAGTGAAAAGCAAAAGTTGCAGCCACCGCGAAAATATAAAGTTGTGTTAAACAACGATGATTACACGCCGATGGATTTTGTAATAGAGATCTTAATGACGTTTTTTAATATGGATAGCGATAGAGCAACTGATGTGATGCTGCAAATACATCAGCAAGGTAAGGGCATATGTGGTGTTTACAGCGCCGATGTAGCACATACCAAGGCTGAGCAAGTTAACCGCTACTCAAGGGATAACGAGCATCCACTGCTATGTAGTTGTGAGCAGGAATAAATACCACAAAGGTGAACTTTCATCTTTGAAGTGCGGTATAAAATTATTATCTCTGTAAGGGGTTGCCAATGCTAAATAAAGACTTAGAACTAACTTTGAACACCGCGTTTCGTGAAGCGCGTACACGTCGTCATGAGTTTATGACCGTAGAGCATCTTTTACTCGCTCTACTCGACAATCCATCAGCTGGAGAAGCGCTCAATGCGTGTGGTGTTGACGTTTCTGGATTAAAAACAGAGTTACTTGAATTTATTGATGAAACCACACCGGTTATTCCCGATTTAGAAGAAGAACGCGAAACTCAACCAACACTTGGTTTTCAGCGTGTATTACAGCGCGCGGTATTTCATGTGCAATCTTCGGGCAAAAATGAAGTAACCGGCGTGAATGTGCTGGTGGCTATTTTTTCTGAACAAGAAAGCCAAGCCGTGTATTTACTTAAAAAGAATGATATTTCTCGTCTTGATATTGTTAACTTTATTTCTCATGGGATTGCCAAAGGTGACGACGAATTAGGCGATGACACCGACGATATACATGAAGAAGTTCAAGAGGTTGCCAGTGAAGAAGCGAGCAAGCTCGACAGCTTTACTACGAACCTTAATATACAGGCTACAGAGGGTAACATTGACCCGCTTGTTGGACGTGACAGTGAAGTAGAGCGCACGGTACAAGTACTGTGTCGTCGCAAAAAGAATAACCCATTACTGGTTGGTGAAGCCGGCGTAGGTAAAACCGCTATTGCTGAGGGTTTAGCCTATCGAATTGTTAACGAACAAGTGCCTGAAGTCATTGCTGATGCGGTTGTATACTCTTTAGATATGGGCGCGTTACTTGCCGGTACCAAATACCGAGGCGATTTTGAGAAGCGCTTTAAAAGCTTATTAAAAGAGCTGCAAGCTAAACCAGGCTCTATTTTATTTATTGATGAAATTCACACCATCATTGGTGCAGGTGCTGCATCAGGTGGGGTAATGGATGCCTCAAACTTAATTAAACCGCTACTTTCAAGTGGGCAATTACGTTGTATGGGTTCAACGACTTACGGCGAGTATAAGAATATTTTTGAAAAAGATCGTGCCTTGGTACGTCGCTTTCAAAAAATTGATGTGCTTGAACCTAGCGTTGAAGACACCACTAAAATTCTTAACGGCTTAAAAGAGCGTTATGAAGCACACCATGGTATTCGTTACACGCAAAAAGCGTTGAAAGCAGCCGCAGAGCTTAGTGCTAAGTATATTAATGAACGTCATTTGCCTGATAAAGCGATTGATGTGATTGATGAAGCGGGCGCAAGCCAACGTTTACTGCCTACCTCTAAACGTAAAAAAACCATTAACGTTGCTGATATCGAGTTGATTGTCTCTAAAATGGCACGTATTCCGCCACAAAATGTATCATCGTCTGATAAAGAAACGCTTAAAAACTTAGACCGGAATTTAAAAATGCTGGTGTTTGGGCAAGATCAGTCTATTGATGCATTAACTTCTGCTATTCGTTTATCTCGCTCAGGTTTAGCGAACGAGAACAAACCGGTTGGTTCATTCTTATTTGCAGGCCCAACAGGGGTAGGTAAAACAGAGGTTACCAAGCAATTAGCTAAGTGCATGGGTGTTGAGTTTATTCGTTTTGATATGTCTGAATACGTTGAGCGCCATGCGGTGAGCCGTTTAATTGGTGCGCCTCCGGGTTATGTAGGTTTTGAGCAAGGCGGCTTATTAACAGAAGCGGTGATTAAAAACCCACATGCAGTGGTATTACTGGATGAAATTGAAAAAGCGCATCCTGATATATACAACATTTTATTACAAGTTATGGATCACGGTACGCTAACTGATAACAACGGCCGTAAAGCCGACTTTAGAAATGTCGTGGTGGTGATGACTACCAATGCCGGCGTACAAGAAACCACACGTAAGTCGATTGGCTTTAGTGAGCAAGACCATACACACGATGCGATGGGTGAAATTAATAAAGTATTTTCACCTGAATTTAGAAACCGCTTAGATAACATTATTTGGTTTAATCACCTCGATAAAGAAGTTATTTTACAAGTGGTTGATAAGTTTGTTGTGGAGCTTCAAGCGCAACTGGATAAGAAGTCAGTTAACCTTGAGCTTACCTCTAAAGCACGTGAATGGTTGGCTGACAAAGGCTATGATAAAGCAATGGGCGCGCGTCCCATGGCACGTGTTATCCAAGAAGATCTTAAAAAGCAATTGGCAAACGAAATACTGTTTGGTGAGCTAATTTCTGGCGGTACGGTAAAAGTATCGGTTAAAGATAAAAAGCTGCGTTTTGATTACGAGAGTAACTTAACGCCAGCCTAACCTAAAAATAGTTAGCGATTTAAAAAAGCCTGCTTTGCGCAGGCTTTTTTTATTTGCCAAAGAAATAGGCAACAAAAAACCCAGCAAAGGCTGGGTTTTTTGTTTATTAAATGTAATTACTGGCTACTACCATTAATTACATTTAATAAACGCTTAAAGCTAGTTTTCACTAGCCAAAAACTAAATCTCGTTTACGCACTTACTTAGCGAGCACGGAATACGATACGACCTTTCGATAAATCGTAAGGAGTCATTTCTACCGTTACTTTATCGCCGGTTAAAATACGGATATAGTTTTTGCGCATTTTACCTGAAATATGAGCCACAACTACGTGACCATTTTCTAGCTCAACTCGGAACATTGTATTTGGTAAAGTATCAAGGACTGTCCCTTGCATTTCGATTACGTCTTCTTTCGCCATGTTTAGCGTAACACCTCTTTAATAGTTAAACGCTGCAGATTTTGCCCAAAATACGCCAATAAGTAAAGGCGCAGGGGCTATTTTTGTAAATTAAATAGCCACCCACTGGTCATTGAGCTGTTTTTGGGCGGGTAAAAACTGGGTTTTATACTTCATTTTGTCACATTCATCTATTTGATAGCCTAAATAAACAAACTGTTTGCGCTGCTGTTTAGCAAATTTAAGCTGCTGTAATATCATTACAGTGCCTAAACTAAAGTGTTCGTAGTCAGGGTCAAAAAATGTATAAATAGCCGAAATAGCGTTGTCCATACAATCAGTTACAGCAACGGCCACTAAGTTTTCTTGATCCCAAAGCTCTATAAAGGTGATGGTTAACCAGCTACAAAACAAAAAGCTTTGAAATTGTGATTTATCAGGTGGATACATAGAACCGTCTTTATGACGTAAACTAATGTATTTACTGTAAAGTGGATAGTATTGTTCGCGTTCAACTTGAGAATATTTTACCTCAAAGCGGTTTTTTGCTTTGTTAAGTTTACGTTTTTGCGATTTTGTAGGGATAAACTCATCAGCTAAAACGCGCACAGAACTACACGCGCTGCAAATAGGGCAGTGCGGACGGTAAATTTGGTTACCACTGCGACGAAAGCCCAATCCTAATAACGACTCAAACTTATTGCTGCTATAACAACTTGGATCGAGTATCACCAGCAGTTGCTCTTGGCGATCTGGCAAGTAACTGCATTCAAATGGTTGGCTTAGGCCTATACGAGCTGGAAGTTGTTCATTCATATATCGCGATTAGCTCCTGTGGCTGCCACATACTGGCAGCTGGGGTGTAACACTGTGCTTTATTAAGTTTAGTTAAAAATTCTTCACGTGGAATCACGCTGGCACCTAACGACATTAAATAAGGATTTTCTAATTGGCAATCAATAAAATGCGCATTATGGCGTTTAAGCCAATTAACCAGCGCCCACATAGCCAGTTTGGAGCAATTTGTTTGATGATGAAACATTGATTCACCACAAAAAATACCTGTTTGCATAATCCCATATAAGCCGCCTGCAAGCTCTCCCTCGCGCCATACCTCTAAACTATGGGCCAAGCCATTGTGATGGGCATTAATGTACGCCTGTTGCATTTGCGGGGTGATCCAAGTGCCATCAGTATCAATGCGTTGATCGCGGCACGCTTCTATCACTTCTTCAAAGGCATGGTTAATAGTTACGGTGACCGGGTGCTTTTTTAAATGTTTTTGTAAGCTTTTACTAACATGAAAGTCATCAAGCTCAACAATACCGCGCTCACTGGGTGACCACCACATAATTGGCTCGTGTTCACTAAACCACGGAAAAATACCAGATAAATAAGCATTTTTTAATCGCGTTACCGATAAGCATCCACCAATGGCAAGTAAACCATCTGGATCATCTAATGCATGGCTGGGATCAGGAAAAGCAAAATGGCTCGTAGCGAGTTGATAGAGTTGTTTAGTCATAACACCGATTGAATAACTGCATGGTCAAGATAAAGTGTAACCTGTTGCTTTAAAATCACAAACCACAAATTATTGTGTTGTCCATAGAGTTGAGCAGGGCTTACATTCCTGTTAGGTAAATTTTAGCCAAAAAAAAGCGCGTTAAAAAACGCGCTTAATTAAATGGTAAACTAATCGAATTAGCTAACCACTTTTACTGGTACAGCTTGTCCTGCGTTGAACTTAGTTGTCATTGCTTCTTCAACAGGTGTAAACGATGTAAGGTCAATACCTTCAACCGCAGACTTGTACTCTTCGATAGTCGGGAAGCGACCAAGAACAGAAGATAGAACTACAACTGGCGTAGAACCTAGAAGTGACTCACCTTTTTTCTCAGATGTATCGGCTACTACACGGCCTTGGAAAAGACGTGTTGATGTTGCGATAACAGTATCACCAGGTTCTGCTTTTTCTTGGTTACCCATACATAAGTTACAACCAGGACGTTCAAGGTATAAGATATTTTCATACTTAGTACGTGCAGCCGTTTTTGGTTTTGCATCGTCAAATTCAAAACCTGCGTATTTAGCAAGAATATCCCAATCGCCTTCAGCTTTAAGCTCATCAACAATGTTGTATGTTGGTGGCGCAACAACTAATGGCGCTTTGAATGAGATAGAACCGTTTTTCTTCTCAAGGTTACGTAGCATGTGAGCAATAATTTTCATATCGCCTTTGTGAACCATACACGAACCAACAAAACCTAAATCAACAGGCTTGTCGTTGTAAAAAGAAACAGGGCGGATCACATCGTGAGTATAACGCTTAGAAACATCATCGTTATTTACGTCTGGATCGGCAATCATTGGCTCAACGATTTGGTCCAAATCAACCACAACTTCTGCGTGGTATTTAGCGTTGTCGTCTGGAGAAAGTGCTGGCTCTTCACCAGATTGAATACCTGCAATACGCTTGTCGGCTAAATCGATTAGACCTTGTAGCGTTTGTGCTTCGTTTTCCATACCTTTGTTGATCATGATTTGGATACGTGACTTAGCAAGTTCAATTGACTTAATTAACGTTTCATCATTTGAAATACAGATTGACGCTTTCGCTTTCATTTCTGCAGTCCAGTCAGTGAAAGTAAACGCTTGGTCAGCCATTAGGGTACCAATGTGAACTTCAATGATACGACCTTGGAACACGTTTTCGCCGCCAAATTGCTTAAGCATTTGCGCTTGCGTTGCATGTACAACATCGCGGAAATCCATGTGCTTAGCCATTTTGCCTTTAAACGTTACTTTAACTGAATCAGGAATTGGCATCGCTGATTCACCGGTTGCAAGTGCAACAGCAACAGTACCTGAATCGGCACCAAAGGCAACGCCTTTAGACATACGTGTATGTGAGTCACCACCAATGATGATAGCGCGATCATCAATTGTAATGTCGTTCAATACTTTGTGAATAACGTCAGTCATTGCATGGTAAACGCCTTTCGGGTCACGTGCAGTGATCAAACCAAACTTATTCATAAACGCCATTAGTTTAGGAATGTTTGCTTGTGCTTTGCTATCCCATACTGATGCTGTATGACAACCAGACTGATAGGCACCATCAACAAGAGGTGAAATCGTTGAAGCAGCCATGGCTTCTAATTCTTGCGCTGTCATTGGACCGGTTGTATCTTGCGAACCAACGATGTTCACTTTAACGCGAACATTTGAGCCTGCGTGAAGTGGCGTATCTGATAGTACACCTACCGCATTGCGGTTAAAGATTTTTTCAACCGCTGTTAAGCCTTGGCCTTCATGTGAAATTTCTTTTGAAGGTGCATAAACAAGCGGAGTTTCAATGCCAAGAGTCTCAGCAGCAAACGTTTGTAGTTTTTTACCGAATACAACAGCGTAAGAACCACCGGCTCTCATAAATTCAACTTTTTGCGGTGTGAATGCTGATGAAATATCAACAAGTTCTTTATCGCCGTTATAAAGCTTTTTCTCTTTAGTATTGATTGTTAACACAGTACCAGTAGCAACAGAGTAAGCCTCTTCAAGCACTGCATCACCATTTGCATCAGTTACTGTATTGCCGTCTGCATCTACTTTCTTAACCCAGTTTTTAAGGTCAAGACCAATACCGCCAGTTACATCAACCGTGGTTAAGAAGATTGGTGCAATGCCGTTAGTACCTGCAACAACAGGTGCAATGTTGATGAAAGGAACGTATGGACTTGCTTGTTTACCAGCCCAAAGTGCTACGTTATTCACACCAGACATACGTGATGAACCAACGCCCATGGTGCCTTTTTCAGCAATAAGCATTACTTTAGCGTTAGGGTGTTTCTTTTGAAGGGCAACAATTTCTTGTTGTGCTTCTTCAGTGATCATGCACTTACCGTGTAATTCACGGTCAGCACGCGAGTGTGCTTGGTTACCTGGAGACAGTAAATCAGTTGAGATGTCGCCTTCACCAGCAATGTAAGTTACTACTTCGATTTTTTCTTCGATGTCAGGTAGTTTTGTGAAGAATTCAGCTTTTGAGAAGCTCTCTAGTAATTCTTTAGCAATTGGGTTACCTGCTTCGTAGGCCGCTTTAATGCGCTCCATATCTGCATCGTATAAGAATACCTGAGTTTTCAGTACTTCTGCAGCTTGTGCTGCGATTTTTGCGTCATCAGCAAAGGCTAAATCAATTAGCATTTCAATCGATGGGCCGCCTTTCATGTGTGAAAGCAGTTCAAATGCAAATTCTGGAGTGATCTCTGCAACGTGCTCTTCACCTAAAATGATTTCTTTTAGAAACTGTGCTTTAACGCCCGCAGCACTGGTTGTTCCAGGTAAAGTATTAAAAATAAAGAAATGCAGTGAATCTTTACGGTGCTCGTTATTAGTATCTTTAATTTGATTAATTATTTCTGATACTAGTTCAGCGCTATCGATTGGTTGTGGGCTTAATCCAAGCTCCGTTTTACGGGTTTGGATTTCTTCCATATATTTTGTATACAAACTCATAGAAAACTCTCGGTAATTTACTTGATATGAAGTTAAGCATTTTAACTGATTTTACAGTTTCTAGTAATGCCTAAATGAATAAAGCTTTTATTCCTGACGATAATTATAGCTAGTTTTACTTATATAATTTGACGGTATTTGTTGCTCACCCTTAGATCCTATCGCACCTAAGCCATTAATTGTATAAATAAAACTAATTTCAATTATAAGTACAATGAATTTTGGTGTGAGTACAGTTATGTTTGGGCATAAAAAAGGGCTGAAAATTCAGCCCTTTTTTAATTTAGATTCTAAATTACAGATTATCTAAAAAGCGTTCTGCATCAAGTGCAGCCATACAGCCAGTACCGGCAGAGGTAATCGCTTGACGGTAAATATGGTCAGATACATCACCAGCAGCAAATACACCTGGCACACTGGTTTGGGTTGCATTACCGTTTAGACCAGATTCAACCACTAGGTAGCCGTCTTTCATTTCTAGCTGACCTTCAAACATATCGGTGTTTGGCTTATGGCCAATGGCAATGAACACACCCGCTAAATCAAGTTCTTCAGTAGCATCTGATGCCACATCTTTGATGCGAACGCCGGTCACACCCATTTGGTCACCAAGCACTTCATCAAGTGTACGGTTGTAGTGCATTACAACGTTACCGTTTGCTGCTTTTTCAGCAAGGCGGTCAGCAAGAATTTTTTCACTACGGAAACTATCACGACGGTGAATAACATGAACTTCATCAGCAATGTTAGACAAGTATAACGCTTCTTCAACAGCCGTATTACCACCACCAACAACCGCTACTTTTTGGCCTTTATAGAAAAACCCGTCACAGGTTGCACAAGCAGAAACACCACGACCTTGGAAATTAGTCTCAGATTCTAAGCCTAAATATTTAGCAGAGGCACCTGTTGCAATAATTAAAGCATCACATGTGTAAGTACCTTGGTCACCGGTTAGTGTGAAAGGGCGCTTAGATACATCAACTTTGTTGATGTGGTCGAACACAATTTCAGTTTCAAAGCGTTCTGCATGCTCTTTCATACGATCCATTAATGCAGGGCCGGTTAAACCGTGTGCATCGCCAGGCCAGTTTTCAACTTCAGTGGTGGTTGTTAGCTGGCCACCTTGTTGAATACCTGTAATTAAAACAGGGTTTAAATTAGCACGTGCAGCGTAAACCGCGGCTGTGTAGCCTGCAGGGCCCGAACCTAAAATAAGTAACTTACAATGTTTTGCTTCAGTCATGATCTTTTCCTAAACGTTTAATACGGTTTTAATGCGCCCGATTCTAAGAAAAACAAGCAGGAAGTAAATAAAAGATGAGATTATTTTTTTTCGCAAATTACAAAGCTGTTCATTAATGTGTACTAGTAAATGCATTAAAGGTAGCGCCCGCCTAATAAATAGACTGTTAGCCAATAAAACAACGTTAATTCATGACCAGCCTGATTTTTTTTGTTATCTTTTAACTAATTTTGATTTGTCACTGCTTAATTATGTGACCTAAGTGAATAGGCAACTATGTTATTTTGGCAAGAGAAACCCGCATTTGGGTTGACTTCAAAAGACGTTAACGTCTTAACCAATGCGCAAGAATACCGTACGCAATTGTTAGATTTAATTGCCAACGCAAAAAAACGAATTTATATCACCACACTTTACTTACAAGATGATGAAGCGGGTCGTGAAATATTAGCCGCACTACACAGTGCATCGTTAGCTAACCCTTCGCTTGAAATTAAAGTACTGGTTGATTTTCATCGCGCCCAACGCGGTTTAATTGGTGCAGAAAAGTCAGAGGGCAATGCAAGCTTATATTGCGACAGCTTAGAGAAGTTTAATTCAAACGTTCAAGTGTATGGTGTTCCCGTAAAAGCCAAAGAACTGTTTGGGGTATTGCATTTAAAAGGCTTTGTTATAGACGACACATTGCTCTACAGCGGTGCCAGTTTAAATAATGTGTATTTGCAATATAGCGACCGATACCGACTCGATCGCTACTTTTTAGTCTCGCAAAGCGAATTATGTGACTCAGTGGTCGATTTTATTGAATCAACTTTATTAAGCTCTGAAGCGGTACCAAGAATAGATCAACGACCGCTTAAACGCATGGCTGACTTTAAGCTTGAACAAAAGCAACTTATGCGTGAGCTTAAATCGGCAAGCTATAAAAGTGCGCAGAACTTGAATACTCATGCAATGGGCATTCGTTTATTTTTAGGTTTAGGCCGTCGTAATAATGAGCTTAATCGCTTAATTAAAGCGTTATTTGATACCACCGAGCAAGAGCTGGTGTTATACACGCCGTATTTTAATTTTCCGGCGCCATTAATGCGCTCTTTACGCAGGCTATTAAAGCAAGGTAAACAAGTAACTATTGTGGTGGGCGATAAAACTGCAAACGATTTTTACCTGCCACCTAGCGAGCCATTTAGTAAAATTGGTGCGTTACCGTATTTATACGAAACTATTTTACATAAGTTTGTAAAATCGCAAAAACGCCACATAGATAATGGCAACTTAAACGTATACCTTTGGAAACACGAGAGTAACTCGTTTCATCTAAAAGGGATTTGCTGTGACCGTAAAGTGCATTTACTTAGTGGGCATAACCTAAATCCGCGCGCGTGGGGGCTAGATATCGAAAATGGCATTCTGATAGAAGATCCTGAACAATCTATCATGCGCGATATTGATAATGAACGCCAAGAAATTTTAAAGCATTGTCGCCGTTTAACTGGGCCTGATGATTTAGAAACCATGGACGATTACCCGCAGCCGGTGAAAAAACTGCTTGGTCAAGCTAAGCGCGTAAAAGTCGACTTTATTATTAAACGATTTATATAACATTAGGGTCTGTTGACCACAGACCCTAAAATTTAGATACAAAAAAAGCAGCTAATTAGCTGCTTTTTTAATGCTTATACCTAAATTATGGCTTAGGTATAAGCGGTAACAATAACAGTTACGCGTTTTCTACTGCAGTGCGTGGGTCAACATATTCCATGTTGAACGCTTCAGCTACTTCTTTGTAAGTTACTTGGCCTTTAATTACGTTTAAGCCTTTTAAGAAGTGAGCGTCATCTAGTAGTGCCTTTTTGTAACCTTTGTTTGCAAGGTTAATAATGAACGGCAATGTTGCATTGTTAAGTGCAAACGTAGATGTACGTGGAACAGCACCTGGCATGTTAGCAACACAGTAGTGAACAACTTCATCAACGATGAAAGTAGGATCAGCGTGCGTAGTTGCTTTAGACGTAGCAATACAACCACCTTGGTCAATGGCAACATCAACAATGGCAGCACCTGGCTTCATTGCTTTAATGTGTTCAGCAGTCACTAGCTTAGGTGCAGCAGCACCCGGGATAAGTACGCCACCAATTACTAGATCAGCTTCAAGTACGTGCTTTTCAAGCGCGTCAGCTGTTGAGTAAATAGCTTTAACTTTATTACCAAACTGTGCGTCTAGTGCACGTAATACATCGATGTTACGGTCAAGTACAACAACCTCAGCACCTAGGCCAACGGCCATTTGTGCAGCGCTACGACCAACCATGCCGCCGCCAATAACAACTACTTTAGCTGGCTCAACACCTGGTACACCACCTAGTAACATACCACGACCGTGGTTTGCTTTTTCTAGCGCTTGTGCACCTGCTTGAATAGACATACGGCCAGCAACTTCACTCATTGGCGCTAAAAGTGGTAAACCACCGCGTGAATCAGTCACAGTTTCATAAGCAATACAGATTGCTTTACTTTTAACAAGGTCTTCAGTTTGTGGAAGATCCGGTGCAAGGTGAAGGTAAGTGAAAAGAATTTGGTCTTCACGTAACATTGCACGCTCAACAGCTTGTGGCTCTTTTACCTTGATGATCATTTCTGCTTTTGCAAAAACATCAGCAGCTGTTTCTAAAATTTCAGCGCCTGCTTGAACATAATCATCATTTGTAAAACCAATGCCCATACCAGCATTCGTTTCAACAATCACTTGGTGGCCGTGATTTACAAGTTCGCGAACACTCGCAGGAACCATACCTACACGGTACTCATGGTTTTTAATTTCTTTAGGTACACCAATAATCATAATTTTGCCTTGTTAGAACGGGATAAAAATTTTTCACTATTATATTCATGCTAGGGTAGTGTGTCCCACCTTTTTTTAAGCTCTTTGTAGTGTTAGTATCTGTAAAATTAATTTTATTAGAATAAAAAACTAAAAAGCCATGCATAACTTATTAGACCGTATTGATCGCAAAATTTTAGTCGAATTACAACTTGATGGCCGCCTGTCAAATGTTGAACTGGCCCGACGAGTTGGCCTAAGCGCCACGCCCTGTCTAGAGCGAGTGAAAAAGCTTGAACGAGAAGGTTACATTTTAGGCTACAAAGCGGTGGTTGATCCCGCCAAGCTTGGTCAAGGGCTTTCTGTGTATGTAGAAGTAACCATTACCAAAACATCGCCCGACGTATTTGAAGAGTTTAGTGCTGCTGTTAGAAAGCACGAAGAAATTATAGAATGTCATTTGGTATCAGGTAATTTCGACTTTTTATTAAAAACCCGGGTTAACGATATGTCAGAATACCGCGGCGTGCTCGGTGATATATTATTAAAGCTGCCCAATGTGAGTGAAAGCCGCACCTATGTAGTCATGGAAGAAGTAAAGGGTGAAGAGGGCGTTGTTATTCGTCCTTTTGTTGCTTAATGATAGAGTAACAGCCTTTAAAATACTTTTATTGTCGCAGTCAATTTTGCTTGGCTTAAGAAAAAGCCGATTAAATAATAAAAACTTGTTCATAATCAGGCCATCATGGTTAAGATAAAGTGCATCAAAATACATTTCCTGCTAAGGTATTCTATTGCCAAGTGAGTGTAAAAAATAATAATGAGGGATAGGTAATTATGCGCCTAAACGGTGTACAAAGACTATTAGAAACGGGGCTCATCGTCAGCACCTTTGCAGCGGTATTTATTTTATGTGCTTTAATTAGTTTTCATCCTGCCGATCCTGCTTGGTCGCAAACGGGTGAATTTACCAATGTACAAAATATAACGGGTACAGCGGGCGCGTGGGTGGCCGATATACTATTGCTCACTTTTGGTTGGCTTGCCTATTTTGTACCAGCGGCTATTCAGCTGCTAGGTTACCTGGTATTTAAGCAGCCGCACCGTATTTTACAACTCGATTACACCACACTTGGATTACGCATTATTGGCTTTGCGCTGTTTATTACCTCAGCAACTGCTATCAGCAGTATTAATTTTGACGATATTTATAATTTTTCATCCGGTGGGGTAGTGGGCGATGTGATTGCATCGGCGATGATGCCTGCGTTTAATTTTACCGGCACCTCTATTTTACTGCTGTGCTTCTTTTTTGCAGGATTAACGCTATTAACGGGTGTGTCGTGGGTACAATTTGTTGATTACTTGGGTGATTTAATTGTTAGGTTATACCGCTTTTTGGTTACCTATGCTCGCGGTTGGATGCAACGTGAACGCATTGCAGGTAAAGTACAAGACGAGCAACCCGATGCCTATTTTGAAGACGACACACGCCAACAAGAACCTGAGCTTGCTAATAAAACAGCAGACAAACCAAAAGCACTCGACAAACCAACAACTAAAGTAAACGCGCCGCAAGACGACGAGTTTATGCCGTTTGACGAGCTTGACCAAATACTCGATCAAGAAATTAGCTTTAGCGCCATAGACGATGAACCTATGGACACAGAAGCAGCACTTAATGCGCTAGATCAAAGCCCAGTGGTTGAACCTGAAAAACCAGCTACAACCGTGGTTTCACCAGCAAGACCCATTAACAAGCCAAAATCAGGGTTTCAACCGCCGCCAACTGCCAAAGAGAAGTTTGAGCAATTATTAGAGCAAGAGCCACCTCCGGGGCCATTGCCATCATTGGATTTACTAGACAGACCCGACAAAGCAAAAAACCCAATTTCGCAAGAAGAGCTTGATAGCGTATCGCGCCTTGTAGAAACAAAATTACTCGATTTTAACGTGCAAGCTACCGTGGTTGGAGTTTACCCCGGGCCCGTTGTTACTCGTTTTGAGCTTGATTTAGCACCGGGTATTAAGGTGTCTAAAATTACTGGGCTTTCAAAAGATTTAGCGCGCTCGTTATCGGCAATTAGTGTGCGAGTGGTTGAAGTTATTCCGGGGAAAACCTATATCGGTATTGAGCTGCCTAATAAATATCGTGAAATTGTGCGTTTATCAGAAGTGATAAACGCACCTAAGTTTGAGCAAAACCCATCGCCGTTAACCATGGTGCTTGGAAAAGATATTGCAGGACAACCTGTGTGTGCCGACTTAGGTAAAATGCCACATTTATTAGTTGCCGGTACAACGGGTTCAGGTAAGTCAGTGGGCGTTAATGTAATGATATTAAGCTTACTGTATAAATCGGGCCCAGAAGATGTTCGTATGATCATGATTGACCCGAAAATGCTTGAGCTTTCTGTTTACGAAGGCATCCCGCATTTATTGTGTGAAGTTGTGACCGACATGAAAGAAGCCGCTAACGCGCTGCGTTGGTGTGTAGGTGAAATGGAACGCCGCTATAAGCTGATGTCGGCTTTAGGTGTACGTAACTTAAAAGGTTACAACCAAAAAGTAATGGAAGCCAAAGAAGCGGGCTACCCAATAATGGATCCATTATTTAAAGACACCGATGGCATGAAAGAGGGCCCAGATGAGCTAGATAAGTTACCTAGCATAGTGGTGGTTATTGACGAATTTGCCGACATGATGATGATTGTAGGTAAAAAAGTTGAAGAGTTAATTGCTCGTATTGCGCAAAAAGCGCGTGCTGCGGGTATTCATTTAATTTTAGCAACGCAGCGTCCGTCGGTTGATGTAATAACCGGTTTAATTAAAGCGAATATACCTACACGTATGGCGTTTCAAGTATCAAGTAAAATAGATTCGCGCACCATACTTGATCAACAAGGCGCTGAAAACTTATTAGGCATGGGTGACATGCTTTATTTACCGCCAGGTACCAGTGTACCAGAGCGTGTGCATGGCGCGTTTGTAGACGACCATGAAGTACATGCCGTAGTAAACGATTGGAAAGCTCGTGCTAAACCAAATTACATAGACGAAATTTTAAATGGCGATGCCACCGAAGATATTTTATTACCAGGTGAGGCCAGCGAAAATGGCGATGAAGAGTCAGATCCGTTATACGACGAAGCGGTCGCCTTTGTAATAGAAACCGGTAAAGTGTCGGTATCATCAGTGCAACGTAAATTACGTGTAGGCTATAACCGTGCTGCACGTTTAGTAGAACAAATGGAAACATCAGGTATCGTGAGTGCACCAGGACACAACGGCGCACGCGATGTATTAGTACCTAATGGAGCAAATTAATGAAAAAATTAAGTAGTTTATTATTAGTATTGGGCAGTTTAGTGGCTATGCCCAGCTTTGCTGGCGACAGCCAAGCATTACAAGATAAGTTATCAACGTTAAAAAGCTTTAAAGCACAATTTAAACAAAACGTAACCGACGGTGAAGGCCAATTGGTAATGCAAGGCCAAGGCAATATTGCGCTGCAACAGCCATTGATGATTCGCTGGCAGCAAACTAACCCAGACGACACCTTATTTGTGTCAAACGGCGATAAAACCTATTACTTTGATAGCTTTGCTGAGCAAGTAACCATCATGAAAACCAGCGGTTTAATTGATTCTACACCGTTTATATTGCTCACCTCTAAAGACCCTGCGCAATGGGAAAAATACAGCGTGCTTGCCACCGATTTAGGCTTTAGCATTACCCCAAATAAAGGCGTAGAAAGCCAAGTAGAGCAGCTTGATATTACTTTTGCTGATAACGAAAAAGGGCTTGCAAAACTGGTAGTTAAAGATAACTCAGGCCAGCTATCTGCGTTTACATTTAGCAATGCACTGGTTAATACTGAGCTTGATAAAACAACTTTTGAATTTACCCCGCCAGCGGGTGTAGAAATAGACGATCAGAGTAACGGTGAGTAATTTAGGTTTTAACTTTGGGCCCGATGTACGTCCACTCGCTGCGCGTATGCGCCCTTTATCGCTTAACGATTACATAGGGCAACAGCATTTACTAAGTAACGACAAACCGCTGCATCAAGCCATTGTTGCAGGGCGTTGTCATAGTTTAATTTTATGGGGCCCGCCAGGGGTAGGTAAAACTACGCTAGCGCAAATTATTGCCAATCATGCCGATGCTGAACTAATTCAAATGTCGGCAGTAACGGCGGGCGTAAAAGATATACGCGATAGCGTAACCCAAGCGCGCGATAACTTACAAAGCCGTGGCCAGCGTACTTTAATGTTTGTTGATGAAGTACACCGCTTTAATAAATCTCAGCAAGATGCGTTTTTACCGCATATTGAAGATGGCACTTTTATATTTGTAGGCGCGACCACCGAAAACCCCTCGTTTGCGCTTAATAACGCGATTTTGTCTCGTGCAAGGGTGTATGTTTTAAAATCCTTACAGGAAAGCGATTTATACACAGTAATAGAGCGTGCACTTAAACAAGATGAGCAATTAAGCCAAAAACATATCGTGATTGCAGATAACGCCAAACAGGCGCTATGCCAAGCAAGTGGTGGCGATGCTCGTAAAGTGCTTAATTTACTCGAGCAAGCAGTCGATTTAACCACTGAGCAAAACGGCCAATTTCATGTTGACGAACAGGTACTCAGCCAAGTACTGCCCACGCATTTAGCCAAATACGATAAAGGCGGCGATGAATTTTACGATTTAATTTCGGCGTTTCATAAATCAGTTCGAGGCAGTTCACCCGATGGGGCGCTTTATTGGTACTGCCGTATTTTAGCCGGTGGCGGCGACCCGCTTTACGTTGCAAGGCGCTTATTAGCGATTGCTACAGAGGACATTGGTAACGCCGATCCGCGCGCGATGGAAGTGGCTTTAAACGCATGGGATATATTCCAACGAGTTGGCCCCAGTGAAGGTGAGCGCGCCATTGCACAGGCCACCTTGTACTTAGCCAGCGCGCCTAAAAGCAATGCGGTTTATATGGCGTTTAATCAAGCTAAAGACGATGCTAAAAATCAGCCAAGCTACCCGGTGCCAGAGCATTTACGCAATGCCCCCACCAACTTAATGAAAGACTTAGGCTATGGCGCAGAGTATCGTTACGCGCATAACGAAGAAGGCGCATTTGCTGCTGGCGAAAAATACCTACCGCCAGAAATGGATGGCAAACAATACTACCAGCCAAGTGATCGTGGACTTGAGCAAAAAATTAAACAAAAGCTCGATTATTTAAAAGAGCGCGACGCACAAAGCCCAGTAAAACGTTATGAGCATGATTAAACTTTACATGATGATCGCTCTTGGCGGAGCGTCAGGAGCCTGTTTACGGTTTTTTATTAGCGAAACCATGCTAAAACTCCTCGGTAGGGGATTCCCTTTTGGCACGTTGACGGTTAATATTCTGGGTTCATTGTTGATGGGCATTTTGTACGGTTTAATCGATAAGCAGGTTATTGCCGTTAGTCCCGCTAAAACCCTCATCGGAATTGGCTTTTTAGGTGCGTTAACCACCTTTTCAACATTCTCAATGGATTCGTTGTTGTTATTACAACAAGGTCACTTTATTAAAATGGCCCTCAATATCATCTTAAACGTGATGGTGTGTATTTTTATGGCTTGGCTGGGCCTTCAGCTAGTAATGCAAAAAGGTTAAAAAACTAACATGTTAGATTCTAAATATTTACGTCAAGATGTCGAACAAACTGCAGCACGTTTAGCCGCACGTGGTTATGAACTAGATGTAGCGGTAGTGACTGAACTTGAAGAAAAACGCAAAACATTACAAGTAAAAACGCAAGAACTTCAAAGTCAACGTAACGCCAGTGCTAAAGCCATTGGTCAAGCAAAAGCAAAAGGCGAAGATGCGCAGCCATTGCTAGACGCAGTTGCTAACTTAGGCAGCGAATTAGACGCAGCTAAAGCTGAGCAAGACGAAGTGTTAGAAGCAATTAAACAAATTGCCTTAGCAATTCCAAACTTACCTGACGAGTCGGTACCAGAAGGCGCTGACGAAGACGACAACGTAGAAATTTTAACGTGGGGCACCCCTAAAAAGTACGATTTTGAAGTTAAAGACCACGTTGATGTAGGGCAAGACCTAAACGGCCTAGACTTTGAAATGGGCGTTAAAATTAGTGGCGCACGCTTTACCGTAATGCGCGGCCAAGTAGCGCGTATGCACCGTGCACTTACCCAATACATGCTAGACACCCACACAGACAAAAACGGCTACACAGAAATGTATGTACCGTACTTAGTTAATAGCGCAAGCCTTTACGGCACCAGCCAATTACCTAAGTTTGCCGGCGATTTATTCCACACATTAGGCCTAGTGAACGATGATGGCGAGCAACAAGCTGGTTTTAGCTTAATTCCTACGGCAGAAGTACCGCTTACCAACAGCGCACGTGATGAAATTTACGAAGAAAGCGATTTACCAATTCGCTTAACAGCGCACACGCCATGTTTTAGAAGTGAAGCAGGCAGCTACGGTCGCGATACTCGCGGTTTAATCCGTCAGCATCAGTTTGATAAAGTTGAACTAGTTCAGCTTGTAAAACCAGAAGATTCAATGCAAGCGCTTGAAGAGCTAACAGGCCATGCTGAGCAAATTTTACAAGCACTAGAGCTACCATACCGTAAAGTGATTTTATGTATGGGCGACATGGGCTTCGGCGCAGCAAAAACATACGATTTAGAAGTATGGTTACCAGCGCAAGACACGTACCGCGAAATTTCATCATGTTCAAACATGGTCGATTTCCAAGCACGCCGTATGCAAGCACGTTTTCGTCGTGAAGGCGCTAAAAAACCAGAGCTTTTACACACACTAAACGGTTCAGGTTTAGCGGTTGGCCGTACACTTGTAGCCATACTAGAAAACTACCAACAAGCCGACGGCTCTGTAGTAGTACCAGAAGTATTACGCCCATACATGGGTGGACTTGAAGTGATTGGGAAAGCTTAAAGTACTAGCTGTAAGCTGTCAGTTTTTAGCTATAAGCTCTAGAAAGAAAGCCGCTGTTTGTAATGAACGGCGGCTTTTTTGTGGATAAAAAGTTAAAGGTTCAAGGAGAAAGGCTCAAGGCGAGAGAAAAAGTCTAAGTTTTATTAGTCCATTACTCTTTTTTCCAATATTACTGTTCTCCACCATTTTGGTGTTTTTCTACATTCCGTAAATTTAGGTGAGAGGTAACTAATTGTTTACATGTGCTTATTCGCTAGTTACATTAGACTAATTGTAATATTTAGATATTTGTCGGTTTATAAAACGACAAATGTAGGATACAGAGTTGTTAGGCATTAGGAGAGTATATGGACATTTTTTCCCTAGCTGTTGGATTTGTCGTTGGCGGTTTTACCGGTGCAGCGGGCACTTTTTATGGTAATAAATTTACAGATCAACGACGCAGAAAGGAAAACACAAAAGCGGAGTTCAACCAATGGGAATCTCTCAAACTAAAATTTCCAACAATCATTGAAGAGATGATTGAGGACGTAAAGAATCCTGATTTCGCTGGTGTACGCACTTTTTTTATTAAATGTAGCCGGACTTCAGTGAATAAATCTGAGCCAAGTTTCGAATACCACACTGATATACATCCAGAATTAAACGCTGCGATTCTATATATGCA
Organism: Pseudoalteromonas sp. DL-6; assembly: GCF_004328665.1. Taxonomy (NCBI): domain Bacteria; kingdom Pseudomonadati; phylum Pseudomonadota; class Gammaproteobacteria; order Alteromonadales; family Pseudoalteromonadaceae; genus Pseudoalteromonas; species Pseudoalteromonas sp. DL-6. The sequence goes on from NZ_CP019770.1 coordinate 1,391,001, forward strand.
AGACTTAGGGTACATTGAAGATATTACGCCTAAGAATTGCCCTAAATATCGATTCTATGAGCATTTCTACGACTTGTTGAAAAATGCCTAACAAACGCATCAAACCTGACTCCGCAAGCAGGCCAATTTTTTGCAAAACACACGGCGCAAAAATAAAACCAAAGTGGTCAAATCTTGACTTCAGACATCAGAACTTAAATTCACAAAAGCGCAGCGTCTCTTATCCTCTTTGTGAATAAATATCTTCATTAAAAAGTACTCAGATAACAATTGAGCGTAATTAGTTAAGTTCTAACTATTTGTTAAATATTAAATTTTCTTTGGATTTTTCTTCCTTATAACTTACTCTATGTACCTCATTGGCAGATTAATAAGTTGGCGTCATATGCCAAAGGATATTTATGAGTACTAAAAGTAGACGATTACGTAAGAAATTGTATTTAGATGAATTTGCTATTCTAGGTTTTGAATTTACTTGTAATTTAAATGTAACAGAGGAAGAGTTTGATTTATTGCTAGATGAGCTTTTAGAATTTATTGATAAAAGAAAACTTTGTATTGCTGGTGGAGGTGACTGTAAGTCATTCAGTGGTTTTATTTGTTCTGTTAATCGTTATGGTTCGGCGACTAATCAAGATAGAGCAGACGTTGAGCTTTGGTTAAAGTCTAAAGAAAACATTTCAAATATTGTTGTTAGTCAATTAGTTGATGCAAACTACGGAGTGTAATGATTTATTTAAAGATTATTTGGTTGCACAACAGAATTAGCAAATCTTAACTCCACACATCAAAACTTAAATCTTATTGCGGCTTAATTTAAGTCGCTATTTTGCATATTAAGCACAGCGTGATAAATCGGGTTGTCCCAAGTAAATCCATTATCTTTTTGTCGGATGGCGTGGCTTCGCCACTTATCCGACCTACGTTAAAAGGTAGGTTGGTTAAGCCAAAGGCGCCACCCAACAGAGTTCTAATTTAGATGACACAAGTTAAGAAGTTAATTAAGGTAGTAACTTAGTTTATGTGTTTATAACCCTATAAAAGCGGCTAAATTGTCATGAATGTCATTAGTAACACTACAATAATCACTGACTCATTAGCTTCGTGGTATAAGAGCCAGTCGACGTTTGAATTTCAAGGTCATGACATTGCATATCATGTGCAAGGGGAGGAGGGCGCGCCGTGTTTATTACTGATCCATGGTTACCCAACGGCAAGTTGGGATTGGCATAATCAATGGGCTGCGCTCACTCAACACTTTAAGGTATTTACTCTGGATATGCTGGGTTTTGGTTTTAGTGATAAACCGCAAAATGTTACCTACACCATTAGTATGCAAGCGGATTTACTGACTCATTTTTTAAAGCTTTTCAATGTAAAAGCAGCGCATATTTTAAGCCACGATTACGGTGATACGGTAGCGCAAGAGCTACTTGCTAGAAGCAACTTAAATGAAGCACATGCCATAAAAATACAAAGCATTTGCTTTCTTAACGGCGGGTTATTTCCAGAAACACATAAACCGGTATTATTGCAAAAGCTGTTACTTAGCCCTATAGGTGCTTTAGTGTCGCGACTTGCGAACTATAAAAGCTTTAAGCGTAACTTTGATAATATATGCGCTACGCCCCTTGCTGAAAAAGAGCTCAAGGAGTTGTGGCAGTTAATTGCATACAAACAGGGCAAGCCAGTCATGGCAAAACTGATTTATTACATCACAGAGCGTAAATTACATCGCGCTCGTTGGGTGAGCGCTTTACAACAAGCAGATGTACCCATGCGGTTAATTTGCGGTATGGACGACCCCGTTTCGGGTCGTCATATGGTTAAACGTTATCGCGAATTAATCATTAATCCAGATATTATTGAACTAGAAGGGGTAGGCCATTACCCGCAATTAGAACAACCAATTCAAATAACTCAGTCATTTTTTGAGTTTCATAATTTTAAATAAATGACTAATTTGGCGTTACCAGCATCAGCTTTGCCTCTTTGCCATCCGTTAATATCGCTACATTACCTTCAGCAGTAACAAATACATCTCTGAGCCTACCTGTAGCCTCTGGGAAAATATGCGACTGGGTGTATTCACTATCTGCTAAATTAACACTGTAGAGCTTTTTATCGACTAATGTAGTAATAAGCACGTGACGTTGCAGTGAAGGGAAGGCTGTATGCATAGAACCATAATATGCCATGCCTGATGGCGCAATTGAAGGCGTCCAATCTACGGTTGGTTTAGCCATTCCGGGGTAGTCTCTAAAGGGGGAAATACGTGCTTGTGAATAATCGTCGCCGTTAGTGATTACCGGCCAGCCGTAATTGGTGCCAGCTGTTAAATAGTTGAGCTCGTCGCCGCCTGCGGGGCCGTGTTCGTGACTAATAATTTGCTTGGTATCATCATCGTATACTAAACCTTGTAGGTTCCGATGGCCAAGTGAATAAATGGCATGCGCGTTAGCGTTTTCATGTTTAATAAACGGGTTATCGGTTGGAATAGTGCCATTTAAATTAATTCGTAGCACTTTACCTAATTGGCTGGTTATAACTTGTGCTTGCTCGCGGTAGTCAAAGCCATCACCACTTGAAAACAGTAAGCTATTATCGGGCAGTACAAGCGCGCGGCCAGAGTAATGCTGCGGTGTGCCCTTATCGGTGGCGACTCTATAAATAATTTTTGGTGCTGAAAATTGCTCGCCATCAAACTTAGCTTTGGCAATAACGAGCCTGTTTGCATCAAGCTCACCTTGAGCATAAGTGAATATAATTTCTTTTGATTCACTGTAATTGGGCGAAAGCACTATGTCGAGTAAACCGCCTTGCCCTGCAACGTACAAGCCCTCGAAATCTAGTTTAACTCGGGTTTGTTGGTTGTTTTTAATGATGACAACATGGCCATCACGCTCGGTGATTAACCAGGTATGGTTTGGGAGTTTAACCATGCTCCACGGTGAATTGAGGCCTGTTGCTAAGGTGCTGGTAGTGTATTGCTGTTTTGGGAGCTCGGCACTGGCGTTACACGAAAACACTAAAAGCGAGAGTAGCGTAATACAACGTAGAGATTGTTTACCCTGCAAGCCTTTGCTAGTGTAAGGAAAAAGTTTCATTTTAAGTTGAGATAACCATGCAATTTTTAACACGTATACTCCCTTCATTTTTAGTTTCTTGGTTACTTACATTCACTCTTGCTAGCTTGTTTCATAGCCAATACGTTGTCAATCAATTAGTTAATGTAGGTGTAATGGTGGGCTTTAATGATCGTGTTAATTTAACCTTTGAAGATTGGCTCGGATTACTACCCACTTACGGCGCTATTATAGCCATTGCATTGAGTTTTGCATTTTTAGTGACTTGGTTTATTGCGAAAAAGCTTAAAAATCAGGGGGTACAATTATTTGTAATTGCGGGTGTGGTAGCGTTTGCAACGGCGTTAATTGCTATTGAGTCAATTATGAATATTACTATTATTGCAGGCGCAAGAGGCTGGGGTTTTTATGCGCAATTACTTGCTGGTGCAGTAGGGGGTTATGTATTTGCAAAACTCATTAAGGCAAATAAGCAAAAGACAGAGCATCACGGTTTTTAAGTGAGTATTGGTCTGCAATGAAAAAAGCCGCTGCACATGATGCAGCGGCTTTTTTATGTATAAATTACCTAGTGATATCAAAAAATCAAACTAAAAAGTTTATAACCACTTAAGCCAAAAATAAGCACTAACACCGGTAAAGTAAATAGATTTACCAGCAGTGAGTTGGTGTATTTGCCCATTACTGTTTTTTGGTTAACCAGCCACACTAGGTAGGTGGTTACAATAGGCAGTAATAAGCCATTAGCGGCTTGGGCAAAAATTATCACGGCAACAGGGTCTAAACCCAGTGAGGCCACCGCCGCACCAAATAATAAAATAACAATGGCAACGCTTTTAAAGCGAGTGTTATCCATTTTATTTGACCAACCTAACATCCCACACACTGCGTAGGCACCGGCAAGGGGGGCCGTGATTGCGCTTGTTAAGCCTGCGGCAAATAAACCAATAGCAAAAAAGTAATGGGCGGCATCACCTAGTAAGGGTTCAAGCTGCACCGCCATATTAGCAGCGCTAATTTGCCCTGCATCTGTGCCATAAAATGCCACTGACGCGGTTGATAAAATAGCTAGCGTGATCACGCCACCTAAGGTGATAGACACACCGGTATCGATGTTGGTTTCTTTAATCACCTTTTGTTTATCGCTTTCGCTGTCATGGCGGGCAGCAAGCACACCCGAATGTAAAAATAAGTTGTATGGCACTATGGTAGTGCCTACCAATGCTAATACTGTGGTGACTGAGCCCTCTGGCATGCTAGGAATAAAGCCTGCTAACACATCACTGAGCGAGGGAGCCGCCATAACAAGCGTAGAGATAAACACTAGGCTCATTAAAATCACTAGTAAAATAAGCGCATTTTCAACAACTTTGTGTTTACCGCTATAAAGTAGTATGGCACTTAAAAATGCAATCAGTGGCGTCCAAAGTTGGGCATTTACCTGAGGGAATATTTCAATTAATCCCATGCTGGCACCGCTTAAATTACCAGCCTCGTAGGCGGCACTGCCAACACCAATGGCGCTGATCACTAAAAATATAGCGAGAGATTTAAATAGGGGAGTTTCAATATGGGCTCTTAGTGCTTGTGCTAAGTCTTGCCCAGTGGCTACGCCTAGGCGCGCCGCCATAGATTGTAATAATATGGTGGCAATTACTGAAAATAGTAATGTCCATATTAGTGCAAAACCAAAGTTTGCACCCGCTACGCTCGCGGTGGTAATAGTCCCTGGTCCAATGAAGGCAGCGGTGACGAGTAGTCCTGGTCCTAATCGCATAGTTTGACCCTAATAGTGCTTTTTATATTTCTATTTAAAGTTACACCTAACGTTTGTTTAACGTGATGCCTGTAATATTGCTGCCACTTATACTAAGTGCCTTGCAGCATTAGCCGCCCCTTGGCTTTGCCTTTTTTGATAACCATATGTTAAAAAAGGTCGCGTAGCATACCAACTTGTATATAAATTTAAAGGGGATAGGTTTCGTTTGCTTAAACTTTAAACTATTTAATTGGTTTTAGTTGTTATCAAGCTTTGGCACTCAGCAAAAATCTTATATGATGTTGACAATAGCACACAATATAAACTTTCAAAGGCGACCATTATTAGTGACTGTAATACATCACCTTTAACTGATAACTCAGAACAATCCCCTGAGATGATGATAACCAATTCAACATTAAAAATAGCCACATTTAACCTGTTTAATTATCTTGAGCCACCTAATGCTTATTATGAGTTTGAGCGGATATATACCGCAGAGCAATGGGCAAAAAAACAGCGCTGGATTATTGATTATTTAACCGAGCATCAGCCCGATGTAATTGGCTTTCAGGAAGTGTTTAGCATTGAGTCGCTTAAAGAATTAGTAAAGCAGCAAGGTTATGCGCACTTTGCTGTGGTGGATGAGCCACAGGTAATAGATGATTTTATTTATAAACGCCCCGTTGTTGCAATAGCAGCAAAATACCCCATCGTTGAAGTAGCGAGCGTTAAACACGACTATGAGCTTGCCAATACTTTAGGTTTAACTGAAGATTTTGCCTTTAGTCGTAAAGTTCTTAGAGCCACAATAAATTTGCCGCATATCGGTAATACCGATTGCTATGTGGTGCATTTTAAATCTAAACGGTCATCAATTGAGATTGATGAAACTAATAAAGAGCTAACCGCTGAAAAAAACATTATTGAAATTTTAAAAGCGAATGTAGCGGGTGGCTGGGGCTCAACTATTCAGCGCGGTAGTGAAGCAACATTGCTGATGATAGAAATGATAAGTCGTCGTGAGGCCACGCAACAGCCTATGATACTAATGGGAGATTTTAATAACGACCTAGCTGATGGCGTTTTAAGCCATTTATTAACCAATACACTGCGTTTTGCCCCCACGTTTGATAGTAAAACCTACCTTGCAAAATATTGTCTTAACGATGCGTGGCAGTTATTTACAAAGTTAAACGATGATTGCGAGCCTGATGAAGTAGCTAGTGAGCCAATAAAAGGTGTTACCGATAAAGATAGCCAAGGTTTAAAACCACGACGAAAAGCAACACATTACTTTGGCGCAAGCAGCTCTGTGCTTGATTATATTTTGCTATCTTGTGAGTTTGATTCTGGCTATGACGACAGCTTTTTTGAAGTAAGCGATTATCATACTTACGATCGTCATTTAATTAACCCACAATTTGAGCGCGACGATTTAAGTACCGATCACGGTGTAGTTTGTATCACGCTTAAACTGAGGGAGTAATGATTAACTCACCACTGTTTAGTTACCAAGCCAAACAGTGGCGAGTCGCTATTTACTGACGAGGGTTAATTTCTAAAGGTGATAAGGTAATGGTGGCATTACTACTTGCGCCTTTATAACCTTGATACTCTTTGTTTTCAAACAGCGTGTAAAAAACATCGACATAATCATCATTATTGGTAAACCATTCATCAGGCATTGCTTTAAGTAACTCATTAGTGAGTTTGGGAATAATAGTATAGCCCTGTGCTTGTAAATCAGGGATGCTTGCCATTACTTGCTCTGATATTTCTAATAACTTCATTGCTAAGGTTTTATAATTTGTGTTGTCATCTTGCTCCATTAAAAGCAAATCAACTGCCTGCCAACGATAGCGTTGCCAATGAATTAAAACCTGATTTGGGCTGTAATTGGTTTGGTCATGATCTAAATAAGGCAAATCAACAATATCTAATATTGGTTCATCTCTGCTAGGATCGATCCCCGTAACAATGGCATAAACCTCTGCTTTTCCTGAAATCCAAGGCTCTTTATCATCCTCTAAGTGTATTTTTTTCAGCACGCTAGTTTGTAATGGCTGCTCATTACTTAATTGATTTTGTGGGCTAACCATTTTTTTGCTGAGCTTATTAGCAGATAAAATTCCTTTCATTACTGCAATACCCGCATCCTGTACTTTTTGTTGATCTAACTCCACAATAAAAACAGGTTGGGTTGGCATTTGGTCAACACTCAAGTAATGAATGTCACCAAACTGATCGAACGCTTCAATCTCGCTCCATTGGCTATCGTCACCAGCGGGTGTAAATGCGAATAAAGGGCTTTCTCCTTGTTGCCAATCAGTAAGCATGGTTTTGCTAGCTAAACGTACTTGTAACAAGCTTCCTGTATTGTTAGGTAAGCCTTTAAGCTGTTGTAAGGCACTATTTGCCTGACTTATATCACGTTGTGTATGCCGTGCTACTGTTGATAACTGATCAGCATTTAAAACTAAGTTATATTTATTTACTGATTGTTTTAAATCAGCATTCAACACTGAATAATTAAGTGCTACTTGCTTTGCGAAATTACGCTTAATAGTTGCTACGTTTTTGTATTGAGCTTGCTGTACCAAGCTTTCTGCATTTTCAATATGAGCTTGAGCTGAAAAAGCAGGTACTGATATAAAGTTCAATAATGCCGCTGTAGCTAAAGATTTGGTTATTTTATTTTTCATACAAATTCCGCCGTTCCGTTTCTAGTAACACTATAAAACAATACTTAGAATAAATGCTCAAGTTAAATTTATAAAATACGTAATTAGTATTAATGTTGGCTTGCGGTTTGATATACATTACATAAACACCGTAATTTTTATATAAAGCAGGAATCTATTACAAAAAATGTATTTTTTATAAAATAATTTATATACATATCAGTGGTTTAAATTTGGCTTAATAGTTGCTGTAACAATTACTCTAATAACAACACAAAGGATTAAACAATGACCGATATTGCACACTCTGCGTTTGTAGCATTTTATCTGTATTTAATTATGGTTTTAGTGCAGTGGGCCGTGGCGACGTTTAGTAAGGCTAAACAACCCGGTGCCGTGCCAGGGAAAATTGATAAAGAGCTATCTCATGGGAGCTTTATATTTAGGGCACATCGTACTTTTCATAACACCTTAGAAAACAGTGCACTGTTTATAGGAACGGTTTTATTTGCTTTTGTGATGAATTACCACAGCTCGGTATTTGCAATATGTATTTGGGTATATGTGATTGCACGTTTAATTCATATGGCACTTTATTACGCGATAGCCACCGAGAAAAACCCAAGCCCGCGTAGTTACTTCTTTTTAATCGGTGTGATTGCAAACATTGTGATGTTAGTGCTGTTAGGACTGCGATTAGCCAGTTAATTAAATGATTAAAGCGAAAAGCAGACAGTCCCTAGCTTTTCGCTTACTTATTTTATTGGGCTGGCTTTGTTTTTCGGGTCACCATAAAACACATTAATGAGCCTAATGTCACTAACACAACGCCTTGCCAAAATGCGTTGGTGAGCGATATTGACAAGTAAATAGAGGCAAATAGCGTAGACAATACAGGAATAAAGTAAGACAAGGTGCCTAACAACACTAGGTTACCGCCAATGATTGCTTGGTTCCACAATGCGTAACCTCCACCAATAACCACACCTGCTAATACTAAGGTCAAGCTAGAATCTAGGCTAAACTCAAAGCTGGGTTCATTACTCAATCCGTAACTTATCCATAAAGAGATTGCCGTGGCTGCAAAAAATACACTAATGGCATTTTTACCCTCGCTAAGTTTTACCGTTACACTGCAATACACAGCCCAAATAAACGCCGCTGCAAACGCCATAGAGTAGGGTAATGGATTGTCACTTATATTAGCGGTTAATACTCCTACAGATAAACCACTATCACCTGCAATGCACCATGCAACGCCTAAAAACGCAATCAGTATGCTCGGGTAGACTAATACGCTTACTTTAGTACGGTTAACAATAATCGATAATAAAATAGTTAACGCTGGCCAAAGGTAGTTAATAATTGCCATTTCTAACGCTTGCTGGCGACTATTTGCAAAGCCAAGCGATAAAGCTAAACATATTTCGTAAATAACAAATAAGCTGCCACCAAAGACTAAATACCGTTTTGGATAATTGCTTAGCTTTGGTACACCCATGACTAACATTAAAAAAATCGCACTGACGCTATAAATCAAAGCGGCACCGCCAATTGGGCTAAATAATTCTGATAAATCACGAATAAAGGCAGTTAAACTGCTCCAAAGTAAAATAGCGAGCACTCCATAAAGGGTGTATTTATGTTTGCTTAATAAAGACATGGTGAATTGCCTGATGAATGATAAAAAAGTCAGTCGCGAATGTGACATTTTAAAAATAGTGAGGCAAGAGGTAGATTATAAAATTCGACTAAAAGGCTATAAATAGCGTTTAAAATCAATAAATAAGTTAACTTTTAGTAAACAAGAGCAGGCTATAATGATAGCCTGCCCTCAAGTAGTTTAATTACTCAACGCCAATAAAGCCGCCAGTTTGATGTGCCCACAATGCAGCATAAATGCCGCCTTGGGCAATTAACTCATCGTGACTGCCTTGCTCTACAACGCCACCTTCATCAAGCACAATAAGCCTGTCCATTTGTGCAATGGTTGATAATCGGTGTGCAATAGCAATAACCGTTTTGCCTGTCATTAAATCATCTAAGCTGGCTTGAATAGCTGCTTCTACCTCTGAGTCTAAAGCGCTGGTGGCTTCATCAAGTATAAGAATAGGCGCGTTTTTAAGTAACACCCGAGCAATAGCAATCCGTTGGCGTTGCCCGCCCGAGAGGGTTACTCCTCGTTCGCCCACTTGTGCCTCAAAGCCTTTATTGCCTTTGCTGTCTTCTAAATCGGTTATAAAATCGAGCGCTTTGGCTTGTTTGGTCGCATCGAGCATTTCCGCTTCTGTGGCATCGGGCCTGCCGTATAAAATGTTATCTTTTACTGAGCGGTGTAGTAAGGATGTGTCTTGGGTAACCATAGCGATATAGCGGCGCAAGCTTTCTTGGCTTACATCGGTTATATTTTGGCCGTCAATACTAATACTGCCCTTGTCGGTATCGTAAAAGCGCAGCAATAAGTTAACCAATGTGGATTTACCTGCGCCAGAGCGACCTACCAAGCCAATTTTTTCGCCCGGTTTAATATTTAAGTTTAAACCGTTAATTACTGGGCCTCGGTTATTTTCATTGGCGGCTTTACCATAATTAAAGTGTACATTGTTAAAGTTGATAGCCCCTTGAGTTACTTTTAGGCTGTCGGCTTTTGGCTTGTCATCAACCGCAATCGGGTTCGAAAGGGTGCGCATACCATCGGCTACAGTTCCAATGTTTTCAAATAAGCTGCTAATTTCCCACATGATCCACTGGGCCATACCATTAAGCCTTAACGACAAACTCAATGCCACTGCAATAGCCCCCGCACTAATGGCACTTAACGACCATAAATACAAAGACACCGCTGCCACAGAAAATACCAGTAAATAGTTCAAACTTTGAATAACCACGTTAAGGCTGGTTACTAAACGCATTTGTTTATAAACAGGCTGTAAAAATACATCCATGCTTTGTTTAGCGTATTGCTCTTCGCGTTGAGTGTAAGAAAACAGCTTAATGGTTGAAATATTGGTATAGCTGTCAACAATACGGCCGGTCATTTCTGAGCGTGCGTCAGCTTGTGAGCTAGCAATGCTTTTTAACCGTGGTACAAAGTAAATTTGCACGCAAATATATAATGCTAACCACACTAATAACGGCAGCATTAAGCGCCAATCTGAGGCGGCCACTAAAAACACCATTGAGCCAAAATAAACGGCAATGTACATTAATACATCAAGTAACTTAGTGACTGACTCACGCACAGCCAATGAAGTTTGTAACACTTTAGTGGCTATTCGTCCGGCAAATTCATTTTGATAAAAGCTAACACTTTGGCGTAATAAATAACGGTGCGCTAGCCAACGTATCGACATCGGATAGTTGCCTAATAAAGCTTGATGTAAAATGGCCGACCTAAAAAATACCACCACAGGCATCACTACTAGGAGCATTAGCCCCATTTTTATTAATTCGGATTGTTGCTGCGAAAAAAGTTCTTCAGGGGTGTACTCGCCAAGCCAGTCAACCAGTTGTCCCATGTAACTAAATAAAGACACTTCTAAAATAGCTAATAATGCGGCACTGAGAGACATAAGTACCAACGACAGTTCCATGCCTTTGGTGTAATGGCGGCAAAATGCAAATAAGGTATTAGGAGGCTGAGACGGAGAACGCTCCGGAAACGGTTTAGTCATCCGTTCAAATAGTCGATACATATTAGAAGCTTATTAAGTATTTATAGAGGTATCCCACTATACCATTGTAAAGCACAAAGACGCAGTGGGAATGAGGTGTTTACCCGTTATCTTAGGTTGAATTAACGCTTTAAAGTTTTGTATGACCGGTTTTATTTTTTACCAGCCAGTAAGATATACCCAAGGCTATCGTTACCAATGCAAGGCCAACAATTTGTTCTGAGGTTACTAATTTTAAATCTAGAACAATAATTTTACGGGCAACGGCCATTAGTGCAGTGGCAATTACCAGTTCAACCGGTAGTGAACTTGAACCTAAATATAAACGAATATTAGTAAATATTTCTACTGCAATAAGCACCACCATAAAAGCACCAAATGTTTGCAGAATGTCTTCAATGTTTAATAAAAAGTAAGGGGGAGAGCTCAATCGCATATATAAAACATACACAACATCAGCAATACTCCAAAAAATAACCAGCACCATGAGTACCGCTAATATCTTAATAGCAAAGCGAATCGCATGATGTAAGTGTTGCATAAGCGGATCAACATGATCTTCAGGTAATTCTTCGTGTTTCTTCATATTTTTACAGCACCTTATTATTTTTAAACTGGGTATATAAAATGATAGCTGATTAATTGTGATTATCTTTTTAATATACGTACAAAACAGCATAAGTGATTATTTTTATTAAATTAGAAGCCGAGCAAGCGGTAGCTAAAGTGAGCGTGTTAATTAAATGTAATTTAACCTGAGGTTTTTAACGTTTATCTCAAAAGCATTGCTGTATACCTACAGAGCTGTCATTTTAAAAACATCAATAATAAGGATTAAACTGCTATGTCAATTTCACCTTTAAAGTTAGTTACTCGGATTATTAAGTATAGTGCGGTTGCATCTGTTTGTAGCGCGTCATTTTATAGTGTGGCGGCACAAACCACACAACAAGCTTCATTGCACCAAATTGCAGGGCAAATTTCAGCGCAGCGTATTGGAGATGATATTCAAACGCTGGTGGACTTTGGTACTCGCCATACTTTATCTGAAACTAAATCGGATACCCGTGGTATTGGCGCGGCAAGACGTTGGATAAAAAAAGAATTTGAAGCAATTTCTGCACAGTGTGGTGGCTGTTTAGAAATACTAGAAGTAAAGCAAACCATTTCAGGAGAAAAGCGTATTCCTAACCCTGTAGAAGTGGTTAATATAATCGCGATTCAGCGCGGTAGCACCGACCCTAATCGTATGGTGATGATGTCGGGAGATATAGATTCACGTGTCAGTGATGTCATGGACTTTACTAGCGATTCGCCCGGGGCAAACGATAATGCATCAGGGGTTGCCGGTGTGATTGAGGCGGCGCGGGTGTTATCGCAATATACATTTAATGGCTCAGTGGTATATGCAGCACTCTCAGGTGAAGAACAAGGTTTATTTGGCGGTAAAATTTTAACTGCTTACGCACAAAAAAATAACTGGCAAGTGCATGGTGTTTTGAATAACGACATGATTGGCAATATTACCGGTATTAATGGCGTAACCGATAACACTACGGCACGTATTTTTTCTGAAGGTACGCGTGTAGTTGAAACTAAAGAACAAGCCCGTACGCGTCGTTTTACTGGCGGCGAAGTTGATTCGGCGAGCCGTAATTTAGCACGTTACATAGACACCATTGCTGATAAATATATTGAAAACCTAGACACCATGCTGGTATACAGACTCGACCGTTTTGCTCGAGGCGGGCATCATCGTCCGTTTAATGATGCAGGCTTTGCGGCTGTTCGCATTATGGAAACCAACGAGCATTATGATCGCCAACATCAAGACCTACGCACCGAAAATGGGGTCGTATACGGTGATACAATTGATGGGGTGGATTTTGATTACGCCGCAAAGCTAACTTCATTAAATGCGGTAAGCCTTGCGTCCATGGCGTGGGCTCCTGCGCCACCTAAAGAGGTGAAAATTAGTGGTGCCGTACGCGCCAGTACCACACTTTCTTGGCAGCCAACAGAGGATAAAAATGTAGCGGGCTATCGTATATACTGGCGCTACACCAGTGAGCCACAATGGCAATACAGTCAATGGGTTGATAATGTCAGTGAATTTACGCTAAAAAATGTGGTTATTGATAACTACTATTTTGGGGTTGCTAGTGTTAACAAACAGGGTATTGAATCGCCAGTGGTATTCCCAGGTGATGTAGGATCGTTTGATCACAACATAAAGTAAGAGTGTTTTGTTTAAAAACCCAGCAAACAGCTGCGAATAAGGTGTTAAGCTCGCTATTTATGCTTGCGCCTTATTTGTTATGCCCTTAAAGTGTAAACAAAGAAGTAAAAAGGTTATTAAAATGCAGCAACAAGAACAAAAACCATTAACACCAGAGCAGCAAGCTGAACTTCAGCAACAAGAAATTCAATGGCAGCGCGAATGTTTTCAAAATGCGCAAAAACATTTAGCTGAAAAAGGTATTATGCCTAAAACCTTGCTTGAAAAAGAAAGCCGTTTTTTAGCACCTTTATGCGCACTTTGGAAATTTAAAGCGCAAAACGGTAAAAGCTACTGGGTGATCACCGGTCGTTTACCAACCGATCACGCTGAAGCGTCTGCAGCAAAAGATGCACGCGATGCCATGCGTTATTTTTCATTGCAGTGGCAGTTAAAAGCCGACCAAATTATTACCGCGGGTGCACGAGATAAAACCCAAGCCGACTTTGCAAACTTACTTATAAATCGTGCTCACGGCTTATATGAAATGCATGAAAATGAGCAGCTTTGGGCAAAAGAACCAGCTTAAAATAAAGGTAATTAATCTTTAAAAAAACCTAACTTAGTTACCTAAGTTAGGTTTTTTTCAGCTATACCCTTGCAAGAAGCTTAATACGCGCTATCTACTCGCACCGTGTTATTGGTTAAGTAGATAAGGCGAACATTATCCCCTTGGTGAAAACGCATAGCGGGATCGCTGTCTTGTACCACCATAAATTGCTCTCCACTTTCTACTTGTATTAGTAATTCAACGAGCTGTGTGTGTTCATAGCGCTGTGTTTGCTGCTGATTATGAGCAACGTTACCACCAATCACCGATCCTAAAATAGTCGCTACAGTACGACCACTGCCGCCGCCAAACTGGTTACCAATAACACCGCCTAGTAAGGCACCGCCAAAGGTTTTCCAGCCGTTACTTTTGTCTTGTACTAATTGTTGCTCAGTAATAGTGCGAACCGACTTTACTTTACCAAATAGTACTTGCTGTACAGGAACGGCTTTATTGCGTTCGTACTTGGCAAACGTTGGGGTACTTACTACTAATAAAGCGCATAAAATTAAGCTAAGCGTTTTCATAATTCGCTCCTGTTATTACCAACCAAACGTTGATTTTTCACGCGTTTTACGAATTTCAGTTTCGTCAGCCCATTCAACAAGGCCGCTTTGCATATCCATTAAACGCATTGTAAATTTGTAGTACACATCGGCTTTATCTGCATTAGATTTAACAATGCTTGATAGGTTACCGTACAGCATATATTGCGCACCAATTTGCTTACCAAAAGCCACCGCAGTACTTGGGTTGACTAAGGCGTCTTCGTTTTGAAATGTAATTTGCTCACGAACCGCCTCTACACGGGTCATATCAACAAATCTAAATTTGCCGCTACGCAGTAATTGAGTAGAGATTGAGTCGGTGATTGATTCTGTATCTATGTGTTCACTGGTTTTATTTTTAATACGCTCTACAAATACCACAGGGCGTGTATTGGCGGTCATAGTCCCAACCACAGGCGAACTAAGCAGAGAGTCGGTCATTTGCGAGGCAACTTTTTGTAAGTCAGTAGAGCCAAAGTTTATATCTGTGGTTTCTACGGCTTGGGCATCACCATAGCTGACAACAGCTTTGTTGGCACAGCCTGCAAGTGTCAGTGCCGCTAAGCCTAAAATTGCATAACTAGACAGTGATTTAAATTGTTTATTGATCATCATGATTTCCTTTAATCTTTAAATTCTTGTGCGTCGGTTGAAACTTCTCTTACAGCTAATGAGAAGGTAACGGCATTAGAGCTAGGTGCTAGTCCTGCAAGCTGAGTTTTAGCAAAGCCAAATAATGTTAGGGCTTGCCACGGTGAGTGATTGCCTTTAATAACAAAGCCATCTTTATCAAACCAGTTAAATTGATACTGTAAGTATTGCGACTTTTTATAGGTACTCGCTAAAGTAACCACTACATCGGTCAGGTTATTTGTTTGACGCGTTTTTACATCACTAATTAAAAGCTTTTTAGCTAATTGCGGGTTATTAACGTTGAGCTGCTCTTTGTAAGCGTCGGCAGTTTGCTCAACCCCAATACCTGAGGTTACAGGTCGGCTGCTACATGCGCTGAGCATAATTAACGCAATAACGGGAAGTATGTATTTCATGATGGCTCCTAAAGTTGCACTACATGGGAGTTAAAATAGTTATTAACAGAGGTTAGGTAGATTAACGTTAACCCTTGCTTACTAACGGTAAAATTTATTGGCGGTTGTGAGCCAACATTTAAAGTATGTTCGCCTGCTTTTACGGCACTGCGAGCAAGGCTGATCTGATTAGGCAGGGTAAGCCAACTGCGCGTATCTGCTTGCTCAGATGCAAGATTATATAAATTTGCTAAAATGTTCCCCACATCACCGGCACTGCGCGCAAGCTCTGCACGCATTTTTTCTTTAGCGACAAGGCGTAATATTTGCCTTGAAACACGCCCAGCTACTTGCTGCTCTAAGGTTTTAGCAGCCAGTGCTTCTAAATGCACTAACGGACTTAATGCTAATACTTGGTTATTAACCTTTATATTATTTACTGCGCTGCTGTAGGCATTATTTATATAAACGGGCATTGCTAGGCTATAAAAGCGGGCATCTCCCTGCGAAGTATAAATAGGCAATCGCAATTTAAACTCGTGCTGTTTTGGTATCAGGCCTTGTTCAAATAATATAACTACTTCGCCTTGATTTTTATCTATGGCGTTTACTTCACCAAACTGTCGCTTAAATTGCTGGTAGTCATCCGCAAAACCTTGCTGCTTAGCAAGGCGCAATATATCTTGCTGTAAATACGGATTGTTAGGTTGTATTTCGAGCGCTTTTTTATAGTCTATGTAGGCATCATCGCCTTGCTTTGCCGTTTCATATAACAACCCTGATAAGTAAAACGTGTACGCATTTTGAAAGCCATTTTTTACCGAGCGAGTTAAATTATCCATGTCTGGGTAGTGTTGCTGTGCTTGAGCAACGGCATTATCAAACTCGCTTTGATTATCGAGTAGTGCATCAACTTGTACTTTATTGGCACGGCGTATTTCAACTAACGCGCTCTCAATATCGCGTTTATAAACATAATTAAGTGCTTTGTAGCTATGCAACATACTCATTTCGTAGGCTGGTGGGATATAACCTATTGCTGAATCGTTAGTTAACAGCGCATTACTTTGTTCAAGCCCTGCACTTACTTGTATTTTGGCTGCTTGGCGCTTTGCTTGCATCTGTTGGTAGACAGTTTCAAAATATGTTTGCGCACTATCTGGATTATTAGCTAAATCAGCAATACGCCCTTGCTCTAATTGGTTCAGTAAATAATTACTGTGGGCTTTACTGTTGGTTTTTATAAGGGTGCGTGCATTTTCAATATTATTATTGCTAATAGCTTGCCTAACAGGGGTGGTGTTTGTGGCATAATCATTAAACAGATCGTCAAAGCCTATAGTGCTGCAACCACTTACAATAAAGCAAAAACTGAAAATTAAAATGTGACGCACACGCACTCCTTTTATCTATTTTGTAAGGTTAACACATGGCTTATAAATGTAGGTGTGAAAGATTGTAAAAAAGCGTAGTGTATAAACATAGATTAAAAACCCTTTATTATTAAAAAATAATCATGTTAACGTCTAAAGGTTAATAATTAACGTAACCGTGTCTAAAGCGGTGCTATTTTTTAGGTTAGGAATTCATTTGAAAGCCACTCTGTTTACTATTATCGCGTTAGTTGCTTTTGCTGCCAATTCGTTATTGTGTCGTTTAGCGTTAGCCCAAGGTTATATTGATGCGTGGAATTTTACTGTTATACGGCTATTCAGCGGGGCGGTGTGTTTGGCTATTATTATGCTGCTTTATACAAGGCAGTTAAATAAAAAAGCACAATTAAGTAGCCCCGTTATTAATGATACCGGAAGTTGGCGAAGCAGTGCGAGCTTGCTGATATACGCGCTGTGTTTTTCTGTTGCCTATATAGAGCTAGATACCGGCTTGGGCGCGCTTATTTTATTTTCTGCGGTGCAATTTACCATGATTGGTTGGGGTATATATAAACAAGAGCGCTTATCTGCTGTGCAATGGCTTGCATTTATTGTGGCGTTTGCGGCTTTTGTTTACTTAATGCTACCCTCGCAAACAGCACCACCGTTAATGGCGGCATTATTAATGAGCATAAGTGGCGTGGCATGGGGAATTTATAGCATTAGAGGCAAAGCGTGTGTGTCACCACTTAGGGCCAATACTTATAACTTTATTCGCAGCTTATTGGCGCTACCTATTTTGATTGTTGTGGGCATGAGCCAGCTTAAAAATATTCGTATGGAAGGGGTGTTACTTGCCATCGGCTCAGGTGCGATAGCATCGGGTGTTGGTTACAGTATTTGGTACGTGGCTATGCCATTATTAAAAAGCACGCATGCAGCTATAGTGCAGTTATGCGTGCCCGTTTTGGCGGCTATTGTAGGAGCGGTATTTTTATCGGAAACATTAACTCTACAATTTATGCTCTCCAGCAGTATCATTTTATTAGCGATATTGGTTTTTACGTTAAACAAAAAAACTAACTAACACTGCTTAGCTGGTGGACTGACATTGATCACAAAGCGCTCATATAAAGCAGGTAAGTGGTTTAAAATAGCGTCTTTACCTAATAAATCACTCTCTTTAATACAGTTGTGTAATACCTCAAGTGATAAATGGCTCATAAGCTGCTCTGATTGCGCAATGTGGCTAATATGCCAAAGCTCAGGGGCAACACCGCCTAAATCGTGCTGATAAGGCCGATAAAATCCAAATTCTGCTAGGTGAGTGTCTAGCCATTGACTCAGTTCGGCAAAAGGTCCGCCATGCTGATATTCATCGGGGGTTAGTTGCAACTCATAATCGTCACTCACTGCGCTTTTATCAAAAATATCTAAGTCAGTGCCTAAATGGTGGCGACTTGCTCCAGGCAGTGCTGAATACAGCATAATGGCGGTACATTTTTCAATATCACTCAGTGAATTTAGCTCAACGGCTTTTTGCGCTTTGTTTAACACCACGCGCTTATTTGAAAATTTAGCATTCCAAATAGCCGATTGACGATTAAAATCCCGAAAGCTTGATGCAATACATAAATCAAAGCCAGCGGATGCGGCCGCTGATTGCAGTGCAATAAAGTCGTTGACAATATTGGCATGCAAATAATGGTTTTGTATAGCAACTAGGTGTGCATCACTTTGGCCGGTGATGCACTGTGTGAGTTCTTTATTTGCATTCATTAAGTTAACAGTTGTTCTAATATTTGCTCATAAATATCCGCCAGCGCGATTAGGTCGTCTGTACTGACACACTCATCCACTTTATGAATTGTGGCGTTACGTGGCCCCAGCTCGATTACTTTAGCGCCAGTTTGGGCAATAAAGCGGCCATCTGAGGTTCCACCTGTTGTTTCTAAGTTAGTGGTTAAGCCAGTTACTGATTTAATGGCAGCGACTGTAGCATCAACTAACGGACCGTGATCGGTTAAAAACGGTAGGCCGTTTACAATCCAATTTAGTTCGTAATTCAAATTGTGTTTTTGTAAAATCGCGTTCACTTTTTGTTGCAGCTGCTGATGAGTAACTTCAGTGCTAAACCTAAAGTTAAATTGTACTTCAAGCTCACCGGGGATCACATTACCAGCACCTGTGCCACCATTAATGTTAGAGATTTGAAAGCTGGTGGCTGGGAAAAAGTCATTACCCATATCCCACACAGTTTGGCTTAGCTCAGTTAAAGCTGGCGTGGCTAAATGAATTGGGTTTTGTGCTAAATGTGGGTAAGCCACATGCCCTTGTACACCGGCTATGGTTAGAAAACCAGTGAGTGAACCACGACGACCGTTTTTAACCACATCTCCGAGCACATCGCGCGATGAAGGCTCGCCAACAAGACACATATCAATTTTTTCTCCGCGCTCTTCTAAAGTATCTATTACGCGGGTAGTGCCGTTGATAAAAGGGCCTTCTTCATCTGAGGTGATCAAAAACGAGATAGAGCCTTTATGATCAGGGTGCTTGGTTACAAAACGCTCTGTTGCCACAACCATGGCTGCCAGTGAGCCTTTCATGTCGGCTGCGCCACGGCCATGTAATAACCCGTCTTCAATTAGCCCAGCAAAAGGGGGGTGCTGCCAATTTTTTTCAGGCCCAGTGGGCACCACATCGGTATGACCTGCAAAACAAAAGTGTGGTGATTGCGACCCTTTTCGTGCCCAAGTGTTGAGGGTGTCGGTAAAAAACAGCGATTCGATGTCAAAGCCAATTGCGCTTAGACGCTCATTCATCATATGTTGACAGCCTGAATCTTCAGGGGTAACGGATTCACGCTGAATTAAAGCTTGGGCTAGGGTAATTACTGGGTGAGTCATTATTTAAAGATCTCATCGTACTGGGCTGCTTTAAAGCCTAAATGGTATTGCCCGTTATTAATAAGAACAGGGCGTTTAATCATTGCAGGTTGTTCAACCAATATATCGATAGCAGTTTGCTTAGTTAAACTTTGCTTTTGCTCATCAGACAAGGCTCTGTATGTTATACCACGTTTATTAACAAGTTGCTCCCAGTCAATATGCTCTGCAAAATCGCTGACCATACTGTAATTAACGCCGTCTTTACGATAGTCATGAAAAGTGAATGCGATGTCATTATCGCTTAAGTATTTTTTTGCTTTTTTAATAGTGTCGCAGTTGCTAATGCCATAGAGAGTGATCATAAATCTACTTCTTTTTGATAATAGTTAATAAGGTATCTACACCTGCATTGACCTGCGGGTGAGAATAATGAAAAGTGCCTAAATCGTGGCCATTGAGAATAATAAGGCTGGCTAAAATAGGCGCATCGAGTTCACGCAAATCAAAATAAGCAAGCCGTTGGCCTTTGGTTATTTTGCTGCCATTAAGCTGGGCAATATGAGTATGTGTGAGAGTTTGCGAATCAGGAACGGCTAAGTTTATTAATACTTTTAAGCCATTTTTAGCTTTTAGAATAAATTCGCACCCGCCGCTTTTAACTTGCAACAAAGTCCCATTAAATGGCGCTAACACTTTATGGCTTGATAAACTGACAATAATCCCTGGACCTAAAGTTCCAAAGCGGAAAAAAGCTTCAGGGTGGGCGTCCATTGGCATCACTTTGCCACTGAATGGACTCGTTATTTGTATTGCGCTTCGGCCAATTTTATTTTTAGTTAAATAGCTAACGTCTTCAGATTTCATTATTAATTAAGTTACCACGTTGTAGCCATCGGCTTTAAGAGCAGCGATTGCTTTGTTGACCGTTTGTTTTTTTACTAAAATATAGTCGGTGTCGTAGGTTGAAATTGAAAAAATCGATATGCCAGCTCTTGCTAACACCCCTGAAATATTTGCCATGATACCGGTTAACGAAAACCCTAAGGGGCCAATTACTTCCAGTGCTTGCCAATTTGACTCTGTATCTTGGCTGTCAATTATAAACTCATCAGGGCAGACAACCGACAGTTCATCGTGCGTTTTTGAAATAAAAAACAATGGTTGTTTTAACAGTGCAGGGGGAATGTCAGCATCAAGCGCTAAACTATGAATTGATAAAACAGTACTGTGTAGTTGTAGTGTTTGTTTTGACATAAAACCCATCGCTAGCAGCAATATAATAGCTTTATAGTATAGAGTATTGAATCTAAATTAAAGGCTCAAACTTAGCCGTTGTTAAAGTTTTTACTAATTAAAAAATAATTGTCCACAATTTCTGTGGATAAGCTTGGGGGTTGTAAGGTATAAATAGCCTAACCTATTAATAATTAATTAAAAATTGGCTAGGCTATAAAAGGCACATGTAAATGAAAGGGGTTAATTAAGTGCCTCAACTTGTGCTGCTTGTATGGCTGTCAAAGCAATGGTGTACACTATGTCGTCGACTAATGCGCCACGGCTTAAGTCGTTAACCGGTTTACGCATCCCTTGTAACATAGGACCAATACTGATCAAATCAGCGCTTCGCTGTACTGCTTTATAGGTGGTGTTGCCGGTATTTAAATCAGGGAATATAAACACCGTTGCTTTGCCCGCAACAGGGCTGTTTGGTGCTTTTTTAATTGCTACACTTTCCATAATTGCCGCATCGTACTGTAGTGGCCCATCGATAATTAGATCAGGGCGCTTTTGCTGGGCAAGCTTAGTTGCCGCTCGCACTTTTTCTACATCAGCCCCACTGCCTGAATCACCCGTACTGTAACTTATCATGGCTACGCGAGGCTCAATGCCAAATGCCGCTGCTGAGTCGGCAGATTGAATTGCAATGTCGGCCAGTTGTTCGGCATTAGGATCGGGATTAATTGCGCAATCACCATAAACCAGTACCTGATCAGGCAATAGCATAAAGAACACAGATGACACTAATGATGAACCTGGCGCGGTTTTAATTAACTGTAACGGTGGGCGAATGGTATTGGCAGTGGTGTTTACCGCACCCGATACCAGACCATCGACTTTTCCTTGCTCTAGCATCATGGTGCCAAGTACCACGTGATCTTGTAGCTGCTCTTTGGCTATTACGTCAGTAAGGCCTTTATTTTTACGGATTTCCACCATAGGTGCCACGTAGCCATTTATAATACTGCTTGGTTCAACAACGGTTACATGCTCGTTGAGCTCAATGCCTTGTTGCTCTGCAATACGTAATATTTCATCACGGTCACCCAATAAAATAGTTTTAGCAATGCCGCGCTGGCCACAAATAGCGGCTGCTTTAATGGTTCTAGGTTCGTTACCTTCAGGTAGTACAATTGTTTTATCGGCTTTGCGGGCTTTTTCAGTTAATAAGTATCTAAAAGCAGGAGGGGATAGTTTACGCGTTTTCCCCACACTTTTAGCTAAGCTGTCTAACCAATCAGAATCTATATATTCTGCATTATGATCTTTTACTTTTTCAATGCGTTGTTCATCATCGCTTGGCACTTCTAGGTTAAAGTTATGCAGCAATAATGAGGTACGCCAAGTATCGCCTTCGGTTGCTAAAATAGGCAGACCTGTTTGCATGGCCTGTTCGCATAACGCCATAATACGCGGCTCAGGCTCAAAGCCACCGGTGAGCAAAATAGCACCTAGTTTGGTACCGTTCATAGCAGACAAACAGGCTGCTACCAGTATATCTGAGCGATCGCCTGGGGTAACTAGCAATGCACCTGGGGTAAAATAATTTAAAATATTGGATACTGTGCGTGCACAAAAAGTAATGCGTCTAAGACGACGGTGCACCATATCGCCTTCGTTAATAATAGTGGCTTTTAAATAAGCACTTAAATCTTTAACGCGCGGCGCTACTAGCTCAAAGTCCCATGGAATTGCACCAAGTAACATAAAAGGATTTTTTCTAAAAATAGGTAAAGAGGCTAGGCGATTAAGCTCGTTATCCAGTGCTTCTGGCTTGTAAGTATCGACTAAATCAGCGCGAGCGCGACCTTCTTCATCTAGAGGAGCATTTACTTTGTTGAAAATACAACCCAGCACACGAGGGTGATCAATGCCACCGTAATTTCCGGCAGCAATTTCAAGGCGATCTTCAATTTGGGTAATACTGTAATTTCCAGGAGTAAGCACAAATACAATATCGGCCCCTAAGGTTTGTGCAATTTCACGGTTTATGCGACCCGCATAAGGTTGGCGACGAGTAGGCACCATTCCTTCGATTATGGCCACTTCGTCATCGTTTATTTTACTTTGAAAACGTTCAACAATTTCCTCTAATAAATCATCACCTTTACCATCGCCAATCATTTGCTCTGCGTAATCGAGTGCAAACGGTGTTGGCGGATTAATTGGTGAGCCTTGAGTGACAATTTGAGTAGACTTTTCAGGGCCAGTTTCGCCTGCGCGCGGTTGGGCGATAGGTTTAAAAAAATTAACCTTAACCGTCTTTTGTTCCAGCGCTCTTACTAAACCAACTGATACTGAGGTTAAACCTACCCCTGTAGAGATAGGAACCAACATAATACGACGAGCCATATTATAACTCCTTGCTGATGTTTGCGGCATCAAGTGCAATAACCCATTCTTCGTTGGTTGGCATAACCACCGCTTTGCTTGTTGAATTGGTGGTACTAATTAATCCAGCTTGGCCAAACCGTGCATCAAGGTTTGCTTGAGGGTCTAAATTGATACCTAAAAAGGCTAACTGTGTGAGTACTTTTTCTCGAATGATATCGGAATTCTCGCCAATCCCACCGGTAAAAATAACTGCATCTAATTTTTGTAGCGGTACCATATAGGCGGCTATTTGTTTTGCTAAGCGGTAGCAAAACATATTAAGTGCCAGCATGGCTTGCGAGTTGCCAGCAATAGCAGCCTCTTCAATAGTACGGCAATCGTTTGATAACTCGCTTATTCCTAATAAGCCACTCTTTTGATTTAGCAGGTCATCAATTTGCTGCGCAGTGTAATCAAGCTGTGTGGTTAAAAAGTTAAACAAGCCTGGGTCAATGTCGCCACAACGCGTACCCATAACTAGTCCTTCAAGTGGGGTTAAGCCCATACTGGTATCGACACTTTTTCCGTTTTTAATCGCACACACAGAGCAACCATTACCTAAGTGGGCGCTAATAAAGTTACTTTCTTCAACAGGTAAAGACAACATTTTAGCGGTTTGACCCGCCACATAAAAATGGCTGGTGCCATGAAATCCATAGCGCCTAACCCCAAAGTCTTTATAAAGCTTATAAGGAAGGGCATATAGATAAGCAACTTCATCCATGGTCTGATGAAATGCCGTATCAAACACGGCTATTTGTGGTAAATCTTTAAATGATGCTTGTGCAGATGAAATACCCAGTAAATTAGCATGGCCATGTAAAGGAGCTAATGTGGCTGCTTGGGTAATACCTGAAATGACGTTTTCGTCGATTAACACAGATTGGGTAAAATGCTCGCCGCCATGAACTACACGATGACCCACTGCCACTAATTGCTCGTCTAGGTTGTGATCTTTTATTAAATCAACCAGCGTATCAATTGCATGAGCATGTGCTTGATTAGCAGCAAGCTTGATAGTGGTTTTTTCTCCCTTGAACTTATATTTGATTGAGGGAGCATCATCACCTAGGCGCTCAGCTAAACCTGAAATAATGTCGTTTCCTGTGCTTGCATCAATAATCGCAAACTTCAGACTTGAGCTTCCACAATTGAGTACCAAAACATGGTTTGGATTATTTAGGAGTGTTGGCATAGATTCATTTTCCATTTAAGTATTAATCAGTACACTTGGTTGATGTATAAGCCCTGTAGGCTCAAATGAGTGTAGACTAAAGTGTAGTTGACTTTATTGAAAGGGCTTTGTGAAATTCTTTCGATAATTTATGCTTTTTGTGAGTTTTACTTATGAAATTAAGCATTTTTACCGATAAAGTGAAAGCAGCTATAATTGTGTTACACTTTTATAGGTATTACGTTTGTTGAAGTGTTACAAACCGTGACGGTGAGGATTTATTAATGCAAAAAAGTGTGATGTCGCAAGTTCAATTAGGGCGTTCTTATGCTAAAACGTGGCCAATGCGTAAAGAGGTTGCGCCATTATTTGCAGAATTTAAAGTGATCAGAGCCACTGAGCTTGCGATTACAGTAATGCCAATATTAGCCATGCTGACCCTGTTTTTTCAGATTAATTACTTAGGCTCGGATTTTCTGCCCCAAGCGATTGCCAGTAGTCTGTTTTTTATCTCGTTGCCATTGCAAGGGCTTTTATGGTTGGGTAAACGTGCACAAACTGAATTAGAGCCCGCTATGCTGCAATGGTATAACGAGTTATTTGCAAAAATGGTTGCTAACGGTTATGACGCGCAAATGGGGAAAAACAAGCCCCGCTATTTGGAGCTTGCCGAATTACTAAAAGATATGTTCGATAAAATGGATAAAACGTTTACTAAAGAGCAGTTTTAGTAAATTGCGTGACATAAAATGACAAGGTGACGCTATGCTGTTGTTTTTGCTCAAGTGCTTGCCAATGTTCTGGCCTGAACTTCCACGCAAATGGTGTCATCATAATTAAGTTTTTAACATCGTTAAATGTAAGCGATACCTGCTCTGTGATTAATTGTTGCGATGTATTTTCAAAGCCCGCAGGTGCTGCTATTTCAGTGTGTTCGTTTACGTTGCTATAAATATAATCTTTTAGTTCTTTCAAGTGAGTTGGGCCTGGGCTTGCCACAATTAAGCGACCGTTATTTTTAATCAGACGCGCAAGTTCACTGTCAAATAAAGGCGCAAATACACTAACTAATACGTCAGCAAGCTGATCATCAAAAGGCGCTTGGCTGATTGAAGCAACGCTAAAATGGCATTGTTTGTAACGTTTTGCAGCATACTTTACTGCCGACTTTGATATATCAACACCATATACGTTAGCTTGGCTGCTGTTAGCAATGGCATGAGTATAAAACCCTTCACCACACCCCAAATCAATCACTATTTCGGCATTAAGTGGCTTAACGATATTGGCTAAAGCCGTTTGTAAAAAGCCATAATAACCTTGTTCTAAAAATGAGCGCCTAGCCTGTACCATTTCTAACGAATCGCCAGGCTGTTTAGAATTTTTGTTCTGCACAGGGAGTAAGTTTACGTAGCCTTCTTTGGCAAAATCGAAGCTGTGCTTATTATCGCATCGTAATGTTTTATCATCGAGCGCTAGTGGCTGTTTACAAATAGGGCAATGGTAATGAAGACTCATGAGCCTAAATAGTCCTTATCAAAAAAAGTTTTTACCCAATGTGGGCGATAGGTGATCAGTACAGTGATTGCCATACCGTTTAGCATAGCTTCAGGAAAGGCCAAAATAGGACTTAGGTAAATATAATTCTCGCTCAGCTCATGCCAACTGTATTCACCTATTGCATAATAAAAAGCACCACCGAGTATAATGTTAACGCAGGCAACAACACCTGCCGTTAAAAAGCTACAAACAAATATATAGATAAAAAAATGCCGTGCTAAATAGTGATAACAGACAATAAAAACTAAATAGGTGAATAACACCGGTATAAAGGCACTAATAATGAGTTTTAATGCCACTAATTCTAGTGTTATTTGTCCAAAAGCAGTTAAAAGCGCTGTTGCCAGTGCACAACTTAAAATAGCAAGGCGCCACCCTAGTGTTAGAGTAACCGCGGTTATACCTAATATATGCAAGTCGAGACCGGGCAAAATACCGGCCTTGATACGCCATAAGAAAGCGAGCACCAGCGCACAAGCAAATACACCTGTTTGTCTTGCTGGGGTATTAAATAAGTGACTGTATGTTGATTTGTTAATGCTTAAAAAGCCGATAACGATGACAACAACCCACAGTAACCCTTGTAATTGCGCGCTCAACATAATCGTTAATTAAACTCTGACCAAATAGGCGCATGATCTGACGGTTTATCAATAGCACGTAATTCGTAATCTATACCAGTGTCGATACAGCGAGCTGCTAAGTCGTGCGTTGCCAGTACCACATCAATTCGAAGGCCGCGGTTATCAACAAACCCTTTTGAACGATAGTCAAACCAAGAGTATTGGTCGTTAGTTTCTGGATTTTGTTCTCTGAAGGTGTCTTTGAAACCCCAGTTTAATAGGGTAGCAAGCCACTCGCGTTCAACGGGTTGAAATGAACATTTCCCCGTTTTTAACCAACGTTTTGCGTTTACCTCGCCAATACCAATATCTAAATCGGTTGGTGAGATATTTATGTCTCCCATGACAATTACATCTTGATCAGGGGTGAAATGGCTATTTAAGTGAGTCATTAAATCTTGATAAAATTGACGCTTGTACGGGAACTTGGTTTCGTGATTAATGTTGTCGCCTTGAGGGAAATAACCATTCATTACATGCAGGTCACGGCCATTTTCTTGTTCTACAGTGACACTGATCATGCGCTTTTGCGACTCATCGGTGTCGGTAGTGAACCCTTTTAATACCGATTTAGGCTCTTTTTTGCATAACATTGCCACACCGTAATGCGCTTTTTGCCCATGAAAATAAACGTGGTAACCCATCTTTTGTACATCGTCTAGCGGAAACGCTTCATTGTGCACCTTGATCTCTTGAAGACCAATAATATCTGGCTGGTGTTTATCAATAATAGCTTGTAACTGATGGAGGCGAGCACGCAGGCCGTTGATATTAAAAGAAATCACTTTCATAAAGTTTACCTTCAAATTTATTTTCATTATTGGCTAAATTGTATCAGCATTTAGAGCGACATAACATGACTGAAATGAGAAAATAACTGCACAAATGTTGATCAATTACTGCTTAATGTTTAAACATTGTAAATGCGATATTAAATAATAAAATAAATAAAATATTCAATTGATATGTTAAAAGTTGTCTATATAATGCGCAAAAATCGTTTGTTTAACTCGTTCAAATAGGACTACCTGATGAAAACTCAATTACTTTTAGCTGCCTCTCTTTTTGTTTCTGTTACCGCTTCTGCACAAAGCAATGCGTATTACAGCAAAGACAACAAATTAGAGTCAAACTTATGTGTAGTAAGCGCCAATGAAGGTTTTTCAGCTGCACGTAAAATGGCAGCAAAGCATGGTATATACTTATCTCGTTATTCAAAAAGTATCCTATGTAACGGTCAAGACATTCGCGATATTGCAAAAGCGCAAACTGCAGTACAACCTGCAGCATCAAAAGTTGAAGTATTTGCAAAAGATACACATCAAGAAACACAGTTATGTATAACTGCATTAAAGCAAGGCTTACAACCAGTACGTAAGCAAATTGGTAACCTAAACACATTAAAGTGTAATGGCCAAAACGTTACTGACTTCGTTAAGCGTTACCAAAACGCTGCAATCTAAATTTAAGTGTTAGATGCACTGACTGAAGCCCAGCCTATGCTGGGCTTTTTGCGCTGAAATTATAATGTTTTGCTGAAGTAAAAAGAGTGAAGTTGCTAAAAGTTAGAGTGCATCTTTGTTTAATACAAACTGTGGGTATTTAATATTTTAATGGTGCTCTAATAGCGTATGTTTCATCCATTATTGAGTTATTTACACAATATGTTTTCCTAGTTTGCGGTTGTTCTGTCATAATAGATGGCTGTGTGTTTTTATTAACTTAAGAGTGATTATGGTAGGTCGGCGAATTAGTGATGAACAATTAATTGAAATCATTGAAGCGGCGATTTTTGTGGCAGATAAGCCCGTATCAAAACGTCATCTTAAGGACACGGTTTTAAACGACTTAGCAATTTCTATGGCGCGCATTAATGATGCTGTAGAGGCCATTCAAGTTCACTATCAAACGCGTGGAATACGTTTAGTTGAGGTAGGCAGTGGTTATCGTTTTCAAGCGTGTAGTAGTTTAAGCCCATGGTTGAGTAATTTATGGCAAGAACGTGCCCCTAAGTACTCTCGAGCCTTACTCGAAACCCTGTCGCTAATTGCCTATAAGCAACCCATTACCCGTGGTGAAATTGAGCAAGTGCGGGGCGTAGCAACTGGCTCAAATATTATTAAAACGCTGCTTGAAAGAGAGTGGGTTAAAGTAGTTGGGCATAAAGAAGTACCCGGTAAACCGGCACTTTATGCAACGACTAAACAATTTTTAGATTATTTTTCGATAACGGGACTTCATGATTTACCCGCATTGCCAGAGCAACAGCAAAGTAAAATTACCCAGTTATTAAGTGATCCTTCTGTGAGAGAACCATCCGAATGAGTATACAAGGTGAAAAGTTACAAAAAGTCCTAGCCCGTGCAGGGGTAGGTTCACGACGTGAAATGGAAAAATACATCGACGCTAATCGCGTGAGTGTAAATGGTAAAGTGGCAAAATTAGGTGACAGGGTTGAAGAAACCGATTTAATCCGTGTTGACGGTCACACTGTTAAAATTGAAGAAAAAGCAGACAGAATTTGTCGTGTAATTATGTACAACAAGCCTGAAGGCGAACTAAGTACCCGTAAAGATCCAGAAGGTCGCCGAACGGTTTTCGACCGTTTGCCTCGCATTGATGGCGATCGTTGGATAGCAGTAGGGCGATTAGATGTTAATACGTCAGGGCTGATGCTTTTTACCAATGACGGTGAATTAGCAAATCGTTTAATGCACCCAAGTTACGAGGTTGAACGCGAATATTCAGCACGTGTATTTGGTGAAGTGACTGACGAAGCAATGAAAAACTTACTTCGTGGTGTAGAGCTTGAAGATGGTCCGGCTAAATTTACCGGTATTAAGCCTATGGGCGGTGAAGGCATTAACCGTTGGTACAACGTAACACTTAACGAAGGTCGTAACCGTGAAGTTCGTCGTTTATGGCAATCACAAGATGTGGAAGTATCACGTCTTATTCGTATTCGTTACGGTAAATTAGAGCTTGATAAGCGTGTACCACAGGGTGGCTGGATTGAGTACGATTTGGATACGGTTAACTATTTACGTAAAACAGTTAAACTTGGTAAAGAAACGCAAACTAAGCTGTCGGTTATCCCTGAAAAGCGTAAAGATAAGCGCGCGAAAATAAATCAAATTCGTAAAGCAGTTAAAAAGCACAACCAACGTGTAAAACCGACTAAACGCAAGTAAGCGAGATTTTGGTTAAATCATTATGAAAAACAAAAAGCCGCTTTAATAGCGGCTTTTTAACATATTTAAATAACTAAGCGTTATTTTTTAGCTTGTGCATCCAAAGATTGGCCATTGATATCTTTTGAGTCATCGCTCATTAAATACAGGTATGTTGGCATTAGATCTTCAGGAGTCGCAAGTAAATCTCGGTCTTCGCCCGGGAAAGCACTTGCTCGCATTGATGTACGCGTTGCGCCTGGGTTGATACAGTTAACACGAATTGGCGTTTTTTCGACTTCACACGCCCACGTTTGCATCATACCTTCTACCGCAAATTTAGAAATAGCGTATGGTCCCCAAAACTCTCTTCCTTTACGACCAACACCCGAAGAAGTAAATACCACTGAGGCACTCTTTGATTTGCGCATAACAGGAAACAATGCTTTTGTGATCATGGCTTGTGCCGTCACGTTTACTTTCATGACGTTTTCAAATGTTGATGAACAAAAATGTTCCAATGGGCCTAAAGTACCTAAAATACCCGCATTATTTAATAACCCATCTAAGCGACCAAACTGACTTTCGATAGTTGCGGCTAAATCACGATAGTTCTGCTTGGTTGCACCTTTTAAGTCCATAGGCACAATAGCTGGCTGTGGGTAGCCTGCATTGACGATTTCGTCATATACACATTCTAGTTTATTAGTTGTTTTTCCTAATAAAATAACGGTTGCACCATGTTTAGCATAGGAAATAGCTGCGACACGGCCAATACCATCACCTGCGCCTGTGATCAAAATCACTTTGTCTTTGAGTGCGTTTTCAGTTGCTTGATAGGTATGCATAAAAGTACCAATGTTTAGATTTTTTTTGATTTTAACATAGCAAATCGACAAGTAATCGAATTTATTGCAAATATAGGTGGCGAAACTAGAAACTTTACGTTAAGTTTAACTGGTCTAATGTCTCATTAATATACTGGTTACATTGTTTTAACTTAATTACACTGACTATAAACACACTATAAAAATAAGATTTGTGCGGAGAACAATATGAAAAAAATGCTACTCTCGCTCTCTGTTGCAGCTGCTCTAGCAGGCTGTGGCGGCGGAGAAACGTTAGAAGATGTAAAAAATGACTCGGTTACAGTTATTCCAAAAGCTACGGTAAAATTTGACCCTGCTAATGGTGTAATTTCGGTTCCTAATGACTTATTAATGAGCGGTACGCGCGATGGCACATTGAATATTCCTGGGGAATTAAATGACGAAAACGTTTCAATCCCTCGCGCAGCATATGCCGATCCACAGTTAGCCTTAGGCGCGCTTGATGGTTGGTCTACCCAAGTTCCATTTAAAATTGATTTAACTTTTCCACCTAATGTAAGCCTAGATGCTACATCAGCGGGCACCCCAGGTTCTGTTCGTATTTTTGAAGTTATAATGGGTGCAAGCTTAACAGATGCCGAATGTTCACAAGCACCAGCCGGTGCTGCATGTAAATTAGTGGGCGAATTAACCTTTGGTGTTGATTTTGTGACCCAAGCTTCAGGCGATGCGGTGGCCATTATTCCACTTAAACCATTTAAAGCAGGTAGCTCATATATTAATGTATTAACGACTGGGCTAAAAGATTCAGAAGGGCGTGCAATTGAACCATCTTCAACATATGCCACTGTTAAACAAGAAGCGCCTTTAGTAACGCCATCACAACTTGCGCTGCAAGGAGCTGTGAATAGTTATGAAAACGTAGTAGTAAGCTCTGGTGATATTACAAAAGACGATATTATTTTTTCTGCTGCTATGACAATGCAATCAGCAGGACCAGTGCTTGGCACGATTAAAAAGATTTTAGCAGCAAGCTTAACAGAGCCAACAATTCCAACCCCTGCGTTGCAAATTCCAACTCAGCCTATGGCTAACGTACAACAAGCTTTTGCATTGCAGGGAGTGACTGTACCTGACGTGTTCCAAGCTGCACAGTATCAAAAAGGCAGCATTCAATTACCTATGTATTTAGGCACGCCTGAAGGTAAAGAGATCAGTGATTTAAACGATACTTACTGGCAAGGTATGTGTGATAGTGCTGTCGCTATTTTAGGCTATAAAGCGCAAGCTGGTGAAGCGTTCCCAACCGATCCTATTAGCACTAACGATGCAATGTGTGCTGCTTTGAGTGATGGACAGCTTCGTGATTTAGGGCTTGATAGCACTAAACACTTAACTAAATATAATTCACTTCCCAAAGTGCAGAGCATGGCTAATGTGCCAGTGCAAATTACTAAGCCGATTTTACCGGTTGTTAATGCATACCGTACAGGTTTAGGTTTAGAGCCATTTACTGCTATGCCAGCAGGTGGTTGGCCAGTAGTGATTATGCAACACGGTATAACCACACAAAAAGAAAGCATGTTAACACTAACGGCGCAGCTTTCACTGCAAGGCTTTGCCACAGTTGCAATTGACCATCCTCGTCATGGCGAGCGTGGTGTAGACGTTGATTTAGACGGTAATGATGACTTTAATGCAACTTCTGGAAAAGGCTCTGTACTTAGTTACATGAACTTGAATTCGTTATTGGTAGCTAGAGATAGCTTGCGTCAGTCAAGTGCTGACTTACTTGGTTTACGCTTAAGCTTAAGATTCAGCGGTGATAGTTCACTCAGTTATACCGATGTATCTTATATTGGCCATTCACTGGGCTCAATTGTAGCACCTGCATTTATTGCACAAGCTAATAGCCCATTGGCCGATCAAGTAGATCCATTATTTAAGGTTAACGCTGTAGCATTAGCAAGTGGCGGCGGCGGTATTGCCAGCTTCTTGTTAGAATCAGCAGCATTTGGTCCATTTATTCAAGGCTCTGTACTTTCTCAAGCAGGTACTGCTGAATCGATAGAGTTTAAGGCATTCAGAGATGGCCCCGCTGTTTCTAACTGTGGTGAGTCAGCGCAAACGCAAGCAAGTATCTCATGTGGCTTTACTGAGTTTGCAAAAGCACTAACGATGGCCGGCGAAACTGATAAGCTTGCTAATATTAAAGGCGTGATGACGCAGTTTGTATTTGCAGCTCAAACAGCATTAGACAGTGGCGACCCTACTAACTACGCTGCTACGGTAAAAGCACTAGAAACACCTGTTTACATGAACGTAGTGGTAGGTGATGGCACAGATAATAACAAGCCTGATCAAGTTATTCCGCCGATGACTGCCAATAACCCAATTGCAGGTACTGTCCCTTTGGCTAACTTTATGGGGTTAGACACGGTGAGTACCAGTCAAGCGCCAACAGAAATGGGCTCTAGCTATTTAGTTAAGTTTACTCAAGGTCATCATGGGTCAATATTAACACCAGCACAAGATGAAGGTGAGTCGTCTACAGTTGCGGGTAGTGCAGCTGCGAATGCTGAAATGCAATTGCAGGTTGCTACTTACCTAGCTTCAAGAGGTCGCCTTTTAATGGTGCAAAACACTGAGATTGTGACGAATTAATAATCAACCATTCAATTAAGTACTAAAAGCCACTGTATAGTGTAATGCCAGTCAGTTAAGCTGACTGGCATTTTTCTTTTTAGTCGGATACTTCTTTGGCTTTGGTTTTACCCATCTTGGGTAGCTCCTGTCTTCTCGCCTTTCTGGTAACAAGAAGAAGCTCATTTTCGTGAGTAAGGCATTGTATGCTTTAGGAATATTGCCTGGACTGCTCAACGATACAGTAACGAAGAAGTGTGTAATAGCCATTGAACAGCTGGTAAAACTGAGTTGATTGGGTAACACACCTCCTAATTTCCCTGCTGCTGCCGTCATTCCTTGCCTGATTAAGTTATAGCACAGCAGTACGCCCCATAGTTCTTGCCTAATCATATCTGGGCGTTTACTTCTTAGCGTATATTCGCTGTTAAGAAGTGATTGCTTCATCTCGCGGTAGCCCAACTCAATTTCCCATCGGTATCGATATAATTCAACCATCTCATCACCTGGAAATCGCATTGGGTCTACCATTGACGATAACATTCGATACGTTTTCCCTTTTATCGTTTTCGTGACTAATCTTGCTTCGACGTATTCAGGCAAGTCAGTGAATTTCTTCCTTGCCTGTGGTGTGCTGGTTAAACGTATATGCTGGTCCTGTTTGCTAAAGCTACGTAGCACCTCATACTGAAGGTCTTTTTTCGCGGGTATCATCCAGTGTCTTTGCTCACCTGCTTGATGCCAACGATTTAGCAGACCAAGAGAGTAATACCCCTTATCAAACAGCGTTAAAGAATGATTTGGAGTCGTGCTTACCAACTCCTCGGCCAACTTCATTTCATTGGTGCGGTAACCCGAGAAGGCGCTATTGATAAGTTGATGGCTGGTGATTTCCATGTGGCAAACCATACGGATCTGAGGATAAGTATTCTCTCTATGTTGATTACTCTGTGTCTCAAACACTTCATGATTTTCCTGCGTATCAGCCGTTCGCCAGACAACACCATCAACAGCCAGCAAATTTAATCCAGCCCAGGTTTCAAATTGATTAGACTCATAGCTATGCTTTGCCATCACGCGAAACACCTCTCGGACAGCGTCTTCCCCCAACCTCTGTCTTGCCTGAACCAACGCACTGGGCGCGACCAATGGTTTCTTATCGGGCAACATAATGTCCATTTGTGTTGCAATATCCCAAACCGATTTCTGACGATATAAAGACATGCCGATAATTGACCACAGAACCGTTTCAAGCGGCAATCTTCTTTTACGAATGGTAGCCACACCAGCTTGTTCAAAGCCTTGCTGAATAAGTTGAGGGGAAAGTAGCTCAGCATATTTTTCGAATGTATGAAAACTACCACAAGAGTTAAAAGCGACCGCTAATTCATTTTCAAAGCGCATAAAAAAATCCGATACCAGAGACAGATATCGGATTTTGAAAGCGTTAAAAAGATCAGTCAACCGATCAAAAATATTCTTAACTGATCGGCATTACACTGTATTGTGGCTTTTTTTTATTTTAAAGCATGCTAAATTGGCTGAAATTTATAAATGGAGAACACAGTTGGAATTTTTATACGAGTACGGTTTGTTTTTTGCTAAAACCATTACCTTTGTTATTGCTATCGCTGTCATTTTGACCTTAATTGTAAGCTCGGCTGTTAAGCCAAAAGCAAAAAAAGGTGAGATAGAAATAGATGACTTATCAGAGCAACTTACCAATATAAAAGAAAGCTTTTTAAATAATACGCTAGGTAAAAAAGAGTTAAAAGCCTACCAAAAGCAACAAAAACTAGAGCAAAAAAAAGCTGAAAAAGAAGCCCCTAAATCACGACTCTACGTTATTGATTTTAATGGTAGTATGGATGCGCATGAAGTAGAAAGTTTACGCGAAGAAGTGACTGCGATTATTTCAATCGCGGACCCTAAAAAAGATAAAGTGCTAGTTCGTCTTGAAAGCGGTGGTGGCGTGGTACATGGTTATGGGTTAGCTGCATCACAACTACAGCGGTTTAAGTCAGCTGGTATTGAGTTAACAGTATCGATAGACAAAGTCGCCGCCAGTGGTGGTTATATGATGGCTTGTGTCGCAGATCATATTATTGCCGCACCGTTTGCAATTGTTGGCTCTATCGGTGTGATTGCACAAATTCCAAACTTTAATAAAATTTTAAAGAAGAATGACGTAGATTTTGAACAAATTACGGCGGGCGAATTTAAACGTACACTCACACTCTTTGGTGAAAATACAGATAAAGCCCGCGAAAAATTCCGCGAAGAGATAGAGCAAACCCATGTGTTATTTAAAACCTTTGTTAGCACGCAGCGCCCAAGTTTGAATATGGATTTAGTGGCCACAGGTGAGCACTGGTTTGCAACACAAGCTATTGAGAAAGGGTTAGTTGATACCATTAAAACCAGTGATGATGCCTTATTAGAGCAGCAACATCAGCATCAAATATACAAGGTGCAATACAAAATTAAAAAAGGGCTAAGTGATAAGTTTGCAATAGGACTTAGCCATAGCGTGAATAAAGCAGGTGTGAGCTTAATGTCAAAATTCAAGGCGTTAAACCCTTAATACTTTGATAGCTTATAGACAATAAAAAAGCCTTGTTACTTAAAAAGTAGCAAGGCTTTTTTTATAACTAACGATAGAAGCTGTTAGTCAATTGACTTGTGATAGTCTTCTAAATCTTTAGCTGCATTTGGGTCGTTAAAGATATTTTCATCTAGTTCACCCTCACTTTTAGCGACAACACAAGTTACCATACAGTCACCGGTTACATTTACTGCGGTGCGGGTCATATCAAGTAGTCTATCAACACCTATTATAATTGCTATGCCTTCAACAGGTAGGCCTACTTGGTTTAATACCATAGCCAGCATTATCAAGCCAACGCCAGGAACACCTGCTGTGCCAACCGAGGCAAGCGTTGCTGTTAATATCACCATTAAGTAATCAGAAATAGTTAAATCAACACTAAATACTTGAGCAATAAATACCGTAGCGACACCTTGCATAATTGCAGTGCCATCCATATTAATGGTTGCGCCTAATGGAATAGTAAATGAGGCCACTGAGTTATTAGCACCGAGCTTCTTAGTCGCAGTTTCAAGTGTGATAGGCATAGTTGCGCTTGAACTTGAGGTGCTAAAAGCAAATAAACAGGTGTGCTTCATTTTAGCTAAGAAAGTGAGCGGGTTTAGTCCTGTAAGTATTTTTAGCAGTAGGGTGTAGTTTACGAATGCATGCAATAACAGGGCTAAAACAACGACGCCAAAGTACTTAGCTAAGCTTACAATTAAGTTAAGCTCGATAGTAGTAAATAACTTAGCCATTAAGAAGAATACGCCGTAAGGGGCAATATTCATTAACAAAGTAACTAGTTTTAAGATAACAGTATTTAAGTCTTCAAATACTGTTGCTACACGTTTACCTGCTTTACCGCTAAGTGCCATTGCGATACCAAATAATAAAGCAAACACAATAACTTGTAGCATGTTTCCTTTTGCCATTGCTTCAAATGGGTTGGTAGGGAACATATCAATGATAACACGAGCTAAAGTAGGCGCTTCTTTTGCGTCGTAGCTTGCTTGAGAGGGTAAACCAATACCTTCACCTGGGTTAAATAGTAGCGCTAGTGTAATTGCCACTGTAATAGCAATTGCTGTGGTCACCAGATATAAACCAATCGACTTTCCACCTAAACGGCCCAATTTTTTAGGATCGCTTAAACTACAAGTACCACACACAAGGGATACAAATACCAAGGGAACAACTAGCATTTTTAAACTAGCTATAAATATTTGCCCACCTACATGAAATAGGCCATCAACAAAAAAAGCTTTAATTGGCAAAGAGAATAACCCAAGAGGGATTAGGTAATCGTCTTCACCAGCTAATATAGCCTGAAATATAAAGCCTACTGCAACACCAAGCACCATACCAATCATGATGCGAGTAGTTAAACTCATTGAACGGATTTTAGACATATTTCCAATCTATTTTTTATAAATTTGGCATAGACTAACAGCATGTAATTTTTTTTACAGAAAAAACGTCAACTTTTTAAAAATTTTTATCGCAAAAAAGAGTAAAAATCTGAGATTTTAGACTAAGTTATAGGTTAACATTAAGTAAATAAGTTTAACTTAGTAACTGTCCAATGGAGAAACCTATGCCTTTAAACCGTTTGCTCAGCATTATATTGCTCAGCTCATTACTCATCGCTTGTGGCGGTGGGGGCTCACTTGAGAAAGAAAGTGGAACCGTTGGCGGTGATACTGGAGGCACCGGTGGTGACGTTGTCGAACAAGCTATTCAAGTTGAGCTTAACTTCGAAGATCGTATTGTTACAGCTGACAATCCGTTAGAGGTAGTTGCAACGGTAACTGGCAGTGATGGAGAGCCAGTTGTTCGTCAAGAGGTAAGTTTTACCACAACACTTGGCTCTTTCATACCAGCTACAGCAAGCGCATTAACAGATTCGAGTGGTATAGCAACGATTGAACTTAGCGCCGGCAGCGTTGAAGGAGCAGGAACTATCGTTGCCAGTTATGAAGATGCCACAAGTAAGCTTGGCTTCTACACTGCGGGTGATGAGCCACAATCTAACGACTCTGTTGCAAATATTGATATCAAGATTTTACAAAACTGTCCTGATAGCTGGTTAAATATTGACAGAGATTCTATTGAACTTAATCCATCAGACTGTTCTCAAAATAGTAATTTGCTTGGGCAACAAGCCATTGTGTACGCAAAAATCACAAAACCTGGAAGCAATACGCCAGCAAGTAATGTATTGGTTCAAGCGACAACCACGCTAGGTATTTTATTACCTGAAAGCTTAACGGCGAAAACAGATGCGTTTGGTGTTGCTATTTTAAACTTATTGCCTGGCAGCAGTTCAGGTGTAGGTCAAGTTGAGTTAACAGCTGAAGGCGGTGTAGGAAGTGCTTTATTTGAAATTAATGCTGTTCAGGTAAATGTCAATTTAAGTGCCGGTATTGCAGCTACTGATGTATTGTCAGCAGGCTCTACCACTATTATTACAGCTGAAATTCTAGACGGTAGTAATAACCTATTTACCACACCGCTGGAAGTGCAATTTACTTCTGCTTGTGCAGAGGAGTCTACTCCTAAAGCCACTATCGATAATGTAGTAACTAGTATTGGTGGGACGGCAAACGCAACCTATAAAGCTGATGGCTGTAATGGTATAGATACGATAACAGCGACTGTGGTGACTGGTGGCAATGTAGCAACAAAAACTATAAACATAAATGTTGCTGCGGCTCAAACTGGCTCAATTGCCTTTATGGGCGTGACCAATCAAGTATTAGCTATTAAAGGAGCGGGTGGTCAGACCTTGACTGAAAACTCAGAGCTTACCTTTAAGCTCTTAGATGTGAATGGAAATCCAGTGGGTCAAAAGCAAATTGATTTTTCACTTTCACAAAACCCAGGTGGCGTGTTGCTAGATAGTGCATTTCAGTTTACTAATAACGAAGGATTAGTGACTGTAAATGTCCGTTCGGGAAGAGCTGCTGGTGTTTTATCTGTTATTGCTTCTCACCAAATTGATAGTGGAGATACTTCACAGAATAGTGTGATCTCTATTGTGTCTAATGACATTACTATTACTACAGGTGTACCTGATCAAGACAGTTTTACGCTTGCAGTGCAAACGTTTAATACCGAGTCATTAAATGAAGCCGGAGTGACTACAGATTTAACTGTATTTGCAGCTGATCATTTTAATAATTTTGTTCCTGATAACACGGCAGTTTATATTGCCAGTGAAGGTGGTGCAGTTGGCACTATTGATGGTCAACAATTTACACCTTTATTACTTTGTCGCACCACAGACGGTGTGTGTAACGCTCAGTGGCGCAGCCAAAACCCTGTCCCATACCATTACAGCATTTATAATAATTCTGTTGCTGATAAGTGTGACCGCTATTTTGGTCAAGCTGCTCCTTGTTCTTTAGGTATTAGAGAGTCAGAACTGGACGCAAATGGCAATTTAATTAATTATTTAGATAGCAATGGCGATCCAATAACATTAACTGATGCGCCTAATAACGCGCCAATTGATTATCCACTTGGTGGGCGTGTTAGTTTGCTTGCTTATTCTGTGGGTGAAGAGTCGTTTAATGATGTATCTGCCAACGGTGAATTTAATCAGAACGAGTTTGACTCAACTTTACAAGATTTGCCTGAAGCCTTTATAGATTTTAACGAAAATGGTGTGTTTGATGGGAATTTACCAGCACCAACAAACCCTGTGGATTCTAATGGTGGTGAGGATGAATGGTACGTGGAACGCTCAGGGCCATTAAATAATGGTCAGTATGACAGTGGTGATGGAATTTATAACGGCTTGTTGTGTAGCGATGAAGCTTTAGCTGCAAATGCGTGTACACGTGAAACTGTTAATGTGCGTGCTCGCTCAGAGTTAGTTATGTCAGGTAGTACACCTTATATTAGAGCTGTGACGGCTTTAAATGACTGTAGTTTAAGTGATGGTATTCGCTTAGAAGCTTCTGATATGGCAGGTATGTGCGACATAAACCTTATTGATATTAGCAACTCAACACCTTACAGCGCGATTTCAGTAACCATTTTCTTTAGTGATATTCACAACAACCCAATGCCGGCAGGTACTACTGTTACTGTAACGGCCGATAATGGTGTATTAAGAGGGTTAACAGATTACACCGTGGTTAATACTGCACAAAAAACGCCAATCTCAGTTTCCGTTAACATTACTAAAGAGTCAGAGCCAAATGAGGTTGATTCTGGGTTCTTATACATTGAATTTGAAACGCCCGGTGGTGTGAAAACTCAATATACCGTAATGTCGATTTTAGACGAACCTAAGGTTTAGAATATGTGAAGTCTAAAAAATGCCAACCAATAAGGTTGGCATTTTTGTTTCTATTCTATATATTCCACATCAATTATTCAAAAAACGCTGGTTTGTTTAAATTAACAACAGAAATTGTTTGTTTATTCAGTAAATACTGAAAAGTTTGTATTAAAAGCTTGTAAGAACTAGTGTTTGTAGATATACCTATAAATATTCGCGCCGCATGAGTCGGCTAAACACATTTAAAAAACTAGGTTAGAAATAGGCAACTATGGGCAAATCGCTAGTAATTGTAGAGTCACCTGCTAAGGCTAAAACAATTAATAAATACTTAGGTAATGATTTTATCGTTAAGTCCAGTATTGGACACGTACGAGATTTACCTACATCAGGATCGGGCAAAAACAAAGTACCAGCAAGCAAAACACCTGCTGAGGTTCGTAAAATGCCACCTGATGAGAAAGCAGCGTATAAACAGCAACGTGACTATTCTAACTTAGTCGCGCGCATGGGCATCGATCCTGAAAAAGGGTGGGAACCACATTACGAAGTATTGCCGGGTAAAGAAAAGGTTGTTCAAGAATTACAAAAGCTTGCCCAAAATGCTGATCAAATCTATCTCGCAACGGATTTGGATAGAGAAGGGGAAGCAATTGCTTGGCACCTTCAAGAGCTGATAGGCGGTGAGCCTGAAAAGTATAAGCGCGTTGTGTTTAACGAAATCACTAAAAATGCAATTCAACAAGCGTTTGAAACTCCGGGTGAATTGAACACCGATATGGTTTATGCACAGCAGACTCGTCGTTTCCTAGACCGTGTTGTAGGTTTTATGGTTTCGCCTTTATTGTGGGCTAAAGTTGCACGAGGTTTATCGGCAGGACGAGTTCAATCTGTTGCAGTGCGGTTATTAGTAGAGCGCGAACGTGAAATTAAAGCGTTTATTCCTGAAGAGTTCTGGGATATTCATGCAGATGTTAAAAATAGCGAGTCTGACTTACGTTTAGAAGTCACTAAACAAGCAGACAAGCCATTTAAGCCTGTAAATGAAGCACAAGCTACAGCAGCAGTTAAAAGCCTTGAGAATGCCGAATATAAAGTTGTAAGCGTTGAAGAAAAACCAAGTAAGAGTCGCCCAAGTGCGCCATTTATTACTTCAACCATGCAACAAGCAGCCAGCACTCGACTCGGTTATGGCGTTAAAAAGACCATGATGCTTGCGCAGCGTCTATATGAAGGCGGTTATATTACCTATATGCGAACCGACTCAACTAATCTATCAAAAGATGCGGTTGAGATGTGTCGTGAGTATGTAACCAATGAGTTTGGTGCAAAATATTTACCAGCAGATCCAATTAACTACAGTTCAAAAGGCAATGCACAAGAAGCGCATGAAGCAATTCGTCCTTCTAGCGTATCGGTACTTTCAGGACATGTTGAAGGTGTTGATGCCGATGCGAAAAAGCTTTATGAGCTTATTTGGCGTCAGTTCGTGGCTTGTCAAATGGTGCCTGCTGAATACGACTTAACCACATTAACCGTTGCCGCCAATGATTTCACATTAAAGGCAAAAGGCCGTGTGCTTCGCTTCGATGGTTGGACTAAAGTACAGCCAGCAGTGCGTAAAAAGAACGAAGAAGATCAATCGCTTCCTGCTGTTAAGCAAGGTGAAGTTCTCACCTTAGTTGAGCTTGATCCTAAGCAGCATTTTACCAAGCCGCCAGCACGTTTTAGTGAAGCGAGCTTAGTTAAAGAACTTGAAAAACGTGGTATTGGCCGTCCTTCAACTTACGCGTCTATCATTTCGACTATTCAAGATCGTGGCTATGTTCGAGTAGAAAATCGTCGCTTTTTCGCTGAAAAAATGGGTGAAATTGTTACCGATCGCCTAGTTGAAAACTTTACTGATTTAATGAACTTCGATTTTACCGCTAAAATGGAAGGTCGTTTAGATGATATCGCCGAAGGCGAGCGTGTTTGGACGCAAGTTCTCGATAAATTTTATGCTGATTTCTCAACCCAGTTAAACATTGCTAAAGGCGAACCAGATGAAGGCGGCATGCGTCTTAATCAAATGGTAGAAACCGATATTGACTGTCCAACCTGTGGCAGAAAAATGGGCATTCGTACTGCTTCAACAGGCGTATTCTTAGGCTGTACAGGTTATAACCTGCCACCTAAAGAGCGCTGTACTACCACTATGAATTTAGTGTCGGGTGATGAAGCGGTTGCAGCTGATGTTGAAGACGTTGAAACAGAAACATTAATGCAAATGAAGCGCTGTCCAATTTGTGAAACAGCGATGGATTCATACCTTATCGACGAAACCCGTAAACTGCATGTGTGTGGTAATAACCCAGCATGTCAGGGGCATGTTGTTGAAGAGGGTACCTTTAAAATTAAAGGCTACGACGGCCCTATTATCGAGTGTGATAAATGTGGCGCTGATATGGAGTTAAAATCAGGTCGATTTGGTAAGTATTTTGGTTGTAACAACGATGAATGTAAAAACACACGCAAGTTGTTAAAAAATGGCGAAGCTGCGCCACCAAAAGAAGATCCAGTTCATATTCCTGAATTAGAATGTGAAAAGTCTGAAGCCTACTTTGTATTACGTGATGGCGCGGCCGGTATTTTCTTAGCAGCAAATACGTTCCCTAAATCACGAGAAACACGCGCTCCTAAAGTAGAAGAGTTACAACGCTTTAGAGATCGTATTTCGCCTAAGTTTTACTACCTAGCTGATGCACCAGCCAAAGATCCTGATGGCAACCTTGCTGTTGTGCGTTACAGTCGTAAAAACAAATCTCAATATGTGATGACTGAGGTTGACGGTAAAGCAACAGGTTGGACGGCTCATTACGAGGGTGGTAAATGGGTAGAAGAGGCGAAGAAAAAAGCTGCGCCTAAAAAGAAAGCCGCCGCGAAAAAAGCCCCCGCTAAAAGTAAAGCAAAACCAAAAGCTAAAAAAGACGGCGAATAATTAATTATTCACCGCTTTAATAATAAAAAAAACCGGAACGCACAGCCTGTGACAGTTCCGGTTTTTTTTTGCAAGATTAAACCTATCGCAATGGCGTTTTTAATCTGATTTTTTCTTTCAGGATTAAAAATGTAACCAATTTAGGTTTGATCCGCTCAATTATTCATTAAATTTTAACAGCAGTGACTTTGTTATAGCCTTCAGATGTTAGTTCATCATTCACACACTTTAAAACGTAGTTATAAAGCTCTTCATTGCTTACGTCGTCTTCTTTAGCCCAACTAACGCACATTTCTGTGAATTCTTGAATCGTTTCGGCTGAAGCGTCTGTAGCATCGTTTGCAACAGCATTAGCAGCTGAAAAAACGAAAAAAGGTGCAACGATTAACGCGAGTAATGCTTTATTCATTTTCTTATTCCTAAAAATGGAGTAACAATCGAATTATGCATTCAAATAATGTCTGCATAAGACAAGTGTAACCAAGGCAGAACATCTCTGTTGGTAAGTCGATTTTTAATCACAATTCACACAAAGGAAAACGAAATATTTTTATCGTCAGGATAAGCGTATTGCGTACCTGTCTCTGGGTTTAAGTTATTGTGTTACAGTTAAATTTAAGCTAATGTCGCGTTTTAATTTTTAGGTGCCCTTATGTCAGAGCCACACACAAATAATACAAATAAAAAAATACAACCTGTTCATAAAGTAGAGCACGCGCTTGAGTCGTTTATATTTAAAGGACGCTGGTTACTCGCCCCGTTTTTTGTAGGCCTATTATTTGCAGTGGTTTTACTACTTATAAAGTTTTTTAAACAGCTATATTTGATGGGTATCGCGACGTTTACTGCCAGTAATCAGGAGTTATT
This sequence comes from Pseudoalteromonas sp. DL-6, assembly GCF_004328665.1. Classification (NCBI taxonomy): domain Bacteria; kingdom Pseudomonadati; phylum Pseudomonadota; class Gammaproteobacteria; order Alteromonadales; family Pseudoalteromonadaceae; genus Pseudoalteromonas; species Pseudoalteromonas sp. DL-6. Next base: position 1,435,248 of record NZ_CP019770.1, read on the forward strand.
AGTTGGTATATTAACGTTAGTTGATACTGCTTTGTTAGCAGGTTTGCTGTTGATTATTATATTTAGTGGCTACGAAAATTTTGTCTCTAAGCTTAATATTGAAAATCATGAAGACCGCCCTGCATGGATGGGAAAAGTGGGCTTTTCGGGTTTGAAAATGAAATTGATCAGTGCAATAGTAGCCATTTCAGCCGTTGAGCTACTTAAGGTGTTTATAAGTTCTGCGTCTCATTCTAATGATGAATTACTCTGGAAAGTGCTGATACACGTTACCTTTGTGGTATCAGGTGTACTATTTGCTTTTACCGATTATTTAAATAGTAAAACAGTTAACCACTAAAAATTTGCTATAAAAAACCCGAGCAATGCTCGGGTTTTTTTTACGTATAAATGCTAACTATTAACTGCAGCGGGCGTAATAGCAGCCAAAAGGTTCAACAGTCAGTGTTGCATTGTTAAGCTGTGCGTTGTGATGAGAAAGCGCGCTATGTTCTTTTTCAACACTTACATCAATATCAAGCTCTGCTTTTGCCCCGATTAAATTAAATACACACAACATCTTTTCTTCGTTTAATGTGCGGTAAAACGCCAAAATTGGCTCGGCAGTTTGTAAAAACTCAATATCACCTTCAAGTAATACCGGCTGGTTTTTACGCCAGGCCATAAATTCACGGTACGCATTTAATATTGAGTTTGAATCACTTTCTTGTTCAGCAACTGCTTGTAGCCTATGTTGTTGATCAACAGGTAACCACGGTTTTACCTCACTAAAGCCCGCATTGTGTGCATTGCTTTGCGAGTTATCGAGGTTTTCCCAAGGCATTGGGGTACGACAGCCATCGCGACCTTTAAAGTTTGGCCAAAACGTAATGCCGTAGGGGTCTTGCAAATCCTCAAAGGCGACGCTGGCTTCACCGAGTCCGAGTTCTTCACCTTGATACATACACACGCTGCCACGAAGAGAGGCAAGCAGGGCAGTCAACATTTTACATTGCGCTGGGTTTACCTTTCCTGTTTCGCTCCAACGGCTTGCAACGCGCTCTACGTCATGGTTACTAAATGCCCAACAAGGCCAGCCTTCAGTCATGCGTTGTTCAAGTGTAGTAACGGTGTTTCGTATATACTCGCTAGAGTAATCATCCGTTAGTAGCTCAAAGCTATAACCCATGTGCAATTTATCACCGCCTTGGGTGTATTCTGCCATTGTGGCTAATGAATCTTCAGATGAAATTTCACCCAGTGATACGGTACCAGGGTATTTGTTAAGTAAAGTGCGAATATCACGCATAAACTCTATGTTTTCAGGCTGCGTATTATTGTAGTAATGATACTGAAATGCATACGGGTTATCTTCGCTAAAGCCACGGCCTTGACGCTTTTCTTTTGGTTTTGCTGGGTTATCACGAAGCAAAGCGTCATGATAGCAAAAGTTAATGGCGTCTAACCTAAAGCCATCCACGCCCTTTTTAAGCCAAAACTCAACATTATCGAGTACGGCTTGGCGAACATCGGGGTTATGAAAGTTAAGATCCGGTTGTTCAGTGAAAAAGTTATGTAAGTAGTATTGTCCACGACGCGGCTCCCATTGCCATGCACCACCACCAAAAATAGACAACCAATTATTAGGTGCTGTCCCGTCCTCTTTAGCATCGGCCCATACATACCAGTCAGCTTTATCGTTGGTTAAGTCTTCACGACTATCAATAAACCATTGGTGTTGATCTGAGGTGTGGCTTAGCACTTGGTCAATAATAATTTTAATGTCGCGTTGATGTGCTTGTGCAATTAACTCATCAAAATCATCTAAATTACCAAAAAGCGGGTCAATATCACGATAGTCGCTAATATCATAACCAAAATCTTTCATCGGCGATTTAAAGAAAGGTGAGATCCAAATAGCATCCACCCCTAAGCTTTTAATGTAATCAATACGATTTATTATCCCTTTTAAATCACCAATGCCATCGTTGTTGCTATCTTGAAAGCTACGCGGATAAACCTGATAAATAACCGCACCTTTATACCATTGCTTTTGGGCCATGCTTTTCTCCGTTTTCACACTGTCTTTGTGTTGTTCTTTTTTTAGAGGTAATAATCCCCGTTTATTTGAAAAAGCATACTTGAAGCCTGTCATACTGTAAAAATCCTGCATACGTATGCACCGATTTTAAGGTATTAAAACTGGATGAAATAATCGTTCAGGCAATCGATTTGAGTCGTGGATTATTCTTATTTTACTTTACCAATTTTAATATTGAGTTGTTAATTTATTGTTTGCGCCATATGTGTGCGCAAAAACAAAGGTTTGCACTGAGTTGGTGTTTTTTGATATTGGTCTTACCAATTGCATTTGAATGGAGAGTGTTTTTAATAATAATTTTAAAAATAAAATTATCTTGTTTCACTTTATTATCGTTTTATGAATGGTTTATTTTATAAAAAAATAAATACAGGCTATCACTAAACTTATAAATTGCGTTTGCACCAAAATAACCCAATGTAAAACAGCTAGTTATATATTGGGTTGTGAATTTAATGTTAACTTTTGACGGGTGGTGCTATTTTGAATACGTATGCATAAAGTTGTTAATAAAATAATACGAGCGTTAATATTCATCCTGACAACAAAATAAGCTCGCATGTTTAACTATCACTTAAGCAAGTAAGCGGGTATCACATTATGGGTAACGGGAAAACATTATGGCTATGTTCAAACCAAGTATACTAACGCTAGCATTAACTGCTGCCGGACTATCTAGCTTTGCCACCACTGCGGCACAAGAAGAAACAATAAAAAATGATGATGTAGAAATCATCGAAGTAAAAGGTTTTCGCGGTAGTGTTGTTGAATCAATTAATACTAAGCGCTTTTCAACACAGGTTGTTGAGTCAATTTCTGCAGAAGACATTGGTAAACTTCCTGACTCATCAATTGCAGAGTCAATCGCGCGTTTACCAGGTTTAACAGCCCAGCGTCTTGATGGTCGTGCTAGCCGCGTTAGTGTTCGTGGTTTTAGCGAAAACGAAAGCGCAACCACCTTTAATGGCCGTGAGCAAGTTTCTATTGGTGACAACCGTGGTGTTGAGTTTGACCTTTACCCATCAGAAATAATGAGCGGTGTTACTGTATATAAAACGCCAAGTGCTAGCATTGAAGCTGAAGGCATTGCCGGTGTAATCGACATGCAAACGGTAAAGCCTTTAAGTAAAGGTGAACAAGTGATCATGTTTAATGGTCAGTATGAGCAAACTAGCTTTGATAAACTAAACCCGGATGGCGATGACAAAGGCTTTCGTGGCACCGTTTCATACATAGACCAGTTTGCAGATGACACTATAGGTGTAGCATTTGCTTACAACACAATGAGTTCTCCAAACCAAGAAAAACGTTGGAATTCATGGGGCTACCCTGATTACAGTATCTCAGAAAATAAACTTAAAGATGACACTACTGTGGGGCCATATAATCCTATTTTAGGCGGCGCTAAACCTTTCGTACGCTCATCAACACTTGAACGTGATTCAGCGATGCTTGTTGTAGAAGCTGCACCAAATGACCGTTTAAACATGACGTTTGATGCATTATATGTAGATTTCAACGACGAAAAAATCTTACGTGGAATTGAAGTACCATTCGCCTGGGGTCAAGGTAGCATCGACCCAAATAGTGTTACTGTAGATGAGCAGTCTGGCTTTATTACCAGTGCAGTAACGCAAGGTCAGCGAGTTGTTGTTCGAAACGACTATGAAGAGCGAAAAGCAGAACTATCACAATTTGGTTTTAACGCTAAATATGATATTAACGATGATTGGTCAGTTGAATTTGATGCCAGCCGCTCAAAAGTAGATCGTACTATTTGGAGTATTGAGAGTTATTCAGGTACTGGCCGTGGTGATTCAAATGGTATCGCTGATAACATAGGGTATGCATTTGATGGTGGAAATACGGGGGCACAATTTACTCATGAGCTTGATTACAGCGACTACGACTTAATTCAGTTAGGTGGCCCGTTATCATGGGGTGGCAGTGCTGCGCTAAATAATAAGTACGGCTTAAATGATACGGCTTATCAAAATACCGCACAAGATGGCTTTATTAATGCCCCAGAAATTAGCGATGAGCTTTCAACGCTTAAGTTAGCGGCCAGTAAAGTACTTGAAAACGAATACTTTAGCCGTATTAACTTTGGTTTATCTTACCGCGACCGTGAGAAAGTAAAACAGTCTGAAGGCTACTTCATGACTTTAAAAGATTTTTCTTTAGATAATCCAGGCATGGTATCAGTATCAGAGCAATACCGTTTAGGTTCGGCAAGTTTAGACTTTATTGGCATGGGGGATATGATTGCTTATGACACTAACGGCCTAGTAAATGATGGTTATTACGATCTACTGCAAGAAAGCTTAACGGATCAAAAACACTTAACCCGTTCGTGGACAGTTCAAGAAGAAGTTACCGCTGCATTTATTCAAGCAGATATTAACGCTGAGATTGGTGGCATACCTGTAACAGGTAATGTAGGTATACGTTATGTACGCACTGAGCAGTCATCACAAGGCTTTGAAGCATCAAATATTAATGGTTTAGTTGTTGCATCACCTACTGATATTAGCCATGACTATTCAAATGTATTACCAAGCTTAAACTTATCTTTTGCAATCGACCAAGAGCAAACAATTCGTTTTGGTGCGGCTAAAACAATTTCTCGTGCTCGCCTTGATGAAATGCATGCATCGATTGAAACAAGTTATAACAGCGAAAAGCCAGACGAAAATGGTAACTACTGGTCTATTTCTGGTGGTAATGCAGAGCTTGAACCAAAAGAAGCAACAGGCTTTGATTTAACATACGAAAACTACTTTGATGCAGAAGGTTACTTCTCAGCAGCGTTATTTTATAAAGACATTGACCAATGGATTTTTGATGAGCGTTACGATGTTGATGTAACAGGCAAAGAAGACCCTGCAACAGGCGAAGTTCCACCTGCGGATAGAAATACGGCTACCCGTTCAAGTAAAGTGAATGGTGGCGACGGAAGTTTATGGGGTTATGAGCTTTCATTATCATTCCCTTTCAGTGTATTACATGAATCGTTAGAAGGTTTTGGTTTAATTGCCAGCCACACAAGCGTTGAGCAAGACTTGCAAGATCAAAACGGAAACGATTACGAGCTACCAGGTTTGTCAGATAAAATTGATAGCTTAACTGTGTACTTCGAACGCAATGGTTTCCAAGCACGTACCAGCATGCGTAAGCGTAGTGACTTTAAAGGTGATATCTACGGTTCAGGTTTTGCAACACAACAAGTTGATATACTTGGCGAGACTATTTGGGATGCGCAAGTAGGCTATGACTTTGCTGATTCTGGTATTGCTGGTTTTGAGAACTTATCAATGACGTTCCAAATTCAAAACATTACCGAAGAAGCGTTTACATCATTGCAAGGCGATAATGCACTGCAAGTGCGTGACTACCAAGACTATGGCCGCACATACTTACTCGGTGTAAGCTACAAGCTATAATAAGTTTTGTATTAAGAAGCCCTTGTAATTAGTTTTACAAGGGCTTTTTTATAACTACTTTACCTAAGTTTTATCAAACTTTTTAAATTCTGATTTAAAAAAGTGAGCAATAATATGAAGCCAATAAAACATGTCGTCATTGCAGGCGGTGGAACAGCCGGTTGGATAACCGCAGCACTACTTAATAAAGTGTTAGGTAAAGTAATTAATATTACCCTTATTGAATCAAGTAGCATTGGTACTATAGGTGTGGGAGAGGCCACTATTCCTCCTATTATTAGGCTTAATAATGCGCTCGGTATTAATGAGCAAGATTTTATAAATGCTACTAATGCGTCTATCAAACTGGGTATAGAGTTTGAAAATTGGAAAACACCAGGGCATAGCTACATGCATGCATTTGGCTCGTTTGGTAAAGATTTTCCCTTTTGTGACTTTTATAATTTTTGGGTAAAAGGACACATTAATGGCAGCGAGGATTCTTTATGGGATTTTTCTCTTAACTATCAAGCCGCTAAACAGCACAAATTTACGCTACTAAATACTATTCCTAATACTCAATTACCAGGACTTAGTTATGCTTTTCATTTTGACGCCACTTTATATGCTGAATATTTAAAAAATCTTGCATTATCACGCGGCGTTAAACACATTGATGCAAAAATAGAACACGTTGAGCAATGCCCAGACACAGGTAATATCACCAACTTAACACTTGACGATAATAGCCAAATCCAAGGCGATTTATTTATAGATTGTACTGGCCAGCGCGCACTTTTAATTGAGCAAACTCTCAATACGGGGTTTGTTGATTGGTCATATTATTTACCATGCGATAGGGCTGTTGCAGTGCAATCAACAGGCAGCAACGAATTAAAGCCCTATACGCGCTCCATAGCACATGACGCAGGTTGGCAGTGGCAAATTCCGCTACAAAATCGAACAGGTAATGGCTTAGTGTATTGCAGCCGTTATTTATCGGATGAGTCAGCAACCGCGCTTTTATTAAATAACTTACCGGGTGAGCCAACAACAAGCCCGCGTTTAATTAAATTTAAAACAGGTCGACGTTTAAAGCAGTGGCATAAAAATGTAGTCGCAGTAGGGCTCTCTAGTGGATTTTTAGAGCCCTTAGAGTCTACTAGTATTCACTTAATACAAAGTGCGGTTACACGTTTAATTAAGTTGTTTCCTCATAATGGGGTTAGTGATGCGTTAGTAACTGAATTTAATAAGCAAAGCATCAGTGAAATCGAGCATATTCGTGACTTCATTATTTTGCACTATAAATTAACTGAGCGAGAAGACACCCCATTTTGGCGTCAATGTAAGCAAATGGAAATTCCTCAATCGTTAGCGCATAAAATGGATTTATTTAAACATACGGGCAAAGTAGTGCGCGAAAACGACGAGTTATTTGCAGAAGTAGCTTGGCAGCAAGTATTTATAGGTCAAGGCCTAATACCAGATGACTATAACAGTATTGTTGATTCATTAAGCAGTGAACAACTAACGGATTTATTCGTAACTTTAAAAACCCTAATAAATTCAACGGTAGATAAACTACCTACTCATAAAGAGTTTTTAGCTAAGTTAAAAACAAACTAAGTGACGTGACATGGTGCTTTAGTTGCGGGTTAATTGTCACTGAATATGGCTGTGAATACGTATGCAGCAACTGTAACCAAGCCTTACTTAGCTTTAGTATAAACCTATAACAACACTGAAATAAAAATGACACACACAATGAAAAAAAGATTTTACACGCCGTTGCTTATATGTAGCGCATTGCTGGTGCACGGTTGCAGTGATGACAAAGAAACAAAAACAGATTTGTTAGTTAAGCAAACAGACCCAGTTAAGCCAGTGGTATATCAAGTATTTACTCGTTTATTTGGAAACACCCAAACCGCTAATGTGCCATGGGGAACCAAAGAGCAAAATGGAGTTGGTAAGTTTGCTGATTTTAACGACGCGGCATTAAAAGGCATTAAAGAGCTAGGTACCACGCATGTGTGGTACACCGGCGTTTTGCATCATGCCTTGGTGGGTGATTACACTGAGTACGGTATAAAACAAGACGATCCTGATGTGGTAAAAGGGCGTGCAGGCTCGCCTTACGCAATAAAAGATTATTACGATGTAAACCCTGATTTGGCAATTAATGTTACCAATAGACTCGAAGAGTTCAGCGCGCTAATTGAGCGTACTCACGAGCATGACATGAAAGTAATTATTGATATTGTTCCTAATCATGTAGCACGAGATTATCACTCAATAGCAAAGCCTAACGGCGTGAAAGACTTTGGTGAGGACGATGATACCAGTAAGGCATATGCTAAAAATAATAATTTTTACTATGTACCGGGTGAATCATTTAAAGTACCAACAAGCGACAGTTACCAAGTGTTAGGTGGCAACAAACACCCTTTAGCCGATGGTCAATTTAGTGAAATCCCAGCAAAATGGACTGGCAATGGTGCACGTGCTCCAAAGCCTGATATAAACGACTGGTACGAAACGGTAAAAGTTAACTACGGTGTTAAACCCGATGGCAGCCTAGACTTTCCAACTTTACCTAAATCGCTTGAAAACCAAGATTACCGTGCACATTATGAATTTTGGCAAGATAAAGAACTGCCAAATAGTTGGTATAAATTTAGAAATATTGCCCTTTATTGGCTAGATAAAGGGGTTGATGGCTTTCGCTATGATATGGCTGAAATGGTACCCGTTGAATTTTGGAGCTTTTTAAATTCATCAATAAAAACACATAAACCCGATGCGTTTTTACTCGCCGAAGTATATAACCCATTGATGTACCGCACCTATATTCACCAAGGTAAAATGGACTACTTGTATGACAAGGTCGGTTTTTACGACACCCTAAAAGGGATTATGCAAGGTAAGCAACCCGCTAACACGTTATTTAAAGCACAAGCTGAAGTGGCAGATATTGAACAGCACATGCTGCACTTTTTAGAAAACCATGACGAACAACGTATCGCAAGTCCTGACTTTGCTGGCGACGCTGCATGGGGTAAACCGGCTATGGTGGTTTCTAACTTAATTAGTCGTTCGCCAACCTTGCTTTATTTTGGCCAAGACGTAGGTGAAGATGGATCTGAAAACGCAGGCTTTGGTTCGCCTACACGCACCAGTATTTTTGATTACATTGGCGTACCAGCGCACCAAGCATGGATGAATAATGGCAAGTTTGATGGCGCAAATTTAACTCCTGAGCAAGCACAGTTACGTCAATACTATATCGCAATTATGGAACTTAATGGCTTACCTGCTGTTGTTGCCGGTGATATGGCACCCTTGATGGTAACAGGCAGTGATAGAGTGGTGGGTTTTGTACGCACCTTAGGCCAGCAATCATTATGGGTGCTGAGCAACTTTAGCCAGCAATCACAAACAGTCACTATTACGCTCACGCCGAATCAAGCAACTATGCTCAAACCAAACTCAACGCTATACGACCTACTAGAGTCGCATAGCAGTATTTTGGTGAGCGATGAGAAACAAAGTACAACCTTTACGCTGACCCTTGATGCACTCAGCAGTGCCGTTTTAACAAATAAGGCTGATCATGAATTATAACAACAAACCAACCTTAAGCTTTTGGCAAATATGGAACATGTGCTTCGGCTTTTTAGGCATTCAATTTGGCTTTGCACTGCAAAACGGTAACGTAAGCCGTATATTTCAAACACTCGGCGCTAATGTCGACGATATTCCTATTTTATGGGTTGCAGCGCCGCTCACGGGCTTAATTGTGCAACCAATTATTGGTTATTGGAGTGATAAAACTTGGGGCAAATTAGGCCGCCGTCGTCCTTTCTTTTTATACGGCGCTATATTAACCACGTTATCGCTTTTTATTATGCCAAATTCTTCCACGCTTTGGATTGCTGCGGGTATGCTGTGGATTATGGATGCCTCAATTAACGTTACCATGGAACCGTTTCGTGCATTAGTAGGCGACAACTTGCCAAACAAGCAGCGCGCCACAGGCTATGCCATGCAAAGCTTTTTTATAGGTGTGGGAGCGGTGGTTGCATCAGCACTGCCTTGGATGATGACCAACTGGTTTGATATTGCTAATACCGCACCGATTGGTCAAATTCCTGACTCTGTAAAGTATTCGTTTTACTTTGGTGGGGTTATTTTATTTATTGCAGTTGGCTGGACTATTGTCACCACAAAAGAGTACTCACCTGAGCAGCTCGCACAATTTAATCAACAAGAATCACAAACAACACAAACCAATATTACTAATAGCGTTAATTTTACCAAAGGCGGCGTTATTTTTAGCGGCTTAGGTTTGCTTGTTTTAGCCACAGTATTAGGGCTGGATCTGGAAAAAGAACTTTACTTGCTGGCTGCTGGGTTAGTTAGTTTTGGTGTTATTCAATTTATTGCAGCGGCATTAAAAGCTAAACAGCACACTAGCGGCGGTTTTTATAATGTAGTGAATGATGTATTTACTATGCCTGAGGCGATGAAGCAATTGGCATGGGTACAATTTTTTAGTTGGTTTGCGTTATTTGCTATGTGGATTTATAGCACCTCAGCGGTTACTAGCTTTCATTACGGTAGTACCGACACCAGCTCGTTAGCGTACAACAACGGTGCAGATTGGGTGGGTATATTATTCGCTGCATACAACGGCTTTGCCGCGATTGCTGCTTTATGTATCCCGATCATCGTTAAACGCGTGGGATTAAAAGTAGCACATGCACTTAACCTTATTTTAGGTGCGTTGGGCCTAGCGAGCTTTATGTTTATAAAAGATCCCAGTTTACTTATTTGGCCAATGATAGGCGTAGGTTTTGCGTGGGCGTCTATTTTATCACTGCCTTATGCAATGTTAAGTACTTCGGTACCGAGTCATAAAATGGGTGTTTACATGGGTATTTTCAACTTTTTCATTGTGATCCCACAATTATTAGCCGCCAGTGTGCTGGGGTTAATATTACGCCACTTTTTTGAAAACCAACCTATTTACGCATTAGTACTGGGCGCTGTGTCGTTTGTACTTGCAGCGGTTGCGGTATTGCGTGTTAAGCACACTCAGTAACGTAACGAGTAAACTGAAATTAATTAAGGCTTTAAAATGAAAAAATTAAATACAATTACCACCAGTTTATTAATGCTTGGTTTAACAGCTTGTGGCGCGCAGCAAGAGCCATCAAACAGCGCTGTAATGCAGGTATCGTCACCAGGTGCCCCTGGGGCAGAGCCATTTTGGGCTTATGCAGGTAAAACTGGTATTGGCACATCTTTTGAGCAATATCAAAATGGCCATTACAGTGATGAGGCCCCCACAGGAGCGGTTTCAAAAGTATGGTTTTCAATTGCCAAAGGGATGATCACCGAAACGATGTTTGGGCTTATTCATCAAGCGCAAATTAAAGACATGCAATTTGTGGTAGTAGGAAAGGATTTTACAGTTACCGAAGCTGATGACTTAGACGTTACCATTGACTACTTATACAAAGACGATAAAGGCCGCCCGTTATCATTAGCTTACAAAGTAGTAAGCAAAGATAAACAAGGCCGCTTTAGCCTCGAAAAACACATATTTACCGATCCTGATGGGCAAAGCTTATTTGTACGCAGTATTTTTAATACCCAGCTTGAAGGCGTTAAGGCCTACGTAAGCGTTAACCCGTATGTTGATAATAACGGCCTTGATGATTTTGCTAAAACTACAGAACAAGGGCTGCTGGCATGGCAAGACAACAGCTACCTTTCATTACAAGGTGCGCAGCCATTTAAACAAACGAGTGTTGGTTTTACAGGTGTAAGCGATGGTTTAAGCCAGCTTAAAACAACTCAGCAGCTTACACAGGTTTATAAAAATACCGGTGAACAATCGGGTAATGTTAGCCTACTTGCAGAGCTGGGTGAAATTGGTGAAAACAGCCAGTTCGATTTAACCCTAAGCTTTGGTAATAGCGAACAAATCAGTTTTAAACAAGGCCAAGCTACGTTAGCCAAAGGTTACCAAGCGGTGCTTGATAATTACAACGGTAAAGGCGAAGCGCTTGGTTGGCAAGACTACCTACAAAGCCTTGCACCGCTAAATAACATGATCGAACAAACCGTAGATAACGGCAAGTTACTTTACACCAGTGCCATGGTACTTAAAGCGCAAGAAGATAAAACTCATGCAGGTGCGCTTATTGCCTCACTATCTAACCCATGGGGCGAAACCGTATCGGCTAAAACAGGCTCTACTGGTTACAAAGCGGTATGGGTGCGCGACTTTTATCAAGTTGCCATGGCGTTTATGGCCATGGGCGATAATGCGACCGCTAAAACCGCATTCGAATACCTTGAAAAAGTTCAAGTAAACAGCAAAACCCCAGGCAATAAAGGCGATACAGGGTGGTTTTTACAAAAAACACATGTTGATGGTGAACTAGAATGGGTAGGTGTACAGCTTGACCAAACAGCAATGCCACTCATGCTTGCTTGGAAACTCCATCAGGCAGGTGTATTAAGTGATGCAGAGCTGAGCGATTGGTATAGCCGTATGTTAAAACCTGCGGCAGACTTTTTAGTTGAGGGTGGTCGTGCAAACATTCTATGGAACGATACACAAATAACGCCGCCAGCCACTCAGCAAGAACGCTGGGAAGAGCAAGAAGGGTATTCGCCATCAACCACCGCCGGTGTTGTTACTGGTTTAATTACTGCAGCCGATATCGCTAAACTAGCAGGTGATGAAGCCAATGCAACACGTTACCTAAATACAGCTAAGCGTTATAACAATGATATTGAAAAATTAATGTTTACAACAGCTGGTAATTTAGAGTCGAGCGCTTCTGATGGTGAATATTTCATTCGCATTGGCCAAGACAAAGACGCCAATTCAAATACTAAAATTAACGCTAATAATGGCCGTGAAGGCTTTAATAAAAAGCAAATACTTGATGGTGGCTTTTTAGAACTCGTTCGCTATGGCGTACGCGATGCACTATCGCCTAGCATAGTAAAAACACTGCCAGAATATGATGACGAAACCCTAACAGATAACCTACAAGTTAAATACAGCTTTGAGTTTACTGACGGCAGCGGCACTTTTGCAGGCTACCGCCGCTATGGTAACGACGGATACGGTGAAGACGAAGTAACTGGCGCTAATTATGCGCAAGGTGGAAAAAACAGCTCAGGGCAACGTGGGCGAGTTTGGCCATTTTTTACCGGTGAACGAGGTCATTACGAAATTGCCGCCGCAAATGCCAATAATAGTTTAGATGCAACAAAACAGCAGGCTATTAAAAATAGCTATGTAAAAGGGCTAGAGCAATTTGCTAACCAAGGGATGATGCTACCTGAACAAGTATGGGATGGTGTAGGCATTAATAAAGCGGGTTACACGTTAGGCGAGGGTACAAACTCGGCCACACCACTGGCGTGGACACATGCGGAATACGTTAAGCTAGTGCGATCACTAAGCGACAAGCAGGTATGGGATCATTACCCGGTGGTAACTAAAGCACTAAAATAACCGCAAACTAATTAACATAGCCGTAGTAAAATACGGCTATGTTATTTGTTACAATAATAACGAGGCTGAAATGAAAACATTTACCTTGAGCGCATTAGCATTAGCAATCATGCTAACAGGCTGCGAAAGCGCACCATCATTAAATAACATCACTAATAACACCGAAACATCGCCACTAAACACTGAACAACAAGCAAGCCCTTGGTGGGAAAGCGCCATTTTTTACCAAATTTGGCCCCGCAGTTTTTACGACAGCGATGCTGATGGCCATGGTGATTTTAATGGTATGACCCAAAAGCTCCCGTATCTACAAGAGCTTGGCGTTAACGCATTGTGGTTAACCCCGATGTTTGAAGCACCTTCTTATCATGGCTATGATTTTACTGAATTTTATCAAGTAGAAAACGACTACGGCAGCATGGCCGAGTTTGAAGCCTTTATAAAAGCTGCTGACGACAAAGGCATGAAAGTCATACTTGATTTAGTTATAAACCATATATCAAGTAACCATGAATGGTTTCAGCGTTCAGCAAAACAACAAGCCCCTTATGCAGATTACTTTATTTGGCGCGACGATATGCCAAAAACCGGAAGAGGCTGGGGACATGCTTGGAGTAATAACGACCAACCCGATGCCGTATGGCATTGGAATGAAACACGCCAGCAGTATTACTATGGTGCGTTTGGAGCAAGCCAACCTGATTTGAATTTACGCCACCCTGATGTTGTTGCCGAAATGGAAAAAATGGCTAAGTTTTGGCTTGATAAAGGTGTTGCAGGGTTTAGATTAGACGCAGTACGTTTTGCAATGGAAGGTGGCGCAGATGCGCAAGCCGATACCGACGAAACCATTGCATATTGGCAGCATTTTAACCAATACGTAAAAAGCGTTGATCCAGACGCGTACTTAGTAGGTGAAGCATGGGCTGACATTCCCGTTGCGGCAAAATACTTTGGCGAAGGTAAAGGCCTCGATCAAGGCTTTGATTTTGAAGTAGGCTATAAAATATTGGGCTTATTAAAACCCGATGCCAGTGGTGAAGCGCAATTTGGCACCATGCAATCTAATCAACAAGTCAGTAAAGTTGATGCCAATGTGCTCAAACAAAATTTACAACAGCGTATTGATTCAATTGCACCGCTTGATTTTTTTGCACCGTTTTTAACTAATCACGACCAAGAACGAGTGGCTTATCAACTTGCTGAACACGACGATAAAGCAAAACTTGCCGCCGCCATGTTATTTAGCTCTCCTGGCACGCCGTATATTTATTACGGTGAAGAAATTGGCTTAACACAAGGTGGCACAGGTCACGATGTGTATAAACGCGCGCCAATGCAGTGGGATAACAGCAATCAAGCTGGCTTTACTCAAGCTCAAACAAGTTGGGTTGAGCAGGCTGAACTGTTTGGTAATAACTACACCCAGTGGTGGCCTGAATATTTAGCACAGCAAATTAATGCTGCTGATCGCAATGTAAAAACGCAACAAGCACAATCTAATTCACTGTGGCGTTTATATCAGCACTTAATCGCACTAAAAAAACAGCGCCCAGAGCTGGGCATTAAAGGCAGTTATGAATTAACACAGCATAGCAATGGCCTAGTTGAAATAACCCGCGAGTTAAACGGCAGTAAAAGTATGTTTGTGCTTAACTTAACCGCTAACCCGCAAAGCGTCAGCAGCATCAAACGCGATGATTTAACGCCAAACTGGCAACACGACCTCAATGGCGAGCAACTCGCTGGTTACGGTTTGTTGTTACTAAATAACACACTGTAAATAAAACACACACAAAAGGGGCCAACATACGTTAGCCCCTTTTGGTAAAAGTGCTTTTATTGCATTCCCCCAAGTTATAGCGCATTTTTAAAGCTTATTAGATTAGATAAAAGTCTTTTAAATTCAAACTTTATAATATTTTACTTAGTGGGCTAATTACCCCGTTCGCGCCTTGTTGTAAAACATGCGTATATATTTGCGTAGTGCGAACATCGCTATGGCCGAGTTGTTCTTGCACAGTGCGTATATCTGCACCAGATTCAAGTAAGTGGGTAGCGAACGAGTGCCGTAGTGTATGGCAGGTAACATTTTTTTGAATTTTTGCCAGCTTTGCTGCCTGTTTAATTGCTTTACGAACCGTTGTTTCATCAATATGGTGGCGACGCAGCTTTTTACTTTCTGGGTCCATGCTTAACTGGGCAGAAGGAAACAAATATTGCCAGCTCATTTCATAAGGAGCCGCTGGGTATTTTCTAGCTAATGCATTCGCAAGCCAGACACCTGCACAGTCTGTTGCTTGTTTGTCTCGATGCCAGTAGTCATTTACCAAGTGACTTTGGCTGCGCAACAACGGCAGTAGTTCGAGTGCTAATGTTACTCTGCGGTTTTTATTGCCTTTGCCCTGCCAAATCATTAATGAGACATAGTCATAATCGACATCTTTTACCCGTAGCCTTACAGCTTCCATTAAACGTAGACCACTACCGTAAAGTATCTGAGCGATAAGTTTATACTTTGGAGCCATTGCCAATAATAAACGCTGTATTTCTTCACGGGTCAGTACTATAGGTAATTTAGGTGACACGAGTGATTTATTAAAATTCATTTCAAGTGATAACGGTCGACTAATAATATGACGGTATAAAAATACCAAAGCATTTAAAGCCGTTGCCTGAGTTTTCATTGCAACATTACGCTGATTGCTTAAATAAGATAAGAATTGCTCAACCTCCGACTCTGCCAATTGCGCCGGATGTTTTTTACCATGGTATAAAATGTAAAATTTTATCCAATATTGATAAGTGTCTATAGTACGCTTTGCATAACGACGCGTTATCATAAAGTCACGGATTGATTCTAAAAATATAGAAGCCATAATCTGCTCTAGCTGGTACTGTATATACAAACAGTAGTTGTATTTAGTTTTTTTTCAACAACTCGCGGGATTATTTCTTGTATTTTACAACAACAAAAAAACAACAAATATAAATCCCTTGATTTACATTTAGATACAGAGTTAAACTTAAAGTATTAAAAAATCAAAGGATTTTATGTCTACAACTTGCGGGTTTAGATCCTTTGAATAAGCTGTTATAAGCCCAAGAAGGTTTTCCGACAATACAGTATCTAGATGAGAAAACACTACTTCAACAAAGTGTATTTATAAAAGTGTTTGGTTGAATTGTTACATTAGAAATTTTAAAGGGAAAAGAAATGGATAACTTAATGGTAATTGGCTTAATAGCTGTCGCTATTCTAGCAGTGTTAGGGCTTGGTATAAAGGTAGTAATGCACTTTAAAGGTGGTAGTAAAACCAGCTTCAAAAATATTGAAGCGGGTGGGGATGTTGTTGGTAGAGACAAGGTTCAAAAGTAGATGTTAAGTTGGATCAGAAATATCACTGCGGGCGGGGATGTCGTTGGGAGAGACAAGGTTACAAATATTTTACCGAGCCCTACTCAAATGGATTTATTATCTCAGAAGTATGTTGAGGAAAAATCCAACCATCAAATGACTAATGTGGTTATTGATGAACTAACGCACTACAGTAATGAAAACTACGATATTAGGGATTTGAACGAGAAACTAGAAGATGCCGGTTTTGGTTATTTAATTGAGATCGGAGAAGAGCTAAAGGAAGAAGTAAGCAAGCTAATTATTCGTAATCAGCATTATAAATCTGCTCAGAAAATAATTACCTACTTACTAGCAGAAGTAGAGTCAACCTTTAACGCCAACATAAAAGGAAAGTTACTTACAACTAAAGAAGAGTCTGCTCTTAAACTGCTATTTAGAACTCACTTAGAAAAAGAAATTCAAACCCACCTAGGTGAAAATGTTCTTGAAATATTTAATCGTCAAATAAATGGAATGGTTTATTTCTTAACAGGCAATTGCCATCTGGAGTGGAAATAATGCTCCTATATAATAAAGCTTTAGATGCAAATCACACACTGCTTCGCATGACAGCATTATTAGCCGCTTGGAAAGCAGTAACAGTAGAGGGTGAAGCCCTAAGATTATTTGACTTTTTAATAGCAAATCCGGCTCATATACATAAGTTGTCAGTGCCAAGAGGTAAGTTTGCTGCAAAGAATGATTTTAAAAGTTATAAAAACCGATATCAGAGCTTTGAGCCAAAGAGCCTCTTCAATGCAATGAAAGAAACGCATTGTGTGGTTATTGAACGGTTTGTGGATCTAGGTATTCTACAACCGCATAACAATCACTCGGAATATAAGGTACAGCTTGAAAATATCCCTGAGGAATTAAAAAAATTAGCTGAATCAAGCGAGAATAGTATATCAAGCCAGGCTATCCACTTTATTATAGAAAACTTAATTTCTATCCCTATTACTGGCTCTGATGGGTTAAAAAAAATAACAAATTTAATGGAATATAAGTACGATGTTAATTAACCCTACTTTGAATATAAAGAGGCTTTATGTAAAAAAAGGCTCTCAAGTTGCTTTTGACGAAACTTTTCATCAAGGGGTCAATGTTTTATTTGGAAAGAATGGTTCAGGAAAAACTTCTGTAATTCAATTGTTAATGTACGGGCTAGGATATGAAGTTCCTAACTGGAAAGATGAAGCTGGATTATGTGACAATATTTATGTGGAATTAATAGTTAATGGCAACCCAGTTACGATTAGACGAAAAAACAATGGTTCAGATAAACAATCGATGGACTTTTGTTTTTCGGAACTGGATGTTGCATTAGCCTCACCTCTCACAAGCTGGTTTAATCATCCTTATGCAATAGGTAGTAAACCTAGTTTTTCCCAACAAATGTTTGATTTACTTGGTTTGCCTGAAGCAAAGGCAGATGCAAATAGTAATAACGTAACCCTACATCAAATATACCGCCTTATTTACGCGGATCAATCAAACGCCTCTAGCGCTTTGTTTAATAATGAGCCTTTTGATTCTGCATTTAAACGTGAGTCAATAGGTAAATACTTATTAGGCCTATACGATAACGAACTTTACGATGCAAAGATTAAACTCGTTGAAGAAGAAAAAAATTTACAAAAAGTTATATCAAAACTTCAAGCAATTCATTCAGTCATTGGTAAGACTTCTTTTAGCGAAGGCCTCGAAACCATTGAAGAGCAGAAGACTGGTATTTTAAACAAAATAGCCTTAATAAATGTGGAAATTGTAAAGGCTAAAGAAGAGTCTTTGGTTTCATATAGTGCCGAAAAAAAGGAAACTGAATCTTCGGCTAAAAGTAGTGTTGCAATTCGAAGTAAGTTATTGGAGGTTGAAACTGATATTCAACAGCTGAATTACAACATACTTGATTCTGAAGACTTTGTGTCTGAGCTTTTAGATAAACAGTGCGCATTAAGAGATTCGATAAAGGTTGGCGGAGTAATTGACGGATTTGAGTTTTCTTCATGTCCAAGTTGCCATAAGCCCCTCAAGAAAAAAAGCAAGGATTGCTGTGGTCTATGTGGTGAGCCGAGAGAATCAAAAGATAATTCAAATAGTCTTCTCAGAATGAAGAATGAAATCGAAATCCAACTTCGTGAATCAGAGAAACTATTGGAAAAGAAAAAACAAAAACTAACGGAACTTACAGCTAAACGAAAGGAATTAAGAACATCTTTCAGAAGGCAGGTTAGTAAAGTAACAGCGACTATGAGTTCGGTTGACGCAAACAAAGAAAAGCAGATATATGAGCTTTACCGACAAACAGGAGAGTTAGAAGAAAAGCTTCAGACATTAGATAAAATTGCGGAACTACATAGGTCTTTACTTGAATTACGAGGCGACAGGGACTCTGCTCAAACTGAAGTTAATAACCTCAAAGATAAAATTGATTTAATTGGTAAACAAAGACTTAAGCGCGAGCCTGAAATTAATGAACTAATATCGAATAAGCTTTGTGAATTGCTTAGAAAAGACAATGGCGCAGAAAAAGAGTTTAAAAATGCAAGTTATGCAGAGTTTGACTTCGCAGCCAACAGCGTCTCAGTAAATGGTAAAACAGCATTTTCTGAAAGTGGAACAGTGTTATTAAATAATGCTTTTCATGTTGCCCTTTTAATGGCTGCACTTGATAAAAAGTACGTGCGACTACCCAGATTATTAGTTCTTGATGGAATTGAAAATGGTGGGATGGAAGATGACCGTTCGAAGAATTTTCAGAAGGTTGTAGTTGAAGCACTGGCCAATTATGAGATAGATTTTCAATTGATTTTCGCGACAAAAAATATAGATGAAAGTTTAAAGTCAGAAACCTATATGGTTGGTGAGGAATATAGTGAGTCAAACAAAAGCCTAAAATCTTTTAGTTAAATTTAACAAATATGACCTTGGCGAAAAAAGGCTTATAACAAAGCCTTAAAGTCGGATTCGTAACAGTTGGCTCGGTCCGCTTCGCTTCACATTTTAGCCAACTGTTACTCGCCGCTTAAGGCGGCGTTATGCTCACCAAAACCAAAAAGATATATTTAAAGCATGAGTGACGAAGATAAAATTAACAAAGATGTTGATTATTACATCAAGACAAAGGACGGCAAAACCCTCCTTGTCGAGCCTAAGACGCGCCCTCAATCCGAGTATACGAAAAGAATCTGGAGGAACCTCAGCGAGGATAAATCTGCAGATGATTTTAGCGATATCTTTGCATCTGTCTTTGATGATGTATTCAAAAGCATAAAGGATAAAACTGCTGATTTTGTTGAAAAAACTCTTGAGGATTGGGATGCAGAAAGACGTAAAAGTATTCGAGAGTTAAAGGGCCATTATGAAAACGAGACTCTAACATTGATATTAGGTGCTGGCGTATCAATGGATTTTGGTTTGCCTTCGTGGGATGAACTATTAAAAAGGCTCTTGGCAAAAACTCTCGAAGAGGATGACTCAGAAAGCCAATTAATGGCTGGAATGTTTAATTCTGTTTTTGGCCCAAGCAGCCTTATTGCAGCAAGGTACCTAAAATTACATTTTGAACAAGAAAAGCAAAAAGGGACTAGAAAATACCCTTTTGAAACTGAAGTAAGAAAAGCCCTTTATGAAAATATTACCGATGTCGACAGCCCAATTTATAAAGCTGTTGTCCAACTTTGCGTATCTCCAGGAAAGAACCCAAGTCTAGACTCAGTAATAACCTACAACTACGATGATATCCTTGAGCAAAAGTTAAAGGAGCTTGATTTAGGTATCAAATTCAAGAGTATCTACACTCTTGGTATGAATCCAAGAAAGGATGAACTACCTATTTATCATGTACACGGGTTTCTTCCTAGAACTGGTAATGTAACAGATAAGCATGCTGTCATATTGTCAGATGATAGCTACCATAAGCAATATATGGATTTATACCACTGGAGCAATCTAGTTCAAATTAACAAATTTAAAGATTCAAACTGCTTATTTATTGGCCACTCTTTTTCTGACCCTAATTTAAGACGACTGTTAGATATCGCTAAATCTCAAAGAGGTCACGATAAAACTCAGCATTATTTAATTAAACGCAAATACAAAGTAGAGAAGGTTACTGAAATCCTGACAGAGCTTCTTGCAAAAGATGGATTCTTTGACAAAGAAGGTGCGGATGAAAAACTTGAGACGATAGCTAAAGGACTTGTTAGAACTGTGCATACATTCGAAAACAATGACGCAAAGTCGTTTGGTGTAGATATTATCTGGGTTGACGAGTTTTCTGATATTGCTAACATCGTAAATGAAATATCAAAATAGCATAACAAACGCGTTAGTTAGGACTCTCGCAAGCTCTTGCCTATAACGCGGGCGTTATGTGCTAAAAGTTTCGGTATCGGAATAAATTATATGTCAAAAATAAATCGAAGCATAAGTACGAAAGATACATCTATTTTGATTGCAAATGCGGGTGGTCGATGTAGTTATAATTTTAATAATGATATCTGTAACAAAGTTCTAGCAGATGGACGAGTCAACTTAGGAGAGAGAGCACATATCATAGGTGTGAATGGTCCAAGATCTGAATTTAAAACAAATGATTTAGAGTTGAATGGTTATGAAAATTTAATTTGGCTTTGTAAAGACCATCACGCAATTATTGACCATCCTACCAATCTAAACGTTTTTACAGTATTTGAGCTTCACAATATGAAGTCTCGTCATGAACAAAGAGTAAGAACTGGTAGGCTTCCTTATTTTGGCACTGAAACATCAGTTCAGGACTATGCTTCTTTATGTACCTTGTTTTTATTTCTTGATATCCATGCTTTGTATGGAAATGTAGCTTCATTCCCTCGAATTCATATTAATTTTTATGATGTGGAAGATATGTATGAAGCCTACTGTATGGATAATCCTCCTAGTTTGAGTTTGTTTGAACCTCTACTGAGGGATAGATTCGATCGTTTTATAAATTGTTATTTTGATCTTGCCAACCATCTCAGAGGCTTGCCTAATATTAAAGAGGATCAGTTTAGCGGCTGGATGGAAAAACAATTTGATCAAGTATCCTATCAAAAAGTCGTCATATACTTGGAATCTGTTGAATCTCTTATTTCTATAATAGATCAGCGATTCCCGCAAATCTTACAACAAGACGTATACAATGCATTTGACTAAATGCACATAACAAGGCAATGCAATCTGACTCTGAATCTGTCACGTTTTTTGCTGCGCAAAAAGACGTGACAGATTGCTACGCAGTTGATTGCGGCGTTAAAGTGTAGTGGTCTAACGTTGTTGTAATATCCGTTGATATAATCACTCACACTATGTTTAGCCATCTAATATTGTACGCCGTTATTGCGGCTTTTTTATAGCAAGGAGGTTGCTTTGAGATATTTAAGCATGTTGCTATTCGCACCTTTAATAATATTTCCGGCATTAGGCGTTGTATTTTTATTCGCTAGTATTTTCTCTGTACAACTAGGTGTCACCCAAAGTGGACTCTGGGAAGCTTACAAGATGATCAGTTTTTTTGGGGGGGTGATTGCATATATGGGTAATACAGTAATTGGTATTCCTATCATTTTCATTCTTGATAAACTTAACCGTTTAACTTATTTAAATATAATGGGTTGTTTACTTTTTCTGGCCTTAGTCTTTGTTATAAAGGACGGCCGCTTATTTTCTTTTAATATTGCATCACCCGATAGTACAAAGTACTTATTGTGGAAATACCTTGGCGTACTTTACTTTTCTATATGTGTTGCAACTATTGACTATCTTATGGTTAAAAATAAGCAATAGTAAGACATGTTTCTGTCGTGCTTCTTAAATTTTTTTGATAAGTGTGATTGTTTGTGAATTGAATATTAGGTTTACTGTGTACATTGTTGGTTCAATAAAAATAAAGCTTACAACCATCTTAATTTCTTTGTGATGAATGTCATGTTAGAGTTTCTGGGTTTGAATTAAGCTAACACCGTATGTGAGTTATTATGTCTAGTGTTTCATGGAGGATGTATGTTTTCAAAAAGTGATGTGGAAAAACTTGAAAAAGACTATAGGCAGGCTAAGGAGGCGTTACCAGATATAGAATACTTAGGTGGTTACCCTAAATATCCTGAAGTTATTTCTAAATTTATGAATGCTCTATGTGCTCCCCCATGGTTTAAAATTGATTATGACCCACGTGAAGTAAAAAAGATCATGTCCAATATAGATATTGCTTCCCATGATAATTTACGTAATGTACTAACAAATGCGAATCGTATTGAACGTTTTGGTGATGGACAATGGGCTGTACTGTTAAAAGAAGATTTTTTTCCTTTAGTTATATCCCGTGCATACGTACTTACGAAAACCTAAAAAACAATTTTAATAAGGACGCGTATAGCTCGGCACGCGCTCGTTCCTTGCTAATTTAGTTAGCAAAAGCTTTAAGAGAGAACATGGAAGTATTCAAGTACGTATTTTGGATTTTGACGACTTACTTATTCTTTACTCTTTGTCTAAGAGTTTTTTGGTTTGTTAGAAGTCGTTATTATCAGTTAAGTTGGTTTGCAGAGTGGTTCTTAGCCCTTACTTGTTGTGTAGGAATTTACGGAGTTGCTTACAATACCCAAATAATAAATCAGGGCTTTTGGTGGTTTGTGTTAGTTTTAATTATCGTAAGTTCTATTTTAAGGTTACGTAGTTTAGTCCTACAATCTCAACTTAAACAGCTCACAAATTGGCAATTGCTATTTGTTCGTTGCCTAATGGCATCGTTTACATTACCACTAGTAACTGGCGTGTTTTTCAATGCGGCGAACTTAAGTGGTATTTGGTAAGATTGCTAATAAAGTTTTAGAGTCGATTTTTGCTCTTTTCCCCGTTTAAGTGGACTCTCGAACACAGCAAATCTCTTTTAGTTTAAAATAAATCATTGACATAATATGTCGTGGTGGTTACTTTTAATGCATAATATTAAAAGGAAAACTAAAATGGAAATTTGGAATTTATTTACTGATTTTATTGTGCAATCAATCACCTTTTTTACTCAAGAAGTGGGCGTAAGCCAAGCGGCTGCTATTATTTTGTTTACCGTTATTGGGCGATTAGCTTTAATGCCGATTAACCTTGTAGCTATGGCTAATATGGTTAGAAATAAAAAAGCAATTGCCGCACTAAAACCTGAGCTAGATAGCATAAAAAGCAACCATAAAGACCAGCCCAGTGAAATCGCAAAATTAACTATGGCGCTGTATAAAAAGCACAATATTAAGTTTATCGATAAAAAAAGTGTGATTAATATGGCAAGCCAAGGGGTATTTGGCCTTGGAACTTTTCAGGCTTTGCAACAAATTGTATTTAATAGTAAGTTTGCTTGGATTGCCAGTATTGCAAAGCCTGATATTGCGCTTTCGTTACTAGTGGGGGCTATTACATATTTATCTATAATGATGATGCCAGGTAGCGCAGAACAAACCAGCACCTTATTGTTCCTAATTCCCGCAATTATTTGTGTGGTTACTCTCGTTAATTTTCCTTCTGCAATTGCTTTGTACTGGGCTACATCCAGTAGTACTAGCTTGTTGCAGTCATTATTAGTAAATAAATATTTTAAAAACCAGCAAACACAACAAGTTTTGTAAAGGTCGCTAAACAAAGGAATGACAATAATGAATATGTGTTATCAACCCACAGCTGATTTAATGGCATCGGCACTGTTAACCTACACCAATATGCGTGGATATTATGAGCATTATGGTGTTGATTGGCAGCAACTTAAAATATGTGAGCAAATTTCAGACCTTGAAAATTGGGATGTTTTGTTAAATGGCGATGTAGTGGGTGCAATGCGCTTGGCTTTTGATGATGAGGGTTGCTATATACGTGACCTACAAGTAGATGCTGCGTTTCAAAATATGGGTATTGGTGCAGCAGTAATTAATGAGGGGGCTCGTTTAGCTGTGCTCCAAGGTGCTATGCAACTTAGGCTTCGCGTTTTTAAAATAAGTCCTGCGCACAAGCTTTACACACGTTCAGGTTTCAACATAGATAAAGCAGACGACAGGTTTTATTATATGTCTAAAAGCTTAGTTTAATGAGCGTGACTTTTATTTAAAAAATTAATGTTGCTCAGTCACTGTAGATTAATATTCGCTCATTCACACTGCTATCCCGACAATTTAATAAAATATTTACGGATAGATTATGCGCTTTTTTACAAACAAAACAGCCACATTAAGTGTTTGCTTTTTATTGCTTGGCACGAGTTTTATGCTGATAGAAAACAGTGTGTATCAATATGTTGATCATAATGGTGTTCTACATGAAAGCTTGTTTATGCCTTTGAGCATACTGTGTTTTGCTTTGGGAGTTCTTTTTGTGGTTAGTTCGTTAGCCCGAAAAGTATTCGGGCTATTTAAAAGTGCTAGGGCTGGTGGGCATTAACCACTGCTGTTATTGCTCATTGTTTAAATTAGCGGGCTCTAATAAATTAAATGTCGGTAAGCGCCACTTAAAGCGCACCGACGCCATACGAATTAAATAGCCTACCACTAAACTTGCAACCACACTGATATTGTCATCAATGTTGTAGTGGTGCAGTGCTAAGTATAAACACGCAACAATAAGCGCTACGCTTGCGTAAAGTTCATGATGAAGCACCAATGGCGCTTGGCGACAAATTAAATCACGCAATAATCCACCAAATACACCTGTTACTATAGCTGCGACCACACAAATTCCATAGTGCAAACCCATATTTAACCCAACTTGGCAGCCAATTATACTGAACGCTGCAAGCCCTAAGGCATCTAGGCGCATAAATATGCCTTTAAATTTAACCACCCATTTGGCCAACCAAGTGGTAACAATACCGGCTAGGCAAGTGATCAGTAAATATTCTGGGTGTTTTACCCAAGTCAGAGGGTAGTTACCTAATAAAATGTCTCGCACGCTACCACCACCAATGGCTGTGGCACTGGCTACCAACATAACACCAAACCAATCCATATTTCTGCGTCCAGCGCTAAGAGCCCCAGTCATGGCTTCTGCTGTAATACCTATAATATAAACGATGGTTAATAGCATGAGATGATCACTTGAAAATTTAACATGAAAATAAAAGCAGGATTGTAGTGATAAAAGCGTGCATTGACGAGTGAAAAATTACATCAAAAACAGCCAGTTTCAGATTAAAAAAACTAATGTGATAGCGAGGTGTGAATAGCCTGTTAATGCAACGAAAGCACCAGCTTTAGTATTGAAAGCAAAAAGGACAAATGACCGTAAAAATGCAATAAAGCCTGAATTAATATAAGGTAAAAGAGCGCTGTCGTCTTTAATTTTGTTGCTTCTTAAAAGTGGTTTTACTGAATGAATTAGCTTGAGCCACGTGCAATTAAACGCGGTGGTAGTAGGGTACTTTGCACTTGCTCGCCACGGATGAGTTTTAGTAAGTTCTCAACCAACATTTGCCCAGCAATAGTGGTATTTTGTTCTATGGTTGTTAGCGGCGGATTAATGTAACTGGCAATAGATATATTATCAAAGCCTATCACGGCTACATCTTTTGGTACGTTAATATTGGCTTCTTTTAATGCCCGTATTGCGCCAATTGCTATAAGGTCGCTGGCTGCAAAAAGTGCATTAAAGGTAATGTTATTAGCAATTAACGAACGCGTGGCGTGATAGCCAGACTCTTCGGTAGAAATAGCATTGGCAATCTTACGCTCATTAAGTGTAATGCCGTTTTGTTGTAACGCGTCTTTAAAGCCATTAAAGCGGGCAAAAAATTCGGGGCTATGATCAGAGGCATCGCCTATAAACGCGCAGTCTTTTCGGCTATGTGCCAATAAATGCTCAGCGGCGAGTTTACCGCCGCCATAATTATCGCAACTTATGGTTAAATCAGGGCGGTTATCAACACTTGCTCCCCAGCAAACAAATTTGGTGTTTTGTTCAAGTAAGGTGTTAAATTTAGGCTGAAAATCTATATAGTCGCCATAACCTAATAAAATGATGCCATCTGCACGGTGACTGTCTTCGTAATCTGCCTGCCAATCAGCACTGGCAGATTGAAATGACACGAGTAAATCGTAACCCTCTTTAGCGCAAGCGCGAGTAATACTGCCCAGCATGGCTAAAAAAAACGGATTGATTTGCGATTCATCTGAGGTCGGATCTTCAAACAACAATAAAGCTAGGGTGCTACTTTGTTGAGTGCGCAGGTTACTGGCGTTTTTATCAACTTTGTAATTAAGCTTTTTGGCAATGTCATGAACCCGCCTTCGGGTTTCATCATTTACCAAGGGACTATTTCGTAAAGCACGAGAAACTGTAGATTGAGACACCCCAGCATAGTGGGCTATATCAAATGAGGTGGCTTTACCTTTCATCACGATTACTTATTTAAGAGGACAATAAGGGGCTATTCTCGTTTATTAGTGATTTTTTTCAAGCTTATTTGTCAATAAAGGCATTTTTTTATTGATTTTTTCATGACACCGGTGTCACAATAAGGACGTTTTATCATTTTGTTGTCAAAACGTATTAGCTACCTTTATTATTAAAGGTAGCCTTTTTTACAGTGATAGCTGCTTTGAGGTGATAGCTCAAAGTAAATAAGTATCAATGATACCCCATTAAAATAATAAGTACTCATTACTTAAACAAAAGAGATAACACTATGGGTTTACACTCTAGCACACACTTTGATCCAATTCTGGTTGCCGATATTGGCGGTACAAACGCCCGTTTTGCATTGATAACTGGGTTCGACGAATCAAGTAATCAATTTACCATTGAACATAACCATACGTTTCCAAGTGCTAGTTATGGATCACTCGAGAGTGCCACTGAGTATTATTTATCAACAGTGTCTCATATAAATCCTAAACGCGCATGTCTTGCCGTAGCAGGTCCAATTAACGCAGGCCAAGTTCACTTAACTAACTTAGGTTGGCACTTTAGCGTTAATGATTTCAAACACCACTTTGACCTAGAACAATTAAGCGTTATAAACGACTTTGCAGCTTTTGCGTACGCCGCGCCGTATCTAGACCCTTCACAAAACGTGACCGTTAAACCAGGCCAAGCAGACGACGCTGCTAATATTGGTGTAATGGGTCCTGGTACAGGCTTTGGTGCAGCGTGTTTAGTGCGTACTGCACATTCATGCGCGGTAATGAGTTCAGAAGGTGGTCATATTTCATTAGCGGCTGTAAACGAACTTGACGCTCAACTTATTCAAGAGCTTAAAAAAGACCACCCACATGTATCGGTAGAAACAGTGTTTTCTGGCCCAGGCATTGCTCATTTGTACAAAGCTATGGCAGCAGTTAAAGGGGTGGCTGCAAAAAATTTAGATGCGGCACAAATTAGTAGCTTAGCCAATAGCGGTGAGTGTGAAGTGTGTGAGGCAACCCTTAATCAATTTTGTGATTGGATTGGCAGTGTTGCTGGCGATTTAGCGCTTGCTTATGGCGCTCTTGGTGGCCTTTACATTGGTGGTGGCATATTACCAAGAATGCAGGCTCGTTTACTGGAAAGTCGCTTTATTGAGCGCTTTTCGCAAAAGGGCATTATGTCGCAATATACAGGCCAAATCCCGGTCACATTAGTAACACAAGACAACATTCCTTTAATTGGTGCTGCCGCGTGTTTGCATACGAGTCAACAGGTTTAATTACGTTGCATACATTTGGAAATAAATAGATGAAAAAAGTCACTATAAATAGCGTCGCCAGTTATGCAGGTGTATCTAAAAAAACGGTATCGCGCGTACTAAATAACGAACCAAATGTGAGTGCGGCTACACGCGAGAAAGTATTAGCGGTATTTAAAGAGCTTGATTACACACCCAACCCCATTGCTCGAGGACTTGCACAAAACCGTAGTTTTATTATTGGTTGCTTATACGACAATCCAAGTAAAAGTTATATTACTCGTGTGCAAACAGGCGCATTGGCTGCATGCCAAGAAAACAACTATAACTTGTTGATTCACCCTTGTGAGCTCAGAGGTGAGGCACTCATTAATAACATAGAGCAGCTATTACAGTCATCACGCCTTGATGGTTTAGTGCTTACGCCGCCATTTTGTGACTTTTCAGAACTGGTTGATTTTTTAAAGTCGAAAAAAATTCCTTATGCTCGAGTGGCTTCTGCTATTTTAGAAGATGACTCTATTTCTGTTACCAGTAATGACGAGCAGGGCGCATTTGAGATTACCGAACATTTAATAAACCTAGGGCATACCTCTATCGCGTTTATTAAAGGTCATCCTGATCACAGTGCTACACAGCAGCGTTTTAAAGGCTACAGACGCGCACTGGCAAGCCATGGTATTGAATTTAACGAACGCTTAGTTGAAGAGGGTAACTTTAGTTACCATTCAGGGGTAGACAGTGCTCGGAGTATTTTGGATTTATCGCCACGTCCTACTGCTGTATTTGCATCGAATGATTACATGGCAGCCGCTGTGCTTAAATTAGCCACGCAGCGCAACTTACGCGTTCCAGACGATATTTCTATTGCAGGCTTTGATAATGCGCCCATAGCGCGTCATATATGGCCAGGCCTAACGACCATAGCGCAACCTGTGGAAGAAATGACTAAACAAGCGGTTACCCAATTAATTACCCACATTATTGAACCGCAAGAGTCACCATATAAAGTGATTTTAGAAGCCAAATTAATCACGCGTGAGTCTACCGCAGCCGTAAAATAACATCGATTTTTCACAGTAGCCCGAGTATGAGTGACGCTTACTCGGGCTTTTTTTTATCTGCATTTTTAATCTTCATTATTTGCCGCTGATATTTCATTAAAAATTCACGTTTATTTATTGTACATGTTAAAAAAATGACTATTTTTATTACTCAGGGTTGACACCGGTGTCAGTGTCATGCGTTAATACCCTGACACCGGTGTCAGGGTTGTTGTGAGAGGCTCCCTGGTAGCGTACCTTTGAACGGGTAAGTCAAAGATGCTCAGTACAGTTATTTTCGTGGAGTCTATAATTGTTACTGAGCCTTTATCCTCTAACGAATAGAGATGAGTAAAATTATGTTGCACCCTCGAATTCAAGAAGTCACAGAACGCGTTATTGAGCGCAGTAAACAAACCCGTCAAGCCTATTTAGATCGTATTTCGCACGCAAAAAAACAAACAAGAGTTCGTGCTGGTTTAGGCTGTGGCAATATCGCCCATGTTATGGCTGCGTGCAGCAGCGACGACAAAGCGCGTTTAAAAGCAGATGAGGTGCCAAACCTTGCAATTATTAATTCATACAATGACATGTTATCTGCACATGTGCCTTACAAAGAATACCCAGATTTAATTAAAAGCATTGCCACTAAATTTGACGCGACCGCGCAAGTTGCTGGCGGTGTACCTGCGATGTGTGATGGCGTTACCCAAGGGCGTGACGGCATGGAGCTATCGCTGTTTTCTCGTGACGTGATTGCTATGTCTACTGCGGTATCGTTATCGCATGACGTGTTTGATGGTGTGTTTTGTTTAGGTGTATGTGACAAAATTGTCCCAGGCCTATTAATTGGTGCTTTATCATTTGGCCACTTACCTGTGTACTTTTTACCAGCAGGGCCAATGCAGTCAGGTATTCCAAATAAAGACAAAGCACGTATTCGTCAAAAGTTTGCACAAGGCTTAGTGTCTCGTGAAGAGCTATTAGAGGCAGAAAGTGCATCTTACCATAGCGCTGGTACCTGTACCTTTTATGGCACTGCAAATTCAAACCAAATGCTAATGGAAATTATGGGCTTACACCTTCCAGGTAGCTCGTTTATCAATCCATACACAGAATTGCGCGATGGCTTAACCGGTAATGCTGTTGAAACCATGCTTAAGCAGCTTACAGAAAACAAAGATGGCCCGTGTTTAGCGGATGTGATCAGCGAAAAAACCATTATTAATGGTCTCGTTGGTTTGCTATCAACTGGTGGCTCAACTAATCATGCAATCCATATTGTGGCAATTGCAAAAGCAGCTGGTATTCAGGTTACGTGGAAAGACATGTCTGATTTATCAGCAGTTGTACCATTACTGACGCGTATTTACCCTAATGGCTCAGCTGATGTGAACCATTTCCAAGCAGCCGGTGGTATGGGCTTTTTAATGCGTGAATTAGCAGGTGCTGGTTACCTACATACAGATGTGATGACTATTTTAGGCGAAGGTCTTGCACCTTACATGTGTGAGCCGCTACTCGATAAAGACGATAACCTAATTATGAGTGATGCCAATGGCCCAAGCAAAGTTAAATGGGTTGCGTGTCCAGAAAACTCACATGATGAAGAAGTACTTCGCCCTGTGAGTAATCCATTTAGTAAGCAAGGGGGTTTACAGCTATTAACGGGCAACTTAGGTAAAGCCGTTATTAAAGTCTCTGCTGTTGCAGAGTCTCATCAAGTGGTGTCGGCACCGGCTAAAGTATTTAGCTCACAAGGTGAGTTACAAGATGCTTATAGCCGTGGCGAACTTAACCAAGATTTTATTGCTGTACTTAAAGAGCAAGGGCCAAAAGCCAAAGGCATGCCTGAGCTTCATAAGCTCACACCGGTAATGGCCACATTACAAGATCAGGGCTATAAAGTGGCTATTGTTACCGACGGTCGTATGTCGGGCGCATCAGGTAAAGTACCTGCAGCAATTCACTTAGCACCTGAAGCGGTTGAAGGCGGTATTATTGCTAAAATTCATGAAGGCGATGTGGTGACACTAGATGCACCTAATGGCATTTTGAAACTACACGTAAGCGATGAAGAGCTTGCACAGCGTGAGCTACAAATTAGCCAAGCAAGCCAAACATTTGGTACAGGCCGTGAATTATTTACTGGATTTAGAAATATCGTAAGCAGTGCCGATTTAGGTGCAAGTGCTTTTGGACTTGAATAATAATTAGCCATATTGGGTAATGAGGAACAAGTAATGAGTATTGAAAAAATCTTAGCATCGGCACCGGTTGTGCCAGTGGTGGTAATCGAAAAACTAGAAGATGCCGCACCACTTGCAAGAGCGTTGTACAACGGTGGCTTAAAAGCACTTGAAATTACACTACGTACACCAATTGCTGCACAAGCTGTAAAGTTAATGAAAGCTGAAGTACCAGAGGCCTATGTAGGTACTGGCACTGTGGTTGATAAAGCAAGCTTTAACGCGTCAGTAGAAGCGGGCGCTGACTTTATGGTGAGCCCAGGCGTAAGCGATGAACTATTAGCATTGGCAAAAGAGTCAAGTATTCCTTTTTTACCCGGTGCAGCAACCCCAAGCGAAGTGATGAACTTAGCAGCGCACGGCTTTAAATTTTTAAAGTTTTTTCCTGCAGAAGCCGCAGGCGGAACTGCGATGATTAAGTCGATTGGCGGCCCATTACCTGATATTACTTTTTGTCCAACCGGTGGCATTAGTTTAGCTACTGCGCCTAATTACTTAGCACTTAACAATGTTATTTGTGTAGGTGGTACGTGGATGTTAGACAAACAACTTATTGAAAATAAAGACTGGCAAGCTATTGAAACGCTTGCTCGCCAAGCATGTGAAGTTAATAGGAGTCAAAAATGATTAATGTAGCAATTAATGGCTACGGCCGTATCGGTCGTAATGTATTGCGTGCACTGTATGAATCAGCGCAAAATAATGAAATTAAAATTGTAGCTATTAACGATTTAGCGCCAGCCAATGTAAATGCTCATCTGACTCAGTTTGACTCAGTGCATGGTCGTTTTTCACAGCAAGTAACGCTAAAAGACAACACCATGCTAATTGGCGATGATGTGATCACGCTAACGCAAGAACGTGACCCTGCTAATTTACCGTGGAAAGCACTAAACGTTGATATCGTGCTTGAATGTACGGGTTTATTTACTTCTCGCGAAGCAGCTAATAAACATATTGAAGCGGGTGCCAAAAAAGTAGTGGTATCGGCTCCTGGTACTGATATGGATGCAACGGTAGTACACGGTGTAAATAGCGATGTAATTAATGCCGATAGCAACATTATTTCTAATGCTTCATGTACAACCAATTGTTTAGCGCCTGTTGCTAAAGCGATTAACGATACAGTAGGAATTGA
The DNA here is from genome assembly GCF_004328665.1 of Pseudoalteromonas sp. DL-6. Lineage (NCBI taxonomy): Bacteria > Pseudomonadati > Pseudomonadota > Gammaproteobacteria > Alteromonadales > Pseudoalteromonadaceae > Pseudoalteromonas > Pseudoalteromonas sp. DL-6. Next base: position 1,467,782 of record NZ_CP019770.1, read on the forward strand.
ACAAGGTAGCATGACCACCATTCATGCTTACACTAACGACCAAAATTTATCTGATGTATACCACCCAGATTTATACCGTGCGCGTAGTGCAACTCAATCTATGATCCCAACTAAAACGGGCGCTGCAAAAGCGGTTGGTTTAGTACTGCCTGAGCTGGCAGGTAAATTAGATGGTATGGCGGTACGTGTACCTACAATTAATGTTTCTTTAGTTGATTTAACGTTTATTGCTAAACGTGACACAACCATTGAAGAAATTAACCAAGTGGTTAAAGCAGCCTCAGAAGGGCCAATGAAAGGTATTTTAGAGTACAACGAGCTGCCGCTTGTTTCTATCGACTTTAACCATAACCCAGCCTCATCTATTTTTGATGCAACGCAAACACGTGCTGATGGTAAATTAGTTAAAGTAATGGCGTGGTACGACAACGAATGGGGTTTCTCAAACCGCATGTTAGATCAAGTTAAAGCGCTGGGTGCCTATTTATAAATTTTCCGTGTAGTTAATTTAGCTTTATCCAGCCAAGCCACGCATTGCGTGGCTTTTTTTGTTGTCGTGAACCTAAATATAAGCTGAGAGGAATAAATGCTAAAACCTAAAAAGAAATATATAAGGCTATTTTTTCCATATCTTAAAAAGAATTCGACATACTAAAATTGGAAATACACTTACGAGTCCATAAAACATAGCTTGCCTAGTATCAGCTGAAGATGAAAACCAGTGATAAGTCATTGCAATAAATATAAATAGATAAATGAGTAAATTAAGTAGTTTATTCATTTTTATAATCGCAAACATTTTTAATTTGAGCTGAGATTTTGGTTAACTCATTCATAACTTTTGATATATTCGCAGATTTGATATTTGTCGATATAATTGTTTTCAAAAAATAATTATTCAAGTTGCTATTGATTTGAATTAAAAATAAATCGAAAGTATCGCTTTGCTGAAATACCGCTTTAATTATCCTTTGGTGTCCATGTAATATTTTTATATCAGTCATAACTTCAGTCTCATAAAAAAGCATATCTTCTAAAGTGTTTTTTTGATATGAATTTAAAATGCTTTTGTAGATTGATACTGGTTTATTACTAAGATCAATATCACTTTCCAAAAGCCTATTTTCTCTTAATGGCCAAATACTCAAATTATATGATGTTTTTTCTGAAGTTATTTGTTCAGAATATAAAGGTACTTTGTGAGAGTTATAGTTACATTTAGCGTATGCATTATCGAGATAAAAAATGCTAAGAAATAAAGCTATTAGGATTCTTACACTCATTTTATTGGCTTATTCTCTTCTGTCTTTAAACAAGACAGATAATTTAAGTAAATAAAAATAACCACTAACGAACTAAAAAATACAATGTCTTCTTGGAGATTATTCATTGTAAAATTCCACGCTAGAAGCATCAACATGGTCATACAAAATGTTAATAGTATGTGAGCAGTAAAAGTTTTCATGATTAAGGTTGAATATTTATTGTTCTAATTGAGCTTCGACGTTGAATTTCATTATTTACTTTTGATAGCTCTGATTTATTAAATAATACAGTACCCCAAATGACGAGAGTAACGACTCCACCTTTGGTCACTTTTCTATTACTCCAAAGCTTTACTAATAAATCCTTTCCACTTAAAGCCGAGGCTCCAACACCAATATATGATGCAAAGTTATCAACTTGACTATGAAAATACTGATCAGCTATAAGTTCTTCCGTTGTAAAAGACCATATGCCCCAATCCTTATTAACGAATGTAGGCTCAACAGCTATTGATATAAGCTTCGCTTTTAACGCCCCATTTGGTACGGATCTAATTAAGGTCATTGCTTCTATTTTTTGATGACGGTCTAAGTGCCTATAAAGAATTGCACCACATATAGCCTCCACTTCATTTTGACCACCATCTTTGACTAAGGAGAAAGGTATTTTAACTATATTTGAAAGTATTCTGAGTTGCTCATTTAAGTTGTTTGGTAAATCGTATGGAAGATTACTAATAGAAAATGATGATGACATTTTTATTCCTTTAAAAATATAATATAAAGAAATGTTACTTAATAATACATGTTAGGTCAACAGCCAAAATCAAATTAAAACAACTACTCTACTTTTTTGTACAAAATATCCGAATGGTAGTAATTAATGAGTAGTTTCTATTTGTAAGGGAAAATAATCTTAGGATTTTAGCATTTAGTAGCGAATATTCTATTCTAGCGAAAAATTGAAAAAGTATAATTCAATACTTAGTCATATACTCCGCCGCTTATTTCGTACCAGCCTCCTGCAAATTGGTGATGGTAATATCAGCGGTTATATTGCTTGCTTTTTAGCAATATTAAGTTGCTTAGGAGTGCTTGCATTCCACTTCCCTGAATATTTAACGACTCCAGAATTGCGTAAAAGTTATAGCGTCGAGTTTTTACGTCAACTTATGTTTGTTGCCCTTATTATTTCAGGAAGCCTGGATTTACTTAATTTTGTACGAAATACCAATAAGCGCTTGGGGGCGACTGCGTGGTTTTTTATTGTACTAGCAATTGGCTTTGGCGGCCCGAATGTTGAAGTGAATGACTTTGCAGATAACACCCCTTATATTGGCTTAGATTGGTTTATATTAGACTTATTAGGCTCAACCTTAATTTTTATTTTAATTGAAAAACTGCTTCCGCATCGAAAAGAGCAAAAAATACTGCGTAGTGAATGGCGCGGGGATTTAAACCACTTCTTTGTTAATCACTTAATAGTGGGCTTTGTATTACTGGTTACTAATCATTTTGTTCATTATGGTTTTGGTTGGGCGGTTTCGAGCACACTGCAAGCTTACATAGCGCAAATGCCGTTTATACTACAGCTATTTTTAATTATTTTGGTGGCTGATTTAATGCAGTATTGGACGCATCGTGCGTATCACGAAGTGCCATTTATGTGGCGATTTCATGGTGTGCATCACAGTGCCAAAGAAATGGATTGGCTCGCAGGCTCTCGTCAGCATATTTTAGAAATACTGATCACTCGTAGTTTAGTGTTAACCCCTATATTTGTGCTGGGGTTTTCACAGCAAATAATTAGCTTATATGTAATTATTGTTGGTTTTCAAGCCGTATTTAATCATGCTAACGTGAATGTAAAATTTGGGTGGTTAAAATATTTTATGGTTACTCCGCAGTTTCACCATTGGCATCACGCATTCGATAAAGCTGCCATTGATCGAAATTATGCAGCCCATTTCTCGTTTTTAGATTATTTATTTGGTACTGCGGTAAAAGGCCAAGCAGAGTGGCCTAAAGAATATGGTGTTGTCGGGGACTACATGCCTGTAGGTATGCTAAAGCAACAAGTTTACCCGTTTAAAAAACAAAAATAGTCTGTAGTTTTAGATTGCGGCCATAAGATCCATGGCCGCAGCAATCATAAAAAGTCAGCTAATACTCTAAGCGTTGGCCGCTGTGCAACATTTTCGCTCATGCATAGCTGCGAAATATGTTGTAAGTGCATTACTTCAGCACTTTGCTCGTGGCAGGTGGTAAGTAAATCCTCAATTAAACACCCTAAAGCGCGCACTTCTATTAATTGCATTTGTTGACGTTGATAATCACTCAGCATAGTAAGATCAGTAGCTGCGCCAAAATCACCAAACAGAACCCTTGCTTGCGGGTTTACCATAGTATTGTGCGCATAAATGTCACCATGGCTTATATTGTGTTGGTGCAAGTGTGCCACAGTACTAACCATTTGCTTTGTAATGCTATAAATTGTATCGGCAGAGTAATGGCAATCGCTTTCAAATGTATCACGAGTACAGGTATCAAGGCTGGGAGGTAAGCCTAGATTCGTAAAGCTTGAATCAATTAACTCCATCACTAAACCAAGCTGCTGCTGTTGTTCAATGTAAGCCAGTACTTTAATTAAGTTTGGATGCTCAAGCGCTTGCAAGCAGCAATTAACTTCATCCAGCGGATAACCATCGCTTGTAATACTCCCTTTAAATAACTTAACAGCAACCGGCTCTTTATTTGTTGAATAAGCAAGATGAATAATTCCTGATGCGCCTTGGCCTATTACTTTACTGAGCGAGTAGTCACTCAGTGGTTTATTGGTTAAATTTGATTGGGTAAGGCACTGTGATTTATTAAAGCAATTACCTGCAAATGCAAGCCAAGTAAGCTTAGGAAGTTCAAATAGCCAATCATCAACATGAGTTAATTGATTTGCAGAGAGCCTAATTAGTTCTAAGTTATGGCAGTTTGCCATGCTTGTTGGTAGAGCACTGAGTTGGTTACCTGCCAAAGCCAGCTTTTTAAGCGCAGTGTATTGGCCAAATGTTGCAGGCAGTTTGGCTATTTTATTATCTGTAAGAATAAGCCATTCAATCGCTTTAGGCAGGCTGTTATCTGCAAACTCAGTTATTTGGTTACCTTTAAAGGCAACCATGATAAGAGCGGGGCACTTAGCGAGTATTTTAGGTATATGGTTAAACTGATTAAACGACAAAAACAGTCGTTTTAATTTTGTTAAGCAAGCAAATTCATCAGGTAAATCAGATAAATTGTTATTTGATAAATCCAAGACTTCAAGGGTATCGGCAAGAGTGAAAATTTCTTCTGGAAAGTCAGTGAGGTTTTCAGCCAATTGTAAGTGACTAACACCAGTTAAGGCACCGGTACGCAGCTTTGTCAGGGTATTCAAAATTAACTAATCCATTTTACATAAAACAAAAAGGCCAACTAAGTTGACCTTTAAACATTATTTGATCTGAACTCTGCTTGAAACAGATTTATTATTCGAAGTTCAGGTTGTTCGCTTAACGATTAAAATTGAGCGTTATGGTACACGTTTTGTACGTCATCACAATCTTCAAGCATGGCTAAAAAGCGCTCCATAACTTCAACGTCTTCGCCTTCAATAGGGGCTTCAACTTGAGGTACAAAGGCAATTAAGTCTTCGTCAAATTCTGTAACACCTATTTCTTCAAGTGCTGTGCGGGTATTGTTGTATTCAGTGTGCGGTGCAAATACGGTCACTTTGCCGTCTTCTACTTCAACGTCGGTAACATCAACATCTGCCATCATCAGTGCTTCAAGTACGGTTTCATCGTCGTCACCGTCAAACACAAAAATAGCAAGGTGATCAAATAAGTGTGAAACTGAGTTTTGTGCGCCAATTTTAGCGTTTGCTTTGGTAAAACATACACGTACATCAGCAAAAGTACGTTTGTTGTTGTCGGTTAAACAGTCAACAATAATCATACAGTTACCTGGCCCGTAGCCTTCGTAACGCGTGGCTGCATAGTCTTCACCGCCGCCACCTTTGGCTTTATCAATAGCACGTTCAATTACGTGAGCCGGTACTTGGTCTTTTTTAGCGCGTTCAATTAAACGACGTAGTGCTAGATTGCCGTCTGGATCAACACCGCCATTTTTAGCACAAATATAAATTTCTTTACCGTATTTAGAATAAACTTTAGTTTTAGCACCCGCAGTTTTAGCCATTGAATCTTTTTTGTTTTGGTAAGCTCTTCCCATCTGCGTTTCGCCTTAATATGTATAAATAATTGAAAAAATTTGCAAGCCCATATTCTAAAGGTAAATACGGGGTAGGGCTAGTAAGTATTGTTAGTAGCCAAAAATAAAACAACCCGCATAAGCGGGCTGTTTATTCGTTACAAACGATGAACGTTTGTCAGGTATTACCAAATACGAACGCGTTCTTCTTCTGGTAGGTATAACTCATCGCCTGGTTTTACATCAAATGCTTTATACCAAGCATCATGGTTACGAGGCGCTTGTGCTCTAAAGCGACCTGGTGCGTGTGTACCACCACGTAATTGGTTTAACATACTTTGCTCAGTACGTTTTTCTTTCCATACTTGTGCCCATGCTAAGAAGAAACGTTGATCGCCGGTTACACCGTCAATTACCGGTGCTTCTTTACCATTTAAGCTTAGTTTGTAAGCATGATAAGCCATGGCTAAACCACCCACATCACCAATATTTTCACCTAAACTGTTGCGGCCATTTACAAAGTTACCTGGAATTGGCTCATATTTGCTGTACTGAGCCGCCAGTTTGTCAGCTTTAGCATCAAAAGCAGCACGATCTTCATCAGTCCACCAGTTACGTTGAATGCCGTTAGCGTCAGATTTTGAGCCTTGATCATCAAAGCCATGGCCCATCTCATGGCCAATTACAGCGCCAATGCCACCGTAGTTTACTGCTGGATCTGCATTTGGATCGAAAAACGGCGGTTGTAGTATAGCGGCAGGGAATACAATTTCGTTAAACGAACTATTGTAGTAAGCATTAACACGTTGTGGTGTCATGCCCCAACGATTACGGTCGGTCTTTTTCAGCTCTTTTTCTACACTTTCAGCTTGGAAAAACTCACGCATATTTTTTACATTAGCCATTAAGTCATTTTTGCTAATGCTTAAGCCTTCATACGATTGCCATTCATCTGGGTAACCAATTTTTGGCACAAACGCCGCTAATTTTGCACGCGCATTTACTTTTGTTTCTGCGCCCATCCAATCTAAGTTATCAATACGCTCACCAAGTGCTGTGCGTAAGTTTTCAACAAGCTCTGACATTTGTTGCTTAGATGACTCAGGGAAATAACGATCTACGTAAATTTTGCCAATTGCAAAGCCCAATGAGCTAGTGCCAGACATTTGGCTGATAGCGCGTTTCCAGCGTGGACGTGGCTCTTGTTGACCATTTAACTCTTTTCCATAAAAGGCAAAGCTAGTGTTAAATATTTCTTCAGATAATAGTCGTGAGTTACCATTAATCGCATGATATGTAAGGTAGTCTTTCCATACGCTTAAATCTTCGTTATTGATTAAGTCAATCATGGCTTTAACAGGTTCAGGCTGCGATACATTTAATTGTGGTACTTTATAACCTGTTTGTGCAAAGTATAAATCCCAGTTAAATCCTGGGTATTGCGCACTTAACTCATCGCGTTTTACTTGGTTTAGGGTTAAATCACGATTACGGCGTTTTTCACGTGGCCAATGACCTTCTGCAATTTTGGTTTCAAGCGCTAAAATCGCTTGTGCACGCTCTGTGGTATTATCAACCCCTGCAAATTTAAGCATATCGGCAATATGTGCAACATACGCTTCACGGGTTTTTACAAAACGTTCTGCATCTTCAAGGTAGTAAGAACGATCAGGTAAGCCTAAGCCACCTGCACCTAATGACATTTCGTATTTATTGGGATCTAAACGGTTAAACCACATACCGCCACCAAGTGGTGCACTTACACCCGTAAGCCAAGATTGGCCAAATACTTTTGCCAAATCATCAGTAGAGGCAACCGAATTGATGTCGTTAAGCAACGGCTTAATTGGCGTGATACCAAGCTTGTTAAGCGTCTCAGTATCCATGTACGAGTTATAAAAGTCAGCGACCAGTTGCTCTTCGGCGTTTAAGTTTTCACGTGCTGCAATTTCTTCAATAATTTCTTTAACGCGATCTTCACTGCGCTCAGCTAGCGCAGAGAATGCACCATAGCGGGTTTTATCTGCTGGCATTTCATAGTTGTCGTACCATGAACCACTGGCGTACATGAAGAAATCGTCGCCTGGCTTTACAGCTTCGTTACGCGCAGTTAAATCAACCCCAAACGTGCCTAATTCGGCTTGCTCTGTTACTTGTGGTTTTTCTGCAACTGCTGCTACTTGCTCAGTTTTTGTTGTTTGTGGCTCAGAACAGCCAGTAATAAATGTGGCAGCGAGCGCCGCTGCAATTAAACTCTTTTTCATTATTTTCCCCTATGAATTCACGTTATTTAATTCGTTATATTTTTGTTATAAAAATAGCTACTTGATTGTATTGATAACTTCACTGCAAACAAACCTTTTGAGGTGAATAACCGTACCGGTCGATAAGATGAATGAAATACTAGTAAAATAGCACTCAGATACTTAAATTGTACCCGAGTGGCTTAGTTTATTGCGCTTTGGACTGTTTTTGTTGCAAGGTCCACATATGAGCATATTCACCATTTTGCATGAGTAATTCATCATGTTTACCTTGCTCTACCACTTCTCCGGCCTTAAGCACTATAATAGTATCGGCATCGGTAATTGTTGATAAGCGGTGCGCAATAACAATACTGGTGTGGTTAGAGGCTACTTCTCGCATAGCGTTTAATATGGCCTGCTCAGATTGTGAGTCGAGCGCGGAAGTGGCTTCGTCAAAAATTAAAATCGGCGATTGCTTTAAAATAGCGCGAGCAATAGCAATACGTTGTTTTTCGCCGCCAGAGACTTTTAGTCCGCGTTCACCGACTAAGGTTTTATCGCCTTTATCTAGGCTATTAATAAAGTCTGTTAGATGCGCCATGTTTATGGCTTTGTTTACTTCATCTTCACTGGCGCTAGGTCTGCCATAGTGAATATTTTCGCGTATGCTGGTATTAAATAACACAGTATCTTGCGGCACTATGGCAATAGTTTTACGCAAACTTGCCAAGGTGACTGTGTTTATGGCTTGATTATCAATTTTTATAGCGCCTGATGAAAGTTCATAAAAACGATATAACAAGCGGGCTAACGAACTTTTACCTGCGCCACTAGCACCTACAACCGCTACCTTAGCACCAGGGTTTACATGAAAACTGACGTTCTTAAGAATAGGGCGTTTACTATCGTAGCTAAAGCTGACATTTTCAAAGCTAATTGCCCCATTTTTGAGTGCTAATGGTTGCGCGGTTTCGCTATCTGCTACTTTGGGTGAGGTATTTAATAACCCAAGCATGTTTTCAAGGTCGGTAAGGGCACGGCGTATTTCACGGTACACAAATCCCAAAAAGTTAAGCGGTAAAAAGAGTTGAATCATATACGCATTGATCATTACCAGCTCACCAATGGTTAACTCGCCGGTAACAACTTCATTAGCGCCAAGCCACATTAATGCGGTTATGGCACACGCAATGATCAGCGCTTGCCCTGAATTAAGCGCCAATAACGAGAGTCTATTTTTTAATCGAGCTTGTTCCCAGGTTGCTAAAAATGTGTCGTAAGTTTTGGCTTCATACTGTTCATTATTAAAGTACTTTACGGTTTCGTAATTTAATAGGCTGTCGATGGCGCGGGTATTACTTTGGTTGTCGGCAGCGTTTGACTCACGAATAAAGCGGTTTCGCCATTGGGTAACCGTCACGGTAAAAAAGATATAAATAGCAACAGCAAGTAGGGTGATTAACGCGAACCAAATAGAAAACAAGGTGCCAAAAATAATCGCTACGGTCATTATTTCAAACAACGTGGGCACAATATTAAACATTAAAAAACGCATTAAAAAGCTTAAGCCACTGGTGCCGCGCTCTATGTCTCGACTTATACCGCCAGTTTGTCTGTCTAAATGAAAGGCTAAATCTAGCGAGTGCAAATGTTTAAACACTTTAAGGCCAATATCTCGCATGGCATGCTCGGTGACTCGCGAAAATACTGCATCGCGTACTTCACCCAAAAATACGCTAGCAAATCGCAATGCGCCGTACATAACGAGTAATAAAGTAGGAACGAGTAGTAGTGGGTTAATTGATTTATCAACCGCATCAATTATTTCCTTTAAAGCCCATGGCATGAGTAATGTCGCCCCTTTAGCACCGACTAGCGCTAATATGGCAATCAGCACACGGCCTTTAAATTTAGTGATATAAGGCCAAAGAGTTTGAATGCTTTGTTTTAAATTCATGGCGTCGGGGCGTTTTACTGAACTTTGTCTGGAGCGCATCGAGGATCTCAGTATTTGTTTTTATATAAATTAATTAGCTTAAGAACTGCTATTGTATTTTAATTAGCTGCCCTTATATACTAGCTATCCTTTATTTTAGTTTTAAATGACCAATGTTTAAATTTCGCGTTTTTTTAGCTACTTGCTTGTTTTTTGCTGCACTCTTTAGTGTGCAAAGCCATGCTATGGGCGTAAAGCACGAATTAAACAGTAACCAAAGCAGTTATAGCGATGTTATTAATGTTGACCATTTAACTAACATTTCCGTACCTACAAAATCGCTTGGCGATTTACAGCATAAAAACTCAAAGCATTCTGATTTTGATGCGCATCAACCTAGGCTAACAGCCAATAACTCATTTTTATTTTTACATAGTGCGCAGGGCGATCCTGAATACGATGTAGTGCATGAGTTTTTTGCCCTAAATGGGTGTAGGCATATTTTTTTGCGACCGCAAGCAATCACTATAAATCAGCCTTGGTATACCTGGGTATTTAAAAGTAAAAAGTCGCGCTTGAGCGGCTGGAAAGACGCTAACCTGTTATACACCGCTGTAACTACCTACCACGCTTAAAGTTTCTTATTTAATGTTAATTGGTTTTAACGCATCGCGTTTTGACCTGCAGATTAATTGTGCCTAATAGGTACGTTACTGGGCTATGCCGAGTAATAAGGAATAACTATGTTAAGTCTAAAAAAAGAGAAAAAGCCATTTAAGGCTAAGTTTAAATTGAGCTATGTAGCCATGCTGATTGTATTAGTGTTACTAGCAATAAGCGCCTTACCTAATTTATATCCCAATAAGTCATGGTTGCATATTAGTGCAGCTTCTGATGTTAAAACGCAAGTAATGCCAAGTACTGAGAACCTAGTTAGCTTTTTAAATAGCCAAGGTTTCGAAGTGAGTGAAAGTTTAAAAGACCCAGCACATATTAATGTACTTTTAAATACGCCTACACAAAGTGCGCAGGCTCAAGCGGCTTTAAAATCAAACTTTCCAAATGCACAGGTTAAAATTGTTGAACATGCAACCAGCCCTATTTGGTTACAAGAGTTTGGCTTATCGCCTATAAAACTGGGTCTTGATTTAAACGGCGGGGTATTGTTTGTACTTGATGTTGATTTAGATAAAGCCATTGATGAGCAATTGCTCAGTGCATATCAACAAACAAAAGCCATTATTGTTAAACAAAAAGCCTATGGCGTTAAAGCGCAGCAGACTAATCAGGGCTTTGAAATAAGTGCGCTTGAGAATGCTGGCGATAAGCTAACAGTTGTCATAAAAGAGCTTAAAAGCCGTTTTGAAAACCTCACTACAACCACATCAACTAATGGCAACTTACAGGTCGTTAAAATTAGCTATTCTGAGCAAGGGCGCAGCGCATTTGATAAAGAAGTGATGAGCCAAACACTCACCACACTTCGCTCACGTATTGAAGAGCTCGGTATAACTGAGGCCGTTACACAGCGCCAAGGTAAGCAGCGCATTCGTATTGAGCTACCTGGCGTGCAAGATCCAGCTGAAGCAAAACGCATAATTGGTGCAACCGCGTCATTGGGGTTTTATCAACTTAAAGAGAGAGGCGGGCAAACGTTTAATTTGCAATCGGGAGGGACTATTAAGCTCGACCCTGTACCTATATTTACCGGTGAGCATATTAATAACGCTAATATAGGCCGTGATGACTGGGGTAAACCTTTGGTACAACTGAGCTTAGATGGCCAAGGTGGCGATGCTATGTCGGCTTTTTCAAAGGCGAATATAGGCAAACCGATGGCAACGCTTTATTCAGAGTATTCACAAAATGCTAAAGGTGAAGTGGTTAAAAAAAGCGAAGTCATTAATGTGGCGAACATTGCCCAGCATTTAAGCTCGCGGTTTAGTATAACCAATATGCAAAGCCAGCAAGCGGCTGCCGATTTAGCGCTGTTACTGCGTGCGGGATCGCTTACTGCGCCCGTAACTATAGTGCATGAGCAAACTATTGGTCCAAGCCTTGGCCAAGACAATATTAATAATGGATTAGCAGCGTTAATGTTAGGTATGGGTTTAACACTTGCGTTTATGGCGCTGTGGTACCGCCGTTTAGGGCTTATTGCAAATGTTGCGTTAATTTTAAACTTAACCTCTTTAGTGGGGTTAATGTCGTTATTACCGGGAGTGGTTTTAACCCTTCCTGGCATTGCAGGCTTAGTGTTAACCATAGGGATGGCGGTTGATACTAACGTGATTATATTTGAGCGTATAAAAGAAGAGCGCCGCAAAGGACGTCCTCCATATCAAGCGATACAAGAGGGCTATAAACAGGCAGCGAATACTATTTTAGATGCCAATATTACCACGATGATCACCGCGATTATTTTATATGGCATAGGTTATGGCCCGGTAAAAGGCTTTGCTATAACGCTGGCGCTAGGACTTATTACATCGGTATTTACTGGTGTGTATGTATCGAAGTATTTAAGCCAAAGCTTATATTTAAAGCTGGGTAAAAAAGCAGGAGTAAACGCGCATGCTTAACACTTTTTTAGAATGTGAGGCAGGGTCTCGTATACGTTATACAGGCATGCTGATCAGTGCTATGTTTGTGTTGTTATCGGTATTCACCATTGCACAAAAAGGGCTCAACTTTGGCCTTGATTTTACGGGTGGATATTTAACAGAGTTCACCACCAGCCAAGGTGTTGAACTAAAACAGCTTGAGCAATTTATTGCTAAAAACCACCAAGGTGAATTTGAACTAACAGCACAGGGCAATAATCATTTTCAATTAACACAAGGCCCCATTAATACAGGCAATAACGATGACTGGAAAACGGCCATTAGCCAAAACCCTGCTATAAATGCTGAAGTTTTATCATCGGCTTATATTGGCTCTCAAGTGGGTGATGAACTATTTGAACAAGGCTGCTTAGCATTATTTGCTGCTATGGTTGCGGTAATGATTTATTTAGCTGTTCGTTTTGAATGGCGTTTGGCATTAGGCTCTGTGGTGGCTTTATTACATGACTTGGTGCTAGTGGTTGGCTTATTTGCATGGTTACAAATAGAGTTTAACCTAACCGTTTTAGCCAGTTTGTTGGCGATTATTGGCTACTCACTAAATGACTCAATAATAGTGGGTGACAGGGTGCGCGAGCTGTTGCGCATACCAACAAACATCACACTCAAACCAAGCAGTATTATCAACAGTGCTATCAAAAGCACCTTAACTCGTACGCTTATTACCTCCGGGACTACGCTCGCAACGGTGGCCAGTGTTTGGCTGTTAGCAGGTGCGCCGCTTCAGGGATTTGCAATTGCTCTGTTTGCAGGAATAGTCGTAGGCACGTTATCGTCCATTTGTATTGCTGCAACATTACCCGAGCTACTTGGGTTAAGTGTTAAAAACTACGATAAGCAAGTGGATCAGCAAACGCAGGCATTAATGGATATGCCATAGGCTTAAATTAGCATTGTTGTTACTCAGCAAAGGGATAGTGTTCGATGTAGCAACAATGCTAATACCAACCTGCATAAATATTTGAACAATTTAACGAATTAAATTCCCCTATAACGTTGTTAAAATTTTTTCATTTAGAACAACTAGATGTCAAAAATTTTGCCTAGTTATAGAGCAATTTTCTTATCGTTAAAATAGGTCCCATATCCAAGTAGATTGGTATAAAATAGCAAATTATTTTTACCGAATTGAGTGAATTCTCCAAATGAATAAAGCCCATGTTACTGAGCACCTGCGTTTTGCATTAGATGAGCAACTAAACACTGCAAAAATTGCAGCTCAAACAGCCCACGATACCGCTACTCATGAAGAAAGTATTGCAGAAACCCAATACGACACCCTCGGGCTTGAAGCTGCCTATTTAGCACAAGGTCACGCAGAGCGAGTTAATGAGTGCTATAAAGAAATACAACTATTTGAAGCCATATACAACGAACCCGTTACAGGCACCATCGCTATAAGCTCATTAGTATGTTTAGAAGACGATGCCGGCACACAAAAATGGTTTTATTTAGGCCCAGCAGCTGGTGGATTAACCGTTGATATTAAAGGCACAACTATTCAAGTACTTACCTCTGGTGCCCCTTTAGGGCAACAGTTATTAGGTAAACAAGTCGATGATGAAGTTAACTTAACTATCGGCGATGTAAAACATAGTTACGATGTGGTTAAAGTGCTTTGAATGTAGTATTTATTTGTCTCTTACTCTGAGGCGCAGCATCTCGTAGGCCTCTTTGTTAAATTATTGCCTAAAACTTATAGAATAAAATTAAAGATGAGCCGTTTATGAACTTAGTATTGGTCAGTGATATTTTTGGTAATACAGCGGCTTTAAAAGCATTAGCTGAAAAACTAAACGCTCAGTCTATTGTCGATCCCTATGGCGGGGTTGATATGGCGTTTAACTGTGAACAGCAGGCCTATGAGTATTTTAGCCAGCATATTGGCCTTGATGAGTATGTAGCTATTTTACAAAAAGCGATTAAACCACTCGCTGGCAACACTATATTGATAGGTTTTAGTGTTGGCGCATCGGCAATTTGGTCAATGTCTGCACACCCGGCGATTAAAACGATAGCTAAGGGCATTTGTTTTTACAGCTCACAAATTAGGCACCATACAGATATACAACCACAATTTGAGATTGAACTCATATTTCCGTATTATGAGCCGCACTTTGATGTTAAATCACTACAGGTGGAGCTTGCAACAAAGGCTAATGTTAACGTAAAGCATGTTGATTACTTACATGGTTTTATGAACCCACACTCAAGTGATTTTAATCAGAATGCCTACGATCAAACATTAGCTGCGCTATCTAAAGAACTAAAAAATTAGCAGTTAAGCGTTATTACTTTCTGTAATTTCATGCTTTTTTCACAAACTTGGCCGTTACCATCATTTCGCCAATACCATCGACTTTACAATCTAGCTGGTGATCTTTTTTATCAAGCACACGTCTAACTACCGCTTTCGTGCCAATTTTTATAACCTGAGAACTGCCTTTAATTTTTAAATCTTTGGCTACGGTTACTTTGTCACCATCGGCTAGTAAAGTGCCGTTTGCATCTTTTACCAAAATAGCGTCTTCATCGCTTGTATTATTTGGGTTCCATTCATAAGCACATTCTGGGCATATAAGCAGCTGTTGGTCTTCGTAAACGTATTCACATTGGCATTTAGGACAAGCGGGAAGAGACATAATGATCACTTTTAGTATTAAATTTTGGCTATTTTAAAACACAAATTAGCAATAAAAAAGTTCATCAAAAATTTTTATCTTTACGCTAAAAATATCTCGTTTGTGCGTATCTAAAAAAGGGCTTATAAAGCAAGTGTCGCTTAAGCAATTTAAGCGCTAACGTTTATAGTAGATATTCGTTAAAGCACCTATCGTATTAAGTGATTTGCTAAATGCTGCACTTAGTGCGATAGGTGTTTCTATTTGCTGTTTAACTACCTGAGCTAACTAGCCAGGGATTTTTATATTTTGACTCAGGGCCTGTTGACCTTTGCGGATTAAAATTTGTTCAAACTAGGGGCGGTTTAATCGCGGCGTGAGGCTTGTAACCTAGTGGACTAAGTCAAAGCCGAGCAACAAAGAGTAAATCGCCTCTAGGCAGAACCCTACGGGCAGCGCCTGTTTGGCATTGATGCTGCGTTATCGCCTATTTATGTGGAGAAAACCACACCACATAGGCTCCGCCTTGCCTAAATACCAAACAGACTGCTGCAAATTTAACCTTTAAAGGTCAGCAGACCCCAGGAAAAGTCGTGTTTAAAACCTTAATTGTGGTTGATAACAATGAGCAAGCACTTGCTCTTTCATTTGAAAATGTAATTACATTTGACACCTATTTACGAGATTACCCCAAACGTAACGAACCTAAAACCCGCATTATTAATTTATGCGACTCAAGCCAATACTTGAGTAAGGGTTATTATTGTTCTTTGCTTGCAGAAGCCCGCAAACACCAAGTATTACCAAGCGTTAAAACAATAAACGCGCTTAGAAGTGGACAAGCACCTATTTTAAATACTGGGCATATTGATGGCGCAGTATATTTTGGTAATGCTCTAAACGAATTACAAGGTAAAGCGGCTAAATCGGTATTTAAACAATACCCAGCGCCTATTTTATTTGTCGATCAGCAAGGTTTATTGCAACAAGGCTCTTTAACCTCATTAAGTGAGCAACAATATGCTGCGTTTATTGAAAAGCTCAATGAGTTTACCCAAACGCAATGGCGTATTGGTAAAGTAGAGCGCCGTTTTCGTTGGGATATGGCGATATTGGTTGATCATAACGAAAAAGTACCGCCAAGTGATAAAGATGCAATAGCCCGTTTTATAAAAGCAGCAGCGAAACATGGTATTAACGCAAAAGCACTCAGCTTTGATGAAATAGACAATATTGCCCAGTTTGATGCATTATTTATTCGCCAAACTACAGCAATTGACCACCCAACCTACCGGCTTGCAAGTAAAGCGCAAAGCCTCGGGTTAGTGGTAATTGACGATGCTGAATCTATTTTACGTTGTTGTAATAAAGTGTACTTACATGATGCATTCAATTATCAAAAAGTACCGAGTTTAAAAACAGTAGTAGTGGCTGATAAATCAAGCGATACCATTGAGCAATTAGAAGCTGCATTTACTTATCCGCTGGTATTAAAAATGCCAGAAGGGTCGTTTTCAAAAGGCGTTTATAAAGTTGCTAATCGTGATGAATTAGAAGCTAAGCTTAGTGAATTATTCGCACTGAGTGCGCTGGTATTGGCACAAGAGTACATGTACACCGAATACGATTGGCGCGTAGGGGTACTTAATGGTCGTGCTATTTATGCATGTCGTTATTTAATGGCGCGTAACCATTGGCAAATATACAACCATGACGCTAAGCGGTTTTTTTCCGGTGGCTTTGAAACGTTACCTACCTTTGAGTTACCAAAAGCCGTGTTAGACGCTGCTTTAAAGGCCTGCAAAACAGTGGGTAAAGGTTTATACGGTGTAGACGTAAAAGAGCACCAAGGTCGTGCGTATGTATTGGAAGTAAACGACAATCCAAGCATTGATCACAAAGTAGAAGATGGTTACTTAGGTGACGAGCTATACATGATCATTATGGATGAGTTTAAACAGCGTTTAGAAGCACGAGGCCGCGGCTAATGCCTATTGCTCTGGCTGAAAAAGTAATAATGGCAGAGGCGACTAAGCTAGTTATTCGCCCTGCAATAACCTCTGACTTAAAGGCGTTGGTGGCGCTTGAAAATACTTGCTTTAGTAACGATAAGCTAAGTGCGCGAAGTTTAAAGCGCTGGCTTGGGGCTAAACATGGGATTTTATTAGTTGCTGAGCAAAATGCGCAACTATGTGGCTATGGTTTAGTGTGGTGCCATAAAGGCACGCGTTTAGCGCGTTTGTATTCGTTAGCCGTATTACCAACGATGCAGGGCAAGGGGATAGCCAAAAAATTACTCAATGCGCTTGAAAAAGCGACCAGTGAGCGTGGACGTATTTATTTACGCCTAGAAGTTGCAGTAAATAACGACAGCGCCATTGGGCTTTATAAAAGTGTGGGGTATCGCGTATTTGGTCAATACAGTGATTATTATGACGATCACAGTGATGCCTTACGCATGCAAAAAAATATTCGCCAAACCAGTGAGTTGCAGGTTGAGCGTTTAACGCCATGGTATCAGCAAACCACCGAGTTTACCTGTGGTCCTGCTGCGTTATTAATGGCAATGGCTGCTCTTGACTCAAACACAGAGCTGAGTCAGTCACATGAATTAGCTTTGTGGCGTGAAGGCACCACTATTTTTATGACCTCTGGACATGGCGGGTGTCACCCGTTTGGTTTAGCACTGGCTGCAAATAAACGCGGTTTTACAAGTGAGGTAATTGTTAATACATCTGAACCATTATTTTTAGATGGGGTTCGCAGTGATAACAAAAAAACAGTATTGGCCACGGTTCATCAACAGTTTGTTGAAGGTATTGCAGCGGCAAATATTTCAGTTACACAAAAAGATGTTGAATTAACTGACATAGAAAACTGGTTGAGTCAGGGATTTAGTGTGTTGCTGTTAATTAGTACCTATCGGTTTGATGGTAAAAAATCACCGCACTGGGTGTGTGTAACCCATTTAGATGCACATTGTGTTTACGTACATGACCCATTTTGCGAGCCTGGTAATGACAACCAGCTAGCAATAGATTGTCAGTATGTACCAATTGCACGCAGCGACTTTAGTAAAATGTCGGTATTTGGTAGCCAAAGGCTCAGAACGGCAGTTGCTATTGGAAAAGTAAAATAGATTAGGATATTAAGTGACATTTTTAGATTTTATCGATGTAGCGCCATATTCATGGGCAGCCATCGGCACCGCTGCTTTTTGTGGCGCTATTATTGGTATAGAACGCCAATTGCGCGGCAAACCCGTAGGTATTCGCACATCTGCGTTAATAACCTTAGGTACATATTTGTTTTTATCAACGGCATTTAACTTACAGGGAGATGTGATTGATCATTCTCGAGTAGTGGGGCAAATAATCACGGGTATTGGCTTTTTAGGCGCAGGCGTTATGCTGGCAAAAGATGGTGCCGTGGTAGGGGTTACATCCGCTGCCACTATTTGGGTGCTCGCGTCTATTGGGGTGATGATAGCAACCGAAAACCTAGGTGCTGCAATTAAGCTTTCTATACTGGTGGTTGGTATTTTATATGGTGTTGATGTGCTCGAAGCTAAGTTTAAAAGTCTCAGCAAAGGTGTGCACGCTAAAGTAAAAAGTTATCATAAACGTTATTATCGAAAAGACAGTATAGATACCGAACGCCACTAAATAGTGGCGTTTTTTATGCTGGTAGAGTTGCGTTTAGTAAACTAAGTGCATCGTTAATTGCTGCGGGGCGGCCAATAAAATAACCTTGCACACTATCTACATTGAGCTTTCTTAACGAGTTGAGTTCTTCTTCGGTTTCAATTCCTTCGGCAACGATGGTGCAGTCGATTGCTTTTGCAAACCCGCACAGTGCTTTGGCCAGCAAAAATTTTCGATCGTCAGTGTTTATGTTTTGAGTGAGGCTGATATCTAATTTAATAATGTCGGCTTCAAGCTCTAATATGTGCTGAAACGATGAAAAGCCTGCGCCTACATCATCAATAGCTAAGCGAAGCCCTCTGTTTCTAAGCGGCGTAAGTGCAGCTCGCATTTTTTCGTAGTCTGAGATTGGCGAATGCTCGGTGATCTCTAACACCAGCCTGGTGCAGTCACTTTGTTGTAATGTATGTTCAAGTGCACCGCTTAGAATATGCGAAGGTGAGCAATTAATGGCAATGTAAATTGTATCATTTAATTGTGCCATGTCTTTGACTGCATTTTTAATGGCTAGCATTTCTAATGCTTCATTTAAGCCAACCTTACTTGCTTCTTTAAACCATATATCAGGGGTTTTATAAGGAGTGGTAAAAAACCGAGCAAGTGATTCAAAACCCGCAATTTTATTATGGCGTAGACTATAAATAGGCTGGAAATACATACTAATATCATTATCGCTAATAATTTGCTGAATAACTGATTTGGTATGAGTGTGCGATACACTTTTGGATAAGTTTTTTTCAATTAAGTCCGTCGCTATTTCAGAAATAATATTTAAAAACGATAAATCGCGATCGTTTAAACTCTCATCATGATGTGATTTATAACAACAAAACGTGCCATACAGTTTGCCGTTCGACAGGTTGATAGGAACACCTATATAAGCGCCTATACCTAACTTTTTGGTCACCGGCATAGCCTTGGTTATAGGGTTAGCTTTGGTATTAGTAATAATTGGACTGAGCTTTTCATCGGTGATTTTTTGGCAATACGTTTCATTAATTGGATCGGCATTGCCCACTTTAACAATTTGGTTTTCAGAGGGGTTATCAACCACTTTAAAAACCCGCTCATCGTTAATAAATTCAGATATAAAAGCAACATCCATATCTAAATGTTTGCGTACCAACGCGAGTAAGTTAGTTAGTTTAGCCTCAATGGATGTGTTGTTTTGTTGATCGACAAGTAGATTGGTAAATTTATCCATTGTGCTATCTCCCTGTTGTAATTTCACCACGCCTAATAGCTAATACTATAATTTATATGTATAAAAATATCTAATTAATAACTGCATCAATCTGTGTTCACTCATATTTAAACTCAAGCTAGCTGTATATAAGTAGGCTCAGCTATAAGTTGTAGTTATTATCTATTTTGTTAATGCTAGGTTAATATGCGTGAGATTTATGGAAAGTAATAATTTAGAGGGATATTAATGCATCAGCATTCATTTGATAAAACAGACGAAGTGAGACTCATTGTATTTAAAAATATGAGTCTAATTATCTCAGTGGTTGCACTGATAGTGGCTTATATCAATATTTTTATAAATAAAAACATTGCTTTAGGTTTTATTGAACTGGCATTGGCTATTTTTTGTATTTTTACCTATCAACAAATACTAACAAAGCGTTCTAAGTTGTGGCATCGTTACGCTGTTATCTATACTTACTTTGTGGTGGTGCTGCTTGCAATCGCAGTCATTAAATTAGACACAGGTATATCACATTGGCTGTGTACCTTTCCTGTATTGGTTTATTTATTATTTGGAAAGAAACAAGGCTTAATCAGCAGTTTTAGTTTATTGCTTGCCGTGTTACTCATTTTTTATATTATTGATAAAACGGTAACTCAGGTAAATTTCAAACTCATTACCAATGTATCTCTTACTTATATTATTGTATGGGGTATTTCTCACGTATTTGAATCAATGCGGGCCTCTAATCAAGAGGAAATTATTAATCTGGCACTTCGTGATACGTTAACTCAAGCTTACAACCGCCGTGCTTTTAAAAGTCATTTTGATAAGCATATCGACTTTTCAAAGCCCTATTGTTTTGCTTTAGGGGATCTCGATTTTTTTAAAAAAGTAAATGATGAGTATGGCCACGACGCTGGTGATGCAGTACTAGTGCAATTAACCCAGTTATTTAAAACACATTTGGGTGATGAGCATGTTTACCGCTTTGGTGGTGAAGAATTTACATTAGTAGTAAATAATGATCTAGAGACGGCGATCACCGTAATGAATAAATTAAGAATTGATATAGAAAATCATCAATTTACTTATTTGCAAAGCACATTAAATATCACCATTAGTCTAGGCTTGGTCGACATTGAAGCACGTGAGCATACTAACCTAAGTGATATTTTAAGGTTAGCCGACAACTATCTGTATTTAGCAAAACAGAATGGTCGAAACTGTATAGTGAACGGCCGAACTAAAATATCAAACGAGTGTAGAGAAGTATTAACCAAATAACTTTCGTCTGACTACTTTTCTGTATTCACTGGGTGTTTGGCGTAATACTTTTTTAAATACTCGGGTTAAATGCCCTTGGTCGTTGTAACCAACCTCTAGTGCAACCTCTTGAATTGACAAGTTAGAAGAAGCCAATAAATCTTTAGCGCCTTCTACTCGTAGCTGTTGCCAATACTCGATGGGGCTTTGGTTGGTGGCACTTCTAAATCGACGGGTAAAGGTGCGATAACTTAAACTAAATTGAGCTGCCACTTGTTGTAAATTAAGTTCACTGGCTAAATTTGTTTTTAACCAAAATTGTATTTGTGCAATCAGTTCATCAGGGTGCCTATCTACTGCTCCCTCTAAATAACGTTGATCTTCGTAGGGTTTACGAATTTCATGGGAAAAGTTGCGCTCTACATGTTGCGCCGCTTCTTTACCGTAATATTGACTAATAATATGCACGATAACATCAGCAAGTGCATTTAAACTGGCTACGGTATACATACGCTCTGACTGAGTGATAAAAAAATCCGGTTTTAAACTTACATTAGGGTAGTCATGCTTAAACTGCTTAGCATAATGCCAATGCGTAGTTGCGGGGTGGCCGTCAAGTAAACTAGCCTCTGCGACAAAGCAATTACCTGTGCCTACTCCAATTATATGACTTCCTACAGTAAAGCTCTCGCTCAACCAAGTGACTAATTGTTGATTAGTGCGAATCACTGGGCGTGGGTTACGCCAAATGCCTGGCACAATCACTAAATCGCAATAAGGTGAATTTTCGCTAGTACAATCAGGAATAATCGATAGTCCAGTTCGCGTCTTAATGGCATCACTATTTTTAGCCACTAAATGAATAGCCAGAGGTTTAAAGCTGTTTTTATCACTATGGCCTTTAGCAAATGCTTCGCCGGCACTTAGCATTTCAATCGGTAGTGTAAGACTGGTTACCAGCAAGTGTTCAAACACCGCAATACCAATATTAATGGGAGGGGGTAATGGGTTATTGCTCATTATGAATGCTCCGACCAGTTGTTTTTGGCCTTTTATGCCGCTTATTTGGCTATTAAAGCACAAAGGTGTATCTGTAATCCAATTAAACTAATGTCATATTCTTATAACACGCATTTTAAAGGTAAATTATGACTGCATTACCCGTTATTGTAGGCATGGGAGGCATTAATGCCGCTGGCCGTACTTCTTTTCATCAAGGTTATCGTCGTATCGTGTTAGATAGCTTAGCGGCGCAAGCTCGCCAAGAAACGTTTTTAGGCCTTGCCACACTGATGAACTTGGTGACTACAGTAAACGGCCAACTTAAAGACAGCCATGGTAATCTTGTTGAGCAAAGCGACATTGAAGCACGCTTTGGTGAGCAAATTATTGCCGGTACTTTGATCCGTAAAATTGAAAAAGAACATTTTGATGTTGATGCCACACCTTGGCAGCAAAAAATGACCTTAACGGCTTCAGATGATAGTGCAATTGTGTTTGAAACACGTCGTCGTGACTTACCATCGCCTTTACCAAGTAACTGGCAAATAGATGATCTTGATAATAAAAAAGTAAAAGTCACGATTGCTGCTGAGCTTGATGTAAAACATGACTCAACCCGTGATAACCCGATTAAGTCGGCAGGGCAATTTCCAACAGGCTTCGATCCTGCCATCATGTATAACAGCCGCTACCAGCCGCGCGGTTTACAAGCAACTATATTTGCTGCCACCGATGCAATTAAATCAACAGGACTCGATTGGCAACACATTATGAATAGCGTAGAGCCTGACAAAATTGGTACCTACTCGGCCTCGGTTATTGGTCAAATGGATGATAAAGGCTTAGGTGGATTAGTTAAAGCACGGCAGCAGGGCGATCGTGTAAGTACTAAGCAGTTAGCGCTGGGTTTAAATACAATGTCGACCGATTTTATTAACGCCTATGTTACTGGGAATGTGGGGACGACTTTTTCAACCTCAGGCGCATGTGCCACATTTTTATATAACTTGCGCGCTGCCGTTAACGATATTCAAGCTGGCCGTACCCGTGTTGCAGTGGTTGCCAGTGTTGAATGTGCGATTACTCCAGAAGTGGTTGAAGGTTTTGGTAATATGAGCGCGCTGGCCAATATTGAAGGTTTGCGTCGTTTAGATAATTTAAGCAATGATGATGAGCCTGATTACCGTAAAAGTAGTCGTCCATTTGGCGAGAACTGTGGCTTTACCTTAGGCGAGGGCGCACAAGTTGCCATATTAATGGATGATGCACTGGCATTGGAGCTCGGTGCAGATATTATGGGCAGTGTGCCGGATGTATTTGTGAATGCCGATGGGGTTAAAAAATCAATTACCTCACCTGGTCCTGGCAACTACATCACCATGGCGAAATCAGCAGCACTTGCTACTAGCTTATTAGGCAAAGAGGCACTGCAACAACGTAGCTTTATTTTAGCCCATGGCTCAAGTACACCACAAAACCGTGTTACTGAATCTTTAATTTATCATAAAGTTGCGCAAACATTTGCTATTGATAACTGGAAAGTGACTGCGCCTAAAGCCTATGTAGGCCATACTATTGCGCCTGCTAGTGGCGATCAGCTTGCCATTGCGTTAGGTGTATTTAGTCATAATATTATGCCGGGTATTACCACCATTGATAAAGTAGCCGACGATGTTTACGCCGAACATTTAGATATTCGTAATAGCCACTACGATTGTGGTGATATGGATATTGCGTTTATTAACTCAAAAGGCTTTGGTGGAAATAATGCAACAGCCACTGTGCTAAGCGCAAAAGTAACTATGCAGATGCTTGCTAAACGCCATGGTGATGCGCTGATGAATAGCTACACTGAAAAAAATAGCCAAGTAAAAGCGGCGCAGCATACTTACCAAACGCATGCTGACTTAGGTCAATACTCACTAATTTACCGTTTTGGTGATGGTTTAATTGAAGAAAATGAGATTGTTTTAGATGAGCACAGCATTACGCTGCCAGGCTTTGAAAAAGCAATCACATTTAGCACAACAAATTCCTATCAAGATATGTTCTAAGCACACATACTTGTTAGCAAGGCGCTTTTATAGCGCCTTTTTTAATGTCTATTCAAATATACTTAGCAATTAAACTGTGTTTATTTTTTTGCTTCCATGCTAAATAATAATTGGCAAAAATGGCTGTTAAGCCAATTACGACTGCAATAAATACTAGTGTTGCAACATAGCTCATACCGTATCCAGTTGGTAAACCCACCAGCGTTTCGCCATAAGTCATATCAGAAAAACTAAAGCCTAAAACAGGGATAAGTAACCAACTTATTGCATGCAGTAAATACAAGTGAGCTAAGTACGAGAACATACTGGTTTTACCCAATGCTTGTAAAAATGTTGGCGAAAAGTCACTTTTTAGCTTGCTCAATACTTTCAGCATAATTAGACCTATACCAACGGTTAACAACATAAACTGCAGGGAAAGTGGGTATTTGGTCGGGTTTAAAAATGACATTATAGTGAGTAAATAAGAGTCACTAATCGTAAATAGCGACGCGTCACCATAAAGGTTAAAGCCACGTAAAAGCGTATATAAAATTAGGCAGCTGACACCTAAAATTAAGCCATAATCCAGCACCCGGCTACTGTATTGCTTGGCCTTGTAATAAACACCTGCACAATAGGCTAACGCCATTAACCCAACAATAGGTGCAATGGGGTAGGTGGTTCTAATTTTAAAGTTAAAAGGAAGTTCGAGTACATTTTTTTGATGTAAAACAGACCATATAGTATTTGCGAGTGTATTTGGCGCAAAGTTGACGGCATCAAATAAGTTGTGGCCAAATACTAAAATTAAGCCCATGGCAAAAATGGCATACAGACCAACTAAGCGTAAAAGCCCTAGAATAATAAATCCCCAACCTATCGCCCAAATAACCTGAGCGTATAACATTGGAAATAGTGGGTTAAAGCTCCAAGACCACGACACAATAGTAAATTCAAATAATATAAGCACTAGTCCACGTATAATTAAGCTTTTTGAAAATGCTTGTGTGGAAGTGTATTTATGTTCGGTTATCGCTGCTGAAAGACCCGCTAAAAATATAAATAATGGCGCACAAAAGTGCGATATAAAACGAGTAAAAAAAGTAAGCGCATCTGTTCCTGGTATGGTCATGGGATCGGTCACTGAATAATTTAGGCAATAATACATGCCGTGATCAATCACCATAAATATAATGATAAGACCCCGAAGTAAATCTATATGATGCAATCGATTTTGGGTTATAGGTAATGACATAAAAATGCTTTAGTAAGATGGAAAAAACGAGCTTAATTGTATGTTATATTATATCAATTTGCGAGGGTGATTATAAAATACTTAAGTGTAACTTATGTTGTAAACGATTTTGCTCACTAACAGATTTTTACAGTTTTGTTTTTTAATAGAGTTACTATATAAATAATTAAATCCTTCATCCACTAGCAATTCAAAGGCCAAACATGCAAAAAATATTTATTCTTTTATTAATGATTATGTCGAGTGGCTGTACCTTTGTTGGCGCTTTATTAGATGGGCAAGCCGTTTCAAATGCAGATGATAACCAAAGAATGAATAATCCAGCTCGTTCTACGCCCTATAAAAATCCACTTGAACCGGTTCCAGTTGATAAAGATGGATTCAATTTTACCGATCTCGGTTTAAAAATAGACTCTGCAGTATTTGGGTTAGTAAAAGGAGATGACGGGGTGATTAAAAAATGCAGGCAGGTTACTAAGGTCTTAAAAGAATGTGTAGAAGTAGATAAATCTACTCTACACAGTAATGAATCTAAGCAGTTAAAAACTGATGATGAAATAATAAGTGTTGGTCTATAAAACTACTAATAAAATAGTAACTATGGTCGTAGCCAGCTTGCATTTCGAGTGTTAACGGATAGTCCTTCTGTGTTGCAACTGCCACTAAGTTTTGTGGCTTAAGTTGTTCTTCTAAAAAGTTATCGGCATCACCTTGGCTGACCAACATAGGTAAATAATCAGCTTGTTTGGCTTGTTGCATTAACTCGCAGCTATCATATTCTGCCCACTGGGCTTTATCAGTACCTAAATAACCAGTAAAGGCTTTAACACCCCAAGGGCAATCTATCGGGTTAACAATTGGGCTAAATGCTGTAGCGCTGGTATACGCTTTAGGATTTTTAAGGGCAATCATTAATGCGCCGTGGCCACCCATAGAGTGCCCAGAAATTGCTTTTTTAGCCGTTACCGGAAAATGTTGCTCTATTAATGCGGGTAGTTCCTTCACCACATAGTCGTACATATTAAAATGAGTATTGTAAGGTGCCTGCGTTGCATTGACGTAAAACCCTGCACCTTGAGCAAAATCGTAGCTGTCTTCGTTAGGAACGTTTTCACCACGCGGACTGGTATCAGGTGCGACAATAGCAATGCCTAGCTCAGCCGCTTTTTTAAACGCGCCTGCTTTTTGCATAAAGTTTTCATCAGTACAGGTTAATCCTGATAACCAATAAAGTACTGGTACTTTATTTTTTTCACTGGCGCCTGGTGGTAAAAATACCGCAAAACGCATGCTGCAATGGGTGCTTGAGGAAGTATGGCTATACTGCTTATGCCAGCCACCAGCCACTTTTGCTGTTGAGATATTTTCTAACATAACAATCCTTAAAAGCCGTTACTAAATAGCAACGGCTGGTAATGGTGATTAAAAGAAATTAGGGTCTGTTGATCTTTCAAGGTTAAATTTGCAGCAGTCTGTTTGGTATTTAGGCAAGGCAGAGCCTATGTGGTGTGGTTATTCCCCATAAATAGGCGATAACGCAGCATCAATGCCAAACAGGCGCTGCCCGAAGGGTTCTGCCTAGGGGCGATTTACTCTTTGTTGCTTGGTTTTTACTTAGCCCACTAGGTTACAAACCTCGCGCCGCGATTAAACCGCCCCTAGTTTGAACAAATTTTAATCCGCAAAGGTCAACAGACCCTAGTAATGAATAACAGTACGAATACTCTTACCTTCATGCATTAAATCAAAGGCATCGTTAATTTCTTCAAGGCTCATGGTGTGGGTAATAAAGTCATTAAGGGCGAATTCACCCGCCATGTAGCGTTCAACAATTTCAGGAAGTTGCGAGCGACCTTTAACGCCGCCAAAAGCGCTACCACGCCATACACGACCGGTTACTAATTGGAACGGGCGAGTTGAAATTTCTTGGCCAGCACCGGCTACACCAATAATTACTGACTCTCCCCAACCTTTATGACAACACTCAAGGGCAGAGCGCATTACATCAACGTTACCAATACATTCAAATGAGTAGTCAACACCGCCATCGGTCATCTCTACAATCACTTCTTGAATTGGCTTGTCGAAATCTTTTGGATTAATTAAGTCGGTAGCACCGAGTTTAGTCGCAAGATCGAACTTAGAGGTATTAATATCAACACCGATAATACGGCTAGCCCCAGCCATTTTTGCGCCAATAATGGCAGACAAACCAATGCCACCTAGACCAAAAATAGCCACTGTATCGCCCGCTGTTACTTTTGCCGTATTTGTTACAGCGCCCATACCGGTAGTGACACCACAGCCTAATAAACAAATTTCTTCTAACGATGCTTCTTTATTTACTTTAGCTAGTGAGATTTCAGGAAGTACTGTGTACTCAGAAAAGGTTGAGCAACCCATGTAGTGATAAATTGGTTGGCCGTCTTTGAAAAAGCGCGTTGTGCCATCTGGCATTAAGCCTTTGCCTTGTGTTTCGCGTACAGCAGAGCACAAGTTGGTTTTGCCAGAAGTACACATTTTACATTCACCACATTCTGCGGTGTATAAAGGAATAACGTGATCGCCAACTTCTACACTGGTAACGCCTTCGCCCACAGCGTAAACCACCCCAGCGCCTTCATGGCCTAAAATAGCGGGGAAAATACCTTCAGGATCTTCACCTGATAAAGTAAAAGCATCTGTATGGCATACACCTGTGGCAGTGATTTTTACCATCACTTCGCCTTTTTTAGGCATCATCACGTCAACTTCTTCAACGCTTAAAGGCTGATTAGGGCCCCAGGCAATTGCTGCTTTTGATTTTATAAATTCAGACATGTGTATATCCTTTGTAGTGGTTTGAATATCAATTGTAGACCCAAACTGTTTGGGTGATGTGTCTATTGTATTTATTTCTATAATAATGATAATCTCTAAATTAATAAAACACTTTTACAGTATGGTAATAATAATGCGTTGGGAAGGGATTGATGAGTTTATAGCTGTTGGCGAAGAGGGAAGTTTTACTCAAGCTGCACAGGCGTTGGGTTTATCGGTTGCCCATATTAGCCGCCATGTTACTAAGCTTGAACAACGGTTAAATACCCAACTATTAACGCGTACAACCCGAAAAGTTGTATTAACCAAAGAAGGTGAGCAGTTTTTACACCAAGTAAAACAATTACAACAGGCTATGGATGAGGCCACTCAGGGGCTAGCCTCTGTGCAAACATCCCCTAAAGGTAAAATAAAATTAACCGCACCGGTTATGTATGGTGAGAGTTTTATTATGCCTATAGTGCATTCGTTTATGCATGATCACCCAGAAGTAGAAGTAATCGCAACACTCTCTAATGAGCAAGAAAACCTGCTGGAAGGCGGCTTTGATTTAGCCATTCGATTAGGCCATTTAAAAGACTCAAGTCTAAAAGCGCGGCGCTTGAGCTCAAGACGATTTATTATGTGTGCCGCACCGAGCTATTTAGCGCGTTTTGGCGAACCTCATACGCTAGGTGAGCTAAACCAGCATCAATGCTTAATTGGTAACAGTAGTTATTGGCGAGTAAATGAAAATGGTCGTGATAAGCATATTAAAGTAGCAGGGCGATTGCATTGTAATAGCGGCTGGGCACTGGTTGACGGCGCTAAAAAAGGCTTGGGTATTGTTCAGTTGCCTGATTACTACATTGAAAATGAAATTAAATCCGGTCAGTTAGTACCTATATTAACTGCATACCAACCACAACAAGAAGGGGTATGGGGTGTTTATCCGCCGCGGCAATTTGTTGCTACTAATGTACGCGTTTTACTTGATTATTTAGTAACAGGGTTGAAGGTTTAGCTAGGTTTACGGGTTTGCTCATAATATAGCCAAGTATCAGATTTATAAATTATTTCTTACATTTTTGATGATATTCAATTGCGCTGAGTTCGTGCTACTATAAAGCCACACTTTTAGCATTAATGTTTTAATTAATATGTTTCAACCTGTTAGCCTGTTTATCGGACTTAGATATAGTCGCTCTTCTAAAGGCAATGCGTTTATTTCGTTTATTTCTTTTTTTTCTATTGCAGGTATCGCGATTGGTTTAATGGCGCTCTTTACAGTAAGTAGTGTCATGAACGGCTTTGAAAGCAGCTTGAAAACAAATATGCTCGGGCTCATTCCACACGTTGAAGTGCAGGCCAAACAACACTCTAAAGCGCAGATGAACACCCTTAAAGCTGATCTTGAACAATCACTGTATGTTGAACATGTTAGTTTATACCGCCATGGTGAAGCCATACTGCAAACCAATAAAGACCTGCATGGTGTGTTACTGCAAGGGCTCTATGATAATAATGATTCGCTTTATAAAATCACTGACAAAGTAGTGCAGGGTAATTGGCAAAGCGTATTAAATAATAATTATCACATTGCCATTAGCCGCTATTTAAGCCGTAAACTCGGCGTTGGCTTAGGCGATAAACTGCGCGTTATTATGCCTAATGCATCTACTTATACACCCCTTGGTCGTGTTCCAAGTCAGCGTTTATTCAAAATTGCTGCTATTTACGAAACCGGATCTGAAATTGACATGGGACTGGCATTTACCAGTGGTGTGTCATTGCAACGAGTATTAAAGCAAAGTAGCTCTACACCCCCTAATTTAAGTGTGTCACTGCATGAGCCATTTGCACTTGATGAATTTATTCAAGACAGCCAACGTATCCTCAAGAATTTTAGCTACACAGATTGGCGCAGTAGCCAAGGCACTTTATTTGCCGCTGTCGCGATGGAGAAACGCATTATGTCTATGTTATTGGGCTTAATCGTGCTGGTGGCGGTGTTCAATATTGTGTCGGCGCTCACCATGATGGTGAGTGAAAAACAAAGCGAAGTCGCCATATTGCAAACTCTTGGGCTAACGCCAAGCCAAGTACAAACTGTATTTATGGTTCAAGGTTTATATAACGGTGTGATTGGTACGGCAGTGGGTGCCTCTTTAGGTATTTTATTTAGCTTATATATTAATGAACTGCTGGCGTTGGTTGGCTTAAATTTATTATCGGGGGTTTCACTGCCGGTCAAATTTGATGTGCTTAGCTTAAGTGTGATTGCTGTTTTAAGCTTAGTCATGAGCTTTTTAGCGACTTTATATCCCGCGCGTCAGGCCGCCAAAGTAAACCCAGCAGAGGTATTACGTTATGAATGATTTAGTAATTAGTTGTGAACAAATAAGTAAAGCCTACCAAGACGGGCAAAACCAAGTTGAGGTATTAAAAGGGGTTGATTTAGCCCTAACCCAAGGTGAAATGTTAGCTATTGTAGGCAGCTCAGGTTCAGGTAAAAGCACCTTGTTGCATATTTTAGGTACCTTAGATACCGCCAGTTCTGGCAGTGCAAAAATAAAAAATCAAGATGTGGCTAAACTGTCTCGCAGCCAACAAGCCGCGTTTAGAAATCAAAACTTAGGGTTTATTTATCAATTTCATCATTTATTAATGGAATTTAGTGCGGTTGAGAACGTTGCTATGCCACTGTTAATAAAAGGCTTGAGTGCCAAAGAAGCAAATATAAAAGCGCTCGACATGCTTGATAAAGTCGGCCTTGCCCACAGAAGTAGCCATAAACCGTCGGCACTGTCTGGCGGTGAACGCCAACGTGTTGCCATAGCGCGTGCTTTAGTGACTGAGCCTGCACTGGTTCTTGCAGATGAGCCAACGGGTAATTTAGATAAGCAAAACGCGATTAAAATTTACGATTTAATTAACCAGCTAAATAAAAGTTTAAACACCAGTTTTGTGGTGGTGACTCATGATTTAGAACTTGCCGACAAGCTGGGTAAAATAGCGTATTTAGATGATGGTAAATTATCAATAAAAGAGTCAAACCATGTTGCTTAGTGCCTTTATAAGTAAGCGTTTCAGAGCCTACTCAGGCCATAAAGATGAAAAAAACGCGTTTGTTAGTTTTATTGCTAAGGCATCTACTATTGGTATTTTACTTGGTGTTGCCGTTTTAATTGTGGCGTTATCGGTGATCAATGGTTTTGAACAACAATTGGTTCATCGTTTATTAAGTGTCGTGCCACAAGTTGAATATGTAGCACCAAGCAGGCCGATTGCTGATTGGCCCAGCAAAGTCGAAAAATTAAAACAGCAACCACAAGTAACAGGAGCAGCCCCATTTATAGCAGTAAATGGTATGGCGAAATTTAAAAGCCAATTAAAAGCAGTTGAAATACGTGGTGTTGAGCCTTCGCTAGAGAGCGACGTATCAGCGGTTAACCAATTTACACAAGGTAAATTAGTCAGTCAGCTAGCACTTGAGGATGTTATTTTAGGCAAGCAAATTGTCACTCAACTTAACTTATCAATAGGTGACAATGTCACTTTACTGATCCCCCAAATTAGTGAAAAAGGGCAATCATTACTTGCGCCAAAACGGGTCACACTGACTCTCGCAGGCATTATAGAAATGGGCGGGCCTATCGATAGCAGTGCCGCGTTTATTCACCTTAGCAAAGCACAACAAACCTTAGGTTACGATCAAAGCCAAGTAACCGGCCTACGTTTACGGGTTGATGATGTGTTTGCAGCGCACCAAATAGCGTTGAGAGTAGGGCAAACAGTCACTGATTATGTGTATATATCGAGTTGGTTTAGAACTCAAGGCAGCTTGTATCAAGACATTCAAATGGTGCGCACGATTGTTTATATTGTGGTGTTTTTAATTATTGCAGTCGCTAGTTTTAACATTGTTTCGTCATTAGTGATGGAAGTGCGCGAAAAAGAAGGCAATATTGCCATTTTAAAAACCATGGGTGCCAAAGACAGTACTATTTTGGCTACTTTTGTAATGCAAGGCTTAACCCAAGCGTTTGTTGGCGTGGTTTTAGGCTCTATTATTGGCGTTATTCTAGCAATCAATATTAGTGAGCTGTTTACTTGGCTGAGCTTATTGATGGGTGAAAACCCGCTAGAAGGTGTGTATTTTATCGAATTCTTACCGAGTAAATTAGTTTGGCAAGATATTGTGTTGACCGTTATTGCCACCTTTGTGCTTGCAATATTGGCGACGCTATATCCAGCATGGCAAGCAACACGTGTTGATCCGGCAAAAGTATTGGGTAATTAAACACAGTATTTAATAGGGCGCTTAGTGTAACTCTGATAAACTGCGCCGCTATTAAACAGCTTTTGTTTGCTGAGCACTTATTTACCTTGGGATTTACTTTGACAAATAACGATATTTTACGCCGTATTCGCTACACCTTTGATTTAACCGATTCAGCAATGGTTGGCGTGTTCGCCGCTGCAGAGCACAGCGTAAGCACTGAGCAGGTGATTGCATGGTTAACTAAAGAGGGCGAGCAAGGTTACACCCCAATAAGTGACACTGAATTTGCGGTATTCTTAAATGGCTTTATAAACACTAAGCGCGGTAAACGTGACGGTGAGCAGCCAATCCCAGAGACTAAATTAAACAATAATATTATTTTTATGAAATTACGTATTGCTTTAAATATGAAAGCAGAAGACGTGATTGCCACACTAGCCTTAGTTGATTTTGTTTTAAGTAAGCATGAACTCAGTGCATTTTCACGTAAAGTTGAAAACAAACATTACCGTGTATGTAACGATCAAGTTTTACGTTTATTTTTAACTGGTGTGCAGCGTACTTTTCGCCCAGATGGCGAAAAAGCTTAATGCATTTTATGGAGGTTGATTAGCAACCTCCATTTAAACCGCTTAAACGAACTCACTAAAATCTACGCTATTATCAGTCTTACCCCTTCTACAACTTCAGTCTTATAAAGCATTTTATGCTGTCGCTCGCGTAAAAACGTCGCGTCGTATTTTGTTTTACTATTTTTTTAATACTTTTAACGTGTTATCCATTAAAGCTGGTGTTTTTAGCATACAAATTCTTTTTTAATGGGTTTGTATACAAAAGAAACAACAATTTAATTCAACATCAAACACGTGTATCCAGTTTATCTATGATGTTAAAGTGTAAAAATAATGATCGCATAATCAATTTCTCCACTAACAATAGCGTTGATCATTTTTCCTGTTTCGAATTAAAAAATACCCACATGGAAGAATAAATATGAATTATATACACAGAACAATTGCGCAATTAAAGCAGACGAGCCCTGCGCAATGTGAGTTTTATCAAGCAGTAGAAGAAGTGCTGGACTCGCTAGAGCCTATATTTGCGCAAACCAGTCATTACCAACAACAAGCAATTATTCAAAGAATGGTAGAGCCAGAGCGTCAGTTAATGTTTCGCGTGCCTTGGGTTGATGACGAGGGCAATATTCAAGTAAATAAAGGCTACCGTATCGAATTTAATTCAGCGCTGGGCCCTTACAAAGGCGGCTTACGTTTTCATCCAAGTGTAAATGCCAGCATCATAAAATTTTTAGGCTTCGAACAAATTTTTAAAAATGCACTGACTGGTTTGCCTATAGGCGGTGGCAAAGGAGGCGCTAACTTTGATCCTAAAGGACGCTCTGATGGCGAGATAATGCGTTTTTGCCAATCGTTTATGACCGAGTTATATCGCCATATTGGTCCTACAACCGATGTACCTGCAGGGGATATTGGCGTAGGGGCGAGAGAAATTGGTTATATGTTTGGCCAATACAAACGCTTAACAGGGCGCTATGAAGGCGTACTAACCGGTAAAAGCTTACTTTGGGGCGGATCGCTTGCTCGCAAAGAAGCAACGGGTTATGGCGCAGTGTATTTTGCTAACTATATGCTTGAAGATCGTGATGACAGCTTATCAGGAAAACGCTGTTTAATTTCAGGCTCAGGCAATGTGGCTATTTATGCCATGGAAAAATTATATCAATTAGGGGCCACACCTATTGCCTGTAGTGACTCAAAAGGCACTTTGTACGATGAGAGTGGCATTGACTTAAAACTTATTAAGCAATTAAAAGAGCACTCACGAGGATGCCTAAGTGACTACCTAGATACTCATCCTCAGGCAAAGTATACGCCCCGCGATGAGTACCCTCAGGATGGTCATGCTGTATGGCGTTACAGTGCGGATGCGGCTTTTCCTTGTGCTACGCAAAATGAATTAACCCAAGCGGATGCAAAAGCACTACTTGAAAATGGTTGTATTTTAGTTAGTGAAGGGGCAAATATGCCTTCAACCAAAGAAGCGATTGATTGCTTTATTGAAGCAAAAATAGCTTATGGCCCTGGCAAAGCAGCGAATGCCGGTGGGGTAGCAACCAGCCAATTAGAAATGGCGCAAAATGCCAGTATGCAAAGCTGGACGTTTGAAGAAGTTGATGAAAAGCTTAAACAAATAATGAAAGATATTTTCACCACAGCTAACGACACTGCAAAAGAGTTTGATCAACCCGGCAACTTACTACTAGGCGCTAACATCGCTGGATTTAGACGTGTAGCCGATGCAATGATTGAGCAAGGTGTAGTGTAACCACTCTCTTAATTTATGAGCCTATATAATTAGATTATGTGGGCTTTTCTTAAGTTTTTTATTAGGTTAATTAAAATTTGATTCGCTAAACAAGGTGAGTCTACTATATTATTTTGATAAGGATGCCTAACAAGGAGAGTGACATTGCAGCTCTTACCTTCACAGTTTTATTTTTCAAGTGCCACCGAGCATGACTTTCAATACTTATTGAATAAAAACACGCTTCACATTGCTAATGTGACGCTGTATTTAGTTACGGTATTTTTATTGTCCTTTATTTTTATTTCTTGGTTTGATGATAAAAAAGAGAGTACCTCAACCATTAATATTCTGAGGATTATAATGGTGGGTTTGTCGGTTTATTTAATTTACATAAACAAAAAATTAAAACCTGAAAAATTGCATATTCGCTACTTTTTATACGGCATTTTATTTTGTTTATTATTTGGTTATTTCTTTTGGACTTATGTCAAAACCTATTATGAACTCCACGAAGGTGGCCCGATGTTAGTTGCGGCTGCATTTGTCGCTATTCCCATGTTACATTTAGGTCATAAGCTAGTCCTGTGGTCAATTATAGCTATCAGTTTATTAGTAATTGAACTTTATTCTTCTATATCAATTATCTGGACGCTCTATTTTTACTTCAGTATGGTTATTGTGATGGCCATAATTCAATATCAACTCGATATTTTACTACGTAAACAATACCAGGCTGAGCTCTTAGAAGCAGAGAAAGCCAATATTGATCAACTTACCGGTATGAGCAATAGGCATAGCTTTGACAAGCACTGTAAAACCTTAATAAAAAAGCTAAAACCCTCTCAATATTTAGCGCTTGCGATGATAGATGTTGATTATTTTAAAAAATATAACGATAACTATGGTCATTTAGAGGGTGATAACGTGTTGGTTGAAGTTGCAAACCGACTGAAAGATTGTGGTGCTGATATTACTGTGCGCTTTGGTGGGGAGGAATTTATATTAGTTAAAACGGTCGATGAAAATGAATTACATTGGCTGAGTGATTTAACACTGCGCTTTGCAAATGAGCCTATTGCTCATGCTTATTCTCCGTTTAATTACGTAACTGTATCTGCAGGGGTAGCTTATGATAAATATTGTCAACATAGGCCATCAATCGAAACTTTATTGGCTACAGCTGATACTGCCATGTACAAATCAAAAGCAGCAGGTAGAAACAGGCTTACTGTTAAAGTCATTAAGTCTTAGCTAAGTAATTTATAATAAAATACAATGCAACGTTTAATCGTTGCATTGTAATAAAGTAGCCGTTAACTATTACGAAAATGCAGACTCGGCGAGTTCTTCTTGCATTTGTTCGCGCATTTTAAATTTTTGCAATTTGCCGGTTACCGTCATTGGGTAATGTTCGACAAAGCGAATATATTTAGGCTGTTTAAAGTAGGCGAGTTTGTCTTTTAAAAACAATCGAATTGCTTGCTCATCAAGTACTTCACCTTCTTTAGGTTGGATCCAGGCACACACTTCTTCGCCAAACTTTTCATCGGTAATACCAAAAATTGCCGCATCTTGTATCCCTGGGTAGGTGTATAAAACCTCCTCAATCTCACGGGGGTATATATTTTCACCGCCGCGAATGATCATGTCTTTAATTCTGCCAACAATACTGACAAAGCCTTCACTGTCCATTACCCCCAAATCACCTGAATGTAACCAGCCTTGATTATCGATAGTGGCTTTGGTTTTCTCTTCATCATTCCAGTAGCAACGCATTATGCCGGCACCACGGCTACAAACCTCACCGGGTTGGCCTATTTTTTGAACTTCACCCACTTCATCAATAATTTTTACTTCAGTGTGCGCAAGTGCTCTTCCTACTGTGGTGACTTGACGTTCAATTGATGAGTCGGTTTCAGTGATATTGTTGATTGGGCTACACTCTGTTTGTCCATAGGCTATAACGACTTGGTTCATATTCATCAGTGTTTGTACTTTACGCATAACTTGTTCGGGACAGGTTGAGCCAGCCATAACGCCGGTTCGTAATGTACTTAAATCATAATCACTAAAGTTATTAAGCTCTAATTCGCTTATAAACATGGTAGGCACGCCATGAAGTCCGGTGCACTTTTCTTGTTGTACCACCTCTAATGTGGTTTTTGGATCGAAAGAATCACTAGGATAAATAGCTGCAGCGCCTTTACTTACGCACAATAAGCTGCCTAAAACCATGCCAAAGCAATGATAAAGCGGTACAGGGATACACAGCTTATCATGTTCAGTAAAATGCATTGCTTGGGCAACAAGCAGTGCATTATTAAGAATGTTTTTATGCGTTAGCGTAGCACCTTTAGGGTTTCCTGTGGTGCCAGAGGTAAACTGAATATTAATGTCTTGATTACAGTTTAAGGTTTTAGCCACCGCTTGAAGTTCTAACTGGTGGGCTTCTGAGGGTAAAGCGAGAATTTCATTAAATGAAAACATGCCATTTACTGGCTCATCACCTATGCAAATTACATTTTTTAATGAAGGAAGCTGAGCGGCTTTTAATTCCCCTTTTTGGCAGCTATCTAGCTCTGGGGCTAAACTTTGTAGCATATTAACGTAGTGACTGCCCTTAAACGCTGTGGCAGTAATAAGTGTAGAGCATTCAACACTATTAAGCGCATATTGCAGTTCACTGGGGCGGTAAGCTGGGTTAATACACACCATGATTGCGCCGATTTTAGCTGTTGCAAATTGTGTTAAGCACCACTGTATATTATTGGGTGACCAAATACCGACCCTGTCACCTGATTTAACCCCTAATGCCAACAACCCCATAGCAAGTTGATCAATCTGTTGCTGAAATTCCTTATAGTTTAAGCGAATATTTTGGTGAGCAACAACAACTGCCAATGCCTCTGGGTTATTGTCGACAATTGAATCAAGGTATTCTCCAATAGTTTGCTCTATTAGCGGTGTGCTTTGAATCCCCTTAAAATAACTATTTGATAGCGGTATAGTGTTTATTTGTTCTACTTCTTTATGCACTGTTTGTGTCGCTTTCATGACATTCTCCATGTTTTTATCTATCCAAGGCTTGTTGATTAAATAAACATGAATTGTCGACAAAGGGAAGAGGGTTAGACTAATGTCTTACACTTTTATTTGAAAATTTAGACATAAAAAAACGCGTAATAAAACGCGTAATATTGAGCTATTACGCGTTTTTACAAGGATGCAATTGGTATTACATTTCGTCGCTGCGGTAGGTTTTTTTCATGATATAAACATAAGCATTAACGAATGCATTTTCTTGATATTTTTTAAGACCAGTGTCTTCGAACGCGATAGGGATTGGGTTGCGTTTTACTTGCTCTTTTATTTCAGTAGTTGAAAACACGCGAACATCGAGGTTGTCGATTAATTGAATAGCCGTTTCCATTTTGAACCCTTTAGCGCTACCTGCAAATTTACCTTTAGGCTGGCGTTCGCGAATGGCAACAGAATCAATTTGATAATCTTGCATTAGTTTTGCAAAATCAAATTGAAATTTACGCATTACTTCAGTGTCGTTACCGTTACCTAAGGTAAAGCGTGTTTGGCGCACGTCACGAATATCAAAAACGTCGTTATCTTTACTTAAAATACAAAGTAGTACATCACTACCGGTAATTTCTACACCACATGTTCTCATTGTTAATCTCTACTATAACTTAATTACCGGTTATTATACGCAACACGCATTAAAATGCGAGTTTAAGCAGTTTACGTGCTGCTTTAATATCGTGTTTAACGTTAATTTGAGATTACCTGACTGAAGAAAAGTTATTAATTGCACATTTATGCTAAAATTGCGTGGTTTTTAATAGCTTAAAACTTGTAATTAACGCTGCAGCACGCGACAATATCTTTTTTGTAGTTGAGCAGACTCAGCACCTACATTAGCCTTTGTCGGCGAAAAATAGTCAATGCTTATTCGTAAAAGCGTTGTCGAGTCATTCTCATTTAATTAATTAAAAAATACACGTGATACATTGTAGGTGTCACCACTGTATGTAAGGATTTATAATGCCAGTTATTACTCTCCCTGACGGTAGTCAGCGTAGTTTTGAAAACCCTGTAAGCACGCTTGATGTTGCAAACGATATCGGCCCTGGTCTTGCTAAAGCAACCATTGCTGGTCGTGTGAATGGCGAACGCGTGGATGCATGTGATTTAATTTCAGCCGACTCTCGTCTTGAAATTATTACAGCAAAAGATGACGATGGTTTAGAAATTATTCGCCATTCTTGTGCCCACCTAATTGGTCATGCAGTTAAGCAACTTTTCCCAGACGCTAAAATGGCGATTGGTCCTACTATCGATAACGGTTTTTACTATGATATTGATATGGAACATTCGTTATCTCAAGATGATCTTGATGCTATTGAAAAGCGTATGTTACAGCTTGCAAAAACAAACTACGATGTAGTGAAAAAAACCGTTAGCTGGCAAGAAGCACGCGATACGTTTGCGGCGCGTGGCGAAACATACAAAATAGAAATTCTTGATGAAAATATTACTCAAGATGATCGCCCTGGTTTATACCACCACGAAGAATATGTAGATATGTGTCGTGGACCACACGTTCCTAACATGAAATTCTGTCAAAACTTCAAAATTATGAAGGTAGCAGGTGCATACTGGCGTGGTGATTCTGAAAATAAAATGCTGCAGCGTATTTACGGCACAGCGTGGGGCGATAAAAAGCAACTTAAAGCGTACTTAAAGCGTTTAGAAGAAGCTGAAAAACGTGATCACCGTCGTATTGGTAAAGCACTTGATTTATGGCACTGGCAAGAAGAAGCGCCAGGCATGGTATTTTGGCACAACGATGGTTGGAGCATTTACCGTGAATTAGAAGAATTTGTGCGTGAAAAATTACGTGAGTACCAATACGAAGAAGTTAAAGGTCCAATGATGATGGATCGTTCGTTATGGGAAAAATCAGGTCACTGGGAAAAATATTCAGAAGCCATGTTTACTACGGAGTCTGAAAAGCGTGAATACGCAATCAAGCCAATGAACTGTCCAGGTCACGTACAAATATTTAACCAAGGTTTAAAATCATACCGTGATTTACCACTGCGTATGGCTGAGTTTGGTTGTTGTCACCGTAACGAGCCATCAGGCGCACTTCATGGTTTAATGCGTGTGCGTGGCTTTACTCAAGATGATGCGCATGTATTTTGTACTGAAGAGCAAATCATGGATGAAGTATCGGCCTGTATTAAAATGGTTTACGATACGTATGAAACATTCGGCTTTGAAAAAATTGTAGTTAAACTTTCAACTCGTCCAGAACAACGTATCGGCGAAGATGAAATGTGGGACAAAGCTGAACTTGCACTTGCTGATGCACTTAAAGCAAATGACATTGAATTTGATTACCTACCAGGTGAAGGGGCGTTTTATGGCCCTAAAATTGAATTTACTTTGTACGATTGCTTAGACAGAGCGTGGCAGTGTGGTACAGTGCAACTAGACTTTGCATTACCTGGTCGTTTAGGCGCAACATATGTGGCTGAAAATAACGAACGACGTACACCTGTTATGATACACCGCGCTATATTAGGGTCTATTGAGCGCTTCATTGGTATTTTAACAGAAGAGTATGCTGGTTTATTCCCAACGTGGCTTGCGCCTAAGCAAGTGGTGATTATGAATATCACCGATAAACAAGCACCGTATGTTCAGGAAATTGTACAAAAATTAAATAAACTTGGAATTAGAGCCGCTGCTGACTTGAGAAATGAGAAGATTGGCTTTAAAATCCGTGAGCATACACTTAAGCGTATTCCTTACTTATTGGTTGTTGGCGACAAAGAAGTTGAGCAACAAGAAGTAGCAGTACGAACTCGCACAGGTGAAGACCTAGGCAAATTTAATGTCGATGATTTTGTAGCTAAAATCAGTGAAGAAATCAAAAATCGACAGTAAAAATCGAGCGTGTAGGGCAAGCAAAAATAGCCAGCTACACGCTTATATTATTGATATTCTTGGAGGAACGTACTATTAGAGGCGGCAAGAAAGGGCAACAAACAGCTCAAAAAAATCGTATTAACGAAGAAATTACAGCGCAAGAAGTTCGTTTAATCGACATCGACGGCGAACAAGCTGGAATTCAGTCATTAAAAGACGCGCAAGCTATGGCTGATGCAGCGGGTGTTGATCTTGTAGAGATCAGTCCAAATGCTGAGCCGCCTGTTTGTAAGGTTATGGATTACGGTAAGTTCATCTTTGAAAAAAGCAAAGAACTAAAAGAGCAGAAGAAGAAGCAAAAGCAGATCCAGATTAAAGAAATCAAATTCCGTCCAGGTACGGATGAAGGTGATTATCAGGTTAAGCTACGCAACTTACGCAAGTTCTTAGAAGCTGGCGATAAAGCTAAGATAACTATCCGCTTCCGTGGTCGTGAAATGGCTCACCAAGAAATTGGTATCGAATTATTAAACCGTATTAAAACCGATTTAGAAGAATTAGCAGTTGTTGAATCTTTCCCAAATCGTGTTGAAGGCCGTCAAATGGTTATGATGATGGCGCCGGTTGCTAAAAAGTAATAATTAGGCGATAATACGCACCGAATTTAGCTCAGGTTTGCAAGTGATATGAAAATGTCCACCTGAGTTAACCGGTTTTAAAGTAAAATTGCGGTATTTATATCGGGTTTTCACCGGAACATAGCAGTAAGTTAGGCCTTTAAAGTGGAGCTATAGCAATATATCTCACGCCTTCTTACTAATTTTAAAGCAATACAATTGGAGTTATTGCAATGGCTTACAAGCTAAAAAGTCACAGAGGCGCAGCTAAGCGTTTCAAAAAGACTGCTTCTGGCGGTTTCAAGCGTAAACAAGCGCATCTTCGTCACATTCTGACTAAGAAAACTTCTAAGCGTAAGTTACACCTACGTCCTAAGATGATGGTTCATAAAAATGACCATGGTCTAGTTTCACGTATGTTACCATTCGCTTAATAGGGGTTTTTAGAAATGGCAAGAGTTAAACGCGGCGTTGTCGCACGTGCACGTCACAAAAAAGTTTTAAAACAAGCGAAAGGTTACTACGGAGCACGTTCACGTGTTTACCGCGTAGCTTTCCAGGCTGTTACTAAAGCGGGTCAATACGCTTACCGTGACCGCCGTGCTAAGAAACGTACTTTCCGTCAATTATGGATTGCACGTATCAATGCTGCTTCACGTCAAAATGGTCTGTCTTACAGCCGTTTTATTAATGGTCTTAAAAAGACATCTGTAGAAATCGATCGTAAGATCCTTGCAGATATCGCTGTTTACGACCAAGTTGCATTCGCAGCGCTTGTAGCAAAAGCAAAAGAAGGCCTAGCGGCAGCTTAAGTTTTTGTATAAGTATTGAAAAGGAGCCTATGGCTCCTTTTTTTGTGCCTGCTATTTACTGTTTTAGCTATGTCATACCTTTTAGTGCCGTGTATCCATTTAACTTAACTAGCTAAACCAGAATTTTAGGCATGTTCATTGTTGCTCTTAAGGTTGATATTAATTATGTTTTTATCAGCACTTGACTAGGACTTGAGCAAATAATCAAAGGAAACTGCAATTGGCTGCATTTTTTTGTTGAACTACCGCAGTTTTGGCATCTAAAAAGCTTTAATTGCTATAATTTTTTTAATTAATGCGTTTGCTAGAGAAGTATATGTTTATAAGTTTATTGGTTTTATCTGCAAGTATGGCGAATAACAGTCATTTACCGCCATTATTACCATGGGAAGGTGCGAGCACGTCGCTATTGCAACAACAAGGACCTTTAACCACAGACTTCGAAATTTCTGCAGGAGTCTCGTCTCCTAATTATGCTGATACCATGTCATTTGTTGATAGATTGGTGGCAGCTAATCCCACTCAATTTAAATCAAAAACGATTGGCTATAGTAATAGTAAACGAGCAATAAAAATGTTAATTGCCAGCGAACAAGGCTTTTTTGACGCTGGGCAAATGGCTAATAGCACCAAACCAACCGTGCTTATTCAGGCCGGTATTCACGCCGGTGAGATTGATGGTAAAGATGCAATGTTTATGTTGCTTAGAGATATTGCCACGGGTAAACGTCGCGATATATTAAAAAAGGTAAACATTTTATTTATTCCGATTCTCAATGTTGATGGCCATGAACGCAGCAGTGCATTTAATCGAATCAATCAGCGCGGCCCAGTAAAAATGGGTTTTAGAACAAACGCCAATAACCTTAATTTAAATCGTGATTTCACTAAGTTAGATACCCCTGAGGTTAAAAGCGTACTTGCAGTGATTAACGATTATAATCCGAATTTATATATAGACGTGCATGTGACTGATGGGGCCGATTACCAATACGATGTAACCTACGGCTATAACCCAGTATTTGCTAGCGAGTCGCCCGCTATTTCAGATGCGCTTAACCGTTACTTTAAACCTGTTATTGATCAAACTTTAACCGAGCAGGGACATATCCCTGGGCCTTTAGTTTTTGTGATGGATAAACAAGAGTTTAAATCAGGGTTAGCGGGTTGGGTGGCGACGCCTCGTTTTTCTAATGGCTGGGGTGATTTAAGGTCATTACCAACTATTTTAGTCGAAAACCATTCTTTAAAACCCTATAAGCAACGGGTGTTAGGGACTTATGTGTTTATAGATGGTGCTATTGAAGCGTTAGCAGCTCATAAAGATAAACTCGCCAATGCGGTAAAAAAAGAACAGCAATTTGTGCCTAAGCAATTAATTGTTAAACGTGGCTACGCTGAGCAAGCTGATTATATTAAGTTTAAAGGCATTGCTTATTCTAAGAGTGTAAATGCGTTGTCAAATCAGCAAGAAGTAAGCTATTTAGGTAAAAAACAAGATTATGACAAGCTGCCTATTTTTTGGCAAAAAGAAGTACAGCACACGGTCGAAGTCCCAAAATCGTTTTTTATTCCGCCAGTTTATACCGATATTATTGAAAAACTTGCCTTGCATGGGGTATCAATTAATAAGCTCAGTGGTGCCAATACACAACCGTTAAAAATGGCAAAAGTATCGCAATATAGCTTTGATAATGCACCATTTGAAGGGCGTTTTAGAGTGTCGGCACGTTTTGACTATGTACCGGCCACGAATGTTGACTTAGATGGTTGGTTTGAAGTCAGTACCCAACAAAAAGCAGGCGAGTTAGCTGTACATCTATTGCATCCAGAAGCCCCTGATTCTTTTTTTGCATGGGGTGAATTTAATACAATTTTTCAGCGTACAGAGTACATGGAAAATTATGCTTTGATCCCATTTGCTGAGAAAATGCTCAGTGATGATCCTAAATTAGCCGAAGCATTTAATAAAAAACTAAAGCAAGATAAAGCATTTGCTACAAATCCTGAGGCGCGTTTAAATTGGCTTTATGAGCACAGCCCGTTTTACGATCAAGCATATTTAAAATACCCAATTTTAATGTCATATGAACAAGATATAGTTATTCCAGCGCAAAAAGATAAAGAAATATAAGATGAAAATAATCACAATTCCCGTAACGCAGTTTATGCAAAATTGCCGAATTATAGTATGCGAGCAAACCCAGCAAGCTGTGGTGATTGACCCTGGTGGTGATGTTGACAAAATTAATGCAACGCTAAAACAGCATAACTTACGTTTGTCAGCAATATGGTTAACCCATGGACACTTAGACCATGTGGGTGCAGCACACAGTTTACGCCAGCAACACAATATAAAAATTATTGGTCCACATAAGGATGAGCGCTTTTGGTTTGATAACTTACCAATGCAAGCCACTATGTTTGGATTTGAACCTATCAGTGCTTTTTACCCAGATGACTGGCTAGCACATGGTGACACCATACAAGTTGGCCAACTTGTATTTAAAGTACTGCATTGCCCAGGGCACACCCCTGGACACGTTGTATTTTATCAAGACAGGCAAAGCACCGTTATTGTCGGTGATGTTATATTTAAAGGCTCAGTCGGGCGTACTGATTT
This sequence comes from Pseudoalteromonas sp. DL-6, assembly GCF_004328665.1. Taxonomy (NCBI): domain Bacteria; kingdom Pseudomonadati; phylum Pseudomonadota; class Gammaproteobacteria; order Alteromonadales; family Pseudoalteromonadaceae; genus Pseudoalteromonas; species Pseudoalteromonas sp. DL-6. The sequence continues at coordinate 1,512,584 of NZ_CP019770.1, forward strand.
TCCAAAAGGAGACAGTAAGCAGCTTATTAGCTCAATACAGGCCCATATAATGACGTTGCCACTGAGTACCACAATTTTAAGTGGTCATGGTGAAGATACTGATGTCGCTAATGAGAAGGCAACCAATCCGTTTGTAAGTGGTCAGTTTGGTTGATGTGTTTAATTGTTAAAAATATGCAGACTGCTTTTTAAAAAGGCTGTATAATTTAACCAATTTATTAGATAAATAAGAAATAAAATGTCTCTAAATCACGTAGATCGCCAAATATTGGCACTTTTACAACAAGATGCAAGTTTATCAACCGCTGAAATTGCAGACAAAGTAGGCTTATCTCAGTCTCCTTGTTGGCGTCGTATTGCTAAATTAGAACAAGATGGCTACATCAAAAGTAAAGTCGCATTGCTTGATGAAAAAAAGCTGGGCTTTGATATGTTGGTTTACGCCCATGTACGTTTATCAAACCATGGCAAAAAGAATCTAGCCGAGTTTGAAAAACTGATACTTAGCTATGATGAAGTGACTGAATGTTACACTATGGCGGGTACTATGGACTTTATGTTGCGTATTATCTCTCAAGGCATAGAAGGTTATGAGCACTTTGTTCGCGATAACCTACTTAGCTTAGAGTACGTGCAAGAGGTTCATTCTAACGTGACCATGACCTGTGTAAAACGTAGTACAGCCTTACCACTGTAAAATAAAAATGAGCCGATGATAAACAAATCGGCTGCATTAAAATTGTGAAATGAGCGCTAATTTGATAGAATTTAGCGCTTTTTTTATTAGCTAAATAAAACTGAGGAACTCAATGTTTAACTTACTCAGCAAAGCGCCAAGCTCTGCTAAAAACGATATTCTCTCTGGATTGACCGTGGCACTTGCCTTGATACCAGAAGCTGTTGCATTTGCCTTTGTTGCAAATGTAGAACCCCTTGTTGGTTTATATGCCGCATTTATTGTTGGCTTAATTACGGCTATTTTTGGTGGTCGTCCGGGTATGATTTCGGGTGCAACCGGTGCGCTTGCGGTTGTAATGGTAAGTTTAGTACTTGATCACGGAGTGGAATATCTATTTGCCACCGTGTTGCTCATGGGGCTATTACAAATATTGGCTGGGGTATTTAAGCTCGGTAAATTTATACGTATGGTTCCACATCCGGTGATGCTCGGTTTTGTTAATGGCTTAGCAATTGTTATATTTTTAGCTCAGCTTGGGCAGTTTAAAGTGCCTGATGGTGCGGGCGGTCAAGAATGGATGACGGGCAGTGCAATGTACATTATGCTCGGTTTAGTGGCGCTAACTATGGCTATTATTCACTTTTTACCAAAATTAACGACCGCAATACCTTCGTCTTTGGTTGCCATTGTGACAGTAACTGGCTTAGTTATTGGCCTTGACTTAGAAGCGCGCACTGTACTTGATTTCTTAAAAGGAATGACAGGTAATGAAGCCGCAACAATTGCCGGTGGTTTACCGCAGTTCCATATTCCTATGGTGCCTTTTAATTTAGAAACACTGCAAATTATCTTCCCGTATGCGCTTATTTTAGCGGCTATCGGCCTAATTGAATCACTGTTAACATTAAGCTTGATTGACGAAATTACAGAAACACGTGGCCATTCTAATAAAGAATGTATTGGCCAAGGTGCTGCAAACGTCACATGTGGTTTCTTTGGTGCAATGGGTGGCTGTGCCATGATTGGCCAATCGATGATCAACATTAATTCGGGTGGCCGCTCGCGTTTATCTGGTATCAGTGCTGCGTTGATGTTACTTGCATTTATTATCTTTGCCTCAAGCTTAATTGAAATGATCCCATTAGCAGCACTGGTGGGTGTTATGTTTATGGTAGTACTGGGCACATTTGAATGGGCAAGTTTTAAAATGATGAAACGTGTCCCTTTATCTGACGCATTTGTGATTGTATTGGTATCGGGTGTCACAGTTATCACTGACTTAGCCATTGCAGTGTGTGTGGGTGTGATCGTATCAGCACTAGTATTTGCTTGGCAGCACGCTAAACATATATACACAACGAACTATATCGATAAAGAAGGTTCAAAAGTGTACGAGTTACACGGGCCTTTATTCTTTGGTTCAGTTAAAAACTTTGCCGATTTATTTGATGTAAAGAACGACCCTAAAGATGTTATTGTTGAGTTTAAATACAGCCGTGTTGCGGATCACAGTGCAATAGAAGCAATTGATAACCTAGCTGATAAGTACAATAAAGCCGGTAAAAAGTTGCATTTACGTCACTTAAGTAAAGACTGTACTGAACTACTTCATAAAGCGCGTGACTTAGTAGAAGTTAACGTAATTGAAGATCCAACTTATAAAGTTGCTTCAGACAAACTAGCTTAATAAATAAAAAGTAAACATTGAGAAGCGAAAGGTACCTACCTTTCGCTTTTTTTATGCGTATAGCCAAAGTGAAATGCTTAATCATAAATGCATAAGCCTGCGTTATAGTTTGCGATAGGGCTATTAAAAAGTAAGACAGTTGGTAGTGCTATACCCGTTGATAAATCGATATAATAGTGACAAATTTACAAGGTAATAATTAATTTTGAATTGGCAGTCTTTGATTGATAACAGACAACGCTTTTTCTGGCTTTTGCAAATTGCTGGCTGGATAGGGTATGCGTTAGTTAACTATATTGGTTCTAAAGTATTCGAAATGCGTGATATTTACGTATTCGTTATTTTACTCAATGCCTATGCGGGCTGTTTAATGACTGTCCCTTTGCGTTATATTTATCGCAAAATTTGGAACTCCTCACCTTGGGTCTTAATTATTGTTGTATTTGGTGCCTCTTATGTAACAGGTACGCTCTGGGCTGTAGTACAAAAGTTTAATTTGTGGGAGATATATCGCCATGGTTATCGTCCTGAAGAATGGTTTTATTATTTACAGCAAGGGCTAGATTCCGTTTATATTATTTTGTGTTGGAGTGGCTTGTACTTTGGGGTTAAGTATTACCAGTTACTACAAAGTGAACGTCAAAAAGCGTTAAAAGCAACCACAATGGCGCACGAAGCGCAGCTCAAGATGCTCAGGTATCAGTTAAACCCGCACTTTTTATTTAATACCCTTAATGCTATTTCCACTTTAATTTTGGTTAAAGAAAACAAAGATGCTAACTTAATGGTGTCTAAGCTGAGTGACTTTTTACGTTACACGCTCAATACTGATCCAATTAAAAAAGTGCCGCTAGAGCAAGAGCTACATGCATTAATGTTATATTTAGAGATTGAACGTGTGCGCTTTGATGAACGGCTACAAGTTAATGTTGATGTGAGTGATCAAGCACAACAAGCCTTGGTACCTAGCCTAATATTACAACCGATCATTGAAAATGCTATTAAGTATGCCATTGCCCACATGGCAGAAGGTGGCGTGATTGATATAAAAGCACAAGTATTTGCTAATGAATTATTACTTGAAGTGGGCGATAATGGTCCTGGCACTGAAATTGTAAATGGCCAGTTAGTTAATGCACAAGGCGTGGGTGTGGCAAATACCCGAGACAGATTAAAAACGCTCTACGAAAATAATTACTCGTTTGTATTATCACATAATACGCCAAGTGGATTAAAAGTTAATCTGCGAGTCCCGTTTGAGAAGGCTGTGAAGAAATGACAAGAATAAAAACGCTTATTGTTGATGATGAACCATTAGCACGTAAAGGTTTAGCCGTCAGGCTTGAAGAGTTTTCTGATATTGAAGTGATCAAACTATGTAGCTCAGGAGCCGATGCGATTGAAAGCTGCAAAAACGAAAAAATTGACCTCGTGTTCTTAGATATTCAAATGCCTGGGATGAACGGCTTTGAGGTTGCGCGCGCACTGAGTGAAAGTAGTAAAGATTTGCCAGCTATTGTGTTTGTGACTGCGTTTGATCATTTTGCTGTTAAAGCATTTGAAATCCATGCTTTAGATTACATTTTAAAACCCGTTGATGATAACAGATTAAAACAGGCGGTAGAAAAAGTGCATACCTATTTAAAAACACAGCAGGACAACGCCCATAAGAAAAAATTAGCTAGCTTTGTAGCTGGAATAACGGGTAATAACTGTGAAGAGATTTTAAAGAAATTAGCCACAGGTGATACCTTAACTGATCGTCGCTACCCTGAATCATTAGCAGTAAAAGAGCAGGGCGAAATTGTCAGAGTGCCAGTTGCTACCATACAGTGGGTAGATGCAGCGGGTGATTATATGTGTTTACATTGCCAAGATGGGCAAACGCATATATTACGTAAAACCATGAAAGAGCTAGAACAAGAGTTAGATCCAAGCTTATTTGTACGTGTCCATCGCAGCGCAATTGTTAACACTAAACAAATTAGTAAGCTGGTTACTCAGGTAAGTGGTGAGTACCTATTGGTACTTGAAAACGGTCAAGAGCTCAAAGTTAGCCGAAGCTATCGAGACAAAGTAAAAGCAGCGCTGGCAAGCTAAATTAACCAGAGTTCAGGTTAAATTAACAGCATAAAAAACGCGAGCATATAGCTCGCGTTTTTTTGTAGTAACTTTTACGAAACAGTCACAATCTTCATCGTGTTGGTTGCACCAATCGTTTCCATCGCATCACCATGGGTGATAATCACGGTGTCGCCTACTTGCAGTGAGCCTGCAGCCACTAATGTGCTTAATGCGTCTTTAACCATGTTATCTTTTTCACATTTTGTAGAGTCAAAAAACACTGGGTAAACACCACGGTATAGTGCTGTTTGACCTAATGTACTGGCATGACGTGAAAGTGAGTAAATGGGTAAGCCAGAGCTAATGCGCGACATGAGTTTTGCTGTGCTACCTGATTCAGTCAGGGTAATTATCGCTTTCACAGAATCTAAGTGGTTCGCTGCATACATTGCAGAGAGTGCAATTGATTCCGCATTAGATGAGAAACGGCTATCTAAACGATGCTTAGAAACATGGGTCTCTTTTTGCGACTCAGCACCTAAACAAACGCGTGCCATTGTGGCAACGGTTTCTTCAGGGTAATCACCTGCAGCTGTTTCCGCTGAAAGCATGACTGCATCGGTGCCATCAAGCACAGCGTTGGCAACATCCATTACTTCTGCACGGGTTGGCATTGGGTTATCGATCATCGATTCCATCATTTGCGTGGCCGTTACAACAGTACGATTAAGCGAACGGGCACGACGAATAATGAGTTTTTGCTTACCCATTAGTGCAGCGTCACCAATTTCAACACCTAAATCACCACGGGCAACCATCACAGCGTCAGACGCTAAAATGATATCATCTACTGCTTCTTGTGTTTCTACTGCTTCAGCACGTTCAATTTTAGCTAAAAGCTGTGCATTAGAGCCTGCAGCTTCTGCAAGAGAACGTACATAACGCATGTCATCGCCACTACGCGGGAAAGAAACGGCAATATAATCAACATTAATTTCAGCCGCTGTGATTAAATCTTCTTTGTCTTTGTCGGTAAACGCAGGCGCGGTTAAGCCACCACCTAAACGATTAATCCCTTTATTGTTCGATAGTACGCCACCCACAGTAACAACAGTGTGCACTAAGTGACCTTCAACATGCTCTACAGTAAGCTGAATTAAACCATCGTTTAAAAGGAGTAAATCACCAGGAGCCACATCTTGTGGTAGCTCTTTGTAATCAATACCAACGGCATTAATATCGCCTTGGCCTTTTTCCATTTTTGCATCAAGAACGAATTTTGCACCAACCGCTAAAGTCACTTTACCTTCTTTAAAGGTCGAAACACGGATTTTAGGGCCTTGCAGGTCAGCAAGAATTGCAACGTGCTTACCCAATTTAGCAGCTATATCTCGAACAGCTTGTGCACGGTCTTTATGATCTTGTGCAACACCATGTGAGAAGTTTAATCGAACGACATTAGCGCCTGCACGAATAATTTTTTCTAAGTTATTATCTCTGTCTGTTGCAGGTCCAAGTGTCGCGACTATTTTTGTACGTCTTAACATTAAATTCTCCTGTGCGCTTATTTTAAGCAAGTTGACGGTTATTTTGTTTTTTGCGATTACTAATAAAGAGTAATCTTTAGTTTTATGCAATTTTTATAACATTGCGACTATTATATACAAAATGAATATGTCATCATTATGACACCGGTGTCACAGGGCGTCAATGATCTAAAAATTTAAATAGCAGCGCTATTTCTTCCCCTGTGAGGGCGGTTGTTTGATATAATTGCAGTGTTTATTTTAACTGTAATAAATGCATGTAGCTTTGCTCATGGCTTAGGTCTGAGTATAATGCACGCGGTATTATTTTAATTTACTAACCAAATAGTTGTTACCGAGGAGGGCACTAAATGCAAGTTGCATTAGTAGGGTTAGGCGTTATGGGGAAAAATCTTGCCCTGAACTTGATTGAAAAAGGGATAACGCTGGTCGCTTATGACAAAAACCCAAATGCGGGTGAAGAATTATTAAGTTGTGCTAAATCACAAGGCATGGCTGACAAACTTCACATTGTCTCTGATCTAGGGGATATGGTTAGGCGTTTAGAAACACCGCGTTCTATTTTACTACTTGTGCCTGCGGGTGAATTGGTTGATGCGGTTTGCAACGAGCTGATTGAAGCGGGTGTTCAATGTAGTGATATTATTGTTGATTGCGGAAACAGTAATTATAAAGATGGTATTAATCGCAAGCTAAAATACCAAGATAAGTTTGAATTTGCCACTATGGGTATTTCAGGTGGTGCTGAGGGGGCGCGTCATGGTCCGGCTATGATGGCAAGTGGTTCTGAAGGTGGCTGGGAGCGTGTCGAGCCATGGTTTACAAAGGTTGCTGCAAGCTACAAAGGCGAGTCGTGTTTTGCACGTGTTGGCCAATCAGCCAGCGGTCATTTTGTAAAAATGGTTCATAATGGAATTGAATACGCACTGATGCAACTTATTGCTGAGGTGTATCAGCTACTTCGTCACGGAACGAACCGCTCACCAAAAGAAATTGCTGAGATATTTAATGAATGGTCGCAAGGCCAGTTAAATAGTTATTTACTATCAATTTCTAGCCATATTTTATCACTTGAAAATTCGCAAAATGTGCCGCTTGTTGATTTAATTGATAACAAAGTTGGCGCAAAAGGCACAGGCTTATGGACAGCTCAAAATGCACTTGAGCTAGGTATTGCGGTACCGTCATTAGTGGCTGCTGTTCAAGCTCGTCATTTAACTAATGCATGCAATACCACTGCTGCACAAGAGATGACATACAGCACGCAAAATACTACCCAGGTTGATGTTGATTTAGATGAATTAAAAGATGCATTCACCCTTGCAAGTTTGCTGGCGTATCGCCAAGGACTTGCATTAATTAAAGGTGCTTCGCGTACTCATCAGTGGAAAGTTGATTTAGCTAAAACACTACAAACATGGCGTGCAGGGTGTATTATTCGTGCAGATTACTTAGATAGTGTCGCGCAAGGTGTCGAGTTTATTGACACCCTTGAAAAAGAGTCACTTGCTATGCGTAAAGTAACGGGTCAAGCAGTTATGACCGGTCTGGCATTCCCTGTACTGAGTGCAACACAAACCTATTTAGCAACGTTAACAACACCAAGTAATGGGCATTTAGTTCAAGCCCAGCGTGATTACTTTGGTGAGCATGGCATTAAAACCCACAGTGGTGAAACGTGTCACTTAACTGACTTAGTTGATATTGACGCAAAAGTTCGTTAATAAAATCTAACTAAACTAAAAAGGACGCTTCATAGCGTCCTTTTTTGTTATTCGTTTAGCTGAATACCTAACGAGTTAACTCACCACGCAAATTATCTTGCATTAAATGGCGAATCGTTTCGACCTCTAAATTTTGACTAAAAAGATAATGCAATTTAGTTAAACACGCTTCTAAGGTCATATCAAAACCACTGATCACGCCTATGTTTAACAGCGCATTACCTGTGGCGTATCCGCCCATATTTACTTGGCCTTTTAGGCATTGAGTGAGGTTTGTGATAATAACGCCGCGCTTACTTGCCTCATCAAGGATATCTAAAAACTCAGGGTCTTGCGGTGCATTACCAACACCAAAACTTAACAATACCAGCGCTTTAATATTGCCATTAACTAAGCTTTTAACCACTTCTTTGCTGATCCCTGGGTATAAATACAACACACCAATGGCTTGCGGTGTAATAGGGGTAACTTGTAATTCATTTTCTACATACGGACTTAATTGCCCTTTGATCAGTTGAATATTAATGCCAGATAGCGCTAATGGTTCTAAATTAGGTGAGGCAAATGCATCAAATCCATCGGCATGGGCTTTAGTTGCACGATTACCTCTGAACAACTGATTATTAAAAAACAAACTGACTTCTGCTATCGGGTAGTTAGCGGCTAAATACATGGCATTAAGTAGGTTAACTTGGCCATCTGAGCGCAATTGTGAGAGCGGAATTTGTGAGCCGGTTACAATAATAGGTTTTGTTAAGTTTTCAAACATAAACGACAAAGCCGATGCAGTATAGGCCATGGTATCTGTACCATGAAGTACCACAAAGCCGTCGTAATCTTGGTACTTACTTTTTATGTCATCAGCAATAAGTTGCCAGTGGGCAGGAGACATATCTGAAGAGTCAATGAGTGGGCAGTACTCATGAATATCGAACAATGGCATTTCTTCACGATTAAATTCTGCGTTATTAACCACGGTTTCGGTTAAAAACCCTTCGGCAGGAATATAGCCGCGGATTGATTTTTTCATTCCTATAGTACCGCCAGTATAAGCGATATAAATGCGTTTACGTTTCATAAAAAAAGCCCAGTAAAAAAACTGGGCTTAGTATAACGCTAAGTGCTAATCAATACAGCCTGTTAGGGCATTATTGTGCAACTGTACATTCTAAACAGCGCGCATAAACACCTTGTGGATCGTTATAATCTTTCAGGTTTTCTACTTCGCTACTTAATTGCTTAATCACAGTTTGCAGATTAGCTTGGCTAGCTAATACTGCTGATTTTTGTGTTTCAAGTCCAAGTACAGATTTAACCGCGGCGCTACCAAAAATATCTTGAAGCATTTTTTCTTGCGGGCTAAGCGATTGTTTAATTGTTTTAACTTCATAGAAGTTAAGCTTAGCAAGTTCGGCAGCCGCTTTGATAGCATCTTGCTTGTTACCTAATTTATCAACTAAACCAAGCTCTTGTGCTTGAGATGCAATCCAAACCCGACCCTGGGCAATTTTATCAACTTGCTCTGGGGTCATATTACGTGCATCGGCAACCACATTTAAAAAACGCTCGTAAGCTTCTTCAACACTCATTTGAATCACTTGTGCCATTTTTTCATTTAATGGGCGAGTGATTGAAAAACCGGCCATTTCTGTAGTGGCTACGCCATCAGAGTAAACACCGATTTTAGCTAAGGTATCTTCAAAGGTCATAAAGGTACCAAACACACCGATAGAACCGGTAATTGTACTCGGTGCAGCCCAAATTTCATTTGCCGCTGATGCAATCCAATAACCACCTGATGCAGCGACTGAACTCATTGAAGCGATAACAGGTTTACCTGCGGCTTTAAGCGCCAATACTTCGGCACGAATAACTTCAGAAGCAAACATGCTGCCACCGCCAGAGTCAATACGCAGTACGACTGCTTTGACTTTGTCATCAAGGCGTGCCTTGCGTAATAGCGCAGCTGTTGAATCACCGCCAATCTCACCGGCACGACGTTCACCGTCTACAATGGTCCCTTTCGCTACAACAACAGCCACTTTTTCTGTCATCGGGTTATCAAATGCAATAGGCGGTTTAACTAAGCTTAAGTATTCACCAAAAGACACTTGTTTAAATGTTTTACCGTCTTCTTCAGCGCCAACTAGATCAATTAACTGCTGACGAATTTGTTGATTAGTTTTAAGTGAATCAACCCATTGGTTATCCAATGCGTATTTACCAGCATCCCCATTGGCTGCCTGCATTTTGGCTAAATAGGTATCCATTGTTTCATCAAAATTCGATTCGTCAAATGGGCGCACCGCACTTACATCTTGCTTATATTGCTTCCACAAAGCACCTAACCATACGCTGTTAGCTTCTTTGGCAGCTTCTGACATATCATTCCTGATGAAAGGTTCAACCGCTGATTTAAATGTACCTACACGAAATATATGCTGCGTGACTTCTAATTTTTCTAATGCTTCTTTAAAGTAAAGCGGGTACATACCGTAGCCTTCAATCATCACACTCCCGTAAGGGTGCATAGCAATTTCGTCTGCATGCGCAGCAATATAATATTGTGCTTGGGTATAATAATAGCCTGAGGCAATTACTTTTTTACCTGTTTCTTTAAATGCATCAATTGCATGAGTAATTTGCTTAAGCTTATTTAAGTGCGCTTTTGGCATTTCTTGTAGATCAAGTAAGATAGCACTAATGCGTGAATCTTGTGCCGCTTCATTGATTACTTCAATTACATCATCAAGTAATATTTCAGTAGGCGTATCGGCACTTGCAGTTGCATCATTTATGGCCGCCTCAACAGGATCTATGTAGGTTTTTTCTTCTACAATAGGGCCATTTAGGTTGAGCCTGAGGACTGAGCCCTCTTCGACAATGATTTTATCGCCGTCACTTGATATTGAGACAATGAAAATGATAACCAAAAATAAAAATAATAAGTTTAGTACTAAACGACGCGAGAAATTAATCCCTGTCCATATACCTTTAAATACCTTCGCTATCAAAATAGCTCCTTAAATTCGTACAGCTAAAACGTTATTGCCATAGTAGCTTAGAATATAAATTAATTTAACTGCTAAATCGTAACGAAACATTTATAAATTCAATTACACTTATGATTATATGAATGTTTATGCCGCTTTTAGCCGTGTTGTAGTATTAACGGTTATACATAAAATGACCGTATTTAGGTTAGTTTAAATTAAAAATTTTAAGTTTAAGCTGCTCATATATTGCTTATTCTGCGTCATTAACGCAAAATTGAACAAACACACAGGTTAGACCAGTTATTGGGGCACAGGATGTTAGAACAAAAACTAGAACTAAAACACACACAACTACGCAACCGTTTAGTAATGGGATCAATGCACACCGGCCTTGAAGAGGGTTGGCACAATCGTAAACGTCTTCGTGCTTTTTATGAGGCACGTGCCAAAGGTGGCACTGCGATGCTTATTACTGGGGGTTATAGCCCTAATTTACGCGGTAAGCTCACGCCTATCTCTTCATCATTCAATAGTTATTACGACGTATTTAAACATCGCGCGTATACGCAAGCAGTTCACCAACATGGCGGAAAAATATGTTTGCAGTTATTACATGCAGGGCGTTATGCGTATCACCCTTTTAATCAAGCACCGAGTGCTATTAAAGCACCAATTAATCCTTACAAGCCTAAGGCAATGTCTTTAAGCTCAATTAATAAAACGATTAAAGACTTTGCTAATTCTGCTTATTTAGCCGAAAAAGCCGGTTACGATGGCGTAGAAGTAATGGGCTCAGAAGGTTATTTGATTAATGAGTTTATGGCACCGCACACTAATAAACGAGATGATGAATTTGGTGGTAGTCTTGAAAACAGAATGCGTTTAGCCGTTGAAATTGTAAAAGCGGTGAGGGCGAAAGTATCGGATAAATTTTTAATTATTTTTAGACTCTCTGTGATTGATTTAATCCCTGATGGTTCAACCCCAGATGAAGTAACACAACAAGCAATTGCACTTGAAAAAGCGGGTGTTGATATTTTTAATACCGGTATTGGTTGGCATGAAGCGCGCGTACCGACAATTGCTAGTATGGTACCTCCGGGTGCGTTTAAAGAAGCGTCAAAGCGCTTGAAAGATGTTATTAGCGTGCCTGTTATTGCGGTAAACCGTATTAATACCCCAGAGATTGCCAATGATATTTTAAATGCGGGTGAAGCTGATTTAATTTCTATGGCCCGTCCATTATTAGCCGATCCAGAATTTTTTAATAAATACGCGGCGAAGCAGTCTGAGCATATTAATATTTGTATTGGTTGTAACCAAGGCTGTTTAGATCATGTATTTAAAGGTAAGCGGGCTACCTGTTTAGTTAATCCACAAGCCGGTTTCGAGCTTGATTACCCGCTAGAAAAAGCAGAGAAAGCTAAAAACGTATTAGTGGTTGGCGCTGGACCTGCAGGGTTATCGTCTAGCTGTTATTTAGCGCAAAAAGGGCACAATGTAACTCTGATTGATCAAAAGCAGCACATGGGTGGTCAATTCAATTTAGCCATGCAAATACCTGGTAAAGAAGACTTTAACCATACATTGGCTTACTTCACTAACGAACTTAAGCGTCTCAATGTAACCATTGAGTTAGGTAAAGCATTTGATGACAGTATGCTAACGCAGTTTGATGATGTGGTATTTGCAACTGGCGTAAGACCGCGTGAAGCTACGATTAAGTGCAGCGATGATAAGCGTATTTTTGCCTACGATGAAGTGATCCGCGGTGAAGTCGAGCTAGGCAATTCTATCGCTATACTCGGTGCAGGCGGTATTGGTTTTGATATGGTGGCATTTTTAAGTGAGCATAAGTCACAAAGCATCAGCGATTTTAAAACTCAGTGGGGCATAGAGTGTGAAGCTCAACCGCATAAAGATGATCGTCAGCTTTACATGCTAAAACGCAGTGCAGGGCGCTTTGGCGGTGACTTAGGTAAAACAACTGGTTGGATCCACCGTCAAGTTGCCAAACAGCATGGTGTTAAACAAATTGCAGATTGCCAATACCATAGTTTTGATAAAAACGGCCTTACTATTAGTGTTGCTGGTGAAACTCAAGTACTGCCAGTTGATACGGTTATTGCCTGTATTGGTCAAGTGTCTAACGACGAGTTATTTAAGGCGCAAGCTGAGAACGCCAAAGTGCATGTTATAGGTGGCGCTAAACTCGCTGCTGCTATTGATGCTAAACGCGCAATCTTTGAAGCGTTACAAGTAGCAAGGGATATTTAATTTTTAAGTGTGAAATAATTTAACCCTGTGCGCGGTCATGTTTGTTTATAGTCTATACCTAAATAAACAATGAACATACAGATTGCGCATGAAAAAATTAATTACGCTTTATGACAATATTAAGGGTAAATTATCTTTATTAGATGGTTTACCTGCTTTGCTTTTTCGCTTGATTTTAGCGCCTGTTATGATTATCGCAGGCTATAATAAACTCGCAATAAGCGGTGATACCAATGGTTTTTTTTATCATTTTTTAGCCTCTGATGATGTCGTTCAGTGGTTTGGTAATAGTGAGTGGGGTTTAGGATTACCATTTCCTGATTTGCTGGCCTTTTTAGCAGGTTGGAGTGAGTTTTTAGGAGGTTGGTTTTTACTTATTGGTTTATTTACGCGTTTAGTGAGTATTCCACTGATGTTCACAATGGTGGTTGCAGCAACAACGGTACACTGGCATAACGGCTGGTTTGCTATAGCGCCAACAAATCCACAAACAAGTGCAGCCCAAGTACTTGATTGGCTATCAATCCCCGGTGCCAAAGAAAGCCTTGAAAACTCAATAGAAGTAAAAGTCCGCATAGATAAAATTAGCAGCTTAGTGCAAGAGTACGGCTTTGCAGATTACTTATATGAAAAAGGAAAACCAGCAATACTAAATAACGGCATCGAATTTTCTGCTATTTATTTTGCCATGTTACTGAGTTTATTTTTTACGGGAGGTGGGCGCTTTGTAAGCCTAGATTATTGGTTTAAACGCGATACCTTACATCAATAGCTAATAGCATATAAACACTCGCATCATTAATTTTATCTGCTTGATAGTTTTGACCTACAGTGTTTATTTTTTACTTATAAATGTTACTCTTACGTTTTGAATTTTGAGAGCACACTATGGATGCTATTGAGCTTTTATTAAGCCGTCAATCTGATGCAAAGTTGACAGAGCCAGGCCCTAATGAAGAACAATTAAACATTATTCAGCAGGCTGGTCTGAGAGTGCCCGATCATGGCTGTATTGCACCGTGGCAATATATTATTGTTCAGGGTGATGCGCGTCATAAGTTGGGTGAAATTTATTATCAAAGCGCTTTAGCAGAGCAGCAGGCCGAAAAAGTAATTAATCGCGCTAAGGAGTTACCGCTTAGAGCCCCAATGATTATTATTGCGATTGCAAAATATCAACCACACCCAAAAGTGCCTAGAATTGAACAAGTACAAAGTGCAGGTTGTGGCGTATTGGCTATGCAACAAGCCGCATTTGCACAAGGTTTAGGTGGTATTTGGCGCACGGGTTACTTTGCACAAAGCGTAAGTGTTAAACAAGCACTTAACTTAAGTGATGATGATGAAATCGTGGGTTATTTGTATTTAGGGACGCCTGCAATCGAATGTAAAAAGTCACCGAGGCACAAGCCAGAAAACTTTTTTAGTTTTTTGTAAAAATAGTATGAACTTTTTATATTCAATATAGTCATAATTCATTAAGTTAATCGTGTTACACTACAGCGGTTAATATTGTAGCTGCGAGAAGCGCACGGAAGCACCATACGCAATAAATCTTCTTCAGTTTGTTTTTTAATCGGTTGTTTTTTGGTAATGTATGGAAAGTCTTACCAATAATAACGATAAAGAAGACGAAAATGATGGGAAATTTATTTTTACGCGAAAAAGAAAACTGGTTTGCTTGGTCAATCTGGGGTGTTGTTGGCGCGCTTGCGACATTTTATGTTGCAATGAGCACTCAAGCTGAGCATTTTATTGCTGCGACAGCAATAGGGGTGCTGGTATTGCTAACATGGTGGATGCAACAGTCGAAACGATTTGATTTTGGCAGAGCCTTTAAAATATGTTGTTATGTTTTATTGTTCACCTTACTGCCTTCATTTATATTGGTTGTGATCCCAAGTGATGATTTTAATCGCTTCGATTTGATATTCCAAAGTATTGCATTTTTAACAGCCAGCTTATTGGTATGTTTAGTGTGCTCTTGGATTGCACGTAGGCCTAAACAATATTATTAGTAACTAAAACGGTTAATATTTAACTATTTAGCTGGTTTTATTAAAATAGGACTTTACAAGCTAAGCGTATGATCTTATTATGCGCGCCGTACGGAGAGATGGCAGAGTGGTCGAATGCACCGGTCTTGAAAACCGGCAGGGGTTTATAGCCCCTCTAGGGTTCAAATCCCTATCTCTCCACCATTATTTAAAAAACCGCCTTATTGGCGGTTTTTTGCTATCTGGAGCTTTATCATGTCACAGTCCCCGGAGTTATCCTTTTCTAAACGTTTACTTAAGCACATCCTGCTATGGACTGTGTTTGGTTATTGTTACCAAAGTGCCATATCGTTATTACAAAAAATGGCTATTGATGCTTATCCAGACGATGCACTGATGATGACCTTATTATACGCCGTTGGGTTTAATACTTTATCGGCGCATTTAATCACAAAATACGATCATTTTTGGCCAGTATGGGGCGCGTTTTATATTGGCATTATTGGTTTAGTGGCTGTGCCTCTTTTGCTGGTCGGTGTGGCCGGATTGTTGTCGATGAGCTTACTTGTTGGAATTTTGCTCAGTTTACCTGTATGTACCTTTGCTATTGGTTTAATTAAAGAAAAACTCAATAAAAACTAGCCCCAAACGGCTTTTATTTTGTGATAGCATATACGGGTCTTTTAACTAACAAAACGTGAATAACACATTATGTCAGATAATTTTACTACAGATGCTGAAAAAGCAAGTTACGGTATTGGCTTACAAATGGGTGAGCAACTTAAGGCTAACCCTTTTGAAGGTTTAAACTTAAATTCAGTATTTGAAGGCATGAAAGATGCGTATGCAGGCAGTGCTTTTCAAGTAGAGATCCCTGAAATCCAAGCTGCGTTTGAGAAAATTAACGAAGAGATCCAAGCTCGTCGTGAAGAAGAAGCTAAAGTATTGGCTGCTGAAGGCATTGCATTTTTAGAAGAAAACGCAAAACGTCCTGAAATCACAGTAACTGAGTCAGGTCTTCAGTACGAAGTACTTGCAACAGGTGAAGGCGAGAAGCCAACTGCAGAGTCTACAGTACGTGTTGATTACCACGGTACTTTAGTAAACGGTACTGTTTTTGATAGCTCATACGAGCGCGGTCAACCTGCTGAATTCCCAGTAGGTGGCGTGATCAAAGGTTGGACTGAAGCATTACAAATGATGCCAGTAGGTACAAAATGGCGTTTATACGTTCCTCATGAGCTTGCTTATGGTGAACGTGGTGCCGGTGCAGCAATCGCACCTTACTCAACACTTGTATTTGACGTTGAGTTACACGCAATTCTTTAATTAGAACGCACATAACATTTTAGTTATGAAAAAACCGCATTCATTAATTTGAATGCGGTTTTTTATTGTCTCTTTAAACTTATCTCGGTTTAAAAGTAGCCTCTCACTCCAAATTGGAAATTACGTCCAGGAAGTGGCGCCGTGTCTTTAATAAACGAGCTATGTACAAAGCCAAGTTCATCAGTAATGTTATCAATACTCAAGTAGAGCTGTGTATCCACTGCACCTAAATCAAGCTGATAATTGGCTTGTAAATCAATCAATGTATAGCCATCTGTTGCTGTTTCGTATGCACTAATATCATTTTGTTCAAAGTAATGTGTTCCTGTTAAGGTAAATTGCGCGCTACCTAGGGTGTATTGCAGTTCTGAACCCAATTTATTAGCAGGAATGCGTGGTAAATTACCTTCATTATCTTTTAGCTTGGCACGAGTTGAGTCACCAAATACTTTTACCATGGCGCTGGGGTTTATTTGATAATGTACATCAAATTCAAAACCATACAGCTCAGCATCTTTACTAGTAAATTGATAAACATCAATCGCATCGCTGTGACCACTGGTTGCAGCTTCAAAACCATCCATCTCATCAAACACTAATCCTGTGTTTTGCTGATAATAAAAGTTTTTAATATCGTTATAGAAAAAGTTTACGGTGTAACCAAAGTCACCGCTAAAACGACGTAAACTAATATCCAGGTTGGTTGATGTTTCTTGTTTAATTTCTTCAGGCTCAAAATGCGCTTCGTTACCTTCAATATGGTAACCCAAACCAAGTTCGTAAGTCCCTGTGGCAACATGAACACCGTTAGAAAGTAACTCAGCTGAAAGTGGCGCTCGCTCTGAATGTGACAAGCTAACAGCTAGGTTATGACTTGGCATATATTCCCAAATCGCACCCGCTGAGGCGCTTAGATTAGTAAAGCTCTGCGTGTAGTTAATTGTTTCATCTGTTGATACAGGTTCGTCATCATGGCTGTGTTGATGCGTATCTACATCACTTTTAATATCATAATCTTCTAAACGGGCACCAAGCTCTATAGTGACATCGCCAAAGGTACGCTCTTCAAGTAAATATAACGCATGTGTTGTTGTAATACTTGCGGGCGTAAAGGCTTCTTCGCCAATCGCATCATAATCAGATTCACTGTAGTGATAGCCAATCATGCCATGCCATTGGCCTAACTGGTGCTCTAGGTTTAAACGTGCTTCAGTGGTTTCATTACTAAAAGTGGTGCCAATTGCGCCATCTTCAATTTCACTATGCGTATAGTCAGTGTAACCAAGGCGAAGGTTAATAGATTCAATCCAGTTGTCATGAAACGAATAACTGACCAGCCCTTGCCAACGGTCTTGTTCTAAATGAGCATAAACAGGGGTTTCTTCATGTTCTTCACCTGCGTGTTCTTCATGTTCTTCACCTAAGTGTTCTCCATGCTCGTCTTCTTCTTCATGACCATGCCCATGATCATGTGAATGGCCAGGAATACCATAATCTGTTTCTATATTGCCGTATGAAAAGCCAACGGTTAAATGCTCACCCACATAACTCGTACCAAAATTAACTGTTTCACTGTCTATAAAGGTATTTTCAACTGAAGTCGCTGTTTCTTCATCACCTTCAACATGCAGTTCACCTTCTTCATGTTCATCTGGTAAGTTAAAACGAGGTGTTTGGTAATCATCACCGCTGCGTTTAGTACCATCAAAATGGAAATTAAAGTTATTGCTGCCAGTTTCTAGTTTTGCAGCGTAGGTATTCGCATTTGAAACAGTATCGTGTGTGTATTGCGCAGCTCCAGATAGAGACTCAATATTATTAGTTGGAATACGGTTATCAACCACATTCACTACACCGCCAATAGCGCCAGAGCCATAAAGTAGGGTGCTTGGGCCACGTAATACTTCAATTTGCTCAGCCGCTAAGCTATCACTTGATGTCGCGTGATCAGGTCCAATGCGAGACGCATCGCTGCTATCTAAACCGTTTTGAGTAATTTTAACCCTAGGACCACCTAGGCCGCGAATAATCGGGCTTGAAGAAACAGGGCCAAAATAACTGGCATTAACACCAGGAATGCCTTTAAGTGTTTCACCTAGGGTGGGTTTGGCTTTATTTTTAAGTTCATCACCTGATAGAACACTCACCGGTGAAATCATTTCTAAGCTATTTTTATGCAGTGCCGAGGCATATACAACAACAGTTTCAACCGAAGAGGGCTTTAATGTTACATTAATTGTATTGTCTGTATTTTCAAGCGATATGCGTGAGTCTTGGTAATTATCTTTACTAATATGTAATTGGCTTTTAGCATCTATATCGATACTAAACTGACCTTGTGCATTACTTTGTACACTTTGTGACTTACCATGAACATGAATCGTCGCATTGGCAATGGGTTGCTTGTTTGCATCTGTTACTGTGCCATTAATCGTCGCTGCTAGTGCAGAGTGAGAACACAAAACAGACAGTAGTGCTGAGGATATGAGTGTTAGCTTAGTCATAATTACTTCAATTCGTGGTTGTTATGTTGTGATATAATATAACACTACAAAATTGCGCTATCAACAATGTTATACTATAACTTTTAAATTTGCGTTGAATGACAAAAAAATAGCGATAAATTAAAATAGCAGCTCAATATGACAGTTCATGTATTTGTTATATGTATTAGTTTAAGAGCGACTATCTATCATTAGTATGTCTAACGTCTTTTGCGCTTTAAAATGATTTTGTTTATCGGCAGGCTCAAGCATTTCACAGCCATCGTTTATCATTTCTGAAATTAAGCTAGGGTAGTGTCGGCAATCTTGGGGGCGGTCATGATAAATACTGCAGGTGTATTTATCTTTCTCTTGTGGAAATGTTTTACTGGCAAGCTCTAAAAATGGGCATTGTGTTAATTGCTCACCTGTTTTTGGATCAAACCATAGCTTATCGTTTTTAACATATTGAAATATCTCAGGGTTAAATAGTGCCCACATTTCAATTTCTTGCTGATTTGTATCTAAATTTGCTGCACCATATTTAGTGCAGCATTTACCACATTGATTGCAATTTTGCATAGGGTAGATATTGACTGTTGCTATTAAAAGTAAGTATTAAGTGTAGCACTCTAATGTCGGCGTGATTCAATTAAACAGCTTTTTATCGCTTATAATACTTTTGTAACAACGCATCGCTTAATAATAATGTACTATTAGGTATATATTTCGAATACGGCGCTCTTAAAAACTCAAAAAGGCGCGTTAATAAGGTAGCGAGTAATTATGAATACTAAAGTATACAAAGCGGTTCACGATTTGGCGGAAAAGCTGATGGCAGCGGCTAATAAAAATGATACTAAACAGTTTGAATCTTTATATGCTGAGCTAAAAGCTATTTGTATTGAAAACGAAAATACAGCGAAAGATCACCCTGTTCAGTGGGAAACATTGGCTGATTTCACCGAAGAGCTAGAAGAAGCTATCGAGACTTACGAAAAAGCGTTACAGAAGTCGATAGAAATTAATAACAAAGATCATATGTCGTCTGTTGCCTTTTCTATGGCTACTTTACAGCTTGAGCTGGGTGATAAAGAAGCAGCAATCAAAAATCTACAAGATGCCAAAGTCAGTGCGAATAAAATTGAAGACAAAGAATTAAAATCAGAGATCCATGATTTATTAGAGTCTTTGGTTGAAGAAGAAGGTTAAGCTCATTTAGCGTAATTTAAAAGCGTAGTAATAAACTCGTTGTTGTTTTGCTGTGCTTTTAGATTTTGCTGATCACTTTAAATTAATACTTATATCACCATTTGGTTTGCAACAGCATAGTAGTATTTCACCATCGCGAACAAACGCTAACGGCTCTTCATTGTAATTAACTTCACCTGAGACAAGTGTTGCACGACACGCACCGCAATATCCCTCACGGCATTGGTAAGCGGCATCAATCTTATTTGATTCTAGGCAATGTAAAAGAGAAGGGCAGCCAGCGGCAAAATCAATACGCTGGCTGTTATCTGCAAGCGTGATACTTGCAGTCGTTCTATCAGTCATTATAAATCGAAGTCACCAAATTCATCGGCATCTACTTGTGAATCAATTTGACCAACTAAGTATGAGCTAATTTCGGCTTCTTGGGGAGCAACTTGCACGTTATCCGACACTAACCATGAGTTGATCCATGGAATAGGGTTACTGTTATTTTCAAACTGTGCAGGTAGACCAATCGCGGTCATACGCGCATTGGTAATGTATTCAACGTACTGACATAGAATGTGTTTATTCAAACCAATCATCGAGCCATCTTTGAATAGGTATTCGGCCCATTCTTTTTCTTGCTCTGCGGCTTCAACAAACATCTTAATTGCTTCTTCACGGCATTGTGCGGCAACAATCGCCATTTCAGGGTCATCTTTGCCATCTTGCATGATATTTAAAATATGCTGAGTACCTGAAAGGTGAAGTGCTTCATCACGGGCAATAAGCTTTATAATTTTAGCATTACCTTCCATCAATTCACGCTCTGCAAACGCAAATGAACAGGCAAAGCTCACATAAAAGCGAATAGCTTCAAGGATGTTCACTGACATCATGGCCAGGTACAATTTCTTTTTCAGCTCAAATAAATTAACGACTACGGTTTGGCCATTAATTTCGTGTTTGCCTTCACCGTATAGGTTGTAAAGCGATACAGAATTGATTAGGTCATCATAATAAGTAGTAACGGCATCGGCACGCTCACTAATTTTTTCATTGCTAACAATGTCATCAAAAATAAGTTCAGGTGCTTGAGTTACGTTACGAATAATATGGGTGTACGAACGACTATGAATAGTTTCACTAAACGCCCATGTCTCAATCCATGTTTCTAGCTCAGGAATAGACACAATTGGTAATAGTGCTACGTTAGGCGAACGACCTTGAACACTATCAAGCAACGTTTGGTATTTTAAGTTGCTTAAAAATATATGCTTCTCGTGATCGGGAAGCGCTTGAAAGTCTAAACGGTCTTTACTTACATCAACTTCTTCAGGTCGCCAAAAGAAAGACAATTGTTTTTCAATTAATTTTTCAAAAATAGGGTATTTTTGTTGATCGTAACGTGACACGTTAACGGTTTGACCAAAAAACATTGGCTCTTGCATTTGGTTATTATGATTTCTGCTAAAAGTAGTATAAGACATGTTTATCACTCAAAAAACTATCACTAAAACTATCAGGACAAAGCGGGCAAGGCGCCCGCTTTAAGTTTAACTATTAAATTTTACACGCGCCGCCTGCACAATCATCATCTTCCACTTCTGGAGTGTCTTCTTGAGCATCTGATGCGCCATCGCGGGTATTATGGTAATACAGTGTTTTAACACCTAGCTTGTAGGCACTAAGTAAGTCTTTTAGTAAGACTTTCATAGGTACTCTACCGCCTTCGTATCTGTTTGGATCATAATTAGTATTTGCTGAAATTGTTTGGTCGATAAATTTCTGCATTATGCCTACTAATTGTAAGTAACCATCGTTTGATGGAATATCCCACAGTAATTCATAGTTATCTTTAAGGCGTTCGTACTCAGGGACAACCTGCTTTAAAATACCGTCTTTACTTGCTTTAACACTAATATGGCCACGTGGTGGCTCAATACCATTGGTTGCATTTGAGATTTGCGATGATGTTTCTGATGGCATTAATGCGCTCAGCGTTGAGTTACGCATACCGTGCTCTTTAATGCTGGCACGTAACGTATCCCAATCAAGGTGCAGTGGTTCATCACAAATTTTATCTAAATCACGCTTGTACGTATCTGTTGGCATAATACCTTGTGAGTACGTAGTTTCGTTAAATTTAGGACATGCTCCACGCTCTTTTGCAAGCTCATTAGATGCTTTCATTAAGTAGTACTGAATCGCTTCAAATGTTTTGTGCGTGAGTGCATTTGCGCTGCCATCTGAGTAACGCTTACCGTTTTTAGCTAAGTAGTAAGCGTAGTTAATCACACCTATACCTAGGGTACGACGTCCCATAGTGGCATTTTTTGCCGCCGGTACTGGGTAGTCTTGGAAATCAAGTAGGTTATCAAGTGCACGAACGGCAAGCTCAGCTAACTCTTCTAATTCATCCAGTGACTCAATCGCGCCTAAGTTAAATGCAGACAAGGTACATAAGGCAATTTCACCTTCTTCGTCGTTTACATTACTTAGTGGTTTAGTCGGTAATGCAATTTCTAAACATAAGTTAGATTGACGAATAGGCGCCACTTTCGAGATAAATGGACTATGCGTATTACAGTGGTCAACATTTTGTAAGTAAATACGACCGGTGCTGGCACGTTCTTGAGCAAACATAGAAAACAGTTCAATGGCTTTAATACGTTTTTTACGAATTGACTCGTCTTGCTCATACTTTACATAAAGTGCATCAAATTCATCTTGATCTTCAAAGAATGCATCGTAAAGGCCCGGCACGTCTGATGGACTGAATAAGGTAATGTAATCGTCTTTAATTAAACGCGAATACATTAGTTTATTAAACTGCACACCGTAGTCTAGGTGACGTACGCGGTTATCATCAACACCACGGTTGTTTTTAAGTACCAGTAGGTTTTCTACTTCTAAATGCCAAAGCGGGTAGAATAAAGTAGCGGCTCCGCCACGTACACCGCCTTGCGAACAGCTTTTAACGGCTGTTTGAAAATGCTTATAAAACGGAATACAGCCAGTGTGGTACGCTTCGCCATTGCGAATAGGGCTACCTAATGCACGAATACGTCCGGCATTAATACCAATACCAGCACGTTGAGAAACGTATTTAACAATCGCTGATGATGTCGCATTTATCGAATCTAAACTGTCACCACACTCAATTAATACGCATGAACTAAATTGACGAGTCGGTGTACGAACACCAGCCATGATAGGTGTTGGTAAAGATATCTTAAATAACGAAACCGCATCGTAAAAACGTTTGATGTAATCAATACGCGTATCACGTGGATAATCTGAGAATAAGCTTGCCGCTACTAAGATGTATAAAAACTGTGCGCTTTCGTAAATTTCACCGGTAACACGGTTTTGAACAAGGTATTTACCTTCAAGCTGCTTCACGGCTGCATAGCTAAAGTTAAGATCGCGTGAATGATCTAAGTAAGCATCTAGTTCATCAAGTTCTTGCTCTGTGTAATCAACAAGCAAATGTGCGTCGTAGCGTTTTTGTTCAACCATGTTAGTAACGTGGTCAAAAAGACGCGGTGGCTCAAATTGGCCATACGCTTTTTTACGTAAATGGAATACAGCTAAACGAGCAGCAAGATACTGATAATCAGGTGATTCTTTTGAGATCTGATCCGCAGCAGCTTTGATAATCGTCTCATGAATGTCTTTAGTACGAATACCGTCATAAAATTGAATATGCGATTTAAGTTCAACTTGTGAAACCGAAACGTTGTTTAAACCTTCGGCGGCCCATTCAATAACGCGATGGATCTTGTCTAGATCAAGCGGCTCTTTACGGCCGTCACGTTTGCTTACAGATAACTGTTGGTTCATAGTTTTGCCTGTATTCCTTGGGAATTAAATATTTTTGACCAATGAGTGCACTTAAAACGCCCAGTGCCTATTCTTTTATTGTTATTTCTACCGCATAGGTAAATTTAATCGAATAACATTTAGCCACAATATCTGGTGTTGTTCAAATTAGAGATCACAAGATAGTGTGGTCTGTGATCTTTTGCAAGGGACAGAAACCGCTCTCATTGTGGATAACGTTGGGATAACGTAATTGTGTTAGTAGGCATTAACCTTTGATCATTCGGTTAAGTTGAAATTTGTAAAAATCAACTAAGGAAAGATTAAATTTACGCTTTTTAAAAATAAATTTTGTCTGCTTTTTTTATCATCAAGCTTTGCGTAAAAACTAACACAATCACAATATGTAGTGTTTATTAATTAACATGGCACTATATGTGGTTAAATGCATCAATAGGGCTATGCCAATTAAAATCTGCATTCCAAGCCAATGCCTCGTCTACACTCGGTACATATCCCCATAGTGCGGTAGCGGTGTGCATATTCGCTGCTTTTCCTGCTTGTATATCTCGCTGTGCATCACCTATATATAGGCAGCGCGAAGGATCAACACTCATTTGCTCAGCACAATGTAATAAAGGAAGGGGTGAGGGCTTAGATTCTGCTAAGGTATCACCACTTATCACAATTCGCGCATTTTTTAACGCAGGAATGGCTTTGACTAAAGGATCGGTTAAAAAACCAGGCTTATTTGTCATAATACCCCACGGGATCCCTTTATTATCAAGTGCAATGAGAAGTTGCTCTATACCAACAAAACAGTGGGTGTGGGTGGCAATATTGGCAGTATAGTGTGCAACTAGCTCTGCTAAAAGTTGCTCTTGCGGTTGTTGTGCCCAAGCTTCTTTAAAACCAGCAGCAAGTAATGCTGCTGCGCCATTTGAAGCTGCGGGTCGATATATATCACTGCCCACTTGGGGCTGTTGATGATTATGCAGCACACTATTTAGCGCGGCGCCTAAATCATCAGCGGTATCGAGTAAAGTGCCATCTAAGTCAAACAGCAATGCTTGATATTCAATCGGGCTAGTAGGTGTTTGCAAGCTTGTCATTACGCTAACTTCTCAAAGTGCAGCATATAATTTACGCTAACATCATCATTAACCGTATATTGCTTTGAAAGTGGGTTGTAACTTAACCCTGCACTGGCACGTACTTTTAAGCCTGCTTGTTCTGCCCATGCGATTAATTGCGCGGGTTTAATAAACTTTTTATGATCATGGGTACCTTCTGGCACCATTTTTAACAGTTTTTCTGCACCGACAATAGCGTATAAATAAGCTTTAGGGGTTTTATTAAGGGTAGAGAAGAATACATCGGCCCCTGGTTTTGCTAATTTAGCGACCGCATGAATAATAGAAGCAGGGTCGGGAACGTGCTCTAACATTTCCATACAAGTGATCACATCAAAGCGCTCAGGGTGCTCATCAGCAAATTGTTCTGCAGGTACTTTTATATATTCAACGGGTACGCTGGTTTCTAAGCTGTGTAACTTGGCGACAGTTAAAGGCTCTTGCCCCATATCGATACCTGTTACGTCTGCGCCCATTCGTGCCATGCTGTGACTTAAAATGCCGCCACCGCATCCTACATCTAAGGTTTCTTTATCAAATAACCCTTTAGTTTTGTCAGCGATAAAATCTAATCGTAATGGATTAATTTCGTGTAAGGGTTTAAATTCGCCTTCTAAATCCCACCAACGCTCTGCGATGGCTTCAAACTTTGCTATTTCTGCGTTATCTACATTTTGATGTTCGGTCATAAAATACTTCCTCGTCAATCTGAGGCCATTATATAGGGCTAAATTGATAAATCGCAAAGTTTTGCGCCTGTAAATTAAAATTAATTGTGATAGCATGGCTGCTTAGAAATAATAACAAACACTCTTAATACCTAATACTGGGTTGTTGAGAGCTGATACTGAAGGAATGTGATATCAAATGACTGATCTCGCCAATGAAATTCTGCCAGTCAATATTGAAGACGAGTTAAAAAACTCCTACTTAGATTACGCCATGAGTGTAATCGTAGGACGTGCATTACCAGACGTACGTGACGGTTTAAAACCTGTTCACCGCCGCGTCTTGTTTGCAATGAACGAGCTTAGTAATGACTGGAACAAGCCTTACAAAAAATCGGCCCGTGTGGTCGGTGACGTAATCGGTAAATACCACCCACACGGCGACAGTGCAGTTTATGACACCATCGTACGTATGGCTCAGCCATTCTCTCTACGTTATATGCTAGTTGATGGTCAGGGTAACTTTGGTTCGGTTGATGGTGATTCAGCAGCGGCAATGCGTTATACAGAAGTACGTATGGCAAAAATGTCGCACGAATTATTAGCCGATCTTGAAAAAGAAACGGTTGATTTTGTGCCTAACTATGATGGCACAGAGCAAATTCCTGATGTATTACCGACTAAAATACCTAACCTGTTAGTCAATGGTTCGTCGGGTATTGCTGTTGGTATGGCGACAAATATTCCGCCACACAACTTAACAGAAGTAGTGAATGGTTGTTTAGCGCTTATTCAAAATCCTGAATTAACCATTACTGAGTTAATGGATTACATTCCAGGTCCAGATTTCCCAACTGCGGCAATTATTAACGGTAAAAAAGGCATTGAACAAGCTTATCAAACCGGTCGCGGTAAAGTGTACATGCGTGCGCGTGCTGAGATCGAAACTGATGAGAAAACCGGCCGCGAAACGATTATTGTTCATGAAATCCCTTACCAAGTTAACAAAGCCCGTTTGATTGAAAAAATCGCTGAGCTAGTTAAAGATAAAAAGATTGAAGGGATCAGTGCATTACGTGATGAATCAGATAAAGACGGTATGCGTATCGTTATTGAGATCAAACGTGGTGACGTAGGTGAAGTTATTTTAAACAACCTTTATTCACAAACTCAGTTACAAACTGTGTTTGGTATGAATATGGTTGCGTTAATTAATAACCAGCCTAAGTGTTTCAACTTAAAAGAAATGCTTGAAGAGTTTATTATTCACCGCCGTGAAGTTGTTACCCGTCGTACGGTGTTTGATTTACGCAAAGCTCGTGACCGTGCACATACGCTAGAAGGTTTAGCGATTGCACTGGCAAACATTGACCCAATTATCGAACTTATTCGTAAGTCGCCTACGCCTGCTGAAGCAAAAGTTGCACTAACAGCGCGTCCTTGGGAATTAGGTAATGTTAAAGCCATGCTTGATAAAGCAGGTGAAGACAATGTTGCACGCCCAGATTGGCTAGCAAGCGATCTTGGTATTCGTGATGGTCAGTACTATATTTCTGAGCAGCAAGCTCAAGCAATACTAGATCTACGTCTACACAAACTAACGGGTCTTGAACACGAAAAAATTCTAACCGAGTACCAAACTTTACTTGATTTGATTGCTGAACTACTGTTTATTTTGGCAAACCCAGATCGTCTAATGGAAGTTATTCGCGACGAGTTAGTTGAAATTAAAGAACAATATGGTGATGAGCGCCGCACTGAAATTAATGCAGCTGCACACGATATTAGTCTTGAAGACTTAATTAACGAAGAGAACGTGGTTGTGACCTTGTCACACGAAGGGTACGTTAAGTACCAAGCGTTAAGTGATTACGAAGCGCAGCGTCGTGGTGGTAAAGGCAAGTCAGCAACTAAGATGAAAGACGAAGATTTCATTGAACGCTTACTTGTTGCCAATACGCACGATACTATTTTATGTTTCTCTACTGCGGGTCGATTATACTGGCTTAAAGTGTACCAGTTACCACTTGCAAGTCGCGCAGCGCGCGGTAAGCCAATTGTTAACTTATTACCACTTGAAGCAGATGAACGTATTACAGCTATCTTACCTGTACGTGATTATGAAGATGATAAATACATCTTTATGGCTACAGCATTTGGTACGGTTAAGAAAACACCATTAACGGCCTACAGCCGTCAACGTGCAAGCGGTATTATTGCTGTTAACTTAAACGAAGGTGATAGCTTAATTGGTGTTGATATTACCGATGGTAGCAACGAAATTATGTTGTTCACTGATGCGGGTAAAGTTGTACGCTTTAAAGAAGCTGAAGAAACCACGGTAGTTGATGAAAATGGTAACCCTGTTCTTGATGAAGAAGGTAAGCCTGAGATTCGCTTCAAAGGTGTACGTCCTATGGGTCGTACTGCAACGGGTGTTCGTGGTATTAAGATGCCTGACGATCAACGTGTTGTATCACTAATTGTACCGAAGAACGATGGTGCAATATTAACAGTGACAGAAAATGGTTACGGCAAGCGTACTCAACTTGAAGATTACCCATCTAAGAGTCGTGCAACACAAGGTGTTGTATCCATTAAGGTGAGTGAGCGTAATGGTGCCGTTGTTGGTGCTGTACAAGTTGATGACAACGACGAAATAATGATTATTTCGAATCGTGGCACCTTAGTACGTACTCGCGTTAATGAAGTTTCTACGGTTGGACGTAACACCCAAGGTGTTATTTTGATCAGAACTATTGACGAAGAGCAAGTAGTTGGTTTACAACGTATAGAAGAGATTGAAGTGACAGAAAGTGACTTGATTGATATCGAAGACGTTGAAACAGTAGATACGGTTATAGATGAAGTAGCGGATGATAATCCTCCTTCAGAATAATTGAGATTGAAAAAAGCGGCCTTGGCCGCTTTTTTTTATGTAGTTGAAAAAAACTAAAGACACTTGAATTAGTTTAATTCAAGTTAAACAGTAAATTACTGGAATGAGGAAAAGGTAATGAGTATTTATAATTTTTGTGCGGGTCCTGCAATGTTACCACCGGCTGTAATGCAAAAAGCACAAAAAGAGTTTTTAGACTGGCAAGGGCTTGGCGTTTCAGTAATGGAAATGAGCCATCGCAGTAAAGAATTTTTAGCATTAACGGCGAAGTGTGAAGCTAGTCTGCGTCGTTTAATGAATATTAGTGATGAGTTTGAAGTGCTATTTATGCACGGTGGTGGTCGAGGTCAATTCAGTGCCGTGCCTTTAAACCTCCACGTTGATGGAAAAAAGGCGGTGTATTGTGAAAATGGCGTTTGGTCAAAAAGTGCAACTAGCGAAGCCGATAAGTTCACTCAAACCCACACTATTGATGTACGTAATGATGATAACGGTTTATTTTCTATCAAGCAGGTAGCCGATTGGGTTTTACCAGCCGATGCTGCATATATTCATTACTGCCCCAATGAAACAGTAGATGGCCTAGAGATTTTTGATGTACCACGTCACCCAACGGCGCCAATTGTTGCTGATATGTCGTCGACTATTTTATCGCGCGAAATTGACGTTAATCAATTTGACTTAATCTACGCTGGTGCGCAAAAAAATATCGGTCCATCGGGCATTGCTATTGTGATTGTTCGCAAAACGCTACTTGAGCGTGAAGGGCTCGCCAAGCCGGGTATTTTAGATTATGCCCTTGAAGCAAAACAAGGTAGCATGTTCAATACCCCACCTACATTTGCATGGTATTTAGCAGCTGAAGTATTTGCATGGCTTGAACAAAATGGCGGTGTAAAAGCCATGGAAGCACATAATACTGCCAAAGCGCAGCTGCTTTATGATTTTATTGATGAGTCAGATTTTTATACCAATAAAGTAGCGAAGCATTGCCGTTCACGTATGAATGTGCCATTTTGGCTGGTTGATGAAAGCTTAAATGATAAGTTTGTAAAAGAGTCAAAAGAAGCAGGCTTGTTAGCGCTTGAAGGTCATCGTATTGTTGGCGGGATGCGTGCCAGTATTTATAACGCGATGCCATTGGAAGGCGTAAAAGCCCTAGTTGATTTTATGGCTAACTTCGCCAAGGAGAATAGTTAATGGAGCAACTTTCCTTAGCCCCTATTTCACAAGTTAATGGCAGTGTGACATTGCCGGGCTCAAAGAGCTTGTCAAATAGAATTCTATTATTAGCAGCATTATCTTACGGCACCACGGTTGTAGAAAACTTATTAGACAGTGATGATATTCGTCATATGTTGGGCGCATTAGCGCAGCTCGGTGTAAATGTAACACTTAATGATGAGCGAACCATCGCGACCGTCGAAGGTGTAGGTGGCGTATTTAAAACGCCAACTGAACCACTGTTTTTAGGTAATGCTGGTACAGCATATCGTCCGTTAACGGCCGTGCTTGCAGCGATTGCTGGGGAGTATGAGTTAATTGGTGAGCCACGTATGGAAGAGCGACCAATTGGTCACTTAGTTGATGCACTGCAAGCCTTAGGTGGTAATGTTAGTTATTTAAAAAATAAAGATTATCCGCCACTTAAAATTGTCGGCGGGAAAATAGCGGGTGGTGAAGTCGAAATTGACGGTAGTATTTCAAGTCAATTTTTAACGGCGCTGCTCATGGCTGCGCCATTATTTAAAGGCGATACACACATTAAAATTAAAGGCACGTTAGTGTCTAAGCCTTACATTGATATTACTCTTGATGTAATGGCGCGTTTTGGTGTTACCGTTGAGCATGATAATTACACCACGTTCTTCGTTAAAGGTGCACAACAGTATCAAGCCGTTGAGCGAATTATGGTCGAAGGGGATGCTTCATCTGCTTCTTACTTTATTGCTGCTGCAGCAATTGCCGGCGGCGAAATAGAAATTAAAGGCGTCGGCGCAAAATCAGTTCAAGGTGATATTGGCTTTGCTAAAGTGATGGAGCAGGTCGGTGCCAAAATTGATTGGTATGACGAACGTTTAGTTGTTCGTAAAGGTGAGCTTAACGGTATTGATATTGATGCTAATGCAATACCTGATGCTGCAATGACCCTAGCTACAGTTGCCTTGTTTGCAAAAGGGCCAACGGCAATTCGCAACATTTATAACTGGCGAGTAAAAGAAACTGACCGTTTACACGCTATGGCCACTGAGCTTAAAAAAGTAGGGGCTGAAGTAGTAGAAGGGCACGACTTTATTGAGATCACACCGCCAAAACAGTTTAATAATGTGGCTGTAGATACCTATGATGACCATCGTATTGCCATGTGCTTTGCAATGGTGGCAGTAGGGGGTAAGCCCATAACGATTAACGATCCAGCCTGTACTTATAAGACATTCCCAACATTTTTCAACGTGTTAGCATCTGTCAGTAAATAGGCTATTTATAAGTATTTATAAAAAGTTACATACTAAAAGCGGATAATCTTTATTAATTGGCGTATAATGTGGCGGTTTATTTTGGTGTGCATTGAAGGAGGTTTTAAATGCCGGCGTTATTAATGCCCGTAATCACCGTAGATGGCCCAAGTGGTTCTGGTAAAGGAACTGTTTGTCGCCTATTGGCTGAAAAATTAGGCTGGGATGTGTTAGATAGCGGAGCAATTTATCGCGTACTATCACTTGCAGCACTTCATCACCAAATTGCGTTAGATAACGAAGAAGCACTCGTCCCATTAGCTGCAAATCTTGATGTGCAGTTTTTGATAGACAGTGACACTAATGCAGGAAAGATTATTTTAGAAGGCGAAGATGTCACAACCACTATTCGAAATGAAGAAGTGGGTGCTGCAGCGTCTAAAGTGGCCGCATTACCGCGTGTTCGAGAAGCGTTGCTTCGCCGCCAGCGTGCGTTTAGGACAGAAAACGGTTTAATTGCCGATGGCCGCGATATGGGCACTGTGGTATTTCCAGATGCGCCATTAAAGATATTTCTAACCGCAAGTGCAGAAGAACGTGCTCGCAGACGTTTTGTTGAGTTGAATGAGCGCGGGCTTGATGTTACACTAAGTGGTCTATTACAGGACATTCAAGCACGTGATGATCGCGATATGAATCGCGCCGTTGCGCCGCTTGTACCTGCAGAGGATGCGATTGAGCTTGATACTAGCGAACTCAACGCACAGCAAGTCTTTGATAAAGTTATAACTTTATTAGATGCGAGCATCTCAGAAGGTAAGCTTCCTAAACGAAGCTAAATACATTTTATGCACCAGCAGGATGCCAGTGCTATTTTAACAACCCCATGCAGCATGGTTGCTTATTGGTATTAATATATGAGACGTATATTCGTATGTCAGAAAATTTTGCGCAGTTATTTGAAGAAAGCTTAAAGGGTTTTGAAGCAGAGCAAGGCTCTATCGTTAAAGGTACAGTAATCTCAATCGAGAACAACATTGTACTTGTAGATGCTGGTCTTAAATCAGAAAGTGCTATCCCTGCAGAGCAGTTCAAAAATGCTGCTGGTGAACTAGAAGTTGCTGTTGGCGACGAAGTAGATGTTGCACTAGATGCAATCGAAGACGGTTTCGG
The DNA here is from genome assembly GCF_004328665.1 of Pseudoalteromonas sp. DL-6. Classification (NCBI taxonomy): domain Bacteria; kingdom Pseudomonadati; phylum Pseudomonadota; class Gammaproteobacteria; order Alteromonadales; family Pseudoalteromonadaceae; genus Pseudoalteromonas; species Pseudoalteromonas sp. DL-6. Next base: position 1,544,718 of record NZ_CP019770.1, read on the forward strand.
TGAAACTATCCTTTCTCGTGAGAAAGCGAAGCGTCACGAAGCGTGGATCCGTCTTGAGAAAGCATGTGAAGAGCAAGAGACTGTTACTGGTGTTATCAACGGTAAAGTTAAAGGCGGTTTCACAGTTGAAGTTGATTCAATCCGTGCTTTCCTACCTGGTTCACTTGTTGATGTTCGTCCAGTACGTGACACAACTCACCTTGAAGGCAAAGAGCTTGAATTTAAAGTAATCAAGCTTGATCAAAAACGTAACAACGTTGTTGTTTCACGTCGTGCAGTTATCGAATCAGAAAACTCACAAGAACGTGAAGAGCTTCTTGCTAACCTTGTTGAAGGTCAAGAAGTTAAAGGTATCGTTAAGAACCTTACTGACTACGGTGCATTCGTTGACCTTGGTGGTGTTGATGGTCTACTACACATTACTGATATGGCGTGGAAGCGTGTTAAACACCCTTCAGAAATCGTTAATGTTGGCGACGAAATCGCAGTTAAAGTTCTTAAATTCGACAAAGATAAAACTCGTGTATCTCTAGGCCTTAAACAGCTTGGCGAAGATCCATGGGCAGCTATCGCTGGTCGTTACCCAGAAGGTTCTAAACTTTCTGGTCGTGTAACTAACCTTACTGATTACGGTTGCTTCGTAGAAATCGAAGAAGGCGTTGAAGGTCTAGTACACGTTTCTGAAATGGATTGGACTAACAAGAACATCCACCCTTCAAAAGTTGTTTCACTAGGTGACACTGTTGAAGTTATGGTTCTTGAAATCGACGAAGAACGTCGTCGTATTTCTCTTGGTCTTAAGCAATGTATTGCTAATCCTTGGCAGGAATTTGCTCGCCTACAAAACAAAGGCGATCAAGTTACTGGTAAGATCAAATCAATCACTGACTTCGGTATCTTTATCGGTCTTGACGGTGGTATTGATGGTCTTGTACACCTTTCAGACATTTCTTGGAATACACCTGGCGAAGAAGCTGTACGTGAATTCAAGAAAGGCGACGAAATCACTGCTATCGTATTGCAAGTTGACCCAGAGCGTGAACGTATTTCTCTAGGTGTTAAGCAAATCGAAGCTGACCCATTCAATAACTACCTTGATGCAAACAAAAAAGGTGCTATTGTTAAAGGTAAAGTGACTGAAGTTGATGCGAAAGGCGCAACTGTTGAACTTATCGAAGGCGTTGAAGGTTACATCCGTGTAGCTGATATCGCTCAAGAGCGCGTTGAAGATGCAACTACTGTTGTTTCTGTAGGCGACGAAATCGAAGTTAAATACGTTGGTGTTGATCGTAAGAACCGCACTTTAAGCTTATCTGTTAAAGCTCTTTTCGAAGCAGAAGAGAAAGAAGTACTAGAGAAGCTTAAGAAAGAAGAGCCAGTGTTCGAAAACGCAATGGCAGCTGCTTTCGCAAATGCACAAAAAGACTAATTAATTATAGTCTTTTAATTGGAAGGGCAGTTTATGCCCTTCCACTATTTCTTTTTAAGGAAACGCTATGACTAAGTCAGAACTGATAGAAACACTTGCTGAACAACATTCACATATTCCTGTGAAAGATGTTGAGAACGCTGTTAAAGAAATTCTTGAACAAATGGCCGGCTCATTATCTTCTTCAGATCGTATTGAGATCCGAGGTTTTGGAAGTTTCTCTTTGCATTACCGTGCGCCTCGTACAGGTCGCAATCCTAAAACAGGTGAAACTGTAGAGTTAGATGGTAAGCATGTACCTCATTTTAAGCCAGGCAAAGAACTACGTGACCGTGTAAACGAGAGCATTGCTTAGTAAACTTATTGGAGTAGTTACTTGTTCAAGGTATTAAAAATTATTCTGGCAGCACTATTTTTAATTGGTGCATTTGTATTGGGTTCGCAAAATCCACAATTAACACAAATTAACTACATAATAGCCAGTAATACATTACCTTTAGCCGTTATAATAAGTATCTGCTTTTTGTTAGGTGTTGTAGTGGGTTGCTTTGTGAGCTTTAAATTGTTTACGCAATTAAAGTGGCAAAATTATCGTTTAAAAAAGCAATTAACGCCTGAAAAAGATAATAAAAAGCGTATTGCCAACAAAGATACCTAATTATGATTGAGCTGTTGTTTTTACTGCTTCCTGTTGCCGCCGGTTATGGCTGGATCATGGGGAAAAACAGTGCGAAAAATCAGGCTCATCAATTTAATCGTCAAATTACTTCTGAATACAGTAAAGGCTTAAAGTTTTTACTAGACAGAGAAGAAGATCAGGGGCTTGAGCATTTAATTAATTTGCTCGAAGTAGCTGCTGACTCTGTAGAACACTATTCTACCTTAGCCACTATGTTTCGCCGCCGTGGTGAGCTCGACCGCGCAATAAAAATTCATGAATTGCTATTAAAACACCCAAGCCTTAACGAGAAACAAGCTGCCAATAGCCGGTTAGAATTAGCCGAAGACTATATCATGGCAGGTTTACTCGATAGCGCAGAAGAACATTTAATATGGCTGGTAAAAAATAACCATGAAGATGCTCTTGAGCCAATTATCTCCTTATATTCACAGACCCGTGAATGGGAAAATGGCATTAATATGTTTGAAGCGCATACTGAGCTTTTTTCAAAAGAGCAACACTTCAAAGCCATCGCAAACTTTTACTGTGAACATGCTATTGCCAGTAATAACCCTCAACTTATGCGCAAAGCTATTAGCTTAAACTTTAAAACAATCAGACCTCTATATGAACTCGGTTTGTCTGCCTATACAAAAGAGGATTACGTTAAAGCAATTTATTATTGGCGAGAACTTATCTGCCAATTTACCTTTTTTGCGCCATTATTTATTGATAAGTTAGCGCATAGTTATAAGCAACTAAAATTAACCCATCAGTTTCATGAACTCGTTGCTGAGTTATTAGAAAAAGGTGGAGTAATGATAAAAATACAGCACTGCCAAGCGTTGCTTGAGCAAGGCCACACAGAACAAGCCTTTGAGTTTTTAACTGATAGTTTAAAACGTCAGCCCACAATTCGTGGTTTTAGTTTTTTATTACAGTTAATGAGCGCCGAAAATAAAAATACAAAAGATGTGCTTAATCAAATAGATAAACTTGTTACCTCATATATTGCTACTAAGCCTGACTTTCAATGTCAGCATTGTGGCTTTACAAGTTACACCATTTATTGGAATTGCCCTTCGTGTAAACATTGGGAAACCATTGTGCCTAGCAGAGGCTTAGACGGATTTTAATCTTTATACTTTTCGCTCACTAGTAGGATAGTTATGTCTTTCGAACAATCAAAAAAAATTCTTATCGCTCTTGATTATGATGATCAGCAAACTGCTTTAGCTTTTGTTAAACAGTTATCACCGGATACCTGTCGATTAAAAGTGGGTAAAGAAATGTTCACTTATTTTGGCCCTGCATTTGTTAAAGAGCTGGTTGATTTAGGTTTTGATGTATTCTTAGATTTAAAGTTCCACGATATTCCAAATACCGTTGCTAAAGCGGTAACTGCGGCGGCTAAAATGGGCGTGTGGATGGTTAATGTCCATGCAAGTGGTGGTTTTGAAATGATGCATAAAGCTAAGCAGGCACTTGAGCAGTTTGGCGATAAAGCCCCATTATTGATTGCAGTGACCGTTTTAACCAGCATGGATGAAGTAGAGCTTAAACGTTTAGGCATTAGTAAATCACCACAAGAGCAAGTGATGCATTTAGCAAAATTAACAAAGCAAGCAGGGCTTGATGGTGTAGTGTGTTCAGCACAAGAAGCTGAAATTCTAAAAGCGGCTTTAGGCAGAGAATTTAAACTAGTAACCCCAGGTATTCGTCCTGCTGGTAGTGATGCGGGCGATCAAAAACGTATTATGACACCTAAAGAAGCCATTGAAGCTGGCAGTGACTACTTAGTAATAGGCCGTCCTATTACTCAGGCACAAAACCCGGTGCAAGTATTAAGTGATGTAAATAAATCAATAGCTTAAACTTAAAGTATGCATAATTATAAGGAGTTTATTACAACTCTTTTTGTTTGTGCTACATTTAATTACGGCTATGCAGTGAGGAACTAACTTTGCGTTTAATAATGTTTGTAGTGGTAATTATCATTAGTGGCTTTGCTGTTAATAAATATGTTTTTTCAACTAAAATGTATGATGATGTTTCGAATGTTACTGATTTGGTATCTGATTACCCCGTTGATTTGTTTAAGTTTAAAAAAATCGCTCAAAATTATGCTCAGCATTTGTGCTATACAAATGAAGGTGTTTTAGCTGGCCTTAATATAAGTAGCAAAGAGTGTGTTGATGTACACGATGAAATGCAGAATGAGTGTACAAAAAAAGTTTTTAGATTAGCGCCGTTAAATATGACGTCTAAGAAAGAATTAATTGAATATTCAAATCAATATTCACGTTGTACCTTACCTTACAAAAACATTAAGTTATAAATTTTAAATACGAAAAAGCCACCTAAGTTTATACCTAGGTGGCTTTTTTATTGAATTATTTTAAACGAATAGACTTAGCTTCAATATCAATTAAGCCTTGTTTAAATAACCCACCAATGGCTTTTTTGTAGTTTGCTTTACTGGTCGAAAATACTTTTTTAATTAATTCAGGTTCAGACTTATCGCCTATGGCTAATATGCCACCTTCATCTTTTAGTTTTTCCATAATTTTTTCGCCAAGTTCACTGACTTTACCCATACCTGGCTTTTCAAGTATGACGTCAATTTTTCCGTCTTCACGTACTTTTTGAATAAACCCTTTGAGCTTTTGACCAACAAATAGGTTTTTAAATACCATGTTGTAAAATACAACACCAAAATGAGATTCTTCAATAAGTACTTTGTAGCCGATATCGGTTTTACCTGCCACAATTAAATCAACTTCTTGCAAGTGGCTATATTGCGGCTCGTCTTTTGATAAAAAGCGATTAAAGTTGGTTGAAGCACAAATTCGTTGACTAGCATTATCAAGATATAAACGGACTAAATAAGAGTAGCCTTCTTGCATACGCGGTTTTTGTTCATTAAACGGTGCAAGTACGTCTTTTTCTAAACCCCAATCTAAAAAAGCCCCAATGCTGTTTATTTCTTTAACGCGCAGTAGGGCATATTCACCGACTTGTGCGTGTGGTTTTTTAGTTGTTGCTGTTGGCAGGTTTGCGTTATCTAAAAAGGTAAAAACGCTGATGCTATCGCCAGCTTCAAGTTCATGTTTAATCTCGTGTTTAGGTAAAAATACTTCACCTAAGTCATGGCCATCTAAATAGGCACCTTCATTACTGACTTCTTTTACAAATAGGGTTTGGGTAGTTCCAAGGTTACTCATAATTATTCCTGCTCAGGCTTTTTTTTACGACGCATCGGGGTATCACCATCAATGTTGAGTGGTGCTTTAATTGGGGCTGCTGGTTTTTTAGGTTTCGCTTTGCGTTTTTGATGTGGTTTTTTATCAGCCACTACCTTTTTAATTGGTTTAACTGGCGTAACCTTTTTCTCTTTGATGCCTTTAAATTTCGCTTTTAAACCATCAACCACCGCAAACGACAATTCGTCATTTAAAAATGACTTTATTGCTAAGTAACTTGCCCAATCTTTAGGACCAACAAATGATAGCGCGTTGCCTTTAAAACCAGCTCGGCCTGTGCGACCAATACGGTGAACGTATTCTTCAGCGTGTTTTGGTAGATCAAAATTAATAACATGGGTAACACTGAGTAAATCTAAACCGCGAGATGCAACATCAGTAGTAATTAATATTTTAAAGTTCTCACGGCTAAACGCATCCATGATATCAAGGCGCTTACTTTGAGTTAAATCCCCGGCTAGTGCGACAGACTTAAAGCCTTTACTATTTAATGCCTCGCTTAAGCGACTGGTATCAGCACGTGTTGCAGTAAATATAATACATTGCCCTACATTACCTTGATTAAGGAAATGCTCAAGTAGCGCTTCTTTATGATCAAGATGATCGGCTAAATACAATGTTTGTTTAATATCACTGTGTTGCTCATTGGCTGCACTGAGCATAATTTGTTTTGGTTTTTTTAATAAATTACGCGAAAGGGCATCTACTTGAGCATGATCTAATGTCGCTGAAAACAATAGGGTCTGGCGTAATCGGTGATCTGCCAGTTCATTAATTAACTTAAGCTGGTCGGTGAAACCTAAATCCAAAATACGGTCAGCTTCATCAAATATAAGTAGCTCTAAGCCACTTAACTGTAAAGAGCGTTGCTTTAAGTGATCGGCTAAGCGCCCTGGTGTAGCAACCACAAAATGTGGGTCGTTGCGCAGTGCTTTAATTTGGTCGTTAAAGTTTTCACCACCGAGAATTTTAACTGCCTTGATATTGGTACCGGCAATAAGTAATCGTAGTTGGGTGAACACTTGGGTTGCAAGCTCACGAGTTGGAGCAACAATAAGTACACGAGGATCACGTTTACTGAGTGCTTTTTGTTTCATTACTCGCTGCACTGCAGGTAATAAAAACGCTAAAGTTTTGCCTGACCCAGTTTTTGACTGAGCGAAAATGTCATGTCCAGCGAGTGCCGTTGGCACAGCATGAGCTTGAATATCGGTAGGCTGGGTGATCCCTTGGTGCGCTAATTGTGTTTCTAGGCGAGTATCAATCCCAAGATCAGTAAAGTGCAATGTATATTTCTCCAATATGAGCAAGTCTTGTAAATTTATCCGCGCATTATAGCCCACTGAGCCACTGCGCTAACAGTAAAAAGCGCATTATCATCCATTTTTTTGCATTTAAATAAAAAAAGCGTAAAATACGCGCCCCATATGCGCCGGATTTACGATTCGGTAAACGCCCCTTGCGGGGTTTAAAGGCAAAATAGGAAAACCATGACTGCTATCCATAAAGATAATGTAACCAGCGATCACTTTGTTGTGTGCGCACTGTATAAATTTGTTTCTTTACCTGATTTTGAAGCACTTCGCCAACCTTTACTTAATGTAATGGAGCAAAACGACGTGCGTGGTACTTTGTTAATTGCCGCAGAAGGAATTAACGGAACTGTTTCAGCAAAACGTGAAGGCATTGATAACTTACTGGCGTGGTTAGACACCCAGCCTAATTTAGACAATATTGTTACTAAAGAATCATATGATGACGAATGCCCGTTTTATCGCACTAAAGTAAAACTTAAAAAAGAAATCGTGACTATGGGTGTTGAGGGCGTTGACCCATTAAAAGTAGTGGGCAGTTATGTTAAGCCAAATGAATGGAACGCCCTTATTTCTGATCCAGAGGTTATCCTTGTTGATACCCGAAATGATTATGAAATTGAAATTGGTACGTTTCAAAACGCGGTCGACCCAAACACGAAGACGTTCCGCGAATTTCCGCAGTGGGCCAAAGAAAATCTCGACCCAGAAAAGCATAAAAAAGTAGCTATGTTTTGTACAGGTGGTATTCGTTGCGAAAAATCAACAGCTTATATGAAAGAGCAGGGCTTTGATGAGGTATACCACCTTGAAGGCGGCATATTAAAATACCTAGAAGAAGTACCAAAAGAAGAAACCATGTGGGAAGGCGAGTGCTTTGTATTTGATAACCGTGTCGCGGTAAATCATGACTTACAAAAAGGCTCATATGATCAGTGTCACGCATGTCGGATGCCTATCACAGAAGAAGAAAAGCAAAAGCCTGAATACATGGAAGGGGTGTCGTGTCATCATTGTATTGATGATGTAACCGACGAGCAGCGTGAACGTTTTGCTGAGCGTCAAAAGCAAATAGAATTGGCACAAGCACGCGGTGAAGGCCACATTGGTAACGAAGCACAAGCTGCTTTACAGCAACGTAAAGAAGCAAAAAAAGCGCAAAAAGACGCACAACGAAATAAATAATACCACGCGTTTATTTATTCATTAAAAAACCTCAGTAAATATTGAGGTTTTTTATTTAAAAGTAATTTATAAATAGCGAGCTACATTGCTTAGCAGCTTAAAGGTTTGATACTCACTTTGAGCTTAATCAACGAATACAATAACTTTTATCTATCGGCGTAAGTGTAATTTTATTAGCTGAATTTACAAGAACACATTCTGTGTTTTTATCGAGTTTTTTCTTTTGAATAACCGTAAATTCACCTTCATCAGCAGCGTATAAGTTATACTGATAAGCCGTATTACCTCCCTCAAATAATGCAGTAAATAACCCTCCAACTAAACCGCCGACAATAGCGCCACCAATCATTTCTTCGCTGTTGCCATCTAAGCTGTCAACAAAGCCAAAACCCGCTCCCGCAGCTATGCCTGTTCCAACTTCAGAGGAAAGTGTTACTTTTTGCTCTGACTCAACAGATGCATAATAGCGTTTAATTAATTGATTTTGACTCGTACGATCAACCCCTTGTGATGCACAGCCACTAAGTAGTAAAACCAAAATTATACTTTTATTCATAAATACTCGTTTGTATATTCACTCTAATGACCAAATCATAGTGTTTAATACGCACAAAATATGTGGTGATTTTGTAGGCTGGTGTAAGAATATGTATTAAATACGTGGGTGTTTAATTTCAGCGTGTTGTTTTGCTAATTAGTCGTACTAAGCTATTTATTGATCATAGAGGTGTTAAACTGCGTAACATAATGGAAATAATAATTAATTAGGGTGATCCTTTGAAGTCGCAAAATCTTTTAATGGGCATAACGGCCTTATTTTTATCGGTTAGTTTGCCAGTAACTGGTGCTAGCGTGGTCGTTGAAAATATCGCTATGGAACAAGCCCAACAGCAGGTTCAGGCTGTTGGTAATGCTGAAGCTATCCATTCTGTTATTTTATATCCTGCCGTAGGTGACAAAGTAGCAGCGGTTCATTTTAAACCTGGCGATAAGGTTAAAGAAGGTGATATTTTACTTGAGCTAGATTCACGTAGGCAAAAAGCGGCCCTTGAAGAGGCTAAAATAAAATTAGCAGATAGTCAGCGAACTTTAAAACGTTTAAAACAAAGCCAAGCTAAAGGAGCTGTTCCGCAAAGTGATGTAGACGATGCAAAAACCATCGTGGAGCTTGCAAAAGTTACTCTCACTCAAGCCGAAACTGAATTAGAAGACCGCCAAGTCCGTGCCCCTTTTAATGGCACTATGGGGCTGACTGACATTGAAGTGGGTGACAGAATCACAACACAAACAATGATTGCTAGCATCGATGATACCCGCCAGTTATACATTAATTTTAACGCGCCTGAATCAGCGATTGCGATGCTCAGAAATAATGCTAGTGTACGCGTGTTCCCATGGCAATCGCAAGCGCCTGTTGAGGCAGAAATAGCTTATTTAGACTCACGTATAGACCCACAAACTCGTACCTTAAGAGTCAAAGCAAAGTTAAATAACAAAGATCAACAATTCTTACCGGGTATGAGTTTTCGAGTACATATAGAAGTATTAGGTCAACGCTTTGCCGCTATTCCTGAAGCAGCACTACTGTGGGGCGCAACGGGTCCATATGTGTGGACGAGTGTGGATAACAAAGCTACCCGGGTTGATGTGAAAATAGAGCAACGCTTGGCAGGGCGCTTACTCGTATCAGGGGCATTACAGCCAAACGATACGTTAGTTGTTGAAGGCGTTCAGCGCTTGCGAGCCAATCAAGAATTAAGCTTTACTGCACCTATCGCTAGTACGCAGGAGTAGCCATGAAACAGCAACCTATGATGCAAGACTTGCCGTCTATGGCAATTCGCCGCCCTGTACTTATTGTGGTGCTTAATTTATTAATAATTATTGCCGGTATCGCCGCTATAGCTGGCGTAGAAGTGCGAGAGCTTCCTGATGTCGATAGGCCGCGTATTACGGTATCAGCTTCGTTTCCAGGTGGTTCCCCAGAAACCGTTGACACTGAAGTCACCAGCAAACTTGAAGGTGCTGTTGCCCGTGTGAGTGGAGTTAAATCTATTCGTGCACAAAGTGAAGAAGGCAGCTCACGTATTGTGGTTGAATTTAGACCTGGTGTTAATCTGGATGATGCCGCTAATGAAACGCGCGAGTCAGTTTCGCGAGTGCAAAGAGAGCTCCCAGAAGAGGTTGAGCGTGTCTCCATTATAAAAGCCGATAATGATGCTGAGGCGGTCGTATCACTCACCGTATCAAGTGAGAGTTTATCGTTAGAGGCATTAACCGAGCGAGTTGATGTTGACTTAGCACCACAGTTTTTAACTATTCCCGGTGTTGCTGATGTGCGCTTAAACGGTGATAGAGAACGAGTGCTTAGAGTACGTATAGATCCGCTTAAGCTCAGTAGCTTTAATTTAACTATTCCTGATGTTGCTGACGTTCTCAGGCAAGCTCCCTTTGATGTGCCTGCAGGAAGTTTAAAATCAAACGATCAGCAAATTATTGTGCGTGCTGATGCTACTTCGGTTACACCAGATCAAGTCGGTGATATTATCATTCGTGGTGATACCCGTATTAGCGATATCGCCGCGGTATATTTTGGCCCGGCCGATCCACGCTCTATGGTTAGGCTCAATGGTAAACCCGTTATTGGTATGGAAATTATCCGCCAAGCGCAATCTAACACCATAGAAATATCAGATGAAGTTCTAAAGCTTATAGAGGGAATGCGTGAACGCTTTCCTCAGATGGAATTTACCTTAACATCAGATGATGCACAATTTATTAGAAGTTCAGTGGATGAAGTTATTAACTCATTAGTGCTGACAGTGCTGCTAGTGATCATTACTTTATGGGTGTTTATTGGCTCATGGCGCGCAACCTTAGTGCCAGCATTTGCCATTCCGGTTGCCTTGATAGGCTCGTTAGCACTGATATGGGCACTGGGTTTTTCCATTAATATTTTAACCTTACTCGCATTGGTACTTGCGACTGGTTTAATCGTTGATGATGCGATTGTGGTGAGTGAAAACATTCAACGCCAGCGTGGGTTAGGGCTAGGCAGGCGTGCCGCAGCGGTTGTTGGTACCCGTGAAGTATTTTTTGCCGTTATTGCCACCACGGCAGTGTTAGCAGCTGTGTTTGTTCCCATCGCTTTTTTACCCTCTACAGCAGGGCGTTTATTCAGAGAGTTTGGCGGTGTTCTTGCCGGTGCAGTGATCATATCAAGCTTTGTTGCGTTATCGTTAGTGCCGGCACTTACCTCTAAGCTAAAGCTTAAACAAGGCGGTTTTCATCCATTTGCTAAGCTTGGTAACGTACTTGCTAATTTATATACCAAAACAATTCATAAAGTACTCGATCATGCGTGGCTTACCTTTATTGCTTGTTTATTAGTGGCTGGTGGTTCAGGTGCGTTGTATATGAGCTTAGATAACGAGTTACTACCAACAGAAGATCGCGGTAAAATTAGAATATTTGCTCGTGGTCCAGATGGCGTAGGCTTAAACTTTATGGACAGGCAAGCCATTAAAATGGAAGACACCTTACTGCCTTTCGTCGAAAGCGGTGAAATTGAATCTATTTACACAGTAGTTGGTCAATGGGACCCTAATATTGTGTTCATCACTGTACCTTTAAAGCACTGGGATGAACGTAACTTTAGTCAACAAGAAATCATCAATAAAATTCGTCAGCCTTTAATGAATATTCCTGGAGCACCCGCATACGCAGGAGGCGCTAATAGTTTAAATTTACGTGGCCAAGGTGGCGGAATCGAAATTGCTTTGCTGGGGCAAGATTACCTTGAAATATTTAAAGCTGCACAGCAGTTTTCAGCAGATCTTGAAAAAGCAGTACCTGAGGTTGCACCTGTTCGCGTATCGTATCAGCCATCGCAACCACAACTTCGCGTCAATATAGACAGACGACGCGCAGAAGAACTCGGTGTATCGTTAAGTGATATAGCCATTACTTTAAGAGCTGCCATTAATGGCGACGATATAGCCGATTTAAATATTGGCGATCAGTCAATACCAATTATGTTACAGGCTCAAAATCAAACCATTAATGACCCCAGTGATTTAGCAAATTTATATGTAAGCGCCCGCGATAATCAATTAGTACCGCTCAGTAGTGTCGCTAATATTACAGAGGAAGGCGTAGCTGCAGAGCTTGAGCGCCATGCTCAGCGACGTGCCATAGAATTAAGCATGGAATTACCCGAAGGTTTAACTATTGCCACGCTGGTTGAGCAAATAAAACAAGTGTCTGAGCAATCATTACCAGCAGGTATTACTTTAGCGTTTAAAGGGGAAGCTCTGACATTTGAAGAGACCTCAAACGAAGTATTAATGACCTATGTATTGGCATTTTTAATTGTATTTTTAGTATTGGCAGCACAATTTGAAAACGTTAACAGCGCCATTGTGGTGATGATTACTGTGCCATTTGGTATTACATCCGCTATTTTAGCACTGTATTTAACCGGCACATCACTCAATATTTATTCGCAAATTGGTCTGGTAATGCTTATTGGTTTAATCGCTAAAAACGCAATTTTATTGGTCGAGTTTGCTGATCAATTAAGAGATAACGGGCTTAGTGTTCGAAAAGCGGTTGAACAAGCTGCACTGGTACGCCTACGACCCATTACCATGACCTTAATTTCTACTTTATTGGGTGCATTACCGCTTATTATGTCAACAGGTGCGGGCGCTGAGGCGCGTAATGCGATTGGCTGGGTGGTGTTTGGTGGACTAGCATTAGCGGTATTGTTTACGCTTTATTTAACACCGGTGATTTATTTAGGACTTGCACGTTTTACCAGCCCTCGCGGCGATGAGTCAAAACAATTAGCGCAGGAGTTAGAGCAAGTAGATAATTAATCGCTAACTATTTACGTAAATTGGCTATTTTTCTTTGAAAAAATAGCCAATTAGGCTCACAATTCAACTAGATTCACGCCACAAGGATTCCCTATGCAGGCCGAGCAAGTTGAAATAGCCCAATTTTTAGTTGAACATCCCCCATTTGATACGCTTCCTACTGAGGCATTGAACGAATTAGCAATGCAAATAGAGGTTGCTTACTTTCGTGCCGAAACTGATATCCTGCATTTAGGGCAAGATATTAGTGACTTGTATATTATTCGTAGTGGCTCAGTTGAGATTTCACGTCGTAATGGTGAACTCTATAACCGCTTAGCTACAGGCGGTATTTTTGGCCAAATGGGTTTATTGATGAACCGCAAAGTGCGGTTTCCAGCTCGTGCACTTGAAGATACCTTAACGTATTGTATTAATGTTAATACCTTCAACGAATACTGTGATAAATACGAAACCTTTGCTGACTTTTTCGAAGTGGATGGCAACGTACGCTTGCACCAAGCAATAGTAGAGCAAGCCGACAGCAATGATTTAACCACCGCAAAAGTTAAATCATTATTACATCGCGATGTAGTCACTGTTACTACACAAACCCCCATACAAGACGTCGCGTTTTTGATGACACAAGAATCGGTCTCTTCAGTACTTGTTACTGATATAGAAAAACAAATAAGCGACGATCCAGAAGAAGACGACGGTCAAGTCGTTGGAATTATAACCGACAGAGACATTCGCACTAAAGTGGTCGCCCAAGGGTTAACATATGATACACCCGCCAAAGAAGTAATGACATCAAGCTTAGTACTACTTGATAGCAACGCCTATGTGTTTGAAGCCGTTTTAGCCATGCTCAGAGATAACTTACATCACTTGCCTGTGGTACATAAAAAGCGACCAATAGGGGTGATATCGCTATCTGATATTTTACGCTATGAATCACAAAGTAGCTTATTGTTAGTACGCGGTATTTTAGCTCAACAATCGGTAGATGACTTAGTTCATTACGCCCGCCAATTACCTAATGTGTTTGTGCGTATGGTAAACGAAGATGCTAATTCGCATATGATAGGGACCGCTATGGCAGTAATAGGACGTACCTTTAAACAGCGCCTATTAGCGCTAGCTGAAGAAAAGTTTGGCGAGCCGCCCATTCCTTATTGTTTTATTGCGCTGGGCTCAATGGCACGGGATGAGCAGTTAATTGTAACCGATCAAGATAATGCACTGATTTTAGATAATAGCTTCGATGAGGCATTGCACGATGAGTATTTTCAAAACTTATCAGACTTTGTGTGTGATGGCTTGGCTAAGTGTGGCTATACCTATTGTGATGGTGAAATTATGGCCTCGTTTAAAAAATGGCGTATGACCCGCGAACAATGGCAAGAAAAATTTGCTAGCTGGATGGCCGAGCCCAAACCGCAAGCACTGCTCAATAGCTCGATATTTTTTGACTTAGATGGTGTGTGGGGTAAGTTAAAGTGGGCCGATGAGCTTAAAACGCTGGTGGCAAAAGAAAGCAAAGTAAATAAACGCTTTTTAGCTAACCTTGCTGCTAATGCTCGCAATCGAACGCCACCATTGGGATTTTTTAACGGCTTTGTACTTGAGCACAATGGCCAACATAAGCGCTCAATGAACTTAAAACGTCGTGGTACAGCGCCGCTATCTGATGTGGTTCGCGTTCATGCATTAGCGGTCGGTTCACGTAAACAAAATTCGTTTGAGCGCTTAGAGGATATTATCGAGGCTAACTTATTACCCAAAGGCAAAGCACAAGATTTGCGTGATGCATTTGAATATATTGCCACTGTACGTATTCGCCATCAGGCATGGCAGATAGAGCAGGGTGAAGCGCCCGATAATGATTTAGATCCGCATTTACTCTCACCATTTGAGCAAAGTAATTTAAAAGAAGCTTTTGCGATTTTAGAAAAAGCGCAAAGCTTTTTAAAGTTTAGTTATTCTGCTCATTCAGGTGTGAAATAAGTTATGGCTAAATCACCGTTAGATTGGCCACGTCGTTACGAGCAGCTTTTACATAGTGCGCAAAACTCGTTGCTTAAGGAGTTTTATAAGCAGGCATTTACCAATCAGACTACTCCACTTAAAGATGTACCTTTTGTGGCGCTAGATTTTGAAACAACAGGTCTGGACGCTAATACCGATGATATTGTTAGTGTGGGGTTAGTGCCTTTCAATGTTAATCGTATTTACTGTAAAGAGAGCCGCCATTGGGTAGTACAACCACGACGAGATTTGAGTGAAGAGTCGATTGTTATCCATGGTATTACCCACTCAGAAGTGGACGAAGCTCCCGACCTCAATCGAATTTTAGCCCCACTTCTTGATGCACTTAAAGGGAAAGTGGTGGTGGTGCATTATGCCGCCATTGAGCGCCACTTTTTTTATAATGCGCTGCTCACACGTATAAAAGAAGGGATTGAATTTGCTCTAGTCGACACTATGGAAATTGAAAGGCGAGCGCTTAGAGCGCGTCAAGGGCTACTAGGTAGGCTATTTAATACAAAACTAGGCTCATTACGGTTAAGTGATACAAGGGAGCGTTATTCCTTGCCATTGTATCAAAACCATAATGCACTGACTGACGCTTTAGCCACCGCAGAATTACTGCAAGCTCAGCTGAGTTATCATTATCGGTTAGATACGCCACTAAGTGAAATTTGGCTTTAGTGAAACGTTATAAAAATATTATAGGAAAAATAGAGTAAAAAAAACGCCGCAATTAGCGGCGTTTTTTAATGTAGGGTGTTATTTAACTGGGCGAGGCTCAGTTCGTAAACCTAAAATTAAGCTTACACACATTAATAGTAAAACAATGGTAAACGGTAGACCGGTTGAAATAGCCCCTGCTTGTAGTGCTTCAATCGCTTGAGTACCACCAATCCAAAGTAATGCAGCAGCAATTGCGCCCTCAACAGTAGCCCAAAAAATACGCTGTGGTACCGGTGCATCAATTTTGCCACCTGCTGTGATTGAATCAATTACAAGTGATCCTGAATCAGAAGAGGTAATAAAGAATACCAGTACTAATACAATAGCAATGAAAGAAAGCACACTCGCCATTGGCATTTCATCAAGCATTTGGAACATCGCCATAGGCACACTTGTTAGACCGTCAGTCCCAAGAGCACCAATACCATTAACTACTTGGTCAATTGCGATGCCACCATAGATAGACATCCACAGGATAGTAACCGCTGTTGGAATAAGTAATACCGCGGTTAAAAATTCACGGATTGTACGACCACGCGAAACACGCGCAATAAACATACCTACAAACGGTGACCATGAAATCCACCAAGCCCAGTAGAATACTGTCCAACCATGCATCCATGTTTCATCTTCACGGCCATGTGGGTTACTCAATGGAATAATGTTCTCTACATACCCCATTACCGTGTTAGGGATATTACCCATAGAGACCGCAAAACCAACTAAACATACAAATACTAGTAATACTAAAGCAATGAGCATATTTACGTTACTAAGTAATTTAACGCCGCCATCAATGCCTCTAATAACAGAGACGACTGCTAGTAACGTAACACCTGTAATAACCAGAATTTGTGAACCTACGCCACCTTCAAAACCAAATACATGATTAATACCGGCAGAAGCTTGTTGTGCACCTAGCCCAAGTGACGTTGCTAAACCAAATAAGGTTGCTAATACAGCTAAAATATCAATTATGTGACCAGGCCACCCCCACGCTTTATCACCTAAAATTGGGTAAAAAATCGAACGAATAGAAAGCGGTAAGCCTTTATTGTAAGTAAAAAATGCTAACGAAAGCGCAACTACAGCATAAATTGCCCAAGGGTGAAGACCCCAATGGAACATAGTTGCACCCATTGCCATTTTCGCGGCTTCTGGTGTGTTAGCTGTTACATTGAGCGGCGTTTCATACCAACCAGTGTAGTATGCAACTGGTTCAGCAACCCCCCAGAACATTAAGCCAATACCCATACCTGCAGCAAATAACATTGCCAGCCAAGAAATACGAGAATGCGATGGTTTAGCATCGTCACCGCCTAAGCGGATATTGCCATATGGTGAAAAAATTAAAACTAAACAAAAAATAACAAAGAAGTTGGCAGCCCACATAAATAAGCCGTCAAAATTATTAATAATATCGGTTTTGATACCATTTAGTGTTGTTTTAGCTACTTCGGCATCTGACACTAGTACGGCGATTAAAAAAAGTGCTATTAACCCTGCACTGATCCCGAATACAGGGTTATGTATATCAAATCCCCACTTTTGTACGTTGTCTTGACCTACGGTGTAGTCCGTATTATCAATACTGTA
The DNA here is from genome assembly GCF_004328665.1 of Pseudoalteromonas sp. DL-6. NCBI lineage: Bacteria > Pseudomonadati > Pseudomonadota > Gammaproteobacteria > Alteromonadales > Pseudoalteromonadaceae > Pseudoalteromonas > Pseudoalteromonas sp. DL-6. The sequence continues at coordinate 1,561,781 of NZ_CP019770.1, forward strand.
CTTGTCATGATTCTCGCTCATGCAATACCTCATTGGTTAATGAAACAGGTTGGCTTAATGCCAGTTTTTTATAGTTCACTGTATTCGTCTTATTAGATTTATAACTAAAGCTAATAACACGAATAGTTAGAAGACTAACTAATTTAATTGCCCATCATACCTTTACTAATAGGGGAGTTAAATATTAAATGCAAAAGATTTAACACTTTGGCAAAACTTTAAGCTACTTTTGTCTTTTTATTGTACATATCTGGCAGCTGAACAAATGATAACTAATGTGTCAGCTAATTATTTTATAGTCGTATATAGCATTGAATGCAAAGCTAAGTGAATGAATATTCGGCCTAATCAGACAAGTAAATAACTAAAAAAACGCTATTGAATACGTAAAAAACTAAGTCAGCGTTTTAAAATCACTATTCATTTATTAAATGATTTTTTAATGACATTTTAACTATGTTTTTATGATTTGGGATAATGAGCTAGATAGATATTGTTCATGAGGTTAATGAAAAAGCGAGATTGAAATAGTTTTTATAAAAAGCGACTAAATCTTACTGTTTAAACTAAATTGGTCAAAGGTTTATTTCATCTTTGCGATTTAATTTACAAAAATGGCAAAGAAACGCTGCGCTTGTAAAGAAGTGACAAATAACAGTGATTAAACATAAATGATTAAATTGAATGGTTTTGATTTCTCATTCACTTCTTTTAGTGGAATAAAAATTTCAAGAAATTATTCATTAAGACAGCGAAGAAAAGCTGCAGTTTTTAACCTGCAGCGTAGATAGGGGGGTAACTATTTTTTATATGCTTCATTGTGAACGCCTGCGGCGCGCCCAGATGGATCTGCATTGTTTTGAAATGATGCATCCCACGCCAGTGCTTCGGGGGTTGAACATGCTACTGATTTACCATGTGGTACACAGTTAGCAGAGGCATCGCCCGGGAAGTGCGATTCAAAAATACGGCGGTAAAAATACGCTTCTTTTGAATCTGGCGTGTTAATTGGGTATTTAAATTTAGCATTCGCTAGTTCTTGATCTGTTACTTGCTCATTCACATACTCTTTTAAAGTATCAATCCAGCTGTAGCCAACACCATCAGAGAATTGTTCTTTTTGACGCCATAACACTTCGTCTGGAAGGTAGCCGTCGAAGCCAGCACGTAAAATATGCTTTTCAATTTTTTCGTCTTTACACATTTTAGCTTCTGGGTTGATGCGCATTGCCACATCAACAAATTCTTTATCTAAAAATGGCACGCGTGCTTCAACACCCCAAGCAGCCATTGATTTATTAGCACGTAAACAATCAAACATATGCAGTTTTGATACTTTACGGTTTAGCTCTTCATGAAACTCTTGTGCATTGGGTGCTTTATGAAAATATAAATAACCACCAAATAATTCATCGGCACCTTCACCTGAAAGTACCATTTTAATGCCCATAGCTTTAATTTGGCGTGCCATTAAGTACATAGGGGTTGATGCACGAATAGTGGTTACATCGTAGGTTTCAATGTGATAAATCACTTCTTTAAGAGCATCAATACCTTGTTGAATAGTAAAAATAATAGGGTGGTGAATAGTACCTATCATATCAGCCACTTTTTGCGCTGCAGCTAAATCGGGTGAGCCCTCTAAACCCACAGAAAATGAGTGCAGTTTAGGCCACCAAGCGTCACTTTCGTCGTTGTCTTCAATACGTTTTGCAGCAAAATGTTGAGTAATAGCTGAAATAACCGACGAATCTAATCCACCTGATAGTAATACACCGTAAGGTACGTCACACATAAGCTGGCGTTTTACCGCGGCTTCTAGAGCATCTTTTACATCTTCTGCCTTGGCATCGTTGTTTTTAACTGCGTCGTAGCTTTGCCAATCACGTTGGTAGTACGGTGTTAATTTACCGTCTTTGCTGTAAAGGAAATGCCCCGGTGGGAACTCCTCAATATGTTTACAAATAGGTGAAAGCGCTTTTAGCTCTGATGCTACATAAAAGTTGCCATGCTCGTCGTGGCCTGTATACAGCGGAATAATACCAATATGGTCGCGACCAATTAGATAAGCATCTTGCTCTTCATCATATAAACAAAAGGCAAAAATACCATTTAAGTCATCTAAAAATGCAGGCCCTTTTTGTTTATACAGGGCTAAAATAACTTCACAATCTGACTGGGTTTGAAAATCAAACTCGACTTCTAAATTAGCGGCAAGCTCTTTGTGGTTATAAATTTCGCCATTTACCGCTAAAATATGCGTTTTTTCTGGGTTGTATAATGGTTGCGCACCGCTTGATACGCCTACTATTGCTAAGCGTTCGTGCACTAAAATTGCTTTGTCTGATGAATACACCCCTGACCAATCAGGCCCGCGGTGGCGAAGCAGTTTGGACATTTCGATTGCCTGAGCGCGTAACTGGCTGGGATCCGATTTAATATCGAGTACGCCGAATATTGAACACATAATTTTTCCTCATTCCTATTAAGTGCCTACGATAGCGAGTTTGCTAAAGACTAACCTTGTTTTATCAGAAATAAATACCTAAGTCACACGGCTTTTTTAAAATAATAAGAATAATTTATGCACCAAATAAATTGGCGTTGCACCAATGTGGTGATATTGGCAAGGAGATTAAAATGCAATGTGCAATTTTTAATTTAAAATTACGTTAAAGTTAAATTAAATTGCAACAATTAGTTCGCCTTGCACCAAGAAAGTGCAAAGCGAAAAATAAATAAATAGCGGTTGAGTTACTCAGTGAGTGAGCGTGAGTGCACTATTAATTAATCCCAGTAGCGGCTTAAACTCAGCTTAAGTTGTGCTAGGTGAGCATCGAGCTTATTTTTTGCAGCATTTGCTTGCTCAAGTGATACAAATTCAAAGGTGATTGGATCAGCAGTTCTAAATTGTGCAAACTGATGTAAGTCGGCTTCTATCACATGCGCTATTAAAGGATAACCCCCCGTTGTTTGCCCGTCATTTAATAACACTATAGGATTGCCATCAGGTGGAAGCTGTATGCTCCCAGGTGCTACGGCTACAGAGGGCAATGAAAGTGTATGTTGCATAATATCAGCATTTTTATGGTCTAGGCGTACGCCCATACGATTACTATTTGGATTAATAGTAAATGCGGTATCACAAAAAGCATTAATGCACTCGGGTGTTAGTAGCTCATAATGAGGACCAACATGTAAACGGATAATATTACGTTTTGGCGGGGTAAGGGCGCCCTTATTACATAACCAAGGTTTAGTATAAGGACTTATGGCTACCACATCGCCACTTTGCAGTGCACGGCCATTAAAGCCTCCAATGGCTGCCCCTAAATCGGTAGATTTAGAACCCATAACCTCTGGGCATTCAATACCGCCTTTTACTGCAATATAAGCACGGGAGCCACCACGGCCAGTTGCAAATTTAAGTGTTTGCATTGCTTTTATTGGGTAACTCCAGCCTGGATAAAGTGGGTGTCCATCAAGGGTTGCTTTGAGGTCGGCTCCATGAAGGGCAATAACGGTATCACACTGAAATTGCAGTTCGCATAAACCCACGGTTAATTCCAGCACGGCAGCGTTGTCGGTGTTATTTAATAAACGGTTCGCAATAATGTGTGCATAGGTATCAAGGCTGCCTGAGCGGCTTAGCCCTAAATGTCGAAAACCCACACGGCCTAAATCTTGGATTGTTAGTTGAATACCGCTCTTGATTACTTTAATCATTGCTTACTCCTTTTACAGGCACAAACTCTATGGTATCGCCAGGTTTAAATAAGCAAGGATTAGCCGCTTTAGAATCAAATAAGCAGGCATCAGTGTAAGCTATAATATGCCAACCACCTGGCGAATCTTCAGGGTAAATACCAGTTTGATCTGCTCCAATAGCAATTGCGCCTTTAGGTACACTCACTCGCGGGTTATCGCGCCTTGGGGTAAATAACCGTGAGTTGAGCCCATGTAAATAAGGAAAACCGGGAACAAAGCCTAAAAATAGAACGTGATATAACTCTTTACTATGTAAGTTAATCACTTCATCAATTGTGAGTTGATGATAGTTAGCTACGTAATCTAAATCTTCACCTTGGTAGTAGGTATTAATTTGGTGGTGCTGGCTATCAAACGGGTAATCATCCACTTCATCCCATAACTTAGCTAAGGTGTTGTACCATTTATTAAGCATTTCTGAGGACTTTAAATACAAAGTTAACGAGTTCATAGCTGGTACCAAATCGATAAATTCATTGCTGTTTTTACAGTGTTGGGCGAGTGCCCAAAGCTTTTTTTGCGTTGCAAGTATGTGTGGTTCGCTGTAGTGAGAAACATCAAAAAGCAGGCTAGAGTTCGTTAAAATTTTTATACTAGGAATCATGCTCATATCGATAACTCATTAATATTAATTACATTTAAGCTATCACAGTCGTTGTACTATTACGATATTAATAGACAAGCTCGGATCGAATAAACTCCCTCATTCGTAAAGTTTTGTTGTGTGTGAAATTTATTGTTGAGTTCACAGGTCTGCTTTAGAGTAACTAAAACTAAGAGGTAATCGTATGTTTAAGGGGTTAATATTAGCTACATTTGCTATGTTGGGATTACTAAGTACGATGAGCGCTATCTCGTCAGATGAGGTAACTAAATCCAGTGATTTAAATGCCACTATGCATGTAGAAAAGCTAGTGCTTGGCTCGGGTTGTTTTTGGGGGGCAGAAAAACGCTATGAAGCACTTAATGGAGTACTCGATGCAGAGTCGGGCTATGCCGATGGGCATGGGTTTAAACCAACCTACAAAAATATAACTAAGTTATCGCGTCGCTTCGATGAAGATAACTACGCTGAAGTGGTGCAGGTTACATTTAATAGCAATATTATTTCGGCAAAAGAGCTGCTGCAAAATTATTACGAAAGCCACGATCCGACTCAAAAAAACCGCCAAGGTAATGATGTAGGCACGCAGTATCGCTCTATTATTTTAACTACAAGTGACGAGCAAGCAAACACCGCGATTGCTGTAACACAGCAGTACCAGCAGTTACTCACCAAAGCAGGTTATGGAACAATAGCTACACAAATTAAGCCACTAGAGCAATTTTATTCTGCTGAAGAGTATCATCAAAATTACCTTGAAAAAAATCCAAACGGTTATTGCCCAGACCATTCAACCGGTGTTGTTTTTAGTCAAGACGAAAAGCAGCAGGTTGATAACACTGCATTGTCGACTGGCAAACAAATTGTTATTTTAGACTCTCGCGATTACTGCCCTTACTGTGAAAAGTTTAAAGCGGCGGTAGCCAATGACTACAAAGGCACAATACCAATGACATTTCGCCATGCTGATCAGCTTAGCGGCTTAACTATCAAAAGTGCAACTTGGGCTACACCCACCATACTATTTTTAGAAGATGGAGTAGAAGTGTATTCTCGCCAAGGTTATATGGATGCCGAGCTGTTTTATAAAGCGCTAGGTGCATTTAAACTCGGTGACAGTGAAGCTTATAAAGTAGCGTTTAACGCTAAAACCGACAGCCCATATTGCAAAGAATACGCTATTTTTAAAAACACCCCCGATGGCATTTTTATCGATAAACTCAGTGGTGAACCCTTGTTTGATACCCGCGACAGATTTAATTCGGGTACTGGCTGGTTGTCGTTTACACACCCTGTAAAAGACAGCGTAACGCAGCATGAAGATAACAGTTGGGGCATGCAACGTATTGAGCTTAAATCTAAAAGTACCGGGATTCATTTAGGGCATTTATTCCCCGGTGAAGGGCCAAATGGTCAAGATAGATATTGTATTAATGCCACTGTCTTAGAATTTGTTGCTCGTGAGGAAATAAACAGATCAGATGATGTTTAAATAAGGAAATTTTAAGCAAAAAAAAGCAGCGATACTTAAAAAAGGGCGCTGCATTTCAATTGACAACATCTTCACACACAATAAAGATTCGGGGGGTTGTATTAGTAAAAACTAATGCTGAATTATTGTTGCTGATGTGAATGTAAATAAAAACAACTCAAGCTCAGTCACCACCGAACTTGAGTTGCTTTTTACACTGACAACATCTTCACACACAATAAAGATTCTTATATTTATTGGCGGGTGTAAGCGTAAAATAAAAACAACCCAAGCTAAGTCACCACCGAACTTGAGCTGTTTTTTACACTGACAACATCTTCACACACAATAAAGATTCTTTTTTACTAGCTTGTTGTTACAAACTAATTAAATTTGGTTTCAGTAACGCGTTTTATTATTTTTGGTCGTTGCTGATTTGTTGAGTTAACTTTAGAGCTTTTACTCAATTTCGACAAGCGATAAAAACAAAACTAATAAGTGAAAAAAACTAATCTATAAATTCAGTCAACAAGGGGCTGCTCAAGTAGTTGATAATGCTGGTTATATTTTATTTTTTGAGGTTTACGTGATACACGAAAAAAATATTTTAAAAAGGTCGTAAATAATAAAACGCCCATAAAAGGGCGTTTAATTAATAGTCACTTTGTTTGTCTGAAGGTGTTAATTACCCACTTGGCAAATAAGTCGAGCGGGTGGTTTGCCGTACTAGAGCCGTGTTGTACCAAGTAGTATTTATCTTTGGTGGTAAGGGGTTGTTCAAACAGTTTATAGAGCCATTGCTCATCCAGCCAGCTTTGGCTAATTGGCAGAGGAATAAGTGCAATCCCCATTCCTTGTTGCGCCGCTCTTGCTACACCAAACATACTATCTATTTGAATAATTTGTGTTGGTGAAAAGTCATCAATCCCAACTTTTTCTGCCCACTGATGCCAAGCCCAAGGCCGTGCTTTATGCACAATAAGCGGCACTTGATTAAGCGCTTGGCAATGATCGTTTTGCCATTGTTCAAGTAGTTTTTTATTACACGCTGGAATATATTCTAAATTAAATAACTCAGTAGCCAGTCCATCAAGCGGTTTACTTGAAGATAAAATTATAGATAAATCACTTTGGCGAGTTAGTTCTTTGCGCGTTTTGAGGGTATCCATGTGTAAATTAATATTAGGGTGCTCGCTGGTCCATTCACTGAGCTTAGGCATTAACAATTCACTGGCAAAAAATTCGGGCAGAGTAATGGTTAAGTTTACATTTTGTTGTAACTGACTAAATTCATTAATGGTGCTCTCTAGCATATTTATAATTGGATAAATTGCTTCAAAAAAGTTTTTACCTGCAGGCGTTAAACTAATAGAGCGAGTTTGTCTTTGAAATAAATCAATGCCTAGCTGCTCTTCTAGCTGTTTAATTTGGTGGCTTACAGCCGAGGGCGTTAAGTAAAGCTCTTTAGCAGCATGTTTAAAACTTAAGCTTTTTGCGGCAAAACAAAAAGAGCGAAGGCCGCGAATAGGTGTTTGCATGGTATCCAGTATAAAGTTATTTCAATCGCCTAGTAATAGGCAATAATTAAACCAAAAATAAAAACTAACTATATCAGCAATTTATTTATTTTATTAGGTCGAATTCACCTAAGTGGTGCGTTAAATTGTCACTATAGTGCAAAAACTAAAATATAGACAAAAAAAATCCCTCTTACGAGGGATTTTGGGTAACTCAGCGCCATTGGCACTGGGAATGAGGTCGGTACAGAGTGAAATTATGAGTGGTTTAAAACACCATCTCAGGAATATCACCATTAACAAGCAATTTACCTGCCGTTTTGCTAATAATTTCATCAACTGATACGCCTGGTGCGCGTTCTAGTAAATGAAATGCGCCGTCTTTTACTTCTAGAACGGCTAAATCAGTAACTATTTTTTTAACACAGTTAACGCCCGTTAGCGGTAACGTACAGCTTTCTAATAACTTAGAGTCGCCGTGTTTACTGGCATGGGTCATGGTAACAATAATGTTTTTTGCACCTGCGACTAAATCCATCGCTCCGCCCATGCCTTTAATTAATTTTTTAGGGATCATCCATGAGGCTATAGAACCGTTTTGGTCTACCTCAAACGCGCCCAGAACGGTTAAGTCTACATGACCACCCCGTATCATGGCAAAACTATCTGCACTATTAAATATAGCTGCACCGGTAGCTGCCGTCACGGTTTCTTTACCCGCGTTGATCATATCCGCATCAACAGTGGCTTTAGTAGGGTATTCGCCCATGCCTAAAAGACCATTTTCGGACTGTAGCATAACTTCTATGCCATCGGGTACATAGTTTGCGACGAGTGTCGGAATACCAATGCCCAAATTAACATAAAACCCATCTTGTAACTCTTGAGCTACGCGCATTGCGACTTGTTCACGTGATAATGCCATTGTTAGTGCTCCTGCTTAATCTCGTGTGGTAACACGTTCAATGCGTTTTTCAAAGTTACCTTTTATAACGCGGTTAACAAAAATTCCTGGCGTATGTATTTGGCTTGGCTCAAGTTCGCCTGGTTCAACAATTTCCTCTACTTCTGCAACGGTAATTTTACCCGCAGTAGCCGCCATTGGATTGAAGTTCATGGCTGTATGACGAAATACTAAGTTGCCGTAGCGATCCGCTTTCCATGCTTTTACAATAGCGAATTCACCGGTAATTGACTCTTCTAAAATATAAGGGCGACCATTAAACTCTTTTACTTCTTTACCCTCAGCAACCGGTGTGCCGTAACCTGTGGCTGTGTAAAAAGCAGGTATTCCTGCACCACCAGCACGCATTTTTTCAGCAAGAGTACCTTGTGGCGTAAGTTCTACATCAATCTCGCCACTTAGTAGTTGCTGTTCAAACAAGGCATTTTCGCCAACGTATGAGGCGACCACTTTTTTAATTTGCTTGTCGTGCAGTAACAGCCCTAAACCAAAGTCATCAACACCACAGTTATTGGAAACAACGGTTAATTCTTTAGTTTGCATTTTTTTAATTTGGGCAATTAGACCCTCAGGGATACCACATAAGCCAAAACCACCGGCTATTATTGTATCGCCGTCTTTTAAACCTTCCATTGCAGCTTCATAACTAGAAACTACTTTATCAAAACCGGCCATGAGTCACTCCTCATTCTGTGCTATTTAATTATTGTGCGTGTAATGCTGCAGAAACCTTGCTAGCAGGTTGTTTGTTCAGTGCACTCGTAATTTGCCAACCTGCCTCAGCAAGCCTTTGTAAATCAATTCCATGCTCAATGCCAAGTCCTTGCAGTAAGTATACAACATCTTCGGTGGCAACATTTCCTGACGCGCCTTTGGCATATGGGCAGCCACCAAGGCCGGCAACAGCACTGTCAACCGTTGCTATACCAAGGTTTAGAGCAGCGTAAATATTTGTGAGCGCTTGCCCGTATGTGTCATGAAAATGTACAGCAAGTTTAGATTTATCAATATGTTTAAGTAGCAATGTAAGTAGCTCTATTACTTTAGCGGGTGTGCCAACACCTATGGTGTCACCTAGGCTAATTTCATAACATCCCATTTTTAAGAGTTTAGCAGCAACAGCCAGTACAGTATGAGGGTCAACATCTCCCTCATACGGGCAACCTAATACACAACTTACATAACCGCGCACGCGAATGTTATGCGCCTTTGCAAAAGCCATAACTTCACTAAAACGCGCCAAACTTTGCTCAATAGAGCAGTTAATATTTTTTTGGCAAAATGCTTCGCTCGCTGCGGTAAATATTGCAAATTCTTTAATACCTACAGCATGGGCTGCCTCTGCCCCTTTTAAATTAGGGGTAAGGGCACTGAGATTAACCTCAGGTAAATTAAGTGCGCTTATTACTTCACTAGAGTCTGCCATTTGTGGCACCCATTTAGGTGAGACAAACGCACCAGCTTCTATGTCTTTTATGCCTGCAGCGGCGAGTGCGTTAATAAGCGTTATTTTATCAGCAGTTTCTACAGCGGCTTCATTTTGAAGTCCATCTCTGGCGCCCACTTCAACAATGCGCACTGCTTTAGGTAATAATGAACTCATATTAAGCGGGTTCCTCTGCAGTTGTGTCTTCAACTATGGCCAGTAAAGCGCCATGGCTTACCAGTTCACCCTCAGCAAAACAGTAACTTTTTAATACGCCATCATGTGGGGCATTAAGCGTGTATTCCATTTTCATTGCTTCAATTATAACCACTGCATCGCCTTTAGTAATGGTGCTTCCCACCTCTAACAAGTGTTTAACTACAGTACCATTAAGTGGCGCAGCAAGGGGTAAAGCCTCATTTTCATGTGAGCTGATGAAATGTTTATCAACACATTCAAACTTAGTTTGCAGTGCTTGGTTCATTACAGTAATGGCATTATCAACGTGGCTAACATGCGCAGTGTGTTTAGCGCCATTAATCGATACGTTGCAGTAGCCATTAGTTAACTCACCTTGCACTTCAAAGGTGTTGTCATTAATGGTCATGCTATAGCCCTTCGCGGTTTTTATTGCGTTTAAGGGGGTATCGCTAAATGGAATGTTAACTTGTTGCGGCGCATTTAAACTAAACCCATGTAATTGTTGCCATGGATTTGCACTATTTGTATTACTACCAAGTGATGCTAAATACGAAAAGCCAGCAATTAAGCGGCTAGTTTGTAATAAAGACGGGTCAATAGTAACTAACGCTTCACCTTGCTCTGCAATAAAGTGGGTGCTTGGAGCACCTTGTTTAAAGCGTGGATGAATCGCTAAATTATACAAAAAGCTGATATTAGTGCTAAATCCGGCTAAATGAAATTGTGTTAATGCTTGTTGTAAACGGGAAAGTGCTTGGTCGCGGTTATCATCATGAACAATAAGTTTGGCAATCATTGGATCGTAATACGGGCTTATTTCATCACCTTGGGCAATACCAGTATCAATACGTACATATTCACTGTTAGCGGGCGTATATAGTGCCTCAATAGTGCCAGAGCACGGAATAAAGTCATTACTTGGATCTTCAGCATAAATACGTGCTTCAAAGCTGTGGCCTTGTAGCTGAATATCTGCTTGCGCTAAAGGTAACGCTAAACCACTGGCTACATTAATTTGCCAATTAACTAAATCAACGCCTGTGACCATTTCACTCACTGGGTGCTCTACTTGCAAGCGAGTATTCATTTCCATGAAAAAGAACTCATCACCACAGAGTAAAAATTCCACAGTGCCAGCGCCTCGGTAGTCAATTGCTAGGGCACATCGTACCGCGGCTTCGCCCATTTCTTTTCGCAATGAGTCTGATAAACCGGGGGCAGGCGCTTCTTCAATCACTTTTTGATGCCGACGCTGCAATGAACAATCACGATCACCTAAATACACACAGTTGCCATAGTTATCAGCAAATACTTGTACTTCAACATGGCGTGGTTGGTCAACATAACGCTCAAGCAAAACCAGATCATTACCAAAACCGGCAATAGCTTCACGTTTAGCGCCTTCTAATGCGCTTATAAACTCACTGGCTTTTGAAACAATACGCATGCCTTTACCACCGCCACCAAAGGCCGCTTTGATAAGCACAGGGTAGCCAATTTTTCCAGCCTCAGCTTGTAAAAAGCTAGGGTCTTGTTTATCGCCATAATAACCTGGCACCAAAGGAACATTAGCGGCTGCCATAATTTCTTTTGCACGGGTTTTAGAGCCCATAGCTTCTATGCTGCTTGCTGGTGGCCCAATAAAGGCAATGTTATTGGCTTCACAAACATTAGCAAATTCGCTGTTTTCAGATAAAAATCCATAACCAGGGTGAATACAATCGGCGCCACTCATTTTGGCAACGTTTAGTATTTTATCAGCAACTAGGTATGAGTCTTTACTCGGCGCTGCACCAATATGGTAGGCTTCATCAGCCATTTTTACATGTTGAGCGTTTTTATCTGCATCTGAATAAACCGCAACCGTGGTCAAGCCCATTTGCTTTGCTGTTCGCATAATACGACAAGCAATCTCTCCGCGATTAGCAATCAGAATTTTTTGTAAGTGTACTGTGTTCATAATGCGTCCTAGAGTTGCCATTGGGGAGAGCGTTTTTCAAAAAAGGCAGTTAGGCCTTCTTGACCTTCGTCTGATACACGAATTTTGGCTATACGTTCTGCAGTGAGCGCAATTATTTCGTTATCGATTTCTTTGTTTGCCACATCATTAATAAGCGCTTTAGCTGCTTTAACCGCTACCGGGCCATTATCTATCAGCGTTTGTAGTAGGTTATCCAGTGCACAGTCTAAATTCCCTGTAATTTGGTGAACTAGCCCCAGCTGTTTAGCCGTATGCGCATCAAATACCTCAGCCGTTAAAAAATAGCGACGAGCAGCGCGCTCACCAATAGCTTTTATTACATAAGGGCTAATAACAGCAGGAATTAAACCTAATTTAACCTCACTTAAACAAAATTGAGCGTCGTCTTTACTGAGCGCGATATCACAGCAAGCAATTAAGCCCAATGCGCCACCAAATGCTGCGCCTTGTACCGCACAAATTGTAGGGTGTGGGCTTTGTGCTAAAACTTGCATTAACTTAGCCAGCTGCATTGAATCGGCCAAATTATCGTTATAGTTGTTATCTGCCATCGATTTCATCCAGGCTAAATCGGCACCGGCTGAAAAGTGTTTACCCTCAGTTTTTAATACAAGGGCACGAATATCGAGCGTATTAGCATGTTCAATACATTGAATAAGCTCATGGATAACGTCGCTATTAAAGGCATTGCGTTTTTCTGGGCGACTTAAAACAAGTACAGCCACATTAGATTTTGTTATTTGTAGTGTTACTGACATTTTAAGCTCCCATTACATTCTAAATACGCCAAATTTTGATTCACGCTCAGGAGCATTTTTAGCTGCGCTAAGTGCAAGCCCTAGAACATTGCGTGTATCAGCAGGGTCAATAATGCCATCATCCCACAAACGGGCACTGGCATAATAAGGATGACCTTGCTGTTCGTATTGATCGATGATTGGCTTTTTAAAATCGCTAATTTGTTGCTCGCTCATGCTTTCGCCTTTGCGGGCTAAACCATCTTGTTTTACTTGCGCCATTACACCAGCGGCTTGTTCACCACCCATAACTGAAATACGGGCATTCGGCCACATCCACATCATGGTCGGTTCAAATGCTCGGCCACACATACCATAGTTACCTGCACCGTATGAGCCACCGATTAAAATAGTAAATTTGGGTACATCGGCACACGATACCGCCATCACCATTTTAGCGCCGTGTTTAGCAATGCCTTCAGACTCGTATTTTTTACCGACCATAAAGCCAGTGATGTTTTGTAAAAATACCAGTGGAATATTGCGCTGAGCACATAGTTGAATAAAGTGCGCGCCTTTTTGCGCTGACTGACTAAATAAAATACCGTTGTTGGCCACTATGCCTACGGGATGACCATAAATACTGGCAAAACCTGTTACCAGTGTTTCACCAAAGTAGCGTTTAAATTCATCAAACGATGAATCATCAACAGTACGCGCAATGACTTCACGGACATCAAATGGCTTTTTAAGATCAGTACCGACAATGCCGTAAAGTTCGTTAATATCATAACGAGGGGCTTTTACTTCTTCTATTAATGGTGAGGTAGGGCGCGAATAGTTAATTCGTTCAATACATTGGCGAGCAATCGACAAGGCATGAGCATCATTTTCTGCGTAATGATCGGCCACACCTGATGTTTTACAGTGTACATCGGCGCCACCAAGCTCTTCTGCAGTAACTACTTCACCGGTGGCAGCTTTTACCAGCGGCGGACCAGCTAAAAAGATAGTGCCTTGCTCTTTTACAATAATACTTTCATCGGCCATAGCAGGAACATACGCACCACCTGCAGTACATAACCCCATAACCACAGCAATTTGTGGAATGCCTTTACCCGACATACGCGCTTGATTATAAAAAATACGACCAAAATGCAGTTTGTCAGGGAATACGTCGTCTTGCTCAGGTAAGTTTGCGCCACCTGAGTCAACTAAATAAATACACGGTAAATGACAACGTTCGGCGATGTCTTGAGCGCGTAAATGCTTTTTAACAGTCAGCGGGAAATAGGTGCCGCCTTTTACTGTCGCATCATTAGCAATCACCATACATTCGACGCCTTTAACGCGACCAATACCTGCAACCACACCGGCACAAGGAATATCTTGTTCATAAACGCCAAAGGCAGCAAATTGCGATATTTCTAAAAATGGCGAGCCTTCATCTAGCAAAGTGGTAATACGGTCACGGACAAACAATTTACCGCGGCCTTCATGGCGCTCTTTTAGCGCAGCGCCACCGCCTAAACGTATTGTTGCTGCTTTACTACGTAAATCATCCACTAGCGCCGACATGTTGTTGTGATTTTGCACAAAATTTGGATCATGCGGATTAACGCTCGATTTTAAAATCGTCATAACTAATCCTTAGCGGCTTTCAGTGAATAATTCGCGACCAATTAACATACGGCGTATTTCAGAGGTGCCCGCACCAATTTCATATAATTTCGCATCACGCAGTAAGCGACCTGTTGCGTATTCGTTTATGTAACCATTGCCGCCTAAAATCTGAATTGCATCTAATGCCATTTTAGTTGCAAGCTCAGCAGCATATAAAATTGCGCCAGCAGCGTCTTTACGGGTGGTTTCGCCGCGATCACATGCTTTTGCTACTGTGTACACATATGAGCGAGCTGCGTTCATTTGTGTATACATATCAGCAATTTTGCCTTGTATTAACTGAAATTGACCAATAGGGCTGTCAAATTGCTTACGCTCATGGATGTAAGGCACCACTATATCCATACACGCTTGCATTATGCCAAGTGGGCCAGCCGCTAAAACAACACGCTCATAATCAAGGCCACTCATAAGTACCTTAACGCCTTCGTTTAAGTTACCTAAAATATTTTCTTCAGGTACTTCACAGTTTTCAAATACCAATTCACAGGTATTTGAGCCACGCATGCCGAGTTTGTCGAGCTTTTGTGCGGTTGAAAAACCAGGAAATGTTTTTTCTACAATAAAGGCCGTAATCCCTTTAGCGCCGGCGTTTAAATCTGTTTTTGCATAAATTACCAACGTATCAGCGTCAGGGCCATTAGTGATCCACATTTTATTACCGTTTAAAATGTATTTATCGCCTTTTTTCTCTGCTTTAAGTTTCATAGAAACAACATCAGAGCCCGCGTTAGGCTCACTCATCGCCAGTGCACCAATGTGCTCGCCGCTAATTAGTTTAGGTAAGTATTTTTCTTTTTGTGCTTGTGAACCATTACGGTTTATTTGATTAACACACAGGTTTGAATGCGCACCGTAGCTTAAACCAATAGAGGCACTTGCACGGCTAATTTCTTCCATGGCAATAACGTGCTCTAAATAGCCTAAACCAGCACCACCAAACTCTTCATCCACGGTCATGCCAAGCACGCCCATTTCACCCATTTGCGGCCAAAGTTCATTGGGGAACGCATTATCAAGGTCAGTTTTTTCAGCTAGTGGGGCAATTTCTTGACTGGCAAAGCTGTTTACGTGACTGCGGATCATATCTGCAGTTTCGCCAAGGCCAAAGTTCATTTCTTTATATAGTGAAATAGTGCTCATGATTAATTCCTGTGTGTTGATGACGTTGTTATATTTTATTCATCTATTTTGCTAAGCGTGTCGCGACAGCGACGTTCAGCGGTGACCAGTTCCATAAGAACCACTTTAATGTCATCCATCTGTTGTGAAAGATCGGCTTTTTTCTCACTGATAAGGTCAAGCATAGTAACTAACTGTTTTGCACTTGATTTATCAGCATCATACAGTTCAAACAAACGACCTGTTTCAGCTAAGGTGAAACCTAAACGTTTACCGCGCAGTATTAGCTTAAGGCGTACCTTGTCGCGCTTTGAGTAAATACGTGTTTGACCATTGCGCTCTGGCGATATTAACCCTTGGTCTTCGTAAAAACGGATAGAGCGGGTGGTAATATCAAATTCTTTAGCCAATTCACTAATGCTAAAAGTTTGTTCGTTTTTAGCCGGCTCGTTGGCTGAATTTGCAAAGTTTGTTTGATTATCTGATTTCATTGTAATGTTTACCTCATTCGAATAACTCCAATATAAGTGAAGTTTACGTAAAGGTAAAGTGCGATCTGGTCGTTATACTTTAGACGTATAAAATAAAAGCGGATATGCAGCAGAAGTTGAGTGTTTATAAACGTTATAAGCCAGTTAGACAGTATGTAATAAATTTTTAGCAAGCTAACTTTACAGTTTTTACACTAATTAGAAAGTTGATTTTAGATTTACGTTGGCGTAAACGTAAATTTTATGTATGCTCGTATTTATCAGATTAGTTTAAACATTAAGCTAAACATAATAAAACATGTTTGCGTTAATTGAAAATGGAGCCTTTTATGTCTTTCGAAAGCGTTGTAATTGTAGCAGCAAAACGCACCCCAATGGGTGGATTTATGGGCGCACTAAGTGATGCGCAGTCTACCGAATTAGGTGCTACGGCCATTGCAGGCGCACTTGCTCAAACGGGTTTAAGCAATGATGCAATTGATGAAGTAATTATGGGCTGCGTATTACCAGCCGGTTTAGGCCAAGCACCTGCGCGTCAAGCAATGCTTAAAGCAGGGCTTGCACTAAGCACCGGCGCTACCACTATTAATAAAGTATGTGGCTCTGGATTAAAAGCAGCGATGTTAGCGAATGACCTTATTAAAGCAGGTTCTATTGAATCAGCAATCGCTGGTGGTATGGAAAGCATGACCAATGCACCTTACTTTATTCCTAAAGCCCGTGGCGGTATGCGTATGGGACATGGCGAAATTAAAGATCACATGATGAGTGATGGCCTAGAAGACGCCTACGACAATAAAGCAATGGGATGCTTTGCTCAAGATACAGCCGATGAATATGGTATTGGTCGTGAGCAAATGGATACGTTTGCACTGGGTTCATTAAGTAAAGCAAACGCAGCCATAGACAATGGGTGGTTTGATAACGAGATTACTCCGCACACTATTAAAACGCGTAAAGGCGATGTCACGGTTTCAATTGATGAGCAACCTGGCAACGCACGTCCTGAAAAAATTCCAAGCTTAAGAGCTGCATTTAAAAAAGACGGCACTATTACTGCCGCTAATTCATCGTCTATTTCAGATGGTGGTGCTGCGCTAATACTAATGAGCGAATCAAAAGCAAAAGCTGAGGGTTTAACACCACTTTGTAGAATTGTTGCTCATAGCACTCACTCTCAAAAACCAAGTGAATTTACCGTAGCCCCAGTGGGCGCAATGAACAGCGTTCTTGAAAAAGCTGGCTGGACAACCGCCGATGTTGATTTATGGGAAATTAATGAAGCGTTTGCCATGGTCACTATGCTGGCTATTAATGAATTAAAGCTCGATGAAAGCAAAGTAAACGTGAATGGTGGTGCATGTGCACTAGGCCACCCAATTGGTGCTAGTGGCGCACGTATTTTAGTAACACTTATTCATGCGCTTAAAAACCGAGGCCTCAAAAAAGGCGTTGCGTCTTTGTGTATAGGTGGCGGTGAAGCCGTTGCTATGGCAGTCGAAGCACTTTAACTGATAACAAAGCCGCAGCAACTATAAAAATCACAGCGCTGCGGAAATTAAATTGAGTCAATAGGATTTATTATGCACCAAGTACCTTTACTAATTAACGGCGAGTTCGTTCAGTCAACGTCAAATGAATTAATCGATGTTGTAAACCCAGCTAATCAAGAAGTGCTCGCGCAAGTGCCATGTGCAACAGACGCAGAGATGGATGCGGCGATTGCATCAGCAAGCGAAACATTTAAAACATGGAAAGATGTGCCTATTACTGAGCGTGCGCGCATCATGATGAAATACGCGGCGCTATTAAAAGAAAACCATGATGAACTAGCCACTATTATTTGTCATGAGCTAGGCAAAACCTTTGAAGATGCAAAAGGTGATGTGTGGCGTGGTATTGAAGTAGTTGAACAAGCTGCTAATGCGCCGTCGTTAATGATGGGTGAAACCATGGAAAACGTAGCGCGCAAAATCGATACGTATTCTTACATGCAACCACTGGGTGTGTGTGCAGGTATTACGCCATTTAACTTTCCGGCAATGATCCCATTGTGGATGTTCCCACTGGCAATTGTGTGTGGTAACACCTTTATTTTAAAACCCTCTGAGCAAGATCCACTTACTCCAATGCGCTTAGCTGAGCTATTTATTGAAGCCGGTGCACCAAAAGGCGTGTTACAAGTTGTGCACGGTACTAAACCACAAGTAGACCGCTTATTAGAAGACAAAGCCGTTCGTGCTATTTCATTTGTGGGTTCATGTGGTGTAGGTGCCTATATTTACTCTAAAGGCACACAAAACTTAAAACGCGTTCAAGCGTGTGTTGGCGCAAAAAACCACATGGTAATTATGCCTGATGCGAGTAAATCGCATGTTGTTAATAACCTTGTGGGTGCCTCTGTAGGTGCGGCAGGTCAGCGCTGTATGGGTATTTCTGTGGCGGTATTTGTTGGTCAAGCAAAAGACTGGGTTGATGAAATTAAAGCAGGCTTTGAAGGTGTACGCCCAGGTGTTTGGGATGATGCAGACGCGGCTTATGGCCCACAAACATCGCCTGCTGCAAAAGCACGTATTTTATCACTGATTGCCGATGGTAAAGCACAAGGCGCTACCTGTTTAATTGATGGCTCTGATTTTACCGTTGAAGGTTACGAGCAAGGTAACTGGGTAGGTCCTACGTTATTTACTGATGTAACCAAAGATATGAACTTGTACAAAGAAGAGATTTTTGGCCCTGTATTGGCGTGTATGTTTGTTGATACCCTTGAAGAAGCCATTGCGCTTATTAACGAAAGCCCTTACGGCAACGGTACCTCACTATTTACCTCAAGTGGTGCGGCTGCGCGTAAATTCCAACACGAAATTGAAGTGGGTCAAGTGGGTATTAATGTGCCAATTCCTGTGCCTTTACCATTTTTCTCGTTCACGGGTTGGAAAGGCTCATTCTACGGCGATACTCACACGTATGGTAAACAAGGTATTCGTTTTTACACAGAAACTAAAACCATTACCTCACGCTGGTTTGAAGATGATATCGCTTCAGGCCCAAATATGAGTATTAATCTTAAGTAACATTTTAACCGCATAATCAATAAAAAAGAGGGGCACAACATATAATGTTGTCGCTCCTCACTAATAACTCCCGTTATGGGATGCACCGACAACAAATAAAACACAACAAGAGGTCTACCATGGACTTTAACTTATCTGAAGATCAACAAGCTTTTGCGCAAACGGCGCGCCAATTCGCAGAATCTGAACTAGCACCACATGCTGCTAAGTGGGATCGCGAACATATTTTCCCAAAAGACACAATAAAAGCCGCTGGTGAGCTTGGTTTTTGTGGCTTATACACCCCAGAAGAAGCCGGTGGCTTAGGTTTATCTCGTTTAGATTCAAGCATTATTTTTGAGCAACTTGCACTGGGTTGTACAGCAACTACAGCTATGCTGACCATTCATAATATGGCAACCTGGATGATCGCAAGCTTTGGTACCGATGCTGTAAAAGACAAATACGTTGAGCAATTGGTAATGGGTGAATTACTGGCATCGTACTGTTTAACTGAGCCAGGCTCTGGCTCTGATGCTGCGTCATTAAAAACTAAAGCAGTTCGTGATGGTGATGAGTATATTATTAACGGCTCAAAAATGTTTATTTCAGGCGCCGGTGAAACAGAAATTTTAGTGGTAATGGCACGTACAGGGGCTGATGGCCCAAGTGGCATTTCAGCGTTTGTTGTACCTGCAGATGCCAAAGGTATTGAGTACGGCAAAGCAGAAGAAAAAATGGGTTGGAATGCACAACCAACACGCTTAATTAGTTTTGAAGATGTACGAATTCCAGCAGCAAACTTATTAGGCGCTGAGGGCGAAGGCTTTAAGTTTGCCATGCAAGGCTTAGATGGCGGCCGTATTAATATTGCAACTTGCTCTATTGGTACTGCACAAGCGGCACTTAATACCGCACGTGAGTATTTAAAAGAGCGTACCCAATTTGGTAAGCCATTGGCAGCATTTCAAGCGCTACAATTTAAAATTGCCGATATGAATACCGAGCTTGTAGCAGCACGCCAAATGGTTCGACTCGCTGCGTTTAAACTTGATACTAACGACAGTGAAAAAACCACTTACTGTGCTATGGCTAAACGTTTTGCAACCGATGTCGGTTTTACTGTGTGTAACGATGCGCTGCAAATTCATGGGGGCTACGGTTACATTAAAGAGTACCCACTTGAACGCCATGTACGTGACGTACGTGTTCATCAAATTTTAGAAGGCACTAACGAAATTATGCGCGTGATTATTGCACGTCGTATCTTAGCCGAATCAGCCAGCGAAGTTTTATAAGGAGATTAGTATGTCAAATCCTAGCATTGAATTAACTATTGAAGGTCATGTTGCTATTTTAACTATGTCGAATCCGCCAGCGAATACCTGGACGAAAGACACCTTAGTGGCGCTTAAAGACACAGTTAATCAGCTCAACACCAATAAAAATATTTATGCATTAGTACTGACTGGTGAAGGCGAGAAGTTTTTTAGCGCCGGTGCCGACCTAAATGTATTTGCCAGTGGCGACAAAGGTGTAGCTGCAGATATGTCATGTGTATTTGGTGAAGCGTTTGAAGCGCTAACTAATTTTAGAGGCGTGTCGGTTGCAGCCATTAATGGTTATGCAATGGGTGGCGGGCTTGAAGTAGCGCTTGCTTGTGATATTCGTATTGCAGAAGAGCAAGCACAAATGGCATTGCCTGAAGCCAAAGTGGGTTTATTACCCTGTGCTGGTGGAACGCAAAACTTAGCATGGCTCGTAGGTGAAGGCTGGGCAAAACGCATGATTTTATGCGGTGAGCGCTTAAAAGCCGATAAAGCGCTGCAAATTGGCTTAGTGGAAGAAGTAGTTGCACAAGGTGAAAGCTTTGCTGCAGCACTAAAACTGGCAAACCAAGTGTCAGAGCAAAGCCCATCGTCGGTTGCTGCATGTAAAACATTGATTCAAAAAGGGCGTCATCAGCCAATGGCGAATGCATTGCCACTGGAGCGAGAGCTGTTTGTTGGTTTATTTGATACCGAAGATCAGCAAGAGGGCGTGAACGCCTTTTTAGAAAAACGCAAAGCTAATTGGGTGAATGGCTAATGAGTGAATTAACCCGTTTAAATTCAGCTGATGCTGCCGTGGTATTTGAAACGGCAACCACAGACAATGGCCGACTCATTGGTTTTGCTACGCTTAACGCGCCTAAGTCATTAAACGCGTTAAATTTTGAGATGATCAGCTTACTCGAGCCACAACTACAGCAATGGGACAAAGACGATAACATTGCATTAGTGGTTCTTAAAGGCGCAGGTGAAAAAGCATTTTGTGCCGGTGGCGATGTAGTGAGCTTACACAAAGCAATGAGTGAGGGTAAACCGAGCTCATTGGTTGAAGAGTTTTTTACTCAAGAGTATCAGCTCGATTACCTAATTCACTGCTACAACAAACCCATTTTAGTGTGGGGTAACGGTATTGTAATGGGCGGCGGTTTAGGTTTAATGGCCGGTGCCAGTCATCGTGTTGTTACCGAAACATCACGCATTGCTATGCCAGAGCAAACCATTGGTCTTTACCCTGATGTAGGTGGCAGTTATTTTTTACATAAAATGCCCGCCCATGTTGGTTTGTTTTTAGGGCTGACCTCGGCATCTATAAATTGTGAAGACGCTAAGCTTGTATCGCTTGCCGATCACTTTGTAAATGCCGATAAATACCCAGAGCTTGTTGAAGCGTTACTCAATACTAAATGGGGTAAAACAGCAAGTTTAAACCACGACAAGCTTAGTAACTTGCTTATTGAGTTAGATAACAACTCTAGCCGTATGCCTAAAGGCAATTTAAAAACTAACTTATCGCTAATTCAAAAGTTAGGCGAGTTTGACACGTTACAGCAGCAGGTAGATTACATTTTAAACCTAACCACAGATGACAAATGGCTACAACGTGCACAAAAATCGTTGGCGCATGGTTGTCCATTAAGTTGTGCTTTAGTGAGTGAGCAGCTTAAACACAGCAAAGGTAAAAACTTAGCTGAGTGTTTTAAAATGGAATTGGGCATGTCGGTTCGTGCTGGCGAAGTGGGCGAATTTCAAGAAGGTGTACGTGCCTTACTAATCGATAAAGACGGTACGCCACAGTGGCAATTTAACACTCTTAAAGATGTGCCAAGCGAAGTAGTAGAGAGCTTTTTTGCAAATCGCTTTGGCGAGCAACATCCGTTAGAGCCGTACTTTTCACAACTAAATTTACAAGGGTAAAGCGATGAGTAAACTTAATATAGGATTTATTGGTTTAGGAAACATGGGCGGCCCAATGGCAGCAAACTTAGTTAAAGCAGGCCACAGTGTGCGCGTTTTTGACTTAAGTGCAGAGGCCGTTAAAGAGCTTGTGAATCATGGGGCTAGTGCGGCGCAAAGCGCAAGTGACTGTGCGCACGAGGCTGATGTGCTAATTAGCATGCTACCGGCAAGCAAACATGTTAAATCACTTTATTTAGGCACAGACGAGCAATCGGGTTTAATTAAAGTACTGAGTAAAAGTACCTTAGTGATTGATTGTTCAACCATAGATGCACAATCGGCTCGTGATGTAGGCCATGCCCTTGGCGAGCAAGGCATTGCGTTTGTTGATGCACCTGTATCGGGTGGTGTAGCAGGGGCAACGGCAGGCACGCTTACGTTTATCGTTGGTGGTGAGCAAACTGCATTCGATAAAGCCAATACTGTATTAGTCGATATGGGTAAAAACATATTCCATGCTGGTGATATTGGTGCAGGGCAAGTTGCTAAAATATGTAACAATATGCTGTTGAGTATTTTAATGGCAGGTACTAGTGAAGCCATTCAAATGGGCATTAATAACGGTCTCGACGCAAAAGTACTCAGCGATATAATGAGCGCAAGCTCGGGTCGAAACTGGACGTTAGAACTTTATAACCCCTGCCCAGGTGTTATGGAAACCGCACCAGCTAGTAACGACTATAAACCCGGCTTTATGGTTGATTTAATGGCTAAAGACTTAGGCCTTGCTATGGAAGCGGCGCAGCAGAGTAATTCACTGACGCCAATGGGCTCAATGGCTAAAAATTTATACACTATGATGCAGCACCAAGGTGCAGGCAGTGATGATTTTAGTGCCATTTTTAAATTGTTTTCGAAGTAGGAAAGTATTGTGGAAATAAAAAATAATACCGTAGTTATTACCGGCGGCGCACAAGGCTTAGGTTTTGCAATGGCGCAAAAGTTTGCCTTAATGGGCGCTAATATTGCCTTAATTGATATGGCGCAAGCCCAGTTAAATGAAGCAACCGAGCAGCTATCTGCATTAGCAGGCGTAACAGGCACTATTAAAGGCTACAGCGCTAATGTAACCGTTGAGAGCGAAGTTGAAGACGTATTTAATACCATTAACAGTGACTTTGGTCATATTGGGGTATTAATTAATAACGCCGGCATTTTACGCGATGGCATGTTTATAAAAGCCAAAGACGGCAAAGTGGTTAAAAAAATGTCGCTTGATCAATTTCAATCAGTGATTGACGTTAACCTAACAGGTGTATTTTTGGCAGGGCGCGAAGCGGCTAGCCACATGATTGAATCAGGTAAAGGCGGCGTAATTGTAAATATGTCGAGCGTAGCGCGTGCGGGTAATATTGGCCAAACTAACTATGCCGCCTCAAAAGCCGGTGTTGTGGCACTAACCACTACATGGGCTAAAGAGCTTGGCCGTTTTGGTATTCGCGTTGGCGCCATTGCCCCAGGTGTTATTAGCACCGCAATGACCGATGTAATGAAGCCAGAAGCTAAACAGCGCATGCTTGCTGTAACACCAGTAGGGCGCTTAGGTGAAACCGCTGAAATAGCCCATACTGCTCAGTATATTATCGAAAACGATTTTTTTACTGGCCGTGTAGTAGAGATAGACGGCGGTATTCGTTTGTAAACTAATCTTTATAAACGTATGAGTGTTAGTTTATTAAAAAGCACAGCCTTTTGGGTTGTGCTTTTTTTGTTTTAAAGCGCACCATTATAATTTAATCATGTTTAGAAACAGAGATTTAATAAACGATATTCAACTTAAAAAATAATGCTGTACATATAGACAGTTAACAATGTTTTGTCTAATAACATTGTTAAAAGTCGTTTTGGTGTATTTTAACAACGGTAATTTTATAACTTGTTTACATTGAAGTTATTTAGTGGAATTATTGAGCCATGTAATATACGCCGTTTTGGGGTTTAATAACCCCCCAAAGTGATGTTCAATAAGCTGTTATGTGCCAGTTTTATATCGAACCATATTTATAATCTTATAATTAAAGAAGAAACTATATGAGTGATTCATCACAAGAAAAAATGTTAAGTTTATATCCTTTAGATTACCCCTTCGAAACACTGGTAAGTAGAATTAACTCCAAACCAGCTAAGTTAAAATTAGATCCTGATTTTCAAAGAAAATATAAATGGGATAAAGATGGTTGGGGAAGATCCTCGAAGTTTATAGAATCATGTTTAATGAGAATACCGTTGCCTTCTTGTTATTTTGCTGAAGATGAAGATGGTACCCATATGGTAATAGATGGTTTACAGCGTTTAACAACCATAAATCGTTTTTTTAAAAATGAGTTTGCTCTAGAAGGGTTAACTACATTTAAAGAGCTAGAAGGGAAAAAATTCTCAGAATTAGGCTCTTACCAAACAGATCTAGAAACAACAACAATTAGATGTATAGTTTTAAGGAAAGACAACCCTAAAAGCTTAATAAGAGAAATTTTTTCACGCTTAAACCAAGGCGCTGTTGAGTTATCAGATCAGGAAATAAGACACGCTATTTATCCCGGTGAATTAGATCAACTTTTAGCCGAGTTAGGTGCTGATGATGAAATTAAGAGATTTGGCTTAGCAGACAATTCAAACTCAGTCAGAGATGGTTTGGAGCCGGAGGAGCAAGTATTGCGCTATTTTGCTTTTTCTGATGATAAAGCCCTGTCAAATTTTGATAACAATTTAAAATCATTTTTAGACAACTACATGGAAAAAAATAGTTCACTTGATGCCCATGAATTTATAGAGCATAGAGAACGTTTTTTGAAAGCACTAAGTACTTGTAAAGAAATTTTTGGTGATGACGTATTTGTGAATCCTTCGGTTGACAGGAAGCGTAAAGGCCTAGTTCATTATGACCTTATGATGACTACTGTTGGTGAGTTAGATCCTGAAATTGCAAGAAAATATGCAGCCGAAATTAAAAATGCATACTCCACCCTGTGTCAGAGTGATGAATTTAAGAGAACTTTATCAGGTGGTTTACAAAATAAAGGTTCAATACAAAGACGTAGAGCCCAGTGGGATACCTTGCTAAAGGGTGTTTTAAATGCAGTTTAATGAGTTATATGGAAAATATGAAAGGTTACTGACATCACTTAAAGGAATTATCAGTCAGTCAGAATCTAGGGTCTTGAAAGAAGATCCGGACGAAATTTTTTCGGATAATATCAATTTCTTTGTTAAGTCTTACTTAATAAATATTTGTACCTATTTGGAAGCCTACTTGCAAGATGTTGCCTTTGAACATACAAATAGAATTAGTGAGCGGTTAAAAGATGCATCTATACCACATAATTTTTTGTACTGGAAGTTAACCAAAGACGTCAAAGAAAAAGAATTGGCATTTGAAGATGCTAACTATAGATTTAACAAAAAAGAGATTTCAGATGCAATTTCAGGCAATCCTTATAAAACGATCAAAGCATTTAAATTAATAGGAATAGATTTAAATTCTGATGATAAGTTTAATGAGCATAAGGAACTTATTAACTCTATTGTAAATAAAAGAAATAATATAATTCATCACAATGATGATGCTAGTGATATATCTTTCTCTGATTTGATTGCAAATGTTGATGTATTCCTTGAATACATGTCATCTATAGACAAGTTTATAGCAAATTTAAATGGGGAGTAGGCACATAACAAGCACATCAAATCTGACTCCACAAACTGAGCGATTTTTTGCAAAAACAATGAGCGCAAAAATATCACCCAACTTGTTCCGCAGTTTATGCGGCCGTTATATTTATTAAGGACGATTCGTGAAAAATTTTAGAATGCCATTTTTAAAAATGGGCATAATGATGGACTTGGAAACGTTTAAACAACATACAAGAAATGTTGAGTCGTTTCTAAATCAAGAAGTAAAAGCATTTGAAAAACATGCAGCAGAGATAACTGCTGAATGGGAAGATTTTGAAAGAGCAGAATACTACGAAAATTCTCATGATGAATACTGGGAGTTAAGTAAGGTTTACCCTAACATCCAACGAAAATCGGAACTTATTAGTATTTATACTATTTTGGAAGACACAATCAATCGAATTTGTTTGGTGTATCAATCTTCTATAGAAAACCCAGTAAAAATGAAAGACCTTGAAGCTAACGGAATTATTGATCAAGGCAAGCGCTACCTCGAAAAAGTTGTTCTTTTGGATTTTCCAACTAGTCACAAATCATGGAAAGAAATTACCAAGATTCAGCAAATAAGAAATAGCTTTGTTCATGTTGCTGGTCATGTAAAAACAGGGAATAGTGATTTAATCAAGTATATTAATCAATCTCAACACCTTGAATTAAAGAATAATAAAATTGAAATTCTAAGTGGTTTTTCCGAACATTGTTTGAACATATTTGAAGACTTCTTTAATGAGTTATTTACCCGAATGGAAGCGTTAAAATAAATAAAACCAAAGGGGTAAAATCTTGACTTCATACATCAACAGAGCGAGCTGTATAAGCATTGGTTAGCAAACAAAGACTGACGACCTAGAAATTCATTCAATTTTAGCGATTTATTATTTCTAAAACACGTTAATTGTTTAAAACGGTAACTTAAGGTTGCAGTTTTTTTATGCCTACTATTTAAGTTTATTTTAAGCTTGCTCAGTTATTGTAACTAATACTTAAATTCCAGAATCATTAAACCATTGAACTGAATTAGTAACTCATTTTATGTTTTAGATCATTAAACAGTGAGTGATTAAAGGTTAGCCTGTAAATGTATACTCATACGCATAAGTGGCTTTTAACTTCAATGCGTTTAATTAGGAGGTATTATGAATTTTAAAAATACAGATACTCATTACAATACACTTTCTGTTGCTTTGCATTGGTTGATGTTTATTTTAATTGTGACTGTGTACGGCAGTATTGAACTTCGTGAATTATTTGAAAAGGGTACCGAAACCCGTGATGCCTTTAAAATGTGGCACTTTATGTTGGGTTTATCGGTGCTAGCTTTAGTTAGTGTGAGGTTAGTTGCGCGTTTAGTGGGTGGTGCAGTACCTGCTATACAACCTGAGCCTGCGAAATGGCAAAATAAGTTAGCTACATTTGTTCATACTGCGCTGTATGTGTTTATGTTTGCTATGCCTATAGCTGGTTGGTTAATTTTGAGTTTAGCAGGTAAACCCATCCCGTTTTTTGGTTTAGAGTTGCCTCCATTGGCAAGTGAAAACAAAGAGCTTGGTAAAACCATTAAAGAAATACACGAAACAGCGGGCGAAGTTGGTTATTACGTAATAGGCTTACATGCGGCGGCTGCATTATTTCATCATTACATTTTGGCTGATAATACCTTTAAACGTATGCTGTTTTCTAAAAAATAAACACATCATCTATAAAAAGGGAGACCATGTGTCTCCCTTTTTATATTAATTAATGAGTTGTACTCTTAAACCCTATTCTAAACCCGCCCCAATGTTTACCGTTTACATAAATTGGCACCGAAAGGTCATGCAGTATTTCACCGGTATCACGTTTATAGGTTTGTAATAAAAAGCTTTCGGTGTGGCTACCACAACGAATGCCTGTGGGGTCATTAAAAATTCGCTTAGTGCGATTATTAATTAAATCTTGTTCGTAGTTGCCACTAAGAGGCTGACTAAAACGTTTATTATGCGTTGGAAAATACCCTTTTTTGTCCACAGCGCCAGCAAATATTATCTCTTTATTTTCAAGTATGGGCTCTTGGATTGCTGGCAATGTTTGATCGCATAGTGCGTCGTAATCAGTGGAATATTTAGGCGGCTTAGTATTAGCAATAGGTGTATAGTTTTGGCTAAACAGTTGCTGCTGCGTAATTTTATTACTGGCTATCCACTGGGTAAAGCATTCACTAATTTTTTTACTCGCTTTTGTGGCTTCTTCTAATATGGGTTTGAAAAACGCATCATGCTCTATGCTGTCAAGTTCTCTAAAAATTGATTCTGATCCCAATGACAACGATGAAGCCTGCTGCGCTATTGAGCCGCTTTTAGTGGTTACCTCACCGAGTAAATGGCTAATGCTAGTTACTGAACTATTAATTTGTGTGGTTGCTTGCTGAAATGTAGCAACACCTTGATGCATGCTCTCTAGTGCCGCAGATGATGAGCCAATATCTTGATTAATAGCAATGAACGATTCAGTGACGGTTTCAAGCTCAGACTTTACTGTGGCACTGTTTTGGGATACTTGTTTCATATCGTCATTGGTTTTTATGCTGTTAGCATTAATTTGAGTGAGCATATCGGCAATTTGCTTAGTGGCGTCGTTGGTTTTATTTGCAAGGTTACGCACTTCATCGGCAACAACAGCAAAGCCACGACCTTGTTCACCTGCGCGTGCGGCTTCAATGGCCGCATTTAACGCCAGTAAATTGGTTTGCTCTGCAATATTTTGAATAACTTGGGTAATGCTCTGTATATCGTTTGCGCCTTTTAATAAAATATCGAGTTGTAAGGCAACGTTATCAATAGACTCACCCAGTGACTCTATTTGTTTGGTTGCTGTTTGTAAACGACTATCGGCAGTGCTAGATGCTTGGGCGGTTTGAAGCATTGCTTGGTTTATGGTGGTCATGTTGTCGCTGAGCTCAGTGCTATTTTGTGAAAGCGCTTGGGTTGCAAGTCCCACCGTTTCGCTTTCTTTATAACAGGCATCAATTTCTTTAGATAAGCTATCAACATAAAACGATACTTCAGCAGCCCCTATGGCATTTTGCGAGGTGGCTTTTGTAATGTTTTGCGCAATTTTATTGGTGAAGCTTTGCACAGACGTTGAGTCTTGATTATGTGTAACTTTTGAAGGGGCAGACTTTATATAAAACAGGCCAGACAATAGTACTATAACACCAGCTGCAATGGCTGAGAGCTGTTCAAAAAAGAATAGAAAACAAATAGATAAATAAAAAATGCTATAAAGCAGGTAGGTTACTTTCATTCCATTGACCTCATTACTGTTTGTTTTTTCATCTTTGACTATAAATCAAACAAAATCAATTAATAAAACGGTTTTAACAGTTTATTTTATGAGGTCTTACCTATAAACCAACTCAGTAGAATGCAAAAAGCGCCAAAACAGTAAACCATTTTGGCGCTTTTAATTAATCAAATTAATGATGATTAGTTAGCTAATAACCACTCGCTAAGTAAACGTACACCAAAACCTGTACCACCTGGTGAAAGCTCATCTTTGCCTTTTTTCACTAATGCATTACCTGCGATATCAATGTGCACCCAACGGGTTTCACCAGCAAAATGCTCTAAGAAAGTAGCGGCTGTGGTTGCACCAGGGCCACCTGAACCTACATTTGTTATATCAGCAATGTCAGACTTCAACATATCTTTATAACCTAATGGTAAGCGCCATAGGTTTTCGTTTACTTGTTTACCTGCCAGGGTAAGTTGCGATACTAGTGTGTCATCATCAGAAAATACCGCTGCGTATTCATTACCAACAGCACGAATTTTAGAACCTGTTAAGGTTGCAACATCAATCATGATCTCTGGTTTGTAGTGCTCACGTGCATACCACATTGCATCACTTAGTACTAATCGACCTTCAGCATCGGTATTTAAAATTTCTACACTTAAGCCTTCAGCTGTGCGAACAACATCGCCTGGTGCAACAGCAAATTGCGATACCATATTAGCTGCCATGCCCATAACGGCTACTACGTTTTTATCGGCTTTAGCTAACGCCATTGCTTTTACAGTACCAAGCACTGCAGCAGCACCGGCCATGTCTGATTTCATACGTGCAATAGACGCACCGGTTTTGATGCTGTAACCACCTGAGTCGAACGTAATGCCTTTACCAACAAGGGCAATAGGGGCATCGTCAGAGCCTTTATAATGAGCTACCACTAAACGTGCACCTTGCTGGCTTCCTCTACCTACAGCTTCTAGTGCGCCCATGCCAAGCTCTTTTAGCTCTTTTGGCTCTAACACTTTAATAGTAACACCTAAAGATTCTAATTCTTTTGCTGCATTGGCAAAATCAACCGGCGTCATTTCACTAGCCACTTCTGAGGTTAAATCGCGTGCTAAAAATACACCTGCTTGAACACTCTCTAATTGGCTGTAAAGCTTGCGAGTTTGCTTGGTGTTATCAACATCAAACGTATAGCTAACTGTTTCAGTGCTTGGTTCTTTTTTGTAGTTTTCAAAACGGTGATCGCGTAAGTTTGCACCGTGGGCAAAATTAGCAGCAAGCGCAGCATTATCATTTGCGCCAGTTACATCATCAAAAATAACACTGGCAGTGCCTGCTTTAGCTTTAACTAGGCGAGCATGAATATTACCGCCTAACTTAGCCGCTTTTGCTTTATTTAATTCGTCTGCTTTACCTGTACCTACAACCAAAATACGGCTGTAGTTACTTTTACTGGGCGCGACAAGTTGCGCGACTTTTGCGTAATCGCCAGTGAAATTTTCAATATCGATAACACGTTTTAATTGGCCATCAAATTGTTTATCAAGTGTTTTAAATTGGCTGTTGCTGCCATCTTGGCTATAAAATACAACCAGCGTATTTGCGTCGCTGTCTACTTTTGTAGAAAAATTAAAGTCTGCTGCTTGTGCATTAATACACATACCCAGTGCAAGCGCGATTGAAGAGGCTTTTATAATACGTTTCATTTTTTAACTTAAGAATAATTTAAAGGGGTGTTTTACCCTATTTAGACTGTTATGGGTAAGTAGGATACGGTGAAACCGCAAATATCAGCGATATACGTCAAAATCATTAGTAAATAATATAAATTTGACTAATGGAAGTGACCTTAAAGGTTTAATAAAAATAACGGTCGCGTTACTATCAAACATAAAGGCATTACGCAGCTTTAAACCACCAACCTAGAGAATCTGCATTGAAAGCAAAAGAAATTCGCAACTTTTATATTAACGAAGAACAGTCTGTTTATTTGCTGTCACACCGTGACGCTAAAAAGCATCGCCAATGGCTTAACATTTGTATTAAACAGCTAACACTACTTGGTTATAAAAATGTTGAAATGATTGGCTCTGGTGCGTTTGGGTTTGTATTTGCGGGTGATGATGAACATGGCCTGCCTTGGGTGTTTAAATTTTCAAGAATTACGCTGGCACAAAGTGTACGAGATCGCCTTGAAGACGAAGCGTATATGCTGTCTCAAATTGATAATCCGTTAGTGCCACAATTTTACGGTTTTGAGCGAATTAAAAAACAGGGCATTTTGATGATGGCTCGTGCAATAGGTGAAGATCTTGAAAAAGTATCACTTAAGCAAGGGCGGCTATCTGCCGCAAAAATAATGAACTTAGCGGTAAAATTGAGAAATGTGTTGCTTGATTTACGCCATCATAAAAACGGATTAAGCCCACAACCTATTGTGCATGGCGATATTAAACCCTCTAACTTGGTGTGGGATGAAAAAGCCAAGCAGCTTTCATTGGTTGATTGGGGGAGTTCGGTATATGCCCAAGTAGATGAACAAGGCAACCCTATTGCCAGTAATTTTATGGATTTAATGTCGGGTGATTTAAGCACCACTAACGCACGAATGGGTGATGTGTATTTTATTGGTGATGCGCAAATGTCTGGTGAAAAGTCATCCCCTCGTTTTGATGAGCAGGGGGTTGCATCAACTTTATATGCACTTGCATCGGCTCAGTCTTGTCGATTTGGCGCTCAGGCTATTCCGGCCAGTAGTTTAATGCTACCTAAAGAGCTGGCGAATGTAATTGATGGCATGCTTTCAAAAGAGCGTAGTGTAAGGGATAAAGCCGGCGACTATTTTATGCGTAACATAGAAACTATGGCAAAAGCATTTTTACCAGAGCTACCAAAGCAAGACACTAAAGCACGCATTCCTTTTTGGTTTAGCCAAGATCCTGAGCCCGAAACCGTTGTATATAGTTCCCGCAAACAGTTTTTACGCCAAGCCGACCATAAACAGCAATTACTCGATGTAAACGATGCTCAGTTAGATAGGTATTACAAAGAATTTTTATTTGATACCGGAGATACCGAAAAAGCGTTTTTAGCCTCTATTAGTCGCTTAGCTAAATACCCTGTAGTAGGGGGGCTGAGTTTTCATTGGAAAGATGAATCTTTGTATGTTGAGTCATCACTTATTATGCACGATGAAGCTTTAGCAACCGCATTTACTGATGCGGTAAACAATACAGTAATGCTTGCGCAAGCGATTAGTCAAAAGGGCTTATTTAAGTGTTGTTTATTTGATGCCCGTAAAACGATTCAGTTAGAGCGCGATGGTACCGGTGCGTTTAAATTTAACCAGTTACCTGAGCTTGACTATGAAGTGGTTAATGTAAAAGCCAGCGAGGTAACCCGTCCGCATTCCTATTTTGAAGATGGTAAAGATCCCGATGAACAACTGCAACTGCCTAAAAAGGTGATTAAATGTGTATTTGAGCTAAACCAGATACATCATACGGGTTGTATTATTTTTGAAGCACTACCAGATAGGATGAAGATTCACCATTACTATCGATTACTCGATGCTAGTAAAGAAGTTGAATTTAAACGTTTGCTAAATAAACTCATGCAGTACGCGGTTAATATAACTGATGTGGGGGTAGCTGGTTTTATGAAGTTGCCGTATAAAAATACTCGCGAGTTTAGTTTATGCGAGCAGCAACCCAGCAATTATTATCCTAAAAATCCAAAACAACTACTTAATTAATAAGTCACTCGCTGAGGCTGGTGGCTTAACAATAGAAAGAAAAAATAGAAAGTTAAATGGCA
The DNA here is from genome assembly GCF_004328665.1 of Pseudoalteromonas sp. DL-6. Classification (NCBI taxonomy): domain Bacteria; kingdom Pseudomonadati; phylum Pseudomonadota; class Gammaproteobacteria; order Alteromonadales; family Pseudoalteromonadaceae; genus Pseudoalteromonas; species Pseudoalteromonas sp. DL-6. The sequence continues at coordinate 1,594,850 of NZ_CP019770.1, forward strand.
AAATCTAAACCACAAATTACATTAGAAAGTTACGGTATATATTCCAACTGGGACAAAGCCAGTAAATCGTTACCACAAATCACGCAATTCACCACAAAGGTAACCGCGTGTATTGATGTGGAATTTGGCCTAATAGTAAATATCAAAAAAGCCAAAGGCGAAAAGCTACATTATTGTATTTATCACCCCGGTATTATAGATTCCGATGGCGAAGTGATGCAGCCTTTTGAGGGGAATGTATACGTTAAAGATAACGATTGGTCGTTTTATTTAGGGGATACGGTATGGGAGCCTATAGAAGATAAAGTAGGTGACTGGCGCATGACCTTATCTTTAGCAGGTAAAATCATTGCTGATAAGACATTTAATCTAATCAATGAAAAAACCAAAACTGAAGACGATTTTTGGAAACATCGAGGGTATTAATTTTCTCATTAAGCACAAAAAAGCTAACAATAAAGTTAGCTCTTTTATGAAATCAGCTTAGTTACCCCAAGGGTTACTTGAATTTGAACGTTGTTTACGAGTACGGGCACGTTGCTTGGCTGCTTTTTTCTCTTGAATACGCTTAGCATCAGAAAAGCTTAACTCGCATGGTTCACCTGGTTTATCGCCTTCAGGGATAATACGGTCTCGTGGAGGCAGTTCGTATTGTACGTCATCTGGGCGTGGTAAGTTTTTTAGGCGGTACAAATAGAAATTATCTACTTTTTGTTGTGCCCACTCGGTTTTACGTAAAAATTTAACCGCAGATTTAATGTCAGGGTTATTTTTAAAGCAGTTGAGTTGTAAGTAGGCATGCAGGAGTTCCCACCCATATTGCTCAACCAGTTCTTCAACCACTTGCTCTAATTTAACGCCTTGCAGTGGGTTATTACTGAAAAGTTCTTGGTTGCTCATAGGTGTTCTCTCGTTATTAAAAATACGGCCAGTATTATAAATTTAATAACGAGAGTTTAATAGCAAAAATGCTTAACTTTGACAATTAACCACAACACGACCACGAATTTGGCCCTGCATGAGCTGTTCGGCATTTTCAATAACTTGATCAAGTGTGATTTCGGTCGAAATTTTATCTAAGTAATCGCTACTAACTAGGGATGCTAAACGATCCCATGCTTCAACACGGTCCGCTTTAGGGCGCATTACGCTATCAATACCCATCAAAGAAATACCACGTAAAATAAATGGCGCCACAGACGCTGGCAAATCCATACCTTGTGCAAGCCCACAAGCTGTTACTACGCCACCGTATTTAAGTGAGGCACAAATATTAGCAAGTGTGTGACTACCTACAGAATCAATTGCAGCAGCAAAGCGTTCTTTTTGTAGTGGTTTACCTGGATTTGAAAACCCATTCCTATCAATTACATTAGTTGCACCTAATGATTTTAAATAGTCAGCTTGTTCCATGCGACCTGTTGCTGCGGTTACTTGATAACCTAGCTGGCTTAGTAAATAAATAGCAAAACTGCCTACGCCACCATTAGCACCGGTCACTAACACTTCACCTGAGTCAGGTGTGATCCCTTGTTTTTCAAGGGCAATCACGCTCAACATTGCCGTATAACCGGCAGTACCAATTTGCATAGCTTGTTTAGCTGATAAGTTGGCGGGTAGGGGAATTAACCAATCACTGCTCAGTGCCGCTTTTTGGGCTAGGCCACCCCAGTGCTTTTCGCCAACACCAAAACCATTTAAAATAACGTGGTCGCCACTTTTAAATTCAGCACTGTCGCTGCTAGTCACTGTACCCACTAAATCAATCCCCGGCACCATAGGAAAGCTACGCACAACAGGCCCTTTACCCGTGATGGCTAAGCCATCTTTATAATTTAAGGTACTGTAAAGCACATCAATTAATACATTTTCGTTTGGCAGATCGTCACTGTTTATGGTGCTTAGGGCTGCACTGTAATTGTCGTCTTGCTTATCTATAACAATAGCTTTAATAGAATTGCTCATTAGATTTCCTTTTAGACCGATCGTCTTTAAATTAGTAATAAAAAATGCATTAACTGAGTAATGCGCGTAAAAACATTTCTGTGTATAAAGTAAGTGGCTTACTTGATTGGGTTAGTTTAGCTCGCATTACTGCGCCTTCCCAACCCACCCAAAAATATTCACTCATTTGTTCGGTATTAATGTGTGGATTAATAGTTTGTTGCTGCTGGGCTAAATCTAAACATCGTTTTAATTGTTGTTGCCAAGCGATGTAGCTTTGCATTAAACGAGTTTTAAAGTCGTCACTTAAATGATTAAGCTCTTGATTTAAGTTACCCACCAAGCACCCGCGTTTGTAATCATACTTTTGCATTCCAGCAATTGCGCTTTGGGTGAAATTAACAATGCGCTCAAGTGCGGGGACTTCAGATTGCTCTAGGTAAAATTTAAGTTTATTTATAAAAAAATCGTCGTAGGCATCAACAAGAGCCAAACCATAGGCTTCTTTACTTTTAAAGTAATGATAAAAAGAGCCTTTGGGAACTTTAGCTTTTTTTAATATGGTGTCGAGCCCTGTGGCACTAAAGCCAAACTCTGTTAAGGTTTCTAAGCCCACACGAATGAGCAGCGCTTTTGTATCTGCGCTGTCTCTGGCTATTTTTGGTGGGCGGCCACGCCTAGTTGCAACTGCTGGTGTTTTGTTCATGCCTTATATTAGACCGATCGGTTTTAATTAATCAAGCCTTTATTTGGAATGTTTTTAAAACAGCGATGTTAGTTTATTTTTCGATTACAAATTAATTGGGAACTTAGGCTAATTTATCGCGTCATATAAATGGTACATAAGTACAAAACCAAAAATTTTTGAGGTGTATGTTTTAGCCATTTTATTGCTGCGATTAAACAATAAATCACGCAATAAAAGTTTTTTAATGTTAATTCATTTTTGCATCAGCAGCTTAGTTAAAGTCAAACAAATTAATTGCTTTTACAGTTTGAATTAAACATTTTTATTAGCTATTTATTAAATGTAGATGAAATTAATGCTACAAAAATATAAATATAAAGGTGAGGATTTTACCGATGAAGAGACAGAAAAGAGATCGTTTAGAAAGAGCTCATTCTCAAGGTTTTAAAGCAGGTTTAGCTGGTCGCTCTAAAGAGCACTGCCCTTATCAACAAGTTGATCCTAAGTCTGAGTGGCTTGGTGGTTGGCGCGAGGCAATAGAAAATCGCAATATGTATAAAACATAAACTCATAACGAATTAAAGCAAAAAGGCCTCCAAATGGAGGCCTTTTTGCTACGTGTTTTAAACTTAAAACGCGCTGGTATCTTGGAACAAGCCTACCTTTAAATCTTTTGCTTCGTAGATAACGCGGCCATCTACTTCTACGGTTCCATCAGCCATACCCATAAACAATTTACGCTTAATAACGCGTTTCATATCGAGACGGTAGGTTACTTTTTTAGCTGTTGGCAATATTTGACCGGTAAATTTAACTTCACCTACACCGAGTGCACGACCAAGACCAGGACCACCAGACCAACCTAAGAAAAAGCCCACAAGTTGCCACATAGCATCCAAGCCTAAACACCCCGGCATTACAGGGTCGCCTTTAAAGTGGCAGTCGAAAAACCAAAGGCTAGGGTCGATATCTAGCTCTGCAATTATTTGACCTTTACCATGTTCACCACCGTCATCGGTAATTGAAATGATACGATCCATCATTAACATGTTGTCACTTGGTAAACGACAGTTTCCTTCACCAAACATTTCACCTTGACCACAAAGGATCAAATCTTCTTTTGTATAGCTATTTTTAGGTTCCATAACACTTTATCTTTGCTTAGAAATTGCCCCGTACTTTAGCGTACACTTGTACGCTAAACAACTCGGAGCAGTTAAAAAATGGTTTAATTATAAGCAATCAGTTAATGCAACTGATTTTAGTATGATTAAACCGCGCAATTACTAACAGAAATCATTATAATTAGGGCTGACTTTTAATCAGTTTAAAGGAAATTTATGACCCTTTTTGTTAACTCACTCACTGTGATTGATTTTTCTTACTTATGCAATAAACGCGGTGCAGTTGGCGAAAGTTGGATTGTTGATTTGACTTTACATGGCAAACTAAACGAAGAGTCTATGGTGTTAGACTTTGGCTTAGTTAAAAAGCAAATTAAAGGCATTATTGATGAGTGTATTGATCACCGTTTAGCTGTTCCTAACAACATAAACGGCAGCATTAACGAATTTGCTGATCACAAAACATTAGATTGTACATTTGCTGATAATAAGCACTTAGCAATGAGCGCGCCACATCAAGCATATTGTTTAATAGATACTGATGAAATTACCGTTGAATCAGTGACCGAGTATTTAGTTGCCACCATACTGCCACAGCTTCCTGATAATATTGAAAAAATAGAATTGGTGTTAAAGCCTGAGCACAATCAGAGTTTTTATTACCACTATAGTCATGGCCTTAAAAAGCATGATGGTAATTGCCAGCGTATTATTCATGGCCATCGTTCACAAATAGGTATAAGCCTAGGCGGTATTTCTATGCCTCGTTTGCAAAAACAGTGGGCTGATAAGTGGCGTGATATTTACTTAGCAACTAGTGAAGATCAAATTACCGCTTCTGAATTAAAACATATCACAGCTAAAAATGATGATGTTTGTTTTGCGTATACTGCAGCGCAAGGTTATTTTGAAATGGCCATTAGTGAATCACGCTGTGACATTTTACCGATTGATACCACGGTAGAATGTATTGCTGACTACATTGCCAGCCAAGTGAAATTAGAGCACCCAGAAAAAGACGTTAAAATTACCGCCTACGAAGGCGTTGGTAAGGGGTCGATTAGTTATGCTTAAAACCTTATTAGTTTCGGCGTTAATCGTATCAACTAGCTTTAGTGCTATGGCGCTTGAGCTAAAAGGGCACTTAACTCAAGGCGGACTAGTAACAGGGCAATTAGAAAACGCTAAGTCGGTGAGCCTTAATGGTAAGTTGTTAAAGCTTGCAGACAGTGGTCTATTTGTATTTGGTTTTGGCCGAGACGCAAAACCTGTGCATACATTAAGCTGGGTAGATAACAGCGGTAAAAGCCACAGGCAAGATTTAGTTATAACTCTTCGCGATTACGATATAGATAAAATTACCGGTGTTGCTAAAAAATATGTATCGCCCCCAAAAGCAGTAAGTGAACGTATAAGCCGTGAAGCCGTTGCCGTAAGAAAGGCTCGCGCTGTTAACTCTGATTTAGAATACTTTTTACAGCCAGTACTTAGGCCTGCAAAAGGGCGTATTTCAGGTGTGTATGGTAGCCAACGTTACTTTAATGGCGAACCTCGCAGGCCTCATTTTGGTTTAGATATAGCAAACAAAACAGGTTCACCTGTGTATGCGCCGATCAGCGGTACCGTAGTATTTGCAGAACCCGATTTATATTACTCAGGTGGCACATTAATTTTAGATCACGGTCATGGGGTTACCTCTACTTATATTCATTTAAGCAAGCTTGATGTAAAAGTAGGGCAGAAAATTGAACAAGGTACAAAGGTGGCTGAAATAGGTGCTACTGGCCGTGTAACTGGCCCGCATTTAGATTGGCGATTTAATTGGCAAGGCGAACGCCTTGACCCTGCATTATTAATGCAAGACACATTAGCAAACAAAAAGTAGAGATTATGACTCAAGTAGAGCGCGAAGCCATTATTGCGCAGCGTATAAAAGATTCAACCACCTCGGTGACAAAAGCAGTCTTTCCTGGGCGTACTAACCATCATAATACGTTATTTGGTGGTGATGCATTAGCATGGATGGATGAGGTTGCTTTTATAGCTGCCACCCGTTTTTGTCGTAAACCATTGGTAACTATTTCATCAGATAGAGTCGATTTTAAAGAGGCTATTCCGGCAGGTTCATTTGCCGAATTAATCTCAAAAGTGTCGCATGTTGGTAATACCAGCTTAAAGGTAGATGTTGAAATATTTTTAGAAACCATGCACAAAGATAATAAGCATTCTGCCATTACGGGTAGTTTTACCTTTGTTGCCGTGGATGATAACCACAGGCCAACACCTATCGTGTGTGACAAAATGCTGCATGGTTTTGAGTTATAACACCTAACAGTAAAAATAATATAAGCACCATGATTGGTGCTTATATTATTAACCATAAAGAACACATCATACTTTATTTATCTAATGGCCAACTTAGCAATTGAATATAATAAAAAGTATTAGTTTTTCAATAAGGAGGGCGTATTAAAGTAATAAATGAGACTAATAAAAAGGCGTGCAATGCACGCCTTTAAATAACTATAAAACCATAGCGGCTATCCAGCCAAACACCAATAACGGAATATTAAAGTGGATAAAAGTTGGCACAACCGAATCCCAAATATGGTCATGTTGTCCGTCAGCATTAAGTCCTGATGTTGGCCCTAATGTAGAATCAGACGCAGGGGAGCCGGCATCACCTAATGCGCCAGCAGTACCAACAAGCGCAGCGGTTGCCATTACAGAAAAGTTTAGTTCTAAACATAAAGGCACAAATAAGGTGGCAATTATAGGCACAGTCGAAAATGAACTACCTATACCCATAGTTATAAATAAGCCCACTAATAAAATTACAGCGGCTGCTATGGGTTTATTACCGTCAAAAATGGCGGCGCTGCTATGCACTAGGCTGGCAACATGTCCTGTTTCTTTCATTACCGCTGCAAAACCTTGCGCTGAAATCATAATAAAGCCAATCATTGCCATCATGGCAACACCTTTACTAAATACGTCGCCGTTTTCTTCCCACTTAACCACACCAAATACACTAAATATAACCACACCAACTAGGCCACCTAATATCATTGAGCCACTGGCATTTTGAGCAATGAGTGATGCAAGCACTGCAAATAAACCAACCAGCATTACCTTTTTAGGGTTTTCAACATCGGCTTGTTGGCTTTGCACAGTTAATGCTGTGCTTGTGTATTCACGTCGTTTTCGATAACTAATAAACAGGGCAATCAACAAGCCAACAAACATACCAATAGCTGGAATGATCATCGCTAGCGGAACACTGGTATTAATAATTTCAAGGCCATTATCAACCAAGTTTTTATGTAAAATTGAATATAAATAAATACCACCAAAGCCATACGGCAGCACCATGTACGAGGTGGCTAAACCAAAGGTTAAAATACAAGCAATGGCACGTCTATCTAATCGCAGTTTATTAAACACCACAAGAAGCGGCGGAATTAAAATGGGGATAAAAGCAATATGTACCGGTACCAAATTTTGTGATGAAATAGCACAAATCAAAATAATAAAGAGGATAAAGTAGCTTAATACGGTTTCACTAGAACCCGTTTGTGCATTTACTTTGGCGAGTAACTTAGCGGCTAAAATTCGGGTCAAGCCTGACTTTGAAATCGCAACAGCAAAGGCACCTAACATCGCATAGCTTAAAGCAATTTCGGCGCCCGATGATAAACCAGAATTAAATGCATCAATACTTTCTTTTAATCCCATGCCAGCGGTTAATCCGGCAACCAGTGCACTTATTGTCATTGCAACAATCACATTTACGCGGACCAAAGTGAGTCCCAGCATTAAAATAACGCCAATAATAACTGCGTTCATAGATTTCTCTGTTTTATAGATTTAATTAATTTTATCAGATCTTTAGCCTGATTTTTACGTTCTTTGGTAAATGGTTGCCTTGCATAGCGCACTTGCTCAAATAAGTGACAAAAGGCGGTTATTTGTTGCTCTGCATAGGGGGCATGTTGACTAATGTGCAGTAAAGTTTGAACTGGCGGGGCATTTTCAGGGTAGTTTATAGCCTGCTTATTAGCCCATTTTAGTAGTTGATAGTACTCGTTTACAAGGGGAGGTTGTTTGGTGGTAACTTTGGGACGGTTTATATAAATAAAGTAAGCACTAAAACTTAAAATTAAAACAATAATAACCCCTAGCGGTACTAACCAAATATAAGTGTTACCAAATAGGGACGCTAATAAATCTTGTTGTTTGTTTTTATCAAACCCCAGCACCCAACTAGACCATTGGTAATCTAGATTTTCTAATTCAAGGCGAAGCCAGTTTATGGCAGCATAATTACTTAAGCTAACTAAACCAAAATTAATATTATTTTTAAATTCGTCATTTAATGCTGCACTTTGCGATAAAGAGCCATTTAATCGTTCGGGGGCTACAACCGCTGTAGCATCAAATATTCTCCAGCCTGCATTAGTATAAACCTCAACCCAAGCATGCGCATCGTATTGACGAACGGTAATATAGTCATTGCTTTGATTGTACTCGCCGCCTAAATATCCGCTGACTACCCGCGCTGGTACGCCTGCACTTCTAAAAATAAAGGCCGCTGCACTGGCATAATGACCACAAAAGCCACGCTTATTGTTAAACATAAATTGATCAAGCGTATCATCGCCGCGCATAGGTGTTGGTGTAAGAGTATAACTGAAGTTATTTTGCGAAAAATAATCTAGCAGTTTATTAAAAAGCTCATCGGCGTTAGCACTACTGTTTTTTAATTGTTGCGCCAGTTGATAACTTTTTTGGTTATTACTCACCGTAAGCGTTTTATAAAAACGCTGCTCTATGTTGTTAAGTTTTTTACTAGATAATGGTTCAGTGCTAACAGAATATTGCAACACTTTCGATTTATATTGTTTTTTACGCAGTAAACCCACTGAATTGGAAATTACATTTTCATTGTCACTGTTGGCATAGCCAATCCCATATAACCAATCAGCCATTGCTGGCTCAGCAATTATTGAGTATTGAGTGGTATTTCCATTGCTGCTATTTTGGCTTGGCAACATCATTGCTTGTTTTAAAAACGAAGATGTTTTCCAAGCTTTACCGTCAAATTCATCATGTACAATAGCGCGCCAGTAATAAGGGGTAGAGGGTGAGTTATCATCAAACTTAGCTCTAAAAACCAATTCATCAGAGTTTGATAATTTAGCTATATCAAATGGTTCTACTTGTTCAGATAGGCCTGTTTGCGCCATTTTTGGCCCAGGTAATTGCCAAAATGCAGGGAGTTTTGGTAAAAATAATAAGAGCACAACAGCCAAAGGAAAAGCCAGCAGCATTATTTTAGCGCTTTGTTTCGATGACAGTTTTAAACTATGACTCGATTCGAGCAAACCGAGTACCGCAAAGTTTAAAACATACAGTGTGCTAATAATTAAAGTAGTAAAAATAGTTTGGCTAAACAAATACACTGCTGAAAGTGAAAAGAATGTGAGGGTGATGATTAATTGATAATGCTGCTTTGTTTTTGCCTGTAGTAATTTAAAAACGCATGACAGCAAAAGCATAGCAACAAACAACACCACGGTATCTTTAAAGCCAATACTGCTAAGCATAATAATTAATGCTATTGCAGCGAGTCCGTTTGCGAGCCACGCGTTGGGCTTTTGTTTGTATTTAAGGGTTAAATAAATATTCCAGCCACATAACATGCCAAGCATAATAATAAAGGGCAGGGGCAAGTGCTCTATAAAAAAGCTCACTAACCCTAAGTAAATAAATGACAGAGAAAAATTTATAACGCGTTGATTTTTGATCTTATTCATAATCAGTGCCTACACTACTTAAGGCTTGCAAACAGCGTTGCTGATGAAACTTTCCGGAGCCATTTTCTATGACCTTATTGGGCAATTTCAACGAGTATTTAATGTCGCTTTCAAACGCTTGGCATACTAGATAACACAACTGCCCTAAGCGTTGCTCGGTATCGCCAGTCATTAAATTAAAGTCAAATTGTGTCTCGGCAGATTTAAAATCACTAAATTGCTTTACTAATAATTGCTGAGTTTTTGCGTAGTGTTTCCACGAAATTCGCTGCAACCCCATTTCTGGCAAATGAGTAATTAAACTTTCAAACTCGTCATCGCCTTGGTGTTTTTCAGCTCCTTCATCATCATTAGCAGTCATTTGGCTTAATTGTTGATTAAGCGTTTTAATAATTGACGGATAAACATAAACTGCATGACTAGGTTGAATATAACTCCACACACTAACCAAACCAAATGGATAATTGCTGGCAATTTTTATTGGTTTTAATGAATAGCGACCGCGATTTAAATAAGGCAATGATAACTGGCATTGTATAGCGTCGGTTTTAACATTAGCTATATAGCAGGTGTGTTCAAAATTATTTGGATAACTTAAAGTAATTGACTGACATGTGTCGTTTGCTTTTATTAGCCACACTAATTGGGGTGGCTGAGGTGCATAACTCTCAATGGCATATTTAAAGCTAACAGTTAATCCTTTTGCGTTGCTATAACCTAACAACAAGGCAAAAATAATAATCACAAACATTAAGTACGCCATAAAAAGAATTAAATTGTTCTGGTAGTTAATCCCCATTACAAAGTTTAATAGCGCAACTATCGTAAAATATACACCCAGTGTGGAAGGCAAAACATAAATAGTATTATGCGTTAAAGTGATGCTATTTTTTTTGTGCTTATTTTTTAATAAGGCCGTTAAAATTGCACTTTTTATAGCATGGATAAAAGTAGGGCGTTTTATTTTAAAAATACCCATTGGTTTAAACGGGCACTAAAACATGTTTTAAAATGTCTGCAATTTGGTTGTTGCCCGCTTCACTGTGCAAACCTAATCTATGCTGGCACACACTTGAAAATACCGCTTGTACATCTTCAGGTAGTACAAAATCTCGACCTTCAATATAGGCCCATGCTTTTGCTGATTTTGCCAACGCCATACTTGCTCTTGGTGAAAGCGAAGCCGATAACGATTGTGCCTCACGAGTGTAAGTCACTAATTCAATAATATAATCAACAACCGGAGCGCTTAGCGTAATATTAGCTATAGATTCTTGTATTTGTTTAAGTTGTTGTTGGTTAATTCGTTGTGGTAATTGGGAGTAATCGCGCTTTTGATTGTTTAATAGTAATCTTTTTTCAGCGTTTTTAGGTGGAAAACCTAAGCTTATGCGCATTAAAAAACGATCTAATTGCGATTCTGGCAGCGGATAAGTTCCTGCTTGATATAAAGGGTTTTGCGTAGCAATAACAAAAAACGGAGTAGGGAGCAGGTACTTTTCTCCATCTACAGTCACTTGTTGTTCTTCCATGGCTTCTAATAACGAACTTTGGGTTTTAGGACCCGCACGATTTATCTCATCAGCAAGTACAACTTGACTAAAAATCGGGCCTTTATGAAATGAAAAACTGTGTTCTTTATTATTAAAAATATTGGTACCAATAATATCAGCCGGTAATAAATCGCTGGTAAATTGTATACGCTGATAAGACAACCCCAAAACGGCAGCCAATGCATGCGATAAAGTGGTTTTACCCATGCCAGGTAAGTCTTCAATTAGTAAATGGCCTTCACTAAACAAACAGGCTAATGCTAATTTTATTTGTTGTTGTTTGCCAAATATAACCGTAGATAGGTCATCAATAATGGTGGTAACAATGTGCTGCATAATTTAATTAATCTATAAGTTCTAAACGTTTCATTACGGCATCAACTTTTTGTGCGTTGAAAGGTTTGGCTATAAATTCTTTTGCACCAAGCTCCCAAGTGTTTTGTACGGTTTCAAAGCTGTTGTGGCCAGAACACATAACCACATGGGCATGTGGATGCTCGTTGTTAATTGACTCTAAAATTTCAACGCTTTCAGAATCAGGCAAATCAACATCTAAAAAAATAACGTTAGGCGACTTTTCAATAAGTAAGGGTTTAGCACAATTAAAATTATCGCATTCAATTATGTCGTCGAAACCCAAGCCAGCTAAAACTTGGCTTAAATCAGCACGGATCTGTTTAACATCATCAATGATTAAAATAGGTTCGAGTGGGCGTACAAATTCCATATGAATACTTCAACATTTTTTACGGCTTGTGGTTTAATATTAAGCCAAGCAATCAGGAACCTCAAGGTGATAACTATGAATAACCGTATTTGCCGTTAAAATGCACGTTATGTCCGATACCGTCTAGTATTGGACTTAGTGAGAGTGCTAGAACCAAAATACAGTGCTACATATAAGGATAAGCTTAACTACCTATAATTTATATTATGTTAAATAGGATGGGTTAATACTTTACAAGCTTACGGCACGGTGTTTATGCACGTTATTATCACTGTATCTGAGCCCTTTTCCCATAAAGATGTATTCAACTATAAAACTCACTACGCGCTATTTGCTTTGTTTAAACTATTAAGCTCATTAGTTAATTGTTGTAACTGCTTAGTTTTTTCATTTAGCTTTTGCTGATACTTTTCAATTTTATCGAACTTGCCTTGTTGCTTAGCTTTATTTATATCAGCTTTATATTCTTCAATTTCGATACTGGTCTTATCTATTTTTTGTTGTAACTCTGTAATTAATCCTTCGTGGCTACAATGTGAATTTATACTCTTTAGTGCTTTATCAAGGCCCGCGACTTTGTGATCATTACCTTGTTGTTTTGCAATTAATAATTCTTGGTTAACTTCACAGGCTTTCTTTTCACAGCCGTTTAAATTCATACAATTGTTTTGAGCTAACACGCTTGCTGAGCTTACTAATAACAGGCTTATTGCTATACCTCTTAAATATTTCATTTATAGTTTCTCATTCTGGATATTATGCTTATTTAATTACTATCTACAAAATACAGATAACAGCCCTTGTAGCTCGTCACTAATAACGTGTTGTTTAACAACATCTTGCATAGGTGTATTAGCGACTGCGTTATTTAATATACCAACCATTATAGCGGTTTCCCCAGCACATAATGCTTTTACACTTTGTACACCCAATCTTATTGCTAACATACGATCAGCAGCCGATGGATTACCACCGCGTTGTAAGTGCCCTAGTTTAGTTACACGTAAATCTATATTTGAATTTACAGCAGCTATTTTTTCACACACATGCTCAACACCAATTTCGTCGCCTTCAGACACTACCACGATAAATGCGTGTTCACTGTGATAATCTCTAATTTTATTCAATAAATCATCAATGTCTTTATCATTTTCAGGAATTAATATTGAGTCGGCACCAGAAGTTAGCCCTGCATAAGTACCAATATAGCCAGAATCACGCCCCATTACTTCAATAATAAACACCCTATTATGGGATTCAGCTGTATCTCTAATATTATCAATGCATTGCATTGATGTGTTTACTGCTGTATCGAACCCTAAGGTGTAGTCTGTGCCTGCAATATCATTATCAATAGTGCCAGGAATACCTATATAAGGGATGTTGGTAATGTGCGATAACCATAAACATCCTCTAAAAGAGCCATCGCCACCTATGACAATTAAGGCATCAACATTATTATGTTCAATTGCAGCTAAAGCTTGCTGCCTACCTGTCTCTGTTCTAAATCTTTCACTGCGTGCAGTTTTTAACACAGTCCCACCCAAGTGCATACTTTGTTGCAAACTTTTATAGTCCAAGGGAATTAAGTCATTATCAATAAGACCCTCAAATCCTTTGCGAACCCCTGATACTTTGATCCCTTGTTGTTGAGCGGTTTTTACTATGGCAAATAATGCGGTGTTCATTCCCGGAGCATCCCCACCAGAGGTTAGCACGGCAATATGTTGAATTGGCTGCATTGGTTCACATCCTATTAAGCTATACATTAATAATTGATAATAGCTGTTTATGAGTAGGCTGTGTAAAGTAAGCGCAGTAAAGTTGATCTACTTAGGGTTTATTTGATTGTTTAATCAGTATGAAGGGAGCAGTAGTAACTTGAAAAGTTGGTATGTTGCTTTTGCTTTATCAACAACATACCGTGATTTTTAATGAAGAGCCGCTGTAAAAGGAATGTTTTTACAAATTTCGGCTTCTATTGTTAGTAACTCGTCTAAGCGTTCGTCAACTTCTTGCTTATCAAAGTATTCGTAGGCAAGCTCTACAAATAAATTTTTATGTTTTTCTTCTGATTTAGCAATTGCGACATAAAAATCTTTTTCTTTTCCTTCAGGTAGTGCCTCGGCAACTAAAGAAAAACGTTCATGTCCCCTCGCCTCAATTACCCCACCTACTAATAGTCTGTCCATTAAAAAACCATCACGACCATGCCTAAAGTGTGCACGAATTTGTTTAATGTAAGGATCTTTTTTATCATCACCCAAATTAGTATCGCGTTCAATTAATAGTTTAAGTACTTGTTTAAAATGAATTAACTCTTCTAGTGCTAAGTCAGTCATGGCTTTAACTAACTTACGCTTATCTGGATAATGTGAAAGCATAGACATGGCCATGCCCGATGCTTTTTTTTCAGCAGCTGCGTGGTCTTGTAAAAAAGTTTCAAAGTCAGCTAAAACAACTTCGGTCCATTCAAATGGCGTGTGGTATTTTAATTCAAACATAAGGATACAACTTATAAAATAATGCGTGGATTTTAGCGTATTTAAAAATAAAAATCTTGGCTCATGGTTTAAATTTGGCTCTCATAAGGTAAAAATTTATCTATCCGCCCTTTCGCGGTCGACTCAATTTTTAATGGATGCTTTATATCATTCCACGCGGTGACTTTACCGCCCATATTCATTTTTTCAAATCCGGCTAATTCAGAGCTTATATTTAAAAAATCACAAAGCTGACTAAAACTGTTAGGTTTAGCTATATCTATCGCTAAAAAATCATTTTCTCGATTACTGAAATAAGCCTTAGCATTATTAATATGCTTTTTATAACAGTCAGTTAAATATTTATCGTTATTTATGTTTTCTAGTGAAAAATCTTTAAACGTATTCAAATAACAGCGTTTTAAATGAATATTAAAGCCACCATCTGCCCGGGTTAAATTAGTGTGCATTCGCTGTAAAAGCTGACGGATAGAAGGTAACCAAGCAGCAAGATCTCGCTCTAAATATATAAATTTTGCGCCTGGATAGAATTTATCTAATGCTTGAAAATCGTTAAATACAGGCGTATCTGCTATAGCCAGCGCATTATCAAAACAAGCGGTGGTATATGCAGTATGAGCGGTTGGTATACCAAATTGTAAAAATGCATTGCATACACTGGTGGTCCCGGTTCGCGGTAAACCTATAATAAATATTTTTTGTGTCATGGGGAGTTAAATATCTTTTTCTGAAAACCAAAGTGCAGCATCACCTAAGGGAGTTAATGCTGGTAACTGATTGTTTTTTAGTTTAATAATTGTTTTATTTTTTATATCAGCGTGCTCTATTGCACTGCGGTGATACGCATTAAATAAGCGGTCGAACTCACCGTTACTGCGCATTATTTCGAGTCCTTTTTCGACGGCTTGCGCAATTTTCGGTGTGTCTTTGTTAAAAAAGAAGTAGATGGCGGCTGGGTATTGCAACATTAAATGTGGCACCAAGGTTAAGTTTGCACCTGTATCATCTTTAAAGGTATTTAGCTCTGTTTCAACCTCAAGCAACGATCGAGGAAATACATCCCCCCTGCCTTTTATTAACATATTAAATAATGAGCTGTATTCAATTGATGTTGATACAGTTAATCCACTATCTAATAATATTTTTGTATCAGGCCAATCATGTCCTTGAATAAAATGCACTGGTTTGAGGTCTCTCAGGCTCTCAATACTTGATAAGCTACTAAGCTTGTTTTGTGTGGTTACTAATAAACGCCAGCCATATAATCCTTTAAAAATAGGCACTCTTACAGGTAGGAGTTCTTGCTCTCGCTGCTGTGAAGTCATAGTCCATGCAACATTAATTTCATCGTTATGAATAATTTGTTTTAAAGAGCGGCTTTGTGCCATCGAAATACTCGAAGCATTTAATGTGAAACTCTCACCACTGGATTGCAAGGCGGCCCTTAATAATACTATTGGGTATAAAATTTCATTTTCGCCACTGCGCATGGTTTTTGGATAGACAACTTGTAAAGTATCGCTGGCGTTTTTTGTGTTGTTTTCTATTGCCGATGCACCAGGTGCAACTAAGCTAATAAAATAACAAGTTGAAAAAACAATAGCGAATCGCATCGTTTCTATCGACTTAACAATAAAATTAAGGAACTTACAAAAAGAATAGCGAAAGTCATCACCATACTTAATGCGCGTGCTTTCAAATTGTTAGTACTAATAGCAGAGCCATGAAGCGCACGGCTAATAAATAACAAACCACCGAGTGCATGCACATAGTGACTCGCTAACCCTTGATACTCTAATAAGAACAGTAAAATTAGGCTAATTGGCACGTACTCAATAAAGTTACCGTGAGCCCGAGTTGCACGCTCAAGTGCCGGATGACTCCCATTACCAAGTGAAATGCCTTCAGCCTTGCGTATTTTTACAACATTAATACTCAAGTAAATATAATATAGTGCCAGTAAAGCGGCATAACTTGATATGATCACAGTATTTTCCATTTAATTTTTAAGCAATAATAACACATAACTTAAGCAGTAAAATCACCATTTGTGGTAGAGTGATTTATGAGCTGGAATCGTAATTAGTAAGGATATTATGTGTATTTAAGAACGAGAATAACCAATATCTATCGGGAAATAATTAACAGTATTGGATTTTACCCCTCACTCTTGTCGGTGGCATTTTTATTTTTTGCTGTGCTGACTATGTCAGTCGAGTACTTAGCCCCCATAGAACAATTTAAAACATTAATTTCTTTTATATTAGTTGATAGTGCAGAAAACGCACGCACCATTTTAAGTACTCTTGCAGGCAGTATTATTTCGTTAACCGTCTTTAGCTTTTCTATGGTGATGGTGGTATTAAATGCAGCTAGTGCAAGTTTATCACCGAGAGTTGTTCCAGGGTTGATCACACGCAAGTCACATCAAATGGTATTAGGGTTTTATTTGGGTAGTATTATTTATTCAATTATCATGTTGATTAACATAAACAAACTTGATAATGGTGATACCGCTATTCCGTCTCTTGGCGTGTTGTTTGCGCTTGTTTTTGGGTTAATCTCTTTAGGGTTATTTGTATTTTTTATTCACTCTATTTCAAAAGCAATTCAAGTTGATAACGTATTAAATGGGTTGTTTAGGCAAACCAAAAAAGAAATTCAAGACATTATCAATATGCAAAATGAAAACCCCGTTGATAACTTTCCCGAGTTTTCAAACTGGCATTCAATAAATAGTACGACCGAGGGTTACTACAAAGGGGTTCACACTAATAAATTGTGTGCCCTGCTAGCAGATGAAAACATTGAGCTGTTTATTACGGTTAAGCAAGGTTACTTTACAGTTAAAGGTTACCCGTTTTTAAAATGTAATAAGGATATTTCTGAGAACGAAGCGTTAATTGAGAAAATCCTAGACTGTTTTATATTTTATATAGAAGAATACATTAGTGACCATTACCGCTACGGTTTAACGCAAATTTCTGAAATTGCGGTAAAAGCAATGAGTCCAGGAATTAACGATCCGGGTACTGCGGTTAAATCAATTGATATGCTCAGTATATTATTAATTGATCGACTGAAAATTAATGCAATTAACTATGCGTGTAATCAATCTGAAGCGTCGCCATTACTATATTTTCACGAAACCAGTTTTGATGAACTACTGCATGATAACTTCACCCCTTTACGCAATTATGCAAAAGGCGATGCCTATGTAATGACTAACGTTATTGAAGCATTTAAAAATATTTTATTTATTGCTAATGAGGATGTGGATGCACGCAACAGTGTGTTTAATTATTTAAATGCCATTGTTGATGATATTAATCAGCATATAGTTAACGAATATGATCGCCAAGAAATTAGTAATATGCTGTATGCCATTGTGCGCATTAGTGAATCACAGGGAAAGCAGTTGGTGGCACGTTTTGAGCGCCACCCTAAAACAACATTTAGTCTATAAAATAAATGGCATAGCTTGATGCGCTTATTGTAATTTCACCAGCATGATAGGCATCGGGTACATAGTTACTCGGTGCACTATCAGCCATTAATACTTTTTCACTGCGCATGTAAGGCACTGATGGCATATCAAGTGGACTTAATGACGCACTATATAAGCCTTTCAATTCAACATCAAAATCATCAGTTAACTCTTTTGCCGCTGCTTTAGCTTGTTTAATAGCTAATTTTTGTGCTTTTTTGTGCAGCTCATCGTAGTTGCTCGCTAAAAATTGGGTTTGCCTAATTTCATTAATGCCATTATTAACTAAGCTTTGTAGTAATTCAGGGTATTTATTAATCGCAGAAAGTTTAATTGTCAGCGAGCGTGACACTTTAAACCCGGTAAACTCTTGCTTACCTGTTTCGCGGTTATATTGATTATCGCGATAGATTGAGATTTGACCAGCATTAATATCGGCATCAGCAACGCCTAGTTTTTTTACTAAACTAATTGCGTTGGCCATAGTGGTGTCGGTTTGTTTTTTTGCGGCAATTAAGTTTTTATCTATTTCAGTAATACCTACCGTTAATAGAACATGATCGGGCATAGTTGTTAGTGAAGCTTCACCTTTAACATAGATATGCGGCTCTTCAGGAGCACTGGTTGCATAGGCTGACGTACTGAGCAAAGCAGCCGTTATTATCGAAAGCGTTTTCATAAGTCTATCCTTTTAAATTTGATTGCCTTAGTTAACACCTTATGTGGTTAATTGCAGATGAACAAGCATAAAAAAACAGGCAAAAGCCTGTTTTTTTAGTAATGAAGCATTAAATGCTGCAACGCTTGTAGTTACGATACTTCGGTAACCAGTAGTTTCTGTCGATGGCTGCCCACAGTGCATCATCTGAAATTTCAAGGGCAACGCCCTCTTCAATCGCTTTTTTAGCGACTGCAAAAGCAATGCGTTTACTCAGCGTTTCAATTTCTGTTAACGCAGGTAATAAGCTACCTTTACCTGTATTGGCTAATGGTGATGACTCTGCCAACATTTCGCTCGACATAATTAACATTGCATCGGTAATACGCGTTGCTTTAGCAGCAATTACACCTAAACCAATACCAGGGAAAATATAGCTGTTATTACATTGAGGAATGGGGTAAGTCACGCCGTTATAAACAACAGGCTCAAATGGGCTACCTGTGGCTACAATCGCTTTACCATCAGTCCATTTGATAACATCTTCTGGGTAAGCTTCTACTTGTTTAGATGGATTACTTAACGGGAAAATAATAGGTGCTTCACATTTCGCGTGCATAGCGCGAATAACTTGCTCAGTAAATAAGCCCGGTTGACCTGATACACCAATTAAAATATCTGGTTCAGCGCAGTGCATTACATCTAATAATGACGCGTATTCGCCGCTGTAAGTCCAATCGGCTAGGCAGCTTGTTGGTTGCGCTAACATTTGTTGGAAGTCGCGTAAGCCTTCCATGCCATCAGTTAACAAGCCAAAGCGGTCAACCATAAACACTTGGCTGCGTGCTTGTGCTTCACTGATGCCTTCAGCCACCATAGTGCTAACAATTTGTTCAGCAATACCACACCCTGCAGAGCCTGCGCCGACAAACACGACTTTTTGAGTCGATAGTTTAGCGCCTTTAACACGACAAGCTGCTAATAAAGAGCCCACAGTAACCGATGCAGTACCTTGAATGTCATCATTAAAGCTACAAATTTCATTACGGTAACGCTTTAATAATGGCATAGCATTTGGTTGTGCAAAGTCTTCAAATTGCAGTAACACGCTTGGCCAACGACGCTTAACCGCTTTAATGAATAAATCTAAAAACTCATCGTACTCATCTTGCGCAATACGCTTATGTCGAGCACCCATGTACATTGGGTCGTTTAATAGTTTTTCGTTATTGGTACCTACATCAAGCATAACCGGTAATGTGTACGCTGGGCTAATACCGCCACAGGCGGTATACAAAGAAAGCTTACCAATTGGAATCCCCATACCGCCAATACCTTGGTCGCCCAAGCCTAAAATACGTTCGCCATCGGTAACCACGATAACTTTAACTTTACCTTTAGTGGCATTACGTAAAATATCGTCAATTTGAAAGCGATCTTCATAAGAAATAAACAAACCACGGGCACTGCGATAAATATCAGAAAACTTCTCACAGGCATCACCCACCGTTGGGGTGTAAATAATAGGCATCATTTCTTCAATATGATCGCGTACCAAACGGTAGTAAAGCGTTTCGTTATTGTCTTGAATGGCACGTAAATAGATGTGCTTATTTAAGTTGTCATTAAAACTTGAGTACTGTTGGTAACAACGCTCAACTTGCTCTTCTATTGTTTCGTAACGAGGTGGAAGTAAACCAGCAAGATTAAAGTTTTCACGCTCTTTTTGGCTAAATGCACTTCCTTTATTCAATAACGGGGTTTCAATTAGGCCTGGGCCAGAATAAGGAATATAAAGATAATTTGGATCGGTATTTGTAGTCATATTTCCAAGCTTTACTGAATCTTAAATAATGATCTGCCATTATCATTGTTAAAGGCTAAATTGCAATGACATTTAAGCTTGTCAGACCATTGAAAATGTACAAATACAAGCGCTACTTTAGTATAAAGCCACTCATATTTGGTGAATATGTTAGCTGCCTGATGTGGGTTTAAAACGTTAAACGCGCATTAAATAATGTGCGTGCTTTGTTTAATGGTTACAACAGTGCCAATTATGTTTAGGTTTGCTAATTTTTTTACGTTAGTTAACATGCTATTTTCAACCAAATAGTTATTAACTATTAATCTGTTACATTTAAAACAGCAGGCAGCAAACCTGCTGTTTATTATACATGTTTTAAAATTTAAATGAGGCTTTAATATTACTTAAATCAGATAACGCCATCCCTTCTCTGCGCGGATCGGCAGCGCCATACAAACGGTTGTTTTTTACCTCTACCGCATGCAAGCCTGAGTTTAGGTCAATCACACGTACATCATGGCCGCGCTCTTCAAGCTCTGGTACAAGCGCTTCAAGCTCAGTACCTTTCTCAAGGCTAGTATAATCATTACGATTGGTGGTTCGGGGTAAATTAATGGCTTGTTGGGCGTTTAAATCCCAATCTAGAACACCAATAACCACTTGCGCTACATAATCAATAATACGACTCCCACCAGGAGAACCCACCACTAAGCGTAAGCTGCCATCTTGGTTAAATACCATCACCGGTGACATTGAGCTACGCGGGCGTTTATGCGCTTCTACTCTGTTAGCCACTAACTTGCCATTTTTACGTGGCGAAAGTGAAAAATCAGTTAGCTGATTATTTAAAATATAACCATTTACCATCACTGTTGAGCCAAACGCCATTTCAATAGAGCTGGTCATTGATACGGCGTTGCCGTTGCTATCAACAATCGATACGTGTGAGGTAGAGGGCAGCTCAAAAGAATCATCGTTTGCATAGCTTAAGTAATCTACTGGGTTGCCTGGCTGTGCTTTTTGATCTTTTTCAGTAATTAATTTCGCGCGGGTGGCAATATAGTCTTTATCTAATAATTCTTGGGTAGGTACTTGGGTAAAGTCAGGGTCGCCAATGTATTTATTACGATCGGCAAACGCAATACGTGAGGCTTGGCTAAAGTAATGAATTGCATCGGAACTATTGGCTTTTATGCTAGCCATGTCTTTGTGTTCAAGCAAACCTAAAATTTGTAGCACTGCAACACCACCACTGCTAGGAGGCGCCATAGAGCACACATTATACACTCGATATTTTATACAAACGGGTGCACGCTCTTTACTGCTGTAATTAGCAAGGTCTTGCACAGATAATTTACCAGGCGCGATTTTTGATTTTTGCACCGCTTTTACCATGGCTTTAGCGTTATCGCCTTTGTAAAACGCATCTATTCCTTTTGAAGCAATATCTTTATATAAATTAGCCAATGGCTGATTTTTTTTAATACTACCTACTTCAATTACTTTGCCATTAGGAAAAAAATACTCATTAATCACCGGCATACTCATTACGCCTGGGTTTAGTTGCCTAACCAGTAACCCATGTAATCGAGGCGATACTTCAAACCCTTGCTCAGCAAGGGTAATTGCAGGTTTAAATAAGCTAGCCCAAGGTAAGGTGCCATACTGTTTATGGGCGCTGGCAAACGCATGTAATATACCAGGTACGCCTACAGAGCGGCCACCTACAACCGCTTCTATCCATTTTACTGCATTGCCGTGTTTATTTAAAAACAGGTTAGCATCGGCATTACTCGGTGCGGTTTCGCGGCCATCAAAGCTGGTAAGTTTATTATTAGCTTTGTTGTAATACATCATAAATGTACCACCACCAATGCCTGATGATTGCGGCTCGACTAATGTAAGTACTAATTGTGTGGCAATAGCGGCATCAACAGCACTACCGCCTTGGGCTAAAATGGCTCTACCCGCTTGTGAAGCATACGGGTTTGCCGCGGCAACCATATATTTATCACCAGCCACTAATTGTTTTTGTACAACGCCAGTAGCCGCTTCAGGTTCACGTGTTTCAATTGTGCTTGCTTGCTGTGCAAATAAAGGTAAAGACAGTGCACTTAAAGAGAGAGCAAATAAAGAGTGGAGCTTAAAATTCATAATTACTGATTAAACTTAAATTGCATGGAAGATAATTGGCATCTTAAAGTTAAACAGGCACAATATGCAAAAATAAATATAAAAATGATCCCTAAATGCTTAATTTACCTCTTCAGCCGCGCTATGTTTTCCCTCCTTTGTGTTTAATTTTATTAAGCTCACTTTTAGCATGGCTGGGTATAAACGACGAACTTGAATTTAATCGTCAACTGATTGAACAAGGCCAACTATGGCGTTTATTTACCAGCCAATTTGTACATGCCAACTGGGCGCACTTAGGGCTGAATTGCGCTGGTATAGTGCTTATTTGGTTATTGCATGGTGAGTACACATCACCAAGCAGATATGGTTTTAATATTGCCACATTGGCAATTTGGTGTGGCTTAGGTGTTTTTTGGTTTTGCCCCACAATTACAATTTACACAGGGCTTAGTGCCCTATTGCATGGCGTGATCATTTGGGGAGCGATAAAGGATGTCACTGTTGGACTTAAATCGGGTTATGTGTTGTTTATTGGTGTGTGGGTAAAGTTAATCGCTGAACAAATAAATGGCCCTAGTGCTGATATAGGCGCATTGATCAACTCAACGGTGGCTGTTGATGCACATTTAATAGGCGCAATTGGTGGCGTATTGTTAGGCGCTCCTTTAATTATTAAATTCATCAGCAGAAATAAAGAATAAAAAAACGCCACATTGTGGCGTTTTTTATTAATTTACCGCTATTTATAGTGTTTCTTTAAACAACTTATAAATACGACGGTATTCGTCTAACCAGCTCGAAGGCTGCACAAAACCATGCGGCTCTACTGGGAAGATTGCTGTTTCAAAGTTTTCTTTCTCAAGTTCTATTAAACGCTGCACTAAACGCACTGAATCTTGAAAGAACACATTATCATCAACCATAGGCGCATTGATTAATAAATGCTTTTTAAGCCCTTCTGCATAGTAAATAGGTGAACTACGCTCATAAGCAATTGGGTCAACATCTGGGTGATTCAAAATGTTAGCGGTATAGCCCGTGTTGTAATGTGCCCAATCAGTCACAGGGCGAAGCGCCGCTCCTGATTGAAACAAATCTGGCGCGGTAAATAACGCCATAAAGGTCATAAATCCGCCGTATGAACCACCATAAGTACCAACCGCTTGAGTATCAACGTTGGCATTTTCAGCCATCCATTTTACGCCGTCAGCTAAATCTTGTGTTTCAGGTGTTCCCATTTGGCGGTAAATAGCAGTACGCCAATCACGGCCATAACCTTTAGAAGCACGGTAATCCATATCCATCACTACGTAACCTTCATCGGCAAGTAATGAATGAAACATAAATTCGCGAAAGTAACCAGACCAACCCATGTGTGAATTTTGCAGGTAACCGGCACCGTGGTTAAAAATAACCGCTTTACGGTTTTTACCTGTTTCACCTTCTTGGTAATCAGCCGGGTAATAAACTTTGGCGTATATTGGCTGATCTGTATGGCTTGAAGGCACAGCAACAATTTTAGGCGCCGTGAGTTTTTTAGCTAAAAACGTCTCAGATACCGTGTTAGTTAAACGAGTTGCGGTTGTGTTTGCTTTAGCCTCAGCCACATAAAGCTCAGTGGGCATTGTGATTTTAGAGTGTCTTAATAATAACTTAGACTGATCTGGGCTTAAGGTGTAATCCGTCATGCCGTTTAAGTCTGTTACTTGCTCACTAACACCTGTTTGTGGGTTTACACGGTAAATTTCGTAAAGACCAGGATGCTCAACATTCGCTTTATAGTAAATAGCGTTATTGTCATCAGTGAGGGTTAAATTAGATACTTCAAATTTACCCATGGTTAGCGCAGTCGCTTTACCATCGAGTGGCTTTTTATAAAGCTGGCTATAGCCCGATTCTTCAGATAAATAATACAAGGTAGTGGAATTATTTAACCAACCAAAGTCGTTAAACGCATAGGCAATCCACGCATCGTCATGTAAACGATGTTGAGAGACAAGTTTGTTATTTTCAAAATCTACAGTGGCTAACCAACGA
This sequence comes from Pseudoalteromonas sp. DL-6, assembly GCF_004328665.1. Classification (NCBI taxonomy): domain Bacteria; kingdom Pseudomonadati; phylum Pseudomonadota; class Gammaproteobacteria; order Alteromonadales; family Pseudoalteromonadaceae; genus Pseudoalteromonas; species Pseudoalteromonas sp. DL-6. Next base: position 1,619,331 of record NZ_CP019770.1, read on the forward strand.
TCTTTGTTATCCCATGCTTCAAGCATAATAGCTACTTGGCTACCATCATCGTTCCAGCTAATAGGTGATTGATTCCAACCCCAATCTGAAATAACGTTAATACCACGAGGCTGTTTTTTAGATTTATAGGTTTTGCCTTCACGGGCGTAGTTTTCTTTTTTAACCTCAGCAAGTACATCTTCATCAAAACCAGGTAAAGTATTGAACCCTAATGTGGTTTGGCTTTGATCTGCAAGGTTAATATAAACAAGCTCAGAAGTTTGCTCTTTAGAATCAGCTACGCGGCGGCGAACTTTTTTAGGCTCTATCGTCGCATCATCAGTGATGTAATTAGGCATAATATCGCCTTCACCACGCCATGAGCTTTTTTCTTGTACGACTACAATTAACGCATCGCCATTTGGAGAAAGCTCTGCTTCATCAACCGTGTTGCCATCGCCTAAATAATAATGAGTGTTAGCAATTGAGCTGTTATTGGCTTTTACTTGCTCTTTACGCGCATGCTTATCTTGTTTATTTTTGTGCTGCAGTGCAATGTAATCAATAAGCTTATGTTGCTCTTTGGCAATATAAGTTGATGGTTCTTTTACGCCTTGTGGTTTGTCAGCGAGTTTTAAATTGGCTATTTCGCGGGTTAAACCTGTGGTTAAATCCACTTTGAAAAAGATATTACCTTGACGATACACTAAGTTACCATCGTTTAAAAACTGTGGTTTTGACTCAGTAGCAGAGCTTTGCGTAATTTGTTTAATTACGCCTGACTTTACGTTTTTGATAAATACGTTACCCTCAAACACATAAGCTTGAAGTGATTTATCGTTAGAAAAAACAGCTTTACTTGAACCAACACGGTGTAATTTTTCTAGTGCCACTTGCTCTGCTGTTTGTGAGTTTACAGCTTGAGTGAATAAATCTCTTAGCTCACTACCTTGCTGCTTACGCGCATAAATAATGGTACTTGAATCTGCACTCCAAAAAGCGCTTTGTGGCTGGCGTCCAATCCAGTCAGGATGCGCCATGGCTTGTTCAAGGGTGATTTTTGATTCGCCCAAATCTGCGGGCGTGTTAACAACATTAGCAACGGTGGTATTTGTTTGAATAGATGAGTCAGTAGAAGTTGTGGAGGTTGCGGTACAACCCGCTAACATAACACTTGATGCAACAGCGATTGCAACAAGTGTTTTAGAAGATGAGAATTTAAAAATCATAGTGCTTCTTGACGGTTATTATAATTAACCATATTTAAGCAGAAGCACCTTTATAATTGCAATTATTTAAGATAAACAACGCTGATATTGGGGTGAATAACCCGTTTATTCAACCGTTAAATCAAGCCATACCATGCGGTGGTCACTTGATGCATTTCTATCTTTAATTAAACGATATAATTCGCTTTGCTTTTTCGGCCAAAATACACCGCCATCTTTAATGGTTAATCCATAGTTTGAAGGTAAAACGTAATCAACCCGTGCTTGCCAGCTAGCGGTATAATTTTTAGCATAAGCTTGTGAGTATTGCTCTTTAGCGCCCTCACTTGTTGGAATGAAGCCAGCGTTAATCAATGGGCTTTTAAGTATTTGATCTGTTGTATTAGTGCGCTTTTTATCACCCTCAGCAGTGGCATTTAAGTCACCTAAAATCACAAATCGGGATTGTGCTGCAAGGCCACCCTTTTTACCGTTATCATCATAGAGGTAACTTTCGTTATTAACGTAATCAGCAATGAGCCTAATTTCATCATGGTTGCGAATGCCATTTCTGTCTTCATCGCCGTCAAACACAGGCGGTGTTGGATGCGACGCTAACATATGGACTACTTTATCGTTTACCTTTACGGGTATATCCCAAAAAGATTTAGAGCTTAAACGTAAAGCATTCCACTCGGCATCGTTATACCAATTGGTATTGGTTTTTGGGTCAACCGGCATTTTTACATTGGGTAAATCTTTGTGCTTAAAGGTTTGCAGGGTTCTGATATTGTCAAAATCAATTGGATAACGAGATAAAAACGCCATTGCATAATGGCCTTCAAAAAAACCAAAGCCCTGTGCATCACCCATTACACCGGTTTTTTTACCATCGTTGTCTAAGTCAAACTCAGTTGCTAAGCCAGTATTAACGGGGGCAATGTAAACGTATGGGTAATCAATTGCTGCTTGATTATTTTGCCCTACATTTAAGTAGTGGCTTTTAAAATACTCAATACCTTGCTCTTTTGGAATGTAGTCAAACTCATTGAGTAACACCACATCTGGGCGGACACGTTGGATTATTTCAGCAATATTTTTAATTTGCTGGTGGTCTGAACGAAGCGCGTTTACCAATGCATCACTTTTTACTTGTTCATTTTTAGCGGTGTAATTAGTGGCGTCCATACTAACATTGAAGGTTGCTACGCGTAGCGATTCAGCCAATACAGGGCTGGTAGAAAAAACAGCAAATAACACACTGCTGATTGCTGTAATACTCAGATTACGTTTCATTATATGAATCCATCTATAATTAATAATAAAATAGTGCTGCTGACAATAACCCACAAAGTAATGGCCATCAAAAACGGCTTTATACCTGCTTGTTTAAGCACTGATAACGACAAACCACTGCCAATTAGGAACAGTGTCATCACTAATAATTGCTTAGCCGCACTATTAATAAGTTCCCATGTGGATGAAAACGACGGCATATAAGTATTAATTAATGCGGCTAATAAAAAGCCCACAATAAATAAAGGAATACTCGCCTTTTCGTCAGAGCGCATAAACACTCCCGCAACCGCTGTATAAGGAATGATCCACATCGCACGGGTCAATTTTACCGTAGTGGCAATACTCAGTGCCACAGCACCATAAGTAGCCGATGCTCCCACTACGCTGCTAGTATCGTGAATGGCTAATGCGGCCCACAGACCAAATTGCTGTTGGGTTAACTCAAAATAGTGCCCAATTGCGGGAAACAACAATAATCCCATGCCATTGAGTAAAAATACAATCCCTAAGGCAACAGCGACTTCGTGATCTTTAGCTTTTATGACCGGTGCCATAGCGGCAATGGCGCTGCCACCGCAAATAGCGGTACCAAATGAAATTAGCACGCCTGTATTACGATTAAGCTTAAAAACCTGGGTTAAAATCTCTCCAAGCCCGATTATGGCAGTAATACTAACAATTGTTAATACTAAAGAGCTGCGTCCCACCTCAATTACTTCATTAAAATCAACAGCAAAGCCTAGGCCCACAACGGCAAGCTTGAGCATCACTTTACTGGCCTTTTGAGAAAGCTCACTAAACGGGTTGCCTAAGGTAATGGCAAATATTGCGCCTAATACCAATGCACTTCCTGCTCCTATAAACGGAGTCATACACAGTGCCAGTAATAATATGAATGTTGGCTTATGCAGTTTAGCGATCATCATAGTTTAAGCCCGAATAAGTTTATTAGTCAGTTTATGGACAACGGGGGCAACAAATACAACTGTGGGAAAGGCAATACAAAAAGCAAATAACCACGCTTTAAGCCATATAGTTACAATATTATCGACCATGCCCACATTAAATATTGAAATAACAAATGACATAAACCCAGACATGAAAAGTGCCATAAAAAAAGCAAACACAATAGTACGAAACTTTGGATGAATCATTGAAAAACAACCTTTAGAAGGTAAAGCGATAAATTGGATTAAATTTATCGCTTTATTTTTTAACTTATAATAGCGATTTGCTGGTAGCTAATACACCTGGGTAATCCTGCTCTGGCAAGCAAGATGTAAGTTCACTTAGGCGGCTACCTAATTGCTGTAAACTCTCACCCGAGACATTTATATGCCCCATTTTACGACCTGGCTTAACACTTTTACCATACCAGTGACTGGTTACATCCGCTGTTTTTAAAACATCAGCAGGAATTTGTGCTTGGCCTAATACATTGATCATAGCAGTAGGATGCTTAATTTGCGTATTACCCAAAGGTAAACCTGCGACAGCGCGCATATGGTTTTCAAATTGCGAGCAATGAGCACCTTGCTGAGTCCAATGCCCTGAGTTATGCACGCGAGGGGCAATTTCGTTAACTAATAACGTGCCCTGTACATCAAAAAACTCTATGGCCAATACACCTACATAATTAAGCTCATTAGCAATACGGGTAAACGCCGAGGTTGCTTGGCTCTCTACTAAACTATTATCTTTACCGGCTACCGAAAGCGTTAATACACCATGGGTATGTTGGTTTTCGGTAAGTGGATAAATTGCAACGTTACCCTCTTTGTCGCGCACGCCAATAATAGAGACTTCACGATCAAACGGGATCATTTTTTCAGCAATAATTGAATGAGGTGCACGCTCTGTACCTGATGCAATAAAGTCGGCCATTTCAGACCAAATAGTGTCTATTTCATCATCTGATTTTAAACGCCATTGGCCTTTGCCGTCATACCCTGCTTGGCAGGTTTTTATTACTAACGGTTTACCTAATGTTTTAACTGCTTGCTCAAGGTGCGCTTTTTCAGTAATTAGTTGGTATGGCGCGCAAGCCACTTCGGTTTTATCTAACAAGGCTTTTTCAAGCGAACGGTCACCACCGGTTTTAATAGCTTGTTTACCTGGATAAAACTTATTGCTATTACAGCAAAGCGTTAATACATCATCGGGAATATGTTCAAACTCAGCGGTAATCGCATCGGCATCATCGATAGCTTGCTCAAGTGTGGTTGAATACACTTGGTTGGTTAGCGGGTGCACAATTTTTTGGCTGCCAACATCATAAGCAACCACATTTAAATTAAGCGGTGCGCCAGCAAGGCTCATCATTCGCGCAAGCTGCCCAGCACCTAAAATTAATATAGTCATTATTACTCTGCAGGATTTGGGTTAGCTAGAATAGTGTCGGTTTGCTCTTTGCGAAACGCTTCAATTTTGGCGAAAATTTCAGGATTTTGACAGCCTAATATTTGTGCAGCCAATAAACCTGCATTAGCTGCACCTGGCTCACCAATAGCCAATGTGCCTACAGCAACGCCCTTAGGCATCTGGCAAATAGACAATAATGAATCAACACCATTTAACGCTTTTGACTTAACTGGAACGCCTAAAACAGGCAATGATGTAAACGCTGCAGCCATACCCGGTAAGTGAGCCGCCCCACCTGCGCCTGCAATAATTACTTTAATGCCACGCTCGCTTGCTGAACTTGCATAATCGGCAAGTAATTGAGGAGTGCGGTGAGCAGAAACCACTTTAGTTTCATAAGCAATGCCAAATTTTTCTAGCATCAGCGCAGCGTGTTCCATGGTTGGCCAATCTGATTTAGAACCCATAATAATGCCAACAGTCATAAATACTCCTCAGTAATGTATTTTAAAAATAGCGGACTTATGTCCGGTTTTATGGCGGGTATTATATACTTAAATACCGCAATAATGCGACCAGCAGGCAATAAAAAAGCCATGTTAAACATGGCTTTTTTAAAATGCTTGAAATACTTGCTGTTATGCTTCTTTACTCGCCAAGTATTCGCTGTAGTTTCCTCTAAAGTCGATTATTTTACCGTCTTTAATTTCCCAAATACGGGTAGCAACTGATGATACAAACTGACGATCGTGTGATACAAACATCAAGGTACCTTCATACGCTTCAAGTGCTAAGTTAAGCGCTTCTATAGATTCCATATCCATGTGGTTAGTCGGTTCATCCATTAATAAGATATTTGGTTTATGCATCATGATTTTACCAAACAGCATACGACCTTGCTCACCACCTGAGATAACTTTTACAGATTTTTTGATATCGTTTTGTGAAAACAACATACGACCTAAGAAACTACGAACAACTTGCTCGTCATCGCCCTCTTGCTGCCATTGTTCCATCCACTCAAATAAGTTCATGTCTTTTTCAAACTCATCGGCATGGTCTTGCGCATAATAGCCAATGTTAGCATTTTCGGACCATTTAAACTCACCGCTTTTAGGTGCTAAACGCCCTGCTAAGGTGTTTAGTAGTGTTGTTTTACCCACACCATTCTCACCAATAATAGCAATGCGTTCACCTACTTCAACGAGGCCTTCTAATCCTGAGAATAAAGTTTCTTCAAAGCCTTGCGATAAGCTGGTCATTTCAAGCGCGTTACGGAATAACTGCTTTTCTTGTTCAAAACGAATAAATGGCGACTGACGTGATGAGGCTTTTACTTCGTCTAATTGAATTTTATCAATACGTTTTGCACGTGAAGTTGCTTGCTTCGCTTTTGAGGCATTAGCAGAAAAACGCGATACAAACTGCTGTAGTTCAGCAATTTGACTTTTCTTTTTGGCATTTTCACTCAATAAACGTTCGCGAGCTTGAGTTGCTGCAAACATATATTCATCGTAATTACCCGGATAAATACGTAACTCACCATAGTCAATATCGGCCATGTGTGTACAAACCGAGTTTAAAAAATGACGGTCATGCGAGATGATAATCATGGTACAGTCACGTTGATTAAGTACATCTTCTAACCACTTAATCGTGTATATATCCAAGTTATTGGTAGGCTCATCAAGTAACATGATATCAGGGTCTGAAAACAATACTTGCGCTAATAGCACGCGCAGTTTAAAACCTGGTGCAATTTCAGACATAGGGCCGTAATGTTGTTCAGTAGCAATACCAACACCCAAAAGTAGCTCACCCGCTTTAGACTCAGCAGAATAGCCGTCCATTTCAGCAAACTCAGTTTCGAGATCGGCTACCTTCATGCCGTCCTCTTCACTCATTTCCGGTAAGCTGTATATACGATCGCGCTCTTGTTTGATGTCCCAAAGCTCTTTGTGACCCATTATTACAGTGTCGATCACAGAGTATTCTTCGTAGGCGAATTGATCTTGATTTAGTTTAGCAACACGTTCATTAGGATCTGTGCTTACATTACCCGATGATGGCTCAAGCTCACCGCTTAGAATTTTCATAAACGTTGATTTACCACACCCATTGGCACCAATTAAACCATAACGGTTTGATTCGCCAAATTTAGCTGAGATATTTTCAAATAACGGTTTAGCACCAAATTGCATGGTGATGTTAGCTGTACTAATAATAGCGCTACCCTCCAAGGGAGACTGAAGTATTTAAATTGCGCGCAGTTTAAACCAAACGAGTGATTTTTTCTATGAAAGTTTATGTAACAACCTAAAGTAAACAAGCTCTGTTTATTAACTATTAAAGCATTAAAACAGACAAAGGAATGGACGGATAAATGGACAAAAAAGCTGAGTAAAATTCACTCTTGTGCTGTTTATGCAGTAAAAATATGTTTAATAAAAAAACAATCGCCGTTACAGACAAATAACTAAATTAAACGTGCTAAACCGCTAATTGGTCGCATTTTACTTTTATTAACATTTTATACGGCTATATTAACGTTTTTTATAGTATTAGAGTTTTAGCTCTACCTATGCCGAAAGTAATAACTATGAAAAAAACTCAACTCCCACTCCCCTGCATTTAAGCCAAATGTCTTATTCCAAAATTCGATAGTAGTTTATACGGCTACAAAATGAAAACAGCATTAACTTAAAATGAACAACACCCAATTTTTGCATTAATATTCATTGATAATTTTTCACTTTTGAGCCTTTTATTGCTTTGCTAGTCTGCACCACTTCAAATTTAGTAATCATAAAAACGTCTTTATTAGGCAAGGCACACACAATGAAAATAAAATTAGTATCGCTGGCGATTGCAGGTGTTTTAGCTACACCGAGTGTTTCAGCAATTGAAGTATTTAAGGATGAAAAAAATACAGTCGCTATTGGCGGTTATATTGATGCGCGAGTAATTAATACTCAAGGTCAAAATGAAGTGGTTAATGGTGCCTCACGAATTAATTTTGATTTTAAACGCCAATTAAAGAATGGCTGGGAAGCGCTGACCAAAATTGAATGGGGCGTAAACCCAGTTGGTAGTAGTGATATTGTGTATAACAACCGTTTTGAGTCAATTCAGGATGAGTTTTTATATAACCGTTTAGGCTATGCTGGTTTAAAGCACGACAAATACGGCCAAATTACCATTGGTAAACAATGGGGTGCATGGTTCGACGTAGTATATGCAACTAACTATAGCTATGTTTGGGATGGCAACGCCGCCGGTGTGTATACCTATAACAAAGACGACGGTGCTGTAAATGGTACTGGCCGTGGCGATAAAACATTGCAATACCGTAATAGTTACGGTGATTTTGATTTTAGCGTACAAACTCAGTTAAAAAACAGCGCATTTTACACTTGTGATGTAACGGATATTACAGAGTCACAATGCCAGGCTAATTTTGAATCGGGCGATACTGCTGCGCAACAAGTTGAATTTAACTATACATTTGGTGGTGCAGTAACTTATAACGTGACTGATAAGCTAAAACTGACCGCGGGTATTAACCGCGGCGAGTTTGAATTAACTTATGGAGACGGAACAACTCGTTCAGTTGACGATTTAATTTACGGTGCGGGTGTTATTTGGGGCAATATTGATGCGCCAGGTTTATATGTAGCAGCTAATATAAACAAAAACGAAAACCACGATACAGATAACATTGGTCGCTTAATTGAAGATGCAATTGGTATTGAAACATTTGTGTCGTATCGTTTTGAAAACGATTTTAGACCATTTATTGCATACAACTTGTTTGACGCTGGCGACGATTACGTTATTCAGCCAAATTTCAATGCTGATCCTAATGATGTATTTAAACGTCAATTTGCTGTTATTGGTGTTCATTACTTAATAGATGAAAACACCCAACTTTATGTAGAAGCACGTAAAGACTTTGGTGATTTTGAAAGTAATAATAAACAGCAGCAAGCGCTAATGGAGCAATCTGAAGATGACGGTATTGCTTTTGGTTTTAGATACGTTCTTTAATATGAGTTGAGCTTTCAAGCTTAAAATCACAAAGCTAAACTTAAAGCCCTGCAAAATAGCAGGGTTTTTTTTCGATTTGTTTAGTTGAAGCTTGAGCTATTTTTTCTTAAATGCTTTTTTTAACGCACGCGTCCCCTCTGTTGGCCCTAGAATAAGCCATAAAAAAACAACCCCACCTGGGACTAAAACGGCTTTTAGGATTGGGCCGAGAATAAAAGAATAAAAATAAATAAGTGGAATAAAAAGTACATAACCAATAACACGTTTGATAAACTCCATGTATCACCTTTAGATTAATTGAGCATGCTCACAAATTTAATTGAGCGCGCTCAGTTAATCAAGTGCTAATTTAGGCCCAACTTCCAACAAAGATATAAAGCGTTGAATAGTATGAGTAAAAAAGAAAAAACACGGGATAAAATTTTAGCTTCAGCATGGGAGCTTTTCTTATTACAAGGTTATGACCACACATCAACAAGGGAAATTGCTGTTGCAGCTAATGTGGCAGTGGGTACGGTGTTTAGCCATTTTGAAAATAAAATTGATTTGCTTATGGCAGGTATGCAGCAACAAATTGAAGTTATTATTGAGCAAGCAAAGCAGTCAGATACTCAGCGACCTCCTCGATTAAAGTTACGCCACTACGCTCACCCCCTCTACTCCTTTTATTGTGAAAACAGTGAATTTAGTAAATTACTAATTAGCGACATTATTTGGCGTGCTGATTTTTTTAAAGCACAAATGGATGAATTTAAAAAACTGCTATTTAGTGAACAACCAGAATTTGATGAAACAAAAGCAAGTGTGATGATGGACTGCTATTTTATGACCCTGATCACAGGTTTAAACGACGAGCTACCTAATGCAGAAAGCATGCTAAGGCAATTGAGCAACAAAATTGCATTGTTGTAACGTCAATTAATAAAAGGCTTGAGTTTAATTCTGTGAAGTACTAAAACACTAATGGAAAATCCGATGTTAGCTGCAATCAACGTGTGTTATTTGAACATCTAAAGAATGACATTTTTGCTTCGATCTGGTTTTCCTGCGGCTACACAACTCACTTAATAAAACGTGTAGTATAATTAACAACAAACGATCAACGCACATAAATAAACCTACCCCTTCCTCTGGTTATCGTTCTTAAAATTAATCAATAGCTGAGATTGCCTTTAATATAAATTTAGTATGATGTGTTCTTTTATCTATTACCCACCAGCAATAAATTCTAAATATGGCTATATTTAAATTAAAGCGGTCACTGATTAATTAAACGACGTGTTAGTTTGCGAGCTTAAGAACTCAGTATAATTTAATAGTGCTTTATTTACACTCAGTGCAGGGTTTTGATTATGATCAGCATTTATGGTAATTGTGTTTTCCCACTTAAGCCAGCTGTTTGGATGTTTTGCTAAACTAGTAACTAAATTATTATATGCAGCTAACATTAGGGAATGTTCTGCCCCACCAACAGTGATATATAAAAATGTAGGCTGTTTTATACTATTCATGTTTGTTTTTAAAAACGCGTCAAACTGTTTTGTCACTGTCATATCGTCATACCAAGCGGCTGGGCTAAACACAAAATAAGCATTAAATAGCTGAGGCTTAGTATGTAAAGTATATAGAGTAAAGCTTCCACCTGCAGAAAAGCCTATTAACCCACGTTGACTAGTTAACTTATAATTAGCCGCTATATATGGCAGTAATTCTTGCTCTATAAAAGCTAAAAACAAATCAGCTTTACCAAAAAGTTCAGGCGAAGTTTCATTGTTAGGTCGAGGATTCGTATTAACGTCCTTCCTTGCATAAGGTGGCACAAGATCACGATTTCGAGTATCAGTAAAAAACTGATTAGGTACGGCAACTAAAATAGCCTCATTAAATATACTTTCGGGATTTAATGCTTTTAGCGCCTTATCCCAATTAGCTAAATTAAAATTGCCATCTGTTTTTATAAAAAGTGGATAAGCTTTAGTTTTATCATAATTGTTAGGTAATCTGATAAATACTTTTCGAGACTCTTCAAGCACTTTCGAATCTAGGGTTACATCAACAAACTCTGATACATCATTTTGATAATAACTAAACCCAATTGTTGCAACCCCAAATGCACCAACAGCAAACAACAGATTCAAAATAATCGTTTTTTTAATTCTCATGCGGGGCTCATTTTAGTTAATTGCTTATGCCATACACCACTATTAAGTTGCTGGTTAAATACAAAGCCAAGTTTAGTGAGTAAGTTATAACAGCGAACATTTTTACCATGAATTTCTGCGTATAGGTGCTCAATGTTTAATGAGCTATGCACCTCACTGATAAAGCTTTTAAGTACTTCATGCATTAAGCCTTGTTGCCAATAAAAAGGATCGAGCTCAAAGCCCAAATAAGCAGTTTTAGTCTGGTTATTAATGTTATACAGACCACAAGTACCAATGAGGTCGCCTAATATATTATGTTCAATCGCAAGCCGAACACCTTCACCTTGATAATAACTCGATATATCATCTTGAATTAACTGCTTAATATGCTCTTTATTAAGCGGCGCTTTATAATCATTAAATTCATAAACAAGGGGATTATTCAAAATATTTAATAGCGCTGCGCCATGTTTGTGAGTAATTAAACGAAGAGTTACACGGGGTAATTTTATACTTTTAAACATGCCTATGCCAAATAAAGTAAACGCGCTTTAAATAGCACTTTATAGAACGTCATTATTAACTTACCATATCGTATTAACAAGCATTAATTGAGATAAACTATGAGCGACAATTTTAAAGTAATACAACCAACTACTACTGTTTACTGCCCAAAACGTGGTGAAGGTTGGACCCTTACCGGCATTACTAATATTGATGAGTTTACATCGGTTATGTTTGATGGCGTTCGTTATACCTTACCAGCGAGAGAAATTGTTGAGCAGTTATTGCCTAACCAATTAGCGCGAGAACAGCAAAATAGCTAACTTAAACGTAATTTATTGCTTTAACCATATAAACACAGTTATCTGGTAATGAGCTTTTCTCTTGATTCGCCGCAACTATAAATCCTAGCTTTTTATAAGCCAAAACTGCTGCTAGGTTATTTTCATAAACAAACAATGAACTATCAGTAACATTTAAGTTTAATTGCCCATGTTTACATAGTTTTTTAATCAGGGGGGCTGCAATTCCCTCCCTCCTGTATATAGGGTTTACTACTAAACGAGCCAAATGGCATTTGTTTTTTCGTTGATAATATTGCCCAAAAGCGAATAATTCGTTTTGTTGTCCAACCAATACAAAAGAAGCCGAGCCACCAAGGTTTAAGTCCTCAATAAACGTCTTCTCTGTAAATGGATATCTAAAACATGGGCCAGCCCATTGAGTTATGTCATGTTGACTGTTAAACCAACTCATTAGCTCGATGATATTCGTATTATCAAGTGGTTGTAATGTCATTAAGCTTACTTACTCCTTCAAAACGCCTCATCTTCACTGTATACATTTACATTAAGTTCGTCGTTATCTTCAAATACGACAAACGAAATAGGCTTACAACACACTTGGCAGTCTTCTATGTATTGCTCATCAATATCAGCCACATCAATTAATACTTCTATGGTTTCTCCACAGTAAGGGCAACTAATCGATTGTTCTGTTAACTGGTTCATGATTTTCCCTTTTAAATTTACACAAGGTTATAATTTCACTTTAGTAAACAACCTTATATAAGACAATGCTGGTAAAGTGACTTAATAATTTAAATTTAAACAGCGTTAGCTAAAATTTTGTTTAACTTAGATAAATCAATTAGTTTATATTGATCTTGCTGTAAAAAATAATCGCATTGCCAACGCTGAGTGCTTTTTGCTGCGTAACTAAATACACCTGAACCATTCAGAGCCCTGCTTTCGCTCCATGGTGGAAACACCCTAAAAGCCGTTTTTCCTTTCCGGTTAGTACCTGTAACTATGCCTTTTTTAACTAACAACTCAACCGGAAATAAAAATAAACCGCTTTGTATATTTGCTAATTGGTTATTAATAGTGGTTAATCCATCACTTGCAACCGCTACTAATAAATAGTCAAACTCGTTGGTAAATGGGATTGGTTTAGAATTACTTCCATCCGCTGGCCGTTTCCACAGTGCTAAAAAAGCGCCAGGTCTATCGGGAGTAACTTTAGCTTTTCTGTAAATTATTCGCTTATGGTTTATAGTGAATGCAAATCCATGGTACTGAGCATTTTGACTATGAGGTATTAAATCATCAGCGTTTGGAAGTTTATACCCTAATGGAGTAAAGTTGTTTTGTAGAACGACTAACAATTCATCATACAAATTATCAGTCGTCATTAAACTTTTCATATATAGCATCCGTTTTATATAAAGTAAGTTCAAACCCTTCAGCCATTTTGTAATGAAAGAGTTTTTAAAGTTAGCGGGTCTTACTATACAAGTATTTATACATAACTACAGGTGATAAATTTTTATGAAACACACTTTAGCGCTAGCATTAACCTCTGTGGGGCTTTTGTTTAGCTCATTAACGTACGCTAAAACTGAACAAGCTATTTTAGCCGGAGGCTGTTTTTGGTGTATGGAAAGCGATTTTGAAAAACTCGAAGGTGTAACCGATGTGATCTCAGGTTTTACCGGCGGTGAACTTAAAAACCCTACCTACAATGGTAATCACCGCGGCCATTACGAAGCCGTTCTAGTTACCTACAACACTGACGTATTAAGCTATCAAGATATTTTAAACCATTACTGGGTTAACATTGACCCTTTTGACGCCAAAGGCCAGTTTTGTGATAAAGGCCCAAGCTACCGTAGCGCGATTTTTGTTGCTAATGAGCAACAACGACAATTAGCTAAGCAATCTAAACAAGCTGTAGTTAACGAATTTCCTGATCAAACAGTGGTAACGCCAATTCTCGACGCTAAAACCTTTTACCCGATAAAAGGCGATGAAAGTTATCATCAAGATTACTATAAAAATAATCCTATTCGTTATAACACCTATCGCTGGCGCTGTGGTCGCGACAGTCGCCTAGAAGACATTTGGGGCGATAGAGTTACCCATTAAGTTTATTAAACCAAAAAGGCTGCAAAAAATGCAGCCTTATTAATATTTAAGCTATGATAATTTCTTTTTTACAGGAAACACCTTAAACCAAAATGCCATTTCAAAAACAAAGCCCGCAATAATAAAAATAAATAAGCCGGTAGTGCTACCGTATGAATAACACGCAATAGCGGCAATAATTAATGCAGCTAAAATCAACCATTTTATAAATACATTCATCTCTAATACCCTATTGGTTAATAATATAATTTGAATTAGCAACTATCAGTTATTTCTTGATTCTTTAATAAAGCGATATCTAAATTCAGACAAGTAACCGAGTACCATAACCAACATTGTAGAATTAAAATCACCATTAATAAGAAGCGTCCAAATATACTCTTTAGTATTAAAGCTGATGTATACGCTCATTACAAAAGCAACAATGCTACACCCCTTAAATGTCCATGAATATTCACCAAAAAAAGACTCAAACATACTTTTGTCAATAGGTTTATCTTCCATAATAACTCCTTGCATTTACGACGTTTTTTAATAAGTTTGCTTATCGTAATAGCTAGCTTATTGTGTGTCTATTATATCGTTAAAGTTAAATGTTACGGTTTGTTTCTGCATCGCTTTTATTATCAATAAGGGTTATTTGAAGAACCTTAAGTTACCAGTGTGTCCATACAAGTACATCCTAGCTTAAAACAAGTTACTAGATGATTTAATTCAAAGGTAAAATTTTTTGTTGCCACAAAAGGGACTAATGAGTACTTTAATTAAATAACTAGTTTTATAACCTAACCTAGTTATTAAGTACTAAATACAATTTCATACCTTAAATTTATACAGGAGATTTTCCTTGCTTGATATCATCGCGCTTTTTATAAAAGTAAATCATTACAAAACATTTAATGAAGCGTCAGTAAAGTTAAATATTCCTTTACCCACGTTACAAAGAAAAATAAAAAAACTTGAAGAAGACTTATCGTTAGCGTTGTTTTATCGTGAAAAAGGAAGGCTGCGATTAACAGAGCCTGGAAAGAGTTTCTATAGCCACTGCCTAGCCCATGTAGAAGGTTTACAAACTACGCTGTGCAATTTTAAGAACTTCAGTGAAAATAAAGTGAGTAAAATTAAACTAATAGCGCCGCAAAACTTTATAAAGAGTGTGTACTTCTCAGGCGTTATAAATCAATTCACATTACTTTATCCAAATATTAAGATTCATATGATGCTATCGGATGAACGCCTTGATTTAAAAGCCACTGAGTTTGATTTAGCCATTAGAATTGGAAAACTAGATAGCTCACAAAATATATGTAAAGTTATTAACCAAATGAGTTTTGTTTTAGCTTGTTCATCGAGTTTAATTGAGCAATATGGCATACCAAGTAATTTTGACGATTTAGCTAAACTACCCCACATATCGTGCTCGCCATTCGAAAACTGGTCCTTTAAAGCAAATAAAAGTGAACAGGTAATTTTTAAACCTCAAGCCAACTTTATTTCTAACGATATAGAAATGTGTGCATTAGCTGCTATTGAAGGAAGAGGTGTTTATTATGGTCCAAAATATTGTTTATTACCGCATATAAAAGACCAAAGCCTAGTAGAGGTATTAACTCAGTACACACCCATTAAGCGAGATGTAAACCTGATATGGCCTGATAAACTAATTCCAAAAAGTACACGCTACTTAATCGATTTTTTAGAGCATTCTCTTAAAGGGATCAAAATGTAGATACCTCATCACTTATACTTTTATTAATTTTTTGTAATGTTTAAGCAACTAATATTTTTGAAAAACCAACTTTCATTTAAGTCTCTATAAAAAATTAGCTAGTTCTTTAGAATCAAAATCGGTCCAAAATTAGATTATTTAATTAGGGCCTAGTTTAAATATAATTTTTTAAAGGATGTAACTTAATGAAAAGAATATTACCCCTATTGCTTTTGTCACACACTAGTTTTGTAAGTGCCAACACAACGGCAATTTATCCAGATCAACTTAAAAATGAAAGCTTAGGCGCTGGATTATGCTGAGCTGATAATAGATTAATAACAAAGGCCGAAGCGCAAACCTACAGAAACGAGCTTATTAATAAAATGGGTAAGTGGCAAATAACGGGATTAGCTGATGGTTGGGTTATTATGGGCTCTGGCTACGCAGGTGAAATAAAACAAGGGTCTGCTGCAAATTCTTGGTGCTACCCTACCGATCCCATTAATGAAATTCCTACATTAAGTCCAGTAAAAGTATCCCCTGGCAGTCAAAGCCAAATTGAATGGGACTTAGTAAATCAAAAAGAGAGTTTTATAAAACCCCTTTCATACCTTGCTCACACAATGGGATTTGCGTGGGTTGGTGGAAATCGTTCAAGCTATGTTGGTGATGACATGGAGGTGACCAAAACGGGCTCAGGATGGAAAATACAAGGTTACAACGGTGGCAGTTGTGATGGTTATCGATGTGACGAGAAAACAGCGATTACCGTATCTGACTTCGAATATGTGATGGATAACGAATCATATAAAATAACAGGTGATATTGTTACTGCTGACAAAGAACTAATTAAAACGTTATCAGTCCCTGCAGTGAATGACACGTCAGCAGCTCAAATATCTGTCGTTACAATTGAATACGATGCAGCAACCAATTGGTCAAAAACCAATGACTACAGTATTTCAGAATCTGTTACCCTTGAAAACACATGGAAGTCCCCTTCTGTTACTGGTGGATCAGACACTTCATTATCTGTCACAATCGCAGCGGAGCAAGCTTGGGGAACAAGTAACGGCGGCTCTGAAGCCGAACGTGTTGTTGTACAGGCAAGAGCCAATGTACCAGCATACACACAGCTTAATGCAAAGGTCGATTTGTTTAAATCATCAATATCGTATCCTTATGCATTTGATGCAGATATTACCTATAACCTATCAATAGATGGCTTTATGCGATGGGGAGGCAATGCTTTATTAACTCACCCAGAAAACAGACCTGATGAAACAGCTAATTTTGTAATTGGTCGTTGGGCAGGTCAAGAAAAAAGCATTGAGTATCAATGGGAACACCGCTATATACCAGGTGAGAATAAAAAATGGGATTGGCCTTGGATGATACAACAAACAAGCTTATCAACAATGCAATACTATTTAAGTCATGTTTTAAGACCTAAAAAAACAACCCTAACAGGCCACTTTTATGCACAAAGTCAATTTGCTGGTAGCGTTTATTTTGGTGACGAAACACCACTTCTCACCAACCAAAGAAGTAAGCGAAGCATTTCAACGAGTGAATACTCTAGTGCTGAAAAGTTAAAAAAAGAGTTTGAAGATGCTGGTTTTAAAAATGTAATTGTTAATATTGAAATGATTGATTTATAAATCCCCGCGGGCTCTCATAATGAGAGCCCTATTTTATCAGTTAAAACTAAAAATATAATTATTACCCACCTCTTTTACTGTTCACTTTAATAGAAAACACATTCAGCTAAACCAACTTCGCCTTTAGTTTATTTAAAAGTTATGCTTTGATGCACTAATAAAAGGTTTAATCTCTTGAGTCTACTAACTAGATTTCAGTACAACATAATTATAAAAATAATAAGAGAACACAATGGCACAAAATACAAACAACAGCGTAGTAATACTCAGTGCGGTTCGTACCGCTATCGGCAGCTTTGGTGGCAGCCTCAAAGATTTTAGCCCAGCTGAGCTTGGCACTTTGTGCGCAAAAGAAGCCCTAAATCGGTCTAAACTATCTCCTAATCAAGTAGGTTCATGTGTGGTAGGCAAAGTTATTCATAACGGCCCTAAAGACGCATACCTATCAAGAGTCATTGGTCTCGATGCTGGGTTGCCTATAAGCAGCCACGCTGTAACGCTTAATCGATTATGTGGTTCAGGGCTTGAAGCAATCATACAAGCGGCACAACAAATTCAATTAGGTGATGTAGATGCAGCCATTGCTGGCGGAGCAGAAAGCATGAGTAGCTCTGCCTATACTCTCGAAAGTAATCGCTGGGGGCAAAAAATGGGAAATAGTACCATTGTTGATGAGCTCACCACGACCTTACAAGACCCATGGGATAATAACCCGATGGGTATAACTGCTGAAAACATTGCAGAAAAATATTCAATTAGCCGTCAGCAGCAAGACGAGTACGCAGCAAACAGCCATCACAAAGCAGCAAAAGCCATTGCTGCAGGTCATTTTAAACAGCAGATTGTGCCCATCGAGATTAAATCACGTAAAGGCACGCACGTTTTTGACACCGACGAACATGTTCGCGCCGATACCACAGACGATAAACTTGCCACTTTAAAGCCCTACTTTAAAAAAGATGGCACCGTTACCGCAGCAAGCTCATCAGGTATAAACGATGGTGCAGCCATGTTGGTACTTATGTCAGAGCAAAAAGCAAATGACCAAGGCTTAAAACCGCTCGCTCGTTTAGTGAGTTATGCCAGAGCAGGCGTTGATCCTACTTTAATGGGTATCGGCCCTATTCCTGCAGTACAACAGGTATTTGAAAAAACCGGCTTAACCATCGACGATATGGATGTGATTGAGTCTAACGAGGCCTTTGCAGTACAAGCACTGTGCGTTGCTAACGAATTAAACTTTCCTGCCCATAAGGTAAACCCGAATGGCGGCGCCATTGCCTTAGGCCACCCTGTAGGCGCAACAGGTGCAATTTTATCAACTAAATGCTTGTACGAACTTAAACGAATTCAAGGTAAATATGGGTTAGTCACAATGTGTATTGGTGGCGGGCAAGGCATTGCAGCCATTTTTGAAGCGCTTTAGTTTTAAGTTTGTAACAGCTGCTTTATATCACATTAGATTTAAACATAAGGGCTCCATTCACTAGGAGAACCAACAGACGCTTTGCTTTTAGAGGAAAAACAGGGAGCAAAGCGCTGCTACACCTTATTGCTTAACAACAAAAAGCTTGCCTCAAACGTAGGCAAAACTCTCGTCTACAAAACGTGTTTTAAAGTTAACTTTCTTACGCCTACTAAAACACCACCAAATGAGATTGAAAATAATATCGGTAAAAACAGTAATGTTTCGGTGTTTTCTATATTTATAGCTGGGCTACCAATAACTGCCAGCGTATTAATTAACAGCAGTATCAAACTTGATTGCAGGTAGCCCTTGTAACCAATAGCCCCTGCGAACAACAGCATAATAAATGAACCTGAAACCGCAGGCGTAAAAGGCGCCGCGGCGAGTAACATACAAAAAAACGAAAATATAACAGCACATCCAATTATTACTTTAAACATAACAACCTCCATGATAAATGGCTTTTAATCCACCAGCTATTTATAACTGTATTACTAAAAATCGTATTCCACTTAACAGGTATCAACTAATTTTTAGTTTATTAATAACCCCAATATAAAAACTACCTATTTCCAAACTGCCGTTCACAAGGCTCGCCATCTTTATCCCCGTCCATTTTGGTATTTGGGCAATGTTGAATAAAAAATAATGCCTCTGCATACGAGGTCATTTGGCTACAATGTTGGCGGCCATCACAACGAAATGTTGGTGGTGTTTTATTAAGTGAGCTTGAACTAGCGGGCATAAATGACTCTAAGTTAGCATTAGTCACTACTGGTGTTTGCTTGGTATTTAAAAAACCGGTTTTATACACACTAAAACCAATACTAAAAATAATACCAAGTGTTATAAGTTTCATTAAAGGTGAGTTCTTACCTGAGGTTTTACTTATTCTAACCGGCCTTGATGAAGCTTTTATGTGTGGTTGTGCGAGTACGCCCTCAATACGGCAATTTACAGCTTTAGTTTTACCGTTAGGCTCAGTCGCAACCTCAAAATAGATAATGTCACCCACTTTAGGTTTACGACACATATGTTTTAGCGATGAAATGTGTATAAAGGTATCGTGTTGTAGTGTGGTTGATTTAATAAAGCCAAAGCCTTTATCGTCATTCCAAGATTTTAATAATCCTTTGTTCATCCTTGAATCATCCATTTAATAGCTGTTAATTTTACACCCGTTTTAAAAAAGGTTTAAAACCAAGCAAGCCTTAGTGAGTTAAACTTAGCAATTTTCCCTATTAACTAACTCATTTTGCAAAAAAGCGTATTTTTGCTTCTTTTAATGTGCTTAAAAATACAGAAAACGCACAAATTCCGCCCCCCATAAACGCAATTTGAAAGCTTGATAGTGACGAGAAACTAAATTGCTGAGAATACATGTACTGCCCAAATAACTGTGCAAAGGTAGCCACACCTAAAATAATTAACAATGGGCACACAACTAGCGTAAACCAAAACCAAATACGTTTAATACCTTTCATAAAAAATCCTTTTATTTTAAATTTAACTTAGAGATTAATTAACTTATAAGCTACCAGCATTTTATTTTTAAAACAGCTTATAAGATTGCCGCATGAATTTGATGTCTAAAGTCAAGATTTGACCCCTTTGGTTCATTACGTCAGTATCATTGATAATACAGGACTTATCCTTGTTCACAAGAAAATTAAAGATGACCCAGAAGCACTACTAAAACTACGTAAACCGTATACCGGTGACATTGTGGTTGGCGTAGAATGCATGCATTGCTGGTATTGGGTCGCTGACTTTTGTAAAGAACACACTATCGACTTTATTCTCGGTCATGCGTTATATATGAAGGCGATTCATGGCGGTAAAGCCAAAAACGATAAAATAGATTCATATAAAATTGCCAAACTCATCCGAGGGGGAAACTTCCCACTTGCTTATGTGTATGACAAAGATATGCGTGCTACGCGCGACTTATTACGCCGAAGAACTAAAATTGTTCGCCACGGGGCTGATTTAAAAGCCCATGTCGCCAATACCGCCAGCCAGTACAATTTACCTGCCCACAACGTGAATTTAAAGAACGTCTGCGACAGAGAAAAGATGCGCTATTATTTCCCTGACCCCGTTGTGCAACGATCTATTAATTTAAATATGGCCATACTCGATTGCTATCACAATGAGCTTAAGCCTTTAGAGCATTATATTGAACAAATGGCCAAGCAACACAACCCTGTCCACCTTAATATCTTGCAAACAATTAGTGGTATAGGCCGCATTCTCGCACTTACCATTATTTATGAAATTGGTGACATCAATCGCTTTTCAAGCGTACAAAAGTTCGCTTCATATAGTCGGTTAGTCAAATGTAAAGCAGAGTCTGCCGGCAAAACCTATGGCACCCAAGGTAACAAAATTGGCAATGCACATCTAAAATGGGCGTTCTCCGAAGCCGCTGTATTGCTGCTGCGTCACAATCATAACGCCAACAAATACCTCGAAAAACTACAAAAACGAATGAGCAAAGCCAAAGCACTGTCAGCGCTTGCGCATAAGCTTGGTCGCTGTGTTTATTATATGCTTAAAAAAAAGACGGTATTCGATGAAGCAAAATTCTTAAAGAGTTAGTCACGGTACTGAGTGAGCTGAACATCTAACTGGATATAAGGCTGAGCATCAATCAATTGGGTGAATTAATAACCAACAAGGTTTAACCTGATTATATGCCTACAGACCTAAGCCACTTGTCTTGATTAGACGCTCAGTACGCGTGCATTAATACAATAAACAAAGTCGCTTACACCTGACTTGAGCCTGAAACTAACTGGATCATAATGATGAAACCAGCCGCCTTGAATAGTGCCATGATGAGGTTAACCGATGAATGTCTAGTGCCTCAGCAACCCCAAAAGGATATGGGAAAAACCTGGCTGCGATGAGATCGCAATAAGAGAGCCTCTATATGTGTTTGCCGTAAGCTACTTGCTTAACAGCCGTATCGACAGACGAAGTAAACGAATTTGTTTATTGGTTTAGAATTGACCGTCAATTTATAAAAACGGTCAAAAAGAACACTAATGCCTATTGACAGAGTTAAGGCTCATATGTGTTAGTTTCCATTTTCACCAAACTTATTCAACAACTTTTCAGTTAGCATTTGCGCCTGTTCAATATCTTGAAATTCCATATTTTGATGAATACGATGCTTGATAAAATCTAATTTCAAGTAAATATCGTTATCCTCTACTATTTTTAACCCAAAGTCTGCATATGCTATGACTTTTAAATAGTTTGGGTTTCCAGTGTCAGGATCGTAATTTTGATACTCTTTTACCAGCCTTAATATTGACTGCTCTCCACCAGTCAAAGCAACACTTTCGGAAAGGCGGTATTTCAATTTATTAAATTTAACTCTTTGCTTTATTGTGTCTTCTCTGCTTAATTCATCTAAGCCTTTACTTTGAAAATATTCTCTATCCGAAACAGCCCATAACTCTGCTACGGCATTATCGGAACCTAATTCAATTGCTTTAAAAAGTAATTCAACAAAGTCATCAGATATAAAATTAAATTGTGAACAGCGCTCAAAACGAGACAAAACCTCTTCGATATACTCGTAGGGCTCACCCACCTCATTTACTTTGCTCATCCATTTATCAAGTTCATCTTGAGTTTTGGGTATTGCGCTGCAACGACGTATTTCTTTTGCTTCAAGTAAGTATTCTTCTGCGGATGCAAGTTCACTAACACCTATATCAGTTTCAATCGTTGATTTTTCTTTGCGCTTTAAGTCTTTAGAAACAGCGTTTTCACTATCATTTTTATCTCTAAACTTTTCAATTTCACTATGTTCTTTTGGAATAAAATAGAAAACAACTAAGGCCAAAATTGATATAGCAAGAGCAAATTTTTTCACGAAACCTCGACAGGAAACTAACAACTTTGTCTACGACATTTGTCGTTTTATAAACCGACAAATGTCCATATATTACATTGCATTTATCTTAGCCCTCAAATAAACACCTGTAAACAACTAGTTAACTACGGCTCATACTTCATAAATGCAGAAATACCCCAAAATGGTGGAGATCAGTAATATTAGACAAAACACCACCACTGTATAAATAACCAGTATCGCTAAATGTGCCATTTTCCGCTTAAAAACACCCAACTAACTGGCTGTAAATTTAGCCTGGTGGTTTTAATTTTTGCCGCTGTTGATTATGATGTTCGTATTGCCTGCCTTTTTAAATCCATTAAGGTTTTTCAGTCATTTTATTAAGGATTATCTCATGTCTAGCTATAACGAATCTCCAGAGCAAATTGCACAGGCCACTGAGGGCTATGTGATGCAGCAAACCATGTTGCGTATTAAAGATCCAAAACCGTCGCTGGCATTTTATGAAAACGTATTGGGTATGAAGCTGTTAGGAAAGTACGACTTTCCTGGTATGGAGTTTACCTTGTACTTTTTAGGCTATGAGCAAGATATGCCAAAAGGCAGTGATAAAGAAAAAACCCAGTGGGTGTTTCGCCGCCCTGCGCTGATTGAGCTTACCCATAACTGGGGCACTGAAAACGACGACAGCTTTACCGGTTATCACAGTGGTAATGAAGAACCAAAAGGCTTTGGCCATATTGGTATAAGCGTACCCGATGTATACGCTGCTTGTGAGCGCTTTGCTAAATACGATGTGGAGTTTGTAAAACAGCCAGATGGCGGCTCAATGAAGGGCCTTGCATTTATTAAAGACCCTGACGGTTACTGGATTGAAATACTTTCGCCAGAGGGCATTACAGACATTATTCAATCACAATAAAAACTATTAAACATAAAAAAGCCTGCAAATGCAGGCTTTTTGTTTACAAGTACTGTGAAAAACTTGAATTTTTTTAACGACGTAGTGCGTCTATACGTGCATCAAGCGGTGGGTGAGATGAAAACAACTCAGCCATGCCTTTACCACTGGCTATACCAAAGGCCATCATTGAGCCTTCTAATTGCGATGGGTGGTTTTGCTTTAATCGCTCAAGGGCTGAACGCATTTTATCTGCGCCTACCAACTGAGCTGCACCGTTGTCGGCTGCAAATTCACGCTTGCGGCTGTAATGGGCAACCACCACACTGGCTAATACACCAAATAATACTTGGAATAACATATCGAATAAGAAGTAAGTCCAGCTGCTGCCGCCCTCTTCTTCATCGCTATTTATAAAATTATCTACAATGCCCGCCAGCACTTTTGCGGCAAAAATAACAAAGGTATTAACCACGCCTTGAATAAGCGTTAGCGTTACCATGTCGCCATTAGCCACGTGCGATACTTCGTGTGCAAGCACTGCCTCGGCTTGATCTTGGGTCATGCTGTGTAATAAACCCGTACTTACCGCCACCAGCGAGTTATTTTTACTCGGGCCGGTTGCAAAGGCGTTCATTTCTGGGCTGTCGTAAATCGCCACTTCAGGCATATTAATACCGGCTTTTTTAGCTTGCGTAGCAACGGTATTCATTAACCACTGTTCGGTTTCGTTGCTTGGTTTAGTAATAACCTGTGCACCGGTTGATTTTTTCGCCATCCATTTCGACATATACAAAGAAATAAACGACCCACCAAAACCAAATACAGCAGCTATTAATAAAATACCACCCAGGCTACGATGGCTTAAGCCCAGCGCACTCATTATGATTGAAAGCACAACACCTAATACCAACATAACCGCGAGGTTAGTTAATAAAAATAAAAATACACGTTTCATACATGGTCTCCAAAAATAACATTTATTGCTGAGCGATTTACTATGTTTGATCGGCTTTGAGCAATCACTGCGTTATGACACACTATGTCATAACGTCAGCGCTATTCTGTGACAAACTATGTCACAACACAAGGGTTATTTATGGATTTAGTAATAATTTTTCAAGCAGGGTTTTATAAATTTGTAATTTAGGGATTTGCTCGGTATAGGGGCTTATAGCAAGCAACGGGAATGGTAAACGTGCTTTAAGTGAATCTAAGTTTGCTTGGTATTCATCCATAGTGCCATCAACTTGGTTAGCAATCCAGCCAATGCAATTAACACCCATACTTTGCATATGGGCTGCAGTGAGTAAAGCATGATTAATACAGCCAAGTTTCATCCCTACCACTAATATTACGGGTAGTTGCTCTGCTTTTACCCAGTCGTATAAATATTCGTTATTATTAATTGGCAATGCCCAGCCGCCCGCACCTTCTGTTAAAAGGTAGTCGGCACCTTGTTGCTTCACATTTTTATAAGCGGTACGTAGCTTTTCAACACTTAGGTTTACTCCTACTTGCTCTGCTGCAATGTGCGGAGCTATGGCGGGCTTAAAAGCAAACGGATTAATAATGTCGTACTTAGCGCTCACGGTCGCGCTTTCCATTAGCATTAAGGCATCGGCATTCACAAGCTGATCAAACGCAAGTTCACACCCTGATGCAATCGGTTTAAAGCCTATTGCGCGCTGCTTATGTTGGGCGAGTAACTTTAATAGCAAACTAGTTACGTGGGTTTTACCAGCGTCGGTATCGGTACCGGTAATAAAAAATTGCTGCATTGCCTTACCTTTAAATTTTTGCTTTTTCTAATGATAACAATACCACATGGTAAGATACATGGGCTTGGTTGTTTATAAGCGGATACGCAGCACATATTTTTTGCAGCGCCGATTTAGTTAATAAACCAGGGCGTTGGGTTGCTTTATTTTGCGACGTTGCGCCAATGGCTTTAATTGAACTAATCGCTTTAAGCGGGCTTGTAAACTCATCGGTATAAATAACCTCTGTCGCGCTATTAATAATAAACCCTGCCTTTTCGACCGATTGGTTTATATTGTCGCTACTTAAAAAGTTATTAATGTGGCTATGCGAATCAAGCGCTGCAAACGCGGTTTTTATTTCACCAAGTGAGCCTTCTACCACCGTACTTATGTACGCCTGCCCTCCGGGCTTTAAAGCTGAATGTAATGAATGCATTAGCATTTCAAAATTAGCCGACCACTGCAGCGCAAAATTACTAAATACCACATCAATACTATTTTGTTGTAATGGCAAATTATCCATGTCGGCGCAAATACGCGGTGCGTTTACTGCACTATTTTTAAGCATGTTGAGGCTTAAATCCATGGCAATTACCTGTTTATATATTCCTTGTAACTTTTGGGTATTCACTAACGGCCCTGCGCCTAAATCAACACAGTGTTTGTGCTTTGTGCTCGCATCAAGCTTAATGAGTTTAATTAAATCGATTGCTGCTTGTTTTTGCACATGCGCATGGGCTACATATTGGTTTGCCGCCGTTGAAAACTTGCGTTGCGTTACCTGCTTTAAACTATTAACAGCTAAACAAGCTAACGGTGACTTTATACGCGAGTTCGTATTTGTAGCGTGTGCGCTTATCATGCAATGGCCTTTTTTAAACAATTTACCAATGTTGTTATGTCTTGCTCGGTATGGGCGGCGGTTAAGGTAACGCGTAGCCTTGATGTATTATGCTGCACAGTTGGCGGGCGAATAGCGGTTAGCCAAATACCCTGTTGTTTGAGCTGCTCACAGGCTTTTAAAGTCTGTTCGGCACACCCTAAAACTAAGGGTTGAATGGCAGTGGTCGAATCCATTAAGGCAATTTTTTGCTCATTGGCTAAACGTTTAAATAAAGCAATATTAGCGTTTAATTTGGCTCGCTTGTCGTTAGCATCACGTATGGTTTTAATTCTTGATAATGTATGCAAAGCAATAAATGGCGACATTGCGGTCGAATAAGTGTAATCGCGGTTAAACTGCAGCATGTAATCAATAAATTCACTCGAACCTAATACACACGCCCCGCTACTTGCTAGCGCTTTACCAAAGGTGATCACTAAAATATCTGGTAAATTATCTGCCGCTATAAGTGGCTCACAGCTTCCCAAACCCGATTTTCCCAGTACGCCAAAGCCATGCGCATCGTCTATCATTAACCAGGCGCTATGTGCTTTAGCTAAACTCAGTAACTCAATTAATGGTGCTTGGTCGCCATCCATTGAGAATACCCCCTCACTCACAATCAGTTTATACTTAGCATTTGACTTTTCGAGCCGTGAACGTAAATGATTCATGTCGTTATGATTAAAGCGCACAAGTGCTGCGTTTGCATGCAGTGCACCGTCGATTAAGCTCGCATGATTAAGTTTATCCTGAAAAATCGCACTTTGTTGAGCAATAGTTTTATCTTGAAATAACGCTTTTATAACACTGCTATTAGCACTAAAGCCCGAATTAAACAGCATGGCATTGTTATAGCCCAACTGAGCACATAAGTATTTTTCGAGCTGTTGCTGCGCACCTTGATAGCCTGTTACTAAAGCAGAGCTATGACTTCCTAAGCTATGCATACCTTCAAGCAAAGTGGGCTCATCCGCAAAGCCTAGGTAGTCGTTACTAGCAAAGTTAAGATAGCGTTTATTATCAACTATAATTTCACGCGCACTGGCTTGCTCAATAACATAACGCTTGCGGTTAAGCGCGCTTTGCTGGCGCGCTTGTAAATGGCTATTTATAAAATCAAATGACATAGCAATACACAATGTTAAGCAGGATAAAACAATTCTGAACTGGCTTTATCGGCCACTTTAGAAGATAACGACGCAGCAACGGCTTCATCTGAATAGTCTTCGGCTGTTTCAGGGTTCATACCCAGTTTTTTAATTAATTGCATATCGGCATCTGCTTCTGGGTTTTCGGTAGTCAGGAGTTTATCACCATAAAAAATTGAATTAGCACCGGCAAAAAAACACATCGATTGCATTTGCTCATTCATTGCACTGCGCCCTGCCGATAATCGCACATAGCTATGCGGCATCATAATACGCGCGGTGGCAATAGTACGAATAAACTCAAACTGATCTAAGTCGTCTACGTTTTCAAGCGGTGTCCCTTTTACTTTTACTAGCATGTTAATTGGGACGCTTTCTGGTTGCTGCGGCAAATTAGCCAATTGCATTAATAACCCATAACGATCGCTGGGTTGCTCACCCATACCGACAATACCACCAGAACAAACTTTCATACCGGCATCACGCACATGATCAATAGTGTTTAGTCTGTCTGCAAAGGTACGGGTAGATATAATTTGTTCGTAGTATTCAGGTGAGGTATCTAAATTATGGTTATAGTAGTCAAGCCCGGCATCACTCAGCGCATGGGCTTTTTCATTGGTAAGCTTACCTAGGGTCATACAGGTTTCAAGGCCAAGCTCTTTTACTTCTTTAACCATTTTTGAAATGTACGGCATATCACGATCTTTAGGATCTGACCACGCAGCGCCCATACAAAAACGGGTGGCGCCTTTTTGTTTTGCAAGGCGTGCTTGCTCTACTACTTTTTCTACTTCTAGTAGACGCTCTCGTTCTAGGTCGGTTTTATAATGACCAGACTGCGGGCAATATTTACAATCTTCAGGGCAAGCACCTGTTTTTATTGATAGTAAAGTAGAAATTTGCACCTGATTAGGATTAAAATTAGCACGGTGAACGGTCGCGGCTTTAAAAAGCAGATCGTTAAACGGCATTTCAAATAAGGCTTTAACCTCGCTATGGGTCCAATCGTGGCGAACTGTTGCAAGCTCCATAATACTCTCTTTTATTTTTTGCTCTTGGTGTTATTGGCTTAGAATACGTATTGCCGTACCATTGTCAACGAACCCCACTTAGTTAAAGTTTACATATGAACATAAAACACACAATAGACCTTGATTTTGACCGAAATCACATTTGGCACCCTTATACATCAATGACTCAGCCGATTCCGGTTTACCCTGTTACACATGCCAATCACAACCTTATCTACTTAGAAACAGGTGAAAAACTCATCGATGGTATGGCCTCTTGGTGGAGCGCAATACATGGCTACAATCATCCCGTTTTAAATCATGCGATGACAGAGCAAATCAATAAAATGAGCCATGTAATGTTTGGCGGCATTACCCATTACAGCGCAGTGGAGCTTTGTAAAAAGCTAGTAGCAATAACGCCTGATAATTTAAATAAAGTATTTTTAGCCGACAGTGGCTCGGTAAGTGTTGAAGTCGCGATTAAAATGGCACTACAGTATTGGTTAAGCCAAGGTATAAGTACTAAACAAAAGTTAATGACTCCGTTTAAGGGCTATCATGGCGATACTTTTGCAGCCATGAGTGTGTGCGATCCGGTTAATTCTATGCATAGCTTGTACTCTGGCTTTTTACCTGAGCATGTATTTGTACCTGCACCTGTTAGCCAATTTAATGACGAGTTTAATCAAGCCGAGTCGGATGAACTAGAACACTATTTTTTAAATCACCACCAGCACGTTGCCGCCTTTATTATTGAACCCATAGTACAAAACGCAGGAGGAATGAACTTTTATCACCCTGATTATTTAGCCTGTGTGCGCAAGTTATGTACTCAATACAATGTACTGCTCATTTGCGATGAAA
Source organism: Pseudoalteromonas sp. DL-6 (assembly GCF_004328665.1). Taxonomy (NCBI): domain Bacteria; kingdom Pseudomonadati; phylum Pseudomonadota; class Gammaproteobacteria; order Alteromonadales; family Pseudoalteromonadaceae; genus Pseudoalteromonas; species Pseudoalteromonas sp. DL-6. The sequence goes on from NZ_CP019770.1 coordinate 1,648,588, forward strand.
TTGCCACGGGCTTTGGCCGTACCGGTAAAATGTTTGCTGTAGAGCACGCCAATGTACAACCAGATATACTTTGCATTGGCAAGGCACTTACCGGTGGCAGCATGACTTTATCAGCCACGTTAACGACCGACAAAATAGCAATAGGCATTAGCGAAGGTGAAGCCGGTGTTTTGATGCACGGACCTACATTTATGGGCAATCCACTCGCCTGCGCCGTAGCATGTGCCAGTATAGACTTGTTGCTGGGGCAAAATTGGCAACAGCGAATTAGTGAAATAAACCAAGCGTTACAGCAATTACATCAGTGTAACTCACTTACTGATGTAGCGAATGTTCGCACTTTAGGTGCAATTGGCGTGGTAGAGCTGACAGATGAGGCAGGCATAGTAGATGTAGCTAAAATTCAGGCTTATTTTGTTAGCCAAGGGGTTTGGATACGACCCTTTGGTAAACTAATTTACCTAATGCCACCGTATATAAATGACGATACCAGTATAAAACACCTTTGTGATGCAATATATAACGCCATAAAGGGTAAACATTACGTATAGATGGTTAATTATTTTAGCCACGACAGTTAAAATTTAATTGATACTACTGTTTAGTTATTATTCCTCTGTAAAGTTTAGTAAATTTAGTCCTTTGGCTTGATTTAGTATGTTGATCTGAGGGTTTTTTAGGGATATGATAATGACTATCATTTACAATAACATTTATGGACTCACTTGCTATGAAAATATTACTTAAGCCTGCCAAGACATTAAGTGCAACTTTTTTACTCGCCTCTGCGATTTTTGCACAACCGGCACTTGCTAATGGCCCAATTGGTGAGCATGTTAATCACCTTCAAGCTAATTTAAAAACCTACAACGAAGACGTTGAGTGGATGGTTTCAAAGGTTGATACCCTAGTAAGCCATTACGAGAAAAAAGGCGCTAAAGCAGTTAACACTGATGACTTAATTGAGTACTGGGAATCGGTTAAATTTCACAGTGCCATAGAAACAAATTATGTCCCTGTGTATGCCTCTATTTGGCAAGGTTTGTATGGCATAAAAATGGCTATTGATAACAAAAAGCCAGCCTCAGAAGTACGTTTGCAGCAACAAGCAATGAACAATGCTTTATGGCAAGGCCTAGGCGCAGTTAAGCTTGCGGCTCAGTTTCAACAAAAAGGGTTATTAAAAAGCGTTAAAGCCACAGCAACAAAAGAAATGACGCAAAGCGCGACCATTGATGAAATTAAACACAAATTAGACCGAGTGGTCGCTAAATACGCAGAGCGTTTAAGCGATGAAGCAACCAGCATAGTTCACGATACATACCTGCACTTATTTGAAGGCGTTGAAGGCAAACTCATTGAGCAAGACGCTAACTTAGTAGAAGTTCTTGAAAAAGACTTTAACGTAACCCTACCGCAAGCTATTTCAGCTAATAAAACAGTAGACCAAGTACGTGACGTAGTTGTTGATATGCAAACTAAGTTAACTCGTGCACAAACGCTAATTGAAAAAGCTGAAAAATCACGTAAGGATGTATTTTAAGTGAAACGCAGAACCTTTATTCAAGGCTTAGCTGCGTTAGGGGTAGCGGGTGCTTTGCCGCTATCGCTTTCACGCGCTTTTGCTGCTGATATTGCTATTGCAAACCCCGTGTCTGTTGATACATTGCCTAAATTAAAAGGTGCATTGACCCTTTATTTAGGCCGTGGTGAAGGTGGCTTATACGAAAACGTTTTACAAGCCATTCAAAAAAAGAACCCGGATTTAGACCTTGCTATTCGACGCGGCCCAACTGCAGCTTTGGCTAATACGATTGTTGCCGAAGCTAAAGCAGGTGTTAAACGTGCTGACTTATTTTGGGCTGTAGACTCGGGCGCTATTGGTTTAGTAACCGATGCAGGGCTTGCTAAACCTATGCCTAGTGATTTATCTGCACAACTACAACCACAGTTTAGATATGATGAGTGGGCACCTGTAACTGGTCGTATACGTACTTTGCCATTTAATACTGAGCGTTTAACCAAAGAGCAAATTCCAACAAGCATTATGGAAATAGCCGACAGTGATTTAAGTATTGGTTGGGCACCCGCTTATGCTTCTTTTCAATCGTTTGTTACCGCTATGCGAATTTTAGAAGGCGATGATAAAACTGCTAAATGGCTTAAAAAAGTGCAAAAACGCTCAAAAACTTACGCTGGCGAACTCGGTGTAGTAATGGGCGTTGAACGTGGTGAAGTAGATATTGGTTTTGCTAATCACTACTACACGTTACGTTTGAAGTCTGGTAAGCCCGACGCTAAACTCGATCTTGCATTTACAGAGCAAGATGCCGGTTGTTTAGTGAATGCCTCCGGTATTTTATCGCTATCTGACGACCCACTAGCAACTAACTTTATGCGCTATTTACTCAGCGTTGAAGTACAGAGTTATTTAGCGAGCGAAGCGTATGAAATTCCGCTAGTAAATGACATAAAGCAACCTGATGGCTTGCCTAAATTAACCAGTATTTCGCCACCTAAAATAGACTTAACCCAGTTGGCTGACTTACGTCCAACTATTGACTTAATGCGCAGCAGCGGCGTTTTATAATGCGAATACCACCATCTTATCCTATGGCGCTGCTTGCAGCGCTTGTTACCCTTACTCCTATTTTTGTTTTAATAACGCTTGCCAGTGACGCAAGCTCTTTTTTTGATAGCCATAATTTAACCATTTTAGGAAATACCCTGTCGTTAATGGGCTTAACTGTATTAGGCTCAATTTTAATTGGTGTGCCACTGGCGTTTATTAGCGCTTATGTGCAGCTGCCATTTAAAAAGTTTTGGTTAGTAGTATTTGCCGCCCCTTTAGCTATACCAAGTTATATTGGTGCATTTACGCTTTATGCTGCATTTGGCCCTGGTGGTGAAATACATAACTTACTTGGTTTTGAAACCCCTTCTATGTATGGCTTAACTGGCGCCGCCATTGTAATGACCCTATATACCTTCCCATTTGTAATGATGACAACCCGCTCCTCCTTACTCAGTCTTGATGCCAGTATGGTCAATGCAGCTCGTACATTGGGTATGTCGATGACACAAAGCGTGTTTAAAGTTATTTTGCCCCGTGTTGTAAATGGTATTGCTGCGGGTTCGTTACTCGTTGCCTTATATACGCTATCAGACTTTGGTACACCGGCAATGATGCGTCTAGATACTTTCACTCGTGTTATTTACGTAGAATATAACGCCTTTGAACTGAGCCGTGCGGCTATGCTGTCTATGCAGTTAATGGTGATTGTTGGTTTTTTACTAATGATTGAATCGCAAATTAAAACTGCGTCTGAACGCCAAGGCCGGCCCCTTATTTTATTCCCAAAAAAATGGCAATTAGGCGCGATGTTTGCCACCTTTGCACCAATTTTATTACTTGCTATTGGCTTACCACTCGCAGTATTTACACTTTGGCTAATGCGTGATGGTTTTAGTTCGTTTGATTTTAGTATTGCTTGGCACTCTACTTACGCTTCAGCCATTGCAGCTATTGTTACAGTTATTGTGGCTATTCCTGTAGCGCATGCAGCATTAACTGGAAAAGCAGGTAAAGTAATGGAACGCGTTACTTACTTTGGTTTTGGTATTCCGGGGATTGTTATGGGCACAGCGCTTGTATATGGCGGCTTACAACTGCCATTTTTATATCAAACACTGGGCTTGTTGATCATTGCTTATATGCTACGTTTTTTACCGCTTGCGGTTGGCTCTGTGCGTACCAGCACCGAGCACCTTGATCCAAGCTTAGTAAAATCAGCCCGTGTGTTAGGCGCAAGCCCACGTGAAGCTTTCACACGTATTACTTTACCACTGACTATGCGTGGTATTATTGCAGGTGCTGCTTTAGTATTTTTAGAGTCGATGCGTGAATTAGAAGCCACACTATTATTGGGTCCAACTGGTTTTGAAACCTTATCTACGTATTTATGGCGTGTTTACGAAGCCGGTTATTTTGGCCGCGCAGCAATACCTGGTTTATTGTTGGTGGTGATTTCGGCGGCGGCTTTAGCTATTATGATGTCTGGCGAGAAACGCAACCAGTTTGAACATTAAGGATTTATATAAATGCTATCTGTAAGTCAGTTGTCTATAGATTATGGCAGTAATCGTGTTGTTAGTGACTTAAATTTCACTTTAGGTGAAAGCGAAATTTTAATGCTTGTTGGTCCAACAGGTTGTGGTAAAAGTACTATTTTACAAGCCCTAGCTGGGCTTTTACCAATTAGCGACGGCGAAATTAAAGTCGCTAAATGGACTGCTACACCAAAGCATACTGTAGCCCCTGAAAAACGCAGTGTGGGTATGGTGTTTCAAGACTTTGCGTTGTTTCCCCATTTAACGGTTGAGCAAAATGTGTGTTTTAAACTTAAAGACATCAGCCCTGCCGATCATTGGATAAAGCTACTCGGTTTAGATGCGTTTAGACATAAAAAACCAGCTACACTTTCTGGCGGACAAAAACAGCGTGTTGCATTAGCGCGCACCCTAGCCCACCAGCCAGACTTTGTATTACTTGATGAGCCACTATCAAACTTAGACGCGGCTTTAAAAGACATGCTACGTTGGGATATACGTAATGCGCTTAAAGAAGCCGGCGTACCCGCTATTTGGGTAACGCACGATCAAGAAGAAGCACTTTCGGTGGGCGATCGCGTGGGTGTACTAAAAGGCGGAAAAATACAGCAAATTGATAGCCCAGAGCAATGCTTTAGTGCACCCAATAATCGCTTTGTGGCACGCTTTCTAGGTGAAGCTAGTTTTATAAAAGGAACGCTGAATAACGGCCAAGCACTAACCGATATTGGTAATGTTCCCGCTCATGGTGTTGACTGTGAAAACGGTGAGGTAGAGGTGTTACTTCGTCCAGATGATGTATTATTAGTACAAAGCAGTGTAGGAAATAATGGCGAAGTAATTTGGGTACGCTTTGAAGGCGGCAGCAGATTATGCGCCATAAAACTAGCCTGTGGTACTGTGGTTACAAGTCGCGTGAGTCATGAAGTAGTGGTAAATCCTAGTGATAACGTACATGTATCGCTTAGTACCTCTCATCCACTGGCGGCATTTAAAAGCTAGCGCTTTATATATTCTACTTTGGAGGAAACTATGAACGGACCAAATCCAAGCAATCCATCACCTATGGAAGGGTTTCCTCAAGTAGGTTATTTAAAAAACTTTATCACCTCTGCGAATATAGACGTTGGTGATTACACCTATTACGACGACCCTGACGGCCCTGAAAACTTTGAAAAAAATGTACTTTACCATTTCGATTTTATCGGGGACCGTCTTATCATAGGTAAGTTTTGTGCGATAGCTAAAGACGTTACTTTTATAATGAATGGGGCTAATCATCAAACCTCCGGCTTTTCTACCTATCCATTTTTTATATTTGGTAATGGCTGGGAAAAATCTGCACCTCAACAAGGTGATTTACCTTTTAAGGGAGATACTGAAATAGGTAATGATGTGTGGATAGGTTACAACGCTACTATTATGCCTGGGGTCAAAGTTGCTGATGGTGCCATTATAGCAAGTAAATCTGTGGTAACGTCTGATGTGCCTGCCTATGGCATTGTTGGCGGTAACCCTGCAAAATTGATAAAAAAGCGTTTTGATGATGCGACTATTAATAAACTTTTAGCGATTGCATGGTGGGACTGGAGCAGTGAAAAAATCACCGCTCATTTAGATGCCATTACACACTCTGATATAGACGTATTAGCTAAAATTTAATAATTACCACTCAAACATGTAGGCCATTTTACTAATGGTTTTTAACGGTATGTTATGGCTATTGCGTTTAGCGTATAAGTGTTGCATTGATTTATCTTTTACTTCGCCAACAATCACTTCTTTTACCTGATAGCCTAAAGCAATGGCTGCTTGTGAATAGGCAATAAATTCCCACTTTTTAATATTGGTGTTATCCACTATTACCAGTTCAATGCCTTGTGCTAAGGCATTAATAAAACGGGCCAAGTTTAAGTTATGATATTGCGATAATTTAAACTTATCAAAATGGTACTCACCCTGCTCGTTAACAAAGTAATCATCTGTTGAGCAAATAAAATATTGGCTTTCATCTGCACCGGAAAGTTCCTCGGCGAGATTTTGCGCATAATATGACTTACCACTGCCTGGTAGTCCTCGTAAAATAAAAACTTGTTTCATAGCATCCATTTTTTATTAATACGTCAATTCGGTTTATTTACTAATAATGCCACAAATTGATGAAATTTCAGAGCAACAAATGGTAATTGTGGTTATTTAACTGTAAAAATTGGTTAAAAAAACAACGTACCACTAAAAACTTTTAAAGAGTTGCCCACAGCAGTTTTTTTATTTTACTTTACTAGGTATTATATAAGGTTCAAGTGCAGTGACCTCAAATGCTAAAAAGCATGAGTAACGCACAGTTAATTTATATAGTTAGGCAACTTATATCATTGGAGTGAAGATGAGCCATTTAGCGATTTCAGAGCTATTAAAAGGCAATGTTGCGGTAGACAGCCAAGTAACCATTAAAGGCTGGATCCGTACACGCCGCGATTCAAAAGCAGGAATATCATTTTTAGCCGTTCATGACGGTTCGTGTTTTGATCCTATTCAAGCGGTAGTTCCTAATTCACTGAATAATTATGATGAAGTTACAAGCTTAACAGCAGGCTGTTCTGTGTCGGTTACCGGTGTATTAGTACAATCAGCAGGACAAGGTCAATCTTTCGAAATTCAAGCTAACTCAGTAACTGTGTTAGGTTGGGTTGAAAACCCAGACACCTACCCAATGTCGGCTAAACGCCACAGCATTGAGTATTTACGTGAACACGCTCACCTTCGCCCTCGCACTAATATGATTGGCGCAGTAACACGTGTACGTAACTGTTTAGCACAAGCAATCCACCGTTTTTACCATGAGCAAGGGTTTTACTGGATCAGCACGCCTATTATTACTGCAAGTGACTGTGAAGGCGCAGGTGAGATGTTCCGCGTATCAACGCTTGATATGCAAAATCTGCCAATGACAGACAAAGGCGAGATTGATTACAGCGAAGACTTTTTTGGTAAAGAAGCCTTTTTAACGGTTTCAGGCCAACTTAATGGTGAAACGTACGCTTCAGCAATGTCAAAAATTTACACCTTTGGCCCAACGTTCCGTGCAGAAAATTCAAATACATCTCGCCACTTAGCAGAATTTTGGATGGTAGAGCCAGAAGTTGCGTTTGCTGATTTAGAAGATATCGCAAAACTGGCTGAAAACATGCTTAAGTACGTGTTTAAAGCCGTATTGGAAGAACGCCGTGACGACATGGAATTTTTCGCATTACGTGTTGAAAAAACAGCCATTAGCCGTTTAGAAGAATTTGTTGAAAAAGACTTTGCCCAAGTTGACTACACCGACGCTGTAGAGATTTTAAAAGCGTGTGGCAAGAAATTTGAGTACGACGTTGAATGGGGTGTAGATTTACAGTCTGAGCACGAACGCTACCTAGCTGAAGAACACTTTAAAGCACCGGTTGTTATTAAAAACTACCCGCGTGATATTAAAGCATTCTACATGCGTCAAAATGAAGACGGCAAAACTGTTGCAGCTATGGACGTAGTTGCACCAGGTATTGGTGAGATCATTGGTGGTTCACAACGTGAAGAGCGTCTTGATGTATTAGATGCACGCCTTGAAGAGATGGGCTTAAACAAAGAAGACTACAGCTGGTACCGCGACCTACGTAAATACGGTAGTGTGCCACACTCTGGCTTTGGTTTAGGTTTTGAGCGTTTAGTTGCTTATGTTACCGGTATGGGTAACGTACGTGATGTTATTGCCTTCCCACGTACTAAAGGCAGCGCAACGTACTAAGCTAAGCTTTGTAACGTTAAATAAAAAAACCAACCCGCGGGTTGGTTTTTTATTGTCTGATATATTAATGTGCATAAATACTTGAACAATTAGCCTCCCGCTTAGGGAAGCAAATTGTTATAAATACTAAATCTTTATAAATATTTTTCGTTTATAAAGCATATTCGAAATTACCCAAAAGCCAATAACATGCAATAAAGCAAAGGTGAACGATGCCAATTTAGCGCTCATAACCAAGGCGAGTTGCTGATACATCCAATCCCCCAAGTTTAGCTCGCCAATATTAATCAGTGAATAGCTCAGTACCCACACAGCCGATAATACATATATAAACAGTGGGTTTGACCCATACACAATTAATGGATTAACAAGGCGCTCAGGTTTAACAATGTCGCAAAGCCAAACAAAAAATGCCAACACAATACAAGCAATCCCGGATGTGTAAATAACAAAGCTACTAGTCCAAAGCGATTTATTAATTGGCATCACCATTGAGGTTAATTGCCCAATAACAACTGCAACTACACCAATAACTAACAGCCGTTTAATACTTGCCCACTGGCAACTTGTGCTCGTTAACAGGCGCGTTACTTCAAAACCAAATAAGACACTCACCACAGCGGGTAACGTACTGATCAGCCCTTCTGGATCAAATGCGAGCCCTTTGCCTTGCCATAAATGCGACTCACCTAGTACGGCAATATCAACCGCTCTAACTAGGTTATGTTCGAGTGTATAAGCGTTTTCAGCGCCAACGCTTAACAGTAATAACCAATAAGCAACTAAGATAATAACCGATAGCGTTAACACCCCTCGCCTATTTAAAAACAACACACAGATAGACGCTAAAATATAGGCTATCCCTATACGTTGCAGTACACCTAATATTCTCAAGTTTTCAATATTGGTAGTAAAGGGATAAATATTTAAAGCTAGACCAATGGCAAATATAATTGCTCCACGTTTAACTAGTCTTAATACTTGGCTAGCACTGGCTGCACTGTTAGTTTTTTTGAACGAAAAAAACATCGCAGAGCCAATAATAAACATAAAAAACGGAAAAATTACATCCGTAGGGGTACAACCATGCCAATCTGCATGAAGTAAAGGGGCATACACATGGGACCACGATCCCGGAGTGTTTACCAGTATCATTAACGCTATGGTTAGCCCACGCATAGCATCAAGTGCTTTATATCTTGTCATTTTGGCTCCTATTTAATAATTTGTATTTCTACAAATGACAACGCTGTCACTTTGTAGTAAAAAAACTTAAATCGCAAGTAATTTAGATAAGTGGAGTTGTTGAATTAAAAAAGCCGCAGAATCAATAATGAAACGGCGGCTTTAAATCAGAATTTGTTACTTTAGGAGCGGTTTATTGCTGTCCTTTATAGTGCTTGCTCTAACTGTGGTAAAACATCAAATAAGTCAGCAACTAAACCGTAATCAGCTACTTGGAATATTGGCGCATCAGGGTCTTTATTAATGGCAACAATAACTTTTGAATCTTTCATACCCGCAAGATGCTGAATGGCACCACTAATACCCACAGCAATATATAAATTAGGCGCGACAATTTTACCTGTTTGCCCTACTTGCATATCGTTAGGCACAAAGCCCGCGTCAACCGCTGCACGTGATGCACCAATAGCGGCACCGAGTTTATCGGCAATGCCATTTAATAATGCAAAATTTTCACCATTTTGCATACCACGACCACCCGAAATAACCACATCTGCAGCCGTTAGCTCTGGACGCTCTGATTCAGTTTGTTCAACACTAACAAAACTGCTTAACTGTGAATCAGAGACTGCATCTACAGCGGTTACATTAGCTGGAGCTTGCTCGCCTTGTAAATCAAAGCTACTTGCACGTACTGTGATCACTTTTTTACTATCGAGCGATTTAACCGTTGCAATAGCATTACCCGCGTAAATTGGGCGCTTAAATGTATCAGCATCTATTACATCAATAATTTCTGAAATCTGCGCTACATCTAATAATGCGGCAACACGCGGCATAAAGTTTTTACCTGTGGTAGTGGCACTTGCCACAATATGGCTGTAACTGTCAGCTAGTGATAACACTAGATCTGTCATACTTTCAGCAAGTTGATGCTCATAAACTGCATTATCAGCAAGTAAAACATTCGCAACACCCTCAATGCTCGCGAGTGACTCACTCATGGCGCCAAGGTTTATGCCTGCTAATAATACATCTACGTCAAAGCCTAATTTTTTAGCGGCATTAATCGTTTTTGAGGTTTCTGGTTTTAAGGCACCGTTATCGTGCTCTGCAATTACAAGAGTTTTCATTTAAATCACCTTTGCCTCTGTTTTAAGTTTTTCTACAAGCTGTGCAACATCTTCAACAATAATCCCGCCGCTACGTTTTGCAGGCTCTTCTACACTGACCAATTCAATACGCGGGGCTAAATCTACACCTAGCGAATCAGCCGCAATAACTTCTAACGGCTTACGTTTAGCTTTCATAATATTAGGTAGTGACGCATAACGTGGCTCGTTTAAACGTAAATCGGTGGTGACTATTGCGGGTAAATTAAGTGCAACAGTTTGCAAACCGCCATCAACTTCACGAGTAACATTTACTTTGCCATTTTCAATAACAACTTTAGAAGCAAACGTGCCTTGGCCGCGATTAGTCAACGCTGCTAGCATTTGACCTGTTTGATTGTTATCAGAATCGATAGACTGCTTACCTAAAATAACCAGCTCAGGCGATTCTTGCTCTACTACTTTTGCAAGCAATTTTGCTATGTGTAAAGACTCTAAATTTTGCTCTGTTTCAACATGAATCGCTTTATCTGCGCCCAAAGCTAATGCTGTACGTAATTGTTCTTGTGATGCTTTTGCGCCAATCGTAACAACAACCACTTCGGTTGCAGTACCCGCTTCTTTTAAACGAATCGCTTCTTCTACCGCAATTTCACAAAATGGGTTCATGGCCATTTTTACGTTAGTTAAATCAACACCGCTGTTGTCAGGTTTAACGCGAGCTTTTACGTTGTAGTCGATCACTCTTTTTATTGGTACGAGAACTTTCATAGGGACTCCATAATTATTTAAACCTATAAGCTAACGTCTACGTCAACCTATTTATTTTATGAAATCAGACTACTTCCTGTTGACGTAAACGTCAACCTAAAATAACCTTAAACTATTCACAACCTGTAACGATTAATTTGCATAACAAAGAAACAGGTTGCTTAGCTTACTTTTTGCCAAATAATGCAAAGGTGAGTCCGTCATAGATAAAGAGGTTATTATGATTGAACGCGAAACCATGGAATTTGATGTTGTAGTTGTAGGGGCAGGTCCTGCGGGGCTTTCAACAGCAATTAAACTCGCGCAGCAAGCACAAGAAAAACAACAAGAGTGCATGATATGTGTAGTTGAAAAAGGCTCAGAAGTTGGCGCACATGTATTATCAGGTGCCGTTTTTGAAACCAAAGCACTTGACGAATTACTGCCAAATTGGCAGGAACTCGGTGCTCCTGTTTCGACTAAAGTGGTAAATGATGAGATTTACTGGTTTAACAACGAACATAAAGCAACCTCAATTCCTCACTTTGCTACACCAAATACATTTCATAACAAGGGTAACTACATTGTTTCTATGGGTAATGTATGTCGCTGGTTAGCAGAGCAAGCAGAAAACCTTGGAGTAGAGATATTTCCAGGCTTTAGTGCGCATTCAGTCATTATTGAAGATGATGTTGTAAAAGGCATCATTACTGGCGATATGGGTGTAGATAAAAATGGCAATGAAAAAGACGGTTACATGCCAGGTATGGAGCTACGCGCTAAGTACACAGTATTTGCTGAGGGCTGTCGCGGTCATTTAGGTAAGCAACTGATCAATCAGTTTGCTTTAGACGATGAAAGTTCACCACAGCATTATGGTCTAGGTTTTAAAGAAATTTGGCAAGTTGATGAATCTAAACATCAATTGGGTAAAGTTGTACACGGAACCGGTTGGCCATTAAGCGGTGACACTGGCGGTGGCGCCTTTATGTATCACAGCGAAAACAACCAAGTGGTTGTGGGGTTAATTGTTGATTTAAATTACTCTAACCCACACTTAAGCCCGTTTGATGAATTTCAACGATTAAAACATCACCCTATTTTCAAAAATACACTTGAAGGTGGTGAGCGTATTGCTTATGGTGCGCGCGCCATTGCCAAAGGCGGTTTACACTCTTTGCCTAAAATGCATTTCCCGGGTGGCTTGTTAGTGGGCTGTGATGCAGGCACGCTTAATTTTGCAAAAATTAAAGGTAATCATACGGCTATGAAGTCAGGCATGATAGCCGCTGAGGTCATTTTTAATGCGCTACAAAACGATTTAGCTAATAATGATTTAACCCAGTACACCGCTGAGTTTAAAAAGTCATGGGCGTATAAAGAGCTGTATCAGTCTCGTAATTTTGGCCCTGCTATGCATACCTTAGGTAAATTTGCAGGCGGCGCATATAACATGCTTGATCAAAATATATTTAAGGGCGCCCTACCGTTTAGTTTTAAAGATAACGTACCTGACCATGCAACTTTAAAAGACGCTAACCAAGCTGAAAAAATTAACTACCCTAAGCCTGATGGCAAACTCAGTTTTGATAAGCTTTCTTCGGTATTTTTATCTAATACTAATCATGAAGAATCGCAGCCGTGTCACTTAAAACTGAAAGATGCATCAATTCCGATTAACGTTAACTTAGTTAAATTTGACGAGCCAGCACAGCGCTACTGCCCTGCCGGCGTTTACGAAGTACAAGAAGTCGAAGACGAGCAATCCTTTGTGATCAACGCGCAAAACTGTGTGCATTGTAAAACCTGTGACATTAAAGATCCGAGCCAAAATATTACCTGGGTAACTCCCGAAGGTGCTGGTGGCCCTAACTATCCCAATATGTAACAACCTTTCTATAGAAATTATAAACTTATCCTAAATTGCAGGGGCTTCGGCCCCTTTTTTGCGCTATGCTGTTAAGTAATATGAATGAATGAGAGTGTGTTATGGCGTCGTCGAGTGTAATTTTTCGTTTTTTAGCAGAACCAACCGATGTGAATTTTGGTGGTAAGGTGCATGGCGGTGTGGTCATGAAGTGGATTGACCAAGCGGGTTATGCCTGTGCTGCGGGCTGGAGCGGCCATTACTGTGTAACAGTATCGGTTGCGGGCGTTAAGTTTAGCCGTCCTATCTTAGTTGGCCAAATTGTTGAGGTTGAAGCAAAAATTGCACACACCGGCAAAACCAGCATGCAAATTTTTATTCAAGTTCGCTGTGGCGACCCGAAAACGCAAAACTTAGTTGAAACCAATCACTGTGTTATTAGCTTTGTTGCTATGGATGAAACGGGTTACCCTGTGGCGGTACCAGAATTTAAATCGGTTACCGACGAAGACAAAAAGCTTGAGAACTACGCAATTAAAATGAAGCAAATAGCCATCGAAACAGAAAACTTATTAGATAAAGTTTAATTTAGTTACTTTTATAGGTATGTAGAAACTACAACAAGCTGTAAATTCTACAATTTTTATTTTTTAACAAATTAACAGTACGCTTAACAGCTGGATGTTTTGCGTACTGAAACCACCAAAAAAGTTCAATAAATACACTTTAAGAGCAAATATTAAACAAAAAAATTATTGGCATGTTCACTGCAATTAGTAAATCGACGTTTGATGAATCTATCGAACATTAGATTTTATTTTTTAAAGGAGCTATACAATGATTAAAACACTTTCTCTTTCTGCACTTGCTTTAGCAACACTGGGTTTTAATTCAGCAGCACAGGCTGATGTTACCGACATGGACTCTCCACGTATTTATACGGGTATTGGTTACGGCCAATATTCATTTCAGTTTGAAGATAGCGAAAACGACACCGATTTCGATGACGACGCGCAAATGTTAAAAGGTTATATCGGTACTCAATTTAATGAACATTTAAGCCTTGAACTTGCCTATCAAAATTTTGATGAAGTGAGTGACATAGACAGTAAAGCAGAAATTGATGGGGTATCACTAGCAGCGCGTTTTGCAGCGCCAATCACTGAAGATTTTTCTGTTTATGCAAAAGGCGGTTGGTTTGAATGGGATGCTGATTTAACTCAAGAACTACCAGTAGGCAGCGTTAGCGTATCACAAGACGGTGGTGACGTATTTTATGGTGCAGGTATTGAATATGCTTTCACAACCAATATGCAAGTGCGTTTAGAGTATGAGCGTTACGAATTAGATGATGATATTGATCCAGAAATGGACGTTGCGTCAGTATCTTTCCAATATATGTTTTAATAACAACTCAATAGTTGCAATGTAAGGGTAAGGCTAGGTTTAGCCTTGCCCTTTTTTATTCCACATTTAAACCAATCAGTCTAAACTCTCTTTATGCTGATTATATTAAGCTAATGCCACCAATGGTAATTACAGGTAGAATACCCCCCTATTTTATTTGTTAGCGAGCATTATGAGCGATTATCAGATTTCGGCTATTGGCCATATCCAATCACCGTATAAACAAAAATTTGCCATTCCTAGACAACCTCGATTAGTGCCAGAAGCAAAAGCTAAACTAATTTTTGCTGCAGATTTTAATCGTGAAGAATTTGTTCGTGGTTTAGATGAATTTAGCCACATTTGGCTGTTATTTCGTTTTCATGAAACCGCGGATAAAGGCTATTCAGCAATGGTGCGCCCGCCGCGCCTTGGTGGTAATGAACGTAAAGGCGTTTTTGCTACCCGCGCCACATTCAGACCTAACGCTATAGGGATGAGTGCTGTTAAGTTAGAGGGAATTGAATACAAAAATGGGCAGTTAGCGTTATTGCTCGCCGGTATTGATTTACTTGATGGTACACCTATTGTTGATATTAAGCCTTATTTGCCCTATTCAGACTCATTACCCGATGCCAGTGCAGGCTTTGCCGACACGCGCCCAGAAACTCACATGAGTGTTGAATTTAGTGAGCAAGCTTTGGAATTTATAAATAAACAAAGCCACTATCCTGAGCTACAAGCGTTTATCAGCAATGTGCTAAAACAAGATCCTCGCCCAGCGTATAAAAAGCAAAAACAAGGCATGCAAAGTTATGGTATGAATTTGTATGAATACAACATTACCTGGCAAGTGACTGACTCTCATCATCTGGTTACTCATATAGAGCCCAGTTAAACTAACTTTAAAACCCTGCTATGGCTATAAAATGCGATAAAAAATCACTTAGCGCTTTAGTGTCAATGCATCCGCTGGTAAACTGAGCGCCTTAATTAAAAGAACATATTACTCTATTTCGGAAAAAACATGCGTACTAGTCAATATATACTCGCTACACTTAAAGAAACGCCATCAGATGCGGAAATTGTATCGCATCAATTAATGCTTAGAGCCGGAATGATCCGTCGCGTCGCTTCGGGTTTATACACTTGGCTACCCTCTGGTTTACGTGTGCTTAGAAAAGTAGAAAACATTGTACGCGAAGAAATGGATAAAGCAGGCGCAATTGAAATGCTAATGCCAGTAATTCAACCGGCTGACTTATGGGAAGAATCGGGCCGCTGGAGTGAGTTTGGTCCTGAGCTTATGCGCTTTACTGATCGTCACAATCGTGAATTTGCCATGGGTCCTACCCATGAAGAAGTGATCACCGATTTTGTCCGCAAAGAAATTAACAGCTACAAGCAACTGCCTATTACTTTGTACCAAGTACAAACTAAAGTACGTGACGAACGTCGTCCGCGCTTTGGTGTTATGCGTGCTCGTGAATTTACTATGAAAGATGCCTACTCATTCCATTTAACCGATGAATGTTTAGATGCAACTTATCAAGTTATGCACAAAGCCTACTGTAATATTTTTGAACGTTTAGGCCTTGATTTCCGCCCTGTTATTGCTGATACCGGCTCTATAGGCGGTAGTGTATCGCATGAGTTTCACGTACTTGCTGAATCTGGCGAAGACGCTATTGCCTTTAGTGATGCCAGTGACTACGCCGCTAATATTGAAAAAGCAGAAGCGCTAGCGCCAACTGAATCGCGCCCTGAAGCAAGCAAAGAGCTAAAAGCATTCCCAACGCCTGATGCTAAAACAATTAATGAGCTGAAAAAACACTATGGTGTAAAACCACATCGCGGTGTTAAAACACTGATTGTTTATGGCGCCCCTGATGAAGACGGAAAACGTGGCTTAGTTGCACTAGTACTGCGTGGCGATCACGAGCTTAATGAACTTAAAGCTGAAAAACACCCACTGGTTGCTGCACCACTAGAAATGGCAACCGAGGCAGATATTGTGGCTGCCATTGGCGCAAAACCGGGTTCTTTAGGCCCTGTTGGCTTAAACATGCCAATTATTGTTGATAGAACGGCGAATGTAATGGCTGATTTTGTAGCTGGTGCCAACAAAGACGATGAGCACTTTAGTGGTATTAACTGGGATCGCGACGTAACAGACTACGAGGTTGCTGATATCCGTAATATTGTTGAGGGCGATCCTAGCCCGTGTGGTCAAGGCACGTTGCAAATTAAGCGCGGTATTGAAGTTGGTCATATTTTCCAACTAGGTACTAAGTACTCAGAAGCAATGAAAGCAGGTGTATTAAGCGAATCAGGTAAAAACCAAATAATGACTATGGGTTGTTATGGAATTGGTGTATCACGTATTGTTGCTGCAGCTATTGAGCAAAATAACGACCAATACGGTATTACATGGCCTAAAGCTATCGCGCCTTTCGATTTAGCAATTGTGCCAATGAATATGCATAAATCGCATCGTATTCCTGATATTGCTAATAACCTATACCAAGGTTTAAAAGATGCAGGCTTAGATGTGCTATTTGATGACCGTAAGGAGCGCCCTGGTGTTATGTTTAACGACATGGAATTACTTGGTGTGCCTTACACGCTTGTAATTGGTGAGCGTAACCTTGATGAGAATAAGGTAGAACTTAAAAACCGCCGCACTGGCGAAAAGCTAATGATAGATATTGATAGCGCGATTGAAACTATTAAAGCGCAATTTAACGCATAAGCTTAAAGTTAATTAAAAAACCGCTGTATGATTTTTTCATACAGCGGTTTTTTTATTAATTGCTTATAAAACAAGGTTCGCTTATCTAGTACTCTTTAAACACAAAACTAAAGCTAGGCATATAGTACTCTCTCATCATGATAATTTATAAAAAAAGGTCGCTGTGCGACCTTTTTAAATACTTTGCAATTAAAATGGTTATCTAAACAACACGTCTTCACGGTTAAACCATTTAACACAAAATGCCAATAGTGCACCGGCTATCAGTGCCGTAGCCAAAAATATCAATCCCACCAGCGTGTAATCGACTGTGCCTTTAATAATTTCTTTAATTGCTAAGGCGACGTTAGTAACCGGAATAAAGGCTGTTTTAGCGGTCAGTTCCATATTAGGCATTATGGAAATAATAATTGGGAAAAATACCACCATACTTAATGGCGTCATGTAATTTTGTGCTTCTTTAAACGAACGTGCATAGATTGATATAGCCAATGCTAATGCGGAAAAAATAGCTGCAATTGGCAATAACAATACAAAAATCATCAGCAAGTCTGTAATACCTAATGTACTAAACGCGGCTTTAATAAACTCTAGATCAGCAAATGCGAGTGCTAATGCTATCCAACACCCCATACTAATCACGGTGATAGTAGTTGATGCGATTGAAGTAGTGAGTAGAGTTATAAATTTACCCAATACTAGCTCTGTACGAGTAATTGGCGTAAGTAGTAAAGTTTCTAACGTGCCACGTTCTTTTTCGCCGGCGCCTAAATCAATTGCTGGGTAAGTTGCCCCCATTAGCACTAGCGGGATAAGTAAATAAGGTAAAAACCCACCCACTTTTTCACCTAAGTTTTCACGTTTATCTGCAGTATCTACTTTAACTACATTAATTGGCTTTAAAATAGATTCTTGTGCGCTTTTATCGATACCAAAGCTCAATAGTTTACTTTCTTGAAGTGTATCGCTGTATTCTTTTGCGAGTTCTTTTACACGCTCAAATAAGAAATTTATTGATTTTGAATCATTAAATACAACTTGCCATTCACTTTGCTTTTTATCATTTAATGTTTGTACTGCATCGCTTGGTAAGTATATTCCCATGTCGATATCGCCAGCAGTTACTCCTGCTTTTAGCTCCTCAACACTATTAAAAGTTTTAACGCCTTTATATAATTCAAAGCTTTTATGATAAAACACTTTATCAGTAAATTCTGGGGCAAAGTCGCCATTGATAATCGCATAAGTATTCACTTTTTGCTCTGCATCAAGCGCGGCTTGCGAAGAGATAAACGCAACCACAGCAAATAACAACGGAAAAACCACAATCGGAAATACCACCACAAACAACAAGGTTTTTTTATCGCGTAGCAGCTCGGTTAATTCCTTTTTAAATACCTCAAACATCTTGCTTCTCCGTTAATATGTTCATAAACGCTTGGTTTAATTCTTCGCTGTTACCCGCTTGTTTAAATTCAGCGAGGGTGCCATCAAAACAACTTATACCTTCATTAATAACCGCTACACGGTCGCATAAAAGTGCAACTTCATCTAAATGGTGCGTTGAGAAAATAACCGGAGTTCCTTGTGCTTTTAAGCCTTTAATAAAGTTAATTACTGTTTGCGTGGTCATAATATCAAGCCCGGTAGTTGGCTCATCAAGAATAACAACATCTGGGTGATGCACTACAGCACGCGCTATATTGGCTTTTTGTTTCATACCGGTTGATAAGTTTTCAGCGCGCTTATCAATAAATTTATGCATATCGAGTAAGGTAAATAACTCTTCACAGCGTGCCTTGATTGCTTGCTTGCTCATGCCATGTAGCTTTGCAAAATATTCGATATTTTCTTTTACCGTTAGACGGCCATATAAACCAGTAGAGCCAGACAAAAACCCGATAGATTTACGCCCAATGAGTGGCTTTTTAATTATGTCATTTCCAGCAATAGTAATACTGCCATCATCCGGTTTTAATGCGGTTGAAATCATTCTTAAGGTGGTGGTTTTACCCGCGCCATTAGGCCCTAATAGCCCTAATACTTCGCCTTTTGCACAGCTAAAGCTGACATTTTTAACCGAGTGAAAATAATCTTTATCTTCGCGTGGGTCTATTTCATCTGTTTTATTTTTTTTATGATCTTTAGTGAGCTTAAACTTCTTTTTAAGCGCGGTGACTTCTATCATTTTCGTGTCCTTCGTTTCGGTCTAAAATAGTCCGTGTTGTCGTAAAATGATGAATTGTTATTCTCCTCACACCAACCAGGAACACCTAATAAGGGTAAGGGTGAAAGCTGTTTATTATCGGCTAAACAATCATCGTTTTTAATCATCTCATAAAGTCGCTGATCTAGGTACTGGTATTGCGTTACTAAATCTTTACAAAATATTTCATCCGGCACACTTACAAATAAGGCTTTGCCTGTGAGCCCAATATAAGGCTTAGTCAACATTTCATAATTAGCATGGCCAAACATAAATGGCGCTATGGTTTTACCCCACAGCTCTCTATGCTCTATAAACGCTGTTTTCCATTGGTGGTCTCTTAACCACTCTTTCCACTGTGATTCACTAATAGCTAAAACCACACCGCATTCGTCAAATAGGGTTAAAGCGTTACGATGTTTACTACGCTGTTTTAATCCATGCAACGCTATTTCATCAACATGACGCTGATTAATAAGGGCTTTTGTTTTTGGAAATAAGCACCAAATAAAACCACCAAACAGATCATGCCAATTTTGTTGGCGCGTGGGGACTTCCCCTGTTTCAAAAATGACTTGTTCATAATAACGCTCTGCAAAGTCAACCTTGGCATCATCGACAAAACGAATGGGGAGATTATTTGCGTTTATGGCGTTTAAGTACGGGGAAAAATACGCAGGTTCAGGCCAGTCTGATTGTTGATGAATTTTAAACAACTGACGTAAGTGAGCAAATGCCCCTGTGTTTAGGCTAGTTGCTTGGAATTGTTCTGGGGGAGTAAAACGCTTCATTGTTACCTTTACTGTACATTTTTATCCCTAACAGTTTACCGCAAAAACTGGTTCTAATTAACAGAAGTTCATATACTAACGCCACTTAGAACAAAAAAAGAGCCAATATGAAACGTTATTTTTCTTTGACCTTAATCACAACCGCAATTTTAGCAGGTTGTGCAACAACAAGTATCACTTCTGACGATGTCGCTAAAGGCTATAACAGCATTCAAGCCGATGAAATTGCAAAGCACGTAAAAGTGTTAGCTTCTGATGAATTTGGTGGCCGTGCCCCTTCATCTGAAGGTGAAAAGCTTACGCTTGATTACTTAACAAAAGAATTTACTGCATTGGGTTTTGAACCGGGTAACGGTGATAGCTTTTTCCAAGAAGTACCGCTTGTATCATTAGAAGCAGACTCAGACATGGTGCTTAATATTGGCGGTAAAGACTACCAATACAAAAAAGACATGGTAATGGGTAGTAGCCGTATAAGTGCGCAAGAAGGGATTGAAAATTCAGAGCTGGTATTTGTCGGCTACGGTGTTAACGCACCTGAATATAATTGGAATGATTACGAAGGCCTAGATGTTAAGGGTAAAACCGTCGTGATGCTGGTAAATGATCCTGGTTTTGCAACTAAAGATCCTGATTTATTTACCGGCGATGCCATGACCTACTATGGCCGTTGGACTTATAAATACGAAGAAGCAAGCCGTCAAGGTGCAGCGGGCGCTATTATCATTCATGAAACGGCTCCTGCTTCTTACCCTTGGTCAGTGGTTGAGAACTCGTGGAGTGGCGAGCAGTTTGGTTTTGTAAAAGATAATAACAACATGGATCGTGTTGCTGTTGAAGGTTGGGTTACTGTTGATGTAGCAAAAGAGCTATTTACTAAAGCAGGCCTTGATTTTGATACTGCTAAAGCAGAAGCAGCTAAAGGCGCTTACCATGTAGATATGGGCGATTTAGCTGCCACTGTGAATGTAAAAAATACCATCAAAAAATCGGTATCTTATAACTTTATTGCCACTCTTCCTGGTAGTAAAACGCCAGATGAGCATGTTATTTACTCTGCGCATTGGGATCATTTAGGAACAGATAAAAATCGTAAAGGCGATCAAATTTACAATGGTGCCCATGATAATGCGACAGGTACTGCCGGTATGATCGAAGTGGCTGAAGCTTTTACCAAACTAGGTAAACGCCCTGACCGCTCAATGACCTTTTTAGCGGTAACCGCTGAAGAACAAGGCTTGCTTGGCTCAAAATATTACGCCGCTAACCCGGTTATTCCAGCAAATAAAACCGTTGCTAATATTAATATGGATAGCTTAAACCTATTAGGAAAAGTAAAAGATATTAGTGTGGTGGGTATTGGTAAATCGCAAATGGATGAACTATTAGCAACGGCTGCAAAGGAGCAAGGCAGAACAGTATCGGGCGACCCTAAGCCATCTTCAGGTGGTTACTACCGCTCTGATCACTTTGCCTTTGCCAATATGGGTGTACCTGCTATGTATGCCGGTGGTGGTTCAGAAGCATTTGACGAAGAAACGGCTAATTATCGCAAGCGTATGAGTTTAGTATTGCGCGGTTGTTACCACCAGCCTTGTGATAGATATCGTGATGAGTGGGATTTATCAGGTGCGGTTCAAGATTTACAACTATTTTATAAAGTAGGTTTTGATATTTCACAGCAAACTCAATGGCCTACTTGGAATGAAAACTCAGAGTTTCAACGTAAATAAACGTTCTCAAGTAACCACCTAAATGATATTGATTATCATTTAATAAAATAGTACAGTGCGATCTAGTTTATTAATTAGGTCGTACTGTATGTTTTTAACAGAACATTTGGGAGTTATTTCGCCAGCTGCAAAACGTGTTTTTCATCAAAATAAACGCCTAATTTTACCACTGTTAATTTTAGTTTGTTTAGCCCTGCCCAGCTTACGCACTATAACAATCACTGCACTTAGTGATGCTTTTTTTCAAGTCAGTGTGTTTGTTGCTGCGACCCTATTTATTTACTACTACGCGATTGATCATTTACCCCAACTAGAGCTTCGTTATCTAAATGCTAAGTCTCCTGTGTTAGAGGTCAGCTTTGCTGCTTTTTTAGGTATGCTGCCAGGCTGTGGTGGTGCAATCATTGTGGTGACTCAATTTACAAAAGGACAAGCAAGCTTTGGGGCTATTGTCGCGGTATTAACAGCCACTATGGGTGATGCTGCGTTTTTATTATTAGCTACACGCCCTACTGACGGGTTAACAATAATGGCCATAGGCTTAGTCGTTGGAACGCTAGCAGGCTTGCTAGTTAATAAACTACATAAAACGGGTTATTTATGCCCTACCAATCAAAAGCAAACACAACCGGTGACTGTATTGCCAACCAGAATAATAAAGTTGAGCAAGCCTATTTGGTTAATGGCTATTATTCCTGGATTATTGATTGCTTTTATACTGGCGTTTAATATTGATTTAAGCCAATTTGGCAATCATGTAGTAAATGCGGTCAGCTTTTTTGGTGCTTTAATGGCACTATTTGTGGTGTTTATGTGGGCGCTATCATCAAAAGGTGAAAGCTATAAAGAAGTAACCTCAGAAGATGATGTATGCAGTCCGCCTTCAAAAATAACAAAAGTACTTCAAGATACTCATTTTGTAACTGCGTGGGTGGTTGCCTCCTTTGTGTTATTTGAACTACTGGTTACCGTGTTTGGCCTTGATTTAAAAACATGGTTTTTAAATTTTGCCTATTTAGCACCGTTTATTGCGGTATTAATTGGCTTTTTACCCGGTTGTGGACCGCAAATCATTGTCACCACTTTATACATTCAAGGCGTGATACCGTTTAGTGCTTTAGCTGCGAACGCCATTTCTAATGATGGCGATGCGCTTTTCCCTGCCATTGCTATGGCACCCAAAGCGGCCATTATTGCCACACTATATACCGCAGTTCCGGCGTTATTAGTGGGTTATGGACTGTATTTTTTCAGCTAAATCGCTTTACCTTTTATTAATTTACTTTTCAAGATATAAAAAAACCAGCTAATTTGCTGGTTTTTTTATTAACAACTTAATGAAAAAGATTAGCGCATTGCCATCATCATTTTAGCTGGTTGCTCTAAGTATTCTTTCCATAAATTGTTAAAGCGCGCTATCGTGCCGCCATCAATTACACGGTGATCACCTGACCAACTTACTTGCATAATTGCACGTGAAACTACCTGCCCATGCTGATCAAAGCGTGGAAGGTGCTGTAATTTACCAAGTGCCACAATCGCGACTTCTGGCTTATTTATGATTGGCGTTGCAATAGTGCCGCCAATTGCAC
This sequence comes from Pseudoalteromonas sp. DL-6, assembly GCF_004328665.1. Lineage (NCBI taxonomy): Bacteria > Pseudomonadati > Pseudomonadota > Gammaproteobacteria > Alteromonadales > Pseudoalteromonadaceae > Pseudoalteromonas > Pseudoalteromonas sp. DL-6. Next base: position 1,671,856 of record NZ_CP019770.1, read on the forward strand.
CAATGTTAGAAATGCTAATAGTGCCACCTTTTAAATCATCAGGTGCAACTCGCCCTTCGCGAGCAGAATCAGTAAGCTGAGTTAAACTGTTAGCAACCTCTACAATGCTTTTAGTTTGACAAGCTTTAATATTAGGCACTAATAAACCCACTTTAGAATCTACCGCAACTCCAATGTTATGATCGTCATAGTAAGTAATTTCGCTACAATCATCATTTACTTTTGAGTTAAGTACTGGAAATTGACTCATAGCCAACGATAACGCCTTAATAAAGAATGGCATCATAGTTAACTTAACGCCCTGAGCTTTATATTGCTCTTTCAGATCAGTTCGAAGTGCAATTAAATCAGTTAAGTCAATTTCATCACTGTAGGTAAAATGTGGAATAGTAGAAACCGACGCTATCATTTGTTTTGCCATGGCCGCTTTAATACCTTTAATCGCTTCTGTTCGCGTTCCACCTGTGCTCGCTGTATGTTCAGTACTGCTGGTTTTTTTACTCTCAGAAGCTTGTGGTTTATTAAGCTCAGAAGTATCCATACCAGATGGCACTTCATTTTTTATAAACGCTTCAATATCTTGTTTATAAATACGACCATTTTTACCACTGCCTGGTACGCAAGTTAAATCTACATCAAGCTCTCGCGCTTTACGTCTAACCGCAGGTGAGGCAACTGCTTTTTCGTTAACAATCGCAGTTTGTGGTTGTGTTTGTTTAACCGGTGCATCGGTAGTTGCATTGCTTTGTGCTTTTACGACCGCTTGATTAACATCAACATATTCTTTTGCAGCTTGACCTGCTATGGTCATTTGAAACAACGGGCTGTGTACTTTGGCAATTTCACCTTTTTGATAATATAGCTTTTGTACAGTACCGGTATATTTAGCCGGTATCTGTACCAACGCTTTATCAGTCATTACATCACAAACAGCTTGGTCTTCTTCAATCTCATCGCCTTCTGCTACTAACCACTCTACAATTTCACACTCAACAATACCTTCACCAATATCGGGTAAGATAAAATCTTCTAAGTGTTCACGAGTAGATGTTGGTGCCGATGATGTTTCAGTCTTTTCGCTGGGTGCTTCCCCGGCAACATCCATTGCAAATAATGGCGCATGCACTTTAGCAATATCGCCTTTTTTGCAATGCAGCTTAGTGATCACCCCATCGTGTACCGCAGGAATTTGCACTAAGGCTTTATCTGTCATCACATCACAAATAGGCTGATCTTCTTTTACTGTATCACCTTCTTGTACCAGCCATTCGACTACTTCGCATTCAACAATGCCTTCACCAATGTCGGGTAATATAAAATCTTTAGCCATGGAAACCCCTAAAAGTTCACTGATTGTTTAATTGCGGCCATTACTTTCAATGCATCTGGAACATATTCTTTTTCAAGCGCCAGCGGGTATGGTGTATCTAAACCACAGACACGTAAAATAGGTGACTCTAAATGCAAGAAACACTCTTGAGCGATGGTTGCCGCAATTTCGGCGCCAAAACCATTAGTAATAGGTGCTTCATGACTAACAATAAGCCGACCCGTTTTTGTCACTGATTTAGCAATCGTTTCAACGTCCCACGGTAAAATACTACGAAGGTCAATCACCTCACAGCTAATACCTTGCTCGCTGGCTTGTTTAGCGGCTGCTTCTACGATTTCCATTTGTGCGCCCCACGCCAATAAAGTAACGTCAGTGCCCTCTTGAACTACCTCAGCTTTACCTAGTTCAATGCTGTAATCTTCTTCTGGCACTTCACCCGTAGATGCACGATATAAACGTTTTGGCTCAAAAAATAGCACTGGGTTATCGTCTTTAATACATGCGCGAAGTAAGCCTTTAGCTTGATAAGGGTTACGTGGCACGACAATTTTTAACCCTGGTGTATGGGCAAAATACGCTTCTGGCGATTGCGAGTGATACAAACCACCAGCAATACCGCCGCCGTAAGGTGTGCGTATTGTTAGATTACCCACGTTGAATTCATTACCACTACGGTAACGAAACTTAGCCGATTCATTCACTATTTGGTCAAACGCAGGAAAGATGTAATCAGCAAATTGAATTTCTGCAAGCGCGGGTGCACCAAATGCAGCCAAGCCATTAGCAAAACCTAGAATGCCTTGCTCTGTAAGCGGCGTGTTGAATACACGGTGCTTTCCGTATTTTTCTTGTAAGCCTGATGTTGCTCTAAAAACGCCGCCAAAATAACCCACGTCTTCACCAAAAATACACGCTTGAGGGTGTTCATTCATGGTGATATCTAAAGCAGAATTAATTGCATGTAGCATGTTCATTTTAGCCATTACTTAATTCTCCCTGCTGTTGTTGGATAGGCATCAGGATGAGCTTTTATATGTGTTTTAAGCTCATCATATTGGCGTTGTAAAGATGGAATTGGCGTGTCATACACATCAGAAATTAATTCTTCTAAGGCTGGTTTATCAATTACTTCAGCCCGTTTAAGCGCCGCTAAAATATCATCACGAATTGTTTCTTTGGCTTTTATATCTTCTGCATCATCTAACCAGTTTTGTTTCACTAGCCATTTTCTAAAGCGCTCAATTGGGCACGCTTTATAGTTTGCTTCTTCGTCTTTTGACCGGTAGCCACTAGGGTCGTCTGATGTTGAGTGCGCCCCTAAACGATAGGCTATCGATTCAATCAGTACAGGTTCACCTTGAGTTGCTGCAATTTCTCGGGCTTTTTTAGTTGCTGCATAAACAGCGAGTGCATCGCTGCCATCAACACGTATGGTTTTAATACCATACCCTACGCCACGCGATGCAATACCATCACCTTTAAATTGTTCATCAGCTGGGGTAGAAATAGCATAACCATTATTACGTGCAAAAAAGATAACCGGTGCCTTGTGCACTGCAGCCATGTTAAGACCTGCGTGAAAATCACCTTCTGAAGCGGCACCTTCACCAAAATAACAAATGGTGACGTTATCAATAGTGCTTGCTAGTTCACCTGTTTTAGCATCGATATGTTTTACTTTTTGACCGTATGCGTAACCGGTGGCCTGTGGAATTTGAGTTCCTAATGGCGATGAAATTGTCATGTAGTTAAGTGCTTTAGAACCATAATGGATCGGCATTTGACGGCCTTTACCAAGATCTAATTCGTTAGAAAACATCTGATTCATAAATTGGTCAAGCGTAAAACCACGGTAATGCAACGCCGCTTGCTCACGGTATTGCGCCATAATCATATCATCTTGATCAAGGGCTGCCGCAGAGGCTGTTACGGCAGCCTCTTCACCTAAACACTGCATGTAAAAGCTAACACGGCCTTGGCGTTGAGCACCCTGCATACGTTCATCCAATAAACGAATAAAACGCATGGTTTCGTATAATTTAATAGCGGTTTGTTTAGAAATGTCAGGTGCAGGAGCACTAGGATGAATGTCGCCGTCCTCAGTTAAAATACTAAGGGTTGGAATATTAAGCGCGTGGCCGTCGATGAACTCAAGCTCATGGTTAATATTCAGCGATACGTTATTGGGATTACTCATAACCTACCTTCTCTTGTTGTCGGTATCACAGTGCCCCTTTAAATTATTATTATGGGTGATTGTTGCTGAATAAACTTTGCAACATCTGCACTGTATTTAATTAAAGCTGCCAACACTTTACGTTAACGTAAAGTGTTATTCAACAAAACTGTGACCAAACAAAAGTAAATATTGAGCAAAAAACTGGCAAGTTAACTATACATAAAATTAACCACTTATTAATCAGTTGGTTAAACTTTAATAACAAGTGGTCTGATGTGTTGAATTAACTAAAGCGGCTGTCTACTTGCATAGGGACAACCGTTAATAGTGCACGTTGTCCAATAGCAACTTGTGCGTTAGGAAAAATAATCGCTTCCCCTTCTACGTCCGCATAAATTGCATTATCACCATCAGTTGCTAAAAGCTCACCCTTTGCAAAGCCTGTAAAGTTCTCGGCATCATCAGAAAACGGAAAGCTAAAGTTTTGTTCTGTTCGGTTAATTGTGCGATGAACAGAAAACAACTCAAAGTCATTTGCATTAAATTTAGGGTATTCCACTTCTTTTTGACTAATTAATGCAGTTAATGTTTGCTTGGTTTTTGCAAAGCGTGACATGTCGTTTTCACCAAAGGGTTTTACTTGCCCAAGCTCAACGGTAAACGAATCAGCCCCATGCACAAACGATGAATAGTAGCTAAACGTGGTAGCAGGTGATTTCATCATTAATACCGTATTCACACCACAACTTAATAAAAATTGCAGTTGCGACTTTTTCCACGGCTTACCATGTAAAAATGGGTAAACAGCAAACTTTTCATTTTTAGAACCACGAATAGCGGTATGTAAATCATAATGACAGCGATACGTGTCCTGCTCTGAGCGTGCATAAAAATCGCTAACGTAATGTTCAAGTTTTGCAGCACGAACACGTTCGTCGTTCATCGCAATGCCATCAACAGTATGGTAACCGTTAAACAAGCGGTTTAAGTTCTCTTCTACAAAGCGTTTACCAATATTAATTGACTGAGGGTTACCAAAAATAAATAAAACCCGTTGTTGTAATTCAAGTTGCCCACTAATAATGTGTTTAATCAGTTCATCGCAAATTTCAATGGGGGCTGTTTCATTGCCATGAATGGCACTTGAAAGCACCACATTCTTTGACGTTATACAATCAGGTTCAAACTCAATCACACCGGTATCATGCACAGTTACTTGCGTATTATTATTAAGGGTAAATTGGCCTGCATCCAAATGCCATTCATGGTTTCGAGAAAGGGTTAAAAAATCACCATCATGTTTTAATTGATTAATATATTCTGAAGTGGCTGACATCACTATAAAGCCCTTTTTGTTTTATAAATTGTAGATACAAAAACGGCTGAATAAATCAGCCGTTTTTAATTTTAATAGCAGATTAGCTAATTACTGAATCAACCAGTTTTTTAGCTTCTTTTTCTAATAAGGCTAAGTGCTCTTCGCCTTTAAATGATTCTAGATATATTTTATATATATCTTCAGTACCTGAAGGACGCGCTGCAAACCAGCCGCTTTCAGTTACTACTTTTAAACCACCAATTGCCGCATTATTACCTGGCGCATGAGTAAGTTTTTGTAAAATGGCTTCACCCGCTAAGGTATCTGCTTTTACGTCATTTGCACTGAGCGCTTTTAATCGTGATTTTTGCTCAGGCGTTGCCGGCGCATCTAAACGTTTATAAAGTGGCGCACCAAACTCTTGTTCTAGCTCTTTATATAACGCAGACGGTGTTTTACCTGTAACTGCAAGAATTTCAGCGGCAAGTAGCCCCATGATAAAGCCATCTTTGTCTGTACACCAAACGCTGCCATCAAAACGTAAAAAAGCAGCACCAGCACTTTCTTCACCACCAAAAGCCAATTTACCTTTATTTAACCCCTCAACAAACCATTTAAAACCAACCGGCACTTCTTTAACTTTACGGTTATTACGCTCAGTGACTTTATCAATCATTGAGCTAGAAACGAGGGTTTTACCAATTTCAACACTGGCATCCCAGTCACGATGTGTTAGCAAATAATCAATGGCTACCGCTAAAAAGTGATTTGGGTTCATTAATCCGTCTGGTGTTACTATGCCATGGCGGTCATAATCAGGGTCATTACCTATCGATAAATCAAAATCATCTTTAAGGGCAATTAAATTCGCCATTGAATAAGGCGATGAGCAATCCATACGAATTTTGCCATCTTTATCCAGCGGCATAAATGCAAAACGCGGATCAACACTGTCATTCACAACGGTTAAATCTAGATTATATTTTTTAGCAATCACTGGCCAAAAGTTAATGCCTGAACCACCTAATGGATCGATACCAATTTTAATACCTGCATCACTAATCGCTTTTAAGTTAACAATGTTTTCTAGATCATTAATGTACGGTGTCATTAAATCTTCATAGCGGATAAAACCAGAACGCGACGCTTTAGCAAACGGAAACAGTTCTACTTCAACTAGGTCTTCGAGTAAAAGCTGATTGGCTCTATCTTCAATCCATTTTGTTACATCTGTATCTGCAGGACCGCCGTTAGGTGGGTTGTATTTAAAACCGCCATCTTCCGGTGGATTATGAGACGGAGTAACAACAATGCCATCGGCTAATTCATTCGGGTGGTTTTTATTGTAGCTAACAATAGCGTGACTAATTACCGGTGTTGGTGTGAAGTCGCCATTTTCTTGGGTGATCACTTGCACTTCGTTAGCAACCAGCACTTCTATCGCTGAGTTAAAGGCCGCTTCGCTTAACGCGTGGGTGTCTTTACCTAAAAATAATGGACCAAATATATCGTTTTGCTTTCTGTAATCACAAATAGCTTGGGTAATTGATAATATATGTGACTCATTAAATTTCACATCATACGCACAACCACGGTGCCCTGAGGTTCCAAAGGCAACACAATGTTCTGGGTTTTGCTCTAGATCAGGCTCATTTAAATAATACGCAGACACTAGCTTTGGTACATTCACTAAAACCGATTGTGGTGCAGTTTTGCCTGCGCCGGAATGAATTGCCATGGTATTTCCTTAAAGATAATCACGAATTTTTTCAGCTTGCTCATTGCTATAGCCTAAGCTAAGTGCAACTTCATGCAGCATCATTTTTTTACGTGTAGTATTCGAATTGGTCATCACCCAATATTCACTGTCGGTGATGTTTTTAGGGTTCATACTACTGCCGCTATTGACTAAGTCTTCTTTACTGGTCGCAAAATAAACACGATCGCGGCCTTTTATATCTAGCACTGCTGAAAAGTCAGTTTTGTGCGTTCGGTAAAATGCACTTAATATAAATAAGAAACGACCAACAACACCTTTTTGCATTGCCAGTTCTTCTTTATTTAAAATATTAAATACGTTTGCATTCTTTTTATTTACTGGCGCTTTCGCCACAGAGGCTGGCTGTTCAACGACAGCTACTTGTTGTTCTTCAGATGAATTAGACACACTAACGGTTTCATTTTTATGATCAGTGTCTGATTTTGTGGTGTGAATTTTTTCGCCGCTGAGATTTAATAAACGACGTAAAATAGTCGATGCACTTTCACCAATACTCTGGGTATTGCTAGCAATGTACTGATATAACTCGTCGTCTATGTCGATTTGTTTCATGTTCTTCCTGTCATTACGGGTCACATTTTTCTTTCGATATGATTATACCCAATCCAGTTAGAAATGCGAGTTACAACCCACGCTACCCTAAACATATAATTAATAATGACCAAATAATCAGGGAGCTAGCTATCTTTGCATCCAGCGTTTAAATAATATCTGTATTTTTTGCTTTTTAAGTTAATGCTCGGCAAACTATGCGCAAAATTATGGGAGATGTTTATGCAATTAAATTACAAACAAATTGGTCAAGGTTCTGATGTTGTTTTGATCCATGGACTGTTTGGCTCTTTAGAAAATCTTAATGTGATTGCAAAGCCATTAAGTGAACACTTTCGCGTAACCAATGTCGATTTACGAAACCATGGTCTTTCCCCGCACAGTGATGAAATGGATTACTTAGCCATGGCCAATGATATTGTGCAATTAATGGCGACATTAAAAATACAAAAAGCACACCTTATAGGGCATTCTATGGGTGGTAAAGTGGCGATGCAAGTTGCATTAACCCATAGCGAGTTGGTTGACAAATTAGTGGTACTTGATATTGCCCCAGTTAGCTACCCGGCTCGTCATACCAAAATTCTTGAGGCATTAAATGCAGTAAAAAATACCGATATTGGTGATAGAAAGCAAGCTGATTTAATAATGCAACCGTATATAGAAGAGCTAGGAGTACGTCAGTTTTTATTAAAGAGCTTATATAAAAATGATGAAGGAAAATTTGTTTGGCGATTCAATTTATCAGTGCTTGATAATAAATATTCAACAATTACCGACAACATTAATGCAAATAATTCTTGTTTATGCGAAACTCTGTTTATTAAAGGTAATGACTCTGACTACATTTTAGCTGAGCACCGTGAAGCAATTAATTCGCTGTTTAAAAATGTAAGTGCAAAAATTATCCATGGTGCGGGTCATTGGTTGCATGCCCAAAAACCACAGGCTGTAAACAAAGCAATCAATGATTTTTTAACTGCAGTTTAATGTTATTTTTGTGGCGTGTTTTTGATTTATCACACTAAATAATTAAAGATTTATGTGCTATAGTACGCGCCGTTTAATTTAAAGGTTATACGTCGATGGTCAGTCAGTTTATTAACGAATTTGATACCTTAGGGTTGTATTTTGGCTTAGCAGGTATTTTTATTTTTATCGGCTTGGCAATAAAAGACGTACTGAAAAGCGGCAATGTGCCTAAATTTGGTCGTTATATTGTGTGGCTGGTACTTTTTTTAGGTTGCTCTGGCTTTATTGCCAAAGGACTTATTCAGGTATTTTGGCAAGGTGCGGGTGTAGGTTAAGCATGGCCAAGTCAGAAACAGATAGAACAACGCTTGATTTATTTGAATACGAGAAACGTCCAGGTAGACCAAAAACCAATCCCCTTCCACGGGATATGCAGTTAAAGGTCAATAAACGTAATCAAATAAAAAGAGATAAAGCACGTGGTTTAAAGCGTGTTGAATTTAAAGTTTCGTCACAGTTGTATCAGGCTTTGAGTGATATGGCAGATGCACAAAATATTAGCCGTAGTGCGTTGATCGAAACAATTTTACAAGAAAGATTGGCTATTGATAGATAAAAGGTTTAAATCCATGGCAAGTGTAGGCATTTTTTTCGGAAGTGACACAGGTAACACAGAACACGTAGCAAAAATGATCCAAAAAGAATTGGGTAAAAAGCTCGTTGCTGTGCATGACATTGCAAAAAGCTCTAAAGAAGAGATTGCTGAATTTGATCTGATCTTATTCGGTATTCCAACTTGGTACTATGGCGAAGCGCAGTGTGATTGGGATGACTTTTTTCCTGAGCTTGAAGAAGTAAGCTTTGAAGGTAAGCTAGTAGCTATTTTTGGCTGTGGCGACCAAGAAGACTATGCAGAATACTTCTTAGACGCTATGGGTATGATCAACGATATCGTAACAGAGCGTGGTGCCATTGTTGTTGGACATTGGCCAACAGACAGCTATGATTTTGAAGCATCAAAAGGTATGGCTGATGACAAGCACTTTGTAGGCTTAGGTATTGATGAAGACCGTCAGCCGGAACTAACAGAGCAACGTGTTAAACAATGGTGTGCTCAAGTATATGATGAGATGTGCTTAAGTGAGTTAGCAGATTAATCCCCCCTTTTTATGCTAACTGTTTAAAATATTATCAAACAGTTAGCATTTTCCGCGTTAATATTGATATAGATCAATTGTTCTTTGCACTTCCTGCTAAGGCACGTTATCCTAACTGTTATTGTGACGAGTACATCTTGCAAGATGTCTAGTATAACTAAATAAAATTGAGACAGATTTAATGACTGATCATAACTTGGAACTTAAAAAAGCCGGGCTAAAGGTAACTTTACCGCGTATTAAAATTTTAGAGATTCTTCAATCTCCAGATAACCAACACATAAGCGCTGAAGATGTTTACAAGGTTTTATTAGATCTAGGCGAAGAAATTGGTCTTGCGACTGTTTACCGTGTTTTAAACCAATTTGATGATGCGGGTATTGTAAGTCGTCATCATTTTGAAGGTGGTAAGTCTGTATTTGAACTTTCTGGTAGTACTCACCATGACCATTTAGTATGTTTAAAGTGTGGCAAAGTTGTTGAGTTTGAAGATGACTTAATTGAACGTCGTCAACTCGAGATTGCTGAAGAAAACGGTATTAAGCTAACTAACCACTCTCTTTACCTATACGGTGAGTGTGAAGATAAAGACGCATGTAAGGCGTTTGCACAAAACAACAGTTAATTTTTATTAATTGCATAAAAAAACCTGCTTTAAGCAGGTTTTTTTGTATCTAAAATAGAGCAGAATTACTTCTGTTCTATTTTAGCCCATGAGTCACGCAGACCTACAGTTTGGTTAAATACCACGCTCTCTGATTTAGTATCACGTGAAAAATAGCCGGTACGCTCAAACTGGAAACCTTGCGCAGGCTGTGAATTTGCCAGTGAAGGTTCTAGTTTTGCATTATTAATAACAACTAACGACTCTGGGTTTAATGTGCTTTCAAAATCTTCTGCTGCTGCAGGATTAGGAACACTGAATAAACGGTCATATAAACGTACTTCCGCCGTCACTGACTCAGGTGCTGACACCCAATGAATCACCCCTTTTACTTTACGCCCATCGCTTGGGTTTTTGCCCAATGTTTCAGGATCGTAAGTACAGTAAATAGTGGTAATTTCACCGTTATCATCTTTTTCAACACGTTCGGCTTTAATTACATAAGCACCACGTAAGCGTACTTCTTTATCAAGTACTAAACGTTTGAATTTATTGTTTGCTTCTTCGCGGAAATCTTCACGTTCAATAAAAATTTCACGGGTAAAAGGCACATCACGGCGACCCATTTCTTCTTTATTTGGGTGATTAGCAACAGACAATGTTTCAACGGTGTCGACTTGATAATTCTCAATCACGATTTTAACCGGATCAAGTACAGCCATCGCACGCGGTGCATTTTCGTTTAAGTCATCACGGATACACGCTTCAAGCATACCCATTTCAACCATATTTTCTTGTTTAGTAATACCAATACGTAAGCAAAATTCACGAATTGAAGCCGGTGTATAACCACGACGACGAAGACCCGCAATTGTTGGCATACGTGGGTCATCCCACCCTTCTACCTTATTATTTACCACTAAGTCATTAAGCTTTCGCTTTGACATAATAGTGTATTCAAGGTTTAAGCGTGAAAACTCAATTTGCTGAGGGTGACATTCAAGGCTGATGTTATCAAGTACCCAGTCGTAGAGACGACGGTTGTCTTGGAACTCTAATGTACATAATGAATGTGTTATGCCTTCAAGGGCATCAGAAATACAATGCGTGAAGTCGTACATTGGGTAAATGCACCACTTATCCGCTGTTTGGTGGTGATGAGCAAAACGAACGCGGTAAATAATTGGATCGCGCAACACCATAAATGAGCTGGCCATATCAATTTTAGCACGGAGAACACATTCACCCTCTTTGAATTCGCCGTTGCGCATTTTTTCAAATAATGCGAGGTTTTCTTCAACCGAGGTATCGCGATAAGGACTATTTTTACCTGGCTCTTTTAATGTGCCACGGTATTCACGTGCTTGATCGGCTGTTAAAAAACACACATACGCTAAACCTTTTTCAATTAGCTCAACTGCATAGCCGTAAAGCACATCAAAATAGTTTGACGAATATTTAATCTCACCATCCCAATTAAACCCTAACCACTGTACGTCTTCTTTAATTGAATTAACGTAGTTAATATCTTCTTTTTCTGGGTTTGTATCGTCAAAACGAAGGTTACATAAACCGTTATAGTCTTTGGCGATACCAAAATTTAGGCAAATTGATTTTGCATGGCCAATATGTAAAAAGCCATTTGGTTCTGGTGGAAAACGGGTATGCGTTGTGGCATGTTTTCCACTTGCTAAATCTTCATCAATTCGGGTTCTAATAAAGTTACTTGGGCGATTCTCGATTTCCGCCATAGGAGTATAAACCTCTGTATATTGCGTGATAACAAAACTAATGCATTATTACAAAAACCAAGCGTAACATACAGTAATAGATACGGGTTTATGCTGGTAATTAACAAAGTTTGTTTAATAAGGGATAGTTTATGAACAAAATTTGTTTTAGCGCAATATTTAAGTCATCAAAGCATTCTATAGTATAAAAATAAACCCAACTTACAGGAACGAAAGATGGCTTCATTAAATCAACACCGTGTTTATATCCCAAGCAACGCTAGAGCAAACCATTATTTATTAGCTGAAATCACGCCAAACGATGAGTTTTATAAGAGTTTTAGTAATATTAATGCGTGTTATCAGCGTATTGCTCGCCAACTATTTGCCGCTTGTGATGAATATGAACTTCACAATGTGCATTTACTCGCCAATGATAAACTGCCGGTCGTGCGATTTCATGATGAGTCTTATCAACTTGAAACCGATAAGCAAATGTTGTTTTTCTATAACCCTCGTTACCATGAAGCGCATAAACTTCATTACACAGAAGATCAGCAAAGCAAAAAGATTCGCTTACTGTTTTTAGCCACAGGGGATGATATTCGCGCTCACTCTGCACAATTTCATAATAATGTACAAAAAGTATTGGATCTTTTACAACAGCAATTATTTGTAGGCCAACCAAGCTTGAAATTGCGTGATCATCAGCATTTAACCTATGATTTATTCGCTAAAGAAAAAGGTAATAAAGAAAGTTACGGTTATAAATTAAGAAGTTTATATCCTCGTTATCAATCAAGACAATGCGAGATACCAAGTACACATGCAGAAATGACCTATGTTACGTTTTCGGTACCGGTAACACGTAATATTAAAACGCAGTTTCAAAGTGAAATTAACAGCCAAACTTACCAGCCGTTCTACTCTCACTTTTCAAAACTATTTACCCAGTTATGTGAAGATAATAAACTCACTCACGCTGCGATGGTTGCAAATGGCGCAATGCCAATAATTCGCAACAGCCAAGTAGATCGAAATGAGGGAAATGAGGAGCTACAAAAAATTAGTTTTGATATAGAAGATTCAACCCCGCAAATAAAAGTATTTTTTGAAGCCGATAAATTAGTCGAAACACTGCATTTTGTCATTGTGGCAGCTGAGCATAATAAACATGAAATTGGCTATGGTCGCTTTATGAACCAAGTAGAAAAAACTATTCATGGCTTATGTGATGAGTTAGCAATTAATAAGCAACGCCAAGACTTATCAGTACGCTTTTTTCAACATATAAGTTACCCGTTTTAAAATATCATAGGGCTATATGCTCTTGCTATAAATAACAAAAAGGCTCGCAATTGCGAGCCTTTTTTAAAGAATAAACGCTGATTACCAGCCTGTTTTCTCTTTAAGTGCTTTACCGATATCAGCCAGTGAACGTACAGTTTTTACGCCCGCAGCTTCTAATGCAGCAAATTTCTCGTCAGCAGTACCTTTACCACCAGCGATGATTGCGCCAGCGTGACCCATACGCTTACCTTCTGGTGCAGTAACACCAGCAATGTAAGAAACAACAGGTTTAGTTACGTTAGCTTTGATGTACTCTGCAGCTTCTTCTTCTGCAGTACCACCAATTTCACCAATCATTACGATTGCTTCAGTTTGTGGATCTTTTTCGAACAATTCTAGAACGTCGATAAAGTTAGTACCTGGAATTGGATCACCACCAATACCAACACAAGAAGACTGACCAAAACCAGCGTCTGTAGTTTGCTTAACTGCTTCGTACGTTAAAGTACCAGAGCGAGAAACAATACCTACTTTACCAGGCTTGTGGATGTGACCAGGCATGATACCAATCTTAGTCTCACCAGGAGTGATAACACCTGGACAGTTAGGACCGATCATACGAGTACCTGTTTGATCTAGTTTAACTTTAACGTCAACCATATCAAGTGTAGGAATACCTTCAGTGATACAAACAATTAGCTCGATACCTGCATCGATAGCTTCTAAGATTGCATCTTTACAGAAAGGTGCTGGTACGTAGATCACAGATGCAGTTGCACCTGTTGCTTCTACAGCGTCACGTACTGTGTTAAATACTGGAAGACCAAGGTGCGTTTGACCGCCTTTACCTGGGCTTACACCACCAACCATTTGTGTACCGTACTCAAGCGCTTGCTCTGAGTGGAAAGTACCTTGACCACCAGTGAAACCTTGACAGATAACTTTTGTATCTTTATTGATTAATACAGACATTATTTGCCCTCCGCAGCAGCAACAACTTTTTCAGCCGCGTCTGTTAATGATTCAGCAGCGATGATGTTAAGATCAGACTTAGCAAGTACTTCACGGCCTAATTCAGCATTAGTACCTTCTAAACGTACAACTACTGGAACTGTTACACCTACTTCTTTAACTGCGCCAATGATGCCTTCAGCAATCATGTCACAACGAACGATTCCGCCGAAGATGTTAACTAAAACAGCTTTAACGTTGTCATCTGAAAGGATGATTTTGAATGCTTCAGAAACACGTTCTTTAGTCGCGCCGCCACCAACATCTAGGAAGTTAGCTGGCTTGCCACCGTGTAGGTTTACGATGTCCATAGTACCCATTGCTAGGCCTGCACCGTTAACCATACAACCTACGTTACCATCTAGGGCTACGTAGTTAAGCTCGAAGCTTGCTGCGTGAGCTTCACGTGCATCTTCTTGAGATGGATCGTGCATTTCACGGATTTTAGGTTGACGGTAAAGTGCATTACCATCGATACCGATTTTACCATCTAGACAGTGAAGGTTACCTTCATCTGTGATTACTAGTGGGTTGATTTCAAGTAATGCGAAATCGAAATCGTTGAACATGTTGCCAAGACCCATAAAGATCTTAACGAACTGCTTCATTTGTGTAGGGTTAAGACCCAATTTAAAACCAAGCTCACGAGCTTGGTAAGCTTGAGGACCTACTAAAGGATCAATCTCAGCTTTGTGGATAAGTTCTGGTGTTTCTTCAGCAACCGTTTCAATTTCAACGCCGCCTTCAGTAGACGCCATGAACACAACTTTACGAGAAGCACGGTCAACAACAGCACCTAGGTACAGTTCGTTAGCGATGTCTGTACAGCTTTCTACTAAAATTTTAGCAACTGGCTGGCCTTTCTCGTCTGTTTGGTAAGTAACTAGGTTTTTACCTAACCAGTTAGCTGCAAACGCTTTAACTTCGTCGATAGTTTTAACTAGCTTTACACCGCCAGCTTTACCACGTCCACCTGCGTGAACCTGAGTTTTAACAACCCACATATCGCCGCCAATTTTTTCAGCAGCTGCTGCAGCTTCTTCAGGTGTATCGCAAGCGAAACCTTGAGAAACTGGTAAACCATATTCGGCAAAAAGTTGTTTTGCCTGATACTCATGCAAATTCATGATGCTTTATCCAATTTTTTATATTAAAAGAGCTGAATATTTATGCAAATAAACAACTATCCCAAATTGCGTGCCTAGTATAGATCTCATGGCGCTACATGAAAACCCCAGTATGACCTTAGGCGCAAAAAAAAAGCTGTGATTTTAACTCACAGCTTATATTTCATACTACTTAATTAAACATCTAGCAGTAAACGTGTTGGATCTTCAAGTAACTCTTTAATTGTTACTAAGAAACCAACTGATTCTTTACCATCGATTTGGCGATGATCGTAAGATAACGCTAAATACATCATTGGTAAGATTTCAACTTTACCATTTACAGCCATTGGACGATCTTGGATTTTGTGCATACCTAAGATTGAAGACTGCGGTAAGTTAATGATTGGTGTTGATAGTAATGAGCCGAATACACCACCGTTAGTAATAGTGAAATTACCGCCAGTCATATCGTCAAGTGTTAGCTTGCCATCACGACCTTTAAGGGCTAGTTCACGAATACCTTTTTCGATTTCTGCAACTGATAATTTGTCACAATCTTTAAGTACTGGCGTTACTAGGCCGCGTGGCGTAGAAACAGCAATACTGATGTCGAAATAGTTGTGATAAACAATATCATCGCCATCAATTGATGCATTTACATCTGGGAAACGCTTTAACGCTTCAGTTACCGCTTTCACATAGAAAGACATGAAGCCTAAACGGATACCGTGACGCTTTTCAAATACTTCTTGGTACTGCTTACGAAGATCCATAATTGGCTTCATATTAACTTCGTTAAACGTTGTTAACATTGCAGTTGAATTTTTCGCTTCAAGAAGACGATTAGCAATCGTTTTACGTAAACGTGTCATAGGCACACGTTTTTGAGTACGGTCACCCATTGGTGCTGCTGGTGCTGCTTCTGCTTTTGCTGCTGGAGCAGGTGCTTTTAAGAATTGATCTACATCTTCTTTAGTCACACGGCCATTTTTACCTGAACCTTTTATTTTTGAAGCATCGAGGCCTTTCTCAGCAATTAAACGACGCACTGATGGCGTTAACACATCTGAACTATCGCTTGAGCTTTCTTCTTTGGCTGCTGGTGCATCCGCTTTAGCTTCAGATTTAGCTGGTGCAGCGCCTGCTTTTACCTTACCAATTACTTGCTCACCAAGAACGGTATCGCCTTCGTCATGGATTATTTCACCCATAACGCCGTCTTCTTGGGCAACAACTTCAAGTACAACTTTATCTGTTTCAATATCTACCAAGTTTTGGTCGCGTGTTACCGCGTCACCTGGTTGAACATGCCAAGTAGCAATTGTTGCATCTGCAACTGATTCTGGAAGTACAGGTACTTTAATATCCACTTCTTTACCTTCTGATGCTGGTGCTGATTGCGCCGCAGGCGCGTCTTCTGATTTATCTGATGCTGAGTCATCTTCTTTTGACTCTTTAGTTGCCGGTGCTTCATCTGCATCGCCAATTAAACCGATCACTTGGTCGCCAAGTACCGTAGCACCCTCTTCTTGTGAAATTTCAGTGATTACACCATCGTTTTGTGCAACCACTTCTAAAACCACTTTGTCTGTTTCAATATCTACTAAGTTTTGGTCACGGCTTACTTTGTCGCCAACACTTACATGCCATGTAGCAACGGAAGCATCTGCAACCGACTCAGGAAGAACAGGAACTTTAATCTCTGTGCTCATTGCTTATCCTTTCTTTTCTATAGTAAGCGCGTCGGCAACGAGCGCTTGTTGTTCTTTAGTATGTACTGACATATAACCACATGCAGGTGATGCTGAAGCTTTACGACCAGCATATTTTAATTTTGCATCTTGTGGAATTGCATCAATAAAGTGATGTTGAGAACAATACCAAGCACCTTGGTTTTGCGGCTCTTCCTGACACCATACAAAATCAGTAACATGCTGATAACGCTCAATAATCGTCTTCATTTCGTCATGTGGGAACGGGTATAACTGTTCAACACGAACAATAGCAATGTTGTCTTGCTCAAGTTTACGACGCTCTTGTAATAATTCGTAGTAAACTTTACCACTACAAAATACAACACGTTCTACTTTCTTAGCATCAATATCATCAATTTCATCGATCACATTGTGGAATACGCCCTCTGATAGTTCTTCAAGCGATGATGTAGCTAATGGGTGACGAAGCAATGATTTTGGCGTCATAACAATCAATGGGCGACGAAGTGGTCTAACCGATTGACGACGCAGCATTGCATAAACTTGTGCAGGTGTAGATGGTACACATACTTGCATATTATGATCAGCACACAACTGTAAAAAGCGCTCAAGACGTGCAGAGCTATGCTCAGGACCTTGGCCTTCATAACCATGTGGTAGCAAACATGTCAGGCCACATAAACGACCCCACTTTTGCTCACCTGAACTTAAGAATTGGTCAAAAACTACTTGTGCACCATTGGCGAAATCACCAAATTGCGCTTCCCATAAAACAAGTGAGGTCGGCTCTGCTGTTGCATAACCATATTCAAACGCTAATACCGCTTCTTCAGATAGCACCGAATCAAATACTTCAAACGTACCTTGATCTTCACTAATGTTTTGTAGTGGCAAGTATGTTGCACCGTCTTGTTGACCGTGAACAACGGCATGGCGATGGAAGAAGGTACCACGGCCAGAGTCTTGACCTGTTAGGCGAATATCAGTGCCTTCAGCTGCAATAGTTGCATACGCTAAAGTCTCTGCCATACCCCAATCAAGTGCTTTTTCACCGGCTGCCATAGCTTTGCGATCATCGTATATTTTCTTAACACGAGATTGCGCTTTGTGGTCTTCAGGGTAGCTTGCGACAATGTTACCGAGCTCTTTAAGCTTCTCTACAGAAACGCTCGCGTCGTAGTCAACATTCCAATCATGGCCAACGTATTTAGCCCAATCAGAAGAATGTGACGTTTCTGGTTGAATTTCTTCAACTACACAGTTGCCATCATCTAAGCCATTACGATAATCATCAGCAAGTGCTTTCACTTCGTTTTCTGTGAAAGAACCTTCCGAAATTAACTGATCTGCATAAATTAAGCGAGGGACTGGATGTTTTTTAATCTTTTGATACATAACAGGCTGTGTAGCATTAGGCTCATCAGCTTCGTTATGACCATGGCGACGGTAACAAACAAGGTCAATCACAACGTCACGTTTAAACTGGTTTCTAAAATCAAGCGCTAACTGCGTAACAAACGCAACCGCTTCAGGATCATCAGAGTTTACGTGGAAGATTGGTGATTGAACCATTTTTGCAATATCAGTACAGTAATCAGTAGAGCGAACATCGTCTTGCTTGCTTGTTGTAAAACCAACTTGGTTATTAACAACAATACGAATGCTACCACCACAACTAAATGCATTAGTTTGTGATAAGTTAAACGTTTCTTGTACTACACCCTGACCTGCGATTGCAGAGTCGCCGTGAATAGTAATAGGAAGTGCTTTGCTGCCAGTTTTGTCGTTTAGACGATCAAGACGTGCGCGCACAGACCCCATAACCACAGGATTAACGATTTCTAAGTGCGATGGGTTAAACGCAAGTGCCATATGCACATTGCCACCTTTGGTCGCGAAATCTGAAGAGTAACCCATGTGATACTTAACA
The DNA here is from genome assembly GCF_004328665.1 of Pseudoalteromonas sp. DL-6. Lineage (NCBI taxonomy): Bacteria > Pseudomonadati > Pseudomonadota > Gammaproteobacteria > Alteromonadales > Pseudoalteromonadaceae > Pseudoalteromonas > Pseudoalteromonas sp. DL-6. The sequence continues at coordinate 1,690,536 of NZ_CP019770.1, forward strand.
TCACCAGAGCTTAAAGTATCTTTGTGTTTACCAGCAAATTCATCAAATAATTCTGATGGATTTTTACCAAGTACATTCACAAGTACGTTCAAGCGTCCGCGGTGAGCCATGCCGATTACGGCTTCTTTTTGGCCACTTTCACCCGCGCGGTGTATAAGCTCTTTAAGCATAGGAACTAACGCATCGCCACCTTCAAGTGAGAAACGCTTAGCACCCGGGAACTTAGCCCCTAAATATTTTTCAAGACCATCAGCCGCTGTCAATCCTTTAAGGATACGTAGCTTTTCATTTTTATCGAATTTTGGCCTAGACTGAACAGACTCTAAACGCTGTTGTAACCAACGTTTTTCTTCTGTTGATGTGATGTGCATATACTCTGCGCCAATAGAACCACAATAAGTAGTTTTTAGTGCTTGGTATAACTCACCTAAAGGCATAGTATCGCGGCCTACGGCAAACGATCCTACGTTAAATTCGCGGTCAAAGTCAGCATTTGATAAGTCGTGGTATTCTAGCTCTAAATCTCGTACACGTTCTCGTTGCCAAATACCTAGTGGATCTAGGTTTGCATTTTGGTGTCCACGAAAACGGAAAGCATTAATAAGTTGCAGAACTTTAACCTGTTTAAGGTCGCCGCCACTGCCCTCTGCTACCACTACTTCTCTATGCTTGTTTTTAGCAAGCGCCGCAAATTGTGAACGAACTTCTGAATGTTTTACTTCAACATCCACACCATCAACTTTTGGTAATTGTTCGAACACTTCTCGCCATTCTTCTGGCACCGAAGTCGCATCGTCTAAATACGCTTCATAAAGCTCTTCAACATAAGCAACGTTACCGCCGTTTAAATGTGAAGATTCTAGCCATGCCTTCATCACACCTTCGTGCATTTATAAGCCCTTTTTTTTAGCGCAGAAATTAATAGTTATATAACAAGATGGCTAATAAATATTAGCCATCTTTCGTCTACTAGAAATTAAACCGAGCGGTTTAATAACATAGATTTTATTTGCCCAATTGCTTTAGTCGGGTTAAGACCCTTAGGACAAACGCTAACACAGTTCATGATACTGTGGCAACGGAACACACTGAATGCATCGTCTAAGTCAGCTAAACGCTCTTCTGTTGCAGTATCTCGGCTATCAGCTAAGAAACGGTAAGCATGAAGAAGGCCTGCTGGACCTATAAACTTATCTGGATTCCACCAGAAAGAAGGACACGATGTAGAACAACATGCACATAAAATACACTCATAAAGCCCATCTAATTTATCACGCTCTTCAATAGATTGAAGACGTTCGCCTGCAGCAGGCTCGTCATTTATTAGATACGGTTTTACTTTTTCGTATTGAGTGTAGAACTGACTCATGTCAATAACAAGGTCACGAACAACAGGAAGTCCCGGTAATGGACGTACTACGATTTTACCTTTGCCATTTTTTTGTAGCGTAGATAAAGGAGTAATACATGCTAAGCCGTTCTTACCATTCATGTTTACACCGTCTGAACCACACACGCCTTCACGGCATGAACGACGGAATGATAATGTAGGATCTTGCTCTTTTAATAATAAAAGTGCATCCAATACCATCATGTCTTGGCCTTCCTCAGTTTGCAAAGTGTATTCTTGCATACGAGGTGCGTTGTCAACATCCGGATTGTAACGATAAACTGAAAATTGTACTTGTGCCATCGTCTCGCTCCTAGTAGGTACGTGCTTTAGGTGGGAATGCTTCACGTAGCTTAGGCTCGTAGTTTACTTTACGCTTGCTCATTTCATCCGTTACCGGATTAAATACTGAGTGACATAACCAGTTTTCGTCATCACGATCTGGGAAGTCAAAGCGAGAGTGTGCACCACGGCTTTCAGTACGGAAGTTTGCAGCTACTGCAGTTGAGTAAGCTGTTTCCATTAAGTTGTCTAATTCTAAACATTCAATACGCATGGTGTTGAAGTCTGATGATTTATCATCAAGACGTGCATGCTGTAAGCGTTCACGAATTTCTTTAAGCTCAGTAAGACCAGTTGCCATTGAGTCACCTTCACGGAATACCGAGAAGTTAAGCTGCATACACTGTTGTAGGTCTTTCTTGATTTGTACTGGGTCTTCGCCTTGACCAACTGTTGAGCTTTCCCAACGGTTAAAGCGAGCTAAAGACGCTTCTAAATCAGACTCAGAAGCCGCTTTAGAAATTTCAACGTCATTTAGGTATTTACCTAAGAAGTTACCAGCAGCACGGCCAAATACAACTAAATCAAGTAATGAGTTACCACCTAAGCGGTTAGCACCGTGAACAGATACACATGCAATCTCACCAACAGCAAATAAACCTTGTACTACTTTTTCGTTACCAGCGGCATCGATATTAAGTACTTGACCATTTACGTTAGTTGGCACACCACCCATCATGTAGTGACATGTTGGGATAACTGGAATTGGTTCTTTTGCAGGATCAACGTGAGCAAATGTTTTAGCAAGGTCGCATACACCTGGAAGACGTAAGTTAAGCGTTTCTTCGCCTAAGTGGTCAAGTTTCAACTTAAGGTGAGGACCCCAAGGACCATCACAACCACGACCTTCACGAATCTCTGTCATCATTGAACGGGCAACAACGTCACGAGATGCTAAATCTTTAGCGTTTGGTGCATAGCGTTCCATGAAACGTTCGCCATCTTTATTTAAAAGATAACCACCTTCACCACGACAACCTTCAGTTACTAGCGTACCTGCACCTGCAATACCTGTCGGATGGAATTGCCACATTTCCATGTCTTGCATAGAAATACCAGCACGAGTCGCCATACCAACACCGTCACCAGTGTTAATGTGAGCATTAGTTGTTGATGCGAAGATACGACCTGCACCACCAGTAGCTAACACAACTGCTTTTGATTTGAAGAAAGTGATTTCACCGGTTTCAATTTCAATCGCTGTACAACCTACTACATCGCCATTATCGTTTTTAACTAAATCAAGTGCATACCATTCAGAAAATACATTTGTTTTATTTTTAACGTTTTGTTGATAAAGAAGGTGTAATAATGCGTGACCAGTACGGTCAGCAGCTGCTGCGGTACGTGCAGCTTGTTCACCACCAAAGTTTTTCGATTGACCACCGAAAGGACGTTGGTAAACACGGCCATTTTCAAAACGAGAAAATGGTAAGCCCATGTTTTCTAATTCAGTAATAGCTTCTGGGCCTGTATTACACATGTATTCGATAGCGTCTTGGTCACCGATAAAATCGGAACCTTTAACGGTATCATACATATGCCATTCCCAGTTATCTTCATGCGAATTACCTAGCGCTACTGTAATACCACCTTGAGCAGATACAGTGTGTGAGCGTGTCGGAAAAACTTTAGAGATTAGTGCACATGTTTTGCCAGATTCAGTAATAGCAAGAGCAGCGCGCATACCTGCACCACCGGCACCAATTACTACGGCGTCAAATTCACGAACAGAATATTTCACTTAAACACCCCATAAAACGATTAAACCTACAGCTACGTAAGCGACAGCCATTAGGTTTAGTACAAAGCCTAAGAAAGCACGCAATTTAGCATTCTTTACATAGTCGGTTAGAACCTGCCAAAGGCCGATACGGGTATGAACCATAATGCAAACTAGGGTGATTAATGTCGCCCCTTTCATTGCTAGGTTAGAGAATAGGCCTGTCCAGGCGTCATATGTGACTTCTGGCATTGCTAAAAAATAGCCAATAATAAAAATTGCATATGCACTGATTATTAATGCCGTTGTGCGTAGAGATACAAAATCTTGTACGCCATCACGTTTAAGAGTTGCTTGATTTAAGACCATATCCACACCCCTGCCAATACAGCAAACACAACGCCAAGTGCCATCGCAATTTTAGCGCTAGTGTTGCCTGATTCAAGTTCTTCCCAATGCCCCATATCCATAATGATGTGACGGATACCACCGATAAGGTGATAACCCAATACAGAAAGGGTGCCCCAAGCTATAAATTTGGCAATGAATCCGTTAAACAGACCCTTGACGAATTCAAAACCTTCAGCTGAAGAAAGAGACTCTGACCAAGCCCAAATGACAAACGTTAAAGCAAAAAATAATGCAACACCGGTGACGCGGTGAAAAATTGAAGCTTTAGCCGTTGCCGGCATAGATATAGTTGTTAGATCTAGATTTACAGGTCTTTGCTTTTTCACAGTTACTTGCCCATCTTGCCCGCAGTGGGGCTCATCTACTTGTTTTTCTAAAACCCACCAAATGTTTCTGGTGGAACTATCAAAATAAACGTATTAATACTAATAAAGTTCACTTTTTATGAAAAATATTATGTAAAAAAAAGTTTACCCAAATACAAATCGGTTAAAAACCTCCGTTAGTATATATAGCCGGAGACTCTTTTACAATTCTTGTTTACTTTGAGTCGTTTGCGAATTAGCCAATGGTATAATATTCAATCTATACCGAATATTTATTATACATATGTGCATAATACTTATAAAAATTGACTTTATACCCCTCTTTCACGTTAAAATGTAAAGATGTGCTTAGAATAGATTTTAGAATATAAAAATCAGAATAGTTATCTTAATAGGAGATACATAGATGGCAGATAAGAAAGCCACAGTCCATATTGATGGGCTAGATCCAATCGAACTTCCAATTTATCAAGGTACTGCTGGCCAAGATGTAATTGATGTACGTACACTCGGCTCACATGGTCACTTTACTTATGACCCAGGTTTCATGTCGACTGGTTCTTGTGAATCTACCATCACTTACATCGATGGTGGTAAAGGTGTTTTATTACACCGCGGTTACCCGATCGAGCAGTTAGCAGAGAGCTCTAACTACGTTGAGTTATGTTACTTACTATTAAACGGTGAGTTACCAACTAAAGAGCAATACGATGATTTTGCTACAAAAATCACTCGTAGCACAATGCTAGATGAAAAAATCGCAAACTTCTTCCAAGGTTTCCGTTTTGATGCACACCCAATGGCAATGCTATGTGGTGTGGTTGGTGCATTATCTTCTTTTTACCATGAAGATCTTGATATCACTGATGCTGTTCAACGTAAGACAAGCGCTATTAAATTAGTTGCTAAATTACCAACGATTGCGGCAATGGCATACAAAACAAACATCGGTCAACCGTTTGTATACCCACGCAATGATTTAAGCTATGCAGAAAACTTCTTACACATGATGTTCTCTGTACCTGCTGAAGAATACAAAGTGAACCCAGTAACAGCTAAAGCAATGGATAAAATCTTTATGCTTCATGCTGACCACGAACAAAATGCTTCAACGTCAACAGTACGTTTAGCAGGTTCTTCTGGTGCTAACCCTTATGCATGTATTGCTGCGGGTATTGCATCTCTTTGGGGCCCTGCTCACGGCGGTGCTAACGAAGCATGTTTAAACATGTTAGAAGAAATTGGCTCAGTTGATCGTATTGACGAATACGTAGCAAAAGCAAAAGATAAAGCGGATCCGTTCCGTCTTATGGGCTTTGGACACCGTGTTTACAAAAACTTCGACCCACGTGCAACCGTAATGCGTCAAACGTGTCATGAAGTATTAGCAGAGCTAAACATTCAAGATCCATTGCTTGATATTGCTATGAAGCTTGAGCAAATTGCACTTGAAGACCCATACTTTGTTGAGAAGAAACTATACCCTAACGTAGATTTCTACTCAGGTATTATCTTAAAAGCGATTGGTATTCCTACTAGCATGTTCACTGTAATTTTTGCAATGGCACGTACTGTAGGTTGGATCTCACACTGGGACGAGATGCTTTCTCAACCTGGCCACAAGATCAGCCGCCCACGTCAGCTTTACACAGGTGAAACAGCCCGTGATTTCAAAGCAACTGACAAGCGCTAAGCTTTAAAGTTAGTTTAAAAGGCCGCTTTTGCGGCCTTTTTTATTACATGTTACTTGAGAATTATATTAAACCGATTACAATTCCTGCCCAAATTGATTAACTTTATGAGCCTATGTCTGTGTCCTCGTTTGATCCTAAAACAATCCGTAATGATTTCCCTACCCTAAATCAGACAATCAATGGCTACCCTTTGGTTTATTTAGACTCGGCAGCAACAACACAAAAGCCACAATGCGTGATTGACGCTACTAACGAGTTTTACACCTATCAGAATGCAAATGTTCATCGCGGCCGTCATACCCTTAGTGAGCAAGCTACAACGGCTTATGAGCTAGTACGTCAACGCGTTGCTGATTATTTTCAGGTAAGCGGTAATGAAATTGTTTGGACTAAAGGCGCTACTGAGGCGATTAACTTAGTTGCACATGGCCTAAGAAATACATTAACAACTGACGACACCATTTTAATTAGCCCAATCGAGCATCACGCGAATATTGTGCCATGGCAAGAACTTGCGGCATACACTGGAGCAACCTTAAAAGTGCTGCCACTCAATGACGATGCCACCTTTGATATTAGCCAGTGTTGTGACGTGATTAAACTTACCAAGCCTGCGCTGCTAGCTATTACACAAGCCTCTAATGCGCTGGGCAATATTACCGATTTAACTCCGCTGATAACCGCTGCGAAGGCAGTAAATGCGTTAACTTTAGTCGATGGCGCACAAGGCGCTCTGCATTTAAGACCTAATTTAATAAAGCTTGATTGTGATTTTTACGTGTTTTCAGCTCACAAAATGTTGGGGCCAACAGGATTAGGCGGTTTATATGGCCGCTACAGCGCACTTAATGCATTATCGCCTTACCAAACAGGCGGTGAAATGATTGAAAAAGTGACCCTAACGCAAAGCACTTATCGTGACGCTCCCGCTAAGTTTGAAGCAGGAACACCGAATATAGCCGGTGTTTTAGGCTTCGGTGCGGCGCTTGAGTATATAATTGCACTTGATCAGCAAACATTAAAGCACTATGAACAACAGTTGTTTATTTATGCAGCGAACGCACTGAATCAAATAGACGGTATTAGTATCTATAGCGACCTAAAATCGAACATTGGTACATTGTGCTTTAATTATAAAAATGAACATCCGTATGATCTGGCAACTTTACTTGACGGCTATGGTATTGCAGTGCGAAGTGGTCATCATTGTACCCAACCATTAATGACCCATTTGAAACTAAATGGCTCACTCAGAGCGAGTTTTGCATTTTATAATACGACTAAAGATGTAGACCAATTTATTACTGCGCTTAAAGAATGCATCGCTTTATTAGACTAATTTGGATAAATAATGACTCAGACATACCAACGGGTAAGTAAAAACATTGAAAGCAGTGCAAGCTGGCAACAGAAATACCGTGAAATTATGTTACTTGGCAAAACACTCCCACCACTTGCCGATATATTAAAAACCGACGATGCGCTCGTGCAAGGCTGTGAGAGTAAAGTGTGGATGTTTGTTGAATTTGACCTAACCGAGAATGCGTTGGTTGTGATTGGTGATTCTGATACGCGCATAGTGAAAGGCTTATTGGCGTTAATTTTAGCCCTGTATAACGGTTTAACACCCGAAGAGGTGTTAAACGTTAATGCCTATGAAGAATTTGAAAAACTTGGCTTAATTAGCCACTTAAGCGCTTCTCGCGGCAATGGAGTAAAAGCCATGGTTGAAAAAATACAAACCTTAGCCAAACAAAAAGCGCGTTAAGCGCTTTTTATAACAGTATAATAAGCAGCTTGTAGTTAAATATTTAAACGTGCACGCTTATCTAAATATTTTCTCACTGCTTTAGCGGCAACAAAGAATCCAAAACTTCCAGTGATCATCGTCACTGATCCAAAGCCATTATTACAGTCAATATTCATACTGCCATCTGCATTTTGTTTCGCATGACACACATTGCCATCGCTACCTGGATAAACAAGCTGCTCTGTTGAATATACACAGTCAATATTAAATTTACGTTTTGGGTTAGAGCTAAAATTATATTGCTTACGCAAAATATAACGTACTTTTGCAAGTAATGGATCTTGGGTGGTTTTTGCCACATCACCAAAAGTAATTTGACTCGGATCGGTTTGCCCACCTGCACCGCCCGTGGTAATTATAGGCAATTTATTACGCTTACAGTGCGCGATTAACGCCGCTTTTTCTTTTACCGCATCTATACAATCTATTACATAATCAAAGCCTTGAATATGCTCTTGAATATTATCAAGGGTAATAAAATCGTCAATCACATTCACTATACACTCAGGGTTTATCAGCTCGCAGCGCGCCTTCATGGCATCCACTTTAGCTTCGCCTATTGTACCTGTTAAGGCATGAATTTGACGATTGACATTGGTTGCGCAAATATCATCTAAATCAATTAAGGTGATTTTACCCACACCGGTACGCGCTAGTGCTTCAGCAGTCCAACTGCCTACACCACCAATACCCACAACACAAAAATGTGCTTGCTGTAACCACTCAAATTGCTGTTGACCATATAGTCGTTTAATACCACCAAAGCGGATATCAGTTACTTGTTCACTCATTTACCAATCCAATTTCCACGGCGTTTGCCAAGAATTAAAATCTTGATGTTTTATTAATTGCGCATACTCTTCACCAGATTGTGGCAACAGGGTATGTTGTATTTTTTGCCCTTTCCAATTAAAATCCAGCGCAAATGCATGTAAATAGGTACGCTCTGCAGGGCTCCCTGCATAACTCGCATCACCCATTATGGGGGCACCCAAACTCTTTAATGCCACCCTAAGCTGATGAGTTTTTCCCGAATAGGGTTTTAATAAGTAAGCTCTAAAACCGCTTTTAAAGCTAAACGAATAAAAACGTGTAATAGCAGGGTTACTTTGTGAGTTTAATAATTTATACGTGCCACGGCGAGACTTAGCCATATCACCTTTAACCCAGCCTTGCTTTTTTTTAGGCTTGGTATCACTGACCGCTAGATAAAACTTATTAATCGCATGCTGGGTAAATAATTGCGTAAATTCAGCTGCTGCCGCTTTGCTTCGCGCGAGTATAATCAACCCAGAGGTGACTTTATCTAAACGGTGCACTGCAAATAATTTTTCGTTTAACTGTTGCTCAGCTAGTACCACAAAACCGGGACCTTCCTCAGAGTGAAAATTGAGCCCTTGCGGTTTATTTATGATGTAAAAATCATCATGCGTATATTGCACTTTTAATACAGGCGTTTGTGTTGTGTTCACGCGCTTTTACTTTGAATATGGGCAACCACTTTAGCCAAATCTTCTGGTGTGTCGACTCCTGCATGAGGTGTAACTAATGCTTGCTCTATTTTAATTGTATAACCATGGTATAGCACGCGTAACTGCTCTAACGATTCAAGTAGTTCTAATGGTGAAACACTTAATTCAATATATTGCTTTATAAATCCTGCACGGTAAGCATAAATACCCACGTGACGTTGAAAAGGCGCTAAATTCAGTGGTTGCTGCTCTGCCATCATGGTACTCCTATCAAAAGGAATACTCGCTCTTGAAAAGTACAAGGCATTTTTATTAATGTCACTGACCACTTTAACCGCATTAGGATTAAACACTTCATCACGCTCTTCGATAGCAACACTTAAGGTTGCCATTGGTGCAATTGATTGCGCTAATAATGTCGCCACTTGCGATACGTTATCAGGGGATAACAAAGGTTCATCACCTTGTACATTTACCACGATAGTGTCATCGGCTAAATTAAGTAAATCCACCACCTCGGCTAAGCGCTCTGTACCTGATTGATGATCTTCACGTGTCATCAAAACGTTACTAGTAAAACGTTTAGCAGCATCAAACACTTTTTGATGATCTGTGGCAATAACCACCTTGCTAGCTCCTGACAAACAGGCTTTTTCATACACATGCTGTATCATTGGTTTGCCACAAATATCAGCGAGCGGTTTACCTGGTAAACGCGTAGAAGCGTAACGCGCAGGGATAACAACTACGAATTCCACTTTTCTACCTCTTCAAGAGACAATTCTCGGGCTTCGTTTTCAAGCAATACCGGAATATCATCGCGTACAGGGTAAGCTAGTTTTGCTGCAGTGCTGATCAGCTCTTGGTTTTCTTTATCGAAGCGCAACTTACCTTTACATACAGGGCAAGCAATAATTTCGAGTAACTTAGTGTCAAAGGCCATGATGGATCCCTTTTTCTTTTAATAATAAATTTAATGTGTTTATTACTGCTGCAGTTGGCTGAGCGTCAACTGGCAAGTAATACCAATTCGGCTTTGCAAAATCACGGCACTTAACCGCATCTTTTTCTGTCATTAATATACAGTCATCACCAAATTGAGCAAAATCATCAGCACTGTAAGCATAATGATCGCGAAAGTGATGCGTAGACAGTAACTTAATACCTTGTGCTTGCAGTGAAGCCTCAAAACGACCTGGGTTACCAATCGCACTTACCGCGTGCGCAGCCTTTAAGGGCGTCGTTATATCAGTATTATCGGCAACACGTTTAATAACTGATGGTTGCAAGCGATAACTAAATTCTTGCTCAGAGCCATTTTCAATCACTAAATCTACACTGTTTAAACGAGAGGCGGTTTCACGAAGTGGTCCTGCTGGCATTAAAAAGCCATTACCAAATTTTCTTTCGCTATCAACAATACAACATTCTATACTGCGCGCCATTTTGTAATGCTGCATGCCATCATCTGAAATAATCACATCAAGCTTGAAATGTTTATTGAGCATTTCTATATTGTGCTGCCTATTTGGCCCCACAACTAACGGACATTGTAAACGGTTAAATAAAAGTACCGGCTCATCCCCAGCCTCTAAAGTAGTCGTATTGGCAGTCACTAATAATGGGTAATGAGCTGCTTTCCCACCATAGCCGCGACTAATTAAACCAACGGATAAACCTTGGGCGATTAAGTGATCATGCAGCCATAATACAAATGGAGTTTTACCATTGCCGCCAACGCTTATATTACCAACCACAATAACCGGTGTTTTGCTGATAAACGATTTAAAAATGCCGAACTTGTAGCAGTATTTACGCAGCAAAGAAATACAGCCAAAAATAGCGGACAGTGGTAATAGCAATAACGTAATTAAACTAAAAGGTTTGTACCAGCTTTGCTCTATTTTACTCACCCCTGCTCACCAAACTGCATTTTACAAAGAGCTGAGTAGGTACCATCGTTAGCCAGTAATTGAGTATGCGTGCCACTTTCTATCACTGTACCGTTATCAATCACATAGATACGGTCACTGTTTTCAATAGTCGATAGCCTATGAGCGATAACAATAGAGGTTTTATCTTTCATTAATGTATCAAGGGCATGTTGAATAAGCTTTTCAGACTCTGTATCCAAGGCCGAGGTCGCTTCATCTAAAATTAAAATAGGTGCGTCTTTTAAAATAGCACGGGCAATCGCAATACGTTGGCGTTGACCGCCTGAAAGCATTACCCCGTTCTCACCAACCATAGTATTAAGTTGCTCGGGTAAGTCTTTTACAAACTCCCACACATGAGCTTGCTTCGCAACGGTGTGAAGCTCTTCGATAGAGATTTCTCGTTGTAAACCATAACAAATATTATTGGCAATCGTGTCATTAAATAGCACCACTTGTTGCGACACTAACGCAAATTGACGGCGAAGATCAGTAAGCTTATATTCATTAAGAGCAACGCCATCGAGTAAAATTTCGCTTGGCGCTTCTAAGTCATAATATCGGGGTAACAAATTAGAAATTGTTGATTTACCCGAGCCAGAGCGGCCAACAAGCGCAATACTCTCACCGGCTTTAATGTTCAGTGATAAATCGTTAAGCACCGCTTCATCCTTGGTTGGGTATTTAAAGGTCACGTTTTTTACCTCAATATGCCCTTTTACCTTATCAACCGGTAAAGTACCCGTGTCTTTTTCTATTTCTTCATCAAGTACTAAAAAAACACTCTGCGCAGCTGAAATACCACGCTGTAAATCGCTGTTAACATTAGCCAATTGTTTTAGTGGGCGCAGTAACATCATCATTGATGAAATAAGCACTACAAAATCACCAGAGCTAATACTGTCTATCATAGAGGGCATAGAGACAACCCATAAAATAACAGCCATTGCACTGGCGGCTAAAATTTGAATAATAGAGACACTTAACGCCTTAGTCGCATCCATTTTGATACGTTGCTGGCGATTATGATTATTAATTTTAGAAAATTGATCAATTTCTTGCGTTTGGCCACCAAAGCCATGGATCACCTTGTGACCACTCAGCATTTGCTCTGAGCTACGTGTTACCTGTCCCATAGCAGACTGAATATTTTTCGAGATATGACGAAAACGTTTAGATACCACGGCTACTATGATGGCTACCAGTGGGATAATCACTAAAAAGATTAACGATAGTTGCCAACTGGTATAAAACATCAAAGCGAGTAAAAACACCACAAAAGCGCCTTCACGCACTACAATAAGCAAAGCCTTGGTAATTGCTTGTTGGACTTGCTCAGTATCAAAGGTAATTTTTGAAATAAGATCGCCCGTCGAATTTTTATCATGAAACGATACCGGTAAATGTAATATATGCTCAAACAGCTCTTGGCGAAGCGCCCTCACTACTTGTGAGCCAACATAGCTTAAACAGTACGATGACATAAAGTTAAATACGCCACGCCCGATAACCAGCGCAATAACCACAAATGGCGCATAAGTAAGTACCTGACTGTTACGCTCATTTAAACCTTCATCGATAAACGGCTTCATCAGTTGAATGAATAATGCATCCATACCTGAGTAACCTATCATTCCAATAATCGCGACGATGGCAACCGTCTTATAAGCGCCAACGTAAGAAACAAGCCGTTTATAAATTTGTGTAGTACTTTGTTCCATAACACTCTCTAAAACCAGTAACAGCCCCTATTGTATCCTTAGCAACAGCAAAACAAAACGTCAATCTTTGATAAACCAATAACTTTCCGCCCCTCTTGCAGTAGTCAGCTCTAGGTGCTTAGCATAAAAATCAACCCGAATTTGTCCTACATCACCGGTGCTATATTGTTTTGCGTGTATTTCACTGTAACGCTTGACCACTGCTTTACTTGGAAATTGCCACTGACCTTGATACGCACTTGAATGAATCACAAATGTTGGGTTTACGGCCTTAATAAACTCGACACTGGAGGAACTATCACTGCCGTGATGAGGACTTAACAAAACGGTACTTTGTAAATCATCCCCTTTTTTAATTAATTTAGACTCCCTCGCCTTTGATATATCACCAGTGAGAAGCACACTGTGGTTTGCACTTGAGATTTTAACGACACAGGAATTATCATTACTGTTATTAAACTCCTCTTTTGCAAAGGTTTGAATACTCAAGCCTTGAAAGTCTATCGTTGTTGCTATGCAGTCGTTATATACACCACTTGGATGAAAATAATCAAAGCTCCATGCATAGCCAGCCGCTTTAAAATGCGTAACACCTCCGGCATGGTCGTTATCTTGATGACTCACAATCGCAGTACTTACCGTAAGATTATGGGCATCAATATAGGGTAGTAATATACTAGGCACACGACTAAAACGATTAAAGTAACTTGGGCCAAAGTCATAAATAAACGCGTGCTTGTCTTTTTCTATCAGTACCATTAGTCCATGTCCCACATCAAATACATTCAGCCGCCAAAGGCTAGTTTGCGTAAAGTAATGGTTAAACAGTAAAGTCAAAAGCGGAATGCACGCCAGTAAGCGAAGCTCAATAAAATAAAGTAACGGAACAGCACTATAAAGCAGCACCACGGTGGTTATACTTACCTGACCGACATTAAGCCACCGTATGTGCTGTGGTATTGCCTGCAACATTTGATAAATATAGGTCAGTGGCAAATCATACAACACAATAAATGCGTACCAATCGGTTAATAACCCCAGCAACACACTTAAAAATAAAGCGGGCATTAATACAAAAGATAAAATGGGAATAGCGACAAGATTTAAAACTAAACCCGCTAAACTCACGCCATTAAAAAAGTATAATGATAGCGGTAGCAAGCCAATAAATAATCCCAGTTGAATAACAACAAGAGTGCGAATATTGGCCAGTAGTGTATGACCTCTCAGCGGAAACTGCTTTAAAACCATAAAAATGATACATACCGCTAAAAATGAAAAATACAGACCAGGATTAAGCAAACTAAATGGATTAATCGCTAAAATAATAACCAACGCATATAAAATACTGCGCCACCTCAATGATTGCTTTGCCAAGTAATAAAGCAATAAATAACAGCCCAACATAATTAAAGCGCGGGTTGCGGAGATGATGAAATCACTCAAGTAAACATATAAGAATGCGACTATAAAACCAGCAGCACTATAAAAAATAGAAACATTTAAGGCTTGATTTAGTTCAGGTTTAACCAACTTAAGACAAAACCGTGTAACAAAATAACAAAAACCAAACACTAGAGAGATATGTAATCCAGAAATCGCCAACAAATGACTTAACCCAAGGCTCTGCATTAACTCTTTATGCTCGAATGTCATTAATGACTTATCGCCAGTTAACAGCACATAATAGAGCCAATTCAGCTCAGCATTATTTACCAACTTTTTGACATAGGCTCTATAAGCTGACACGGCATTACTTTTTTGAGAGCTTTTAATATTAAGCTGTTTATTGAGCACTGTACCTTTAAACGCTATCTTTTGGGTAAAAGCATAAAGCTGATTATCAAAAACAGTAAAATTCTTAATGGATCTATAGTTTTTAAGTCTCACTTGAGCATTAAAAGCATCACCAGATTGAATTGGTTGTGCAAAATTAATACTTAATAAGGCATAAGGTGCCCTAAAGTGACTATATTCTCTTTCTTCCAAACGCGTTATTTTAACTTTTACATATTGGGGAGGTGTAGCAGAAATAACCTCTTCGACCACAACACCGACAGAATAAGCATATTTTTCGTGCTGTTCAGGCAATTCAAATGAATAAAACAAGATAAAATGTGCTGCTACACAACAAATACCGCAAATAAAGCCTAACAATACAGTTAAAAACGGCTTAAAATACGTGCTCACAATGAGGATTGAAATTGTGATAACTGTAAATTCAAGGGTTTGATAATAAAACACGGTAACAACGACACCGACAACAAATCCAAGACTCATCCACACAGACGTAAATGGTTGCTTTAAATGGCTAAAAAAACGATCCAACGGTTTTTACCTGATCCAAATAAAATTAGACATCACAAATCACTAAAAATATTTGGTCGTCTTTTACATGATGCTAACCTTTGGCATTTAAATAGACGTTCAGCACGCGGTGCTTTTGCCGTTGGACTTTTCTTTGCATTCATCCCTGTTCCTTTTCAAATGGTGCTAGCAGCTGCCGCAGCCATAATCTTAAGAGTAAATTTACCTATTTCTGTTGCTTTAGTGTGGATCACTAACCCACTTACAATGCCACCTATTTTTTACGGCTCATACTTGGTTGGCACATTAGTACTTAATCAACCGGAGCAACATTTTGCGTTTGAGGCAAGTTGGGCATGGTTTATAGAAAGTTTAACGACAATTGGCCCCGCTTTTTTAGTCGGTTCACTTGTGTGTGCATCTATTGCTAGTGTTATTGGTTATTTTGGTATTGATTTGATTTGGCGCCGCTCGGTGAGACGAGCTTGGACATCGAGAAATAACTAGCGCCTACTCCATCAAGTGCTTCTGTTTATATTACTATAGACAAAAAAAAACCAACTTAACAAGTTGGTTTTTTTATAAACGAATAGCTGTAATTAGAAACGAAAAACGCGTCTTAATCCAACTAAAGGTAGCAGTAATAAACCAAACCATGAAAAACTGGCTGAGCTACGTTCATAAAACTCTGCATCTGGGGCTTTACAGTTTTCAACTTCACCATTAGGGATAGGCGAAAGCTTTACCGCCACTGCAACACTTTCATATTGAATATTGCCATTAATGTCGGTTACGACTTCGCCTAGTGAGTTTAGTTTTTCAACCGTTTTAGTTGCCACACCGAATACTTCGTTGCTTTCATTAATTGATTTCGCTTCGACCATTTTATAACTAAAACTAGTTTCACCATCACTGTCATAACACGGTAGTAGAGTATTCAAGTTAGTGATTTTGTCATCACCAATTTTATAAATAAATGCTTCAGAGCGTCTTGAACTCGCTGTTTCACCAACATCACCTTCACCTACAATGTAACCTTGATTATTAATATCATTTGCATATGAGCTTGAGCTAATAAAATAATCTTCAGGGAACACGGTCGTGTTTGTATTTATATCATGGTAGAAAAGTTTGTTTCTTAAGGAACCTTCAATACGTTTAGTAGCATAACCTGCAATAATGTCATTATCATTGATTGCAAATGCTTTACCTGCTTGCCAATCATCTTGCTGGTTTATAAAATCAACCACTTCACCGTCTTTAAAATACGTTGGCATAGTTAAAATAGTCGCATCGCGATCAAAATAACGAGTGTTAGAAAAACCGACTGCAACGCCATTTTTGTTAACCGCTAAGGCGTTACTAATAAACGGATTATTGTCTTCGTCTTCTTTTGGAGTAAGCGCTAAACCTAATAATTCTGTTGAAGTCACATTAAAAGCACTATCTAGAGTCCATTTAACCGCTGTTTTATTGAATAAACCACGCGTACTTCGACTGTTTAGTGATTCAATACAGGCCATTACTGGCTCATCAAGGCCGTCACAGTTATCAGTAATTGTGGTTTGTCTCTCAGCAGGAATACTAACTGATACATTACCAACAACGATATAACCTGTGTCAGTGGCAACAATATTAGAGGCTTTACTCGTTCCACCGTGTTCATTAAATTCTGGAACAAGCGGCACTTCCACACCACCTGCAGAGATTAAAATGCCACGTTCAATAAAGTCGCGAGTAAACCACGTTTCTTCAACTGTTTCACCATCCGGTGTAAAACTGATTTTTTCAAAAGGAGCCGTCCCCCAGCCAACGGTTGTTCCGTCTTCTGCAACACCCGTATAAAAATTACTTGTTGAACGTGTTAGCCCGTCGTAATCAACAGAAGCTATATCAAATAAAGGCTGCTCTGTAATTACACCACTATTGTAATTAGCAGCAACAATTGAACTGATTTTTTGATACTCAAAGTTAGATGATAAGTTTGATAAAAAACGAACCATAAAAGTATGCGCATCAGCATTAGTATAAATAGCGTCGTTATTTTCTATGTCATCAAGCGTAAAGGTAATCTCTTTATCGCTTAATTCAAATGCATTAACCTCATTGGTATACGCGTTTTTGATCAAACTATCTGTAAAATCAATATAGCTAATATCAATGGGTAAGTTATACAATCCGTTAGCTTGCCCTATAACATGTCCATTTTCACTCACATCAGTAACATAAGTATGTTTGGCAGCTTCAAAGTCACCTAATTCGGTTAACTGGTACGTTGCACTTAATGCTGATGTACTCAGTGTGGCTAAAACACTGGCCGCGAGTAATTTATATTTCATTTTATTCCTTACTACTGATTCTTTAATTCTTCAAGTTCTTCCCAACGCTCAAAAGCGGCTTCAAGGTCAGACTCAAGTTGGGCTAAATGGTTCAATTCCTTGGCTGTTATATCACTGTCTTGCTTGAAAAAATCTTCGTGACTTACTCGTTCTTGTTGTTTTTCAAGCTCAGCTTCAAGTTGTTCCATTTTATTAGGTAGTTGCTCTAGTTCAAGTTTTAATTTGTAAGAGAGTTTAATTGCTTTGTTATTGCTTTTAACTGGCGTTGGCTCTGTTTTTTCAACTTTTTTTACTGGCTGCTGTTGCTGCTGCTTTTGCTGCTCTGCTAAATAGTTGGTATACGCTTCATAATCACTGTAGCCGCCAACTATATCAGTGACTTTGCCGTTCCCTTCAAATGCCCAAACACTCGAACAGGTATTATCAATAAACTCTCGGTCATGGCTAACAATCAGCACAGTACCTTGATATTGATTAATAATATCTTCAAGGAGTTCTAATGTTTCTATATCTAGGTCATTTGTTGGCTCATCAAGCACTAATATATTTGAAGGTTTCAAAAATAGTTTGGCTAATAACAACCTGTTTTTTTCACCACCTGAAAGTGCTTTTACCGGTGTGCGAGCGCGTGCTGGCGGGAATAAAAAGTCTTGTAAATAGCCTAACACATGACGTGAGCGCCCGCCCATCATCACCTCTTGCTTACCTTCAGCAACGTTATCTTGAACGGTCGCTTCTTCATCAAGTTTTTCACGGTACTGATCGAAATAAGCAAACTCTAAATTAACACCTTGCTTTATTTCACCACTGTCTGCTTTTAAATCGCCAAATAGTAATTTTAATAGCGTTGTTTTACCTATGCCGTTAGGGCCTACCAAGCCGATACGGTCGCCACGCATTACTAAGGTAGAGAAGTCATCAGCTATCACTTTGTCTTTAAATGCATGATTTAAGTGTTTCGCTTCAAATACTAACTTACCTGAACGATCGGCTGTTTCAATATTGAAATCAGTTTTGCCTACCTGATCCACACGCTGTTTGCGTTCATTACGTAATTGTTTCAGCTCACGAACACGGCCTTCGTTACGAGTACGACGGGCTTTAACACCCTGGCGGATCCATGCCTCTTCTTCCGCTAAACGTTTATCGAACAATGCATTTTGTGTTTCTTCTACTTTTAAATCATGCGCTTTTTGTTCTAAATAAGTGGCATAATCACCAGGGTATGAAATCAGTTTACCGCGATCTAAATCTAAAATACGTGTAGCAACAGCGCGAATAAATGCACGGTCATGAGATATAAATACAATACCGCCTTTAAATTCTTTTAAGAATTGCTCTAACCACATAACACTTGTCATATCCAAATGGTTAGTAGGCTCATCGAGCAGTAATAAATCAGGCTCACTCACTAAAGCACGCGCTAATGCAACTTTACGTAACCAACCACCAGAAAGTGATTCTAGTTTCGCATCAGGGGTTAGCTCTAATTGAGTAAGTACAAGTTGAATTCGACTGTCAAAACGCCAGCCATCTGCCGCCTCTAATTTATTAGATAAACGCTCTAATTTATTTAATAGTTGATCAGTGCAATCTGTTTGCAGTTGTGTGCTTACATGATGAAAATCAATCAGTAAGTTAGCAATTTCAGGCATACCTTGGGCTACGTAGTCAAATACAGTACCGCTTGCCCCTTTAGGCGGATCTTGCTCTAAACGCGATATTTTTAAACTACCAACTTGGTTTATTTCGCCATCATCAAGTATTACTTGACCATCGAGTACTTTTAAAAGCGTTGATTTACCCGCACCGTTACGCCCTACAATACACACACGTTCGCCGCTTTCTATAACCGCATCTGCATTATCAAGTAGTGGGTGTGTACCGTAAGCTAGTTGTGCTTTTGAAATTCTAATTAAATCCATAGTTAATCTTTACTCTTATTCTGCTTGCGCTAAAAACTGCTGCGCCTGAGGTGCAGTAAAAGGCCAAAATAATTGTTGGCCTTGTTGATTTTTTAAAACCGGGATACTTATTTGATATTCTAAAATTAATGCGTCATCGCTCATAATATCAATAAGTTGTAATTCATCTGTTGATAAAAGTAACGGTTTTAACAGCTGCTGTGCTTGCTCGCACAAGTGGCAGCCGTCGGTGTGATATAAAACCCACTTAGCCATGTTTAATTAACCAGCTATTGTGAATTTTTTTATTACGTTTGAAGTCAGGGGATAAGGTTTTTTCAGAAATATTTTCTGCTTTTAAGCCTAAGCCCATTAAACCTACTTCGTCCATCACAAAGCCGCGTTTATTGTTAGAAAATATAAGCGTACCCGATGGGCTCAATATTTTTTTAACCCAAGTTAACAGCTTAATGTGATCATTTTGTACATCAAACGCATCTTTCATTCGCTTAGAGTTAGAGAATGTTGGAGGGTCTAAAAAGATCAAGTCGTATTGCCCTTGTGCATGCTCTAACCATTTTAAACAGTCTGCTTGCTCAAAACGATAGCGCGTATTGCTAATATCGTTAAGCGCAAAGTTATCTTGGCCCCACTTTAAGTAGGTTTTAGATAAATCAACGGTAGTAATCGCTTTTGCGCCACCAATGGCTGCATGTACTGAGGCCGTCCCTGTGTAAGCAAACAGGTTCAAAAAGCGCTTATCTTTAGCGTTTTCTTGAATGTAACGACGTGCAAGGCGATGATCTAAAAATAGCCCCGTGTCTAAATAGTCAAATAAATTAACTTTAAACTTAGCACCAAACTCTTCTACCACCATGGTTCTATTTTGCTTAGCCATGGGTGTATATTGCTCTTCACCCTTTTGCTTTTTACGTACTTTTACAGCAATGTTTTCAGGTGCAATATCAAGTTGTTGTGCTGTTAAGCTAATAACATCTTGTAAACGCTTCTCTGAGGTTTTTTCATCAATCTCTTTCGGTGCTGCGTATTCAAAAATAACCGCTGAATCATCATAAATATCAACAGCAACGTTGTATTCAGGAATATCTGCATCGTAAACACGATACGCATGGACTTGGTTTTGCTTAAGCCAATTTTTTAAACCTTGCTTGTTCTTTTTCAGGCGATTAGCAAACGCCATTGAACCTTCAAAATTTAAAGCGGGTTTGTCATCAGTGGTAAGGCTAACTTGCTTGTCATCTAACTGATATAGGTTTAATTCAACATCCAGGGGGCCATTTTTAAATTTATAGCGTTTTTGCTTTACTAATTTAAGCAATTTAAACAGGCTTTCATCCATACCCAGTAAAGCGAGCTTCCAATGATTAAAGTGCTTTTTAAAACCAACACCTAAACTACGATGCAAGTTTACAAGTTCAGCCATAGAACCAATACGCTCACCATAAGGTAAGTTTGAAATAACAACACCCGGTAATTTTGCAACGCTCGTCAGTTTTGTCGCATCGCTTTGCTTAAATTTAATCACCGTATCAAGCTCGGCGCGTTTTGCATTGGTAATCGCTTTATCAAGTACTTGTGCATCGTAATCATGGCCAATTAGCCATAATTTAGGATCAGTAATATTCGCTAAAAGTTGCTCTTTAAGTTCTTTGAATTTTGCCACTCTAAAGCTAGGTAAACGCTCAAACGCAAACCCTTCACGGAATAATCCAGGCGCTTCATTACGTGCCATACCTGCCGCTTCAATTAAAATAGTACCAGCGCCACAACATGGATCGAATAGCGGTTGATTGACATTTTCAAGCCAGCCACTGCGTTTTATTATTGCCGCAGCTAAATGCTCTTTAATTGGTGCTTTACCTTGGCCTTGGCGGTAACCACGCTCTGATAAACGCGGCCCTGAGTAATCAATATAAAGTGAAACACCGTGACGATTTAAACGGGCAACTACTCGCACATTGGCATCTTGCTTATCAACATTTGGGCGCTGTTCAAATAAATCGTTAAAGTAATCAACAATGGCATCTTTAATCACTAGACCTGAAAATTGGGTATTTTTAAGTGAATCGTTTGTGCCATTAAAGTCAACTGCAAAAGTTTGTGTTGGACCAAACCACTCTTGCCAAGGTTGCAAGCGTGCAAATTTATACAAGCTGTCTTTGTCATTTACGCCTTCTTTTTCTTCAATAAGCATAAGTACACGCGTAGCAAAGCGTGTTGATAAACACACCTTTTGCGCTAGCAATGAGTCAGCCTCAAAGCGAACAGAACCCACAGTTTGTTTTGAAACCGTAGCGCCAAGTTCTGTAAGTTCATCAACCAATAAATTTTCGATTCCGATAGAAGTAAGTGCGATAAATTGCAAAGTAAAAACCCTTAATAGCTAATTGCGCGGGATTATAACATAGGTTTGCGTACAAATACGCCATAAACAAGCCCTAGAGACTAAATTAGGCTAAGCTGTTTGACTATCGTACTGTGAGGTAATGAGGGGGAAAACACGATTGTTTAATACGCGGATCACTTCAAACTGGGCAAGTGATAAATTGCCGTCGAGTGCAAAAGTTTCGCTTAAATTTATACAAACAGAAGCATCAGGGCAATGCTCTACAATTAAGAACTCGCCTGTTTGTGACTCAGAGCTTAAGTTTATAACCGCTTCAGTACTGGGCGTACTACCGGTATATGGTTTAAAAAACCAACTTTTTGCTAACACGGGCTTTAGTTGAAATTTAACTGCCGTTGCATTAAGGGCTATTTGGCATAACTGAGCAGAGTTCCATAAATTAAACTGCTCAAGATAATAATAGACTTGCTCATAAAAAGCCGCATCTTCAAGGCTGAAGTAAGGATTTTTAAAAGCGCAATCAGTTAATTGTCTAAGCTTATAAGGTGTGCAAAGTTGCATATCGTCATTTAAATCAAGCAGTAAGCGGTTTTTCTCAGCGCATGCTATCCATTGCCATTGCTTTGACGCTTGTAACATTTGCTCCCCCCTACTTAGTACTTAAAAAAATAAAATAAGACAATAAGCTTAGAGTATAGCTGCTTTTGACCATTTTTAAAACGTCTTTTTAGAACATTTATCGAACGATCAAAAGCTTACATAACTGATCCTTATAAGTGGTTAATGATCGACTTTACCAATTGCGGTCCTTTGTATATAAAACCGGTATAAACTTGGACTAAATCTGCACCCGCATCAAACTTTTCTTTTGCTGATTGAGCGTCATCAATACCACCCACACCAATAATAGGTAACTGATTATTTGTTAAGCGCTTGAGTTCAGAAACAACATGGGTTGAACGCTCTCTAACTGGCGCACCGGATAAACCGCCAGCCTCATCAGCATATTGCTGACCTTGAACTAAACTGCGCTCTAAGGTGGTATTTGTGGCTATAACACCATCAATTTTATTATTTAATAATGACTCACTGACTTGTTCAATTTGAATTGGATCTAAGTCTGGTGCAATTTTAACCAGCATAGGCACTTGTTTATTATGCTTGGCAATTAAATCAAGCTGTTCATTTTTTAGACTTTGCAATAAATCATCTAATGCTGCGCCATATTGTAGGTCTCGTAGGCCCGGTGTATTGGGTGATGAAATGTTTACAGTAATATAGGATGCATGCTCAAACACTTTTCGCATACAGTGAATGTAGTCGTCTTTACCCTGCTCATTTGGGGTATCTTTATTTTTGCCGATATTAATACCTAAAATGCCATCGTACTTAGCTGCTTTTACATTATTAACTAAATTATCAACACCTTTGTTATTAAAGCCCATACGATTAATAATCGCATTTGACTGTGGCAATCTAAACATACGAGGCTTATCATTACCCGCTTGAGGACGCGGTGTTACTGTACCCACTTCAACAAAACCAAAGCCCATTTGGGCAAAGGCATCGATACACTCAGCGTTTTTATCAAGACCAGCAGCAAGTCCTACTGGGTTTTTAAATTCCAAACCTAAAAAATTCACCGGTTTATTAGCAACACTTTGTGCCCATGCCGCACTTAATGGCGTGTTAGCAAAGCGACGTAAGTTGTTAAGAGCAAAATCATGTGCCCACTCCGCATCACGGGTAAACATAAAACGGCGAGCTAAATCGTAGAACATGAATATAATCCTCTTAAAATTGTAGACAAAAAAATACCTCAGACAAGGCTGAGGTATTATATAACAAAAACTGTTTAACGATTAGTTTTAATCAATAGCAGTTTGTTACTTTGCTGATGTATCACAATTGTGACCAAGCAACATAAGCTCTCTTAATGCCACTGAGAACTTAGCAAAATCATGGCTTTGCGATGTTTTAAACTCTGTCAGCATTTGCTTCCAACGTTGAAGCAACAGATCTTGACTATCCATCCATTGTTCAATTTGGCCATCTACATCACTGTTTTCACCTTCAAAGCTGTTTAATACAACTTCTGACAAGGTGCGTTGCTGCCAATCTAACTCTTCACGATATGACGCACGCGCTAATGCCTGCCAATGGTTTGAAACAGGTTGATTAGTGATTTGGTCTAAGAACCAATGCAGTCCCATTTGCGCACCAAGTTTGAAGTAAGTGTGCGACACCATATCGATTTTACGATTAGAGTTTTGTGCAATTTGCGTTAAATCCATTACCGAGAATAAGCTTGATAACGATACAATACGCTGTGCAATATCAGCAGGTACACCGCTTTGCGTTAGTTCTTCACGCGCACTTACAATACGATCGCTTTCTGTTTTAACGATGTATTTAGTTAAGTTTTCACTTAAATCTGCAAATGTTGGTGAGAATATTTCGATCGCTTGCTCAATTGATTGTGCTTTGGTGCGATGACGCAGGAACCAACGTGTTGCACGGCGAACTGT
This sequence comes from Pseudoalteromonas sp. DL-6, assembly GCF_004328665.1. Taxonomy (NCBI): domain Bacteria; kingdom Pseudomonadati; phylum Pseudomonadota; class Gammaproteobacteria; order Alteromonadales; family Pseudoalteromonadaceae; genus Pseudoalteromonas; species Pseudoalteromonas sp. DL-6. The sequence continues at coordinate 1,714,805 of NZ_CP019770.1, forward strand.
ACGGCGTAATTGGTATAACATTTCTGTTTGTACGCTCGATGGTATCTTATTATCAAGATCACTAATAGATAACCATGTTTCACGCATTTGGAAAATTTCACTTGCGATTGAGTAACACAATGCAATTTCAGCTTCATTTGCACCGGTTTCTTCATTCATACGCACCATAAAGTTTAAGCCCATATCATTAACAATATTATTTGCTAACTTAGTGGCAATAATCTCTTTGCGTAGCGGATGATTATCCATTGCATCATTAAATTTCTCACGTAATGGACGCGGGAATGATTTAACTAATAACTGACGGTAATACGGGTTTTCTGTAATTTCATCAGTGACTAATGACTCTTTGAGCACCATTTTCGCATAAGAAACCAATACAGATAGCTCAGGGCGCGTTAAATCTTTACCTGCGGCGGCGCGTTCTGCCAGCTCTTCATCAGTAGGAATAAACTCAATTGCACGGTCTAGCTTGCCATCTTTTTCAAGCGCATGGATAAAGCGAATTTTTTCTTTAAGCGTTGAGGTTCCTTTAGATTGAGTAATCGATAAAGTGTGCGTTTGACGATAACAATCTTTAAGTACTAATTCAGACACTTCATCAGTCATTGAATAAAGTAGTTCGTCACGTTGCTTACGTGTTAAGTCGCCTTCCGCAACTAAACCATTGAGTAAAATTTTAATATTTACTTCGTTATCTGAACACGCAACCCCACCTACGTTATCGATGAAGTCAGTATTTACGCGACCGCCTTGAGCTGCAAACTCAATACGACCTAGTTGGGTTGCACCTAAGTTACCACCTTCACCAAATACTTTAGCACCAAGGTCTTTACCATTTATGCGCAGCGCATCGTTTGCACGATCCCCAACATCGGCATCAGTTTCTTTAGAATGCTTAATGTAAGTACCGATACCGCCATTCCACAATAAATCATAGTTCATCATTAATGATGCTTTGATCAACTCATTTGGCGTCATGCTGGCTTTTTTAGTGCCTAACATCTTTTTCATTTCAGGCGTAAGCGTAATCGACTTAGCAGCACGCGAGAAGATACCACCACCGCTTGAGATTAACTCTTTATTGTAATCTTCCCATGATGAACGTGGTAATTTAAATAAACGTTCACGCTCTGGGTAAGAAGCTGCTGCATCTGGGTTTGGATCAACGAAAATATGTAAGTGATTAAATGCCACTTGCAAGCGAATATGCTTTGATAACAGCATACCATTACCAAATACGTCACCGGCCATGTCGCCGATAGCAACTGCTGTAAAGTCTGTTGTTTGGCAGTTAATATCCATTTCACGGAAATGACGTTTAACAGACTCCCATGCACCACGCGCTGTGATACCCATTTTTTTATGGTCATAACCTACTGAACCACCTGATGCAAACGCATCACCTAGCCAGAAGTTATATTCGTTTGCGATGCCATTGGCAATGTCAGAGAATGTTGCTGTGCCTTTATCCGCTGCTACTACTAGGTACGCATCGTCTTCATCATGGCGAGTCACATCAACAGCAGGTACTATTTCACCGCGGTCAATATTATCTGTAATGTCTAATAAACCACGAATGAAGATTTTATAACATTCTTGGCCTTCTTTAATAAACGCTTCACGTTCACTAGGTAGTTGTTTACATACAAATCCACCTTTAGAACCTACCGGTACAATAACGGTATTTTTTACTTGTTGCGCTTTTACTAAGCCAAGCACTTCTGTACGGAAATCTTCTCGGCGATCTGACCAACGCAATCCACCACGGGCAACTTTACCAAAACGTAAATGCACACCTTCAACACGTGGAGAATAAACAAATATCTCAAACGCTGGAACAGGTAGTGGGACTTCTGGAATTAAACTTGGCTGAATTTTAAGTGAGATGTAAGACTTAAATTTGCCTTCAGCATCTTTTTGGAAGTAGTTAGTACGCAGTGTGGCAACAATCATATCAACGTATAAACGGATAATACGATCATCATCAAGGTTGGCAACGTTTTCTAACTCTGCGTAAATTTCTAAGCCTAGCTTTTCAAGCGTTTTAGCACTTGCAGGGCTTTTTACAGAGAACTTTTTAGAGAATAAGTTTACAATTTTAGCGGCAATATGCGGGTAATTCGCAAAGGTGCTTTCAATATACGTTTGCGAGAAAGTAACCCCAATTTGGCGCATGTATTTTGCGTATGCACGTAAAATTGAAGATTCACGACCCGTTAAACCACCCATTAACACAAGACGGTTAAAGCCATCGTTTTCTAAGCGGTTTGCCCATACACTGGTTAACGCAGCACGAAAACGTGCAGAGATCTTGTCAAAATCAGCCATCCCTTTGCTATCAATTAGCATTGAGAAGTCCATGATCCAATTAACGCCACCATCACTGGTTTTAACCGAGTATGGCGTTTCACCTACAACACGTAAGCCAAAATTTTCAAGCATTGGCATAACATCAGATAAATGAATTGGCTCATCTTTATGGAATAAGCTTAAACGCACAATATTGCTGCTTGCTTCTTCTTGCGGGCGATAAAACAACATTTCTAGCTTGTTATCATCGCTTAGCATTTCTAGCTTTTCAATATCGACCACTGCAGCGCTAGGTAATACTTCTTCTTTGTATGAGCGTGCAAACGCATTGCAATATTTACGGTTTAATTCATTACCACGGGCCTCACCAGCAGATTCAAGTAAGGCTGATTGTAATTTATCTTCCCAAGTACGAGCGGCTTCTATTAGATTGTTTTCTATATCTTTCACGTTATATTCAATATTGTTGTCGGTCACACGAACAGTGTAATGGGTACGCGCCAGTGTAGACTCAGAGAAATAGGTAGTAAATTCGACTTTTACGTCAGAATTAAATGCGTTGGCTAAAATAGCCTGCGTTTCGCGGCGCAGCGCTGTGTTATAACGCTCACGAGGTACGTAAACCATGCATGATAAAAAACGGCCGTATGCATCTTTGCGCACAAATAAACGACACATATCGCGTTCTTGTATTTGCAATACGCCCATGGCAACTTCAAGTAACTCATTCTCACGAGCTTGTACCAGTTCGTCGCGTGGGTAAGTTTCTAATATATTTAATACGGCTTTGTATGCATGTGTCCCTTTAGCGAAGTCACACATATCCATAATACGATTAATTTTACTTTTAAGGACCGGTACATCAGCAGCACTATTGTTATAAAAGTTTGATGAAAACAAACCAATAAAACGGTCTTCACCAATAACATTGCCTTTGTCATCAAAACGTTTAACACCCACATAATCTATATAAGCTGGGCGATGAACACGAGACAATGAATTAGTTTTAGTTAAAATTAATAAGTTACTGCTTCGCGCTTCTCTTTGCGCTACTTCTGGCAGTTCAGAAAGCAAACGTGTGTGTTCAGCATCAGAGTTTTTCATTAACCCTAAGCTAGTCTCCATTTTGCCTTTTAATTGATAATCGCCCTGAACTGGTGACAGCTCATATTGACGGTAACCCATTAAAGTAAAGTTATCTTTTACTAGCCAATCTAAAAACTCAACGGTTTCGTTTATTTCATTATCATTTTTATCTTTATGGCTTTTAGGCAGATTTTTACTAACCGCTATGAGTTTTTCACGAATAGGCTGCCAATCTTCAACGGCAACCGAAACATCAACCAATACAGATTCAAGCTCTTTTTTGAAAGACTCAATAACAGATGCATCTGTTTGGCGGTCAATTTCTATAAAAAACACTGTTTTTGTTGATGTTGATTCTTGCTCTGCTTTTAAGCTTGATAACCCTGATATTTTTTCGTTTTTATCACGTTGAATTTTCAGTGGGCTATGCAATAGCAAGTGAGAGGCGATGTTTTCTCGTGTCATGGCCATACGTACAGAGTCGACTAAAAACGGCATGTCTTTAGCGATAATCTCTACAATGGTATGTGATGACTGCCAGCCATCTTTTGCCACTTCAGGATTGAAAACGCGAATAACTGCGTCATCTGATGTATTTTTTTCTAGCGAATTCCAAAGGCTGAGTGCAGCACCATATAAGTCACTGTCGTTACGATTAGCCAAATCCTCTTTAGACATATTGCTGTACAAGGCTTTGGCGAATTTCTCAACGAGTAACACATTATCAGCGCGAACTTTTTTCTGGATAAGCTTACAGACGTTATCTAAAATAACCGAGGCTTGGCCTTCATTTCGTGTCATTGTATGTTCCTTAATCTATCACTGCTAGTTTAGCAGAATATTTGTACAGCCATTTATTAGCGTGGAGTCAGCTAAATTCTAACCCTTTTGAAACTAATAAACAGCCTTTTCGATGAAAACATTTTAAGCATTTCAGCTATTTGGTCATCTATTCACAAAATATAGATATAAATGGCCATTACTGGCCATTTTGGAGCAAATTTATTCACCTTCTTTTTTCTGGTCAGTCCAGAGTAAGCTACCAATTGCAGGTAAAAGTAACACTGCGCCTAACATATTTACTAAAAACATAAAGGTAAGCAGAATTCCCATATCAACTTGGAACTTCAAATCAGAAAAAATCCACGTACTTACACCAATTGCTAACGTAATACCGGTAAATAACACCGCACTACCACGTTCAACTAATGCATTACGATAAGCAATACTCAACGGCACGTTTTGTTTTAACTGCCCCATCATCGATGACAAAATATAAATACCGTAATCAACACCAATACCTACACCCAAAGCAATTACTGGTAAAGTTGAAACAGTTAAACCAATTTCAAGCTGCACCATAAGCGCCTGTGCAAGGGTTGACACTATGTACAAGGGTAACACCACCGCAATAGTTGCTTTTACGCTCTTAAAGCTAAGTAAACATAAAATAATTACTGCACCGTAAACATAGAGCATCATAGGGATTTGCGCGGCTGAAACAGACTCGTTAGTTGCAGCCATTACGCCTACAGGGCCTGATGCTAATTTGAAAGCAAGTTTTTCTGTGCCCTCTTCAACAGCAAATTGTTTTACTTTTGCAATCACGTTATCAATAGTTTGTGCTTTGTGATCGTCTAAAAATATGATCACTGGCATTACTGAACAATCGCCATTGAGTAAGCCAGTGCTTGTTTCAACTCGAGAGGTTGATTGCACTAAACTGGCAGAATTGCGCGGCAAACTTTGCCATTTTAAATTACCCTCGTTATAACCGGCATTAACCGACTGAGCCACTGAACTTAGGCTCACAGCAGATTGTACACCGGCTAAATTTTCAACTTTATATTGAAAACGCGATATACGCTCCATTACATCATGTTCAGTACACGCTGCAGGGTAAGCCTCTACAATGACTTTAAGGATATCAGATGAAATTGTGTATTTGTCCGATATTAAGAAAGTATCTTGGTTGTAACGTGCATCTTGGTGTAAGGATGGTGCTCCCGCATGTAAATCACCAATACGCATTTTATCTGCTTGCCAATAGCCCAGTGCGAATAAAACCAGCGTGAAACCAATAATGATTTTTGCTGTTTTTGGGTCGGTTGCTTTAACTAACAAATCGCGCATAGCATCAAGTATATTCGGTTTGTTGGCATCACCTGATTGAATATGGATGCTGTTTTCAAAGCGCATATATGATGCCCACACTGGCAACAAAATCAGATTAGTAAATATAATCACCGCCACCCCTAAACTCGCAGTAATAGCAAGTTCACGAATAATACCGATATCAATGGTTAAAAGGGTTAAAAAGCCGACCGTATCCGATAACAGCGCAATCCCACCAGGTACGAGTAAAGCTCTAAAGCTTGATTGACAACATACTGATGTAGTTTTGCCCTCAGCAACCTTTTTGCCAATCGCATTAATCATTTGCACACCATGGCTCACACCAATAGCAAAAACTAAAAACGGCACTAAAATAGACATAGGATCAAGCCCAAAGCCTAAACTAGAGAGCAGTCCTAACTGCCAAATTACAGCAATAATTGAACACACAATCGGTAAAATAGTGAGCTTTAAGCTGCCACAAAATAGCCATACCATGACGAATGTAAACGCAATCGCGATGGCAAAAAATAAAACAACCCCTTTTGCACCTTCGGCGATATCGCCGGCCATTTTTGCAAAGCCGATAATATGAATACTAATATCGTCTGTACTGAGCGGCTCACGGATTTCGCTTTCTAACTTCTTTGCAAACGCGAGCGTGTCTAATTTTTCTTGTGTTTGCGGGTCGGTTTCTAATAGTTGCGCAGTCACCATGGCACACGAATAATCGCTTGCTATCATACGACCGACTACTTTGGCCTTTTCAATGTTTTCTTTTACAACGCCTAAGCCCTGCTTGTCTGCTTTAAAGTTGGCTGGAATGATAGGTCCGCCAGCAAAGCCGTCTTCAACAACTTCAACAAAACGAGCGCTGGGTGAAAAAATAGAATTTACTAAAGGACGATTTACCCCTGGAATAAAATAAAGCTGATCATGAACTGCTTTTAATTGGGTAAAAAATTCAGGGTTGAAAATATCACCACTGTCGTCACATACTGAAATTAAAATGCTATTAGCACCACCAAACTGTTTCTCATGCTTGGTGTAAACCTTCATGTATTCATGATTAAGCGGGATATTTTTATTAAATGACGCATCAAGCTGAATGTGTGTGGCTTTAAATACCAATAAACAGGTGATCAACACAAAACTTATGAGTACCACTAAGCGGTGTCTAAAAATCGCTTTTTCTAAAAAATCTAAAATTGCTTGCATTAAGGGGTCAACTCCTTCACTTTAATGCCGTTTTCTGTCGCCATGATAAGTCTATCTTTTACAATCACGCCATCAAGAATCGCTTTACCATCAGCCAATTGCTCGTATGAAAGCACATCATCCTTAAGATGAAAAATAACACCGCTATTAGCCAATAATAGCCATTGTTTATCGTTATAATTAATGATGCTGTTTACAGTAGCTGTTTTATCATTGTCTAAGTGCTGCCACTGCCCGCTGTTAGCCTCATTAACAAAAATATTACCGCGTAGTCCAGCTACAATATCTCTTGATGAATCTGATGCAAAACCAAAAAATGAACCAGGGTAAATTTCATCCAAACGTTGCCATGTTTGACCGTCGTCATCACTTTTTGCCATTAACCCCATCTCACCCACTAGCATTAAACCACTGCTAGTCGGTTCTATGCGGTTAAAATGAGGCAAAATAGACGAGGTTTCTATTTCATAACCTTCAGGATCTGTTTGTTTTAAATCATTTAAATAATCTCTATCTTCACTAAATAATAGCGAATCTAAAAAACGTTTTTGCCAATTTTTTCCGCCATCAGTTGTTTGATAAAACATACCATAGGCACCAACCGCATAGCCATGTAAGTCATCTTTAAAATAAATATCTAAACAGGGTTTATCTAAGCTCGGTTTTGCTTGTTGTAATTGCCAATTTTCACCACCATCGGTGGTATTGATAATTGTGGCGTCATGTCCACATGCCCAGCCATTAGAATCGTTGGTAAATTCAACCGCTGTTAATAATACTTGTGTAGGTACCGATTGCGCTTGTTGCCAGTCACTACCATCAACACTTTTAATCACTGTCCCGTGTTTACCCACAGCAATAAGCCCGGCTGAGGTTTGGGTAATATCGGTAAGGAGTGTTTTATCTGCATTAATTGCGCTAATCGCACTTTGAGGTGCGTCTTGTGCAAAACTCGCACCGCTTAGGATCAGGCTGGCATAGACCAAATACTTCATAAATTAAATTCGCCTTGAACTGAGGATTTGTTTGTCTGTTATAAGGAGGAAAACCTGTGCGTTAATAGACAAACGCGATGTGAAACAAAAAAGGCACCTAGGAAACTAGGTGCCAGCTTTTATACTATCTGCCTGCGCGGCGTAAAGCGCTCGATGTAAACTCATTGTCATTGAATGACTGAGAAAAATCATACATCTTTTCTTGGTTATCTAAACCAATGGCTAAGTAGCGACGTGAGTTAAGATCGTGATACACCTCAAGTGTACTCCACTGCGTCGGTACTTCGTAATAGTTAAGGCCATAAGCCATGGCTACACGATAAAGTTGATCACGATTATCGTAAATATCGGTAACATGCACTTGCCAGCTATCTTCATCGATATAGAACACACGTTTTTTATAAATATGACGGGTGTCATCTTTCAAGTTCGCTTCAACAACCCACACACGGTGTTTTTCGTAACGAGTGTGTTCTGGGTTAATGTGACCAGGCTTTAAAATATCGTCATAAGTTAGCTTGTCGCTGTGAAGCTTGTAGCTATTGTATGGGATATAAAGCTCTTGCTTACCTTTTAGCGTCCAGTTATAACGATTTGGTGAACCATTAAACATATCAAAGTCATCGGTTGTACGTAAGCTATCTGCTGCTGTACCCGGTGCATCATAGGCAACATTAGGCGCACGACGCACACGGCGCTGACCTGAATTGTACGTCCACGCTTGACGCGGCGTTAAAATTTGATCCATGGTTTCATGCACCAATAACGCAGTACCTGCTAAACGAGCAGGCTCAGTTACTTGCTGTTTAAACTTAAACAAGATATTAGAGTCTTGAAGTTCAGCCGGGGTAGCACTTGGATCAGAATATTTAACTAATAACTGCTCATCAAAACCAACATAGTTATATGAACCCGATGCCGTCGGTGCTGCCTGACCGCCAAAACGCTCAATTGATTGACCACGGTAACGAAGTAAATGGTTCCAAATTGCTTCTAAACCCGTTTTAGGGATTGGAAATGGAATACCAATAGCTGTGCTCTTAATACCATTACCGCCTTCAACTAATTCAGCAGTCGTTGCAAACTTTTTAGTTGCATCGTACACAAATTGTGGGAAAGACGCAGAACGGCGTGTTTCATACACTGGCATTTTAAACGTATCTGGGTACGCTTCAAATAATGCTATTTGCCCTGGGCTTAAGTTTTCTTTGTATTTATCAATATTACTTTTATCAATAGTGAATAATACTTTATCGGTTGCATAAGGGTCTAAGTGGTGCATACCCGGTTCATAACCAGCTGGGGCAGAAGTAATACCGCCATTCCATGCTGGGATTGAGCCATCAGCATTCGCTGCTTTTTCTGCGCCAATTGGGCTTAAGTCTTTACCAAGGCGCGCTGCTTCTTCTGGACTAATTTTAGCCAGCGCTGCGTGACTTGCAAACAAACTACAAAACGCTGTAGCAATGAGGGTAGGTTTTTTAATCATAATAATGTTACCCCTAGATAGAATATTTTAAGTTAAAAGAAACGTAATCTCGGTCAGAGAAAGTGTTGGTGTCGCCACCACCCCAAAATGAGTTGTAACTTACATCTAAAGACCATGCATTTTGGTAATTAAAGCTCATAGTAGCACCTAATGACTTACGATCTTCAATGAATAAGAACATTGGGTCCGGCGTATTACCATTTACATCATGCGAAAAAACAAAACGTGGTGAGAAGTTAATACCGTTGTAAAGGTTAAAGTAATCACCTTTAGCAATTAGGCGATAGCCCCACGATGAAGCCGTAGCAAACGATTTTTGCTCAGGGCCATTTGATAACGCCATGTGTAATGCAGAATAATCTGAACTACCTGGGCCTTGCATAATACCGCTTCGACCAGTACCAGACACATTTAAGCGCATTTCATCGTATTCAGGCATATTGTTGATGCGAACACCACCAATTTCACCGACAACTGCCCAACTATCAGCACCTAATGAAGGGCCGAATAAATGCGTTGCAGTAAACTGTAATTGTGACGTATTACGCTCAATATAACCTTTAGCTAGCTCGCCAGGGCCAACCACACTTGCTGCATCGCCTTTACTCATTTGCGAAATACCTGCAAACTCAGGGCGTAAACCAGCAATAGCTAACTGCTCAGGCATGGCTGCGTAAAGTAACTCTACGTCATCGATTTGCAGCGGTTCGTCTTCACGAAAAGTAAACTCACCTGCAAACGCTGTCTCGCCAAGCGAGGTGTTAAAGCTTAAACCGTAAAGTTTAATATCTTCAGGGTACTCGTTAGTTGCTTTAGCAAATGCTTTTAGATCTGATACATTATCAGAGGTAATTTCTGTGGTGGCAATCATCGCTAAATCTTGTTGTATTGATGCTTGCGTGAAGTTAGATACGCGACCCGAAATAAGTGGACGACGGCTATGGTAATTTACATGGTAAAGTGCCACTTCTGTATCGTTCCACTCGGGTAAGAACATGCCTAAACGTAAACCATATTGACCGCCATCATCTGGCTCTGTTTTGCCATCGTAGCCTTTGCCCTTTAGCGCGACCTTGGTCGGGTACGCTAAGTACATATTTGCCAGTAACTCTTGGCCAGCTGCGCTTGATGGATCAATGCCTTGGCTCGCAGCCACTTGGCCATATGTTGCCATCAGGTTATTTAAGCTATTTGTTAAAAACGCTAAATCGATATCAGGGTTTGAGGTAAAGCCTAGCTGTACGTTTTGTTGGTAACCGTTTTCTGCAGCAAAATCATTGGTAGAAAAATAAGTCCCTGCTGCTGGTAGGCGAGTTTCATGCCATTGATACTGATAGAAACCTTCTAAGGTCATATTTTCAGTAAGCCCTAGCGATGCCCATAACATACCAACCGGAATAAACGCTTCTTTTAGTTCAGCACCCGGTGCTTTTAAACGGTCAATATCCACCGGATTTACGTTAATACCATGAGAAATTAACGTACTTTCACCCCAGTTTACTACTTGTTGTCCCAAGCGAATTGACAACGGATTATAACCATCGTTTAAATCAAAGTTGGCCCATACGTAGGCATCAAGTAAACGAAGGTCGGCACAGCTTTGCTCTTTTGTATCATCGTCGTCACAAGGGTCTACGCCTTGCCCTGATGTTGGATTAACATAAGCACGATCGCCGTCCATTAATTCAAAATCATAAAAATACATAAAACGGGTAAATAAACCGTAGTTATCTTTACTTATTGAAAGGTCATGCGTGCCCTTTAATAGTTTGGAGAAAGACTCGCCGCTATTAAAGTTTAAATCACCGGCATCGCCATTGTTCGAGTAAGAGCCTGGTTGTGCCCAGACGTCTTGAGAAGTGTATATCGTATTGAGTGCTGGGTTATAGCCAGTCCAATCGAAAGATGGGTTATTACTTTTACCTATAATGCTAAAGTCACGGTCTTCAACACGAATACTTTGGCCATAAGAAAAAGTAGAATCGAAGGCGACATCAAAACCGCCTACCTCAAATGTTGCAGCCTGTGTCTGTGCTGCAGATAACCCCATAGCCGCAGCTGTTAAGCCGAGTACTATTTTATTTTTAACAAAAAGCGATCTTCTTATCATTTTGGTTCCCCCCTGTCGCGGGTAATTTTTGTGTGATCAAGTTATTGTTTTTAGTGTAATCGTAACGATAGAAGCGAATTAAACAAATTACAAATGGTCGCCTTCAATCAGTTATAAGTTTTTTATTTGTTTAACGTTTACGTATTGGTAAGACGTCATACCAGATAATTTATACACGTAAATTAACAATAGAACAAATCGAAATTAACAAAAAGGCAATATTTGTGTATATCTATATCATAAAAAACAACAGCTAGGCTACTCGTTCGAGACGGATGAACTTGTTTTCATTACTTAAAATAAGTCTAAATCGACCTCGGATCCCTAAACTCGAAATAAAAGGTCGAAGATAATGAGCGGAAAAACGAATTGTTTTACCGCTATCAGCTGTCACTTGGATTGAGCTATACCGCCCATGGTAATAATCCATGCACTTTGTATAGCTCAAATTCATACTAAAATAGTGTTCTATCATGATTTATTGTAAGGCTTTCTCGACCTTTTCAAATAGGTCGTCGCTTAACCCGTCTAAATTAGCTAATCGCTCTAATTGAGCTCTCATTGCAGTTGCACGCGTTTCATCATAACGACGCCACGACATAAACGGCGTTAACATACGAGATGCATTTTGCGGGTTAATCGCATTGAGCTTTATTAATAAATCGCCAAGTAATGTATAGCCCTTGCCATCTAAACGATGAAACTGTGCAGTATTAAAATGAGAAAAACTACCCACTAGTGCACGTACTCGGTTTGGATTTGAAAAATCAAAACAAGGGTGTGTATACAAAGCCTTTATTTTCTCAATAGCATCATCAGCAGAGTTCATTGCTTGCAGGGCAAACCACTTATCCATTACTAATACATCATGTCGCCATTGAGCGTCGAAATGCTCGAGTAATTTATCAGACAATGGATGTGCTGCTTTAACCACACTGCTCAATGCGCCGAGTACATTGGTCATATTTGTTGATGATGCAGCCTGCTCAATTAAATTTGCCGCATCAACACCGTCGGTTTTTGCCAAATAATGTAGGCACAGCTGTTTCAGCGCACGTATTGCTACCGCTTGCGCACTAACACTGCCATCATCGGTAATGGCTTGGTAACAGCTTAAAAATTCTCTGTGCAATTGCGTGGCAATTTGCTGTTCAAATAACTCAATATTAGCCGTTATTTGATCTACCGGTATTATTTCAAATTCAGCAGCTAAGGTATCAAAACTTGGCAACTTCAACAGTTCAGCAACCAGTGCTAAATCGCCCTCACGCTGAGATAACAATCCACGTAGTGCATCAATCACCTCCTCACTCAAAGGGGTCTTACTTGCTGAAGTAACATTGGCTTTAAGAGCGTTAATAAATAACTGCTGTTGTGCATCCCAGCGTGAAAAATCGCTACGCGCAAAACGCATAATATGTAATAAATCCGCTTCACTAATAGATTGATTTAAAATACATGGAGCTGAAAAATCTTCGAGCAATACAGCGGTTGGGTTGCTGTGAATATTATCAAAGTGAAATGTTTGCGAACTTTGCGTTACATCCAGCACATGATCAAGCTGCTTGCCTTGGTACTGTAATGCAATACTCTGCCCTTGAGAGTCTAAAAGCTCAATAGCAAAAGGAATATGTAACATTGCATTGTCAGGCTGATTCGCTGGTGCAAGCTGCTCTACGCTAAGCGAGAATGTTTTCGAAGCTTCATCATACTTTTTAGTTACGTTCAGGCGAGGTGTACCACAATGGTTATACCAACGCTTAAATTGTGATAAATCAATTGATGATGCATCACTCATTGCCGCAACAAAGTCATCGCAGGTAACCGCCTGCCCGTCATGGCGTTCAAAGTACAAAGCCATGCCTTTTTGAAAGTTTTCCTCACCCAACAATGTATGCATCATACGAATAACTTCAGCCCCTTTGTCATACACAGTAACGGTGTAAAAGTTATTCATTTCGATTACTTTTTCTGGGCGTATTGGGTGAGCCATTGGGCCGGCATCTTCGCTAAATTGATGAGTGCGCATCACTTTTACCGCGTCAATTCTATTTAGCGCACGAGAGCCTAAGTCACTACTAAACTCTTGATCTCTAAATACCGTTAAACCTTCTTTTAAAGACAGCTGAAACCAATCACGACAAGTTACACGATTTCCAGTCCAGTTATGAAAGTACTCGTGGCCAACAATAGACTCAATAGTATGATAATCTTTGTCGGTTGCCGTCTCTTGATTCGCCAACACACATTTGCTGTTGAAAATATTTAACCCTTTATTTTCCATTGCTCCCATATTGAAGAAATCAACGGCAACAATCATATAAATATCAAGGTCATACTCTAAATTAAAACGTGACTCATCCCAAGCCATCGCTTTTTTAAGCGACGTCATAGCATGCTCTGTTTTAGGTAAGTTTCCTTTATCGACAAATAACGCTAGGGTTACATCCTTACCACTGCGGGTAGTGTATTTATCGTGTAAAACATCAAAGTCCCCTGCCACTAAAGCAAACAAGTAACTTGGCTTTTTGAATGGGTCTTGCCATTTTACAAAATGACGTCCATCTTGCGTTTCACCGCTATCAACTTGGTTACCATTGGAGAGTAAATGCGCAAATGTCGTATCTGCAATTATGGTGACATCAAAAGTCGAAAGGACATCAGGACGATCCATATAGTAGGTTATTTTTCTAAACCCTTGCGCTTCACATTGAGTACAGTATGCCCCACCCGATAAGTATAAACCTTCAAGTGAAGTATTGGTTTGCGGTGATGTTTGCGTCACTATGCTTAGCTGACATTCATTAGGTAGATTATTAATGATTAATTGCTGATTTATAATTTTATAATCTTTGAGTTCTGCACCCTCTACCGACAAAGAGATCAAAGTTAAGTCTATGCCATCTAATACCAGTGGCGCATTTAAATCGCCAACGCGCTTAAGCGTTAATAAAGCATTTACCTGAGTTTTTAATGGCTGTAAATCAAATGTCAGCTCAGTGTGTTCGATTGAAAAATGAGGGGCTTGGTAGTCTTTTAGGTATTCTGCTTGAGGTTTTTGTAGTTCAGTCATGTTCACTCCAAAAAAATAGCCCCTTTTAATGATAAAAGGAGCTACTTAAATTAAGCCGTTTGTTTAGGTTTGATACGCAGTATCTTAATACCTAAGTAAGCGTAAATAACAGCTAAGAAAGGATTTATAAGGTTAAAGAAAGCATAAAGCGCATAATCAAACGGGTTGATTAGTAGCACACTTTGCATATACGCACCACAGGTGTTCCAGGGTATAAGCGGGCTGGTGATTGTGCCACCGTCCTCTAGCGTACGTGACAAGTTAACAGGCTTTAAACCACGCTTTTTATATTCTTCTTTAAACATCCGCCCAGGTACCACAATAGCAATATACTGATCGGCAGCAATAATATTGGTACCAATACACGTTGCAATGGTAGAGGCGATAAGAGAGCCGGTGCTTTTTGCTATTTTTAAAATACTTTTAACAAAGATATCAAGTAGTCCGGTTTTTTCCATAATCGCACCAAACATGAGTGCAGTCATGATCAACCATGTCGTGGTTAACATGCCAGACATGCCGCCGCCACTCAGTAACGAGTCCATTTTTGCATCGCCCGTGTTAATCGTGAAGCCATCAAAAAAGGTGGTCCAAACCAGTTTAAAGTAACCCACAAACTCGCCCTGAGTCATGTCTATTTGGCTAGCAATTAAGTCCGATTGAAATAACATAGCCCACACAGCGCCGATCACAGCACCAATTGAAATGGCCGGGAACGCTGGCATTTTTCGAATCGCGAGCACGAGTAATACAATTAACGGCACCAACATTTCTAAGCCAATATTAAAGTTTTGCTGAAGAATTGCAGTTATTTGATCTATTTGACCCGACTCACCCGCCGCTGTAGCGTTAAAACCCATGAAAACAAAGATAATTAAAGCAATCACAAAGCTTGGAACCGTTGTCCAAAGCATGTGATGAATATGTTCAAACAAATCAGCACCGGCAACGGCTGGGGCTAAATTGGTTGTTTCGGATAGTGGGCTAAGCTTATCGCCAAAATAAGCGCCTGATATTACGGCGCCAGCGGTAACTGTCGGCTCTAAACCAAGCCCAGAAGCTACACCAAGTAACGCGACACCTATAGTCGCTGCTGTAGTCCATGAACTACCAATACTCATTGCTACAATGCCACAAATTAAACAACTCGCGGCGTAAAACCAGCTAGGATTAATAATTTGTAGGCCGTAATAAATTAACGTTGGTACGGTTCCTGATAATAGCCAGGTTCCGATTAGTGCTCCTACCATGAGTAAGATCAAAATTGCACTAAGAGATAAGGTGATCCCCTCAATCATTGCATCTTCTAATTTTTTCCAGGTGTAGCCATTTTTTAAACCAATTAATGCCGCAGCGAATGTTGCAAACAACAAGGCAATTTGATTTGGTCCTGACGATGAGTCATCACCAAATAAGTACACAGCGGCACCTAATAAACAAATTAATACAGTAATTGGAATGAGTGCATCAAGAAACGAGGCACTTTTAAGTGGTTTTTCTTCAATTGGCTTCAAAATATAGACTCCTACACACATTCGATGCATGTTGATTATTTTTATTAGCACGTACGCGCATTTATTGAGCATGCTTGATCTAGCTCAACTTTTGGTAATCGGCAATTATAACAATTTAGCAAATTATCGATAGTAAAAAAGGCGCCTAAGCGCCTTTTTTTTACCGAGCTAAGCCTTAATTAGCGCTTAGCCATACGACCATATCTAATATAATCTTGCGTTATTAGTGCCGCTTCTTCAAGGAATGGGTCGAGCTCTTCAATCACCTCTGGTACATCGTCAAGGTTTTCTATTGGCTCTTTACCTAAACGTTTTAAACGCTCGTTAGTACGGGCTAATGCGCGTGCCTCGTTTTCTTCTTTTTCTTTAATACGTTTTTTCTCAACTAAAGAAATAGTTTTACGATCTTTTTCTTCGTTGTAACGGGTGATATCTTCAAACACATAATTAAATTCAGGCTCTGTTTTAATTCGCTCATTATGCTGTTTTTCCAGCACACTAATAACAGGATTTAAACGCCCTATTTGCTTATACTGCGCTTGTACTATGCTATCCCATGGTAATGCATTATCTTGTTTACTTTCACCCCATTCTGCAGGATCAATAGCCGATGGGAAGGTAATGTCTGGGATCACCCCTTTATGCTGCGTACTCCCGCCATTAATGCGGTAAAACTTTGCAATCGTATATTGCACACTACCTAAAGGATTATCGTATAAGTCATAAGCACGCGCTAAACCTTTATGCTGTTGCACGGTCCCTTTACCAAAGGTTTGCTCACCAATAATAACGGCTCGACCATAGTCTTGCATTGCTGCGGCAAAGATTTCAGACGCTGATGCACTGTATCTATCAACAAGCACTGTCAGCGGGCCATCATAATAGGTAATGCCATCACGATCTTTTTGTTCTTCAATACGGTTGTTTAAGGTATGAATTTGTACTACTGGACCTTGGTCAAAAAACAGGCCAGATAGCTGAGTCGCTTCATACAAAGAACCACCGCCATTTTGGCGTAAGTCAATAATAATGCCGTCAACATTTTGTTCTTTGAGTTTAGCCAGCTCAACTTTTACATCTTTAGATAAGTTGTTGTAAAAACCTGGTATTTCTATTACACCAATTTTACTGGTTAAATCAGAATAGCTGGCTTCAAAGACTTCTGATTTGGCAGCTCTGTCTTCAAGACGAATTTTATCACGAATAATTTCAACCACTTTTGGCGTACCGTGCGCATCTGCACCTTTAAGGTATTGCAAACGTACTTTAGTGCCTTTGGGGCCTTTTATTAAATCAACCACATCATCTAAACGCCAGCCAATTACATCAACAAATTCTTCGCCATCTTGAGCCACACCAATAATGCGATCATCAGCTTTTATTTGCTCAGATTGATCTGCTGGGCCACCAGGTACTAAACTGCGAATTACCGTGTAGTCCTCATCAGGGGTTAACACCGCCCCAATGCCTTCAAGTTCAAGATCCATATCCATTTTGAACTGTTCTGCACGACGTGGAGATAAGTATGAAGTATGTGCTTCAATACTACGTGCAAGTGAATTCATTACAATTTGAAATGCATCTTCAGATTTTGATTGTACAAGACGCTTCTCTGCGTTTTTATAACGCTTAGTCAACACGTCTTTTATGCCAGGCCAATCTTTACCTGTCATTTTTAAACGTAATGCATCATATTTCACTCGCTCGCGCCAAATTTCATCTAACTCAGCTTGCGTAGTCGCCCATGGTGCATCTTCACGGTCGTAAAAGTATTCGTCTTCTTTGTCAAACGTCATTTCATTTTCAAGTAACGAAAGCGAAAATTCATAACGTTCAAAACGACGTTTAAGGCTTAAGTTGAAAATATCAAACGTAAACCCTAACTTGCCACTAATTAGCGCGTTATCAAAACGCTCACGATATTGCTCAAATGAGTCAATATCGCTTTTTAAAAACACGCTTTTATTAAAATCAAGGGATTCGATATAACGATCAAACACTTTACTTGAAAGTTCATCGTTAAATCGAACAGGTGTGTAGTGCGAACGAGTAAATAGGTTAGCCACTCGCTTACTGGCTGTACCGTGCTGACTTTCTTGCTTTAGCAAAGGTAAGTCTTCTAATGTTACCGGCTCTACTGCAGCAAATAATGAACCTGAAAACAGTGCAGCAACTAACGGAATGAGCGTAAACTTTTTACTCATACACAACTCCTTAATTTTTTCGCAACTTAAATAATGTATAAGCTGTCGGCTTTGGTTTTTACTTGCATACCTGTCACTAATTCAACGTGAACATCGTCTTTGTTTACTTCAGTGATCACTGCATTAACAAGTGCTTGGCCAAGTTTAACCTTAACCTTGTTATTAACCTTGACCTCGCCTGCAGGCAAAGGTTCAACTTTTCCTGAACGCTTAGGTGCAGCGGCTTTTGCAGGTTTTGCTGCAGCCGATGAGTTTTTAGCCGCGTGAGCTGGTTTCTTTTTGAAAGATTTTGCATCTGAATCTTGACGAGGGCGTTGCTGCTTTTTGCGTTTTGCCATTTTGGCGCGGCTTTCTTCCAACGCTTTTTGTGCGTGGTCGATATGCTCTTGCTCAACTTTTTCGCCTTGATTTCCGTCAAGATCGATTCTAAATTCAGATTTAGTAACAGCTTCAAGGTAGCGCCAGTTAGATGTGTATTTTCTAAGTGCTTGACGAACTTGTGTCTTACTTACTTTCTCAGACCCTTCAATGCGCTCAGCGATATCTTTAAAAATACCAACTTTGAGCGGCTGAATACCCTCTTTTTGTTTAAAACATTGTGGAAATTCTTGGTATAAGAACTCCAATACTTCATTAATATCTTTTAGCTTGTTTGTGGTTTCCATTTTAGAACCTATTTAATCACATCTTTTCATCAAGGGCAGAATCAACATAGTGAATACTCCAATCGACTAACTCTTCAAAGTCAGCTTCGATTACAGCCATATCACCACGTAAATGTTCCCAAATACCATTTATAATTTCATCAATTGAATCACAGTCTAAATCATCAGGTAGACGATCCCATGCCATGTGAATCAAATCATTGAGCGTTTCCGCTACATGTTCTTCATCCCCTTCCCAATCACCAACATCTTGAACGGCAAAAAGGTAATCTTGAACATTTAGCAAATCTTTCATTACAGGCTAGCCTCTAAGCATTTTACAAGTGCTTCAAGCCCTGCTTGGTCATCAGTATCAAATCGGCCAATACTTGGGCTATCTATATCTAGCACCGCAAATACAGATCCGTTTTTCATGATAGGTACAACTATCTCAGAATTTGATGCTGCATCACAGGCTATATGACCGTCAAAAGCATGCACATCTGAAATTAACTGGGTTTGCTCGGTTGCCGCAGCAGTGCCACATACCCCTTTCCCTACTGGAATACGAATACAAGCTGGATTGCCTTGAAATGGACCAAGTACCAATTCTGTGGGTGAATCCATAAAATAAAAGCCCGCCCAATTCACATCTTCCAAAGAGGTAAATAACAGCGCGCTTATATTTGCCATATTGGCAATTATGTTTGATTCACCGCCTATCAGCGATTCAGTTTGCTTAACTAATGACTGGTAAAAATCGTGCTTTTGCATACCAAACTACTTCTTATTAAACATACAGTAGCTAAAGGTACTCTTTGTCACTAAAAATTGAAACCTTTTGCGGGTAAAAAAAAGGAAATTACATGGTTTTACGACGCACTTGATTAAATATTCTGCAATTAACTTTGTACCGATTTACGTAGACCGAATAAAAACAGCCCAGCAGTAAACCCTGACATCACACTATTGATTAAAAATATCTCACCTGTGGTGGCGCTCAGTAGGTAACTAAAAATAGCCCCGCCTAGCAAGCCTAGTGTTAATACACCAGAATAATTGACCTTAGAATATTTAAACATAAGTAAATAACCAGGCACAACAAACGCGGCCATGGTTAAGCCTACTATGTGCGCGTTAGCAATAGCCGTCATTAATAACCCTAAAAAAATAGAGACGGCATCACCACGCATTGTCAATGCATAGTAAATCCCTAACATACTGCCAATAATAACAGGAGATAATAATGAAAGTGCGACGCTTTTTGCGAGTTGATGTTTCATTGTAAGATCCTTAACACAAACGTAAATCTTTAATTTCTTAGCATGCACTAACCGCCGTAGCTTATAAATAGAGACTATGGTCGTATTTTTTAACTAAATATACTTGGCTTTGAAAAAGGTATAGCGAAAATGAGGCACAAAAAAGCCCGCAAAAAGCGGGCTTATCTGATAATGGTGGAGAGATAGGGATTTGAACCCTAGAGGGGCTATAAACCCCTGCCGGTTTTCAAGACCGGTGCATTCGACCACTCTGCCATCTCTCCGAAAGTGCATAAATTACCAGTAAGAGTGTACTTGTAATTATTTTAATTAGGTGGTGGAGAGATAGGGATTTGAACCCTAGAGGGGCTATAAACCCCTGCCGGTTTTCAAGACCGGTGCATTCGACCACTCTGCCATCTCTCCGCACGGCCTGAATAATAGGGAAACCCATGGGCTTTGTGAAGCTTTTTTTTCATTTATTTGTTCAAGTGATTAAAAAACAACTAATTTGTTTAAACATAAAGCAATAAGAGTAAATCCTAACCGGCGAATGAACTTTTATTTAAATTTAGTTGTCTATTGATCTACAAAGGTTTGCCCAAACATATAAGAGTTGGTAATCTAATTTTAGTTAAATTACAGGAACTACTTAGTTTCACTTACAGGAGCTCTACAATGGCGTTTAATCAATCGTACAATACTGCAAAGCCGGTAATGTCGACCATTGAAACAAACAAGGTGCTTAAAAACACTTATTTTTTACTTGCAATGACACTTGCATTTAGTGCAGTCACTGCCGGTATTTCAATGGCACTGCAATTACCTTATTTTATGGGACTTGTATTTACACTTGTCTCATTTGGTCTGCTTTTTGTTGTTAACAAAAAAGCAGATACAGCATCTGGCGTATTTTGGGTGTTCGCGTTTACAGGATTAATGGGCGCCGGTTTAGGCCCACTACTTAATCACTACGCACAATTACCTAATGGCCCGATGCTAATTATGCAAGCGCTAGGTTCTACGGCGTTAATTTTCTTTGGTTTATCTGCTTATGCACTTAACACTAAAAAAGACTTCTCATTCATGGGTGGTTTTTTAACTGTCGGTTTAATTGTGGTTATTGTGGCAAGTATTGTAAATATTTTCCTAGGTAGCTCGTTAATGTTTATGGTACTAAACGCAGCAGTGGTATTAATTATGTCTGGCCTGATTTTGTTCGACACAAGCAGAATCATTAATGGTGGCGAAACAAATTATATCCGTGCAACCGTATCTTTATACCTAAGTGTATATAACCTATTTACGTCATTACTTGCCTTACTTGGCGCAAATAATGACTAATTAAATAGTTCTGTTAAAATAGCCCCTTTATTGGGGCTTTTTTATTGGAATAGTTTTGGCACGCTTTGTACTTTCTTTACATACTCCACCATCAGATCACGATACCACACAACGTATTGTTAAATTTGCTCATGCCTGC
Organism: Pseudoalteromonas sp. DL-6; assembly: GCF_004328665.1. Classification (NCBI taxonomy): domain Bacteria; kingdom Pseudomonadati; phylum Pseudomonadota; class Gammaproteobacteria; order Alteromonadales; family Pseudoalteromonadaceae; genus Pseudoalteromonas; species Pseudoalteromonas sp. DL-6. The sequence continues at coordinate 1,736,311 of NZ_CP019770.1, forward strand.
CTAGCGCAAGGACATAGCGTTGATGCGTTATTCTTATACCAAGATGGTATTTATCACGCTTCAACTCATTTTGAGCTCGCCTCAGATGAGTTAAACCCTCCCTCACTTTGGCATCAGCTCGCAGAAAAAAACATAAAGCTTATGCTATGCGTTACTGCGGCTGAAAAGCGTGGCTTAGACATAAAAAATACTGGCGAATTTGCTGTGGCAGGTTTAGCTGAATTTGCCATGCTGGCCAGTGAAGCGGATAAATGGATACAATTTAAATGATTAATGTACTCGTAATTAGTCAATCAAGTCCATTTGATGACATGCACATCCGCGATGCACTTGATATGACCCTTATTTTTGCTGCCGTTGATCAAAATATTAGCTGGTTGTTTAGTGGTCCAGCCGTGTTAGCGCTGAAAAAAAACCAAAATCCAAATACCTTAGGCATCAAAGATTTTTTCAAAAACATTAAAACGTTAGAAATTTATGATGTTGAAAATATTTACGTCTGTGAGAAATCACTGATTGATTATGGTTTAAGTAAAAGTGAACTGCTCATTGAAGCAAACATAGTAAACTTTAACGCCCAAAAACAGCTAATTCACAATCAGCAGCATGTGGTGACCCTATGAGCACTTTACATATTTTTTCAAAACCACTGAATTACTACAGTACCCACAGCTTAGACAACCTGATTATGCTCACAGACAGTGTGTTACTCGTGGGTGATGCTTGCTTTGCGAAAGGGCAATACAGACAATTTGCTGACTCACTTTATATTTTAAAAGATGATGCAGACGCTCGCGATGTATCTTTAAATTTGAATGATAAAGCAATTAGCTATGATGAGTTCGTTACGCTTAGTTTATCATCTAAACAATCAATTACTTGGTGATCCATGCTGGAATTTAATAATCAAACAATAGACACTGATAAGCAAGGTTACCTGCTAGATCATACTAAGTGGTCAAAAGAGTTGGCCAATGTTATTGCAGAACAAGAAAACATTACGTTAACTGAGCAACACTGGGAAGTTGTGAATTTTGTGCGCGCGTTTTATCTTGAATACAATACCAGCCCAGCCATTAGAATGTTAGTCAAAGCCATGGCTAAAGCACTTGGTGAAGATAAAGGCAATAGCATGTACTTATACAAGCTTTTTCCTAAAGGGCCGGCCAAACAAGCGACGAAAATAGCGGGTTTACCTAAACCTGCACGGTGTATTTAATGAAACACAAATCTGAACATTCGCCCTCTTCAAAGGGCAAACGTAATACAGGTCGTACTTATTCTCGAACTGGTATTAATAAAAGTACAATAAAAAGGCCAATAAAGCCGCCAATAGCGCAAAGTGATAAAAAAGTCATTTTATTTAATAAACCCTATGATGTGCTTTGTCAGTTTACTGATGATAAAAATAGACAAACATTGGCTGATTTTATTCCCATAAAGGATGTTTACGCAGCAGGTCGTTTAGATAGAGACAGCGAAGGCTTGTTGTTATTAACAAACTGCGGCAAGTTACAAAACACGCTCACAGCGCCTGGTAAAAAAACCAACAAAACTTATTGGGTTCAAGTCGAGGGGATCCCAACACAAGCATCTATTGATGCTTTAAATAAAGGTGTTGAACTCAAAGATGGCATTACCTTACCCGCTAAGGTAACTTTAATGGATGAACCAACACTTTGGCCTCGGACACCGCCGGTACGAGAACGTAAATCAATACCAACCTCATGGTTGAGTATAACTATTAACGAAGGTAGAAACCGTCAAGTTAGACGAATGACAGCTCATGTTGGCCACCCTACTTTGCGTTTAATTCGCTACAGTATCGGTAAATACACGCTTGAGGGAATAAATAGCGGCGAATTCAAAGAAATTGATAATTAACCATCAACTTGTATTAATTATCTGTAGCTAAAGCAATACAATTTCTTCCTTGTTTTTTCGCGTAATAAAGTGCGCTGTCTGCTTGTTTAAAAAATTGCGCATGATCGCTATAGTGATCATGCTCTATGGTATTTATCCCCATACTGACAGACAATAGTCCTGTGAAGCTGTCTTTGTGGGGAATGGCCAATTTTTCAATCGATTTTTGTATTTGTTCGGCAATAAATAATGCCCCTTGCTTACCTGTTTGAGGTAACAGCACGACAAACTCTTCTCCTCCGAATCGCGCTACAAAATCTTCTGGCCTGCAGACGGTTTCAGCTAATTTTTGCGCAACTTGAAATAAACATTTATCTCCTTCGAGATGACCATATCGGTCGTTATACTTTTTAAAATTATCGATATCAATAATGATCATCGAAAGCTCACGATGCTCGTTCGATAACTTGTTAAATTCAGACGTTAGTTTTTCATCAAAGCGCCGCCTGTTGGCTATTTTAGTGAGTGAGTCTAAAAACGCCATATCACTGAGTATTTCTTGAGTTTTTAAACGCTCAGTAGCATCGTTGAATATAGCAATAAATTCTCCTTCAACACTGATACCAGAAACTTGCATCACAATTTCACTGCCATCTTTACAAGAAATCCTGTAATCATTAGCTGGAATATCATCATTATTTTGATTGGCTTGCTCAAGTGACTCCTGCCATAACGTTTGTGCAAATGTTCTGTAATCTTTTTCAGGGTAGGCTAATTTCCACCAAACATTAAGATTAGGTACGTCTTGTAACGTGTAACCAAACACATCAATAAAACGTTGGTTCACTTTTAAAATATCACCAGTTACCATACAAACATCACATACCGGTAAGGGTAGAATCGTGAATAACCGCGCATAATGACTCAACTCATGCTTGCGCATAGGGTGTTGGGTAGTGCTTATAACATTATAGTCTTGTTCTTTGTTTTCACGTTCAAGCGATACATTCATTGAAGCGACAAAATGCCACTCTACCCACCATTTCTCTAACTGGCTTAAAATTGCCTTTTGTGATGATTTTAAAGAGCCTAAAGAGGATTCTATAAGCCTAAACAGCTCAACAATCGGATTAGGCTCTTGATAAAGATAGGGAGCTGGCACAGTTATAATGTCATAAAATAACTTATAAGCTGATTCTTTGAATTGCTGTAGTGAATAATCGTCTTCAAAAGTAAGATTTGACACCGTTTTTTCGGACGCATCCAGCACAAATGACTTAACCAAATGTGATTGCGAGGCGTAATTCATATATTCATTCCATTGATTATATTTTAGGTTATTTAAGTATTTACGTATTTACGTATTTACGTATTTACGTATTTAGATACTAATTAAGATATGGTAGGTAATCTCAAATGTAAAGTTTTGTTAATGAAGAATAGCGTTACATAATTAAATACGACAAAAGCAACTTACAAAGTATGAAGTCATCAATATAATCCATCCCTTTTCATTAGCCTAAAAATGAGTAAATTACACACCAAACTACGCCTTACTAACCATTGGATGGAAAAAGTTACAACAAAATCTATTCAATCCCCCATCCTCTCTTTAAGCACCAACAAAATACATGCTATAATCGCGGCCTTTCCAAGTTAACAGTAATCTGTATAAGCGAAATTATTCATGAGCGAAAATAGTCACATTAAAGTCATCGTTGGTATGTCCGGCGGTGTTGATTCTTCTGTATCTGCATATTTATTAAAACAGCAAGGCTACCAAGTAGAAGGCTTGTTTATGAAGAACTGGGAAGAAGATGACAATGATGAATATTGCGCTGCTGCTGAAGATTTAAAAGATGCACAAGCTGTATGTGACAAGTTAGGCATTGAACTTCATACCGTTAATTTTGCTGCTGAATACTGGGATAATGTATTTGAATACTTTTTAGCAGAATACAAAGCGGGTCGTACACCCAACCCAGATATAATGTGTAATAAAGAAATAAAATTTAAAGCGTTTTTAGAGTTTGCTGCGCAAGCACTTGGTGCTGATTTTATTGCAACTGGTCACTATGTGCGCCGAGAGCTACGCGATGACAAATACGTAATGTGCCGAGGCCTAGACGATAACAAAGATCAAAGCTACTTTTTGTATACACTAAGCCATGAGCATATTGCGCAAACACTATTTCCTGTCGGAGATATTGCCAAACCAGAAGTACGCCGCATTGCTGAAGAACAGGATTTAATTACCCATGATAAAAAAGACAGCACCGGCATTTGTTTCATTGGCGAGCGTAAATTCAAAGATTTTCTGCAAAAGTTTTTGCCTGCACAACCTGGAGTAATTGAAGACACCGATGGTAACAATGTAGGTGAGCATGAAGGCTTGATGTATCACACCCTTGGCCAGCGTAAAGGTTTATTAATTGGTGGCATGAAAGAAGGCTCGGGCGAACCATGGTATGTGGTAGATAAAGATTTAGAGCGTAATGTTCTTGTTGTTGGTCAAGGTAAAGATCACCCTCGCCTATATAGTAACGGCCTTAATGCTAACCAATTACACTGGGTAGATCGTATTGGCCCGCAAGGCACCACTCGCTGCACCGTTAAAACTCGCTACCGTCAAGAAGACTTGAGCTGTACATTGCTCGTTGGCGAAGATGGTATGGCACGCGTGTTGTTTGATGAACCGCAAAAAGCCGTTACCCCAGGACAATCCGCCGTATTTTACGCTGATGAAGTCTGCTTAGGTGGTGGCATTATTGATTCGGTGATTAAGTAATGAATCAACATCAAGTCATGGCACTTGCTGCCATGTGTCAAGTAGCTAAACAAGTACAAAAGGTTGCTCAATACGGTCGTTGTGATGAGCACGATTTTTCGACGTTGTTATCAAGTATTGTGCAAACCTCACCCGCCTCCCCTGAGGATGTATACCAAGGCACACAAAATTTGCGTGATGGCTATAAAACATTAATGGCACAACTGAGTGCCGGTGCTCAAAAAGATGTTGAAATAGTTAAATACGTGGGGGGCTTGATGCAGTTAGAACGAGCCCTTAGCGCCAACAGTAAAAGTCTCAATGAATTAGGTAAACGTATTGATGATATTCATCGTCGTTTAGATCATTTTGCTATTACCGATGACAGTGTTGTTGCCGGTTTAGCAGATATATACTCGTCGGTGCTAAGCCCCCTTGGGCACCGAATCCAGGTTTATGGTAAACCCGAGTTATTAAAACAGCAACTCACTCAAAACAAAATCCGTGCGTTACTTTTAGCCGGTATTCGTAGTGCAGTGTTATGGCGACAAATGGGCGGCAAACGTCGTCATTTCTTTTTTGCAAAAAGAAAAATTCTCGCCATTGCTAAAACAAAAATTTAATTATCGTTCAAACTAAAATTTAGGAGTTATTATGGAGCTTTCAGCGTTAACGGCTATCTCTCCGGTTGATGGTCGCTACGGCAGCAAAACCACTGAACTACGCAGTATTTTTAGCGAATTTGGGTTAATCAAATACCGTGTAACCGTTGAAGTGCGTTGGTTGCAAGCGTTAGCTGCAGCAAGCGATATAACAGAAGTCCCAGCTTTAAGCGAGCAAGCAAACGGACTATTAAATGCTATCGTCGATAACTTCTGTGAAGCCGATGCGCAGCGTGTTAAAGACATTGAACGCACTACTAACCATGATGTAAAAGCTGTTGAATATCTACTAAAAGAAAAAGTAGCTGATAACGCTGAATTACATGCCATTAATGAATTTATTCACTTTGCATGTACCTCTGAAGATATCAACAATTTATCTCACGGTTTAATGTTAAGTGAAGCCCGTAACAATGTTATTTTACCTTATTGCGATGAGCTATTAAGCGCAATTAAAGAAAAAGCTATTGAATACAAAGCCATTCCAATGATGACACGTACGCATGGGCAACCTGCTACCCCATCAACAATGGGTAAAGAGTTTGCAAACGTATACATGCGTTTAAAACGTCAACGTGACCAAATTGCACAAGTAGAAATGTTAGGCAAAGTAAATGGTGCTGTAGGTAACTACAATGCTCACCTAAGTGCTTACCCTGATTACGACTGGCATACTCACGCAGATAAATTTGTAACTAGCCTAGGTTTAACACTTAACCCGTTTACTACACAAATTGAACCGCATGACTATATTGCAGAGCTATTTGATGCAATTGCGCGTTTTAATACTATATTGCTAGATTTTGACCGCGACATGTGGGGCTACATTGCGCTTAATCACTTTAAGCAAAAAACCATTGCCGGTGAAATTGGCTCATCAACTATGCCTCATAAAGTGAACCCAATTGATTTCGAAAACTCAGAAGGTAACTTAGGCTTAGCCAATGCTATCTTTGGTCATTTAGCACAAAAACTACCGGTTTCTCGCTGGCAACGTGATTTAACTGACTCAACTGTATTACGTAATTTAGGTGTTGGTATGGGTTATACTGTTATTGCATACCAATCAACACTTAAAGGTGTGAGCAAACTGGAAGTTAACGAGCAACGTTTAGCTGATGAGCTTGATCAAAACTGGGAGCTACTAGCAGAGCCAATTCAAACGGTAATGCGTAAATATGGTATTGAAAAGCCATATGAAAAGCTTAAAGATTTAACCCGTGGTAAACGTGTAAATCAAGAAATAATGGCTGATTTTATTGATGGTTTAGAATTACCAGACGCCGCAAAAGCAGAAATGAAAAAGCTAACACCTGCCAACTACATTGGTCGTGCTGTTGAGTTTATTGATGATTTAATTTAATAAATCAATACGACTAATAAAAAGCGAAAGGTCTCTGCCTTTCGCTTTTTTGTCATTTGGCTCTTAACGTTATAGGCATTCTATGTATCAACTAAAAATAAATGAATTATCTGAGCAAGCGTTTTTAAATCAATACTGGCAAAAAAAGCCACTATTAATCAAAGGAGGTTTTAGTGACTTTAAAGACCCTCTTGATGCCAATGAACTGGCAGGCCTTGCCATGGAAGACAGCATAGAGTCGCGTATTATTACCAACCATAATCAGCAATGGCAATCCCACCAAGGACCATTTGAAGATTTTGAAATACTCACCGATGAGCATGCTACTTTATTAGTGCAAGCAGTCGATCATTGGCACCCAGAAGCCGCCCAATTACTTGAGCCATTTCGATTTATTCCTAACTGGCGAATAGATGATTTGATGATTAGCTACTCAACCCCTGGCGGCGGTGTTGGCCCACACTTAGACCAATATGATGTATTTATTATTCAAGGAGAAGGCAAACGCCATTGGCGTGTAGGCTTACCTGATGCCTCTTTAAAGCAATTTGCTCAAAATAAAAGCTTGCTACAAGTTGAAGCTTTCACTGCAGTGATTGATTGCGTTTTAGAGCCAGGTGACATTTTGTACATACCACCAGGTTGCCCTCATGAAGGCTATGCAATTGAAAATGCTTTAAATTACTCAGTCGGATTTAGAGCTCCTAACCAACAAGATCTCCTGTCTAGTTTTGCAGATCATATTATTGACACAGAGAGTGGCCAAAAACGGTATACGGATCATACCCTCACTCTTCGAGATTCAAAAGGTGAGCTTACACAAAGCGAAGTCGATAAAGTCAAAACATTAATGCAGGCTTTAATAGAAAACGACAGCTTATTTAAAAATTGGTTAGGAAACACTTTAAGTCAACCTAAGCACGATATGGATTTAGCGCCCGAAGAAACGCCGTTTAGTTCCGCTGAAATTATGCAACAACTTGAAAGTGATATGACATTTGAACGTCTTGGTGGCACGCGCGCAATTTACCAATATATGGAGAGTGAGCTGCTTTTAAGTGTTAATGGCGAAAACTACCCTTTACCGTTATCTGATTTAAAGGCTGTAAAACAGCTAACTAATTTTATTGAATTTGATACCAACACGTTAAATTCAACCACACCTAGCCTAGATTTTATCGAAACTTTTACTACACTGGTTAATGAGGGTATTTGGTTTAGCTAGGAGGAGGTCATGGTTTATACTGTTGACAAAGTTGATTGGCAAAGTGAAAAAGATCAACTTCAACAAATAAGAGAGCGCGTTTTTGTTTACGAATTACATATTCCAAAGAATATTGAATTTGATAACTTAGATGCGCTCGCTCAACATATTCTGGTTACCGATAATATGCACTCACCTGTTGCCACAGGTCGATTATGTAATGATGGTTTAATAGGAAGAATTGCCGTACTACCGCAGCATCGCAATCGCAACGTTTATAAATCACTGCTTAATTTCATTGTAAAGCTAGCCACAGAGCAAGGTATTGAGGCTGTCAGTATTAACTGTATTTTAAATGAAGTAGAACGATTCAAAAATAACGGGTTTACAGTGCAAGGACACGTTTTTATGGAGGCTGGCATTCCAAGGCAGCGGATGGAATGCCCTGTTACATGCTTTAAAACACGGCCGTTTACTTTAGTGCATTAACTAAAAAACGAGCCAATTGGCTCGTTTTTTTACTTTATTCTTGTCGATAATCTTTGAAAAACCGCTGCATTTTCATCATCGCACTGCTCAAGTCATCTTTATTAGGTAAAAACACTAATCTAAAATGATCGGGATCTGGCCAGTTGAATGCACGTCCATGGACTAATAATATTTTTTCTGCCTTTAACAAATCAAACATCATTTGTTCATCATTTTTAATATTAAACAGTTTAGTATCAACTTTAGGAAATGCATACAGCGCCCCTTTTGGCTTTTTACAGCTGATCCCCTCAATGGCGTTTAATCCACGCCAAGCAATATCTCGCTGCTCGTATAAGCGACCACCTGGGTCAATTAAACTGTCAATGGATTGTACTCCACCCAATGCTTGCTGAATGGCATATTGAGCAGGGACGTTCGCGCACAGGCGCATTGAAGCAAGAATATCTAAGCCTTTTATTAAATCAGTCATTAACGCTGTACGACCGCTTAGCACCATCCAACCCATTCTAAGACCAGCGGCGCGATATGTCTTAGCTAAGCCGTTAAACGTAATAATGGGAATATCGTCGCACAATGCACCAATAGAAGTATGGGTAACGCCGTCGTACAGAATTTTCTCGTATATTTCGTCACTTAACAGTAAAAGCTTGTGCTCTCGGGCAATGTTGATCAATTCTTCAAGCAAGGCATCACTGTACACTGCCCCTGTTGGATTATTAGGGTTTATTAACACCAATGCTTTAGTTTTCGAGGTGATTTTGCTTTTAATATCATCAATATCAGGAAACCAGTCTTGCTCTTCATCACATAAATAGTGAACAGGGTTACCGCCTGCTAGCTTGACCGACGCAGTCCAAAGCGGATAATCGGGCGCAGGAATTAATACTTCGTCGTCATTATTTAGCAACGCTTGAGTGACCATTTGAATCAGCTCACTTACACCATTACCAATGTAAATATTATCAACGTCTAAGTTGTGTAAACCACGTTGTTGATAATGCTGATAAATAGCAACACGCGCAGAGTAAAGCCCTTTAGAATCACAATAGCCTTGAGCAGAATATAAATTACGGATAATGTCGCGGTGCATATCTTCTGGCATATCAAAACCAAATGCCGCGGGGTTACCAATATTGAGCTTAAGTACTTTTTGGCCCTCGTCTTCCATTTTTTTAGCTTGTACTAAAACGGGACCACGAATGTCATAACAGACGCCGTCTAATTTATGACTCTTTTTTATTTCTGACATTGTTACCTCTAAAGAGCAAGTTAGTCTTAAGACTAACTCAGTAAAGCCGTGAATTACTAGGGAAATTAAGCGCTTAAAACTGAAAAAAATTCACGTTAACACTTTATTTTGTTACTCATTAAATGGGGTTATCGTTGAGCTTGCCACGCGTTTAATTTTTCTTGCGAACCAGTCACTTGCGCCATTAAATTATTTGCTGCGTCTGCAGCCTGCTCATCGTTGCCATTATTTAAATTATATTCAATTAAACGTGCCACTTCGGCTAAACTTGCCGCCCCAAATTGAGCCGCATTTGATTTAAGACTATGAGAATGGCGAATGGCGGCCTCTTTATCTTGACCGAGCGCTGCGATAGTTTCGTTTCCTAAGCGCTCGAACTCTGAACAACAAAATTCCAACGTGTCTGGAAACTGTTCACCTAATAGCGACTCCATACTTTCTAATGCGGATTCGTCGATACTGATCTCTGTCATATTAATGCCCTTTAATGCGGTCCTGCGATTTCTCTTTCATCTCTTACTCTATATCTAAGCACAAAAAAAACCAACTTTATTAATGCAAAAATGTATAATTACGCTAAATGTATTAATCAAATGGTTAGCTTATGGCACGTGCTCTTTGTGAACGCTGTAATTTTTCGCTAAGCACCTGTATTTGCAACGCAATAACCTGTGTTGATAACCAAACTCAGGTTATTGTTTTACAGCATCCCAGTGAAGCAAAAGTGAGCAAAAATACAGCTCAGTTATTGGCATTAAGTTTAACGCGATGCAAAATAATTAAAGGCGAAAATAATCAAGATTTCGCTTGCTTGCAAAAGCTACCAATCAGCTCGACCGTGTTACTCTACCCAAACGAGGATGCAATTGAGTTAGATGTAGCCAATAACAGTAAAAACGTACAACCGCTTACGCATTTAATAGTGATCGATGGAACATGGAATAAAGCCTTTAAAATCTTGCAATTAAATCCGCTATTACAACAGTTTAAAACAGTAAGCTTTCGCCATATTCCTACAAACCGCTATGCTATTCGTAAAGCCCCAAGGGCAGACAGTTTATCAACCCTAGAGGCCGTAGCGCATAGTTTATCGCTTATTGAAGCCCTAAACCCGGCACCCTTGTATGGTTTGTTAGATGAATTAATAACCAAACAAACCCAACATATGCCCGCTCACGTAAAAGCACGTTACCTGTAATTAAAAATGAAATTACCAATGCGTAATACCCCTTCTAGATTAAAGCGCGGATTTTCACGCCAAGGCCCTGACTATCGTTTTGACGACCAAGTTGATTTTAGCGATATTAGAACGACTTTTGGTTTTCGTTCAATGGTCGTTGGTAAGTGGGTGACTAAAGAAGAGCGCTTTATTAGTGCCAATTTAATTTATGATGCGCTAGCTGATTTAGCGCAAATTTTACATTTACCACCAACGGCAATTGGCCTTCGCGGTAAACTTAACTTTGCCTTTGGCCATGGCGGACAAAAAGGTGTGCAAGCACACTATAATGCTTATGACCAAACTCTCGCACTGGCAAAAAACGCAGGCGGCGGTGCTTTAGCCCATGAGTGGTTTCATGCATTCGATCATCATATTAGTGAGCATTTATTTAAATCAAAAACCCGCTTTGGTTTCGCCTCTAAGTTATGGCTGTCAAACTCTCCTGATTTGAGCCATCCACTTAATGATGCACTTAATCAATTTTATAAGCAGGTATTTTTAGCGCAAAACGGTGAAGATGCGAATGAATTTGTCCAACGCTGTATCGCGTTTGATAAGGCACACAAGCAGCAATACATGAGTATGCCAGAGGAGCTTGCAGCTCGCTGTTTTGAAGCCTGTATAAATCAGCATCAAACAATAAAAAATAGCTTTTTGGTCAGTGGATTAAACAGTAATAATTTAATTTACCCTGAGCTTAGCCAAACGTTAAAAGCCAATGAAGCACTTAACCAATATTTTCAATTATTAGGTTACGCGCTTCATCAACAAGCATAGTAATCGTTTCTAAAAATCAGAATTACTATTTATCATCACTGATACGACTTGCCACCGCGCTATTTTGATCTTTATATTTTGCATCAACACGAGTGTTATATGGGTTTTCACATGGGCCGGTGAGCGTTTCAAAGCTCATTGCACCAATCTTCATCATGGGTCTTAGCGCCAGTGGCAATTTACCCGAGTTATAAAACTCTAGGACAATATTACCACTCCAACCTGGATCGATTCGGTGAGCGGTGACATGCACCATTAAACCTAAACGTGCCAGCGATGAACGTCCATCTAACCAGCCAACAATATCAGCAGGTAACGTTACTTTTTCATAGGTTATTGCTAATGCAAGCTCGCCGGGGTGTAAAAAGAATGCTTCGCCATCGTCTAATACAATTTCGTCGCTCATGATTGACTCTAACGCTTTATTAAGCTGAACTTTTGGTCCACTTAAGTCAACGTAAGCAGCATTATGAGCATGAAAAGTTCTAAACTTATTACCCAAACGAAGATCCGCAGTCACCCCTGAAATCATTTCACTGGTTGGCGCTGGCTCAATAACAATACGCCCATCGTTTAAATATTCTTTTATATGTGTATCTGAAAGTCTCATTTTTAATCTTCCGTAATCACAACTTCAATTGTGTTGTGATGTTGTTGATAATAAAGCGTACTGGCGATCAGCCGTGCGGCTGCACTGTAGGTTTCACTTATAGCAGCACTTGCATCATTGGCAATCAATTTACCTTGTTCAGAGGATTCTCTGATATTAATCGCAAGCGGAATATGCGAAAGCACAGGAACACCATGCTTCATGGCTAATTTTTGTGCGCCATCTTTACCGAATACATGATTAGCTTCGCCGCAATGTCCGCAAATGTAATGGCTCATATTTTCAATCAAACCAAGCACTGGCACGTTTACTTTATTAAACATAGCAATGCCTTTTTGCGCATCTGCCAGCGCTAAATCTTGTGGCGTAGTAACAATTACAGTGCCACTGGCAGGGACTTTTTGGCTCATGGTTAATTGAATATCGCCAGTGCCTGGGGGCATATCGACGATTAAGTAATCAAGCTCACCCCAATCGGTTTCATTTAATAGCTGACTAAGCGCGCCTGAGGCCATAGGACCGCGCCATACGGTAGCATCGTCGCTAGGCACTAAAAAGCCAATAGATTGCGCTTTAATGCCGTTAGCATTAAATGGTTGTAATTGCTTGTTGTCTTTAGTGACAGGCTCACTGCCTACCAAACCTAACAACATAGGTATAGAAGGACCATAAATGTCAGCATCTAAAATGCCGACTTTAGCGCCCTCATTTTTAAGCGAACCTGCAATGTTAACAGCCGTGGTTGACTTACCCACTCCGCCTTTACCTGAGGCCACTAAAATAATGTGCTTTATGGCTTTAAATTTTGCAGCCTCTTTAAGTGCCACCACCGCGCTTACATTTACTTCGGTTTTAAGTCGCTCGGTTAAAAATTTAGCAACATGTGGCATTTCAGATTGTGCTGCAAACGGAAGAGTGAGTTTAACAATAATTGATTTATCGGTGTTTTGAGTAATATCAGCGATAAAATCTTGCTCAATACCCACAGCGAAAGCGGCACTTCGATAGGCCGCTAAAGCAGAAATAATCGGTTGTTTTTGCACCGATTTAGCAGAGAATAGTTTCGACAGTCCAAACATAGCAATAAAATAGCGTTTCTTTGATGAAAAGTGCCACGGAATTATGTAACATTCAGGGCATTAACACCAGTCAATTAGTAAATATCCATAAGCAGTGTACTCTGTTACTACCGCGCTTATCGATAATGTAATAATTTTCATCTGTTCCTGACTAGGAACGCTTAATTCGGAATGATTATGGCACAGCGAAAGATCCTGATTACTAGCGCATTACCTTATGCCAATGGCCCTACCCATTTAGGGCATTTATTAGAGTATATTCAAACTGATATTTGGTCGCGTTTTCAAAAACTACAAGGCCACGAAGCATACTATGTGTGCGCCGATGATGCTCATGGCACACCTATTATGCTTAATGCGCAAAAGCAAGGGATCACGCCAGAGGAAATGGTTAAAAACGTTAGCATAGAACGCCAACGCGATTTTGCTGATTTTAATATCAAGTTTGATAACTACCACAGCACTCACAGCCAAGAAAATAAAGAATTTAGTGAGCTTATTTATAACCGCCTTAATGATGCCGGTCATATTAAAAAGCACACTATTTCCCAGTTATTCGATCCAGAAAAAGGCATTTTTCTGCCAGACCGCTTTGTTACTGGCACTTGCCCTACCTGTAAATCAGAAGATCAAAACGGTGATAGCTGTGATGCCTGTGGCGCAACCTATAGCCCAACAGAGCTAATCAACCCACGCTCTGTTATGTCGGGTGCTGAGCCTATTTTAAAAGATTCTGAGCATTACTTTTTTGACTTACCCGCTTTTGAAGGCATGCTTAAAGAATGGCTTCACTCTGGCACAATCCAACAAGAAATGGCGAATAAGCTAGATGAGTGGTTTGCCGATGGTTTGCAGCAGTGGGATATCAGCCGCGACGCACCTTATTTTGGTTTTGAAATTCCAAATGCACCGGGTAAATATTTTTACGTATGGCTAGATGCGCCTATTGGTTATATGGCAAGTTTTAAAAACTTATGTGACAAAAAAGGCATCGACTTTGATGCGTTTTGGCAAGAAGGCTCTGACGCTGAGCTTTATCACTTCATTGGTAAAGATATCATCTATTTCCACAGCCTGTTTTGGCCTGCGATGTTAGAAGGCGCTCAATTTAGAAAGCCTACTAACGTATTTGCCCATGGATTTGTTACGGTTAATGGCGCAAAAATGTCTAAATCAAAAGGCACGTTTATTAAAGCGCGTACTTATTTAGATAACCTAGACCCAGAATTTTTACGTTATTACTACGCAGCTAAACTAAACAGTGGCATCACCGATTTAGACTTAAACCTAGAAGATTTTGCACAGCGTGTAAATTCAGACTTAGTGGGTAAAGTAGTTAATATTGCGAGCCGTTGCGCTGGCTTTATTACTAAAAAGTTTGACGGTAAGTTAAGCGACACAATTATGGAACCACAGCTGCTTACTGAATTTCAAAATGCCTCAGCCACTATCACTGAACATTACGAAAATCGTGAATACAGCCGCGCAATCCGTGAGATTATGGCCCTTGCTGATAAAGCAAATCAATTTATTGATAATGCCGCGCCTTGGGTGCTTATTAAAGACGAATCAAAGCAAGAAGAAGCGCATCAGGTATGTTCGTTAGGACTTAACTTATTCCGCGTGCTGATCACTTACTTAAAGCCTGTACTGCCTGGTATGGCAACAAATGTTGAAGCCTTCTTAAATGATGAGCTTACATGGCAAGGTGTGCAAACTGCACTAATAAGCCACCCTATCAATAAATTTAAGCCGTTAATGCAACGTGTTGAAATGGACAAAGTGAATAAAATGGTTGAAGAATCAAAAGAAAGCTTAATCGCTGAAAAAGACAAAATCGATCCTAATAGCCCACTGGCAAAAGAGCCTATTGCAGCTGAGATTGAATTTGATGACTTTGCAAAAGTAGATTTACGCGTTGCTAAAATAGCTAAAGCAGAGCACGTAGAAGGCGCTGACAAATTGCTTAAGTTAACTCTTGATTTAGGCGGCGAAACACGCCAAGTATTTGCAGGTATTAAATCAGCCTACGCACCAGAAGACATCGAAGGAAAGCTAACTGTGATGGTCGCTAACCTTAAACCGCGTAAAATGCGCTTTGGAATGTCTGAAGGTATGGTACTTGCTGCAGGCCCTGGCGGTAAAGAAATATACATTCTTAACCCAGACGATGGTTCAGAGCCTGGTATGCGAGTAATGTAAGCACTGTGCTTGTTTAAAAAGCCGCTAAATATTTAGCGGCTTTTTTTATTGTTGACGTTATTTAGCTAAGGCGACTACTTTTGCCAAATGAATCACTAAGCATTGGGAGCTAATATATATAAACCAGTTTATATAGCGCACCTGAGGATAAAAACCTTGCCCTTGGTTACCATAAATCCAAAAAGCACCAATAATGGCATCAGCCAATGCAGCAAGTAAAAGCCCTAAGCTCACCCACATTATTGGTTTAGGTGCATAAAAACCACCATAAACAACAACCAACATCAGACCCATAAGTCCCACCGCAGTTACCACCACACTATAAGCGCCTGTCATGGCTAAAATTGGTATACCAGCTCCATCAAGATACATAGAGGCGAGTGACAAAGCACTTACAACCAGTACTACAACTATAAAACAGGTGCTTTTTAGTCGCGATATAGCTTGCTGCCTTTTATAGGCTAACACACAGGCTAAAAATAAAAGGCTGTAGCCAGGTGCAAACAATAAAATTGAATCAACTAAATAGTCATGCTTTATTAACGTTGCATAGCGGTGATAATGTTGGGATAGGTTAAAGTTAATCACATCCCCAACTGTACACAACATTAAAGCTGCGCTACAAAGAAGTGCTATAAAGCGTAACTGCTTATCTCTAAACCTATGAAATACCCAAGTAGTCATTGCCACACTATTAAACATCAGTAAACACAGCGAGCTCACTGTTAATAGCAATAAAATTTCTTTTTTATCAGGTGTAATTAGCCCTACTAACAGCACAACTAAAGCACATAGCCAAGCAATAAAAGAAATAACCTGATGAGGGTGTTTTATAGATAACGAATTGATTGCACTAGCCAAGGTTTAAAATTAATAAACTTAATTTAGCAAATTATTATCGCTTAGGGTTTATTTTTATTATGCGCAGTTTGCATTTCTTTTTGTGTTTTTAGCCGACATTGTGCTAACTGCTCAAGTCGAATAGCTTTAATTGCCGCCAAAGGATCATCCACACTGAGTCCACCAGCATCATAGGTGTTTTGTTGATCTATCACTTTATTGTCATCTTGTTTAGTATGCATATTATTCTCACTTGGAACTGTTTATCGATTTTAGGCGCGCTACATCAAATAAAAAAGTGCTGAAACACTTTACGATTTAGTTGAAAAACACCTGTTCCTCTGTATATTAGATATTACTAATATTGAGGAGTATATTATGCGCATTATTTTACTTTTTTCCAGTTTATTTATTTCATCCGCTGCTTTTGCTAGCAATACCGGCGAGGCACGACAAACCATCAAGGCATTTTCAACTGATTTAAAACAGGTACTCGTTAGTACTATGAAGCAAAGCGGCCCACTCGCGGCAATAAGTGTATGCAATACAGCAGCACCCGCTATAGCTTCACAACACAGCAACAGTCCTTGGCAAATTAGCCGCAGTGCTTTAAAAACTCGTAACTCAGATAATCAACCCGATGCATGGCTCAAAAATGTTTTATTAAACTTTGAACAACGTAAGCTCAATGGCGAGCCGGTAGCAAGCATAGAATATCAAGAGCAAAGACCGGATGGCTGGTATTTTGTAAAAGCGATCCCTACTCAAAAAGCGTGTTTGGCATGTCATGGCAGTGACATTGCCCCCGCAGTTTCTAAAAAAATAGCGACTTTATACCCTAATGATCAGGCAACTGATTTTAAATTGGGTGACATTCGTGGCGCATTTGTTGTTAAGAAAGCCATTGAAAATCACCAATGATAATCCGTTGACGATCAACTATTGAATTTTACCGCATCGGATGCAATACGTTTTTTACGCCTAACGTATAGAGTATGTGGCAGCATAAGTAATTGATTTAATAAAATAGCTAATACCAATGCAAACAACACTGCACTCGCGGTTAAAGGAATACCTAACTTAAAGTTATCAAGTGTATTTTGTAATCTGTCAAAGCGCTCTGGGGAGAACATATACAGCATTTTTTGCACTAAATTACCTTGTTCAAAAATAGCCATCCCTTTTTTTAAATCAGCAAATTGCAGTAATGTTTGTTGTTTTTGCTTTGCATCGGCTCTGACACTCGGTTCAGTGTTTGCTAAATGACGGTTTATCATTGCTTGTGTACTAGAAAAATTATATTGCTTTGCTGTATTTGCATAGCCATCAACTTGCCATTTTGTTGCATGGTATAAGCCCGCTAAATGTTGTTGGTAATGATCACTCAGCTGCGGTAGTTGCAATGAAACAATAAAAGCGCAAGCAAATATTAATTTATCGAACAGGTTAACGATCATAATAATCCCTTGTGCTGCGTTTAATAAAAGTGACTACCGTTAACTATAACAGGTAGTCGCTTTAGTCTAAATACCATGCGCTGCTGCGCTGTTAATCTGCTTGGTGAAATTGACGATGCAGGGCGTGAACCTGCTCAACAAGTGCTGGTACGGGCCCATAAACAGCGATATTAGGAGCAACCGCTTCAATAGGTAACGGGTTAACCGGCGACTTAGTCATTTTGAGCCCGCTAAGCCAGCTAGTTAATTGCGCAGATGAACTCACATACATAATTCGACCTAAACCTACCCATGCGTGTGCTGCGGCGCACATAGGGCAATGCTCCCCTGAGGTATACACAGTAGCCCCAGCGCGTTGTTCAGGTGTCATATTATTTGCAGCCCAACGAGCAATTTCAAACTCAGGATGACGTGTATGATCGCCACCCGCAACACGGTTGCGATCTTCCATACATACATTTCCTTTAGCATCAACAAGCACAGAGCCAAACGGTTCATCGCCTGCTTCTAACGCCTCTTTAGCTAGCGCTATGCTGCGTTTTAAGTGCTCTAAATCAGTCTCGTTCATAATCTGTAAACTCCTTTGACTATCACTTTTGGGGATATTTAGTAACGTGATCAGTTTTTCGACTGCGCTAACCATAACGCTTTGATCCCTGCTTTTGCAACACGTACATCCTCACTGCCATGAGCACCGCCAACTCCCACAGCCCCCACCACAGTATCGTTAATATAAATCGGCACCCCGCCATCCAGTATTAAAATGTTTTCATCTAAATAACGAAGGTCTGCTGGAATAGTGCCCTCTTTTATGCCTTTTGCTATAACTGCGGTTTCTCGCTTTTGCGAATTGGCGGTATAGGCTTTTTTATAACTGGCTCTAATAGTATGAACACCTGCAAAGTGGTCGCGCAGCACTGCAAGTGTTTGTCCTGATGCATCCACAACAGTAATAGAAACCGCTAAGTTATCTTTTTTAGCGGCAATAGCCGCCGCATTTACAATGCGCTGTGCCATATCACCCGTTAATTGTGCCACCATAGGAATAGTTTGCTGCTGTTGTTGATTAATAGTTACTTGAGTATCAGTTTGACCAGCAAAAGAAACGATTGATGAAAGAGAAGTAAATAGCACAGTAAAAATAGCCCGTTTTTTCATATTGTTTTTCCACGTTTTAATCAAAAAATAGAAAATACACAGACCGTATTGAGTAATAAAAGCTTTCATGTAATCACTAATTTACTTCACTATTTTCATTATGTAAGACGCATTTAATATCCATGCTAAATTTAGCTGATTTAATAAATGATCGCCTCTTAGCAACACTGCGTAATATTTAACCGATACCTAATCAATTTAAAGGAAAGTAACATGTTTAAAAAAATAGCGTCTGTTCTGACTTTTGTATTAGCAAGTTTAACCCTTTCTACAGCAGCGCATGCCGATCACCATGGTATGAAAAAAGATATTGTTGATGTGGCTGCTGCCAATGGTTCGTTTTCAACCTTGGTTGCCGCTGTAAAAGCCGCTGGCCTAGTTGATACTTTAAAAGGTGAAGGGCCTTATACTGTTTTTGCACCTACAGATGAGGCTTTTGCAAAACTACCCGCAGGAACCGTTGAAAATCTATTAAAGGCAGAAAATAAAGACAAGTTAGTAGCTATTCTTACTTACCATGTTGTATCGGGTAAGGTAATGGCTGCAGATGTGGTAACACTAACTAGTGCCGCCACTGTGCAAGGCCAATCTGTAAATGTAGCAACTAATAATGGCGCTGTTATGATTAATGACGCAACAGTAGTTAAGGCCGATGTAAAGGCCACTAATGGTGTTATTCATGTAATTGATACCGTTTTGTTGCCAAAAGAGTAACACCTTTCATTTCTCAGCGGAGTAAAATATCTACTCCGCTCTTTGTACCTAGCATAAAGTATTAATACCTTTTTCTAAATGCCCTCTTTAATACTAGTGATTTTTACACTATATTAAAAGATAATTAAGCGTCTGTTAATATTGAGAAAGAGTTTGTGGAAACGAATAACAATAATACCACTGTTGAAGAGAAAGCAACGGAAGAGCAAAAGAAGTTTTTCCTCGATTTACTTCCTGGGAAATTAATTGATATACAATTTAACAACCCTATTCAGGTTCGCTTTAAGCTCACTTTAATCGGTTACGACACCGGTAAATATCTAATATTAAAATACCCTGCTCAAGCAGGTAAAAACGATTACAGCGATATCTTAGTTGAAGGAAAAGGGGCTATTGTCCGTTATATCATCGAAGATGAACGCGGTGAATGTGTGGCTTTTTCAACCAGCATATTAGCAATTTCATTTCGCCCAGAACGATTAATTTATTTAGCCTACCCTAAAAAAATTGAAAGCCGCCAGTTGCGAGAAACAAGTAGACTACCGACTCATATCCCAGCTAAAATTAGTTTAAGTAAAGCTGATACCGATGCCGATAGTAAAAGCTTATTGCACGGGTTAATCATTGATATTTCACCCAGCGGGTGCCGCTTTGCAATACATGTGAGTTCTGGATTTGTTGCACTTAAAAAACGTCAAGTATTTGTGCATATCCTGTCGCCTATAGATAATAAGTCGGTGATAATTACGTCTTATATCAGAAACAACCAAATGAAAGGTAACCGCCTAAGTGTAGGTATTGAGTTTGACGCATCAGAGCAAACTAAACTTAACACGCTACTCGAAGCGTATTCAATTGATATAGATTAGAAAAACCACCAAACAAATTAAGGCTAACACCTGTATGGTTAGCCTTGCTAACAGCAGTTCTATTACTCTAAAGGTTTTAAAAACCTCTCTGTTCTAGGTAAATAATAGTTATCGTGATCAAGCGATACAATCACACGCTCGGCTTTACCTAGTAGTTCAGCACGTGGGATGAGCCCTATCACCCTTGAATCGGCACTATTGTCACGGTTATCACCCATGGCTAAATAGTAGTGTTCAGGAATTGTTATTTCGTCAAAGCTCGATAAACGTGATGGTGTATTGGCTACGCGGATTGAATGCTTATAACCATTTAAGTTTTCCATTTTATCTGAAGAAGTCGTATTACTTAGCAAATTTGTGTAATTAAGCTTTTCGCCGTTGATTATGAGTTCATTATTTTCAAGGTATCTCCAGGTACACCTATTACTCGCTTAATCAAACGGTTATCCGCCACCTTAGAATCAAATACAATAATATCGCCAGTTTGTGGGTCTGCCATTCTTAACAGGGATACATGCGTGAATGGTATACGTAAATCATACGCCATTTTATCGGTAAGGATTCGGTCGCCTTCTTGAATAGTCGGTTTCATTGAACCTGTTGGTATTTCATACCAATCGGCAACGGCACTACGAAACACACTCATTAAAATAATGAATACAATAGGGCCTGTTGATCTTTGCGGATTGGAATTTATTCAAACAAGGGGCGATTTAACCGCGGCGCGAGGTTTGTAACCTAGTGGGCTAAGTAAAAACCAAGTAACAAAGAGTTAATCGCCCCTTGGAAGAACCCTTTGGGCAATGGCTGTTTGGCATTGATGCTACGTTATCGCCTATTTATGGGGAATAACCACACCACATAGGCTCTGCCTTGCTTAAATACCAAACAGACTACTGCAAATTCAACCTTGAAAGGTTAACAGGCCCCAAGAACGATTATTTTTCCAAAATTTATAAAGTCGCTTCATGTTTTGTCTCTGCTATGGATTAAGTATTTATTTGACTGTATAAACGCAGAGCCGTTCAAAGGAGTGTGTAACAAAACATGTTTAATGATAGAGACATGTATAAAACATGCCTCTAAAGATGGTTTACTGCTGATTTAACTTGTCTTTCGCTTCTTGTACTTTTGCAAAATCAAGCCCTAATTCATCAGTGGCTTCTTTAATCAAATGCGGTTGAGTCATCACTACAGCCATTAGTTGCTGAAGTTTTTCTGGTGGTATACCTAGCTCTTGCACTAATGCCATGGCCATCATCGGGTTTTGGGTAAATGCTTCAAACAACGCGGCTACTTTTTCATCACTGACGTTGTGCTCTTTTAATATTGCAATAATTGGATTCATTATTTGCCTTAATATTTTATAGTGTCACTAAATTATATGGGCGCACAGCCTAATTAACAATATTAATCCTGCTGTGCTCGTGTATGTCACTCAACCAGCAACACCACTTTACCGGAATTCTCGTTGCGCTCTAAAATAGCATGAGCCTCACTGGCTTGCTGCCATGACATGGTTTTATAAATATTAAAGTCATAGTTGTGGTTGGCAATATCATCATAAAAACGCGCTACAAAAGCATCTCTCAGAGCACGTTTAAACTCAATACTGCGATTACGTAGCGTTGATGCATGAAACGAAATCCGTTTTTGTAATAAGCGCGCAAAGTCCACCTCTGCAAAGCGCCCGTCTAAAAATGCCAGCATAACAATCTGACAATCCATTGCGGCCACCTTGGCATTTTTATTTAGATAGCTGCCAGAAACAGGGTCAACAATTGCGTTTGCAGTTAGCTTATGTAATTTCATATAGTCAACAAAGTCGGTGGTTTTATAATTTATTACGTGGTCAGCCCCCAATCTTTTAGCATGTTCACATTTATCGTCCGAACCCGCGGTAATAACTACCTGCGCACCGGCACTTTTTGCCATTTGAATAGCTGCGCCACCAACACCACTGGCACCGGCATGAATAAGCGCCGTTTGCCCTGATTGTAATTTTCCTAATTCAAATAGCGCACCAAAGGCAGTCAAATACACCTCACTTATGGCGGCACCTTGGGCCATAGAAATATGATCAGGTAATGCCATTAATTGCTGCGCATCCACCGCCACATATTCACTATAAGCGCCACCAGCACATAAAGTAAAAATACGCTTACCTTGCCATTTTGGGTCTACCTCACTGCCAAGCTCACATACCGTGCCTGCACATTCCAGTCCTAAAATAGGGCTATCCCCCTCGGGAGCTGGATACTTACCTTGACGCTGCATACAATCAGCGCGATTAACTCCAATCGCCGCCACTTTTACCAGCACTTCATTGCTATTCATCTTCGGCTTATCAGTTTGCGAAAACGCTAACTGCTGATCTTGATGTGAAATGTACTGCATAAATCTCCTCGTATCCTTGTATTGGGTTTTATTTGATTTTTCGCCACACTTCGGCTTCAACTAGCTGACCATTTTCGGTAAGAGAATGATGCCATAAGTTTCCTGCAACTTTATAATCAAAAGCCATGGTTTTACCCATCAATGATGCAATATTGCCATACTTAAAGGTCTCAATAAATTGTCCATCGGTTAATTTATACTGGCCACCACCAGCATAACTAAATTGGCCATTTTTCTCTGTGATATAGCTAAAATGTGATGCGGTTACTAATTTGACTGAAGTTATCTCTGGGGCTTTAGCAGTGACAAACCCATTTTCTACCGCATATTTTCCTTGAACAAACTCCCACGTGCCTAATAAAGGGTTCGCAAACACTGAACATGACAATAAAGCTAAGCCAACGAATATAACAAATCTCATAATAATCCTTATCGTGTTAACTGTGCCTTAAGAAATCAACTCAGCGTTGATTTACTGACATAGTATTAAAACGCCAACTTTGCTTATAAGGATATACATCCGGAAGCTGACCTTGCTTAATATTTTGCTGGGTCATTTGCCAGTACTTTGCCGTAAATAAATCACTATGATAATGATTAAAATGGCTAAAGGCGCTGCTACTAGCACTAAAAAACACCTTAAATTGACTCGGAAATATATCATTTTGGTCAATATCAAAATAGCTGTGTGAGCTTAATTCTTCTAACGCGTTGTGTGTATTTGGCACGTCTCTAAAATTGCAATCGGTAAGAGGGCAAATTTCATCATAATCATAAAATACCACTCGGCCCCAACGTGTTACGCCAAAGTTTTTCATCAGCATGTCACCAGCAAAAATATTTGCATTGGCAAGCTCTTTAATCGCTTTACCATAGTCAATCATCACCTGCTGCAGTGATTTATTATTACACTGGTTAATATACAAGTTGAGCGGTGTCATTTTTCGCTCAACGTAAACATGTTTAAGTATTAATGCTTTACCGGAAATAATTAAGCTATCACCAATGTGTTTTTTCATCTGTATTAACAGTTCATCACTAAAGCGACTTAAATCAAATGCAAGGTATCTAAATTCATGGGTGTCGACTAAACGCCCTACTCTGTCGGCTTGTTTTACAAAGTTATATTTATCTTTTACTTGTTGTTTAGTGGCTGTTTTTGGTGCACTAAACTTATCTTTTATCACCTTGTATACATAATCTAGGCCATCAATGGTAAAAACCAACATCACCATACCTGGAGTCCCTGGCGCTAAATGATACGTGTATTCCTCGGGACTACTTTTAGTGGTATCCACTTTATAACGATAAAACTCGGTTTTGGCATGTTTGATAAAACCAATCGCATTGAATAATTCAAATCGTTGTTTGTGAGGCATTAATACACTGAGGTAATCAACGTAACGGGCAGGTTGGTCGGTATCTACCATAAAATACGTGCGTGCAAAGCCAAATAATAAACTAAGTTGATCAGCCCCCATCATTACTGCATCAATTGTAAGCCCATCGGGGGTATTTAAAATAGCAATTGCAAAGGGCATATTATCGCCATTTTTGGCAATACATCGCCCTATGACATAACATGCCTTATTGCGATAAAAATGCGAGTTAGCGTATTCAATATAACCGTCATTTAGGTTTATTAATTCGTATACTTGTCGACATTGCTGTTGAGCACCTTGTGTTAACGTTGTTTGTAGCTTAGCTAAATCACTAGTTAAATCTTTAAACGATACTCTAAACACTTGCTCATTTAATAAGGTTTTAATCGCCTGATCAAATCCTGCGGTTAAGGAAATTCGACTCACAAGCCCTTCATAGGAGCGCGGCTGTCCTCGGTATTTTGCTTTTAATACAAATAAATGAACCGTGCGAATTTTTTTATCATCCCAAATAGCGCCAAAAGTAGAATTAAAAAATGTATGCGCAATAGGCTGATTTTCATGTTCTTTTACCATTTCACCATAAATATTTTTAGCCCGTTGCCATGTTTGAGGGCAATTCAATTCATCATAAGCAATCACTCTAACCGCTTCACTTACTTGCTTTACTTGACGTTCATACACTTGTAAGCGCTCTCGCATTGCTGCTTGCACTTCATGATACTGGCGTTGTTCAAAGCGACTTTGTGCCCCTAAGGTGATATTTAAAAATTGTGCAAACATAGCCTCAAAGCCTGCAAATACCGCCCGGGCTAATTTAGTGGCGACCATGGCTTGTACCGAATGATGTTGAGAGGTTAATGGCGTGCTTGGCATGATATAGGCGCTTCTATTTTTAGCAATTATGCTGATTATTTTTTATTAGAGGTTTACACCTTAGCAAGCACACTTTAATTTAGGTAATTAATACAGCAAATAAATAAAATTGATCATATGAATATAAGAAATGTCGACCTCAATCTACTCGTCTATTTAAATGTATTAATAGATGAAAAAAGCGTATCAAAAGCGGCTAATAAACTCGCGCTTACCCAACCTGCAATGAGTAATGCGTTAAAACGTTTAAGAGATTTATTTGATGATCCTTTGCTAGTGCGTGCAGCTGGCTCTATGACTCCTACCGCCAAAGCGCTATCGCTTAAACCTGAAATTGAAGCTCTGCTTAAAATGGCCGAAGAGATCACCCAACCAAGTGAGCAGTTTAATCCAGCGACTGCACAAGTTACATTTCGTATTATGGCAAACGATTATTTAGAGTCGACCCTCATAGCCCCCTTTATTTGCGAGCAACTAGCTAAAAACCCGGGCATTGATTTTGATGTGCTAAGCCCCAGCGATGTAAACTTACAAGATATGGAAAAAGGCACAATTGATTTGGCAATAAATCGCTTTAATGGCCTGCCGCGCTCTTTTCATCAGGCTACTGTATGGCGAGATAACTATTGTTGTTTGACCCACCCAAATAATGCTTTTTTAACGGATGCTAACTTAAATCAATATCTACAAAGCGAACATATTTGGGTTAACCGAGCAGGCTGGGGGCCAGAGCCCGCGGTGACCAATAAATCAGGTAAACAGAAATTAGGCTGGGTAGATGAAGCTTTGTGGCAATTAGAGCAAACCCGTAAAATACGTGTATTTACTCGTCATTACATGATTGCCAGCTTACTGTGTCAATCTGAGCAACTCATAGCAACGCTGCCGCGTCGTCAAGCAAAATTATTAACCAGTCACACTAATTTAGTGATTAGCCCAGTACCATTTCAAATCGTGCCCATAGAAGTGAAAATGATTTGGAGCCCGTTATTACACCATACACCGGCGCATCAATGGCTTAGACGTGAATTATTAGCGTTCGCAAATACAGTGGTTGATAGGTAAAACATTAAAATATTGATTAAATCAATATCAGTTATTGAAAACAACAATTTCATTAATATTACACTTAGCGCTACAGTGAAGTTAAGCCAACAAACTAAGAGTAATAATTATGCAAACATCAGCAAGCTTCACACAACAAGACGGGCTATTCATTGATGCAAATTTACATCAATTCATTGAACAACAATTATGCCCAAACACACCGCTTGAGACGGGTCACGTTTACCAGTCACTTGCCACATTAGTTGATGAATTCGGCTGTAAATGTCGTAAAAATAAACATCAAGAAAACGATATTCTCGACGTAAACACTTTATTAAGTGCCTATCAACGTAAAAGCCATCCTCATTGCCATGTTGATGCACAAACAACTGCGGCCGTATTAGATGAATACTGTTGTCAAGTACCTGCCATTATTGTCGTTGCGTTAATGGATACCCTCAGCGGCACTGTATGTGATGAGCCAAGCGCACATGAGCTTTACCACAGAGCAGCAGAGCTAACAGAGCGCCCATGCGTTCATCGTCAAGCAACTGCTAACGCTTCAGCAGCTTAAAATGCAGTCGTTTAAAAATGCTCGATAACCTTATTAGCAAACTGTTTGCAGCTTAAGGTTGTCGAGTTATGGCTTGATTGGGCCAAATCAAAAGTTACCTGCCCACTGGCAAATGTCATTTCTAAGGCGTTTTCGATTAAACACGCCGCTTCATTCCATCCCATATACTTTAGCATTAACACTGCACTTAATAAGCTACTACTTGGGTTTGCCTTATCTTGACCTGCTATTCGTTCAAACGTGCCATGGGTTGGCTCAAAAAACGCCACTTCGGTATTTAAATTGGCTGCAGGCATAATCCCTACTCCCCCCACTTGTGCACTGAGCATATCGGCTAAAAAGTCACCATTTTGATTGGTGGTAGCCACCACATCAAATTGCGCGGGATCCATTAAGCATTGCTGCAACATATTATCGGCAATCACTTCTTTAATAATCAAAGGGGGGAGATTGGTTCGTTGTATTTCAAGCCAACGCCCATTTTCATGTTCATTAGCATTGTATTCTTGTTTGGCAAGCGCAAAGCCCCAGCGTTTAAACGCGCCATCGGTAAACTTAAGAACATTACCTTTGTGCACTAACGTAAGCGACTCCCTTTCGTTTTTAAGAGCATAATTAATGGCATAGCGTATTAACCGCTCTGACCCTTCTTTAGATATATTTTTAATCCCAATACCACACTCTTGAGTAAAACGAAGTCGGGTTACCCCCATTTCTTCACACAAAAAATCGAGCATTTTTTCACTTTCAACACTCCCCGCCTGCCATTCAATTCCTGAATATACGTCTTCACTGCTATCGCGCAGTACGGTAATGTTAGTGGTAAAGGGGTCTTTTAATGGCGAGGGTAAGGCACTAAAGCCTTTTATAGTGCGCATATTAACAAATAAATCCATTTCATGGCGAAGTGCAACATTAAGAGATCGAAATCCACCGCCTAGGGGAGTGGTTAGTGGGCCTTTAATCGCAATTTTGCATTCACGCACTGCATTAATGGTTTCTTGAGGGAACCAGTCGCCATCATAAAGCTTGGCCGCTTGTTCACCATTATACACCTGCATCCAATGTATCTTACGTTCCTTGCCATAACAATATTCTATGGCAGCATCCACTACTTGACGCATTACTGGCATCACATCTAAGCCAACCCCATCACCGTCAATGTAGGCAATAATTGGTTGATCCGGTATATGCCACTGTCCATGCTCATCAATGTGAATATGTTCGCCACTGTCTGGCACATTAATATGTTGATACTGCATACGTCCTCCTGCAAGAGAATATATTTAAGCATGCGCGGCTTTGCATGTCTTTAACATAAAGCTTATAGCGGTTATTCAACGATAAAATGTAATGTTTAAGATGCTTTTTGAACGTTTAAAATAACGTCAATCGCATTGAGTAGAGCCTCAACTTGTTGAATGTCGAAAGCGTCAGGTGAAGACTTTAAGTTTGTTTCAAAATCAACAGCCTGTTGATACAGCGCTTGACACTCAAACATTCCAGCCGTTCCTTTGATCATATGTACGCTGCGTGCAAAACCCGTTATATCACCCTGCTCAAATTGAGACACTAACGTGTCTTTTTGTTTATTTAACCCTTTAATATATTCTTGCTTGAGTAGTGAAAACTCCTCATCGGGTAGCTTAATGTTTTCGCATATATCAATATCAAGGTAACTTGCAATTTTACTACTAAAACAACTTCTATCTATAGGCTTGGCAATATGATCAATAAAACCTTGTTTTAAATAGCGATCAATTTCATGCTTCATCGTGTTAGCAGTGAGCGCCACAATGGGTGTTGTTACCCCTGTTGCTTGCATAATATTAATTGCTTGCTCACCATCCATAATTGGCATTTGAATATCTAATAAAATTAAATCGAAGCTTTCATCCATCGTAGCTTGCGCTGCATCTCGACCATTTTCAACAGCAACAACGGTTAACCCCATCCGCTCTAAAATCCGCTTAATAAGCTGACGGTTCTCTGGATGGTCTTCAGCCACAAGTACCCTACCCACTAAATTTCGCTGACTATTATTTGAAAATAGTTCTTTAGTTTGTGGCTTACGTATATCGTCGAATGTGTTAACCCATTGCGTATGTTCGGTTGTATTTAACTCCATAGAAAAACAAAATTCACTACCGCTTCCGACCACAGAAAAAACGGTAATATCGCCATTTAGTTTAGTTGCTAAGCTTTTAGAAATATTTAAGCCAAGGCCGGTGCCACCGTATTTACGAGAAATTGACGAGTCTGCTTGATGAAAAGGAGTAAAGAGGTCTTTTTGCTCGCTTTCAGTCATGCCAATCCCCGTGTCTTTTACTTTAATTATTAGCTGCTTTTGATTGCAACTCACCGTCAGCATTATGTAGCCCTGGGTAGTAAATTTAAGTGCATTGGTTGCTAAATTTAATAATATTTGTCTAAGCCGTGTTGGATCTGAGATTATCCAATCAGGTAATGGGAATTGATAATCAACTTGAAACTTTAAGCCTTTATCGCGGATTTGTTTTCCTAGTAATGATTCAATTTCAGCGATAGTGGCAAACAAATCTGTTTCAACTAATTCTATCTCTAAACGATTAGCCTCAATTTTCGACATATCCAAAATATCGTTAATTAAACCAAGTACATGGCGACTATTTTGTAAAATCACTCTGATCCCATGATTTCTTTCATGAGGCTGTATATCACCTAAAATTATCCCATCAGCATAACCAATAATAGATGTCATTGGGGTACGAATTTCATGACTCATGTTAGCTAAAAATCGACTTTTAGCTTCACTTGCATCACGAAGTTCTTCCGCTAATTGTTGTAACTCTTGGGTGCGCAGCTCAACCTTGTGTTCCAAGTTTTTAGTCAGCTCAACATTCTGATGATGCAAAATGCTAAATTTATTTGCGACTGCAAAAGCAAGTAATACCGCATCGAGTGCTGTGCCAATAAGCCCAAGTAAATAGAGATCCATTTTTATCGGATCGATGAGTCCTAAATTGGTTAAATTGCCGACCATATTAGGAATGGCCATAGCCAAATAAGCGAGAACAAAATAGCGAGCCGGTTTAAAGCCACTGATCCAACTTCGTATACCAACAATCATACCTAATGATAAAGTCGCCGCTGTTACTAAAGTGGCCCAGATAAAGCCAAAACCAGGCCAAAGCATTGCAAATGGAGCACCTGCGGTGGCAACAATGCCTAAGTAAATAGATAAGCGCGATAACCTAGGAGACGTCTCTTTTAATTTAAGTAAGCTGTTATAAAATAAAATATTTGTGATTGGAATTAAGGTGAAGCCTAACCAGTGAAAATGGGCGTTGTAAAAACCAAATATTTGATCCGGTATATGAAAAAACTGACTCCAAGCTAACACCCAGCAGGCCGTAAACATGGCGTAATATAGATGGGTTTTATCTCTATCACCCAAGTAAATAAGAAAGTTATATAAACCTAATGCAATGCCAACGCCAAAGCACAGCAGCATAATCATGTTGTCTGATGTTTTTTTTACAAAAAAATCGTCATAAGGTGAAAGCACTAATTTAGGGGGAGTATAAAAATATTCACTTTGAAATTTTGCAATTAACACATAGGAGCCATCAGGCGTAAGCTTCACTTTATTACCATAGTGAAAAGCAAACTCATTGGGATAAAGCCCCCCAGTTACATACTCCTTTATTGGCTCATCAAAGGTCGACATATCATAGATACGGGTTTCGATTTTTGAAAGCAGCGTGTTATACGGATAGAGCACCAGTTCATTTAAGTCAGTTTTATTTTCAAGTGCTATAACAAACCAAAAACTACCACCAAAAAAAGACGTTATTGATTGTGGCTGTTTATTTTCAAGCCACGTTTCAATTTCAGTATGGTTTCGGGGGAAAGCCCCATTCGTTCCCTGAAATACATGACCTTGACGGAGTAAATCAGTATCTTGTTGTTTTAAAGTATACGTAAAAGGAGCAAGTGTATCTGCCTGCGCTAAGTTGCTAAAGCACAAAAATGTACAATATAAAAATAGCTTTAGAACTGCCTTCATTGGCATACTTGGCACCTTAATTTAAAAACTGAAATTAAAACTGATAACTAACATCCAAACCAAAACGCCTGCCTTCACCTTTAAAGTCTTCAAGCATGCCTAGGAAAGAGCTTAAATCAAATTTTAAGTGACTATATTGCGTACCAAAAAGGTTTTTCCCCCAAATAGCGATCGCCCAGTTATCATGTTGATAATGTATGTTTGCGTTAAAAATACTATAGCCATCTTGCATCGCATAAGGGTTTTGATTCTGATCAAAATAATAGTCGGATTGATAATCAACTAATAATTGCGTTGTTAGTGGGTGATTAGCCAGCACGTGCGTGTATTCAATGCCTGCACTGAGATTCCATTTTGAGGTAAATGGTAAGCGATTATCAGTTAATGCGTTACCTAAAGGATCAACATATTCTTCAAACTCTGCATGGGGTATATAACCCATAGCAAACTTAACATTCAAATCATCGGTCATCCAATACTCAAAATCAGCCTCTAGGCCATATATAGTCGAGTCAGCCACATTTTCTAATAATTGAATAGGCGGGCTCTGTTCAGATACTGAAGGCTGATTCATAAACACTTGTTGATCATTATAATCATAATAAAATGCAGCCCAATTAAATCGCATGCCCAACTGTGGCCACCAAGACTTTGAGCCAATTTCATGTGAGTTCAATCGTTCTTTTTGATAATCAGCAAGCTGTGCTTGTTCAACTGATGATAAAAACCCACCGTTATAGCCTCCGCTTTTCGCGCCATTAGCAAATCGATAATAAGCATAGGTTGCATCATCCAGCTTAACGTTCACACCCAACTGACCAGAAATGCCATTGTCTGAATGCTCTCCCTGAACACGATAAAATGGCACCTTAACTCCGGTTAAATCGTTAGGATCTAAAATAATATTAAGTTGAGACGTTGAGTCGTAATCTAAAGACTCATAAGAATAACGAAGCCCAGCGGTAATTAGCCAATCTTGATTTAATTGATAGTCAAGTTGCGTAAACGCTGCAATGCTCTTTGTTTTTATCTCATTATCATAGAAAAAAGTAGCGGTTAAATCTGTCGGTAAAATGCCTCGATAATCACGTAAAATATCATTTACATTATCTTGAATAATAGACTCATCAGCATAGTAAATTCCCGTTGTAAGAAAATGCTCTGCGAGCTGAGATTGCAACCGAAATTCTTGCGTTACTAAATCAGTATTTAAATCTAAATTGCCTTCACATAACCGTGCTGGAGAGCCATCACAGTTAAAGGCATGATCACGCTTTAACTTGTTATAGCTAGTTAGTGAAATAAGCTCATTGTGTGAGTCCAACTGCCAATTTACATGGGCACTAACCCCCTTACCATCGGTTTTATGTGGCGAATTATTATTAACGCTTACAGTATAAAAATCATCACTGCCATCATTAAATCCAAAGTTATCAAAACAGTTGGTTGAACCTGCTTGTGCTGGCGAGCACCGCTCTCCAGTCAGCGGATTAGCAATAACTCCAATACTGCCAACAGGCTGAACTATGCCATCCCAATCGGAAATATGCCCTTTTATCAACAACTGCACAGTGTCAAAGTCAGCTAAAAAAGATACTCGACCATTTGTTTGCCGCATGCCCGCTGTTGGTGAATCAGCAAAAATATTGTTTGTAGAATAATCATAATTTTGATGGTTTAGCGCAACACGAACGGCTGTGTCTTCTCCAATAGCTGAATTAAACATAGCATCAACACTGGTTGCATTATTATTAGCAACACCTGTACTTAAATAACCACTTTGTTCAAACTCAGGGCGTTTAGAGCGGATTAAAATAGCCCCACCAGTGGAATTACGACCAAATAAAGTTCCTTGAGGGCCGCGCAAAATGTCAATCTGCTCAATATCAAATAAGTTAACAATTTGGTTACTGGCAGAGCCCACTGCTATTTCATCAACATACATAGCCACCGGCGATGTATTCGCGGTGTTGTAATCAACTAGCCCTACGCCACGAATATTAACCGCTGGCGGTGTACCTTCTGCTGCGTTTTGACTAATTTTTAAATTAGGGGCAAATACAGATAACTCAGTCGAATCTTTAACGTGTTGCGCTTTGAGATCCCCCCCTTTTATTGTGCTTACAGAAATGCCGACTTCTTCAATTTTTTGCGCTCTTTTTTGCGCATAAACCTCAATGATTTCCATATTCGGTTGGTCATCATTTCCACCCTCTACAACTACTTTTGCCTGCAGTGGCAGTAAAAAGCCTGGTAAGCATACCAACCATATGTTTTTATTAAGAAGCTTGCCTTTATTCTTCATCTCATGTGACCTTTACGCCTAACAAATGTAAACAACATGTTTAAGTATATACTAATCAACCGATTAAACTGTGCTGTAAAAATATTTTAATTTTTAATGGCTACAAATGTATTTTTTCCAGCATTTCCGTGGATACTGCGCAAACATAGCAAAATAATATTTAAAGATAGCCTCAGGTTAGGATTATAGAAAAAGACAGACTGCCAACATGGATGTTTTATACTATATAAAGTATTTTAATAAATTGCTTGCAAAGAAAAATGTTGTGGCGTATTATTGCTGCTTGGCTATAAAAAGCCCTAGCGGTTAACCTCTTTACCCTGATCCAGTAAGCCCCGCAAAACGTATATTTAAAAGCTAAGTTATTGTACGGCGAGAACCCCTATTAATACCTTGATGATATATTTGATATCATCGTAAAAGTGTCATAAAGATCGTCAACACTGTAATGAAGCTAAACACAATGTGATTATTTATCATCTGTAATGTGCTTTAAGAAAAAGCCCAGAATAAATAACAAAAATAAAGTGAGTTTTATTATGTCATACAAATATAACGGATCTATGATCCAAATAGCACATCCAGTGCAATCAATTTCGGTTAACAAACATCGTGTAATCTTTAGTGATACACAGGGTTTGAAAAATGCATTGTTTCAAAAAGCAAGTGATGCACGTCAATTTGTAAAATGGCTGAAAGCCAGCTAATTATTCATAAGTTAAACACTTATAAATAAATTTAAAATGCCAGCATAAAGCTGGCATTTTACTTTTTGGGATATTATTGACTACACTTAAACTCATGTTTAATTATTCGTTGTAGTGTAAATGCAGTTTTCGTGGTTAATACTATTCGTCTGTGTATTTTTGAGCACAACGTGTGATGCCAGAACAATAAAATGGTTAACACATGACTTTGCGCCCTATTACATTTTAAGCGGTCCGGATAAATCTCAGGGACGTGATGAAAGTATCATTTCGCTGTTAGAGCAACAACTCCCGCATATTAACTTTGAACGAGTCATTATCCCCTCTGGTAAAGTCATTCAGGAACTTGCAAACCAGCAATCTAATGCTTGTGCATTATCACTTTATAAAAACAAATACCGAGAAGAGCGTGTTTATTTCACGCATCAAAGCTCTACAGCAGGTCTTTCTCCCTCTATTGCCATGCATCAAAAGCTGAGTGCTGCGCTAGATATCGAAAGCAGTGAGTCGGTGTCATTAACTCATTTATTAGTGAAAAAACAACTCACCTTAGGTGTATCGATGAATCGCTCATACGGCAGCGAGATTGATAAAATAATTAATACCACACCTAATACAAACATCGTTATTAGACCCACTCGCGATACCCTGAGTACATTAACTTATATGCTTAATTTAGAGCGAATTGATATTTTGCTTGGTTATCCCAGTGAGCATTATTACTTAGCAAAAACGATGGGGTTTAGTGATAATTTAACGCAGCGTATGCTAACAGAAGCACCAAAAATTAGTTACGGTTATATTGGCTGCACTAAAAACGAGCAAGGCGCAGAAGATATTGCCACACTCAATCAGCAACTAAAAATGCTTAAACAAACTAATGAATATAAGCAGGTATTAACTCGGTGGCTGCCGAATGATTTAAAGCCAAAACTGACTCTACATTTACAGTAAAAAGCTAAGCGCGATCGCGCTTAGCTTTAACTATAAAACGGTATTATTGACGAATACCTTCAATAAATAACCCAATATCAACATGCGTTGACGCAGGGCCTAAGTCGTAATCAATACCATAGTCGGCCAACTTTAAGCTGGTTTCACCTTCAAAACCAACACGGTAACCACCCCATGGATCTTGACCTTCACCAATTTTATCTATTTCAAAGCTAATTGTCTTTGTAACACCATGAAGGGTAAACTCACCGGTTACTGTTGCTTCTTCACCGTCTTGATCAAACTTAATTGCAGTGCTTTTAAAGCTCGCCTGCGGGTATTTACTTACGTTTAAAAAATCATCACCGCGCAAATGTTTATCTCGTTCAGCATGGTTTGAATCCAGGCTCGCCGTATCAATATTTACACTGATTTGAGATGCGTTTGGGTTTTTAGCATCGTAGTTAAACTGTCCATCAAAGGTGTTAAAGCGCCCATGCAACCAGCTGTAACCTAAATGTTTAATTTTAAAATTAACAAAGGCATGTGCTCCTTTGGTATCAATAACATAATCTGCAGCGTTGGCATGGGTAGCCGTCATAAACATCGCTGCTGATAACGCTGAAGTTAATAATAACTTTTTCATTTTAAGCTTCCTTTTGTAATTTGATCATTCTGATTAATGTTTTATCTTTATCAATAAAATGGTGTTTTAACGCACCCAAAATATGCAGCACCACAAACCCTATCAGTAAGCATGCACTGTAATAATGGATCTGCCCTGCTATATCCGCCTGAGAATCAAAAGCAAAGTCGATGGCTTTCACATAAAACAAGCCAAACACTTCGATTGGTCGTCCATCAGCAGTAGAAATTAAATACCCAGACACCATAATGATCACTAAAAACAAATACATTAAAATATGTGCTGTTTGTGCCAGCTGGTTTAATTGTGTGTTGGTACCAATAGGGCTAGGTTTTACATTAAAACGACGCCATAACAGTCTAAAAACAAATACAGCGGCTAAACTTAGCCCTATGCTTTTATGTAAATCTAATGAGCCTTTGTACCAGCTATCGTAGTAA
Source organism: Pseudoalteromonas sp. DL-6 (assembly GCF_004328665.1). Lineage (NCBI taxonomy): Bacteria > Pseudomonadati > Pseudomonadota > Gammaproteobacteria > Alteromonadales > Pseudoalteromonadaceae > Pseudoalteromonas > Pseudoalteromonas sp. DL-6. The sequence continues at coordinate 1,772,194 of NZ_CP019770.1, forward strand.
GTTAGCTCAACCATATATAAACCTAAACCAAACAAACCAAAGATGGTCAGCGCCATTAACCAGTGCAAAAGTATTGCCACCAGACCATAACCGGTTTTTGAATTTTTAATCATTGCTTATTGCCTATTGCCAATCTCTAATCTAGTTATAACACTACGATATAGTGGATCAGTGGCGATTAAAATAGCATATGCAAACACTCACCGTGCGTATACGCACAGAAAAGGCAGTAAATTTAGTATAATTGCAATAAATCTAAGGAAGGTTAACTTTCTGCTGACTCGTTAAGAGACACATATATTTGGCTATCAGACTCAACTTGCAAGCACGCAATTAAGCCCTCTTTGATTAGTTCTAACATGGCAATAAAACTAACAACAACTCCACTGCGGCCCTCTTCAAAGGTAAACAGTTGGGTAAACGCAACAGGTGCTTTTGCTTGGGATAGTGTGTGTAAAATTAAACTCATACGTTCACGAGTTGATAGGGTTTCTGCGCTAATTAAATGATGCTGAAATGTTTTAGCACGTGCCATTACGTCGCTTAGCGCTAACAATAGATCTTTGATTGCCAGTTCAGGTAAGGGATCTTTTTTTTCTTCTAACTCTGGGAAAGTTGCATTGGCGATAAATATATCGCGACCAACGCGGGGTAAAGTATCTATATTTTCGGCCGCTTTTTTAAATTGTTCATACTCTTGTAGACGTTTTATAAGTTCGGCGCGGGGATCTTCCTCTTCTTCTAATTCTTCATGCACTGGCAGTAACAGCCGCGACTTAATCTGCGCCAGCAATGCTGCCATTACAAGATATTCGCCAGCAAGTTCTAACTGAAACTCACTCATCATTTCTACATATTTTACATACTGCTCAGTAATGCTAAATATTGATAATTCGAGAACATCTAACTTGTGCTTTTTAATTAAATAAAGCAACAGATCTAACGGGCCTTCAAAAGTTTCTAAAATAACTTCAAGCGCATCAGGGGGAATATATAAATCTTCAGGCTTATCAACAACGGCTTTACCATGCAAAAATGCCAGTGGCAGCTTTTGCTGCACTGGCCTATCTGTAGGTATTAACGAAACCGTCTCAGGCTGTTTCATTGTTATTCAAATGGAGCCGTATCACCGCAGCCGACACGTAAAATTTGAATATCGTCTTCTGATAAATCAATTACCGTGGTTGCTTGCTCTGTGAGGTATCCGCCATGAATAATTAAATCGACATGCTTATCTAGACGATCCAAAATGTCATCGGGGTCCGCTTGCGTGTATTCATCACCCGGTAAAATAAGTGAGCATGACATTAATGGCTCACCCAATTCCGCAAGTAACGCACAAGCAATTGGGTGTTCAATAACACGAATACCTATGGTTTTTTTCTTATCGTTTAATAAGCGTTTAGGTACTTCTTTTGTGCCTTTAAAAATAAACGTATAAGGCCCCGGGGTATTATTTTTGATCAGCCTAAACATTTGGTTATCTACCCGAGCATAAGTAGAAAGCTCAGACAAATCGCGGCATACTAAAGTAAAATTATGGTGTTTTTCAATGCCGCGAATACGCTCTATGCGCTCTTTAGCTTGTTTGTTACCTAAATTACAGCCAATCGCATATCCCGAATCTGTTGGGTACACAACTACGCCGCCTTGCTTAATAATATCAACAGCTTGAGAGATTAGTCTAGGCTGTGGGTTATCCGGATGTATATGAAATAATTGACTCATAATGCAACTCCTTCGTGCTTTTCCCATGTTTGCCAAACCCCTTGGCAATCTTTAGGTAAGTATAAATTTTTTCCAAGTTCTAAATAACTAGTCGGAAAATGAAAATCAGAGCCTTGAGAGCAAAGCAAATCGTATTTTTGACTCAATAAGCCTAAAAACTGACGCTCACTCGGGGCCTGTTGGGGTTGGGCAACTTCCATTGCGTCACCGCCCACTGATTTAAATTCCACGAGTAGTTTACGCAACCATTTATTCGACATTTTGTAGCTACTTGGGTGCGCTAAAACAGCCACTCCACCGGCGGCATGAATCGCTTTAATTGCTGTTTGCATATCACACCAGTTACTCGGTACGTAACCGGTTTTTCCTCGTCCTAGATACTTTTTAAATACCCCAGGAAAGTTTTTAGCCACACCTCGCGCAATTAAGGCTCGGGCAAAGTGAGCGCGAGTAATTTGCGCATTTTCAGCCAGCTCGCGGGCTTGTTGATAAATACCTTCAAAGCCATTTTTAGTTAATCGGTGGCCTATTTCAATTGCACGGGTTTCGCGCTTTTGCTGTTGCTCGGTGAGTAATGTATGCAAAGTGCTATCATTGGTATCAATATTTAGCCCAACAATATGAATTTCAAAACTCTCCCATTTAGTTGATATTTCAACCCCATTAATCAGTTTAAGCGGCAAGTTTTCGCGTTTGATAAAAGCCTGCGCAGGCTCAATTGCCGCCACAGTGTCGTGGTCGGTAATGGCAAATACATCAATTTTTTTATCGACTGCTCGCGCTAATAATTCCTCAACCGTTAAGTGCCCGTCTGAGTGCGTTGTATGGCTATGTAAGTCGTATTTTATCAAATGGAAACTACTTTAATTAATGGTTTAAGGGTGTTTCACACAGTATAACAAGTTTTTTAACGAAATTGTTTTAAATAAACACTTGACACAAAAGCAGTTGATACGTTTTACTGTAGCCACTTTTAGACATTAAAGAATAAATAACAATGAAAAATACAATTCAAAACATCATTTGGTGGTGGCACTCTTAAAACAAAGGGTGATGAATTGTCGTGTCTAAACAAAAAATTCTAACCCGCTACCCATGCGGGTTTTTTTATCACTAAATTTTGCAATACAAGATTAACAGGAATTAAAAACATGAATAACGTAAACACTCTTACACATCATTGGTGGTGGCGCCTGGCATAGCGGGACGGTAATGGTCTATCTATAATTTAGACATCGTTATTCAAACCCCGCACTGCTTAGCATTGCGGGGTTTTATTTTTTTAGGGGATGAGGTTTGATTTTTAGTCATATAACAACAACACCAGGTGAAGTGACCAGCATAACGCAAGTAAGAGACTACATAAGTAGCCCACTTGCCTTGTATGCGGCACTTGATAAACCTAACTCACTATTGCTTGAATCTGCAGAGATAGATTCAAAAGATAGCGTAAAAAGCTTAATACTGGTTGATTGTGCATTACGTATTGTTTGCCAAGGCAACCAAGTGAGCATCAGTGCACAATCAAACAACGGCCAACAACTACTTAACTATTTGCAAGCTAATGTACAAAACTGCGCTTCACAGTTAACCGATACCACACTCACACTTGAGTATCACCCAGCCGATGACACCATTGACCAAGCTAGCAAACTGATTGCAGATAACGCTTTTAGTGCACTACGCACTTGTTTAAATAGTATTAAAAGCACCACTGACAATCCGTTCTCAGTGTTTTTAGGCGGCGTATTTGCCTACGACATGGTGGCTAACTTTGAACAACTAACCGATGTACCCGACGGTGAAAACACCTGTCCAGACTACGTATTTTATTTAGCAGAAACACTGGTTGTTATTGATCATCAAAAACAAACAACCGAGTTAATTGGCAATGTGTTTAATGGCCCAGATGTTCACGCAAACTGTTTTGAAGTGGGCAAACAATTAGAACGCCTAAATACATTGTGCGACCACGCCGCAGATTTTAGTGCCCCAAGTCAAACGGGTGATTGCCCTGTAAATGTTGATATTAGTGATGAGCAATACTGCCAGCAAGTGATTAAGCTTAAACAACACATAGTTGATGGCGATATCTTTCAAGTGGTGCCCTCTCGCACTTTCTCATTGCCGTGCCCTGACTCATTACATGCTTATAGCCAGCTTAAAAAGCAAAACCCAAGCCCGTACATGTTTTACATGCGTGATGAGGATTTCTCATTATTTGGCGCTTCTCCAGAGTCTGCGCTTAAGTATGAGGTTAAGTCTCAACAAGTTGAGGTTTATCCGATTGCAGGTACTCGTCCACGGGGTAAGTTTGCAAATGGACAAATTAACCCCGATTTAGATAGCCGTATTGAACTTGAGCTCAGAAACGATCAAAAAGAACGTGCCGAGCACTTAATGCTGGTTGATTTAGCACGTAACGACGTTGCTCGTATTAGCGTGCCTGGTACTCGCCATGCCAAAGAGCTATTAAAAGTAGACCGCTATTCACAAGTAATGCATTTAGTATCACGCGTAGTTGGAACATTAAAACCAGAACTAGATGCCCTGCATGCTTATCAAGCCTGTATGAACATGGGTACCTTAGTGGGTGCACCCAAAGTACGTGCGGCAGAATTAGTGCGTAAAACAGAAGGCAAACGTCGCGGTAGCTATGGTGGCGCGGTTGGTTATTTAACTGGTGACGGTGCCATGGACAGCTGTATTGTTATTCGTGCCGCCTTTGTTAAAAATAATATTGCTTATGTGCAGGCCGGTGCTGGGGTTGTATTTGATTCAGACCCAATGTCAGAGGCAAACGAAACGCGCGCTAAAGCCCAAGCGGTGATCACCGCAATTAAATCGACGTATAAGGCAGTATAAAATGAGTGAAGCACACCCTATTAAAATTTACTTTTTAGATAACTTTGACTCATTTAGCTACAACCTTGTCGATGAGCTAACAATGCTTGGGGCTGAGCTAGTGGTTTACCGAAACAACATTAGCGCAGAGGTCATATTCGAAAAAATGCAGGCAGAGCGTGGACAAGTACTGCTGGTATTATCACCAGGTCCTGGTGCGCCTAGCGATGCAGGCTGCCTTATGGAGTTAATTAACCTGTGTAAGGGTCAATTTCCAATGCTTGGTATTTGTTTAGGTCAACAAGCGCTAACACAAAGTTATGGCGGAGTAATCGGTCATGCTGGTGAAACCGTACATGGTAAGTCATCAATCATAGAATTAAATGATCACCCTGTATTTTACGGCATGGGTAGCACTATGCCGGTGGCACGTTATCACTCATTAATGGCAACAAAAGTACCTGATAACTTAGCTGTTATTGCCAAGTATCAAGATATACCAATGGCTATTTATCATCATCAAGACAATGCACTGGGCTATCAATTCCACCCAGAGTCAATTTTAACGCCCAATGGCGCAATGCTACTGCAACAAAGCGTTGCTTATTTAACACGTGCCAAATAAAAGGAACATTATGACTAATCAATTACACAGCCCGCTTAATGTTCAACACGCTATTGAGCATATTATTGCAAAGCAGTCACTTAGTTACGCACAAGCAAAAGAGCTGTTTGACCAAATTATGCAAGGCAATATGAGCGATATTGAACTCTCTGCGCTGCTTATTGGCCTTAAAATGAAAGGTGAAGTAAGCGATGAGATTGCCGGTGCGGCCGCTTCAATGCGTGAAAATGCCGTTCCCTTTATCACTAATAAAACGCAACTTGCTGATAGTTGCGGTACTGGTGGCGATGGTTCAAACACTATAAATATTAGTACCACCGCCGCGATTGTAGCGGCAGCAGCTGGTATTAATATGGTAAAACATGGCAATCGCAGCGTGTCGAGTAATTCAGGGTCTGCTGACTTGCTCAAAGCACTGGGGATCAATATCGATATGACCCCAGAGGTCGCTGCCCGTTGTTTAGAGAGCACAAGTTTTACCTTTTTATTTGCACCGCACTACCACAGTGGTGTGCGTCATGCGATGAACGTGCGTACCAGTTTAAAAACCCGAACTATTTTTAATATTCTTGGGCCACTGGCTAATCCAGCCGCTCCTGAGGTGCAATTACTGGGCGTGTACGATGAGTCTTTATGCATGCCTATGGCACAAACGCTTAATACTCTAGGCACTAAACGCGCTATGATAGTACACGGCTCTGGTACTGACGAAATCGCCTTACATGGCTCAACACAGGTTGTAGAGCTTAATAATGGCAAAATCACCCAGTACACACTCAACCCAAGTGATTTTGACCTTGCAAACTATTCACTTGAACAATTAGCCGGTGAAGGCCCACAATACAATGCAAACGCCAGCCTTGCTATTTTACAAGGTAAAGGCACTGAGGCACACAACGCTGCTATTGTTGTTAATGTAGCCGCATTGCTGTACTTAACCGGCCAAGCACAATCGTTAAAACAAGGTGCGCAAATCACACACTCTTTATTACGTTCAGGCAAGGCCATGGACACACTAAATGCAATTATTGAGGTAAGTCATGGCTAATGTATTAGATAAAATTATTGCTGATAAAAAAATAGAACTCATTGAGCGTAAGGCGGTGCGGCCGCTGGAGAGCTTTAAACATCAAGCCAAACCAACAGAGCGTAGTTTTTACAAAGCTCTGGCAGCGCCAGGCACACAGTTTATTTTAGAATGCAAAAAAGCATCGCCCTCTAAGGGGTTGATTCGTCAGCCATTTGATTTAACAGAAATCACCCAAGCGTATAAGCAATATGCCACTTGTATGAGTGTACTAACTGACGAAAAGTACTTTCAAGGCAGTTTTGATTACCTTGAATTTGTGCGCAGCCAAGTAGAACAGCCGCTTATTTGTAAAGACTTTTTTATTGATGAGTACCAAGTTTATATGGCACGTATATATGGCGGCGACGCTATTTTACTGATGCTATCAGTGCTTGACGATCAGCAATATAAAGCACTGCATGCCGTGGCCGACTCGTTAAATATGTCAGTATTAACTGAGGTAAGTAACGAAGCAGAAGTGCACCGTGCGCTGGCACTTGATGCGCAAATAATTGGCATCAATAATCGCGATTTGCGAGACTTAAGCACCGACTTAGCCACTACAGAACGACTACGTAAGCTTATTCCTAGTAATAAAGTGGTTATTTCTGAGTCAGGTATTTACACCCATCAAGATGTAAAACGCTTAGCCCCTTTATGCAATGGCTTTTTAATTGGCAGCTCATTAATGGCTGAAGCTGATTTATTACAAGCATGCCGCCGCGTAATATTAGGCGAGAACAAAGTGTGCGGCTTAACCCGTAATCAAGACGCTATGGCAGCCTATAACAATGGCGCTGTGTATGGCGGGCTGATTTTTTACCCTAAATCCCCCCGCTTTGTCGATTTAGATTGCGCCAAAGAAATCAGCCAAAGTGCGCCTTTAAAATTTGTCGGTGTATTTGTTAATGCCGCTATATCTGACGTGGCTGAACACGTTAAACAACTTAAATTATCAGCCGTTCAATTACATGGCCAAGAAGATGAACAATACATTGCGTCGTTACGTAATGAATTACCACGTAATTGTGAAATTTGGAAAGCACAGGCGATAAAAGATGTTTTACCACAACCTGTTGCAGGCGCAGATCGCCATTTATACGACACCCACAGTGATTCACAGGCTGGCGGCACAGGCAAAACATTCGATTGGTCAGTGCTTCGCGATGCTACGACCCCCTTTATGCTTGCTGGCGGCTTAAACCCAGACAATATTAGCGATGCACTTTTTCAAGGTGCTCTTGGACTTGATTTAAATTCAGGTGTTGAAGAGTCTCCAGGGAAAAAGTGTGCAAACAAACTACATCATGCTTTTACAAGTATCAGAAATTATTGAGGTTAAAATGCAAAATCCAGCTTATTTTGGCGAGTTTGGCGGTATGTTTGTACCGGAACTGCTTGTCCCTGCGCTTAAGCAGTTAGAAAACGAATTTAATAAAGCACAAAAAGATCCTGAGTTTCAGGCAGAGCTAAGTAAATTACTTAACGAGTATGCGGGTCGCCCTACGCCGCTTACGCTAACGCGTAACTTAGTTAAAAACCCAAAAGTAAAACTGTACTTAAAGCGTGAAGATTTACTACACGGTGGTGCGCACAAAACAAACCAAGTATTAGGCCAAGCACTGCTTACCAAACGCATGGGTAAAAAAGAAGTCATAGCAGAAACCGGCGCCGGCCAACATGGTGTAGCCACTGCACTTGCCTGTGCATTGCTTGGCTTAAAATGCCGTATTTACATGGGTGCAAAAGATGTTGAACGCCAGCAGCCAAACGTATTTAGAATGAAACTCATGGGCGCTGAAGTTATTCCAGTAACGGCAGGCTCGGGCACATTAAAAGATGCGGTTAATGAAGCATTACGTGACTGGTCAGCAAATTATCAAGACGCTCATTACCTTTTAGGTACAGCCGCGGGTCCTCACCCATTCCCGACTATTGTACGTGAATATCAAAAAATAATTGGTGAAGAAGCAAAACAACAAGTACTTAAAGCCGAAGGCCGTTTGCCTGATGCGGTTATTGCGTGTGTAGGCGGTGGGTCAAACGCCATTGGTATGTTTACCGATTTTATTGATGAGCCAAGCGTTAAGCTTATTGGCGTTGAACCTGCAGGTAAAGGGTTAGACACGCACGAGCATGGCGCAACCATCTGTAAGGGAACAAAAGGTATTTTGCACGGTACTTACACTTATATTATGCAAAATACAGATGGTCAAATTGAAGAGTCTTACTCTGTATCGGCGGGACTAGATTACCCTGCTGTAGGGCCACAACATGCCTTTTTACACGAAACGGGCCGTGCTCAATATGTAGGTATTACCGACACCAAAGCACTTGATGCCTTTCAAGCATTGGCTAAACACGAAGGGATTATTCCTGCGCTTGAATCAAGTCATGCGCTAGCCTACGCCCTCGAATATGCAGAAGAGCAAACGCAGGACAGTATTATTGTTATTAATTTAAGTGGTCGTGGCGATAAAGATTTAGCCCACGTACACAAGGTATTATCAGAGGAAGGTCAACTATGAGCCAAGTAAAAACTGACCGTTACGGAAAAATGTTTGCCGCGCTTAAAGAGCAACACCAGGGTGCTTTCGTACCGTTTGTAACCATTGGCGATCCAGGTAAAGCGCAAAGCATCGAAATTATTAAAAGCTTAATCGATGGCGGCGCTGACGGACTGGAATTGGGTATTCCGTTTTCAGATCCGATTGCCGACGGCCCTGTTATTCAACAGGCCAATATTCGTGCTTTAGATGTACACATTAATACACAAGATTGTTTTGATATTATTAAAGAAATACGCCAGTACAATGCCGATATTCCAATTGGCTTATTGTTGTATTCAAACTTAATATTTAAACGTGGCTTAGAAAAATTTTACACTGATGCAAAAGCAGTAGGCGTTGACTCTATTTTGGTGGCTGATGTGCCATTGCACGAGTCGAAAATGTTTAGAAAAGCCGCCATGGCCAATGGTATAGACCCAATTTTTATCGCCACGCCGAACGCCAGTGACGATACGCTACGTGAGTGTGCATCGTACGGTCGCGGCTATACCTACTTACTGTCTCGTGCAGGGGTAACAGGCACCGATACTAAAGCACAAATGCCTGCAACCCATGTGGTTACACGCCTGCAAGAGTACCACAGTGCGCCTGCATTATTAGGTTTTGGTATTTCAACACCTGATGATGTAAAAGCCGCGCTTAAAGCCGGTGCTGCGGGGGCAATTTCAGGCTCTGCAGTCGTAAAAATCATTGAAGCAAACTTAAATGATTTAGACGCGATGACATCACAGCTAAAAACATTTGTAAGCGAGATGAAAGCCGCAACAGCGCTTTAATCAACGATTTTTTAACCACTAAAAAAGGGCATGTAACATGCCCTTTTTTTGTAGCGCTAACTTAATGCGCTTGATGCTTACCTTCAAGGATCTCTTCAATAAATTTAGCATTAAACGCGTCTAAATCTGCAGGGCTGCGGCTAGTCACTAAGCCTTGATCAACACAAACCTCTTGGTCAACCCAGTTAGCACCCGCATTAATTAAATCGCTTTTAATACTAGGATACGAAGTAACCTTTTTGTCTCTGAGCTTATTAATTTCAGCGAGTAACCACGGCGCATGACATATAGCGGCAACGGGTTTGTTTTTCTTTGCCCCAAAAAAGCCGTTTACAAATGCCTTAGCGTCCGAGTCTTGGCGTAAGCTATCGGGGTTAAACAAACCACCAGGTAGTAAAAGCGCATCGTAATCGGCGGCATTTGCATTGGCTGCTAATTTATCAACAGCAACTTTTTCACCCCACTTGTCTTCATCCCATGCGGTGATCTGCCCTTCTTTAATAGAAACAACCTCTATATCGGCGCCCGCCTCAAGTAATGCAGCCTGTGGCGAGAGTAACTCGCTTTGCTCAAATCCATCGGCGGCTAAAATGGCAATTTTCTTACCTTGTAAACGATTACTGTTATGTAAGTTACTCATTAAATACTCCTTATTTCATTCAATACATAACTGTATTTGCATATCACATACCAAATATAACACGCTGAATATAATAAGTTTTTATAAAAATGAATAAGCAAGCAATGTAAATTATTTACACTGATTGCAGATACTACAGACAAAGGTAATAAAGCAAAGAGCCTGTAAGCTAAATGTTGGCTTTTAGGGGAGAAGCGAACTTACAGGCATTAAAATTTTAAATTAAAGACGCTCTTTTAGCGCTTTTGCTGGTTTAAATACGGCTTTATTAGCCCCTTGTATTTCAATCGTTTCACCAGTTTGTGGATTACGACCAGTACGCGCTGGGTAATAGCTTAGTGCAAAAGTGCCAAAGCCTGATATTTGTACCTGATCGCCTTCAGACAATGACTTTGTAATCACTTTTTGTAAGCTGGTTAACGCAGCTTGTGCGTCTTTTTTTGTTAATTCACTCGCATCCGCAATGGCTGCAACCAGTTCTGCTTTATTCATTTTTTGCTCCTAAATACACGCCTAGGCTTAAACCCATTAGAGTGGCAATACAATGATGTAAAAATAAAAGCAGGCAGGCTAAGGGTTGCAAGGGGGTAAGTCAACCTTAACCGAGGGCTAAGAGCCTTAGTAAGAGTCAGTGGGTTTAAATATAATCAGCTTGGCTGTTTTATGGTCATAAAGATGACTTAATCGTTTGCTAGGGTGAGATAAAAATCACCGTGAGCAAACGTGAACGCTAATCAATATCGCTGGTTTGAATTTGCCTTTATTTTTATTATTCTGCCTTTAATTGGCTTTAATATTCGCCAATATTTATCTAACTGGCTTATTCCGGCACTGATCATCCTCATGAGTGTGTGTTGTATGTTGCTACTAAACGACACTCACTTTAAACGTTTTAGATTAACTAGCTTGGGGCAGTTTTCTGCTGTGAAGCGCCGTATGTTTAGCTTTTTCTTTATTGGCGCGTTATTTTCGGGGGTATTTTACAACTTACTTTACCAAGGACACTGGTTTACTTTACCTCGAGAAAACCTCGCCGACTGGCTGATGCTATTACTGCTCTACCCTTTATTGTCGGTGATCCCGCAAGAATTAATATTTAGAACCTACTTTTTTCATCGTTATAAACGCATTATGCCCAGTAAATGGCTACGCATTATTGTCAGTGCGAGTGTATTTGCACTGGCACATATTGTTTACGCTAATTGGGTTGCAGTAAGTTTATCGTTTATAGGCGGGTTACTATTTGCTTATACCTACGCACAAAGCCGCTCAACCTTTGCCTGTGTTCTTGAGCACAGTTTATGGGGCATATGGATGTTTACCCTAGGAATGGGTGACTATTTAGACTCTGGTGCACTGAATTAACGAAAAGCAATAAAAAAGCCGCGACAAGCGCGGCTTAATAAATTTAGCTTAAATTAATTTAACTTAAAAACCAAAAATACTGATATCAAAAAACTTCGTCGCAACGGTATTTACAAAAATGATTAATAATATCGCTGGAATAAAGGTTTGCAGTGAAAAGTTAACGTACTTTTCCATAAAGCTATTAGCATAATTAGGAGAGCCCTGTCTTAGCTCTTCACTTAAGCGAACTTTTTTCCATTTATACATTACAAACAAACACACCATTAAACCATTTAAAGGCAATATTGTGTCGTAGAATACGTCATAAACAACATCAAAAAAGCTCTTATTACCACTACCGTAGCTAGTAAAAGTAGTTAGGCTGTCAATCATACCAAACGACATAATACACAAAATAGTTAATATACCAGTTGATAAAGTAAGTATGCCCAACGCTTTTTTACGGCTAATGCCTTTACGGTCGCTTAGTGTTGCAGTTGGTACTTCAACAATAGATACCAATGATGTGATCGCAGCAAAAAATACCAATAAGAAGAAAATAAATGCCACGGCTGATGCGCCAAGGTAACCAATATCATTTTGTAGCGCTAATAAGATTTTTGGAAGATAGACAAAAATCATTGAAACTGACGAGTCAGATAACTTAGCCGGATCGGTATTTGGGTCAAAGCTAAAAATAGCCGGTAACACCATTAAGCCTGCTACAAACGCAACCAGTGAGTCGGTAATAGCGACCATTTTAGCACTGCCTACAATGTCATCTTTTTTCGAAATATAAGAGGCATAGGTAATTAAAATACCCATACCTAACGACAATGAGAAAAACGCTTGGCTCAGTGCACCGTTAAGCACGCTGGCATTCATTTTACTAAAATCAGGAATAATGTAGTACTTAACACCCGCCATTGCGTTATCAAGGGTGAGTACATAACCCACCAGTATAATTAGCATGACAAACAAAGCAGGCATTAAAAATTTAGCCGCTTTTTCTATGCCGTCTTTTACACCACCGACCAAAATAAGGTTAACAATAACCACAACCAGTGCCATATAACCAAACACGGTGTAGCTATTTATAAACTCACCAAAATGCCCAGGGTTTGCCAGCATATCTAAATTACCCAGTGCGGTTTGGCTTAAGTAACCAAAAATCCACACCGTGATCACCATATAAAAAACAGCAATCATAAATGGCGTTAATACTGCTAAAAAGCCAGCAAACTTCCATTTTTTGTCGTTATTAGCTAATACCTTGTATGCACCAAGCGGGTCTTTTTGTGCATGACGACCCATGGCCATTTCGGCCATCATTACAGGTAAACAAATGAATGCGACGAACAAAGCATAGACGAGCAAAAATGCACCACCGCCATTCTTAGTCGCAGAAACTGGAAAGCCTACTAAGTTACCAATACCCACAGCAGAACCTGCCGCTGCCAATATAAATCCTAAGCGGGAGCTAAAGTGCTCTCTATTTTCACTCATGTAATAACCTTGTTATTATTTATCTTATCCAAGGGACTCTACCAGTGTTACGCAACGCTTTTCAAGCAATTACCGTGTAAAAAAACATTCTTGCTGTAAACATCACCATAAACACTTTTAATTCACCATTTATCAACGCTATGCTAGTATGCAGTTAATTAAATTTAACAAGTTTTGAGAGTATTTTTATGTTGTATATGATTTATTCAACAGACGTCCAAAATAGTTTAGAGCACCGTAAAGCGGCACGCCCAGCTCATTTAGCGCGCTTACAAATCCTAGAAGACGAAGGCCGACTATTAACCGCAGGCCCTCTTCCGGCCATTGATAGTGAAGACCCGCAAGACGCAGGTTTTACGGGTTCTTTAGTGATTGCTCAATTTAATTCTTTAGAAGACGCCAGAGAATGGGCCGCAGATGATCCCTATGTTGCCGGTGGCGTATATGAAAATTCTATCGTTAAACCATTTAAAAAAGTGTTCCCTGCTTAATTAAACTGTGACCCCTGTTTAACTGCAACCAGTAATTCAGGGTTTGTTCACTCATTTTTAATTAAACTTTGCCTTATAAAAACTTAAATACACGTCGTGGTATTAAAGTTTTAGTGGCTTAGTTTCTGAGCTAAGCAGGTCTGTTCTAGGAGTTTCGCAATGCGTGTATTATTAATACTCAACTTAATCGCGGTAATGTGTTTGGCTAATTTTGCCCATGCAAACAATACCAAAAGCAAAGCCGATAAAGTTGAGGTAAGCAAAAAGAAAGCAGTAATACTTGCAAAGCAAACTACAGACGGTACAACGTTAAAAATTTCTGAAGAAACACTTTTTTTTACTGTACGAATCTTAAAAGCTGACGGCCACGTCGTCGATTTGAAAATAAACAAGAAAACTGGCGAAGTGAAAAAGGATTAACCAATGCGAATTTTAGTAATAGAAGATGATTTACATTTGGCAGACAACCTGCGCAATGCATTAGAAAAAGAGCGTTACAGCGTTGATTTATGTCACGATGGTGAGGCTGGCCTTTTTCACATCACTGAATACCCTTTAGACATGGCTGTAGTTGATTTAGGCCTACCTAAAATAGACGGTATTGAGCTAATAAATAAAGCACGTGCCCAAGGGATAACTATCCCTATTTTGATCTTAACCGCGCGCGATCGCTGGCAAGACAAAGTAGAAGGCCTAGATGCCGGTGCCGATGACTACCTAACTAAGCCGTTTCATGTGGAAGAGCTAATTGCTCGCTGTAATGCGCTTATTCGTCGCAGTGCAGGTAAAGCAAACCCTGAAATGACAGCAGGCCCTATTAAAATTCATACCCGTTCACAACAAGTATGGGTAAACGACAAAGAGCTGAGCTTAACCGCGTATGAGTACAAAGTACTTGAATACTTAATGGTTAATCCACAAAAAGTAATTTCAAAGTCTGAGCTTACAGAGCATATTTACGATCAAGACTTCGACCTTGATTCGAACGTTATTGAAGTGTTTGTACTACGTTTGCGTAAAAAACTCGACCCAGATGGCGTGCTTAACCCAGTGGAAACATTACGCGGACGTGGTTACAGGCTTAAAAGCCAGTGGTAGCACCGCAAATTTCGTTAAAAATAAGGCAAGGTTTTATCCTTGTCTTTGTTTTGTTAGTCGCCCTACCCATTTTGTTTTACTCTATAGGTAAGGCATATTATGCGTCACTTGTTGATGCCACCGAAAAAAACCTCGAAGCACACCTGTATTCACTTATTTCCGAAGTTGATTTTACCGAGCGCGGTATTATTATGCCCAGCTCTATATTAACCCCCGAACTCAACAATTTAAACTCAGACACCTACGCCATGATATACCGTGACGACGTGCCTATTTGGCATTCTGAGTCGGCGGTTAACGTTAACTTTGTTCCCCAATATATAGAGCCCAAAGCAGGCGCCGCCGACTTTAGACGTGTGGTGTATAACAACACCGCCTATTGGCAGTTAAGTTTGACGGTAATACTTAATAATATTGACCAATCAGAGCAAGCTCGCTTTATTTTATTAAAACGTAACGACGCCCTACTGCGTTTAATGGACGGCTTTAAACAAACCTTAGTCGATTGGATGTTTATAATGGGGATTGCCATTGCAGGTTTAATGGCCATTGGTTTTATTTGGAGTGCACGACCTCTGCAGCGCCTAGATAAAGAAATAAAAGCCATTGAATCAGGCGATATTCAAGAAATTAAAGGCTTATACCCCGTTGAACTGCAAACGATTAAAGCCGACCTAAATTTACTGTTAGAGTCGCAGCAACGTCAAAAAGAACGATACCGCGCCTCTCTTAGCGATTTAGCCCATGCACTTAAAACGCCGTTAGCTGTTTTAAAATCAAGCCCACTCGCTAACGATGCAGATGCACAAGAACAACTCGACAGAATTAATGTGATGATCGAGCACCAATTAAAACGTGCCGCCACGGGTGCTTCCGATACATGGAAAAAGCAAACCCCTATCAAACCAGTTATCGATTCTATCTTAAGCGCAATGAGTAAAGTATACCGCGATAAAGACATTATATTTAATTGCCAAATGAGCGATAAAGATTACTTTTTAGGTGATAAAACCGATTTAATGGAGTTATTAGGCAACTTAATAGATAATGCCTGTAAAGCCTGTCGCTCCCAAGTCAGTATTAACGTTTCACAAGCTAAAACGCTCAGTATAAGTATTTGTGATGACGGCCCGGGCATTAAGCCAGATAAACGCGAATCATTGTTACAACGCGGTACGCGCCTAGATACCTACGAAAGCGGCCACGGTGTTGGTATGGCTATTGTATCTGACTTGGTTAAGTCATATCACGGGCTGTTAACTATATCTCAGTCGCAACGTTTAGGCGGTGCAAAATTTATTCTCGAGTTTAATTACCATGAAAAAAAATAACTACATCCTTTTTTTTAGCTTAAGCCTTTTATTTTTATGGGCGCAGCAAAGTATGGCTGCAGTGCAAGAGTGTACATTGCAAAACAATGCCCTACCCGAGCAAATTAAAGATTACACACAATGTTTAGATGCCAAATTAAATAAAGTGCAACAGCAACAAGACAGCTGGATCCAAAAGCGCACCTTTGAACTGGCCGAATTAGAAAGTGAAACCGGTAATACCGTCATTTTGTCACTGTTTAAACAAAGTCTTAACGCCAAAGATAAGTACATTCAAAAAAGTTGCCAGTGGCGTTATATGTTAAAACAGCCTAATTCACCAGAAGCTGTAGTAACTTATAAAGAGTGTGAAATAGCAATGATAGAGCAATTCATTCAGCAGCTTAAAATGGGGCTTTAACAAGTTCAAAAGTAAGCGACATGTATTCTGGCTTGATATTTTAAAGGTTAGTTTATTAGTGTTTTGGGAAATGCAGCCTTAAAGGCTGCATTTTTACATCCTTATTATTTCTATCGTGCAACATGGCTAAGTGTACAATTAGCATTGCGCTCTAAATGCTCAAAATGTGCAGCTGCATGACCACCTGATTTATGCGCTCGAACGGGTTGGTGGCACTCTGGGCACCTAAAATTTGGTCTTGATGATGAGTTATCCCTTAGACTAATAGCTTCTTCGATTGAAATAATCTGTTCGTTTAGAGTGGCTGATGTCATTGTTGCCATTTTCTGCTCCTTAGTTAGGTAAATATAACACTGCGCTCAGCTTACTAAAATACTGGGCCAAAATGTATAGCAGATCGAACCCTAACCCACTTTTTTAGTTACGTCTAAGTAAATTATTATAAGTTTTTATCTGATTTTATGGTAAGCATGACTGTTTTCACTGCAGGTTTGATAAACTGGACTTCCCAGCTTTCACTAGACAGTTTTTAACTCAGAATTTACGTCATACGGAGAGGCGTACCAAGTCAACCTAAACACACGCTGAATAGTATCTTCGGAAGCAATAGGCTTTCCTTTTTGATAGAAAATTCTGTACCCGTCATTATTTTCTATATTATCTTTGAGGAAATTGTGGACTTCCCATAGTTTAGTATTATGCGCCATCCGCACATATCTATACCAGCGCTACGTTTAATTTTTCTACTAGATATAGTTTTAACAAATTAGCTAACATATTACTATCATTAAGTTTTTATTATTTTAAAGCGTAATTAATTAACACTCTGTTCCCGCTTCGCTCATTTTCCTGAATATAGAGGCGTACTCAGATTATTCACTTAGTCCATAAAACGTTTTGACAAAACTGCACAAAAACCACAAACTACCTACCAGTAGATTGACTTAGCTAAAGTGATTTTAAAATGCATAAACCTGTGGTTATTATTGGTGGTGGCTTAGCTGGCTTATATGCTGCTTACAGCCTTAAAAAACGTAACATTCCGTTTTTATTATTAGAGGCCAAAGCCAGTTTAGGTGGCAGAATTGCGTCTCATTATTTACCGACCAACAACACCATTGGCCACGATTTAGGCCCTACCTGGATATTTCCGCATCAGCCTAATATTCAACAGTTAGTTGCCGCTTTAAACATCCCTGTGTTTGAGCAATACACCCAAGGCGATGTGTTATACCAAGCATCACACACAGTGCCTGCCCAGCAAGTTGCAGGGGCTGGCGAAATGCAGTTATTTAGAATACAAAACGGTATGGACGAGCTTATTGATGCGCTTTATCATCAGCTTGAGCCAAACACCGTTAAATTAGAGCACGCTGTTAGCGAAGTAAAAAAGCTCTCCGATGGCTGGCATATAAGCGCTAATTACCAAGGGAGTACGCAATACTATACTTGCGATCAGTTACTGTTGGCGTTACCCCCTAGAATGATCAGCCAACATTTAACCCCGCATTTATGGGCTAATAATGTTTTAGCACAGCGTTTAGCGTCGGTGCCTACGTGGATGGCAGGCCAAGCAAAGTTTGTTGCCACCTTTGAACACGCCTTTTGGCGAGATAAAAATTTATCGGGGCAATGTTTTAGCCGTGTAGGCCCATTGGTAGAAGTTCATGATGCGTCAGCCAGTGAGCATTCTCACTCTGCTTTGTTTGGCTTTATTGGCGTGCCTTACTTGCAGCGCAGTAAAGTAACTCGCGAGCAATTAACCCAAGCTTGCCTTGATCAGCTCAGCTATTTTTACGGTGAGCAAGCCTATACAGCGAAAAGCTGCATTATAAAAGATTGGGCTGAGGATGAATTTGTTGCCAACAAAGATGACCAAATAGGTGTATCGCAGCATCCTGAATTCAATTTTTCAGGGCTTAGCGAGCAGCTTAAACAGTTACAAGTGCATTTTGTGGGGAGTGAGTTTGCACAGCAAGAAGCAGGATATTTAGAGGGATCTATAAATGCTGTAGATAGCGCTTTAGCTAATTTAATAGTTGCTTAGCTTTCTAAAAGGCGTGCTATGAAGGCACGCCTTTGTAAGGTATTAGTCTTCTGATTTGATAACGGGTTCTTCACCTGTGCCAAGCATAGTAGCTAACCAACGCCCTTCGTCACTGGCTTCTAGTGCTATTTTTACAATCATGGTTAACGGCACTGATAGCAGCATACCCACAGAGCCTAATAACCAGCCCCAAAATATTAATGACAAGAACACCACCAAGGTAGAAAGCCCGAGGCCTTTACCCATGTATTTTGGCTCTACAATATTCCCCATAACGGTATTAATAGTTAAATAACCAGCGCCGACGAGTCCTGCCACTAATGGGCCTTGCGTAATAAGCGCCAGTAACAGTGCTGGCACAGCCGCAATGATTGAACCAATGTTAGGAATGTAATTGAGCATAAATGCCAATACGCCCCATAGTACAAAATAATCAACATCGAGTATCCACAGGTAAAAACCAGCAATTACACCGGTAGCTAAACTCACTAAGGTTTTAATGGCTAAATAAGAGTTAATAGAGTCTAGAAAGCGGTCAATTTGCTTGATTTTGCTGTCGGGATCGTCCAGTGCTAAATGAATTTTTTTGCCAAGTATCGGCCCTTCAAACAGCATAAAAACAACTGTTAAAATAATTAAAAACATATTGGCCATTACGCTACCTAAACCCGTTAGCATATTGGTGGCAACATCAACCATTTTGCCAGGATCAAACATAGACAAAATTTGTTCTTTATTAATTAAAATATTGTATTGCGAGGCCACATCAACCAACCATACAAATTCTTCTTTTAATTGTGCTTTATATTCAGGTAATTGTTTTGAAAAATCGTTAACCGACTGACCTACTAAACCGCCTAAGCTAACCCCTAAGCCCATAATAATAAGCACTACAAGCACTACCGCTATGCCTTTTGGAATACGGTAACGAGCAAAAAAATTAATGAGTGGGCTACAAATTATGGCTATAAATGCTGCCAAAATAAACGGAATAACAATAGCGCTTGCGGCTTTAACACCCGCTAGCACAATTACCAAAGCGGCAAAAATTATTAAGCTTTTATTTACCCCAGTTAAACTTGCCAATACCATTATCCTATTGCTGTTATTTGGCTTTAGTGTAAGGCAAAAGCTAATAGAATGAAATATTTAAGGGTCTGTTGGCCTTTCAAGATTAGATTTGCAGCCGTCTTTTTGGTACTAAGACAAGGCAGAGCCTATGTGGTGTGGTTGTTCCCCATAAATAGGCGATAACGTAGCATTAATGCCAGACAGGCGCTGCCCAAAGGGTTCTGCCTAGGGGCAATTAACTCTTTGTTGCCTACATGGATGTAGGTAAGGAGCGTGAGCAGGACGCGGAAGCTTTGCTCGGTTTTTACTTATTCTTACATGGATGTAAGCCAGTAGAATAACGCAGGAGCAGTTATCGAGCCCACTAGGTTACAAACCTCGCGCCGCGATTAAATTGCCCCTAGTTTGAACAAATATTAATCCGCAAAGACCAACAGACCCTAGGTGATCATAAAAATTATTGGTACGTATAAATTTGCAAATCGTTGAGCTGGAGAGTATAAATTTTAAACATCCTGCTTTATTTATAATTTTGGAGTTGCAATGCATATATTTTTTACTGGCGCCACAGGCTTAATTGGTAGGCACCTTTGCCCCTTCTTGTTGCATCACCACGACGTTACAGTGCTAAGCAGAAACCCAACCAAAGCAAAAGTATTGTTAGGGCATCAGGTTAACGCTATTGATAGCCTTGAGGATGTTGATTTTAATACCGTTGACGTGGTTATTAATTTAGCCGGCGAGCCTATTGTTAATAAACGTTGGAGTGATAAACAAAAAGCGGTTATTCGCGATAGCCGAATTATTGTCACGCAAGCAATTAGTGATGCTATAAATCAATGCCATACTCCGCCGCATACTTTTATATCTGGCAGTGCAATTGGTTATTATGGTCGCCAAGGCGACAGCCTAGTTGATGAAAACAATACCGAGCCTCACGATGAATTTAGCCATCAACTTTGTAAAGATTGGGAGCAAGCAGCTTTACAGGCTGAATCTGACGACACCCGTGTGTGCTTATTGCGTACCGGTATTGTACTGGCTAAAAAAGGCGGCGCGCTGGGTAAAATGCTACCTGCCTTTAAACTTTGCGTAGGTGGGCCAATTGGCCATGGTGAACAAGGTATGTCTTGGATCCACATTGATGACATGGTGCAACTGATTTTATTTTTAATTCGTAATAGTGAAATATCTGGTGCTATCAACGCCACAGCTCCTGAGCCGGTAAGTAACAAGCAGTTTAGTAAATCATTAGGAAAAGCATTATCACGCCCTGCGTTTATGCCTATGCCAGCTGGGGTGCTTAATATATTAATGGGTGAAATGGCTGACTTACTTACTACCGGTCAGTATGTGGTGCCTAAAAAAGCCTTAGACCATAACTACCGTTTTCATTTCACTAAAATAGACGCTGCATTAAAAAGTTTAGTCTAGCCACTGGCCTTAACGGGTTAAGTTTGTAGTAGGGGATAAAAGTTAATACTTTTTACCCCCTTGCTATTTTAGTGTTACTACCTAATACTTACTGTTGTATAAACGCCTTCCCTTAGCTAAAAGAGCCCCTTTAACATGCTTCATTTACCTACATTAATTAGCCTCTGTTTTATTCTTAACTTATTTATTGCGGTGTTCTTTTTTTCTGTTTATAGATACAAAAAGCAACCTTGCTATTTTTATTTTGCTTCTGCCTGTTGCTCATTTATTACCGCTATTGCATTAATAGGTTTAAGAGACTTTATTGACTTCCCCCTGTTAACCCACTTTTTTGCTTACGTTTTTATTATTTTAAGCCCATTACTGGTTATTTTAGGGTTAATACCACAAAGCCAAGCGCCCGCGATAAAAGTAACGCCTTTATACTATGCCTGCGCCATGTGCTGTACGCTTTTACTTGCAGTGTACCTTATTGATGCAGGGCAAATTATTACCAGTATTATTACTGCTGTGTTATTTAGTTACGCTGCGTATTTAATGATTAAAACCCCAAGTGTTGCTGTAGTACAACAACGCTTACTCATAGCCTGTTTTGCACTTCACAGTGTGGTAATGCTGTTGCAAGTTGTACTTCTTGTTTTGCTCTACTCAAGCAAAATCAGTCAAGCCAGCCTAGCGTCAGGTTTACAGCTGTTATTAGTAACGCATTTATTTTTAACCACCGCCAGTGCGCTAATTTTGCCGTTTATTAAGTTTGCTAATGCTGAATCTAGACTAATTAATCTAGCGAATCACGACCCGTTAACACAGCTTTTAAATAGGCGTGGATTTTTTCGTTTATGTAAAAAAATTACTAAAACCGCGCCTCTTAACAGCAGAGTGTCGTTGATCATGCTCGATATTGACCTATTTAAACAAGTGAACGACCAATACGGCCATGAAACCGGCGATGAAGCGATAAAGTGGATTGCACAACATATTAACGAATTGTTTTTTGAGCTTGGTGTTACTGCTCGTATTGGCGGCGAAGAGTTTGCTATTTTTCTTAATCAACAAAACTTAGCGCAAGCTAGGCAGTTAGCTCAAAAGCTTTGCAGTAGTATTAATGAATACCCGTTTTATTTTAATGGCCACAGCATTGCACTGTCTGTAAGTGCTGGGGTAAGTAGCATGTTAGTGCGCGAGCTAGATATGCAAGCCCTGTTGTTACAAGCCGACAAACGACTTTATCTTGCTAAAGAAACAGGCCGAAATAAAGTGGTCACCCATGATGAAAAAAGCCTATTAGCAAAAGCCCCCTCTGCCATCATTTAGTCATAAAAAAAACGGCATCATAATGGATGCCGCTTTTATACGTTTACTATTTTTATGGTTACTTACTGATCCAAGGCGTTACTTTAACAACCTCGTTAATATCAGCTAATACGGTTGTGTTATCTTCCCAGCTATCGGTTACTTCAAAATAGCACACTGACTTTTCGCACGTTATACGCTCATCATCAAATTGCTTTGGGGTTTTAAAGGTAACAACCACGCCTTTTTGTTCAGGCAATAAAAACCACATTAGTTTGCTAACAAAAAAGCCAGATAGGTCTGTTAATAGCTCTTCAAGCTCATTATTAATAACTAATAACGATTGCTTTGATAACGCTAGACCCTCAAGCTCGTTAGCTTCTATTTGTAACTTTAACTGACAATCGTGAACCGGATTTTGTGGCTGAACCACAATCACGGCTTTATCGGTATCTAGCTGTTTATCGAACGGTAATAGCAATTGTGCTTTGTCGGTATAATTAAGCGGGTACTCATTCTTTTCAGTTAAAATAGTACCGCTTTTAATACTACATACTTCGTTAGTACCAATATCGCTAATGTAAAAGTTTACTCGGGCGTACTGAAAGTCCCCTTTGTTCACCACTTTTAAACGGTCATAAAAACCGTCATACGACATCACAAATTCTTTAGCAACCGCACTACTAGCCGCTACTGCTAAAAAGCTGGCTGTCACTAATTTTAATACCATTTTATTCATCAAAGTACGCTCGGTTTTGATTAATCATGGT
This sequence comes from Pseudoalteromonas sp. DL-6, assembly GCF_004328665.1. Lineage (NCBI taxonomy): Bacteria > Pseudomonadati > Pseudomonadota > Gammaproteobacteria > Alteromonadales > Pseudoalteromonadaceae > Pseudoalteromonas > Pseudoalteromonas sp. DL-6. The sequence goes on from NZ_CP019770.1 coordinate 1,795,234, forward strand.
ATTTAGTTCTTCAATGTACGCTTCACCACGTTCAGAGTAAGACATTAAACCATACGTTAATTTAGTCGCTAAAATTGGCTTTTGCTGTGCACGTAAGTCTTCACGAATAGTACGTAACTCTTTGTAAGCATTGTGAGTATTAATATTTCTAAAATAAGAGCTTACTGCTGCGCGAACCGATTTAAATGCCGCCACTTCGTGTTCTGCATCGCTGTTGCGTCTTCTTGGCACCATGCCACAGCCTTTTTTATAGCACCATTGGCCAAAAAAGTTTAAGCCAATACGGGCAAAACGTGAAGTACCCCATGCCGACTCATTGGCCGCTTGCATTAAGGCCATTTCTTTAGGAATAATATCTACGCGGCGCAGTGCTTGGCTGAGGGTAATGGTATCTAAGGTTTCAGATAAGCCGTACGATTTAAGTATTTTTTTAATATCACTCGCTTGTTTTTTACTAAGCGGCTCGTCGTGCTCTAGCATCATGCGTGCAATTTCAAGATTTGCACGTTGCTGTAAAATCTTTTTGTTTTCGGCTTCTACATGGGGCTTAATAAAGTTAAAAAACGCATGCTTTTTCTCTTTCACATCAGTGAATTCTGAGAACTTTGGCAACTTAACGCTGTGCAATGGTTTTTCTTTCTTCTTCTGTTTTTTAATGTCGCTAGTGCTGGTTTGTTCATCTGAAACCAATCCATCTGTATCAATAAACGGATGAGTAAGTGCCCAAATAACAACGGCGGCTAACAACAACTGAAAAATAGTTTTTAACATGTATTATCTCAATTAAACTCTAAGTTATGTATGGTTTAGTCACATACATACGAAACAACATTATACCTAAGCCACTTTATAAACGCGAATACCGAACAACTGAATAAAATTCATACGCCTATTGTAGGCTATTTATAATATACTAAGCATTAAAGTCGTAAATGAAATGATAGGTTGTGACATGGATAAACAGTGGCAAAATAGAATAATTGAGCAATATAAGCACCGCCCTAACGATAACCGCTCTGCTTGGCAAATAGACCGCTCACGAATCATTCATGCTGCCGCATTTAGACGCCTTCAAGCTAAAACCCAAATAATGGGCATTGGCTTAAACGACTTTTACCGCACTCGCCTTACCCATTCTTTAGAAGTATCGCAAATAGGCACTGGTATATTACGCCACTTAAAAGCTCAGCATCCAAGCTTTGCGCATTTTCCATCAACCGGATTACTCGAAACCTTATGCTTAGCCCACGATATAGGCCATCCACCGTTTGGGCATGGCGGCGAAATTGCACTTAACTATATGATGCGTGATCATGGTGGCTTTGAGGGTAACGCACAAACACTGCGCATTGTGGCTAAGCTAGAGCCCTACAGTAACGGCTACGGCATGAACTTAACTAGACGCACCTTGTTAGGGTTTATTAAGTACCCAGCTTTTATTGATAACCTTTGGCATAATATCCCACAAGAAAATAAACAGCGTGCATTTATTAAAGCCGATGACTGGCGACCAGCCAAAGGTATTTACAATGACGATGCCGCGATATTTAATTGGATTATTGAGCCTCTTAGCGCAAGTGATAAAGCGTTATTATCTAGCCAAGAACACGCAGATGCTTATCGCGCTAAAACCCGTTATAAATCAATCGACAGTGCCATTATGGAACTGGCTGATGACATTGCTTATGCCGTTCATGATCTTGAAGATGCCATAGCTACCGATGTGCTCAGTTTAGACGATTGGCTAACCCATGCATTACCGCATTTACAAGCACTTGACTATGACTGGTTAAACACTTTGCTGGAGTCACTCTCCAAGCGGTTATTTTCAAAGTATGAACATGAGCGAAAAGACGCCATAGGCGAACTGGTGAATACCTTTATTATTCATATTCATTTAGATACCCAAAACGATGAATTTGAGTGCCCTATTTTAAAGCACACCGCAAAATTAGATCAGCAATACGAAAATGTTTTACAGATCCTCAAACACTTTGTATTTCAGCGTTTAATACGCGACCCACAAATGCAGCAAATAGAATTTAAAGGGCAAAACCTACTCATAGAATTATTTACTGCGTTTGCCAGCGATCCGCTGCGGTTATTACCGGAAACCACGCAGGCCCTGTACCTTGAAGCTGAAAAACATAATCAAGGCATGCGTATTATTTGTGACTATTTAAGCGGTATGAGCGACGAGTACGCTTATAAAACCTATCAACGGTTATTCTCCCCCATACAATAGATTAGCTAATCTGAATTCAGGTTAGCCAACATAAAAAAGCCGAGTCACTTTCGTAACTCGGCTTTTCGTTAGTTTATAAAATCACACTACAGTGATTTAATGCCCATGTTGTAAAGCGTAAAACCGTACATGTCAGCATAAAGGTCAATAATTTTACTGGTTGGTGTACCTGCACCATGACCTGCATTGGTTTCAATACGGATAAGCGTTGGGTTAGTACCCGCTTGATTCGCTTGAAGCTCAGCTGCAAATTTGAATGAATGCGACGGTACAACGCGGTCATCATGATCGCCTGTAGTGATCATAGTCGCCGGATATTCAACCCCTGCTTTTACGTTATGAATTGGCGAGTAGCCTTTCAAGTAATCAAACATTTCTTTACTTTGGTCGCTAGTACCGTAATCGTATGCCCAACCAGCGCCCGCTGTAAATGTATGATAACGAAGCATATCCAATACGCCTACCGCAGGTAACGCAACTTGAAATAGGTCAGGTCGCTGGGTCATGACAGCACCCACTAATAACCCACCGTTTGAACCACCACGCAGTGCTAAGCGCTTTTTAGAGGTGTACTTTTTATCTTGTAAGTATTGTGCGGCAGCAATAAAGTCGTCAAATACATTTTGCTTTTGCAATTGTGTACCCGCTTTATGCCACTCTTTACCATACTCACCGCCACCACGAATATTAGCCACCGCGTATACACCGCCTTGCTCAAGCCAAGCCGCTGTTGTAGAGCTAAAGCGAGGTGTTAAGCTAATATTAAAGCCACCATAGCCATATAAAATAGTTGGGTTGCTACCATCTAATTTAATATCACTTTTGTAAGTGATAATCATCGGTACTTTCGTGCCATCTTTAGAGGTATAAAATACTTGCTCAGAGGTATAGTTATCGCTATTAAAGTCAATCCCCGATTTACGGTACACTTTTGACTCACCGCTTTGCACGTCAAAGCTGTAAGTCGTACCTGGCGTTTTGTAGTTAGTAAATGAGTAATAAAGCGTAGTTTGCTCTTTTTTACCGCCAAAGCCACTCGCTGTACCAACACCTGGTAAGCTAATTTCGCGGATCAATTCGCCTTTTTTGTTGTACTGTTTCACTTTAGAAATAGCATCAACCATGTAGTTGGCAAAAAACGTATTTCCGCCAAGCGTTACATTAAGTACGTTTTCAGTTTCTGGGATAAAATCTTGCCAGTTTTCAGGCTGTGGATTGCTTGCATCAACCGTCACTACTTTTGTATTTGGTGCATTTAAATTTGTGACCAAAAATAGCTTGCTGCCTTCGTTGTCAATCACGCTGGTATCAGAGTCTGTATTACCCACTACAGTAACAAATTCGCTATCTGGCTTAGTTAAATCTTTAATAAATAACTTATTACCTGAGGTCGATACGCTGGCACTAATAAATAAGAAACGACCATCTTTGGTTGCTTTAGCGCCCACATAGCGGTGTTTTTGTTCTGCTGTATCGCCAAATACTAAAGTATCTTCGCCTTGCTCTTGACCTAACTTATGGTAATACACTTTATGTTGATCAGTTTTTGCAGAAAGCTCACTGCCCTCTGGCTTATCGTAGCTTGAATAATAAAAACCGTCATTTGCCAGCCAGCTAACGCCACTAAATTTAACATCAACCAGTGCTTGTTCTACCTGCTTTTTGGTCTCGGTATTAATAACAATGATTTTACGCCAATCACTACCACCTTCTGATATTTGGTACGCTAACAATGAACCATCTTCTGAAAATGATAAACCCGACATTGAAGTGGTGCCGTCTTCACTAAAAGTATTAGGATCTAAGAACACTTCAGCTTCACCGCCGTCTTTGCTGCGGTATAAAACGTACTGGTTTTGCAGGCCATCATTTTTATAAAAATAGGTGTAATCACCTTCAGTAAACGGCGCGCTGATTTTTTCGTAGTTCATTAGTTTTTCAAGGCGCTGTTTAAGTGTATCTCTGTAAGGCACTTGCTCTAAATACGAAAAGGTAAGCTTGTTTTGTGTTTTAACCCACTGAGCCGTTTCTTCACTCATATCATCTTCTAACCAGCGATACGGATCAGCCACGGTTTCGCCAAAGTAAGTGTCAACCACAGCGCCTTTTTTAGTTTCAGGGTAATCTAGTGAGTTAACTGCTTTCATAGCTGTTTTTACTTCATTTTGAGTAGTGTTTTCTGCAGGTTGTGAACAACCCGCAAGTGCGATTACAACCGCACAGGTCAGTGTTTTTTTAAGCATTGCTTTACCATTATTTTTTTATAGTCAGCCTAAGTTATTAACTTTCTGTTTGTTTGTCTATCAACTTGCGGTAAACGTCATTTATTGCTGTTAACCTGCACCTAGTTGCGCTTAAATAGATGAACAACTTTTAAACACTAACAGGTTGAGTAATGACAGAAACTGAATCTTTTACCAGCTTTAAACGCTTTTACCCTTACTATCTAAAAGAGCATCGTAATAAAACTTGTCGCAGGCTGCATTTTATTGGCAGTAGCTTAGTGTTGCTCTTGACCGGCTATGCGTTTATTAGCTCACAATTCGTATTGTTATGGTTATTACCGCTGATTGGTTATGGCTTTGCATGGGTTGGGCATTTCTTTTTTGAAAAAAACCGCCCTGCCACATTTAAGCACCCGTTTTACAGTTTATGGGGCGATTGGGTCATGTTTAAAGATATACTGATTGGCAAAATCAAATGGTAAATGGCTACTTACGCTATCGCTATAATAAACGCCTCTGCTTACTCGCTGTAAATAAATTGTAGATTGAATGTAATTCAATTGACCTCGATTGTAGAAATGGTCTACCTTGACAACAGTAATTTCAATTAGTTCATTAATTTAAAAAGATTAAATTGAAACCACCTGTAAAGCATCGAATGAGGGAAATTAGTCATGCAACTTACACCACTATTTACAGCAAAAAAAACCATCTCTTTAACAATAGCAGCTGCACTTGTTGGCTCATGGACGGTTAACGCCGCTGAGCAAGAGACTCAGGCGCAAGAAAACATTGAACAAATTAGTGTGATTGGCTCTCGCCGACTAGGTCGCACGGTCGAAGATAGCCCTGTTCCCATAGATATTATTAGTGGCGACGCCTTAAAAAGTTCAGGACAAACAGAAACTAATGCGCTGTTAAGTACGTTATTACCAAGTTTTAATTTCCCACAGCCATCAATTACCGATGGCAGCGACCATGTGCGCCCAGCTCAACTGCGTGGCTTAGCTCCTGATCACACCTTAGTGCTCGTGAATGGTAAACGTCGCCACAGTAACGCGCTACTTAATTTAAACGGCTCAACGGGTCGTGGTTCGTCATCGGTTGATTTAAACGCCATACCTGCAAACGCGATTGAACGCATTGAAGTATTACGCGATGGTGCCGCAGCTCAATATGGCTCAGACGCTATCGCCGGGGTGATTAATATCGTCCTTAAAAGCAATAGCAGTGGCGGTAGTTTGGGTGCCGTTTATGGTGCAAATATTACCGATATGGACGGTGTCGCGCAGTTACAATCGGTTTCTGAGGACGCCAATGGTGACTTAGCTTTTACTGAGGGCGGCGACCGCTCGCTTACCGACGGCCAAACTTTAACTCTGCAAGGTAATATGGGGTTTGAATTAGGCGATAACGGCTTTTTGAGTATTTCTAGTGAATATCGCGATCGCAGCTCAACCAACCGCTCTGATTACGACCAACGCGAAAACTATCCTCGTTTACCTGATGGCTCTCTCGACCCACGCGAATTCACATGGGATCGTTACAACCATAACTTTGGTAACGGCACTGTTGAAGACTTTGCGTTGTTTTACAACGCAGGTTATCAGCTAAATAACGATGCTGAGCTCTATTCGTTTGGCTCATACAGTAAACGTGAAGGTGAAGGCGGTGGCTTTTATCGTCGCGCCCAAGACAGCCGTAACGTTACAGAAATATACCCTGATGGCTTTTTGCCGGTGATCACCTCAGACATTGATGACTTTTCATTGGCTTTAGGTGTGAAAGGCTTTGCTAATGAATGGAACTACGATGCTTCTGCTGTATATGGCCAAGATGCCTTTAACTTTGGTGTTATTAATAGTTTAAACACTTCATATGGGCCAAGTAGCCAAACCAGTTTTGATGCCGGCACGCTTACTTACGATCAGCTGACTATTAACCTTGATTTTAGCCGTGAAATTGATGCTGACTTTTTAGCCAGCGGAATTAACGTGGCAGTGGGCGCTGAGTATCGCCGCGAAGGCTACGAAATTCAAGCGGGCGAAGAAGCCTCTTATGCGCGTGGTAATTTTGGCCCAGGTGGTGCCGTGACCGATCCGGTTAATGGCCCATTCGGCTCTGCAGGTTCACAAGTGTTCCCTGGGTTCACACCTGAATCTGCGGGTGATAACAGCCGCCACAATGTCAGCCTTTACGTTGACTTAGAAGCCTTTATTACAGATAACTGGAATGTTGCCATCGCCGCGCGTTACGAAGACTACTCTGATTTTGGCGACACGCTTAATGGTAAAATTGCCACCCGCTATACACTTACAGAAGACTTAGCACTACGCGGCTCTGTATCAACTGGGTTTAGAGCGCCCTCTCTACAACAGCAATACTTTACCTCGGTGGCGACTGTATTTGTAGATGGCGAACCAACACAAACAGGTACCTTTGCGCCAAGCAGCGATGTTGCCGTTGCATTGGGTTCACCAGGTTTAGACGCAGAAGAAGCTACTAACTACGGGGTAGGCTTTACGTGGTCAACCGACTTCAACTTCAGCTTATCGGTGGATTACTACCAAATATTAATTGATGACCGTATTGTGTTATCAAATAACTTATCGGGCGCAGGCGTTGCAAGCTTACTTGAGGGCACCGGCGCTAACCAAGGTCGATTTTTCTTAAACGCGATCGATAGCAAAACCCGTGGCGTTGACGTCGTCGCTTCTTATAATTTAATCACCGACAATTACGGTGATGTAGCGTTTAATTTAGGTTACAACTACGGTAAAAACCAAGTCACCGATATTATTGACCCACCAGCACAATTACAAAGTGTTGGGGTTGAGCAAGATAATTTGTTCTCGGGTAATGAGCTACGTCGTTTTGAAGTGAGCACACCGCGTAATAAATACAACCTTAGCGCAACATGGATACTTAACGAATGGCGCACCACACTACGTAGTACTCGTTATGGTGAAACACAAGACCCGTCTGAAAATCCAGAGCGTAACGAAGTGTTAGAACCTAAATGGATCACCGATTTAGATGTGGCGTATGCACTTAATAATAACCTTACTCTGAGCTTAGGCGCTAATAATGTGTTTGATGTATACCCAGATCCAACTCGAGAGCTGGTGAGTGATGTCACCACTTTCTCTCGCTTGTTCTCGTACTCGGGCTTTTCACCATTTGGTTTTAATGGCCGCTACGTGTACGGCAAAATTGAAATGAAGTTTTAAGCTGTAGCTTAAACCAAAAAGCCACACTAAATAGTGTGGCTTTTTAATAGATTAGGGTCTGTTGATCTTTCAAGGTTAAATTTGCAGCAGTCTGTTTGGTATTTAGGCAAGGCAGAGCCTATGTGGTGTGGTTATTCCCCATAAATAGGCGATAACGCAGCATCAATGCCAAACAGGCGCTGCCCGAAGGGTTCTGCCTAGGGACGATTTACTCTTTGTTGCCTACATGGATGTAGGTAAGGGGCGTGAGCAGGACGCGGAAGCTTTGCTCGGTTTTTACTTAGCCCACTAGGTTACAAACCTCGCGCCGCGATTAAACCGCCCCTAGTTTGAACAAATTTTAATCCGCAAAGGTCAACAGACCCTAGAACCCGATTAGATTTTAGTTAACCAACCGTGTTTATCTTCGCTTTTACCCCATTGAATATCGTTCAATGCTTGGCGCAAACGTGCCGTAGTTGGCCCTGGTTCACCGTTACCCACTTTGTATTCTTTATCGTTATGGATAAACGTACCTACTGGGGTTAATACTGCCGCAGTGCCTGAAAGTGCTGCCTCAGTACCTGGTTTTGCTGCGCGCTCTAAAAGCTCAGTGACAGTAAAGTTGCGCTCGCTAACCGTCATACCTAAATCTTTAGCAATGGTTAAAATGCTATTACGCGTTACACCATGTAAAAATGTGCTATCAAGTGCTTTAGTAATGATTTCGTTGCCATCAATTAAAATAAAGTTTGCCGCGCCGGTTTCTTGCACATCACCGCCTGGGCAAAATAAAATTTGGTCGGCTTTATATTTAGTGCGTGCTGCTGAAATTGGGCCAAGCGCGCTGGCATAGTTACCACCACTTTTGATCATGCCCATGTGCGGTGCACAGCGCATACCATCTTCTTCAAGTAAAACACGTAACGCAGTTGCGCCACCTGAAAAATAATCACCCACTGGCGATAATAGCGTGTAAAGCAATGAACTCATTGACGGTGCAGCCGCTTTACCAATGGCAGCTTCCGTACCAATGTGGGTTGGGCGAATATACATAGAACCTGGAGGAAGCGGCGTTTCATCGGCGTATTCACGTACAATATCGATGATCATTGTTTTTAGCATCTCGCCATCAACAGCAGGTAAACTCAACAATTCAGAACTTTGCTGCATACGCGCAATATTAGCGTCCATTCTAAAAATATTAACCGAGCCATCTTCGTGGCGAAAGGCTTTTAACCCTTCAAAACATGTACTTGAATAATGAAGAACGTGTGCACCTGCATGTAACTCAAGCTTATCGCAAGGAACAATTGAGCTTTCGCCCCACTGGTTGTCAGAAAACTTAGCTTGAATCATCTGCGGCATAAACACAGTACCAAATGCTGCCATTTTTATTCTCTCTTGTGTGGTCTATTTTTCTCCATTGTATGACAACCAGCTACTATTTAACCATAGCAAAACGAGCTGTTTTTAAATTAATTAGAAGAATTTTTTGCATGTGCTGATGATTATTTAATCAAAAAAGCGCTTGCTAACTCTTTAATGCAATAATCAGCTAACATATTAAGGTTAGCTGATTATTTAATGCATACATTATAGTAGCGGATATTTTATTAACCTCTATTTAAACGAATAACGCAATATGCGTTTTAACACTGAGGTGTATTGCTGAAAAAATCCGCCAGTATTATAAGCAATCCCCTGCTTTTGTAATGCAGCTTGTACTTTAGGCGCAATTTCTTGATAACGCGACGACGGCATATCAGGAAATAAATGATGCTCTATTTGAAAGCTCAAATGCCCAGTTAAAATATGAAACCAACGTGCCCCTTTAATGTTTGACGAACCCAGCGCTTGGCGATAATACCACTGCCCTTGGCTTTCGTTTTTGCAGTCTTGCTCATAAAAAGTATGGGTTTGCTCAGTAAAATGGCCACAAAAAATAATGGTTGAGGTCCACAGGTTACGAATTAAGTTTGCCAAAAAATTACCGCTTAATACCCATAAAAACAGTGGTCCCGCCAAAACTGGAAATAACACATAGTCTTTAATTAGTTGGCGCGCCCCTTTACTAAAAAAGCGCTTTTTTAAAGTGCTATGCGCTACAGCGCCTTTACGGTTTGGTTTCTTTTTACCTATAAAGACTCGTTCGCCTGCGAGCTCATGATACGACACGCCCCACTGAAACAGCACGCTTAAATTTAAATAGGTAATAAACTGCCATGTATTTTTTAGCCTCCATTTAAAGTCGTTGCTCAACCTTAATAAGCCATAACCAAAGTCACGATCTTTTCCGATAATGTTAGTGTAAGTATGATGTTCAAAGTTATGAACGCGGTTCCAGCTTTGGCCATCGCAGGCTATATCCCACTCGTAGCTTTTAGAGTTAAGCTGTTTATCGTTCATCCAATCGTATTGACCATGCATTACATTGTGGCCAATTTCCATGTTGTCGAGAATTTTAGCCAAACCAAGAAGCAACACACCCGCTACCCACAATAATGGCTGCACAAAGCCAAGCATCAATAAAATCCGTCCGCCTATTTCACAAAGCCGCTGCTTACGCACAATAGAACGAATATAATTTGCATCCTTTTGCCCTACTTTCGCTAATGTCGACATTTTAATTTCATCTAAATCATCGGCTAACTGTTGATAATTTATAGTTGTCATAGCTGTAACTCCAAATCGCTAACGGCTTGGCTCACACACAGTTGAATTAACTGCTCGCCAGTATCTGATAATTGATTAGTTTTTAAATTACGCACCACTCCCGACTTTTTAATGCACTGACATTGATGACAAATACCAATGCCGCAGCCTCGCTGCACAGGGAGTTTTTTTGCTTCAAATTGGCTTAGTAACACGTCATTACTAGTCACTACGTGCGTGTCTTTGTTTATTTTCACTGAAAACTGGCTATCGTCAGTCAATTTGGGCAAGGCTAGGCCAAAGGATTCTTGAAAGTAGCCAAGCTTATGCTGCTTAGCAAAATCGGCAATTTGCTGCATAAAACCACCAGGGCCGCAGCAATAAATATCTGGCTGCGCATCAAGGTTTATGTGCTGTGTTAACGGTGTTAATGCATCGCGTGTGAGTAATGAAAAACTAAAATGCGCAAAGCGCTTTGCCAGTGCCGTAAGTTCATTTGTACACTGGTGTGCACCCGCCTTAGCAAAGTACAACAATTGCATCGGGCTATTTGTATTGCCAAGTTGCTGCTCAAGCATGGCAAGCATTGGGGTAATGCCAGAGCCACCCGCTACAAAAACGCTAGGCTTGTGCCAACTTTTAAATACAAAGTCGCCACGAGCTGGCGATATATTACACCGCGGCTGCAAACTTAATGCCTGTTGTAACTGGCCGGTAAACTGCCCTAGTGAACTGGTTTTTATGAGTAAGCGCACTAACCCTGTCGCTTTAAAATAGTCAGGACTACTGGCAAGGGTAAACACTCGGGTTAATAATCGTCCATTAACCTCAACCGTTAAACTAATATGCTGGCCAGCAATATGCGAGCGCCACTGTTTACTTGGTTTTAAGGTAACACTCAAAAAATCGTGGCTACAAGGGCTTACCGCTATAACTTTTGCGCTGAAAAATCCTGCACGCCATGCTGGTTTAAACACCTGCATAATTGGCTCTATGTAAGCGGCAAAGCTTTGATGATGTAAAAACAATTTTGAAAATTGGTTTAACGCCTTAATAAACATAGTGATTGTTTCTCTATTTAAATCTATATCCCAATGAGCGCGTTAAGCAACACGCCTCAATTAGGTTAATTATTTGAGCCTACACGTGTAAGCTCAACTTTCAGCGCACAAGTGTACGCTGACATTTTTAAATTTCAAGCCTAATAGAGTAATTATTCGAATTTTTTACTGGCAGGTATTTAACAAGCAAGCAATATCCCCTTTAGTGACGGTTGTTTTTCATTCAACTTAAATATTTAACATTATGATTAATAGCATGCTAGGCTGGTTGGAATTGTTAATTTTGGAAGCCATTATGAACAAACTTAAAACACTAAAAAAACGCGCACTAATCACAACGGTAACAACAAGTTTATTGCTTGGTGCACTGGGCAGCCTTAATGCTCATGCTGTTGATTTTAAAGAACTAGACTCTTTAACCCTGAATATAAAACCCATGACAATTGCTAAAGGGATCGCTGTTCCTTGGGCAATTGAACCACTACCTAATGGCGACTTATTAATTACTGAGCGCAGTGGCACCTTGTATTTACTGCGTAAAGATAGTGAAGCACTAATAAAGGTTACAGGATTACCCAAAATTGATGCCAACGGCCAAGGTGGCCTGCTCGATTTAGCATTGCACCCTGACTTTGCAAACAACCAGTGGTTATACCTTACCTACTCAAGTAGTGAAGGTGATGGCGAAGGCAGCAACACCGCACTTATGCGTGCAAAGCTAAGTAACGATCGCAGCCAACTGCTTGAGCCACAACAATTATACAAAGGGGAACATAATTCTAAAAAAGGCCAGCACTACGGCAGCCGGATTGTATTTGATAACCAAAACTATGTGTATTTTTCGATTGGCGATCGTGGCTCGCGCGATGTTAACCCACAAGACTTAAGCCGTGATGGTGGTAAAATTTATCGCTTACACGAGGACGGTAAAATTCCTACCGATAACCCGTTTGTTGCGCAAAAAAATGCAAAACCCGCCGTTTGGTCATATGGCCATCGTAATCCACAAGGTATGTGGTTTGATCAACAAACAACCACCCTATGGTCGCACGAACACGGTCCACGCGGTGGCGATGAGCTTAATATAATTAAGCCTAACACCAATTATGGCTGGCCAGTGGTGAGTTACGGTATTAACTACAGCGGTACATCATTTACTGATTTAACCGATAAACCGGGCATGCAAGCGCCAGTTTCGCAATGGACTCCCTCTATTGCCCCCTCTGATATGCTCATGGTTAAAGGTAATAAATACCCTGAGCTGAAAGGAAAAATGCTACTTGCTTCAATGAAGTACGCCTTTGTTAGCGTGCTTGAATTAGCCGACGGCAAAGTGGTTAAGCAACATAAACTACTTGAAGGCGTTGGCCGCATTCGCAGCTTAGCTCAAGGCCCTGATGGTACTCTTTATTTAGGCTTAGATGGTCAAGGCATTGTTCGCCTAGATCCAAAGTAGCCATTTAACACACCTAATTACAGTAACAGCAAACTTTTTGCAGCTTAACTGCGTACTGTTACTGTAATTAGCTAATAAACAACGAGGGTGTTGATGTTTTCATTTTTAAAGCCAGATCCAATCAAAAAATTACGTAAAGAATACGACGCAAAATTAGAGCAAGGTATGCAAGCTCAAAGAAAAGGCGATATTAAAAGCTATGCGATGTTAACTGACGAGGCTGAAAAAATCTGGAGTGAAATAGAAACACTCGAAGCCAAAAAAACTAAGTAAACATTTCACCAAATAAGTTTGAACCTACCCCCGCATTAACAGTGCGGGGGTTGTATTTCCCCGACTAAATAACTTCTATAAACATTTACCCAACTTGGAAAATTAAATACAATTCTTATAGGTTTAATTTGCATTTTCCCCATCACGTTATTACAGCCCTATTAATGTATACTTAAAAGCCATTTTATTTCTCGCATAATCAGTTGTTTACATCAAAGTTAATTAGTGGAATTATTAACCAATAGTTATTTTCCTCTGCTTGAGGGATATTCATTTTTAGCTCATGGGATGTTTATGGAATTTAAGCAAGCGCAAAAAGACATGGATTTCGCCTATTTTGGTGGCGCAACAGGTGTTGTTATTTCTGGATTAATTTGGTGTTTTGCAGGTTTAATTGCAGTACTGTATTCAACTCAAGCAAGTATGCTTACACTGTTTATTGGAGGTATGTTTATACACCCACTGGCTATGTTGCTATCAAAAGTACTTAAGCGCCCTGGACAACATGACTCAACCAACCCATTAGGCAAACTTGCTTTAGAAAGTACCGTTATTTTATTTGTTGGTTTTTTCATCGCCTTCTATGTTTCTAAGCTGCATCTACAATGGTTTTATCCAATAATGCTGTTGGCAGTAGGTGTGCGTTATTTAATTTTTAATACTTTATATGGCGCAAAAGTTTATTGGCTTTTAGGTGCTGTGCTTATGCTAGCGGGAGTAGTTTGTATCTTATTAAATGCTAACTTCGTCATTGGTGCTTTTGTTGGCAGCATAACAGAAGTTATATTCTCTATCGTGATCTTCAATAAATCAATAAGTCGGTCGTAAAGACCCATAATAAATTATTATCAACAAGGAGAGTGACCAATGAAGGTGTTGTTATTTAGTTTTTTATTACTATGTTCACTATTTTCATCTGCATCTGATTTAATCTTAGCGAAACAAATTACGTTAAAGTCAGACTCACTAGGAGAAGACAGAAACTTATTAATTAAGCTTCCAAATCAATATTATGAGAATAGCGCTACCTACCCTGTGTTATACGTATTGCACGCTCAATGGGATATGCTTTCGACCTTAGCAACGCTTGATTTGTTAGCAGATCAGATCCCAAATTTTATAGTTATAGGTGTACAAAGTAGCGGAAAAGAGCTGAGCCCTAATAAGGGTAAGGTAACACCATTTGCTGAGTTTATTTCGCAAGAAGTCGTCACCTACGTCAATGCTAATTATCGAATAGCACCGTATAGCATTTTGTCTGGACATTCGAACTCAGGACGTTTTGTCTTGGATTATTGGTTAAATAATCCCGCTGCTTTTTCAAGCTATTTTGCTTTTAGCCCCTCTGTTGATGATGGCTATATTGTCGATATGATCTCTCAATCAGACATTGAGTCTTTAAAAAGTAAAGCACCGCTAGCAATAACAATTGCAAATGAAGGTGAGCATATGCAACAGCCTTTTAGTAATTTAACGCAAAAACTGAGTGGTCTAGCTAAAGAGAAATTTGTATTTAAAAAGTTCCCCGAGCAAACCCATAGAACAACAAAGCACCCTTCAATGCAGTTTGCGCTGCAGTCTACATTTACCAATTGGCAGCCAAGCTATGAGGTAAAAATTGCCGGATTGGACAGCCTAAAAAAGCACTACACTCAATTATCTAAAAAGTATGGCTTTACAGTCAATGTACCCAACGAAACATTGCAAAGACTCACCGCACATTATGCAATATCAAAAGATGACAACGCGATTGAGCAATTGCGTAAGCATATTACTTTTACTATTAATCAAACTCCCGAAGGGCTTGATGCCTTGTTTGAAATTGCTGAATATTTAAGTGCTAATGATTATGAAAGTGCCGGTGAGCGCATTTTTAATAAACTATGTGCTCAAGCTAAAAACGTGTCTCAGTGTACTGGCAAGCGTGCAATATAATACAAAAGTTATAATAATTTAAGATTATACCGAGGAATACAGATGTACACAGGTAGTTGTTTATGTGGCTCAATCAACTTTTCAATTAATGGTGCTGTTACTGATATTATCCATTGTCACTGCTCGCTTTGTCGTAAGGCCAGTGGCAGTACTTTTGCTACTAATGGATTTATTAATGCGAGCGATCTGATATTAACTGACAAAAACGGCACACTTACTTTTTACCAAAGTAGTGAAGGTAAACGTAAGTACTTTTGTAAAACCTGCGGCGCACCAATATATAGTGCTAACGCTCAATCACCTCAAAGGTATCGCCTTCGTTTAGGCGCTTTGACCTGCGATATAACAGAGCGCCCCATATCGCATAATTTCATCACCTCAAAGGCAAATTGGGAGGATTTAGATGCTCAGCTTCCTCGTTATGAGAGGCATGAGCCAGGGCGTAAGTAAATTCATATAAATTTATCTATTTTTTGTAGTGGGAGTTTGAATGAAACTGAATCAAGTAACTTTGCCAGTCAAAGATATGAATGAAGCGGTGAGTTTTTATCGCACACTTGGCTTTACCCAAATTGTTGATACACCTCATTATGCACGTTTTAGTTGCCCTGAAGGTGACTCTACATTTTCATTGTCTTTAGAAAGTGAATTTTTTGAAAATCATTCTGTAATTTATTTTGAGAACGATGACCTTGAACAATTGTGCCAGCAGTTAATCAAAAAAGGGATCGTATTCGAACAGCAACCCACAGAGCAAAGGTATCTATGGAAAGAAGCGGTTTTAAAAGACCCTTCAGGAAATAAAATTAAACTCTACAAAGCTGGAGAAAATCGATTAAACCCACCTTGGAAGGTACAAAAACAGCCATAAAGCTAAGCACGAACCAGCATTGCGCTAAGCAGCTAAATGCTGGCGTTTAAGTACTGTACTTAGTTATTTATATTCCACCTTAGCGGTTAAGCGATTAAATAACCCAGGGAAAAACCGTTTTATAAACGGTGCCCAACCACTTAACCCTTGACCTATCACAACTTCGTCTTTTTTATTGTAGATTGCAGTGAGCATTTTTGATGCGGCCACATTTACGTTCATACCATTTTCTATTGAAGGTTCAGGTTTGTTTTGCGCCTCCCCTTGCTCGTTTAATGAGTTATGGGCAATCGCCGTTTTAATTGAGCCTGGGCAAATAGTTAAGCAATGTATATTGTGCTCTGCTACTTCGGCGCGTAAGCAGTCCATAAAGCCTACCACAGCGTATTTACTGCCTGAATACCCGGTTCTAAACTTAGAGCCTACTTTGCCTGCGACGCTGCTTATAGCCACTATTGAACCACTTTTACGCGTTACCATTGACGGCAATACCGCTTTAGTGAGTGCAATTAAGCCAAAGTAGTTTACTTCCATAAGTTGGCGATACACTTTAAAGTCGTTTTCTAAAAATAAGCTACGCTGTGATACACCGCCGTTATTGATTAAAATATCAATGGGGCCTAAGCTGTCTATTTGTGCTGACACATCCTGCAATACGGTTTCTGGCATTGATAAATCAAGCGGGATAACACGATGCCCCTCGCCTTTTAATTCAGCTTTTACTTGGTTGAGTTTATCCACATTTCGCGCTGATAAAATGACCTTTGCACCTTGCTCTGCAAATTGCTTGGCAAGTTCTTCACCAATACCTGATGATGCACCGGTGATCCACACTGTTTTATTATTATAATCCATGGTTTACCTTATATTATTAATTATGCTTTAGTTGGACCAGCTATTTCATTAACTTGGTGTTCTAAATCTTTATAAAAACCCATTAAAAATAACAGCTCAACAGTGACATACAAAGGGCCAATAATTAAGCCAACTAAATCATCAACAAAAGCGGGCTTTTTACCTTCAAAATAATGACCAATAAATTGTAATACCCAGCCAAATACAAACACCCCAACTCCAATTGTTAACCATGGCACCAAAGCCATAGCGGCAATTGGTTGTGCAGCTACCAGTAATAAAGTAAAAATAATGCCCATTATCAAACCAAGCGAAAAGCTCAGCATAAAATAGTAAACCACAGAGGCTAATACAAAAATTTGCGCACCATCAATGCTAAAGCTGGCGATAGGAATTTCAATTCGTGCAAGTAAACATAAAGCGGCAAACACAATAAGTGGAATACCAAAAAAATGGGTTAATACATTTCGTTTAGAACGATGGTACAAACCATACTGGCCGAGCTGTTGTTCAAGGGTTTTCATGGCGATGTTCCTGTTGTTATTTTTATAAGCAAAGTTCACCTTATAAAAAAAGCCACATAATAACAACTGATAACGAGAGTTAATCAGTAAAACTAAGTAAGTAGTAGTTTAATGCGTTATTGCTATAAATTAGGTAAAGTCATCGTTAATAATTAACGTGATCATCACGAGGACGTTTGCATGTTTTTAAAGGCACTCGCCGTTGGCCTTTTGCTCGCTTTGGGTGAGGTCGTTAACGGCAATATTAGAGTAAGGATCTTACATAAATGTTACGCTCTAAAGCGCGCTAAAACGCTCAGCTTATTTTCCGGCACTGCGATTATTTATGCCATTGCGTGGATCACTTTGCCATGGATTAACCCTATTTCGTACTTAGATTGTTTAAATGTGGGCTTAGTTTGGCTAACAATAATGCTTAGTTTAGATATTGTTGTGGGCAGATATGTATTTAAATGTAAGTGGCACAAAATTCTTGATGATTTTAACCTCTTCAAAGGTAACTTACTGAGTGTAGGGATGCTGTTACTTTTTATAAGCCCCAGCTTGGTATTTTGGTTACAGATGAAAGTTATGGTCTAGTACACTCCTCTAATAGCGAAGCGTCTTTTCGCCCTCTTTGTGCATAATTCACTAAACCCTATTTGAACACAGAGAAGCGAATGAGGAGTAAATGAGAAGCCATAAAAAGTTATCGTGTAGTACACTCCTCTAAAAGCGCAGCGCCTCTTTGCCCTCTTTGTGCATAATTCACTAAACCCTATTTGAACACAGAGAAGCGAATGAGGAGTAAATGAGAAGCCACAAAAAGTTATGGTCTAGTACACTCCTCTAAAAGCGCAGCGTCTCTTCGCCCTCTTTGTGCATAATTCACTAAACCCTATTTGAACACAGAGAAGCGAATGAGGAGTAAATGAGAAGCCACAAAAAGTTATGGTGTAGTTCACTTCTCTAAAAGCGCAGCGCCTCTTCACCCTCTTTGTGCGTTAATCACTTAAAATCTATTTAAAGTCAGAAATAAATAAGCTTTCAACATACCGCTATCTAAGCTAATGCGGTTACCAGCTTGCCTTTTTCATGTGTGGGTTGCATTGCCATTCGCTCCGTGCCTTTTTCGAATTCTTGCTCTAACATTTTTTGTAGTTCGGCAATCTGCTCTTTTATAGCGTCTACATCAGCACCTTGCTCTTCTAGTTTTTCTGCCAACGCTGCTATTGCTGCCTTTAGCTCAGCTATTTTTTCTTTATCAACACCTAAGCGTTGATAAATTAATGCCTCTTGCGCATTTTCTAAAAAGCTTTTGTCTGCTGGCTTAGCGATAAAATTGGGGGGTGCTTGGTTTTCAGCGGCACTGGTTGTTGCCACAGCGGCAGACGTCGGCACAACATCACTCGTTTTTGCCGCTTTGTTAACGGGGCTGTTATAACTACTAAATTGATTTTTAAAGGTTATTGATGTCATTAGCTGAAATCCATTTTGCTTAACTGCAATAACACAGCAACTTTGATACCAATTGATATTTTTATTATGTATAAGGCTTATTTTTATTTCAAATTAAGCCCACTTAGCTCATTTCGCACCCATTTTTTATCTAAATATTGCTCTAAGTGTTGCTCGGCAAACTTTAAAAAACTGCGTGCAGCATGTGATATGTGTCGGTCTGTACGCACCACAAAATACCAATGACTGGCTAAAGTAGTGTCGGTGACATTGAGTACTTTAAAGCTATTATCACCTTTAGGCAGCACATGCTGAGAAAGCACCGCAATTCCCATACCTGAAGCTACCGCCACTCTAATGGCTTCGTTACTGGCCATTTGCACACTGTCACTTAATACCAAGCCTCTACTTTGCAGCTCGCTCTCAAATAACATGCGCGTTGCGGAGCCTGTCTCGCGTAGTAAAAAACGATACGGAACTAAATCAGCCAGTGTCAACGCGGTTTTATCGGCTAACGGATGATTTAGCGGCACTATAAACACTAAAGGATTATGTAAAAACCTAGCTGCTTGGGCATGCTCTAATGATGGCGGGTGACTAAATACATAAATATCATCTTCTCCGCGTTCAAAGCGTGCTAAAACAGCAGAGCGATTACCTATTTCAAGTGGCAGCTCTACATGCGGGTGTTCATTACTGTATGGTCCTAGCAACTTAGGTAGAATATATTGGGCGGTATTAACCATGGCAATTTTACATCGTCCACGTTCCCCCCCTTTTAGCTCCGCTAGGTAATCTTGGTAGTCTTCAAAATGACCAAAAACCTGCTGACAGGTTCTAAACAAGGCCATGCCGGCTTCGGTTATTTGCAACTTTTGTTGCTGCATAATTATTAACGGCTCACCTACCGCTTCTTGTAAGCGTTTAATTTGTAAAGAAACCGTAGGCTGAGTCAAATGAAGCCTGCGCGCCGTTTCGCTTATAGAGCCGGTTTTTACTACACTCATAAATACTTCAAGTAGTCTAAAAGAAAGTTGCCTTATGTTCATACACACCTCATAGATTTTTATCTATAGGATGGTAGCATTCATTTTATTATTTACTATATAAAGATTTGCCTATAATGGCGCCGCTCAACAAAATGAATTAGTAACAACGAAAACAAAGAGGAGAACAGCGTGCCTGATATTGTAGTGATGTTTTTTATTTTAGGATTAGCGGCGGGTATCCTTCGCTCTGATTTAGCTATACCCAAAGCTACATATGACACCCTCAGTTTGCTACTCATGCTTACCATAGGCCTAAAAGGTGGTATGGTCCTTCATGGCAATTTAAGCTGGCAATTACTGCCCGAAATGGCCTCGGTAATGTTACTTGGTGGGCTTATTCCACTGACTTTATACCCTATTTTAAAATACGTTGTTAGGCTAAGCGTAGCTAATAGCGCCAGCATTGCGGCTCACTATGGTTCGGTTAGTGCAGGTACATTTGCGGTAGCCTTAGCGTATGCAGAATCGGCTAAATTAGAAGTGGGCGCAGAAGTTACCTTGTATCTGGTGATGCTTGAATTACCCGCTATCATTGTGAGTTTACTGCTGTATCGTAAGCTCGACAAAGCACACAGTGAAAACACTAACTTATCGTTAAAAGCGCTGTGGCACGAAACGCTCACCAATAAGAGTGTGATTTTGCTCGTTGGCGGTGTAATTATTGGTATGATGTATGGCACCCAGCAAGGTAGCCAAGTTACCAGCTTGCTCACCAATAGCTTTAAAGTGGTACTGGCATTGTTTTTGCTAGAAATGGGCTTAGTAGCTGCACAAACGCTTCGCCCTTTCCCTTGGCAACAATGGAAATTGGCTGCTTTTGCCATTATTACACCATTATTTTTAGGCACCATTGGCGTTATTGTTGGCACCTGGCTTAATTTAGAATTAGGCTCGGTGGTTATACTGGGCAGCTTAGTGGCGAGTGCCTCTTACATTGCCGCACCTGCTGCTATAAAAGCCGCTATTCCCAAAGCGGACATTGGTCTTGCCATGCTTAGCTCGTTAGGTGTCACCTTTCCATTTAATGTTATTGTGGGAATTGGTTTGTATCACCAACTCGCCGTAGCCATAAGTTAAATAATATAAACTCTGGATAATAAATCTCTTATCTAGAGCTCAGGTTAAATAGTCTTTATCAAAAAAGCCCAAAGTGGGCTTTTTTGGTTTTACAAGCAGTGTTATTTAATTTAAAACAAGGCTTAAAAATATAACAATTTTAAAACAATAAAGCTAACTTACTTCTACAAAAAAATAGCATGTAAGCGTTTAATTTACGTAAAAAAACATTTTAAATACTATTTTCATTTAGCAATTAAAAATCTCTTTACTTCGTTGTCAAACCAGCCTACATTCGCCGCAAAATTAACCTGCTTAAAATAATTGCTTTATCTATCCCCCTAAAGTCAGTAATTATTTAACCCCCTTTTATCGGAACAATCTAATGGTGGAACTTGCCGCTGATAGTAAATCAAATAACCCCTTAGCGCCGGTTATTGGCTTATCGTTTTTTGCTATTGCGTCGGGCTTTTTAATGAGCCTGATCCCGTTATCACTTAATGCATTTAACTTAAATATTGATTTAGCTCCATGGCTTGCCAGTGTGTTTTATTTGGGCTTACTGATTGGTGCTTTATGTATAGAGCGCGTAGTGGTAAAAATCGGTCATAGGTTGGCTTTTATCGGGTTTTTAGCCTTACTAATTGTTAGTGTTATTGCCCAGTTGATCAGCCCAACTGCCACTATGTGGTTAGTCGCGCGATTTGTGGCTGGCATGGCAGTAGCTGGCGTATTTGTGGTGGTAGAGTCGTGGTTGTTAATGGCCAACACCGCAAAAGCGCGAGCAAAGCGCTTGGGGTTATATATGACCTCCCTATACGGTGGCAGTGCCGTAGGGCAACTTGCTATTAAACCATTAGGAACGACAGATGCCGTGCCCTATTTATTTGTTATTGCTTTGTTAGCTGTTGCGATTTTAGCGCCGCTATTAATTACCCAAGGGCAACCTAATACGCAAAATTTACAAAAACTACCCCTTAAAGAGCTTAAAACCCTGAGCCGCCCCGCTATTTTAGGCTGTTTAGTGTCGGGATTATTACTTGGGCCTATTTACGGCTTACTGCCTATGTATATTGCGGCGCAATCAGAGCAGGCACACTATACTGGGTTACTTATGGCGGTGATTATATTAGGTGGCATGTTAGTTCAGCCTTTAGTGAGCTATTTATCAACCCGCATTATTAAAAGCTTATTAATGGCGATTTTTTGCTTTATTGGCACCGCCAGTGTAGTGGGTATTTTACATACAAATAGCTTTGCAGCTTTAGTGAGTAGTTATTTTATACTGGGTGCATGCAGCTTTGCACTTTACCCT
Organism: Pseudoalteromonas sp. DL-6; assembly: GCF_004328665.1. NCBI lineage: Bacteria > Pseudomonadati > Pseudomonadota > Gammaproteobacteria > Alteromonadales > Pseudoalteromonadaceae > Pseudoalteromonas > Pseudoalteromonas sp. DL-6. The sequence goes on from NZ_CP019770.1 coordinate 1,817,400, forward strand.
ATTGCTATTACGTTGGCGTGCGACTCACTGCCTATGGCAAAAATAGTCTCAGCCACCGAAATAATGCTATTAAGTTACAGTGTGGGCTCGGTTCTTGGGCCGCTTATGGCCACCCACTTTTCAGATAAAAGCCATGGTGTGCTTATTTACTTAGGTGGCTGTTTAATTACTACCTGTATTTACATGCTTATAAAAAGTATGAAAAAAATACCCACAGGTAACACTCCGGTTGCTGGCTAGCTAATACTAAAAGCCGCTTAATGCTGGTTAAGGTATTAAGCGGTTTGCACTTGAGTAATCGCTTTAGCGACTGCTTTATTTTTTAACTCAAGTACTTCAATTTTATGCTCGTTTATGAGTTCATCAACAAAGCTGCTGCGGTTACTATCATCAGTTATTATGTACACTTTATGTTTAGCGCGAGTCAGCGCTACATAAAATAAGCGACGCTCTTCGCTGTGTGCGAAATTATCTTTAGCAGGTAATAATGCCTTTAAAATTTGAGACGTTGGCTTAGTGCTTGGAAATCCAAACGCCCCGCCATTCATTGCTAATATAATGACATAATCGGCTTCTTTTCCTTTTGAGCCATGAAACGTATCACACTCAATATGCAGTGCTGAAAATTCTTGCTGTAAAGCATTTATATCGGCCTGTAAGGGTAACTGAAAGCGAAACCGTGCAAGTAAATACACCGTGGCAGGCTTGCCAGAATTGGCCTTAATCCCCTTTAGTAAATACTTAATTGCGCCATTGTTTAGCTCCGCTATTTTTTGGTTTTTAGCTGAGCCATTATTTAGCGTTTTGAGCACGCTAACAGCTGGCTTACTCACCTTTGCAACTGAGCGAATATCTTTAGCTAACTGCGCAGGGTTTTTCATAATAAAACCTGCGGCAACCTCACCAATTTTATTATTAAACCGAAAAGTCTTATCTAAGAGGGTTTGTGTTGTAAAACCAAAATGTGCGGCAAACTCGGTGGTAAGTCGCATATCTGCGCCACTAAAACGGTAAATAGCTTGCCAATCGTCTCCTACTGCAAACAGTGAACTATTCGATTTATTATCGCGCAGCGCTTTTACAAGTGTAGCTCGCAGCGGCGATATATCTTGAAATTCATCCACCATGATATAACGCCAAGGCGATGTAAATTTTTTTGTGTTTACATAATCGAGGGCTTTAATGATCATGTCGTCGAAGTCTATTTCGCCTTGTGTGCGTAAATAATGGTTGTAGTTGGCTAACAATGGCTTTAATAATTTCCACGCTTGCTGTATCTGCTTTGAATCGCTCTCAAGTGTTATATTTGCGGTTTTATACACGCTGATTAATTGGCTAAATAAAGTCGCTAACTTGGTTAAATGACCACTGGCTTTTATCTCTTTTAAAAGCGCTATATGGTTAGGCTTTGCAGCACTAAATTTTAAATCGCTTTTAACGGCATAAAGAGTGTTATTAATGTAATTTACCAATGCTTTAGCATACTGTGGTTTGGCATTGGCTAGCGATTCAAAACACCCTTCAACCCACTTTATTTTAGCTTTTTCGTTTTCAGCAAGTTTAGATATTTTAGGTGGCTTGCCCTCAACCTCGCTAATAATAGTTAAACCCACACTATGAAACGTGGCGGCTTTAATAGACTCTGTACCTAATTTCAGTTTAATTCTTTCGTCCATTTCGCAAGCGGCTTGCTTACCATAGGCGAGTAATAAAATATCGTTGTAATTAGCCTGTTTACTGTTAACCAAATAGCCCGCTCGAGCCACTAACACACTGGTTTTTCCTGTACCTGCCCCTGCCAGCACTAAGTTATTGTCGTCATCTATTATGCAAGCTCGGCGTTGTTGCTCAGTGAGTGGATTTTTTTCAACGCCATTAAAAAAATCGTGGTAGCGCTTTAATTGTGACTGTGTGTATTTATGCTGAAAAAAACGCGTGAGTGAATCGCTCCACTGGCTGTATTGCTCAAGCAATTTTATTTGTGTGCTGACTGGTGCTAAAACATCACTGCTTTTTATCCAAGGTAGCCAGCGTTTATATTGCTCATCTACCTGTTTTTTTATATAAGCCACATATGATTGGCGCAAAAACTGAGTATGAGCAAATTGGTTTATTTCACTCAACACCTCATTAAGCACAGCAATATTGCTTTTAACCCACAGCATATCGGTATGCGCTTTAAATACCCTATTACTGCCATAGGCCCTCATCCAAATACGATACTGCTTAGACTCGGTATTCAAGCGCAGTGTTTGCCCAAGCACACCGTATTCATAGCGAATGGGCGACGTTAAATCACGCCAACTCAGTGTGGTTGTTTGTGTTTTGTTGCTGAGCACTAAACCTTGTGGGTTTATGTCTAAAAAGCGATGCGCAGTAAAAATGCGGCCAAATACACTAGGCTGAATAGAATTCATTTACGGCAGAATTCCTTTATAAAAATGAACCAATTAGCCGTATTTTAAGGGAATAGTGTATGTAAGTGTAATAAATATAAAGATAAATAATGATGCAGTAGCTGCTGCATCATTATTTGAGTTTTAATTAGGCTTAATAATTAACAAGCCGCTTTATTAAGGCCTAATTTTTCGTATCAATAATAATCAGTTCACATTCAGTAGTTGCTGTTAAGGTGATGTTTTTAACCTTTGTAACTTCTGCGCCATCACCTTCGTTCATATTAATTGAGGCTGACTCATCATTAATAATAAACTCCCCTGCCGATGCCAATACGTAGGCTTGATAATCAATCGGCTGTGTTATTGACGTGCCTTTTGCCAGCTTTCCACCGTAAATACGCGTCTGCTGATTAATAAACAGTGCACTATCGGCATCTTTTGGATAACCCGAAACCAGTAAGCTAAGGGTGCTTGCCGCTTGTGTAGGAAACTTCTTGCTTTCCCAGCGAGGCTCAACATTATGTTGATTACTCTGAATCCAAATTTGATAAAACGTAAGTGGTTCATCTGTTAGGTTATATTCTGAGTGGGTAATGCCGGTGCCTGCACTCATTACCTGCACCTCACCTTGCTCGGTGATCCCTTTGTTGCCCATACTATCTTGATGAGTAATGGCACCACTGCGGATAAAACTAATAATTTCCATATTTCTGTGCGGGTGCGCACCAAACCCCATACCTGGGGCTACCCAGTCATCATTAACTACACGTAAAGTGCCAAATCCCATACGCGCAGAATTATAGTAATTCGCAAAACTAAAGTGGTGCTTTGACTTAAGCCAACCATGATCAGCATGGCCTAAGCTATTTTTTGGGTAATGAGTAAGCATATTTTTTCCTATACGTTATTTCTGCGTCATTTAATACTGACGCTCACGATCATGGGCGGCATCAAAGGTGTGTTTAGCACCTAAAGGCACAATTTGCGTCGGGTTAATGGTTACATGACTTACGTAGTAATGAATTTTTGTGTACTCTAAATCGACCGTTTCCTTTACTCCAGGTACTTGGTAAAGCTCATTAATGTAGTTACTAAGATGATGAAACTCGCTTAATTTTTCTCGATTACACTTAAAGTGCCCGTGATACACCGCATCAAAGCGAATAAGTGTGGTAAATAATCGCCAATCGGCTTCAGTGAGAGTGTCGCCTACTAAATAACGCTGTTTTGCTAATCGTGCTTCTAACCAATCTAAGCTATCAAACAAGGCAATATAAGCTTCGTTATACGCTTCTTGAGTTGTAGCAAAACCGGCTTTATACACCCCATTATTAATGGTGTTATAAACACGGGTATTCACTATTTCTATTTCTTCACGTAGCGCATCTGGATAATAATCGTCGGTGTTACCTGTAAGCCCATTAAACGCGCTATTAAACATGCGAATTATTTCTATTGATTCGTTGTTTACAATAGTCTGCGTTTTTTTATCCCATAAAATAGGCACGGTAACACGCCCTTCATAGCTAGGGTCGGCTTTTAAATACAATTGGTAAGCGTAATCTAAGTTATAAAGTGGATCGCCCTGCTCGCCAAATTCCCAGCCGTTTTCCATCATGGGAGCTTCAACAATGCTCATAGAAATAATGTCTTCGAGCTGCTTTAATTTACGAAAAATAATGGTGCGGTGCGCCCAAGGACAAGCCAACGACACATATAAATGATAACGACCCGCTTCTGGTTTAAATTTACTGTTTTGCGCTGATGAAATCGTATCTCTAAAGCGGCTATCTTGGCGTACAAATTTACCGTCGCTTTTATCGGTGTCGTACCATTTATCGACCCATTCACCGTTAACAAGTAATCCCATGTCCGTCTCCTTAGTTTATAGAATGTGCCAACCTTACGCAGATTGGCAGCTTAAAGTTTAATCACTTATGTGATCCGCTTATTAATTTAATTTGTTATGAATTTTTCCATCAACAGATAGCTTTCCAGCTCCTTGGATCAGTAGAGCTAGGGTAATGGCTAAAAGCGATAACGCAAATTCATAACCGTTATTGCTCATAAATAAACCGTTATCTATGTGCGTGGTAAAAATAGCAACCACCATAGTGATAGCCAGTACAAAACTCGCAGGACGCACCAGTAAACCAACGATGAGTAGTAATCCACCAAAAAATTCTGCGCCACCGGCCATTAATGCCATTAAATAGCCCGGTGCTAAGCCAATCGATTCCATCCATTGCCCCGTGCCCTCTAATCCGTAGCCACCAAACCACGCAAACAATTTTTGAGCGCCATGAGCACTAAACACTAACCCCGCAATGAGCCTTAATGGTAGTGTTGCAAAAGACTGTTCAGTTTTTGTGATGGCAGCTGTGATATTTTTAATCGTCATAGTTTTAACCTGTATTGTTCCAATTGAGTATGCAGCTATTGTATAAGTTGAATTAAAATTAAATAACTCCTATTATTTGCTCTATATGTTCAAATATTTTGAACAGTTAATTTTGGGTATCATTATGAATACACCCCCTATCAGCATAGAAGCTCTATTGGTATTAGACGCCATTGAGCATCGTGGCAGTTATGCAGCCGCCGCTGAGCAACTTAATAAAGTGCCCTCAGCCTTGTCGTATATTGTTAATAAACTTGAAGAGCAATTAAATGTAACTTTGTTTCAGCGTCAAGGTCGACGCGCGGTTTTAACCCCCGCAGGTAAACATTTACTGATCGAGGGGCGTAAAGTACTCAATGCTATAAATAATTTATCGGAGCAAACACAAACTATAGCTAATGGCTGGGAGCCTCGAATACGTATTGCTTATGACTCTATTTTTGAAATAAGTGACGTATTTAAAAACTTACAGTTATTTTTAAATGAGCATAAAAATATTGAGATAGATATTAAAGAAGAAGTACTTAATGGCACTTGGGAGGCTTTAATTGAGGATGACGTTGACTTAGTGATTGGCGCACCGGCCCCTGTACCTAATCAAAAGGGGATCAGAGCGGTAAAAATAGCCGATATTCAAAATGTTCTGGTGGTTCACCCTAGCCACCCGCTAGCGCAACTAAAAAGGCCTATTGAGCCCAGCGAACTTGGTCAATACACTACGGTTATAGTACATGATTCTGCAAAACAAAGTATTCCGTGGTCAGCTAATTTAATCGAAGGTAATCAACGTTTTTATGTAAGTTCTGTAAGCCAAAAGATAACCGCTATTTTATCCGCTATTGGCATTGGTTATTTACCTGCAAACCTTATTGCTGAACATGTAAAAGCTAACAAACTGCATGTTGTGGAACTTACCGAACCACGCCCTATTCAAGACTTATACCTTGCATGGAAAATAACAAACAAAGGTAAAGGCTTAAAACAGCTGACCCAAATTATACTAAATAATATTTAACCCTTAAAAACGCAAAAGCCCATGCTAAAACAGCATGGGCTTTTTGAATCAGTAATAAATATTACAGTGCGAGGTCTTGCTTAGCGCGGGTTAAGTTGTGCGACACTAACTCGTTACCAGACATTTGTTGTGCTTCGTAAAAGTCTGATAATGCAGCCGTTTCGTTTTTAGCCATTAAACGTCCTACACCACGGTTACTTAAAGCAAATGACGTAAGCTCACGTACTTTAAAGCGTGGGCCAGTGCTTTGTTGTAATAAAGTAATTGCTTTTGAGCAGATTGCTTCAGCTTGGCTGTAATTTTTTGATTTTACATTTAATGCGCAGTCGTTAAATGCAACTTCGAATTCTTGAGGGGCTGTTTTAGCCTCTTCAATAACCATTAACTTGTAATCACTTTGATCAGCCATTACAGCAGCTGAGCAAGTTAATAAAGAGCCAAGAGCGATGGTTTTGATAAGTGAGCGTTTCATGATTAATTTCCTATTTGGTTAGTCGTGCTTGTTGCCGACAACTGAACTTTAGAGTTTTTACTTCATTTCGACAAACGATTAAAAACAAACCAATAAGTGAAAAAAACTAACCTATAGACTTTACCCTGATAAAAAGCGTTTAACAGTTCAAAAAATCAATCACCTCTTCTTGCACATCAATATAATCATCTTCTGACATATTTAGTGTTGCTAATACCTGTTTTTCTATATCATCCCAATCTTTGGTGGTGTCACCGCGTAAAACACTATTGACCAAATTTTCAGACATTTTTAAAACGCAATAACACAATTGTTGGTTACTACCGGTTATATTATTTAACATACTCATGTCGTGATGCCGCAGAATAAGCTGGCAAATATCTATAGGTAGATGCCAGCTGGACGCTAAGTAGTAACCCACAGTCGCATGATTAGTTCCATATAAACGCTCTTCTATATCTATCAAGCTTTCTCTGTGGGTATTATTTGAAGTATGCAAAGCACTCACGTAATTATCGAATTTAATTGCCATCGGCACGATGCCACAATCATGGAACAAACCAAGGGTATACAAGTATTCTATTGGCACTTTTTCTTTTATACATTGGCCAACAATCATATTTACCTCGGCAATTTCGGTGGCGGTATCCCAAAAGCGCTCTAAGCTAATGCAGCATTCTTTTTGGGTGAACATTTGCTTTAATTTTAAGCTTGGCACTAGCGCCTCAATTCCGTTCCAACCTAAAAACATAATGGCCTGTTTAATATCAGACACACTGCGCACTAAGCCATACGATGGTGAATTAATAATTTTTAGAATAGCCGATGAAATAGCCACATCTTTAGCAATGATCTCTGCGGCGTCTGAAAGTGAGGGTTCTTGAGCAGATGCTAATATTTCAAGCTCATTTAAGATTTGTGGTTTTGGTGGAATAATAAAGTTTTTATTTACATCAGATAAAACCTGCTCATTAACTACAATCATTAATTTCTAGCCTCCGGCTAAGCTTTATGGATTATTTATTTAAGTCCATTTGAACTTTTATACTAGAAGTTGATTACTCAATATTCAATATTTTATCTGTTTTTAAAATTAACGATTTGGTGACTCAGCCTTTATTTTTCATTACTAATGCAACCTAAAAAACGGCCAATAAAAAAGCCCTCAATTGGTTGGTTAGAGGGCTTAGGAACTAATTTGAACACTTGAAATGGCAGTTAAGCTATACCATGTATCTCTTTCCAATTACCTGGATGAACAACATAACCAAACAATGCATGTCCGCCATATACCAACTCTGTTCCTTCTGGTATCCAGAGCATTTGCCCTGGCTTTACATGATGGGTTTCGCCATTTGCGGTTAACTCGAAGCAGCCTTCTATGACAAATACAACTTCATCATAAAGTACTGTCCACGCTACTTTTGCACCTTCCCATTTCGCAAAACCAACACCAATATTTGGTGATATTTCAGGGCTAAGTGCGCGAGCTACGTAGGCCATACCAGGTGTATCTCCACGTACATTAAAGTCGAGTAATTTACTGTCTACTAATTTAACCTGTTTCATATTTCAGTCCTACTTTGCCATTTGGCAAGTTTAATTCGGCTTTTTACCCCTAAACCAAGCAATGGCTCTGGTGGATTTAAACTTGGCATACCCGTTACCTGTTGAATATCATCGAGCGACTGCGATGTTGCCCCCATAACATAATCAGCAAGCAAAGTACCCGATACAGTTCCCCAAGCAACCCCGACACCGTTATCACACGCGCTGGCAAACACTCCATCATCGAGTTGGCCAAAGAAGTTAGTGAAGTTTCGCGAAATAGCATAAGTGCCGCCCCACGAATGTGTAAAAGGCACATCGACTAGTTGTGGATAGCGAGCTAAAAAGACTTTGCGATGATCGTTTTGAATTTCCTGGCGCAACTTATCACTAATACTGTTGCCATATTTAGCTACATGTTGATAGGTATTACGAATAATAATGCGACGGTCAGCGGTCATCCTAAGCGTTGTGCCAGCGTGATCAGCGGGTGTAAGTCCCCAATCAAGTAAGCCTGTATACTGCTGCATTTCTTTATCGGTTAGCGGCCGAGTCCAACTGGCAAAAGTCATTACAGGAAGTAATCGATTTTTTAAAAAACCAAACTCACGGGTAAAAATACTAGTACCTAGTAATAACTTAGGTGTTTTAATACTGCCGTGCTCCCCTTGCAACAGCCACCCGCCTTGCTCTTTCTCCAAGCGCACAATAGGCGAATGCTCAAATACCTCTATGTTTTTTGGTAAGTTCGCACCTAAACCACAGGCTAGTGCAGCGGGTTGAACCAAGTACCCCCCCGGAGTGTAAATAGCACGGCTGTAGTAATTAGTACCTAGTACTTTTGCCAAATCAGTGCCAGTAACATGCTCAAAGGGTTCGCCTAAATCAGTCATAAGATGTTCGAAGTGATCAAGGTAAGCTTCACCCCTTGCGCCTACTGCACCTTGGTATTTACCCGCAGCCGACCACTGGCAATCAATGTTATATTTAGCGACTAAAGAAGCAAGCTGATCAATCGCGAAACGGTTAAGTGACAATAATCTTTGCTTATGTGCAGGATCTGGGTGCTCAAGAGAGAACTTATGCGGTAAGTCAATCACAAACCCTGAATTACGCCCTGAGGCACCTTGGCCTATTCGCTGTGCATCAATTAGGGCAATTCGTGCATTTGGCGCGTGCTCAGCTAAACGACGTGCCATAGCTAAACCAGCAAAACCAGCGCCTAAAACCACGTAGTCAGCCTTTTGTGCCCCCGTTAAAAGCGCTTGCTTAGGTTGCTTTGGTAAAGCGTTATACCAGCCACAGGTATTATCATCATGCGGTAAATGAATCATGCTTTACTCCGTTGCTGCTAGGTTATTTAAACTTATTTGCTCTAACCAATAACTGCGATTAGCTTGTACTTGTTTACCTAACAGGGCAAAACCAAGTACTTGCTCATTTGCATCATTAAATACAGCCACTAACTCTTCACCTTGTTGTTTTATATGCCACTGACCTTGAGCCATAGGTGGCACAGGAAAAACAGTTAACGGCATAACAGGGGTTTTAACAATAACGGGGCTGGGCAAAAATTCGGCGTTAGTTACATTACCCAACAGACTATTGACTAAAGCAGGTAAAATTTGATTTATGGGTGCAATATATGGTTGCCATCCTTGCGATGTTTGCGCACAGTCACCTAATGCGAAAATAGCAGGGCGACTGGTTTGGCCATAGTCATTAACTTTAATACCACGCTCAACTTCAAGTCCAGCTTGCTCAGCAAGCGTTACATTTGGCACTAATCCTACTGCAGATAGCACCACGTCAACTTCAATCACTTGACCACTATTTAAGTGTAATAATGAACCAGAGTCGTTGACTTCAACACGGTTGATACTATCTTCTAAGTACCATGATACCCCCAAGTCTGCTAACTTTTGCTGTAAGGCTTCGCCGACTACTTGTGGGATCAGTCGATACATTGGCCACTGCCCTAAACCAATAACACTCACTTCATAACCCTTGGCGCTCAAGTCATTTGCAAATTCACATCCAATTAAGCCATCGCCCAAAATAGCAACTCGCTTTTTAGTATCAAGTTTTGCTCTCAATTGTGCATAATCTTGCAAATCATTCACACTTAGTACTTCTGAGGCGTCTCCAGAAATTGGAATTTTAATTGCTGACGCGCCTGTGGCTAGCACTAAACGTCTATACTCATAACGCCCTATGCTGGTGATTAGAGTGTGATTATCTGCATCTATTTGTTCAACACGTGTATGCGGATAAACACGAATATTAAGACGCTGCTCCCACTCAAGTGCGGCTTCGTTTTGTAAATCAGTAGCGCTTTTCCCCATTGCAAAAGCATTTGAAAGTGCAGGTTTGCTGTAAAGTGAACCGTCATCAGCGGTGAATACAGTAATAGCTACCGTTGATGATTGTTTACGTAATGCAGCCGCTACTTGATAGCCGCTGTGACCACTACCAATGATAACAATTGGGCCTTGCGGTTCATCAACAATGGTCTCAGAAACACGAGTATGTTGAACAGCAGCCGGTTCAGTTACTTGATCTTCACTTATTTCGATCATTTCAAAATCGGCTTTGCCTACTAAACAATCTGGACATACCCAATCCTGTGGTACATCCTCCCAAAGAGTGCCGGGAGGAATGCCATCAGCAGGCCAACCTTGGGCCTCATCGTAAATGAGGCCACAAATAATACAGAGCCATTTTTTCATTTCTCTCATCCTAATGATTTGAGTTTAACCCTACGGGTTATCTACTGCAGCAAGTTACAAATAGATAAACCGTAGGTTTTATAAACTGAGTCGTTGCCACTCGTTATAAACGTATAGCAATATTGCGTGTTTGCATGTAGCTGTAGATGGCCTCTTGACCTTTTTCTCGGCCAAAACCAGACAGTCCTACTCCGCCAAATGGCGTTTCTATACCACCGGCAAACCACTCATTTATAAAAACTTGTCCACCCCGAAGTTGCTGGGCCACTTGTAATGTTTGACTAAGTGCTTCACCAAATACACCTGCTACTAAACCAAATTCAGTGCCATTAGCTATTTTTACAGCCTGTTGCTCATCTTCAAATGGCATAATAACCAGAACCGGACCAAATACTTCTTGTTGAGATATAGACATATCAGGGGTTGCTTCGATCACAGTTGGAGCAACATAGTAACCTGCCAAATCAGGAGCGTAGCCACCACATAAAATAGTTGCCCCCTCTTTTTTAGCTTGTTCAATCATTGCCAATACACTGGTTTGTTGCGCCTGAGAAACTACTGGCGTTAAATCGGCCTGCTCTTCACCTGAGCCGATTACTAAACTTTCTGCCATAGTAACCACTGCTGCTTTAATCTCTTCGTAACGTGCTTTATCCACCAGTAAACGCGACATTGCAGAGCACACTTGTCCAGCATTAAAGAAAATACCTGTTTGCACACTACTGATAACTTTCTCAGTAGCCGCATCTTTAAGAACAATAGCCGCCGATTTACCACCCAATTCCATTACAGAAGGCGTTGCACGCTCAGCTGCACCTTTTAGAATACGTTGCCCAGTGGGCACTGAACCGGTAAACACAATTTGATTAACATCGTTGTGCTCAACTAGGTGACTGCCCACTACTGAACCCTTACCACACAATAGATTAATAGAGCCTCTTGGAAAGCCAACACTCTCGAGTGCTCTTACTAAATACACCATACCAATAGGCGAAATTTCGGGTGACTTAATAACTACTGCATTACCCGCTGCCAGCGCTGGAGCTAAAGAGCGAGCACAGATTGAAACCGGGAAGTTCCAAGGGACAATTTGTACCGATACACCCATAGGCACATATTGCGTAAAATCAATATAGTTTTTACCTAAAGGAATCGACGTACCTTCGAGTTTGTCGGCCATGCCGCCATAGTATTCAAAATAACGAGCAGCCTCTAAAAACTCATCTTTTGCATCCGCTAAGGTTTTACCGTTTTCTCTGCACAGAGCTAAAGCGCCTTCATCAGCTATCTCTTTAATAGCTTTTGCTGCATCAAGCATCCACGTTGTGCGTACAGCGGGACGTATATCGCTCAATAGTCCACTGCTGATGCATTGTCTAGCGGCGAGCATCGCATTGTTTGCATCATCAACACTGGCACTTGCAATCGTGCTATATTCCTGTGCCGTGGCAGGGTTTATTACCGAAATATAAGTGTGAGAGTCACACCATTGGCCATTTATGTAATTAAGATAATGAGTCATAATTAAGCCTCCGTTACAGATTTCACTTGTTTGGCAAGCCAAATTTGAAAAAAGTGTGTTGGTGTATCCATTTCAGGTGAAAAAGCCCCACCACCAAAACCAGGTGAGTATCGTCCTTGTTGCATCCCTTCAACTGCGCCAATATCTTCACCAAATACGACACGCCATGACTCAAGTGTTGCAGTACGACACGCCGCATACTCATCTTTAGTTGCTTCATCACCAATATAGAAAATACGTAAACGTTCGATAGTTTTATCTGTACTAATTGGGTCGATCATCATTGCAAAAGCGTGATCAGCTTGAATACCAATAAGTACATTTGGAAATAAAGCAACATATTCAGCATGGCGTAGCTTTTCCTCAGGCCAGCTTGGGAATTTCGGTAAGTGTGTACCAGCAGTATCAGAAAGGTTATATTTATAGCTACCTTGACCAGAAAAACGCTCATCAAACATGATATTGTAGTGATCTTCTAATTTAGAATAAGTATTTAACGCTGGATGTACCCAAGGTAAATGATAGGCTTCACAGAAGTTTTCTATGGTTAACTTCCAGTTACTTTTTACTTCAATTTCTAAGTGTCCGCCCATATTGGCACGACGTAATAAACTCAAACCATCGTCACCTAAAAACTCTTGCCAACGCTGTGTTAAAGGAGCTATATGCTCATCGAAAGAGCTCGCCTCGCCAGATAGATTAATGAATACCATATCCATCCAAATAGCTGAGCGGATTGCTTTTAGCCCATGCTTTTCACATGCAAAACGTTCATCGTTATGTTTACCGATGCCACCTAAATGTGGAGTCCCTTTTAAGCTTCCATTTAAATCATAGGTCCATGAATGATACGGGCAGCGGATCATGCCTTGCACTTCACCTGCTTCATGTACTAACTTCATCCCTCGATGGCTACACACATTATGAAATACCTGCACTTCGCCTTGGCGACTCTTCATCATTAATAAAGGCAAGTCCATAAAATCAATTGGCATAACATAACCATTTTTGATTAAATCTGATGCAAAACCAACGCATACCCATGTGTTACTAAAAACATGATCACGTTCAAAATTAAAGTACTCAGGATTGGTATATGCCTCGTTAGGCATACCTGTTGCATCATGTATCGGGTTTAGTACACGATCAATTTGCTTAATAGGAATTATTGTTTGTTTTACAGTGCCCATGCTCATTCTCCGAACGGTGTGTGTTTTAAAAAAATTTAAAGAGCAAAGTTCAATAATTAAAACCCATAGTTTTAACATTAACCTCACGCCCCAAACCCGTAACAACATTCTGTTATCAGATGTGTTGATTTTGATTAACAACAAAGCACTAAACAAACGATAATTTAGCATCTCACTCATGAGTTTTTGTAATGGTTAAGAGTGCAATAATATAAATATTGCTTACTGGTTATAAATAAGCGGCAACATCGCATAAGCAAAGCTCATGGATTGATGAGGATTAATCATTTGTAAATTGCCGGTTAATTTTTTAGTTTCTTACCACTTATTTAACAACAACAAAAAAGACAACGGAGCACACACATGAAAAAATCCGTAATTTTGGCTAAGTCTGGTTTTTTAAAGGGATTAAATCCGACGGTGACCATCGCATCGAAGGTAATTCTAATCGCCTTTATTTTATTCATAGTCATACTTGCAAATAAAGCAGGGCAGTATTTTGAAAGCCTTTCGACTTTTTTACTCTACAATATGAAATGGTTTTCTATTGGCTTAGTAACTTTAGTCGTTGGTTTTTTACTTTATTTGATGGTAAGTCGATACGGCCATATTCGACTGAGCGAAAATGACGACGATCAGCCTGAATTTAGTTTTTGGGCATGGATAGCCATGTTATTTTCTGGGGGGATGGGTATTGGACTGGTTTTTTGGTCTGTAGCAGAACCCATGTGGCACTATGCTGCAAACCCATTCACCGAGGGGTTAACGAATGAAGCAGCGTCAATGTCAATGCAGCTTACTTTTTACCATTGGGGACTCCATCCGTGGTCGCTTTTTGTAATAGTTGCCTTAGCCTTGTCTTATTTTTCTTACCGTAAAGGCCTTCCTTTTACCTTTCGCTCTATTTTACACCCACTGGTGGGCGATAGAATTTATGGCCCTATAGGACATGTTGCCGATATTATCACGGTAGCCGTTACAGCCTTCGGCATCGCGCAAACCCTGAGCCTTGGAGTTATTCAAATTAACTCTGGATTACAACAAACGTTTGGGATAGAGGTTAGCCTTGTTACTCAAACTGTGCTTATTATTGTGCTATGTACCATTGCTGTAGGCTCGGTTTTATCGGGCGTTGGTAGAGGAATACGGCTACTCTCACAATGGAATATGCTGCTGTCGTTATTATTAGTATTGATAGTACTTGCAGTGGGTCCGACCCGTTATATTTTAAATGTATTTATGGAAACATCAGGGAATTATATACAAAATTTAATTTCGATGGGGCTGTGGACTGATTCGCAAAATGACTCAGGATGGCAAAGCTCTTGGACCGCTTTTTATTGGCCATGGTGGTTAACTTGGGCACCGTTTGTAGGTATGTTTATTGCGCGAATTTCAAAGGGACGTACCATTCGCGAACTTATTGGTGGTGCTTTGGTGGCCCCAACTGTTATTGCCTTTATTTGGCTTTCCGTATTTGGTGGTAGCGCTTTAAAAATGGAGCAAAACGAACGAATTGCTGCACAACAACAAACCGTTGTAACACAAAACAAAGTTACAGAAACAAACGCAGAACCCTTTAGTGGTGGTGTTGTGTTACAAGCAACCAAAGCAGATAGTACACGTGCCCTCTTTACCTTATTGGATAATTTAGACAGTAACTTATTAGGTAAATTACTGAGTGTATTAGCCTGTATCTTACTTGCTACTTATTTTATAACCTCAGCCGACTCGGGCACATTAATATTGTGTATTTTAGATGCTGCAGGTGATACTGAACCACCAACCTCTATTCGTATTTTATGGGGTATAGTTATTGCTATTATTGCATGGGTACTTATTTATGCAGGAGGCCTGCAAGCAATAAAGTATGCGTCAATCATCATTGGCTTCCCTATTTCTATATTTATTTTAATGATGGGTGTCACCTTGTTTTATAGCATTCGCCGTGAACCAAAACCGTGGGCAATGTTGCCGCAGCACGTACATCCATGTAAAGAAAAACTAGATGGCCCTGTAGAGCACTAAATCAATATAATGAGACTAATAAACAAAAACCCTGCTAGTTAGCAGGGTTTTTTATTGCAGTGTAATTTATACTAAACCAGTATCACCTACTTCTTCAGGAAGTTGTGTTAATAACCATTCTCTAAAATACTTTACACTCGCAGGTATGCGGCCACCGTTATCTGGCTCTAGTAAAGAAAACTTAGATTCAGTGGCTAATACATGCTCGGTTGGACGCACTAATGCACCACTTTGTAAGTATTCATCAGCCAGAGAACCCCACGCTAATGCAATGCCTTGACCATTAATTGAGGCTTGCAACAACATAGGGTAATTATTTATGTTGATGCGACTTTTTGGGGCTATCTGCTCAAGTCCAACGCCTGCAAACCACTCATCCCAATTAACCCATCCCATTTGTGTTTCATCTAAAAATAAAATTGTTTTATTAAAAATATCTTTCGGATCGTTCGGATTACCAATTTTTTCAAGATAGCCCGGACTACAAACTGGAAACACTTCTTCGCAAAACAAAGTGGTCACCTTCATATTAGCTGGAGGCGTTCGACAAAAAAACAATGCTAAATCGCATTCTAAACGGTTTAAATCAACTACATTATCAGACGCTAATATTCTCAAATCAATGTCATCATATTGATTTTGAAACTCAGCAACTTTTGGCAATAACCACAATGATGCCATTGCATTAGTTGTAGCTACGGTTACTTTTTTATCACCTTGCCATTTTTTTACCTCTCCTGTTATATCTGCAATATCTAATAAGGAGCGACTTATAGACTGATAATACTGCAGACCAGCTGAGGTTAAATGAATACTGCGGCTTGCACGAGTAAATAAGGCTTTACCTAAATACTCTTCTAACTGTCGTATTTGACGACTTATCGCACCTTGAGTAACGTTAAGCTCATTTGCTGCAAGAGTAAAACTTAGGTGGCGAGCAGATGCTTCAAATGCAACTAAACTGTTTAGCGGTGGTAATGGACTAATTTTCATATAATTTCCTACTGCGTTTCTATCAAAGAAACTAATAACCAATCCATTGAAGGTAAAAGTAAGTACTGAATATATTTTTAAACATTGAGTTAATCAATTACAAATTTGGCAAGGGTTTTAGCGTGGGTAATTAATTAGTTTGTTTGTGAAGACATATAAGCACACGCCCAATTTTTAGGCGTGTGCTTTGAATATTGGCTTAGAAATAATAGCCAATATTAATGTTAAAGCGACGCTCAGTTTCGCTGCTGTCGCCCGCTAATGAACCGCCAACAAACGGCATATTTTTACCATGAACTAAGTCAAAGTAAGTGAATAAACCACCTGCAGCTACCGAGAAACCAGTTACGTTCATCCAGGTATCTCTGCTGTTGTCAGATTTGTCGTAAATAGCACTGTAGTCGTTGTAAAACTGTAAGTTTGTCACCGCGCCCCACTGTACCGGTACGCTGTATGCTACGTTTGCACTCGACATTGTTGCCTCTGCCGCCATGCTGTCGTAAAACGAGTAAGCGCCTACAGCAATACGGTTTACGTTATCAATATCGTAATTGTATTCGCCATGCTGTAGTTGTAAGTTCCATGGACCCATATTACTGTTTAAATGTAATGCCCATGCGTTGTAGTCACCTGCGCGGTCAACACCATCATGTAAGCCACCAGCAAGTGCTGATACACCAATTTCAGTTTTACCACCTTCATGTTCTAGGTGATAGCCGTAACGGCCTGAGAACGTATTGTACTCGCCTATAGCATTAGTTGGCTCAGCATAAACACCATCCCCGGCTTCTCTAAAACCAACAATGTCGTAAGAATAACGATCGCTGCGGTTATCTACATAACCATCAACACCACCTAATTCATCATTTTTGAAAAAGCCCAGATCAAGCTGCCAGTTATCAGCAATGTTACGCTTAAATAACACCCCTAAATCGTGATCGTCTTCAAGGCCAACATAATAGTTAGTGCTGAAAAAGTAGTTATGTGAATTGTAAGGCCAGTTACCAAAAGGAACCTTAGTAATACCTGCTTGAACTTGCCAATCATCAGCAAAATCATAGGCGGCATAAGCGTATTTAACGGCAGTCATGTAGTCAAAAAAGCGAATTTCAGCGTTTAATTTTACATCACCAACGTCGCCTGAGAAATTTAGACGAAAAATATCAAAATCAAAATCGCCACCGCGATTTTTATTGTCGTCATCATACGAGGTATGGCTGTAGTTGGTTCGCACAGCGCCGCCAACTTTAATCCCCTGTGGCTTGTGATCATGCTTTGCCACTTGAGTTTCGGCTATATCTTCTTTCTCTTCAATGGTGCGGTCGATTGATTTTTCACTTTTTTGCTCTGCTTTTGCAAGTTGCTTTTGCAGCATTTCCACTTGTTTTTGTAAGCTGCTTAATTGCTGCTTTACTTTATCAAGATCTGTATCTGCATGTGCCGGATGTGAAAATACAACCATAGCCACTGCCAGTGCTAAAGGTTTCATAGGTGTCATAATTTGTCCTTGCTTGCCTTGTTGATATTATTAACTCGAACTTGGTCAGCGTGAGCTAAGTACCTGCTTGATTTTACATGTTGTTTTACAATGATAACGTATTTTTACAACTCTTCAATTACACTTTATGATTTTGCGCAACAGATCAGTAACACACAAACTACTTTTTAGCTGGGTAACCATGAGAATTAATCATATTTTTATAAATGAAAGCAGTAAGTTGAAAAAATTAAAGTTGGAAAAGTAACAGGATGCTAATGTACCTATTATAGTGTGCTATTATTTGCAAAAATCATACGTAAATCAGCAAGCTTGCTGCTAAAAAATACATTAAGGACTTCCAATAATGAAAAATAACGAAACCTTTAACACCATTGCTACGTTAATTTTTAAGCATCTTTATAATAATTTTCCAAGCCCAAGTCAGTTAGATCCTAAACAAGTAATAAGCGATGCCTCAGATCAACAAAGTGAAGAAATTAAAGGCACTATTGCCTTTCTTATTCATGAGGAGTATATATTTTCAACGCCCAGCGCTACCTTTTTGCTAACTGAAAAAGGCTTTAGCCACGCTTTGTGTCCAAAATTTTGATCTAACTTTACTTTTAAACACTAAAGCTTAAGTGAATTACTGTTAGGAGTTATAACAATGAGTGATTTTATTTGGTTACTTCCAGCTGTGGTACTCACTATCATTTTAATTAAACTGATCAAACAATCTAAAAAACTAACTTAGCTTTTTATTTAATGAGTACGCTTTAGCAATTTTTGGATTTGTGCGTTCACCATCTCAGGCTCATCATTTTGTGGGTAGTGGTAACTTTTAGTTGTTAGCACTATCTCACCTTGAGGAAAAGCGTTAGCCCAGTTTGTATGCAGTTCCCCCCACATTTCACGCCCTTTATCAGTAAAAAATAACACCGATGGATTTTCATATTTTTTAACTGAGGCAATAACCGTCACGGGAATATCTGCTATTTGTGGATAATCGGGCAAAGGTCGCTTCGACCAAAAGTCTAAATACTGATTCGACATGCCGTTTTTCATATCATCACGTTTTATAGCGGCAATTTCTTTTTCAGCGCGCGGTAAATCAATCTTACGCATAATATCAACATCATGCTCTGAGGCGGGTTCAATTAACATTAACGCTTTAATTTTATCGGGGTAGCTTGCTGCAAATACCCTTGCGATAGAAGCACCATAAGAATGCGCCACATAAACTACTGGTTCATCAATTTTTAGCGCTTTAAGTAATAGTAAAGCCTCAGTAGCATACTGCTCTGAGCTATAGTTTTTCTTTATTTGCGAAGAGCCGCCATTGCCAATTCGAGAATAGCGAATTACTTTTGCATACTTAGTAAGCGAGTTATAAATGGGATCCCAATCACTAAGCCCTGCAGAGCCACCCGCCTCGAGTAAAATAGTGTGTTTGCCACTACCCGCCATTTCATATTCAATATCAAAGCCATTAACTTTAGCAAGCTCAGCAAAGGCAGCAGTTGAGGTGATTAATACCCAAAATAGAATCGTTTTTATTATTAGTTTCATAATGTTAAAGCTAATTGGTAGTTAGTTTAAGTTTATAACATTAAGCACTATGTTTATAAATAAATTCTCTAACGCAGAACCTCAGATATAAGTAATCACTTCAATCACTCTTAAATTCGTGTTTTGGCTGATAGATTTCCTTATTCAAACCTATAAACCTCTGTGACCCTATGCCATAATCTAAATAATTCATAAATTTAGTAACTTGGCGGTATATAAACCGTTTCAAGCTAACTTATAGGGTTTTTTAATGGCTTATCAAGAGCAAAACCAAGCAACAATCTATTGGCACGACTATGAGACCTGGGGGGCAAGCCCGCAAAAAGATAAGCCGAGCCAATTTGCAGGTGTACGCACCGATCTTGATTTAAATATTATTGGCGAGCCGCTTATTGAGTACTGTAAGCCACAAGCGGATTACTTACCCCATCCCGAAGCGTGTTTAATTACCGGTATTACCCCGCAAGTGGCAATGCAAAAAGGCTTAGTTGAGGCTGAGTTTATAGCTAAAATTCATGCAGAATTTAGCGTACCCAATACCTGTGTAGCTGGTTATAACAGTATTCGCTTTGATGACGAAGTAAGCCGATATAGCTTTTATCGTAACTTTTACGACCCGTACGAGCGTGAATATAAAAACAATAACAGTCGTTGGGATATTATAGATTTAGTGCGTGCCTGCTATGCACTGCGCCCTGAGGGTATTGAATGGCCGTTAAAAGAAGATGGTAGCCCTAGTTTTAAGCTTGAGCATTTAACTGTCGCTAATGGTATTGAACATGCCGCTGCGCACGACGCGTTAAGTGATGTAACGGCTACCATTGCCTTAGCAAAGCTAATTAAAGAGAAACAGCCTAAACTGTACCAGTTCTTTTTTAGTCTTCGTGGTAAAAAAGCACTCGCTGAAATGGTTGATGTGTTTAATATGACCCCATTAGTGCACACCTCGTCTCGTATTCCAGCTACCCAAGGCTGTACTACCTGGATAGCACCAATGAGTTTTCACCCGGTAAATAAAAACGCAGTTATTTGTTTTGATTTAACCCAAAACCCGCAGGTGTTACTTGATTTAAATGTAGAAGAATTACGCAAGCGTTTATACACCAAACGTATAGATTTAGCTGAGGGTGATTTACCGGTAGGTTTAAAACTAGTGCATTTAAACAAGTGCCCTATTTTAGCACCTGCTAAAACGCTGCTGCCTGAAAACGCTGCTCGCTTGGGTATTGATCGTGAGCAATGCTTGGCTAATTTAGCCATTTTAAAAGCAAATACCGAGCTTCGCGATAAAGTCACTGAGGTATTTAATGAGCAAGGCGATTACAGCGCGACCACGAACGTGGATTACTTATTGTATGATGGCTTTACTAGCCATGCTGATAAAGCTAAATTTGCGATTATTCGTGATGCAAAACCTGAAGACTTAGCAAGCTTAAAGCTTGAATTTGAAGATCCTAAATTTAATACTTTGCTGTTTAGATACCGCGCCCGTAACTGGCCACAAACGCTAAACCAGCAAGAGCTTGATCAATGGCGTCAATATTGCCAAAGCAAGTTAATGCATGGCGAAGATCAGCCATCAATCAGCGCACAAGATTTTATGATCACTCTTGAAAACCTAGCGCATGAACATGACGACAGTGAAAAAAACCTTACAATTTTAAAAGCGCTGTATAACTACGCTCAAAGCATGTAACTTGCTGTAGTTTATATAATGCATAAAAACGCGACACTTTAGCAATAAAGTGTCGCGTTTTTTGTTACTAGGTAAAAAACCAAAAAGCTATCTCAATAAGAGAGGTAAATGAGAAAACATAAAATCAACATTCATTTTTTATGTTTATCACTTCCTCTAAAAGCGCAGCGCTTCTTATCCTCTTTGTAAATAATGTACTTTTACCAATTACATTACTTTTTATGCATTGCTTCGATACGTGCTAATAAGCTTGAAGTATCGTATCGTCCGCCGCCAAGGGCTTGTACATCAGCGTAATATTGATCAACCGTTGCTGTCATTGGCAGTGTTGCACCATTATTTTTAGCTTCATCGAGTGCAATACCTAAATCTTTGCGCATCCAATCTACAGCAAAACCAAACTCGTATTCGCCTGCCCACATTGTTTTGTAGCGGTTTTCCATTTGCCACGAACCAGCTGCGCCTTTAGAAATGGTTTCTATTACTTTTTCGCCATCAAGCCCTGCTTGTTTAGCAAAATGTAAGCCCTCAGCTAACCCTTGCACCACACCTGCAATACAAATTTGGTTAACCATTTTACATAATTGCCCTGAACCCACTTCGCCTAAAAGCTGACTAAAACGGCTAAATGCCGCCATGATAGGTTGTGCTTTAGCAAATACCGCTTCGTTGCCACCGGCCATTACGGTTAATACCCCATTTTCGGCACCAGCTTGACCGCCCGATACTGGCGCATCAATAAAGTCGATATGCTGTAAAGCCGCTTTTGCCGCAACTTCACGTGCCACTTCTGCTGAGGTAGTTGTGTGGTCGATTAAAATTGTGTTTTCCTGCATGCCTGCTAGCACACCGTCATTGCCGTATACCACTGAACGTAAATCGTCGTCATTGCCTACACACATAAAAACCATATCGGCACCATTTGCGGCTTCACGCGGGGTAGGTGCAAAACTGCCGTTAAAATCTTCGACCCATTTTTGTGCTTTAGCTGCTGTGCGGTTATAAACACATACGCTGTGCCCTGCTTTTGCTAGATGCCCTGCCATTGGGTAACCCATTACGCCTAAACCTATAAATGCAATTTTAACTGACATAAAAATGACCTATTTAACTGATAACTTAGAAACATAAGCTCGATTATGTCAATCGGCCGCTAAAAAAGCGAATGAAAGTCTTTTAAAATTTCCCTGATAAGGAAATTAGGTAGGTAATCTATGGATAGCATTTATCAATTTAACGCACCACTTTGTAATAACAGTGATTTTCCTTTGAGCCAGTTAAAAGGAAAAACGGTTCTTATTGTAAATACAGCAAGCAAATGTCATTTTTCGACGCAATTATGTGCGCTTGAAAAGCTATACCAACAATACAAAAGCGATGGGTTTACTATTCTGGCCTTTCCATGTAATCAGTTTGATAAAAACGAACCATTAGAGGGTATGGCAATTAAAGACTACTATCAAAAACACTTTGCGATTAATTTTGAAGTATTTGATAAGGTTATGGTGAATGGCCCCGATACTCACCCCTTGTTTAGTTATTTAAAATCACATACGCGTGGAATTGCACAAAACCGTGCAATAAAGTGGAACTTCACTAAGTTTTTAGTTAATGCCCAAGGACAACTAATTGCACGTTATGCGCCGCGCACTAAACCGGAGTCACTTCATAGTGTAATTAGAAGTAGTTTAGAGGCAACACCGATTATAAAAACAGCAAATAGTCGTTTTAATACCACAGCAATATTAAAGTGATAAGGCATCTATAATAAAAATGGTTTATGGTTGATGTAACTAGATTAGTTGGATTGTAATAAATGAAGATTGCTTTTTTTAGTGCTCAAAAATACGAGCGCCCTTTTTTCGAACAAAGCTTAACTGGCTTTTCTAACATCGCTATTACCTATTTTGAGCAAAGTTTATCGATGCACACTGCGGTTTTAGCTAAAGAATTTGATGCTGTATGCGTATTTGTAAACGATTCGGTAGATAAAGCGGTTATTGAGCAACTGGCTATATTTGGGGTTAACACCATTTTACTGCGCTGTGCGGGCTTTAATAATGTAGATTTAGCAGCCGCTAAACAGCATAACATGCGTGTTTTGCGCGTTCCGGCTTACAGCCCTGAGGCAGTCGCAGAGCATTGTATTGCACTTATGCTTACGCTTAGTCGTAAAACCCATAAGGCTTATAACCGCGTACGTGAAGACAATTTTGACTTAAACGGCTTACTTGGCTTTAACTTACATAATAAAACGGTGGGTATTATTGGTTGCGGTAAAATTGGCCAAGCATTGTGTAATATATTAACCGGTTTTGGCGCTCACATTTTAGTATGCGACCCTAATGCACAAGCTGGTAATTACACTATTACCGATTTAAACACCCTGCTTACACAAAGCGATATTATTTCTTTGCATTGCCCGTTAAACGAGCACACTCATCATTTAATAGACGATGACGCATTTGCGGCCATGAAAACAGGGGTTATGCTAATAAACACCTCGCGCGGTGCCTTGGTTAATA
Organism: Pseudoalteromonas sp. DL-6; assembly: GCF_004328665.1. Classification (NCBI taxonomy): domain Bacteria; kingdom Pseudomonadati; phylum Pseudomonadota; class Gammaproteobacteria; order Alteromonadales; family Pseudoalteromonadaceae; genus Pseudoalteromonas; species Pseudoalteromonas sp. DL-6. Next base: position 1,840,967 of record NZ_CP019770.1, read on the forward strand.
GTAAAGCGTGTATTAAGGCACTTAAATCACAAAAACTAGGTTATTTAGGGCTTGATGTGTACGAGCAAGAATCAGAGCTGTTTTTTAAAAACCACAGTGACGATATAAACCAAGACGATATTTTCTCTCGCTTGGTAAGCTTTAAAAATGTATTGATCACCGGCCATCAAGGCTTTTTTACTCAAGAAGCGCTTACAGAAATTGCCAATATCACCTTACAAAATGCATTTGAGGTTACTCAAGGAAAAAGCTTAACAAACGAGGTGCTATAGCGCTGCTAAACAAAAAACAAAAAACAAAAAAGCGAACAAAAAAGTTATCAATAACACATGGCACAAGCCGGAGAGGTCAAACCTTGACTTCAGACATTAAAACTCCTGAGTGTCTGCAATTGGCAGGCTTCTGATAGTTGCATTTTTCGGATAACATTTAGTTTATTGACCTTATTGAACACGCCTAAATCGAACAGTTGCTGTGCGCTGGATTTGAGCAATTGGGTTTCGGCGGGCGTTCTATGCTCTTTAATGATTAAGTTTGCATAGTAAATTTGTAGCCGGTTTATTACACGGGTTCTCTTTCGGCATCCAAAGCATTTGATAGCATGTGCATCAATCCAAAACTTTAACTCTTCAAACCAATATTGCTGCTCTTTAGCAAAAAATATAAATAGCTTGTGACAATCGACACATTGCTCTTCTATATCAACATAGAGTTGCCTTGGATATAAACTGTCATATTGTTTTTCTATTGCTGCGGGGATTGCTGTTTCTGGAAAATAACGCACACTTTTATATCGCCAATGAGCATCTTCTATTTCTTGCTTTGTGTAACTATTTTCAGAGGAAATTGGTTGGCTGCCATATATTGGGTGATTTACATAATTGGCCATCTAAGCTATATGCCCAGCACAAAAAGGATAGCTAAAGCGCCGATTGCTAGAGCAATAATTAAACTTTTATTTAGTTTACTTAACCAAGGTGAAACAATAACGTAATTTTCTGAGCTGTTTACCCGCGGTTGAGGCTGTTGAGCTGTCGGTCTTGCTGGCATATCGCTGTCTGCAAGCTGCTGCATAGTCATCACAACTTGCTCAGTATTAACATGGTCACCATTGACAATCGTTATATTCTCAATAATGCCATTGCAGTCAGCCATGACTTCTAAAACGATTTTTTCAGTCTCAACATCAAATAACACATCGTCTAAATAGACTAGTTGACCTTCATTAACATAAAGGTTAGTAATTTTTGCCGTTGCTACCGAGTCAGGCAAAATCGGTATTTTAATTTCTCTGCTCATAATCCCTCCTTGGATGTATTACCACTCAAACCTAAAAAACTGACGGCTGACGGCTGACGGCTGACGGCTGACGGCTGACGGCTGACGGCTGACGGCTGACGGCTAAACTATTACCCAAACGCAACGTTTGCAAATACTAAGGTCATTAGCACTGGGCAGACAAAACGAATGTACTGAGCAAACCAATAATGTGCACCAGAACTTGCTTGATGAAGCTTATTACCACGCTGCCATAACCAGCCTACTGTAACAAAGTAAAATAGTCCCATCAGCGGTAGTTGGTATTGGGTAAATACCATAATAACCAAACCAAATAGCCAATCAAAATTAACAATAATAGTACTGGCACAAATAAGTACAATGGCACTAACAGTCCATGTGGCTTTGGTTCTATCAACACTGTGGTTTTCTACTAAGAATGCCACCGGAATTTCAGTCGATGAAATGGTTGATGTAACTGAAGCAATCGACATCAACACAAAAAATAGTAAGCCAACTAATAAACCAATTTCACCCATCGTGCCAAATAACTCAGGTAATATGGCAAAAATAAGCTGGCCTTCACCAATTAATTTACCATTGCTAAATACTTCAACACCATTGAACTGAGCCACATAAATAGCCGGTATAATTAATAGTCCTGCTAAAAATGCCACGCTGGTGTCGAGTAAGGCAACACTTGCAGTCAGTTTTGGTAAGTTAGCGCCGGGCTTTAAATAAGAGCCATAAATCATCATACAGCCCACACCCAGTGATAATGAGAAAAACGCTTGCCCCATTGCGGCAATAATTAAATCAGGGTCGAGTATTTTGCTAAAATCAGGCACTAAATAGGCAGCAAACCCTTCGCTGGCACCCTCTAAGGTGGCAATGTAAGCAATTAGACCAACCAATAAAACAAGTAATAATGGCATTAAACGGCGCGACCAGGTTTCAATTCCTGATTTAACACCTTTTAAAATAATGCTGGCGGTTAAAATAAGCATCAGCGGCGTAAATATAAAATTACGTAGCATAGAGTCGCTATGTAAAAACTCACTCAAGCTCTGCATACCTAAAAAGGTGGTTATAGGCTCTATGGCGTAAGAAAGCATCCAACCTGCCACTATTGAATAAAAGCTTAACATGACAATTGCGCCAGCTAAGCCTATATAACCTGCAGCAGCGCCTACTTTAGGCGCATGGTCTTGCCATGCTTGGCCTAAGGCTTTAACCGGATTAGCTTGGGCTTTGTAGCCTAAATACAGCTCGGTGTATAACGCGGGAAGCGCTAGCAAAAAAATAACAATAAAGTACACCAATAAAAATGCGCCGCCACCATGGTTAGCAGCCTGTGTAGGAAAACCCCATATATTGCCTAAACCAACCGCAGCACCGGCTGCTGCCAATACAAAACCAAGTCGACTTTGAAAACCATCACGCACTTGTGTCATACACCTACAAATCTGTTATTATTTTATCGAATGTGAATTAAACCATATTTAAGGGCGACTGAGTAATAAAAATGTACTTAGCGCGCATAACAGCAAACAACCGCTCACAAACTATCCAGCTTATAACGATAACTATGTAATCGGTATTCACTTTTAACGAGCAATAATGAGTTCAGCTTACTTCGACAATCAGTTATTACAAACCCCGCTTGCTGAGAATAATAACCACACCATTTTATTATTTGATGCCAGCCAATTGCTGGTTGATGAACTAACACTTACACAGTTTTTAAGCCCGTTTGAATTAAGTGTCATCGCGCGTCGTAAAACGCCCCAAGCAAAGCAAGAATATGTAGCAACGCGGCTGTTACTAAAATATTTAGTCAAAAGTGTATTACCTAGCAGCAGTAATATAACGCTTGATAAAATCAGCTCTGAATTTAATCAACAAACCAGTAAGCTTGAGCTAAATATAAATAACAACCAGGTTTATAGTTGCTGTGTGTCACACTCTCATGGTTTGGTAGGCGTGGCCCTAAATATTAATAATTCGCTATTTGGTTTTGATATTGAAAAAATCAGTTTAAAACGGCCATTTGAAAAACTCGCAAAGCACTTTTATGATGCTGCAGAAGTGGCTCTTATAACTAAGCAACCATGCACAGCTTCTAAAGCGGCGACATTTTTTAGACTTTGGACTTTAAAAGAGGCGTTAGCAAAAGCAACCAGCCGCCCTATTGCCCAGCTATTAAGCCCCAATGTATTTTGTGAGCTTGGCAACTCGCAATTAAGTGCAACTAGCACCGCATTAACAAACGATGTAAACGAGCAGTTTGATATAAGCGTTGTGGCAAAAAAAAGCACCGACTGGCGGTGCTCATTTATCTCATTGAAAGCGTTAAGCAGCAAGCTCGCCTTCAAGTAGTCGGCTATGAATAGCTTGAACCACAGCATCGGACTCATTTTGCTCAACTAAAAAGCACAGGTTATGTTTACTCGCACCATGGCAAATAAGACGAATGTTAAATTCGCTCAACACCTGCATTAAATTCATTTCGTGCTGACGCAATACAATTTCAGACCCAATAAGTGCTACTAGGGTTAGATTGTTCTCAACCGATACATGGCAAAACTCAGCCAGTTTATCTAAGCACTCTTGATCTAGCTCTGGGCGTGATGCATTTGGCGCATTATCAAGGGTAATTGCTACACTAATTTCAGAGGTGGTAACCAAATCTACCGAAATATTGCATTCACTTAAAATAGTAAAGATACGCGCTAAAAAACCACTCGCTAATAGCATTTCAGGGCTTTTTAAGGTCAGTAGTATTTGGTTTTTACGTTGCGTGACCGCACGAATACCAGGTAGCTGCGATTTTTCACGTTCAATCCAGGTGCCACCACGCTCTGGCTCTGTGCTTGAGCCAACAAACACATTTATATGGCTACGACTGGCTGGCAAAATTGTAGCCGGATGCAGCACTTTAGCGCCAAAAGTGGCCATTTCTGCCGCTTCATCAAAGCTTAAACGCGCAATAGGTGTGGCTTTAGCACACAAACGCGGATCAGTGCTAAAAATCCCCACTACGTCGGTCCAAATATGCACACTTTTAGCGTTAATTGCTTCAGCTAACAAGGCGGCACTGTAATCAGAGCCACCGCGACCTAGTGTGGTGGTTACATTGTTTTCATCGCTGCCAATAAAGCCCTGAGTAACAATTACATTGTTCTCTAGTAAAGGAATTAAATGCTCTTTAGCTGCAAGCGCTGTAGCGGCTACATTTGGCGTGGCTTTACCAAATTGGCTATCGGTTTTAAGCACCTGGCGAACATCAAAACGCTGCGAATTTAAGCCTTTTAAGCGTAATACTTGAGTAAATAAATACGACGATAAACGCTCGCCAAAGCTAAGTAGCTCATCGTGTTGTTGCTCTGTTGTCAGTATCTGATTTGCCAGAGTTTGAAATTCATCGAGGGTGTTATTAAAACCAAGCGCTAAATCATTATCTAGGGTCAGATCAGTTAAAATTGCCTGCTGAATCGCAAGTACACCATCAATATGCTGTTGACGTTCTGCGGCATCAATATCGGCTTTGCAAAGTGCCACCAAGTGATTAGTTACACCGGCACTGGCGCTCACTGCAACAATTCGAACGCTGTTATCGTTTACAATGATTTCGCTACAACGGCTCATGGCCTCAAAATTAGCCACGCTGGTGCCACCAAATTTGGCAACAATGTAATCTGATTTTGTGCTCTGTAAACCTTGTGGCACTGATTGGGTAGTCATTTCGTCTCCTTTCGCGGCATCCAAACCGCAATAAAACAAGAAGAACTTGGCAGGAAATAAAGATAAGAAAAATCTACTGCCAGAAGCTCTCCACCTAAATTGGTGACAGTTTTGAGGATTCAGCCCCATAAACCGAAAAACAATAGTAACGACCCATTGTTTTCCTCGGCGAGTACTTCCCTCCTCAATGGTCGCAGGCTGTCGTTGCCTCACATTAAGTACCTAAGTATCGCACCTCTTCTGAATGTATTATTAACCAGTGGCTAATAAAACAAAACCGCACTAAGAGTGCGGCTTTGAAAGTTATCGTTTAGACGTCTAGCTGTCAAGTCGTTTTATTATAAAATCAAATAAAACTACCCATAAAGTAAGAGCCAGCATAACCAAAGGTGTAACACACTAACAAATACAACGACAAACGAAGGTAACTTGCAAAAGTAAGTTCTTTAACCTTACTCATAGCAATAATACCAGCCGCCGAACCAATGATCAGCATTGAACCACCCACACCGGTTGCATACGTAAACGACAACCAATGCTGTTGACTCATTACAATGTCGGCTTTTAGTAGCGCAGCCGTTAGTGGCACGTTATCAACACCTGCGGATAAAATACCCATTAAGTAGTTTGCGTACTCTGGCGCCATTACTGTATACAAATTAGTAAATTGGCTCAGTACCCCAACTTCTTTTAATGCACCAACAAGTAGTAACACACCCACGAAAAACAATAAGGTGTCGTACTCTATGTCACGTATGAAATCGATCATATCTTTATTGATGTCTTTTTTACGCATTAAAAATTGCGCGACTAAAAACATAATAGACAGGCCGAGTAAAAAAGTAAGTAATGGCGGCACACTATATAAAACACTTAAAGTGAGGGTAGAAATAACCGTAGTGAAGAAAATAACAGCAATAGTAATGTCGGTTTTTTCGATGCGTTTGAATTTAGTCTTTTTAAACTCTAACTGCTTGTTCATACCAATTGATAACAAGGTAGCCAGTAATAATACGCTTAATAACGCTGGCACAATTAACAGTAATAAGTGACTAATGGTGACTTTACCATCAAGGAAAATCATTAACGTGGTTACATCGCCCGTTATAAGTGAAACACCGCCGGAGTTCACTGCAAATACAATTAAGGTGGCGTACTTAACTAGTTTTTTGGCTTCGAGCTTTAATGACATAATCACTGCCAAGGAAATCAATGTGGCTGTAACGTTGTCGGAAATAGATGAAAATAGAAACGCAAAACTCCCCACCAAAAACATCAGCTTTCGCTCACTAATGCTGGTTGGCATAATCCGGTTCACAACATTTTCGATAAGTCCTTTGGAGTTTAAATAGGCGACAAAGGTCATTGCGGCCATTAAAAACAGCCATAAGGAAGCAATTTCTAAAATATTGTGGTCAAGGAGGGTTTGAATCGTTTCGGGGCTTTGCCCATTAAGAGGAAATATAAAGGAGATAATCCAACAAAGTGTACCAAAAAATAATGTCGTTTTTGCTTTGTTTACGTGAATCACATCCTCAATAACGATAAGCAAGAATGCAATCGCTATCAGCGTCAGGATAATCGAGGAAACCATGATATTAAACAACCTTCGGGGTTAAGTAAAAATTGAAACCATGTAAAAAATATACCCACATATTCTATGTGCCTATATTCGGCGCGGATACTATCACTATGTGGGTGTAAAAACTATTATTAAATCGTCGCAAAAACGAATACCATATAAGTTCAAGAAATATAAAATAACGAATACTAGGATGTTGTAACGCCTTATGATCCCAGCTAAAAAGCTACTTAATACCCTCACTGAGCATTGGGGTGTATTAGAGCTATTATTTAAACGCTTTAAAATGGCCGACTTTAGTATTAAAGATTTACAAAATGCCATAAAACAAAAGCAACCGACATGGAATAATGAGCGTATTTATAAAGAAACCAATCGGTTATTAAATCAAGAAATCATTATTCCCTTGGCTAAATCGTCACAACTAGAAATTAACCGTGCAATTGCGGACTTTGCTACCTTTTTACTTCAAGAAGAACATTTAGGCTTAGCACAAGAAATAAGCGTATTGGTTGATGATTTAGCTCGCTTAGGTAATCGGCTGTCTAATGCCGGTGAAATGGAAGATTTTGATGATTTACGCCGCTTTAGCCGCATTATGGATGATCGGGTTCGTAAAATAATTAAGCTGTTTTTACACAACGAAAACGCCATTTTAAATATTGTTGAGCAAGCCAAATCAAATAACGCGGTGCAATCGCTGCAAAAGCGCTACAAAGCCGTCATAGAAGCGTTTGATGAATATATAGAACCCATGCTGGAAATGGTCGATATTAGAGGCGACTTTCATGCCTGTTTTACTCTAATTGAGCAACAAATTAGCACCCAAATAGAACATATTGAACGCTCAGGTAAAGCGTACAGTGATAAACGTATGCTTGAGCAATTACGTACCCGTATTCTCGAAATGCACCTAGTTGGTCGGACAAGCTTACGTAAAAGTGCCGATATGCTAATGCCACTGCGTGAAGAGTTGCGCCGTAATAACCTTATTACCCGCCAAGCGGCAAAAGTTTTAGGGCTAATTCGTAAAAACGGGGTGGATAATATGCTCAGCGCCGTGCAACCCCATTTTGTAAGCGATGCGCAAAAGTATTCACTGGGTCAACAGCGTCATATTGTTGCCTATATGGCAAGCCTAGCTGAGTTTGAACACCACGAATATCAGCTACCAGAACAAAATGATGTGCCCGCGTTTGTCACGCCAAACATTCCTGACTACCACGATGTAAAAGCGCAATTTACCAAACGCTTTAAAAAGCAGCGTAAAAAACCACAGCCTTTGCTGCAATTTTTAGACGAAAGCTACCCTGAACTTGAAGCCGATGAAATGTTGTTTTTGTATCAAAAGTTGGTAAGCGATAACACCCTAGAAATTAGCCAAAGCGATAAAAAAGCTCGCGTTAACATTGCAGGCCAGCACTTTAATTTATATCCCTTTAATTCAGAGCCTCAGGCTGATAAAGCCGAGCACGAGTAATCACCATGACCCATATAAACTTAGATGAGCTTTCTCACTTACAAGCCATTAATAAAAAATTAGTCGCCGGTTACCACATTTGCGAACAAGACACCGTAATGTGGCAAGAGCTTGACCAACAAATAGACGCTTATACTGCCTTATTTACAGCACTAGGCCACGAGTTAAAACACGATAGCCGTGGTTTTTATTATTTTGCCAGCGATGAAAGCACCCCAAACATGGGTAAGATTTCCCGCGCTGTAGCGCTCACTATTTACATTTTAATAGAGCATTTTGCCAATACAGGTAAAGACCCAATGCGCGCATTATTTGACGAGCCAAACGATTTAGAGCTCATGCAAACCTTGGTGCAACTTAATAAACATTTATTTGATCAGCTTGAGATATTCTCGGGTTCTGACTTACGAAAAGATGTGTATTTACGCATGGTACGTTTAGGCCTTGCCCGCGAAGTAGAAGGTGGCTTTATGTTGCAAGCCCCTATTCACCGCTATATTGATGCCTTAATGGAAGTAAACGAAGAGACCTTTATTAGTGAGGACGAGCAATGAAAAATTTATACGGACTGAGTAAACTCGCCCTACTAAATACCGCAGGCTATGCAAAATGTGTGATCCCACTGGATAAAAGTAGCTCGATTTGTGCCCCTAACAACACAGGTAAAAGCTCAGTAATTAATGCACTGCAGTTTCCGCTAATTAACGATTTACGCCTAACCGAGTGGGATGGCCACGATTTAGATGAAACCCGTAAGTTTTATTTTTCATCAGATCAATCGTACATTTTATTGCAAGCCGATTTACCTCATGGCTCAGTCGTCATTGGCGTTGCTGGCTTAGGTAAAATTGCCGGTTATGCGCACCAATACTTTTGCTATCAAGGTAAGCTTGATTTAGCCCAGTACACCCAAGGCAATACCATTATTAAGTTTACCAAGCTGTTTAACCACTTAAAGCAGCAAGGTTACAACCCAATAGAGCTTAAGGCACAAGAATTAAACGCCCTTCTGACAGGCGGAGCAACGCAATTTGACGGTGAGATCAATTTAAAAATGATCCCCCTTAACAACGTTCAAGACTCTGCAATATACAAAGAAATATTTCGTCGTATTCTTAATTTACATAAATTAGGCGCAAACGACGTTAAGCGTTTTATGTTGCGTGTGTTTGAGCGCCATATGTCAAATTCTAAGGTCGACTTTTACGAGGTTTGGCGTCGGTCGTTTGATAAAGTAAACCGCGCAAAGCGTGAATTAAAAGCGCTAGAATCAATGCAAGAGCCTATAACTGCCCTTGAATCGATGCTTGAAAACCAAACCGTGCTTAAAGGTAAACTAGCAGCATATGCGCCGAAGATTGACCAAGCACTGATTGACTTTGATGCTTACCAAGAAGAGCAGCTTAGTGAGCTCAACATCGCCCTTGAAGACATTGAGCACGAAAAGCACGAGTTCGAACAAAAGCAAGGACTATACGTGCAACAATCGCGCGATATAGAGCGCAAGCAAACTCAAATTGAACAATGGTTTTTAGATTTCAACGCCCTTAAAAGTGAATTTGAGCTGGTTAATAAAGCCACTCTCAAAAGTAACCTAACGCAGTTAAAAAATGACTACGAGTCGTTGTCACACTCTATTACGAGTGCACAAGGGCAAAGCCTGCACACCCTTGATTACCGTATTGGTGAAACACAAAAACAAATTAAAAGCTTAAAGTTACAACTTAAAAACTTAGAATTTAATTTATTCACCCGTATGCGTGAAGACTTATCACTGAAAGAAGTAGAAGAAATATCGCGGCTATTAAACCCCGACATTCTCTCCTTTGCCACCACCAGCAATGGCGATATAACCATTGATGACGAAGACGCCTTTGGTGAATTTTTAGCACAGCTGAGCGAAAATGTTAAAGGCGGTGTACTCACCCTACCCGGTGCCAGTATTAAACTTAAAAAGCTCTCACCAGTACAAATGCAAAGCGGCGAAAACAAAGAGCAACTGAGCGCTCAGTTAACCGCGCTTGAGCAATCATTAAAAGAGTTTAAACAACAGCGCGAAGTGGCCGCCAATGTTGCAGATAAGCAAAAAGAAAAAGACGCGCTATACGAGGAGCTTATGAGTGCAGAAAGTGCACTTAAACGCTTAGAGCAATTTGAAGTGATGCAACAATCGGTTGACGCCCAAGCGATGCTAAAAGAGCAGCTTTTAGCCGAGCGCGAACAAGTTGACGATTACCTACAAGATATTCAAAAAAACAGTGGCTCAATTGCTGATAGACGCTCACTAATTAAATCTAAGCAGGCGCAAATTAATCGTCAAACAGAGCGCTTACGCCAAGTTAAAACCGAGCGTATTGACCACACATTAGATTTATACAGTGGTAAAGTGACGCCTTACATGATTGATATAAAAGTCGATTTTGATAATTTAAGCGATTTAATTCATCACTTTAATAAGGACTGCCAAGAGCTACGTAATTTCGATATAAATGTACGTAATACCTATATGCATATTTATAATGCCGGTATCACCAAGTTTGATAACGAAAACGATGAGTTTAGTAAATACCAAAAACTTATTAGCGCGTTTCATAACATTGATAACGAGCGTGATGCCGTTGAGCGCCAAGGTCGCGTTGCCCTTACCGAAGTTGCCGCCACGATTAAAGGCTTACGTGAAGATTTAGATCGCCTACGCCGTGAAATGAATAGCTTTAATAAAGGCATTAGCCAGCATCGTATTTCAAACCTGCAAGCGTTTAAAATTAATATTATCCCGCGCAAAATGTTGGTAGATAGCATTGATACTATTATCAGTACCTCTAACCAATTTGAACAAGGCGATACCCTGGATTTACTCAGCCAAGAACCTTACAGCGAAAGCGCGGTAAACGACGCAAAAGATCATTTAATTAAACTCGCCTCAGACAAAGCAGGCCTTACATTAACTGATTTATTTGATATTCGTTTTGAAGTGGTTAACCGTGCAGGTGAAACCGAGCACTTTGAAAAAATAGACTCGGCTGGCTCAAATGGTACGCGTATTACTATTAAGCTGTTATGTGGCATGTTGTTTATTCGATATTTATTAAGCGATCAAGAACAAAACTTATACCGTATACCTATTTACATAGATGAAGCGGCTGATATCGACCCGCAAAACCAAAAGGCAATTATAGAAACTGCCCTGAGCTTTGGCTTTGTGCCAATATTTGCCTCGGTTAAACCGCAAATAAGTTGTGATTATATTGTGCCAATTCGTTCAGTAAAAGACGGCGCACAAAACTGGGTAGATGAAAAAGATTGGATTGAGGTTGAACATAAATAATAGTTAATTGGCTATTCATCTTAGTCAGTTACACTTATTTTAAAGATTTTAAATTACCCCCGCCCATGGTAGTTTAAACAAACGCACTTTATTGGAGCAAACGTAATGAAACATATATTTATTGTCGCAGCACTGGCATTACTAACCGCCTGTACACAAACACCCGATTGGGATTACGATAAATCAGCAAACTTTAGTAACTACAAAACGTTTGCCTGGGTAGAAAACGCGAGTCTAACCAAAGACACGAATAACTACCAAATCAGTGGGCTTATGGAAAAACGCGTTCGCAATGCGGTAAACAACCAACTAAGCCAACAGTTAGGTATGCAATTGGTTGACGTAGCGCAAGCTGATGTACTGGTTAATTACCATGCAAGTGTAGATAAAGAGCTTGAAGTTGACAGCTTTAACGTAGGCTACGGCGCACGTTGGGGTTACTGGGGCACAGGCTTTAACCACGATGTAAGCGCGCGTGAGTACGAAGTAGGTACGCTGGTGATTGATATTATTGACCGTGAATCAAACCAACTAATTTGGCGTGGTGCTAAAGATGGTCGTTTAAAGAAAAAACAAACCCCATCACAACGTGAAGCCACCATTAAAGAAACAGTTGCCAATATTTTAAGCAACTTCCCGCCGAAAAAGCAGCAGTAAGTTTTAATTAATATTTAAAAAAGCTCACAGTATGTGAGCTTTTTTCGTTTTTTGAGAGCTTTTAAAATAATTACGCGATTCGTCCGTTATTTCATCAACAAATTTACGATTTATACTTGTGCAATAAATCAATTGGGATATGGCAATAATCATCTGGGTGATTGGTTAAGCGGTCTTGATGCTCGGGATCGCTAGGGACATAATTAGTCAGTGGCGCTACTTGTACCGCTATTTTTTTGGCATCATCCCGCTGGCTAATATACTCTCTGGCGATGTTTAAATGATTGCTGTCTTGGCTAAAAATGGCGGTACGGTATTTTTCGCCTACATCGTTACCTTGTTTATTGATACTGTATGGGTCAATAATCTCAAAAAAATAGCCGATTAATTCATTTAAGGTCACTTCTTGGGCATCAAAGATGACTTTAACGCACTCGGCATAGCCATCGTATTCACCTTGTGTTGTGTTACTAGTGCCATTGGCACGCCCCGCCTCAGTAGTCACTACTCCAGGTAAATACTTCATAAATTCTTGCACGCCCCATAAGCAACCACCAGCAAAATAAAGTGTGTGCTGATTTAATGAATGACTCGATTGTTGTGTTTGCATAATAAAGTGACCAATGTAAATAATTTATAGGATGCAGAGTTACTATTTTGTAACGCTAGATTTGATTATCAAATGCAGTTTTTTATCATTAATGTACAATAGCGCCCAAAATCACCCTAGCTTAGTGAGCTTACCTTATCATGTGATAAAAAGTGATAGGTATTTAATTGTTAGCGCCATTGCATAAAATGAGAATAATGATATGAATCGTGCCCCGCACCTTATTATACCGGCCGTACTAGCCAGTATTTCAACTGTTGCTTATGCAGAGCAGAGTAAAGAAACAGCAACCATAGAACAAATAACAATTGAAGTGTCACCCACTGCCAATAACTTACCTGTTGGTACATTTGATTCACCTATTTCAAATTTAGAGTACGATCCGCGTGTTGACTTGCAATCACGCAATATGGCTGAAGCACAAGCTGATGTAACGATACGCGGTGGTATTTTTGAAAATACCGGCTTTAGAATCGGCAGTGCAACTCTACTCGACCCGCAGTCTGGTCACTACTTTGCAGAAATTCCTATTGCACCACAAATGCTAACGGGTGCCAGCGTATTAACCGGAGCCGATAATGCACTTAATGGCATGAATAGCTCAGTAGGTACTGTGTCATTTGCTTGGAAACCAATAACAACTGGTGGCAGTGTCTCTTTGGGCGCTGGCTCAAATGACTTCAACCTACAAACAATTCATGCAGGTGTGAGTACTCCACTTGAAGCAAACGCTAATTGGCGTATTGGTTTTGAAGGTGAATATTCGCACTCACAAAGTGATGGTTCAATTGATTTTGGCGATCATGACTTTACCCGTACTTCTGGCAGAGTGCAGTTAACTGGGAGCGATTCACAAACTGATTTATTTTACGGCTTGCAAGATAAATTTTTTGGTTGGCCAAACCTTTATACCCCATTTGGTGTAAATGAAACCGAAGACTTAGAAACTCAATTATGGATGCTAAACCATAAACAAGCGTATGCAACCAACAGTGAATTTGAAGTATCGGCTTATTACCGCAAGCATAACGACCATTATGTTTATTCAAGAGAAAACCCAAGCGCATTCCAAGCATTTCATGAAACACAAGTAAAATCATTGGTTGTTTCGGGTCGTCATGCGCAAACAGAGTCAGTTGCGGTTAATTACTCGGCGCAATTTATAGAAGATAGTATTGACTCCACTACCCTTGAAAATAACTTTACTTCACGTAACTACTTTAAGCTTAGTGTATTACCAGAATACACGACTGCGCTTGCAAGCGATCAGCAACTAACGGTGCGTTTAGGGGCTGCATTTGATAACACCAGTCGTGATGATTCTGAGCTATCATTGATTGGTGATGTTAGTTTCAATACCCAAAATAACGATGGCACTGAGCGAACATTGTATTTATCGTATGCCGAGACAAGCCAAGTAGCAGGCTACACCGCCATTGGTGGTAGTGAGTCTGGGGGTTTGTTTAGAAGTAATGCTAACCTTGAACGTGAAACCACCAAAAGCTTAGAGCTGGGCTTATTGCTTGAGCAACAAAGCTGGCAGCTTAATTCCGCGCTTTTTTATCGTAAAGATAACAACCTAACCGATTGGACATTTAACTTTGATTCAAGCTCAGCACGATTTGCACAGCCGGTTGATATTGATACCACAGGCCTTGAATTTTTAGCTACTAAACAATTTGATAACGCAGAAATTATTGCCAGCTATGCGTACTTACATAAAACAGAAACCTACGGTGCTGAAAATATTGATGCTAGCTTTTATGCCTTAAATTTTCCTGATCATCGTGTAACACTCGGTGCAATTTGGAACCCAACGGATATATTAGAGTTTCGAGTAGATAATGAGTGGCGTAAACAACATAAAAATGCGCTGCGCCGTTCAGGTGACGAGGCGTTATTTACTCAGCTGACGGTAAAAATAACTCCACCAGCCCTGCCTAACTTCTTTATTAGTCTTGCAGCTGATAACTTATGGGATGAGTCGTTTGAAGAAATTCCAGGTACGCCAGGGCGCGGCGAGCAATATACGCTAAGTGCCACGTATAGCTGGTAACTTTATCGCTCAGCGAGGGCTTACCCCACGCTGAGCTTATCTTTTAAGTTGAAATAAGAAACAGACCAGTAGAAAGCTGAATCAGAAACTTCATTTCTCAGCCCTTCCTAAGTATTCTAAAAGCGCAGGCCTCTTCGCCCTCTTTGTGCATTGATAATTTAAAAATTATGAACTGAAAGAATTGAATGAGAAGTAAATGAGGTAACGCTAGCGACAATGCTAAGTGGATACTTAATTGTCTTCTCTGAGTAAGGGTTTTAGAAACACAAAGTCAGTGTCTAACCTGAACTCTGGTTAAGAAATTTACTAACATATCGAATCAAAATGATATTTATGTTTATTTTCTCAAGCTAGAGATTTTTAGTGAAAACAAGGCGAAATTACGCGTCGAAAGCTCGCCTATTGCAAGTAAATTCAACGCAGTTAGCGCTGCAAATAGCTGCTTGAGATGGATTTATTACCCGGAGTTCAGGTTATCAACACTTTTCAAGCATATTAATTGTAAATATATGTGTATTTAATACAATAAATTAGGTTAATTGCTCTAACTCGGTAATTAACGTTAATGCTTGTTCATTGGTCGTTCCGCATACATCTAACGTGGCGCTAAAATCACTGCACACTTTTGGGCGTGACTCATCACCAAATAGCTTACATAAATTACGCTCATCCAGCTGAATACAACGTTCTCCGGCCTTTTTACCGTTTGGCATACCTGGTATTGGCGAGCTAATACTTGGCGCAATACAACATGCTCCGCAGCCTAAACGGCACGCCATTGATTGTGTTTTCATTCTAACCTCAGTAATAAATTTCAATTATATTGTTGCTGCTTTGTACATAAATAGCGCGCTTCGTTCTATTTGTAACCGCTTTGTGCAATGACTTGTTACATCTTCAAACACACTGTAAACACTTTATTGCGTATCATTAGCCCATCAGCACAATTTATTAAGGGATGCCCTGTGGCGACTAAAAAACAAATAATACTTCCTATCGCAGTCCTTGTTGGTGGCATTGGCCTCGCAGCAGGCTTTTCTGCAATGAAAAAACCACCAGAAGAAAAACCAGTACAAGATACTCGCCCTTTGGTTGCAGCACAACCAGTTCATCTTGATGCAATTACCCTCGATGTGAAATCGTACGGTATTGTGCAACCAAAAGACCGTACTGAGCTAATTGCTCAGGTAAGTGGCCAAGTTATTTCAGTTGCAGGACAATTTGTTGAAGGTGCCTTTGTAAAGCAAGGTGACATTTTAGCACGAATTGATCCAAATGATTACGAAGCTGATTTAATTGAAGCTCAGGCAGGCCTTGCCCAAGCAAGCTCAGCACTCGAAATTGAACGCGCGCAAGCGCATGTTGCTAAAGCCGAATGGGAACGCATTAAAGCCGACTCAAGTGATATCACCGCCTCTGCGCTGTATTTGCGTAAACCGCAATTAGCCGAAAAAATGGCGCGATATCGCTCAGCACAAGCGAGTGTAAAACGTGCTAAACGTAATTTAGAACGCACTTATATTAAAGCCCCCTACGATGCGATTATAAACGAGCGTAGCATTAGTTTAGGCTCGGTAGTTAATCCTGGTAATAGCTTTGGTTCTCTTAGCTCAACTGAGGTTGCCGAGGTGCGTCTACCGGTTACCGATAAAGAGCTGCAATACCTTAATAAGGGTGGCATAGGTGCAACAGTTAAGTTTAATGCGCAATATGCAGGTAAAGAAACCACATGGCAGGCTAAAGTGGTTCGCAGCGAAGGTGTGATTGATCAGAAAAGCCGTATGAGCTATTTGGTTGCTCAGCTTCAAACCCCGTATGAAGGGGCTCAGCCACTTCGTTTTGGCTCATACATTAACGCTACTATTGAAGGCCGCGCCGTTAATGGCGCTATTGTAGTCCCTCATCATCTGGTTAAAAATAATAAAATTGCAGTGCTAAACGATGATTTAACTCTGTCATTTAAAACACTCAATATTATTCGCGAACAAGATGGCATGGTCATCGCAAATCAAGGCTTAGCAGAGGGAGAGCAACTAATTACTTCTGCACTTGAATACCCAACCGAAGGAATGGCAGTAAAAATAGAAGATACAGTGACAAAGCCAGACGTTACTCAACTTGCGTTAAAAGGAGAGTAAACGATGACCACAACTGATGAAAAAGGGTTAATTGCGTGGTTTGCGCGTAACCCCGTTGCTGCTAACCTAATCATGATTTTTGTCTTGATTGGCGGGTTGTTAACCGCGCTGACAATTCGTAAACAAGCCTTTCCTCAATTTGAAAGTAACTGGGTAAGTATACAAGCTATTTACCCTGGTGCTGCACCACAAGAGGTGGAAGAAGGCATTACTATAAAAATTGAAGAAAACCTCGAAGGTACTGAGGGTATAAAGCGTTTAATCACTTATTCTAACCGAGGCTATGCACAAGCCTGGGTTGAGATTGAAGAAAAATATGACGCCAAAGAAGCGCTTGATGAAATAAAAGCGCAAGTAGATTCAATTAATACGTTTCCTGCAGGTATGGAGCGCCCTGTTGTTCAGCGTGACAAGTTTCAACAGGAAGTAATGATACTCGCGCTTTATGGTGATATGAGTTATTACCAATTAAAAGAGCTTGGCAATGATATTAAGGATGAATTACAAAACCTTCCTCACGTAAACCTTGTTGATTTTTACAGTGGCTTAGACTACGAAATTGGCATTGAAATTAGCCCTGATAAACTTCGCGAATACGGACTCACGTTTAGAGATGTATCTAATGCGGTACAAAGCTTTTCTACTAATATGTCGGCGGGGCAAATTCGCTCTGACACTGGCTACATCTCGATGCGTGTCGAAAAGCAAGCCTATCGTGGCGGCGAATTTGAAAAGTTACCGCTAATTACATTACCAGACGGTGCTCAAATTAAATTAGGCGATGTAGCCACTATTAATGATGGCTTTGAAGAAGGCCTACTTTACTCTAAATACAATGGTAAAAATTCATTAACGTTTGAAGTTGATGCCTCAAAAGATCAAGACATTACCGTTGTCGCTAAAGTTCTTAAAAAATACCTAGCCGACAAAGCCGATCAACTTCCTGCAGGCGTTAAGCTCTCACCCATCGTTGATTTAACCTACTACCTTGAAGGCCGACTCGACATGATGGTCGATAATATGGTGTGGGGCGGTATTTTAGTTATGCTGGTATTAGCGCTATTTTTACCACTTAGATTAGCGTTTTGGGTAATGATGGGCCTCCCAGTGTCTTTCTTAGGGGCATTCTTATTTATGCCTATCGGCTTTTTAGACATTACTATTAATATGGTGTCTTTATTCGCCTTTATTATTGTTCTGGGGATTGTGGTTGATGATGCCATCGTAGTAGGTGAGTCGGCCAGTGCTGAAATTGAAAAACATGGGCACTCACTTAACAACGTTATTCGTGGTGTAAAACGTGTTGCCATGCCAGCGACCTTTGGTGTACTTACCACTATTGCTGCATTTTTACCTCAAGCAATGGCTTCAGGCCCAAGCGCTGCGTTTTCGAAAGCAATTGGCGTTGTGATTATTTTATGCTTAATTTTTTCATTGATTGAATCAAAACTAATTTTACCTGCACACATTGCAGCAATGAACCCGCGTAAGCCTAATCCTAAAAATCCATTACACAAATTACGTAATGCAGTTGATTGTGGCTTAAAGCATTTTGTTGAACATTATTACACTCCATTTATCGGTCGTTGTATCCATTATCGCTATACCGTGATTATTGGCTTTTTATGTATTTTAATTGTCAGTGCAGGACTCTTTGCCGGTGGTATGGTTAAATTTGTACCAAACCCTAAAATTCCGCATGATTTTCCGCGCATATCGCTAGAAATGAACCTTGCCTCTTCTGAGCAAGCCACGCTTGAAACAGCGCGTAAAATAGAAAATGTATTACTGAGCGTCGACAAAGAACTAGAGCAGCAGTATGGCCAATCTATGATCCGTGATTTGTCTGTTAGTCTGCGTGGTCGTACTAATGCGAGTATTATGGCCATTTTAGTAGAGCCTCACTTACGCCCAATCGATACCTTTGAGCTAAGCACTATGTGGCGTGAAAAAATGCCGCCGCTACCGGGGCTTAAAACTCTCACCATTCAAGATAGTATTTTTGGTGGTGGTCGTGATGATGGCGACGTTAGCTTTAGACTCGAAGGAAAAAATGCCGACGAGCTAAAAGAAGTATCTAGCAAACTAAAAGCTAAGTTACAAAGTATGGAAGGCGTGGGTGATGTAAATGACTCACTACAGAGTGCCACCGACGAAGTACAACTTGATTTAAAACCACTTGCTTACAGTATGGGCTTAACCCTTGCTGATGTGGCCTCTCAAGTAAGCTTTAGTTATTACGGTCTTGAAGCACAGCGTATTCTGCGTGAAGGTGAAGAAATCAAAGTAATGATTCGCTACCCACAAAGCGAGCGTAACTCAATAAGCAACATCCAAGATACGCGTATTATCACCCCTGCGGGCGCTGAAGTTTCTTTAAGTGAAATAGCTATAGTCAAGCTAGTTGACGGCGTAAGCAGTATCAGACGTGAAAACTCAAACCGTACTGTCAATGTGTGGGCTGCGGTCAATAGTGACGAAGTAGAGCCATTTGCCATTGCACAAGAAATTCGTGATGTTTACTTACCTGCACTGCTTAAAAACTACCCTGGTGTAAAAAGTAATGTTGCTGGGCGTATTCAAGAAGAGATGGAAAGTGCTAATGAACAACTACGTGATTTTGCAATCTCATTAATGATTATTTTTGCGCTACTGGCCATCCCGCTTCGCTCATACTCTCAGCCACTGATCATTATGTCGGTGATCCCATTTGGTGTTGTGGGTGCTATGTTCGGTCATATGGCTTTAGGTATGACCATGAGCGGGCTATCAATGTTCGGCATTATCGCTGTGGCCGGTATAGTGGTTAATGATTCACTTGTTATGGTGGATTTTGTAAACAAAGCCCGTGCAGAAGGTGTGGCAATAAAAGAAGCGGTAATGCAAGCCGGAGCGCGACGTTTTAGAGCGATATTACTAACCTCAGTCACTACTTTTATTGGCGTAATGCCGATTATTATGGAAACCAGTTTACAAGCAAAAATTGTAATACCTATGGCAGTATCACTCGCCTTTGGTGTGCTGTTTGCCACAGTAATAACGCTTATTCTTATACCGTGTCAGTATGTTGCGCTTGAGGATACAAAACGTCTGGTCCGCAAATGGCGCGGTAAAGACCCTATCGTCGATGGCCAACCAGCAACGACCAATAGTTAATTCAGTAAAATCCCAACCAAAAAAGCTCGGCATAATTATGCCGAGCTTTTTATTTATAAATTAAACTGCTCGTTTTTTATGCCTTTTACGTTATGGTATTAAATAATCATAATAAAATAAGGCACAACTATGACATCCCCTCAGTCTGAACACATTCCTCAAGAAGCATTTGATTGGTATGACGAATACGCTCATGGTTTAATTGATAGACGCACGTTTATGAAAAAGCTCGGCGGCTTAGCCGCATTGGGCTTTTCAATGACGGTGCTTACAGGTGCATTATTACCTAATTACGCTCAAGCTGAGCAGGTCTCATTTAACGACGATGACATAAAAGCCACTTACCAAGAATTTGATTCGCCTGATGGCCATGGTTCGGGCAAAGGCTATTTAGTGGTTCCAAAAAATACACAAGGCAAGCTACCTGTTGTATTAGTAATTCACGAGAATCGCGGCTTAAATCCGTATGTAAAAGATGTTGCAAGGCGACTGGCTAAAGCCGGCTTTATTGCCTTTGCCCCTGATGCGTTGCACCCACTGGGTGGCTACCCAGGCAACGACGATGAAGGTCGAGCCATGCAACGTACCCTTGATCGCACTAAAATACAAAATGATTTTGTAGCCGCTGCGCACTTTTTAAAAGCACAGCCAAATAGTAATGGTAAATTAGGCGCCGTTGGTTTTTGTTTTGGTGGCTATATTGTTAATTATTTAGCCTCAGTAGACAGTAACTTATTGAGTGCGGGCGTGCCCTTTTATGGCACACCTGCAAGTGAAAGCTTACACAAAAATATAAAAGCGCCGTTAATGATTCAATTAGGTGAACTTGATAAACGGGTTAACGCTACATGGCCTGAGTATGAGCAAAGCTTAAAAGCTAACAATGTTGAGTTCACCATGCATATGTATGAAGGTGCAAACCATGGTTTCCACAATGACTCAACTGGCCGTTACGATGAAAAAAATGCCGAACTTGCTTGGCAGCGAACCTTGGCGTTTTTTAAGAACCATTTAAGTTAACGTTACTAAACGTGTATTTGTTACTCGTTAATTAATACACGTTTATCAACAATCCCCTGCTTTACTAGCTGATTCAATAAGTGAGCGGTTTTTTCTCTGCACACATCACGCAATAGTCGTACAGCGGGAGTAATCGATTGCCTACTTGGGCAAATGAGCCAAAGCTCACCTTGGGTGTGCTGATAGTTAGGCATCACAGTAACAACGCGTTTATTTAATAAGTCATCTGCAATATCTAACGCTGATTTAACCGCTAAACCTTTACCTGCAACACACCAACGTCTGACTAAATCGCCATCGTTTGAAGCTCGTCTACCCTGCATTTTTACTTTGTATTTTTTTTGCCCGTCGGTAAATTCCCACACATTATTGATAATATCTTGCAGCTGATAAAATAACCCATGATGCTGCGCTAAATCATCCGGGTGATCTGGCTCACCATATTTAGCTAAATAAGTTGGCGTAGCACAAAGTAGTCGCGGTACATTGCAAATTTTAAACCCATAAACACTGCTATCACTTGGGGAGCCATAACGCAGTGCTATATCAACCGAATCACGAAAAAAATCGATATTACTATCGCTAATGTGCGTGCGCAAACTCACACTTGGGTACTTATCCATAATGTCATCAATCCAAGGGATCACTAAGTTACGGCCTAAATCAGATGAGGTAGCTACTCGTAATTCGCCTTCAATGGCGTCATGTTCTCCTTTAAGGTTTTGCCTTGCCGTTTCAAGCACAGCCAGCGCTTGTTCGCATTGGGGGATGTATCGCTCCCCTGCACTGGATAAACGCAAATGGCGAGTTGTTCTAATAAATAATTCACAGCCAAGTGCTGACTCTACACGCTTAATAGCAGCACTGGCCGTTGCTGTGCGCATATCTAACTTGGCTGCTGCTAGCGTAATGCTTCGACACTCAGCTACTTTTAAAATAAGTTTTAAGTCATCAATCTGCATATTATCTATTTTTATTTGATAATGATTCAATAATTATGCTGTTTATTTTAAATAAAGCAAATTGTATTATGCTGCTCATACACTCAGTAAATACTGTTTATCAACCCTTTTTTATTATGGAGAGACGATGACTCACCCTATTATTCGCGATCTTGAAAGCCGCCATACCGCTAAACGTTACGATGCTTCCAAGCGTATTTCTCAAGACGATTTAGCGGTATTATATGACGCGATGCGTCTTTCTCCTTCGTCTATTAATTCACAGCCTTGGAAATTTATTGTGATTGAATCTGAAGCCGCAAAAGAGCGTATGCACAGTACCTTTGCTAATAAATTTCAATTTAATCAACCACACATTAAAGCGGCGTCGCACATCATTTTATTTGCTCATAATCCACAATACACCCGTGAAAATTATGGCCAAGTAATTGATGCTGATATAAAAAATGGTCGAACTCAAACAGAAAACCGTGAGCAAGCTTTTGGCGCCTTTGCATTTGTTGATTTAAATACCGATGAGCAAGGCAATAATGCCGCCTGGACCAAAGCACAAACCTACATTGCTTTAGGCAATACTATGCATGCAGCAGCACGCTTAGGGATTGATACCACTCCTATGGAAGGCGTTGATGCACAACTGATTGGCGAAGAGTTCGCAAACGAGTTAGACGGCTATGTGTGTGATGTAGCACTTGCGCTGGGTTACCATGACGCTGAAGAAGACTACAATGCTAAATTGCCAAAATCACGTTTAAGCAAAGAACAAATTATTCAGGTTTTATAAGGCATCGCTGCTCACTCATATTGGTAAGTGAGCAGCTTATCTTGCTATGCTAGTTTTGTGACCACAGACGCATTGGTCACTTTGCCATGCTCAACATCTGCGGTAAAAGTGCATAATGCACCATTAATTAAATTTAAATTAGGGGGAATGTGGCCAATATCGGCATCTATGATCACCGGAAATAAACACCCGCCAAAAGCGGCATTTAAGCCTTGGCGATAATCAAACCCTGGATCTTGCCCCTGTAAGGTCACATGACGACCAATAATCACCCCGTTTATATCATCAAACATACCCGCCAATTTAAGTGACAATAAAAACCGTGCAACGGTCGCTGGCGTGAGCTCGGCACTTTCTAAATAAAGCACAATACCTTGCGATGCATTATGCTTTTTAAACTCATGCAAAGCTAAAAATGGTGAATCTAACAATAATCCAACCGTATCAAGACACCCACCAAACAACCGCCCTGACATTTCGATACTGCGCTTATCGGTATAATTTAAACACTGCCACTGGGTAGGTACGCTATGATCAAATAATGCACTCGGGTTTTGTGCGTAATCAGGCTTGCTATGTTGATGGTAAGTCGAGGAGGCTTGCTCAAACTCACTGTTAGCTTCATAACTTAGGCTTTCAAATATTTGTAAACAATATGGGTCTTTTTCATCAGGGTGTAATTGAATCAAATTAGCGCTATGCAGTGTTGCCCAGTTACATTTTGCTGTCAGTGCACAAGCAATCGTACTGACATCTGAATAACCCACTAACCATTTAGGTTTGGCATTTTTAATTGCGCTAAAATCAAGCAGCGGCAATATTTCCATTGCTAGTTCACCGCCCATTGGCGGCATAATTGCATCTATTTCATCATCTAATAAAAACTCCATTAACTGCTTAGCATGCTGCTTTGCTGTAAGCTGAGTTCGCGGTTCGTTTTGCCGTAAAAACTCCCCCTCCACAACCTGATAACCTCGATGTTTTAAGCCATTAATGACGATATCTAACCGTGGATGGTATTTTGATTTGATCCCCGCAGATAAAGAACACACGGCGATTTTAGAACCCACCTTTAAAGGTGCTGGATACTGTATATTTGCCATACTATTTCCTTATTGAAGAATAGGTTAGTACCATAACAACATAGCCTACATTTACAAACAATGAATAATAATTAACCGGTTCTAAACCAAATATAAAAACCAAGCATAAAAAAACCAGTGCTTATTACTAAGCACTGGTTTTTATAAAACGTTAAAGTGAGTTAACTAATTAAATATACTCAACCTCAATGATTTCGTACTCTACATCACCCTTTGGCGTTTTGATAATCACAGCGTCATCCGCTTGTTTGCCAATTAAGCCGCGAGCAATCGGTGAATTAACAGAAATTAAATTACTTTTAATATCTGCTTCATCATCGCCAACAATCTGATATTTAACTTCAGCGTCGGTTTCAACATTAACGATGGTTACTGTAGTACCAAAAATCACTCGGCCTGTATTAGGCATCTTTGTTACGTCAATCATCTGCATGTTTGAAAGTTTTGCTTCAATTTCTTGAATACGGCCTTCACAAAAACCCTGTTGCTCACGCGCAGCGTGATACTCAGCATTTTCTTTTAAGTCACCGTGTTCACGTGCATCAGCAATATCAGATACAATTTTTGGACGGGTAACAGTTTTTAATTCGTTAAGCTCATCGCGCAATAATTTTGCGCCACGAACTGTCATTGGAATTGATTGCATACTTTTCTCACTTAATCCCAAGGCCATGGTTATGGCCTTGGCACATTTCCTTAGTTCAATCGCAGGTGTAGTTCTTGAACAGACGTCACTTTACTGCGGTCATCTGCTTGGTTAGCAGTACAGTTAGCAAATGCCGCATTCAATGTCGTAGTATAATTGGTTTTGTGCTGCAATGCACCACGACGTAACACCTTCGAATCTTCAATCGCTTGGCGACCTTCGGTGGTATTAACGATATAGCTATACTCGCCATTTTTGATTCTATCAAGAATGTGCGGACGACCTTCGTATACTTTATTTACACGGCGAACCGTAATTCCAGCATCTTCAAGTGCAGCAGCTGTCCCACCTGTTGCGTCTAGCTCAAAACCAAGGTCTGTCATAGTTTTTGCTAGTTCTACAATACGTGGCTTATCGCTATTACGTACAGATAGTAACGCGCGACCACCACGTGGTAAAGTGTTGCTTGCACCTAATTGTGCTTTTGCAAACGCTTCGGCGAAAGTATCACCAACACCCATTACTTCACCCGTTGAGCGCATTTCAGGTCCACGGATAGGATCCACACCTTGGAACTTAGCAAATGGCAATACCACTTCTTTTACGCTGTAGTAAGGTGGAATCACTTCTTTAGTAATGCCTTGGCTTGCTAAAGATTGACCCGCCATACAACGCGCCGCTACTTTTGCAAGTGCTACACCCGTTGCTTTAGATACAAATGGAACTGTACGTGCTGCACGTGGGTTTACTTCGATTAGATACACTTTGCCATCTTTAACCGCAAACTGCGTATTCATCAAACCCACTACGCCAAGTTCAAGTGCCATATCAGTTACTTGCTTACGCATCACATCTTGCACTTCTTGCGTTAGCGAGTGAGCTGGTAATGAACATGCTGAGTCACCAGAGTGAACGCCTGCTTGTTCAATATGCTCCATGATGCCGCCAATAATCACTTGCTCGCCGTCGCAAATTGCGTCAACGTCAACTTCTATCGCGTTATCTAAGAAACGGTCTAGTAATACTGGCGCTTCATTTGATGCAGATACGGCTTCGGTCATGTAACGACGTAAGTCTTGCTCATCGTATACAATTTCCATCGCACGACCACCTAATACGTATGAAGGACGTACTACCAGTGGGAAACCAATTTCAACTGATTTAAGTAGTGCTTCTTCAGTAGAGGTAACCGTCGCATTTTCTGGTTGCAGTAAGTCTAAACGCTCAACAAGTTGTTGGAAACGCTCACGGTCTTCTGCACGGTCAATGGCATCAGGTGAAGTACCAATTACAGG
Source organism: Pseudoalteromonas sp. DL-6 (assembly GCF_004328665.1). NCBI lineage: Bacteria > Pseudomonadati > Pseudomonadota > Gammaproteobacteria > Alteromonadales > Pseudoalteromonadaceae > Pseudoalteromonas > Pseudoalteromonas sp. DL-6. The sequence goes on from NZ_CP019770.1 coordinate 1,866,806, forward strand.
CACACCGTTAGCTTCAAGCTCACGCGCTAGTTTAAGTGGTGTTTGACCACCGTACTGCACGATAACGCCTTTTGGCTTTTCAACACGTACAATTTCTAGTACGTCTTCAAGCGTAATTGGTTCGAAGTATAAACGGTCTGATGTGTCGTAATCGGTAGAAACCGTTTCAGGGTTACAGTTAACCATAATAGTTTCGTAACCGTCTTCGCGAAGCGCAAGCGCTGCATGAACACAACAGTAATCAAATTCAATACCTTGACCAATACGGTTAGGTCCGCCACCAATTACCATGATTTTATCACGGTCAGATGCGTTAGCTTCACACTCTTCATCGTAAGATGAGTACATGTAAGCCGTGTCTGAGCTAAATTCTGCAGCACACGTATCAACGCGTTTGTACACAGGTACAATATTGAGTTGATGGCGCTTTTTACGAATTTCAGCTTCTGATACACCGGCAATTTCTGCAATACGCGGATCGGCAAACCCTTTGCGTTTAAGTTTACGCAAGAAGTCTGCATTTAAGCCAGCCATACCGACTTCTGAAATTTTAGCTTCGTCTTTTAAGATATCTTCAATTTGTACTAAGTACCAAGGGTCAATCTTAGTCAGTTCGAACACATCTTCAACACTCATACCATGGCGCATTGCATCGGCAATGTACCAAATACGCTCTGCACCTGGCTCACGTAATTCACGAATGATTTTTTCTTTTGCTTTCGGGTCGTCAAGCGCCACAATTGGGTTAAAGCCCGTTGCGCCTACTTCTAAACCACGTAATGCTTTTTGTAATGACTCTTGTTGGTTACGACCAATCGCCATTACTTCGCCCACTGATTTCATTTGCGTTGTTAAACGGTCGTTTGCACCGGCAAATTTTTCAAAGTTAAAGCGAGGAATTTTTGTTACCACGTAATCGATTGAAGGTTCAAACGATGCTGGTGTTTTACCGCCAGTAATATCGTTTTGAAGCTCATCAAGGGTGTAACCTACAGCCAATTTTGCTGCAATTTTAGCAATCGGGAAGCCTGTTGCTTTAGATGCAAGCGCTGATGAACGTGATACACGCGGGTTCATTTCAATGATAACCATACGACCATCAACAGGGTTTACACCAAATTGTACGTTTGAACCACCGGTTTCAACACCAATCTCACGCAATACGGCCATAGAGGCATTACGCATAATTTGGTATTCTTTGTCGGTTAATGTCTGTGCTGGTGCAACCGTGATTGAGTCACCTGTGTGCACACCCATTGGGTCAAAGTTTTCAATAGAACAGACGATAATACAGTTGTCTTTTTTGTCACGAACAACTTCCATTTCGTATTCTTTCCAACCAATTAACGACTCATCAATTAATAACTCGCTGGTTGGTGAAAGGTCTAAACCGCGCTCACAAATTTCTTCAAACTCTTCCATGTTGTAAGCCACCCCGCCACCGGTGCCGCCCATTGTGAAAGAAGGACGAATAATACACGGTAAGCCGATTCGGGTCATGGTATCGCGAGCTTCATCCATTGAATGGGCAATTTCAGCACGTGGACATTCAAGGCCGATGTTACGCATAGCAACATCAAAACGCTCACGGTTTTCTGCTTTATCGATTGCATCGGCTGTTGCGCCAATAAGCTCAACGCCATGCTTTGCCAATACACCGTGCTTATCTAAATCAAGCGCACAGTTTAATGCCGTTTGACCACCCATTGTAGGCAGTACAGCATCTGGCTTTTCTTTTTCAATAATTTTTTCTACCACTTCCCAGTGAATTGGTTCGATGTATGTTGCATCGGCCATTTCTGGATCAGTCATGATAGTGGCTGGGTTTGAGTTAACTAATATAACTCTATAGCCTTCTTCTCTTAGTGCTTTACACGCTTGAGCACCAGAGTAGTCAAATTCACAAGCTTGACCAATTACAATTGGGCCTGCGCCTAAGATAAGAATGCTTTTTATATCGGTACGTTTTGGCATTATTACTCCGGTTAAATTAGTGGTTACGCGCTTGCATCAAGTCGATGAAGTGGTCAAATAATGGGGCTGCATCGTGCGGACCAGGACTTGCTTCAGGATGACCTTGGAAGCTAAACGCTGGTTTATCTGTACGGTGAATACCTTGTAATGTACCGTCAAATAACGATTTGTGCGTAGCACGTAAGTTATCTGGTAATGTGGCTTCATCTGCAGCAAAACCGTGGTTTTGTGCAGTGATCATTACAACATCGCGGTCAAGATCTTTAACTGGGTGGTTACCACCATGGTGGCCAAACTTCATTTTTACTGTTTTAGCACCTGAGGCAAGTGCTAGTAGTTGATGCCCTAAACAAATACCAAAAATTGGCGTGTCGGTTTCTAAAAAGGTTTTAATTGCATCAATGGCATAAGTACATGGCTCAGGATCGCCAGGGCCGTTTGATAAGAAAATACCATCTGGGTTTAAGGCTAGTACGTCAGCGGCAGAGGTTTGTGCTGGAACAACCGTCAGTTTACAGCCACGATCAACAAGCATACGTAAGATATTACGTTTAACACCAAAGTCATAGGCTACAACATGAAACTTTTCATCATCAGCGTGTAAGGTTTTAAACCCTTCGCCTAATGTCCAGCTTGATTCGCGCCACTCAAAATTTTCCTTGGTTGAGACAACTTTTGCTAAATCCATGCCTTTTAAGCCTGGGAAGGCTTGCGCAGCTTCAAGCGCTTTTTTCTCGTCTAGTTCGTCACCGGCAACGATACAGCCATTTTGTGCGCCTTTATCACGCAAAATACGGGTTAGTTTTCTGGTGTCGATGTCCGCAATACCTAAAATATTACGTTCTTTTAAGTAATCATCTAACGATTGCTCGTTACGAAAATTACTCGCTAGCAGTGGCAAATCACGGATCACTAGGCCTTTAGCCCAAATGTGACTCGCTTCTTCGTCTTCGCTGTTGGTACCCGTATTACCGATATGTGGGTACGTCAAAGTTACGATTTGTTCCGCGTACGATGGATCAGTCAAAATTTCTTGATAACCAGTCATAGACGTATTGAATACTACTTCACCGACTGACATGCCGTCAGCGCCGATTGCAGTACCGCGAAACACTGTGCCGTCTTCTAGGACTAACAGAGCGGATTTAGTCAAGTTAAACCTCCTAACAGTAAAAAACGGGAGTAAGCAAATTGCTTAACACCCCGCCAATACCCAAATAATTGGTCAAAACCTGATTTCTGTGAGCTTAAATTGTTTTACGCAGTCTTAAATGATGCCGATGTAAACCACTAAACCTTCATTCATTTTTCTTGCCTAAAACTCTTTTCATTCCCACACAAACCCCGGTTTTGCTAACCACATGAGTATAATTGGAAACACGCATTTAGTAATTTTTGGCAAATTGGCTGCATTCTACATGAAGTTGGCTTTTAGGTCTAACGCTAATTAGTAAATTGCAATAAATAAGTGGTTATAGCAAAAAACCACCCCAAAGCGTTAAAAAAGGAACTTAACTACTTCAAATCGAGTACATCTTGCATGTCATAAAGTCCTGCCGGTTTATTTTTCAACCACTGCGCAGCTCTTATAGCACCTAGTGCGAAGGTCATTCGCGAACTTGCTTTATGGGTTAATTCGAGTCTTTCGCCCATTGTAGCGAAGTAGGCCGTGTGTTCACCTACTATATCGCCGCCTCTTAGCACCGAATAGCCAATTTCATTTTGTGATTTGGCTTGCTCTATATTGTTACGATCATAAACAGCAACCTCATCATGATCCCACCCTTTTGCCTGTGCAATCGACTCGCCAATAGCTAATGCTGTGCCCGATGGCGCATCTATTTTATGACGATGATGCGCTTCAAATATTTCTATATCTAAATCATCACCTAATTTTGTCGCTGCCGTTTGCACTAAGTTAAGCAGTAAATTTACACCCACGCTATAATTACGCGCAAATACAATCGGGATATGTTTAGCGGCATCAGTTAATAGCGCCATATCGTCGTGAGTTAAGCCAGTGGTGCCAATTACCATAGGTGTTTTTTGCGCAACGGCTGTTTTTAAATGATTTCTCATGCCTTCAGGCAAAGTAAAATCTATAAGCACATCTACATTTTCAACCTGCTGTTCACTGCTAAACTTAATCTCTTTTGCCGCTGCGCTGTTAAGCTGATTAACTGGCAAGTCTAATAACGGTGACTGACTGCGTACATAGGCCGCAGCTAATTGTGAATTTTTATTAATTGTTGCTGCTTCTACAAGTGCCAGTCCCATTCGACCATTTGCACCAAATACACCTACTCGATTCATCTTTTTACAACCTATGTATTTTTTAGTTAGCTAGATTTTATCTAAAACTCATGTAATAGTCAGGAAAGCTTATTAAAAAGCTTCGATTATTTTAGGGTCTGTTGACCTTTGCGGATTAAAATTTGTTCAAACTAGGAGCGGTTTAATCGTGGCGCGAGGTTTGTAACCTAGTGGGCTAAGTAAAAACCGAGCAACAAAGAGTAAATCGCCCCTAGGCAGAACCCTTCGGGCAGCGCCTGTTTGGCATTGATGCTGCGTTATCGCCTATTTATGGGGAACAACCACACCACATAGGCTCTGCCTTGCCTAAATACCAAACAGACTGCTGCAAATTTAACCTTGAAAGATCAACAGACCCTCATAATAATAACAGATAGTCTTTGCATTTAGCCATCTATACATTTAAACTTCCTTTTTTGCGCCGATTTGGTCTTTGGCTTGCGGGCGCTGTTGAGTTACTTATCTGGTTAGATAGTAAAACAAACAACTAAATTCAGCTAAAAGAGGGATGCTTTGGCTGTTTAATATATCAATCGGTTTCGATTGCTATGAATAATTAACGAGGATTATGATGCAGCCATCATTTGATAAAAATAAAGCAAGATTTTCTTTGCTCCCCCTACTCACCTTTGTTGCTATTTTTTTAGGCTCAGGCTTATATTTGCAATCTCAAGGGGTTGATTATGCATTTTATCAACTCCCAGCACCGGTCGCTATTTTACCCGCGATTGTTTTAGCCTTTATTTTAAATAAAGCCAGTATTAATCAAAGTGTAGAAACCTTTATTAAAGGTGTGGGTAATAACAATATTATTACCATGTGCCTTATTTACTTACTAGCGGGTGCTTTTTCGGCGGTTGCAGGTGCAACCGGCGGTGTGGATGCGGTTGTTAATGCTGGTCTTTCACTTATACCTCCTTCATTATTACTGCCTGGTTTGTTTTTAATAGCGGCGGTTATTTCTACTGCGATGGGTACGTCAATGGGAACTATCGGTGCTATTGGCCCAATTGCCTATGCGGTATCCATAAAAACAGGAATTGATCCTGCTTTAATGGCCGGTACCATTGTATCTGGCGCTATGTTTGGTGATAACTTATCAATAATTTCTGACACCACGATTGCTGCTACCCGTACGCAAGGTTGTGAAATGAAAGATAAGTTTAAAGAAAACCTTAAAATTGCTGTTCCGGCCGCTATCCTTACTATTGCATTGCTATTGTTTTTAACGCCTGCAGCACAAGTAGTTGATACCAAAGACTACGATATTTTATTAGTACTTCCTTATGCCTTTATTTTAGTCTTGGCGGTAATGGGCTTTAATGTGTTTGTAGTGCTATTAAGCGGTATTGTATTTGCCGCACTAATGGGCTTTACCGGTAGCTATGAAGGTGCCAGCTTTGTAAAAGATATTTACAAAGGCTTTAGCGAAATGCAGGAAATATTTTTACTGTCTATGTTTATTGGTGGCCTCTCTGAGTTTATTCGTATTAATGGCGGCCTCGACTACATCGCGCAAAAAATTCAAGCGATTACTAAGGTCATTGCAAAATGGCACCGTAAAGTGGCTGATCAGTTAGGGATAGCTGCATTAGTACTAACCAGCAATATGTGTATTGCTAACAACACAGTGTCTATTATTGTAACAGGCCCGATTGCTAAAAAGTTAGCTGACGATGGTGAAATTAGTGGTAAACGTTCTGCCAGTTTATTAGATATTTTTGCCTGTGTAACGCAGGGGTCTTTGCCTTATGGCGCACAGGCATTATTACTCGGTGCTACATTTAAAATTAGCCCATGGGATGTTTCAACCTCATCTTACTACTGCTTTATTTTAGCTTTTACCGCGATTGCGGTTATTTGCTTACGTCGTAATAAAGCTTAAATCTTGTTTAAACAGTGTATTAGCTGCATGCTAATACACTGTTTATAACAATAAATAATTAACAAATTAACCGTGTTTGCTATAATGTGATATTCAGCGTGTCACATAAAATATGGTTATGAAAATTAAAAACTTACTTCCTCTCGTTGCACTAAGTGCATGTGCCTTAAGTTCAACAGCTACCGCAGCTAATTGGAGCAACACTGCGCTTCATATTAACAACGGCAGTCACAAAAACCCGTTCACTGAACAAAAATCTAGCACCACGGTTTACTCAATCGAACATGCTTCTGGCCATGATTATGGCGATAACTTTTTCTTTATTGATTACAGTACCGACAGCAACGATGATGGCTTCCAAGATCAAGACTTCTATTTTGAAGGTTACTCTACGCTTAGCTTATCAGCCGTTATGGACGAAAAAGTAGCGTCAGGGGCGCTTGTTGATGTTGGCCTAACTATGGGTATTAATGCTGCAGGCAATGCTAAAGTTGTTAAATATTTACCGGGTGTGAAATTAAGCTGGGATGTACCAGGTTTTAATTTCTTTTCAACTCTTATTAGTGCATACATTGATGATAGCGAAGGCGTTGCAAAAGGCGGTGCACCTATTGAAACCAATAGCTGGATGTTTGATGTAGCCTTTGATTACCCGTTCATGATTGGCTCGCAAAAGTTTAACGTAAAAGGCCATGCAGAATATATTGCTGAGCGTAAAGATGAGTTTGGTAATGATGTACGTGCTTGGTTTTTAGCCCAACCTATTATTGTATGGGATATGGGACATGCGCTAGAAATGAAAGAAAATACTTTACTGTTAGGTATGGAATGGCAATACTGGCACAATAAATTTGGTACTGATGTTAGCGAATCAGTACCGCAAATTCATTTAGAATGGACCTTTTAAAGAACAAAACAAATTAAAAAGTGCGAACCATTTCGCACTTTTTAAGTTCAAAAAAATACATGTTTTATCCAAGCATTAACCTACCGGCAATTAACTGAGAAGTAGTCGTCCCCGCTCTTTACTTCTAACTCAGGAAAGTGAGTTAGAAGACGATCATAGCTTTTTTTAGAGTGGATTTTGAGGGCAAATGCAGCTCGAAGGTGTTGCGATTCAATGTGAGCTCCATTGCGAGTAAAAAAGTTTATAAATGCTTTATTTTTCTTATTTTCATAGGTCATTGGATCACCGGAATGAATAGAAAGTTCTGAATAATTTTGGATAAAGAAATAAAGAGGATCCAATTCATTTTTATTATCATAAGCAACGCCACCCAGCCTAGTGTTTAATATAGCGAAGGGTTCAAAAACGCCTTCAGCTGAAAACCTATTCAATAAAATCTGCGCATCCTTTAACTGCTCGAAATTTAATGAATTAAGCCACAAAGTTAATCCTTTTAATCCTGCGAATCCTCCTAACAATTCCGAATGACTACTTAACGGTTTCAAACCAACATTACTTAGTCTAGCTATAATTTCTTGCTCATTTAAGCTAGTTGCTTGGAGGTAATCTCGAGCAATAATAACTGCTAATATAGATTTTGTTTCAGGTAACAAAGCAGGTAAATCTAAGGTTTCTAAATCGAGTTCTTGCAATGAGGTGTTTTGATTACCAATTGCTTGATTAATTATCTTACTCGCTGCAGTAAATTGACTTTTTATTAACGGTAGGTTTTGTAAAGCTTGTTTATTTTTGCAGTGCTTAAACTCAGGTGAAGATTTTATCTTTGCAATAAAAGGCTGGTCTTTAAATGTTTCAATTTCATTGGGTGTTAATTCACGGCTTGTAAACCAATCCTTCGTTGATTGACACTTCTTGAGGTCCAGTTGTTGCTCGTCAGTTAAATTGTTTTCTTTTATATTCAATTGCAATATAGGGTTCGGTTTCTCTATGTCATCGATTAAAGCGATTTTAATGACGATCCCTTCGTTATTTAATTTCTCAACCCCCTTATTGACCTTTTCGTTACTAAACCAAGGGTGTGTGATTTTTTGATAAAAAACCTGCTTCTCTAATAACCCTAAAAGAGTTAGGAACAATTTATGCTCTGTTGGATTAGTAATTTCATAATCTTCACCACCTATAATAGTGAGAAAATTCAATGCTAATTTATTATCAAAGCTTACATCTGATAACTTTAAATCAGGGTAACGCTGCAAAAGCATGATAGCGGATTGTAGCTGCTGTTTAGTCAACAACAGATTTAAAATTGAATTTAAAGGAGAAAGTTGATTATTGTTAAGTACATCATATGGGATTTCTGAAAAAGTCCGTTCAATTTCGTTAAAAATTTCAACGGCAGAGGTATTTGTTGAGCTGACCTTTTTGTAAATCGTATCTGTGGGCAAGTTTTTCCAAAGTATATCCAAAAGGTCAGTGTAATCAACAACAGTTGTTATGTTTAAGTCAGGTGCGTTAACATAATCGTATTGAGCGATTAATCTTTCACTATTCGGTATTGATTGTAAAATCGGAAACAACTTTTCAACTGACTCTGCTAATGCTGCTTTATCGTACCAAGTTTTAGCCACTGACCAGTAACTCGAAAACCATATTGCCTCGGCGACCTGCTTTGCTGTATACCCGTTTTTAAATGCTTGTGATGCTTTTAGCTCAATATCACGTTCATTATTATCTCGTAACTTATACTGCTTATAATTTAGCTCTTTGCATTGTTCCTCATTCGGGATATCAGTAGGAAATGGCTGTTTAACATAAATGTTTTTGGCGTTTATGTTATTCCCGAAATTAGCTTTTGGCTTTTTAATATCAACATTGGCTTCTGTTGGTGCAAGCAGGATTGAATTTTGACGCTTACTGGGTAATATACTAAAAAATATAACTAAACTGATCAAAACAACGCTAATGATTACAACTATTTTTTTCATCCTTGAATCTTCCTATTTTTGGCCTACTTCAAACCACATGTTTTCATTTACAAGTTAGTTTGATTAAGCTCGCAAACTAATGTTAAACGAGCTTATAAGGTTTTGTTAAAGCTTACACTGCGGGTTATTACCTTTTGCCTTAGCTGCTTTTTGCTCACTAAGCGCTTTACTCATTTGAGACTGTAAATTTGCAATACGGCTCGTTGGTGCTGGGTGAGTTGATAAAAACTCTGGCGTTGCCCCACTGCCCGCTTGACTCATATTTTGCCAAAGCGTAACAGACTCTTTAGGGTTGAAACCTGCTTGCGCCATTAAATCTAAACCAATAACGTCAGCTTCTGTCTCATGAGAACGACTAAATGGTAAAACAACACCATATTGAGCGCCTAGGCCTAGGCCTTGCATAATTTCATTGCGGTATTGCACGTTGCCCATTTCAAGCGCAGCACTGCCTAATTGCATTCCTGTTTGTAAAATAGAGCTTTGTGAAACGCGTTCATTTGAGTGCTCTGCAATCACATGACCGACCTCATGGCCTAAAACAGTGGCAACCTGATCTTGGTTTGTGGCTATTTTTAATAGCCCAGTGTGCACCCCAATATAACCGCCGGGTAGTGCAAATGCATTGGCTGATTCATCTTCAAATACCACCACTTCCCAATTTTGAGATGCATATTGAGAAGGTAGGACAGCCACTACTTTTTCAGCAATACAATTGACGTAACTATTTACTTTTGGGTCTTTGTTTACCGGCTGCGTTTTTTTCATCTCTGCAAAACTGGCAGTGCCCATTTGACTCATTTGTTGATCTGAGTAAAGCGCAATTTGCGTACGCCCAGTTGGTGATGTTTTACAACCTACTAATACTGCACTGGCAAGTACTGCCAAAACCAATTTCTTCATTATGTTACCCTAGATCATTGTTTTATTAAGTATAGAATAGCAAACGCGGTGTTAGTTTAAAATCTTTGCTTTTTGCGATTAAACAATTAAGTTAGCAGGCGAACTAAGTTTATCCAACGCCATTGCCCTGCTATACTGCCCACCCTATATTCGTTGTTTTGAGTTTTTAAATGAGCGCTTCGGCTTCTTCTTTTAATACCCGTATTTTATTGCCTTTATTAGCCAGTATTGTGGCAATCACGCCTTTAGCCATCGATATGTACTTACCGGCTATGCTGGTAATTGCCAACGATCTCAATACTAGCATGCCAAATGTTCAAATCTCGTTGAGTATCTATTTAGCAGGTTATGCACTGGGCATGTTGTTTTTTGGCCCTATAGCCGATCAAATTGGCAGGCGTAAACTAGCGCGAATAGGACTCAGTTTATTTGGCTTAAGTTCACTCGCATTGGCATTTACCACTGAAGTGCATACTTTTTGGGTGCTACGGGCTGTACAGGCATTTACTGGGGCAGCTGCCACGGTTGTGGTTCCGGGGATAATAAGGCACATATATCAAAAAAATACTGCTAAGGGTATGTCGTACGTGTCTATGATCATGATGATAGCCCCATTACTTGCCCCCTCTATTGGCTCTGTTATTTTAGGCTTTTCAGTTTGGTCGACTATTTTTATTGTTTTAGCGGCTTATAGTTTTATAATTTTACTTTTTGTGCAGCGTTACTTAATTGATATCCCGATATTTAAAAATGATCGAAAAGGGTTAGCGCTATTCTTTTCAAGTTACAAAGTAGTATTAAGTAACCCACATGCTCGCGCTGATATTTTAAGCTCGATGTTTGTGTCGTTTGGCTTTTTTTGCTTTTTAACCTCGGTGCCTTATATCTATCTCGACTTATTTAAAGTATCAGAACAATTGTTTGGCCTGCTATTCGCTTTTAATGTAATGGCGCTGATGTTTGGTAACTTTTTAAACACTCGCGTTGTACCGCGTATTGGCTCTCGTAAAATGCTTTATTACGGCTTAGTGTGTGGTTTTATCTCAGGTGCGGCATTATTGAGCTTTAGTGCATTACATTTGTCGCTTTACTTTATTGTGGCTGCAATTGCTCCTTTAATGATGAGCTTAGGTATTATAGCCAGTAATGCAGACTCTTTAATTTTAATGAAGTTTGAACAAAACACAGGAACTGCAACCGCAGTTATTGGCACACTGCGTTTTGGAAGTGGTGCATTAGTAGGCCCTATATTAGCTATTCTGCACGCACAAAGTGCCGTTCCATTTTCTAGTTTAATGTTTAGCGCGGTGGTACTCACAATACTGGTGCAGTTAATACATTACTTTACGGACAAAAAAAATGCCTCGTAATGGGGCATTTTTTAAATCATAGTCTTAATTAAGCGTCAGCGGCTTTAGATACCATTACCATTGCAGGGCGTAATAAACGACCATTTAACGTGTAGCCTTTTTGCATTACTGCTAAAACAGTATTTGGGCTTACATCGTTGCTTGGTTGAATTGACATTGCTTGATGAAAATCTGGATTAAACTGTTCACCTTGTGGATTTACAATTTCAACGCCAAATTTAGCCACCGCATCGTTAAAGCTTTTCACTGTCATATCAATGCCTTCTAGTAAAGGCTTAAGCGTTTCATTTTCTTTATCAGAAAACTCAATAGCACGCTCTAAGTTGTCAATAACAGGGAGTAATTCATTAGCAAATTTTTCTAGTGCAAATTTGTGTGCTTTTTCTACATCTTGTGCAGCGCGACGGCGCATATTGTCCACATCTGCAGCAGCGCGAACTACACTATCTTTTTGATCTGCAATAGTTTGTTTTGCAGTTTCAAGCTCAGCATATAACATAGCAATTTCTGCTTCAGGGCTTTGCTCTTGCTCAGCATGTTGTTCTGCTGCTTCAACTGCCGCCTCAACGTCGGCTTCCATTTGCGCCACTTCTTCGTTCAGTTCTACTTCTTGCTCTGGGTTTTGTGTCTGCTCAGACATAAAATATATGCTCCAATTCTTTACAACTGCGGTAATTATGGGGATTGAATAAAAAGATTCAAGAGCTCAATGGCTCTAATAATTTAAATTCTTGGATTATTTTCTCTAATTGCGCTGATTTTGGACAAATAACACAAAAACGACTTTGATATTCTTGGTTTTGAAAGTACGGCACACTGATCACAATGAGATCATCGCAGCTACTAAACGGTAAGTTTTCAGCACTGAGAATAGAGACCCCATTTTTAAATGCGAGTTTATCTTCAACAAAATTCAAAAATGACACACCGATATTGAGGCTTTGCTCACAATCTATTTTTTTATAAAGGTAGTTTTCGCCCACCACTATACTGTTATCTGAGCCTAACTTTTGACTTAGTTCACGCGTCCATTGAGTTAAAGAGTCATGACAATTGCGCGGTGCCGTATTCGACATTGCCTGCATTCGATAAAGCCCTTCAATTAAAGATTGTTGGCTAAAAACCGTATTAAGCCAAGTTGCAAACTCGTATCGTTGGTTATCACTAGGATCGTGAGGCTTATTAATGCAAATATTGTGGCTCTGCCCTGCTCTGTCTAATAACAATACAAGCCAGTTATTTGCATCGAAGTCGAGCACTTCTACTCTAAATACTTGCTGCGTTCTAACTTGCGGTAACCCCACACAACAACATACTTGGTAACGTTGGCTCAAACCATGCGCCAGCTCAACCAATTGTGCTTGTTCAGGTTGCCAATAATTAGCAATATCATTGAGTGTAAAAAACTCATCAAACCAATAGTCAAATCCATCATTGGTAGGCACACGGCCAGCAGATGTATGCGGTGAATACAACAAGCCTATTTTTTCTAGACGTGCCATTGCGTTACGCACAGTAGCAGAACAGACCGCCATACCTTTTTGCTTTGCAATTTTTGTTGACGGCACAGGTAAGCCATCGCCGTTACAGTACATACTCATAACAGCGGCAAATATTTGCTGATCTCGTGGATTTAGTTTCATGTTATCTACATCTTTATGCATGACTGTTATATCGGGGCTAGGTATTATTATTTCAAGTATAAAAAATACAATAAATCTAAATTTTACAGTGAATTAATTAAATCCGCTGGGTATTACTAAAATCCATGTTTTCAAACACTTCTGTTTTAGGTTACTCTACAAATATTAGAACTTTCAGTGTATTTATTATGGACTCTCCCTTTAATACTATCGGCTTGATCGGTAAGCCAAATCACCCTAATGCAGCCGCTACTCTACAACGATTACATACGTTTTTATTAGCTTTAGGCTTTGAGGTGATTGTTGAAAAACGTACAGGGAGCCAACTTAGTGATGTACCGAGCGACAAACTCGTAAAGCTCGTTGATTTAGGCGAGCGTGCCGACTTAGCGATTGTGGTCGGGGGCGATGGCAACATGCTTGGTGCTGCACGGGTTCTCGCCCGCTTTGATATAGCCGTAATTGGTGTAAATAGAGGTAATTTAGGCTTTTTAACCGATTTAAATCCAGAAGGATTTGAGGGCAGTTTAGAGCAGGTACTCAGCGGCGATTACATTGAAGAAAAACGTTTTCTATTAGAAGTTGAAGTGTATCGACATAACGAACTTAAAAGCGCTAATTCTGCCGTAAACGAAGCAGTGCTCCATGCTGATAAAGTAGCACACATGATTGAGTTTGAAGCTTTTATTAACGATGATTTTGTATTTTCACAACGCTCCGATGGATTAATTGTATCAACACCAACAGGGTCAACGGCCTATTCTTTATCGGGCGGTGGGCCTATTTTAACACCGGAGCTCAATGCAATGTCACTGGTTCCGATGTTTCCACATACTTTATCAAGCCGCCCTTTGGTGGTTGATGCTGATAATGAAGTGCGTTTAAAACTTAGTTTAGAGAATACGGATAGCTTACAGGTAAGCTGTGACAGTCATGTTGTACTTGCCGTATTACCTGGTGATGAAGTCGTTATACGCAAAGCAGATAAAAAATTACGCTTAATTCACCCAAAAAATTACTCTTATTATAATGTGCTACGTAAGAAGCTTAATTGGGGTAGCCGTTTATATTAATGTTATTGCCAAACATGCAACTTTAGCGCAAAATACTGGGCTAGATTTTTTAAACACCATCAGGAAAAAGTAGTAATGACTTATGTAGTATTTCTTGCTTTATTATTATTAATTACTTTACTTGGCAGTTACTTGCTAATTGAGAGTAATCGTAAAAAAACCATTGAAGCAAAGAAAAAGCTGTTTAACGAGCGCGTGGCAAGTACTCAATCACGTTTAAAAATAAAACTAAACGAGTTACTTGATGCAAAAGTCATCAGTGCTAAACACCTCCCTCGAATTCAAGCCGTTGTAAGTAACTTTTTTGTGGTACAGGCACATACCGATGAAAATTTAGTTAAGTTGGAGTCGTTATGTGACCAACTTATTAATATACTCACCGAAGAGCTTATAAAAACCTACAAAAATAACAATAGCCAAGCATTTGCCGATAGCACTCAATATTTTATAGCTGAGTTGCCAGCTCAAGGTATTTTATACAATAAAAACTTTTACCAAGAAGTCCTTCCTACGCTAATTTTAAAGTTAAAAACTGAAGATATTATACAACCAGTTGATAATATTGATCTTAATGCTGAACTCCTCCCTATTGATGAAGAAAAAAAAACACTAACTGAGTCGAGCATTGCTTAAAATGTAGAAATTTAATTTGCAAAAAACCAAAACACTGTATAAATTAACAGTTAATTCACTGGATGGATGAACAGTATGTTAATTGGTTTAGAAATTAAAAATTTTGCAATCGTAAGTAATTTAAGCACAGAATGGCATTCGGGTATGACCGCTATTACCGGTGAAACGGGTGCGGGTAAATCAATTGCTATTGATGCTTTGTCACTGTGCCTTGGAGAGCGAGCAGAAGCGTCTGCTGTGCGCCCAGGCACTGATAAAGCAGAGGTAAGTGCGCAATTTGATTTAACCAACTTGCCATACGCTCATGCCTTTTTAGAAGATAACATGCTAAATAATGACGATAACGAATGTTTGCTTCGTCGAGTTGTTTGCAAAAATGGCCGCAGTAAAAGCTATATTAATGGTAGCCCTGTTACCGCCGCACAGCTAAAAGAGTTAGGTCAATATTTAATTTCTATACACGGTCAACATGCTCATCAGCATCTATTGAAAGCAGAGCACCAATTACAGCTACTTGATGCTTACGCAGGCCATCATAATCTTGTTAATGCTGTAAGCCAACGCTATAAACGTTATGCTGACTTACAAAAAGAATTTAAGCAGTTGGAACATCAGCAGCAGCAACAAGCTGCGCAAAAACAGTTATTAGAATATCAGGTGGCGGAGCTTGATGAATTTGCCTTACAAGCGGATGAATTTGAACAAATAGAAGCTGAGCATTATAAGCTCAGTAACAGCCAAACTATTTTGCAAGCTTGTCAGCGCGAGCTACAACATTTATACGAAAGTGATGAGCAAAATGCATGCTCTCTTTTACAACACAGTGCACAGCAATTTAATGAGCTTGCGCACTATGATGAAAGCTTAGCCAGTGTAGCTGCATTACTAACTGAAGCCGCTGTTCAAGTTGAAGAAGCAAGCCGAGAAGTACGTAATTACACTGAACAAGCCGACTTAGATCCTGCTCGCTTAACCGAAGTAGAAAACAGGCTCAGTGGCGCTATGGATTTGGCAAGAAAACACCATATAAAGCCACAAGAGCTAGTGGAATTTCATCAATCTATAACACAAGAGCTAGACTCAATCAGCAGTAACAGCTCACGTCTTGAACAGCTTGAAGGGGAAATTGCAGATGCCCTTGAGGATTATCAAACGGCTAGTGAAGAATTAAGCGCCAGTCGTCATCAATACGCCAACACGCTAAATGGCTTGATCAGTGAAAGTATGGCTAATTTATCCATGGAAAATGGCGTATTTGAAATAGCCCTTACAGCGCATACCGATCGCTCTGCAAATAGCTTAGGTTTTGATAATGTATCGTTTTTAGTATCAACTAATCCTGGGCAACCATTGCAACCCTTAGCAAAAGTAGCCTCAGGAGGGGAGCTATCACGAATTAGTTTGGCTATTCAGGTTATTATTGCGCAAAAAGTCACGACCCCTACACTTATATTTGACGAAGTAGATGTCGGTATTTCTGGCCCAACAGCCGCTGCTGTTGGTAAACTACTGCGCCAACTAGGTAAGTCTACGCAAGTAATTTGTGTGACCCATTTACCGCAAGTGGCCAGTAGTGCTCATCAGCAGTTTTTTGTTGCCAAAGAAATCGCAGACGGTGAAACGTTTACGCATATGCTGGCATTGAATAAAGATGGCAGGGTTAATGAGATTGCTCGATTACTGGGTGGTGATAACATTAGCAAAACAGCTAAAGCAAATGCGAAAGAGCTTATAAAAGCGCACGGATAAAGTTAATCGCTTTATAGTGCGTTACCTTGATACGGTGAGGATACCTTAATGCAAACGACGGTCATTTATTTTGGCTTAGCAATTAACTGGCTGCTACTGATAGTCAGTATACTTTTAGCCGTGTTTAGTAAATTTAAACACACACAATTTAAACAAGGCTTATATCGTTTTTTAAATATGGCACTCATAATCCAAGTTGTTATTGCCATTGCGTTAGTTTTTAGCAGTACAGCTATTAGTGGCTTAATAACACTTAGTTGGTTGGTTATTGGCCTACAGCTTGTTTGTAACGTTATCTGCTATAAAAGTGTGAAACGTCGACAAGCCAGAGTGAAACCGAGCCTTGATCACTTCTCGATGGATTAACTAACAGCACGTTTAAAAATGCCCGCAATCTATGTATAGCGGGCATTTTTATATGTAAAATCTCATAATTGCAAATAGCTAGTTCAAAATCTATGTCCCTTTTATAGACCTTAAACAACGACTATGTGAACCATAAATATTTACCCTTGTTTTTAAAACTAAGAGAATAAAAAAAGCAAACCCGAAGATTTGCTTTTGACTCCATTCTAACAAAAGAATTTTTTACACTTTTAAATAATCCATAATGCCTTCTGCCGCGTTACGACCCTCAAATATAGCGGTAACCACCAAATCTGAACCACGAACAATATCGCCACCAGCAAATATTTTAGGATTGGTAGTTTGATGAGTAAATTCACCTTGCTCGGGTGCATTAATACCGCCCCAGTGGTTAATTTCTACATCGTATTTTTCTAACCAGTCCATTTTATGAGGCTTAAAGCCAAATGCCATAATCACTTGTGTGGCTTCAATAATATGCTCTGATCCGGGGACTTCTTCAGCACGACGACGGCCGTTTTCATCTGCCTCGCCAAGCTGAGTTTTTACCATTTTAACGCCAGCAACTGCGCCTTTATCATTAAGGACAATCCCTTTTGGCTGAACGTTATAAGTAAAAATCACGCCCTCTTCTTTGGCATTTTTTACTTCACGTTTTGAGCCAGGCATGTTTTCTTCATCACGACGGTACGCACAGGTCACCTTTAATGCATTATGACGAATGGAAGTTCGCACACAATCCATTGCAGTATCACCACCACCTAGCACAACGACTTTTTCATTTACCATATCAATACACGCTTGCTTAGACTCATCGTAGCCCATTACGCGGTTGGTGTTACCTATTAAGAAAGGCAGTGCATCATGCACACCCGGCGCATCTTCGTTTTCAAGCCCCGCACGCATACTTTGATAAGTCCCCACTCCCAAAAATACGGCGTCATACTCATTAAGTATTTCATCCATGCTAATGTCTTTACCCACTTCAACATTTAGCTTAAATTCAACACCCATTTCAGTAAATATTTCGCGACGTTTTTGCATTACTTCTTTTTCTAATTTAAAAGAAGGAATACCAAAGGTTAACAGTCCACCAATTTCTGGGTGACGGTCAAATACCACAGGCTTTACGCCATTACGTACTAAAATATCAGCACAGCCTAACCCTGCGGGCCCAGCACCGATAATCGCCACTTTTTTATCTGTCCATGTCACATAGGACATGTCCGGTTTCCAGCCCATTTTGAACGCGGTATCGGTGATGTATTTTTCAATATTACCGATTGTTACCGCACCAAACTCTTCATCTAATGTACATGAGCCTTCACATAAGCGATCTTGTGGGCATACTCGACCACACACTTCTGGCAAACTGTTAGTACGATGCGATAGCTCAGCCGCCTCTAAAATGCGCCCTGTACGGATCAGTTTTAACCATTGTGGAATGTAGTTATGTACTGGGCATTTCCACTCACAATAGGGGTTACCGCAATCAAGACAACGATCTGCCTGTGAATTAACCTGATTTTCTGAAAAGGGTTCATAAATTTCTACGAACGATTTTTTACGTGACGAGATTGGTTTTTTGCGTGGGTCTACACGCTGCACGTCTATAAATTGATATACATTTTCGCTCATACTGCCCCCTTATTGCGCCTGAACTCGAAGTTCGGCGCTACTGCGAGCACGATGCCCGAGTAAACTTTTTACGTCACTTGATTTAGGTTTTACTAATTTGAACATCGGTAAATAAAGTTCAAAATTAGCTAAAATAGTTTCTGCTCTGCATGAGCCTGTTAGTTCTAAATGATCAGCAATTAAGCCGCGTAAATGCTCTTGATGTGAACTCAAATCATCTAAAGTAACCACTTCAACCAACTCTGGGTTAATGCGTTTCTCGAAATCACCTCGTTCATCTAAAATGTAAGCAAAACCACCGGTCATACCTGCACCAAAGTTAACCCCTACATTACCAAGTACACATACCACGCCACCGGTCATATATTCACAACCATTATCACCAACGCCTTCAACCACCGCTTGCACACCCGAGTTACGTACAGCAAAACGCTCACCTGCACACCCTGCTGCAAACAATTTACCGCCAGTTGCACCATATAAACAGGTATTGCCAATGATTGTTGCCTTATGGCTTTCAAATGACGAACCCAGTGGTGGGCGAATAACTAGCTTACCGCCGGCCATCCCTTTACCAACGTAATCGTTAGCATCACCTACTAAAGTCATTTCAAGGCCGCCAGCGTTCCATACACCGAATGACTGACCAGCGGTACCATGAAGCTCAATCACTACGGGATCTGCAGCCATGCCTTGATTACCGTGCTTATCAGCAATATAACCAGAAAGCATAGCGCCAACCGATCTATCGGTATTACATATACGGCTCACTAATGAAATACCGCTTGAGTTATCAATTGCCTCTTGTGCCTTGCCGAGTAAGCTCTCATTTAACTCACCTAAATAGTGCGAGCTATTTGGTGCACTGCAAAACAATGTTTCACCCGTAGGGTTGTTTGGCTGAGCGATAACCGCTGATAAATCTATTTTTTGCTGCTTGGCTGTTTTGCCTTCAATGGCTTCGAGTAAATCTAAGCGACCAATCAAATCGGTTAGGTTTGCAACACCTAAACTTGCCATAATTTCACGCGCTTCTTGAGCTATAAACTTAAAGTAGTTCATCGCCATTTCTGGTAAGCCATGATAGTGCTTTTGACGCAATGTATCGTCTTGAGTTGCTACACCGGTAGCACAGTTATTTAAGTGACAAATTCGTAAGTATTTACAGCCTAACGCCACCATAGGTCCGGTACCAAAACCAAAACTTTCAGCGCCTAAAATGGCTGCTTTGATGATATCAAGCCCGGTTTTTAACCCCCCATCTGTTTGCAGGCGAATACGATGACGAAGGCCATTTTCGACAAGTGCTTGTTGCGTTTCAGCAAGGCCAAGCTCCCATGGGCTGCCTGCATATTTAACCGAGGTTAAGGGACTTGCACCTGTGCCACCATCGTAGCCTGAGATAGTAATTAGATCGGCATACGCTTTTGCAACACCGGTTGCAATTGTTCCTACGCCCGGTTCAGATACCAGTTTTACTGAAATCAGTGCCTTTGGATTTACTTGCTTTAAATCAAAAATAAGCTGGGCTAAATCTTCAATAGAGTAAATATCGTGATGCGGCGGCGGTGAAATTAGTGTCACGCCTGGTACAGAGTAACGAAGCTTAGCAATATAAGGCGTTACTTTTTCACCCGGTAACTGCCCGCCTTCCCCTGGCTTAGCGCCTTGAGCCACTTTTATTTGAATGACATCCGCACTGCGTAAATAATGAGGTGTTACACCAAATCGACCGGAGGCCACTTGTTTAATCCGTGAATTTTTTTCTGTACCGTAACGAAGTTTATCTTCGCCACCTTCGCCAGAATTTGAGCAACCACCTAAACGGTTCATAGCAATGGCTAGTGCTTCATGAGCCTCTGGTGATAATGCACCAATACTCATCGCTGCAGAATCAAAACGTTTATAAAGCTCAGTGGCAGGCTCTACGTCATCAATGCTTATACCCTTTTCTGGCAGTTTTAAAGCCAACATATCGCGCAAAGTCGCGACTGGACGGTTATTAACTAGCTTTGCGTATTCGCTGTAATCACTATACTCGCCGCTACGTACTGCTTTTTGTAACGTTTGAATCACATCAGGGTTGTAAGCATGATACTCGCCGCCGTGAACGTATTTAAATAAACCGCCATGGCTTAATAATTTACGTTTACTAAGCGCCAGTTTATGCAAGCTTTGCTGATCATCATCAAAGTCGCTGAAACACGCCCCTTTTATGCGACTTGCAACGCCCTTAAAACACATCTCAACAATCGCGTCAGATAGACCAACCGCTTCAAACAACATCGAACAACGATATGAAGCCACGGTGCTAATACCCATTTTCGACATGATTTTGTACAAGCCTTTATTAATTGCTTGACGATAAGCCAGTGTCACTTCGCAGTATGACTTATTAATTACCTTGCTATCGCTCATGGCCACAAGTGACTCATACGCTAAATACGGGTAGATTGCGGTTGCACCGAAGCCAAGTAGAACAGCAAATTGATGCGCGTCACGAACGCTACCGGTTTCAATAATGATGTTAGACTCACAGCGTAAGTTATTATCTACCAAGCGTTTTTGTACCGCACCCACCGCCATAGCTGCAGGAATAGGTAATTGATTGTCATCAAAGTTACGATCCGTTAATACCAGCATAATGCAGCCTGATGCTGCTTTTTCTTGTGCTTCATCACAAACACGCTTAACGGCGTTTTCAAGTCCTTCTTCTATGGTGTAAGTAATGTCAATCTTACAGTAACTGTAGTGTGCTTCATCGGCATTGAGTAGCTGCTGCATGTCAGCATACATTAAAATAGGGGTATCAAATTGCAGGCGTTTAGCATGCCCTGTAGTTTCATTAAATACGTTTTGTTCACTGCCAATACACGTTGCCAACGACATTACATGATTTTCACGTAACGGATCGATTGGCGGATTAGTCACTTGGGCAAACTTCTGGCGGAAATAATCGTAAAGTGAACGATGCCCTTCGCTTAGTACAGCAAACGGCGTATCGTCACCCATTGAACCGGTAGCTTCTTGACCATTTTCACCCATAACACGAATAACACTGTCTAGCTCTTCATTAGTATAGCCAAACATCTTTTGATATTTGGCTAGAGTTGCATCATCGAATGAGCGATTACCTGCATCTTGCTCAGTCAGTGCTTCAAAAGGTGTTAAGCGCTTAACGTTTTCTTCTAACCACGATTTATAGGGGTGGCGTGATTTTAAATCTTGGTCAATTTCATCTGAATGCCAAATTTTTCCGAGTTTGGTATCAATAACGAGTAGCTCGCCTGGGCCAACACGTCCTTTTTCTACCACCTCGTCAGCGGTGTAATCCCAAATTCCCACCTCAGAAGCTAAAGTAATAAAACCATCTTGAGTAATAATATAACGCGCTGGACGCAAACCATTACGGTCTAGGTTACAGGCTGCAAAGCGCCCATCAGACATAACAATGCCTGCAGGGCCATCCCACGGTTCCATATGCATAGAATTAAAATCATAGAACGCACGTAAGTCGTCATCCATAGCTCGATTTTTTTGCCATGCTGGCGGCACTAGCATGCGCATCGCACGGAATAAATCCATACCACCAGCTAAAAATAGCTCCAGCATATTATCAAGGCTAGATGAGTCAGACCCTGTCTCATTAACAAACGGCGCTGCGCTTTGTAAATCAGGAATAAGTGGCGAAGCAAATTTATAAGAGCGTGCACGTGCCCATTGGCGATTACCTTCAATAGTATTAATTTCACCATTGTGCGCTAAATAACGAAATGGTTGCGCTAAAGGCCAGCGAGGCTGTGTGTTTGTAGAGAAGCGTTGATGAAAAACACAAATAGCACTAGTCATGCGAATATCCGCAAGATCAAGATAAAAATTAGGCAAGTCAGCAGGCATCATTAAGCCTTTATAGATGGTGACTAGCCCAGATAAGCTCGCAATATAAAATGCCTCATCATCCATTAGACGCTTTTCTGCACGACGACGTGCAACATACAAGCGGCGTTCTAAATCTTTAGAACGCCAACCTTCTGGCGCACTAATAAAAATTTGTTCAAAACCTGGCAATTGTTTTAGAGCAATAGGTCCTAACATTGATGGATCAGTTGGAACCACACGCCAGCCCAAAATATTTAGCGTTTCTTTTTCTAGTTCTTCGCTTAAAACATCTTTGGCTGCTTGTGCTAGTACCGGATCAGCATTGAGAAAGATCATCCCAACGGCGTAATTTTTACCTAAATGCCAATTATTCTCGGCAGCAATAGCCCGAAAGAAGCTGTCTGGTTTTTGTAATAACAAGCCACAACCATCACCCGTTTTACCATCAGCAGAAATACCACCGCGATGCTGCATGCGATCTAAACCGGTGATCGCCGTACGAATGAGTCGGTGACTCGCTTGGTTATTAACTTGGGCTATTAAGCCAAAGCCACAATTATCTTTTTCTAGTTTTGAGTCATATAACATGGACTCCTCCCCTTGCTGCGCTGTTAACGTGGATGAACGGCTCGACGATTTGCTAACAGACGATCAAAATTAGCGTTATTCCGCTCTTGAGTCAATATTTTTATGAATACATATTCATTATATTGAATATATTTCAACTTAATTAAAAATCATAAAACGATGCCAAATATTAACATCTGCATGGATATCGAATCGAAAAATAGATTGACACCGGTGTTATTTTTAAAAACTTGTAAACAAAAGACATGCGCAGCGAGCAGTTTACGTAAACGTAAAGCTAGCTAAAGGTGAATAACTATTCACTATATGCCATTTCCTCTTTTGTGCTGTATTAGTAATTCATCTGCACACGACATTTAATTACAGCGGCTTCTATTAGCGCATAGTTTATTCAATGGATTTACACGTTATCCTGATGTTATGCATTAATTAACAACTTGCTTTGCTTTACGTTGAGGTAACCCACCTCCCCCATAGACAAATCAAAAAAGTGCCCGCAGCGGACACTTTTGATGTCTGCGGACATGTAAAACAGAAAGGATAAAGTTAAAAAAACAATAAATTCAATAAGATAAAAATTGACATGTTATTCAAAATACAACATCACATGAAAACTTTAAGGTATTCGAGTGTTTACTATTGGCTTATTTTTAATTTCACTGATCAGTATTTGCTTTGCCAACGGTGTGATTTGTTATTTTAATAAGCATTAGCGTTAAAGCTGCCAGGTAATAAAAGACAGCCAACATAAAATACTCAAGTTATAAAAACTAACCTTTGTAATAAAAGCTGAACCCTGCTTGTTATTTTTATCGACTTAAATGCTTTATACGAATGGCTTGAAATTAAAATCAAAGTGGAGGTGTTAATTGATAAAGTAAGCATACAAATTAAAACTCTTGCTAACTAGCAGTTTACCTTTGATATTGCTGATGATGAGACGTTTTTATAAAATATTATTCGAGCAGCTCACTAAATTAAACTCCGGCTTATCTTTAAAGAGAGTTTATTTAGGGCTTTATAGAATGAGTTTATGCATTCAAAAATTAGAAGCTAAATACAAAAAAAGCTGCAAATTGCAGCTTTTTTTAACCTAAACGCTTATTCAGCGTCTGCAGGTTTATGCTTTGCAGCTGTTTCAGTGATCAACGGTTGTAATTCACCACGTTGAAACATCTCAATGATAATGTCACAGCCACCAATTAACTCACCTTCAACCCAAAGTTGTGGGAAAGTAGGCCAGTTAGCGTAAGCAGGAAGCTCCGCACGAATGTCTGGATTAAGTA
Source organism: Pseudoalteromonas sp. DL-6 (assembly GCF_004328665.1). Lineage (NCBI taxonomy): Bacteria > Pseudomonadati > Pseudomonadota > Gammaproteobacteria > Alteromonadales > Pseudoalteromonadaceae > Pseudoalteromonas > Pseudoalteromonas sp. DL-6. The sequence continues at coordinate 1,890,998 of NZ_CP019770.1, forward strand.
AAATATCTACATAAGCAAACGGTTCACCACACGACATTAACGCTTGTGATGCTTGTGAAGAAAAACCACAATTAGGCAGTTTTGGTGATCCTTTCATGTATAAGATGATTGGGTTTTCAGCAATTTGCTGTTTAATTTTATCGATGGTTTCCATTTACAACCTCAAAATGACGATAGCGAACACATTAGGCCTTGAAAAAGTTTCACTGTGGCCTCAGATATATAGATTAAAATAGGCAATTAAAGCCTCAATCTTAAATAGCTTTAGCAATAGCATTGCTGTTTGCTAAAACTTGAGTAAAATACTCAACAATTATAGTAACACTATATTCCTGTTTGGTATAGATAAGTGCCCTGTTTGTGCAGGCATTACGTATTACTAAATAGACTATCAACCAAAAGAAGATGGAGATAAAAAATGGCATTTGAACTACCGTCACTACCGTATGCAATTGATGCACTTGAGCCACATATTTCACAAGAAACGTTAGAGTTTCACCATGGTAAACACCACAACACTTATGTGACTAAACTTAACGGTTTAATTCCAGGCACTGAGTTTGAAGGTAAATCACTTGAAGAAATCGTTTGTTCTTCAGAAGGCGGTGTTTTCAACAACGCTGCTCAAATCTGGAACCACACTTTCTACTGGAACAGCCTATCTCCAAATGGCGGTGGCGCTCCAACAGGTGCAGTTGCTGATGCAATTAACGCGAAATGGGGCTCATTTGACGCATTTAAAGACGCGTTAAACGACAAAGCAGTAAATAACTTTGGTTCAAGCTGGACTTGGTTAGTTAAACTAGCTGATGGTTCACTAGACATCGTTAATACATCTAACGCTGCAACACCGTTAACAGATGCAGGTGTTACTCCAATCCTAACTGTGGATTTATGGGAACACGCATACTACATTGATTACCGTAACGTGCGTCCAGATTACCTTAAAGGTTTCTGGTCACTTGTTAACTGGGAATTCGCGAACGCTAACTTCGCATAATTAGTTTAATACTAGTTTTTAAAAAAGACGCTTAGGCGTCTTTTTTTATGCCTACAATTTGCATTAATCGCGTTTATACGTAGGTTGTTTTATAAAAGCGCATCATGATCATTTTTCATATAAATTTTTAATTTTATTGCACAAAAAATTAAATTCGTGACTAGACTTTAAATAGTGAATACATTTTCCAAGTAGGTTTCGGAGGTCATTATGACTATTTTTGATCACTACCAAGCACGTTATGAATCAACACAAGAAGAAGAGTACAGTGTTGCTGAATTTCTAGAAATTTGTAAAACCGATAAGTCTGCTTATGCCAGTGCATCTGAAAGATTACTGATGGCCATTGGCGAGCCTAAAATGGTAGATACTGCTACCGATACTCGCTTAAGTCGCTTATTTTCGAACCGTGTTGTTGCACGTTACCCCGCATTTGCCGATTTTTATGGCATGGAAGACGCTATTGAACAAATTGTGTCTTATTTAAAACATGCTGCGCAAGGCTTAGAAGAGTGTAAACAAGTGCTTTATTTACTTGGCCCTGTTGGTGGCGGTAAGTCATCGATTGCTGAAAAATTAAAGTATTTAATGCAACAAGTGCCTATATACTCAATTAAAGGCTCTCCTGTTAATGACCATCCATTGGCATTATTTGACCCCATTGAAGATGCAAACCTGCTCGAAAAAGAATACGGAATTAAGTCTCGCTACCTGAAAACGGTAATGTCGCCATGGGCTGCAAAACGCTTACAAGAATTCAACGGTGATATTAGTCAGTTTAGAGTGGTAAAACGCTTCCCATCAATTTTAAATCAAGTGGCAATTGCCAAAACAGAACCTGGTGACGAAAACAACCAAGATATTTCTGCTCTTGTAGGTAAAGTAGATATTCGCCAGCTAGAACATTTTGCACAAAATGATCCTGATGCGTATGCCTATTCAGGCGCATTATGTTTAGCTAACCAAGGCCTAATGGAATTTGTGGAAATGTTTAAAGCACCGATAAAAGTGTTACATCCGCTTTTAACAGCTACCCAAGAAGGCAACTATAATGGCACAGAAGGCATAAGTGCCTTGCCATTTAGCGGCATGATACTCGCCCACTCCAACGAGTCAGAATGGCAAACCTTTAAAAACAATAAAAACAACGAAGCTTTTTTAGATCGTGTCTATATTGTTAAAGTCCCATATTGCTTAAGAGTAACTGAGGAAATTAAAATTTACGATAAGCTGATTGAGCACAGTGAATTATACAACGCTCCATGTGCGCCAGGAACACTTAAAATTTTAGCGCAGTTTACCACCCTATCACGATTAAAAGAGCCAGAGAATTCTAGCATTTACTCTAAAATGCGGGTCTACGATGGTGAAACACTCAAAGACACCGATCCAAAAGCTAAGTCGTATCAAGAATACCGTGATTACGCAGGAGTAGATGAGGGCATGACAGGTCTTTCAACCCGTTTTGCGTTTAAAATTTTATCCCGCGTATTCAACTTTGACACCACCGAAGTGGCCGCCAACCCTGTACATTTGTTTTATGTGCTTGAGCAACAAATTGAACGTGAACAATTTAGCGCTGAGGTTGAAGAGCGCTATTTAAGCTTTTTAAAAGGCTATTTAATCCCACAATATGTTGAGTTTATAGGTAAAGAGCTTCAAACCGCCTATCTAGAGTCATACTCAGAATACGGACAAAATATATTTGATCGCTATGTAATTTATGCTGATTTTTGGATTCAAGATCAAGAATACCGAGATCCTGATACCGGCCAACTATTTGACCGTGATGCGCTTAATGCTGAGCTCGAAAAAATTGAGAAACCTGCGGGCATCTCTAATCCTAAAGACTTTAGGAATGAGATTGTTAACTTTGTACTGCGTGCTCGCGCTCACAATAATGGTAAAAATCCGCTGTGGACGAGTTATGAAAAACTACGCACTGTTATTGAGAAAAAAATGTTCTCAAACACAGAGGACTTACTCCCAGTCATTTCATTTAATGCTAAAACGTCAGCTGAAGATCAGCAAAAGCATGAAGACTTTGTTAACCGTATGGTTGAAAAAGGCTATACCCAAAAACAAGTGCGCTTACTATCTGAGTGGTATTTACGGGTTAGAAAATCGCAATAACCTTCATAATTGCAGTTTTTAGGAGGTCATTATGGCGCATTTTATCGACAGGCGTTTAAATGGCAAAAATAAAAGTACGGTTAATCGCCAGCGTTTTATAAGGCGTTATAAAAAGCAAATTAAAGAAGCGGTGTCTGATGCGATAAACAAACGCAGCGTCACCGACTCTAGCTCTGGGGAGAGTATATCTATTCCGCAGCGTGATATTAGTGAGCCTACTTTTCATCAAGGCAAAGGTGGAAATAGAGAGCAAATACATCCAGGTAACGATCAGTTCTCTACTGGGGATAAAATAGAGCGACCTAAAGGTGGACAAGGCGGTGGTGCGGGCGAAGGCGAAGCGAGTGACTCTGGCGAAGGCCAAGATGATTTTGTTTTCTCTATTTCTAAAGATGAATACCTTGATTTGTTATTTGAAGACTTAGCGCTTCCTAATTTACAAGAGAACCAGCTCGATAAGCTCGTACAGATGAAAACGCATCGTGCTGGGTTTTGTAGTGATGGTATGCCCAGTAATATTGACGTAGTGCGTTCATTACAAGGCTCTTTAGCTCGTAGAATTGCAATGACCGCAGGAAAAAAGCGCCGCCTTAGTGAACTTGAAGGACAACTCGCATTGCTACTTGAGCAACCGCACTGCGACAAAGCTGCCGTGGCATTATTGCAAAAAGAAATCGACATACTCAAACAGCAAATTAAAACGGTGCCGTTTATTGATAACTATGATTTACGTTTTCGTAACTACAATAAGCAGCCGCACCCAACCAGTAAAGCGGTGATGTTTTGTATTATGGATGTATCTGGTTCAATGGATCAGGCCACCAAAGATATGGCTAAACGCTTTTATATTTTGCTTTATCAGTTTTTAACTCGCAGTTATAAAGACATTGAGGTTGTATACATTCGCCACCATACCCAAGCAAAAGAAGTTGATGAACAGGAATTTTTTTACTCTCAAGAAACAGGCGGTACTATCGTTTCAAGTGCACTTAAGCTGATGAACGAAATAATAGCAGAGCGCTATAATGCTGATGAATGGAATATATACGCCGCGCAGGCATCCGATGGCGATAATTGGGCAGATGACACCCCACAATGCGGGCATATTTTGCGAAACAAACTATTAAGCGCAGTGCGATATTTTGCTTATATAGAAATTACCACCCGCGCCCATCAGAGCTTATGGCGCGAGTATCAAAACATTAGCCAAACTCACAGTAATTTTGCCATCCAACATATTCAAGGTGTTGAAGACATTTACCCTATATTTAGGGAGCTATTTAAAAAAGGCCGTCAACAGCAAGGGGCTGCATAGCCAAAGCGAGGTAGCAATATGAATAATAAGCGAATGAGTGATGGACCAGATTGGACCTTTGAATTACTTCAGCAATACCAAGATGAAATTGCGCGTGTTGCTGAGCATTACAAGCTAGATACCTACCCTAACCAAATTGAAGTGATCACCGCAGAGCAAATGATGGATGCTTATTCAAGCGTAGGCATGCCGATTGGTTATACTCACTGGTCTTATGGTAAAAAGTTTATTCAAACAGAGCAAAATTATAAACGCGGTCAAATGGGGCTTGCGTATGAAATTGTAATTAACTCAGACCCCTGTATTGCCTATTTAATGGAAGAAAATACTCTGCCGATGCAGGCGCTTGTGATGGCGCATGCGTGCTACGGACATAACTCTTTTTTTAAGGGGAATTATTTATTTAAAACCTGGACTGATGCGGGCTCAATAATTGATTATTTGTTGTTTGCTAAAAACTATATTAGCCGCTGTGAAGAAAAATACGGTATTTCTGAAGTAGAAAGCATACTTGACTCTTGCCATGCGTTAATGAGTTATGGTGTTGACAGATACAAACGTCCGCAGCGAATTTCGTTATTTGAAGAACAAAAACGTCAACAAGAACGTGCTGAGTACTTACAATCACAAGTTAATGAGCTGTGGCGTACTATTCCCTCTCAGCAGCAAGAATCAAAAAAACGTGAGCGCCACTTTCCGCAAGAACCGCAGGAAAACATTCTGTATTTTATTGAAAAAAACGCCCCTTTACTTGAGTCATGGCAGCGAGAAATTGTACGTATCGTGCGAAAAATATCGCAGTACTTTTATCCGCAAAAACAAACACAGGTTATGAATGAAGGTTGGGCCACTTTTTGGCATTACACTATTTTGAACCACTTATATGATGAGGGAAAACTAACCGATTCATTTATGTTAGAGTTTTTACAAAGCCATACTAATGTTGTGTACCAACCTCCCTACAATAGCGATTATTATTCTGGCATAAACCCTTATGCGCTGGGTTTTAATATGATGGTAGATATACGTCGTATTTGCGAAAACCCAACTGAAGAAGACAAACGCTGGTTTCCTGAACATGCTGGCAGTGACTGGCTAGAGACCCTGCACTTTGCAATGCAAAACTTCAAAGATGAAAGTTTTATTAGCCAATTTTTATCGCCAAAACTGATCAGAGACTTTAAATTGTTCACTATAGTAGACCATGCTAGCAACCCACATTTAGAAATAGGCGCTATTCACGACGATAATGGCTACAAAGCGGTTAGAGAAGCGCTTTCTGCACAATATAACCTTAGTAATCATGAACCTAACATACAAGTTTACAATGTTGACTTACGAGGCGATCGCTCATTAACTCTGCGATATATCCCTCATAATGCCATTCCACTGGCCAACTCCCATGGGGAGGTATTAAAACACCTTTACAGGCTATGGGGCTTTAAGGTAAAACTGGAACAGGAGTCAAATTCTGGTGAGATTTCAACCATTGGTCAATGCCCAATCGATGATTCACGCCATACAATAGAGTAAAAATAATGGATAGAAAAAAGCTGCTTGTACTAATTGATTCGGTTGAATTTGCAAAAACCTCTTTGCAACATGCGAAACAAAAGGCACTTCAAGGCGATAAGCATATTGATATTGTTGCCTTTAGCTTTGAAGAAACCGGTAACATTTTATTCTCTCTGTCACCAGAACAATTACTTGCGCTGCAAGATAAATGCCTTTCATCATTAAGAGCACAGTTGGAGCCACTCATTGCAGTGGAACTAGCCGGGTGCAGTTATACCTTTCAAACCGCATGGCATGAAGCCCCAGAGCAATGGCTTAACGAAGATATTGACACCGATGATTATGAAATGGTGATAAAAACCCGCCATATCGATAGCGATAGCCAATTTAGCGAGCTTGATTGGCAACTTATTCGCTTTACACCCATCGCACTGTATTTGGCAGCAGATAATAAATGGCGCAAACATACCAACATACTCGCCGCACTTGATTTAGCCAGCGAAAAGCCTGCAAAGCATAAACTTAATCAAGCGATTGTTAAATATGGACTAGCGTATGCAGAGCGAACAGGTTGTGAATTTTATGCAGGCTACACTGTCTATATTTCTCCAATATTAAGAGATTTAGGCTTAGTTTTTTCTGAGGAGCAGCTAGTTAACGCGTTTGAGAAACTACCGAAATCGCAGCAGGCCCTTATAACAGATAACAACTTACGCGATAAGCTTCACATTAAAGCAGGATTACCCGAGCAGGTGATCCCAAGCTTAGCAGCTAAGTTTAATGCTGATTTAGTGATTATAGGTTCTGTAGGAAATGTTGGGATTAAAGCAAAGCTGATTGGTAATACTGCAGAGAAAATAATGCTTTTACTCAAAACTGATTTACTAATTTTACCTCCCAATTAAAAAATGATGCTTATGCATCATTTTTTATATCAGCGTATACCGACACTCTATTTCGTCCATTTTCTTTTGAGTGATAAAGTGCTTTATCGGCAGCTTCAATCCAACGTTCATGATCTTTAAATTCGTTGTCAAAGCAAGCAATACCCACACTAATGGCCATATGTACTGTATGCTCTTTGTATTTAGCGGGTGAGGTTTCAATTAATTGGCGTAAGCGCTCAGCAAATACAATCGCCCCTTGTTTATCGGTATCTAACAAAGTAACAACAAACTCTTCACCACCGTAGCGCCCAGCAATATCTGTTTCACGCAATGCAGTTCTCAGTAAACTCGCTATATGACGAAGTGCTTCATCTCCTGCACTGTGGCCAAAGTCATCGTTTACCTTTTTAAAGTGATCAATATCAAAAATTAATAACGAACAACAGCCTTCACTGCGCTTAGTACGTAAAAATTCTTGGTGCAACAAATGCTCCCAATGTCCTCGGTTTGCAAGCTGGGTAAGGCTGTCGGTTTGACTAACTCGCTCTAATTTTTTGTTTAACTCTTCAAGCTCTTTTTTGTTCACCGCAATATCAGTCACGTCGTAGAGAATAATGCAAATATGCGCCACTTCGCCTCGCGTGTTGGTCAGCGGGATAAATGTTGCGTTCTGATACATGTAATCTGCTTTACCAGTAATAGGTCGATAGTTTTTAAAGCGAAAAATATACGGCTGTTGTTCCCAAATAGTAAATGAGCGATTTTTTAATACAAACACGGATTCTGCTTTACTCTTAAACCATTTTTCATCAATGGCTGGGAATAGATCAAACAAGTCTTTATCTTTTACAGCACTGGGTAACAGCCCTGAATGATTTTCCATAAAGCCATTCCACACGCACACCTTGTAGTCTCTATCAAGCACTACAAGGCCTACATCAACCGTATTAAACATGTCCATTAACCAATGGATTTCATTTAAATCTAAATCAGCAGGCATAAATATTTAATCTTCCAGCAGATAGGCAACTTTATATTTTAAAGTTTTGAGTGAATCTTCAGTAAAGAGCAACATTAAATCACAACTAATATCATGATTTTCAATACCGTAACTAATTTCTATGGCGAGTGTTCGCTGCCAACGATCTTTATTTGATTTTACCAGCTCTGACACGTCACGATGCTGCCCCAATACAATTGGGTGGCCTTGAGAGAAAGTCATATCAAGCTGCTTTGAAAAACCAGTTAAAATAGCACCTATCAGAATATTACTAATATCCATTAACAGCTCTAACTCAACCTTATCGTTAAGTTCACCGTCGTAATTCATTAAAGATGCAATTTCTTTAAAACTAGAGTCGTTTAGTAGCAGTAACGCCTCACCAGAGACACCGCCCCCAATAAAACCTTGGCAGATGCCCGATGTAGTGCTGCTGTTGTCAACTGAACGCAACGCCATATCGAGTTCGCTAACTTCTAAAACATTTACATTAGGTATAGGTAATTTAACGAACACATTGAGCAGTCTTGCAAGTAGGTCTCCCGCTTGCCCCATAGCAACATTAGTGAGTTCTTGGTAGACGTCACGTACATCAGGGTCAACTTGCTCACCAAGCGCATTGGAGAGCCGCTCTCGTAAAGCTTTATCTTTAATACCATGGTGTTCAATGATGGCGGCGAGCTTTTCGGAGGAACATGGCTTTTGAATAAAATCTATGGCGCCAAGTTCAAGTACACGTTGATGCGCACTCGGTTGAATGTCGCCAGATACCACTACAGTTAATACATTGAGTCCCTGATCTTTCATGGCCGTTAATACTTCATAACCATCCATTTCTGGCATATTTAAGTCAAGGAAAAGAATTTCAGGGGGAGATTTAGTGAGCTGTTTTATGCAGTCGACACCATCATATGCAAATTCAACTTTAATATCCCAATCATCGGGTAAGGAGCGAGCCAACTGACGTCGTGCTAATTTTGAATCATCACATATTAAAACCGATGTTGACATACAATCTCACTATTTTAAAACGGGGTGTAATTTTAAGCGTATAAAACAAGCCACAGATACATAAAACAATACCTATTTCTTATATATAGTAATCAATGTATTGCTTATTTACAATTTTAGGCAAAATAAAGCTATGGATTATTCTGCTTGGTTACTTATCTACATTATAATACACTCACAACTATTACGTTAATTTAAAAGGAAAAAATTCCATGCGTCGTACATTAGCTTTTGCATTAAGCCTATTTTGCTGTGCCAGTTTTGCCGCAGACTTACCAGAAAACACACTCGATGCAGGAAAAGTAACCGCACAAGGTAAGCCAGTGACATTATTAGGTAAAGGCCTTATCGTAGGTGAAGATGCCCCTAATTTTAAAGTAGTTAATGACAGTTTTACTGCAGTTACGTTAGAAGATTATAAAGGTCAAGCAGTATTAATTAGTGTTGTTCCAAGCTTAGATACCGGTATTTGTAGCTTACAAACTAAGCACTTTAATGAAAAAGTCGCCCAGCAATTTCCTGGTGTAGCCATGCTCACCATTAGTGCCGATTTACCGTTTGCGCAAAAGCGTTTTTGTAAGGCCGAAAATATCGATAAAGTGACGACGCTTTCTGATTCTGTATGGCGTGATTTTGGCCAAAAGTATGGCTTAATAATTAAAGATATGGGCTTACTTACCCGCGCGGTGTTTATTTTAGATAAAAGCCATAAAGTTATTTATAAGCAATTAGTTAGTAGTTTATCAACTGAGCCTGAATACGATAGCGTTATTGAAAAGCTTAAAACGCTCTAAGGGTCGAATTTCAAATAATAAAAAAACCGCTATGAAGCGGTTTTTTTAATTATGTTTTTAATTTTAGATAAAAATTAACCTAAAAGCTCAGCTAGTTGCTTGCTTACTGCTTCAACCGCTTGTGTACCGTCTAGTTTATGGTACTGCGTGTTACCCGCTTTCGCTTCCGCTTGGTAGTAGTCAACCAATGGCATTGTTTGCTCATGGTAAATACCTAAGCGTTTACGAACTGTCTCTTCGGTATCATCTGCACGAATAATAAGTTCTTCACCTGTTTCGTTGTCTTTACCTTCCTCTTTTGGTGGATTGTAAACAACATGGTAAACACGACCAGAACCTGGATGAACACGACGTCCGCCCATACGCTCAACAATAACTTCATCAGCAACATCAAATTCAATAACGTGATCAACCACAACGCCATTTTCTTTCATAGCATCAGCTTGTGGGATTGTACGTGGGAAACCATCTAGTAAGAAGCCTTTCTCACAATCTGGTTTTGCAATACGCTCTTTAACAAGGCCAATAATAATATCGTCAGAAATAAGCTGACCTGCGTCCATTACTTTTTTTGCTTCTAGGCCAAGTGGTGTGCCTTCTTTAATTGCAGCTCGTAGCATATCACCGGTAGAAATTTGTGGAATACCGTATCTATCCATTAAAAACTGAGCCTGAGTACCTTTACCTGCACCCGGCGCGCCCAAAAGAATAATGCGCATATCATTGTCCCCTAATATGAGAGTTTATTTTAAAGTCTGAATTCTTCCATAAGCGCTGCAGATACTCAAGTAACTTATACTAATTGTCTATACAGCAGCGCATAAAAAAGGGAACAGACGTTCCCTTTTTATTCAATCATTGATTTTTAATACTTATTTGCTTAAATCAAGCATAAGTTTATTTAAGCGAGTTACAAATCCAGTTGGATCTTTAAGCGTACCGCGCTCTGCAAGCAAGGCTTGGTCTAGTAGTACATGTGACCACTGTGCAAACTTATCTTCGTCTTGCTCATCATTTAAGTGCTTAACCAGTTGGTGCTCTGGGTTTAATTCAAACACAGGCTTAGCTTCTGGAACAGCTTGACCTACTGACTCCATTAGCTTTTGCATTTGCGAGCTCATGTCGTTGTCATCGCTCACTACACACGCTGGTGAGTCAGTTAAGCGGTGAGTAAAGCGTACATCTTTAACATCATCACCTAATGCAGTTTTGATGCGCTCAACTAAGCCTGCAACTTCTTTTTCAGACTCTTCTTGTGCTTTTTTAGTTTCTTCGTCATCTAGCTTACCTAAGTCTAAATCACCACGGGTAATTGACTGAAATTGCTTTTCGCCAAATTCCGTTAAATGGCTCATCATCCACTCATCTACACGGTCGCTAAGTAATAGTACTTCAATCCCTTTTTTGCGGAAGATTTCTAAGTGTGGTGAATTTTTAGCAGCAATAAATGAGTCAGCAACCACATAGTAAATTTTATCTTGGCTGTCTTTCATGCGCTCAATGTATTGCTCAAGTGAAACATCTTGAGTTTCTGAGTCGGTGTGCGTTGATGAAAAGCGCAGTAATTTAGCAATGCTTTCTTTGTTGGCCGCATCTTCAGCTGGGCCTTCTTTCATTACCTGACCAAATTCATTCCAAAATGTTTGGTAATCATCGGCTTTGTTTTTAGCCATACGCTCAAGCATTTTAATAATACGCGACGTACACCCCTTACGAATAGCTTGGGTTACTTTGTTGTCTTGTAAAATTTCACGCGATACGTTTAGCGGTAAATCGTTTGAGTCTAATAAGCCTTTAACAAAACGTAAGTAGCTTGGCATAAACTGTTCAGCGTCATCCATAATAAACACGCGTTGCACATAAAGTTTTAAACCACTTTGGCGCTCACGGTTCCATAAATCAAAGGGTGCTTTTTTAGGAATGTATAACAAACTGGTGTATTCAGTTTTACCTTCAACTTTGTTATGTCCCCAGCTAAGCGGATCTTCCCAGTCGTGGCTTACATGCTTATAAAACTCTTTGTATTCGTCCTCAGAAATTTCTGATTTGTCACGTGTCCACAATGCAGTTGCACGGTTAATGCTTTCCCACTCACCTGGAACAGCTGGGATTTTTTCACCATCTTCACCTTCAGACTCAGGTACTTCTGCCTTGTACATTTGTACTGGTGTAGAAATATGATCAGAGTATTTAGTGACGATACTGCGAAGACGCCACTCATCTGCATATTCATTTTCTTCTTCACGAAGATGTAAAATAATGTCTGTACCACGGCCTTCTTTTTCGATTTCTTGTAGCGTGTACTCGCCTTCACCTTTTGACTGCCATTCAACCGCTGTAGTCTCTCCTGCTTTACGAGTACGAACAGTCACTTCATCAGCAACAATAAATGCTGAGTAAAAACCAACACCAAACTGGCCAATAAGCTGTGAATCTTTACTTTGATCGCCTGTTAAGTTTTTGAAAAATTCAGCCGTACCCGACTTAGCAATGGTGCCTAATGAGCTGATCACTTCATCACGCGTCATACCAATACCATTATCAGAAATGGTTACTGTGTTAGCGTCTTTATCGGCGCTTATACGTACGCGTAAATCCGCATCACCTTGATAAAGGTCACCGTTTGAAAGAGCTAAAAAGCGCAGTTTATCGGCTGCGTCAGATGCATTTGATACAAGCTCGCGTAAAAAGATTTCTTTATTTGAATAAAGCGAGTGAATCATTAAGTTTAATAGTTGTTTTACTTCTGTTTGAAAGCCTAATGTTTCTTTTTGTGCTGCAGTCATTTATGTATCTCCAATTTGCAAAGTGTCTGCGTTATGCACTTAATATGGGGTGAGCCGTGAGAAGTTCAAGTAAAAAAAATAAAAAACCTCATTCAAAGACACTTTAAAGGGCTTAATCAACTAAAAAGGCGTTGCGGCATGCCCGTGCATTGGCTTATCAGTGCGTGGATGCACAAAAAATAAGTCGCTGGCATGCAATAATAACCGTTGAGCTCTTTGCTCACTGCAATCATTTTTATATAAATCACAGCCGAGTATGGGGTGGCCAAACGTTAGGCTATGTATCCTAAGTTGATGAGTGCGTCCAGTTATAGGAGTAAAATCGACCAAGGTTTTTTGCTCTTTGTAAAAACGTTTAACCACTTTAAATTGAGTCTGCGCGGGTTTGCCGCTCTGGTGGCAAATTTTTACTTTCGGAAATAACATTTTATCTTTTGCTATTGGCGCAGTAATTTCTCCCTGAGGCTCAGAAACCAGACCCGCGAGCATTGCACGGTAATATTTTTTAACATTTCTGGATTGAAATTGCTGATTCAGTGCTTTAACTGCTTGCTCGTTAAGTGCCACCACCATTACTCCTGAGGTGCCCAAATCTAAACGATGAGGTAATATCGCTTTAGGAAACGCTGCGGTAACGCCTTGCTGACCATTGACAAGCCTATAGTGAACCGAATCCCAGTTAAGAGGGTTTTTACCCGACAAACTTAACAAACCGCTAGGTTTATTGATCAACAAAATATCATCATCTTGATAAATAATTTTTATGTGTTCATGGCAAACAGGTGCGATAAAGTCATCAACAATCACATTAGCACTTTGGGTTATTGCTGCCATACCATCCTTAAGTTTTATTTATATTCCAATCAAAGCCAATAAAAAAGCCTACAACATGTATGTAGGCTTTTAAAGTAAGTTCAAATAGTTAAGCTTAAAATAAACTATTCATGGCTGACTAAGCGCCGGCCATTAAATGCATGCATTAAGGTTGTGCCATCGACTAAATCAAGCTCGCCACCCACAGGAATACCATGAGCTATTCGCGATGCACCCACTTTGTATTTATGACAAAGCTGGGCAATATAATGAGCCGTTGTTTCACCTTCAACCGTTGGGTTAGTGGCTAATATAACTTCATTAATACCGCCGTGCGCAAGTTTTTGTTCAAGCACGTCCAGGCCAATTTCTTTAGGGCCTATGCCATCAATCGGTGACAAATGCCCCATTAATACAAAGTAGAGTCCTTTGTATTGGCCTGTTTGTTCAATCGCTAACACATCTGTAGGCGACTCAACCACACATAAAATGCCACTGTCTTGGCGCTTAGTGCTTAAGCAAATATCACATTGCGCTTGCTCGGTAAACGTACGGCACGACTGACAATGCCCTACAGCCGTCATCGCTTTTGTTAGCGCATTACCAAGCTGAGCGCCGCCTTTACGGTCGCGCTCTAATAAATGAAATGCAATACGCTGAGCAGATTTCGGGCCAATACCTGGCTGACAACGAAGTGCCTCTATGAGCGATGTTAAACTATCTGAAAGTTGCATAGTTGCTTAGAACGGCATTTTCATACCAGGTGGTAATTGCATACCACCTGTTACTTTGCCCATGCGCTCTTGAGTTTCTTCAGCAACACGGCGAACAGCATCATTACACGCTGCTGCTAGTAAATCTTCAATCATGTCTTTGTCGTCTTCCATTAAGCTTTCATCAAGCTCAACACGACGAACATTGTGGTTACCAAGCATGGTTACTTTTACTAAACCAGCACCGGCTTCACCAACCACTTCCATCGTTGCGATTTCTTCTTGGGCTTTTTGCATGCGCTCTTGCATTTGCTGCGCTTGCTTCATCATGTTACCCATTCCACCTTTAAACATAATCGTCTCTCTTTCTTTTAATACATTAACTGGAGTATAAATAAGGGCACTGGTCGTTAATTACAATGCCTGAATACTGTTTTCGTCAATTTCAGCGCTAAATAGCTGTTGGAATTGTACTATATTTTCATCGCTGGTGATCACATCAATCGCTTGCTGGTGACGACCGGCATCAATTTTTTGTTGAATCAAATAAGGTGAGTCAATCACCCCGCTAGCAAAATCAATATTAAGCTCAACGTTGTGTCCATAAATAGTAGATAACGCCACATTTAACTTTTGACGTAACATTGGCGTATCTAAATGCTTTTGCGATTCATCCACTTCAATATGAAAATGATTGTCTTGTTTGGTAAAAATTGAATGCAATGCAAACTGGCGCATGCGTCCGCCAAGTCCCATACGCTTTATTAAATAGGCCCATTCATCTTGTTGATGGGCAAATCTAATTTCACTAATTGGGCTTTGAAAATCATCAGGTACGGGAATACTAGGCTCTTGTTCAACAACAGGTGCTGGTTTTTGCGGGTTAATTTGCTCTAATAGCTCGGGTGCTAAATTTTCAGTAATCGTTTGATGCTTTGCTTTAAAGTCAACTTTGCTCGCTGGTTTGTTTACTACCTGAGCTTGGCTCCCCTGTGCTGGGAGCTGAGGCTTTTTTTGCAGGTCATCGCTCACCTCACTATCCCATGGGGGTGGCTGCTGCGATACAGTTTGTGCTTCATTGCCCTGCGGGCGACTAAATTCGGATTTTGTCGGTGCTGGTTTTTCTTCAGTTGGCTTTTCAATAGCGGCACTTGAAAGCTTACCGGCACCCGAAATGTTTCTATCGCGCAAAATACGCGCTATTGCTGACTGTGCTCGCGCTTCTTGCTCACCCATTGATGACGCAGAGTGATCTGCGTTACTAGTGACATTTGCTAACTCAGGATTAAATCCTTGGTCAACCGCGCTACTCATTACATCATCGTATTGTGCGGCAATGGTTTGTTCTACATCACTGTGCTGCATGTAAGCATCATCTTCGCTTTGACGCTGAGCTTGTTCATCACTTATTACGGGGGTATCGACAATTTGAGGCTGACTTTGTACCGAACTTTGCTCATCCTGTGTTTGGCTATTATCAGGCTTTGAAACCTCAGGCTCATCGGCTTTTGTTGGCTGCGTATTAGTTGCTAATGGCTGAATTTGTGAGGTATTACTCTGCGCTGGCTTATTTTTATTTAAAATATCACGCAGTGCATTAGCACGCCCTGCACTATTTTGCTCTGGCGTAGCTTGTGAGCTAGGTTCAGGTTGAATGGTTTGGAGCTGCGCAGGTTCAAATGCTAGCAATCTGAGCATAATCATTTCGAAGCCTAAACGAGGCTCAGGTGCCCATTGTAAATCTTTTTTGCCGTTAAGTAATAGCTGGTAATACACTTGAATTTGTTGAGCATGGGTATGCGCTGCAACATGCTCAATGTAATCAGCGTTATTGCTATCAAGCGCCGCCGCTTCAGGGACTAATTGACTCAATTGAATCACATGCGTTAGCGCAATTAAGTCGTCAAGCAGCGCAATATAATTTGGATTTCGGCTAGCGACTTGAGCCACTTCATTCATCAGGGTTGTGCCATCTTGCGCTAATAGTGCCGCAAGTAAGCTCTGACTGTAATGCGTGTCCATTAAACCAAGCATGTCTTGTACCGCTTGATTTTTAATATCACCATTTGTTTGAGCAATCGCCTGATCGGTCAGACTTAATGCATCTCGCATACTACCATCGGCCGCTTTGGCAATAATACTTAGCGCATCATTATCAAAATTAAGCTGCTCATGGGTAAGCACATGCTCAAGCTGTTGCTTAATCTCAGCTTGCGACAATGCATTCAGATTAAACTGTAAACAGCGAGATAAAATAGTCACTGGTAATTTTTGAGGATCGGTGGTTGCGAGCAAAAACTTCACATGCTCAGGCGGCTCTTCAAGCGTTTTTAATAACGCATTAAAGCTATGCTTTGACAACATGTGTACTTCATCGATTAGATATACTTTGTAACGTCCACGCGTTGGCGCATATTGAACGTTATCAAGGATCTCACGCGTATCCTCAACCTTAGTGCGTGAAGCCGCATCTATTTCGAGTAAATCAATGTAGCGCCCTGCTTCTATGTCAACACAGCTACTACATTGACCACATGGTGTGGCAGATATACCTTCATCACAATTTAAGCTTTTGGCAAAAATACGGGCAATGGTGGTTTTACCAACACCACGGGTTCCAGTGAATAAATAAGCGTGATGCAGTCTATTTTGAGTCAGGGCATTTACCAACGCCTGTTTTACATGAGACTGCCCAACCAATTCATGAAAGGTTTGAGGACGCCATTTTCTCGCTAGAACCTGATAACTCATCGATTATTCGCCTTCGAATTCAACCAATTTTAAAATATTGATGCCCATTTTCTCAATGCGTTGCTCACCACCAAGCTCTGGAAGTGATACAACGAAGGCAGCATCTGTGGCGTTTCCGCCTAATTTTGCAACCAACTTGGCTGTTGCTTCAATTGTACCACCGGTCGCCAACAAGTCGTCAACTAACAAGACTTTATCACCGGCTACAATCGCATCAGTATGAAGCTCTAGTGTATCTTCGCCATACTCGAGTTGGTAATCTTGGCGAATAACTTCGCGCGGTAATTTACCGGGTTTACGAACAGGGATAAAAGGGATACCCAAGGCATAAGATAACGGTGCACCAAAAATAAAGCCACGTGATTCAGTGCCAATAATTTTAGTAAAACCTTGATCTTTATAAGCGTCAATAAATGCATCTATGGTTGCTTTAAATGCTTCAGGGTTTGCCATTAGGGTTGTTACATCGCGAAACATAATGCCCGCTTTAGGATAATCAGCAATTGTAGTAATGCTGTTTTTGATAATTGCTGGTGTTACTTGAGTCATAATTTTAACTGCTCAATGATTAATATTACAAAGCAGGTGATTATAACCTTAAGTGGTCGTAAATTGCGAGTTTGCGATAATTATAAAGTGTCGGGAGAGGGAAGTGATAAAAATGTAAGGCTGATGACAAGCAACAGCCTTAAAATAAAACCTGATTAAGTTAAGCTGGTGATCCAACCTAAAATGGCATTTAAACACCCTATTCCAGCAAATACGGCTAAGAATGCAAAAAAGTAAGCCGCATTGAACGGGTCTTTAAAGTCTTTATCATCTGACATGGGTACAACCTTTTATTAAGCACAACAAATAAAGGCGCTATAATAGACGATGTGAAATAATCAATAAAGAGCTTAGCCTTGATTTTTTGTCACTATAATTTGCCGCTGTGCCATAGCTGTTAAGGTACTCAGTGCCCCTTGTGTTATTTGCTCTAGATTAAATTGTGGTGCATTTTCACTAACCTGTTGGCAAACCTGCTCAAACGTAATCCCCGCTTCATTTTCAATAATAGACAGTAGCATGGCGGTCATGGCATTGGTTGCCAAAAATTGCACTTCATCATCCTCATCGCGATAAACAACAAAGAAATACGGCTGCTCTGAAGGCTGTTGAGGTTGAAATTCTTCACTAATATTTTGCACTGGATAGTCGTAGCTTAAGTTACGCGCTGTTTTAGATAAATACAAAGGAGAATGGGTAAGCTTATTAGCGCTTAAAGGGGACTCAAGGGGGTCAGCCTTCATTACAGACACATCAAGTTCAATCCATTCATAATGGGCTAGCGCCAGCATAAATACCGGATCAGACTCCTTAGGTACATAGCTTGTCATTAAATAGGTAATAAATTCTTCAGCAATATCTAAAAAGTAAGGAGACTGGCAATCATGTTCACTAAAAAATTGACGAACCAGTAATAGCCACTGTTGATCACTGTAGAGTGTTTTTAAAACTGGAAATGCAGATGAAACAAAGCCATTAATATTATTAAAAAACAGATCCCGATAAATGGCCATTCGTCTGTCTTCAATATCGGTTGGACACGGCTGCATATTAGGCTCTCGAATATGGGCCATAAACTCATTTTGCACATCGATAAAACTCATAATAACGACTCTTATAAAACCCTAAAATAGCAAGTACTTATTAAATTCAAACAGCTAAGCGCTTTGTGCTGTTGATAACAACTTAAGATGCTTTGCTTGTAATTGATGGATTGTATCCAACTCTTTGGTTAACTCATTAATAGGCGGAATATTAAAATCTCGCTCTAGCAGTGTGGGAAAAACACCATGTGCTTGATATGCGCTATCGAGCAATTGCCAAACAGGATCTATAACATCTGCGCCGTGAGTATCGATAATTAGGTCATCAGCTTCATTGTAGTGACCTGCAACATGGCAATAGGCAATTTTATTAGTTGGTAGCCCACTTAAAAACGCTTGTGCATCATAGCCATGATTAATCGAGTTCACATAAATATTATTAACGTCTAATAGCAGCTGGCAGTCTGCGTCTTCTAAAATAGCATTGGTAAATTCAAGCTCCGATAGTTGCTGGCCAGGGGCACCATAATAAGACACATTTTCCAGCACAAGTGGTCGCTCTAATATATCTTGTACCTGTTTAACCCGAGAAACGACATGTTTAATCGCTTCTTCAGTAAAAGGAATTGGCATTAAGTCATACATATGGCCTTTACCTGAGCAGTAGCTTAAATGTTCGCTATAGGCCTTAATATTGTGGTGATCAAAGAAAGATTTTAACGACTTTATAAATTCAATATCGAGCGGCTCAGGCGAGCCAATAGAAAGTGACAAACCATGACAAACAAAGTGATTATTATTAGTTAACTGTTTAAATTGCTTTTCAAAGCGCCCACCTAGCTTTAACCAGTTCTCTGGAGCTACTTCCATAAACTCAATTTGTTTTGGTATTGCATTTTCAAGCTCATCTAGCATTTCTCTTCGCAAACCTAAACCGACCATGCCAAAGTTAGGCGTTTGAATGTGAGCCATAATAAAACCTCATATTAAATAAAAAGGGCCTAATGGCCCTCTCACTTGTATCAAAAAAAGAAAAATTTAGTGGTTACCACCACATTTACCTTCGCCACACTTACCTTCTTTTTTTGCTTTAGCGTCACCGCCACATTTACCTTCTTCGGCTTTGCCTACTTTTTTGGCTTTACCTTGTGCGCCGCATTTACCCTCACCGCACTTACCTTCTTTTTGAGCTTTGCCTTGTGCACCGCATTTACCTTCGCCAGCTTTACTTTCTTTCTTAGCATCGCCGCCACATTTGCCTTCGCCGCATTTGCCTTCTTTTTTAGCCTTTGCGTCGCCGCCACATTTGCCTTCGCCGCACTTACCTTCTTTTTTAGCCTTAGCGTCGCCGCCACATTTGCCTTCGCCGCACTTGCCTTCTTTTTTAGCTTTAGCGTCACCGCCACATTTGCCTTCGCCGCATTTGCCTTCACCAGCGTCTAACTGATAACCAGCTACCATTTGTTGAAACTCAAATGGGTTAGCTTGTACATCAGTACTCGCCATACTTGCACTGCCAACAACCACTGCGCCTAATGTTAATGCAATTGAGTTTTTCTTTATTGTATTCATTTTTAATTACCTTTTAAACTTGTTGAACATCATTATACAAGTAGACCTGCATAAAACTAAAAACTTTCAAATTATCTGTTTTTTTTGCAAATAAGTTATTTAACTAACTATGAACCCTAATAAGCGTTTTATCAATTTATCATTTACAGGTAAACTGACGCTCTTTTTTAGTAATACATTAATCACACTATGAAACTTATTTTAGCACCCATGGAAGGTGTTGTTGACTTTAAAATGCGCCAACTACTCACCGACATAGGCGGCTTCGATCTCTGTGTGACCGAATTTATCCGTGTTGTAGATACTTGTTTACCAGATAAAGTATTCCATCGTTATTGCCCTGAACTCAAAAATGCGGGGCTCACTCGTAGTGGTACTCCAGTACGTATTCAGTTATTAGGCCAAGTAGCCGACGTTTTAGCTGAAAATGCGGTAAAAGCAATTGGCTTAGGCTCTTATGGCGTTGATTTAAACTTTGGTTGCCCAGCAAAAACCGTCAATAAAAATAAAGGCGGTGCTGTATTACTCAAAGATCCAGAACATATGTACTCGATTATAAAAACAGTAAGGGATGCTGTTGATAGTAAACATGACGTCAGTGCTAAAATACGTTTAGGTTTTGATGATGATAGTAATAGCCAAGAAATAGTTGATGCCGTTGTTAGCGCCGGCGCTACCAGTATTGCTATACATGCACGAACTAAACGCGATGGTTACAATCCACCCGCCTATTGGGAAAAAATCCCTCCTTTAGTCAAAGATAAACAAATTGCTGTGGTTGCCAATGGAGAAATTTGGCAAGTGGAAGATGCACTTTTATGCCAAACACGCAGTGGTTGTCGTGATTTGATGATTGGTCGTGGCGCCCTTTCACATCCAGATTTGGCTAGAAAAATTAAAGCGCAAGTTAATAACGAAAGCTACAGCGAACTGACATGGGAAAATATTTTACACCATATTATTCATTCATCTATGCACCAAACAGCCAGCAAAGATACTAAATACTTTGCATCTCGGACAAAGCAGTGGCTTGGTTATTTAAAACGCCAATATCCACAAGCAGGACTATTATTTGATGAAATTCGTCGTTTAAAAGCCAAGGATGAAGTAGCCGAAGTATTAAAGAAGTATGCGAAAGCGCCACAATTTGATGCAAATCATAACACCTAAGTAAATCTAAATAGATAATAGCAGTATCACTACTAATTAACTAAGGGTTATACTGCTAATGCATCATCAGCAACGACTAAACGATGAAATAGAAAGTGTTAAAGCAACGATATTAGGTTTGTTGTCACAATCAACTCACCCTACACATCAAAACCTGCTCTGCATCCTAACCCATACATCCAATGAAGAGTGGCTCGATTTAGCAGCTCAACAATTAGGTAATGAGTATAATCCGTTAATTGAACGAATGAATAAGCTTGAAGCAGCAATTAGCCAAATGGATATTGGTCAATATGGCTACTGCTGTGACTGTGAAGAGAAAATATCAGAGCAGCGCTTAGAAAGAGACCCTGCTGCACAGCGGTGTGATAAGTGCGCTAAGTAACAGCGCACTTTTGTTTAATTGAGTAATTGCGGTGCAAAACTAAATGATTGCCCTGGATAAAAAATAATATCCTCAACTAATATGCTCGCATCTTCTTCACTAATATTTAAACGTTTTAGTAAATTTAAACGCGCTTGCGATAATGTCCACGCATGATAATGCACCCCAAGATCAGTTTCCATCATCGTTAAATAGAGTCGCTTATCAGCAGCCGTTAATTGCTTATTGTTAGCATATTGAGGTAAAAGCATATAACCCGTTGACCAGTCTAAACCTAATACTTGCGTCTCTTTTAAAAATGTTTCGCTAAGCTGCGATACATCAGAGATACCCACCGTTATTTGCTCGGTTGAGCTTTGCATTGTTTTAAATTTACTATCTATAAGGCTTAGCCACTCAAGCGGTGAAAGTACATCATTTGCAAAATAATTTAGTTTGCTCTGATACCATTGGCTGCCATTAGCAAGACCAGACAACCCAATACTGCCTCTTGGCTTATACTGCGCTAAGTAATTATTTAATACACTCAGAGACTCATTTAGCTCAATAGGTGTGTTAGTACTGTTAATTGCTTGCTGCACATAATGTTTTAAATAAGTGTGCTCTATTTTATTAAGCTTTAAGTTACTTTGCTCAGCGGCTTTAAGCTGTGTTTGAACAAATATCAGCCATTGCTCAATGTTTTTATACTGAGCATCATTTTTAACTATCGAAAGCATGTTTGATAGCACATCAGTGTGTGCAGGCCATGCGAAATACCGCTCTGGAAATCGCTCAGCAATCACCAAATAATTTACCTGATTAGTTTGCGCAACAGTTAACTTCATTTGCATTAGCTGCTGGTAAATAGCGTGACGACGCGCTAAATATGCATCAGTAAAAGGCAGTTGCTCATTACTGAGTTCTGTAACATGTGAGTTTTTTTGTGCACTTAAAGCCGTATTAAGTGATATTAACGCGGTTTGTGCCTCTTCATAAGATGAAAATAAGTCAGCTGGCTTAGAGCAGGATGCTAAAAGCAAACAAAAGAGCAATGAAATAATAGGCGTTTTGTTCATGTTAATTCCAATAAAAAAAGCCCCAATGGGGCTTTTTAAAAATACTAGAGTACATTAAATATTAAATTTTAACACCGTTGCGAGCGGCTTTATCTTTAATATATGTAGCCCAACCTTTTGCAAACCTACGTGTGCTTGGGTCGTCCATAGCTTTAGTAATAGCAGCATGTGCTTGCTTATACTTGCCTTGGTAGTAAAACGCTTCAGCTAAATCTGAATAAATAGTACCTTTCTTTTCAGAGCCAAGCTCTAATGCTTTGTTCAAACGAACAACAGCAGCACTGAATTTTTCAGATTGTAGAAGTAATGAACCTGCTTTGCGGTAAAGCTCAGCATCATTATCAAATTTAGCAGCTTCTTCGTAGTACTTAGCAGCTTTCTCTATATCTTTCGAACGATGGTAGTTACTAGCAATTGCACTCATATTTTGCTTAGTGCGTTTAACTTTTTCTTCTTTAACGGCCTTTTCAAGCGTTACAGCTGCTTTATAAGGAATTTCGTTTAAAGAATAAAAGTTAGCTAAAACTTTGTATTCAACTTCGTTTTCAAAGTAACCGTTCTTGTAAGCAACTTCCATAGTTGCTAGCCCTTTCTGGTATTCTTCGGTTTGTAAATAATACTTACCTAAGCCTACCCAAGACTTTTTGTCTTCAGGCCATACGCGAACGATTTCTTCAGCAACTTTAACCATATTTTGATATTGCTTTTGCTCAAAATAGGCAGCTAATTTAAGTTGATAAGGAGCTTTATTAGGCTCTTTTGCTAACTTAATTGCTTTGTTTGCCGGCTCAAGAACCTCATTAAACTGTTTAAGCTCATAACTTGCTTGCGCAATACGAGTGTAAACTTTTGGGTCCTCTTCGCCTGTGAAGTCCATCCAATCAGAATATGCTTGCTTGGCAGCACTGTATTGTTCAGTACCCGCATACATATCACCCAAGGTTTTTAAACCCTGAGCCTGATCAGCAAAGTTTAATACATCTGGTGCAATCGCTGCTTTCATATACTTAATAGCAACCTTGTACTGCTCTTTTTGAGCATACATGCTGCCTAAGTAACGATTAACGGTCGCTTTGTCAAAATCATTAGACGGATCTAACTCTTTCAATAAAGCAATTGCGCCATCAACATCATCTTCATTATACAAATCAAACGCTTTAATTACTTTTTTACCAGTACGTTCGCCCATGATTTTAGTTTTTGCTTTCTTACGCTCTTCAATTTTCGCGTAATCTGGCGCCGCTAAAACAGGTGCAGTCAATGCTACACCTGACACAGACATAAGAATTGCAAGTGCAGTTACTTTAGAAAAATTTCTCATTACTCGCCTCCTTAATTGCCTTGGTTAAGTTTAAAGTCTAGTTGAACTTGTAAACCAACTTGCTTTTGTGGTTTTCCGTCAATGATCTTAGGACGGTATTTCCACTTGCGCAATGCACGTTTAGCTTCACGGTCAAAGATACGTTTTGGATCTGCGTCAATTACATCAACGTCAATCACGCCACCTAACTCATCAATTGTGAATGAAAGTTGAACCCAACCTTCTTTACCATCACGTGCTGCTTGTGTTGGATATTTTGGTTCAATACGAACGATCGGTGTCGCATCACCATCTCGTCCAAATGCACCTGGACCACTCAGTCCACCGGCCGTGCTTCCCACATCGATGCTTGGCATATTAAACGACAAGCTCGTATTTGGGTTGCTGTTTTCCGGCTGTGGCGGCTGCGGTTTAGGCGGCTGCTTTGGCGGTGGCGGAGGCGGAGGCGGTACACGCTTCCTCTCCTGCACCTTAGATTCAGGCGGATTCGTCATAATTTCGACTATGATCTGCTCTTTTTGTTCCGTATTACGGTCAGCCCCACCAGAGATGAGGTATGCCATGAAGTAGAACAAGCCGAAAGTAACTGCCCCACCTGCAATCAGTGAAAACAGAAAACGAATCATTACTGATCTCCAGCTATTGAAATTCTCAGGTTATCACCTGTCGCTTTAATCTGGTCCATCACTTTAACCACTGTGCCGTGTTTTGCTTCTTTATCAGCTTGCAAAATTACAACATCAGTAGGTTGTTCTGCTAATAAACTTTCAATTTTTGCTGAAACACGTTCAACATCAACTTGCTGTTTATCAATCCAGATTGCACCGTCACTGCGAATAGCAATAAAAATGTTAGCATTTTTTTGCTTCGTAGCTTGGGCAGCTTTTGGTTTATTGACCTCGATACCAGCCTCTTTAACGAACGATGTAGTTACGATAAAGAAAATAAGCATGATAAATACGATGTCAAGCATTGGCGTCATATCTACCGCTGCTTCTTCTTCTTCACGAAAACGTTGTTTACGTGCCATATTTAATTCTCTCTCTAGTGATGAGGCATACTATCTACAAGTTTGGCTTTCACCATTCTCGCTCTTGCCTCAAGGCGTGAGCTAAAGAATACCCCAGATAGTGCCGCAACCATTCCAGCCATTGTTGGGATTGTTGCCATTGATATGCCTGATGCCATTAAACGTGCATTACCTGTACCTTGGGTTGCCATGGTTTCAAAAACCGCGATCATACCCGTAACAGTACCAAGTAAGCCTA
This sequence comes from Pseudoalteromonas sp. DL-6, assembly GCF_004328665.1. NCBI lineage: Bacteria > Pseudomonadati > Pseudomonadota > Gammaproteobacteria > Alteromonadales > Pseudoalteromonadaceae > Pseudoalteromonas > Pseudoalteromonas sp. DL-6. Next base: position 1,916,082 of record NZ_CP019770.1, read on the forward strand.
TTAAAGGACATACAGCTACTAATGTTTTAATCAACAACATACGCTGATCTAATTTTTCAGACGCTTCAGAAATCCATGCTTCACGGATTCTGTGTGCGTACCAAGACGTAGTGTCTTGGCGGGCATCCCACTTGGCTACAATTTCCTTCGTTAAACGAGGAAACTCAGCAAGTAGGAACCAATAGCGCTCAATCATTAAAACCCACATAAGAAAGAGTGCTATCGCGACCACGTATAAAACCTGGCCGCCTGTGCCAACAAAATCCCTGATAGATTCCCATATCTCCATCAGGACTAGCATTAGGCTTTCTCCTTCTCCGCGTGAGTCGCGATGATACCCGCGCTTTGCTCATCAAGGATGTGTAATACCGACTTACTACGACCTGCAACAATAGAGTGAAGTAGGATAAGTGGTAGTGCTGCAATTAGACCTAGCGCTGTAGTTACAAGTGCTAGAGAGATGTTACCAGCCATGATCTTCGGATCGCCCGTACCGAACAATGTGATTGTTTGGAACGTTAGGATCATACCGATTACCGTACCTAATAGACCTAGTAATGGTGCGATAGCAGCAAGGATCTTGATGATATTGATACCCGCTTCGATGCGTGGCGTTTCACGAAGAATCGCTTCATCAAGTTTAAGCTCAAGGTTTTCAACATCTTGGTTTTTGTTGTCAGAGTACACTTTAAGAATACGACCCAGTGGGTTATTTGTATTCGGTGTAGACAAGTTCTTAAGCTGACCTTTGATCTTAGAAGTAGTAAGCGCTAAGTCAACGAAACGTACTAAGAAGATTAAAAGACCTACAGCAAGTAGTACTGTGATGATGTAACCAACTTCAGCACCTTGCTCGTAGTACTCCATAAGAGACTTTTTCTGAGTGTTGATACGTAAAATTGCACCACGTGTAGGATCCACGTATACGCCAGCGTAATTATCAGCTGAAGTACCTTCTAGATCAGAAATACCTTTAAGGATATAGCTGTCAGGTTGCTTACCTAGAGGCTGGATAGATTTAGTCTCTGGTGAGTAGATTAAGTAGCCGTCGTCTGTAACTAAGTTGAAGTTACCGATACGTGTTACTTTTTTCATTGACGGGTTACCGTCAAGACCTGCAACTTCAGTTTCAAACGTTGAAACTTTAGCTGACTCAGTCATTTCTGTTTGAAGTGAAATCCAAAGTTCTTCTAATTCACGAACTGTTGGAAGTTCTTTAGCGGCTGCTAATGAACGAAGTACTTCTGCACGACCTGGTTTTTCAGCACTTACTAAAGATGCTTCAATTGAACCAATTGCGTCAGCTGCTGCACGACGAACAACACCAAACATTTCACCTAACGTACCTTGTGCGTTTTGAAGAGCTTGCTCTTTTTCTGCTAAAGTATTTTCGTTTTGTGCATATTCTTTGCTAAGACGATCACCACGTGCTTTTTCAGCAGCTAGTTGGCTTTTCGCTTTGTTAAGTAACGCTTGCTTATCAGCACGATCTGACAAGAACTCTTGTTCACGTTGCTTATTGATTTTTCCTTCAGAAATACGCTCTTGCTTTACTTGCTCTAGAATTTTATCTAAAGCATCAGTATTTGCATGTGCATTAAGCGCGGTACCGGCAGAAACAGACAGTACTGCTGCAACAGCAAAACCTTTAAATAGTTTCTTCATTATTGATTACTCCGCGCCAAAAATTGGTAGTTTAACAAGTTCTAGTGTCGCTTGCTTACGTGCCATACGGATCACTTCTTTAACAGGTTTTAGGTATTCTTCACCTAATTCTTTCCACTGTTTAGTGTTGTTATCCCACACCCAAGCGTGTTTTAGATCGAATGATTGCGCTACGTAAGTAATACGACCTAAACGACCGATATCAACGTTAATGCTACGACCATCAACATCTAAAGTACCTTGAGAAGCAGTTACAGCTGAGCTGTAGGCTGTTTCAACAGTGTACGCTTCAAGAACCTGACGGAACTTCTCAGACGTTGTTACAGATGCAGATGCCATGATCTCACGTAATCTTTCAACGCGTCCAAGACGGTTTTCTAGATTAAATGGAACGTCCGCTTTGATGAATTGCTCAAGCGTATCGATCATGCGATACATCAAAGGCACAACGTTTTGTTTAGTGTTGTCGATAGTCGCGATTTGACGATCGAACGATGCGATAGACGCGTTTTGGTCTGCGACCAAACGTGCTACGTGATCGTTGTACACTTTCATAAGTTCAGTCTCATCAACGATGCTACGGTACTCAGCGATTAGCTCCTGAGTTTGACCATATACATTGTCAATTTTAGTTTGAGACTTAACCGCAGCCTTTTGAATTGTTTGACCTGCTTTTTGCACGTCATTCAAAGGATCTGCAATCACATTGCTGCTTGCAAATGCAAAAGCGCCAACCAACGCAGTTGCTACAAGACTCTTTCTGATTTTAACAGACATAGTTCCCAACCAATTAAGTAATGTTACTTTTATAATTTAATTATCAACCCGCTAAGGGGAAGACAACCCTGATATCTTTTAATAGATATCAACTTACCAATAATGCTAAATGCATTAAGTCATGTCAACTTCATGTTTAGCATAACCTATAAATAAATCAGCTTGTTTGTAAGATATTTACTGGGCTCGACCAAAAAAATTAACATTATTATAACTAACGTGATAATCATAATTTCTGCAAACCCTGATATAGTAAGAATAACGATAACCCCCTCTGTTAATGTAAACAAAAATATAACATTTAAAATTAACTTTATCGTTGCTGAAAAAAAATTAAAAATAAGCTAATTTTCTGTCCCGAATATTCATTTTGAAGGTTTTTTAAGACTTTTTTGCCCAAAAATACAGCTAATCGTAATTATTGGGTTATTCATCGCATAAGAATAATGACGTGCAAATTTAATAAAAAGCAGTACAAAGGAGGGGAAACCGATTACAAAAAATCATTTTTATTAACACCTGTGTTTTTTCTCTCTTAAAGCATAAACACCCAGGCCTTTTTTTGTATTTTCCCAAGTACAAATCTCAACTTTAAATATGTATTTCCTCAGCAATAACTAAATCCGTATGAGGCTGTTAGATTAGTCATAAGGTTAAATAACTAATGTGCAATTATTGACCAATAAAATACTTAAAACATAAAAGTTTGTATTCGAACAAATGAGTAGAAGTTTAAAACTAGATGAAGGTGTTAATATATGAGGGATACTACAAAGGGATTGAAAAGTTTTAGATTTATATGAATTATGGTGAAACAGGTTAGTGCTTCACCACGATGAACTTAGGTTCACATAATAAATTATGCTACTTCTACGTTCTCAGCTTCTGGGCCTTTTTGACCTTGCTTGATGCTGAAAGTCACTGCTTGACCTTCGCTAAGAGTGCGAAAACCAGAACCAGTGATTGCGCTGAAATGTACAAACACGTCAGGACCATTTTCTTGTTCAATGAAACCAAAGCCTTTAGCTTCGTTGAAAAATTTTACTTTACCAGTAACCGACATACTAAATTTTCCTGTAAGTCAATAATTAAAATTCAGCCATATTATTATGGCAATATCCTCCCTGAGTCAATGCCCAAAAAACTGGAGGTGATAGTACAGGAAGAAGTAATAACCAAACCGGTAACCTTAAACGCAGCACAATACCGTAATTCAATACGCAAAAACTCAAAGCCAATTAAGGTTAACACAATAATATTTTTTTAGCTCTATTAATTGGGATTTATTTTTGAAGATTCATCGATTTATTAATTTTTTTATAAGTTTCTAATTTTTAAAAGGATAAACAACATAAAACTTGTATTTTTTATAAGCAGATTATAAATTTTTAAAATATGGCTCACCCGAACCGCTTTTTTGGTAACTTAAAATAAAAAAACCACCTTAATTTTAAGGTGGTTTTAGTTTAAATTTTAACTATTTAACTTGCCAGTCAATAACGCTATCGGCTTTAATTGGTACAACTTCTGAGTCGCCTAGCGAATAGCTAGACGGCACTGTCCAAGGCGCTTTTTCTAAAGTAATAGTGTCTGCATTACGCTCAAGGCCATAAAAATCAGGGCCGAAGTGACTTGCAAAGCCCTCTAACTTATCAAGCGCTCCCGCTTCTTCAAAAGCTTCAGCATAAAGTTCAATAGCAGCATGTGCGGTATAAGCACCAGCACAACCACATGCCGCTTCTTTTTTATCTTTATAATGTGGGGCTGAATCCGTGCCTAAAAAGAATTTTTTACTACCACTTGTAGCTGCAGCCATTAGCGCTTGTTGATGAATGTTACGCTTTAGTATAGGTAGGCAGTAATAATGTGGGCGAATGCCCCCAGCTAACATGTGATTACGGTTGTATAATAAATGATGCGCAGTAATTGTAGCTGCTACATTATCCGAGGCATTTTCAACAAACTCTACTGCATCTTTAGTGGTTATGTGTTCAAGAACAATTTTCAGCTCAGGAAAGTCTGCAACAACGTCGCCTAAAATAGTGTCTAAAAACACTTTTTCACGATCGAATATGTCAATAGATGAATCAGTAACCTCACCATGGACGAGTAACAGCATGCCAACTTCTTGCATTGCTTTTAATACCGGGTAAATATTTTTTACTGAAGTTACGCCAGAATCTGAGTTAGTTGTTGCACCTGCTGGGTAGAGTTTAGCTGCAAAAATTTTACCTGTCGCTTTTGCCTTTTTTATTTCATCCGGCGTCGTTTTATCAGTAAGGTAAAGCACCATTAAAGGTTCAAACTGGCCTTGAGGTTTAGCAGCCATAATTCGCTCTCGGTACGACAATGCAGTTTCTGTACACGTAGCTGGCGGAACTAAATTTGGCATAATAATCGCGCGGCCCATATATCGGCTAATATCACGCACCGTATCTTTTAACTGATCTCCATCGCGTAAATGCACATGCCAATCATCGGGTCTAGTAATCGTTAAAGTTGTTATTTTGCTCGTCATCGTAAAGTCCTAATGCTTAAGTTAACTGATCATAGGCATATGGTGTTTTCGAGTAAAGGGCTTATTAAAAATAATCCTTAGATACTAAATATAAAGTAAGCTTTACACTTTATAATTATCATTTAACGTTTTATTTTGTAGAAAAGTTAATATTAGGTTAACGTATATACCTTTAACAATAATTATAAGGCCTTCCATAGCTGCCTATGTCGAACAATATCGATACCTCTAAAGCGCTCGAAACTAAAACAGACCAATTGAGTATAATCAATCAGTTTTCATCAAGTTTATTGCAACTGAATACTTTAGAAGAGCTTTTTAGTTATGTCACTACACAGGTCGTTAATCGGCTTGGGTTTGTCGATTGCGTTATTTACTTAGCAGATGACAACCAGTCTTTGCTAAATCAAGTGGCTTCTATGGGCATTAAAAACGGACATATTAGTTATCAATCTGAGCGCAAAATTATTCGCTTTAGCGAGGGAATAACTGGCTATGCAGCATCCACAGGGCAAGCATTAATAATTGGCGATGTAAATAAAGACAGCCGTTACATAGCTGATGAGCGTCCAGCTCAATCAGAAATATGCGTACCCTTAATATATAAAGATCGTGTTTTAGGAGTTATCGATTGTGAGCACCCAATAAAAAATTACTTTACTAGTTCACATTTAGAAATATTAACCACAGTCGCTCACTTACTCAGTGCAAAAATAAATCAGGTCAATACGGTTAATAGCTTGCAAGATACTGTAATGCAGCTCAACAATGCACAAAAATTAGAAAGTAGCCTACTGCAAATAGCTAACTTAACCTACAAAGCACAAAATTTAGACACCTTTTTTCAATCCTTACACGTAATCATTGACAGCTTATTGACAGCGAGTAACTTTTTTATTGCGCTATACGACAAAAAAGAAGACGCACTCGACTTTGTTTATACCGTTGAAGGCGGTGTACAAACAAATACCCATAAAATAATATCCAAAGATCAACTAAAAGAAACAGCCTCTTATTATTTGCTGATTAATGAACGACCATTACTACTTAATAAACAGCAATACCTTGAACATATTACACAAGGGCATTTTAAGTTAGTAGGTGAACAAGCGGATTCATGGCTAGGCGTTCCCTTTAAAGTTAATGAGCGCATGAGTGGCGTCATTGTTGTACAAAGTTATGACGAACAACATTACTACAATGAGCATGATAGCTCGTTGCTAACGTATGTAAGTCGACAAATAAGCATGGTTATAGATAGGCATTTAGCCCGTCAAGAGCTGGAGCACAAAGCGCTGCACGATGAACTAACTGGCTTGGCAAATCGTTCTCTACTCATAGAAAGAATGAAGCATGCGATTTTACGCCTAAATCGCGCTAAAAAAGGGACTTTTCATGCCCTGCTCTATCTTGATTTTGACCGCTTTAAAAGTATTAATGATTCGTTAGGTCACGAAGTAGGCGATCACTTTTTAATTGCTATATGTAAGCTTATTACTCAAACCGTGCGCAATACAGATACCTTTTCTCGCTTAGGTGGCGATGAATTTGCTATTTTTATGGAAAATCTAAGTCATCGTGACCAAGTAAACGATGCCCTGACTCGTATTAAAACCGCGCTATCGGAACCCGTTAATATTGATGGCCATTTACTTCAGCCCTCTACCAGTATTGGCGTTGCATTTAGTGACAGCGTAGACGATGAAGCATTTTTATTATTGCAACAATCAGATGCGGCTATGTATGAGGCAAAATCATCTGGGCGTGGCCAAGTTAAATTTTTTAATAACGTGATGCGCAATAAGCTAAAAACGCATGCAGATCTTGAAAACGATTTACAGCACGGTATTGAGCATAATGAATTTGAACTGTATTTTCAGCCTATCTTTACTATTAACAGTGGCGAGGTTATAGGATTTGAAGCTCTCGTACGTTGGCATCACCCAAAAAAAGGGTTTATATCACCGAACGACTTTATTCCAATTGCTGAAAAGACCGGGCAAATTATTAACTTAGATTTGCATTTACTAGACCTCGCAGCGCAACATATTGCTTTATGGCAACAGCAAGGTCATCGCTTTTTACGTGTCACGGTTAATGTATCGTCGCGGCATTTTGCCAGCTTAGAGTTTGTAGAACAGCTTCATGCTATTTATAAAAAACACCAACTGCCTTTAGGTTCATTGTGCCTGGAAATAACAGAGTCGGGCTTAATTGAAAATTTAGAATTAGCGACACAAATTATACAAGGGTTATCGCCATTAAAAGTATTACTTTGCTTAGACGATTTTGGCACTGGCTACTCTGCCTTAGGCTACTTGCACCAACTGCCTATTCATGTACTTAAAATTGATAAAAGTTTTATTGATAATTTAAAAACCACTGCTAACCCGTTAATAGATGCTATTTTAACCTTGGCTATTTCTTTAGAGCTTATTGTTATTGCAGAAGGAATAGAAACCGCTGAGCAACTTACAATTTTACAAAAAACCCAATGTGATTATGGGCAAGGCTTTTTAAAATCAAAACCTGTTACAGCAACAGAGGCTATTTTACTAATACACACCCCTCTTTAATAAGCTAAGCACAGGTGAAATTTACAACCAAATATTCAGGTTTAAACTGACGGCTGTGCTTACCCGCTTTTATACTCTATACAATGCATTTAATCAGGCTTGTAACAGCAGCTAATGAAGTCTTAATAATAACCTCATCGGCACTTTTCAAAATCTGAATAATCGCTAAATATGCACAGCTTAATCACCGTATAACCAAGCGACCCTAACCTGTTCTTAATTTCTGTTTAACCATTAAAACCTTAATTATGCAGTGCAGCGATGTAAAGTTTCGGTATAAGTCATTAGATAATATTAAAATAAGGCGTTCATCATCAAGCCTTACAAACACCTCCATTAAACATGAGCTAAATTCAACAATAAACAAAAAAAAAACATCATTTGACTATACAAAGTTAATAAATTTAATGTTTACCGTAAAAAACACGCCAAATTTAATTTTTATAGCCATCCAGACGTTGAAACGTTTTTTGCAAAGGCGTAGTATGTAGTTAATCTAAGCAATACTCACCATACCCATGAGATTTATTAAAGATGATTGACATTAAACACCTAAAAACTATAGCGACCCTTAAAGAAACGGGATCGTTAGTTAATACAGCCCGCGAGCTATTTTTAACTCAGTCAGCTTTATCACATCAAATCAAGGACTTAGAAAATAAATTAGACTGTCAGTTGTTCGAGCGAAAAACTCAACCCGTCCGATTTACACCTCAAGGTATGTTGTTACTTGAATTGGCACACGACATATTACCTAAATTAGAAGCAACTAAATGCCGATTAAAAGAAAGTTTAAATCAGCCAATATCACAGTTGCGTCTAAGCGTAGAATGTCATGCCTGTTTTCATTGGTTGTTGCCTACTATTAAAGAGTTTAATAATTTTTGGCCTGACATAAAGATTGATTACGAGCGTGGTTTTAGCTATGACGCTATTCCAGATTTACTCGATGATGAATTGGACTTAGTGCTTACATCGGATGTTCGCGACCCAGACAAACTAGAATACGCCCACCTGTTTGACTTTAAACTTAAGCTTATTGTGGCACCGGATCATGACTTAGCTAAAAAAGCCTATGTAACTGCGCTTGATTTAAAAAATGAAACCATTATCTCTTACCCTATCCCGCGTGAGCGCCAAGATATATTTAAGCATTTCATTCAAAATGCACGTTTTGACGGCACACTAAAAACAGTTGATCAGGGCCTACTTATATTTCAGTTAGTCAGCGCTGGAATGGGGGTTGCGGCCTTACCCGATTGGCTGGTTACCCCATATGAGAGCCAAGGGCTAATTAAATCAATTCCACTTGGCGCACTTGGTTTAACCCGTCCTATGTATTTAGCGATGAAAAAAGAGATGAAAGACAACCCTGTTTACCGTCATTTTTTAAACACCTGTAAATTAAATAACGGTCGATAAATCCAAAAGTTATGAGTAACATGCTGGTAAATATATTCAACCGTGTTACTCATTATGTTTGAACTTAAAAAAATACTGAGCGGCTTACTTATGCCGTTACCATTACTGGGCTTGCTTAGTCTAATACTACTTATTTTTGCACTCAAACAACGAAAGCTTGTTATTACCTTATCTTTTTTGAGTCTCGCGACCTTATTACTTGCCAGCACGCCCTGGGTTGCCAACTTATTGATTAAACATAATCAACCTACTTCATTGGCTTTTAATTTCCTTAAGCACCCAAAAATAGACAAAATTGTGGTGCTTGGCTGTGATATAAACCCTAACCCGGCACTCAGCGCTAACAGTCAGCTAGGAAATTGTGCATTAACACGTTTAGTGGAAGGCATTAGGCTCGCAAATATATATCCGCGAGCTCAGCTAATTGTATCGGGTGGGGGTTATGAAAAAATAACCAACAGCGCACTCATGTATAAAACGGCAATTAGCTTGGGTATTAATAAAAATCGTATTGTACAAAATCCAAACGCAATGGACACAGCGCAAGAAGCTGCATTTTTAGCCTCAAAACTTGTCGACTATAATACCGCTTTAGTTACCTCTGTAAGTCATATGCCCAGAGCAATAAATTTATTCAATGCACAAGGTGTCGCAGCGATCCCTGCAGCAACTGACTACCACAACTTTGCCGCTTACCCGTGGTACAAGCAACTCATACCCAACGCAAAAGCATTATTAGTGGTAACTCAATTTGCCCATGAAGTTGTAGGTAATGCATGGATAAAAATACGTCGTACAATAAATCCTGAAGCTCTTTGATTTATTAAATCTTTATTTAAGTAAATATATTATCCCCCGTGAAAAACTGCGGCAATTAGTTTATTAACAGGGGGTATTAAAAAATAAAAAACACTATCAGCTATAAACAAGCCTATATTTGTTATTGTTGATGAGTTTTAACCTCTGCAGCTTGGTTCCAAAGACGATACAGTGTAAGCAAGAATACACAAAGAAATAATAAACTGAGGGCTGTTAAGCTATCAACCCCAAAAGAATCAAAGGTAGCGCCAAAAGTGAAGCCTCCACCAACTAAAACAACGACCCAAGCCAGTGCAGAGCATGCATTTAATAGGCTAAAACGGCGCCAACTAATCGAGGTGAGCCCAATCGGGAGAGCACCAATAGTACGAAGCCCTTTTGGATACCGATATAAAAAAATATAAGCAGTGCCATATGTTCTTGCGAGAGCAAATCGTAATTCATCCCCTAAATATCCGCCCATAAAAGCTGCCAGAGCAACATAGCCAACATCAAGTGCACCGGTATGTGCAGCATAGCCTGCAAATAAAGGTAACCACCCACTTTTTAAAGCACAATAACCAAAAAGTAACAGATAAACCAACAACCCATATTGCTGTATTAAAGCTAACATGCCTTCCATTTTATACCTTTACGTTGAATTGCCTGGCGGCGAGAAAATAACATTTTAATTTAAACGGGATAATTGCAGCGAAAGATCTGTTATGTACCAATGGAATAGAAGCTTCCTTTGGCTTGATAAAGTAGTTAGTTATTTTGAAGATTTTAAATAACCTACTCAGGATAAATGATGAGTAGGTTACATTAATGACATTGCTTTTACGGCAAGCGTTTACACAGGGTTATCTATATCAATAAATGTTACGTCAAAACCATATTGCTCTGCGAGAAGCTCTCCCAGCGCTTTAATACCGTATCGCTCGGTGGCATGGTGGCCTGCAGCAAAAAAGTCGATATTTTGCTCGCGAGAACTATGTATAGTTTGTTCTGATGCTTCACCGGTTAAGTACGCATCTAGCCCCTGCTCAGCTGCTAAATCTATATAGCCTTGCCCACCACCGGTACATAAGGCAATGGTTTCAATTTTACCAGTGCGCACTAAGCTCGTTAATGGCGCTCGATTAAGCACTTGGCTAATTTTGTCAGCAAATTCACTGCCCGTTAACGGTGTTTTTAAACGCCCTTTCATGGCTACACTGTTGTTGACGGGCTCAAGGCCTGCTTCAATTTCAATATCGAGCAATTGCGCCAGCTGTGCGTTATTACCCATTTCAGGGTGAATATCTAACGGCAAATGATAGGCAAATAAGTTAATGTCTTTGGCGAGTAACGCAGCCACGCGGCGTTTCTTCATACCAGTGATCGGTTGCGACTCACCTTTCCAAAAATAGCCATGATGTACTAAAATAGCATCGGCATTTTTTTCAATCGCGGCATCAATAAGTGCTTGGCTTGCCGTTACACCCGTTACTATGGTGCGTATCTCATCTTTACCTTCTACCTGAAGTCCGTTTGGACAAAAATCGTTAATGGTTTCTGGCTTTAACAGGGTATTTAATAGTTGATTAAATTCTCTACGTTGCATACTACTTACCTTACTTTGCACTGAATTTTGTACAAATTTTGGCGGTTATGCGCTAAAAATGAAAGGAAAATCGCAAAAAATTGAAAAACAGTTCTAAAATAGGTATAAATACCTCTTCTTTATCTGTGAAAACAACGTATAGGGTCTCTGATGAGCAAACTAGACAAAACAGAAGTGTTATCTGCCTTTGAAGCTGCATATGAAGCTGCCAACGGTAAAAAACCTGAAATAACAACTAAACCTGGCTGGTACAGCGTTGATGGCGGCAAGAATATGCGCCTAGCTGATGTAGCAGAGCTGACTAAAGAATTAAGCTCTGGTAAGTCTACAAAGAAAGCTGCAGTAAAAGCACCTGCTAAAAAAACTAAAAAAGCTGCTCCTGTAAAAGCACAGAAAAAAGCGCCTTTCACCGTAATCACTGAGAACGAAGAAGGTTACACAGCAGAAGAGCTTTGGATAGTAGAGCTTGCTCGTAAAGATCACGACTGCCGTCTACCGCGCGGTGTAGTGTAATTCACTGAGTGCTCAGTATAAAAGAAACCGCGTCAAGCGGTTTTTTTATGTTTAGTTTCTATCAATAGCTGCAAAAACCACGTCGCGACAAAACCACACACCACAATAAATACTGTCCCGGCAAGTACTGGCATTATTAAAAAATCCCAACTTTGGCTAGACTCAATAATTAAGATAGGGTTTGCACCGGCAGCAGGGTGAATGGTTTTAGTAATCATCATCAAAGTTATAGCAATACCCACAGCCAGCCCAATCATGATCGCACTATCAGCACTATAATAGCTAAAAACAACCCCAATCATTGCGGTCAGCATATGCCCCCCTATTACGTTTTTTGGCTTAGCTAATGGGCTCTGTGGTACGCCAAAAACAAGCACAGCTGTTGCGCCAAATGGCGCCATTAACCAAATACCGTAATCACCCATATAATTTAGCCACGCCAAAAAACCCAAAACAAAAGTAGAAAAAACACCTGCGATTAATGCCGACTTTATTTGCTCACTATGCATATTACCTCCTCAAAAGTAGACCGATTTGTCTACACTTGCAATATAGACAAGTCGGTCTACCTATGTCAAGCTGTGTTTTTACTGCTCAAATTTGGAATATCATGAATAAACAACAACAAATAATCAGTACGGCACTGAGCCTTTTTTATAAAAAGGGTATACACGCTGTTGGTATTAATGAAATTTTAGCTGTATCCGGCATTGCAAAAAAAACCTTATACAAGCACTTTGAAAGCAAAGATGCGCTTATTTGTGCTTGTTTAGTCGCACGCGACATGTGCTTTAACGCTTGGCTAAAAAAAATATGTCTACAACCAAGTGCTATATTAGTCGCGCAAGCAATTTTTTTCGGACTGAAAAAGTGGATTAATAATGAGGTTTCAGAGTTAGGTAACTTTAATGGCTGTTTTTTTATTAATACTGCAGCTGAATACCCTATAGAGAATGACCCTATTGCCAAACTTTGCAAACAGCATAAGCAAACGAACTTTGAGATTATACTATCAGCTCTTTTAGAAACCCCTGAATTTGCTCATAATAGAGAAAAAGCAATTGAAGCCGCACACCATTTACTCATTTTAAAAGAAGGATTTATAACTAGAGCGAGAGTGATGCATGATGTATCAGTAGCTCCACCTAGTGATAATATTTTAAAAGCGATAGTAGCAGTTGGTTAAATAGGTAAACACAATATAAAAAAAGCGGCTAAATAGCCGCTTATTAACTAAAAAACGCCTGCCTTATTCAAAAAATAATGGGGCACGTTGTTTTTTACCAACTTCGTTCATCGTTGCTGCGTCGAACAAGCGGCCGTTGATCATGGTGTAATCAATTTTGTCTGAATCGCGGATGTTTTTCAGTGGGTCGCCATCTATAACCATTAAATCTGCCAGTTTACCGACTTCTAATGAGCCTACGTTTTTATCTAAACCTAGGTATTTAGCAGGATCGAGCGTTGATGCTCGAATAGCCTCAAGCGGCGTCATACCACCTTGAGCAAACATCCACATTTCCCAGTGCGCACCTAAACCTTCACGCTGACCATGTGCACCTAAATTAACCAGTACACCTAAATCTTGTAGTTCAGCTGCCACACGTGCATTGTTAAAGTGGTTATAGTGATGATCGGGCGCTTTAACACGACGCATTGAGCGTGGTAGTAACTGGTTTTTAGGCACAAATTTACTTAATCGAGGATGATTCCACACATCAGTTTTATCGTACCAGTAGTTTTCACCCCAAATACCGCCATAAGCAACCACCAATGTAGGTGTATAACCTACATCACTTTGTGACCACAACTGTTTAATATCATCATAAATATGTTCAACCGGAATGGAATGCTCAATCCCTGTATGCCCATCAACTACCATACTCAAGTTATGTTGTAATAATGAGCCCCCTTCTGGTACCACCATCATTTCAAGTTCACGACCAGCCTCAATCACTTGCTGACGCTGCTCTCTGCGAGGTTGGTTATAAGATTTAACACTAAACGCCCCTACTTTTTTCAAACGCTCTAAATGAAATTTAGCATCATCTAATGAATCAATATGCGAAGTATAACCAGGCATATTCGCTCCATATAAAATGGTACCGGTAGAGAAAATACGCGGGCCGACAATCATACCGGCTTTTTGCATTTCACTGGCAGTGAATATTTCAGTGGTGTCGTTTGATGGATCGTGGATGGTGGTAACACCCAGCGCAAGGCCTGCAAAATTTTTCCAGTTTTGTTGTGGAATAATTTCATCGCTTGCTTGTGAGCCATGCGCATGCGCATCAACCATACCAGGCATAATTGTTTTGCCTGTTACATCAACAACCTTAGCATTTTTTGGAATGCTAATATCTGCAGCAGAGCCAATAGCTTTAATATGTTTACCATCGGTAACAATAACGCCATTTTCAATGACTTTTTCGCCGTCCATGGTAATAATTTTTGCGCCAGTTAAGGCAACCATGCCTTCTGGTTCAGCCATTTTTTTACTAAAACCAATGTTAGTCCCGCTTTTGACTTTAACGTCTTGGTCATCGGCTTTATTAATAGCAAACATTCCCTCTAAGCTGGCATGGTATAGCTCAGGGCCAAGTGTCCAATAGAGTTTATTGCTGTTGGCACTCCAGCTAATATTTTCACCAGCACGAACAGATAATTGCTCAATTGGAAATTGGCTGTCTTTAGGCCCAATATTAATGGTTTTACCGCGCTCAACAAACGGTGTTACAAACACTTTAAAGCGCTCTGCAAATGCTAAGTACTCACCATCAGGTGAGACCCTAAATTCAGTGGCATGCTCTGACTCATAGAGTTTGCGCACTTTTTTACTTTCAAGCTCAACCACACTCAACGTCGGTTTAGGCCATGGGCTCATAATATAAACACGATCGTTGGCACTACCAAACTGCGGTTGGTAGCCACTTTTAGAAATTAGTTCACTTTTACCGCCTTTAGCACTGACACTGTAAACCCCAGGATGCAGTGACCATTTAGGATTTAAAATGCTGCCGCCGCTGGCTTTACGATATATCACTGTTTTGCCATCTGGACTAAAGGTAGGCTCTACATATTTACCCGGTTCGTCGGTAATCGTATCGCCGCGACCACTGCGTGCAGAAACAACGCGCACTGTCCCTTGTTCATTATCGTCCCACGTGGTGTAGACAATTTTTTTACCATCACGAGAGTACTGTGGAAATAACTCATAATGATCGGTTTGCTTGGTTAAACGTTTGATTTTTCCTGAGTCTAAATCGCGTTTATAAATATGACCCAGTGCTTCAAAAAGTGCTGTTTCACCATCTGGGCTAATTTGTACATTTCGCAGCATTTTTACATCAAACTCTTCAGTATCGATATTTTGAGTAAAACGCACTGCTTTTTGAATTTTTTTCGTGGTATCTACTTTGAATGCAATATCGCTGACAGATTTATCATCGACATTGAGTTTATGAAGGGTGCCACCAGCCCAAAATACTAGTTCTTCATTATCTGGTGTCCACGCAATTGTTGGGTATACCCCATGAATAGCCCACGTTTCTTGCATATCGCGCTCTAGCTTGTCATATAGTTTGGTATGCTCACCGCTGGTTAAATCGTATAAGTACAAACTAGTTTGAAAGTCATCGCGCTTTATATAAGCAAGTTTTTTACCATCAGGTGACGGGGTCGGTCTGATTGCCCCACCCATACCACTAATAATCGTTTCTATTTCACCCGTTTCGCGGTCATAACGCTTAATTTTATAAATACCCGCAACCGAGTCTTTTGAATAATGAAAGGTTTTACCTGGGGTGGCATCATGAGAAAAATAAACATAACGACCATCAGGTGAAAACATCGGCTCACCTAAATCTTTTTGATCGTTTTCACGCTTAGTCAATTGAACCCCTTTACCACCCGCTTTATGATAAAGCCATACTTCACCCGCGCCCAAAGAACGACTGGCGGTAAAGTGCTTACGTGCAACTAAATAATCGCCATCAGGGCTCCATGCCGGGCTATTAAGTAAACGAAACGTTTCATCCGTTACTGCGGTTTGGTTCTCGCCATTAACGTCCATAACCCAAATATTATCACCGCCCCCCTGATCTGAGGTAAATGCGATATGTTTACCATCTGGGCTAAAACGCGGCTGCATTTGCCATGCGATATCTGAGGTTATTTGAGTGGCTTTACCACCGCTCATTGGCATAGTGTAAATATCGCCCAGTAAGTCAAATACTAAGGTTTCTCCGTCAGGGCTTATATCTACATTCATCCATGTGCCTTGTTGCACACTAATTGATGCATCTACAAATTGTCCTTTTGGTGAATCAACTTGCCATTTTGTTTCATCTGTTTGCTCTGCGTGTACTTGGCCTAATGCCAATGAAACCGATAACGCAAGCGCTGTTTGCAGCATTTTTTTCATGCTTATCTCACTTATTATTGTTGCTGTGTGTTGCTCTATTACATGATTGCAACAAAAACGCTAGCAAGTTACCAGCGTAATAGGATGAAGTGCATAAAATTAATGCCAAACGATAGGATCAAATTGATAAAAATCCACCAGCAGACGGTAAATCTCGGGGTCTTCACGGCGTAAATCCGCAGGTTTCTCTAAAAATGTTTCGGTGATCACCGCAAAAAATTCAGCCTCATTTGTAGCTCCGTAACTATGAATAACATGCGGCATACTGTAGGCTACGTGCGTTTTTAACTGCGAAAATGCTCGGCTAAATACCTTGCCCCATTGTTGATATTGAGCCTGCGATGAAAGCAGTGGCGTGCCGGTGGTTTTACCGGTTTCTTGATCAAGTTGATGCGCAAACTCATGAAACACTAAATTATGCCCATCACTGGGTAAGCGATTACCCTCAAGCACATCATGCCAGCTCAGCACCAGCGTGCCTCCTGGCCACGACTCACCCTGCCTTACGGTATTATGAAAACTAACAAGTCCAGCGTTATCACGACTCGACTGAGGCGCATAATAGGCGCTGGGATAGAGTAAAATTTCCTTCACGTTTTTATACAAAGGCCAAGGTTTATTTAGTACCAGCAGGCAAGCATCGGCGGCAATAATGAGTTTCATTGCTTCAGTTAGTTGTAACCCATCACAGCCAACAAAGCGCTTTTCATTTAAAAACCATACAATATGAGATGCTAACTTGGCTCGCTCTGCATCGGTCATTTTGTTATAGATTGGCATAGCCCGTATTAACAGCGCATGCTGTTGTGGGCTTAATGATAAGTTACTGTATTTACGACGCCATAGGGTATTTTGAATATCAGACCAACGCCAAAAAATGGCTATAAATACAATTAAAACAAAAATTAATAGCGCATTTATCATTGGCTCACCCTAAGTCAAACCATTTAGCTTTAACGCTAAAACACCGCGTCCTCGATTATTTAAATAATATGGGTACTGAAGAGCTGTTTTTCAATCACACCACTTCAGTTCGATTTCGGCCATTGTTTTTAGCTTTATACAAAGCTTGGTCAGCATGTGATAATAACCGATCGTAATCATCGACGTTATCTGAGTCAGAAACACCAAAGCTCACGGTTACGCTAAGCCCCTGGGCAATAGACGAAAAATCTTTATTTTCGATTTCTTTGCGTAATTGCTCACATAATTGCTGTGCTTGCACAGTATTCATGTCAGGAAATACAAATGTAAATTCTTCACCGCCCCAACGAGCCACTTCTTGCTCGCCTTTACAATGCGCTTTAAGAATATTGGCGACTTCGCATATAACCTGATCGCCAATCAAATGAGACCAGCCATCATTAATTCGTTTAAAGTGGTCAATATCCATAATGGCAATCGCAAGCGGGGTATTACGCGCTTTAAAATCTGTAAAGTTGTCGGCCAGCCAACCATCAAATGCCCGGCGATTCGGTAAGTCGGTGAGCTGATCATGGGTAGCTTGATAAGCAAAGGCACTTGCTTGCTCTTGCAGTGCTTGAGTTTGCTTCACCACTCGGCTGGTTAATTCTTTTTCTACTTGTTTATAGTGGTACAAGCGATAACGATATGCGCTGTATATAACAACAACAAAAATAAAAAACACTAATAACTTAAAGCTGGTTTTTTGCCAAAAATGCGATTGAATTTCAAAATGAATCACTTTGTCATTTTGCTGCCAATCGGTATTAGGATAGGCAGAACGCACTGCAAATGAATATTTTCCTGCGGGTAAATTAGTATACTCAGCTGTCGCAATGTGCAAACGATCGACCCATTCATCATCAAAACCTTTCATTTTTGTTTGAAAGTTTAATCGCTGCGGCATAATAAAACTTAAGCCCGCATAATGGAACGACAGCCGTGTAACTCCAGGTGGCAAAACAAGTGTTTCACCATCAACAGGCAGTAACATGGGTTTACCATCAACAGAAAAACTTTCTACAATAGTTGGTAACGGTATCTCGGTGGCTTCTTTTAATCGCGCGGGTTTAACCGTACTC
The DNA here is from genome assembly GCF_004328665.1 of Pseudoalteromonas sp. DL-6. Taxonomy (NCBI): domain Bacteria; kingdom Pseudomonadati; phylum Pseudomonadota; class Gammaproteobacteria; order Alteromonadales; family Pseudoalteromonadaceae; genus Pseudoalteromonas; species Pseudoalteromonas sp. DL-6. The sequence continues at coordinate 1,934,425 of NZ_CP019770.1, forward strand.
ACCCCTTTTGCGGTGGCAAACCAAATAGTACCATCTGAATGCGCTGTAGCCGAAGGCGTTGACCCTCCATTGGCTTGCGCACTGAGCATGCCATCGCCTTCATCATATAATTGAAAAGCTAGCGACTGACTATTGTTTGTAGGTGAATCTAGTAGCTGATTAACCTGTTTATAATTAACTTCAATAATGCCACGGTTACTTGATAGCCAGAGTGAGTCTTTAAACGGCACAATTTGAAAAAGCTTATCAACCGGTAATCCTAACTCCCTCCCTAAAATAGTCATATGGCCATTTGAATGTTGATAACGCAATAAACCTCTATCGGTCGCCATCCAGGTATATTTATCGTCAATATAAAAGCCAAACGCATATTTAGCCGAAAACGCTTTAGGGAACTGAATTGGTTTAAATTTATCCGTTTGGGTATTGTAAACTACTACGCCATTGCCAGTGCCTATCCAAATATTAGCCCTCTTATCCTCACTCAAAGCTAGAATAAAGCCACTCGGTAACTCTTTCTCATTAGTAAATTGCACTAAACTGCCGTCGGTATTAACTCGCGTTAACCCCATGGCTGAACCTATCCATAAACGATTTTTTGAATCAAAAAGTAACGAGCGTACTTCATTACTACCAAGGCCATTATCACGATTTAAGTAAGGTACAAGCTCGTTATTCACCACCTTTAACACACCTGAAGTATAAGTACCGACCCAAACATCACCTTGGCTTTGTTCAAGTAAGCTCAATACTGAATAAGGAGAGCCTTGCTTAGTGCCTTTAATATGGGTAATTTTATTATTTTGCAGCCGATCTAAGCCTGTACTCCCGCCTATCCATAAACTGCCATCAGAATGTGAAAGTACCGTTCGTACGTAGTCGCTAGATAAGCCTCGCTTTTTTCCCCACGATGAAAACGGGGCTTCTCTTAATCTAAATACACCCGCGTTGGTACCTACCCAAATACTGTTTTCTCTGTCTTGCAATAACGACAATATGCGGTTTGCAGGTAAGCCATTTTTAGCATCTAATTGTTCTATGCCATCAACACTAAGCCTAAATACCCCTTTATTAATAGTGCCAAACCATAAATCACCATGGTTATCTTCTAATAAACTAGAAATAGACTCGGCATTAAGCTGTGGATGGGGCGACTCGAACACATTGCCATTTAATACTCGCGCACCTCTTTCACTGCCAATAACAAGACGACCTTCACGAGTAATCAATAGAGTATATACAGGTGCATCTGGCAAACCATGATGTGGAGTCATCAATTTAGCCGTGTAGTTAACTATTTTATACAGCCCATCACTGGTTGCCGCCCATATAACCCCCTGCTTATCCTCAATTATTCTGTAAGCACTAACGTTTTGTATTATTGGGATATCTTGAGTGCTTTTGGCAGGTCGATAAAACACACCATCATTTTCAAGTGCCAACCACAAATCCTCGTTTTTACTCTTAAATACGTGATTAACCATTGCTTGGGCATTAGGTTGAGTGTCCCATTCTCGGTGCTGATATAAACTAATACCGCCGCGCGCTCCGGCTATGAGTAAGCCGCCATCGGATGTGGGGGTAAGCGCACGTACGCCTGAGTCAGGCAAATCGGTAATTTCTGAGCGGGTAAATAGTTTAAATTCTTGACCGTTAAAGCGGGCAAGCCCTTCCCAAGTACCTACCCATAAATAGCCATCTTGTGTTTGTGCAAGGCTATTAATACTATTGTGAGGAAGGCCCGAACGGGTATTCCACGTTTCAAAAAAATAATCGCGCAACGGCAGGCGAGTCTGTTGCTGAGCATCAACAGTAAAAATCACCAACAAGAAGCATAAAATCACCAAGCGATTCATCAGACACTGCCTTTATAATTATTAGTTTTTATATTTGAGTAAATTCAAGGTGAAAATTTAATTAAAAAACATCACCAACAAATAATAACATAAGATTTACAACTTTTTCATTAAGTATTATCACTTAAACTATCAAATGTATGTTGTAATTGTTGAACGAACTTAGCCACATGTAGTCCATCTAGTAACGCATGATGAACATCAATGGAGAGTGGCATTTCGCCGGTATTAGGGTTGTATTGGCCGAACACAAATTTAGGAATGCCACAGCTTTGACCCTGGGTAAACGCATGCGAAAAGCTACTAAAGTTTAACCAAGGTAAAACAGAAACGTGAATTAAATCAGCTTGCCCTTCTGTTGCCGCAAAAGCATCAGAAAACAGCGGGTTTAACTTTGCTTCATGACTAATCGCTTTTGCTTTATTAGCAAACTCATTTAACGAGTTTTGCTGTTTAAAATAACTAAAGCGAAACGAGTCATCATCGGCAAGCTCAACAACACTCGCGCGCATGGTGTTTAAATAATAAGGTTTTTGATTAACAATACGCAGCATCATCGGCTCATACTCATGACATGCTTTTAATAAGCAATAAACATAACCATGAAAAAAAGCACTATTAGTTTGCTTACACACGGTATATAGCTTTTTAGCACTGAGCTTTACACAAACATTAAAATAAGGCTGAGTGAAGTTTTGAAACAATTCAAAATGTTGTTTGCGCGGCCACTGATCAAAATCAATAGCCCGAAGAGATAAATCGGCAGAAGACATAAATTATACACAGAGCAAAAGTAAAATTTTACCTCGCTTTGCCTATATTCGCATTAACTAAAATGATGCTTTGGGTGTAGTTATACCAAAGTCTTATATAGGCATAAAAAAAGGAGCGATAGTCGCTCCTTTTTTGAACCGTGTGAAAACTTAAAGTCCGTTTTCAATAATTTCTTGAGCAAGTTCATCAGCAATTAAATGCGTTGATTTTTGCTCTTTTTCACTGCGTGTAAAGATTTCAGCTAATGTATCGAAAATCTTCTCTACGTGTTTATTAGACGCCTCTTTACTGTAACCTTCAGGTGCTGTTTCGTAATACACGTTAATAATACCGCCTGCATTTATTACATAATCTGGTGCGTATAAAATACCTTTTTCACGTAAAATTTCACCATGGCGTGACTCTGCAAGCTGATTATTTGCACAACCTGCAACAATTGTTGCTTTTAAACGAGGGATTGTTGTGTCATTGATAGTGGCACCTAACGCACAAGGCGCATATACATCAACATCTAAGTCGTATATTTCATCAATACCAACCGCTGTTGCACCAAAGTCGTTTACTACACGCTCAACTGCAGCTTGGTTAATATCAGTAACAAATAATTCTGCACCAGCTTCAGCCAAGTGTTTACACAAGCCATAAGCCACTGCACCTAAACCTTGCACAGCCACTTTAATACCTGAGAAATCTTGAATGCCGCGTTGATGGTGGAGCGCTGCTTTCATACCTAAAAACGTGCCGTAAGCTGTAAATGGCGATGGATTACCACTTTTGCCTTCAAGGCCTAGCACGTAGTTTGTTTCTTTGTTCATTAAGGCAACATCATCACAGGTGATGTTTACGTCTTCTGCTGAGTAGTAACTGCCATTTAAACGCTCTAATTGACGACCAAATGCACGGAATAGCTGTTCAGACTTGATCTCTTTTGCATTACCAATAATAACTGACTTACCACCACCAAATGGCAAGCGTGCCACAGCATTTTTATAGGTCATCCCTTTTGATAGACGCAGTACATCGTATACTGCATCCTCATCGTTGGCATAATCCCACATTCTACAACCGCCTACAGCTGGGCCTAAGTTTGTGTTATGTACCGCAATAATGGCCTTTAAACCAGACGCTTTGTCTGAACAAAAAACCACTTGTTCATGGTTATCAAATTCAACTTGATTAAATACAACCACTTTAAATACTCCGAAAATAATGAGCCCTTTTGGGCAAGCACGCTACAAATTGACGAGACTTTATCACTTCAGATACTGGTTCGCTATACTATGAGTAGATAAACCAAATAAACCGCACTCAACTGAAAAACAAAACGACTTATTGCGATAAAAATGCATAAAAAAATCAATAATAATCATTTCATTAAATATAAAAACTAAAAACACCACCGCAATTAAAGTTTACGCTTACGTGAACGTCACTCTAAATTTATATGTAAACTTAATCGTACATCTTGAAAAAGAACACTAGCTCATAAAATACAATGGCTTATACAAAAACTGCCTATGTAGCACAAACTGGTCTGAGGTGTATAAGTATCTGCAAATTTAAAAATAAAAAAACGAGCACAGGGTGCTCGCTTTTATGATTACTCCGCAAATTTACTTCATTTTGCTGTCTAGTTCTTCAATTTTTGCTTTCCAAATTGCAGGACCTTGGGTGTGGGCATTTGCACCCTCACTGTCAACGGCAACCGTTACTGGCATATCTTCTACTTCAAATTCGTAGATAGCTTCCATACCTAAATCTTCAAACGCAACAACACGTGCTTTTTTAATTGCTTTAGATACTAAGTATGCCGCACCACCTACAGCCATTAAATACACTGACTGATGCTTTTTAATAGATTCAACCGTTGCTGGGCCTCGTTCAGCTTTACCAATCATTCCCACGATGCCTGTTTTTTCTAACATCATGTCGGTAAATTTATCCATACGAGTAGCCGTTGTCGGGCCAGCAGGACCTACTGCTTCATCGCCTACTGCATCCACAGGACCAACGTAGTAAATAAACTTGTTATCAAAATCAACACCTTCAGGTAAACCTTCCCCTGAGTTGATCATATCTTGCAGACGCTTATGAGCAGCATCTCGACCCGTTAAAATAGTACCTGATAGTAAAACGGTTTCACCCATTTTCCATTCTTTAGTGTCTTCTTTAGTCAGGGTATCCAAATTAACACGGCGTGTGCCCTCACCGACTTCGAAAGTCACTTCTGGCCAATCTTCTAATTTAGGTGCTTTTAAATTCGCAGGGCCTGAACCATCAAGCGTAAAGTGTACGTGGCGCGTAGCAGCACAATTTGGGATCATAACCACTGGCTTTGAAGCCGCGTGAGTTGGCGCCGTTTTAATTTTAATATCAACAACCGTGGTTAAACCGCCAAGGCCTTGCGCACCAATACCTAACTTATTAGCACGTTCAAAGATTTCTAAACGCAGTTTTTCTTCTGTTGTTTCTGCGCCACGCTCAATTAGTTCATGAATATCAACAGGATCCATTAATGACTCTTTCGCCATTACCGCTGCTTTTTCTGCCGTGCCACCAATACCTATGCCTAGCATGCCTGGTGGACACCAACCCGCCCCCATTGTCGGTAGCGTTTTTTCAACCCACTCAGCCACATCGTCAGATGGGTTTAACATCACCATTTTACTTTTGTTTTCTGAGCCGCCGCCTTTAGCAGCCACCATTACTTCAACTTTATCGCCTGCAACTAAGTCAATGTGTACCACTGATGGCGTATTATCTTTAGTATTTTTACGTGTTCCCGCAGGATCAGCAACAATCGACGCGCGCAAGGGATTGTCTGGATTTAAGTACGCACGGCGCGTTCCCTCATCAACCATTTGTTGTACTGTTAAGTCGGTTTTATCCCAATCAACATCCATACCTACTTTTACAAAACAGGTGATGATCCCGGTATCCTGACACAGCGGGCGCTTACCTTCTGCCGACATACGCGAGTTAATTAAAATTTGCGCAATCGCATCTTTAGCGGCTTTGCTCTGCTCTTTGTTGTACGCTTTTTCTAGCGCTTGAACAAAATCAAGAGGATGGTAAAACGAGATGTATTGCAAGGCATCTTCGATGCTATCAATAAAGTCTTGCTGACGAATTGTACTCATAGTGGTTCCTTAAGTTGTTGTTACGCACGCTGCACGTAATCTTTATCAAACCCGTGACGGTGGTTCGAACTGTTTTCAACCACAGCGCTCACTAAACGCTGCCAAAAAAATTTGACTTATGATACCCTCCCAGCCCGTTTCGAGCCAGTTCTTAAAGGGGTAGTAAATGCTAAACAATAAAAAAAATTGTGTTGAATTAGCCATATCACAAAATTGTATAGAGGTATTTTCGCATTTTGCTCATTTACCCTACGCTATTTTGCTAGATTCGGGTGATAGCGATCACATTAACAGTCGTTTTGACATGATTGCGATTGAACCTCAAAGCACCCTAGAAGTTAAAAATAATCAAACTGTTTTTAATAACCAAGCGAGTGCTAAAAGCTGCTTTGAAATAATGAACGATGAATTAGCTAAGCTCGATACAACAAAAGCCGCTAACAATTTACCCTTTAATGGTGGCTGGCTTGGTTATTTTGGTTATGACTTAGGGCGTACCATAGAGCAACTGCCAAGCAGTGCTTTAAACGATATTGATTTACCACAAATGGCCGTTGGACTTTACCTTGATGCACTCATTTACGATAAACAACTGGATACTTGGTTTTATGTTTCGCAGCCCAATGTAAATCGTCTCTGGTTGTATCAGCAATATTTAACGCAACCACCTAAGCACGAAAGCTTTTCGCTTACATCACAGTGGCAGTCAAATATGAGTCAGACAAGTTATAGCGAAAAATTTGCCGCGATTGAAGAATACTTAAAAAGTGGTGATTGTTATCAAATTAATTTAGCTCAGCGTTTTAGCGCTCATTACCAAGGCTCTCCTTGGGCGGCTTATGTTAAATTAACGCAGGCCAATAAAGCCCCTTTTTCTAGTTTTGTTAATCATCCTCAAGGCGCTATTTTATCAATATCACCCGAGCGTTTTATTGCTGTACATGACAACCAAGTAGAAACAAAACCGATTAAAGGCACGCTACCACGTAAAGCCGATGCTTTAGAAGATGCTAAACAAGCCACATTATTGGCAAACTCCACTAAAGACCGTGCTGAGAATGTAATGATAGTGGATCTGTTACGAAATGATTTAGGTAAAGTCGCAAAACCGGGCTCTGTTGTTGTGCCTTCATTATTTGCTATTGAAAGCTTTCCGGCAGTACACCATTTGGTAAGTACAGTTACATCCATCCTTGATGAAGGAAAAACAGCAGTCGATCAACTTGAAGCTGCATTCCCTGGAGGGTCTATTACCGGGGCACCAAAAGTGCGCGCCATGGAAATAATAGAAGAGCTGGAGCCTCACAGACGCAGTATTTATTGTGGCTCTATTGGCTATATCAGCGCCTGCGGTAATATGGATACCAGTATTACCATTCGAACTTTAGTTACTCATCAACAACAAATACATTGCTGGGCTGGCGGTGGCATTGTTGCTGATTCAAAAGTCGAATTGGAATATCAAGAAACATACGATAAAGTAAATAAAATACTCCCTACATTAAATGAAGGTTGCTTTGAATAATGAAACCATTTCGGCTCGTTTTCAATTAAACCGCAGTTTAGCCGTGGTTCAGCTTAAAGATAATAAAAAAAAGCGCGCCAGTGCGGTGATGCTACCTTTGATTGATATAGATAACGAAGCACATATTTTATTATGTAAGCGACCAACCTATTTACATCACCACCCTGGGGAGATTTGTTTACCGGGTGGTAAATTTGAAATTAATGATGTTAACCTGCGCACCACAGCGCTACGTGAATTACATGAGGAGCTAAACATTGCCCCGCATAATGTTCAAGTTTTAGGTCAGCTGCCGGAATACTCTACCCTGACTGGATTTACCATACGTCCTTTTGTGGGCTTGATTAAAAAAGAAACGGTATGGGAGAACGATCACAACGAAGTACAAGCCAGCTTTTTGCTCTCTATCGAAGCGTTAAGTAATGAAGCTAATTGGCAACCAATCCCCTTTGAACGTAATGGAAGAACCCTAACTTTAAATGGCTTCATCACTCCTCACGGACTTTTGTGGGGAGCAACGGCCAGTATTATTAAAAACTTTACAAAGCAACTCGCCATACCAGTTTAAATCTTTGCTAATAAGGGTTACACACCTGGATTTCCACGTTATTATAGTCGACCGTTCAAAGAACAGCTTAATGCTGAGAAAACTAAGTAGAGACACACATTATGATCAGTGCATTTGACATGTTTAGCATTGGTATTGGCCCTTCATCGTCACATACCGTCGGCCCAATGCGTGCATCACGCTTATTTGTTAATGACCTAAACGAGCAACAACTATTAGCAAATGTGACCGATGTAAAAGTAGAGCTTTACGGCTCACTGGGCCAAACAGGTGTTGGTCACGGTTCGGGAAAAGCAGTAATACTTGGCTTAGCCGGTTATGATCCTGAAACCATAGATGCCGATTTGGTGGACGACATTTTAGCAAAAATAGAAAATGAGCAGGTTATTTACCTAAACCAAACTCATAAAGCTAAATTCCCTAAACAAGGCGCTATTGTTTTTCATCGCAGAAAAACACTCCCTAAACATTCCAACGCAATGGAAATTATTGCCTATAACAATGGCGAAAAAGTATATAGCAAAGTTTACTACTCTATTGGTGGCGGGTTTATTGTTACGGATGAAGAGTTTGAAAAAGAAAAACAAGCCGCTTTAGATATACGCGAAGAAAACCCTGCCCCGTTCCCGTTTGGGTCGGCTAAAGAATTACTCGAAATGTGTAAAGAATCGGGTTACAGCGTCTCTACGTTAATGATGAAAAACGAAAAAACCCTACGTAGCGAAGAAGCTATTAAAGACGAGCTATTTAATATTTGGCAAGTAATGAAAGCCTGTATTGAACGTGGTATGCGCACCGAAGGTATTTTACCCGGTGGGTTGAAAGTAAAACGCCGTGCACCAAGTTTATATTTAAAACTTAATGTAGAAGTGAGTAACGATCCACTTCGCGCTATGGATTGGGTTGATTTATTCGCATTAGCAGTAAATGAAGAAAATGCAGCAGGCGGTCGTGTGGTTACTGCACCAACAAATGGTGCAGCTGGTATCCTACCAGCCGTGTTAATGTACTATCATACTTTTATCAAAGAAGTTGATCGCGACATTGCTACTCGGTATTTATTAACCGCGGCCGCTATTGGTATTTTATACAAAAAAAATGCCTCTATCTCAGGTGCTGAAGTGGGTTGCCAAGGTGAAGTTGGTGTTGCCTGTTCAATGGCTGCTGGTGCGCTGACTGAAATTGTTGGTGGTAACGTGGTACACGTAGAAAATGCCGCTGAAATTGGCATGGAACATAACTTAGGGTTGACCTGCGACCCTGTGGGCGGCTTAGTGCAAGTACCCTGTATCGAACGTAATGCAATGGGCGCTATTAAAGCAATTAATGCCTCTCGCCTTGCTATTCGCGGCAGTGGTGAACAAAAAGTATCGCTTGATAAAGTAATTAAAACCATGCTCGATACCGGTAACGATATGAAAACAAAATACAAAGAAACCGCTCGCGGTGGATTAGCTGTTAACATTATCGAGTGTTAATTAGATAGCATAAAAAAAGCCGCTTAGTTGTAAAACTAAGCGGCTTTTTCATTACTGTGTAGCTGTTATTTAACCGGTAATTCGATATCAGCAAATAATTTATCAACATCGTCTTGATTACGCAGCAAACTTGCTCGCTCTACTCGCTCTTTGGTTAAATGCGGTGCAAAACGTTCGATAAAGTCATACATGTAGGTACGTAAAAAGCTACCTTTTCTAAAACCAATCTTAGTGGTGCTTGCTTCAAATAAATGGCTAGCATCAATGCACACTAAGTCGTTGTCGTTTACCTGATCAATTGCCATAGATGCAACCACACCGACACCTAATCCCAGGCGCACATACGTTTTAATAACATCGGCATCGGTGGCGGTAAATACAATATGTGGATCAAGCCCATAGGCGTTAAATGCTTTATCAAGCTCTGAGCGACCAGTAAAACCAAATACATAAGTGATCAAAGGATACTGCGCTATATCTGCCACTGTTAAGTTATCGACTTTTTTCGCAAGAGGATGATCTTTAGCAACCACAATACTACGATTCCAATGGTAACAAGGCAACATAACTAAATCTGAATATAAGTGCAGTGCTTCAGTAGCAATCGCAAAATCTGCATCACCGCGGGCAGCTGCATCAGATATTTGTTGCGGCGTACCCTGGTGCATATGCAATGACACTGCTGGGTATTTTTGGGTAAAGCCTTTAATTACGCTTGGTAACGCATAACGTGCTTGCGTGTGCGTAGTCGCAATATTAAGTTTACCTTGATCGGGCAACGTATGCTCATTAGCCACCGCTTTAATGCCCTCAACTTTTGAGAGTATTTCTCGCGATATATTAATGATTTCCTCGCCAGCACCTGTAACGTGAGTTAAATGTTTACCACTACGGCCAAAAATTTGTACACCTAGTTCATCTTCTAACATACGTACTTGCTTAGAAATACCAGGCTGGGAGGTAAATAAACTCTCAGCGGTAGCTGAAACGTTTAATTTATGATTTTGAACTTCTACGATATATCTAAGTTGTTGTAATTTCATGGCTATGTAGTTTCGTTATAATTCACATTGACAGATTAAAGCGCACCCTATAATTAATAGGTAACTAACTATATAAAAGGCTGATTAAAGTTACACAATATAACAATTAATTTATTGAAATTTCAGGTTAACACAATAAGTAAAATTGAGGTAGCAATGATTATCAGTAAACCAAACATAACATATTAAGATTTAAACGCTTTATATTGGTACTTTTTTTAGTTAATCAGCGCAAAGTTTCCCACCTTTTATATATTTAATGTAAGATTAGTGGATAAGGTTAAGAATTTGAGAATTATAACATGATCGTTTCCATTATAATTGTACTAATTGTTGCGCTTATCGTCATCGCACTATGGGTTAGTGCTGTTCAACAACACAAAGAAAAACAAGAAGCTGAACGACGTAAAGAGCTAACAAAACAAAAAGTTATCATTGAAGAAACTGAAGAAGCACTGATGAATAGTGCCAACATCCCACTCTCAGAGGCAACTCAGCGAGTATTACAACGTCGTATTCATGATGCACTCAGTAATATGGTATCTATTTCAAGCGGTGGTAGCGGGCTTAAAAATCGCTTAAAAGAAGCGAAAGAGCGACTGCAAAACCCTATTCAAGACGGCTCTGAAGGCTTTGTATTACCAAGTAACGACAAACAACTGATATCGCTGATACAGGGTATTAAAAAGCTTCGTACTATTATTCGTTCTGAGCATAATAAAGGCAAAGTAGACAGCCAGGTATTTATTGCAGAAGATAAGCGCCTTGAAAAACTGCAGCTAAGAATAAACATTGAAAGCCAAATAAAACGTGGTATAGCAGCGCAAACAGCCGGGATGATAGGATCTGCTAGGCAATACTTTGAAAAAGCGTCGGCGACGCTTAATAGTGTATCATTTACTGATGATTACATTACGGCAAAACGAGCTGAAGTTGAGGGTTACCTAGAAACAATAAGCAACGAACTAAAGGCATCCAATGCCACATCATTGAAGAAAAAGAATGAGCAAGAGCAAGATGATTTAGACGTGTTGTTTGCACCGAAAAAGAAATGGTAATTCGTTACCTAATAAAAAAGCCCATACAACTGTATGGGCTTTTTTATTGCTAAAGTTTAGTCACGATATAAATTTACATACCCAAACTAAATCGCGTTTTTTAACATAAGCATTAAGATAAAAATGCAAACTTAACAATAAACAGTGCCGTTAAAATCCAGACACTAATACTTACCTGATCTTTTTTACCACACAGCACTTTAACCGCGGTGTAAGAGATAAAGCCCAGTGCAATACCGTGTGCAATTGAGAAGGTCAACGGTGTCATTAATAGTACAACACTCACTGGAATTGCATCGGTCATATCATCCCAATTTACAAATTTTAAGTTTTGTAGCATTAGAACAGATACGTATAAGATTGCTCCTGCTGTTGCGTATGCTGGTACCATTTGTGCCAAAGGAGCAAAAAACATCATCAATAAAAAGCAGCAACCTACAACCACAGCCGTTAGACCCGTTCGACCACCCACTGATACCCCGGCTACAGACTCTATGTATGAGGTCGTTGTTGAAGTACCTAGCATTGCACCGGCTATAGTTGCAGTGCTATCAGCGCTTAATGCACGACCTAAACGCGGCATATTGCCGTTTTTATCTGCTAGACCCGCTTTTTGAGTAACAGCTACCAACGTCCCTGAGGTATCAAATAAATCAACAAATAAAAACGCAAAAATAACACTTAGCATAGACAGTTCAAAAGCAGCACTAAAATCAAGTTGCATGAACGTCGGCATTATTGAAGGTGGCATTGCAACAACACCATGATATTCAACTAATCCCATAGACACTGCAATCGCGGTGACAAGCAAAATACTAATAAGCACGCCGCTTTTAAAGTCGCGATAAAGTAATGCCGCAATAACAAAAAAACTAAAAATAGCTAATAACGGACCCGGTGACGTTATATCACCTAGCTGCACAAGTGTTGCAGGGCTAGATACAATAATACCAGCACTTTTAAGCGCGATAAGTGCTAAGAATGCACCAATACCGGTTGCTATTGCTTGTTTAAGCACCAGAGGGATTGCATTAATAATCCATTCACGCACCTTAAACAAGCTTAATATTAAAAATATACAGCCTGACATAAATACCGCGCCCAGCGCTGCTTGCCAGCTATAGCCCATACCTAACACAACGCCATAGGTAAAAAATGCATTTAATCCCATACCCGGTGCCAATGCCAGTGGATAATTGGCCCACAAACCCATAATAAAACACCCTATTGCAGCAGCAATACAGGTGGCAACAAATGCGGCACCTTGGTCCATACCGGCTTCTGCAAGCATAGCTGGGTTAACGAATACGATATAAACCATCGTAATAAATGTAGTCATACCGGCAATACATTCACGGCGAACCGAAGAATCATTTGCACGGATTTTAAATAAGGCTTCGAGCATAATAAACTTGTGGTTGTAAAAAGTGGCGAGATTTTAGCATAAAAATAACTTTTTACAGGACATTTTACCTTGCTATATACTAAACTAGCTAAGTGATTAAAATAACAAACGAAGTAGCATGATCAAAACGACACCAAGTGGCCAAGACTTAGAGCAACAATTAGACAACATTCTTTCTTTTGTAACGCAACCAAGCGATGCAAACCTCCCTGCGAGCTCTAAAAGCACCGATCAAGACACATTAAATAAAGCCCTTTATTACCTTAAAAATGAACAAGGCGCTTTAGCCGCAAAATGGATGCGTTTAGCAGCAATGGCAGGAAACTATCGTGCACAGTTTTACTTAGGGCTGTTTTTTATTAAAGGGCAAGGCGTACCACAAAGCGTATTTCATGGGGCTGCGTGGCTTAGCTTAGCTAGTAGCCAAGGATATGAGCCAGCAACAGAAGCAATGAGCGATATACGTAAGCATATTAGCACTAAACGACTTAAAGACGCCCAATGTTATGCTGCCAGCTTATATGAACAAATTCATCAGTTACAATTTTCACATTTGATCCCTATAAGTCACGAAAAATAATTTTACTACCTTGTAACTCATTTCATCTATAAATTAATTAAGCGTTTATATGCTAAATGCAACAACGCTTAATTTTTTAAAAGTACTGTATATCCCCTGTATTTCAGCTTAGTCGTAGATTAAAAAACTAACACCAAAAGCGCTCACCCACTAAATACCTAATCAATTGTTATATATAACTTATTTGTTTTTAAATAATTAAATTTTCATGCTCAGCTGAATAACTGTACAAAAAATAGCAAAAAACACTTGCACCAAACAACTGTATAAACTACTGTATACATGTACTGTATAAAAACCCAGTGAGTGAGACGATTATGTTACAGCCTATTACCGTAAGAACAGTTAAGAGCTACCAACAAGATGACCAATCAGATTGTGTTAACGTTGTTCAAATTGAAGATGAAATTTCAGCAACGTTTGAATTATTAAAAGTATTACACCAATACAATAGTTTAAATGCATGGACACTTTTAATTGCACCAGACCATGTGCCTAGCAAAGCGCTGCTTGATTCATGCTCAATTGATACCAGTAAATTACTGGTTATACGTCAAAAGCACTTAGTTAATTTAGAGTATGTTTTAAGCTCTGCACTTCATAATGGTAATTTTGCCGCGGTGATCACCTGGACTGACATAATAAATAATCAGCAGCTATCTCAGTTATCATTAAACCTGAGCCATACACGCACTAAGCTATATTGCTTTAGCAAAAAAAGCGCCCAAGCTGAGATTTCACTAACGCAATAAGCTTGGTAAACTAGCGTTTTAATACACAGTACATTTATTATGACCTCCAACGCCCTACTATGTTTTTGTGGCAGTCAGCAACTTTATGCTGATTGCTGTGAACCTTTTCATTTAAAAACCAAACAGCCACAAACACCTGAGCAACTTATGCGTGCTCGCTACAGTGCTTATGCTGTTAAAAATGCAGCTTTTGTTCGTGATAGCTACGCAAAAGAAAAACAAGCTGAAAACTCACTATCAGAAATTAAAGACTTTGCAACTAGCTGCCGCTTTGTAAACTTAACCGTTTTAGATTCTGGCTATGATGAAGATACAGGGTTTGTAAAGTTTAAAGCTCATTACTTTTATCAAGATCTATATTGCGAGTTGGCTGAGCATTCAAAGTTTATTAAAGAAGATGAACAGTGGCGATACCTTGATGGTGAGATCACACCGGTTGCCGATATTAAAATAAAACGCAATGATACTTGCCCTTGCGGAAGTAATAAAAAGTATAAAAAGTGTCATAGTGTATAAGTAAAAACCACAAAAAATGGGCCACTTGGCCCATTTTCAAAAACTACACTAAACGCAACTTAGCGTTTTATTCGTCATCACCTTCATCGAAGTCTTGACGCTGCGCAGGTCTTGCTAAAATCTCTAAGTAAAAAGAGGTTAAACCTTGCTTTTCAATTTCACTGATGTGATTGTTAATTTCAGCAACGTGAACTACTTGGGCTTCTTCAGCCGTGTTACCAAACTTACAATCGAATGCCCAGTAGTCGGCATCAACAGGTAAAGTTTTATTACGTTCTCTTTTCAAATATTTTTTCACTTCATGCTTTGCAGCATCAACCATACGAGGGTATTTGATTTTCTCATGATTCAGCGTGAATGTTTTCTTCATTACGTTCCTAATTACCTTGGTTTAATGATAATGGCATTCAATGTCATACCATTTGCGCCATTATAGCAATTGCATTTAAATTTTGGATGCTTTTTTTATATTAAATCAGTTATTAAAATAAAGCACCTGTAAAACCACTCGTTACTTACTAATATAAACACAGTTTATTACAATCTAATGGCGCTTAAAAATAGCATTCAATGTAATTTAATTAGGCACTAAACAAATGTAGTGGCTGGTGGAGGGCTTCATTTTGTAAATCATCATAAAATGCTGCGGCATCCATTTGCACATTTGAGAGCGGCATATAAGTGTTTTTAATTCGCCGACGGACTGCTAGTTCACAGTTATCAATTACGTTAAGCGGGATATGATTTTTATCATCTCGAATATTTAACGGCTCAGGCTTTAAACACTGGGTTAATTTTATGTCACTCATCCCTACAGCGCTTCCCATTTTTGCTAAAAGTTCCGTGTTATTTTTGCCAATTAATATATTAAAACTCTCAGGCGCTAATGGCTGCTTTGGACCCGCACCAAATTGTTTGCGCAGGGTCTCTTCATCAGCTTGATAACCACTTGAATCACTTTTAGGTAAGTGAAACTCACTAAAATCAAGCGCATCATGAGATAGCATTGCTAATAAAAGAGCAAATTCACCCCGACGGCTTTCATGCACACTTTTATTGAGTCGTGTTTTTAATTGACTCTCTGTGATTAACAAATCACCAATCTGCATAGACTTTAGCCTATTTAACTAATTAATAAGTATTTATCGGCTAAATTTGAATTTTCTTTAGCTTTTTTCTTTACTTAAATAAGAAGTTTGCTATTATCTGCCGCGTTGCATTGGAGGGGTTCCCGAGCGGCCAAAGGGATCAGACTGTAAATCTGACGGCTCAGCCTTCGCTGGTTCGAATCCAGCTCCCTCCACCACTTTTCTTAGGCTAAGTTAAGTGGGGCCAAATGCAATAAAAATTAGTGTGGAGGGGTTCCCGAGCGGCCAAAGGGATCAGACTGTAAATCTGACGGCTCAGCCTTCGCTGGTTCGAATCCAGCTCCCTCCACCACTTCTCTTCTTTACCTCGTTTATTTTTCTTACTATTCAAAAACCCATTGTAAACTCATGCTATGCTTATTTAACCAAGCGCTTGCTTTTTTGTGTTCTGAATAAAATAATCCTACACGATGCCAAAATTGAGCACTGTGATTTAAATACTTTAAATGCGCTAACTCATGCACAATTACATAGTCAATTACCCAGGTGGGTGCGCCTGCAAGGTGTAAATTAAAGGTAAGCTCACGCCTGCGGTTACAACTGCCCCAGCGACGCTTATACGATTGAATACGAATATTACTCGGTAGCTTTTCACCCATCAGCTGACAATAGTAGTTTACTCGCATTTCAATATAACTTTCTAACTTCTCATGCAAAAACTGCTCTAGCAAAGCTTGATACATTTGCGTTCGATACTTCACACGTGAAGAAATACTCAGTAACAGCGTTTGGCTTTCATTGTGCTGCTGCCATTGAGTGCGTGCTGCATTTTCAAATTGCACATTTACAGCTTCATTAAATAATTTAATACTATTGGTTTTGAGTGGAAACTGTCGTGTATCGGCTTGAGTTTGTTGCTTATGTAGCTGAGCATCAATCCAGCCCTGTTTACTTAACAACCACTCATCAATTTGTGCTTTGGGAACATAATGAGGTGCATAAACTGTAAGCTCTTTTTGTGCGACTTTAATAGCCACTGTTTTTCGCCGACGGCTTCTTCTTAACGTATAATCTAACAATCTAAAGTGCCTGTAAGTTACTATAAAATAAAACTTTCTCTATCAGCTTAATAAGTTAATTCATAGAAAAGAAAAACAAGTTAGCAGATATCATTTTAATAATGCTCGATGCTAAATAAACTGAGTGATGGATAATAATTCTATCCCAAGCAATTTTAACTATTAAAACTTTGTCATAAAAGCCGCTAGCTCTCAAGTTGCGCTTTTATGACATTATAATCATGAGAAGTGATCTCATGGCTATTACCACTAATATCTTTAAAATACATTGAAAATGTCACGCCATGATCAGCCAATATGGTTTTTACTTGGTGCTGCTCAAGATGCTTGAGCCACATAACAAATTGCTCCCCTGTTGCAGCAAAAGCGATTCCTTTACTACGCCCATCGCCTTCAAATAAAGCCAATCGTGTAGTGGCGTTTTCATCTTCGAGTGTTAAAGGACCTTTTCCCTCTTCATTCCAAAAGGCTAACTCCTCTACTACGGTAAAACCAAGCACCTTTTCATACCACTCAATAGCTTGGTTAAGGCTTTGAACATTTAAATGACAATGATCAATTCCCGAAAGTTTAGGTGTCATCGCGTTGTTCACCAATTTCAGATTTAAGCTGAGCTAAAAAGTCGTGCATGTATGCAGTGCGTCTTTGTGCTTCGGCTTTTGCAGAAGGAGTATTCATACTCTGGGCAATATGCAGTAATTTAATAAAAAAATGATCTAGGGTGTACTTTTTATCGTCTGCTTCTCGGTTTAAACAAAATGGATCATCGGGGTTGTATAATAACCGGCTAATAGAGCCGCCTACTTTCATACAACGGCTTACACCAATAGCTCCTAAGGCATCCATTCTATCTGCATCTTGTACAATCTGTGCTTCCACCGTTTTAATAGCAATATTGGCGCTAAAACTGTGTGCTGCAATAGCGTGGTGAATATCAGCAAATAGTTGTTCATCGTAACCAATAGACGCTAAAAAGTTAATCGCTTTATCGGCTGCCATTGTTGATGCTTTCGCCCTGTCTGGGTGATTTTTAGCCACCGCAACACAATCATGTAACCAAGCTGCAGGCAATACAATGGCCATATCAGCCTGCTCTGCAATACATAACTGCACAGCAACACGTACTACCCGTTCAATATGGGTAATATCATGGGCTACATCGGCATGTACTAAGGATGTAATAAAGTCTCTGCATTGCTGATTAAGTTGCTGTAATGAGGGGCTAAGAGCTGAATTGTCCACCGAATTTCCAAAAATCTATTTAAACGAGTTAATAATGGCTACTTTACCGCGATTTATAAGCCCCTTGCAAAACATTCATTGTATGTTGCGCGAGCCTTGACTAAAATACAGCGCTTATTTATTACTATAGAGAAGCCCTATGTCATCTGCCGTTTACCTGCAAGCTGGTCGCGATAAATCATTAAAAAGAAAACACCCTTGGTTATTTTCTAAAGCCATCAAAAAAATTAAAGGTAAACCTGGATTAGGTGACACGGTAACCATTCACGATAGTGAAGGTAAGTTTTTGGCCACCGCAGCTTACAGTCCTCATTCGCAAATTCGTGCTCGTGTTTGGAGCTTTGACGAAAAAGAAGTGATAGATCAACATTTCTTTGAGCGCCGTCTTCGCCGTGCTTTAGAAGCGCGTAGTCATGCGATTGAAGAAGGTGGACTTACCGGCTTTAGATTATGTGCAGCAGAATCAGACTACTTACCCGGTATTACTATAGATAAGTTTGATAATGTTCTTGTGTGTCAATTACTGAGCGCAGGTGCAGAACGTCACAAAGGTGAAATTGTTGGCGCTTTAATGGCTATTTTCCCTGGCTCTACTATTTATGAGCGCTCAGATGTAGATGTTCGCATTAAAGAGGGGCTTGAGCCTATTAAGGGCGTGCTATGGGGGAGTGAACCCACTGAACCTGTCATAATTGAAGAAAATGGCTTAAAGATTGAAGTTGATATAATGGAAGGCCATAAAACCGGCTTTTATTTAGACCAACGTGATAGTCGTGCTGCACTGGAGCGTTTTTCAAAAGACAAAACCGTATTAAATTGCTTTAGTTATACAGGTACTTTTTCTCTTTACGCCCTGCGTGGTGGCTGCAAGCATGTAACCAATGTAGATGTTTCACAACCAGCACTTGATACAGCAAAGCGTAATGTAGAGCATAATAATCTTGATTTAAATAAAGTCGACTTTGTTAAACAAGATGTCTTTAAATTATTACGTCAATACCGTGAAGACGGCGTTTTATTTGATACCATTGTTATGGACCCGCCTAAATTTGCTGATAACAAAGCGCAGTTAACTGGGGCGTGTCGTGGTTATAAAGATATAAATATGATTGCGATGCAAATTTTAAAGCCAGGTGGCACGCTACTAACATTCTCATGTTCTGGTTTAATGGAGCAAAACTTGTTTCAAAAAGTGGTCGCAGATGCAGCCCTTGATGCAGGTAAGGATTTACTGATCATGGAGCGCTTAAATCAAGCAGCTGACCACCCTATTGCAGGCAGCTATCCTGAAGGCTTTTACCTTAAAGGGCTTATTTGTAAGGTTTACTAAAAACTAATTAAGTAGTTAGTTAAACTCTACAATTTCGAGCCCTGCGGTTATCGTGCCATCCTCTTCGGTGCTGGCACGTATCACCTTAACGGTGGCTTTCAATGGTGCAATACTCGGATGTGTTGATGCAATATCAACCGATAAAATTGAGTTAAGCTCTAACAAATCATCGAGTTGTAATGAAAGACCCGTTGCACTTAAATCAAGGCAGGTGCCAGTGTAACTGAGCCCAGCAACAGGCTCTATTGAGGTTAACTTTGCTGGCGTGTTAACCTGCATACGTCTATAGTTTCTCTTATCTTCGGTAAACATAATTCCCTCTACACAATATTATTAATTTTTTCTCGTAGTACAGCGATAGAAAAAGGTTTTACAACGTAAGCATCGCACCCTGCGTCAAAGCCTGCTTGTTGCTCAAGCTCCGACTCAAGTCCAGATATCATGACCACCGGAATGTTTTTTGTCTCTGGCGTGTGTTTAAGTATGCGACACGTATCATAACCGTCGAGTCCTGGCATACACACATCAAGCAAAATAATATCGGGCGGATTTGCAATCGCAGATGCTAAACAACTTTTACCTGAGTCAGCATAGCTCAAATCAAATGTTGATGCTAACCCTGCTTTGAGTATTTCAAAATTGAAATACTCATCATCAACCACTAACAACTGTCGCGCTTTGTGTTTTAGTAATGAGGACATAGGTATGTCATTTCCTTCTCAAGTTAGTCCCTCTGTTAACTTACTTAGCTTAATAGAGAATAAAGAGATTATTCAATTTCTTTTATCGCATTTAACACACGTTTTGCTGAAATTGGATAAGGCGTACCTAAGGTTTGTGCGAATAAGGATACGCGTAATTCTTGCTGCATCCAAAAAATAGCCTCAACATCAGTAGGCAATGGCATTCCTTTAGGTGTTTTATTCGTTAGTTTTTTATATTCTTGCGCTACTTTTTCAAGCTCTAACACACATAATCTATCACGATTTGGGTCAACAGGTAGTTTTTCTAGGCGTTTTTGAATCGCTTTTAAATAACGAATTAAATCGCCGAGTTTGTCTGCCCCATGTTGACTGACAAAGCCTTTAAAAATAAGTGATTCTAGCTGAGACTTAATATCCCCATGAGCGGTGATCATGGTTAAATCTACACGCCCTTTCATTTTTTTATGCAGTGCATGCGCAATACTCAGCACTTGCTCAACCTGTGTAGCAATGGCCACAACGGTATCGCCTAACTCGCCGCGAATATGCTCTTTAACCGTTTCAAATGCCTCACTTGTACGAATGTCACCATATTTAACTAATAGGCTATCAACGCCTGATGCAATGCAGTCATCAATTAAATCGGCAATTTTACCAAAAGGATTAAAGTACAATCCTAATTTAGCTTTGTTTGGTAGATTTTGCTGCAGGTATTTAATAGGTGATGGCACGTTTAACAGTACTAAACGACGTAAACCTTGCTGGTGCGCTAATTGCGCTTTTATTTCGTTATCGAATAGCTCTACTGCGGCCGTTGATTTTTTATCCACCAGCGCTGGATAGGCTTTAATTTCGTATTGACCTTGCTTTTTCACATACGATGTTGGTAACTCACCAAAATCCCACTGGGTTAAATCGGTTTTTTCTATGCCTTTGTCGGCCACTTTAGATAAGGTGTCTGTCACTTTGCCTTGAAGCTGCGCTTTAAGCTTAGCTAAATCGAGCCCACGGGCAAGAAGTTGGTCGTTTTCATCACGGACTTCAAACTGCAATCTTAAATGAGGAGCAAGGGCTGTTAAATCCCACGCCTCAGGGTCGACTCGCACGCCAGTCATGCGCAATAACCGATTACTTAGTGAGTCGATTAACGAGCCTTGTAGAGGCTCTATGGCCGCTAACACCGCATCGGCATAATTAGGCGCAGGGACAAAGTTACGGCGAAGTGACTTTGGCAATGACTTGATTAACCCACAAATTAGCTCATGACGAAATGCCGGTATATGCCAATCAAAACCACTTTCTTGAACTTGGTTTAATAGCGCAACCGGTATCTGCACGGCAACACCATCAACTGCTTGGCCTGGATCAAAATGATAAGTAAGCGGCAACATTAAATTATCTTGTTGCCATGTATCTGGATAGTCAAATTCGGTAATGCTACTTGCACCATGCTGCATGAGCTCTTCTCGCGTCATGTGCAGGTAGTGTTTGTCTTGCTGTTTTTGTGTTTTATACCACTTAATAAACGCAGCACGATTATTAATATCGTTCGGTATTTTTTTCTCGTAAAACTCAAATAAGGTTTGTTCATCAACTAAAATATCGCGCCTACGAGATTTGTTCTCGAGCACTTGAATATCTTCAATTAATTCGCGGTTATATTGTAAAAATCCTTCATTGAGTCCCAGCTCTTGTTCAACCAGCGCTGTGCGAATAAACAACTCACGGCTTACTTTTGGGTCAATATTGCTGTACACACAGCGGCGCTTATTAACAATTAATAAGCCATACAAAGTTTGTTGCTCAAAGGCAATCACTGCACCGGGCTTTTTCTCCCAATGAGGCTCTGTGTAGCTGCGTTTTACTAAATGCTGAGCAAACGGCTCTACCCAGTTCACATCAATTTTGGCATTAATACGAGCATAGAGTTTACTGGTTTCCACCAACTCAGCCGACATCATCCATTTTGGACTCTTTTTAAATAAGCCTGAGCCTGGGAAAATATGAAATTGGCTATTACGCGCACCTTTATATAGCTGCTTTTCGTCTTTGAAACCGATGTGACTGAGCATGCCACTTAAAAGTGCTTTGTGAATAAGCTCACTGCCTGCAATATTAGTGGTGGCTTTCATTTTCATTTCATTGCACACAGTGCTGATTTGATAAACGATATCTTGCCATTCACGAATACGCATATAGGCTAAAAAGTCTTTTTGACATAACTTTCTAAACTGGCTGTTAGTCAGCTCACTTTGCTGCTCTTCTAGGTAATTCCACAGGTTTAAAAAGGCAATAAAGTCAGAGTCTGGATCGTCAAAGCGACCATGTTTTTCATTCGCGGCTTGGCGTTTTTCTTGTGGTCGCTCGCGGGGGTCTTGAATCGAAAGCGCGGCAACAATAACTATCACCTCACGCAATGCACCCAGTTTATGTGCAGTTAGCACCATTTTTGCTAAACGCGGGTCAACCGGCAAACGACTTAGCTCTCGCCCAGATTGTGTTAGGCTGGTTTTTTGATGACGCTTAGCCGCTTTTACTGCTTGTAGCTCTTCAAGCAATGTTAAACCATCATTAATATTTCGGCTATCTGGAGCTTGCACAAAAGGAAATTGCGCCATATCACCCAGCCCAAGGGCTAACATTTGCAAAATAACTGATGCTAAATTAGTACGCAATATTTCAGGGTCAGTAAATTCAGGACGCGATAAAAAGTCATCTTCTGAATATAAACGAATACAAATACCCGCTTCAACACGTCCACAGCGCCCCATTCGCTGATTAGCACTGGCTTGCGAAATAGGCTCTATAGGTAAACGTTGCACTTTTGTGCGATAACTATAACGACTAATTCGCGCTGTACCCGGGTCAATAACATAACGAATACCAGGTACTGTTAGCGATGTTTCAGCGACGTTGGTAGAGAGTATAATATGGCGGCGCGAATGCGGCGCAAAAATACGGTTTTGCTCAGCGTTCGATAGCCTTGAATACAAAGGTAATACATCTGTGTGTTTTAAATTACGCTTGCTTAGTGCATCGGCGGTATCGCGTATTTCTCGCTCACCATTTAAAAAAATCAGTATATCGCCAGGACCTTCGGCGCAAAGTTCATCTACCGCATCAAAAATCCCCTGAAGTTGGTCGCCTTCGGCTTCCATATCTTCTTTTTGAATATCACTAATTGGGTTATAGCGTACATCAACTGGAAACGTTCTTCCTGATACTTCAATAATAGGTGCATCATCAAAATGCTTAGAAAAGCGCTCAGGGTCGATAGTTGCTGAGGTGATAATAACTTTTAAATCGGGGCGTTTTGGGAGTAAATTTTTAAGATAACCTAAAATAAAGTCAATGTTTAAGCTACGTTCATGTGCTTCATCAATAATAATGGTGTCGTATTGATTTAAAAATCGGTCTTGTTGTATTTCAGCTAATAAAATACCGTCGGTCATCAGTTTAATGTAACTGTTATTAGATACCTGATCGCTAAAACGAATTTTAAAACCGACCTGCTGGCCAAGCTCGCATTGCATTTCTTCTGCTATACGGTTGGCAACACTACGTGCTGCTAAACGCCTTGGTTGCGTATGGCCAATGTAGCCCTCAACGCCTCGGCCTAGCTCTAAACACATTTTGGGTATTTGTGTAGTTTTGCCTGAGCCAGTTTCACCAGCAATGATCACCACTTGATTATTAGCAATGGCCTCTTTAATGGTGTCTTTTTTTTGACTAACCGGTAACTGCTCAGGGTAAGTAACTTTAGGTAGCCCAGCTAAGCGCTGCTCTCGAAGCGTTTGACTACGACTAATATCAGCCGCAATTTTTTCAAGCGCACTGGTAAGCTTTGCCTCGTCGGTGATTTTTTTAACGCCGTGAAGACGCTTTTTAAAACTGAATTGATCTTTTTTTAAGCACGTTTTTAGCTCGCCAAATAACTGACCTAGGTTTACCACCTGCATACCTTATAAAAATTAGTCAAAGAGCCCCGATTGTAGCAAATTAAATGGCTGGGGTTAATCCTGTAAAGAATATAACAATCAGCGGATTATTATATAAACCACCAGCCAATGACTAATTGCGTTTATTCGTCGCTAAAAATACCTACATAAGTTGCTTGCGTATTGGACTTACTCGCACGATACATGCCAGTAGTATTAAAGGGCAGACTAATACTGCCTTTTGTATCAATAATAATAACACCGCCTGTGCCCCCTATCGGTTTAAGCACCTCGTTTATTACTTCATTACCTGCTTGGTCTATGGTTTTACCTTGGTACTTTACTCGCGCACAAATATCACTTGCCACATTATAACGAATAAAATATTCGCCGTGCCCAGTTGCCGAAACCGCACATGAGGCATTTTCAGCAAAAGTACCTGCGCCAATAACCGGTGCATCGCCAATACGACCAAAACGTTTTGCGGTCATTCCGCCAGTTGACGTGCCCGCTGCTAAATTCCCTTGTTTATCCAGTGCCACCGCTCCGACCGTGCCCACTTTATAATTTACTGGTAAGGCTTTATGCGCTGCCTGATAATCTTTACTGGTATTTTTGCTCGCCTCGAGTTTCTTTTTGGCTTTTAATAAAGCCTCATAACGATGCTCAGTATCAAATATATTGTTCTCTACTAGGCTAATGCCTTGCTCTTTGGCAAACTCTTCTGCACCTTGACCACTTAACATCACATGCACTGATTTTTCCATTACTAACCGGGCAAGTTTAATTGGACTTTCGATATGTTTAATACCTGACACAGCGCCAGCTTGACGATTGCGACCATCCATTATAGAGGCATCTAATTCGTGACTACCATCATAGGTATATACCGCACCACGCCCAGCATTAAAATAAGGCGATTGTTCAAGTACTTCAATGGCAGTAGTCACTGCATCAAGGCTTTCTCCGCCTTGTTCAAGTACCTTATATCCGGCCTCAACAGCTTCTGTTAATTTATTGCGATAAGCTTGCTCTTGATCTGCCGTAAATTTACTTTTTTCAATCGTGCCTGCACCGCCATGAATCGCAATGGCAAACGGCGTATTTGTGTTTTCACTCAATGCCTGCGTGCTCAACCCCATTAAACTTGTTGCAATGAGCCCTAATAATAGTGATTTTTTCATTGTGTGTTCTTTTATAAATACAGGATTAAAACCAATGTGAATGGTTATGAAGCGTTTTTCAAGTGAACTGAGTTTAATGGCACAAAAAAAGCGCCCTAAGGCGCTTTTTTTAATTCTGTTTAAAATTACGCTTGTTGCGCTTTTAAACGCGCTAAACGTGCTACTTGGTGCGTAGACGTTAAGAAAGAATAGATTGGTGCTAAATAACCGCGCTTACGAAGCTCAAGGAAGTCTGCATCGCTTAGTTCATTTAATTTTTTCTCATCAATAAGGTAAATACCGTTGATGTCTTTTTTCTCGCCTTTAATATCAACTGTTAGCGTTTGTGCTACCAGTAGTTCTTTATCAGCAAGGAATTTAGTGAAGGCATCAGTTACTTGAGAAAACTCAATAAATGATACTAACGCTTCTTTGCGGCGCTTCAGGTAGTCAGTTTCCTCACCGTTTTCGAATAATGCATTGCCTTCTTCGCCTACTAACGGGCTTGCTTCGTCAATTACAATACCAAATTGATCTTGCTCTGGGTGCTTTACTAAACCTAATGGGTAACGCGTTGTTGCCATAGGTGCAAATGCTGCTGTCCATTTGTCGCCATCAATAAATAAATTTTCACCTGGCTCTAGACCAAACATAGCAACCGCTTGGAAAGTACCTGTTTCGTTATTTTTAACAAAAGACATTGGGAATTCATTAGCAATACGCGCAAACTCATGTGCAACCACTGGCACTAAGTGTTGAGTTTTCATAAATTCGATGTTGATGCCATTTTTAATTTTAGTATTGGCATGTTTTTCGTTGTGTAAAGGCTGTACTTGTTGCTCCGCCATGTTACTGCTCCGTTATTTTATAAATTTGATTTTTTACTGTTAGTAGCCTAAGGCTAATGGTTTTGGTGACAAAAAGGAAGTGAAAATTTTGTGTCATTTTGTACGTTAATAATTAACAAAAACATTATCGCTTATTATTTCAACAAATAACCAATAAACGCCACTGAAGAAGAAATTCGTAAACACAATTAGCTCAAAAAGCGCTCTTTGACAACGCTGTCTTCGGTGGTATATTAATTTTGTGCCTAAATAGAAAGTTCACATTTAAATAAGCCCATCAAAAATAGACACTAAAATAATGAAAAATTTAACTGTAAACCCAAACTTAAAAATTGAAAAACTGATGATCCCTGGCACCAAGCTATCAGCCTTCGTTGTTGATGATTTTCTTTTAGATACCAGTAGTGTAATGAATTTTGCTCACAACATAGCCTACTTTAACCCTATGTTTTCAGACAACTCCTTCTACCCTGGTATTCGCGACAATATGCCGCAACCTTATTTAAGGGTTTTACATGCATTTTTTCAAAATGAAATACTGCCTAAAATAGACAATAAAGATTATCAGCAGTCTGTTCTTCATAAAAGTTTACTTTCATTAGTTTCATGCAAACCCGCGAATTTAATTGTTGATCAAAAAGTACCGCATATTGATTCTTGTGATGAGAGAGATTACGCATTTGTGCATTACTTATCGCCAGAGGAGCTTGGTGGAACAAGTATTTATAAGTATATACCTCAAAACATTATTGAATTTAAACAACAGCACAAGCCACTGCTCGCAGATATAGTTAATGATGTTAAAAAGAACCCTAATGAGCATCAAGGCTATTTAGCTGGCAGCACAAGTTTATTTGAACAGGTTTTTAAAGTTGATGCTAAATTTAACCGCCTTGTTATTTACCAAGGTAACTTATTACACAGTGCCAATATTTATTCTGAACAAAGCTGCTTAGCGGATGCTAAAAAAGGCCGTCTTTCGATAGCCTCTTTCGCAAGTGTACGATGATCTTTGTGAATATAGCGCTTAAACCTTTCACAAATCATTAGATTGACTGCAGTCCATATTGTTTAATTTTATCTAAAAGCGCTCTGTGATTGGGTAGCTTATTTATTAAGTATTGATCTATCTCAGCTCGTTGTTGTAAACGTACTAAACAGTGTTCATGTTCTGCACTGGTACAAGGCGGTGCCTTAGTGTTGAAATGCATTCCATAAAGTACAAATAAAAAGTTTTCTAAGTAAAACACTTCAAACTGGCTGAAAAAGTCATCTCTAACCGGAATGAACTCTTCCCACAAACTAAGCTTTTCTTTTAATGACTCAGAAATAGTGTCATCACTTTTATTAGCCACCCAAAAAGCTGAATCTGTTCTATCTGAAATACAGTAGTGCAATTTAATAAAATCAATAGTACGTTCCCACGCATACCCCATAGCGTGATTAAACCGCGTTTCTAACTGTTCAAGCTGCTCAGTTGATGATGGAAAACGTAGGGTTAAAAACTTCGCTGAAAAATCAGTTAATAAAATAGAGGTTGCCTCTAATGGTTCTAAAAAGCCTTGCGCTAAGCCAAGCGCGACACAGTTTTTATGCCAAAACTTTTCACGATAACCTACTCTCATGGGGATTTTTCTATAACTAAGACCTTGCTTACTTGCCCCTAGGTAACGATCCAATTTTTCATGTGCTTGTTCATCGGTCATGTGGTTATTTGAATAAACAAAGCCCACTCCCCGCCTATTAGTGAGCGCAATGTCCCAAATCCAGCCAGCTTGATGAGCGGTAGCAAGTGTATAAGGCGGAATATCATCGTCTTCTTTTGTAGGTACTTGCACAACTAAGGCGCTATTAATAAGTAAAGTGTCAGACACATCAACGAAAGGGACTTTTAAAGCTTTATCTATGAGTAAAGATTCAAAACCCGAACAATCAATATAAAAGTCAAATTCAAGTTCACCTTCGCTGTCAGTCACTAACGCTGCTATTGTGCCATCATTAGCAAGCTTTACTTGAGTTACATTGGTATGTACGTGAGACACCGAAAACTTATCTTTTGCATTACACGAGAGCAGTTGCGCAAATTTCCCTGCATTGAAATGGTACGCATAAGCTAACTCGCCCTCATATTGGGCATTAGTGATACTTTTGGGGGCTAAACCAGCCTCACAAATAGCGTGCTGAGAAGATAAATACTGCGCATGACTTTTTGATTTTTGCTTATCGTTTAACCAATGTTGAGTTAAATGTTTAGTATCGTAGGGGTTTGGCACATCAAACAAGTGATGAAAAAAGTTACCTTCCCCATGCTTTTTCTTGTCCATCCAGTTAACAAATTTTATCGACTGCTTAAACGTCGCATCACATTGGCGAATAAATTCATCTTCACGAATACCAAAAGTTTTTAGCGTGTTTCTTATGTCGGGTACTGTGCCTTCGCCTACTCCAATTGGCGGTATATCGGGTGACTCAATTAAAGTCACTGAAACACCTTTGCGCTTCAGCAGCTCTTTGCCAATGTGGTTTGCAGCTAACCAACCAGCTGTTCCACCACCTAAAATTGCCACTTTTTTTATATTCATAAATCACCAATGATGTTTAATCTCGTAAAAAAGCCCAGCAATGCTGGGCCTAGATTACTTTTATTAACTCAGCGTATTAGAAACGCATTGTTACACCAAGTTTATAACGTGCTTCACCTTCAAAGCTCCACACTGGGAAGTCATTGAGTAGATCAGGGTTTGGTAATGATGTTGATGCATCATTATTACCAAGCTGAATACTGTCTTCCTCTGTTAAGTTAATACCTTCGAAAGTAACATCTAAGTAGTCAGTGACAGAGTACGTTGCACTGAAATCTAGCTGTCCGTAGGCTTGATGCTCACGGTTACCATACCAACCTGGTGCTTCACGAATAATAAACTCTGAACGCCAGTTATATGCTAAACGTGCAGAAAAATCATCATTTTCATAAAAACCAACTACGTTGTAGCTATTTTTCGATGAATCAGAAAATACACCAACACGGTCCGGGTAGTTCTCTGCTGGAGCCTCAGCATCTGAATAGGTATAGTTAAATGAATAACCAAAGCCGTTATCAAACGAATCTTGAATTTGGAACTCAATACCTTCAATTGAACCACCTGTACCATTGGTAGAAGAGCTCACTGTCCAACAGTCATATTGCTGCGCGCCACATGGTGGTTCGCCTGCATCTGGGTTGGTTGTATAAACTGGGATATCAATACCAATTTGTTGATTCGTTTGTTGTTGTGTAGAGATAAACGAACTTACTTCTTTAGTAAAGTAAGTGACGCTTAACATTGCATCGTCATCAAAATACCATTCAACACCGATATCAGCTTGGAATGCTTTAAACGGGCTTAAACCAACGTTACCAGTATTTAAAACTTCATTTAAAGGGCGATTATCTGTATAGCCAGCTAGATTACGCGTTGCAAATAAGTCAGCGTAATTAGGACGAGAAATAACTTGTGCTGCCGAGGTACGTAAAATGACGTTATCAGCTAAGTCCATAACGACGTTTAAGCTTGGTAAGAACTCACTGTAATCTGCTTTATCTGTAGATAAGGTAGAATCGTAAACACCTTCATCGCTTAAGTCATAGTAATCTGACGAAATATCAGTTGAGATGTAACGCACACCTAAATTACCGCGAATACCACCTGCGTCAAAATCAGCCATCGCATAGATTGCTAAATTTTCTTCTTCAATGGTGCCATAAGCTTGTGGGCGTGCAGTATAACCTTCAGTCATTGCTAATGAATCAGCAATCATTAAATCCATATCAGGTTCAGGTATAACAAAGCCACCGCCCGCAGTCACTGTACCAGGGTAGTATGCAGATGCATTTCGCACAGGCACTAAATCTGGGTTTACAATAGCAGCATTACCATCTTGAACAACTTTATGATCGGCATATCTTAAACCAGTTTTAATAGCAGTAACCACACCAAGATCAAGTGGAATTTCGAAATCTAAGTTTAAGTAGCTTTCTTCATCTGAATCAGGGTTATATTCAGGCGCCCATGTTTGCGGACTGATGGTATCAGGTAAAATGCTCGCATCGTAAGATTGGTTTGCTAAATTAAATTTAGTCACATCACCAGTCATATCCATAG
The DNA here is from genome assembly GCF_004328665.1 of Pseudoalteromonas sp. DL-6. NCBI lineage: Bacteria > Pseudomonadati > Pseudomonadota > Gammaproteobacteria > Alteromonadales > Pseudoalteromonadaceae > Pseudoalteromonas > Pseudoalteromonas sp. DL-6. The sequence continues at coordinate 1,964,654 of NZ_CP019770.1, forward strand.
AACCATTTAGGTCACTATTATTATTAGCAAACATACCATAGTTTGCAGTTGTTACGTCACTATCAGCACTGGTTTTACCTACACGGCCTTTAAATGTGAATGACTCTGCATCATACTGCCAGTCTAAATCAACAGTATCAGACTTCATGCTTGCTTTACGCGCCCATGTTTGGAAAAAAGCAGTACCAGTGCCATCTATGTTGCGAGAGACACAGTTACCAGATGCGTTAACTTGCTCACATGAGCCCTCACCTGGGAAGATAATGATTTGCGAGTTAGCATTATTAGCATCTAACTCTAAGCTAGTGTAAGTCAAGCCTAATACAAGTGAATCTGACGGCTGATATTGCATGGCAACATTGTACGCCATACGTTCACGCGCTTGTTGGAATGTTGTTGGCGCCATACCGCCACTCCAGCCACCTGATGATTCAATACCGTTACGTTGGTAATCTACTTCAGATAATGAGCCTGCCGCTAGGATACCAAATGTTTCGTTATTGTTTTTCCAGCTGTATAAGCCAGAAAGTTCAGGATCTGTCTCTTCAGAAACTGTACCATAATCAGCTTTTACACTTGCAAACACAGTGTTTGCTTCTAAATCTAGTGGTTTTCGTGTTTTAACGATAACCGTACCACCAATACCACCTTCAACTAGATTAGCCTGTGACGACTTATAAACTTCTAAGCCACCGACTAATTCTGAAGGTAATAATGAGTAGTTGAAACTGCGGTCTACTGCTTGTTGGTCAAACCAACTTGTTGACGCAACAGTATGGCCATCAAGTAATGTACGTGTAAGTTGTGCTGAAGCACCACGTATTGATACTTGCTGACCTTGTCCAAACTGACGAGATACACTGACACCAGAAATACGACCAAGAGACTCACCTACATCGCCATCAGGAAACTTACCAACATCTTCCGCTGTTACTACGTCGACAACAGCATTAGAAAAACGTTTTCCGTTTAAGTTTTCTTTATTTGAAGCGCGAATACCGCGTACTTCAATAACTTCAACATCATCTTGAACTTTAACTTCATCGGCTGCGAATGCAGCACCAGTAAACCCAGCTCCCACAACTAAGCCGATATTTACTGCTAATAAGCTTTTTTTAAAATTTTTAGCTAACACAGGATTCCCCTCGAATCATTTTATTGGTTTTGTTTATCATTTTGCCTAACCGCCATGACAGCGCTGTCATAGTAGTAACAAACCATACATGCTAAATTACAATTTTGCTACATTTTTCCGCGCTTTTTGTATGAAATTTAACTCATTTACAATTAAGCCATTGGTTTAAAAGTGATTAATTATTTCATGAAAAAGTAGAGTTCGACTGGTAATTACTCTTCATACCAAGCATGTAAATAATGACGTTTTTTATACTTAATGTATTTAAAGTAGATGACTGCGCGGATAGCAGATGCGATTAAAACGCTATATTGCTCAATTTCAACCATGTGATAACTAATTGTTTTAATTGATAAATAAAGATTTATTCAGTGGTTTTAGGGAGTTGTAAGAGGATTTAAAAGGTACTTAGTTTTAGGGTAATATTTAAGCTTCAAAATTTTTTACAACACTTTGTTGTATAAATTAATCAAGAGTGAAAACAACTCACCAATAAAAAAGGCCAGTAGCAAAAGCGACTGACCTTTCATTAAACCATCAATTCAACATGGTTTTAAAGCAGCTAGTTTAGACTAAATTAAGGTGCCCAATACACTTCAATGTTGATCTCAGGATGGTTCAGTACTGCACGTAACGGCATATCATTCACATCACCACCCGCTAAAGCTTGTTTATACACAGCCAGCTTTTCATCGCCACTAATGAGTAATTTAACTACTTTAGATTGTGAAATTGCATTTAGGGTTAAGCTCATGCGCTCGGTAATACTCCCTGTTACATCACTCTCAATTGCATTAATGGCGCACACAAGTTGACTTGAATCTAAGCCGTTTTCTAGCCCTTGAGCATGTGGAAATAACGAAGCTGTATGTCCATCTGGGCCCATACCTAAAATAGTCACATCAAACGGACGCTTTAATGCTTGAAACTGCGCTTCACACGCATCAACACCTTGCTCTGCAGTGGCTGCTGCATTTTTCATGCTAATAAAATTAGCCGCTGCACCATGGTTTTGTAGCAAGGTACGCTTAATGAATGCTTCATTACTCTTTTCGTGACTTGCCTCTACCCAACGTTCATCAACCATAGCAACATCAACATGAGCCCAGTTTAAATCAAGGGTTGATAAATGCTTGTACGCAGGTTCAGGTGAAGAGCCACCTGAAACCATTAGCACTGCACGGCCATCAGCTTCAATACCATCACGTAAGGCCTGCTCTAATGACTGAGATAATTCATCAGTTAAAGCGGCTTTATCGTCAAAAAACTTTTCTACTATTGTTGCCATTACTTATGCCTTATCACCGGTGTTAAACCAAACATGGTTATTCTCTGCTAATAAATCATCAGCGTCTTCAGGACCCCAACTACCCGCTCGGTACAATGAAGGTTTACCCTTCTCTTGCCAACGCTCAATAATTGGATCAATCCATTTCCACGCTTGGCGTACTTCGTCGCGGTGAATAAATAATGAAGGATTATTAGCGGCCGCATCAAGCATTAAACGTTTATAAGCATCAGAATGGAAACCATTACTATACGCTTGTGACAACTCAATATTCATCGTTACAGGTTCAAGTTGCATATCTAAGTTATCAAGACGCTTTGACATCAGTGTTAACTGAATGCTTTCTTGAGGCTGTAAGCGAATAATCAAACGATTTGGTTCAATATTGCCTACGCTGTCTTCATACACGTTATGCGATACTTTTTTATATTGCACTACAATTTCAGCGCAGCGCTTCGCCATGCGTTTACCGGTGCGCAGATAAAAAGGCACGCCCGCCCAACGCCAGTTATCAATATGCGCACGAATAGCAACGAAAGTTTCGGTTTTACTCGCCCCTTCGTTTAGCTCTTCAAGGTAACCTGGGACTATTTTACCGTTTAAATCACCAGGTACGTACTGACCACGAATAATATTATTATCAACATCTGTGCCTTCAAGTGGACGTAATGCTTCTAATACTTTTAATTTTTCGTTACGGATGCTGTTAGCGTTTAACTTATGTGGTGACTCCATAGCCACTAAACAAAGTAGCTGTAACAAGTGGTTTTGCACCATGTCACGTAAGGCACCCGCTTTGTCATAAAAACCAGCACGGCTTTCAAGCCCTACCGTTTCTGACAAGCTAATTTGAATATTATCAATCGATTTAGCATCCCACATGTTCTCAAATAATGAATTTGAAAAACGCAAGGCCATTAAGTTTTGAACCGTTTCTTTACCTAAGTAGTGGTCAATACGGAAAATTTGTTCTTCGTTGAAGTACTGTGCAATTTTCGCATTAATCACTTCGGCTGACTCACCGCAGTAACCAATCGGTTTTTCTACTACAACGCGCGAGTTAGCAGTAATTAGTTTTTTAGTTGATAATATTTCACAACAGGTGCCATAAACAGCAGGTGGAAGAGATAAGTAAAATACTCGCGATTTATCGCTGTCGTCTTCATCTAGAATTTTTTTCAATACATCCCAGTTATCATCCGCTTCGGTAACATTGCTCACTACGGGTACTAAAAAGCCTGAGAACGATTTCCAATCTTTTGCGTTATATTCGCCTTCGCTTAAAAATTCTTGTAATGCTTTGTGTGCAGTATCGATGTATTCATCGCATTTACTTTGTTCGCGCACGGTAGGCAAAATACGTGAGCCTTGCGGTAAGTTACCTTCTTGATATGCTCGATACATTGCAGGAAGTAATTTGCGTAACGCAAGATCACCACCGCCCCCAAAAATTATAATATCAAAAGGATTAAGCATAGTTACTCTCTACGTTTATGCTACCTGCCACTACCGTATTGGTAATCAGTTATAGCGGTTTATTATCTGGATAATGCAGACCTCAGCGCAAGGCCTGCTAATGTTGTTAGTTATCTGCGCGATTAAAAAATGGGTCTAGGGACACTGTAATTCCTCTCACAAAAATACAGGCCCTAGGACTCCAGCGCTACCCGTTCAAAGGTATTTGGTTACTTATTGTGTAATAAGTGAAAATGTTACTGCGTACGGTGTTGTTTGTAGTACGCCATTAAGCCCTGTGTTGAGCTGTCATGCTCATTAACCACGTTATCATCAGTTAATTCAGCTTCAATTTTAGATGCTAAGCCTTTACCAAGCTCCACGCCCCACTGATCAAATGAACATATTTGTAAAATAATACCGTGACAAAAAATCTTATGTTCATAAAGTGCAATTAATCGACCGACCGCTTTTGCATCAACCGTGTCTAATAATATAGACGTTGTTGGGCGGTTCCCTTGGTGAATTTTATGCTTAAGTAGCATTTCAATTTGTGCAGGCGTTTTGCCTTTAGCTGTTAGATCAGCCGTTATCTGCTGTGCATCAACCCCGTTCATTAGTGCTTCGGTTTGTGCAAAAAAATTCGATAATAAAATATCGTGATGCTTATCTACGTTAACCTGCGGCTTTACAGAGCCAATAAAATCAGCAGGAACAATCACATTACCTTGGTGCAAACATTGATAAAACGCATGCTGACCGTTTATTCCTGTCATACCCCAAATAATAGGCACGGTAGTGTAAGGTACGGTTTGCCCATCAAAAGTGACGTGTTTACCGTTACTTTCCATTTCACCTTGTTGTAAATACGCTGGCAACATATGCAGTGCCTGGTCGTATGGTAAAATAGCTTGCGAATCAAATCCTAAAAAGCTGGTATTCCAGATGCTAAGTAGCGCCATAAGCAAAGGAATATTTTGTTCAAGCGGCGCCGATTTAAAGTGCTCATCAACTTCAAATGCTCCCTCTAGAATGTCCTCAAACGCTTCAAACCCAGCATAAAGTGCAATAGGTAAGCCAATGGCGCTCCAAAGAGAAAAACGACCACCAACCCAATCCCACATGGTAAATACGTTTTCGTCACTAATACCAAATGCAGCGGTTTTTTCTAAATTGGTGCTTACTGCAACAAAATGCTTTGCTATAGCGCTGTCATCTTTTGCACTATCTAAAAACCAATCAACCGCTGTTTTTGAGTTAGTCATGGTTTCTGAGGTAGTAAATGTCTTTGACGAAATTACAAACAACGTGGTTTCAGGGTTTACTTTATCTAGTACAGACGCAATTTGTACGCCATCTGCATTTGAAACATAGTGAACGTTTAATGGCTTATCAACCACTGCTTTAAGTGCTTCTGTTGCCGTTTGTGGCCCTAAGTTTGAACCACCAACACCAATGCTAACCACATCTTTTACCGCTTTTCCGGTATAACCTAGCCATTGGCCACTACGCACTTTTTCAACAAAGGTCTTAATTTTGGCAAGTTCACTATCGACCGCTTCTGTAATATTTTCGCCGTCAACAATAAGCGGTGTATGGGCGCGATTTCTAAGTGCGGTATGCAATACGGCACGGTCTTCGGTGATATTTATTTTCTCACCGGCAAACATTTTTTCACGCCACGCTTCAATATCACACTCTTTAGCTAATGAGATTAATTGGGCAAATACGCTTTCGTCTATACGTTGTTTTGAATAATCAAACAATACACCAGGAATTTGAGTAGAGAATTGAGAAAAACGAGAATCGTCTTGTGCAAATAAAGTTTTCAGATGTGTTTGTGCCATCTTTTGTGCACTATTTTCTAGTGCTTGCCAACTTACTAACTCAGAACGGCTCGCCATGTAAACATCCCCTAATTTATTAATCTATTGATTTAAAGCGCTTTATTTAATTTTTTACGACGCAAAATAACCGAATTTTGTAAAAAGCAAAGCCCAATATTATAGCTTAAAAAGTCTAATTTGCGTTATTTTTATAAGCTTTGATGCAGATAATAGCGCAATTTTTTGCTTTTGACACCGGTATCATAAAATTAAAAATTGAAATTAACAACAGTTCAACCCCTCTGAACAATGAAGATTTTATTAATTTCTAATTGAAGCAGACAAAAAAAAGACCGACACATGTCGGCCTTTTTCCTTTATTAGGGTATCAGCCTGTCAATGCTAAACCACCTGATAAGTTAAAAACACTGCTATAACCAAGTTCAATTAAATTTGCTGCCGCAATTTTTGAACGGTTCCCACTTCGACACACCAGTATATATTTATTTTTTTTATCTAGTTGGTCTTGGGTAAGTGCATAGGCCATTCGACTTAAGGGGATATTTAAAGTTTTAGCCTCGGGAACATTGAGCAATGCACTTATATTGTTTGCGCCATGCTCATAAGGTTCTCGGGTATCAATTAAATACACATTATCATGTAAGAGCATGTCCTTTGCTTGATTAAAGCTAAGCTGCGAAGTGTTTACCGCAGGCTTTGCATTAACATAGCCACAAAGCGAATTTACTCGGGCCTGTTGTGAATCGGCTTGTTGTTTTTGCACGGCAAATTCAGCATGACTGATATCACCTTTAATAAGCGCTTTTAATAAAGGTGTTTGCTGCTGTTGCACAGCCCAATTCATGGCAAAACACTGTTGATAATCATGTCCAGAACACACCACACTTTGCGGATTAAGCTCTGCCGCTAACTGAGTCAGAGAGTGTGCCATCTGCATCGCATCTCCCCCATCAAGTACTGTATTACCAAGCCCTGCAGGTAAAATTAAATCACCACAAAAGCAGTACTGCACATCGCCATTATTAGCGTTTAATAAATAACTCACGCTATCTTGGCTGTGCCCAGGCGTCGCTAACTTTTCAAGTACATGCTCGTTTAGTTGCAACTGTTCGCAGTTAATAGGCCAACCTAATTGATCAACTTCGCCAGCAACTAGGTTTGCATTCAGTGCACTGCGCATTAAATTAAGTGCACAGTGACGATCTTGGTGCTCATGCGTGTTTAAAATAGCAGTAATAGTTAAATTTTGCGTATTCACTATTTTTTCAAAGCGAGGGATCAGTTCAATAATCGGGTCAATAATAAATGCCTGTTGATCGTCAGCTACATACAACCAACTGCAAGCACCTTGATGTCTAAATTGGGTAAGACCCAAAGCACACACTTCTTGGGCCACAAGGCTGCTATCAGAAATAACCAAGCAATTTGCTTGTAATACCGTTTTGAGTGCGCGAATTTGCTCACATGCATAGTCTATTTGCGCCATAGTGGCGGCAGGTCCAAATGATAAACGAATCGCGTTTTCACTTTGCCATTTTGAGGCTCCCATCGCATCAAGTACAAAACTTTGGGTTGCCCCCGTGCTACAAGCTGAGCCACCGCTCACCCTGATACCGGCAGCATCAAATAAATCAATAACTTCTTTACTGGTTAAATCATTAACTGCAAAGTTTAACGTTGTAGGCACAGAACAAGCAAAATCATGGTTAAAGGTAATAGAGCCGAAGGTATCAACCAAGGCATTATGCAGTTTATCGCGATACAAATTAAGTATATCTGTTGATTTAAAAGTATCGTCTTGTTTATCAAGCAGCAAACTAAACAGCTTATTAAGCCCTGCAATACCGGGCAGGTTCTCTGTACCTGAGCGCATGCCACTTTCTTGGCCTCCACCAGCTATAAACGGCGTATATGGGCTACCTTGACGAATATACAATAAGCCGATGCCTTTAGGTGCATAGAGTTTATGCCCTGAAAATGGCGCATAATCGATACTTGTTTCACTTAGGTTAAGTTGTTGCTTGCCCAGTGCTTGTACGCAATCAACCATCCAAGTGACATCATTATTACGACTACGAATCACCCTCTCTATAGCACTTAAATCTTGATATACACCGGTTTCATTATTAACAGCCATAGTACAAATCATTAGGGCGTTATCAATATGCTGAGCAATAAAGTCTAAATCTAAAATACCATTACGGTTAACCGGTATAGCAATAATTTCAGCATTAATTTCAAGCACGGCATTCCAATGTTTTAATGTATTAGGCACCGCTTTATGCTCAGTTGCTCCATACAATAAAACCGGTTTAGATTTTGTGTGCTGTTTGGCATTAATTAGCGTTGATACGATAGCAGTTTGAATACCTTCAGTAGCACCCGAGGTGAATAAAATATCGCCTTGCTGCGCGCCAATAACGCTGCGCGCTTTTTGCCTAGTTTGTTCTAATAAGTGCTTCGCTTGAATGCCTGTTATATGGGGGCTTGAGGGATTACCAAAGCAAATTTGCATCGCATGGCACACCACCTCTGCAATACATGGCAATACAGGTGTGGTCGCATTCGCATCGAGATAAACTTGATCATTGGGTTTATCTGGCAATAAAAAATCTGACATTAAAAACGCACCTTATTACTAAAAAATATATCTTATTCCCAATAATACATAGTTTTAATAGGAATGAATAATAATCTTTAGTTTTAAGGATGCGTTTACTATGCTTTTTTAGTTATCGAGCTCTTGTGCGAGTTCTTCATGTGTGGATGACCACGCCTTGATCAGCGCTTTTACTAATGATGCTAACGGAATGGCAAAAAACACGCCCCAAAAGCCCCACAGCCCACCAAAAAATAACACGGCGACAATAATAAACACCGGATTTAAATCAACCGCTTCAGAGAACAACAAAGGAACCAACACATTACCATCAAGCGCTTGAATAATGCCGTAAATAATTAAAATGGTCCAAAACTGTGTTTCTAAACCAAATTGAAACAGCGCCACCGCCGCCACAGGGATAGTAACCAGCGCGGCGCCAACAAACGGAATAAGTACTGAAAAGCCAACTAATACACCTAACAGAGCCGCATAACGTAAGTCCAATACAGTAAAGGCAATAAAAGACACCGAGCCAATAATTAAAATTTCGAAAACTTTGCCACGAATATAATTCATTATTTGCTGATTCATTTCATGCCACACTTGCAAAATTAAGCGTCGTTGGCGCGGGATCAGTTTAGCAATGCTGGCACTGAGCTCTACTTTGTCTTTAAGCATAAAAAACACCAGTAGTGGTACTAAAATAAGATAAATCAACCACGCAACAGCATCTTTTAATGAATTGAGCGATGCCGACAGCACCACTTGGCCAAATTCCAACACTTTGGTTTCTACCGTTACCACAATAGACTGCACTTGCTCCGCACTAATAAGGCTGGGGTATTTAGCTGGTAGGTCGAGTAAAAACGATTTACCTTGCTCTACCATATGCGGGGTTTCTTGTACTAAGTTACTACTTTGCTGCCAAAGCACCGGGCCTATAACTAGTATTAAAGTAAGCATAATACCAATAAATATAAGCATCACTATGCTAGTAGCGGTAAAGCGCTTTAAGCCAAACCGCTCCAAGTGAACCACGGGCCAATCTAATAAATAAGCAATGATCAGTGCCACTAACACAGGCACAATTAATGGGCCAAAAAAGTACAACATGGCAACCAGTGCCAATAATAAAAAAAGTAAAGTAACTGAATTAGGATCAGAAAACTTTTTTTCATACCATGCTTTTACATATTCAAACACGCAACGGCTCCACTAATAACAACGATTGTTGTTTATTTAACTTGTAATAATACATTTTTTTTTGCAAATATCGTTCAATATCGTCTGTGTTTTGCTCGCTTGAGATATTAAAGGTAATTGCTTGTCTTAACGATATTGCCTCACGCAGCCCTAATTTAAACTGAATAAATTGCTGTGGGCATTTATAAGCGCGCAAATCTAGCTCTAGCATACTCGTTTCGCTACCTGTTCACATTAATAATAAGTCCTATACCTGGGCTAATTAAGATTAACCGCAGTTAAATTTAACTTTTTCTTAAAACAACCTCTGCAATGGTTTATCCTTATAGCATAGTTAGCTAAAAGGATACGTTAATGTCTAATTCGCATAATAAAGCGCAATTGCCTAGCAATCCAACTCTCAAAGAAATTAATTGGTTTAAAAAACAAATTAATTGGGGGGAGCTGCCGCATTTTTATCACTTAGTAGCTTCGTCAGTAAGCGAGTGTGAAAGCATTTTTGATCATGGATTTGATAATGCCATAAAGCGTATTACCGACAAGCGCAATTGGAACCTCAAGGCGTTAGGCATAGACCCTAATGAGCTTTTTGAGAAAGAGAGCAATAACAAGCCACGAATTTCATTGCATCAGGTATTTACAGAGCGCGGCTTTGAACTACAAGCGTTCCCTTTTTCTCATGATACTGCCATCGATAGATACGCACGACATGATGAGTCAATGGAGTTTATACTGTGGGATCCATTGACCATGAAAACCGTTATTCGCATTAATCAGTTACATAAATTTATTGGCTTTTACTTAGACCAAGGCGATGAAGCAGACAAAGCGCTTATATTACATTCCCATAAAGTGGTTCATAAGATTATTGCTTTTTTACAAACTCAATTGAACATTGTTAAGGTTGATGGGGTCTCAATTAAGGCGTTTTATCAACTATGTGAAAAGGACAGCCGTTTATACACAGATGATACAGCTAGTGCCCCTGATAAAAAATAAACAAGGAATATAATGCAGCTAAAATCAGCCTTTATCACTTTATGCAGTGCAGTGCTTACATTTAGCCTACTAATAAGTGAGCCGTTAAAGGCACAAACAAATCTTCAATTGCCCGACTTAGGCACGTCTGCACTGCAAGCTTTGCCGCTCGAAAAAGAAAAAGCAATTGGTGAAGTGATGATGATGCAGATCAGAGGCTCTTCGCCATTAATTAACGATCCGGTGCTTGATGAATACCTAACAACTTTAGGCCGAAAGTTAGTTGCGAATGCCAATGATGTGCGCTTTGGTTTTTCATTTTTTTGGTTAAATAACCCCGAAATTAATGCCTTTGCATTTTATGGCGGTCATGTAGGTGTGCACACGGGCTTAATTGCTCAAGCCGATAACGAGAGTCAATTTGCCTCAGTGCTTGGTCACGAAATTGCGCACGTTACACAGCGCCACCTTGCAAGGCGCATTCAGCAACAGCAAGACAATAGCGGTCTTACTATTGCCGGTATGATAGCCGGTATTTTAGCAGCCGTTGTAGCCCCAGATGCAGGCATGGCGATAATTTCAGCCAGCCAAACACAGTCGGCATTTAGCCAACTCACCCATAGCCGTTCGGCCGAACAAGAAGCCGATAGAATTGGTATGCAAACTCTTAATAATGCAGGATTTGATGCCCGAGCTTCCAGTGAATTTTTAACTAAACTTGCAGCGCAAATTCGCTATAAATATAAACCCCCGGCATTTCTACTGACTCACCCGCTGCCAGAAAGCCGCGTGTCGGATGTACGCTTGCGCGCCGAGCAATATCCAAAACGCCAGATAGGCTCAAGCCTTGATTTTAACTTAGCAAAAAGCCGTGTATTGGCACGTTACGATAACAAACCCGAAAACGCAGAGGCCTTATTTAGAAAGTTAATGCGCGAAAATACCTACAATAACGTAGCACTACAGTATGGTTTAGCGATTAGCTTAGTTGATCAAAAGAAAACGGATGAAGCACAGCCTATCCTGGATAAGTTATTGGCAAGCGATCCTAAAAACTTATTTTATATTGATACAAAAACAGACTTGCTAATTGCACAAAAAAAAGCAGCTGACGCAGTTAGTTACTTAAGCGAATTAAACAACTATCGGCCAAACAACCAAGTAATCACTTTAAATTATGCAAACGCCGCGTTAGAAGCTGAGCAATATGAGTTAGCTGAAAACATACTAAAGTCGTTTTTATTAGAAAAACCAGATCACAGTTTAGGTAAACAGCTTTTAACCGACGCCTATAAAAAGCAAGAAAAGTTGGCCGCGTATCATGAAGCTAACGCCGATGTGTTATCGCAATATGGCGCATATTTAAAAGCCGCTGACGAAATACAAAAAGCGCTTAATTTTGTAGAGCCTAGTGAAAATGTAAAACAACAGCGTTTAAAAGCGTTACTCACACAATATCGGTTATTGCAAAAAGAGCTTGCAAGGCTTTAAGTCTTTGCTGAGTTCACCTAAAATAGCCGCAATTTATACTTTGGATGCACCTTTTATGTCAGTTACTATTTACCACAATCCGCGTTGTTCAAAATCACGTGAAACACTTAACCTATTACAAAGTAAAAACATTGAACCAAGTGTTGTTGAATATTTAAAAACACCGCTTTCTCATGAGCAAATTAGTATCTTAGTTTCTCAACTGGGGTTTAATTCGGCACGCGATTTAATGCGCACCAAAGAAGAGCAATATAAAGCCCTTAATTTAAAAGACGAAAATGATGAGTCGGTTCTTATTACTGCCATGGTCGAAAACCCAAAATTAATTGAACGCCCCATTGTTGTTAACAACAATAAAGCGGCCTTGGGTCGTCCGCCAGAAAACGTATTAAGCGTTCTATAATGAGTACAACCATTGTGGTGCTGTACCACTCAAGCCATGGCTCTGTAGAAGCTATGGCGCATGAGATTGCAGAATCAATAGAGCAACAAGGCGCAACCGCCTTACTGCGTACGTTTGTGGCTAAAAACCCACATGACATTGTGATAAATAAAGACGATTTAGTCGCTTGTGATGGGCTTGCATTTGGTACACCTACCCGCTTTGGCATGATGGCCGCACAAGCAAAGACATTCTGGGAAACCACCAGCGATCTTTGGCTTAAAGGTCAACTTATCGATAAACCTGCTTGTGTGTTCTCATCATCGAGTAGTATGCATGGGGGCAATGAAGCAACCCTACTTAACTTATCACTGCCGTTATTGCATCACGGGATGATGTTAATGGGGGTACCTTACGATGTACCAGAGTTACTTGGCACCGAGACAGGAGGCACACCTTACGGCGCTTCCCACGTAGCAGGCAGCAGTAACAGCTCTACCCTAAGTAAAGATGAAATTAAAATATGTCAAAGCGTAGGCAAACGCTTGACTCAAGTAGCGAGTAAACTTAAATGACCCAAAATAGCGAGTCTGCTAAAAAGCCAGTGACCGTAAAATTTCAGCGCCTAGCCCTATTTGGTTATTTTGGCCTGCTTATTTTAATGCCACTATGGATGTTTGTATTAGCACCAAGAGAAGGCCACAGTGACGCCTTTCTCTTTTTAGTCTATGTGCTACCGCTATTATTACCTTTAAAAGGCATACTACAAGATAAAACCTACACCTATGCATGGGCTAACTTCATTGTTATGTTTTATTTTATCCATGGTTTTACATTGCTGTGGGTTGCTCAAGATGAGTTAGTATGGGTATTGCTAGAGTTACTATTTGCCTCATCTATGTTTATTGGCTGTACTTACTATGCACGCCATAGAGGACAAGAGCTTGGACTTAAGATTCGTAAGCTTAAAGATGAGCTTGCTGAAGAAAAAGCAGCGCATGAACACGATAAAAACAACTCATAGCTATCAGCTCAGAACATAAAAAACGCGCTTTATTAGCGCGTTTTTTTATAATTAAGTAAGTGGTTAAACTAACTCACTTAAAGCTGCTAGTCCCACTATACACGCTAAACCTAGCTGGGATACAAGGCTAAAAACCGACATCATTCTTAATAAAAACAACCCCCAAGGGTGCTTTACGTGCGGATACAACGAACAGCGCTTTAAATTTGTTGCAAAGAAAAAACACACCACCGCCGTCATGGTCATAAAAAGAGTGAGCTCACTTTTTATAGTGATATTTTCATCAAAAAAGAAAAACAACTGTAGCGGTAACAATAAAGCCACAACCGCATGTAATACATGCACTTTTTTAATTCTCTCCAACTGCCCTTCTGGCGATAATTCTTTAATACCAAAATCACGTTCAAGGCATTTAACTAAGTTACTGGCTTTGATGCTTACAGCTAAACGGTAACAACTTAATCCGTCGTTATTACGCGCTCTAAAATCATACCCTGCTTTAAGCAATAAAATCATTAACGATTCATTTTTACTCATCACCGCGTAATGCAGCGCTGTATTACCTTTAATGTCTACGGCTTTTTTATCTTGGTATTGCAGGAGCATTTCTATTACATTTACATAGCCTTTTTCTGCAGCCCACATAAATGCTGTTTTGTTATCTTCATCGGTCAAGGTACCCGTCGCACCTTGTTCAATAAAGCGCATGGCCATGGTTTGCTTAGCTTTTTTCTTGTTTAAATGGGCAAGTAAGGCATTTTCTAACAACACAATAGAATCAACATCAGGCGAAACCTGAGTTAATAAAGTAAAGTAATCTTTGCCTGCAGCTACCTTTTCGCTAGTAAGCTCTGCTAAATATTCAATGTCTGCAATCGACTGAGGAATATGCGCACTTAAACGCTCTCTAAAGTCGACCTCTTGCCAAATAGATAAGGTATCTGCAGCTGACAGCTTAGCACCCTGTTCAAGCGCATGTTCTATCAAAGTAAAAAAACGTTTACTAAAAAACAGACTGATTAATGAAAGCGGCGTTTCAATATTATTTTGTGCCGATACACTTGCGTATTTTTCAAGTCGCTGACACAACATTAAAACAATATTTTCTATACTGTAATCATTGGCAAAATAATGCTCTTTAAGTGCAGCAATATAGACTTGTGCATCTTCATCATATTCACAGATATGCTGAAAATAACATTCTTCAAACGGCTCTAGGGGGGTTAACCAGGTTAAATAATAAATTGGGGGCAAAACCGTAGTACAAACACCATCATCTTCTTCAGTAGAGCGACAGGCAGGCCAAGCTTCTAAAGCATCTAAAATGAAGGCACCGTTTTGTTCAACCAGCCCTTTGACCAATAACGGGTATTCCTTTGGCCAAATTAGTACATTTTCCATTAAAACAACACAACTCCAGTGTAGCTCGGGTGAGTGGTCAGTTATAACAGTTTTTAGCTGACACCACGCTTAATCAAAGAAGTCATATTCTAACACAGCTTGGTAGTCAAGCTAGCGTAAACTCATGCAATATAGACCAAAATACAAAAGCAGCTAACGACATGCGCCATCAGCTGCTTTTACGGTTGGAGCTTTTAATTGCAAAGGAACTAACTTTGCTGCAGTTCAGCTGTGACTTGGTCTAATCCCACATCAGAAATTCGTTGAATGATCTCTTTTTGCTTAGCACTGAGTAACGAAATTCCCTCAGCAACAATATCGTATACTTTCCATTGCTGATCATTCCCCAAACGCAGTTTAAAGTGCAGATCTATGGTGGGTTTATTAGTTTCAATAATTTGCGTTTTAACAGTGGCAAATTTAGAGTCGCTTGCAGCGGCGTCTTGCTCAAATATTACATCTTGCCCTGTATACTTCATTAGTGCACTCGCATAAGTACCCGTTAAGTAATGCTCCACCGCACCAATAAACGCAACGCCCTGCTCGCGGTTGATACCTTTAATATGTTTACCTAATAATTTAAACGACACAAACTTAATATCAATATGTGGCATCAAACGCTGCTCAACAATTAAAGACATCGCTTCTTTGCTGGCATTACCTTGCGCATTTACCTGCCCAATATCGTTAAATAATGATTCGGCTACAGTTTGCAATAATTGTTTAGGTGACGGCTGAGTTTGTGCATACAAAGCACTACTGAAAAAAACAGCAACAACCACTAAAAGCTTTATAAGTTTCATAATAAATGGATAGTTTAAATAATTAAGTTTAGCGTAATTTACGCAAATAACAGGCAACAAAAAAGGAATAAATAAGCACCTTATTAATGCCCAATTAGCACCAATATAATTAGTTAAATAAATTCAATCAGTTAAAGTGTTCAGTTAACAAGCCATCTACAAGCGGATTTTTGTCCTCATTGAAAACAGTAATTCACCGCCCTTATCATTTAATTACTAATTTAATTTCCCCCGTAGTTGGCGTTATGAAAACCTCATATAGTATGATTTCTATTATTGTTTTTTGTTTATTTTTACTGACAACTCATGCAGCCTATGCATCACCAAACCATGGCTACGCTGTAGACTTATTAAAAGGCGAAGGCAATGTAACTGGAGTAAAGCTTGCGTATCAGTATCATCCAGAGGGTGCGCAAAACTTTGTGGGTGATGCCCGCTTTTACCTTGAAAGCAGCATTAACCTGTGGCATTACCGCCATGATCAACAGTCACAATCAAACCTGGTGTTAGCTGTTTCGCCAGTAGTGCAGTTCCCAGCATTTAGCCTATACAATACGCCATTTTATGTAGAGGCTGGTATTGGCTTTTCCTTGCTTGATGAACGCTATTTTGCAGATAAAAACCTAAGTACTCACTACCAGTTTGAAGACAGAATAGGTCTAGTGGCGGATTTTGGTGAAACCAATGTAGCGCTGCGAATTATTCACTATTCAAACGCCGGATTTAAATCTCCCAACCCAGGGATTAACTTTTTAACCTTGTCGGTGGCACAACGTTTCTAATTGCTTATTTACAGCCCTAGAGAGCATTGCAGCTTTTATTTAATGTGGTCATAATAACCGCTTAATAAAATATAAGAGCATCGTAATGCAAATTTGGCAAATCGTACTCGTTATCTCGATTGTACTGGCTATTGTTATCGGCAATTTAGTACTGCTGCGCTTAAGTGCAAAAAGCGAGTTTAAACCCTCAGTATCAATTTCATCAACGCAAGACAAAGAAACAAAAAAGCCCTGAATATTCAGGGCTTTTTCAACTAATCAGTCACTCTAGCCAACTAACCAGTGCGCCATTAAGGCAATAACTGGCAAGGTTACTAAAGTTCTGAGAATAAAAATAATAAATAACTCAAAAATATTAACCGGTATTTTACTACCTAATAAAAGTGCGCCCACTTCAGACATATAAATAAGTTGCGTTACACTCATTGCCGCAATAATAAAACGTGTTACATCGCTTTCAATTGAGCCTGCGGCTAAAATAGACGGAATAAACATATCTGCAAATCCCACCATAATCGTTTGCGCCGCCATTTCAGCTTCAGGTATTTGTAGTAATTCTAAAAATGGAATAAACGGCATACCTAAATATTGAAATATCGGAGTGTACTCAGCAATAATTAAAGCAAATGTACCCACAGCCATTACCACAGGTAATACTGCAAACACCATATCAAATGCGTTGTGTAAGCCCTCTTCAATTGTGCCTTTTAAGCCTGGTGCTTTTTCTGCTTTAGTTAATGCAACATCAAGTGAATGCTTAAATAATGTTTTGCCTTCAGGAACTAGCTCGGCGTTGCCATCAGGTTGTTCACCATCAATAAGCACGTCCTTTTTAAAACGCAGTGGTGGTAAACGCGGAACAATTATCGCAGCCACTACACCGGCCAAACACACGGTTAAGTAAAACGGAGCAAACAAATATTCTAATTTAACTTGGCCAATAACCACCAAACAAAAGGTAATTGAAACAGCAGAAAAAGTGGTACCAATAATAGCAGCTTCACGTTGAGTGTAGTATTTATCTTCGTACTGACGTGCAGTCATTAAAATACCGACGCTACCATCGCCTAACCATGAAGCAACACAATTAACAGCACTGCGCCCTGGCACCCCAAACAATGGACGCATTACTTTAGTAAGTAAGGTACCCACTAGCTCAAGTAAACCAAAATTAAGTAATAACGGCAGTAACAAGCCCGCTAAAATGAACACCGAAAACAACACCGGCAATAAATCTTTTAATACTAGCAAGCCAGTATTTTCTGAGGTAATAGCATGCGGCCCAACTTGAAAATAAGTTAAAAGCACAAACGCCATACCAAACAACCGTGTTACTAACCAAATCCAACTCACATTAAACAAATGATTTAATAAGCGAAATTTGGTTAAGCTTTTCGGTTTAAAGACACTAAACACCAGCGACATAACGCCAGTAATACAAATAATGGTAGCTATTAGCCCTAGCGCTATTTCACTGAATGAGGCTTGAATTGCCTTGGCCATTACCGCGATAGGAATCGTCATTATTTCACCAGACGGTACTGGCGTCATAAACAAAAACACACCGATTAAAGAAGGAATTAAAAAAACCAACCAAACTTTCAAATCATAACTTTTTTGAACGGGTGCTGGGCGTGATGAATCTAACTGAGACATATTTTCAACCTGTAAAAACCACAAAAAGAGCTAAGTGCTCTTTTTGTGGTAAATATTTATAATTATTAAATTTTAATACCGCGCTTAATTAACGCCGCTTCTAATGCTTGTTGCAAACCATTCATGGTACCTGGTTCAAGCGTTTCGCCTTTGTCATCCATCCACGTTAGACTGGTGCCACCTTGCTTGGTTTTGCTAACCAAAATTTGGTATTGACCTTCATCAATTGGAAGCTCTGTTGGTTCATCGCCCCAAATTGAATCCCACACACTGCTTTCTACTTTCGCATAATCTGCTGTAATTAAACCTGTCTCTTGGTTTATTTCAACAATAGTAAAAGATAAGCGCTCTAAGAATCCAGAAAAGCGATCGAATACCGTATCGTAAGCCTGCTCAGTAACAAGTGCTGCATTGCCTTTGTTGTCAAATCCAAGTTCTAATGAAATTATTCCTTGGCGCTTACGCATATCAACTTCAAGTTGACGATAGCGATAATCAAATTCACTCACCACTTGATTAAGGGCGCGCACTTCTAGCTGTTGTTTTAATAAATCAGTCAGAGGTTTATCACCTTTGAAATCAATAAGCTCAGCCGTTAATGATGCTGTGCGTTGATGCTCTTTTTCTTCAATAGTAAATTTAAAACGCTCTAAATCAACACTTTCATCATCGCCCCATAACCAGCTTTCTTCTGGCTTAACAATGGCGTACCAATCTGTTTCCAGTGTTCCTTGCATTTTGTTTTGTTGTGTCGCGCTAATGTTGTTATCAGCAAGCACTGCTTGAATCGAGTCCCAAATGAATACATCTAAATCGTCAATGCCATCATTTTTATCAAAATAAATACGTGCTTGTTTATCTGCTTCCTCAACCCAACTGCCTTTAGCAATGGTTAACACTTGCGCCGGCGGGCGATAGTTTGTTGCCTCCGGATTATTATCATATTGACCCACATCCATCTTATAAACAGGATCTTGAGCGGGTTGTGATAACGAAGCAGGTGTTTTAACCGGCTCATGCGCGCGGTAATTACGCTCATTATGGGCATCACTCGTAAATACACTACACCCTGACAAACTTACCAATACACTTACTGCTAGTGCTTTTGGGATCCAATACTGCACAGATAATTCTCCTTAGCATACCCTTAATTGTTTTAACAAATATATGAGTGGGTAATACCGATTTGGTTCAGTGTAAAATCAATATTAACTTTACATTTATAATTTGCTTATCTAACTGCATTAAGCCAACAAGATGACCGACAGACTAGGCTACAAATAGACACATTTTTGCTATGGTACTTTCACAAGCTTGTAAAAACAAGAAACACTGCACTATTAACCGTCTAAAATTAACCGTCACTGTAGTTTAACGCGGGTTTTGTGTTAAACTTTGCCGCCGTGCAACGCTACGTGTTTATTTTTTGTTGCCAAGTCGGTTGTTATCATCCAAGTAACTTAGGTACTTTAAAACCCATGACTGCATTTTCAAATCATCAAATTGTTTTAACCGCAATTGGCGAAGATAGATCGGGCATCGTTAGTGAGCTTACGCAACTCGTCAGTGATTGCCACTGTAATATAATAGATAGTCGCATTGCTATTTTAGGCAACGAACTTACTTTTATTATGCTACTGAGCGGTGATATGTCGGCCATTAGCCGTATTGAGCATACACTCCCTACCAAAGGTATGGAGCTTGGCCTGCTTACTATGATGAAACGTACTTCAAGCCATAATCAAAGC
Organism: Pseudoalteromonas sp. DL-6; assembly: GCF_004328665.1. Lineage (NCBI taxonomy): Bacteria > Pseudomonadati > Pseudomonadota > Gammaproteobacteria > Alteromonadales > Pseudoalteromonadaceae > Pseudoalteromonas > Pseudoalteromonas sp. DL-6. Next base: position 1,984,449 of record NZ_CP019770.1, read on the forward strand.
GAGTTTTGTGCAGGCTACACCCTAGAATACACTGGCATAGACACCCCTGGCACCTTGAGTAAAGTAACACGCTTTTTTGCCGATAATAATATTAATATTTGCTCATTAAAATCAGATACCTACGAAGAAGAAACTGAACTTAAAATGCGCTGTGAACTTGAATTTAATATTCCCGTTGACGTTGACATTGACCAATTTAAAATTAGTTTTGAAAACCTTTCGCACGTTTTAAACGTAGATTACATCTTTCGACGTATTCGCTAAGGAGTTTAGCATGAACAAAATTACCCCATTACAAAGTGGCGACACAGCACCGGCTTTTAGCTTACAAAACCAAAATGACGAAACCGTTGTGCTCAGCGAGTTATTAAAAGAAAAACAAGTGCTGGTATACTTTTACCCTAAAGCGTCAACGCCTGGCTGTACCGTACAAGCCGAAAACCTGCGTGATCAACAAGCCGAGCTTGCTAAATTTAACACTCACGTGGTTGGCATAAGCCCAGATCCAATTAAGCGCCTTAAAAACTTTGAAACTAAAAAAGAGCTTAACTTTGACCTACTTTCTGACGAAGATCATGCTATTGCTGAAGCATTTGGGGTGTGGGGCTACAAAAAGTTTATGGGTAAAGAGTACGATGGTATTCACCGCCTCACTTTCTTAGTAGGCCAAGACGGTAAAATTAAACACTTATTTGATAAGTTTAAAACCAAAGATCACCACCAAGTGGTGTTGGACTATTTAGCTGCTGAATAAAGGCTAAACAAGATAAGAATAAAAGCGTTGCTCAAGGGCAACGCTTTTTTGTATTTGCTTATTTATAATTTAACTAATAACGGTGATTGTGGAATACCTACTCGAGGAAGTAGAGCCGGTGTTACCGCAAAGGCTGCTGGTAAACGTCCTTTTAACTCAGCCATTTTTGTTTGATTATTTTGCTGATCAAAAATGTAGTATTTTAAAACATCACCATAAGCACTTCCCTCTAAACTAGCTTGTTGCAGTGTGTCTAATGCTTTATCGTAATCTGCGCTATAAATATAAGCTAATGCTAAGTTTCCAGCAGATCCTGCGTGTAAGTTACCGTTAAGCTCTTTAGATAATTCCTCTAACTCAGCAATAGCCAGTTCATAACGACCAAGTTGTATGTAGGCATGAGCAAGTGAGTTTTTTGTAAAATATGGCGGATTACTACCTGCTGGGTACCATGTTTCGTAAGCACTTAAAATATCTTCATATTGTTCAAGTTTAGAAAAAATATGAACTAGTAAAGTATAACTTTCTAATTTAATTTCTCCCTCTTCAAAACCTGATAGCACATCTCTATTTGCATACCATTTTTGAATATTTTTTGCCGTTTGTATTAGTTGTGTTGGTTGATCACTTTTTGCATCACCAGCTACCTCTAAAAGTTGCGCTAACTGTTGGTTATACTGATTACTAGCTGCGGGCTGTTTTTGCGCACTATGTTGTTCATTCTTTGGATTTTCATCAACAATTTGTGCTGCTGCCAACGCGCTAAAAGACAGTGCAGCCAAAGCCATTACCATATGTTTACTTTTCATTGTTTTTTCCTTGTTTAACATTTTAATCCTTTGAATATTAAAACTCTTTGAGTGTTCAATATTCAAAAGAGGGGGAGTGAAAAAGTTATATTTAGATTTTTTTTCATGCTCAGAGAGTAACAAACTAGCTAAATCTAATTGGTACTTACCTTTGAGTTTACGCATACATTTTTCGTCACAACTAAGCTCTAACTGCTCTTTTGCCAAACGCGCTAATTTTAAGCATATTGGATTCCACCAAAAAACACTTTCTATAGCGCAAATTAACCATGTCCAATAAATATCACCTTGTTGTAAGTGCGTTAATTCGTGCTCAATAACAGAGTTTAATTCTTCACGATTTTTCATATCAGGTGTAAGCCAAATAACCGGGTTAACTATCCCTGTTGCAAAAGCAGGCCCGCCAATTGAGGTCAATCTAATTGGATAGATACCGTTTGAACGTTTTGAGGTTTTGTATAGACTTGAATTAACTTGTAACTTTTTCACTAGTTTTACGTACAGCATGATACGTAATATAAACAAGCCGATTCCGCTAAGCAGCAATACAGTCAAAATATGCTTTAATGATGGTAACCAACTCACTGGTGCAATAATGCTACTTTCTGATGTTATGACCTGCGCATCGGTAGGGGCTATTAACGTATTTAAAAAACTAAACTCAGCAACATTAACAGTATATTGCGATGTACTTTCAAATAATGGCAATTGAGAAAAGTATTGCCAAGGAACAAACCAGGCTATTAAAGCCAGCATTATTACGTAAAAATTTAATCTAGAAGGGGCACTTTTCATCCCTAATGATGCAAGCAAACAACACACACTAATAATTGTGCAAGTTACAAAATAATCCATCATAACCTTCTCCTTTAATCTTGCTTTTTATTTTTCAGTAGCGATTGTAGGTACTCAATATCCTCGTCATTCAGCTTTTCTTCTTTAATAAAATGGGCAATTAAGCTGCGAGAGTTACCTTTAAAAAAACGCTGCATAAAGCTAGGCATTGCTTGTGCTGAAAATGCGTTTTGAGTGATCACTGATTTAAATACAATCGCTCTCCCCTCGTTCCCACAGCGTACTATCGCCTCTTTTTGCTCTAACCTATCAACGATTGTTTTTACTGTAGTGTAAGCTACTTGCTTATCTTTTTTTGTATCAGCAAGTAGGGCTTTATGTAACTGGCTAGCAGTACAAGGCTCGTGCTGCCAAAGCAACTGCATTATGTCTAATTCAAATTCACTAAGTTTCATTTTAACCTCTATTACTACAATTGTAGTTTTCACTGTTACAAATGTAGTAATAAGCGTTCAGTGTGTCAATATAAATTTTAAAATAAGAAAATAAATTTAGAGGTGGGTAAATACATTAGCGTTACAAGGCATCATTATCAAAGTGAACATATATAATGAGGTGTCATTTTTTGTATTTATTGCTTTAGCCCTTTAGCATCGTGGCCGATAGCTAAATTAGTAACCTATAACATTATGGATAATACGCAATGATACAGCTAAATAAACAATCAGCCTTTGAGGTTAAAATTACAGCCGATAAAGCTAATATGGCGCAACAAACAAAAGAGCCTACAAAAAATCAGGACAACGCTGATTATCAGTTATCAGACAAAGAGCGCAATGAACTCTCCTCAAAAGGTGCTGATCAAAACGTTGAAAAAGCCACAAATTCAGAGATGCCAGAGTATATTGCAAAAATGATAGAGCAACTTAAAGAGCTCAAACAGCGACTTGAAGAACAAAAAGAGCAACTCACTCAATTACAAGCTCAATCGGACCAAGAAGACGAGGCTATACAGGCACAAATTGAAGCACAAGCTAATATCGTTTCAACAATACAGTCGCAAATAGTTACGCTGGTGCAAACAATTAGCCAAGCAATGAAAGACGCTGGTGTTACTGATGCTGGCGCACTTGTCAGCGCCATGGTTTAATTTTTACATCAAGTATTTAGCTTCATATAACCGGTTTTATTAAAGCACTTTTTTCCAAGCACTTATTGTTTTATAAGAATTAAGTATACGCTAACTGGTAAAAAGACACGTTATGCGAACGCTTTCAATATGCATCTAACAATGCTTGCTTATAGATTTTATTAAACTGTGCCAAAGGTAAATCAGCTGCATATTGATATATAAGCGATTTGTATTCATCACTTTGAATTAACGTTGCAACCGAGTGATTAAAATCAAGCATGAAGCGAATATTGTCTTCACTTCGTTGACACATTAAATGCCCAACAGTAAACGGTGTTTTTAATTTCAAGTCAAAGGAGTGAATGTCAGCATGTGTGATCTCATGCCAATACGTCGCAATATCACTTGGGTATTCAATAGAAGCGTCAAACTCTTTTAACCTAGCTAATTGCTCTAACCTAGAAAAAGTATTAATGGCTGCGCCTTTAATTTTAGATTCGTCAACATCGTCAATACGCGACATAATATCCTCAGGAAATACTCTAAGCTTTGACAAACCCAATGTTAAGCCACTGCGTGCTATAAGCTCGTTTAACATGTTTGTATTATTAAATTGACTCAAGTCTTTAGGAGAATATAACCGAGGCGCAAGATACAAAGAAAATGGCTTCGATATTAAATAACGCTGTGCTCGTTCTGGAGTGTTAATTTTATTGGCATAGCAATGATTGCTACCATACTGTACCTCGTTATCAGTATCTGGCGCTTTTACAAACTCAATTCTATAGTCACTCATTGCAGCCAAAATAAGCGTGTAAAGCTTTGCATCTAGTGACTTTGCGTTGTTTGCTGAATTGAACCTAAGTAAAGATTCATCATTAGTGCTCAGTACAACTTTTATTTTATTTGCGTCAAAATTTTCAAATCGCGTATTTTTATAATCTGATTTATATAATTGCTTTAACCGTCCTGAGGATTTTAATTTTGGCATTGCTTGGTCAAATTTTTTCGCCAATGCTTTACCTTTTTTACTATTTGAAAAAGCCAAATAAATAGGCCTTGCCGGCACCACTTCCACATAACTTAATTTTGATTTGTATTCTTGTGGGATGTTGTAGTCAAAATCAACGAAAGCGTCGATGCGTTTATTTAGTAGCAAATCCATGGCTTTATCAATAGCCGATATCGGGTAATAATCGTGTTTATACTCAATATATTTATCAAAGTTATAGCCATCAAACCAGCTTAATACTTTATTGTTTAAATCAGATAACTTATTAAAGTTATGAGTAGAATTTAAAAAATAGGCATTAATTGGATAATCATAATCTAAATACCAATGAGGATAATAAGCTAAGGGGACATCTTCTTTGGCAACACCCACTACAAAGTCATACTGTTTTTGTTCAAATAAATTGGTAATTCGTTTGTAAGTACTAAAATCAAACTCGAACTGTTCATCTGTATAAACTTCTTTGAGTAGTTCTATATAAACGCCTGTCTCATCCGGGTTGGTGAAATCAACCCAATGAGTTACGCCAACTTTTACACTTGCAAAAGCCGAGTTTATACAAACATAAGAAAAAATAATCAACAGTAGTAAGTATTTAGCCAAGCGCATTCCCCCAATCACTTAGCTTAATATATGCACCACCAGTGCACTTTGCAAACTTAGGTGTTAGTTTAGTAGTTTAATAAGATTTCTTTGTCTAAAATTAAGTGGCTAAATACCAGTCTGTTTGATACAAAAAGATAAAAAAATAGGAGAGCTTAATTTTGAGTAAGGCAATTAAGTTTAGAGTGTATTTAGTCACTTTGATTATATGTGTTGTTGGCTTTATATTTTCACCAGCGAGTAGCCAGTTTTATACAAACCCGTTTTATATTGGCAGTTTTGTTTTTGCAATCGCGCTGATTGTAATTGTTATTAATTACTTTTGCCCAAATTGTAGAAAAAACCAAGTAATACAATCAGCTACAAACTATCGCCTGCCCACAAATAAGTGCTATCACTGCGAAGAAGAAATTAATTAAGCTTGTCGGATTGCGCTTCGCTTATCCGACCTACATGTTTGAATAAGCAGGTGTGGTGCTTGATATAAAGAGTGCTTGGAAAGAGTGAGCAATAGAGTTGTGCTGTTAGGTTTCGCTGCACTCAGCCTAACTTAAGATAACTTAACGCCGAGCAGCTTATAGCTAACCACTTGCGGCTGCGCTTGCTCTTTAACTAATACCCAAATACTTATGTACTTGAATTGATAAGCGCCAGTTTTTGGCGATACAGGTATCAATGGCTAATTTAGTTGCCGATGCTTTTTGGCTAATTGGCTGTAGATATACCAGTTTTGGGTTTACACCGGTGGCGGTAAATAGCTCTTCCAGTTCTTCTACGTGCTTTTGCATAGCAATTGGGTGTTTAATTTCATCGGCGCGTTGCATAGCACTGCTCAATACTTTGTAACCACCACGCATATTAATTTTTGGCGATACCGTAACCCACGTTTGGGCAGGGGCGAGAATTTCAAAGGTGCCACTGGTTTCTATTTGCGTGCTAAAGCCATGATCATGCAATAAATTACACACTGGATTTAAATCGTACATGCAAGGTTCACCACCGGTGATCACAACATGCTTGGCGGTATAGCCACGGGATTTAAATAATTCCAGGACCTGCGCGGCACTTGCCTCAGCCCAATGATCTGAGTCGGCTTTTTTTTCTACCGTGTCATCTAGTGATACTTTATATACATTATCAACATCCCAGGTTTGTTTAGTGTCACACCACGAACATCCCACAGGGCAACCTTGCAGGCGTAAAAATATAGACGGCGTACCGGTAAAGCTCGCTTCACCTTGAATGGTTTCAAACACTTCATTAATTTTGTACAAAAGAAATCTCACTTACAACCTGACGGCAAAATTGTTACTATTAAAAATCGCAAAGCACGGTGCAAAAATTGTCATTTATGCCTTGGCCGTGTAGTATATCGCGCCCTGATATAAACCTCTATCAAAACTAAAGAGCAAACCACGTATGACGCAAAAAGTAGTTGTTATTTATTCCGGCGGTATGGACTCATTTACTGTATTAAATAAAGCCTTGCAGCAAGGCCATGATGTTTATGCCCTCTCGTTTGATTATGGTCAGCGTCATGTTAAAGAACTTAAAGTTGCCGCCAACGTATGTGAAAAGCTAAATGTCCCGCACAAAATTGTTGATATATCAGCAATTAATCAGCTTATTGGTGGTTCGTCGTTAACAGACGATATTGATGTGCCAGAAGGCCATTACGAAGAAGAAAGCATGAAAAGCACCATTGTGCCTAACCGCAATATGATTTTACTTTCCTTAGCGGTAGGTTATGCGGTGTCACTTAAAGCGAGCAAAGTATATTACGGCGCGCATTCAGGCGATCATGCAATTTATCCTGACTGTCGTCCTGAGTTTGTTAAAAAGATGGATGATGTATGTCGTATTGCGAATTACGATGCAGTAGAAATTTTTAGCCCGTATTTAAACAATACTAAAATCGATATTTTAACCGATGGTATTAAAATGGGTTTAGACTACAGCCAAACATGGACCTGTTATAATGGTCGTGACAAAGCGTGTGGTAAATGTGGTGCCTGCCAAGAACGTTTAGAGGCCTTTGAGCTTAACAACGTGACAGACCCGCTTGAATATGAGTAAAGTTCAACGTTAATACATTAAAAGGCTACCTAGGGTAGCCTTTTTTGTTGCGATAAAATGTTAAAGCCAGCGCTTTACTCGTGATTTATAATCGTCAAATTGCTCACCAAATAATTTGTGGAGCGCCCGTTCCTCTGGGATTATTTGAAATAAGGTAATGTAAGCAATAAACCCTGCTACACCTAAAAAAGCCCACATTGAACCCAGCCACACACCCCAGCCTGCTAATATAAACGCAAAACCTAAATACATCGGATTACGAGAGAATTTATAAACACCTGAGGTAACTAAACTAGACGCTTGTTCTGGTTTATTAGGTAGTACTGTTGTTTTAGCAAACCGGAAACTCACGACCCCAGCAATACAAAATATACACCCAGTAGCGACAAGTGCTAGCGAGAGATAAGTAATAAATGCGCTAAAATCAATCACGGTATAATGTGCAATCAGTGCCATTACAGCAGCAAAAAACACCACAACCACAACCGGTGGAATTTTATTATTTAACATACCTACTCCTTGTATCGATTAAAAAACTTCATAATTACTATATGGTGGCGTGACAAATAATAACAATGACTTATCGAATATTTATAAATACAAATAAAGTTACAATTAATTAGCTTTATGAGCGTTTAATTATGGTTATAATTTAAGCTTAAATAAAAGTTAAAGGAAGTAATTATGTCTGGCACAACAATGATAGTTCTCATTGTACTTATTTCTGTAGGTTCGGGAGTTATTTACGATATGTATAAAAAGCACCTTGAATTTAAACATAAAGTACAGGACAACAATCAAGACGCACACAAACAACTAGCTGAGGTAACCGCTCAAGTGAGTGAACTTAAACAACGAGTACAAACACTTGAAGCCATTGTTACCGACTCAAGCTACAACGTAAAACAAGAAATAAACAAACTTTAATGTATACGTTACAAGTAATTTGGGTATAAATGTGCGTTTTCAGGCTGCTCAATGCCATGGGCAGCTAAAAAACCACCAATTGCTTGACCACACCCTTGTGGCGCTCGGCCACTGTCTATCTCAAAATTTAACTGATTCGCCTCTTGTTTACCCATTGAGCACAAACTAACTGAACTTGGCGAACGCATAGAAACACTTAACTCGCCTATTTGCTCCGCCTGCACATGCTTACTAAAACGTGCAAAACCTTGGTATTTAAAATGCTCGCTCACATAATCATTGCTTATAGCAACCAATGCGGCAATAAAACTATGTAAAAAGCTATTTGTTGTTGTATCCGGTGCTAAAAATGACAAAGTTTTGTTATTAAACTCACTCAGCTGGCAACTATCGCAATGAAGTTTAACCGTATACACCTGCTCACCGGTAATTATAGCTTGGCAGTTAATTAGCTCTATTTGGTTATCCGCAAACACAAGGCGATCTATCAGCTCGTTCAATGAAATATTTTTAAACGATGAACTTTTAACAAGCTCGGGATTTTGTGCCATAACGGGTAAGTCATGATGATTATTAAATGGCGTACTGGTTGCGCCTTGGTGTTGCAGCTGAAAAAGCTCTCTTACCTCATGCTCACGCGCCACTTTTAACGCTAAAAATGCAGTTTGAATAAGCTCCGAGGTAGGCAGGTTCTGCTCTACTGGCCAACGGCGACCAAACAATAGTTTTTTTGCTTTATTATCAGCGCGATAATTGTCGGGACTCAGTACTGCTACTTGCAAATAAACATCACTATTTTTTTCAGCTGCTAACACGCTAAAGTGGTTGGAAAAACTAATGTCGTTAAGCACTTCATTAACACTGGCCAGTGTATGCTTGTAACGCAAAAAATGCTGCGGAACAATCCAATTTTTATTAGCCAGTTGTACTAGGGGCGCATACGAAATCGGTTGCTCGTAGCTGTATTGCCATTTTTGCCCATCGCCCAATAATGACTCAATTTTTATATTGTTATCTGACATATATAAACCAAATAAATCTGCCTATCGGCAAGATATTAACTATGAAGCACTTTACGTAGTTAATCATAAAAAGCGATCACACTTTTTGGCAGTATTTAGCGTTCAAATACGCGTTGATACTCTGTTATAACTTTTTGATAGTAAACTCTATCTTTATTGAGCATTCGAGTATAATGGTCAAGCAATTGTTGCTGATATTGATGATGTTGAGGGTTATGTTTATCCCACATATGAGCCCCCGTTTTAGTAATAGTGCCGGTGGCTTTAAAACTGACTTGTAGCACTTCGTAAAAACGCTTGTTTTCAACAATAATTTGCTCGCTATCGAGCTGCAAATTACAGGCTTTTAAACCCGCACGTACTTTATAGAGGTGCATAATAGGGCAAATAATAAAACTTAGTTGTTTAAGGCTGTGCGGATTATTAGCAATAATTTGCTCAATGAGCTTTAAGCATAAATCGCCCCCCACTCCCGCAATAACGATTACTTGCTTAGCACCTGTTGGCAGTTTAATTTGCGCAACATCTTCGCAGCGCACTTGCCATGAAGGCAAAGACTTTCCTTGCTCAAATTGTTGTAGCGACTGCTCAAGCGCTTCCATTAACTCTGGAATAATATCAACAAAGTTTATTTGTTTGGCTATGCCGCGCTCAAGTAATGCCATACCTAAAAAGCCATGATCGCAACAACAATCCCAAACAATATCGTAAGACTGTGTAATTAACGAATTGATGGCGTTTAAACGTTTACTCAGTTTCATTTAACTCACTATATTTTTGTTTTGTACACCAATGCTTTTAAGCTTTTATCGCTATCAATTTCAATAAAGCGATCGGTAGGTTCTAGGCGTTTAACAAACTCAATAGCACCTTGAGTATGCTCTTCAATAAGTGCTTTAAAATCGTTTTCTGTAAGCTCAGGGCTATTAGCGCATAACAATAGCTGTGTAGTATCGTTTAAAAGATCAGGAAGTCTGCGCAGCACTTTTTGATAGTCTTTGGTTAAAATAAAACTGCCTTTTTGAAAACTGGGCGGATCAACAATAATTAAATCAAACGGTGCGGCTTTTTTTAGCTTACCAAACGACTTTAAAATATCGTGCGGTAAAAAACTGACCCCACGATCGACATTATTGAGTTGGTGGTTTTGCTTACCCACTTTTAACACACCTTTGCTCATATCCATGTTCATCACATGATCTGCGCCGCCGTGCATAGCCGCAACCGAAAAACCACAGGTATAAGAAAACAAATTAAGTACTTTGGCGTGCTTACTATTTTGCATGACAAACTCACGGCCTTTTCGCATATCAGGAAAAATACCGGTGTTTTGCTTACTCATTAAATCAACCAAAAAACGCACCCCGTTTTCGGCTACGCTATGACGAACTGGCAGTTGGCCGTGAACAAGGGTGTTATGGCTTTGTAGCCCAGCTCGCTGTTGATACACCAATGCAGTAATTAACTCTGGATGATGTTTTTGTGCCCATTGCCATAACGTATCGGTGAGTGCAGCGAGTGTTTCCTCGTCAATTTCACTGTATGACACCAAAAACAAACTTGGTGGGTAAAAGTCTAAGTTAATATGACTAAGCGCTTCCACACTGTGGCCACGCCCATGAAATACGCGGCAAAGCTCATTATCGGAAAAAGGCGTGTCTGCCAAAGCATTTATAAGGGGAGTAAAATCGGTTGTCATTTAATTAATCAACTGTTGTTGTAGTTCATGTATTTCGTCGCGCACTGAGGCGGCTTTTTCAAATTCTAAATCACTGGCATACGCATGCATTTTGGTTTCTAACTGCTTAATTTGCGTTGCAATTTCTTTAGCGCTGAGGATTTTTTTAGAGTCTTTACGAATAAGCTGTAAGTTGTCTTGCGGTGAAGCATCTTGGCCTACATCCATTACATCAAGTATCTTTTTAACTAATGCACTAGGTTCAATACCATGCTTAACATTATAAGCATGCTGTATTTCTCGGCGTCGGTCGGTTTCTTCAATGGCTTTAGCCATCGATTTAGTCACTCTGTCACCGTATAAAATAGCGCGGCCATCAAGGTGGCGCGCAGCACGCCCTATTGTTTGAATAAGTGAGCGTGCTGAGCGTAAAAAGCCTTCTTTATCGGCATCTAAAATAGCCACTAGTGCCACTTCTGGCATGTCTAAGCCTTCACGTAGTAAGTTAATGCCTACTAACACATCAAATACACCGGCACGTAAATCACGAATAATTTCTACCCGCTCTACGGTATCAATGTCAGAGTGTAAATAACGTACTTTTACATTGTGCTCACTCAGGTAGTCGGTCAAATCCTCAGCCATACGTTTGGTAAGCGTGGTTACCAGCACTCGCTCTTTTAATTCAACACATTTGTAAATTTCTGAGAGTAAATCATCAACCTGATCGCCTACCGGGCGCACTTCAATAACAGGGTCAAGTAAACCAGTTGGACGAATAACTTGCTCTGCAACTTCGCCGTTGCTGCGCTCTAATTCAAAGTCACCCGGGGTGGCCGATACATAAATGGTCTGTGGTGCAATAGCCTCAAATTCTTCAAAACGCAGTGGCCTGTTATCCATAGCTGAGGGCATTCTAAAACCGTATTCAACGAGGTTTTCTTTACGGCTTCTATCGCCTTTGTACATGGCGCCAATTTGCGAGACGGTTACGTGCGATTCATCAATAATCATTAATGCGTCGTCAGGTAAATAGTCCAGTAATGTTGGCGGTGGGTCGCCAGGTGTACGCCCCGATAAATAACGGCTGTAGTTTTCAATACCAGAGCAATAACCAAGCTCGGTCATCATTTCTATATCATATTGGGTACGCTGAGCTATGCGTTGCTCTTCTACTAACTTGTTTGCGCTGAGCAATTGTGCTCTGCGCTCTTTGAGTTCGGCTTTAATTTTTTCGATAGCTTCGAGAATTTTTTCTCGTGGCGTTACATAGTGAGTTTTAGGATAAATAGTGGCACGCACTATGTGTTTTTCTACCGCACCGGTTAAGGGGTCAAAAATACTTAGGCGTTCAACTTCGTCATCAAACATTTCCACACGCACTGCATAGGTGTCTGATTCAGCGGGGAATATATCAACCACTTCACCACGTACGCGGTATGTACCACGACTAAAATCAATATCATTTCGCGTATATTGTAGCTCTGCAAGACGACGCAGCATATCTCGTTGGTCGACCTTTTCACCTACTTTTAAGAGCAGCATCATTTTCATGTATGAATCAGGATCGCCCAAACCATAAATTGCCGATACTGAGGCAACAATAATGGTATCGCGTCGCTCTAAAAGCGCTTTAGTGGCACTGAGTCGCATTTGCTCTATGTGCTCATTAATAGATGCGTCTTTTTCGATAAAGGTGTCGCTGGCTACCACATAGGCTTCAGGTTGGTAGTAATCGTAGTAAGATACAAAGTATTCAACCGCATTGTGTGGAAAGAACTCTTTCATCTCGCCGTACAATTGCGCCGCTAAGGTTTTATTGTGCGCCATAATAATAGTCGGCCGATTTAAATCACTAATAATGTTAGCCATAGTGAATGTTTTACCGGTACCCGTTGCGCCTAATAATGTTTGCTGAGCAAGTCCGGCTTCTAAGCCTTCACACAATTGAGCAATAGCGGTTGGCTGATCCCCTGCGGGTTTAAATTTTGATACTAGCTGAAAATGATCGCTCAATGACTACACTCCTGTAATGCTTGACTGCTTAACGCTTTAATTTCTTTCATAAACCACTTGTAGGCTACAAGGGCTGTGAATAAATTACCAATGGCCGCGCCAATAAACAAGCCGATTAAGCCTGCGAGTTCGTTTCCGATATACGCAAAGGGAATATAAAAAACAAACAATCGAATGACGCTCAAAACTAAGGCGTTCATGGGTTTGTGTAAAGCGTTAAACGAGGAGTTTGATAAAATGATCACTCCTTGTAAGCCATAACTTAGAGGAATGGTATAAATAAACAGTTTGATGACATCAACAACCGCTTGCTCTTTACCAAATATTTCACTAATAACGCCTGAAAAAATAATTAATACAATATAAATAATGAACTGCCACAACATTACAAACTTGAGCGTACCCAAGTAGGCGTCTTTTACGCGAGAAAAATGACTCGCTCCAAAGTTTTGGCTAATAAAAGGTGGCAATGTCATCGACAAAGCTAATACCACTAAACTCGCTATTGATTCTATTCGACTCCCTACTCCAAAAGCAGCAACGGCTTCGGGACCATGATGAGCAACTAATGCGGTCATAACGGCCATAGCAACTGGGGTGAGCATGTTAGCACCCGCTGCAGGTAAACCAATTTTTAAAATTTTACGGATTGCGCCAATAACGGTTTGCTTGCCCGCTTTTAAACTAAGCAACCGCTTTTTAACTATTAATATGTATAAAATAATTGCCACCGCAACTGCCCAGGCTATAACGCTGGCAATGGCAGCCCCTTTAATGCCTAATGCGGGAATGGGACCAAAACCAAAAATAAGCATCGGATCGAGCACAGCATTAATAAGCCCAGCCCCGCCCATAATAATGCTTGGTGTTTTAGTATCACCGCTAGCACGCAATACTGAGTTTCCAATCATGGGGGTAATTAAAAACACACTGCCCAAAAACCAAATACTAATATACTGATGAATTAGTGGAAGTACTTGCTCCCCTGCCCCAAGCAAGGTAAATATTGGGTCAATCAATAAATAGCCACAGGCAGATAAAACCAACACTAATACGATCGCCACCAACAACGAGACACTGGCATCAAAACGCGCTTCTTCAATATTGTTACTCCCTAAGGCCTTTGCAATTACTGCCGAGGTCCCTATACCTAAACCAATCGCTAAACTAATGACGGTAAAAGTAACAGGAAATGTAAAACTCACCGCGGCAAGCGGCTCAGTGCCAAGCAAACTAATAAAAAAAGTATCAACAATATTGAACATCATCAGGGTGAACATTCCAAAGATCATCGGAACGGTCATTTTTTTTAATGTAGGCAAAATTGGGGCGGTGAGTAAATCAGGGCGAGTATGTGATTGAGAATGTGCGCGCATAAAATAAATAAGCCTCTTTTACTGAACGGCATATTTTAAAGCATCTGGGCTGTTCAAGCCATGCTTTATTAAATCTAAACAATTAAACCAACCTTTAATCTAAAAACTGTTGGTTTTATGCTGTTGTAAACAAATTTCGCACAAACACAACAAAAACCAAATTAAATACATTTTTATAACTTTTGCAACATTTACCTTTTATGTTTTGTTGCTTTATTACACAGTAAGCGATGATGTTTTATCGTCACGAAAAATTTTATTTATCGTTTAGGTGGCTGTTCAAGCTGAATCATAAGTCTTTGTTTTTTAATATTTAAAAAAAAAGCTTTTTAATACTTGAAATCGTTGAAGCACCCTACACCGCTGGGGGTGCTGATGTTCTTAAAGTTTCATAAACAGAGTTATCCACAGAAACCGTGGATAACTCATTCAACCCCACGTTTATAAAGGGCTACAACGCGGTGTGAATTTAACAGTGCGGTTGATTTTTTTCGTTAGCAATATGGAAACAGCGTTAAATGGTTTTGTAACGACTTAAAACATCGTTATATGTTTATTTAGTGCTAAACCGCATTCATGCTGCATAAATAGTCAACCCATTGATTGCCTTGTTTTTATACAAACTCTCGAAAGTTCAGCAACCATTCTGCTTTGAACAAAATACAAAGCATCATTACGGTTCTCATCTAGATTTAGTTCAACAAACTTTAACGAGGTAAAATAAAAGTGAGGTAATTATTTTAAATACGTTTATTAAGACTTTATAAAAATACAGGAAATAGAACACTTTTTTATCACTAAAAGCTG
Organism: Pseudoalteromonas sp. DL-6; assembly: GCF_004328665.1. NCBI lineage: Bacteria > Pseudomonadati > Pseudomonadota > Gammaproteobacteria > Alteromonadales > Pseudoalteromonadaceae > Pseudoalteromonas > Pseudoalteromonas sp. DL-6. Next base: position 1,999,456 of record NZ_CP019770.1, read on the forward strand.
CTTTATTAAATTTTACTGTAAGTTTTATTGGTTAAAGTTACTCACTTGATTCAAATATTGCGCTGTTTTTATAAAACAATATCACTGACCTTTACTCAAATAGAGTCACAAAACGCGCAGATTGCACATAAAAACAACGAATAGACCTCTTTTTTGAATTTATGATCTTTTATATGTTGACACTTTGCTATGCGGTCATTAATATTTCGCCCCGTTGAAAGGCAAGACGCTTCCCCCTTAGCTCAGTTGGTTAGAGCGACGGACTGTTAATCCGCAGGTCCCCCGTTCGAGTCGGGGAGGGGGAGCCAAGTTTTTCAGCCATAAACGATTCCCCCTTAGCTCAGTTGGTTAGAGCGACGGACTGTTAATCCGCAGGTCCCCCGTTCGAGTCGGGGAGGGGGAGCCAAGTTTATGTTTATGATGTAGTTCCCCCTTAGCTCAGTTGGTTAGAGCGACGGACTGTTAATCCGCAGGTCCCCCGTTCGAGTCGGGGAGGGGGAGCCAAGTCATAAAAAGTATATTTTAGTTCCCCCTTAGCTCAGTTGGTTAGAGCGACGGACTGTTAATCCGCAGGTCCCCCGTTCGAGTCGGGGAGGGGGAGCCAATTTACTACACTCCCATAGACATATCCTTAGAATTGCACTACCATTTCTCTTTTAAAACAAAAACTTTTTGCTTATAAAACTAACTATTTGATAACTTTACCTATCAAGCTATAATTGGTTTAATAATCATGAGGTTGTGTCCTCCCCTTTGACATATAAAGATTAAATAATGGCAGCTTTTAAAAAACTTATTTTTATACAACTGATGGCTTGGTTGATTCTTGTAACCGCTGGCTGTTACTTTATAAGCCAAAATTTTGATAGCGCTATCGGTAATGCGCAAAAAAATGCACAAGCTACTGTTGAGCAATACATTAAAAACTTATCCGCAACTGATATTTCTGCTGATAACTTAAAAAGCACACTCGCAACCAGTGAAACATTTTCACGTTTTACTCTACGTGATTATCAAGGCGCAGAAGTGTTTTCAATTAGCAACACACCCAAGCTGCCTTTTATTGCTGAGCTTATTCAATCTAACTACAACTCGGTACGCCCTCAGTACGCCACTAATAATAATGCCGATATAAAAGTTGAATTTAAATTAAACATTGCTTACTTGGCTGATCAGTTTCAAACCGCATTTTTTATTGTATTTGCTATAAGCACCCTACTCGCGTTGATCCCCGTTATATTAATGAAGTCTATTGTTGAACACATTAATACCAATGTGTGCATGGGCGTTGCAGATGTTATTGACATATATATTAATCAAAACCAACTCAGTGATGATTTCGCAACTAAATTTGATTCTAGCCAATTAGAAAAATTAGGAAAAAATTTAATTCCCAGTTTTAATCGTTTATCGTACTTTTTAAAAAATAAAAACGACGATATTAAAACCGCCGCTCATACTATTAAGCGCGAAGCATATAAAGATGGCATTACTGATTTAGGTAATCGCAACATGTTTGTTGATTACTATGAAAAGCATATTGAAAACACTGAAGTGAGTACCTTTGGCTCATTGGCATTGGTGCGCTGTAGCGAGCTACAGTCAATTAATCAAAGCCGTGGCTATCAAAAAGGCGATGAATATATTAAAGCTGTTGCTGATATTATAAAAAGTATTAGCGGTACCTATACCAGCAGCCAGGTATTTCGAGTAAACAGCTCTGACTTCATAATTATATTGCCAAACACCCCACTAAAAGAAGCCGAGAGATTTGGTGAAAACCTACAATCTCGGTTTACGCAATACATGCAAAACCAAGAACTTAGCTCGGTTGCAAACACGGGGATTGTCGGTTATGAAAAAGCCAAACCACTAGGCGAGCTGCTCTCTATTGTTGATAATGCAATGAGTATGGCGCAGTCAAAACAAGTTAATGCTTGGCACGTACAACGGGATACAGATTTAGTTAATAACGTCAGCGCAGGGTTTGGTAACCAAAACTGGCGTAAAGTGATTAACGAAGTTATTGAATCTCGAAGTGTGCATTTAGTAATGCAAAATATCATGCCTTTGGGCAAAAGCATTAAAGCCTATGCTGAAATTCAAGCCCGCTTTAAAACAGAAGAAAATCAAGCTTTGCCTACTGCCTCATTTCTAGCGATGGCTGAAAAGCTCGATATGGCGATAGAAATTGATAAATTAATTATTGAATCCTCTTTAGAGAAAATTAAATCGAGTAATTTATCTGAAAAGTATTTTGGCTTAAATATTACCCCTTCAAGTGCGCACAGCGACCAGTTTATGATTTGGTTAGAGCGCCGCTTACTAAAAGATACGCATATTGCTTCTAAATTAATTTTTGAGGTGAGTGAGTTTGGTCTTCAACAAAACATTAAAGCAAGTAAACGCTTTATTGACATGGTGCATCGCGTTGGTGCCAGAATTACTGTTGAACGCTTTGGTGTAGGACTCACCTCATTTAAGTTTTTCAGAGACTTAAAACCAGACTTTATTAAAATGGATGCAAGCTATACTCGAGGCTTAGAAGACGATAAAAATAACCAATACTTTATGCGGTTAATGGTCGACCTTGCACATAGAATAGGTGTCAGTGTTTTTGCTGAGGGTGTTGAAAGCCAAGAAGAAAAACACATTGTAGAGACGCTATGCCTTGATGGCGTTCAGGGTTATTACATTGAAAAGCCTAAAGACATCTAACCCATCCTAACTCAGATAAAAAAGAGCATTTATGCTCTTTTTTACGTTTTAAAGTGTGCTTTTGCTATTGTTCAGCCGTTAAAATGCAGACCGCTTTTTAATTGCAAAGCTCTTAGATTTTGGCCCTTTAGAATTAGCCCGTTATTTTACGTTGTTTATTTAACTGATAATCACTCAACGTGTTGTTAATCACAGTAGAAAAAAGGATAATACACGGGATTTTATTAGCGTGAGGCACACATGACAGAATACGTCTTGTTATTAATTGGAACAGTGTTAGTTAACAACTTTGTATTAGTACAATTTTTAGGCCTTTGCCCGTTTATGGGGGTATCAGGGAAGCTTGATACAGCCATAGGTATGTCTTTAGCAACCACCTTTGTGCTAACGCTTGCCTCTGTGACCAGTTATTTAGTAAACGAGTATATTTTATTACCGCTGGATATCACCTACTTAAAAACAATGAGCTTTATTTTAGTCATTGCTGTGGTTGTTCAATTTACTGAAATGGTTGTCAGAAAAACCAGCCCAACGCTTTATCGTTTACTGGGGATTTTTTTACCCTTAATAACGACTAACTGTGCAGTACTCGGGGTTGCTTTATTAAATATCAAAGAAGATCACACCTTTTTACAATCTGCCGTTTATGGCTTTGGTGCCGCAGTGGGTTTTTCATTAGTATTGGTTTTATTTGCAGCATTGCGCGAACGTTTGGCCGCAGCCGATGTACCCACTCCATTTAAAGGTGCCTCAATCGCAATGATAACGGCAGGTTTAATGTCAATGGCCTTTATGGGTTTTACTGGATTAGTGAAGTTTTAATATGACCTTGTTGTACGCTTTAATAGCGCTGGGTTTACTGGCGTTAATATTCGGATTAATTTTAGGATTTGCAGCCGTTCGCTTTCGAGTGGAAGGTAACCCTGTAGTGGAGCAAATCGACACCATTTTGCCACAAACACAATGTGGTCAATGTGGTTATCCTGGTTGTCGCCCATATGCAGAAGCCATTGCCAATGGTGATGAAATAAATAAGTGCCCACCTGGTGGTGATGCCACCGTTAAAAAGTTAGCTGATTTGATGGGCGTTGAAGCTAAACCCTTAGCCGGCGGCGAACAAGCAGAGCCGGTTAAAACGGTGGCTTACATTCGCGAAGACGAATGTATTGGTTGTACCAAATGTATTCAAGCCTGCCCTGTTGATGCCATTGTTGGTGCAACCCGACAAATGCACACCGTTCTAATTGACGAATGTACAGGCTGTGACTTGTGCGTTGAACCTTGTCCGGTCGATTGTATTGACATGCTACCCGTTGCACCAACAAAACAAACTTGGAAATGGCAACTAGACGCTATTCCTGTTACCCAAATAGATTAGAGGTTTGAGTGGAAAAGTTACTTGAACAAATAAAAAAAGGCACCGTTTGGGCATTTCCTGGCGGCGTACACCCTCCTCAGCAAAAGTCATTATCTAATAATGCGCCTATTGCGCGCCTTCCTTTGCCCGAAAAACTCGTTCTGCCTTTAAAACAGCATATTGGCGCTAGCGGTAAATTAATTGTAGAAAAAAGCCAGCACGTATTAAAAGGTCAACCATTAACTAAGCCCTCTGCTAACTGGTCGGTACCTGTGCATGCACCTACATCAGGCACTATTATTGATATTACGCCTATGCCATCAGCACACCCTTCTGCTTTGCCTGAATTAAGCATTATTATTGAACCCGATGGCAAAGATACCTGGTGTGAACTATCGCCTTTAGCAAACCCAGCCAATGCATCACACGATGAACTCGTTGATGTTATTCATAATGCGGGTATTTCTGGTATGGGAGGCGCAGGTTTTCCAACCTACGTTAAAGCAGATATTAAGCAGCCGATTGAATTTTTAATCGTGAACGCCGTTGAGTGTGAACCTTACATCACGGCTGACGATACTTTAATGCGCGAACATGCCGCTGAAATAATCAAAGGTATTGAGCTCATGCAACAGCTGCTCAATCCTACCCTGTGTATTATTGGCATTGAAGACAATAAGCCCGAGGCTATCACAGCCATGACAGAAGCGGCGAAGCATAACGAGCACATTTTAGTGCAAACCGTGCCTACTGTTTATCCCTCTGGCGGTGAAAAACAGCTGATTAAACTACTCACTAACCGTGAAGTCCCTAATGGTGGCATTCCTGCTGATATCGGCATTTTAGTACATAACACCGGCACTTTATTTGCGATTCAGCAAGCTGTATACGAAGGCAAACCGTTAATAGAGCGCGTAGTAACAGTAACGGGTAATACTATACATAAGCCCGGTAATGTATGGGCGCTGTTAGGTACTGAGATAAAACACTTACTTGATTGTCAGGGGTTTTCACCCGTACCACAACAGCGCGTCGTTATGGGCGGCCCTATGATGGGCTTTACCTTACCCACGGTTCGTATTGGCGTTGTTAAAACAACAAACTGTATACTTGCACCAGATCATAAAGAATTAGCAGAGCCTGGCCCAGAAAAAGCCTGTATTCGCTGTAGTGCCTGTGCAGATGCGTGCCCCGCGTCATTACTACCACAGCAGTTACAGTGGTTTGCTAAATCAAAAGAATACGACAAACTCCAAGAACATAACTTATTTGATTGTATTGAATGTGGCGCGTGTGCCTATGTTTGCCCAAGTGAAATACCACTCGTTCAGTACTACCGTGTTGCAAAAGTTGAGATTAAAGAGCAAATTGCCGAGAAGATAAAATCTGATCGCGCTAAAGAACGCTTTGATGCACGTAAAGCGCGTTTAGAGCAAGAACAAGCTGAGCGAAAAAATCGCCACAAACGTAAACCTGCAGCTAAATCTACCGAAGAACAGCAAAAAGTAGCCGATGCCCTTGCCCGCGTTAAAGACAAAACCAGCGATGGTGACAATAAATCAGCTGTAGCAGCGGCAATTGCGCGTGCTAAAGCTAAAAAGCAAGGTGGCGAACTTGAGCCAGATAACAGTGAAGTTGCAAAAGAACGCGCAGCCCGTAAAGAGCAAGCTCGCCTTTATAAAGAGCAAAAAGCACAAAGTAATGGTGATGACGAAGCTGTAGATGACAAAAAGTCAGCAGTTGCAGCCGCTATTGCCCGCGCTAAAGCCAAAAAGGCAGCACAAGCTAATGAGCAAACAGCAAGCGATGACGCTGCAAGTGAATCTCCAGCTGCTGCAGATGATAAAAAAGCCGCCGTCGCTGCAGCCATTGCCCGTGCTAAAGCCAAAAAAGCAGCACAAGCTAATGAGGAAACAGCAAGCGATGACACTGCAAGTGAATCTCCAGTTGCTGCAGATGATAAAAAAGCCGCCGTCGCGGCCGCTATTGCCCGTGCTAAAGCTAAAAAGGCAGCACAATCAAATGAGCAAACAGCAACTGATGACACAACAAATGAATCTCCAGTTGCTGCAGATGATAAAAAAGCCGCCGTCGCTGCCGCTATTGCCCGTGCTAAAGCAAAAAAAGCAGCGCAAGCTGATGAATTAGCAAAACAAAGTGAAAACACTGAGCCACAAAGCAACGATGAATCTTCACAAGGTTCACAGCAAACAGCTCAAGAAAAAAAGAAAGCCGCCGTAGCCGCCGCTATTGCTCGTGCTAAAGCTAAAAAGCAACAAAAAGAAGGAAATGATCAGTCATGAAACTAACCATGGCCAGCTCACCCCACAATCATAGTCACAAGTCTGTGACACGGTTAATGTTAACTGTGATTGCGGCTTGTATTCCTGGTGTTATTGCACAAGTTGTATTTTTTGGCACCGGTGTCCTTATCCAATTATTATTAGCGTTAGTGTGTGTAAGCGCGTTTGAAGCAGCCGTTATGTTAATGCGTAAGCGCCCTATTTGGCCTGCATTAAGCGATGGCAGTGCATGGCTTACCGGTGTGTTATTGGCAATAAGTATTCCGCCTTTAGCGCCTTGGTGGATTATTGTTATAGGGTGTTTGTTTGCTATTGTTATTGTTAAACAGTTATATGGTGGCTTAGGATTTAACTTATTTAACCCCGCAATGGCAGCCTACGTGCTTTTATTAGTGTCGTTCCCTGTGCAAATGACTGCTTGGTTACCCGTTACAGAATTACTTAATACGGGCATTACTTTTAGCCAACAACTAAGCCTAATATTTAGTGACTTTACTGCATTAGGATACAGTTTAGATCAGCTTCGAGTCACAATAGACGGCAGTACAATGGCTACCCCACTTGATACCTTAAAAACAGATATTGCTCATGGGCTAACGGTGACAGAGAGCATGCAAAAGCCTATTTTCAATGAATGGGCTGGCCTAGGTTGGGGATGGGTTAACTTAGCCTTTTTACTTGGCGGCCTTTACCTGTTAAAAACAAAAGTAATTAACTGGCATATACCAGTGAGCTTTATTGTAAGCTTAAGCCTATGCGCAGCAATTGGTTATATTGCCTCGCCTGGTACAGAGCCGGGTGTAGTGTTTCACTTATTTAGTGGTGCGACTATGCTGGGGGCCTTTTTTATCGCCACCGATCCTGTATCAGCTGCAACCACTAATCGAGGTCGCCTTATTTATGGTGCAGCAATTGGTTTTATTGTGTATTTAATTCGCACCTTCGGTGGTTTCCCTGATGCAGTTGCATTTGGGGTGTTGCTAATAAACATAGCGGTACCGCTTATCGATTACTATACACAACCAAGAACCTATGGCCATGGAGCAGTAAAATGATTATTTCTTCAATGGTAAAAAATGGCGCAATATTGTGTGGGTTTGCGTTACTAACAACTGGACTCGTTGTCACAATTAATACACTTACCGCTGATAAAATTGCAGAGCAAGAGCAGTTGCAATTAACTAATCAGCTTCAAGAAGTATTGCCGCATTCCAAATACAGCAATGAGCTATCGCAAGATTGTGTAATTATATCTGATCCATTACTAGGGCCATACGATAACCAAGTTATTTATCGTGCCCGAAAAGATAACGAACCTGTGGCATTAGTCATTCGTCATGTCACCCCTAGCGGCTACAGTGGTGATATAAACTTACTCAGTGCAGTATATCGTGATGGTACCATTGCGGGTGTAAGGGTAACCAAACATGAAGAAACGCCAGGTTTAGGTGATAAAGTTGAAGTAAAAAAATCAGACTGGATCACTACATTTAATGCAAAAACAGTAAAAAGCGAAAGCGACGATCGTTGGGCCGTTAAAAAAGACGGCGGCCAGTTTGATCAGTTTACTGGCGCTACAATTACACCTCGTGCCGTTGTAGGCTCAGTCAAAAACGCGGTACTTTATGCACAAGATAACTTTGATGCTCTGTTCACAGCAGCAAACGCATGCCCAGAGGTAACGCCATGAGCGAATTAAAAACCCTTTACAAAGAAGGCTTATGGGGAAATAACCCCGCCTTGGTGCAGTTATTAGGTTTATGCCCTTTACTCGCTGTTACCTCTACAATTACTAATGCGCTAGGTTTAGGCTTAGCAACCTTATTGGTATTAGTGGGCTCTAATATTACCGTATCAATAGTGCGTAACTGGGTACCTAAAGATATTAGAATACCTGTATTTGTGATGATCATTGCCGGTTTTGTAACAATAGTGCAGCTGTTAATGAACGCTTACACTTTTGGCCTCTACCAATCTTTAGGGATTTTCATCCCGTTAATTGTAACCAACTGCGCCATTATTGGCCGTGCAGAAGCGTTTGCCTCAAAAAACCCAGTACATTTATCTGCCTTTGATGGCTTAATGATGGGCTTAGGCTTTATGTTGGTTCTGGTTGTACTTGGCGCTATGCGAGAGCTGATTGGGCAAGGTACATTATTTGATGGTGCCGATTTATTACTCGGGCCTTGGGCTGCTATATTGCGCATTGAAGTATTTAGCTTTGATAGCCAGTTTTTATTGGCCATTTTACCACCGGGCGCATTCTTAGGGCTTGGTCTGCTGATCGCCGCTAAAAACGTAATTGATGCACAAATAAAATCAAAACAAGTCGCACCGCCAGAAGCTGAAAAAGGCCCTCGAGCGCGTGTTACTAGCTTAACTTAAGGGGAAAACGCATTAACTTAATAAAGCTAATGCGTTTTAAGTTACATGAATAAAGAAAAACGTCACCAAATACTTACTCGCTTACGCGACGACAATCCACATCCTGAAACGGAGCTTGAATATTCAAGCCCGTTTGAGTTATTAGTTGCCGTTACGCTTTCAGCACAAGCAACCGATGTTGGGGTAAATAAAGCCACTCGTAAATTATTTCCGGTTGCTAATACACCACAAGCCATTTTAGATATTGGCCACGACACACTGCGTGATTACATAAAAACCATCGGCTTATTTAATTCAAAAGCAGCCAATGTATATAAAATGTGCCAAATATTGGTAGATCAGCATAACGGTGAAGTGCCTGAAAATCGTGAAGCTCTAGAAGCACTCCCTGGCGTTGGCCGTAAAACTGCTAACGTAGTATTAAATACGGCCTTCGGCTGGCCGACAATCGCTGTAGATACGCACATATTCCGTGTATCAAACCGTACCAAGCTTGCTATGGGTAAAGACGTGGTAGCGGTTGAACAAAAACTCGAAAAAGTGATCCCCAAAGAATTTAAAGTCGATGTACATCACTGGCTCATTTTGCATGGTCGCTATACCTGTGTTGCCCGAAAACCTAAATGTGGCAGCTGTATTATTGAAGACTTGTGTGAGTTTAAAGATAAGACTGAAATTTAAGTCACACTAATTAGTATCTAATTTGAACTTACTTTACTGCTGAATTAAAGCTTATCAGGGAGAGTTATAAAACTCCCCCATCTAAAAAATACTATTGAAAAATTTAACTTGGAAGCGCTTTTAACTCAGTGTTGCCCTGATTGAATGGATTCAAGCTTGTACCATAAGTTTGTTTTATCCACTTAGCTTGCTTTTCAACTAATGACGAAATATCAGGGTTTCCAGGTAGTGGATAATCATCTGGTTTATAACGTCCTAAGTTGGGTTGTTTTAATAATAAAAATCTGTGTTGCCAATATCGATAATGATGCCTTTTAGTTAACCCCAACCCTTGCTCATAAATAGTTTCGAAATCTAAACCATCAGCTTTTTGTAAAAATCGAGCATAAAAATAAAGAGCTTGCACATAATAAAACTTAATATGGCTTAAGTCTGGTAATGCTGATTGGTAATACTGAATTATATTCTCATTCAGCTCATTATGTTCTAGCTCAGATGACTGCTCATGCTCGCATGAAAAAGCATACATCAGCTTTTTTAAACCTCGCGTATAAGGGTTAACGCTAACCAACTTATCTATAGCCTCATAGCTCACATAAGTTTCACGCGATTTAAGATAAGTTAACTGCACCCTTTCCATATGCTGATTTTCATATAGATCATCAATTGAATGATTTAGTTGATTTAGATTGATTGCACCATATAAGTAACCTTGTGCCTCGTAGTAACTCGAGTTAGTTGCAACAAGGCCCATTAAGGGTTCAACATTCGTTGCAACTTGCACATTCGATGAAACAGAAGTGACGTACTGATATATATTCAACTTTATGTTATGGGCAACCCTGTCAAGTGCATAACCTTCCATCTCATATAGATTCATTGCAATATTATAAACAATCCTTTCGAGTACTCGACCTCTCTCATACTTTCCTGAAAGAGCCGATAACGACTCAATTGTCATTAAAGATTTTAATTCCTCATAAGCAGCATCAAACTCTCCGTTATAATAGCGCGCTAGAAGCTTTATGAGTTTCCATACCTGCCTTACCTGAAATTCATTACTTTTTGTTATAAGTCCTTCAATATTAATTGCTTCGTAGGCAGCTAAAAATTCAGGACCTAGATTTAACTTAATAATTGAAAAAACACCAATGTGTTCAGCCATCTCAAAGTAATCTTCTACTTCATCTTCACTTCTGATTACATTGCTCTTAGTGCCATAAGTGAGCGCGGCTATCAGATTATTAAAAAGAGATGAGAAAATTAGATTCGACTTTTTATTAGTGTCCCGAAGGTTGTAAATAAACTCCATAACTTGCTGATTATAACCAAATGCTTGTTTAAATAATTCAAGCTTATCTTTTTCTGCCGTATGTTGTTCAAACTGAAAGCGAGCAAAACGTTGAATAACCGACTGCAATGAATAAAACCCACCATAAGCTTCGACTAATGATTTATTTGTAAGTACGGCAATATCTTTATCACTCATCGGCTTTTTCAATTTATTTGCCTCTTCGTTTCTACCCCCTTTTTTGCTTTCTATTATTATGCGTTTAAACGTATCGAGATCTATTCCGTCAGGAAATAACGAGAAGGATTCAAATGTGCGTTTCTGATGTTCCTCCAATGAACCGTAAGAATAAAGAATAGAAACATAAAGAGACTCTTGTCGATTAATATTCAAATCAACTTCATCGTCAAACATTAAAGTTAAGTCTTCTTCTTTAACCTTATCAAAAAAGTCGTCTTCTAACTCTTGCTTTAACTCTTTTAAGCTTTTACCAGCAGGCATACCATCACAAATTAACTTAATGGCTAACGGGTTATTATTTAGTAGTGGTTCTAGAATTTTTCTGCGCGCAAACTCTTGATCTTTATCACTGCAATAACCGTTTTTAGTTAGGCGATTAAATAATGCTAACGCTTCTTCAGACTCCATTTGCCGAAATGGCAACACATCTTCCCATTCTGCATTAATACTTTCTCTGGAAGTAACCAACACATTTGCGTACATTAGGGTTTGCGATAACAATAACCTAACTTGTTCTACTTCTTGCTTGTTTTGACTTTTATTCGCTTGTTTTAAATACAATAAACTTTCTAAGTTATCAAAAATCAGTAAACGCTCTCGCTGATCATAATGTTTTGCTAAGTGGCCAAATAAATCATCAGCGGCACGTAAGTTAAAGGCACTGCCGATGTGTATTTCAAGCTGATTGCTACTTGAGATATGTTCACAATCAATAAAATTCACACCTGCATCAAAATGCCCGCGATTCGCTAATTCCAATGCCACTTTTTTTGCTATTGTTGTTTTACCTAAGCCACCACTGCCTTTAATTGTTAATAACCTTTGTTTGTTGGCTGCTTTAGCAAGCTTTTGGCTGATATCCGCTAAATCAGATAAACGCCCTGTAAAGCCTTGCAATTCACTTGTATTAATACCTTTAGGTAGTAATGGTTGATCCTTATGCCAATGCTGACGGTTTTCTGGTTTCAGAGATTCTAATAACTCACCGCTAATATGCACCGATTGAATATCACTTTTATCAATGAAGTGTTTAACATCCGGCCTTTTAAATAATTGATGCGCTAATTTATCAAGAGGTTTAAGATCTTTGCCTTGTTGATTTAACAGAGGAAAAACCAGTAATGGAAACTTAACTTGTTCTAGTTCTTGCTTATTCAATAGTTTATCTGTGATCAACACTGTTATTTTAGCATTAATTGGTAAGCTACTTTCTAGTTCATCAATTGCTAAGTAATCACTACAAGCGTTGTCGTCTTCAATCAACAACCCACTACTCGTTGTTTTGGCTAATAAAAATAAAATGGAATAATCATCAGCCTCCATTAAGTTACTTTCAGTAAAAGCTTGTTGATGAATTGGATATTTAAATTTTTTGAGCTTTGCAACAATATCTGAATCATTTATTGGTTTATCTAAAGGTGATGCTGTGAATAAACTAATTTTATCGTATGGTAGCGGACAAGCTTCATAGTTCTCGGATGACTTTTCGACTATTTGCTCAACTAACTGCTGATCTTTTATAATTTTACATTCAGCTAATTGATGTACAGCATCAATTAATGGCTGACCAAACTCGCTAAAAGGTATAGTTTTGACATGGCAACCTGTTAACTTAGCGTCAATTACTTGCTTGTCACTTTCTCTCACCAACGCATAATGTGGTCCGGTATTCCCATCGAACAATTCATTTTGCTTTACTATCTCAGCGAGTAATTCCGCATCATCTAATGAACAGCCAATAAATAAAATAACTTTATTACTTATCAACTCTCTAAACTTCATAAGTGCTGATTCATAATGCTCCTCAGCATCATCTTGATATAAACGGTGGTAGGATTGAGGAGTAAGAATCATATGGTGCGGAGCTTCTATTTTACCGTGCAAGTGCCATAGCATTTCTTGTTTAGTCGGTCTTGCAAACGCTGCGAGCTGCTCAGAATTGGAGTTATCAAAAACACATAAGTTGGCAGACTCTTCATGAGCCCACTCAAGAACCTTATCGTAATTTAAAGTAACAACCCTATTACTTAATCGCCAAATTGCTTTTGGTAACTCTTTAGACTTATGGTCTAATTCACTGAAATTAATAGAAAATTGAGACTTAAGAAATTCAAACCACTGACGGCCCGGTAGATTTGATTGAACAACTCGGGCCGCCTCTTGATACATACCGGTATCTACTTGCAAATTTACCATCTGAGAATGTTTTACCAAATTCTCATCTTCTAATTTACTAGCGGCATTTTTGAGTAATTCGGGCCATGATGGAAAAGCCCTATTTCCTTTGTTAGTTTGGACTGACATGGAAACACCTGCACCAATTAAAGGAATCACCTCATTATTAGTTATGAGTGTTTTTAAAGAAGAAGGTAGTTTTATTTCAGTCATTAAGAAAATTCCATTTAACTATTATATAAGCACTATCTTACTTTAAAGACACTAAAATCAATAGATTAATTAAGACTCTTTTCAAAAGTGAATAAATAATGTCATTTAAAAATGAACATAGACACATATATATCTCATGCCTCCATCCATACTGAACTCGCTATGTAGAAATATAGCTGAGGAAGAAAAAAGCTTGAAAAAATAGTGCCTGTTGAATTTATAGTAGACGTGCATCATTGATTTATTCTTCACCGGCGCTTTACCTTTGTTGCCCGAAAACCTAAGTGTGGCAGCTGTATTATCGAAGGCTTGTGTGAGTTTAAAGATAAAACTGAGTAACTATATGGCGAGTGTTCTTCTATCAAAACGTGCTATTTCTTAATGTGGGTGACTAATTTTGGCACCTTGCACTTTCTTATACTGCAAATTAATTAAATAAACGCTTATATCTGCACCCGTACTAAAAGCAGTTATAGGCACATTTTCAAAGTATTAATTTCACAAGTCTTAATTCATTAGTTATGCTACTGAGCATAATAAAATTATAGTGCGACCCTCTATGTTACCCTTACTTCGTATATTACTGATTGAGCAAGACCCTAACACCTTAAACGAGCTTTCGACGAATCTGTCAAAAGTTATCCCTAATTTTGAGCGAAACGATATTCATATCGATATTATTGAACGTCTTGAACTTAAAGAAGCGCTTGAGTGTGTAGAAGAAGATGGCGATATTCAAGCTGTTGTACTTAGTTGGGATGTGCAAAATAAAGTAGGTGAGAAAATGTATAGCCGCTTTATCGAGCAACTAAAGAGGATCCGCCTTGAGTTACCTGTGTATGTTATTGGAGACGACACAGAGGGGCTAGAAATCGTTAATGAGTCGGAGGAGATTGAGTCATTCTTCTTTAAAGATGAAGTAATCTCAGACCCTGAAGCAATTTTAGGTTATATGATCAACGACTTTGATGATCGCTCAGAAACGCCTTTTTGGACAGCGTACCGCCGTTATGTTGGCGAGTCGAACGATTCATGGCACACACCTGGGCACAGCGGTGGTTCAAGCTTTAGAAATTCTCCCTATATTAAAGATTTTTATCAGTTTTATGGCCGTAATGTGTTTGTGGGTGACTTGTCGGTGTCAGTCGATTCGTTAGGATCATTATCAGATAGCACCAATACCATTGGACGTGCCCAAGAGTCAGCTGCTGCTACGTTTGAGGTGAAGCACACTTACTTCGTCACTAATGGGTCATCCACTTCAAATAAAATCATCTTGCAGACACTGCTTCGCAAAGGCGATAAAGTGATTATTGACCGTAATTGCCATAAATCTGTGCACTATGGCATTTTGCAATCAGCCAGTTTACCCATTTATTTGTCGAGTATTTTAAACCCTAAATATGGGATTTTTGCGCCACCGTCATTGGCTGATATCAAACAAACAATTGAGCAGAACAGCGATGCGAAATTGCTGGTACTAACAGGCTGTACTTACGATGGCCTACTGAGTGACCTTAAACAGGTAGTCGAGTTTGCTCATCAACATGGTATTAAGGTGTTTATCGACGAAGCGTGGTTTGCTTACTCGCTGTTTCATCCAAGCTTACGTTACTATTCCGCCATTCATGCTGGCGCTGATTATGTAACTCATTCAGCGCATAAAGTGGTATCGGCGTTTTCTCAGGCATCGTATATCCATGTAAACGATCCTGATTTTGATGCTGACTTCTTTCGCGAGATTTACAGTATTTATGCCAGTACATCGCCGAAATATCAGCTTATCGCTTCTCTTGATGTGTGCCAAAAACAATTGGAGATGGAAGGCTATAAGTTACTCAATGCCTTGTTAAATCATGTAGACGAATTTAAGCAACAGATGGCATCACTAAAGCAGATTAAAGTGCTTGGTAAACAAGAGTTTATGGAAATATTCCCGCACTTTAGTGGTGATAACATGGGCCACGACCCGCTAAAAATTCTTATCGACATTAGCGAATTACCCTATTCATTAAAAGATATTCATAAGTATCTGCTGGATGAAATTGGCTTAGAAATAGAAAAATACACCCACAGTACTATTTTGGTGTTACTGACTCTTGGCGGCACGCGCTCGAAGATCATTCGCTTATACAATGCGTTGAAAAAACTCGATAGTGGCAAGGTAAAACTAGCCACATCGACACGACGTTCTCGCTTACCGGAGAATTTACCAGCTATAGACTTAGCCTGTATTCCAAGCGAAGCTTTTTATGGCGAGCGCGAATCGGTACCTATTAGCAAAAGTAACAACCGCATTTGCGCCGGTTTAGTTACGCCCTACCCGCCAGGCATTCCGCTTTTGGTTCCGGGGCAACATATTACACAAGAGCATATAGACTATCTGAAGGAGCTTGCAGGACAAGGGTTAACGATTCAGGGCAGTTTTGATGGCGAAATATATGTTCTTAAAGGTAAAGTTGAGAAGTAAAAATATCGCGTAATACAGTTTTATGATTAGGAATTGCTTATAATCGTACTTTACAGATTTCAAAGAATAAATTGAGGTAAATTTAAATGCGTTTACTACATACTATGTTACGGGTTGCTGATCTAGATAAATCAATTGCCTTTTACACTAATGCGCTAGGTATGAAAGAGTTACGTCGTGCTGATAATGAAGAGTATCGCTATACCCTTGCCTTCGTCGGCTACGGTGATGAAACTGATACAACAGTACTTGAACTGACCTATAACTGGGATACTGACAGCTACGATTTAGGTAATGCCTATGGCCATATAGCGATTGAATTTGATGATATTTATAAGGCCTGTGAGGATATCAAAGCAGCTGGCGGTAACGTTAGTCGTGAACCAGGTCCAGTAAAAGGTGGCAAAACGGAAATTGCATTTGTTAAAGACCCTGATGGATATGCAATTGAACTTATTCAGAAAAAATCATAAATAATCACGGGTAGTATTTTACCCATAAAAAAAGGTGCCTTGAGCACCTTTATCGTAATTGACTATCTTTACTGCCACGGCGATTAAACGCGTTAGCATTACTTGGTAGCCCTTCTAATTCCGCTTGGCATGAAATACAGTAGCGCACGCCTGGTAATGCTAACCTTCTTGCTTGTGGTATTCTCTCGTCACACTCATCACAAAGCTCAGCGCTCGCTCCTGAAATTAGGTTACTTCTTGCGTATTGCACTGCATCATTAACACTTGCATCTATTTGATCTTGAATTGCGCCATCTCGCGCCCATCCACTTGCCATAAATCCTCCTCATTTTTTGGAAGTTTTATGTAGATTAACAAGTAGAATATTTATAAGCCCTGAATAAAAAACACAGATACTTTTAATTAAGTCTTTTGAGGTTGAACAATACTTGAGTGAATATCGTGACTCTAGGCTTTGATAAACCTAAATACTTAATTTAGAGAGGTATTTTATAGACGAACGTAAGAAGCGCTTGAACAGAAAGTTTTTTATCTTAATAACACATACCTACTTTAGAAAAAGTAAGTGGCGTCCCCAAGGGGATTCGAACCCCTGTTACCGCCGTGAAAGGGCGGTGTCCTAGGCCTCTAGACGATGGGGACGCAGAAATTGGTTTGCAAATCACTGATTTGCTATTTCTGCGTAAGATGAGCCGAGCCTGCGAGGCGAATGGCATTATCTTCTCAGAAACATTTTCTGTGTCACTAGGACAACTGAATGGTTTAACTCGTTTCAGGCGAGTTGCTTAATAACACTGCACTTCCCTATTAGAAATAAGTAAGTGGCGTCCCCAAGGGGATTCGAACCCCTGTTACCGCCGTGAAAGGGCGGTGTCCTAGGCCTCTAGACGATGGGGACACTAAAAAGTGTCACTAGGACAACTGAAAGTTTAGACTCGATTCAGACGAGCTTTAATAACACTACCCTACTGTATAATAGTAAGTGGCGTCCCCAAGGGGATTCGAACCCCTGTTACCGCCGTGAAAGGGCGGTGTCCTAGGCCTCTAGACGATGGGGACACTAAAAAGTGTCACTAGGACAACTGAAAGTTTAGACTCGATTCAGACGAGCTTTAATAACACTACCCTACTATATAATAGTAAGTGGCGTCCCCAAGGGGATTCGAACCCCTGTTACCGCCGTGAAAGGGCGGTGTCCTAGGCCTCTAGACGATGGGGACACTAAAAAGTGTCACTAGGACAACTGAATGGTTTAACTCGTTTCAGACGAGCTTTAATAACACTACCCTACTTTGGAAAAAGTAAGTGGCGTCCCCAAGGGGATTCGAACCCCTGTTACCGCCGTGAAAGGGCGGTGTCCTAGGCCTCTAGACGATGGGGACACTAAAAAGTGTCACTAGGACAACTGAAAGTTTAGACTCGATTCAGACGAGCTTTAATAACACTACCCTACTGTATAATAGTAAGTGGCGTCCCCAAGGGGATTCGAACCCCTGTTACCGCCGTGAAAGGGCGGTGTCCTAGGCCTCTAGACGATGGGGACACTAAAAAGTGTCACTAGGACAATTGATTAGTTAAACTCACATCCTGAGCTTTAAGGTAATGGCGTAATAGTACAAATAAAGACTCGAGCTTTATGTGTTACGCTATTTTCTCGGTAAAACCGCCTTTAACTAAAAGTTAAGTGGCGTCCCCAAGGGGATTCGAACCCCTGTTACCGCCGTGAAAGGGCGGTGTCCTAGGCCTCTAGACGATGGGGACACAGAAAACTGCTACCCTAGGACAAACACTAAAAATTGGTGGAGCTATGCGGGATCGAACCGCAGACCTCTTCGCTGCCAGCGAAGCGCTCTCCCAGCTGAGCTATAGCCCCAACTTATTCAATACGCTCGGTGATAACCACGTCGTGTATCGCTTAGTGCGGGGCGCATTCTATGCACCCCCCAAAATAAAGTCAACAGTTTTTTGTGCGACATTATTTAAATGGTTTAATTTTCAACAAACTGGCTATCATACATGCTAAAAAGTAGATTTTCATAGTATTTAGTAACCATGAGTTACGTTAAGTGTGCCACATTTGCGTTTGAGTTGAGAATAACGACTTTATAATACTAAAAGTACCTATTCACATCGGACTCAAAAGGTATACATTTATATGCAAATTGAGTTACCACCGCTTTTTGCCTAAAACTGGCCTACTTCCATCATAACCTAGCTGGATTTTATTAAATGCTAATTGTAAAGCTTAACTATGCTAAGCGATAAACAACTTGCTAATTTGAGTGGTTTAAACAATTGAATAATATAGGCAGGATGATCTGAACTAGAAAGCTTTACTTTGATTTCTTGGTTGCAACCCTGGCTCGGTAAATCAATTACCACTAAATTGAATTAATTTTCATCCTTAAAAAGCAACAGAGCCCTATCAAGTGAATATGAATGTAGTTACATTAGCGCCCAGCCATGCATGCTTATTGTTCGTTTTATGTTACCTTGTTGATAAAGTGAACACTATTTGCATTGCATTGATTATAAAAGCTTCATTCAGCACATTTTTATCATTCAAGTGTTGACACATTTACAAGTCTATCTATAATAGCGCCCCACAACAACGCAGCAATGTGGTGTTGTTTAGATGCGGGTGATTAGCTCAGTTGGGAGAGCATCGCCCTTACAAGGCGAGGGTCACTGGTTCAAGTCCAGTATCACCCACCACATTCTAATGTGTCGTATCTAAGTTCTATATGGGTAATTAGCTCAGTTAGAAATAATAGAGTGTCATCGTTATTTACAAATAACGGCGAGGTTCACTGGTTAAAGTCCAGTACTATTTTTATAATAGTTTAGTTTGATTTATATGTGGGTGATTAGCTCAGTTGGGAGAGCATCGCCCTTACAAGGCGAGGGTCACTGGTTCAAGTCCAGTATCACCCACCACATATAAAAACTGTTATTATATAAGTAGCTATTTGTTTTAAATTTGTAATATGGGTCGTTAGCTCAGTTACAAGAAATGAGAGCATCACCGCTATTTGCAAGTAACGGCGAAGTTCACTGGTTAAAATCCAGTACTATTTATTATAATAGTTTTGATTAATTTATATGTGGGTGATTAGCTCAGTTGGGAGAGCATCGCCCTTACAAGGCGAGGGTCACTGGTTCAAGTCCAGTATCACCCACCACATATAAAAATTATTATACAAATAGTTACATGTTTAAATTTGTAATATGGGTCGTTAGCTCAGTTACAAGAAATGAGAGCATCACCGCTATTTACAAGTAACGGCGAAGTTCACTGGTTAAAGTCCAGTACTGTTTATTTTAATAGTAGCGTTTTAATTTATATGTGGGTGATTAGCTCAGTTGGGAGAGCATCGCCCTTACAAGGCGAGGGTCACTGGTTCAAGTCCAGTATCACCCACCACATATAAATTCTATTATTATGTTAATAGTCATGTGTAAATTTGTAATATGGGTCGTTAGCTCAGTTGGGAGAGCATCGCCCTTACAAGGCGAGGGTCACTGGTTCAAGTCCAGTACGACCCACCATTCTTTGAATGGTGCATATTACAAGATATCTAAATGGGTGATTAGCTCAGTTAGAAAAAGAGAGCGTCACCGCTATTTACAAGTAACGGCGAGGTTCACTGGTTAAAGTCCAGTACTATTTATTTTAATAGTAGCGTTTTAATTTATATGTGGGTGATTAGCTCAGTTGGGAGAGCATCGCCCTTACAAGGCGAGGGTCACTGGTTCAAGTCCAGTATCACCCACCACATATAAATTCTATTATTATGTTAATAGTCATTTGTAAATTTGTAATATGGGTCGTTAGCTCAGTTGGGAGAGCATCGCCCTTACAAGGCGAGGGTCACTGGTTCAAGTCCAGTACGACCCACCATTCTTTGAATGGTGCATATTACAAAAATCTAAATCCTCCAGTACCACCTTCCATTTTAATATTCATTATCCTCCACTCTTTTAGTTCAAGTTCAGTATTAATTACCATTTAGAAATTCGTTACCAAGTAATTCTTCGGTTTCAAAAAATCAGTATTCCAATCACATACCAAAAATTTATCTTTCGAGTTTTATTATCTCCAAAATCATTTTGTTTAAACTTACTTTATTACGCGTGCTATTCATTTACTTTAAATGGGTTTTTAGCTCTTTTAAGGTAAAAATATAAACCTTTAGAATTAATTTGCTTAATAAGCTCTCATCTTCGAGGCGAATCTTTAAATTACCTTGTAAGCGTCTAAACTGTTGATTATAGTCTGTGTTAAATTCAATTACGCTTAAGCCAATGTCTAAAAATATTTTCAATGAAGCAAAAATACTGATTGTAGAAGAGCAGCCACTTGCTCAAAGCTACATGAAACAGTCGCTCGAAAAAATTGGCTTTGGACATATGCGTTTTGCAGATCATGCTCTAGCGGCAAAAGAACAATGCTTACATGAAGAATTTGACTTGGTAATTTGCTCTTTTAATCTAAGCAAACGCCAAGATGGCTACCAGCTTTATGAAGAATTACGCGCTAAAGCATTAATAAAACACTCTACTGGGTTTATTTTTACATCTGCGGAAACTAGCGGAGAGTTAGTTCACAGTGTATTAGAACTCCAACCCGATGACTTTTTAGTAAAACCCTTCTCTGTACAAGAGTTAAGAGTGCGCATAGAGCGTATTCTCAAACGTAAAAGCGACTTAAAAGCTATATACACTTTAATTGATGACGATAACCAGTCTAAAGCATTGAAACAAATTAATGCCCAGCTCGATAAAAGTAATAAATACAGCCCTATTCTGCTTAGATTAAAAGGCAACATTTTACTGGCGCTAAAACAAAACCAAGAGGCGAAAGACTTTTTTAAATCAGTTTTGAATATCCAAAAGTTTGCATGGGCAAAAGTAGGATTAGTAGAGGCTTTAATTGCTAACAATGAGCATATTTTGGCTCAGCGCATGCTTAAAACAATGCTTGAACGTAATGAGACTCGACTTATAGCCTTAGACTTATTAGGGCGTTTAGAAATAAAACTAAACCAATTTGATTTAGCCCAAGACTTTTTACGCCAAGCTGCACATATTGCCCCACGTAATATAGACCGTCAAAAATCACTTAACAGCGTATCGCTCATTAATAGAGATTACGAAACCAGCTACTTAACTCAAAAAGATATTGCCACTTACGCTAAGTACTCTATGCATGATAGCCCAGACATTTATTTAAATGCTGCTCGTGCTGGGATTGATTTTGCATTGACCACAGATCAAACTGACCAAATAAACAGGATCTCTCGTCAAACAAATAAATATATCAATGAGCTAAAAACACAATTCCCAACCAGTAATGCGCAAACCCAAATTGATGTGCTCAATGCTCGCCTTTATTATTTAAAAGATGAACATAAAAAAGCGAAACAGCTCATTGAGCAACTTGATGACAGCGATACTCAAATACGTTCAGTAGATGGTGCCCTAGACAAGGCAAAAGCACTGCATGAATTAGGTTTTCACCAAAAGGCGCAAGCGCTATTTAGCCAAATAATTGATCATTGCGAACGTCACCCAAGTAGAAGCGATGCTACTTACTTGCGTTATATACAGCAACAGCAAAGTGAAAGACGTGATATTAAAATGGGGCCGAAAGAGCTCAATAATCATGCTGTTAAGCAGTTTGAGCGCGGCCAATTAAATGTTGCCTTAGAGGCATTCAGCCAAGCATTTAGAGTCATGCCACACAATCCCAGTATTGCGCTTAATTTATTGCAATGTTTAGTGGATAAGTCAAAAAAACATGGTGACTCTTTCAATAGTCTGTTGGCCCAAAAGTGCTTTAAACTATTAAAAAAATCCCCCTTAGCAGAAGAGCAATCAGAGCGGTTCGATAAACTACTTCAGATTGCTAAAGAAATGAAACTAGAGATTAGTTAGAGCCTGTTTGGCATTAATGCTACGGTATCGCCTATTTATGGTGAGTAACCACACCATATAGGCGCTGCCTTGCCTAAATCCCAAACAGACCGCTGCAAATTTAACCTTGAAAGATCAACAGACCCTAGAGCTTTTTCATTGCCAGTGCGTTTACACAGTAGCGTAAACCAGTAGGAAGTGGCCCATCAGGGAAAATATGCCCTAAATGCGCATCACACACATTACAAACAACTTCAACTCGCTCCATGCCATGACTATTATCCATGACATAACCAATAGCTTCCTCAGTTGCCGGTTGGGTAAATGAAGGCCAGCCGGTGCCACTATCAAACTTTTCATCTGCATCAAATAGTAAGTTGTCACAACAAACACACACATACTTACCTGGATCTAACAAGGTACAAATACTCGAACTATTTGGTCGTTCAGTTCCCTTTTTACGGGTCACATAATATTGCTCTTCGTTTAACAGTTCGCGCCATTGCTGATCTGTTTTAACCACTTTTCGAACCGGTATTGGATTACCATGGTTGGCAAAATTAACAATATCGTTCCACTTCAACATAACAACCTCATTACGTTATTAATTTAACTAGCAATCATTTACTTGTAGTCTGGTACGCCTGTGGCTAATCCCACGATCAACGCTATCTAAAGACTATAGTGTGCTTTTCTGTTGCTGTAAGTATACGGCTTACATAGGCATGCAATTGGGCTTGACTGCCAGGAATGCTCACGCTTAATTGTCTGTCATTATTACTGTGCACTATTAGTTCATCGTTTCTTATTTCTATCGACTCAATATTACTGATGACTAACCAATGCGGACCATTTTTTTTATCAAACAGCCCTGTTAAACTAAAAACAAATAAGTGCTGCGCATCGCGTTGAATAAAATTACGCAGCGGATTGCGCATTTTAAACAACGGCGTTAATCGGTAACAACACGAACAAAACACCACAACCCACATTACTAACCCAGCTTTAAACCAAAGGAATTCGCCTAAAGAAAAAAAATAGCCACACGCTATAATTACGAGCCCTATTAAAGCAATTACTTGTGCTATTTTTTTATTGATACTGTGCATAAGCCCTCTTACTTTTTATCAGTTGCTTTTTCTGTCGGCTCGGGCCAATCACTAAAGAAAACACTTAAGTAACGACTTTTTGCCAAATACCACAACACCCATAATACAATCACCATTTGCACAGCTAAAAACAATGAGAAGCGATAATGGCTATGGGCTGCCTGAATACTCAACCACGACAAATCAATTAATGCACACGCAATCAGCGGCCAACGCATATACCGCCAAATACGCGCCAAGCGCTGCGTAGCTTGATGCGAGTCTCTTGGTCTGCGTAAACAAAATAAAATAGTAGGTACAATCGCTACTGCACCGATCGCTATAGCAATAAAAAAATCATTTTTTGATCTAAAAAACAATGACATTAAATCAAGCTCAGGTCGACGACTCAACGCGGCTATCACCCAAATAAAATAGGCACGCAATAGTACTAAAATACTCAAGTGGAATGCTAATGGCGTACGATAGCTACCATATTTATCCCAGTATTCAGGCCCATATCGACTCACAACTGATTTTTCCTATCGGCAATAGTGCCCAAAATAAAAAATGCCACTAATAAGGTAAGCGCTAACCACTTAGTGCCAAAAAACAGTAAAGCTTTAGTTAGCAGTGGGCTTAACCACACCACTAACAAGCCAAAGCCAAACGCAGTTATCAACACAAAACACGCCACCCTAATAATAAAGTGGCGCCTAGCTACGACGCCTTTGGTTAACTTTAAAATGTCATCCGCATACAGCGACACTAAGCACACCATTAAAAGCAGTGATAAATGCGGCAAATAGCCCTGTAACCATTGGCCTAGGTCAATTAACAAGGTATTAAGTATATTTGTAAAACTAGCCATTATGAGTCTCTAACAAAGTAATTAAATCATCCTCTGTCAGTATTTCTATACCAAGCTCTTGCGCTTTGGTGAGCTTAGAGCCAGCCTTTTCGCCCGCCACTAAGGCATCTGTTTTTGCTGAAACACTGCCAGAAACCTTGGCGCCTAATTGTTGTAGGCGCGCTTTTGCATCATTACGATTAAGCGTATTAAGCGTCCCAGTTAGCACATAAGTTAAACCCGCTAGCGGCTGTTCTTGCTCTGATGGCGCTGTTAACTGTGGCCAGTTTACTCCTTGCGCTATTAATTCGTTTACCACTGTCAGGTTATGCTCTTCAGTAAAAAAGCCGCGAACGTGTTTTGCTACTATTTCACCTACATCGCTCACTTCTATTAGTTGTTCAATGCTGGCATCAATCACGTTTTCAAGCGTTAAAAAGTGATTAGCCAAGTTCTGAGCTGTGGCCTCTCCGACTTCACGAATACCCAGTGAATATAAAAACTTTGCTAAGGTAGTGGTTTTAGCATCATCAAGCGCCGCAACTAAGTTTTTTGCTGATTTTGGCCCCATTCGTTCAAGTGATTCAAAATGTCCCTGCTTTAAAATAAATAAATCAGCAGGGGTTTTGATCAGCTCTCGGTCAACCAATTGATCAACAATTTTGTCGCCTAAGCCGTCAATATCTAATGCCTTACGTGAAGCAAAATGTTTAATCGCTTGTTTGCGCTGTGCTTGACATACCAAGCCGCCTGTACAACGTGCAACAGCTTCACCTTCAACCCGCTCAACGTGCGAGTCACAAATTGGGCACATAGTTGGAAACACAATCTCTTTTGCATCGCTTGGGCGTTGTTCAAGCACTACTTGGGTAATTTGTGGGATCACATCTCCAGCGCGGCGAATAATCACAGTATCGCCCACTTTAACGCCTAAACGGGCAATTTCATCAGCATTATGCAGCGTTGCATTCGATACCGTAACACCACCAACAAATACCGGCTCTAGTCGCGCAACAGGGGTAATAGCCCCAGTACGCCCTACTTGAAACTCTACATCTAATAAGTATGTTATTTCTTCTTGCGCCGGAAACTTATAAGCAATAGCCCAGCGCGGCGCACGCGCAACAAAGCCTAGGCGCTCTTGTAGGGCTTTTTTATTTACTTTTATTACCACGCCATCTATTTCATATTTTAGCTCGCTACGACGCGTTAAAATGTCATTATAATAGGCAAGCGCGGCCTTTGGGCCTTCAACTAGTTTTGTTTCTGGGCACAGTGGTAATCCCCAATCAGTAAGCTTGGCAAGTTGCTGGTAATGATCTTCAGGTAATGTGCCATCGGCGACCAATCCGGTGCTGTAGGCATAAAACATCAGTGGCCGTTTTGCGGTAATTTTTGAGTCGAGCTGGCGTAAACTGCCCGCTGCCGCATTACGTGGGTTTACAAAAACTTTGTCACCGCGCTTTTCTGCTTCGACATTTAATTTTTCAAAGCCCGCGCTATCCATAAACACTTCACCGCGCACTTCAAGCTCACGCGGGTAATCATCGCCGCGTAACTTTAATGGCACATTGCGAATTGTTTTTACATTTTGGGTAATATTTTCGCCAGTAAAGCCATCGCCACGAGTCGCTGCTTGCACTAATACCCCATCGCGATAAATAATCGATACCGCTAAACCATCCAGTTTAGGCTCACAGCAAAATGTAAGCTCGTCGGTGCTCATTAACCGCTCTTTAATACGACGATTAAAACCACTAAATTCGTCTTCACCAAAAGCGTTATCTAGCGATAGCATAGGCACTTGGTGTGCTACTTGCTCAAACTTGGCAAGCGCTGCCCCACCTACTTTTTGAGTAGGTGAATCTGCAGTTAAAAACTCAGGGTGCTGGGTTTCTAATTCGCTCAAAGTACGTAATAAGCGATCATATTCGGCATCGGGTATGCTGGGTGTATCAAGCACGTAATAACTATAATTGTGTTGCTCAAGCGTGGTACGAAGATGATTAATTTGCTCACTAATGCTGCTTGCCATGTAGACCTCAAAAACATAAAAAAAGCCACTTTGACGTGAACGCCCAGTGGCTTACAAAATTTAACTTATGCGTATATTACGCAGAAAATGCGCGAACCTGCTCAACATATTGACGAATACGCTCTACCGTCATTTCGTTTCGCTCAGCATCCAAGATTTCAGCTCCAAATTCATCTGCTAGCTTCTTAGCGGCGCTGTGCAGCATATTAAACGCAGCAAGGCCATCGCCATCACATGGTAGTGTCATAAATAAACTAACACCTGCGGTGCTAAACTGTTCCATATTATCAATATCGAACGTGCCAGGGTTATACATATTTACCAGTCTAAATAACACCGGTCCTTGGCCTGCTGGGTCCAAATGGCGATTAAAAAAACCTTCTTCTGAATACTTAAAGCCTAACGTGTTAACCGCCGGTAGTAATTTACTACCTTGCATAGTTAGCCCTTCTGGCATTTGAATATGTACAATTACAAAGTCAGCAATGTCTTTAGGGGCGTCTTGTTGTGTATCTGCAGCCTCTTCTGTTGCTACTTCAAGGTCATCCTCAATAGCTGTATCAGCTGGTCTAACGTCTATTTGTGGCTCATCAGCGCTGAAGTTTAACTCGCTCATTTGTGGCTCTTCGCGTTGCGCTAACATAGGCTCTTGCGGCTCAGTATGCAAAGATGAAGGCTGCTGTTCTTGAACAGGTTCAACTCGCTCGCTTGCAGGGAGTTCAGCATTCTCTTTTTTTCTTACTGACCACAAACCGTGTATTAATAAGCCACCAATGACAAACACACTGATCACAATTAAAACCCATCTTAATTCTTCGGCCATCCCCTCACCTTTTATTATTAATATGCCTAACAGCCATCATTTTACCTAAAATAACTAGCAAATGACTATAAAATTATGCATGTGCAAGTTGCACCGCTTGTTCAATATCCACAGCAACCATGCGCGACACGCCGGGCTCTGCCATGGTTACACCCGTTAATCTACCCGCCATTTCCATTGCAATTTTATTATGGCTTATATAAATAAACTGCACAGATTGTGACATTTCTTCAACCAATCGGCAAAAACGGACCACATTGGCATCATCTAATGGGGCATCTACCTCGTCCAGCATACAGAATGGAGCTGGATTGAGCCTGAATATAGAAAACACCAATGATAATGCGCTCAGCGCTTTTTCTCCACCACTTAACAAATGAATTGTCGAATTTTTTTTACCCGGAGGTCTTGCCATTATACTAACACCACTTTCGAGTAAATCGTCACTGGTTAATTCTAAGTAAGCACTGCCGCCGCCAAATACTTTTGGAAAAAGCTGGCCAAAATCGTGATTCACTTGATCAAAGGTAGACTTAAAGCGCGTTTTTGTTTCACGATCTATTTTATGAATAGCGCCTTCTAAAGCTGTTAATGCTTGGGTTAAATCATCCAGCTGATTATTTAAATAATCACTTCTTTGCTTAGCTTGTTCAAATTCATCAATGGCTGCAAGGTTAACGGCTCCTAGTTGCTCAAGCTGATTACTGACTCCAGCAAGTTGATTTTGCGCCGCATTTAATGACAACTCTGCAGGAAGCTCTGCTAAAACCTGTTTTAAATTTTGATTAAGCTCGCTAAGTGGCTCAAGTACCGCTTGCGCTTTTATTAATAGGCTTTGCTCTTCAATGCTCAGCTTCTGGTGTTGCTCTTGTAATGCCACCAGCTCAGTTTGTGACGTTTTTAAACTCGCTTGTTTGGTTTGTAATTCTTGTTTTGCTTGAGCTAACTGCTGTTGAATATCCACAAGGGTTTGTTCGCCTTGTTGGTGCTGTACTAATAATTGTTCAATACTTAGTGCAAGCTCTTGCTCAGGAATAAGTAACGCCTCAATTTGCTCTATTAGCTCTTGCGTTCCTTCTACAGCCATTGTTAATGCTTGTTCGGCATGGTTCAACTTGGTTTGACTGAGCTGCCACTCACTACGCACTTTTTGCTCATTAAGGTTTGCCTGATGTGCTTGCGTTTTATATTGTTCAGCATTATTCAAAGCTTGTTTGTAACGTTCATCACTATTTATTAGTGTGCTATCGGCTTGGTTAAGCTCTACAGCTAAGGCCTCTAACTGCTCTGCAAGCTGTTCATTTTTATCAAGCTCTTCGCCCAACAATTCGCTTAACTGCTGTTGTTGTTCTAGCAGAGGCTGACGCTGTTGTTGTAATTTGATCACCTGTTGCTGATGTTGATCAGCTTGCGCTTTGAGCATATCACCACGCGTTGTTGCTACAGCAAGTTGTTGTGCTAATTGGTGAATAGTGTCTTTGCGCTCGTTTTGCTGCTCGGTTATTAATGCAGCCTGCGCTTGATGTTCTTCAAGTGTGGAGTGTGCGTCCGTCAATGCCTGTTGTTGTTGCTCAAGTAAGGTTTCTTGCTGTTTGAGCTTTTTGTGCATTAATAATAAGGAGTTTTCTGCATTTTTTTCGCCACTAAGATGCCAATTTCGACCATGTAACGCTCCTTGCTTGTCCATCACTGCAATATAACTGGCATCGTTAAGATGGTGTGTTTGACCCTCGGCATCATAAGCAATATAGTTTAATAGCTCTGGGTAGATACCAGCGCTAATAAAGGCTGCAATACTATTGCTTGCCACAGACTGTGAGGGTATTTGCCACGTGCTATTTTCTGCTTTACCTGGTGAAACATGAATATGCTCAAGTGATGACAGCGCCTGCTCTACTAAAAACTCATAACCAGGCTGAACAGTTAACTGCTTGAATAAAGTTAAAGTTTTATCGCTGTTTTTTTCAAGTCCAAGGGTAGTTTTTAGCCCTGCTATACCGGCTTTTAGTTCATTAACTTGCTGAGATAAATGCTGCCATTGCTGCTGAGCTTCATCAAGCTGTTGCTGCTGTATTGCCTGAGCACTTTGACCTCTACTATGAGCAGTTTGCGCGTTAGCCAGCTGCTCTGTTAGCGTTTGTCTGTGCTGCTGTTGCTGAATTAATTGCTGCTCTATCTCACTGCGTTTTAACTCATCTATTTGCTCATCAAGCTGCGTTAGTTGTTGCTTAACATAACTGATTTTCTGCTCTGTATGTTTTACTGCATTTGCATGCGCTAACTGCTGATTATTTAATTTTTGATAGTCTTCTGTTAACGATTGCCACTGTGATGTGTCGGTATTTTTAATCTCCAGCAGCCGGTTAACCTCATCGGTAAGCTCCATAACCTGCTCGCTGCACATTAAGTTATACTCTACAGCCTGTTGCAAGCTGTCATCTAACTCTTGGCAGAGACTTTGTTGCTGCGTTTTAGCTTCTTCACTTTGGTTTTTTTGTTGCTCTAACTTGGCTAAATTTTGTTTCAGTGACAGCGTTTGTTGCTTAATGCTAATCTGCTGCTGTTCGCTGCGAGTCAATTCAGTATGCGTATGATGCTGCTGTTGCTGTGCATCATCGAGTTTATCTCGTTGAGCTTGCACTTGAGCATCAAGGCTTGCCAGAACATCATCATGGCCTGAATGCGCCGTTTTAAAGAAGCTGATTTGTTCATCCAGCTTTTTGATTTGCGCACTTTTATCAAGCTGTTGCTGATGCAGCTTTTGCCATTTTAA
This sequence comes from Pseudoalteromonas sp. DL-6, assembly GCF_004328665.1. NCBI lineage: Bacteria > Pseudomonadati > Pseudomonadota > Gammaproteobacteria > Alteromonadales > Pseudoalteromonadaceae > Pseudoalteromonas > Pseudoalteromonas sp. DL-6. The sequence goes on from NZ_CP019770.1 coordinate 2,029,247, forward strand.
TACCGCTATTTGCCCCTTTAAGGTGCGTTCTTGGGTTTTAAATTCACGGTATTTTTTAGCCTCAACCGATTGTACCGCCAGTTTATCAAGCTGGTTTTGTAACTCTTGACGAACATCAAGCAGTCGCTCTAGGTTTTCTCTGGTGCTTTTTATGCGTGTTTGTGTTTCACGGCGGCGCTCTTTGTATTTAGAGACCCCAGCGGCTTCTTCTAAGAAAACACGTAGCTCTTGCGGTTTGCTCTCTATTAAACGTGAGATCATCCCCTGTTCAATAATAGCGTAGCTTCGCGGCCCAAGACCCGTGCCTAAAAATATGTCGGTAATATCACGTTTTCGGCATTTACTGCCATTTAAAAAGTACAATGACTGACCATCGCGAGTCACCAAACGCTTAATAGCCACTTGGTTACGATCAGCAAAAGTATTAGGTAACTTACCTTGGGTATTATCAAATATTAGTTCAACGGAGGCTTGCGAAATGGGCTTGCGGTTAGTAGAGCCATTAAAAATGACATCAGTCATGGCATCGCCACGTAAATTTTTAGCTGAACTTTCACCAAGCACCCATCGCACCGCATCAATGACATTTGATTTGCCACAGCCATTAGGGCCGACAACACACGTCATTTGATCTGGAAATGGAATTTTAGTGGGCTCTACAAAAGATTTAAAGCCCGCTAATTTTATAGTGCTTAAGCGCATCTGGTTGTTTTACCGATTTTTATTATTTTTGTTAGTTGATACAATTTAACCTATTTTTAGGCAAAAGGTTAAGCTTGGCGTTTAAAGTTATCTAAAATAATGCCCGTTGCCATTGCCACGTTCAGCGATTCAGCACCGCCAAAAGCCGGAATGGTTATTTTGTTGCTCACTAATTTTGCACACTGCTCGCGTATTCCATGTGATTCACTGCCCATAAGCAATACACCTTGGCCACTAAATTTAGTGCTATGCACACTTTGGCCATCTAAAAATGCACCATAAATAGGCATGTTTAATGTATATAAGTATTCAGGCAATTCAACTTGGCTTACCGATACGCGAACGAACGACCCCATTGTGGCGCTAATTGTTTTTGGGTTATACGGATCGGCACTGTCAGTGCTGGCAACAATGTGTTTTATACCGTACCAATCAGCCACGCGAATGATGGTACCTAAATTACCCGGATCAGACACACCATCTAAGGCTAATATTAAGCTGTTTTCATCTGGTAATACGGTGCTTGGCATATCAACAATTGCAATAGCCGCATTATTACTTACCAAAGTACTGGCCTTTGTTAACTGCTCTTCATCTGCTGTAATAAAATGCGTTTGAGGATATGAGCTTTGGTTATTATCAATAAAGCTTTGCGTTGCAAATACATCGTTTACTTTTAATGGGCTATTTAATAACTCCAGTACATTTTTTTCGCCTTGTACTAAGTATTGGTTAAATTGCTTGCGATACTTTTTTTGGCCAAGCTGGCGAATAAGTTTAAGTTGGTTTTTTGAAATCATGACAGCCCCATTAAATTATCTGCACAGTATACCAGAGGTGACTTAAAGTGCAGCCCTATAAACAGTAAAAGCAATAAAAGTAGCCTACTTACAATCAGCTAGCTAATTATAAAGATTGTTTTTATTTTCTAAAAAAGGTAAATTCACAAAAAAACAACATGGATATCTTTTTAAATGGAATCAGTAAACCCAACTTCACCTGAGTCAAATCAAACACCCTCCGCTATTTTTAGCGGTAAAGTACAATTTAGCGGCAAAGGCGGCGAATTTTTTGGTATATGGATTGTTAATATACTACTAAGTATTATTACTCTCGGAATTTATTCTGCCTGGGCAAAAGTACGCACCTACCGTTATTTTTACGGTCATACGCGTATTGACGGCCATAGCTTTGACTATCTAGCGACCCCAATACAAATTTTAAAAGGACGCATTTTAGCGGTCATTGTATTTTTAATTTACACCCTACTTAGCAGCCTAGCACCGACGATAGGTCTTGTGTTTGCTATTGGCTTTTTATTTTTATTGCCATGGATCATTAACCAAGGCATGCGTTTTAATATGCGTATGACCCGCCATCGTAATGTACGCTTTGCTTTTTCAGGTAATTACGGCGATGCATTTATTAACTTTGTTTTATTGCCTATAGCAAGTGTTTTCACATTATACCTATTACTACCGTATGCATTAAAACGAATTGATCAATATATGCATGAAAACATCAGCTATGGAAATAAACCACTTACGGTAAATCTTCAGGGCGAACGCTATTATATTGCTGCACTTATTACCCTAGGAGTCGCAATTGGTGGCTTAGTTATTTTTGGCATCTTTGCTGGCGCAAGTGCCTTAACTATCGATAACTTAAACATACAAAACGTTAGCCTTTCAACAATTGTAGTGCCGCTATTAATTGCTGCGTTATATATTGCATTTTTAACACTGGTAGGCGCTGTTTATCATTCGATTATTCGAAATCATATTTTTAATAACAGCGAATTTACAGAGGTTGCTACCTTTGAGTCGAATTTAAAAGCCATTGACTACGCTATTTTACTATTTACCAATGTACTGGCAATTATGTTTACCTTAGGGCTTGCCTACCCTTGGGCTAAAGTACGTAGAGCAAAGCTGTTAGCATCGGTTACAGAAGTCTCTATTTATAGCGGCGCACTTTCGTTAATTGATGTTGCACAAAATGAGCAATCATCATTTGCTGAAGAAGCTGCCAATGTATTTGATATTGATATTTCACTTACCTAATGAGTAATTATCCTATTTTTGGCTGTTATTATTACCCTAATAGCAGCCAACATATCAAAAGCTATGCACACCTTTCCCATGAGCAAATAACACTTGTTGACTCTGAGAATACGACGTTACTTTCATCAACAATAGACGATTGCCAGCTTGATAGTCCGTTATCTGGCATGGCGTCTGAGTTGAATTTTGCTAACGGTGGGCGATTTATTCCTCAAGATGTGGAATTTAGATGGCCATTCGCGCTTAAAAAGCATGGACTGAGTGAACGACTCGAAAAAAATAAAATGCTTATTGTTGCATCTGTGCTGCTAATTCCCCTATTGCTTTGGTTAATTTTATCCCGCTTAATACCATCAGTAGCCGTTTATAGCGTTAACTTAGCACCTACCTCGACAATTGAAACGATGGGGGAGCACACGCTCAATGTGATAGAAAAAGTCGCATTAGAGCCATCTCAACTTGCTGCTAAAAAGCAAATAGAAATTCAGCAGCAATGGCGCTTAATGCTTAACTCGCTCAATTTAGACAGTGCAAAATTTAGACTTTCTTTTTATCAGTCAGACTATTTTTCAGCTAATGCGTTTGCTCTTCCAAATGGTCGGGTTGTTGTAACTGACGAACTTGTTGAACTATTAAAAAATGATCCTGATGCCCTGCGTGCTGTTTTACTTCATGAAATTGGTCATGTTCAGCACCATCACAGCATTCGCCTTGCAGCACAAGCTGCAGCTAGCACCGTTGTATTTGCAGTTATCTTTGGTGACTTAGAAGGTATATTAGAAGTCGTGCTTGGCTCTGGTTCATCTTTTTTACAACAAGCGTTTTCGCGAGATATGGAACAAGAAGCCGATATATATGCGATTAAAAACCTTTTAAAATTAGGCTATTCTAACCACGACTTTGCTGATGCAATTGAAGCACTGGAAAAGAATTTAAAAGCGCGAGAAGGGACCTATGATGAAACTTGGTTAAAGTATTTATCAACGCACCCAAGTTCCCAAGAGCGAATAGAATATGCGAGGCAATATAAACCACAATGACCCCTGAACTGAATTTATTGTTATTAGTTATCATTATGATAACGCTTGGCTACGGATTTATTTATCCGCGCTTTGCAGGCAGCAGCTTTAAAAAAGTATCGGTGCAAGATTTATTTGCAACAGGCATTACGCTATTAATTGCATCTACCCTTTATTACAACTCAGGCGTGCAATTTAGCTGGTTAATATTTGAAGTTAATTGGTTTTGGTTTACTTTTTTAACTTACGTCATAATCGAAATTCCGGTGTTTTTTATTTATGCTAAAAAGCACAATATGCAGTTTTAATCGTCTTTTATTTGCATACAAAAAAAGCGCCAAATCGGCGCTTTTTAATCTACATTAACACATATTAATATTTATGCTTAAGTGCCCACAAATGCAGTAATTCACTGGCAATCGTTGCAGCGGCAATGGCGGTAAGCTCACTTTGGTCGTACGACGGGGATACTTCAACCACATCCATTCCCACCATATTAATGCCTTTAAGTGCGCGTAAGATTTTAAGCACTTTATCAGAGGTTAAACCACCACACACGGGTGTGCCCGTACCTGGTGCAAAGGCGGGGTCTAAACAATCTATATCAAAGGTTAAGTAAACCGGTAAATCACCCACTCGCTCAATAATCTGAGCTGCAATATCGTTCGCATGCAGATCATTGGCTTGCATGGCATCAATCACTGCAAACTCATGCTTGCTTTGATCAAAGTCAGTACGAATACCTAGCTGAATACTGTGATTAACATCAATTAACCCTTCCATTGGCGCATGATAAAACATGGTGCCGTGATCAAAACGCGAACCGTTACTGTAAGTATCAGTATGCGCATCGAAATGCACTAACGCCATTTTGCCATGAATTTTTGCATGTGCGCGCAATAGCGGTAAGGTTACGAAATGATCGCCGCCCAAGCCTAGCAATGTTTTACCTTGGCGAAGTATTTGCTCTGCAGCCATTTCTAGTTGCGCGGTAAAATATTCAGGGTCGCCTACCGGATAGGTAAAATCGCCAGCATCCGCCACGGTTAAGCGCTCAAACAACGGAAATGTCCACGGGTACTTCGTATCTTCCCACGCTAAATGCACTGACGCTCTGCGAATAGCATCAGGTCCTAAGCGGGCACCAGGGCGCCCTGAAGTAGCCAAATCAAACGGTAAACCCAGTACCACTACATCGGCTTCAATCGAGTTAATGTTTTGTACCATAGGACGACGTAAAAACGTCATCCCATTTGAGTACAATGAGTGGTCAACACAACCAAACAAGCTAGACATTTCTTATAACTCTTCTAAATAAGTGTAGCCATCAAGGCCGCTTTGCAACTCGTCTAAAACGCTTTGCTGTTCATCAGGTGCAATTTTTGCGCTCACTAACTGCGCATATGACTGCTGAAAACCTTCAACATCTAAATGTACATAACGCATCATGTCAGCCACAGTATCACCATGATTAATTTCTGTAATACTAGCAACACCTTGTTCATCCATATTGATAATAGCACTGTGCGTATCACCAAATAAGTTATGCATATCACCTAAAATCTCTTGATAGGCACCTACTAAGAAAAACCCCATCAAATATGGTTTATCTGCTGTGAACTCAGGTACTGGCAATGTACTTTCAATACCTTGACCATCAACATAGTGCTCTAAAGCGCCATCAGAATCACAAGTAATATCCAATAACACAGCCCGTTTTTGTGGAGCTTGCGTTAAACCACTTAATGGCAATACCGGAAACACTTGGTCAATACCCCACGCGTCAGGCAATGACTGAAACAATGAGAAATTTACAAAAAACTTGTCCGCTAAACGCGCATTCAGTTCATCAATAATCGGTCGATGAAAGCGGTTTTTGTTATCCATTAATTTGTTTAGTTCATAACACACACGCAAATTAATTTGCTCGGCCCATGCACGTTGGGTTAAATCTAATAATCCCATCGCAAACTGACTATGCGCTTCAGCTAAATCACCTTGGCTGTCGTGAAAAATCTCAATTAACGCACGGTCATCAGTAAGCACATGCAATTGTTGCCATGAAATCCACATATTTTTAAGTAACTGCGGCGCATCATCAGCTGGCGCTTCTATTTCTTCCGGTGTATACGTTTCGGTGCCAATTACATTAGAAATCAGTACTGCGTGGTGCGCCGTTAATGCTCTTCCCGACTCTGAAATAATAGTAGGAAAAGGCTGTTCATATTGCTTACAAATATCGCCTATGGTGTACACAATATTATTTGCGTATTCAGCCAAGCTATAGTTCATTGAGTTGTGAGATTGACTGCGCGTGCCGTCATAATCAACCGCTAAACCGCCGCCTACATCAAGGCACTCTATGTGCGCGCCCAACTTGCGTAGTTCACAATAAAAACGTGCGGCTTCACTTACACCTAAACGTACATCACGAATGTTAGCCATTTGCGACCCTAAGTGAAAATGCACAAGCTGAACTAAATCAAGCTGATCTGTTTCTTTTAAGCGGTTTACTACATACAGCACTTGTGAAGCAGATAACCCAAACTTAGATTTTTCACCGCCACTGGCCTGCCATTTACCTTTGCCTTGCGAGGCTAAACGCACACGAATACCAATACGCGGTTTTACATTAAGTTCTTTGGCTTGGCTAAGCACCATGTCCAGCTCAGACAGTTTCTCAAGTACGATATACACTTTATGGCCCAGCTTTTCGCCAATCAGCGCTAAGCGCACATATTCTTTATCTTTGTAGCCATTACACACAATCACCGCACTGGTTTTTTCAGCCAGTGCTAATACGGTTAATAACTCTGGCTTGCTACCTGCCTCTAAACCTAGCTGTTTTTTTTCTACTTGTGCTTGGCTGGCAACAATTTCTTCAACAACTTCACGCTGTTGATTTACTTTAATCGGATAAACTAATAAATAGTCTTTTGGATAGCCATAGCTTTCTATTGCGGTATTAAATGCACCACATAGGCTATGCACACGATGGTGTAATATTTGTGGAAAACGAACGAGTGCTGGCAAGCTTAAACCTTTGTCTTCAAGTTGCTTAGCAATGTCTGTTAGTGCAATGGTTTGCTGTGGGGCATCAGCCTTGGGCGCAACATACACATCACCTTGATCATTAATACCAAAAAAACCTTGGCTCCAATGACGAACGTTGTAGCTCGTACGAGCTTGTTCTAGTGATGTTGTCTCTTTCATTTATCTTTCTCTTTTATTTATGAATGCCAAACCGGCTAGTTGCGCGCATTAAAAGAAAAATAGTGATTCATGTCCAACAAGTATTTCTACTCGTAACGAGTGATGATTGAAATTGATAATAAAAACACTCAATAGCGCAATATTAGCCAAGCGCAAGCTCCATAAATAAGCTGTTTGGGTTTGCTTTGTATTCACCAAAAGGTTCACATTGCACAAACCCTAAATTCTCATAAAGATGAATTGATTGTATTTGTTTTGGCCCTGTTTCTAGCTTTATAACTGGGATTTTTTCCTCGCCAGCATGGTATAACAAAATTTGCATAATACGGCGCGACAAGCCTTTTCCGCGATAGCTAGGTTTTACATATAAACGGCGTATCTCGCCATAGGGCTTTGTATCAAACTGCATAACAATCGCCCCGCAAGCAATAATCCCCTCTTCATTTTTCAAGCCTATTGCATACACATTGGGTTGGCCTAATTGACTAACTGACAATGACTGCGCTGTAGCTACTGGGTATAAAGAATTAATAAGTCTGTCGATATCAGAAAATACAGTAATCACATCCGGATCATCAGGGGTTAAATCTATTAACTGCATAGGCTATCTCTAATTTTTTTTCATATTTGTTAGCAAACTATAACGCATTGTAACGAATGAACAATAACTATGTTTTATGTGATTACCTTTAAAAATACCGACACAAAATTATTATTGCAAAATAAAAAACAATAGTTTTGACCTATAGGTACTATGATGGGCGTACAATGCAATCAATTAGAGTGTAAGTTAGGAAGAAATGATGTGGTTTAGCCCAAAAAAAAGAAAACAGGCGTTTGCAAAACAGCTAGTTAATGTACACGAAGCAGCTGCGATTATCGTTAACAACGACAACATTGTTATTGCAGTGAACGACGAGTTTAAATCGCTAAGTAGGACACTTAACCAAACTAATGATACCAATACATTAACCTATTTAAATAAACAGTATAATCCAACAAGCAAAACTATTGCTTGTGGAAATAACTTGTTTTTAACCCAACATATTAGCCCACTTACATTAAAAGAGCTTGATACATGCTCGCTTCATGTATTTAAGCCTGAGCCTATGAGAGTGTTAGATGAACAAGCTTGGCAAACACTACTGAGCTTAGGTGGAGATATCTACGCAGTCTTCGATGATAATGAAAAGCTTGTCGCGAATAATTTAGATACGTTGAACAATGCCGATGCTGGACTACTGCCCAAAGAAAACACTAAATTGCTAAACGTTTTACAAGGTGCCTTAAACAGCGAGCACGGTTCACTGTGTTTATCTGTAAAAGACAATATTTATTATAATGTAGCCCATACTACTTTTAACTTTAATAATTCGTTGTTGTCTGCATTTGTGTTGTCGAAACAATCGCAAGTGGAAGACTATAAGCAATTTGAACTGTTATCTAAAGTGGTCAGCAATACCAGCACGAGTGTACTTATTACCAATAAAGATGGCTTAGTAGAATATGTTAACCCTGGCTTTGAAGTACTTTCAGGTTATACACTTGCAGAAGTAAAAGGCAAAAAGCCAGGCAATTTCTTGCAGGGTGAACAAACAGACAAAGAAACAGTTAAGCGGATTTCAAGAAACCTCAAAAATAAACAACCATTTTATGAAGAAATATTAAATTTTGACAAAAATGGCGTGCCATATTGGATCGTTCTGTCGGTAAACCCAACATTTAATGATAATGGCCAGCACACTGGGTTTGTGGGCGTCAGTTCAGATATTCGCGAAATTAAACGCCAAGTACTTGAACAAATAAACCAAAAAGATGCAATAAGTAGCCACTCGGCCGTGATTGAGTTTAATGAAGATGGCCAGTTTTTATCCGCCAATGAATATACTAAAAGGCAATTAAACATATCTGATGGCTCAAACATAGCGAGTGTGTTTGGTAATTTAAGAGAGTATTTAGACGCTTCACGTATTCAAATGCTCAACCAAGGTAAACCGACTGAAGTAATGATGTCATTAACGCATCAAAATGAAGACGTAACGCTAGATTGCATTATTTCTTCTATTACCGATTTAAACGGTAAAATTTCTAAATATGTTGTATTTGGTAGTAATGTATCTTCTAGAAACAAATTAGTTACTGGAACGCATCAATCAATGTCAACGGTATTAGGGAAAATTCAAACTACGGTCACCACCATTAATGCCGTGGCAGATCAAACTAATTTACTTGCTCTTAATGCGGCCATTGAAGCTGCAAGAGCTGGTGAAGCTGGACGAGGTTTTGCCGTGGTTGCTGACGAAGTACGTAACCTTGCCAAAACGTCAAACGAAGCAGCGGCACAAATTGGGCTTTTAATAAATGAAACTCAAACGCACGTTGACGAGCTAGCTTCATTTTTAAAATAATCGAATTGTTTGAGTACGCTTAACGTCTTTAGTTTTAGTGGTTTTCATAAAATAAGTCCTAAATGTGTAAACACATTTCAGGACAAGACAATGCATAAAATAAAAAAAGGCGCTGACGAGTAATGCCGATCAGTTAAGAATATTTTTGATCGGTTGACTGATCTTTTTAACGCTTTCAAAATCCGATATCTGTCTCTGGTATCGGATTTTTTTATGCGCTTTGAAAATGAATTAGCGGTCGCTTTTAACTCTTGTGGTAGTTTTCATACATTCGAAAAATATGCTGAGCTACTTTCCCCTCAACTTATTCAGCAAGGCTTTGAACAAGCTGGTGTGGCTACCATTCGTAAAAGAAGATTGCCGCTTGAAACGGTTCTGTGGTCAATTATCGGCATGTCTTTATATCGTCAGAAATCGGTTTGGGATATTGCAACACAAATGGACATTATGTTGCCCGATAAGAAACCATTGGTCGCGCCCAGTGCGTTGGTTCAGGCAAGACAGAGGTTGGGGGAAGACGCTGTCCGAGAGGTGTTTCGCGTGATGGCAAAGCATAGCTATGAGTCTAATCAATTTGAAACCTGGGCTGGATTAAATTTGCTGGCTGTTGATGGTGTTGTCTGGCGAACGGCTGATACGCAGGAAAATCATGAAGTGTTTGAGACACAGAGTAATCAACATAGAGAGAATACTTATCCTCAGATCCGTATGGTTTGCCACATGGAAATCACCAGCCATCAACTTATCAATAGCGCCTTCTCGGGTTACCGCACCAATGAAATGAAGTTGGCCGAGGAGTTGGTAAGCACGACTCCAAATCATTCTTTAACGCTGTTTGATAAGGGGTATTACTCTCTTGGTCTGCTAAATCGTTGGCATCAAGCAGGTGAGCAAAGACACTGGATGATACCCGCGAAAAAAGACCTTCAGTATGAGGTGCTACGTAGCTTTAGCAAACAGGACCAGCATATACGTTTAACCAGCACACCACAGGCAAGGAAGAAATTCACTGACTTGCCTGAATACGTCGAAGCAAGATTAGTCACGAAAACGATAAAAGGGAAAACGTATCGAATGTTATCGTCAATGGTAGACCCAATGCGATTTCCAGGTGATGAGATGGTTGAATTATATCGATACCGATGGGAAATTGAGTTGGGCTACCGCGAGATGAAGCAATCACTTCTTAACAGCGAATATACGCTAAGAAGTAAACGCCCAGATATGATTAGGCAAGAACTATGGGGCGTACTGCTGTGCTATAACTTAATCAGGCAAGGAATGACGGCAGCAGCAGGGAAATTAGGAGGTGTGTTACCCAATCAACTCAGTTTTACCAGCTGTTCAATGGCTATTACACACTTCTTCGTTACTGTATCGTTGAGCAGTCCAGGCAATATTCCTAAAGCATACAATGCCTTACTCACGAAAATGAGCTTCTTCTTGTTACCAGAAAGGCGAGAAGACAGGAGCTACCCAAGATGGGTAAAACCAAAGCCAAAGAAGTATCCGACTAAAAAGAAAAATGCCAGTCAGCTTAACTGACTGGCATTAGGCGCTGACGAGCGCCTTTTTATGCAATTAAAGCCCTTGCTCATCTGCCATTTTTTTAACTATTTGTGGTGCCGTCCAAAGTGACGGTAGCAACACAAATGACACAGGCACAGCAGTGACCACAATAAACGACTGCAACGCTGAGATTCCGCCCTCGCCTATAGAAATAAGCAACGCCGCCATCACCCCCATCATGATCCCCCAAAACACCCGAATAGACGTTTGTGGGTGATCGGTACCCGTCATTACCATAGATACCGAATAAGTCATTGAATCACCGGTTGTTGCCACAAAAATGGTGGTCAGTACTAAAAATAACACCGACACAACAAACCCCATGGGTAACTGCTCAGTAATGGCTAACAATGCCGCTGGTAAATTAAGCCCTGCGAAAGGTTCTGATATAACACCGGGGTTATTTAACTCAAAAAAGATGCCTGAGCCACCCACAATAGTAAACCAAAAACACGTGATTACAGGGGCAACCACAGAAATAAGTAAAATCATTTCACGGATAGTTCGGCCACGCGATATACGCGCAACGAACATAGCCATTAATGGGCCATAACCTAAAAACCAGCCCCAAAAGAATACGGTCCACCAGTCTAACCATGGTTTATCAGCACGAAATGTAGCCATAGGAATAAAGTTATCTAAATACAAACCGAAGGAGTGAATGTAACTGTCGATAATAAACGCAGTTGGCCCCATCAGTAAAATAAACAACATCAGTACTACAGCTAATACAACATTAAAACGGCTTAGTAGCTGAATACCTTTGGTAACCCCACTTACCGCTGAAAGTGTATAAATGCCAATTAAACTAAATAAAATAACCACTTGTGTGGTGTAGGTGTCAGGAATACCAAACAATTTATCTAGGCCAAAACTCACCTGTAAGCCTAAAAAACCAATTGGGCCCACAGTGCCAGCAACCACAGCGAGTACACAACATGCATCAACAATAGTACCAAGCGCCCCTTTCATAGCACGATCGCCAAATACGGGATAAAGCAAAGTACGTGGTTTAAGTGGTAAGCCTTTTTCGTAATGAAGATGCATATAAACAATGCCGGTCAAACTGCCTAAAATAGCCCAGGCTAAAAACCCCCAGTGCATAAAGCTTTGTGCAAGGGCGTTATAGGCGGCATCATTAGTGCCAGTTTCACCGCCAAATAATGGAGGCGGAGAAATAAAGTGTGCCATTGGCTCTGCTGCGGCCCAGAATACACCGCCACCAGCAAGCAAAGTACACATAATAATACTTATCCATTTGAAGGTAGATATTTCAGGGGTTTTTAAACCACCCAGCACCACTGAACCGGTGCGACCTACGGCCAAAAATATACCAATTACAAAGGTTAATAACAGCAGGACTTGCCAAAAGGCGCCAAATATTTTGGTGGAGAAGGCAAAGGCAGAGTTTATCCAATCCGACATCAGTTTTATGTCGTACAGTGCCAGCGCGGCAAATAAAACTAATATACCGCCACTGATTAAAAAAACGGGTATATCAACCCCTTCCAGAAACTTTACCCGGGAAGAATGTGTTTCACCCGACTTTAAAGCTGCTTTCGTGGTATTCATTTATCGCTCCTAATGGTTCTTTAAAGTTACCGACATAGCGACATACCATGACACCACTCTAAACCCTAGTTTCAACAAACGACAAAGCAACTCAAAAGCGAGTTTCAAGTACTTGTCGTGTTCACGTTTAGATAATGTCACAACAAGTAGACTTATTGCCAATTGCTAACTAGTTTAACGCGTTAAAAACGCTAAACCAATGCCGCAGCAATGATTTGTGCAATAGTTACACAATAATAAACAATAAATTACATCTAAGTAGCAAATAAACAAAAAATATACATTTCTGCTTTAGCTAAAGCGCAGTAAGTGACTAAACGTTACTGCCTAATGAAAGCGTAAACAAAGCGACTTATCGATTAGGATAACTAAATTTGCCGCCTCAGTAAGTGAGTAACACGAGATTATTGATGCTGTTTATGCCATGTTAAATAGTTACTGTGTGTTAATGGCCTCGCAAATAAATAACCTTGCACCGCGTTTACACCCATAGACTTTAATATATGTAGTTGCTCAGTACTTTCGACCCCTTCGGCTACAATGTTAATATCTAAACTATGACCTAAACCAATAATAGACTGCACAATGCTTTGCCCAGATGCGTTATCTAGCACTTTATCGATAAAACTTTTATCTATTTTTAGTTCATCTATCGGAAAAACACTCAAGTGTTTTAAACACGAATAACCAGTACCAAAGTCATCAATCGAAAACACAAACCCCTGCGATTTTAGTTCTTCCATTTGCTTTACCGTACTCATTAAATCACCCGCTAACATTGACTCAGTGATCTCTAATTTAATTTGTGAGGGTGATACATCATATGTCTCAATCGCTTTGAACAACTCTCCTTTTAAAGTAGAAGAATTAAACTGACATTGGCTAATGTTAATAGACACATTAAATTGGTTTTTCAGTACTTTATGAACACGAAGCGTTTCCAGTAAAATACAAATATCGCGCAATACAATGTTTTGTAACTTTTGAATTAAGCCAAATTGCTCAGCAATCGGAATAAACGAATTAGGAGAGATTAGTCCTTTGGTTGGGTGATTCCATCGTATGAGTGCTTCTGCACCAATAATACTGCCGTCAATTGATAATTGAGGCTGAAAGTAAGCACAAAATTCATCACATGCAATCGCTCTTACTATATCTGTTTCAAGCTCAGTTTGATTTTCCAGTAAGGTTTGCAATGCAGGATCGTAAAAACTACTACTATTACCGCCCTTCATTTTAGAGCGATACATAGCGGTATCTGCAAATTTTAAAATATTTTCGCTAATGGCATTGGCGTTATTAATTAAACATATACCTATACTGCAGCTTACCTGAAACGCTAAATCCCCTACCTCAAACTTGTCGTAAAAAACGCTTTGTACCACTTTAGCCATTAATTCTGACTCAAGACTCGCTTGCTTATGGCTATCTCCTACATTCTCAATGAGTATAATAAATTCATCACCGCCAACGCGGGCAAGGGTATCTGTTGGGCCTAAAACACCAGTTAGTCGCTGTGAAAGCTCAACCAGTATTTCATCACCGGCATTGTGCCCTAATGAGTCGTTTATACGTTTAAAGTTATCTAAATCTAAGAATAAGAGTGCACCGGTATGGTCAGATTGCTTAATTCGCTCCACATACATGCTTAGTCTATCATTCAGCAACCTTCTATTTGGTAGGTTTGTAAGCGGGTCAAAAAATGCTAACCGTTGCACTTCTTCTTCTACAGCTTTACGAGTAGAGATATCTCTGGCCATCCATACCACATGTCGCTGCGAAGGATTATTAGGTTGATAACTTTCAAGCGGAGCTGTTCGCCCCTCAAATGTAAGCTGCTTACCTTTTATATTTAGCTGATACTCAAACACTTGGACTTCATTGGTCTGTAGAGTCTTGTCAATTACCGCCATAATAGGGCTGGCATCCTCGGGCGGCATAATGTCTCTAACATTTTGGTTAATAACGTACTCTTGGCTTAAATATAAGCTTTCATTAGCAGTGCCGTAGACGTTGGTATACTCGCCCTCTTCACTCAAAATAAGAGTTAGATCGGGAAGTACTTTTGTAAAGGCTTTAAACTTTTCATTACTTTGCTGTAACTCTGCAAGCAATGCTTCTGATTTCAGTGATTCGGTGTGCTTTTCTAAAGCAATACTGGTGAAATCAACAAAAAAGTCTATTAATTCTAAGTCTTGTGGTGTTGGTGACTTGGCACTGTCATGATAAATTGCAAAGGTGCCTAATATATCTGATTGTGTTGAAATAATAGGGGTTGACCAGCACGACCTTAAATCAAAATTCAATGCCAACGCTTTATAATTTTCCCATAAGGGTGATGTTGCAATATCTGAGGCAATAATTCGCTTTTTTTCATACGCTGCAGTACCGCATGAGCCAACGCTGGGGCCTATATGCACGCCATTAATGGCGTCACAGTAACCCTTTGCAATATTAGGGGCTGCACTATGGAATAGCTGCTCACCTTTGAGCGTTAATATAGAGCACTTTGCAGAAGCGTCTTCAATCAGCTCCTCAATAGACAAGCAAATATTTTCAAGCACCTCATCAAGTGGTGCGCCCAAGGCTATTTTAGATAATATACTTTGTTGCTGAGAAAGCAGCTTTCTGACTCTCATTATTTCAATCAAATTATATTCCTCAACAATCACTTACGCTAAATGCGCCGCTATATTCTTATAAAGTGCTGTTTATAATAAATTATTATATTAGCTCGACTATACATAATATTGAAATTAGCATCCATTGTAATTTAGTCTATTGCGCGAGCCTAGGCACTTATGAAGGATTTAAATACCTCCTAAATGAATAATTTATTATTGCGACGTATGCAAGTGCCCTTTATTAAATACTTTGTTACTTAAAAGTACTGTTTAAAATCATCAGGCTATTTATAATAGCTAAAATATAAATAATTGGTGAGGTTAGTGTGCAAATAACACAAGGTATGGAATATTTTTTTTCCGGGTTTAAGTTAATTAGTCAAAAAGGGCTAAAACGCTTTGTGCTTATACCCTTACTTATTAATATTTTATTATTTGGTAGCTCCTTATTCTTTTTATTTGGCTGGCTTAGTGATGGCTTTAACGCTGTAAATTCAATGCTTCCAGAATGGCTTAGTTGGCTCGAATGGCTAATGTGGCCGATTGCTGTGCTGGTGGTGCTGTTTAGTTACAGTATGTTATTTACCGTTATTACTAACTTTATTGCTGCCCCTTTCAATGGCTTACTTAGTGAAAAAGTTGAGCTGTATTTAACTGGTCAAAAAATTAACGACGATGGATTAGCTGATTTAGTCAAAGATGTGCCGCGAATGCTAGGCCGAGAATGGACTAAGCTTTGCTACTACCTCCCGCGCGCTATTGGCTTTTTTATTCTATTGTGGGTGTTACCGGTAATAGGCCAAGTGCTCTGGGTGCTTTTTACCTGCTGGATGTATGCGGTGCAATATAAAGATTATGCTTTTGATAACCACAAAGTTAGCTTCACTCAAATGAAAAATGACTTAAAAAGCAAACAAGGCTTATCTTACGGGTTTGGCTTTGCAGTGATGCTGCTAACCGCTATCCCATTTATAAATTTAATTGTGATGCCTGTGGCAGTGTGCGGCGCTACACGGTTATGGGTTGAGCATTACCGACCACAATATCGTAGTTAAAAAAAATGGGCCTGTTGGCCCATTTTTTATACTCGCTAATCAATTAACTATATAAGCTTTGTGGTACTTTAATTACGTTTAAGTGCACCGTTATCTCTTCACGATCATGGTACAAATGCTTAGCTTGTAATTCATAGCTGATACCGAACTTCGCCATTTCTTCTCTAATCATTTTTAGACATTCATACACACTATCAAAGCGTTTTTTCATCGGTAGTTTTAGATTAAAAATAAGCTCTTTTGCATAGGCGTTTACTGCCCAATCAATCATCAAGTTAGTTACTTTCGTTGGTTTTTCTACCATATCGCAAACTAACCAGGTTATGTTTCTTTTTTCTGGGCGGTATTTAAAACCATCTTCTCTAAAATGTTTTACTTGCCCTGTTTCCATTAAACTTTCATTCATTGGGCCATTATCTATCGCGCTAACAAACATACCACGGCGAACTAACTGATAAGTCCAGCCGCCTGGGCAAGCACCTAAATCAACGCTGCGCATCCCAGCCTGTACTCGCGACTCACGCTGCTGCTCAGGAATAAATACATTAAATGCTTCATCTAACTTAAGGGTTGAGCGGCTTGGGCCATCGTTTGGCATACGTAAACGCAGAATCCCCATAAAGAAAGGTGAGTTGTTATAGCTATAAGAGTGACCCACATACGCAGTATTATTAGCTAAAAACAGCACATGCATTACTGGACGATTTGCTTTTGGTTCACGTAATACGGTGTTTTGTTTCTCGAGTGCTTTTTTAAGTGGAGTTGATATTTTTTTACAAAAAGTCAGTAACTCTTTACCCTCGTTGGTATCGGGTGTTTCTACTCGCAGCTCAGAGCATAAAGTAAAGTCTTTTGCGGCATCAACAATAGCGCCCACTCTATCCTCTACAGGCATATTTTCTATCAAGTTACCGGCAAACCATTGGCGTGCGAACACCATATTCTTAAAATCAACTTTTTTGATTATTTCGTCGCTGTGCTGCGCTTCAAAACATTCATAAATAACATAACCGGTATTTGGTTTAGCTTTTACATACCCAGCAAACCCTTGCTCGGCGGCATGAAACGTTATTTCAGCAGCGGCATCGTTCTCAAAACCACTACGACAGTAAATCACAACACTAGACATATTAACCCTTAAACTCTTTAAAACTTAAATCGTGCAACTTGCACTAAAATAACTATCCAACCAATAATAAAGCACAGCCCACCCAAGGGGGTAATTGGGCCCAGCCACTTCAACCCTGTTAAGGCCAGTAAGTATAAGCTGCCACTAAATAACAGTGTACCTGCTATAAAAAAACCACCCGCTAGGCTTAAATTAATACCCCACTTTATTAAGATTGCCACTGCAATAAGTGCCAGCCCATGTACCATTTGATACTCAGCGGCGGTTTTAAAAATACCAATAGCATAATCTGATAAGCGGCTTTTTAAACCATGGGCAGCAAATGCGCCCAATATCACTGAAAATAGACAAAAGAAGCTGCCTGCGAGTAAAAATAGTTTAATCATGTTTTTTCTCTTTTATATTCTCAACAGTGTTTTTTATAAATTTAGCGGCCTGGATTGCTGCAACATTCAGGTTTTGCTGCTCTGTGATACCACTTTTTTTACGTGGTTTTAGTGAGTGGTCACCATCAGTTAACCATACATACTGCGGCTGTTTTGGCATCGCCATTGTGGCAAGCTCTTCGCGAGTACCAAAGGTGTCTCGTTCACCTTGCAGTACTAAAAAAGGACACGGTATATCTGCAAAGTGCTCTGTGCGAAGCTTTTCTGGCTTTCCCGGTGGATGAAACGGGTAACCAAACGCAAGTACGCCTAAAACAGCATGCGAGGTCGAACAAGCAAGCATAGACGCCATACGCCCGCCCATTGATTTACCCCCTATAAATAGCGGTAAATTTGCATCAGCTTGGCTAAGTATATGCTCAAAATAACTGAGTAGTTTGGGTGCTCGCTCTGGTGGGCGACGTTTATTGGTTTGTTTAGCAATGTGCATGTATTCAAAATCAAACAGCCCAACGTCAATACCACACTCACTTAGCTGTTTGGCCATGATTTGCATAAAGTCAGAGTCACTGCCAGCCCCTGCACCATGCGCAAATATAAACTGTGCAATGGCCGGTTGCTGACTGCTTTTAATCCATTCAATGCTCATTAATATTCTTGCTCCTGCTCAACGAGGCTTAACATCCAATCTTTAAATGACACAATTTTACCTAATTCATTTTGCGACTCACGGATCACCAAATAATAGGCGTTTTTACTTTCTAAACTGTGATTAAACGGGATCACTAATCGACCTGCATCAATATCTGGTTTTGCTAAAACACTATTACCTATTGCAACACCTTGGCCATGTACCGCAGCTTGCAGCACCATAGATGAATGACTAAAAATAGGCCCTTGGTTAACTTGTACGTTGCGAACACCCGCGGTTTTCATCCACGTTTTCCAGTTTTTACGAGTGGTGTCATGCAACAAGGTATGGTTTGCTAAATCACTTGGTTGATTAAGCGCTCTAGGGCCACTTAACAATAATGGGCTACACAGTGGCACTAAGTATTCAGTGTGCAATTTATAAGCTTGTACGCCACTCCAATGACCGCGACCATAATAAATTGAAATATCAACATCGTCTGTTAACGAGTTTTCGTCCTGATCTTGGGCTTTAATTCGCACATCAATTTCAGGGTGTAACTCGTTAAATAAGCTCAATCGAGGAATAAGCCATTGAATCGCAAAGCTCGGGGTTAAACTCACTGTTAGCGAGCCTTTTGCACCACGGGCTAGTAGCTTTTCGGTTGCGTCAATTAGCTGAGTAAAAATCTCTTTAATATCTAAAAAGTAGCCTTGACCTTCTTCGGTTAGAAGTAACGAGCGATTTTTACGTAAAAACAGCTTTAACCCTAAGTGCTCTTCGAGGGTTTTAATTTGATGACTTACCGCAGCCTGCGTCACATACAACTCTTCTGCGGCTTTAGTAAAGCTTAAATGACGGGCTGCAGCTTCAAAAGCTTTTAGCGCGTTTAATGGAGGAACTCGTCTTGACATGGCAACCAAGCTTAGAATTAGTTTTTCTTATGCGGTGAATTATATACCTATGCTGGGAAAGAGTATATTCAAGCCACAAAAAAAGCGACCTAAGTCGCTTTTTAATAAGTTAATAAGCCTTATAAATCGCTAGCACTGGTATCAAGCGGAGCAAAGCTTTTGATTAGATCATCAACCGCTTTCATTTGCGATAAGTACCCTTCTAATTTACTCAGTGCTAATGCACAAGGCCCATCACATTTTGCTTCATTTGGATTTGGGTGTGCCTCAATAAATAAGCCTGCAATACCCAGTGCCATGCCACTACGAGCCAGTTCTGCTGCTTGAGCACGACGACCATCGGCTGAATCAGCTCGACCGCCAGGACGTTGTAGCGCATGAGTGGCGTCAAATATAACGGGCGCCATGGTTTTCATGTCATCCATGCCCAGCATATCAACCACTAGGTTGTTATAACCAAAGCTTGAACCACGTTCACACAAGGCCACATTATTGTTGCCAGCTTCATTAAATTTAGTAATGATATGACGCATTTCATGCGGGGCTAAAAACTGAGGCTTTTTAACATTAATAATGGCGCCGGTTTTAGCCATTGCGACCACTAAGTCTGTTTGACGTGCCAAAAACGCAGGTAACTGAATAACATCAACAACTTCTGCAACTGGTGCTGCTTGGTGAGGTTCATGCACGTCAGTGATCAAAGGAATATTAAAGGTGTTTTTAATCTCTTCAAATATTTTTAAACCTTCTTCCATGCCCGGACCGCGGTAAGAATTAATGGACGAGCGATTTGCTTTATCAAATGACGCCTTAAATACATAAGGAATATTGAGCTTAGTGGTTACTTCAACATAATGCTCAGCTATGCGCATCGCTAAATCACGAGATTCCAGCACGTTCATGCCACCAAATAAAACAAAGGGTTTATTATTTGCCAGTTCTATTTGATTAATATTTATAACTTGGTTGTTCATTTTAATTCCTTATGGTGCAACTGCTTGCATCATTAATCCACAAATATACGCCATATATGTACCTACACCATAGCCAAGTACTGCTAATAATACACCTACCGGTGCCAGTGATGGGTGAAACGCAGCGGCAACAACAGGTGCTGAAGCAGCGCCCCCTACATTGGCCTGAGAGCCAACAGCCATATAAAATAACGGCGCTTTAATTAGTTTAGCAACAATCAGCATTAAGCCAGCGTGAGTTAGCATCCAAATCGCACCAATCACAAAATACATTGGTGAATCAAAAATCGCCATCACATTCATATGCAGGCCAATCGATGCCACTAAAATATATAAAAAGGCAGATGCCACTTTAGACGAGCCAAAGGCTTCGATATGACGCACTCTAGTGAACGATAAACTAATACCGATAGTGGTAGATATAACAATAAGCCAGAAGAACTTACTATTTAGGCTGTATTCTTTTGCCCATGCATAATTGTTGGCAAAGAACGGTCCTAAAATATCAGCACAAAAATGTGCTAGACCTGTAATACCAAAGGCAATAGCAATAATCATCATGTAATCATTCAGCGTTGGCATACGGGCATGCTCTGCATGGTATTTTTCAACACGTTGCTTTAAATCTTCAATCGCAGTGGTATCGGCTCCCGCTTTGGCATCAATCGCTTTATGGTTAGCCGCCATTAATAATAATACTGCCATCCATAAATTAGCCACAATCACATCAACAGTGACCATCGCAGAAAAAATATCACCGCCAACTTCAAACATTTCTTTCATAGACGCTTGGTTTGCGCCACCACCAATCCAGCTGCCCGCAATGGTTGTCATACCGCGCCAGACCGCATCAGGTCCATGTCCGCCCACTGCTTCAGGGTATACGGCACTCATGATTAAAATAGCTAATGGACCACCAATCACAATGCCTGCGGTTCCTGTTAAGAACATAATTAATGCTTTAGGGCCCAGATTAATAATCGCTCTTAAATCAATGCTAATGGTTAATAAGATTAAACACGCAGGTAATAAATACCGCGAAGCAACGTAATAAACACTCGACTGCGAGCCATCAACAATACCAAAGGTATTTAATAACGATGGTAAAAAATAGCATAGCAATAGTGCAGGCACATATTTGTAAAATGCTACAAGCCCTGGACGCTGACTAGACGAGGTTTTAAAAATAAAGCCTAAAATAATCGCCAGTAAACCAAGCACTACAGCATCATTGGTAATCAACGCAGTTTGGGGATCAGCCATAACGTTTCCTATTTTTATTTTTAATGGTGGGTTTTATGATTATCTTCAAGTTCTTCGATTTGGTGTTGGATGACTTCTATCGCAGGGTCGTCGGGACACTCATCAACAAAAAATTGTAAATCATCTCGTGCCATTTTAGGGCAGCCGAGCTGATTTAGTAAATAGCCTCTGTCGCGTCGCTCATAGGGATCATCCCCTAGCATTTCCATTAACAAATCAACGCAAGTTAACGCATGACCAAATTTGTTCTCACTGATGAAAGACCATTTTTGTTGCGCTAAAAATAATTTATATACTTCGTCTTCAAAAATAAGCTCGAGAGGCTCTTGCTCTTGTGCATTATCTTCGTTGCTGTTTTCAGGAATGATATACCAGCTTTGTTGACCACTGCTAGGCTCAACAATATACCCTTCATCATCGCTCATTGCGACGTGAATGCCCACTTCGCCTTGAGTTATACTTACACTGGCATCAAGTTTTGCGTGCTGTAAAAAATGGCATAACAAAATAGCTAAGGTCGTGGGGGTACCACTGCGCATAGACAAGGTGTAACTAATGCTATTTAGCTTGTACTCAGGTACTTTCAAGCTTGACGCACTAAATAACCACTGACTGTAAAAACAATCAAGTAATTGTTCTAAACGATCATGCGGATCGCGTGTTTGCGAACAAATAGCCTCTATTTGTTGCTCAAACGCAGTCAGTATTTTAAGACTTGGTGTTAAGTCTATTTGAGGGTCCCATTTAGCTTCTGCTTTAATACAACGATATATAGCCGGTGGCAAAAAATCATCGTAGGCATCTTCTATATAAGATTCATCGTGTTCATCAAACCCGAGGGTGGTCATTCATACTACAACATTCTAGAAAACGAACACGTAGTTTACCTAATTTTAAGGCTAGATACCAATAATCAGAAATGAATTAAAGAGGTAAGCTTTGCACCTTGGGTGCAAAGCTTAAACAAATATTGTTAATTATAACAATAGCGGGGCTTTAGCAGTTGCTAAAAAGCCAATAGCTAAGATAACCGCAGTGTTAAACACTAAAAAGATGACCTTAGGTAATGTCGTGGTTTGCTTAGCACTAATAATCCCAACAGCGATATAAACAACCACCAGCACAATTTTTTCTAATAACCAAAGTTGCTCTAATGGATTTATTTTAGCCATGGCCATTAAAGTAATAGCCGAGATGATTAGTAAAGTGTCTATACTGTGGCTACCAATAAAAACCACTTTATTTTTAGCAAGGCTACCACTGCCCATGCGAGAAAAAGAACGTACGTAAAATAAAATAATACTCACTAGCGCAATTGCCATGTGCGTATGTTTTAATGCTAAATAATCCATGTGTATTGTTACTTCTGTTTAGTTATGTGTTTTATCAGGGAAGCGTAAAAGTACCGCCTCAAGCTCTTCAAGTCTATCATTGAATACATCAACAAGTTTAGGATCAAAATGCGTGCCTTTATTTGCATTGATCTCCGCAACCGCTTCTTCAAGCGTCCACGCACTTTTATAACAACGTTTATGGCGCAGTGCATCATACACATCTGCCAATGCCACTATGCGAGCAAAAATATCGATACGCTCGCCTTTTAAGCCGCAAGGGTAACCAGAACCATCCCACTTTTCGTGATGTTGCTGTGCAATTAACGCCCCTGCACTGACTATTTTACGCGGTGAATCTTTTAAAATGGCGTAGCCTTTGCCTGCGTGGGTTTTCATAATTTCCCATTCATCGCTATTTAACTTACCAGGCTTATTTAAAATAGCATCTGGAATACCTATTTTTCCCACATCATGTAAAGGCGATGCAAAACGAATTAAATTCGCTTGCTCTTCAGATAATCCATACCCTAATGCCAACTCATAACAAATATAAGCAACCCGCTTTACGTGATTACCCGTTTCACATGAGCGCTGTTCAACCGCTTCACTTAAACGATAAACAAGTTCTTGTTGGGTGGCTTCAACTTCAGTATGTAATTGTACATTTTCAAATGCCAACTGCACATTTTGAGAAAAAATTTCAATTAAATTTCGTTGCGTATCTGTCAGTTTCGATGGCACACCGGATACAAATAACATCGAATTATGATTAAACTTACTACTGCAGTAGGCAAACAAATAGTCATCTCTGTAAACAATTGCTTTGTTGGCTAGGGCTTCTTGGCACGCTTGCAATTGATCTTCTGCCAGTACTGTTTCGAGCTCTTCCCCTTCGCGCTTCGCAAAATCACCAGTGCCAGAGCAAACAATCAGTTTTTTATTTAATTCCTCTGACGGATTTTGCGCAACTAAGGTGGTGGCGTACATAGCTTCGTCGGCCACGTTAAGTAAGGACGTTAGCTGCTGCATCACCCCCTCAATAAAGTTATCCATTGAATGAGTGGCAAAAATATTGCGAGAGGCGGTAATTATTTTTTCTAGCCCCTCACGTGACTGCTCAATAGAAATAATATCTCGATACGAGCGAAGACTAGCCATCATCACGGTGAATAGTTTTTGTGCGGTGAGTTCTGTTTTTGATTTGTAGTCATTTATGTCGTAATTCACAATAACTTGGCGTTCAGGCGCTTGCCCCGGTTGCCCAGTACGTAAAATGATACGAATGTAATTATTTTTAACGGTATCGCGTATGTACTTCGCGACTTGCAAACCGGCGTCGTCTGTTTCCATTACAACATCAAGTAGGATGATGGCTGCATCAGGATGATCATCAATTAACTTTTTTGCCTCTGCACCTGAGTAAGCGCTAATAAATTCCAAGCGTTTATCTTGAAATTTAAAGTCACTTAACGCTAAACGGGTTACAGCATGAACCTCTGGCTCATCATCAACTATTAAAACTTTCCATGTCCCTTGCTCTTCACTTGCTACTTCAGGTGGTTGTTCATTTGAAAATAAAAAATCTTCCATCACATAGAATTCCTTAAACCATATGCAAACAAACAACGGAGCTATTTTAAATTATTTAGGGCCATTGTCCGAACGTTACGCGGTCGTTATTACCAAGATCTTTCACTGTGCTTACATTTATAAACGCCATTTGATTGAAAATATGACGAACAGCTGCACTTTGCTCAAATCCGTGTTCAATTAAAAGATAGCCACTTGCGTGTAAATAGTCACGTGATTGTGTAATTATTTGTTTAATATCAGCCATTCCTGCATCATCAGCAACTAATGCAGACAAAGGTTCAAAGCGCACGTCGCCTTGATATAAGTGTACATCGTCATGTTCTATATAGGGTGGATTGGTTACAATTAGATCAAATTTTTTGTTTTTTAACGCACTAAACCAGTTACTTTGCTCAACAGTGACATTATTTATCGCTAAACGTTGTTGGTTGCGCTTGGCCAACGCCACCGCGTCATCAATACGATCAACAGCTGTAATATCCCAAGTAGGCATTTCACTCCCTAGCGCCAGTGCTATTGCCCCGGTGCCCGTGCCTAAATCAAGTACTTTCGCGTTTTTAGGCACTTCGCATTCAAGCGCAAGCTCAACTAAGGTTTCCGTATCAGGTCGAGGGATGAGTGTTGTTGGGTTCACTTCAAGTTGCAAACTCCAAAATTCACGGCACCCAGTAATGTGCGAAACGGGTTCGCCTTGTAAGCGACGTTCACAAGCATGTTGAAATGCCTGATACTGCTGACCTGTGAGCTGTTTTTCAGGCCAAGTAAATAAATAACTTCGTGGTTTTTGTAAAATATTGAGCAGTAATACCTGCGCATCTAACTTTGCGCTATCACTACTTGATGCTAATAAATTAGCACCTGTAGCAATAGCGTTTTCAACAGTGGGGTTCACGATTAATCGTCGCCCATTGCTGCAAGTAAGTCGGCTTGATGCTCTTGCATTAGTGGCTCAACAACGGCACCTAAGTCACCCGCTACCACTTCATTAAGACGATAAAGTGTTAGGTTAATACGGTGATCGGTAATACGACCTTGTGGATAATTGTAGGTACGAATACGCTCAGAACGATCGCCGCTGCCCACTAAGTTACGACGCTCTGATGCTTCAGCAGCATGACGCTTTTCATCTTCAGCTTGCTGAAGGCGTGCAGCCAATACCGACATCGCTTTAGCACGGTTTTTATGCTGAGAGCGCTCATCTTGACACTCAACCACTACACCCGTAGGTAAATGGGTAATACGAATGGCAGAGTCGGTTTTATTAACGTGCTGACCACCCGCGCCCGATGCTCTAAAGGTATCAACTTTAATATCAGCAGTATTGATTTCGATGGCTTCTGCTTCTGGTACTTCAGCCATAACGGCTACAGTACATGCAGAGGTATGTACACGGCCCTGAGACTCAGTTTCAGGGACACGTTGCACACGGTGCACGCCTGATTCAAACTTTAATTGCCCGTAAACACCTTCACCGCTGATGTTAGCAATTACTTCTTTATACCCACCGTGTTCACCTTCGTTGGTGGTGACAACTTCTACTTTCCACTTTTTTGTTTCTGCGTAACGGCTGTACATTCTGAATAAGTCACCAGCAAAAATAGCCGCTTCATCGCCACCCGTTCCAGCACGAACCTCTAAAAACACATTGTTATTGTCTTTCGGATCTTTAGGCAGCATCAGAACTTGAATATCGTCTTCTAAAGTCGAAATCTGTGCTTTTGCTTCTTTATATTCTTCTTGTGCCATTTCACGCATTTCAGGGTCTGAATCTTTAAGCATTTCTTCAGCACTGCTCAAATCTTCTTGCGCTTGCTGGTACGCTAAAAATGTTTTTACCACTTCTTCAAGCTCAGAGTATTCTTTTGAAAGAGTACGAAAGCGGTTTTGATCACTAATGACCGATGGGTCACTTAGCAGCGCTTGTACTTCTTCATAGCGCTCAACTAAGGTTTCTAATTTACGATAAACGGACTCTTTCATTTAACTGTTATTCCTGATCTATACCTAACATTTTTTTCAATTGATTTAACTGAGCCACTTCACCTTTTTTCGCTGCATCTTGGATGGCACGGGTAGGCGCGTGCATTAAGCGATTGGTTAATTTATTGGCTAGCTCTAATATTACTTTTTCAGCATTTTTACCTGTATTTAGCTGGCTAATCGCCCTATCTACAAGCTCTGCTTTTGTTGTTTGTACATCATTACGGTAGTGGCGAATTAAATCCACTGAATCTAGTGAACGCAGCCACATAAAAAACTCTTTGGTGCGCTCACTAATAATAATTTGTGCTTGCTCTGCCGCTTGCTCACGCGCTGCCATGTTTTCGCTAACAATCGTTTGTAAGTCATCAACCGAATATAAGTAAGCGTCGTCAAGCTCACCTACTTGACTCTCAATGTCGCGCGGCACAGCAATATCTATAAATAACATTGGCTTATAACGGCGTTGTTTTAGTGCTTGTTCTACTACCCCTTTACCAATAATAGGCAAAGTACTGGCAGTGGAGCTAATAACAATATCGGCTTGGTGTAATCGTTCAGGTAATTGTGCCAAAGCAATAACATCTGCTGATACTTCATCAGCTAAGCCGCGAGCGCGTTCAATTGTTCTATTAGCTACGGTTATTTTTTGCGGTTCATTTTGGTATAGATGTTTTGCTACCAGCTCAATGGTTTCACCGGCACCAATTAATAGCACCTTGGTTTTGTCTAACTTGCCGTAAATGTGCTTTGCAAGATTAACCGCAGCAAATGCGACCGATACCGCACTCGCGCCAATATTGGTTTCGGTGCGTACTTCTTTTGCCACTGAAAAGGTTTTTTGAAACAAACGATCAAAAGTAACGCCCACCGCATCGTGGGTTTTTGCACTATTATACGCTTGCTTTATTTGCCCTAAAATCTGTGGCTCGCCTAATACTAATGAGTCAAGCCCACAAGCTACACGCATTAAATGATTTATTGCTGCGCCGTCTTCATAACAATAAATGTTTTTACTCAGTTCATGTTCATCTAAACCATGGAAACTGGCTAACCATTGCAACAATGTTTGGGAATTTTGCTGCGCAAGGCTACAATACACCTCAGTGCGATTACAGGTAGAGACAATAACCGCCTCATTAAAGTCGGCATGGCCACTTAATTGTTGTAGCGCCTCTGAAATTTGCTCAGGCGAAAAGGCCACTTTTTCTCGTAAATCTACGGATGCGGTTTTGTGATTAATACCAAGTGCTATTATGGTCATATCTGCCAAATATTGCTGAGCCCTACTACATAGGCGGCAATTTTATCAAAAATCTCAGGAATATGGAAAGTAAGGAACAACATTTGACTCGACAATATTTTATTTTAACCCTGTTATTTGTTTTTTTAACGGGCTGCGCTAATAAAAACAACTATAATACAAAAGCTTACGAAGGCTGGAAGTTACGCCTTAGCGAACAAAAAACTTGGCAGGTGGAAGGTAAATTAGCGTTTATTAGCCCTGATGAACGTCAATCTGCCAACTTAAATTGGCAACAAACACAAAATAGCAATCATTTAGTGTTAACCACATTTATTGGCACCCGGATTTTATCGCTCAAACAAACCGCAGTGGGCGCTGAATTAATATTTGATGAACAACAGTTTTTTGATACGAATGCGAGTAAACTTTTACAGCGCTTAACAGGGTTTACTTTGCCGGTTAATAACGCCGGTCAGTGGTTAAAAGCGACTATTGACGATCAAACCTTAGACGTTGACCAGTTAGGCCGTGCTAGAAGCGTGTTATGGTTTGATGGCGATGGTAAAAAATGGCAAATAAACTACACCAGTTATGTGCAAAAACACGGTTTTTGGTTGCCAAACGCCTTAACCTTAACCCATCAAAAGATTAAAATTAAAATCAAACTCTACGATTGGCAGTTTAACTAATTATGAATACTCTCTGTGAATTTTCGCTGATTGCCCCAGCTAAGCTAAATTTATTTTTACATATTAATGGTCGCCGTGATGATGGCTATCATGAATTAGAAACCCTGTTTACATTTTTAAACTATGGCGACGAGCTCCATTTTACGCTTACTAATGATAAAAATATTAGTATTAGCGGTGACACTCATGGCATTGCACTAACTGACAACTTAATTTATAAAGCAGCTTTATTATTGCAAACTCAGTGTAAAGTGAATGTAGGTGCAAAAATAAATTTAACTAAACGTTTGCCTATGGGCGGAGGTGTTGGTGGTGGTTCATCCGATGCCGCGTCAACACTTTTAGCGCTTAATACACTGTGGAATACCGCTCTTACACTAGATGAACTTGCAGATTTAGGCTTGAAGCTCGGTGCAGACGTACCTGTATTCATTAAAGGTAAAAGTGCCATAGCACATGGCATTGGCGAGCAATTAGAGTATGTTAAATTGCCACAAAAATGGTACTGCGTTGTTTTTCCAAACCAGCATGTCAGCACTGCAAAAATATTTACTCACCCGGATTTAAAACGTGACACGCCGAAACTTTTAGGTGACTGGCAACAACAGGTTTTAACTAACGATTGTGAGCCTTTAGTGAAAAAGCTGTGTCCCGAGGTTGAAAAAACCCTGCAGTGGTTGCTAAAATACGCCCCATCAAAGATGACCGGAACAGGTTCATGTTGTTTTGTTGAATTTGCTAGTCAAGTTCAAGCACAAGATGTACTTGCTAACCTCCCCCATACTTGGCAGGGGTTTATCGCTTCAAGCGTTAATACTTCTCCTGCTCACACGGAGTTAGCCGCCATCATTGATAAATGAAGTAACGTACAAGTAATCACAAGTTAACCTACTTTGTTCATTCAATGTAAGTTAGTCCAAAAATTCAGTGCCTGAGGAACCCTACCGTGCCTGACATGAAGCTCTTCGCTGGTAACGCAACACCTGACCTAGCTCAAAAAGTTGCAAAACGTTTATATATTGAATTAGGCGATGCTGTTGTTGGCCGTTTTAGTGACGGTGAGATCAGTGTTCAAATTAATGAAAATGTTCGTGGCTCGGATGTTTTTATCTTACAATCAACCTGTGCTCCTACTAACGATAACCTGATGGAACTTATCGTTATGGTTGATGCGCTACGCCGTGCATCTGCCGGTCGTATCACTGCTGTTATTCCTTACTTTGGTTATGCTCGTCAAGATCGTCGTGTTCGTTCTGCGCGTGTACCAATTACAGCTAAAGTGGTTGCGGATTTCTTATCTAGTGTAGGTGTTGACCGCGTTCTTACGGTTGATTTACACGCTGAGCAAATCCAAGGCTTCTTCGATGTACCAGTGGATAACGTATTTGGTAGCCCAGTATTATTAGAAGATATGAAAAACCGCGACTTTGATGACGTGGTAGTTGTATCTCCTGATATTGGTGGTGTTGTACGTGCCCGTGCAATTGCAAAACTATTAAACGATACCGACTTAGCTATTATTGATAAACGTCGCCCTCAAGCTAACGTTTCTCAAGTAATGCATATTATTGGTGACGTTGAAGGCCGCGATTGTATTATTGTTGATGACATGATTGATACCGGTGGTACATTGTGTAAAGCGGCTGAAGCCCTTAAAGAACATGGCGCTAAACGTGTATTTGCTTACGCTACTCACCCAATTCTTTCTGGTACAGCTGCAGAAAATTTACGTAACTCTGTGATTGATGAAGTAATTGTAACTGACTCAATTCCACTGTCTGACGAACTAAAAGCACTTGATATTGTTAAAGTATTAACGCTTGCAGATATGTTAGCAGAGACTATTCGTCGCATTAGCAACGAAGAATCTATCTCGGCAATGTTTGAACACTAAAGTTAAACATTAATGAGTATAAAAGCGCCTTTTGGCGCTTTTTTTGTAAGCGATGTTTATTTTATAAACCCGCGGTGGTATGATAGCGCGCCTTTTGGCTAGGGACCTTGGTCGCAAAGGCCCTAACACTTTTAATTATTGGAGACATCATGTCTAACACAACTTATACTTATGACGCTGAACTTCGCGTAGAAACTGGTACTGGTGCGAGCCGCCGCCTACGTCGCGAAGACAAAGTGCCGGCAATCCTTTATGGAGCTGATAAAGAAGCTTTATCGCTTACTTTTGAACATAAAGATATGATCAAAGCACAAGAAGACGAAGGCTTTTACACTCACATCCTTACATTAAATGTAGGTGGCGAGAAAGTTGAAGCTATCTTAAAAGATATCCAACGTCACCCTTTCAAGCCTAAGCTTACTCACCTTGATTTCCAACGTGTAGACGCAACTCACAAACTAGTAACTAAGGTTCCTTTACACTTCATCGGTGAAGATAAAGTAACTAAGTTAGGTGCAACTGTTGTTCACCAGTTAACTGAAGTTGAAATTTCTTGTCTTCCTAAGTCACTTCCAGAATTCATCGAAGTTAACGTTTCTGATCTTGTTGCTGGTGATTCAATCCACCTTACAGATCTTGCGTTCCCTAAAGGTGTTCAATCTGTTGAGCTTGGTAAAGGCGAAGGCCACGATCAGTCTATCGTTACTATCAAAGCTAACAAAGCAGCTCCAACTGAAGACGACGCTTCAGACGCTGCAGAATAATATTTAAGGTCTCGCACCTTGAATTCTATTCAAATGCTTGTGGGCCTGGCTAATCCAGGCCCCGAATACGCAAATACACGCCACAACGCAGGTGCTTGGTTCATTCAAGAACTCGCTGCACGCTACAACTGCACGCTAAAACACGACCCTAAATATCACGGCCTTACTGGCAAAGTGATTATTCAAGGCAAAGAATTCAAATTACTGATCCCCACCACTTACATGAACTTAAGTGGCAAAGCGGTGAGTAGTTTAGCCAATTTTTTTAAAATCCCAGTGGAAGACATACTTGTTGCCCATGATGAATTGGATTTAGACCCGGGCGTTGCTAAATTAAAAAAAGGCGGCGGACATGGCGGTCATAATGGCTTAAAAGACATTATTGCAAAAATGGCAAATCAAAAAGACTTTATGCGCTTACGCATAGGTGTTGGTCATCCTGGACATCGTGAAATGGTCACCGGTTGGGTGCTTGGAAAAGCAGCCAAGGAAGATCAAGAAAAAATGGATGCCGCAGTTGATGAAGCAGTTCGTTGTATGGAAATACTTGCTAAAGACGGTGTGTTAAAAGCACAAAACAGACTACATTCGTTTAAGCCCTAACTTTTTAGGGTATACGTACACACGTTTTAAACGAATCTAAACAAGGTATCTTACTATGGGTTTTAAATGTGGCATCGTTGGCTTGCCTAATGTTGGTAAATCAACACTTTTCAATGCATTGACTAAAGCGGGTATTGAAGCCGCTAACTTTCCTTTTTGTACCATTGAACCTAATACAGGTGTGGTACCGGTGCCAGATCCTCGCCTAGACGAACTTGCTAAAATTGTTAACCCACAACGTATTCTTACAACCAGTATGGAATTTGTGGATATTGCAGGTTTAGTTAAAGGTGCATCGAAAGGTGAAGGCCTAGGCAATCAGTTTTTAGCAAATATTCGTGAAACAGATGCGATTGGCCATGTAGTTCGTTGTTTTGAAGATGAAAACGTTATTCACGTAGCGGGTACTATCGACCCTGCGGACGATATTGACGTGATCAACACCGAGCTAGTACTTGCTGATATGGACAGTGCTGATAAAGCAATATTCCGTAATGCGAAAAAAGCAAAAGGTGGCGATAAAGACGCTAAAGAGCAAAATGCGGTACTTGAAAAAGTAAAAGTGTATCTTGATGAAGGCTTAACTTTACGTTCTTTAGCGCTAACAAAAGAAGAAAAAGCAGCCATTGCGCCTATTAACTTCTTAACTATCAAGCCAACTATGTATATTGCTAACGTGGCTGAAGACGGATTTGAAAATAATCCACTACTTGATCGTGTCCGTGAAATAGCGGCTGCTGAAGATGCGGTTGTTGTGCCTGTGTGTGCAGCTATCGAATCTGAGCTATCTGAGCTTGACGAAGAGGACAAATTAGAGTTTATGGCTGACCTTGGTCTTGAAGAGCCAGGACTTAACCTTGTTATTCGTGGTGGCTATGAGCTACTACATTTGCAAACTTACTTTACTGCGGGTGTAAAAGAAGTACGTGCATGGACTATCCCAGTGGGTGCAACAGCGCCACAAGCTGCAGGTAAAATCCATACCGACTTTGAACGTGGCTTTATCCGTGCACAAACAATTGCTTTTGATGACTTTATTGCATGTAAAGGCGAAAGCGGTGCAAAAGAAGCAGGTAAAATGCGTCAAGAAGGTAAAGAATACATTGTTAAAGATGGCGATGTAATGAACTTCTTGTTCAACGTATAATTAATCACTGCGCCACCTTGAGTGGCTAATTGTTTTAAAAGGCTCGTTTTTACGGGCCTTTTTTATTTTCAGCCGAATATTAGTCTACCCTAGTAATAAGCTTTCAAACGTAAAGCAAAGCTAAAATTATAATACTCAGCTCATAAAGAGTGTTAAAAAAGCAACGTTTTAATTAAAAAGTAGCCGGTTAGCCTATTTTTCCTGCAAACAAACCAACTTAAGTGTTTTTTTGCAAAAAAGGTGTTGACGAATTTGGGGCATATCAGCATAATACGCCCCGCACTCAGCGATGAAGTGCTAACAAAAAAGATGGCTAAGTAGCTCAGCTGGTTAGAGCACATCACTCATAATGATGGGGTCACAGGTTCAAATCCCGTCTTAGCCACCATTTATTTTTTGTTGCTCAATGAAGAGTTTAAAATAACTACCATTTCTTTGATTAATTCAAAGCAATAATGCGGGAGTGGCGGAATTGGTAGACGCGCTGGATTTAGGTTCCAGTATCTTAGGATGTGAGAGTTCAAGTCTCTCCTTCCGCACCATGTTCTTGATAAGAATTAAAACTATCAATTGTTTATTGTTGGGATATCGCCAAGCGGTAAGGCACCAGGTTTTGATCCTGGCATTCCCAGGTTCAAATCCTGGTATCCCAGCCAACAATGGCTAAGTAGCTCAGCTGGTTAGAGCACATCACTCATAATGATGGGGTCACAGGTTCAAATCCCGTCTTAGCCACCATTTCTTTTCTAGAAGTGGCTCTGCAAGAGTTAAATTGCAACTCAATGAAGAGTTTAAAATAACTACCATTTCTTTGATTAATTCAAAGTGATAATGCGGGAGTGGAGGAATTGGCAGTTGTCTTGAATAAGACGCTGGATTTAGGTTCCAAAACATGAATACCTGTATACTCGATGCGGGAGTGGCGGAATTGGTAGACGCGCTGGATTTAGGTTCCAGTATCTTAGGATGTGAGAGTTCAAGTCTCTCCTTCCGCACCATATTCTTTGATAAGAATTAAAATTATCAGCAATTTCTTAGTTGGGATATCGCCAAGCGGTAAGGCACCAGGTTTTGATCCTGGCATTCCCAGGTTCAAATCCTGGTATCCCAGCCAACTTCTTCTACCAAAGAAAGTTGTATAAGAAAACTCTGTTAGGAGTCTAAATATAAATTTGTATGCGGGAGTGGCGGAATTGGTAGACGCGCTGGATTTAGGTTCCAGTATCTTAGGATGTGAGAGTTCAAGTCTCTCCTTCCGCACCACATTCTTGATAAGAATTAAAACTATCAGCAATTTCTTAGTTGGGATATCGCCAAGCGGTAAGGCACCAGGTTTTGATCCTGGCATTCCCAGGTTCAAATCCTGGTATCCCAGCCAACTTCTTCTACCAAAGAATGTTGTATAAGAATAAGAACTGCGGGAGTGGCGGAATTGGTAGACGCGCTGGATTTAGGTTCCAGTATCTTAGGATGTGAGAGTTCAAGTCTCTCCTTCCGCACCATGTTCTTAACTAGAACTAAAACTCATCCAAATTTAGAGTTGGGATATCGCCAAGCGGTAAGGCACCAGGTTTTGATCCTGGCATTCCCAGGTTCAAATCCTGGTATCCCAGCCAATTTGCACACTTCCTTGATTACTCTGTTCTACGACTTGATAAATCCCCTAATTTATATCTTTTCCTCTATCTTAATAAATCAACATAATTTTTTTACAGGCATAAAAAAAGACCCAAATTTGAGCCTTTTATACCAATTCGCTTAATTAAGTGAGCTATTTTGAGGGTGGAAAAACGTGTTGATAGCTAGGCAAAAAATTCGCTATTTAGTTGTTCTAAATGAGTATTTTTTAACACCGGTAGCGACACGTTTAGCCCCTCAAAATGATTAAGTATTATTGCGGATTGGTATTATTAACTGTTATTTAACTAAGCTCACCGCTTATTGCGTATTTTAATACCCAATTTTTTACCGGCCCTGCATTATTGGCTAACTTTAAAAACGTGCTACGCGCCCATTTTAACGGGGCTATTTGGTTTGAGAAACCAAAGTAGCAAGCATCCATCATACTCATCATTAATAAATTGGCGTTACGACGACTACGCTCGTACTCTTGAAGCATTAGCGGGCAACCTACAT
Source organism: Pseudoalteromonas sp. DL-6 (assembly GCF_004328665.1). Lineage (NCBI taxonomy): Bacteria > Pseudomonadati > Pseudomonadota > Gammaproteobacteria > Alteromonadales > Pseudoalteromonadaceae > Pseudoalteromonas > Pseudoalteromonas sp. DL-6. Next base: position 2,064,155 of record NZ_CP019770.1, read on the forward strand.
CATCTGCTGTACGCAACACTTCAGCTAATGCAGCCACATCTTGAAAGCCTAAATTAACACCCTGCCCAGCCAAGGGGTTAATGGTGTGCGCCGCATCGCCTACTAAAACAAGTCTGCCTTGTGAATAATTATTGGCATGCTGCCTTGCTAAAGGAAATATAGCATGGTTTTGTACTTCAAAATCACCAGCAAGCTTTGGAAACTTTTCAACAATCCGGGCCTTTAACGCACTAGGCGATAGATCTTTAAATGCTTTGAGGGTATTTGCATCGTCATACCAAATTAAATTTCCGTAAGGTGCTTGCATAGGTAAAAACGCAACAGGCCCCGAAGGTGTAAACTGCTGCCATGTTTTTACTTGTTGTGGGGCGTCTAGTTTTATTAATACGCCCATACAATGCTGCTGATATTGCCAGCCTGTTATGCCAATATTGGCTTTACTGCGTAATTGTGATTGTCCACCATCTGCTGCAATGACTAAATCGGCCGTATAGTTTTGCTCGTTATAGTGCAAGGTAATGCTATCAAGGTTTTGCTCTATTGCCGTTAAAGCCGATGAAGGGTTAATCATTTCAATATTATGTTGCTCAAATTGCTGCCATAAACTGGCTTGGATTAGCTTATTTTCAATTAAATGACCTAAATGGGTGGTATTAATAGCATGACAATCAAATAATAAATGATCGTTACCATGCTCAAAAGTCTCTAATTGTTCATAGGGAGCCAACCTATTTGCTCGTAGTAATGGCATTGCACCGAGCTGATCAAGCAGTTTTTCAGAAAAGCGGTTAATAGCCGAAACACGTATATCAACATCACCACTACTAAGTACCTGTGATGCGTCTATTGGGTGTTTTTCAATAACACGTACGGCTTTGCCTTGTTGCGCTAATTTAATAGCCATGGCGGCACCAACCATGCCACCCCCTACTATAATTACATTATTTTTAGCCATGTTTTTCATCATTTTAATTCTGACTTAACTCTGCTTCGATTGTATCGTAATTAGTTTACTCAGTGTGAGCGCTTCGCTTAATTCTCTTATTAAACCCATACTATATTGATTTCAGATCACAAACATGAAATCTATACTTGGTTTTGAGCGTGTATCCAGCTAAAATACGCGTCCTTTAAGTCGAGCGAAATTTTAATAGTTACGCCACTTATACCTGTTTCTAGCACATGTTTGTGCCACTATCGAATTGAACACGAGGCTATATTTCAATGAGCAAAAAGCTGCATATTAAAACCTGGGGTTGTCAGATGAACGAATACGACTCTCAGAAAATGGCTGATCTTCTAGATGCTACCAACGGCTATCAGCTAACTGAAGAAGCTGCTGATGCTGATGTTATCTTACTTAACACCTGTTCAATTCGTGAAAAAGCGCAAGAAAAAGTATTTCACCAACTAGGCCGTTGGAAGTTATTAAAAGATGACAAACCAGACCTTATTATTGGTGTAGGCGGCTGTGTAGCATCACAAGAAGGTGATTCAATTCGCCAACGTGCGCCGTTTGTAGATGTTATTTTTGGTCCACAAACTTTGCACCGTTTACCTGAAATGATTAAACAAGTGCAAGGTAACAAAGGGTCATCAGTTGTTGATATTTCATTCCCTGAGATTGAAAAATTTGACCGCTTACCAGAGCCAAAAGCGGAAGGTCCTTCTGCGTTTGTATCAATTATGGAAGGTTGTTCTAAATACTGTACTTTCTGTGTTGTACCTTACACTCGTGGTGAAGAAGTGAGCCGTCCTGTTGATGACGTGCTATTAGAAGTTGCACAGTTAGCCGAGCAAGGCGTACGTGAAGTAAACCTATTAGGTCAAAACGTAAATGCGTACCGTGGTGATACACACGATGGTGAAATTTGCTATTTCTCAGACCTCATTCGTTTAGTAGCCGCAATTGACGGAATTGACCGTATTCGTTACACCACCTCACACCCTGTAGAGTTTACTCCTGACATTATTGATGCGTATGCCGATGTACCTGAGCTAGTTGATCACTTACATTTACCAGTACAAAGTGGCTCAGACCGTGTTTTAAATTTAATGAAACGCGGCCATACTGCACTTGAGTACAAATCAACTATTCGTAAGCTACGTAAAATTCGCCCTAACCTAAGCATGTCGTCAGATTTCATCATAGGTTTCCCAGGTGAGAGCAAGGCCGATTTTGAAGCCACCATGAACCTTATCAACGATATTGGTTTTGATATGAGCTTTAGCTTTATTTACAGTGCACGCCCAGGTACGCCAGCGGCCGATTTACCAGATGACGTGACCGAGCAAGAGAAAAAAGAGCGCCTGTACTTATTACAAAACCGTATTACACAAATGGCGCAGCAAATTAGCCGCCAAATGTTTGATACCGAGCAACGTATTTTAGTTGAAGGTCCTTCTAAGAAGAACCCAATGGAACTACGTGGACGTACTGAAAACAACCGTGTAGTTAACTTTGTTGGCCCACACACAGTGATCGGTCAGTTTGTTGATGTACGTATTACCGAAGCGTTACCTAACTCTTTACGTGGCGATTTAATTCGTACAGAATCAGAAATGAACTTACGCCGCGAAATTGCGCCTTCTGCTATTTTAACCAAAGCAGCGAGTGAGCAAAAAACCGAGACAGCTAACGAAATTGGCGTTGCTACTTTCGTACCTTAGTTGCAAAAATTCATTGCGCCAGTTAACGCTGGCGCACTGTAATAGGAAGTAATTTTGAGTAATCAGTTAAAAACATTAGAGATTTATTTAGAACCTGCCGACAACAAACGCCTTTCTTCATTATGTGGCCCGTTTGACGAAAACATCAAACAAATTGAACGCCGTCTAGGTGTTGAAATTATTCATCGTGACAACTTTTTCAAAGTAACCGGTAAACTACACAGTAGCGCCGGCGCGGTAGAGATCTTAAAAAACCTTTATATTGATACTCAACCTGTGCGTGGGGAAATTGGCGAAATAGAGCCTGATAACGTGCATTTAGCCATCACAGAGTCTAAAACACTGGAGCAAGATGTTGCACACAGTGCTTATGGCAAAGAAATGATGATTAAAACTCGTCGTGGCGTTATTAAACCGCGCAACGATAACCAAGGCTTATATGTTGCTAATATTTTACACCACGACATTACCTTTGGTATTGGCCCTGCGGGTACAGGTAAAACCTACCTTGCCGTTGCAGCGGCAGTTGATGCACTAGAACGCCAAGAAATTCGCCGTATATTACTCACTCGCCCTGCAGTTGAAGCGGGTGAAAAACTCGGCTTTTTACCCGGTGATTTAAGCCAAAAAATAGACCCTTATTTACGCCCACTTTACGATGCCTTATTTGAAATGCTTGGTTTTGAGCGTGTTGAAAAGCTGATTGAAAAAAACATCATTGAAATTGCGCCACTGGCTTATATGCGCGGCCGTACTCTTAATGATGCGTTTATTATTTTAGATGAAAGCCAAAATACCACCACAGAACAAATGAAAATGTTCTTAACCCGTATTGGTTTTAATTCTAAAGCGGTGATCACCGGCGACATAACCCAAGTTGATTTACCTCGGGGTGCGCGCTCTGGTCTTCGCCATGCTATTGAAGTGTTAGATGGCGTTGATGAAATTAGCTTTAACTTTTTCAAATCGCACGATGTAGTACGCCACCCTGTAGTCGCACGCATTGTAGAAGCCTATGAGCGCAACGATGAACGTGAGCGTCTTAAGCGATTAGAGAAACAACAAGCCAAAGAAGCGCTCGCCGCTCAAGAGCAACCTGCGACTAAAGAGTAACACCGTGAAAACAGAACTTGATTTACAAATAGCGTGTGAGTTTGACAACTTACCTAGCCTCGAGCAGTTTGCCATGTGGGCCGATAAAGTCCTTAGCCAATATCGTGATGAGTCTGAGCTGACCATTGTTATTAGCGATGAAGCACAGTCGCAACAGCTCAATAATGACTACCGCGGTAAAAATAAGCCTACCAACGTATTATCATTTGAATTTGAAGCGCCACCGGGTATTGATATCCCACTTGTGGGCGACTTAATTATTTGTCCTGCCATTGTTTTGGCTGAGGCACAAGAGCAAGAAAAGTCATTTCATGACCACTTTGCTCATATGGTTATTCATGGATGCTTGCATTTACTTGGATTTGACCATATAAAGAGTGAAGACGCGTTAGAGATGGAAAGCATAGAAAAGCAATTACTTGCTGAACTAAACATAGCAGACCCATATCGGGACGATATTTACATAAACGGAGCAATTAGACGTAATGAGCGACGATAACTCGCAATCTAGCCAGGGTTCTTCTGGCAGGACTTGGCTGGGCCGTATAACCCACATGTTGCAAGGGGAACCCCAGAATAGAGAAGAGCTGGTTGAGGTAATTGCCGATGCCCAAGAGCGGGATGTAATCGATCCTGAAACCAAAGAAATGATTGAAGGTGTGCTTGGCGTGTCTGAGCTCAAAGTGCGAGATATTATGATCCCGCGCTCACAAATGGTCACTTTGGAAATCGATAGCCCGCTTGAAGAGCACATACCTATGATGGTTGACTCTACCCACTCTCGTTTTCCGGTAGTGTGTGAAGATAAAGACCATGTAGAAGGGATTTTACTCGCAAAAGACTTATTACCTCTCATTTTAAATAAAGATGAGCATTTACCATCGCTACGTGACTATTTGCGCCCTGCCATGGTAGTGCCTGAAAGTAAACGGGTGGATACCCTGCTTAATGAATTTCGTCAGCAACGCTACCATATGGCGATTGTAATTGATGAATACGGCGGTGTATCGGGTTTAGTAACCATTGAAGATATTCTTGAGATCATTGTAGGCGAAATCGAAGATGAGCACGATGAAGAAGAAGAACAACAAGATATTCGACAACTGGCTAAACATGTTTACGTTGTGCAGGCACTGACCCCTGTAGATGACTTTAACGAGCATTTTAAATCAGGTTACAGCTCGCAAGATGCCGACACTATTGGTGGTACCGTGTTACACGCCTTTGGCCATATGCCGAGCCGTGGCGAAACCATCGATATAGAGGGATTTCAGTTTAAAGTAACCAATTCTGATAATCGTCGTATATTGCAACTGCAAGTCACCATTCCTAAGGCTGATGATAACGACAGTGAAGAAACTGCTAACTAGTCTCACCCTACTAGCAAAAGATAAAAAAGCATGGCTCGCACTGGTTGCGGGCCTTGTTTTAACTTTTAGCTACGCCCCTTTTGGTATTTGGCCGATTGTATTTTTTAGCATAGGCTCGCTATTTTTTTGTATTCCTGCAAACCTCAATGGAAAAGTACATGCTAAAACAGCGGCTAAATATGGCTTTATATTTGGCCTAGGCTGGTTTGGTGCAGGTATAAGTTGGGTACATGTTTCTATCGCCACCTTTGGCGGTATGCCACTGGTCGCCTCAATTGCATTAATGGCACTGCTTTGTAGCTACCTTGCGTTATTTCCTGCGCTGGCGCTGTGGGCAACCACTCGCCTTTCAAACGGCTCTATAAGTTTTGCAGCGCTATTACTCCCTTGTTTTGCTATTAGTGAATATTTGCGTGCCAACCTGTTAACTGGTTTTCCTTGGTTAAGCTTTGGTTATACACAAACTGATAGCCCACTTAATGCACTCGCTCCTTTAATTGGTGAATTTGGGCTCACACTATTATGTATTGCCATAGGCTTTGCATTGTACAGCTTAACGCAAAAACAATTTAAAATGCCTGTTGCTATCGCTGCTGTGGTTTTGCTTGCCTTCACAAGCGCACATTTTACAAAGGCAACCCATTACTCCGATAAAGACCTGTCTGTGCTGCTTGTACAAGGTAATATAAAACAACACTTGCGCTTTGACCCCAGTGAGTTTTGGACCACCATGAGTAAGTATCAGGATATGACGCGCCGTCACTGGGATGCCGATTTAATTGTGTGGCCTGAAGCTGCAGTGCCGGAAATAGAAGCCCTTGCTGATTCATACTTAGTAGGCTTAGACAGTGCCGCCTCATTCAATAAAACTGCATTAGTGACCGGTATTGTCGATTACCAACGCGACACTAAAACCATTTTCAATACCCTGATTGTGGTCGGTAACAAAGAGCAAAGTGATGAACACGGCCACTATCGTTACTTAGATAGTAACCGCTATCAAAAGCATCAATTACTGCCGATTGGAGAGTTTGTTCCCTTTGAAGACATACTCCGCCCCATAGCTCCGTTATTTGATTTGCCTATGTCATCGTTCTCGCGCGGTGATAAAGTGCAAAATAACTTACGTGCGAATGGCTTTAATTTACTGCCCGCTATTTGCTACGAAATAGTATTTGCCGATTTAGTGCGTGGCAATTATAAAAGCGACTCAGACATATTATTCACGGTGAGTAATGATGCTTGGTTTGGTGATTCAATCGGCCCTCACCAGCATATGCAAATTGCCCGCATGCGCGCCCTTGAACTACAACGTCCACTAATACGTGTTACCAACAACGGTATAAGTGGCGTATACGACCCCATAAGCCAAACACGCCAAACTATGCCACAGTTTGAAGCTACTACACTCAAAGCCAATATAAAGCTCATACAAGGGGATAGCGTGTATAGCCAATACGGCAATGGGTTTGTATGGGGATTTGTGTTGCTGCTGGGTGTTGCTGGGTTTGGGATTAGGTTTAGAAAGTGAATGGAGTTGTCAGCTATCAGTATATAAATACAACCCCAATAATTTAGTAAGGTTTAAACATCAGGGTAATTTTTTATCCATTGATCAGTACACCCTCTTTCAAGATAAATTGAGATTGTTTTCTTTAAAAGACGACTTGTCATGTCCATTAATGCAGTTGTTCCCCCAGTAATTGCATTTTTCTCATAAATATAGCGACTTTCAATAAAGGTATGTCGATATTTTTCAATCAGTATCAATGAAAGGTCGCTTGAAAATTTATGCTTAATTGAAGTTGGTAACGCATTAAATAGATACACCAAATCATGTGCATTTTCTTTTTTATTAAGAGCCTTAGCGTTAAATTGATATTTTTCGTTTATTAATCCATCATTGCTTACTACTTTGCAGTTAAAGCTTTTAAGTAATATCTCCAAAGCTAATGCTGCATTAGCTATCGAAATACTAATTGAATGACTCCACATAAGCTCTGATGCCTTCAAATATAGATATGATGTTTCAATCATATGAGGAGCTAAAACCCAATCATAGCTGTCATCGTTCATAGCCTTTCCTTAAAAATAATCTAAATATTTTTATTCTTATAAAACTAGGTTTTTAGTTACTTAATAATTCTTTAATCCCATAATACCAACTAAGTGCGGCGACTGTGCCATGGGTTTCATCTTCAAAATAACGTTGATTTATAACTAAATTATCGCTCGGGTGCGCTTTTAACTTTTTAGCAAACGCTAAACCCCATTGGTAATTTGTTTTACCAATTTCGCCAAACGCTTCGACATTATTTGCAAAGGTAAAATACACATTGCCGTTAAGCTGCTTATTTATAAATTGGTTATCATTAAAATAACGATTGAGGTAGTTATTATCCCACAGATAGGTTGCATCAATAATTAAGTAATCTGTAAATAGCGCATGGTTGGTAAGCAATACATAGCTGGCAAATAAACCACCGAAAGACTCGCCAATTAATACGCGTTTAGTTGATGTCCGGTAATTTTTATTAATGAGTGGAATAAGTTCTTTTTCAAAAAAGGCGCTGTAGTTTAAGGCGTTGCCGATATTTTCAAATCTTTCTAGGAGTTTACCGTTAAATGTCCAATCAACATTGGTTGGGGTAAAGTCACGCTCTCTTATCGCATTTTTACTATTAGGAATGGCTACTATAATTGCTTGCTGTATTTGCTGCTCTAGCCGGTCCGTACTAAGTGCCTCTACTAGCCCAGCTACGGCTTTTAGATGTGTTTGGTCACCATCGAGCAAGTAAATAACTGGATATACTTTATTAGGGTTTTCATTATAGCTTGGCGGTAAATAAACGCTAAAGCTGCGTTGCTCATCTAAAATAACAGACGTAAGCTGATGCGTTTTTGCGAACACAATATTTTCTGACGCATACGAAACCGTAATAAAATACAGATTAATAAATACAATTAATAAAGCTTTCATAACCATCCTTGTAATAAGAGCAAAATTAACTTTTAACAGTCTCTTCTACCGTTTGCACATTTACAACTTGGTTAATACTCCCTTTAATAACCACCGTGGCTGATATTTTATCTTGAATAGCTTGTCTGTTTGGGTCCCAGTACACTTGTAAAAAGCCTAATAAGCCGGTGGCAAAACCTGCACCATAACCACCGTAGCGGCCAAAACAATCAAGTAAACCCAGCGGCTCACCATTTAATGCAACTACTCGAGTGTTACAGAGCTTTTTACCAGGGGTTTGACCGCGCCATAGTAATGAAAATAGTGTGAAGTACACAGCAGCCCAGCCAAAACCCAAACCTAAATCTTGAATAATACCTTTGCCCCACTGCAAAATACTGTGTGTGGTTGTTTGTGCGGGTTTATCTTCTGTTAACTGCGCAAGCTTTAATCCGTTATTTTCACTAAGCACTAATAATTGTAAAAATGCTTTTGCAAGTTGTGGGTTTTGTAGGTCGTCCATTTCGGCTAATTTGGGTACTTGCCCAATCAAATTATCAAGTGCATTTTGTTGACAAGATTGCTCACAGCTTTCGTCGTCTGTTTGCACTAAGTAGGCATTTACCTGCTTTTTTTCTGTGGAAGTAAGCTGAATGTCATCCTGTATTTTTAAGCCTTGAACAGTTAAGCCTTGAGCAGAGTCATCGCCTTCTAAGTAATCTATGCCAATTGAAAGCACAGCAAGAGCGCTTACAAATAAAATACTTGCTGCTACTATTTTTAATATTCTTCGCCACACACTCGACATTTTAGGAAGGTATTGCTGCGCCGTTCCTTTATAAAAAGCCATCGCAGCAACGAATGCAATAATAGTTGCACTGAGCTTTGCAGCTAAGAATATTAATGCAACATCTATAATCATTGCTAATGCGCGCCGAGTCGGCGAAGCCAAAGGCAAGCCAAGTAAAGCATTATCAACCTTAAAGGCATACGGCGTGATCACTTCTCGGGTTTCGGCTTTAGATAACGCTAATTGTTCTAATTCTTGTACTTTCATTATTATACTTGTTATTAAAATAGGTAACGCGGTTAAATTACGCGCTTTTTAATTTTTGCTCAAGCGAACTCATCTCTATTTAAAATAAAAACACCTCAAAGCCAAAAATTATTAGATACAAAAGTTACAACCATTTACAAATATAAAGTTAACATTATTTACAATGCAACTACAAAACATATATTATCGATGAAACTACTTTTTCTTTAAAAATTAAATATATGGAGTATATTTTGAAGTTATTAACTAACATGTTTTTCTTGTTTTCGGTACTTGTTTTAAGTGGCTGTGCCCACCAGATAAGTTTAAATCCAGACACTGAAAAACTTCAGCTTTCAGAAAATAAATCAATATCTGTTGTAGGTTATTATATTTCTGAAGATGATATTAAAAAACAAGTAAAAACACCTGGCGGTGGTGGCGATAATGTTAGTTACAAACCTTATAAAGACACAGAAGCTGCATTATATACTGTACTTTCTAATAAATTTGAAAACGTTTATAAGCTTGAATCATTAACTGATAATACATTTTTACAAGACAATAAAATTGAATATGTATTTATACCTACAATAACAACTGAATCTAGTTCAGATAGTTTATTTACATGGCCACCTACAGAGTTTACTTTCACGTTAAACTGTAAAACTTTAAATAACAATGGCGATATAGCATGGAATACTGAAGTTAAAGGTTTTGGCAAAGCTGAATTTGATGAGTTTAAAAACGACTTTTCTTTATCAGCAAAGCGTGCAACAGAAGAAGCATTTAACAAACTAGTTGTAGAGTTAGAGCAGTCAAAACTATGAGTAAGGAAAGAATTAAAATGAAGTATAGAAGTTCAATAGGATTAATCGGGGTTTTATTCTTAAGTGCATGTACAATTCAAGTGCCTCCTTATAGTGCAGACATTGGTAACGTTTCAAAATTAAAGCAAGAAACGGTTTCCCCTCTATCTGTTGGCACAATTAAATCTGAAAAGAAACTAAATAAAATTTCACTTAGAGGCTCACCTCTTATTTCATCTGTAGGCAACAGTTATGGTAAATATATTGAAAATGCTTTGTTGCAAGAGCTTAAGTTAGCCAAGCTTTGGTCTGGTGTTGCTAAAAAGCAAGTAACTGGCAAAGTAATTGACCAAGATATTGATATTACGGGTTTCTCCGAGGGAAGTTCATTTATAAAAGTAAACTTTATCGTTTCAGAAGAGAATATTATCTTATTCGAAAAAGAAATCATGGCCGAACACACTTTTGACTCTTCATTTATGGGAGCGATCGCTATCCCTAATGGTCAAAAAAGCTACGTAGAGTTAGTTCAAAAATTACTAACAAACCTATATGCAGATGAAGAGTTTATTGCCTCAATAAAATAACTCTATTACATCTATTTCAAATAAAAAAGAGTCATACTTCGTATGACTCTTTTTATTTAAACTTACCCTAAAACCACTTAATTTTAAGCTTTGTCGAGTGAACTTTACTTGCTTGTGATCTAAATAAATTGCATTTAATGTCAACATAGCTAACTTCGCTAGGTTCTAGAAAGCTGTCTGTGCTTTTGCCTACACAGTTACCAATAAACTTACCACTTTCGTCAAATGTAGAAGCAATAACGGTTCCCGTATAAATGCTCTCGTTAGTAATATTTTTTAATTCAGCCGCGATTCTTACTTGACCATTTTCTTTATATATTTCAGAAAGAGTTAGTTTATAATCATTATTAATTTCATCACTTGTTTCTAATGCTTTATTAGAAACCATTGTTTTAAATCCACTGTCAACATCAGCGGCGATTGTAAGGGCGAACGCACTAATGCCGCCAAGCATTGCTATTACAAACCCAACTCCCCAAAAAAAGCCTTTTATACTCTCGTTAAAATTATTAGTGTCCATTTAATTCCCTTTCGTTTTTACCATTGTATTTCGTTAACAAGATAGCCAAAGTAACTTTTTTCGCCGACTAAGTTCACTTTTGTATTTTTAAGTTTTAAAAGCTTATGCTTATCTAAATACCACCTGATGGTGTGCTGTTTGTTTGTAGATGTATCTTCAAAGAGTAAACGAACGCAATTCGGCTCATAATCGCTATAACAAGCTTCAGACTCAACTAAGATATATTCTTCAGACCAATAATCGCCTAAATGATAATGCGCCCATAGCTGAATCGGCGCACAAATGACAGCCCAAAGATATGCATACAGCAAAATAGGTATCATAATGATACTTAAATACTTAAGGATAACCCCTTCTTGATCAAAGTGAGTATTAAACTCTTCTTTTGCATTTGGGGTTTTTATTAAATGAAATAAAAAGGCACACACTAAAGAAATAGTAATAAAGCCTAAAATCCAAAAACTTAAAAAGTCATAAAAACGGTTAGGGATAAAGGAGGGGTCGATTGAAGTGTACCACTCATAAAGACCAACAGGGCCGAGCATCATAACAATAAATGCTATGATAACGAGAATCACAGGCTTTTTTGTCATATAAATTTATATCCTTATGCTCTATGACATCTTTAATTTAGCTGATATTTTAATTAAGGATTGCCTTATCCCAGTATTAAAATAATTATGTGAACAATTATTACATCAAAACGTATTATTGTTAATAATGGTTTTAAGGAATTACTCATGACCGCCAAACAACTCTCATCACTTTTTGTTTTTAACTTACTGTTTGCCACTACCGAGGCAAACGCCAATGCTCGCTGGTATGTGGTTAATGATTCGGTGATGGGTGGCATTTCTAATAGTCAGGTTTTACAAAATGACGGCAATTTAGTGTTTACAGGCAACGTATCGCTTGCAAACAATGGAGGATTTGCTTCTATTCGAACGCTATTGGATGTACAAAGCCAAGACATCACTAAAATTATGCTACGTGTTAAGGGCGATGGTCAAACCTATCAATTACGTTTAAGAACCAATGAGTACATGGATGGTGCGGCTTATACCCGCTCGTTTAGTACCACAAAGAGCGAGTGGCTTAATATTGAGTTTTTACCTGAGGATTTTCAGCTTACTTATCGCGGCCGCTTACTTGAACAACAGCCTACAATTAGCTTTAAAGAGATAAAGCAGCTTGGCTTTATGATTGCAGGTAAACAGGCGGGAAAATTTAGGCTTGAGGTAGAAAAAATTGAGTTTAAAAACTAACTTCTCTACGTACATTACAAGGTTAAACAGTGAAGTCGTCGCCTCGCCTTTTCATTTCGTTGATTACTAGCTCAATAATTTGTTGTTTTATTGCTGCCTGCTGAGACTTCACCTCACTAAGTTGCAGCTGCAATCTATTCATCTCTTCTTGTTGTTGCTCGGTTTTATATTTTTTAGCCCCCATATGCTCAGCATCCATAGTCAACTGATAGCCCTCTTCAGCTGGCCCATATTGGCTATTATCAATGGTTAAACTACGTTGTACCGTGCTCTGCTTAAGCTTATTTACTTGCTCTTGTAATGCAACCACTTGCTGGGTGAAATATTTATATGCCTTTTCTAAATTTTGATATTGCTCAGCAAATGTTGCGTTATCTTCGCTGTATTTTTGAACCTTTGCATCTAAAAACTCTGATAAAACATAGTCAGGTTCTTCTTGTGATTCGTCATCTTTAGGTTGCGGCTCGGTTTCTATTAAAGACTGATTGTTATAATTAGATGCTTGATATTGAATTGAGGCGGTTGAAATCTTCATTATTTTATCCCTAAAATAAATTTGTCACTATTTTAGGTATCGACTGATATTTTAAATTCTTGAGTAGGATTGGCTAAAGAGAGCAAATAAAAAGCCCTACTTGATTAAAGTAAGGCTTAAAGTGTTTTTTCTTTAAAATTACGACTCAATAGCCAGTAATTCCACTTCAAAAATAAGCAATGATGCAGGAGGAATACTCCCTACTCGCTTTTCACCATAGGCGAGCTGATGCGGTATATAAAACTGAAATTTATCGCCCGGGCTCATCAATTGTAGGCCTTCTGTCCAGCCTTTTATAACTTGGTGCAAGCCAAAGCTAATCGGAGTTTTACGCTCCATTGAGCTGTCAAATACAGTGCCGTCGATTAAAGTGCCATGATAATGCACTTTCACCATACTCGTTGGGCTAGGTGTATTTTCGCTTTGTCCTTTATGAATTATTTTATATTGCAAGCCAGATGCGGTTTCTTGAACGCCTTCTACCTTTGCATTGGCAATTAAATAATCACTTTCAATCTGTGCGTTTGCGATTGCTTGCTGCTTGGCTTTTTTACTGTTTTTAAAAATTAAAACACAAAAAATCGCAATAACAATCAGTAAAATTATATTGATCATAACTCCCCTTTTTCATCTTCTGAGTCGTGGTCTTTTTCGTCACTGTTATCGCCATTAACAATATCAGCAATGTCTTTTAATCGCGCTAATGCGATGCCATTAACCGAATCTTCTGGGTAGTGTTCATCAACCATATCACCCGCTTCAATATCCATTAATAAGTTTAATGCTTGGTCAACGGTTTCCACAGCATAAATATTAAACTTACCTAACTCAACGGCATTGAGTATTTCGTCATCAAGCACCAAATTAACTTGGTTCGATTTAGGAATAATAACCCCTTGCTCACCCGTTAAGCCGCGCATTTTACATAGCTTAAAGAAACCTTCTATTTTCTCATTTACACCACCAATGGCCTGTACATCACCATGTTGGTTAATTGAACCGGTTAGAGCAATAGACTGACTGATGGGTAGGCTCGTAATTGCTGAAATTAGCGCACAAAGTTCAGCTAATGAGGCGCTATCACCATCTATGTAGCCATAACTTTGTTCAATAGCAATATTCGCACTGAGTGTTAAGCTAAAGTGCTGCGCGTATTTGTTACCTAAATAACCGGTAAGCAGCATTACCCCTTTTGAGTGAATTGCTTTACCCAGCTCGGCTTCGCGTTCCACATCAATAACGCCATCAGCGCCGGCATAAACGGTTGCAGTAATGCGTGCAGGTGTGCCAAATGAGGTGTCACCAATGTGCAGTACCGTTAAACCATTAACTTTACCAACGGCTTGCCCGTCGGTTGCTATTAAAGTGTGCCCTTCTTTTATATCGCTGAGCATGTTTTCGCTAATTTGCCCTGTACGGTACTGTTTGCCTTCTATGGCTTCGTCAATATGGCGAGCATCAATTACCGTCAACTTATCTTGCTTAGCGTAAAAACTGGCCTCAGCGACAAGCTCTAGCACATCAGCAAAACGGGCAGAAAGTTTATTATGGTGCTCAGCTTGGCGATAACTAAATTTAAGTAATCGGACCATTGCAGCTTCATTTAACGTACACTTTAATGTTTGCTCGCAGTAATCACTGACTTTAGTAATAAACTGGTATTGAAGTTTATCGCTACTTGGTAAGTAATAATCAAAATCGGCAAGTACTCTAAATAACTCAGCAAACTCTTCATCGTATTCACCGATGGTGTAATAAAGTTCACGTGAGCCAAGTAGAATAATTTTTACATCAAGCGGAATTAACTGCGGGCGAAGCGTAAAGCTGCTGCCAACTACACTGTCTTGGTAAGGTAAATCATTTTTAATTTGATGGGTTTTTAGTGATAGTTTTAACCCATCCCACACTTGAGGCTGAGCCATTACTTTTTCAGCATCCATAATTAAATAGCCACCATTCGCACGGTGCAGCGCACCAGGCTGAATTGAGCGATAGCTAGTAATTAACGACCCTTGCGATGTGGCATATTCAATTTTGCCAAAAATATTACCAAAGGTTGGGTTTGGCTCGTAAACAACCGGTGCCGCATCGCCTTCTTTGTATTCAACTAAAATATTTGGCGCAAAAAAGTCGGTAAGCATGCCTTTACGGTCAAAGTCTTCTTTGTTTTCTTCGCTTTCACCTTCATCATCAAGCCATTCGAGCACGGCATCAATAATTTCTACACGTATATCTTTTAAATAACGCAGCACACCAATATGGCTGGCGTATTTATGTTCTAAATCTTTTAATAACGGTTTAGTGGCTTGCTCAGCAGTAGACTTTTTAAGATTACGGAGCTTTTCTTTGGATTCACGTTTCCAGCGCGGTAACTCAATAAGCGCTTCAATGAGGGCATCTTCTAATTTTTCTATGCGCTCAAAAAACATTTCGCGTAAATCATCTTCCAAATCAGAAAATTCATTATCGGTAAGTTGCTTACCATCAATTAACGGTGCAAACCCGACCACGCCTTTTTCTTCAATTAATGCCACGCTTTGCTCAAGCGCAGCTATTTCTACCGCGGTAATTGCGCCGTCGTAAGCATCGTTAAATTCACGGTCTATCGATTTTTTCTTACGCTGATAAGCAGGGTTATCAAATGCAGCAGGAAAAGTGTCGAGCACTTCATCAATAAATGAATCAATATCATCGGCTAATTGTTTGCTTTGCCCTGCATGCATAAATAACGCAATAGGCTCACGGTGATCGTCGTAGTTATTAACATATAACCATTCATGCGGTGTTGTGCGCTCTTTAGCGTGTTGTTTTAATTTGTCTTTTACTAAAGTAAAACGCCCGTGTGCCGCCTCTCCCATTACATAAACATTATAACCGGGTAGGTCCATTCCTAAAGAGAAGTCCAAGGCACTTTGCGCACGTTGTTGGCCTATAAAGGTAAGTTGCTCTGGGTATGGATTGCTCATGCAGGTGTTTACATGGCTCGATGAAATACTCGGTGCAAGATTTGATACGGGTAGTGGCAGCAATTTTTTCGTCATTCTAACTTCTTTTTTTACCAGCATATTCGCTAGGTTTTGGACATATTGAGTGGCTATATAAGCCACTCAATATTCATATTTAAGGTTGTAAAGCCTGGCGGCTAAAGTAGATGCCATCACACTGCGTGCAAGGAATAATTTGCGTTGCATGATAAACATCGTAGCTATGGTTGCAATTCTTACATACTAATGTGCCCATGGCTATCCATTCGCCTGCGTGATAAACACCATTATGCTTAAAATCTTCACTTAACGACTGCCATTCTAGCTGTGTTTTATCTTCAATATGAGAAAGCTCAAACCACAATGACTCTTTAAGCTCCTGCCATGCAAGCGAATTATAGTAGTTGTTATTTTCTTGTAGATGAGAAATGTCACGCATTAAGTAATTACGATAAAGCTGATATTTTTCTTCACCTAAATCTTTAAGTGCCTGCTCAGATTCAATAAATCGCTTTACTGCTGCTTTAACTTCATGCTCTTTTACATCTTTTAACCAATCGGATAAATCACTAAGCCATGTTCTGTAATCTGCCATTTTATACTCCTTCAAAACGTCTACTGATTTACTCTATATCATAGATAAGTATAGGTTAACCTGTACTGAAAACTAATTTACTCGCAATTTTACAAAAAGCGCCGCTTTGACGCTGTGAATAGCGCTTTATTTGGGGTATCCTATCGACAATTTTTTATTAGTATGCAAGAAGTTTGGAAACGTAAATGCAAGAGCAATATAACCCACAAGACATAGAGTCAAAAGTCCAACGCTACTGGGAAGAAAACCAAGTATTTAAAGCCACAGAAGATGAGAGCAAAGAAAAATACTATTGCCTCTCAATGTTTCCCTACCCAAGTGGTCGACTGCATATGGGTCATGTGCGTAACTATACCATTGGTGACGTGGTTTCTCGCTTCCAGCGCTTGCAAGGCAAAAACGTAATGCAGCCTATGGGTTGGGATGCGTTTGGTTTACCAGCAGAAAACGCGGCTATTAAAAATAAAACAGCCCCTGCAAAGTGGACTTACGAAAATATTGATTACATGCGTAACCAACTTAAGCAATTAGGTTTTGGTTACGATTGGGATCGCGAAATTGCGACTTGCCACCCAGAATATTACAAATGGGAACAATGGTTTTTCACTAAGCTTTACGAAAAAGGCCTAGTGTACAAAAAAATGTCGACGGTTAACTGGGATCCGGTGGATCAAACTGTATTAGCTAACGAGCAAGTAATTGACGGCCGCGGTTGGCGTTCAGGTGCGGTAGTAGAACAAAAAGAAATTCCTCAGTGGTTTATTAAAATTACCGACTACGCACAAGAGCTATTAGACGATTTAGACAAATTAGAAGACTGGCCTGAACAAGTTAAAACCATGCAGCGCAACTGGATTGGTCGCTCTGAAGGCTTAGACATAGAATTTACACGTACCGATAACAACAAAAAATTTAGCGTATATACTACGCGCCCAGATACATTTATGGGCGTAACATACCTAGCCGTTGCCGGTGGCCACCCTATTGCACAAGAAGCGGCGAAAAATAGCGACGCGATAGCAATGTTTGTTGAAGAATGCAAAAACACTAAAGTTGCCGAAGCAGACATGGCAACCATGGAGAAAAAAGGCATTGCAACGGGCTTTTACGCTACTCATCCATTAACGGGCGAGCAAGTACCAATTTGGGTTGCTAACTTTGTATTAATGCATTACGGCTCAGGTGCGGTAATGGCAGTACCTGCTCATGACCAACGTGACTTTGAATTTGCAACAGCCTACGGCCTCGACATTAAACAAGTTATTGCCCCTGCTGAAGGCTCTGAGCTTGAAGTAAACCTAGCCCAAGAAGCATTTACCGAAAAAGGGGTATTAGTAAACTCAGGTGAATTTGATGGCCTTGATTTTGAAAACGCCTTTAACGCTGTTGCCGACAAACTAGAAGCACTAGGTGTGGGTGAGCGTAAAGTAAACTTCCGTCTACGCGATTGGGGCGTAAGCCGTCAGCGTTACTGGGGTTCGCCAATTCCAATGCTGAGTGATGAGAACGGTAATGAGCTTGCTGCCACTGAAGATATGCTACCAGTGCGCTTACCAGAAGATGTGGTAATGAATGGCGTTACCTCACCAATTAAAGCCGACCCAGAATGGGCTAAAACGACTGTAAATGGTGTACCCGCCACTCATGAAACAGATACTTTTGACACCTTTATGGAATCATCATGGTATTACGCTCGCTACTGTAGCCCGCGCCATGACGAAGGCATGTTAGATCCAGCAGCCGCTAACTACTGGTTACCAGTAAACCAATACATTGGTGGTATTGAGCACGCAATTTTACATTTATTGTATTCGCGCTTTTTCCACAAATTATTACGTGACTTTGGTTTAGTTAATTCAGACGAGCCATTCGACCGCTTACTTTGTCAAGGTATGGTATTAGCTGAAACGTTTTATCGTAAAGATGAAAAAGGCGGCGATATATGGATTTCGCCAAGCGATGTTAATACCGAAACCGACGAAAAAGGCCGCGTAACCAAGGCATGGCATAAAAAAGACGGTGATCCTGTGTTCTCATCTGGCATGAGCAAAATGTCTAAGTCGAAAAACAACGGCATAGACCCGCAAGAAGTCATTGCCCAATACGGCGCAGATACCGTGCGTTTGTTTATGATGTTTACTGCACCACCAGAGCAAACGCTTGAATGGTCAGATTCAGGGGTTGAAGGCGCGCACCGTTTCTTAAAACGTGTATGGAAATACGCGGTAGATGTTAAAACGGTTGGCTTCCAAGCACTTGATAAATCAGCGCTTACAAATCCGCAAAAAGTACTTCGTCGTGAGCTACATAAAGCGATTGCAAAAGTGAGCGATGATGTTGAACGTCGTCAAACATTCAATACGGCAATTGCCGCAATTATGGAGCTATCTAATAAGTTATTAAAAGCGCCATTAAACGATACTCAAGATGTTGCCATTGCAAACGAGGCATTAGAAGCATTGCTTATTATGCTAGCACCAATAACACCGCATTTATCGCATCAGTTATGGCAAGATCTAGGTAAAGAAGGTGATATTTTAGATGCAGCATGGCCAAAAGTTGACGAATCTGCCCTAGTTGAAGATGAAAAACTAATCATAGTACAAGTAAACGGTAAATTACGTGCAAAACTAACGGTTGCAGCTGATGCAACGCAAGAGCAAGTAGAAGCACTTGCGTTTGCAGAATCTAACGTCACTAAATTTACTGATGGTGCAACAATCCGCAAAGTTATTTATGTACCCGGTAAATTACTTAACGTGGTAGCTAACTAATATGGCTGCTTTAAATGCCATTAAAAACGGACTAGCCTTAGTGCTAGTCTGTTTTTTGTTATCGAGCTGTGGCTTTCACCTTAAAAAAGCATCAAGCCTACCCGATGATTTAAAACAGCTAACTCTGGTGGGTGATGATCAAAAATCAGCATTGTTTAGCTATTTGCAAACAGAGCTGACTATGAGCGATGTTACTTTAGTGCCTGCGAGTAAACAATCAGCGCAACTTTACTTATTTAAAGAGCAGCTAGAGCGTCAAACCTTATCGTTATTTCAAAACGGACAAGTGGCTGAATATGAATTGGCATACAGTGTAAGTTATGTTGTAAAACGCCCAAAACAAGCAGCCATTGAAAAACGTTTTGAGCTTTACCGTAATTACCAAGATGACCCTGACAACGCACTAGCCAAAGCAAAAGAGCTTGAACTGCTGATCAGCGAAATTCGTCAACAAGCAAGTCGTCGAATTGTTAGAGAGTTGTCGCAACTATAATGCGTTGTTATGCAAATCAGCTGCCTAGCGAATTAAAAAAGGGGTTAAAACCTTTTTATTTGGTTTTTGGTGAAGAGCCTTTTCAAGAAGCGCAATGTGTACAGCTCATACGCGATAGCGCAAAAGCGCAAGGTTTTGATGAAGTAATTAAATTCACTTTAGCCCAAGGCTTTGATTGGGAAGAAATCATAGCGCAATACCAAAGTATGTCGTTATTTAGTTCGCGTACGATTATTGAGCTTGATTTAAACCAGCAAAAACCCGGTACCCCCGGCGCAAACACCTTTAAAAAGGTCGTTGAGCTTGAAAACCCTGACACCATTTTAATTGTTAAAGGCGCCAAGGCCAGCCAAGATGTGCAACGCGGAGCATGGTTTAAAGCACTCGATAAGCAAGGGCTATTTGTACCCTGCTATCCGCTTAGTGGTAATCACTTAAAACGTTGGCTAGATGAACAATGCCAACGCTTGTCACTCAATTTACAAAACGAAGCGAAGCTTAGTTTAATTAATGCCACTGAAGGCAATTTACTAGCTTGTTTTCAAGAGTTAGAAAAACTGTCGCTAATACATGGTAACGCTCTCATTACCCAACAACTGGTGATGCAAGGGCTGCTAAACCAATCTAAATTCGATATTTTTGATTTAAGTGATGCCCTGTTAAACGGCCATACTACACAAGCAATAAAAGTATTAAATAAGCTTGCAAGTGATAATACTGAAGTAATGAGTATTTTGTGGGCCATCAATAAAGATCTAAATACCTTACTCAGTGTACAGCAAGGGTTACTGCAAGGTGAGTCGTTAGCCACCCTGTTTAAACAAAAAGCGATATGGAAAAATCAGCAAGCGCCGGTACAAACAGCGATAAACAGACTTAACATTGACACCCTTGAAAGCATTAGCAGTGAACTGGCATTATTTGATGCAAGCTACAAACAAGGCGCATTAATTGCCCCCTATCAAGCATTGGCACATATTTGTATTAAGTTTTGCCAACCGCTCGATATTCCACTGCCGTGTCATACTAACCGTCAGTAAAGGGAAAATATCATGATTGCAATTTTTGGTGGCACTTTTGACCCCGTTCATTTGGGGCACCTTAATATGGCGCAGCAATGTGTGGCTACTTTTGAATTACACTCACTTTATTTTATGCCCTGTGCAATACCCACACACAAAGCGGCACCGGGGATCAGCACCGAGCATCGTATAGCAATGCTTAAAGCGGCAATTACAGCTTACCCAGAGTTTAAGCTTGATTTACGGGAGCTACAACGCAGCGGGCCTTCTTATTCTTTATTAAGCTTGCAAGAGTTAAGAGCTGAAAATCCCGATACCCCTATTTTATTTTTGATTGGTATGGACTCATTCAACAACCTTGATAAATGGTATCAGTGGCAAACAATAACTCGTCTTTGCCATATAGTGGTGTATCAACGCCCAGGTCAAAACTGTGACGTACAAGGTGAACTTAAAAACTACAAACAGCAGGCTGTGACCAAAGATATTTCCCTACTGAACGAAAAAAATGCCGGACACCTTTACTTTTTAGAAGGAGAACAGCTAGATGCCGCATCCAGCACTATCCGTCAAGCGCTTAAAAAAAGCATTAAAAAGAGTGAACTATTACCCGACACCGTGAGTCACTATATTGAGCAGCACCAGCTTTATCAAGAGTGATTGGTATAAACCCCTCAGCGTGTTAAAATGACCGCTATTAAATTTTAAATTGAGACAAAACCTTGGATTCGAAACAACTACTCGCTTTTGCACTAGACAAAATTGACGATATGAAAGCACGTGATGTGATTCAACTTGACGTAACTGGCACCTCAGACGTAACCGATTACATGATTGTATGTTCAGGCACATCAAGACGTCATGTATTGTCAATTGCTGATAACTTAGCAAAAGAAGCTCGTCACGCTGGTGAAGAGCCTATTGGCTATGAAGGCCAAAGCGATGGCGAATGGGCACTCGTTGATTTAGGTGATGTGATTGTTCACGTTATGCAAGATCAAGCACGTAGCTATTACGATCTAGAAAAGCTTTGGGGCTAATAGCTCCCTATTTTAGACAACGCTTGGAAGTAACGTCGTGAAAATACAAATGATTGCTGTTGGTACAAAAATGCCAGCATGGGTAGAAACAGGTTTTGCAGAATATCAGCGCCGCTTTCCCAAAGATATGGCACTGGAACTAATCGAAATACCTGCTGGTAAACGTGGCAAAAACGCAGATATAAAGCGTATTTTACACACCGAAGGTGAAAAAACCTTAGCCGCCATACCTAAAGGCAATCGTATTGTCACACTAGAAGTAACCGGTAAAGCACTGGATACTCATCAGCTAGCGAAAAACATGGAAAAGTGGCAACTAGATGGTCGCGATGTCAGTTTACTGATTGGCGGACCTGAAGGATTAGCCCCAGAGTGTATTGCAGCCTCTGAGCAGAAGTGGTCGTTATCAAATTTAACACTTCCGCATCCCTTAGTACGTATTATTGTAGCTGAAAGTCTTTACAGAGGCTGGAGCTTAAATAACAACCACCCTTATCATCGCGAGTAGTTTCTTGCCATGCTAAAACGAAGACCCACTATTCGCGACCACTCAGCAGAAGCTAATTTATTTGCTCGGCGTGCATTTGTGGGTTTTATTTTTATATTAGCCTTAGTAGCCATATTATTGTCTAACTTGTACACCATTCAAGTTGACGACCACCAAGATTATCAAACTCGCTCTAACGATAACCGCATAAAAGTAATTCCGATTGCACCTAATCGCGGACTTATTTACGACCGCAACGGTGTTTTACTGGCTGAAAACAAGCCCGTTTATAACCTTGAAGTGATCCCCGAAGAAGTTGACGATTTAACTGCCTCCTTAAAATCTGTTAGTAAAATTATTGATATTACCGAGCAGCAGCAAGCTGATTTCCTTGATGATATAAAGCACACTCGCCGCTTTAAAAGCCAAGTTCTTAAAGCTCGCTTAAATGAAAACGAAGTAGCGATGTTTTCAGTAAACCAACATAAATTCCCAGGGTTTAGTATTGAAGCGCGTTTAGCCCGTTATTACCCGTTTGGAGACACCTTAACCCATGCCTTAGGCTATGTTGCTAAGCTCAATAAAAAAGAATTAAACAAGCTTGAGCAACAAGATGAAGCCACCAATTATAGAGCGACCCATGATATTGGCAAACTGGGTATCGAAAAATACTACGAGCCATTACTTCATGGCCAGGTCGGCTCACAGCGAGTTGAAGTAAATAACCGTGGTCGTATTATTCGCACCTTGAGTATGGATCCACCGCAGCCGGGGGACGATTTAGTACTTACTCTCGATATTGGTTTACAACAAATAGCCCAACATTCACTTAAAGATATGCGCGGCGCTATTGTGGTTATGGATGCAAAAGATGGCGGCGTTTTAGCGCTGTATTCAAACCCAAGCTATGATCCTAATTTATTTGTGCACGGTATTAGCAGTAAAGACTATAAAGCCCTGCTTAACCCTGATCGCCCGCTTATAAACCGTACCACCCAGGGGCGCTACGCACCAGCATCGACTATTAAACCGCACATGGCTATTTTGGCATTAGAAGAAAACATAGTACAAGAGACCACCACCATGTGGGATCCCGGTTTTTTTCAAATACCCAATGTAGAGCATAGATGGCGAGACTGGCGACGTTGGGGCCATGGCCATGTTGATGTTTACAAAGCAATAGAAGAGTCATGCGATACTTATTTTTACGATGCAGCCTATCGCATGGGGATCACCAAAATAAGTAACTTTATGGCACGTTTTGGTTTTGGTGAGCTCTCAGGCATTGATATTCATGAAGAAACAACCGCTATTTTGCCCTCAAAAGAATGGAAAGAAGATCGTTTCAAAGAGTCATGGTGGCGTGGTGATACTATTTCTGTAGGGATTGGCCAAGGTTATTGGACTGCCACCCCAATTCAAATAGCCAACGCGACTAATATTTTAGTTAACCGGGGAATAAATCATCCTCCTCACTTAGTGCAAGTGGCTAAAAAAGAAGACCAGATCACCCAGCTCAATAATGAAGAGAAGCCACCTGTTGTTCTCAATAATGAGGATAACTGGCGCATCGCTATTGATGCTATGCATAACACGGTTAAAAAGACCACCGGTACAGCACACCCTGCGTTTAAAGGAGCTACCTACGACCCTGCAGGCAAAACAGGTACAGCTCAAGTGGTCAGTATTGCTCAAGGTGAGCGTTACGATGCCGATGCACTCAAAGAGCGCCAACGCGATAACGCCATTTACGTCGGTTTTGCCCCTTACAACAATCCACAAATTATAGTCTCTATTGTGGTAGAGAATACCGGTGGGGGTAGCTCTGTAGGTGCCCCCATTGCGCGCCAATTAATGGATTATTATTTTGCAGCTAACCCAATTCAATCCTCAGGGAGTAAAGTACCATGACGGCTTTACATAATAAGCGTTCTATTTGGCTGCGCCTGCATATCGACTTGCCACTGTTAATTGCTTTATTACTGATGATGGCTGGCAGTATCACCATAGTTTATAGTGCCTCTGGCCAAGATTCGGCCATGATGATCCGCCATATAACCCGTATGGCTGGTGCAATTATTGGCATGTTTGTTTTAGCGCAAATCCCACCTACGACCTTAAAACGCTTAGTCATTCCCATGTATTGCTTGGGACTACTTATGTTAGTTGGGGTACTTCTATTTGGTGTAAGTTCTAAAGGGGCTCAACGCTGGTTAGATTTAGGTATTACCCGCTTTCAACCCTCTGAATTAATGAAACTAGCGGTTCCAATGATGGTTGCTTGGTATATTGGCCGTCACCATTTACCCCCTCGTCCGCTGCATTTAGTGATTGGCTTTGCCATTGTTATGCTGCCTACCCTACTTATTAAGGAACAACCTGATTTGGGCACCTCAATTTTGATTGCCAGCTCGGGTGTGTTTGTATTGTTTTTATCTGGTTTGAGTTGGCGTTTAATTGGCTTTTTAAGCTCTATTGTGGCCTTAGCTGCATGGCCTTTTTGGCACTATGGTATGCACGATTATCAAAAACAACGCGTTTTAACTTTTTTAGATCCTGAGAGCGATCCGCTTGGTTCTGGCTATCATATTATTCAATCAAAAATAGCGATTGGCTCAGGCGGTATTGAAGGCAAAGGCTGGTTGCAAGGCACACAATCGCAGCTAGAATTTTTACCTGAGCGACATACCGACTTTATTTTTTCTGTACTGAGTGAAGAGTTTGGCTTATTTGGTGTATGTGTTTTACTTAGTTTGTACTTATTCATCATTGGCCGTGGATTATTTATTGCAGTTAATGCACAAGAGGCCTTTGGCAAGTTACTCGCAGGTTCACTTACACTGACATTTTTCGTTTATATTTTTGTAAACATAGGCATGGTCTCGGGTCTATTACCAGTTGTAGGCGTCCCCTTACCATTAATTAGTTATGGCGGCACCTCAATGGTGACCTTGATGGCTGCGTTTGGCATTATTATGTCGATTGCCACAGAAAAAAGGATGCTCTTAAAATAATGCGCCTTTATAAACAGTTTATAATTATTACTCTGATCAGTTTCTTTTTAAGCGCCTGTAGTAGTTCAAATAGCCGTTACAGTATGCGCCATGATGCCGCACCACTGCGGGCACCGACCGAATTAGAAATGCAAGATGCTATTGTTACTCAAGTAATAAAAAGCGCTAGCACCACACGCCCTTACGAAGTGTTGGGCAAACGTTATACCCCTATGCTCGATGAAACCGGTTATTCAGAAACTGGCATTGCTTCATGGTATGGCCGAAAGTTTCATGGGTATCACACCTCTAATGGCGAAATTTACGATATGTTCGCCATGACGGCAGCCCATAAAACCTTACCATTACCGAGTTTTGTACGCGTAACAAATACAGCCAATGGCCAATCTGTTATAGTACGGGTTAATGATCGTGGACCCTTTCATGATGATAGAATCATTGATCTTTCCTATGCTGCGGCCTACAAACTTGGCTACCACAAATACGGTACAGCACAGGTTAAGCTAGAAGCGATTACTCTTGCAGATACCCATGCGCGAAAAACCTACGTTCAAGTAGCAGCGGGCAGTACCTTAGCCAATATAGAGGCATTGGCACAGACACTACGAGAGCAGTATAAATTACCAACAAATATCGTCGAAAAAGATGCTATTTATAGATTGCACTTAGGGCCAATAAAAGATGCCCATCACGCGCAACAAGTATTAGAAACACTAAAACAAAATCAATTTCAAAACGCGTTCTTGCTTTACACTCAGTAAGCCCTTTAGAATAGGGAGAATGCATATTTTTAACTTTAACCATTAATGAGTATGATGAAATCTATTAAACATAAAATTCTTACTGGTGTTTGCGGCTTAGTTTGTTCTGCCGCCGTTTTTTCAGCCACCGCACAAATTATTCCAGCCCCTCCTCAAGTTAATGCTAAAGGTTACTTTTTGGTGGATTTCACCACAGGTAAAGTGATTGCAGAAGGTGAAGCCGATACAAAACTTGCCCCTGCTAGCTTAACTAAAATGATGACTAGTTACGTAATTGGTACAGAAATTAATGCAGGTAATATAGCACCTACCGATATGGTGACTATCAGCGAAAAAGCATGGGCAAAAAACTTTCCTGAATCATCAAAAATGTTTATTGAAGTAGGTAAGCAAGTTAGCGTAGATGATCTTAATCACGGCATTATTGTGCAATCGGGTAATGATGCCTGTGTTGCTATGGCTGAACATATTGCTGGCAGCGAAAGTGCGTTTGCAGACTTAATGAACGCTCATGCCGAAAAAATAGGCATGACGAATACTCATTTTGTTAATAGCCACGGCCTTGATACGGATGCGCATTACACCACCCCACGCGACATGGCCACATTAGGCGCTGCCCTTATTAAAGATGTGCCAGATGAATACGCTCTTTATAAAGAAAAATCTTTTACCTTTAATGGCATAAAACAATATAACCGTAACTCGTTGTTATGGGATGAAAGCTTAGATGTTGATGGTATCAAAACAGGCCACACGTCTGATGCCGGTTACAGCTTAGTCACCTCGGCGACAAAAAACGACATGCGTTTAATTGCGGTAGTTATGGGTACTTCGAGTGAGCGCGCACGTAAAGTTGAGAGTAAAAAACTACTTAACTACGGCTTCCGCTTTTTTGAAACAATTACGCCTTACAAAGCGGGCGATAGTTTTGCAGAGCAACGCATTTGGATGGGTAATAAAGAGAATGTCTCTTTAGGTATTTTAGAAGACACCCCTATTACGATTCCTCGTGGCCAACATAAAAACCTTAAAGCAAACTTTGAGCTTGACGATACGCTTGAAGCACCTTTAGCTAAAGGCACTAAAGTGGGCACACTGTTTTTACAACTTGAAGGCGAAGATATTGCACAATATCCGCTAGTTACACTTGAAGAAATACAAGAAGGTAGCTTCTTTAGTAAAATATATGACTACTTACGCTTACAAATAATGTAAGCATCAGTAAAGTAATATGAACGCCTCCTTTGTGAGGCGTTTTTTTTTGCTTGAAAAGTGCTAGAATGCGCCCCATATATACCAATCGTATTGAATGACTATCGTTGGCTTAGGTCAAAAATAACATCATTTCAAGATTGTCATTAGCCTGTCAGTTTAAAGCTTAACGTATAAGTTAAGCCAACACTTTTGTTTGAGGAGTTCCCGTCGTGGTTGAACCTGTTAAAAACACTAAATTTGATGAGTACTTAGAGTACCCTTGCCCGTTTACATTTAAAATAATGGGTCTTGCAAACGTAAACTTAACTGATCAAATTTTAGAAAAGTTACAACCTATCGCTCCGGGTGATTATGCGCCAAAAGTAAAACCGAGCAGTAAAGGTAACTATGAGTCAGTCACTTTAGTGGCCACAGTAACCAGTGGAACTCATATCGAAGAAATTTATAACGTGATCAGCAACATCGATGACGTACGCCATATGCTTTAAGCCATAGCTGAGATTGATTGTGAACGAAAACACCCTAATCGTACGCCAATTGGGTCGTCAGCGTTACATGCCGATTTGGCAAAAAATGCAAGACTTTACCGACACCCGTGATGAAAATACCCCAGATGAAATTTGGCTAGTAGAGCACGAAAGTGTATTTACTCAAGGCCAAGCCGGTAAAGATGAGCACTTGCTCGCCCCAGGTGACATTGAAGTGATTAAAGTGGACCGTGGCGGACAAGTAACTTACCACGGCCCTGGTCAGCAAATGATGTATGTATTATTTAACTTACGTCGTTTAAAAATTGGCGTACGAGAGCTGGTAACTTGGCTTGAGGAATGTATTATTGAATCCCTTGCTGAGCACGGTATTGATGCATACGCAAAAGCCGATGCACCCGGTGTTTACGTTAACGACAGCAAAATTGCCTCTTTAGGTTTACGAGTTCGTCGTGGCTGCTCATTTCATGGCTTAGCATTAAATGTTAACATGGACTTAAGTCCATTTTTACGCATCAACCCATGCGGTTATGCGGGCATGAATATGGTGCAAACTAAAGAATTAAATGGCCCTCAAAACCTTGAAGCAGCAGGTCAGGGGCTGGTAAAACACATGATCAAAAAGCTTAATGCAACACAGGTTAAGCATACTGAAGGGTTTGAAAACGAATGAATAAACCAGTCAAAATGGAACCAGGTGTAAAACTACGCGACGCAGAAAAAATGGCGTTGATCCCCGTTAAGGTTCTACCTACAGAAAAAACTGAAATGCTACGTAAGCCTGAATGGCTTAAGATTCGCTTACCTAAATCGACTGAGCGTATAGACGGTATTAAACAAGCAATGCGTAAGCATGGCTTACATTCAGTGTGTGAAGAGGCCTCGTGCCCTAATCTATCTGAGTGTTTTAACCACGGTACAGCCACCTTTATGATTTTAGGAGCTATTTGTACACGTCGCTGCCCATTTTGTGACGTTGCTCATGGTCGCCCATTAAAACCAGATGCGGCAGAGCCTGAAAAGCTGGCACTGACCATTAAAGACATGAAGTTAAGCTATGTGGTTATTACTTCAGTAGACCGTGATGATTTACGTGATGGCGGTGCTCAGCACTTTGCTGATTGTATTCGCGAAATTCGTAAGCACAATCCAGAAATCACCATTGAGATATTAGTCCCTGATTTTCGTGGTCGTATGGACAGAGCACTCGAAATTTTAATTGAAACGCCGCCAGACGTATTTAACCACAACCTAGAAACAGCGCCACGTTTATACAAACTTGCGCGCCCAGGTGCCGATTATAAATGGTCTCTTGAGTTATTACGTCGTTTTAAAGAAGCGCATCCTGAGGTTAAAACCAAATCTGGCTTAATGGTTGGCCTTGGTGAAGAAATTAGCGAAATCGAGGAAGTACTTCGCGATTTACGTGCTCATAACGTTGATATGCTAACTGTAGGCCAATACCTGCAACCGTCTAAGCATCATTTACCCGTTAAGCGTTACGTGCCACCTGCTGAATTTGACGCACTAAAAGAATATGCTGATGAAATTGGCTTTACTCATGCGGCTTCAGGCCCATTTGTACGTTCAAGCTATCACGCTGATCAACAAGCGGCAGGTAAAGAAGTAAAGTAACCTCTCGCAATATAAAAAACCGCCATTAGGCGGTTTTTTGTTTTTTTAGCGGTTATTTTTACTGTTTATAAAATAACGTTAGGTTAAAGCAAGGTTACTTGAGATAATTATGCTTGAACCCATTATTTAGGTTATATATGAAATTATTAGTTCGTAACTTATCACGTGCCACTACTGAGCATGAACTTCGTACATTATTTACAGCTCACGGTAAAGTGACCACCTGTAACTTAGTACTCGATAAAGAAACAGGCCAGTCTAAAGGCTTTGCCTTTGTAGAAATGCCTAACGACATTGAAGTTAAAGGCGCGATTAAAGCCCTTAATCAAACCACAGTAGACAAAAGCAAAATTCGCGTAAAACTAGCGGATGCTTAATGCTACTGAGCTAAAGCCTGCATACCGGCTTAATTAAGCACACCACAAAGTGTAAGCTGTTTAAAAACTGGTTACACTTTGGCCACTCCCCTTTTTTACTACTAATACCTAGGCGTTATTTAATAAAGCCTGCAATACTTGCTTTTTACTGACAATATCGCGATACAAAGCAAACTGATTTCTTGCTCTGTCTAAATTATGCGTGTCATATTTAGTGGTAAAATAATTATCGCCATCAAGGTAGTCAGTTAAAAATCGTAAACCAATCATAAACGGCATTACTTTAGCACCTAACCAAAAGCTTTGTTTTTCTGCTGCGGTTAAAATATGTTTAAGTGGCTCAACATAGCCTTTGACAATTGCTGCAAAAATATCTTCTCGTACACGTACCTTATCAAGTGCGGTAGAGTCTTCTTGCTCCGCACAGCAAAACGTTCTTACCATGTCGCCAAAATCATTGAGCCAATATCCTGGCATACAGGTGTCTAAATCAATCACCGCTTTAGCTGCGCTTGAGTGTGAGCAAAATAACATGTTATTAATTTTAGTATCGTTATGGCATGCACGAACAGGAATTTCACCGGTTAATGCGCTTAGCTCATCAACCAATGAAAGTTGTGTTAAACAAAAATCAACCTCTGCTTGGCAATTTGCTAATCGTTGCTGTGGATTGTGGCTAACAAGCTGTTTAAATGACGCAAACCGCATAGCTAAATTATGAAAGTCAGGGATCACTGCATGCAACTTACTCGCATCAAAATCAGCTAAAGCCGCAGCAAATTGGCCAAATGCATTTGCAGCTGTATATGCTTGCGCAGAGGTGTTTACTACATCTTCACTGTAGCTATCGTCAATTAGTTCAAGTGCTCGCCATGTGCCCTCTTCTGCTTGAACTAAATATTCCTGCTTAACTGTTGGCACATGATGCAAAATAACTAAATTAAATTCACCTAATTGCTGCTTATTGCTTAAGTGTTTTTCAATCAGCCTGGCATTATCGACCAACTGTTGTGGCTTTGGAAAAACCACTGTATTAAGCTTTTGTAACACCAGCACTTGCTGCGTCGACTTTAACAACATGGTGGTATTAATATGCCCACTGCCTATTGGTTTAAAACTAAGTATTGGATCTTCCATACCAAAACGCGCTGATAAAAAGGCTGCTAATGGGGTTGAACTCATGGTTACTTCACTCTTTGGACTCAAACGAGGATAATTAGGGACGTTTATACTTGGCGTAATGCACGTAAGTGTGCAGCAATATTCACAAGCTCTGCTTTATAGGTCACACCATACCAAGACTCGCGGGCGGTATAAATAAAAACAGTTTGTGCATTGGTTTTTATTACCTGTTCAATTTGGTTAGGCAAAAAATATTCTTGTTGTGTAGCGGTATTGTATTGTGCTAAAAACGCTGTAAAGCCTTGCTCTAAATAATCAAACAAGCAAGGGGTTATCCCCCAAAAGCTCATAGAGCCAAGCGCATTTGGGCTAACTTTTTCACGTAAACCCTGTGGGTTATCACCAAAAATATGCTCAGACTCTTGTTGAATATTCAAATACTCGGTTACGGCAACAAGCTTTCCATTCGCAATATTACATACCCCACGATTAACACCACCATGCTCAGAAAGAGTATCAATAATCGGATACCCTACCATTGCCCATTCAGCGCTTTTTTTGAAATGCTCACTAAGCAATAAAAATGAAGACGCGCCATAATAATCGTCTGCAGTGATCACAATAGCGGGGTTATTAATGTGGGCTTTGGCACACAACAGAGCATGACCTGTGCCCCAAGGCTTTACTCGCTGGCAAAGTGTTGCTTTAAATTGTTCGGGCACCTGTTCAATGTGTTGCTCCACCAGCACCACATCAAGATCACTAGGTAATCGGGGCAAAATAGTACGCTCTATTTCACTACGTACCGCTTGGTTTATGATCAGCACCACCTGCGTCACGCCTGCAGCATGCGCATCAATAATACTCAGCTCCATAATAGTGCAATTTAGCCCTGGAATCTCTGCAATTTGTTTATTGCCACCAAAGCGACTACCTAAGCCACCCGCAAGTACAATCAAACTCAGTTGATGTTTTTTCATTTAGAGACTGCGCATTTAAGAGGGTAATTTACCAAGCCAAGTTTGTAACCAAGGCTCGGTGACAGGCCAAGGCTCAAAATCTTCACAGGCATCAATTTCTAATCGATTACCTACAGGTTTGGCTTGTAAGTCACGTAATAGTTCATCAAAGCTACGCCCTGCTGCGCAAAACGTATCACCATAACTTCTATCACCCATAGCCACAATGCCAAATGGCTTATTCGTTAACATTGGAAAGGTGTTGTTAAGCTGATTATAAAGCTCTGCCAAATTAGCGGGTATATCGCCTTGTCCTGTTGTTGAGGTGACAATTAAAATATGCGATGCATTTTTTAGATCTTCTAAACTTGGCGCTGAAAATACGCTTACCTGATGGCCGGCTTGCTCAATGGTATCACTTATTTGCTCACTTAAGCGTTCAGCACCACCATACACGCTGCCTACAAAAATACTAATATGTGCCATTAATAATCCTTTTCTTCGCTTGGCCACCCTAACTGGTTGCAAATACTCAACATTGCATCACCTAGTGGCGCTTTAATTATTATCGATTCATTACTATAAGGATGAACAAAACGCAGTTCTGTAGCAAATAACATTAATCTTCTAAGAGAAAAGTGTTCTCTAAAAAACTGATTGTGCTGGTTATCACCATGATTAACGTCGCCAATTATCGGTAACGACAAATGCTTTAAATGGCGGCGAATTTGATGTTTACGCCCTGTTTTAGGGAAACACTCTACCAAAGAATACCTAACTGTTGGGTATTTTCCTATAGGGATAGGCAACGCAGCTTGATACAAACAATTAAACTGTGTTTGTGCTTCTTGAGCAGCCTTATCCTGATCGGCAAATTTATCAGCGATTTTGTCTAGCTCTTCTTTTAACGGTTTATCTAAAAAAACAGATTCCGGCGCAAATCCGCGTACTAAAGCTAAATAACGCTTTGCAATCGTACCCTCAATAAACAACTGATTCATATCACGCGCGGCTTCTGAGCTTAAAGCAAACAGCAACACACCCGATGTCGGCCTATCAAGGCGATGCACAGGAAACACATGCTGACCGAGTTGGTCGCGCAGCATTTGCATTGCAAATTGAGTTTCATGTTTATCTAAAAAGGAGCGATGAACGAGCAAGCCCGATGGTTTATCAATCGCTACATAATGCTCATCTTGATAGAGAATGTTCAATTCACCGTATTCAACTGGCGCTGGACGTTCTGTCATCAGACTCTCCTAGCAATGAATCTATTTGCGTCAACAAAGAAATAATCTCTTCGCTTCCGGATTTATTAGTGAGTGTCATTTGCGCCATAGGAGCAATTGCAAAATTACGTGGCAACGCTTGTTTCATTGTAATAATCTGCTGAATTTTTTCTATAAATACAAACTGTAACCACTGTTCAAATGTAAGCGTATCATGGCAAAAAGGGATACTTGAATGCAACAATGCAGGGTCAATCGGTTCATTTTGCCAAAGCTGATGCTTTTTAAGTAGCGCCGTTAATTGTGTTAAATAGAGTTGGGTTTGCTCAGTCATAATCACCCTTTACTTTGTATATTGCACAATTATACCCTGTTCCCTCAACAGTCGCTATGGCGTATAATTAGCATAATTTTGTAGTAAAAACAGTTGGAAATTCATGAGTGAACATATAGCCACATTAGGCCAGCTTTTAGACGGTGCAGGCACTCAATGGCGTGCTTTTGACATTGGCAGGCACATTACCAAGCTTGATAAACAACAATTTTTAGCTGTTGAACAAGCGCAAGTTCCTTACCCTTACCCATTAGCAGGCCATGCATGGCTAGCAATTCAGTTTTGGGATAGTAAAGCCAGTAAAGAACCTTATGTTTGGTTTTTAAAATTTCCACTTGATGAACAAAGTAAACTTGTTAGTGCCAGCCGCGACCATTTTGCAGATATGGTAATTCAAGCACTAGGAACAGAAATAACCGGCGAGCAAGCCGATGGCAAACTCGATAATAACCCGTACGTATTTACTCCTAACACAAATAAATTAGCAGCGTTTAATGCGCAAGTTAAAGTGTTATTAAAACAACCAGCTTCACAGTATTACGAACATGCCCAGCTTTATTTTAGTGGCCAGATTGGTTTTGATAATTGGCAAAGTGTGGCGCTACAAGGCATTGCTGATTTTGCTTATCGCCTTAACAGTACTGATAACTTAAAGCACTTACACGCTGCATGGCCTAAGTTACCTATTGAAGTATTACAGCCATTAAGCGCAATGCTTGAACACATCGAAATACCACCCATGTTTAGTGAGTTATTGTTAAGTTATGGGCAAACCGCGCTTAGCAATAATGATGTTGTTGCGGCTAGTGCAGCTCTTCGCGCTATATCATCCGGACAAGCAACGGGGCTTAGTGCACAACTTGTTGACTGCGCTTTAGAGTCAGCACTTGGGCACGATTCAGATATTTTATTAACTATTGCCGGTCGCTGCTTTAAACAGTTAGAAGAGCCACAGCGTTTGCATGTATTTATGGATAACTGTGCACATCATGAAAAAATAGCTGAGTTATTTCCCAGCATTTTTGCAGATTTAGTTGCAATTCCAACTATTCGCCCACATTTATTAGCTTTACTACGTAAAGAAAACAGAAGCGAGACGTTAGCTCGCGCAATTGGAAGGTTATTCTCTTAAATGGCTAGTTTATGGACGTTCATACTTATTGGGGCTGTAATTTATTTTTTTTGGCTAAATCGTAAAATAGCCGAAGCAGCGAACGTTCATGCCAAACGCCAAAGCGAGCAATTGCAGGTGCAACTAATGAGCGTGGCCTGCAGCAAACGCCGGTTTGGCATTTTAAAAAGTGGTAAACCGGGCATGAAAAGCGAATTTATTTTTGAATTTTCAAGCGATGGTGAAAATGCTTATCAGGGAGTGCTGTTTATGGAAGATGAAAAACTGAAAAGCGTGGTCGTGCCACCACATAAAATATAATTGCTGTGACACAAAAACCAAGGCGTAACCTCAGTTACGCCCCAATTGCCTACATCCTGTAAGGTATCCTTTACCTAATCCCTGTTTATCATCCACTGAACGAGCAAACTACCGTGTTAGCTCTCCATTGCATCCTGCAATATCCTCTTGCCGCCTTGGCCGTCCTGCGTAAACTAACGCTCCTGCAATATCCTATCGCATCGTCCTTGGTATCCTTTAAATAGCTCCTAGCTATTTTAGTACTTCATGTACTTCCTGTTTCATCCTTGCATCCGTGTTAACTTGTCCTTTACGCTTCCTGCTAGTCACTACTATGCTGCCTGATTCCATATCCATGGCATTAGCTCAGTCATTGAGCTATGTCGTCTTGACAAAGTAAAGTTTAAACCAAACGGCTGGGTATAATAGTGAGGAAAACTAAAAAATTTAATGTCACAAAATTGAAAAAACTAAAATAGCTATAAATAACAGAAGCTTGATGCTTATAAACGGATAAATAATGGATTTAAACTGACAAAGAGCACACTAATGTAGGATATATCTCACACTAGTGTGCCCGATTTGGAACATAGGCTTACAGATGCGCTATTATGAACAACTACCTTTATTGAGCATTAGCAACTTTAAATAGTAATTCACCCTTAACTTGGTTAAATGAAAGTTGTTTAAAGTGCTCAAAACCCTGAGATTTAAAAAATTGCGTATGCTCGTCGCGAGTCACAAATACCGCCATACCAGAGGACTGGGGATTATCATGTAATAAGCCATCTAAACCCTTTAGTAAGGTGCGACCAAACCCTTGCCCGTGAAAGTGTGGATCAACTGCAATAAATGCTAAAAAGTAATAATTCCCTTGCGGCTTTAGTGCGTCACGAATGGTTTTTTCTTTTTCAATTAATTGATTCGTTTGTAAATAACCCGCACTTAGCATCAGCTTTAATCGCCAATGCCAATAACGCTCAGCTTGTAATTGGCTATTTGACTCAAATACACAGGCAACCGCTTTTAATTTATCATTACGGTAAAGGCCGATTAAAGGCTGCTTCTCTTGCCAAAAGCTACTGAGTTCTTCACGAATAAGTGCACGTAATTTTTTTTCATAATCGAGCGGGTTATCTTCGTTATACCCAAGCAGAGTTTGTAAAATAGGATCGTTTTGATATGCCTGATATATCAGGCTGGCTGCTGTGCTTATATCCTCTGGTGCAATATGCTGAACACTAAAGGCGTCTGTCGATTCTGCTGTGGCTGTCATTTTATTTCCTTTATTATTTTACACCCCCATCGTTACGCCAAGTAACGCATAAGAGATTAATTTTGAACTACAACGATGACCAAATACTTATATAACTATATACCCAAGAGCAATAAATAAGCGAATTTACATTTTAGTTAGTACGTTCATCCACTGCATTGAGTCAGATCATGCTTTAGCGACTTACTATTGAGTAAATAAAGCGTAAATTCAGTAAGGGTTAAACTGGCTAGATATACCATTCCCCCCTAGAGTTAATAAGTACTAAATATTAATTCATTTAGGAGCATTATTATGGATACAACAAAACATACTATTAATACCTTGTTCGCCCAACTAGGACTGCCGGATTCGGATGCGCAAATAGATGCATTTATTGCCTCGCACTCCATTACCGATACAACCTTGTTGCAAGATGCTCCCTTTTGGGATGAAGCCCAACAACATTTCATTGCCGAATCGCTAGCGGTTGATGGCGATTGGAGTGAAGTAATAGATGAATTAGACGTACGTCTTCGTCAAAAATAATTAATTTTATGGCGCATTTTAATGTGCCTTAGCCACTTTATTGATACCATACCCGCTCGCAACGTCTATGTTGCGAGCTTACTTTATAAAAGAGTTATAATTGAATGAACGCTGCTGTATTTGAAGCTATAAAAGTCCTTCTTGATGAAGGCAAAGTTCCCACTGTTGCACTAACTAAAAGTCGTTTAACAACACCGACCCCAATGCCGGTTATTATTGCTGCGGTGAGTCAATATAAGAATAATCCTGATTCAATTTATAATTTAATGAAAACCCCAAAGCAAAGTGCCAGTAATGAAGATCAAAACAGCTCTCAATTAGATAGAATTGAGCAAAAGTTAGATCAATTACTTACACTGCTCGCGCCAAAATAATTTGAGACTATAAATGTTTGTTGTTGATTTAACATTTGATTGCTACCAAGACACCACCTTAGAGCAAGCCGAGCAAGCAATAAACCGCTTGGTAAATGCATTACGTTTTAATGGCCAAATCATTGGAGAAGAATTTCCTACGGTGTTAAAAGATGGCTATTTTATAACACGCGTTATGTGTCCGACCGAAGACGCTATGCACCCTCTTAACAACAGTGCATTTGTAAAGCACAGTGTTGAAAAGCTTCATGATGCAGGCTTGTTAGCACCAAAGGTGAAAATAATAGGTCAAGACATTCACTCAAACGGTGCCGATGGTTGTAAAGATCCCTCAAGCTATATTTTATATACTACGTATGTGCATACCTGCAGCCCACTGTATTGTGGCGATGACTTTTTGCCCGTTCCGCTATTTAATATTCCAGCAATTGCTAATGGCGATTATAAAACCCTGATTAAATGGCAAGAAGATTGGCAAGCATGCGATCAAATTCAAATTAATGGCGCAACTCGCTGTGAATTTCCTGCACTAGAGGAAATAGCCAGCACACAAAGTGATTTGTATCGCCGAGGTAAAGATATTAGCAAACGCATCAGCTTTTTAACTAAAAAGCCTGTTTACTATTACTTATATCGTGTAGGTGGTGTCGATAAAGCCTCAGAGCTTGAGCGAAAATGCCCAAGTTGCCAAGGTGAATGGAAATTACCTGAGCCGTGGTTTGGATTATTTGATTTTAGGTGCGAACCGTGTGGTTTAGTGTCTAATATTTCATGGGATTTTCAATAAATCCCATGAATAAACAAGCTAGGTGTGCATTAAATCAGCAACACCGAGCTAGTTTAAACTGTTAATGTAGCAATAAACTCACTGAGGTTATTAGCCAACACATGATGCGGCTTTTTACCTACATATTCTAAGCACACTTCCCCTGTTTCCACTAATACCGTAACAAGTAAATCATCTTGATCAGTTAAACCAATAAAAACGCTCGGCGCTTGCTTTAGCTTTCGCTTCATTAAAACATGACCCGTGATATTTTGTTGCAGTAAGTCAAAATCATCCTCATTCCACGCTTGTAATAATTCCACTTGATGACCATCAACGCTGGCTAAAATACTGCCAGCAAACATATGGCCATAAAACTGGCTAAGTTCATCAGGAAATTCAAGCTCTAATGCGTTAGCGAGGTTAGTGAGTGAACCTACAGGCTCCCTCACTACCGCTTGCCATTGGATCATACCGTTCTCATCGGCTGTGCCTATTTCACAAGGGCTTGGCCATTGCTCATCGTGGGCAATGAGTGGCTGCTTTTGTGTATTTTTGATGGTTTTTTCACTAAAGCGTTGGTGAAGTTGGGCTAATTGCATTGCAACAGACATACTGTGAAACTCATTTAATTTAGATATAATGTTCCCATTGTAACTATTTAAGAGCAAACATGACAGATTACAGCAATTCTCCCGATCTTAAAGGCAGCGTACTTGGTCAATCTACTGAGTATGTAGATCAATACACGCCCAGCTTGCTTTTTCCTATTGCTCGCAAGCTTAATCGCGACGCATTGAGTATTGATGAGGCCGCATTACCATTCAAAGGGCAAGATATTTGGACAGGTTATGAACTGTCTTGGTTAAATACCAAAGGCAAACCGCAAGTGGCAGTGGCGCTATTTACTTTCGAATGCCAAAGTAGTCATATAATAGAGTCAAAGTCGTTTAAGCTTTATTTAAACAGTTTTAACCAAAGCCGCTTTGGCAGTATTGACATTGTTAAACAACATTTAATTGATGACTTATCCAATGCGGTAAATAGCCCGGTAAAAGTGACCTTATACAGCGCTGATGATTATAATTGTATTCCTTGCACACCGCTTCCTGGTGAGTGTATTGATGAGTTGGATATTGAAATAGATAACTACCATATTGATGCACATTCTCTAAAATCACAAAGCGATAAAGTGGTTAGCGAAACCTTGCATAGTCACTTGCTTAAATCGAACTGTTTAATTACTTCACAGCCGGATTGGGCCAGCATTATTATTCGTTATACTGGTGAGCAAGTGTGTCGTGAGTCATTATTACGCTATTTAATTTCGTTCAGGACCCATAATGAGTTCCATGAGCAATGTGTGGAGCGTATTTACAGCGACTTAACCACTCAGTTGAATATTAAAGAGCTTGAAGTGTATGCGCGCTATACGCGTCGTGGCGGCCTTGATATTAATCCATATCGCTCAACTCATCATAACGATACCCCTTTTGCGGTAAAGATAAACCGTCAATAAGCTAAACAAAAAAGGAGCCTGAGGCTCCTTTTTTTAATCGTTAAGTTGCTTAGTTGGCACAGGCATTCCACACACATCAATGTAATTATGGCTATACGCAAACCATCCCTCGCTACGACTACCTCGTGCTGAAATTAACTGTTTAAATGCATCTGAGTCTGTTTTCATTACTTTAAATCGGCTGCTATCGCTGCTAACGTCGGCTAATACTTGTAAGTCTGTAATAGGGTTAAACTCGCTACCACCTTTAGGTGTGCGCGCTAGCTGATGAAAATGCGCCATACCTGTCAGTACTCGCCCAAATACGGTGATATTTTTATCTAAATAACGCGGACCTTGCCCTATGGTGACAAAAAACTCGGTGCTAGCACTATTTATATCGTTGTCCCGTGCCATTGCAAATACACCATGACAATGAATTTGCCATGTTTGATCACGTGTTTCATTTTGCGCTACCGCAAAACCATTTAAAAACCCGGTTATTGGTGCATAACCATCCTCACCCATCTCGGTGATCAAAAGTGGCTCTGTGGTGGTTAAATAAAACTCTGCAGGTACCGTACTCTTTTCGGTTTTAGCTAGCTTTTTACCCGTGCTGTCACCACCTTGAGCAACAAACCCCTCAACAAAACGATAAATATGAGTACCCTGATAAAAGCCCTGTCGTGCCAATTTTTTAATATTAGCACTGTGTTTTGGCGCAAGCGCGGGATTGAGCTCAATATAAGCGGCACCGGTAGGTAGCGTTAGTTTTAAAATATTCTCAGGGTTAACCCATCGCCATTGCTCATCCGTTGCAGATGCAATAATCTCACTACTGGTTAGGCTTTTAACCGGCGCTGATGGCAAAATGCTTTGCTGAGCACATCCGCCGAGCAAAGCCGATGCTAAAACAGTGATTACAAATTTTTTCATACCTTTTCCTTTTTATTATTGGTATTAGTATTGGTAGATAAAAATTAATCCCAATTAAATTTATACAGTATGTCGACGTTTTGATACAAGCCACTGGTTATTTCTATATATAACTTCGACATAAGCTGATAACGCACCGCCACTTCACTAAGCGACTCAAATACCCCTACGCTATATTTAACCTGCAAACTCGGTGCAAGATAACCTGATATTTCTACTTTTGTTTGCTCGCCACTGCCTTTAGAGCTTAAGCTCACATCTGACAAACCAAACGATTCACCCACTTTAGACACTAAACTTTCGCTTCTGCTCACTCCTTGAGAAAGTAATAATTGAGCTAACATCGCATCGGTTGAACTGTCGCCCTCTCCTAATGGTTGACCATTGAGTAAATACGCTAAGGCTTGCGCTTGGTCCATACCCGGCTCAGAAAACACTTTTAAATTTGGCTGCTCAACACTACCAGTTAAAGTCACACCGGCAATCACACCGTCAGCGGTATTGTTTGGGTTACGAATAGCTTTAATATTTAAATGAGGTTTATCTATTGCGCCACTAAAACCAATTTGCCCGGTTCTAATTATCAAGTCTTGGCCAAATGCCAAGTAAGTTCCTTCAATTAAATTAAGTTCACCAATGGCAATAATGGGTGAATCTTGGCTCATTTTTATATCCATATCACCCACTACTTTAGACTCAAGTCCGAATGAGGCTACTCTTACATCATTTTTAACTGTTACTTTTAAATCAATATCGTAGTCAAATGGCGCTTTTTTTGTACTTTGCGTAGTTTGATCTAGAATAATTTCATCATCACTAACCTGTACAGCCCCCTCTGGCAGCTCTTCAATTTCTATTCGCCCATAAGGCACCACAACATCACCTGCCAGCTTAAGTGCGTTGTCGGCTAAACTTATTTTTAACTCAGGCGATACTTTAAAAACAACGCCTTGTTGTGCCCTCACAAAAAACTCACTACCGACTAAATTCATGTTTACAGCTGGTTGCTCACCTTGCCAATCAACATTACCGGTTAATTTTACCTGTCCGCCTTCTGGATCATTTAAATCCCCTTTTATAGTGGCGGTAGATTTATTAAACACCACATTAATATTGGAGTTTTTAAGGGCAACAGGCAGTTGCTCACCCACTAAGTTAATATTCTCAATATTTAAATTCCCCTCTAGCAAGGGATCTTTGAGTGTGCCAGCTAAGGCAACTTGCCCACGAATGGCGCCATTAAGCTGCTCGAGAGTGTTTAAAAAAGGCTGTATATCCGACAATAATATTTTATCAATTTGAATATTACCGTTAAGCGTTTGCTTATTTTGAATATCATCGATATCAACTTTGGTTGTTACTTTACCCAAAACACTCGATTCTAAATTAGCTTCTATTTTGCCAATCTTAGCATCAGAAAAAGCGCTTATATTTAGCGTTTCAATAGGTAGCTTAAATCGGTCTTCTTCGTTAATAAGAACCGCGTTAAGCCCTGATGAATTTAAATTAGCGCGTAGAGTTTTAAGTGAGCCAGCTTGCCAATTAGCAGCAAAATCGCCAGCTATATCACCACGAGTTATTACATTATCTGGTAACCAATGTTTTAGCTCTTGCAATGAAAGCTTGGTCAGTTTTACGTTAAGCTGACCTAATTCGCGGGTTTGATTTAACCTATCAATACATAACTTACTATTACTTGATTGCCAACAATGCGCACTCACATCAAAGTCGCCCGTTTTCGAATCTATTGTTACGGCTATATCTTTAGTGTTTTCAAAGCTAAGCGTTTTATCGCTTATGCTAATATTATTGAGCTCACCTTGCCATATCGCGTTAGCAAATTTACCATTAAGCTCAAACGCAGCTGCCCCAGCATCAGCATCAATAGATGCACTTAGTTGATGATCGGTTTTATCACCACTGCCGGCTATTTCCACTTTATTAATTAAGTGATGCATGACACGCGCTGAATCAAGAGTAACGCTAATATCTGTTTGCCAATCATTAGCGGTGTCTAACTGTGCTTTTAACGCCAACTTATTAATATTAATTTCGTCATAAATAAACTGTTCTAGCTTTAACGCTAAATCAACTGCAGGCGTCAACCGCTCGCCTCTTATACTTAAATCAGCTTTACCATTAGCAATAAATGGAAGCTTTGCATCATCATTACTTTGCAGCGCAATTGCCCCATTAATCTGCCATTGCTGATCAACTTCACCTGTTAAAGTTAATCTGTTTGTACCGCTACTAAGGCTAAATTTATTTACAGTGGCTTTAAGTTCATCATTTAAGTTAAATTGAGCAACAAAATTAAGCGGTACATCATTTAGTAACCCGCTTAATTGGGTATCATCCATACTTAACTGCCAGCTATTTGAACTGGAAACAAATGCTCCTTTAAACTGCCCTGAAATATCACTTGTAAGTGTGTCAGTAAGGTATTGTGCTTTTAAACTCGATAGC
This sequence comes from Pseudoalteromonas sp. DL-6, assembly GCF_004328665.1. Lineage (NCBI taxonomy): Bacteria > Pseudomonadati > Pseudomonadota > Gammaproteobacteria > Alteromonadales > Pseudoalteromonadaceae > Pseudoalteromonas > Pseudoalteromonas sp. DL-6. The sequence goes on from NZ_CP019770.1 coordinate 2,106,803, forward strand.
GCACCGCTAAAGTTAGCACTAACCCCATTTTGCCAATCGACATTCGCTTGGATAGTAGCCTGACTATCATTCGCTTTAAGGGCTAATTTTTTTAAGTTTGCTTCGCTCAGTGAGCCATTAATTTGACTATTAAAATTCACACTTGGATACGCACCTAACTGACTATTACCAAATAACGATAATTGGTAATCGTTGGCATTGCCTTGCGCGGTTAATTTTACGTCGGTTACCTTTAACTCTTTACTCGCTGTTTCAATAATCCACTGCTCTACACCGCCATTAATACTGAACGGATAATTTGGTTGTTTAAGATTAGCCGTGGCTGCAAGTTGAAAAGGAAAAGATTCATTGCTTTTTATATCAACATTGAGCTTTTCTAAGTCTCCGCCTATTTGCATATTGGCATCATAACCATGCCCTTTTAGACTGATATCACCATTAATAGGTAAGCTGTCTTTAAGCTTTGCGCTAAGCGCTGTATTAAGCTGCCACTGCTGATAATTTGCAGACAATGAAGCAACGTTAATCTCAGAACCTATTAGCTTCATTTGTAGCGCAATATTATTTATTATATTTTCCTGTTCGCCCTGCTTTACCATGAACTGCACAATATTAAACTGTTCTAGATAAATATTGAGTGGCGACATAAATGCGATATTAGGTAATGCTGGCAGCTCAGTAATTGGGGTAGAACTGGCTGTATTTGCCCCAGGTTGCTCTTTTAAGGCGATTAAAACACTCGGAATATTCACGCTTTTAATTTGAATATCAGCACCTTGTGCTTTTGCAGCAAGCTCCAGATTATTAACAACTACGTTTGCACTTGGATGATTTAACACAAACTCAGTGACCGCTAAACGCTTAAGTGCAATATTAAATGGCAAACTGATTTGTTCCAGCTGTTCGCTAGGTGTATCAGGGGAATTAGATGACGATGCTGGTAAATTTAGTGTTATAGACCGAGCACTTAAGTTATCGATACACATACCATCGCAGTGCCACCAAAATAAATCTAGTTTAAGCTGCTGGGCATTAAGTAATAAACCGTCACGCTCAAAGCGCAAATTAAACGCATCATTATATAAAAAACGCCCATTTTTTATTTCAATTTTTAAGCCGTCAACTAACTTATTGGCGCTATAAGCAATTAGCTGATTACCTGGAGCTGTAAAAACAACACAAAACAATGTCACTAATACAGCAACAATTAAGGTGCTAAGTGCTGCCGTGACTTTTTTAAATACAGACATTAAATTTCAGGCCCTATGGTAATACTTAAACGAGTGCTTTTACTTTCTTTAGTGAGCCCCCATGCATGATCGACTCTTATTGGCCCTATAGGCGTTAAATAACGAAAACCAAACCCTGCACCAACTTCAAATTGCTCAGAAAAATCATTCGTTGCGGTCCCTCCATCCACGAACAACGCTGCTCGCCAGTTTTTGGCAAATTGGTAATTATATTCAGCCGTCGTCGCAATTAAATATTTACCACCGATGCGATCGCCATTGTCATTTTCTGGTGAGATCGATTGATAAGCAAAGCCACGCACACTTTGATCGCCACCAGCATAAAATCTTAATGAATATGGAACATTGTTAATGTCGTCAACTAACATGGCCCCTACGTTTGCTTTTAAAAACACAAGGTGCTTATTAAGATAAGTGTGCAACCATGCATGCTGTAATTGAACCCTAACAATATTGGTACTAGATAGCACACTATCAAGCCCAAACTCTGCCGATATAGACCATTGCTCGCCCGAATAAGGGGTGGTGCCACCCTTCGATTGTTTTCGGGCATAACTGATACCTGGTAATAACATTTCTGTGGTGCGCTCTACCCCGTCGCCAATCCGATAGGTTTCTTGCTCACGTCTGATAAACGCAGTTCTAATCCATTTTTGTTCGGTTAGCCATTGCCTTTGCAGTTGTGCAGTTAAAATTTCACTGTAAATATCGTCGGCTAATTCATCCTCAAGTTTATAACCTGCTGATAAGCGCCATAAATCATCATTAGGATCATTAACCGGAATGGTATACGCCATAGAAATATCTTGTTGTTTTTTTGCAACATTAAGATTACTTTCTAAGTAGTGGCCCTGCTCCGTGATCCATGGTTTACTCCACTTAAACCGTACCTTTGGACCGAGCTCGGTATTAAACCCGCCACCAATTTCATAGCTATTAGCAGGCTTATGTAATACGTCCACTTTAATTGGTACTTGGCTGTTTTTTCTAGCTGAAATATCAGCGTAAACACGCACGCTAGTAAAATAAGGAGTACTCGATAAATCTAGGTTATAGTCAGCAATCTTAGATGCTTTATAGTGCTCACTTATTTTAAATGGGGCTAAAGAGCGAATGTATTTTTCTGCGGGGCTTTGATTGGTAATTAACACATCGCCAAAGCGATAACGTACACCACTTTCAATGGTAAAGGTAATAACGGCGCTATGCTTTTTTAATGACACTTCAAACTTTCGTGCTGGCCATTTAGCATCAAAGTAGCCATGTTCTAACAGAACTGATTCAATTCTTTTATAGGCTGCGCTATATACTCCATGATTTAAAATATCGCCTTGCTTTAACCCTATGCTTTCAATTACTTGCAGAATTGACGGGTCGTGTTTAGCTTCCCCGTTAACGCTAATATTAAGCGCCTCTATACGAGTTGCAGAGCCGCGCTCAATAGTGGCAACAAGCTCTCGCTCATCTTTATTAAATTCAATAGTCACACTTGGGCTGTAATAACCTAATGCCTTTAAGCTATCTTCAACTTGCGTTTTAGCGTAACGACGCAGTGAGCGGGTTGATTTTTCACCCACTAAGGGCTTTAAATAGAGTGCAACGTTGTTTTCTAACTCTCCACTAATTCCTTTTATTTCATAATCTTCAATTGTATTGTCAGCTGCAATCGCGCAAAAGCTCACAAATAAGCAAAAACAAATAACGGATTTTAAAAACTGATTGAACAAGTAATCATCCTTACTATGTACCCATAAAAAACAACGAACTAACAAGGCAATAATAGCATAGCGATAATGAGCCTAACATTAACTTAATCATTATCCGCGCTTAAACTAAGCGAATCTATTAAACCGTTGTGAGCTTAACTAAAAATTCTTGCGCTTTAATAATTTATTTTGGTTACAATAGCGCTAATGAGTAAACACTAATTTTATGAGTTTTAAATGCAATTTCCTGATGATGATAATGGCCAGCTTCTTGCTGAAATTTCCGCCGCTGGTGTAGATTTAAGTAAAATGCAACAAATTGATTTTTACATTTTATTTGAACAACAGACTGATGCCGAAAAATTTGCAACTGAGATTGTAAACGATGCATTAGTTCAAACTGCTGATGTTGAAAAATGTAAAGATACTGGCGTTTGGGAAGTAATTACCCATGTACAAATGGTTCCAGAGCATGCTTTGTTAGGCCAAGCAGAACAATACATTGAAAGTATAGCGAACAGTTTTAATGGCTATGGCGATGGTTGGGGATTAGACGCAGAAGAAGCATAACCCTAATTTCATGATGAATGAGATAACCAGCTTAGTCTATCGACTTAGCTGGTTTGCTTTTCTAAAGCTGCCTTTATAATCAAAAAGTTTATCTGCTACTTTCCAGCCATATTTTTTACTTTTTCGAGCAATCACAAAATCCGGTGGTATTAAGTCAAACTGGGCTTTTATAACCTGATCTGCGCTGATAAATTTAGTTGGCGATTGGCCCTGAGCAATACGTTTACCAAACTGTTGATTAAAATAATACAGTGCTCCGTTGTTTGCTAAATCAAATACCTCATCACAACTGGCCCCGTCTTCATCAAAATAAGTAACTTTTAACAATTGCTCTTTAAGTTTAGTCACGCTCAAGCCGCTACAACGTAGCACTAATGCATCTTTGAGATTTAACGCATTACGTAGTTTATCATCAGGATCGGCCATCACAGCACCACAATCATGGCATTTTCGAGCAGCAATATCATTTTGTGCGCCGCACTGCTCACACTCTTTAAAACGAAAACGATAATCGCACTGTTCGCTTGCCCCGTCATCATCTTCTAGCAAACCTTGGCAACGCCTGCCAAAGTGCTCGATTACTTTGCCATCAGCATCTGTTTTGCCCCAAAATATATTGGCAAAGCCACACCCAGGACACAGCACTTGCACGGGTTCATTATCGCTATCGCCTTTTTTATCTCCAACTTCTGGGTAGAATAAATCAAAGCCATTGCCCGCATAGTCAATCACTAAACAATCATCTTTACCCTCAGCCAACCTCAAGCCTCTACCGACAATTTGCTGGTATAAACTTACCGACTCTGTGGGGCGTAAAATAGCAATAAAATCAACATGGGGGGCATCAAAGCCGGTAGTAAGAACGGATATATTCACTAAATACTTTAATTGTTTAGCTTTAAATTGTTTAATTATTTTATCGCGTTCGCTATTAGGAGTATCTCCGGTGATCAGCGCACTGTGATCCTCTGGTAAATAAGTCATTATCTCTTGTGCATGCATAACCGTAGCTGCAAATACCATCACCCCATGACGGTTCTCACTATATTGAATAATCTGCTGTAAAATTGTTTGAGTTGCTCGGGTCGATTTTTTTAACAGCGCATTCATATCCTCATTGCTATATTGCCCAAATGTATTGCTACTTAAAGATGAAAAGTCATAATGGCTAACCGCAGCATCAACCTCTTTAGGGGGAGTTAAGTAGTTATGCTTGATCATATAGCGCAAAGGTAATTCAAAAATGCAGTGTTTGAATGGGCTCTCTTTATTGCCTCTTACAAAGCCATGGTAATGATAATGATAAATCCAGCCTAACCCTAGGCGGTAAGGCGTCGCGGTTAAACCTAATACTTTTAATTCAGCGTTGTGAGATTTAAGTGCATTAATAACTTTTCCGTACTGGCTTTTCTTTTCGCCATTCACTCTGTGACACTCATCAATAATAAGTAGTGAGTAGTGCTCATTAAGTTTATCTAGATTGCGCGATAACGACTGCACACTAGCAAAGGTAACTTGGTGGGTTAACGACTTCTCTTTGAGACCTGCGGAAAATATACTCGCTTGCAAGCCAAAACTTTTATACTTTTGAGCATTTTGCTCAACTAATTCTTTTACATGCGCTAGTACCAATATTTTTTGTTTAGCGATACGTGCAAGCTCAGCTATCACTAAACTTTTACCCGCCCCCGTAGGCAACACAATAACGGCAGGTTCGTTAGTTTTTCTAAAGTGCAAAACGGTGCGTTCAACCGCCTCGCTCTGGTAGGGTCTGAGGGTGTAGGTCATCAAAGGTACAAAAAATTTAATAAGTGTAATTCTAACAAAAAGTTTATTACTTTACGAAGACGCATTAATGATGTTTGAGAACATAAAAAATTATAGATTGCCTGATTATTTTTTAGAAAATAAAAAAGGGCTGATAAGTATCAGCCCTTTTCATTATCTAAATATATTAGAAACGGATGTTTAATCCAATGTTGATACGACGACCATACACATCAAAGAACTCACCATCATCATAAGTTCCAGGATTTCTTGGTGGTGTAACGTCGAATAAGTTAGCAACACCAGCACGTAACTCAACCATATCATTAACGTTATAACGTGCATTTAGATCCCACTCAGTGTAAGAAGGTACATCGTTATAGTCATTATTTTCTACTGTCCACTCTCTATCAAGAACAGTAGCATGGCGGTATTTACCAACCATACCAACATATAAGTCTTCATAGCTGTAGCCAATTGTTAAATTACCTTGCCAACGTGGGTATCTAACTTCACCAACAGTCGGTGTCATTTCATAGCTTTCGCTTGAAACATCAGTATTGAACTCTCTGTGTTCTAAGTAACTTGCAAGTAAGCGAACATCAAATAAACCAAAATCTGTTTCGTACTTATAGTTACCTTCTAAATCAACACCTTTTAACGCATAAGATGCTAAGTTGTATGGACCGTTACGAACAAGAGTAATATCTAGTGTTGCAGGATCACGGTCAACTAGAGCACATGCACTGTTATCAAGGCTTGAAGCTTCATAACAGTCATTTACTACACGCTGCGCACCTAGCGAGTTTATTGCGTCTTCAACATCAAAACTCCAATAATCAGCAATCAAAGTGATATTTTCTGTTGGCGTATAAATCACACCAAATAAAGTATCATCTGATGTCTCTTCTTGTAATTCAGGGTTACCCGAGTTAACACTTGGCGGTGTAACTTGACGCCAATCCTGTGAAGGTCTCCAATCACCGTCAAGAATCCCTGGGTTAGGAATACCAGCAGCTTTACAGTTAGCAATTAAATTAGCTTTTTTAGAGTCATTAGCCGTTGCTATGCGTGTTTGATCACAAGGGTCGCCATAAGAAGCGAATGATTGAGTACCTGCAGCGTATAACTGAGATAATGATGGAGCACGAACTGATTTTGATTTTGTACCACGGAAACGAAGCTGATCGTTCATTGCATAGTTGAAACCAACTTTCCAAGCAACATTATCACCAACTGAAGAATAATCCATGTAACGTGCAGCAAGCTCTAAGCTTAGAGAGTCAACAAACGGCGCATCTACTAATAAAGGAATAGAAGTTTCAATACCGATTTCATCAACTGTAAATTCACCATCCCAAGCTTTTACAAAGTTACCAAACACTAGGTTATTTTGCATAGCAGCACCAGGCTCATTAGAACCTGTTTCTTTACGGTGCTCAGCACTAAGTGCAAAAGAAACTCCACCCGCAGGCATGTCAAAAGCATAACCAGAGATAACACCACCAATTACTTGTTGCTGTTTAACTTTTGAAATTGAAGCTGATGTTGTTACATAATCTAGTGCTTCTTGCGACGCACCGTTTAAGCCAAATAGGCTTAATGGTTGACAGCCATCTAGTGCACCAAGAAGAGTTCCATCAGCGTCTCTGTTAGCACAACGAATTTCACCATCTACCATTACAGCATCAATAGCTTTATTGAAGTTTTCTTCTAAAAACTCACCATTCCAAGTTGTGTCATTTTTATTACGACCATAGCTAAAATATACTTCATAGTCATATTCTTCTAATAATAAACCTTGGAATGAAAGAGTTGTATTAAATGAAGTACGATCATCTTCGTAGGTACGGTTACCGAAGCCTGAAGCTAGCTTATATACAGTGATATTTCTATCATCAGCATAGCCTGCATCAGCGAACTGTGCTTTAGCATCTGGGTGCCAATATGCGTTATCTGCACGAAGGCCTTCAGCAAGAAATATTGGGCTACTCTCAGCATATGCACTTGCCTTAGAGAATGAAACCTCAAAATTCATTGAATGGTCGTCATGGTATTGATTTACTACGTTTGTAAAAACATTGAAACGGTTAAGAGGCGTTGCCAAATCTTGGTGTTCAATGAATTTGTAGCCATTTGAAAACTCATCACCAAAATAGCGAAGTTGTGAGTTTGGAGCTGGCTGTGTCTTGCCCCCAACCGCAAATGGGATTAGCTCACCATTGTCGCCAAAAACGAATTGGCCACCTGGTAAAAATGCATCACCAGCACGATCATATATACCTAATGTCTGAAGACCTGGGTTTTCAGCGTAAGTTCTTGCTGGGATACCATCCTTATCGTCAACATTGTCAGGATTTAACATTGTGTTGATAGGATTTCTGAGGAAGTCTCGATCTTGCGCTTCTAATTGCTCTGTTTCAGAGTAAGATAAGCTTGTAATGAAGCTAGTTTTTTCGCCTTCACCACCAAAAGTGAATGAGAAAAACTCAGAACCACCGCCATTTTGCTCAGGCATAGATTTTTTGTAATTAAAATCGATAGTATCTTGAGACTTCTTCAAAATAATATTTACAACACCAGCTACGGCATCAGAACCATAAACCGCTGATGCACCACCGTGAACGATATCCATTCGCTCAATCATTTCAGTCGGAATACCATTTAAGTCGACTGCTGGGTTATCAACCGATGCACCTACATAACGACGACCATTCACAAGAACAAGAGTACGACCTTCACCTAATTGACGTAAGTCAGTTGTATTAATACCTGCGCCAAAAATTGTATTTGTTGTAGTTGTTGGGGCAGAGCCAACGCCTGAAGATGGAAGCTTCTGTAATAAATCTGCTACGTTGGTAATACCAGCGTTAGTCAATTCAACACCTGTGATAGTCGTAACTGGTGTTGGAGAAACTTCTGAGAAGCGCTTAATACGTGAACCCGTAACCTCAATTCTTTCTACTTTGTCTGCATTTTCTTCTTCTGCAGCAAATGTACTTGCAGAGAAGGCAGCTGTAGATGCTGCACCAAAAGCGATCGCTAAGCGAACTGCTTTTGAAACTTTATTGTTTAACATGTGATTCTCCCTAGAACACTATTATGTTTTTATTATTTAACAAGAAGTTTATAAACTTGCTAAGTTCCTATAATAATCCTAGATGAAGTTAAAGGTCAACACAGCATTAACAATAAAAACAAAAGTAACTACTTTTCAGTCTTTACTTTACATTCAGACAAGTAAAATCAACCATTTATAATTAGACCGCATTTTTAAACTAGTTAAATACAACTACAACAACGAAATATCACTACTAATAAATATCTTTTCTCTAAAAGTTAATTAACAAGAAATCAAAATCATCATGCTCTTTAGCCAATTTTTAAAATTTTTTCAAAAAAAAAGCCCATACTCAGTATGGGCTTTCATTCATTTTGTAACTATTTTGTTAGAACTTTAAATTAAAGCTAACGTGTACAAATCGACCTAAAGTATCGTAAAAACCAGCAACAGTATTACCATTACTTGCTAGCGTGTTACCCACCATTGGAGGCTCTTTATCGAAGATATTATTAATACCACCTGTAAATGTAACATGCTCATTATATGAGTAAGTACCAGATAAATCGATGAAACTATAAGAACCAATCCCGCCATTTTCAACTAAAGATACATCTGCATCACCATCATAATCGATAGCGCCGTAGTAACGCCATTTAGCGCCTACACGCCAATCATCACGGATGTAGCTAACATTAGAAGTATGACGCCATTTAGGCGAGGCAAAACAGTCAGTATTAATATTACCAGCACAGTCATAAGCAAGAGTTGCATCGCCTAAGATAGGTTCAACCTCTTTCTTCATGCTGTAGTAACCGTTTATGTCAAACTTCAAACTTGCATTTTCGAGATCAATTGAGTAAGCAGCGGTAGCATCAATACCTTCCCATGTTCTACCACCAATGTTATCACTAAGGTTGGTTACAAAACCGGCTTGACCTAACCAAAGGCTCCCTGATGGACTACGAGAAACGTTGTTACAGAAGAACTCATCACCTGTTTCAGCACAGTTATTTAATATACGCTCTGCGCCTACTGTACCAATAACTTTTTCAATTTCAATTTTGAAGTAATCAACAGAGAAATTAAAGTTTTCAAAAGGAGAAGCTACTACACCAATTGTAAGTGTTTCACCTTCTTCTGGTTGAAGTGCTGGGTTACCACCAGATAACTGGTTATATTGCCCTGCTGGTGATTCACCAATGCTTCCGTACTGTGAAGCACTCACATCAGCATTAGCACACTGACTTGCTGAGTAAGTTGGTCTGTCAGCTGCATCTGCTGCTGCAGGATCACCAGCACAACCGTCTGCACCACTCCATAGGCCGATGCTTTGAGCAGCAAATAACTCACCTACGTTAGGAGCACGAACAACTTTCGCAAAACTGGTTCTAAACTTATATGTATCAGCAAGAGTGTAATCAACACCAATTGAATAAGTTGTATCTGAACCGGTTGTTGAATAATCAGACCAACGTGCTGCTGTTGATACATTTAGATTATCTAGTACTGGAATCTGTAACTCACCGTAAACTTCATTTACGTCAATTGCACCGTAAAGGCTTGGTGAAGGACCACCTTGACCTAATAATTGACCTTCTTCATAAACAGTATCTGATACACGCTCATAGTCTTGTTCACGTCGTTCAACACCAAATACCGCACCTACAGGCAGTGAAGCCGTTGGTAATGTCCAATCGAACTCACCACTAACATAACCACTGTAAATAATTTGAGTAACTAAACCTGTTTGTGTACCAACACCAGCAAGTTGAGCTGCTTGTTCAGGTGTTACTCCACCAAGTTCAAATACGTTGTAATATAAACAACCATCAGCTTGATCACATTCAGTACCTACAGCACCAACGCGAGGAGCTATTTTTGGTGAAAGTAAATCATTTTTATACACTGAGCTAGAGGTCGTTGCAGAGTAATTATAACTTACATCATATGACCAGTTATCACTAAGCTCACCTTCCATACCTGTAAGTATTCTATACGAAGAGTGCTCTAAATTATCTTCACGTGGACCACCTTCAACATTACGCTTACCGATGTATGCAACAAACTGATCAGTTCCATCTTGGTTAAACAAACCTTGAAGTTGCTGCTTTTGAGCATCAGACAATAAAGGGTTATTGTAATCGAATAAGATCTCTTCATTATAGAACGTGCCAGATTCTGCAATCTGACCTGCAGTTCTATTATGCATAAATGAGAACTCTAAATATGGACGGAAAGTTTCATTAATTTCATAATCAATGAAAGTGCCTAGAGTAAAACGCTCATTTGGTCTTAAAAAGTGATTAACTGGAGCGTAGTTATAACGGTAACCATCATCTTCTCTAAAACCAGGACCATTCGGATTTAAGTACCCATAAAAGTTTTGCTTGTAATCAACTTCACCATCAACCACCGGGTAAATATCGAAAAATGGGTTTGGAGTTGTACCAGAGCCACCACAAACTTGCCCAGCGCCGTTTAGAGCACACGATGAATAATCACGAGAACCTTGTAGCAGTTCTGTCTGGCGATTATAAGTAACATAACCAACAGCATGACCTTTACTACCATCAAATGCACCACCAACAGTAAGGTCTAAGCTGTAAGACTTACCATCAATACCAGTACTACCAGTATCGTATTCAAAGCCCTTATCATCCATCAAACCTTGGATGTATTTATTATCGTTATTATGTTGATAACCTGAAGTACCTACGTTCAGTGAAATACCTTCAAACTGGTCGTCCATAACAAAGTTAACAACACCAGCAACAGCATCAGCACCATATATAGCCGCAGCACCACCAGTAAGAACATCTACTCGCTTAATCAACGATGAAGGGATTTGGTTTATATCTGCAACCTGAGAGGTAATACTACCCGCTTGCATTCTTCGGCCGTTAATTAGCACTAATGTTCTGTTTGAACCTAAACCACGTAGATCTACAGTCGCAGTACCTGTAGCGCCATTAGCTAGAAATGAACTTTCAGCAGCTTCAATTTGTGGCAACTGATTCAAGATATCTTCAACACGAGTGAAACCGCTTAATTTAATCTCTTCAGCAGTCATTACAGTAACTGGGCTAGAAGTTTCTAGGTCTGTACGCTTAATACGAGAACCTGTAACTTGAATACGCTCAACTTTTTCAAGACCTTCCTCTGCAGCAATTGTGCTTGCAGAAAATGCAGCTGTTGATACTGCACCAAAAGCAATCGCTAAGCGAACTGCTTTTGAAACTTTATTATTTAACATTTGATTCTCCCTAGAATACCATTATGTTTTTTATATTTAACAAATCACCAACACGAGTTGTGTTAATTTGATGATCATAGTCTTATGATAATGCTTACAACGAGGGGTGGTCAACATATAATTAACAATAAATAAACCATGAAGAATAAAGAAGACACAATTGACAGCAAAAAATTAACACTCATGTACTTTTAAATATAAAAACACTAATTAAATTCACATTTAAACCCCGCAAAAACAACTATTTCATAAATGGCAACAAATTTATCGTTGATTATTATTCGATTAACGCTTTCCTATTTTTATACTAAAATAATGTAGCTTGGGAAGATTCAGTTGGTGTGTTTAATGCGCTTAATATCATTTGCGCAACAGGGTCGAGTTGTCTTTGAATGTACAGCGGGTAGTTCAGAGTGTTTTTACCGGTATAAAGCTCAGCGCCGGTTACTGCATAAACATATTCGATTACTTGTCCGCGTTTTATTTCAAACTCAGGATGGCTCGCTTTGTGTTTTTTAACTGCTTGAACGTGAGGTGGGATATTTTTAATATAATCGCTCAGGTGCTGCCCTAAACGCTTCCTATAAACGAGCTTGTGGTCAAAGTCACCGCTGTATAATTTTTGCGTGTAGCTATTTATTATATTGTGCAGTTGCTGTATTTCGAAGTGACTAGAGAAAAGCGTTTCAAACAACTGTGTTTGAAACTCCTGTGCAAACTCAGTCCAATCACTGCGAACGGTTTCCATACCTTTAAAAACCAACTTTTTTTCATTCTTTTTGGTTACTTGACCAACATAACGTTTTTTAGAACCTGTTTTTTTACCTCGTATAGTTGGCATAAAAAACGGACTGTAATGGGTTTCAAATTCAATTTCTAAATAGCTTTGTAAGTCATAACGCTGCTTTAAGTCTACCTGCCACTTTTCGTTGATATGTCGAACAAGTTGGCAACCAATTTCGTTGCATTGCTCAGGACTGGTATCTTCACTAAGTTTTACAAACGTAGAGTCGGTATCACCATATATCACCTCAAAGCCTTGCGCTTCTATCCATTTACGAGTTGTTTGCATTATTTCATGGCCACGTAAAGTAATAGAGCTCGATAAGCGCGGGTCGTAAAACCGACAGCCTTTAGAGCCCAGTACGCCATATAAGCTATTCATAATAATTTTAATCGCTTGCGAGAGCATGGGTTGATTAGTGTCTTTTGCTTCTTGGCGAGTTTGTGTCAGGTGCTCAATTAATTTTGGCAGGTGGTGCTGCGTTCTTGAAAATAACGCCTGATTAAATCCTTCAACCGCATGCTCTGGTGCCTTTAACCCTGCGATTAAACCTAGCGGGTCAATGCAAAACGTACGCATAATTGACGGATATAAGCTTTTAAAATCAAGTACCAAAACGTTTTTGAAAAGCCCCGGAGTCGACTCCATCACATAGCCACCAGGGCTTTCAAAAGATAGCCCATGATCGCCTAGGTTGGGAGCAACATAACCACTGCGATGTAACAGCGGTAAATATAAATTAGTAAATGCAGCAACTGAGCCGCCCATGCGCTCAAGTTCGAGCCCGGTGATTTGAGTTCTGACTATGGCAAATTCAAACAGCTTTAGTTTTTCGAAAATTTGATTAACTAAAATACAATCTTGGCGGTTGTAGGCAGCAAGAGCGAGCTTGTCTTCATTAAATTGGCGTACAATTTCAGTTAATCGGTTATCAGTTTTTATTAATTTTGACTCGTTAAGCACCCGCTCTGCAACATTAGCTAACGAAAAGCTATCAAATCGATAAGTGGCATTCTTTAATGTATCAATACCATCTATTACGCATCGCCCTGGAAGCGTTAATCGAGTGTAATGGCCTTTATTAATATATAAAGGTTGATTATCTCGGCCAATACTCAGGGTAACTCCTAACGCCTCAGCGCGCTCTTGCAATAAACTAAAATCAAAATCAATAACATTCCAACCAACAATAACATCGGGGTCGTTATTAATGATGTACTGCTGCAGCTTGGTGAGCAGATTAATTTCGTCATAGCACCAATCTATTTCAAATGTCGGGTCGCTCTGCTGCTGTGGCTCACCTATCATTAATACACAATCTAGGCCATTTCCCACCAGTGCAACACTAAATAGCACGCCATCGGCATTGCATTCTATATCCAAAGAAACAGACTTAAGCGTTGGCGTATACTCGTTATTTGCTTTTAGCTTTGCCTCACTAATTTCAATAAAGCCGTTTTGAGCTTTGGCATTACCGGTTACCCATACGCCCCCTTTAATAAAGCGCTCCATTAAAAAGCGGTCACTGTGGCGCACATCGGCTTCATAAATTGGCATTACTTGCTCTAAAAGAGCTCGAGCAGTGTATACACTTTTTATATCGTTAAAGTAATAGGCCACACATTCACTACCACTAAAGTGACAAAGTTCAACGTTATTAAACTGCGCTTTTATGTTTGCCTGAGCCAGTAAAGCACTTGCAGTATCTTGCTCAGCCAATGGGATGAAAAACAACGCTTGCTGATTTTCAATCGTCACTTTTATCGGGCCTTGCTCAGAGCTTAGCCAATAGCACAAAGTAATACCTTGTGCATTTTTAGCAGTGTATTGTTGCCTTGATAAAATAAAGCCCTGATAGATTGCTTGTGTCAATGTTCGATCCCACTTAATATATACACTGTAATTATATACATATTTTAGGTTAATCATCACATGCTATCGAGCTCACTTAAAAAAACAATTAGACAAGTACACCAGCATGTTGCAAATAACCTAACCGATTACCGCCCTCGCAGTAGTCAAAACTATCTAGTTGCTGAAATCGCCAAAACATTAGCCGGTGAATACCATAAAAAACAACGTATTTGTGTTATTGAAGCAGGCACGGGTACCGGTAAGTCATTAGCTTACTGTCTAGGCGCCCTGCCACTGGCATTAGCACAAAAAAAGAAACTGGTTATTTCTACGGCTACGGTGGCTTTACAAGAGCAGTTAATCGCTAAAGAGCTACCATTTTTTAAAAAGCACTCAGGGCTCGATTTTAAATTTGATTTAGTAAAAGGCCGCCAACGTTATATTTGTGCACACAAACTTCATAATGCGCTGAACAGCGATAGTCAAACTCAAATGGAGTTTATGCCTACCCTTACATCGCCACTTAGTGATATGGAAACTAAATGCTTAAAGCAACTTTACGATGCCTATGTAAACAAAAAATGGCAAGGCGATAGAGACAGCTGGGCTGATACCATTCCTGATAGGGTATGGGGACTAATCGCCTGCGATAAGCATGCTTGCCAACGCCAGATGAAAGCACACCAAACATGTCCTTTTCAACTCGCCCGCCAGCAGTTAATGCAAATGGATGTATTAGTTATAAACCATTCGTTACTATTAGCCGATTTAGATTTAGGGGGCGGAAAAATTTTACCCGAACCCGACAATACCATTTATGTAATCGATGAAGCGCATCACCTTGCGCATATTACCCGCGATTTTTCATCTGCTGCAGCTACAATAAAAGGCACGATAGATTGGCTCGACAAACTCACTAAATTTAGTGGCAAAATGGCCAAAGTGTTAGTGGGGCAAAAAGGTATTGGGCAAAACTTTAAATTATGCGATAGCATTAACGATGCAAACAAAGATTTAAAAGTAGTCCGCGATATTCTCGACAACGCCGATTTTGAATATTCAAAAGACGATACCTATCGCTTTGAACATGGTGAAATTCCTAAATCGCTACACGCTAAGGCAAAAGACATTAGCGAAGCCACGCTTGATGCATTACGGTGTTTGAATAAAATGCACGACACCCTCACACAAGATGTAAGCGACGGTGATATTAAACCTTATGTTGCCGACCCCATTCTGGCTGAAAGTGGGCAATACATAAACCGGTTAGAACAACTTAATAAATTATGGTTTAGTTACGCTACTAAAGGCGAAGGCACACCGCATGCGCGTTGGATAAAGCGACTTGAATATAAAAGCCATCATGATCACTTGCTTAGCGACTGCCCTATTGAGGTCGGTTACTATTTAAAAGATAAGCTGTGGAGCGAATGTGCTGGAGCCGTGTTATGCTCAGCTACCTTGAGCGCACTAGGTTCATTTGATCACTTTGCCTATGAAAGCGGTCTTGCTAAAGAAGAAGGGGTAAAGTTCATTAAAGTCCCCTCTCCGTTTGACTACCCAAAACAGGCCACTCTGCGAATTCCTGCATCGAGCATAGAGCCAACAGATAAAGAATTTAGCGATCATATTGCGAAAACATTACCCGAGTATCTGAACACTAAAAAAGCCAATTTAGTGTTGTTTGCCTCTTACTGGCAAATGGACCATGTAAGTAAGTTTCTTAGAACAAAAGGATTTAACTTATTAGTACAAGGTGAAATGTCACGAGAAGCTTTACTCAAATTACATACTAAAAATATTGATGAAGGCAAAGGTAGTATTTTATTTGGCACCCAAAGCCTCTCTGAAGGGCTTGATTTACCAGGTAAATATTTAGAAAATCTAATTATTACAAAAATTCCATTTGCGGTGCCTACCTCGCCTATCGAAGAAGCACAAGCGGAGTTTGTGCAAAGTAAAGGCGGTAATCCATTTTTATCTATAACCGTGCCAGACGCAGCAAAGAAATTGGTACAAAGCTGTGGTAGACTGCTGCGCAAAGAAAGTGATATTGGCACAATAACTATTTTAGATAGACGCTTAATCACCAAACGATATGGCAAAGCCATGCTCGACACCTTACCACCTTTTAAAAGACAAATAGATTACTGATGTTTGAACTTGCACTCGACCCAACAACTTGGGCTATTTTATGTGGCGTTGCACTTTTAGCTGGCTTTATTGATGCTATTGCTGGCGGTGGTGGTTTACTCACTGTACCGGCACTGTTAACGGCGGGGTTACCTCCTCATTTAACGCTTGGCACTAATAAATTGGCCGCCAGTTTTGGCTCGTTAACCGCCAGTATTACCTATTATAAAAAACAATTATTTAACCCGAAGTTCTGGCTCGCCTCTATTTTGGCCACCGCTATAGGCGCTTTACTGGGCACTCTACTTGTTGATCATTTAAGCATCGACTTTTTAAACAAGTTGCTGCCTATAATCATTATCCTAGTGGCTTGTTATAGTTTGTTTGGTAACTTAAGCACCACACAAAGTGATGCGCTCCCTAAGCTCACTCCCGCTTTAAAAGTAAAACAATGGTTACAGGGGCTCAGTTTAGGTTTTTTTGATGGTTTAGCCGGCCCTGGTGCGGGTACCTTTTGGACTGCCTCAAACGGTATGCTTTATAAAATGAGTTTGTTACTTAATTGTGGTTTGGCGCGTTCAATGAACTTTGTTTCTAACTTTATCTCGCTGATCACCTTTGTTGCACTTGGCCATGTTAACTTTTTACTGGGAATTACAATGGGCTTCTTTATCATGCTTGGTGCATGGTTTGGCGCACATTCAGCGATTCGTTTTGGTAGTAAATTTATTCGCCCAGTATTTAATACGATGGTTATACTTTTAGCATTAAAACTAATTTACGAGGCATACTTTTAACATGCAACCTGCCGCTTTAGATAAACTACGCCAACAAGTTGCCACGCTTAAGCAACAGGCAGAGCAATTTGACAAAGCAAAGCTCTTTTCTAAAAACCGGTATATGCAGGCACAGCCGAGCTTATTTGACAGAGCCGTATTTAGTACCAAAAGCATGAACTTAGCCGACTATGTAGTAGAAATAGAAGATGAAATAGCCAGCCTACCACCGAGCGAACACCGTCATGCTTACACCTATGCACTTGAGCGCATTGCCAGTCAGGTACAAGCGGTATTTAATGTTATTAAGTCGACTCCTATTTGGGTGAAAGAAAATAAAAGTCATTATAAGCCTCGTGCTAAACAGCCTGTTTATAAACAAGCGGTGCAAAAAATCATGCAATCATCCCACGAATTATATGATGAACTTAAACAAAACCATGAATTTGAGCGCCGCCTGGTATTAATGATTGAAGAGCGTAAATTACAGATGGAAAAAGCATCACCAGCGCAAGCACAAAAGCTTAATCAAGAAATTTTAACTACTCATGCACGACTCGGGCGTTGTAGAAAAGCGATTTCTGCCACCGAAGACAAAATTCAACAAGTAGAAAAACAACAGCTACGCTAATGCAGCTTTTTTATCACGACCTGTACTCGCAATTAGAGTTACCTGAACGCCATCGATTTCCAATTAAAAAGTATCAACAGCTCAAGCATGAAGTTGAACGTTTAGGCTATACGCGGTTTATATCGCCTTCGCCAGCAACTACAGCGCAGTTAAGCTTATGCCATAGCTCAGATTATATTGCTGACTTTTTAAACGGGTCGTTAACTGACAAAGCGGTTAAAAAAATGGGATTTCCGCACTCACCTGAACTAGTCGAGCGAACCCTTTATTCTGTTGGTGCCAGTATTCAAGCAGCTGAGAATGCACTGCAAACCGGCTTAGCGGCTAATTTAAGTGGCGGTTATCATCATGCTTACAGCAATTACGGCAGTGGCTTTTGTATTTTTAATGATTTAGCTATTGCGGCAGCCCACCTTATTGCAACGGAGCAAGCCGACACCGTATTAATATTTGATTGCGACGTACATCAAGGTGACGGCACAGCACAAATAACCCAGCACCATGAGCAGATAATTAGCTGCTCAATTCACTGTGAACAAAACTTTCCTCGGCAAAAGCAACACTCAACCTATGACTTTGGCTTGCCAGCAAACACCACAGATGCAGAGTATTTAACAACACTAGAGCAAGCTCTTGAGTTATGTGTTCGTCTCCACCAGCCCGATATTATTTTATATAATGCGGGCGCCGATATTTATACCAAAGACGAACTCGGCTTATTTGATGTTTCTCTAGCTGGTGTGTATAAACGCGACTTTGCTGTTCTTAACTTTTGTAAGCAGCGAAACATACCACTGACGTGCGCTTTAGGTGGCGGTTATCAACGTAACATCAACAATTTAGTTAGTGTCCATAAGCAACTATTTAAAGCGGCTCTCGATTTATAACAATCCTTGGTATAGACTCATTACAGACAATAAAAAAGAGTGACAGGAATATGCGATTAGATGACGACATACACAATTTTTACGAAAAACTCGTTTTAGAAGAAATAGAAAAACGTAAACTTAATGAACGTTACAACGACGATGTAATGGCTGACTTTTGCTGCACCGTACTCAATCAATTACCCCCACGTTATATTAGATACGATGTAGATATGGCGTTTTATTTAACTCAAACAGATCGTTTAGATATGGAACAACGCGTAGAAGTTGCCATTAATTTTGCGATTGATCAAATAGCTAAAAAGAAAGAGCTCCATGAGTAACCCGCTAGAACAAGCTCCTACACACGTAAAACTGGCTGTTGATTTAATTATGATATTAGAGCAACACGATGTAGAGCCAGAAGAAGTATTAAAAGCGCTCGATATCGTAAAAAGTGACTTTGAAAAGAAGCTAGTTAACAACTAGCTTCATTCAATTGTGTCTACTTCATACACAGTGACAGCACCGTCATGTTTACTACAGTCAATTTTAATCTCACCGAATGTTCGCCTAGGTGATGTTGACCTACGGCATGTCATGTTTTGAGCTTTAACACCAAATTGTTCAATATAAACTGCAACAATTGCATCTATTTCTTGTTTGTCTTCTGTTGTCGCTGCGGCATAAAAAGTATCATATTGTTGTGACCAATTTTCAACACCAGCTTCTGCAGCAACCCCCAACCACCCCATACCCAGCTTAGTTGATTGCTCTAAATATTGTCCTTTTAAAAACATAAACGCTAGGGTGTATTGTGCACTTTTATAACCCAATGCAGCTGGCTCTTCTAAATAGTTAAAAGCTTCTTCAAACTCCCCTTTTTTGTATGCCTTAACACCATTATATTCTTTTTTCTTCATGGTATTATCGCTGTAAAGACTTACTGGTGACGAATTGCAGCCAGTTATTAAAGCCACCAATACCAGCAAAGTGGCACTCAATTGTTGATGATTCATTATTATCCTTAATTTATTATTTTTTTTGCTCAGAAACATACACCACTTTTAAAGCATCTGCCCTAAAACCTGTTAACATAAATTTAATATTATCATGGGATTGCAAAGCTTACAGCGATTATTTTTATAAGCGCAGTTTTAACCGCCCATTTAAAAATAGATAAACCTAATTTTTTAATACCCTGTGTTTATACCCAAGTTACTTTAAGTACAATACATTTAACTGGCTCAAATTTATCACTGACTGTCCGTTTGTTGAACTAGTAGTAATAACTGCGCGGCCGCTTTGGCATCGTCTAATGCACGGTGATGGTTGGTTAAGTCTAAATTAAAGTGTGCAGATAAATTTCCCAGCGAATACGACTTTAATCCCTTAAATGCTTTACGTGATTCAACAACGGTACATAGTTTTGGCATTTTAAAGTTGATTCCCAGCTCCTCAAGCTCTTTTTTAATAAAGCCATAATCAAAATTAACATTGTGAGCGACAAAAATACTACCCGAAAGCTTATCTAATAAAGTCGAAGCAATGTCGCTAAATATAGGCGCATCACTTACCATGGCGTCGTTAATACCAGTTAGTTTGGTAATAAAACGAGGGATCGGTCGCTCTGGGTTTATCAATGTGGTCCATGTATCAACTATTTCGCCCTGCTTTACTTTAACAATACCAATTTCGGTAATGCGGTTACCGCCTTTGAGGCCTCCTGTAGTTTCAATATCAACTACACTATAAATACGGTTAGGGTCTACATACCACTTCACCGCTGCAATATTTACGATAAAGCCACAGCTTTTTAAATTATCGATACTCACTAGCTGGTTTCTTTTAAGCTTATCGCCAGGTGCTTTAACCTCTTCAAAATGAACGGCATTGTTATCAACAATCATTAAATCGGGGTAACCATCTTTTAGCTGTCGGTAGTTCTTTGCCATGTTTTTTAAATGCTGAAGTAAAACGGTTATTGGACTATTTAATATAAGCATCTCTACTGGCTTTAATACATCTGGGTGCCACCTAAATAAGCCATTTGGTTGCTCATAATACTTTGCGGCATGGTGACACACTAAACGCAGCAATTTCTGGGCACTATTACACGCAGCTAGCCGCGCTTCTATTTGTGAGGATTGATTTAAGTAAAAGGAGTCTGTTTTTAACGCTTGTGGGAAAATATCAAATTCATTACAAGGCGGCGTCGGGGTTTCAATAAATAGCTCTTGCCAAAAAACCAGCGCAAATAGGCTTTGCCACAAAGTATTTTCAGTATAAAAAACTTGTTTGCCTTGACGAGTGTAGTGATCGCTTACACCTAACTCAACATCGCTTCGGTAAAGTTCATCAACTTCTATAATGCAGCGTGTACTGGCTAACATTTCACTGAGCCGCGAACGGGTTTGCTTGTTAAATTTACGCATTAAAAAGTCATCTGCAAAATACAGTAACTCATCACTAAGCGGGTTTTCTATAATTTGCTCAAGCTGCGCTTTTACCCATTGCTTATTGCCCTGTCGGTATTGCTCCCTTATTTGAATTTCTAAGGCTTGTGCATCGTCTTCGCAGGCATTAAGTACATCAAACGCAAGTGTTGGGTTAGTTGTTTTTAGTTGCTTATAAAGTATAACCAGTAACTTGTTTTTTAACTCTTGTGCAATAACCCCTACTACTACTTCATTTATTAGCTGCCTTGCTAGTTCTTCTCTTTCATTGTCATCTTTTGTATTTTTAAGCGTTAGTCGCAAACGGTTTAATTTATAGTTAGACTGCGCTTCCTTTATTGAATCAAAGCGCGATAAGCTTTCATTATGCTCTTGCCTAACAGGTGTTACGCCTAAATCTCGCAGTACAAATCGATTTTGATGATTAATATCGCCTGCACTGAGCCTGCCAATATATAAAAATTCAAAATACTCGAAATACTCTTCTCTATTATTTATCACGTACTGATTATATAAGTGTGCAAGACACTCTGGCTTAGATTCAAAGAATGAAATAGCTATTTCAAATAAGTTACTTTTAGCAGCGCTTTTTTTAAATAATGGCGTTTGTTCTTGCTTTTCTAGCAGCTCTATTAAGGCCGGTTTTGTTAGGTGACTTAGTAGTTGCCTATGATCTTTATCAGAGGGTTCTACAATTAACTTTGCCGCTTTTAATTTAAAAAGTGCTTGGTATGGCGAGCTAATTTCTTCGTAGTTTAATGATTGGGTTTGAACTAAATAAGGCTTACGAGAATAAATACGCGCCAACATACACTGGCTTTGCTCGTCGAGCGTATTTATTTTATTAATAAATTTAATATGCCTTTGCTCGAGTAAATGCACGCATTTCTCACTAACAAACGTTAATAGCTCTCTAAAATGTGCCAAATAATATTTCGCTGGTAACTCTTTTCTCATAAAACTGCCTGCACTGTATATAAAAACAGTATCTAGCATCTCGTTATTTTTATCAACCCAATAAAATTTTTTATGCATACGTATTACTATTGAAATATCTTTTTTAGCGTGATCACTCTGTGCTAAGGTTGCCAGCAAATTTAGTGCTACTTTAATTACACATAATAAAAATTAGGATTGAACAACATGACAACACAGCATGCAACTAAAGGTGAGCATAGCGCAGAGACAACGTGCTCGCTTTTTTATGTTATTTTTATATCGGCCGTTGCCGCTATTGGTGGCTTTTTATTTGGTTTTGATTCAGGCGTTATAAATGGCACCGTATCGGCATTGGGTAATACATTTAATTCAAGCAGTGTTGCAACTGGTTTTAATGTTGCATCTGTATTATTAGGCTGTGCATTAGGGGCATTAGCGGCTGGCCCATTAGCTGATAAGTTTGGTCGTCGCGTTATTATGATTGTTACTGCCATTATATTTGCAGTCAGCGCTTTTGGCTCTGGCATTGCAGATAGTTCCGCTGAGTTTATTTTTTACCGCTTATTTGGCGGATTAGGCATAGGTGCAGCCTCTGTTTTAGCGCCTGCTTATATTGCAGAAGTAGCACCAGCAAGTTTGCGTGGTCGCTTAGCGACATTGCAACAACTCGCTATTGTTCTTGGCTTATTTGCAGCCTTTTTAAGTAACTACCTAATTGCTAACGCTGCTGGCGGTGCCGAAGGTATTTTAATGTTAGATTTAGCCGCGTGGCGCTGGATGTTTTGGGCTGAACTTGTTCCTGCAGGGTTATTTTTGATTGGCGTACTTTTTATTCCTGAGTCACCGCGTTACCTAGTCGCACAAGGTAAACTTAAACACGCTAAAACTGTATTTAATAAAATCTCAAATGACGATGCTGATGCACAAATCAGTGACGTGAAGCAGTCTCTGCAAAGTGATAAAAAACCAAGTATTCGCGACTTATTTATTGATGGCAGTAAAAAAGTACACCCTATTGTTTGGGTGGGTGTGGCTTTATCGGTTTTCCAACAATTTGTTGGTATTAACGTGGTATTTTATTACGGCTCAGAGCTTTGGCAAGCCGCTGGTTTTGATGAATCACAATCACTGTTTATTAATGTACTTGCCGGTACTACTAATATTTTATCTACCTTTATAGCTATTGCTTTAGTCGATAAAGTAGGCCGTAAGCCACTATTATTGGTAGGTAGCATAGGTATGTTTATTAGTTTAAGTGCACTTACCTATACCTTTGGAAGTGCAGGCCTTGATGAAGCAGGCAAGTTAGCACTTAGCGAAAACATGGGTACCTTTGCATTAATAATGGCTAATTTGTTTGTGGTATTTTTTGGCTTAAGCTGGGGCCCTATTGTATGGGTACTACTTGGTGAAATGTTTAATAACCGTATTCGCGGAGCAGCCCTTGCGGTTGCTGCTAGTGCACAGTGGATAGCTAACTTTGCTATTACTATGACCTTCCCGATTATGCTCGGCAGTATTGGTTTAGCAGGTGCTTATGGCTTTTACACCCTTTCGGCATTTATTAGCGTATTTTTTGTGGTCAAATACATAAAAGAAACACGCGGCATGAAATTAGAATCTATGTAGTTATATAGCAGCAAAGTAACGAGCTAATCGCTACTTTGCTGCTTTTTTAATAAACCTCAATGAAAGCCCTTTCATTTAACTATCCCTTAAATATCAACAATATTCTTTTTTGCTATATATAATCCTTTAAAATTCCTTTTTGGAATAAAGAAAATTAGCTATTGTCCGCCAATTATTTCTACACAATGCTGATCAAAATGAAACAACTGTTATTATCAAGCCTTACTGTTGCCTGTGCTTTAAGCTCTTTTAATGTATTTGCTACCAATGGCTATTTTACTCATGGCTATGGGATGACTCACAAAGGTATGGCGGGTGCCGGTATAGCCCTATCAGAAGAGCTAATGTCCGGTGCAAATAACCCTGCCACCCTTTTAGTAAATGGCACTGAAATGTCTTTCGGGGTTGAACTATTTTCTCCGAAGAGAAAGTACACCGCTTCATCCGTTGATACATTTTATCCTAACGCCTTTTATCTTGATGCGGACACGAAAAAAAGTGATAACAGTTTATTTGCAATCCCAGAGTTTGCTATTGGTCATCAACTTAATCAGGATATTAATCTAGGGTTACTGGTTTACGCTAACGGTGGGATGAACACAGAGTACACTGCCGAATCAGCTCCTCAAGGTACGTTTTATGGCGGCAACACGGGTGTTGATTTAAAACAATTATTTATTAGCCCAACCATAAGCTATAAATTAAATGAGCAAACGCGTATAGGCGTATCACCTATCTATGTTGTTCAACAGTTTGAAGCACAAGGGTTGGCAAATTTTGCTCCATTTTCGCAAGCACCAAGTGCATTATCAAATAATGGTACTGACACCAGCACCGGTTTTGGTTTGCAGCTAGGCATAAACCAAATTATTGATACAACATTTAGCTGGGGCGCAAGTTACCGCTTTGCTGTTTCTATGAGTGAGTTTGATCGTTACAGTGGTTTATTTGCAGAGCAAGGTGGCTTTGATTTACCCAGCTCTATTCAACTTGGTACAGCGTGGCAGTTTTTACCATCTCACCAAGTCGTATTTGATTGGCAAAAAATAAATTACAGTGAAGTTGAAAGTATCGCTAATCCAATCACTAATTTAATGTCAGCACCTCTAGGCTCTAAAGCCGGTGCAGGTTTTGGCTGGCATGATATGAGTATTTATAAGCTTGGCTATCAATGGCAACGCACATTGGAACAAAAGATTCGATTTGGAGTCTCTTATACCGAGCAACCCATTCCATCGTCTGAAATTTTATTTAATATTTTAGCCCCGGGTGTGCAAGAATGGCACTTCACGGCAGGGATCAGTCACGCAATTAGTGACACCATGCAATTTAATGCGATGGCATTTTATTCACCCTCTAAAAATGTAACCGGTGCAAACTATTTAGCGCCTAATCAACAGTTATCAATTTCAATGGAGCAATCGGGTTTAGGTATATCCCTTGCTTGGAGAATTTAAACTATGACAACCGAATTCACGCCGCTATCCGCCGCCATTGGCGGTGGCCTAATTGGCTTAGCCTGCGCCCTATTGCTAATATTTTTTGGTAAAATTGCGGGTATTTCAGGCTTGATCAAGTCGCTATTCAACCCTTTTACTAAATCATCTCGTTGGAAGTTATGTTTTATAGCGGGATTGGTATTAGCGGGTGTGTGTGTGCAAATATTTAAGCCTGAGTTATTAGTGGGCGAATTAAACTTATCCCCCTTGATGATTATAATTGCAGGGCTTTTGGTTGGTATTGGCACCTCACTAGCGAATGGCTGCACCAGTGGTCACGGTGTCTGTGGTATGTCGCGTTTTTCTGCTCGTTCATGGGTATCAACCTGTACATTTATGGCAATCGCCATTATCACAGCTAATTTAGTAGGATAAACCATGCAGTTAATTATTACGCTTATTCTAGGATTTATATTTGGTTTAGGGCTTATTATTAGTGGCATGACTAACCCAGACAAAGTACTTAACTTTCTTACCTTTAATAAACACTGGGATGGAAGCTTAATTATTGTCATGGCCGTGGCGATGACTATTATGATGGGGGCTTGGTTTTGGCTCACTAAAAAAGGCACTCCTTTATTTAGTGAAAAGCTCAGTTTAAGCGACTTTAAACAGGTTGATATGCGCTTAATTACTGGCTCGGTTTTATTTGGTTTAGGTTGGGGTTTAAGTGGTATATGCCCAGGTCCAGGGCTGGTACAGCTTGTGTCACTTAAAACAGAATTTTGGTTATTTTTTGCAGCCGTACTAGGCGGTATGTGGATCACTAAAAAAGTATGATGTGGACTGCTGAGCTTAGCTCGGCAGCTTTAAAAACGACGGTAATTTGTTAGCTTCCCTGCCAATAATCCCCAATAAAATAGCAAGCGCCCACTTATTCCGCTGAGACGTCATGTTGACCCTTAATAGCTTATTTAATACTTTTAGCGCAATATAATAATCAACTTTAATTATTGCTCACGTATTAGCTATTGACTATAAAGGTAAAAGTTTAGCTAAGTGGGTATGATCTAGAATTAGTGTACGAATAATATAAATAAGAAATATTGCAAAATGAATAAATGGAATTTTAATACACCCAAATGTTGTTTGAAGTATAAGTTGACATAACCACATTCGATTTCATTGAACTACAACGGCACAAGTGAAGTGTAAGTTGGCATAATGTTGAAGCTTATAATGGCATAAAGTTACCAAATACGAGCTCTTTAAAACCAACACCACAAGAGTACTGACTAGTTTCATTGGCTGCAATGTGCCAATTGCAGGCAGTGGTAACGCCGCAAGCAGCTGTAGCTTTGTATTGGGTTGTTTTGGGTAGCGTAGCGTAAACCGCAAGACAAGTAACGAAAAAGCCGTCAGACTGGTTGCCTTGTTATGCCTTAGCTCGCTTATTACAACGTTCTATGCGTTTATCCCAGTCACCAGCCCAGCCTTGTAATTTAGCTTTTTTACATAAAGAAATAGCTTCACTGTATCGTTTTTGCTTTTCTAGAACTATGGCTAACTGGTAGTAACCTTTGTGCGCAGGTAAGTCGTCACCATATTGTTCTTTAAAAGCCTCAATCGCCATTGGTGCATTTTCAATTTGCTGTTCACAGGCTTGGATTGCGAGTTCTAAACCGTTTGGTCGTAGGTCTCTATCTTTATAACAAACTTCTAATTTTGCACCATATAAAAAATGTACGTCTAATGGCGCTGAGTTTTGATCAATCAAAGATTCTGCTTTAGCTATTAACTTATAAGCAATGTTTCTCAACTCTGGCTTATTAAACCAACCAATAAGTCCCCAAAAAAAGTGAAGGTGAGTTTGACTGCTGCTGTATATTTCACCTTCAATTATTGATTTTTCAGTCCCCATTGGAGCGTAAGTAATTAGAATGATTTCACGTTCTTTATCATTCAACTCATTAAGCCACCAATTTTCTAAATTTAGATATTTGATAATTCCATTTACTTTTGGCTTTTTCTTGAAAAGATCGAAAATGCCCATCGTCTACTCCTTAGAGGCATAACGCCAAAATAACGGGCAAATAGTGTTTGGCAATAATTTTGTAACGCAGTGACAAAAGCCAAACAGTATTTGTCCTTGTTGATTTTTCTTGTTAGGTATACATTTACGCAGACACATATATTTCTGACTTACCTTGTGAACCATCAGGATTTGTCCATAAAACTGTAGCATTAAATCCCAAAGGAGTGTCATCACAAATTGCGGCTATAAAAGAAACATCGCTTCCAGAACCGAGAACAGATATAGGAAGCTTTTCTTCCACTTCACTACTTATGAGTGGGCTAGAATAATTTGAAGGAATATTTAACTCAAAGGAAACATTTTTAGCATTTTGTTGGCTATTATTTGATAAGAAAAACTTATAGTTGTTACTCGAAACCTTTCTTAAGTCTAAACGAACAGATGCTTGTAACTTTTGAGCCTCTTCTTTTTCAAATGACTCTAATTGCTTTTGGGATAATGTAGCTTGTGCTTTTTGCAACTCGACTGTACTTTGTGAGATTTTCTTTTCACTTTCAATTAGTTGAAACTGTTTTTCTGCTAGTTTAGATTGTGATTTTTGCAGCTCAATAGATTCCCTTTGTAGCTTTCTCTGATCTACCTTAGTGAGCACACTAACAAAAACGGCTAATAGCGCAACAACAATTGCCCAGTCTATTGAAGCGAAAAAGTCATTTAATTCCACCAAACTCTCCTTGTATGCATAACAGCTTATTGAACACCATTTTGGTGGTTTATAACACACCAAAACGGCGTGTATTACATACCCTGATAATTTCACCAATAATTACCTTTGTAAACAAGTAATTAAAATAGCTAGGAATTAAGCTTGTTATCTTGCACCAAAGCGGCGGTTAATAATGTTATCGGACAAAGTTTATTCATACTCAAAAAGGTAGGAATAAATTTAACTTTTTTAGTGTCCGGCGATCGCTCATTAAGGACTGTTAGATAAAATCAAAACACTCTTTTCAAACTGAGATGTGGGCTACTACAAATTTGTTATTAAATTTTTATGCAAGAGAAGTTGGTAAAAAACAACCAACAGATAAGCTGTTAAAGTTTATTGGCATATAGCATCCGATTTATTTCAGGCATTAAAATACCCACATCCATGTGAGTATTGAAATTACTAAAATATAATAGGTGGTTTTTAAAAGGTAGTTTTGATTTTCGTTTTATATAACGCTGCCTAAATAATGTTTTCTTTATCTAAATTAACTTAATTAGAAAAAATATTGTCGAGATCTTCGTCAATATAAACACCCGTCAATCCATTATCTTCTACAGCAGATTTAAACTTATCGGTACAATACAAACGAGAACCACCTGTAAATTTACTCTTAAAAACAGGCTTATCTTTTACATCATCATTTATGAAAGCAATCTTGATATAATCTAAAGGATAACCATCTAAATATTCGCGTTCACATTTTGCTTCATCTTCTAGTCCAAATGTACGCAAGTTAAAGATTACAATAGGTTCACCATCAGCTTTTGTTTCAATAAACTCACCTAAAGGCGCTAATAAATCTTTTAAAGCTTCATAAGCATTCATCCGAAGAGCGATAAACCCATCCATGATACATATATCGTAGTTATCTTTTAGATAACCAGGTAAAAAAGACAACTCATAACCTTCCGGCCAATACTCTAATAAAGAGTCATTATTCATATGGATATCAAGTAGAAACATGCAAGCATCTTGATTAGATGGCAACATTGGTTGTATTTTTTCAGCGAATGAAAGTATGTCCCACTCAACCATGTCGTAAGAATTAGTAACAGGCTTTAACGAGAACAACTTCATGATTTACCATCCCAATTAGCATTTTTACGCATCATTACGCTGGCAGGCATCATATGGTTTGTAATTTTTATTTTCACGCCAGGTAATGCATTTATGAAATCGAGCTTATTTACTTTGGTTCTTAAACTAGTAGACACCCAAACTTCATAATTATGGCGATGCAGCCTTCTGTGAGAAACAGTGTCAGGCGTAGCCCAATCATCTGACTTATTTTTTTCAAAGTTTCTTAGCCATACCCCATTCGTTGGATCATTAATACCAATACCAAACGAATGTATTCTTAAACGCGCAGCATATGTAAGGCGTTGTCTATAACGTCCCTTACCACAAACAATATGATGTGCTTCATGATATGAAGTCGGTTTTGGCTCGCCTGCCGCTCGTAAAAACTTAGCAAGTTTTTCCGTAGGATGATGTTCTTCTTCTGCTAGCTCCTTAACAGAACTCCCTTCACTTTCTGCGCGGTAAGACTCTAAGCTTTGCTGCGCGATAAGCAAGTGCTCTAAACGCTTGCGTTCTTTTTGTAAGTGGTTGTAATCTCTTTGTAGCTTTTCCTTAGATGCAGCAGATTTACGGCGCTTATCGTCGTAGTGTTTTTTGGCTAATAATTCATAATTATAAATAGCCATTTCTAAAGGGCTGGGGTTACTTGGTCGATCTGGCATTGAGTAGCGCTGTAGTTGAATCATCCTTAAATCCTTAAAATTTCCTTTTATTAGCGCGTAAAATAGCAAACAGACTATTGAGGTGCAATTATAAACGTTACACACCTAATAATTGCGATCATTTTATTGCTTACAATGAATTACATAGCGGTCAAATTTCCTCTTCATACAACACAATTTTTGACTGACTGGTTATCTGTGTGTTGCATCGAGTGGTTGAACTCACAGGCCATAGCCGAACTTCGCAAATTTTTAGAATTAAGTTATGGTTAGATAACATCAGCTTTTATATTTTGGGAGTTTAATATGGCTGAAACAATAAAAACCAGCAACACCACTGATAAATCGGTGAATTTCGATTGCGACAATGTAAAAGCTGCATTAGATGGTCGGCTGTCCGTAGATGACCTTAGCGCCGCTGAACAAGCTGTATTTATGGATAATTTCGATGAATCTATAAACTCTAATTTAGAACTGGGTTTTTCTAAGCATTTTGAAAAACTGAGCAGTAACGAAAAACTTTATGGCTTAGATGATAAGGATAAAATTATCTGTGATAACAAAAAATAGCTCAAGCCTAAATAAACACAAATAGCTCATACCTTAATCGAATTCAAATAAAAAGAGCTCAGCGTTTGCTGGGCTCTTTTTATTTAGCCTCTGCCTTTTCGGCAGTTAAAAGTCACAATTTTTGGTTGTTTACTTCCTAGCCTAATTTCAGCTACCTACTCGGAAGTTCACTATAAAAAATAGTTTAAATTTCTATAAATACCAAACTGTTAAACGAATTCAAATCATTTACTCTTATTTTCAATTAATCTGCTAACTCATTGAGAATCAAAAGAGTGTTTTAAAATTATTAAAAAAGGATATTTAAAGAAGGAACCGTACCTAGAAATGTTTGATTTGTAGCAAAGCCATAATTATTGAATTGATTTTCTATGGCAGTCGGTTAGTTTTGCTTAATAAGCAAATTGAATGAAAAAGATTTATTCTGATACAAGATTTGAGTAAAAATCACTTAAAATATATAGATTGAAATTAAAGGATTATGAACACCCAAATGAGGAATTTGGGTGGCAGTCTTACCAGCCACATCTCGGCACACACGTCACAAACTGTGGCTGCTCCCTTCCGGGCCTGACCAGGTTCGCCTGCTAGTGTTGCGAGAGGACCAATAAGACTACCATTGAGGGCCTTGGTTGGCGCGATTGAGATTATCTCTACTTTTGCTCTGTTATTCAAGGGATAATCAAAAAAGAAAGTGCGATTGCATACTTCATATACAATCGCAGTCTATTTAGGTGTTAAAGCGATTATTAATTGCTCTCTAACTCAGCTTTAATGTTACGTAGTGCCGCTTTTACTTTTTTCATGTTCTCTGGGCCCATGCGTAAAAGTTGCTTTTGCGCCGCGGGTAATTGTTCCCATTCAGAAAACGCATACTGATAAGTCACTGAGTCACGTAATAGAGGTAAACTGCCTTTTGGCTCAGGAGTATCAAGTAACAGGTCAATGGCATCTTCAAGTGTTTGAGTAAACTCATCATCACTATAGCCAATTTCAGTGTATGCGCTGTTGATCAGCGGTTTATATTCTTCATATAAACGCACAGCTTGTGCTGCACTCATACTTGTTAATATTTTTACATACGGGGTATAGCGTTCATAACTATTAGGGTCAATTGTTAAAATATCGCCTTCGTTTACGCTAAAACCCTCTTCTAATTTTGCAACTGGAGTATGCTTAGTAGCCACTTTGCCTTTTGCTAAATTATCGACAAACACTACGCCACGACGAATAACATCATCATTTAACACTAAGCTCATCGCTACATCACCCAAGTATTCATCTAATTTTGCAATGACTACAGGGTCGCTGTCGTTTAACGTTGGTAAAGGCACAATCTCGGCTTCGGGCTCAACCTCTGGACGCTGAGCTGGAACGGCTAATTCGGCAGGTTTTTCAGGTTTAACAGAAGGCGCACCTACCACAGGGTCGTTTTCAGGCTTTAGCTCCATAATAGGTTGCTCTTTTACCGGTTCTTCAACCTGCATTACTGTTTTTGGAGATTCACTTGGTTTTAATAAAACAAACGCAACGGCAATAATGATGATTAGTAAAATAACCCCTGCAAAAATAAGGTTGTTATTCGGCGGACGTTTTTGAACATCTGATTCTGATGGTTTATCTGACATACGAACTCCATAAATATAAAAATGCGATGCTGTTTAGAGTACTCTAAACAGATTAAATTCATTAACTCCACTAATTATTTATTAATGTAGCTAATGTATCCTTTGATTCTTCTAGCTTAAAGACTTACAGTGCATAAATAAAGTAAAGACAGTGAACAGTTTAAATACGTAACATGAAAATTAAGCAAGTCGATCCTAGTAAACCTAAAATTGCCTTATTACTTACAGGTGGTGGTGCCCGAGCGGCTTATCAAGTCGGCGTATTAAAAGCATTAGCGCAAAGTATGCCAAGAACCGCTCCGCTGCCCTTTAGAGTGATAAATGGAACCTCTGCCGGCGCAATTAATTCTACGGCGTTAGCATGTTACGCTTCATGTATGCATTTAGCAGTTAGAAAACTAGAAACAGTATGGAAAAACTTTTCCACCTCTATGGTATACAAAAGTGACTTCTTTAGTGTGTTTGGTCATATTACTCGTAATATTTTAACTAGTTTTCAGTCTGAGCATATAAACCATCCACCGGCGAGCTTATTAAATAATCGGCCACTTAGAAAGCTATTAAACGATATTCTTGATTTACATCGAATTGAACGTAACTTACATCGTGACTACTTAGAGGCGCTGTCGATTACAGCATCTAGTTATACTACTGGTGATTCGGTTGCTTTTTTTCAGTCAAATACGCAGCATTCTTGGCAACGAGCCAAACGCGAAGGTCGTGCTACGCGTATCAATGTTGAACACCTAATGGCCTCAAGTGCTATTCCTATGGTGTTTCCTAGTGTGAATATTTATAACCATTACTTTGGCGATGGCTCAATACATCAGCTGTCACCTTTAAGCCCCTCTATTCACTTAGGGGCCAATAAAATATTTATTATTGGTGTTGAACAACCTAAAGAACCTCATCCTCCGGGTTACTCTGCGCATTTCCCAGGTCTTTCGGCAGTAGCAGGTCACTTACTCGACAGTGTATTTACCGATACCATGCAGTCTGATTTAGAACGCTTAGACAGAATAAATCGTACGCTAGGACTATTACCCAATAGGGACAAACATCAAGAGTTAAAACAAATAGACAGCTTTATCATTAACCCTTCGCAAAACTTTAATGCTATTGCAGCGCAGTACTATGATGATATGCCTTGGGCAATTAAAGTGTTACTGCGTATGATCGGGGTAAAAAAGCGTTCTCAGTCAAGTTTAACCAGTTACTTATTGTTTGAAAAACGCTACACCCAACACTTAATTCAGATTGGTTATGACGACGCAATGGCTCAACTGCCTGAGATAAGAAAGTTTTTAGAGCTAGACTAGGGGCTGTTAATCTTTAAAGGTTAACAGGCTCTAACTCACTCAATGCCATCGAGTAAGTAGTGTTCAACATGCTCTACTCGCCTAGGTTTGCCTTGTAGCACTAAAATATCGTTTGCGTATAATATGGTATGATCTTGTGGCATATCCATTTCCTCCCCCTCACGACGCAATGCCTTAATTAGCACTTTTCTTTTACCTAAATTAAGCTCGCTAATAGCCTTATTTACCGCAAATGCTTTATCCGGCAAAGCAATAACATGTAAATACTCTAAGCGTTCGGGCAAGTTGGTATCGCTTTCGATATTTTCGCCTGCAAAAAAGCTTTGCAATAACTTATAGCGGTTGCGCCTCTCGCTACTAACTCGGCGAATTATTCGACTCATTGGCACACCTGACATAGATAATACATGTGAGACCAGCATTAAACTTGCTTCGAGCGCTTCAGGCACAACCTCAGTGACGCCTAAATCTTTTAAGCGCTCTAACTGGCTGTCGTCGCGGGTTCTTATGAGTATTTTTACCTTAGGAGCAACCTGCTTTATGGCATCAATCACTATTTGAGTTTGTTGAAATTCCGTAAAAGTAATAATCACTAAGCGTGCCCGCTCTACCCCAGCACACTTTAAAATATCTTTTTGTTCGACGTGACCAAACAATAAAGGCTCACCCGCCGCTTTTCCTTCCTGTACTAAAATGGGATCGCTTTCAATGGCCACATAATCAATAGCCTCTGGCGATAAAAAGCGAGCAATGGTTTGCCCTACCCGAGAAAACCCACATATGACTACATGGTTATGATAAAGCGGACTGCTTTGCGGCTCGTCTTCATAGGTAAACTTAGCGCGCTCTAACATTCCCAGTCGCTTTAAAATAAAGGGAGTCTTATCGATTAAATACGGGGTGAGTGCCATAGAAATTACGCCCATGGCAATTAAAAATGAGACTTGCTCCACATTTAGTAAGTCATGCTGTGCTGCGAGTGCTATTAACACAAAACCAAACTCACCCATTTGCCACAACATAATAGCGCACGCTAACGCGTCTTGTTTTCGCTCACCCATAAACAAAGAGGAGGCGGTGACTACGGCAATTTTTAAAATTAAAATACCGACTAAGGCTGCAATAATGATTCCTGTATTATCAAATACAAAGCTTATATCTAGCTGCATACCTACGGTGACAAAAAATAGCCCCATTAAAATATCACGAAACGGGCGAATATCCGCTTCTAACTGATGGCGATAATGGCTCTCCCCAAGCATCATACCCGCTAAAAAAGCCCCTAATGCCATTGATAAGCCAAATGAATAAGTCAGTAAACCCGCAAACAAAGCAACTAATAAGGTAGTTAAAACAAATAGCTCATCACTTTTTGCTAATGCCACTTCATTAAAGACTTTAGGTAAAACCCATTTGCCAATTGCCCATAGCAACACGCAGACAAACGCACCTTTAGTTAGTGCAAATAACAGAGCCCAGCCAATACCATTTGAGTTATTGCTGGCAAATAACGGTAAAATAATCAGTAATGGTACAACAGCAATGTCTTGAAATAATAAAACGCCAATTGCCAATTGCCCTCGGCGTTTATTTAAATCACCGCTCTCTTTTAATAATTTAGCAACCACCGCAGTAGAGGAGAGCATAATAATAATGCCAATGGTAAAACTGGTTAATAAATTAAAATTTAATAAATGCAGAATCACAATCAGCAAAATACTACTAACAAATACTTGTAGCGACCCCAAACCAAATACAATGTTACGCATTGCCATTAAGCGCGATACAGAAAACTCCAAACCTAAACTAAACAGCAAAAATACAATACCTAGCTCTGCAATAAAGTCCATTTCATGGCTTTGTGTCATCCAGCCAACACCATGACTACCCGCGAATAAACCCACAGCCAAGTAAGCCAGCACAGGGGGAAGCCCTATGCGCTTAAATAGCCATACAAATAAAACCGCAGCGACTAAAAGTCCAAAAATCTGAGCATTAATACTTTGCAACGCAAACCTTATAACAATCTATGGGGTGTGACTTAACTATAGCAACCGCATAAGTTTCAGCCAGAATTAAAATGTGGCACGCGATCTGCTTAATTTATAAAAGTAATACTATAGGGGGAAGAAATAGTGGAAAACGTTCATATTTTGACACAACGTATCTCTGGGCGCGGTGAATTTTTGCCGTTCTCAGCAGAGCAATACAATAGCAATACACCAACAGCTCTGCATGAGCTGTCAGCTAAACTACAAACTAGCTTAGTACTGGAAGATATTTTAGGCACATTTGCAAACTTTGCAAAACAACTGCTTAATTTTTCTGGAGTACACTTTCAAACTGCGCATATTGATGTGAAAACACCCAATAGTAATGTTGAAAACCCAGCCTACTCATTTGATCTAAAGGTAGAAAATGAACATTTAGGCACTCTCACTTATTACACCAAATACCCGCTTAGTGCGGCTATTGAAAAAAAACTACAACAGTTTCACAGTGTATTAATTTATCCACTGCGTAATGCAATAATGTACAACCGTGTATTAAAGCTGGCAACTAAAGACTCATTAACCGGCTTAAACAACCGTAGTCAATTTAATGACATGTTGCTACAAAAGCTTGAAAATCATAGACGTAACGGCCATCAATTTAGTTTAATGCTACTTGATTTAGACAACTTCAAACAAGTTAATGACAACTATGGTCATAAAATTGGCGATGACGTTTTAAAAGAGTTTGCAGCTGTACTATCTAGCAGTATAAGAGGCACTGATTCTGTGTTTCGTTTTGGTGGCGATGAGTTTTCAATACTAATTGAAGACCCTGCTTTTACTACCAATAAAGTGGTGGCTGAGCGTATTATGCGTTTGGTAAGAAACTCTCCGATTATGTCTAAATACGATGTCACTGCCAGTATTGGCTTTACACTGACTAACAACGGCGACTGCCATAACGAGATATTTTCTCGTGCAGACAAAGGCTTATATAAAGCAAAAGCTTCTGGGCGAAATTGCGCAAAAGCTTATTAAGCAATAAAAACATAACGTTTCAAAAGCCTAGCCTCCCCCGCTGGGCTTTTTTACGCTACTTTTTTAATATAAAGTATTTGTAAATTAGCAACATGGCGCAAAAGCCAAAAAAGAAACCACTGAGTAAATTAAGTAATGCGGCAATTGTCGCAAGCGGTGTAAAAAGCACTAATAGTAAGGGCATACTCACCCCTAGAATGAAAAATACGCCCCCCTTACCTAACCAATAGGCAAGTAAAATAGCGGCACATACCATACCACCCAATACAGCGTAGCCGAGGGTAACAATATTAAGGGTTAAAAATACATTTGCTAATGCTGCAATTAAAAAGGTAATTAGCATGCCAATAGGCGCTTTATTAACAAGTGACAGCCCAACATGAGGTTGTTGACTCATGATTTATACTCCCAAATAACTCCATTCTCATCTTTATGGTTATCACTAACAAAATAACCCACCACTTGAACTAGCTCATCATTGTAAAAAATTAATGGAATATGAGCACGCAGCCAAGGGGCTACTTTTGCATCTTTAAACCAATGTTTAAGGCTATTACTGCCTGGTTTTTTGAGTGGTTTAATACGCGCACTATTACAGTTAAAACGAACACTGACTTGTTCATCAGGTTTAGGGGCGCGTATACCTATTCCCTGCAGGCATTGTAGTATTTGTCCGTCATTCAGCACTAGTTCGCGACTTGTTACGCGTTCAATATTTACGGCTAAAGGCGTCGGCTGCACAAAATAAAGTAAACCTTGATGACGACGTATTTGCCCATCGCTTAGCTCAATTTTTATTTGTGCATCAGCTTGTGCATGAATGGCTTGGCTCATTATTTGTGTTAATTGCTTTTGTGAGGGCATAGTGTGGCTAAATAATGCCAGCCACGCACGTAATACATTAGCAATCCGGCCAGCGCTATAATCAGACAGCTTATGTAATTCAAGCGCTTGATGTTGATTAATACACTGAGCGAGATCTTGCTGAGTATACTCATCCAGTAGTGCTTGCTGCTGCTGTAAAAGCTCAATACTTCGTGCTGTACACTGTTCAAACCCAGTAAAACGTTCTGCCAACTTTGGCACTATCTGTTGACGCAAAAAATTACGCTCAAAGCGTTCATCCGAGTTTGATTCATCGGTAATATGACTAATATTAAATTGTTGGGCAAATGCTTCTATTTCACTGCGCTTTATTGCCAGTAATGGCCTAAAACACTCACGACCACTCTCAAGCACTCTGATTGGCTGCATAGCACCCAGCCCTTTTAAGCCTGAACCACGTTTTAATCGCAGTAAAAAAGTCTCTATTTGATCGTTTAGATGCTGACCTAGCAAAATGACACTACCACTGGGGCTGTATTCATCAAGCGCTTGATAACGCACTTTGCGGGCTTGTGCTTCAATACTGGTTCGCGATTGTTGCTTTACCGTGACTTGCGCCGCTTTAAAGTTAATTGCTAGCTGCTGACAACGTGCATGACAAAATTGCTGCCAATGAAATG
The DNA here is from genome assembly GCF_004328665.1 of Pseudoalteromonas sp. DL-6. Classification (NCBI taxonomy): domain Bacteria; kingdom Pseudomonadati; phylum Pseudomonadota; class Gammaproteobacteria; order Alteromonadales; family Pseudoalteromonadaceae; genus Pseudoalteromonas; species Pseudoalteromonas sp. DL-6. Next base: position 2,144,523 of record NZ_CP019770.1, read on the forward strand.
CGTTTTCACTTAAACCATGATTTACATAAATTGCGCTTAAATTTAATTGCGGGTACTGCTGTTTTAACCCATGCATTATGTGTAACAACACCACCGAATCTACGCCACCAGATAAGGCCACAGTAAATGTGAATTGCCCGTTTTCTATATACTGATTAAGGGCTTGTTGTACCTGCAAATAAATTTGTGATGTGTGCATTAATATAACCAATGAGTAAATTACTAATAGCCCTGATAATAAAGGCTCTACGTTAAGGCATTTTAAAACAAAAAAAGCCGCATAGGCGGCTTTTTCTCTATTTAACCTGAACTTTGGTTAAGAGATTTACTAACATATTGAATCATAGTAATAATTAGATTTATTCTCTCTAGCCAGAGATTTACAGTGAAAACAAGGCGAATTTTCGCGTCAATAGCTGGCCTATTGCAAGTAAATTCAACGCAGTTAGCGCTGAAAATAGCTGCTTGAGATAGATTTATTATCCAGAGTTCAGGTTATTTAGCTATGTTTAACTATGTTTAGCAATAACCAAACGACATTAAACGCTTGTAACGTTGGTCCAGCATCTCTTCAAGCGATAACGCTTGTAAGTCTGCTAAATCGCGCTTAAGGCGAACTTTTAAATTACGTGCCATGGCATCGTAATTACGGTGTGCACCGCCTAACGGCTCATCAACTAGGTTATTAATTAAATCTAGCTCTTTAACACGCTCGGCTGTTACACCCATTGCTTCTGCTGCAAGTGGCGCTTTATCAGCACTTTTCCATAAAATAGAGGCACAGCCTTCTGGTGAAATAACCGAGTAAGTGCTGTATTGCAGCATGTTTACTCTGTCGCCGACACCAATCGCTAATGCACCACCTGAACCACCTTCACCAATAACAGTACAAATTGTTGGTACTTTAAGTGCAGCCATTACTTTTAGGTTACGTGCAATTGCTTCAGACTGACCACGCTCTTCAGCGCCAACACCTGGGTATGCACCTGGGGTGTCGATAAAGGTCATGATTGGCATTTTAAAACGCTCAGCCATTTCCATTAAGCGCAATGCTTTACGGTAACCTTCTGGTTTTGGCATGCCAAAATTACGCTTAATTTTTTCAGCAGTACCACGGCCTTTTTGCTGACCGATCACCATAACTGGCTCACCATCTAAACGGGCCACGCCGCCTAAAATTGCAGGGTCATTAGCAAACGTACGATCACCCGCAAACTCGTCAAATTCCGTGAAAATACGCTCGATGTAATCTCGAGTATAAGGACGCAACGGATGACGTGCTAGCTGTGATACTTGCCAAGCGCCAAGTTCAGAGAAGATTTTCTCCTTCATTTGTGCGCTCTTTTCTTTAAGTTTGCTGACTTCCTCTTCTAATCCAAGGTCTAATTCGCCAGCGCGGCTTACATTTTGTAATTCTTCAATTTTTGCTTCTAATTCTGCAATTGGAAGCTCAAAATCAAGATAATTGAGGCTCATGCTCTAAACTACCTAATTAGTTAAATTCTAGTTCTACATTTTGCGCTGCCATCAGCGATAACTTATGAATTAAGTCGTCACTTGGCGTAACACACCATTCGATCCCTAGGGTTAATTGCACCAACGCATCGGGGCGTTGATAATATACCTTGATCGGACACGTTCCCATTTTGTATGGTTCGAGTACTTTTTGTAATTTATCGAAGAAACCAGCCTCGATCTGCACCATATTCAGCGTCATCTTAATCGCTTTTATACGCTTTTCACGCGCCTGAGCAATGGTGTTTATTTCTCTGGCGGTCATTGTAATACCACCAGAGAAGTTATCAAAGCTGACCTGTCCGGATATCACCAAAATATTATTGATTTGCAACATATCTTGGTACATTTCAAACTGTTCTGGAAACAAGCGTACATCAATTCGGGCGCTTTTGTCATCTAAAGTTATCAAGCCCCAGCGATTTCCCTTTTTATTAATTAAGGTTCTCGCTGCAATCACCAAACCCGCACCCGTTGAGACCACATCGCGATTAGTCGGTTGTAAATCAATGAGTCGACCTGAGGTGTAATGCCCAAGCTCTCGGCGATACTGGTTTATAGGATGACCTGTTAAATAAAGGCCTAAGGTATCTTTTTCGCCATCAAGCCACTGATTATCTGTAAGCGGTGTGGCTTTAATAAATGCTTGTTCTACTTCGTCAGGCTCTGTGGCCAGCAACCCAAACAAATCACTTTGCCCTAATAGCTCAGCTTTGTTGTGCTGATCGGCTGCGCGCATTGCATCTTTTAAACTTGCCAGCAGCGTTGCTCGCCCTGGTTGGTTTTTTTCTGGTCCTAGCTGATCTAATGCACCTGCATAAATTAATTTTTCGGTGACACGTTTATTCAAGCGCTTTAAATCAACACGCGCACAAAAATCAAATAAATCCTTAAATGGGCCGCCTTTCGCTCGCGCCTCTAATATGGCATCAACCGGCGCTTCACCCACGCCTTTAATTGCTCCTATACCGTAAACAACTTCACCTTGAAGATTAACAGTAAACTTGTATTCACCCGCGTTTACATCGGGCGGTAACAAAGTGAGTTTCATGTTTTCACACTCATCCACCAGCGTTACTATTTTGTCGGTGTTATCCATATCGGCCGACATTACCGCAGCCATAAACTCGGCCGGATAATGGGTTTTCATCCACAGCGTTTGATACGATACCAATGCATAAGCTGCTGAGTGAGATTTGTTAAAACCATAACCCGCAAACTTTTCAACTAAGTCGAATATTTTTATCGCAAGCTCGCCATCAATGCCATTATTACGCGCACCCTCTTCAAAGGTTGAGCGCTGTTTTGCCATTTCTTCGGGCTTTTTCTTACCCATGGCACGACGTAACATATCGGCGCCGCCCAGTGTATAACCGGCCAGCACCTGCGCTATTTGCATAACTTGTTCTTGATACAAAATAATGCCGTAAGTCGGCTCAAGAATAGGCTTTAAACTTTCGTGTTGATACTGCGCATCGGGATATGAGATTTCTTCTCTGCCGAGCTTTCGGTCGATGAAGTTATCTACCATGCCTGATTGCAGTGGACCCGGACGGAATAAAGCAACTAGGGCTATCATATCTTCGAAGCAATCGGGCTTTAATCGGCGAACTAGGTCTTTCATGCCGCGTGATTCTAGCTGGAATACGGCGGTGGTTTCAGCGCGCAGCAGTAGTTCTATACTTTTTTTATCATCCAGTGGAATAGTGTTGATATCAACCGGCTGTTTGCCTTCACGCTTTAAGCGTTCATTGGTCATATCCACTGCCCACTGCAAGATGGTCAGCGTACGTAAGCCTAAAAAGTCAAACTTAACCAAACCGGCGGTTTCTACATCGTTTTTATCAAACTGAGTAACCGGAAACTTGCCTTCATCATCACAATAAAGCGCAGCAAAGTCGGTAATCGTGGTCGGCGATATTACAACGCCCCCAGCGTGTTTACCGGCATTACGGGTACAACCCTCAAGAATACGACACATGTCGATTAAGTCTTTAACTTCTTCATCGCCGTCGTAGGCTTCTTGCAAACGGGGTTCAACTTCAAACGCTTTAGCCAAGGTCATTCCCGGATCGCCCGGAATAAGCTTAGAAATACGATCAACAAATCCATACGGATGACCAAGTACACGGCCTACATCGCGTATAACCGCTTTAGCCGCCATAGTACCAAAGGTAATAATTTGCGATACCGCATCACGGCCATATAAAGCCGATACATGATCAATTACTTCATCACGTCTATCCATACAAAAATCGACGTCAAAGTCGGGCATAGAAACACGTTCTGGATTCAAGAAGCGCTCGAATAGTAAATCGAACTCTAGTGGATCAAGGTCGGTAATCTTAAGCGCATAAGCTACTAAAGAGCCCGCACCTGAACCACGCCCTGGACCTACAGGAATATTGTTATCTTTACTCCATTGAATAAATTCCATTACGATCAAGAAGTAACCTGGGAATCCCATTTGGTTAATTACATCGAGCTCAATTTTTAAACGCTCATCGTATTCGCCTCGTTTTTCTTGGCGTTCTTGTTCATCAGGGAATAAAAACTGCAGTCGTTCTTCAAGGCCATCTTGTGAGACTTTAACCAAAAACTCATCAATTTTTAGTGAGCCTGTGGGGTAATCTGGTAGGAAATACTCACCTAATTGCACGGTTACATTACAGCGTTTTGCAATTTCTACGGTGTTTTGTAACGCCTCTGGAATATCACTAAATAGCTCTGCCATTTGTTCTGGCGTTTTTAGGTATTGCTCTTGTGAAAAACGTTTAGGACGGCGTTTATCATCCAATGTGTAACCATCGAATATAGCCACCCGAATTTCATGGGCTTCAAAGTTTTCTGGCTTTAAAAAGACCACTTCATTGGTAGCCACCACCGGTAATTGTTCATTAGTTGCAAGCTCCACCGCCATGTGCAAATAATTTTCTTCTTGAGCCCGGTTGGTGCGCATAAGCTCAATATAATAATGATCGCTAAAGTGCTGTTTATAAAAGCTAACCACCGACTCAACAATAGCGGGGTTGCCTTTTATTAATGCTTTTCCTAAATCGCCATCTTTAGCACCCGAGAGTATGATAAGCCCCTCTTTTAAATCAACTAACCATTCACGGTCAATCACTGGGCGATGAAACACATGACCACGTTGGTAAGCTTTAGAAATCAATAAAGTAATATTTTTATAGCCAGTGTTATCTTTAGCTAATAACGTTATTCGGCTTGGCTCATCAGGAAACTCAGGACTACGTACCCAAAAATCAGCACCAACAAGTGGCTTGATACCTGCATTATGCGCTGCGCCATAAAAACGCACTAAACCACAAAAGTTCATTTGATCGGTAATTGCCAGCGCTGGCATTTCAAGCTCTTGTGCTTTAGCGACTATTGGTTTGGTTTTTGCCAAACCATCAACCATCGAAAAGTCTGAGTGCACTCGTAAGTGAACAAATTCAGGAGCTGCCATGATTACCCCTTACCCGAAAGCGCAAGTACACGCTGCACCGGTTTAAAGCTCTTACGATGCTCATCTATAGCGCCGTATTGCTCAAGCGCTGCAAAGTGTGCTTTGGTCGGATACCCCTTATGCCCTGCAAACCCATATTGTGGGTAGCGCGCATCAAGTTCAATCATTTCATCATCGCGAGCCACTTTTGCTAAAATAGACGCGGCTGATATTTCAGCTACCAAGCTATCGCCTTTCACCACCGCTTGGGCGGGCATAGCTAATTTAGGCAGGCGGTTTCCATCTACAAACACAAATTCAGGCACTGTGCTAAGTGCTTCAACCGCGCGGCTCATAGCAAGCATAGTGGCTTGTAATATATTTAGCTCATCTATTTCACTGGGGCTACAACGGCCAATGGCGTAACACAGTGCTTTTTCTTTTATTTCGATAGCTAATAATTGGCGTTTTTTATCCGTTAATTTTTTAGAGTCGGCCAAGCCTGCGATTGGCTTAGCAGGGTTTAAAATAACAGCGGCAGTAACCACATCACCCACCAGCGGCCCACGACCCACTTCATCCACACCGGCAATTAGGGTTACATTAGGTCGTTCAATTTGCATTTATTAACTCCGCAACTGCATTTGCAGCTTGTTTGCTTGCATCTAATCTAATTTTTTCATGTATGGCTAAAAAGCGGGCTTTTAATTCTTTATTGTCACTATTTAGCATAGGGGTAAGTGCTGTTGTTAAATTAGCGACATTACATTCGCTTTGCAAAAACTCTGGCACTAATTCTTCGTCTGCTAATAAATTAGGTAACGAAAAATATTTAATGTTAAAGGTAAATAAGGTTTTAAAAATCCAATAACTCATGGGTTTAATTTTATAACCAACCACCATTGGTTTTTTATATAACATGCCCTCAAGCGTTGCCGTACCTGATGCCAGTAATATGGCATCGGCGGCTTGCATGGCTAAATTTGATTGCCCATCCAGTAAGTTAACATTAAGTGAGGGCGCTGTGGCATTTAAAATAGCAATAAACTGCGCTTTACGTTTTTCGTTCACCAGTGGCACAACGACTTTAAGCGCTGGGTTCTGTGCTTGCAACTGAGCCGCTGTTTTTATGTAGGTTTCACTTAACAAGCCCACTTCTGAGCCCCGGCTCCCGGGTAATAACGCTAACACCTTGTCATCAGCACTTAAGCCTAATTGGCTGCGGGCTTGGCTATCGTCGTGCTCAAGTGCAATATCGTCGGCTAATGTGTGGCCTACAAAGGTACACGGTACTTGGTGTTTGTCGTAAAATTCTTTTTCAAAAGGCAATAAAGCCAATACTAAGTTAGTGGCTGCACTTATAGTGTGAATGCGTTTTTCACGCCACGCCCACACTGAAGGGCTAACGTATTGCACTGTTTTGATGCCTGCGTCTTTTAATGGTTTTTCTACACGTAAATTAAAATCGGGCGCATCAATGCCTATAAACACATCAGGAGGATTATCAATAAAATGCTGTACTAACTGTTTGCGAATTTTTAGCAAGCGCGGTAAACGGCCTAGGACTTCAACCAAGCCCATAACCGACAACTCATCCATATCAAACAGCGTTTTACAGCCTTGAGCTTGCATTTTAGGGCCTGCAATACCTTCAAAGATTGCATCAGGAAAATGCGCTTTAAGCGCTTTAATAAGCCCTTCACCTAAAATATCGCCCGACAGTTCACCTGCCACAATACCAATTCGTAGTTGTTTTTTATCTTTTTTCATTTGCTATTTTTTCACAAGTAAACCCGGCGTTCATACCGATTAGTTTACCGTGTTTTAAGGCTAGGTTAAACGCTTAAAACACACCACTTTTTTATCGCTTACTCTTAATTGATGATTGCGTATTTTATAAGCTGATGTAATGTCATAGTATATTAAAGTTTTCTAATATACATATTGACAAAAATTGTACAAACACTAATAATGACGCAAACTTTCAGAAATTACTGAAAGTTTATTAAATTATTGACAATTGCTTTGTGCTGTCACTGCATCACAACCAAAGGAGCCAAAAATGATAGATGAAACCTTTGTGGATCTATCGCGATTACAGTTTGCTGTCACCGCTCTATTTCATTTTTTATTTGTGCCGTTAACAATCGGTATGACCTGGATTTTAGTTATTATGGAATCGGTTTATGTTATGACCGGTCGCGAGATTTATCGTGATATGACTAAGTTTTGGGGCAAGTTATTTGGTATTAACTTTGCTATTGGTGTGGCTACCGGCCTCACTATGGAATTTGAGTTTGGTACTAACTGGTCGTATTACTCTCATTATGTGGGTGATGTATTTGGTGCACCACTGGCTATTGAAGGCTTAATGGCCTTCTTTTTAGAGTCAACCTTTGTGGGTATGTTCTTTTTAGGCTGGGATAGGCTCTCTAAACGCCAGCATTTAGGGGTAACATTTTTAATGGCGCTGGGCACTAATATGTCTGCGCTGTGGATTTTAGTTGCTAATGCGTGGATGCAAAACCCAGTCGGGGCAGAGTTTAACTATCAAACCATGCGTATGGAAATGACCAGTTTTGCAGAGCTGGTATTTAACCCAGTAGCACAAGTTAAGTTTATTCATACCGTGTCTGCAGGTTATGTTGCCGCCTCTATGTTTGTACTTGGAATTAGCAGCTGGTACATATTAAAAGGACGTGATTTGGCATTTGCTAAACGTTCGTTCTCGGTGGCATCGGGCTTTGGTTTAGCCTCTATTTTATGTGTTATTTTACTCGGTGATGAATCTGGCTACGAAGTCGGTGAAGTTCAAAAAGTAAAACTCGCCACCATTGAAGCGGAATGGCATACCGAAGAAGCGCCTGCCGCCTTTACCATGCTCGGTATTCCTGACTCCGAAGAGCAAGTAACTCATGCTGCGGTAAAAATTCCTTACGCATTAGGTATTATTGCAACACGCTCACTCGATGAGCAAGTAATTGGTATTTCAGATCTTGAGAAAAAACACGAAAAGCGTATTCGCAATGGCATGATTGCTTATGAATACCTAGAAAAACTTCGTGCAGGTGACGATACCCCTGCAAATATCGAAAAGTTTGATAACGTGAAAGATGATTTAGGCTATGGCCTATTACTGAAACGTTACACTCCTAACGTGGTAGATGCCAGCGAGGCACAAATACAACAAGCCGTTAAAGACTCCTTCCCTAAAGTGGGCCCTATGTTTTGGTCATTTAGGATTATGGTTGGCTGTGGCGTAATTATGCTTGGCGTGTTTATTCTCTCTTTTTATTACAACGCCCATCGTATTATTGAACAAAAACGTTGGTTGTTATGGGCGGCGGTATTGAGCATTCCTCTGCCTTGGATTGCTATTGAATTTGGTTGGATTGTGGCTGAATATGGCCGTCAACCATGGGCTATTTCTGAAGTATTACCGACCTTTTTAGCAACGTCATCGCTGACGGTTAATGATATTTTAATTAGCTTAACTGGTTTTATTATTTTCTATACTGGACTGGCGATTGTTGAAGCATGGTTAATGATTAAATTTATTAAGCAAGGCCCAAGCTCCCTTCATACCGGTAAGTACCATTTTGAATTACCTGATCACAGCACGGCTGCTAAAGGAGAACTATCATGATTTTTGATTATGAAACATTAAAAATGCTCTGGTGGTTAATTATTGGTGTGCTGTTAATTGGTTTTGCCATTACCGATGGTATGGATATGGGCGTTGCTATGTTGCTACGCTTAGTCGGAAAAACAGATTCTGAACGCCGTACCGTTATTAACACTATTGGCGCCCATTGGGATGGTAACCAAGTATGGTTTATAACCGCAGGTGGCGCTTTATTTGCAGCATGGCCTATGGTGTATGCGGCAGCATTTTCTGGTTTTTACTTTGCCATGATGCTGGTGTTATTTGCATTATTTTTTAGACCTCTAGGCTTTGATTATCGCTCTAAAGTTGACTCTAAACGCTGGCGTAATAACTGGGACTGGGGCTTATTTGCCGGCAGTGCCATACCTGCCCTAGTATTTGGTGTAGCGTTTGGTAACTTATTTTTAGGCGTGCCGTTTCATATCGATAATTTATTAAGAGTCAGTTACCAAGGTTCGTTTTTTGCCTTGCTTAATCCGTTTGCGCTTATTGCCGGCTTGGTAAGTATTACCATGTTAGTGGCACATGCGGGCATGTGGTTACAACTGCGCACAGCTGATCAAGTTGCTGAGCGCTCAGGGCAATACGGTCGCTACTCATTACTTGCCTTTATAGTGTTATTTGCGGCAGCTGGTGTGTGGGTTGCCAATCTAACGGGTTATCAAATTGCCTCTATGGGTGACACCCAAGGTCATGCAGATCCACTGGCTAAAGTAGTTACCACTGCTCAAGGCGCATGGCTTAATAACTACAGTGAGCGTCCATGGACAATGACCTTCCCTATTTTGGCATTTGCAATGGCGCTGTGCGCTCTACTGTTTTCTAAGTTAAATAAGCCCGCTTTGGGATTATTAGCAACCAGTGTGATGTTAATTGGGGTGATTATGACTGCGGGCGTTTCGTTATTTCCGTTTATTATGCCTTCAAGCAATAACCCTGATATTAGCTTAACAATTTGGGATGCGGTATCGAGCCACAGAACACTCAATGTTATGTTTATTGCTGTGGTTATATTTGTGCCACTTATTCTAGCCTACACCACCTGGTGTTATGTGAAAATGTGGCGCAGAGTGACCGTTGATGAAATTGAAAATAACCCTCACGGCAGTTATTAAGGAGACTAAATTATGTGGTATTTCGCGTGGATTTTAGGTGTACTGCTTGCTTGTACCTTAGGCGTTATAAACGTGATGTGGTATGAATTTCATCAAAATAAAAACAGCATTGCTGATGATGAACAAGCCACCCATGATTTATTAAACGAGCATAATACAAATCACAATGACGACTAATCCCCGACCAAATCGCGCGCAGCAACAACCCCTGCGCGCTTTTTTAAAACAGCAGAGTAAACCGGCGGCAATGTGGTTAAAGCTAAGCATTGCACTTGGAACCGTTAATGCGATTTTAATGATTGCAGGTGCTTATTTGCTCGCGCAAACCATTCATGAGGTAATGTTTGAAGGGCGTAATTTAGCCCAAGTTACCCAGTATTTATGGCCTTTAGCGGGTATTATTTTGTTACGCGCACTTTTTTTAGCGCTCAGCGAGCGATTAAGCGCATTTGCTACGCTTAAAATTAAATCGGCTATTCGCCAAACCTTACTCGATAAACTCACACAACTCGGCCCAAGTTATATAGAGAAAAATGGCCAAGGCGCTACGCTCAACACGCTGCACAATGGTGTAGAGGCACTCCATGACTACTATGCTAAATACCTACCCGGTGTTGCCTATAGTGCGCTTATTCCATTGGCTATATTAGTGGTTATATTTCCTACCGATTACAAAGCAGGATTAATATTTTTATTAACCGCGCCACTTATTCCTTTTTTTATGATTCTAGTTGGTCACAAAGCCGAGGCGCTTAATCAAAAACGTTGGCAACAACTGGCAGTATTAGGAAACTATTTTTTTGACCGTGTACAAGGGCTTACTCAACTAAAATTATTTAATGCCACGCGCAAAGAACTCAAACAAATTGCGCGTATTTCAGATGATTTTAGGCACGCAACGCTAAACGTGTTAAAAATTGCTTTTTTATCCTCTTTTGCTCTGGAGTTTTTAGCCACAATTAGTGTGGCACTGGTAGCGGTAATTATTGGCTTTAGATTATTTTTTGGCACCCTAGATTTTGCTACTGGCTTTGTAGTGCTGTTACTAGCACCTGAATTTTATTTACCCCTTCGCCAATTAGGCAGCCATTATCATGCGCGCCTGCAGGGGATCAGTGCTGCCGCAGATATGTTGATTATTTTAAATGCACCACTGCCCGAAAATGATGATAGCCACACAGCGAATATCAATATTGATGCTAACAATACTATCAGCATCCATGATCTCAACTTTAGTTACCCTAATAGCAATGAGGGAATAAATAATATTAATTTAACACTGCCAAGCACAGGACTAGTAGCCATTGTGGGAGCTAGTGGCTCAGGTAAGAGCACCCTACTTGATTGCATGCTTGGTTTTCACCCAGAAGTAATACAACACATATCCATTGACCAACAACCATTGACGACTGCGAATATAAGTCAATTACAACAAAGCATTGCATGGATCCCACAAAAGCCAACCTTATTTTACGATACCCTAGCCGCCAATATAAAACTAGGTAACCCTAGCGCTTCACATGAAGCACTTGAACATGCTGCAAAGCAAGCAGGCGCACTGGAATTTATTAACGAGCTGCCCGATGGCTTTAATACTTTAATAGGTGAGCAAGGTGAAGGGCTATCTGGCGGGCAAAAACAGCGTATAGCATTAGCTCGTGCATTTTTAAAACACGCCCCTATTCTAGTGCTCGATGAGCCAACCGCTCATTTAGATAGTCAAACCGAGCAACTCATTCAAAACGCTATTGCTGAGTATGCAAAAAACCACTTGGTGATCACCATCGCACATCGCTTAAATACAGTAAAAAATGCTAAGCAACTTATCGTTATGGAAAACGGCTGCATCGTTCAACAAGGCGATTTTAAAGCGCTCAGCCAGCAATCTGGCGAATTTGCAAAGCTACTGCAAACAGCAGAACAAGGGGTAACTAATGGCTAATTTTATTCGTTTACTCAAATTGTGCCGCCCTCATTATAAAGCGATGCTTTTAGGGACGTTTCTAGCGTCACTCACGGTGCTAGCTAATGTAGGCTTACTCGCTATTTCAGGCTGGTTTTTAGCTTCTATGGCAGCCGCAGGAATTGCCGGCGTCCATATGAACTACTTTACCCCAGCTGGCACCATTCGTTTTTTGGCGATTGTGCGCACCGCTTCACGTTACGCTGAACGCTTAGTTACTCACAACGCCACATTTTTATTGTTAAGTGAAATACGAGTAAATATGTTCGCCACACTCAGTAAACTTAATAATCTTGATTTGGCTATGAGCCGCAGTGCAGATTTAGTTAACCGCTTACAAAATGATGTAGACGCACTAGATAAATTTTATTTAAATGTGTTGCTGCCGATGTTAGTAGCTTTACTGACTGTGCCTATTATTATGCTGTTTATGTCTGCTTACAGCCCAAGTGTAGCCTTAATTTGCTTTACGGGCATCGTTGTTATTGGGGTGGTTATACCCGCTATATTGAGCAGACAATTAGATAAAAATAGCCACCAAGAAACCTTACTTAGTGCGCAACTAAGAGCAGAGCTATCTGATACCTTAACGGGCCTTAGAGAACTAAATATTTATCAAGCTCGACACCAGCAACTCACTAAGTGTGATCAGTTAAGTGAGCAGTATAATCAGCAATTATTTATTCGTCATAAGGCTTTTGGCAACGCTGATGGGTTGAGCTTACTCATAGTACAATTGGCTATGCTTGCCAGCATTGTAACTATTGTGCCGCTAGTATTTAGCGGTGCTATGGTAAATGTAGAGCTGGCGATGTTGAGCCTGTTTGTGCTTGCCAGTTTTGAAAGCGTATTGTTACTGCCTAACGCCTTTATTGAGCTTCCTAATGTACTAAAAGCAGCTGAGCGACTCTTTATTCTTGAAGACAAAACGCTTAGCACAAATAATGTATCAACCACAGATATTGAGCTATTAAATAAGCACTGGGCTTTATCGTTAAATAATGTCAGCTATCACTATGGCCAAAAGCAGGCATTAAATAATGTGAGTTTTGCGCTCCCCGCGAAGCATAAAGTAGCCATTGTTGGGCGAAGTGGAAGTGGTAAAACCACCTTAGTGAATTTGCTTAGTAGTTTATGGCCGCTACAGCAAGGAACAATAAGCTTACAAAGCGGCAAAGAAATCATAAACCTACATGAGTTAAATAATGAGAGTCGTGCAAAAACATTAAATATTTTAGCCCAGCAGCATCATATTTTTGATGGTACATTAGGCGAAAACCTTGCTTACGCAGCTCCCAATGTAACCTCGCAAAAAATGATAGCAGCATTAAGACAGGCAGAGTTAGGTGATTGGTTTTCTGAGCTAAAACAAGGGTTAAAAACCCGTTTGGGTACCGGCGGTCGAAACGTATCTCAGGGCCAATCAAGACGTATAGCGCTAGCACAAGCGCTGCTGCAACAGCCTGCCATTTTAGTGCTTGATGAACCGACTGAAGGACTCGACAATATTTCTAAACAAGCCGTTATGAACAGTATTTTACAGCTAAAAGAGCATGCTAGTGTATTAACAATTACTCATGATCCAGCGTTGTTATCGCAAATGGATAGTGTCATCTGGTTAGACAGCGGACAGATCATCGCTCAAGGTTCACATCAACAATTGCTCAATGAACACCCTGACTATATGGCGTTAACGACCCGCTTTTAGTCCTTAGCAGTATTATTTTTTATCAATAACGGTGACCGCTACATCAATAACGCCGACTTTAGGGTCGGCTATTTTTTCAAACATCGCCTTAGATAAATCAATAATTCGCCCCCGGATATAAGGGCCTCTGTCGTTAATTTTCACCACCACTGACTTATTATTAGCAATATTAGTAACGTTTACTCGTGTACCAAACGGGAGTTTTAAATGAGCAGCTGTTGCCGCTTGTTGGCTAAAGCGCTCGCCACTGGCAGTAGTTCGGCCGTGGTATTTATCAGCATAAAATGATGCTTTACCTCGTTCTGAGATATCACTTTGTTGACTATTTATCTTGTTTGGCGCAGTACTGCAGGCGGTCAAAATAACCGATAGTACTGAAATAAATACTAATTTTGTCTGTTTCATTTTTTATACTTTATAGGAAAATGTGCAGATAGTGTAATGGGACAAGGCTGAGTAGAGACTGAATTATTAATCAACTAATAAAAAACCACCTTGATTGCTCAAAGGTGGTTTGTTATATCTATTAAAATGCTCTGTATTAACGCACGATACCGCGTTCAGAACTTTTAACGAAATCAATCATCAATTGCACTGCTGGATATTTTTCAGCGTCTTCAGCAAGTGACTCAATCGCTTCATCAACACCTAAGCTCTTGCGGTAAAACGCTTTGTACGCGCGGCGTACTGCCATAATTTCATCACTTTCAAAACCACGGCGTTTCATGCCTTCAGTATTGATTGCTGCAGGGCCTGCTGGCATACCAATGGTGGTAACGAATGGAGGCACGTCTTTGTTTACCCCCGAATACATACCAACAAATGCATGCGCACCAATTTTACAAAATTGATGCACACCGGAGTTACCCGCTAAAATCACCCAGTCGCCAACATGAACATGGCCGGCTACACTGGCATTATTTGCAAAAATAACGTTATCGCCAACAACAGCATCATGCGCAACATGAGTGTAAGCCATAAATAGGTTATTGCTGCCTATTTTAGTAACGCCTTCATCTTGAATTGTGCCGCGGTGGATAGTTGCACATTCACGAATAACATTATTGTCGCCAATAATTAAGCTGGTTGGCTCGTTGTTGTATTTTTTGTCTTGGCAGGCTTCGCCAACAGAAGCAAACTGAAAAATATGGTTACCAGAGCCAATAGTAGAAGGCCCTTTAACAACAACGTGAGACTCAATAATACAGTCATCACCAATAACAACATCATTACCGATGTAACTGTATGGTCCAACTGACACATTGTTACCAAGTTTTGCACCCGGTTCGATTATTGCCGTAGCATGGATCACAATTAAAACTCTCTTCTAGCACACATGATTTCGGCGCTACACACTGTTTTGCCGTCAACTTTAGCTTCAGCCGCAAATTTCCATATGTTACGACGCTCTTTTAAAAACTTAACATGAAGATGCATAGTATCACCTGGCACAACCGGCTGCTTAAAACGAGCATTGTCTACAGCTGCAAATAGGTAAAGTTCGTTTTCGCTACGATTTTCAACCGTTTTAAACCCTAATAGACCCGTTGCTTGCGCCATTGACTCTAATATTAGCACACCAGGAAAAATCGGCTGATTTGGGAAATGGCCAGTGAAAATAGGTTCATTAATCGATACATTTTTAATTGCATGCAACGATTCACCTGGAGTGAAATCGATTACACGATCAATTAGTAGCATCGGGTAACGGTGCGGTAATAAACTTAAAATTTCTTGAATATCAAGGCTATTTAATTCGTTTGCCAAAATAGCATCCTTTTTAGTGTTCAACGATCATGACTTATTCAATGCTTCAAGCGCTTTTAGACGTGATTTCATGTCTGAAAGGTTGCGCAAATGAGCAATTGATTTTCGCCATTCTTTGTTAGTCGTATGAGGCATACCAGATGAGTAAATACCTGGTTCGGTGATTGATTTGGTCACCATACTCATGCCGGTAATTATAACACCATCACACACAGACATGTGACCGTTAATTGCGCTCATGCCGCCAATCTGGCAATTTTTACCTATGGTGACACTGCCTGCAAGTACAGTACAACCGGCAATAGCCGTGCCTGATTGAACTTCAACGTTGTGTGCTATCTGACATTGGTTATCAATAATAACGTTACTATGAATAATAGTATCATCGAGTGCACCACGATCTATGGTGGTACTTGCACCGATTTCTACTTTATCGCCAATGATCACAGAGCCTAGTTGTGGAATTTTAAGCCACTCACCACGTTCATTTGCATAACCAAAACCATCACTACCAATAACAGTGTTTGCTTGCAATAAACAGTCTGCGCCAATCTCAACATCATGATAAATGCTCACACTTGGCCAAAGTTTGGTGCCTGAACCTATTTTAGCACGTTCACCAATAAAACTGTTCGGACCAATTTGTGCGTTATCACCAATTACAGCATCAGCTTCAACTACAACATTAGCACCAATGGCTGCACTTTTGCTCACTTGTGCAGTAGCATGTATAACCGCACTTGGATGCACACCGTGAGATGCGCTACGCGGGGTAGTATCCATTAATTGAGCTAACTTGGCGTAACTAACATAGGGATTAGTAACAATGATTTTATTGCCTGAAAAATAAGGTGCATCGTCAGGGCTCAGTATCACCGCACTGGCTTGTGTTGTCTCAAGTTGAGAGCGATATTTCTTGTTCGCTAAAAATGCAATATGCCCAGTATGGGCATTTGCAAGTGTCGCTATTTTTTTAATTTCTAAAGCGCCATCACCTTGAAGCTCGGCGCTTAGAAGTTCCGCAATTTGCGAAAGCGTATAATTTTGCATAGATTAATTATTTCTTACTTACAGCTGTTACAACTTTTTCAGAAAGATCAGTTACTTCTTTAGGGTTAAAGTAAATAGTTGTGTCTTTTACCTTAACTTCGTCGAAGTCGCCATCTTTGGCAATTTCTTCAATAGTTTTAATAATTAAAGTCTGAACTTTAGCTAGCTCTTGATTTTGACGTGCTTTAATTTCCTGCTCTAATGGACGACCCTTTTCAGCAAGATTTTTTTGCATACCCTGAATTTTATCACGTAATGCGTCTTTTTGGTCTTGACTCATTGTGGTGCTTTCACGCTTAAACTTTTCTGCTTCAAAACGAATATCGCCTTGTAACTTTTCAAGCTCTTGACGACGCTCTGCAAATTCAGTTTGTAAAGACTGCTCAATTTTGGCCATTTGTGGAAGCTGCTTGTAAATTTCTTGCATATCTACAATACCCACTTTATGAGCAAAAGCATTAACTGATGTTCCCATCATAAGTGTAGCTAAAATCGCAACTGCTGTTGATTTGAATAATTTTTTCATAAAAAACTCCTTTAGAAAGTGTTACTAATATTAAAACTGATGGTCTTGGTATCGTCATCTTCTTCTTTTTGCAACGGATACGCAAAGCTGATCAGCATAGGACCCATAGGTGAGATCCATTGTAATGATAAACCGGTTGCAACCCTAAAGCGCATTGGGTCTGAGTAGTCATCTAATTTTGCACGCTCATCAATACCTAAGTTTTGATAACGATCAACGTTAAACTCGGTATCCCAGACGTTAGCTGCATCAACAAAGAAACTAGTACGTACTGAACTGGTATTTTCTTCATCTAAGAACGGTGTAGGAACAATAAGCTCCATACCTGCAACCGCTTTCGCGTTACCACCTATACGGCCTTGAGGAACAAGCACGTCAAACTCTGAAGCACCACCTATATTACCAGTGGTTGTACCATCGCCCGATGGCGTGCCTGGTATAGATTGTGGTACTCGTGATACCGCACGCGGTAAGATGGTATTTCTATCAAAGCCGCGTAATTCCATTTCTGTAATACGGAAGTACTCTTGGAATGGTAAAGTTTGCTCATACCCGTTGGTAGAACCATAACCATTACCATAACCTAATGCCGCACGCGTTGAGAAAACCCAACGGTGATCGTTAGAAATCGGCCAGTAAAAACGTGAATCGTAATTTAATTTAAAGTATTTTAAATCTGAATTAGGCGTTGTGGCTGTCAGGTTTAATGTTTGTCTTGAGCCTGCCGTTGGGAATAAACCACGGTTAACCGTTACACGCGACCAACCCACACTTAACTCATATTTTGTAAACTCAAAGCCCGCATCAGGATTCTCTGGATCTAAGAAGGTTTCACGTAGTACACGTGTTTGCTCATATTCTGCAATATCAGATAGCTCTTCTTCTATCCAACGAGCCCCAAAGTTAACACGGTTTATAGCATCAATTGGAAAACCAATATTAGTGCCTAAACCGTAACTTTTTGACTTATAGTCAATCAAGCTAAACTGGCTAGCATCGTAGTTACTATAAAAGATGCTGCTGCCTTGCGATACACCATCTGGCGTAAAGTAAGGGTCTGTGTACGACACACTAACACGCTCAGAACCACGCGAGGTATTAATGTTAAAACCAATTTGATTACCTGTACCTAAAAAGTTAGATTCGGTCACACCGATATTAAATTGCAGACCTAAGTACGAACCATAAGCAAGGCCGGCATTAAAGCTACCTGCTGATTGCTCTTTAACAGTAAAGTCAACATCAACTTGATCATCCACACCAGGGACAGGCACTACATTAAAGTCAACCGTTTCCATATAAGGTAAGCGTTGAATTTGTAACTTAGAACGCTCTAAATTTTGATTAGATAGCCATGCACCTTCAAGCTGTGTCATTTCACGACGTAGAACTTCGTCGGCTGTATTTTGGTTACCACCAACAATAATTCGACGCACATAAACACGTTTACCCGGGTCAACCGATAAGGTCAGTTGTACTTCTTGATTTTCGTCATCAATTTCTGGAATGGTGCGTACTTCCGCATTGGCATAACCAAAACGCGCTAAGTAGCTTTTTATGAACTCTTCTGAAGAGGTAACAACTGAACCGTTGTAAAGCTCGCCAGTGCGTAGCGGGATAACACTTTTGATTAGCTCTTCTCGACCGAGTAAATCACCGATGAAATCAAAGCCTTTTACTTTGTATTTAACGCCTTCGGTTATATTGGCCGTTACATAAACCGATTCACGTTCAGGACTAACTGATACTTGCGTTGAGTCAATATTAAAACGTAAATAACCACGGTCTAAATAAAAGCTACGAATTTTTTCTAAATCGCCTTCAATGGTTTGTTTTTGATAGCGATCGCTACCCATAAACTGCCACCAAGGTAAATCTTGTTGCGACTCTGCAAGCTGTAATAGCTCTTCGTTTGAGAAAAGTTCATTACCAACTAAGTTGATTTGACGAATAGAGGCTGCATCGCCCTCATCAAACTCGAGTTTTAATTTAACCCGGTTACGAGGGAGCTTTGTGATGCTAATATCCACTTTTGCATTGTATTTACCAATGCTGTGGAAAAACTCAACTAAGCCTTTTTCAATGTTATCGATAACCGTTTTATCCAGCGGCTCGCCTTGGCGAATATCTTGTTGATCAAGCGACTGGTTTAACTGCTCATCTTTTATGTCTTTATTGCCTTCAAATTCAATAAAGCTAATTGTTGGGCGTTCTGTTACTTTAAAAATAACGTTATTGCCATCACGCAACGCTTTTATATTGTCAAAGTGACCTGAGCGATAAAGTGACTTAATTGTTTTTGAAATTGTGTATTCATCAACATTGTCGCCCACGTTAATAGGAATATGCGTTAATGCAGCACCAAGTGCGACACGTTGCAGTCCTTCAACTTTTAAATCTTCAACAATAAAGGAGTTTTGGCCTAGGGCTGCAAAACTTGCACCCAATAAACTTGAAACTACCAAATGTTTTTTTATAGCCATTTTATTATCTTTATCCTTTACAACTGTATTACCGCTTAGCATCGTAAACTAAATAGTTACGAGCTTTACAATCGTGTTCTAATTTGTCGTTACCACGCTTAAACAACTACAAGCGCGATACATCATTGAACAAAGCGAAACATGTTAGAAAAATGAGTAGCAAGGCTCCCACTTTAAAACCAAACTCTTGTGTCTTTTCAGAGACCGGCTTTTTACGAAAAAGTTCAATTATGTAATACATTAAGTGCCCACCATCAAGCACTGGCAGAGGAAGTAAATTAAATACTCCCAAATTAACGCTGATCAAAGCTAAAAAGCTTAAAAATGCGACTAATCCGTAACTAACACTTGTGCCTGCGCCGACTGCAATGCCGACGGGCCCACTTAAATTTTTCACTGACACTTGACCAGTAATTAAGTTACCTATCATGTCGAAACTCAGCGTAATTAAACGCCATGTTTCTTTTGTGCCCAGCACAATACTATCTAGTGGCCCATAATGTCTAGTCTCAACAAAATCATCAGGCCACTGCTCTACAACCGGAGCAACCCCTAAAAAGCCTTGTTCAACACCATTACTGACAACGCGACTCTTCGGAGTGACTGTTATTGTTTTTATACTATCTTGTCTTTTTACACTAAATTGTAAGGATTTGTTAGCCGATTGCGTAATAAGATTAACTAATTGCTGCCAACTGCTCATTGTTTCACCGTTTACAGCTAAAATAACGTCGCTAACCTGTAAATTTGCCTGTTCGGCAGCAGAGTTTTTAGTAATCGCCGCGATTGTAAGTGTCGCTTGAGGGCGAAACGGCACAATCCCCAACGAACTTAATGGCGGTACATCCTGCTGATCAAGTTTCCAACCATCCAAATTGAGAGTTTGCGTCGTTTGTTGATAATTTTCGTTGCGTAAAGTAACAGCAACACTTTTATCACCTAAGTGCGACATCAAAGAAAAAGTCGCATCTTGCCAATTAGCAATGTCGTCATCACCAATTTTAATTATTTGCTGAGTAGGCATAATGCCCGCTTGCTCTGCTCGGCTGCCTTCAACCACATTGCCTACAACCGGTTTTATAGTTTGTACACCCACCATATACATGACAGCTAGAGCAAAAATAGCGAATAAAAAGTTCGCCATGGGCCCTGCTGCCACAATGGCTATTCGCGCTTGAACAGATTTAGCATTAAACGATAAATGACGCTGATTGGCTGGTACTTCATCAACACGCTCATCTAACATTTTTACGTAACCACCGAGTGGGATGGCTGCAATTACATACTCAGTATTGTACTTGTCGTGCCATTTTAATAAGGGTTTACCAAAACCAATTGAAAAGCGCAGTACTTTAACGCCCGCCTTACGTGCCACCCAAAAATGACCATATTCGTGAACGGTCACTAAAATACCGAGCGCGAGTATAAACGAACCTAAATTCCAAAAAAAATCGAACATTTTAATGCACCACTTTTGTTATAAACTGCGTCGCGCTCATGCGTGCCAAACGATCACACTCTAAAATTTCATCAAGCGTTTGCACATTGGTAAACTTTGCAGCCTCTAACGTTTGCGCATTCACTTTATAAATATCAGTAAAACTAATTTGACCTTGTAAAAATGCATTTACAGCCATTTCATTGGCCGCATTTACCGTCGTGGTTGCACCCTGCCCTGCATCACAGGCGGCAATGGCCAGTTTTAAATTAGGGTAACGAGAGAAATCAGGTTTGGTGAACGAAAAATCACAAATATCAGAAAAGTTTAGCGGTTTAACTCCCGCATCAATTCGCTGTGGAAAAGCAAGTGCATGCGCTATTGGGGTGCGCATATCGGGGTTTCCCATTTGCGCTAAAATAGAGCCATCTTGGTATTGCACCATAGAATGGATAATACTTTGTGGATGAATCACCACATCAATATCGCTGGCATCACAGTTAAATAACCATTTAGCCTCAATAAACTCTAAACCTTTGTTCATCATCGTGGCTGAATCTACCGATATTTTTTGTCCCATTGACCAATTAGGGTGAGCAACCGCTTCACTGACGCTAACACTAGCAAGCGTATTAATGTCACGGTTTAAAAACGGCCCTCCAGAGCCAGTTAATAAAATTTTACTAACACCATGCTGCTCAAGCCGTGCTTGTCCTTGGGTGTTTTGTAACGCACTAGGTAAACACTGAAAAATAGCATTATGTTCGCTGTCGATGGGTAATAAAGTTGCTTGGTGTTGTTTCACTTTATCAATAAACAACTGACCCGACATCACCAATGACTCTTTGTTTGCCAGCAGCACTTTTTTACCCGCTTCGACTGCGCTCAAAGTGGGTAGTAATCCAGCCGCACCAACAATTGCTGACATCACAGTATCAACATCAACATGCGCACAAAGCTCACTCATAGCTTTCTCGCCATGCATTACTTGTGTTTTACTCATGCCTTTTAAAAGTTCACAAAGCTGCTTAGCGGCTTGCTCTGAAGCCATAACAGCATAACGAGGTTGATGAGCAAGACACAACTCAGCCATTTTTTTTGCATTTTGCCCAGCGGCTAATGCGAACACCTTGAACTGCTGTTGATTTCTTGCAACAACATCTAACGTGCTAAGACCTATCGACCCCGTCGCACCCAAAATAACCAGTTGTTGCACTGCACTCATAAACTCAGTGTCCAGGCAAAGCAAATAACAAACATCGGCGCTGCTGCAGTTAAGCTATCAATACGGTCTAAAATACCGCCGTGCCCAGGTAGGCAACTGCCGCTATCTTTAAGACCCGCTTCGCGCTTAAACATACTCTCTAGTAAATCACCTACCGCAGAGAATAAAGCAATAAATGCCGTCATTACTGCATAAATAGGCCATACAGAAGTATCAACGTTGGTGTAATAACAAAAAGCCAATACAAATAACACCGCAGCAACCACGCCACCAGCGAGGCCTTCTATGGTTTTATTTGGACTAACTTTAGGCATTAACTTATGTTTACCGAAACTTTTACCGGTAAAGTAAGCGCCAATATCGGCACTCCATACAATACCTAGCACCACTAAAATCAGCATAGAACCATAGTGTGTTGATTCTGTATATTGCGCACTACGCAGTGTATTAAGCGCAAGCCATAATGGAACCAATGTCAGTAAACCTGCAATACCGCGCATCACCAGTCCTTCATTCCAGCCTTTAGCCATCGCGGGATAACGCCACACTAAATAACTTGCAACTAGCCACCATGAAAACGATAAGGTAAATAGGTAATTAGCATCGCCAACAAGCTGACCATCTTGCCATAGGGTTTCTATAGGCCAATGTAAATTAAGTAAACCAAGTAATACAGCCACTAATAATACAAACGCACCGCGTTTTAGTTTATCGCATAGTCCCATAAAAGCAGACCATTCCCACGCGCCCATTAATACAATAGCACCCGCAAAATAACTAAATAACGTTAGTGGGGTGTAAAAAACCAAAGCCAGTGCTAATGGCGCTAGCACTAGTGAGGTTAAAATACGTTGTTTTAACAAAATGATGACCCTTAATCTATTTTAGGTTTGAGCGAGTAATTGTTTTATTTGTTCGCCCGTGCAACCAAAACGTCGCTCTCTGGCAACGTAACATGCAATGGCCTCTGCAAAAGCAGCTTCGTTAAAGTCAGGCCAAAGTGTATTGGTAAAATAAAGTTCAGCGTAGGCTGCCTGCCAAAGTAAAAAATTACTAATTCTGACATCGCCACCAGTACGGATCAGTAAATCTGGCTGAGCCTGATCTGCCATACTCATGTGCTGTGCAATATGTTCTTCTGTAATGTCTGCGGGATCAATTTCCCCATTTGCTACTTGTAAAGCAACCTGCTTAGCAGCATGGGTCATATCCCAACGACCACCGTAATTTGCCGCTACATTTAAATGCAGGCCGGTGTTATTCGCTGTTAGTTCTTGCGCAGTATGTACTTTAGCGCGCAAGCTTTCAGAGAATCGAGATAAATCTCCAATGATGGTTAGTTTTACGTTATTTTTATGCAGCTTTTTAACTTCTTTACTTAGTACAAATAAAAAAAGCTCCATTAATGTATTTACTTCGTCTTCAGGGCGGCGCCAGTTTTCACTACTAAAAGCAAATAAGGTTAACGATTGTATCCCTAATTTAGTACAAAACTGCACAGATTGACGAACTGCATCCACGCCTTTTTTATGCCCATATACACGAGGCCTATTTCTAGCTTGTGCCCAACGCCCGTTCCCATCCATGATGATAGCAACATGTTTAGGCAAACATTGCTGTGAAATTGTATCAGCGTCTAGAACCATAAATTTTGTGTATTCCATAAAAAAACGCCGCCTAGTATACCCCAGACGGCGTTTCAAAACTAATAAATTTAACCTGTACCCGTGATAATAAATCTACTTTAAGCAGATAAATATACAGCCAACAACCTTGTATTTACTGACAATCGAGCCACTAGCAAAGAGTAAACATATTCTGTTACCCTTTAAAATCACACAATTATAGTAAACTGCGAAGACTGATAAACAGCAACTTAATTATTTAATTAAAGCTGTTTACTTGGGTCTAGAACAGTTATTAGATTTCCATCAACTCAGCTTCTTTTGCCGTTAGTTGCGTATCCATTTCTTTAATAAACTTATCAGTGATTTTTTGAATTGCATCTTCAGCTTGACGAGCTTCGTCTTCAGAGATGTCTTTATCTTTTAATAAGTTTTTAATATCGCCATTTGCATCACGACGAATATTACGAATAGCAACACGGCCGCCTTCTACTTCACCACGTACGATTTTAATTAAATCTTTACGACGTTCTTCAGTCAATGGAGGAAGTGGTACACGAATTACCGTACCTGCAGACATTGGGTTTAAACCAAGGTCAGAAGCCATAATCGCTTTTTCAACCGCTTGCGCTAAAGATTTATCAAATACACCAATAGCCAGTGTACGTGAATCTTCAATTGTTACATTTGCAACTTGATTTAAAGGCGTTGGTGCGCCGTAGTACGACACCATGATGCCGTCTAAAATTGCAGGATGAGCACGGCCAGTACGAATTTTAGATAATTGACTACCAAGTGCTGCTACACTTTTTTGCATGCGCGCTTGCGCATCTTTTTGAATATCGTTAATCACGGTTTAATCCTAATCTATTTACTTACTTCATCTGAGGCTTGTGAAGAAATAAGAGTTCCTTCTTCTTCACCCATTATTACGCGTTTTAATGCGCCTGATTTATTCATATTAAATACGCTCAATGGCATATTATGGTCGCGAGCAAGAGTAAATGCCGCTAAATCCATTACTTTTAATTCTTTTTCAATAATTTCATTGTAGCTTAAGTGACGGTAAAGTGTCGCTTCAGGGTTTTTAACCGGATCATCACTAAATACACCGTCCACTTTAGTCGCTTTGATTACCGTATCAGCTTCAATCTCAATGCCACGTAAACACGCTGCAGAGTCAGTAGTGAAGAACGGGTTACCCGTACCAGCGGCAAAAATAACAACGCGACCTGTTTTCAACAAGCTAATTGCTTCAGCCCAGTTATACGCATCACACACACCATTTAATGGGATAGCTGACATTAAGCGACAATTTACAAACGCACGGTGTAGCGCATCACGCATAGCTAGGCCGTTCATTACGGTTGCAAGCATCCCCATATGGTCACCGACAACACGATTCATGCCCGCTTCGGCTAATGAGCCACCGCGTAAAAAGTTGCCACCACCAATAACTAAACCCACTTCTACGTCGAGTTCTACGAGCTCTTTAATTTCCTGTGCCATACGGTCTAAAACTTTAGGGTCGATGCCGAAGCCTTCGTCTCCCATTAAAGCTTCACCACTTAATTTGAGAAGAACACGTCTAAAAATAGGTTTGCGATTGATAGTCATAGTTTTGGGGCCAACTTTTATTGAATTATGGATAAAAAATAACCGCGCTTATGTTAAACATAAAAGCGCGGTTATTTTAAAGAATTTCTAAGCGTGACGCAAAAGCAAATAGTACTTTAATTGCATGTATTTTCCTTTTGCATCACAAATAGTATGTCTTACTGACCTTTAGCAGCTGCAATTTGAGCAGCAACTTCAGCAGCAAAATCTTCTTCTTTCTTCTCGATACCTGCACCAACTTCCATACGTACAAAGCCAGTAACTGTTGCGTTTTTCTCTTTAAGAATTTCGCCAACAGATTTTTTCGGTTCCATGATGAAAGCTTGACCAGTAAGAGAAACCTCACCAGTAAATTTCTTCATACGACCAACAACCATCTTCTCAGCGATTTCAGCAGGCTTGCCTTCATTCATCGCAATATCGATTTGTACTTGCTTTTCTTTTTCAACAACATCAGCAGGTACGTCATCTGGCGTTAGATAATCTGGGTTTGAAGCAGCAACGTGCATTGCAACGTGCTTAAGTGTTTCTTCATCAGCAACACCAGCAACAACAACACCAATACGCTCGCCGTGACGGTACTCAACTAGTTGTTCACCAGTGATGTACTGAAGACGACGTACATTGATGTTTTCACCAATTTTAGTTACTAGCTCAACACGGTCTTCTTCGAACTTAGCTTGTAAGTCTTCGATAGATGAAGTGTCAGCGATAGCAGCATCTGCAACTTTGTTAGCAAATGCTAGGAAGCTTGCATCTTTAGCAACGAAGTCAGTTTGACAGTTAACTTCTACAAGTACTGCAACACCCGCGTTTTGCTTGATGATGATAGTACCTTCAGCAGCGATGTTACCTGCTTTCTTAGCAGCCTTTGCAGCACCACTCTTACGCATGTTTTCAATCGCTAACTCGATGTCACCATCAGTTTCAGTTAACGCTTTTTTACAATCCATCATGCCAGCGCCAGTACGCTCGCGTAATTCTTTAACTAGGGCAGTAGTTACAGCCATTAGTAAATCCTCAAATCTGAAATCAGGTTTAGATAAGCGGGTTACCCGCTCCACAAGAATAGCAAGTCTTCACCTTTAAAAGATGAAGACTTGATGACAGCTAATTACTCAGCTTCTACGAAGTCATCTTTTTCAGCTTGAGCAACGATGTTACTCTCACGGCCTTCAGTGATCGCAGCTGCAACAGCACTAGTGTAAAGGTTGATTGCACGGATAGCATCATCGTTACCAGGTACGATGTAATCAACACCGTCTGGGTTAGAGTTAGTATCAACGATTGCAACAACTGGGATACCTAGGTTGTTAGCTTCACGGATAGCAATGTGCTCGTGGTCAGCATCGATTACAAAGATAGCGTCTGGAAGGCCACCCATGTTTTTAATACCACCAAGGCTCTTTTCAAGCTTTTCCATTTCACGAGTAAGCATTAACGCTTCTTTCTTAGTTAACTTCTCGAAAGTTCCGTCTTGGCTTTGAGCTTCAAGGTCTTTAAGACGCTTGATTGATTGACGAACTGTTTTCCAGTTAGTCAACATGCCGCCTAACCAACGGTGGTTAACGAAGAATTGATCGCTTTGTAAAGCAGCTTCTTTCACTGCTTCGCTTGCTGCGCGCTTAGTACCAACGAAAAGAACTTTACCTTTGTTTGCAGCAGCACCAGATAAAAACTTAAGTGCAGTGTTGAACATTGGTACAGTTTGCTCAAGGTTGATGATATGTACACGGTTACGTGCGCCGAAGATGAAAGGCTTCATCTTTGGGTTCCAGTAACGTGCTTGGTGACCAAAGTGAACACCAGCTTGAAGCATATCGCGCATTGAAACGTTTGCCATTTTGTAAATCCTCTAAGTTGTTTAGGGTTAGGCCTCCACATATCCCATAGCACCAACACCGCAGTTAAATGAAACTGAAATGCACCCAAGTGTATGTGACGATACGTGTGTGTGTTAAAATAAAATTGTGTTTGCCTTAAATACAAAAAATCATTTAAGAATTTATTTGTAAAAAGACGGCGCGCTTTATACCATATTAAAAATAAATACTCAACGTCTCGTGCAAAAATTGTGCGACGATAATCATCTAAAAACGCAACTTTGGAGCCTCAATGAGCGCTGTGATTAAGACCCCTGAAGAAATCGAGAAAATGCGTGTAGCCGGCCGTTTGGCTGCTGATGTGCTAGAAATGATCGAACCACATGTGGTACCAGGTATCACCACCGATGAGCTAAATACAATTTGTCATGATTATATTGTTAATGTGCAAGATGCCGTTCCTGCTCCTCTTAATTATCATGGTTTTCCAAAATCAATTTGTACCTCAGTAAATCATGTAATTTGTCACGGTATTCCGAACGACAAAGCATTAAAAGAGGGTGACAGTGTAAATATTGACATCACCGTTATCAAAGATGGTTACCACGGTGACACATCAAAGATGTTTCATGTAGGCACGCCTAATATTCAGGGTAAACGCCTTGCAGAAGTTACTCAAGAAAGTCTATACCTTGCCATTAAAATGGTAAAACCGGGTGTTCGCCTTGGTGATATTGGTGCAGCTATTCAAAAATATGCAGAGAGCTTTAACTACTCTATCGTCCGTGAATACTGCGGCCACGGCATCGGTAGCGAGTTCCATGAAGAACCACAGGTAATGCATTACGGTAAAGCAGGTACTGGCGAAACATTAAAAGCAGGTATGTGTTTAACCATCGAACCTATGGTAAATGCGGGCAAACGCCAATGTAAATTACTTAAAGACGACTGGACTGTGGTAACAAAAGACCGTAGTTTATCAGCTCAATGGGAACACACCTTACTTGTAACTGAAAATGGTGTTGAAATTTTAACACTACGATCAGATGATACAATCGATAGAATTATCGAACATTAATTTAGTGTGCGCTTAATCGCGGTATTAGCAGGTTTTTACTGTATATCGCTAAAGCGATTTGCTGTAAGGGAATAATATAACTTATTACCCTTACAGCAAAAATATTATAAAAATAAATATCAAACTTACAATGCAATCCATATATAGGAGCCAGCCTAAGTGGCATTACCTAACAAAGTAAAAAAGTTGCTTAATGATGCTGAGCAATTAAGCGATTACCGTGATTGCTCCGCCTATTTCTATAAATGGTTGCATAATGAATTCTCAAAACAACCTGTTGGTAAATTAATTAATGCCCGTGCAGAATTTATTGACCGGCTGCTAATCAAACTTTTTCAGGTTTATGATTTAGCTCACGAACCAGACTTGGCCTTAATTGCAGTAGGTGGTTATGGTCGTGGCGAGCTACATCCCTACTCCGACATTGACTTTTTATTACTTGTTACGAAACAGCCTAATGATGATATTTGCGAAAAAATTGGCCAATTCGTTACTATGTTGTGGGATCTTAATCTCGAGATAGGCCATAGTGTTCGTACTATTGAACAAGCCATAGATCAAAAACGTGAAGACGTTACCTTTGCCACCAGCTTATTAGAAAGCCGTCTTATTTTTGGCAATCATATTGAGTTTGAAAAACTCAAAAACCATATTATTGAAACACCAGTATGGGGCTCAGGTGAATTTTTTGTCGCAAAAGTACAAGAACAGAACCTGCGCCACAGAAAATGTCACGGTACAGCCTACAATCTAGAGCCGAATATAAAAGAAAACCCAGGGGGTCTACGCGACCTGCAAACTATTATTTGGGTCGCTAAAAAGCACTTCAGAGCCGAAACGTTGCAAGAGCTAATTAGCCACGGCTACCTGACCCATGAGGAATATCAAGAGCTGTTAGAATGTCTTGAAAATTTATGGAACATCCGCTTTGCACTGCATTTAGCCGCAGGACGTTCAGAAAATCGCTTATTGTTTGATCACCAACCCCAAGCTGCCGAAATATTGGGCTTTGGTAGTGATGGTAAAGCCTCGGTTGAACGCATGATGAAGCGTTTATTCAGAATCATGAGCCGAGTACGTGAGCTTAACCAAATGTTGCTTTCATACTTTGAGCAAAGTATTTCGCCAGACAGCAGCCAAGCGACCGTTGAAGAACTCGATCGCAACTTTGAGCGCGTTGGCCATCAAATTCGGGTTAAAAGTCCGTCAGTATTCTTTAGGCGCGACCAACTTTTTGTGTTGTTTGAGCATATTGCTGACCACCCAGAAATTACCCATATATACCCAAGCACTATTCGCACTATTCGCCAGGTTCGCCGTCGTTTATTAGGCGATCTACAAGACTACGCGGCCTGCCGAGAAGCTTTTTTACGCATTATAAAGCACCCTAATGGTATGGGACGTGCTTTTACGCTGATGCACAAACATGGCATGATTGCCGCCTATTTGCCGCAGTGGCGAAATATCTTTGGGCAAATGCAATTTGATTTATTTCACGCCTACACAGTTGATGAACATACCCACAAGCTAATCAATAATATTTATCAGTATTTTGATAAAACCGGGATTAGCGAATTCCCAATTTGCAGCGAAATTGTCACGCGCATGGATAAACCTGAGCTGCTGTATTTAGCCGGTATTTTCCACGATATTGCTAAGGGCCGTGGGGGCGATCACTCTGAACTGGGCGCTGTTGATGCCATTGCCTTTTCTAAATTGCATGGCTTTGCATCATCCGATGGTAAGTTAATTTCTTGGCTTGTTGGCAACCACTTACTTATGTCGGTAACGGCGCAGCGTAAAGACATAAACGACCCAGATGTAATAAAAGATTTTGCATCGCGCGTAAAAACAGAGCGTCAGCTCGACTACCTCTATTGTTTAACGGTCGCCGATATACGTGCCACCAATGACAACTTGTGGAATGACTGGAAAAACACGCTATTACGTGAGCTTTACTTGCATACACAACGTGCTTTGCGCCTTGGGCTTGAAAACCCTATGGATCAACGCGACCAAATTCGAGATAAAAAGCATCAAGCTAAGCAGCGCTTACTTAATTTACATTATCATGAAGATCAAATTGACTTAATTTGGAGCCGTTTTAAGGCTAATTACTTTACCGCTTTTAGTGAACAACAAATTTCGTGGCATACAGAGCACTTGCTCAAATGTACCGACTTGAGTCTACCCAGTGTTATTGTCTCTAATAAGGCAATGCATGGCGGTACTCAAGTATTTGCATACAGTCCTTACTCAGGAGCGTTATTCGCTCGATTAGTCAGTGTTATTGGCTCTAAAAAAGCACAAATTCAACATGCCCAAGTACTCACCACCAAAGATGGCTACGTACTATTTAACTTCGTTATTTTAGAAGTTAATGGCGACCCAATTGCCAGTAGCCGTGCGCAATCGATTAAACGCGGATTAGAGCAAGCATTGAATGATCCGCGAAAAAAAATACGCTTCAAAAAGAGCCGTTCACAACGTTTTAAAGATTTTAATATTAAGCCTAAGATTGTACTACGCCCGCACCCTCGTAAGGATCGTAGTTTAATAGAAATTCAAGCGGTTGATATACCTGGACTATTAACTAAAATAGCTGAGGTTTTTCAAGCTTACTTACTCCACATACATGCCGCACGCATTACTACGGTAGGCGAGCGCGCAGAAGATTTCTTTGTGGTATCTAATAACGAATATCAAGCGCTGACTGATGAAGAGCAAGCAAAAATTCATCAGGCATTACGTAAAAAACTCAACGCCGAAATTGAATAAGAGGACACTATGTCAGATTTAAAAACCATGATTGAAAATGCGTGGGATAACCGCGACAGTATTAGCCCAGCAACCGTATCAAGCGATGTTAAACAAGCAATTATTGATGCACTTGAGCTACTAGATAGTGGCGCAGCGCGTGTTGCAGAAAAAATTTCTGGCGAATGGGTTGTTCATCAATGGCTTAAAAAAGCCGTGCTACTTTCATTTAGAATTCGTGAAAACCAGCCAATGAATGATGGCGTAAATCAATTTTACGACAAAGTACCGCTTAAATTTAGCGACTACACACCAGAACAGTTTCAACAAGGCGGCATGCGCGTAGTACCAAACGCCGTTGCCCGTAAAGGCAGTTTTGTAGGGAAAAACGTGGTACTAATGCCATCGTATGTAAACATTGGCGCCTACGTTGATGAAGGCACTATGGTTGATACATGGGCCACTGTGGGCTCATGTGCTCAAATTGGTAAGAATGTACACCTATCAGGCGGTGTGGGCATAGGCGGCGTTTTAGAGCCGCTACAAGCAAATCCTACCATCATTGAAGACAACTGCTTTATTGGCGCTCGTTCAGAAATTGTTGAAGGGGTTATTGTTGAAGAAGGTGCGGTTATTTCAATGGGTGTTTACATTAGCCAAAGCACCCGTATTTACGACCGTGAAACCGGTGAAATTCATTATGGTCGCGTACCAGCCGGTGCAGTTGTGGTTCCGGGTGCACTGCCTTCAAAAGATGGCACGCATAGTTTGTACGCTGCGATTATTGTGAAAAAAGTTGATCAACAAACCCGTGAAAAAGTAGGTATTAACGCCCTGCTTCGCTCAATTGATGATTAAAAAGCAGTTGTAATTTTTTAGCTGTAAGCACTGAATAAGTTGATGTTAAACGTAGGTTAGGTTGAGTAAAACGAAACCCAACGATACATTAAAGTTAAGTGTATTCGCTAGAATTAATTATGTGTAGAAAAAGCCCTGAGCTTATATAGGTTTAGGGCTTTTTTAGTGATTTTATAATACCTTCCCTCAACACTTGTACCTTTTAATGACGTTGCTTTGTTAGATACCTCCATCTATAGTGAATAGCTGAATGATTCGATTGTTGGGGATAAGTTGTTGCGCCTTTTCGTTATAGGTTGGTTGGTGTTAGTAGGTTCAACGCAGGCTATGGCTCATGATTTTACAACGTTTGAAGCTAAACTTAACGAAGCCGAAGATTATCTTATTGTTAATCCTGCACAATCAATAATTATTCTTGAGAACCTTAAAGAGCTAGATACGGCTCCTGCTGCGTTATTTATCCGTTGGCATCTGCTTTATGCCCGCACAGCCGTCCCCACCAGCCATTACGATCGGCTTTATAAATCGATTGACGCTATATTTCAGCATCATCAAGCTGACTATTTCAAGCAAAAATTGACCCCCATTATGAGTGCCTTAGGAATATGGCTGCGCCATGCTGAATATTTAGACGATGCCCAGCTCTCATTTAAATGTGCTTATAAATATGCGCACAGCGATCGCCAACGACTCACCCTTACTAACAGTATGGCGCTGGTTGCTCGCTCGCAAAACGACTTTGCAAAAGCTCGCGCCTTATATACCGATAGCCTTGAGCTCACCACACAATTAAAGCTTCCTAATGTAACAGCACTTATAAAAAGTAATTTAGGCTACTTAGCGCTTGATGAAGGGAATGTTACTGACGCTGAACGCTACTTTAGAAGTGCATTAAGCCTTAATCAAAATCTTGATAAACGTGCAGGACAAATTTCGACTGGGCTGAATTTATTAATGATCTTTTTAATTCAAGAACATCAGCTTAACTTTGAACGTCTCTATACTCCAACGGCAACTTTAACCCATGCATTTCCCAACGAAGCTAAACAAGCACAGCTACTTTGGCTTGAACTAGGCTACAAAAACTTAACTGGTGAGTTTATAAGTCAAAAAGATAAACATCAGCTGCAAGCAGCATATGAGCAATTAGAAAGCGATAAAATGAAACAGCTAGTAGCACATTATCTGGCTAAAAAGCTTGATGTTACTTTAACCCTTCCCGACCCCATTACAGCTAAAGAGTTTACCAGCCCTTGGTTTAATCTAGTAAAGCAATGTAATTGGGAGAAAAGTTTATAGCTTGAATTCATAAGCGTTCAGCAGAACTAACTTAAACACAGATGAAATCAATACAAAGCTGCTTGTCACGAACTCTAAATTAAAAAGGTATGGTTATCAATTTGCTAACTCTTATCGTTAACTTATATTTACTCTGTTATCAATAATATAAGTATATAAAACAAGCAACTGAATTAGCCAATAAACGAAATATATAATAAGGTGGTCAGGCATACTTGAAAGTTAGCAATTAATATTAAGGACTAATATGACAAAAACTGCTTTACGCTCAACTATTTTGCTACCTGTATTTTTACCTGCAGTATTTATTATTCTACTTTTGGTGATTGGTACAAGTAGTAACCCTGAACTCGCCGGTCAGGCATTCAGTGTCGCCCTCAAGTGGATAACAGAAACTTTTGGCTGGTTTTATATGTTATCAGTCGCTATTTTCTTGGTTTTTATCGTGTGTGTTGCCGCCTCAAGTTGGGGAAACATCAAGCTAGGCCCTGATCACGCTCAGCCGCAATATAGCTTTGGTGAGTGGTTTGCCATGCTGTTTTCTGCCGGTTACGGCGTGGCGTTACTTTATTTTGGTGTAGCCGAACCGGTACTGCATTATGCATCCCCGCCATCAGGCGCCGCTGAAACCGTGGATGCGGCCAAGCAAGCAATGCAAATTGCCTTTTTTCATTGGGGATTCCATATTTGGGCTATCTATGGAATTGTTGGTTTAGTGCTGGCTTATTTTGCCTTTCGTCATGGTCTGCCATTGTCTATTCGCTCTGCCTTGTATCCACTTATTGGTGATAAAATATATGGCCCTATAGGCCATACCGTTGATGTATTTGCCATACTAGGCACCTTGTTTGGTATTGCGACCACGCTCGGACTTTCGGTGACTCAAATTAATGCGGGGCTACACTACTTATGGCCCGATATTCCTATTAATACCACAGTACAAATCACAGCAATCGCTATTATTACCGCCGCAGCAACGCTCTCTGTAGTTGCCGGAATGGATAAAGGGGTAAAACGTTTATCTATAGTGAATATGACCTTAGCCGTTTCATTAATGGCCTTTGTATTTTTTATTGGCCCAACGATTCATATTTTAGAGTCGTTTTTACAAAATACTGGTAGTTATCTTAGTGGCATAGTTGAGCGCACCTTTAACTTACAAGCTTATAGCCGCAGTGACTGGATTGGTAACTGGACTTTATTTATATTTGGCTGGACGATTGCGTGGGCGCCGTTTGTCGGCATGTTTATCGCAAAAATTAGCCGCGGCAGAACCATCAGACAATTTGTTGTTGGCGTAATGTTAGTTCCTACTATTTTTACTTTTTTATGGTTCTCAGTGTTTGGCGATACAGCACTGAATTTAATAATGAATGAAGGCTTTGACACGCTCATTGGTGATGTACAAGCAAATCATGCCGTGGCGTTATTTCAATTATTTGAAGTGTTACCACTCTCATTTTTTATTTCGCTACTCACGGTTATTTTAATTGTTACCTTTTTTGTTACTTCGTCTGATTCCGGCTCTTTGGTAATCGACTCACTCGCTTCAGGTGGAAATATTAATACGCCAGCATGGCAGCGGGTGTTCTGGGCGGTGCTTGAAGGCGCTGTGGCCGCTGTTTTATTAGTGGCAGGTGGCTTAAGTGCACTGCAAACCATGACCATAGTCAGTGCGCTACCTTTTGCTATTATTATGCTAATTGCCACCGCTGGGCTTTGGCGGGCTTTAAGAATTGAAGGCCATCGCGATACCAGTCTACAAGCACATTCACTCAATGGTCGTAATATTGATCTATCCCATTGGAAACGCCGTTTAGCTGCTATGGTTAATTACCCTAATAAAGAAAAAGTACATACTTTTATTGGCAGTGTAGTTGTTGAGGCAATGAAAGCCGTACAAGCAGAATTGAAATCTCGACAATGGCATGCCGTGGTCGAATTTGATACTGATTTAGGACGCGCTCATTTAACTGTACTACGTCATGAGCATGTGGATTTTGTTTATGATATTCGCCTTACCGAGCACCCTATGCCGAGCTTTGCTTACTCAGAACTACGACCAGATAATGATAATACTGAAATGTATTATAAGGCTGATGTATTTTTACGTCGTGGTGGTCTGTCGTACGATGTTTATGGCTACAATGAAGATGATATTGTGAAGGATATTCTTGATCAGTTTGAGAACTACTTACACTTTTTAGGTAACAGCCCAGGCGAACTACCTTGGGATATGGCTGAGCATGATGACATGTTAAATACCGATAAAACCTAATTAACTAACCACCCATAAAAAAAGGCACTTTGCAGTGCCTTTTTGTTTATTCAAATCTAATTAATTACAGCGCGTTAAATACGTCATCTGTTTTAGCCGCGCAAATAAAGTCGTTTTTATGCAAGCCTTTAATTGAATGGCTCCACCAAGTCACGGTTACTTTGCCCCACTCAGTTAGTAAACCAGGGTGGTGACCTTCGTCTTCGGCCATATCACCTACCTTATTAGTAAACGCAATGGCTTGTTTAAAGTTTTTAAACTTATAAACGCGCTCTAACTGCATAATACCATCACGTACTTCTGGCACCCAATCAGGGATTTTTTTAATTAAATCAGCCAATTCAGCATCAGATACTTTTGGTGCATCTGCATGACAGGCTTCACATTTTTGTGCACTTAATGAAGACATTTTAAATCCTTAGTTTAGCGTTACTTTTTTAAAAATTAACTAGCTAATTTTTCTTTTGGGGGAAACTTAGGGTCGTGCAAACCAAGTGATTTAGCTTGCTCAACTAAAGTCATTATATCCATTTGAGATATTTCAAACAGATCATGAATCGAATTAATCGTATAATACAATGGTTGCATAATATCTATACGGTACGGTGTACGCAGTACATCTAGCACATTCATTGGATTAATCTCTGGTGTATCTGAATACACGTATTGGGTTTCCCCTGGGCTTGATAAAATACCACCGCCGTAAATACGTAATCCTTTTTCGGTTTGCATCAAACCAAACTCAACGGTAAACCAGTACATGCGTGCTAAATAAACGCGATCTTTCTTCTCTGCCGCGTATCCTAGTTGCCCGTACTTATGGGTAAATTCAGCAAAGTCAGGATTGGTTAGCATGGCACAGTGACCAAATATCTCATGAAAAATATCGGGTTCTTGTAAATAGTCAAATTCTTCACGGCTACGAATGAAGGTCGCTACAGGAAATTGCTTGTTAGCGAGTAACCTAAAAAACTCATCAAAATCGATAAGTGCAGGTACAGGTGCAACTTGCCAACCTGTGGTTGCTAATAGCACTTCGTTTAGCTCACTAAGCTGTGGGATGCGATCATGAGGCAGATTGATTTTTTTCAACCCTTCCATGTACTCATCACAGGCTTTGCCTTCAATGCACGCAAGTTGGCGTGCTACAAGCTCAGACCAAATTTTATTTTCTTCATCGCTCCAATGTATAACCCCATTTTCATCAGGTGTTTTGGAGGTGTAATTACTTGCTTTAGCCATAAATACCTTCTTTGGGTTTAAACCCTAAATCGGTGTCAAAATAACAGCCAAATGCTTGGCTATTCGATGTAGCCATACTATGCAAAAGTGAACAAAAGTTTAATAGCTTGACGCAGATCAATACTATTGCAGATTACGCAAATCGTAAATTTAAAATTACACCAAAGCAAAGATAAAATCACACCCTATACTTAACAGTACATACAGATAGAAATTACTGTAAACAATAAATTACACCTCAAGATGTTTTAGTAAATGCTTGGTTGAGATCGTTAATAATATCGTTAACATCTTCCAACCCAACTGATAAACGAATTAAGCCATCACTAATTCCAGCCGCTAGTCTTTCTTCGGGAGTGTATGGCGAATGCGTCATCGATGCAGGGTGTTGAATGAGGGTTTCAGCATCGCCTAAACTAACCGCTAAAGTGCACAGTTGCATGCTATCAATAAACTGCTCACCGTCGGTTAAGCTCCCTTTAATTTCAAAGGCAATAACACCACCAGCCGCTTTCATTTGCTTACCAATATACTTGTAACCTGGGTGAGACTTAAGCCCAGGGTAATACACTTTATTTACTTGCGGATGACCTTCTAAATACTCAGCAATCGTTTGCGCACTTTGGCAATGGCGTTCAACGCGAATAGCTAAAGTTTTTAAGCCGCGGTTTATTAACCACGCATCGTGTGGACTAATAGTGGCACCAATATCTTTAAGCACGGTCATTTTAATCTGTGTAATATGCTCAAGTGAACCACACACAATACCCGCAACAACATCACCATGACCATTTAAATACTTGGTCGCGCTATGCATTATAATATCGATACCGTACTTTTTTGGTGACTGCAGTAGCGGGGTCAAAAAAGTATTATCAACCACACTCAGTAAATTATGCTGTTTAGCCACATTGCCAATAAGTGCTAAATCAATCACTGCCATGGTTGGGTTGATTGGTGTTTCTACAAATATCATTTTTGAATTAGGCTTAATGGCTGCGCGCAGTTCACTCTCATTAGTCATATCAACAAAAGTGACTTCAATTCCCCATCGCGGCAACATATGCGCAAAAAAAGCAAAAGTGCAGCCATACAGAGCGCTTGATGCAATTAAGTGATCGCCTTGCGATAGGAAGCTTAGTACCGAAGCGGATACCGCCCCCATGCCTGTAGCCGTGGCGGCGGCGGCCTCACAGCCTTCTAATTGCGCTACTTTTTGCTCAAGTTCAGTCGTGGTTGGGTTACCTAAACGCGTGTAAATATAACCGGGCTCTTCACCTGCAAAGCGGGCAGCACCTTGGGCGGCATTTTCAAAATGAAACGTAGACGTTTGATACAAAGGTGAGGTTAATGCGCCATGCGGATCGTTTGCTTTTTGTGGGCCATGGATACATTGGGTGTTTTGATGATGCTTGCTCATTGTGTGTTCTCGTTTTTATTATGTGTGTCAATAGCATAAATAAAACGCACCGCACTTAAAATCACAAGCATGCCGGATGCTCAGATGGCTATTTGTGCAAACTTTACCCAAAAAGCTGTACACAAATATTGCCAATGAAGTCTCACTACTTAGTTTCAGCTCCCTTACGGCTCATAATTTTACTCGCAATCCCTTGGACTGTGCCTTTTAACAAGCTGCGCTTATTTTCAAGACGCGGTAAGGGTCGGCTTAATTCCATAGCTTTATAACCAATACGTGCTGTAAATATACCGGCACTGACACCTTGCGCAGCTCGCCCTGAAAGCTTACCTAAAAGCTCAGCACTCAGTGCCGTGGCGGCTAAATCAGACACAAGCTCTGCACTACCTACAAACATTACTTGCTTAATAAGCATACGGTAAAGTTTAATACGGCTGGCATAACCAAAGCCTATGCCATATATGCGGCCTATTTGCTCTATTAATTTAGTGCCACGCCACAGCACAGCCATCATATCCACCAGCGCAATAGGGCTTAGAGCAACTAATAAAGCTGACTCTGTTGCAAAACGGTTTATTAACTTTTTAGCTTGATTGTCTTGCGTTATCAGTAAGCTATTCGCATACAGGGTCATTATTTCTTTGTCACTGTGGTGCGTAGCGACCTGATTTTTAAAGTTTTCGAAATTATCTAATTGCTGATGTTTATTAAGCTTTTCAAGCCAAGGTATCGCCCCGCCTACCTGCTCACTATTGAGCAAACGGTTAGCTTCATGGCGGTGCAGCTGATTACGCTTTAAACTGCGTAACATTCTATATTCACGCCACAACAAGCGCGATATCAGTAGTACACCGGTTATTACAGCGGTTAAGTACACTCCACCTAAAATAACCGACTGCTGAAACGCCAATACAATTGAAAATGCGAATTCAAGTAATACTAAAACAATAAAGCTCAGTGCAAACAGGCCTTTAAGGGTCTGCCATTTAGACTTTTTATATACAGGCTCAATATCGATTTCAGGTTCAATTAGCTCGTCGCTATCTTTGCTAGGCTGCTCACTTTGTCCTTGCTCTACGACTTTAGCCGCTAATAAATCCGGTTCATTTTGCTCAATATTTTGGGCATTAATACGACGCCCAGCTTGAAATTGGTGTGTTGACTCACTCATGTTAACTTATCTCCTAACAAGTACTGCATCACATGGTCTAAGCGGATGTGCTTAAGCTGTTGATCTGGGCTTGGCATAGGTGCAAATGATAAGAACTCAAACCCATGTGCTGGCCACTCACTTTTATTAAGCATTCTACTCGGCGGCTGAGGAGGCAGGTAAGTTAGCCACTGTTGTTCATTCAATGGCTTGCCATAGATGCAGTCGAGTGTTTGCCCCTTGTCGACCACTTGGCGAGACAAAGTGGCAGCGATTGACGACATCGCCAGTGTTTCTATTTTCACCCCATCAAATTTTAAGTGGTTGCTTTGCTCTTTAACTAACGAATCGAGTAACAGTGCAAGATCTTTGTGATGTTTTGCACTAATGTGATCGGACTTATTAGCAGCAAATAATATTTTATCAATATTAGGTTTAAATAAGCGTTTAAAAAAACCAGAATCACCATAGCTAAAGTGTGACAATAGCTGGTTGATAACTCGACTTTGCTCAGCTAACGTTTCATAGCCTTCATTTAACGCACTCAGTACATCTACAAGTACAATTTGACGGTCAAAATGACGAAAATGCTCATTATAAAATGGCTTAACAACTTTTTTTACGTAAGCATCAAAACGTTTAATTAAATGCGCTAAGTTAGAACCCGCTACTACATCGTCACTGATTTTTTCAGGACTAATTGGAAAAAATAGTAATAATGGTGCGCCTTGCAAGTCACCCGGCATTAACATTCGCCCTGGCTGTAACATGGCAAGCTTAGTGTCTTTTTTTAGCCCTACCAACATGGTTTGATAACATTTTGCAATATCAGCCAGTGCGTTTTCATCTACCGGTGCATCTAAATCAAGCAGCTCTATGGATTGTAAAAATTCAGCTGAGCTTTGGTTACGTGGCGTTTGGCTAAGTAATGGATATTGTTGCTCGCACCACTGTTCAAAGCTTTGTGCGAGCATAGGTAGGTCAAGCAACCACTCACCAGGATAGTCAATAATATCTAAATACAGCGTCGATTGTGGTGAGAAATGACCGCGCAGACCCGCGTTGCTTTGATATTTAATCGCCAAACGTAAAGTATTTATTCGCTCGGTAGAAGCGGGCCATGCAGGGTCACCTTCACTTGGTAGTAAAGCACTTATTGCACGGTTGTAATCAAAAGTGGGGACGTTTAATGCCTCTTGCGGCACAATTTTGGTAGCAATGTGGCGGTGTTCACGCATTACATCAAAAAAAGGTAAGTTGTTGTCATTCGCCTGAGAGGTTAAATGTTTAACTAGTGCACTAATAAACGCAGTTTTACCACTGCCGCTCAGCCCTGTTACGGCAAGTTTAACATGTTGGTCTAAACTGCGGTGCAGGGCTTTTTGTGCTTTGCCTTTAACGCTTTTAAAGGTCTTTTTTGCAAATGATTGGCTCATAAAGTGTTTTGCACCTCAGTTGCCGTCATTGATCACGTTGCAAACAAGGTGCTTATCAATCCCTTAAAGTTTATTAATTTCACGGCTGATCGTAAACTCGCTTGAAGTAACGTAGCGTTCCATGTTTTGAAGGCGGCTATCTACACGGGTTAATCGCTCTTTTAAGTCTTGCAGCGCGCGACGTGGTGGCTCGCCTTTTTGCCATACTTTAAATTTTACTTCTAGCGGATCACCGCCATACGATGATTGTGTTTTATTTACAGCACTGGGTTGTTTTTTATCTAAAATAAACCACGCTGCAATATACGCTACCACAAATAATGGGCCACCGGTTAGTAGTACAGCACTAACAAAAATAATGCGAACTAACCATAACTCCATATTAAAGTAGTCACTTAATCCCGCACAAACACCGGCAATTTTACCACGTTGTGGGTCTCTTAATAATTCGCGTTTAGTGTTCATATCTTTTGTCTCCACTGTGGTGACTCTTGATCAAGTAACGCTTCTAATGTCTCGATTCTATCAGTCATTTTTTCAGCTTTTTGAGCAAGTTCCAATAACTGGTGATGCTCATGTTCACTTAACCCTTGGCTTACCTGCTTTTTGCTTCGGTAGTGTAAAATTAACCACAGTGGCGCAACAAAAATCATAAACAAGATAAAGGGTGCAACTAGTATCTCTGGATCAAACATAATCCTCTCCTGACAATCCGTATTCAATGTTGATGTCAGGGGCACAAGGCCCCTGTTTTATATTTATTTATTTGCGAGTTTCTTTTTAAGTTCAGCTAACTCGTCGTCAATCTTTTCGTTCTTTTGTAAATCAGCAATCTCATCCGCTAACGTTTGTTTACCCAAATCATAAGACTCTATTTGAGATTCTAGCCCATCAATTTTGGTTTCGTAACGTTCAAAACGATTAAGTGCATCATCTACTTTAGAACTATCAAGTGCTTTTTTAACCTCAAGGCGCGACTCAGCCGAGCGTTGACGTAAAATAATCGCTTTTTGACGTGCTTTAGCATCCGCTAGTTTCTCTTGTAGCGTAGTCACTTCTTGCTGTAGTTTCTCGATATGAGATTCTACATGATCAAGTTCACTTTCTACTGCGGCGACTGCATCAGCTGATTTTTGCTTTTCAAGTAAAGCTGAGCGTGCTAAATCATCACGATCTTTGCTCAGTGCCAATTCGGCTTTGTCTTGCCAATC
The DNA here is from genome assembly GCF_004328665.1 of Pseudoalteromonas sp. DL-6. Taxonomy (NCBI): domain Bacteria; kingdom Pseudomonadati; phylum Pseudomonadota; class Gammaproteobacteria; order Alteromonadales; family Pseudoalteromonadaceae; genus Pseudoalteromonas; species Pseudoalteromonas sp. DL-6. Next base: position 2,186,222 of record NZ_CP019770.1, read on the forward strand.
GTTTACTTGGGCTTTTAGTGTATCTACGCGACGTACTAATTCTTTTTTCTCAGCAAGTGTTTTTGCTGAAGTAGAGCGAACCTCTACAAGTGTATCTTCCATCTCTTGGATAATAAGACGAACCATTTTTTCAGGATCTTCTGCTTTATCTAAAATGGCATTGATATTAGAATTAACAATGTCTGCAAAACGTGAAAAAATTCCCATAACATATACCTCTATTATTTAATCTAAATGTGTCTGCTTTTATTAGTATCAATATGCTTGCCAACTTTTATAATTTTAAAATACCATTTAGTTTCAATAAGTTAAATGTAAATTACAAATTACTTTTGTTATCCCTCATAATGAAATACACTAACTGTTAGTAAAAATGACTAAGAGTTAGGAAATATGAGTCAATATCGCCAACAGGACAATTTACTTGGCCAATCAGACAGCTTTTTATCGGTGCTTGATCAGGTTTCGCAACTGGCTAACCTAGATAAACCCGTACTCATTATTGGTGAGCGCGGTACAGGTAAAGAGCTTATAGCAGCACGTTTACACTTTTTATCCAAGCGCTGGGACCAAAGTTACGTCAAGCTCAATTGTGCGGCATTGAACGAAAACCTACTCGAGAGTGAATTATTTGGTCATGAAAGTGGTGCTTTTACAGGCGCAAGTAAACGCCATGAAGGTCGCTTTGAACGTGCCAATAGCGGCACCTTATTTTTAGATGAGTTAGCAAATACCTCTGCCATGGTGCAAGAAAAGCTATTAAGAGTGATTGAGTATGGTGAATTTGAGCGTGTTGGCGGCAAGCAAACCGTTAAAGTAGATACTCGCTTAGTCTGTGCAACCAATGAAGATTTACCTCATTTAGCGCAGCAAGGTGAATTTAGAAGTGATTTACTCGACAGACTCGCGTTTGATGTGATCACCCTTCCGCCACTGCGCGAGCGCCAAGATGACATTATGTTACTTGCTGAACAATTTGCGATGAATATGGCACGTGATCTTGAGTGGGAGCTATTTAGTGGTTTTACCCGCAGCGCTCAAGAAAGTTTACTAAGTTATGAGTGGCCGGGTAATGTCCGTGAACTTAAAAATGTGGTGGAGCGAAGTCTCTATCGCCACGGTAATGAACATATTCCTGTACATAAAATTATTTTAGACCCATTCGAAAGTCGTTTCAGGCCTAAAGCCCGCATAAAACATGCACAAGCGCCTACTATAATACAATCTGAACCGGCTCATACTCAGCCCACAGAAACGCCTGTTGCATTGAACGCGAGCAGCAAAGAACCTGAGTTTCCATGTGACTTAAAAACGCTCTCTAATGAATTTGAAATTACATTAATAAAAAAAGCATTAGAACATAGCCAATTTAATCAAAAGAAGACTGCAGAAGTACTTGGTTTAACGTATCATCAACTACGTGGTTATTTGAAAAAATACAATTTGCTAGAATAGTAGAGGTTGTGCGGGTGCATAAATTATTACTTGCTTTAATATCATTGAGCTTAGTAGGTTGCATTGATAGTAAAGAAGAAATCTTAGAAGAAAAAAACCAAGGTCTTGTTTATTGCGCCGAGGCTAACCCTGTGTCGTTCAATCCACAAGTCACAACCACAGGATCAACTATCGATATTATTGCTAACCAGTTATATGACCGGTTGATTAGTATTGACCCAGTGACCGCCGAATTTAAGAGTGAACTTGCCACTGATTGGAAAATCAGTAAAGACGGTAAATCGGTTACCTTTACTTTGCGCAAAGGAGTGAAGTTCCATACCACCTCGTATTTTACTCCCAGCCGTGAATTTAATGCCGATGACGTCATTTTTACTTTTAGCCGATTATTTGACGTTTATAATCCTTATCACTTTGTTGGCGATGCTAATTACCCTTACTTTCAAAGTGTGGGGATTGACCAACTAATTCGTAAAATTGTTAGAGTATCTGATCACCAAGTCCGGTTTGAGTTATTTAATGCCGAAAGCAGCTTTTTAGCTAATATGGCGACCGATTTTGCTGTGGTGCTCTCTAAAGAATATGCCATGGCGCTTAAAGCTAATAATCAAGAAAACTTATTTGATCAATACCCAGTTGGTACGGGTCCCTATATTTATAAAGAGTACCGACGCGATCATTTAGTACGCTTTTATAAAAACGCTGATTATTGGAAACATGAGGTTACCCTTGAGCAATTGGTGTACGACATTACCCCGAATGGCACCACTCGTATCGCTAAAATATTGACCAAAGAATGTGATGTAACCGCACACCCTAGCAGTGCCCAATTGAGTATTTTAGCGCAACGTGATGATATTAATGTTGAAAGAGAAACTAACTTAAATATTGGCTATTGGGCGTTTAATACCGAGCGTCCACCATTTGATAACCTAAAAGTACGCCAAGCTTTAGTTTATGCCATTGATATAGATAAGATAATGCAGGCGGTGTATTACGGTAATGGCTTGCGTGCACAGTCTATTCTTCCGCCAACTTCTTGGGCGTTTGAGCCGCAGAAAAATATGCCAAGCTTTGACCCACAGTTAGCAAAAAAACTATTGACGGAAGCAGGCTTTCCAAAAGGCTTTGATATGAGTATTTGGGCAATGCCGGTAAGCCGAATTTATAACCCCAATGCCCGAAAAATGGCTGAGCTAATGCAAAGTGATTTACGCAAAATTGGCGTTAACGTTAATATAGTGGAATACGAGTGGAACACCTTCATTCAACGTATTGGTGAGCATCGCCACGACAGCGTATTATTAGGCTGGGCAGCTGATACACCTGATCCCGATAACTTTTTTAGCCCATTGTTAAGTTGTACTGCAACATTCAGTGGCAAAAACCCAGCAAACTGGTGTAATCCTGAATTTGATTTATTGCTAACCAAAGCGTTAGACACCACAGATTTAAATTTACGTAAACAATACTATGACGCTGCACAAAGCATGATCATCAAACAATTGCCTTTACTGCCAATTGCCCATGGTATGCGTTTTCAAGCAAGTAGCGCAGATGTTGAAGGCATCACCTTAGGGCCATTCGGTGCTATTTCGTTGGCTAACGCGAGGAAAAGATAATGATCTTAGATTATATTTTACGCCGCCTCGGTCTGTTGTTTTTTATGGTGTTGCTACTCAGCATTTTTACCTTTTCGTTGAGTTATTTATTTCCTGGCGATCCGCTCAGTAACTTAAGCGGCATACCAGACACTAATTTTACCCAAAATGCCCAACTAGAAGAAAAGTATTTGTTTAACAGTAATTACTTTATGCAGTACATCGCCTTTGTAGGACGAATTTTACAAGGGGATTGGGGAATGTCATTCGCCTCGGGCAGCAGTGTGTTTGCCCATGTGGTTGATTTAATTCCTGCGACGTTAGAGCTAAGTATCTATGCGTTAGTTATTTCAGTAGTGGTGGGTGTGCCTGTCGGGATTTTAGCATCGGCTTATCACAAGCAATGGCCTGATAAATTTATTAGCTCTACAGCAATGATTGGCTATTCTATGCCGATTTTTTGGCTGGCATTGTTACTAATAATGGTATTTTCGCTCAAACTTGGCTGGTTTCCTATGTCGGGGCGAGTGAGCTTATTGTATGAGATACCCGCGAGCACAGGATTTATTTTGCTGGATATTTTACTGGCTGATTTTCCTTACAATGGTATGGCCATGTTAGATGCGCTGCATCACCTTACCTTGCCCACTATTGTACTTGCTATGTACCCAACCACTGTATTGGTGCGCTTTACCCGCGAATCAATGTTAAAAGTAATGGATCAAAACTTTATTAAAACAGCTCGCGCCAAAGGGCTTACTCGTGGGCAGCTTATTATTCATCACGCCCTAAGAAACGCCTTACTACCGGTTATAAAACAAATAGGTTTGCAGTTTAGTACCTTGATCACCCTAGCGATGATCACCGAGGTTATTTTTTCATGGCCTGGGATTGGTCGTTGGTTAATCGACAGTATTTATCAACGTGATTATCCTGCCATACAAGGTGGATTAATGGCCGTCTCTTTGTTTATCATTATTGCAACGATTATAGCCGAACTGACCTACACCCTACTCGATCCTCTGTCTCGGAACCAAGCGCATGGCAAAGTTTAACTTATTTTCAGAAGATTCTAATAAATCGCCATTAGCGAGACTCTGGCGAAAGTTTAAAAATAACCACCCTGCATTGGTTGGTTTATGGGTGTTTATTGCCTTTAGCCTGCTAGCGGCTACCGCGCCTTTTCTTGCGCCTTATGGGGTAAATCAACAGCACAGTAATGCACTGCTACTTCCTCCTTCGTGGAATGAAATGGGCGATGTGCGGTTTATACTTGGCACCGATGATTTAGGCCGAGATGTGCTGTCTCGTTTAATGAATGGCGCCACATACACATTTGGGTTATCGGTTGTGGCTGCACTGATCACCACTGTCATTGGTGTGTTAGTCGGTACCTTTGCTGGCATTAGTAAAGGCATACGTTCTAGTTTTTTGAACCACTTACTGGATGTAACGCTGTCAATCCCCTCTTTATTGTTAGCCATTATTATTATTGCCATACTCGGTCCTGGATTAATGAATACCGTATGGGCAATTATTTTGGCCTTGTTGCCTCAATTTATTCATTCAATTAGAAACCTGATAGTTGATGAACTTGGCAAAGATTATGTTACCGCTTACCGCCTAGATGGTGCCTCTAAATGGCATATTTTATCGCGCGGTATTTTCCCTAATGTATATGAGTATATTGTGGTTATTTTTACCATGGCGCTTTCTACTGCTATTTTAGATATTGCGGCGTTAGGGTTTTTAAAACTTGGTGCACAGCCGCCCACTACTGAATGGGGTGCAATTTTGGCCGAGAACTTAGGGCTTATATATTTAGCTCCCTGGACAGTAGCACTGCCGGGTGTACTGCTATTTTTAGCGGTTCTTTCAACAAACTTAGTGGGCGATGGACTTCGCAAAGTTTTACAAGCACGTAAGGCCGATTAAATGCAGTTACTAGATATTCGAAACTTAACCATTGAACTGCAAACGTCTGAAACCGCTATTCGCGCTGTTGACCGTGTTAGCTTTAGTTTAAAAGAAGGTGAAGTACACGCTTTAGTGGGCGAATCTGGCTCTGGCAAAAGCTTAATTGCAAAAGCCATTGTCGGCGTGCTTAATGAGCGTTGGGTGATAACCGCAGATAGAATGCATTGGCGTGGCGTTGACTTGATGCGTTTAACACCAGAGCAACGCCGTAAAACGGTTAGCCAAGACATTGCGATGATTTATCAAGATCCCAGTCGCTGTCTAGACCCGACTGCAAAAATATTCAATCAAATCGCTGAAACCCTGCCTGAGGTAGCCGCCAAAGGGTTTTTCTTAAAACGCAACCGAGAGCGTAAAGATCGTGTTAAAGCCTTAATACACAAAGTAGGTATTAAAAATCATGAAGCGGTGCTTGATAGCTACCCGCATGAGCTCTCTGAGGGCGTATGCCAAAAAGTCATGATAGCCATGGCGATTGCCCGTACACCTAAGTTGCTCATTGCTGATGAGCCTACAACCGCACTAGAAAGCACCACCCGTGCACAGGTGTTTAGGTTATTAAAAAGTTTAAATCAGCTAAAGAACATGTCTATTTTGATGATTTCTCATGAACTAGAAGAAATTGTTAATTGGTCACATGGTATCCATGTACTGTACTGCGGGCAAATGGTTGAAGCGGGTCCAACACACCGTATTTTTAGCCAACCCCGTCATCCGTATACGCAAGCTTTATTGAAAAGCTTGCCTGATTATGAGCATGGTTTAGCGCATAAAGAGCCCTTTTATGCGCTAAAAGGCACCATTCCAACATTGCAACATTTACCAATTGGTTGCCGACTCGGTCCACGTTGCCCACAAGCACAAAAAGAATGTGTGGTTGCGCCTAAACTTTCAAAGCATCATGGTCATAGCTACGCCTGTCACTTTCCGCTGATTAAGGACATTAAATAATGCAACCTCTGTTGAAAGTTCAAGCCTTATCAAAAACCTTTAATATGCGAGCAGGTATATTTAGCCGTAAAAAGTTTGATGTTTTAAAAAATATCTCATTTAGTATTGGCAAAGGTGAAACGATTGCCATTATTGGTGAGACAGGCTCAGGAAAAAGTACCCTGGCTAAATTATTAGTGGGTGCATACAGTGCCGATAGCGGGCAAATATTATTAGAAAATAACACCATAGAAAACAATGGTAATCGTGATGCGCAATGTCGTTATATCCGAATGATTTTTCAAGACTCCGCTACCTCATTAAACCCAGCAGTGACCATTGCTGAAATGCTCGATGATTGCCTAAAGTTCAATACTGATTTTGATAAAGATCAGCGCAGTGAAAAAATAGGCAGTACCTTGCTTAAAGTGGGTTTACTGGTTGATCACCAGCAATACTACCCGCATATGTTTAGTGTAGGGCAATTGCAACGTGTAGCGCTCGCTCGCGCGCTTATATTAGATCCTAAGGTTGTGGTGCTCGATGAGGCACTTTCATCGCTTGACCCTTCTGTAAGAGCGCAAATAGTAAACCTATTACTTAAACTACAGCTTGAAACTGGCTTAACCTATATTTTGATCACCCATCATTTAAGTTTAGTGCGCCATATTAGCGACCAGTTAGTGGTACTCAATAAAGGTGAGATTGTTGAATACGGCGCCACAGAAACTATTTTTCAAAACCCGCAGTCAAAGGTTACTCAGCGCTTATTGAGTTGTTAATGTCTAAACAAACAAAAAAGGCGCCAATTGGCGCCTTTTTTATTTTAGCTATTACTTATTCAGCCGGTTGGGCTGCTTTTGGTACATTAAGCTCTGCTTGTTGCTTAAGCGATTCAATGAATACCGTATAGTTTTTCTGCGCTTGCGCCATAGTAATGTTTTGCTTCATTTGTGGCTCAATGTTGTCACTCACTGGTGCATCATTTACCGCTTTAAGCGCAACAATTGCTGCATCACCATTATTTAAGTTAACCACATCGTACACAGCCACATCACTAGGATGTGCCATTTTGAATACTTGGGTAACAATAGCAGGCGAAACTGCAAAGCTTTCACGAGTTAGTTGCGACTCTTGACGAACATTTAGTGATTGCTCAGCAGCCACCTCGTTTAAGCTCTTGCCCTCTTTTACTTGTGCAAATAAGGTGCGTGCTTTTTCTTTTGCAAGGTCTGACGCTTTTTCATTTACTAAGCGTGTTTTAATTTGCTCACTTACTTCGCTTAATGCTTTAGTTGCAGCAGGTTGGTGCTCATTTACACGCACCACAATCACGTGCTCATTACCAAGCTCAATCACTTCTGAATTTACTTTATCTTCAAGTAATTCAATTGATGATAACGCAGTCACAACCGCTGGATTAGTCAGTGGTTCAGGAAGTGCGCTAAGTGCTAATAAAGGAGTAGACTGTACTTCAACACCCGCTACTTCAGCAGCGTCGTCTAAGCGATCAGAAATTTCAAAGGCTAATGCCCCCATTTCTGTTTGCTTCTCGTAGAATGCATCTACTTTTTCAGCTTGCTCAAGTTCAGCACGTAAGTCAGCTTTAACCTCATCGAACGGTTTAACTTGTTGAGTTTGCAGATCGGTCAGCTTGATAATGTGATAACCAAACTCAGAGGCAACAACGTCAGAGTAATCACCTTTGTTTTGCAATGCGAACGCTGCATCTTCAAATGCTGGCTCCATAACATCACGTTCAATCCACTCTAAATCGCCACCCATTTCGGCACTAACAATATCATCTGACGATGTCTCTGCTAGCTCAGCAAAATCAGCACCAGCGTTAAGCTGGGCAAGTAACGACTCCGCTTTCGCTTTAGCCGCATCATCATCTTCACTGTTATCGATTAGAATATGCGACACACGACGTTTTTCTGGTTCAACATATTGCGCTTTACTCTGCTCGTAATACGCTTTTACATCGTCTTCACTTACCGATGCAACATCAATATCATCTGCATTTAGTTCGATGTAATTAACTGAAATTAACTCTGGTGATAAAAACTGACCAGCATTTAATTCATAGTAATCTGCAACTTCTTGCTCTGTAACTTCAACGTCAGCCTGCATTGCTTGTTTATCAATGACTAAGTAATCAATGCTACGGGTTTGTTGTTGCAACGCAATGGCTGATTTAAGCTCATTTTGCAGCGCAAAGTCAGTACCCGCAACGGCAGATACCAACTGGCTACGTGTCATATCATCACGCAAATATTCACGAAATGCGTCAGGTTGAAAGTTCATTTGACGAATAACTTGTAAATAACGGTCGTTATTAAACTTGTCGCCAATTTTAAAATAAGGTAGCTCTAAAATTGTTTTGCGAACGCTTTCATCACTTACGCGAAGACCAAGTTCGGCAGCTAACTGGCTTTGTAATTCTTGTTGTACTAAACGGTCAATCACACCTTGACGGATTTGAGCCATGTAAGTTGGATCAGCTGCTATTTGGGTAAAGTACTCACCAAATTGTTGTTCTAAGCGGCTGCGTTCATTTTGAAACGCACGGCTAAATTCTGTTTGGCTAATTTTAATTCCATTTACTTCAGCAACGGGTTGTTCTGTGGTTTGACCTAAGTAACTACCGATCCCAGCTAAGGCAAAAGATAAAATCACCGCGCCTAAAATGACTTTGGCTACCGGCCCTTGCGAACCTTCTCTGATTTTCTCAAGCATTTGTTTATCTCTTTTCTGAGCAAGGTATTTTCTACCTTGTCATATGTAAAAAAAGCGTATCTTACCAGATACGCTTTTTCACTTGAAGTAACTGGCGGTGAAGTAACTTAATTTATCGATTGCAATAATTAAGCGTATCTTTACTCGCCATAACTAAATTGTTTACACAATGATTAGTTTACTGCGTCTTTAAGCGCTTTACCGGCTTTGAAAGCTGGGATGTTAGCTGCAGCAATTTGAATCGTTTCACCAGTTTGTGGGTTACGACCTGCACGAGCAGCACGCTCACGTACAGAGAAAGTACCAAAACCAACAAGTGCAACTGAGTCGCCATCTTTTAGCGCGCCAGATACAGATTCGATGAATGAATCTAGTGCACGACCTGCAGCCGCTTTAGAAATGTCAGCATCAGCTGCGATTTGATCGATTAATTGAGATTTATTCACAATATCATCCTCTTTCATTGTTGTTATCAAGAGCGATTGTTTTTTAAACTAACATCACTGTTTTGAAATTTTTGAGCAATTTTTTTAAAGCTCATATGATTATATTTTTCTTAAGCCTAGGCCCGGCAAGGGCTAGGCTTGAAAACCAGTGCTTAACTTATCATACCGTTTAGATTTGAAAAGCCCCTAAAAGCACTTTTTTTGGCTTTTTTACTGCTTTTTCGGTGTTTCGACTGAAAAACTATCAACTGGATGCACTAAAGCAAGCTTCAATACTTCGTCAATCCACGTAACTGGGTGAATCTCAAGACCCGCCAATACGTTGTCAGGTATCTCTTTTAAGTCACGTTCGTTGATTTTAGGGATCACCACCGTTTTAATACCACCACGATGAGCCGCTAATAATTTCTCTTTTAAGCCACCAATAGGCAGTACTTCACCACGTAAGGTTATCTCACCTGTCATGGCCACATCAGAGCGCACAGGATTACCCGTTAAACTTGAAACCAAACACGTAACCATTGCAATACCCGCACTTGGACCATCTTTAGGGGTTGCGCCCTCCGGTACATGCACGTGAATGTCACGTTTTTCATAAAAGTCGCTATTAATGCGTAGCTCATCAGCACGATTGCGTACGACAGTCATTGCCGCTTGAATCGACTCTTGCATTACATCGCCTAACGAGCCGGTGTAAGTCAGTTTGCCTTTACCCGGTACCGCAGCACATTCAATAGTCAGTAAGTCACCGCCTACTTCTGTCCATGCTAGACCAGTTACTTGGCCAATACGGTCGCCATCTTCTGCTTTACCGTAATCAAAACGCTGCACACCTAAGTACTCTTCAAGATTATCTGCATCGATAGTGACCGTTTTGGTGTCTTTTTCCATTAAGATATTTTTAACCGCTTTACGGCATAATTTAGACACTTCACGCTCTAAGTTACGAACGCCCGCTTCACGCGTGTAATATCGAATAATACCGATAATGGCACTGTCAGCAATTTCAACTTCTTTCTCTTTCAAGCCATTACGCTTAACTTGCTTTGGAATTAAATGTTCTTTAGCTATATTTAATTTTTCGTCTTCGGTATAACCGGCTAAACGAATAACTTCCATACGGTCTAATAATGGCCCAGGAATATTAAAGCTATTAGAGGTGGCAACAAACATTACATCAGATAAGTCGTAATCGACTTCTAAGTAATGATCAGCAAAATGGCTGTTTTGCTCAGGATCGAGTACTTCTAATAATGCTGATGCAGGGTCGCCACGCATATCCGCTGACATTTTATCAATTTCATCTAACAAGAATAACGGGTTTTTAACGCCCACTTTAGTCATGTTTTGAATCAACTTACCAGGCATAGAGCCAATATAAGTACGACGGTGACCACGTATTTCGGCTTCATCACGCACGCCACCCAGTGCCATACGAATGTACTTACGACCAGTTGAACGCGCAATAGATTGCCCAAGTGAGGTTTTACCCACCCCTGGTGGCCCAACTAAACACAAAATTGGCCCTTTAAGTTTATTGGTACGCTGCTGTACCGCGAGGTATTCAATAATACGCTCTTTAACTTTATCAAGTCCGTAGTGATCGCTATCTAGTATTTTTTGCGCGCCTGCTAAATCTTTTTTCACTTTAGAGCGTTTTTTCCACGGTACGTTGATTAACGTATCTATGTATGAGCGAACAACACTAGCTTCTGCCGACATCGGCGACATCATTTTAAGTTTGTTAAACTCTGCCGTGGCTTTTTCTTTCGCTTCGTTAGGCATACCTGACTCTTCGATGCGTTTTTTTAGCGCTTCGAATTCATCTGGTACATCGTCAATTTCGCCAAGCTCTTTTTGAATCGCTTTCATTTGCTCATTGAGGTAATACTCACGCTGCGATTTTTCCATCTGCTTTTTAACGCGGGTACGAATTTTTTTCTCAACTTGCAATAGGTCTATTTCACCTTCCATCAACGCCATTAAGTACTCTAAGCGCTCCGTAACACTTGATATTTCAAGTACTTTTTGCTTTTCAGGCACTTTTAATGGCATATGTGCAGCCATGGTATCAGCAAGACGCGCTGGCTCATCAATACCAGAGACCGAAGTCATCACTTCAGGTGGGATTTTTTTATTTAATTTTACGTAGCCTTCAAACTGGCTTAATGCACTGCGAATAAAAATATCTTGTTCTTGCTCGTTTACTGAATCAGATTCAATAAACTGAGCATTGGCAACAAAGAAATCTTCGTTATCAATAAACTCTTCGATATTTGCACGCTGTGTGCCTTCAACTAATACTTTTACTGTACCATCGGGTAGCTTTAATAATTGAAGTACAGTCGCAATTGTCCCAACACGATAAATATCGTCTTTCTCAGGCTCGTCTACAGTTGCATCTTTTTGTGCAACTAAGAAAATTTGTTTGTCTTTATCCATTGCCGCTTCAAGGCATTTTATTGATTTTTCACGGCCTACAAAAAGCGGGATCACCATGTGTGGATACACCACTACATCGCGCAGTGCTAGCACAGGGATTTCGACTCGATCGTTTCTCTCAAGCGTCATTGTATTTTCTCTTTGCACTTCATTTATTTAAAGATTACTCAAGTATATGGGGATAACCTAATTAAAGTTCAACAATTTTTACCAACTCGATTAAATTAATTATAAAAAAAGGAGCCATTGGCTCCTTTTTTTTACAACTTGCTCAGAATTTAATCTGCTGCGGCTTGTTCTTGATTGCTGCTGTCATAAATCAAGATTGGGTCAGACTCACCTTTAATAACGGTTTCATCAACAACCACTTTACTTACGTTATCAATTGAAGGCAGCTCATACATAGTATCAAGCAATACACCTTCTACGATTGAACGCAGGCCACGTGCACCGGTTTTGCGTTCCATTGCTTTGTGAGCAATAGCACGTAGTGCATCATCACGAAACTCAAGCTCAACGTCTTCCATCCCAAACAATACTGAAAATTGCTTAGTAATGGCGTTTTTAGGCTCACTTAAAATTTGTACCAGTGCAGCTTCATCAAGTTCAGTCAATGTAGCAACAACAGGTAAACGGCCAATAAACTCTGGAATTAAACCATATTTTACTAAATCTTCTGGCTCAACATCTTTAAATGTTTCACTTAAAGAGCGGCTCGCTGCCGACTCTTTAACGTTAACGCCAAAACCAATGCCAGTATTTTTGTGGCTACGCTGTTCAATAACTTTATCAAGACCAGCAAATGCACCACCACAAATAAACAGAATTTTAGAGGTGTCTACTTGCAGGAACTCTTGCTGTGGATGTTTACGTCCACCTTGTGGCGGAACAGAAGCAACGGTACCTTCAATCAGTTTAAGTAAGGCTTGTTGTACACCTTCACCTGACACATCACGGGTGATTGATGGGTTATCTGATTTACGTGAAATTTTGTCTATTTCATCAATGTAAACAATACCACGTTGTGCTTTTTCTACGTCGTAGTCACATTTTTGTAAAAGCTTTTGAATAATGTTTTCAACATCTTCACCCACATAACCGGCTTCGGTTAACGTGGTGGCATCGGCCATAGTAAACGGCACATCTAGTAAACGTGCTAACGTTTCAGCTAGCAGTGTTTTACCACTCCCCGTTGGACCAATTAATAAAATATTACTTTTACCTAATTCAACATCTTGTTTAGTTGATTGGTTGCGTAAACGCTTGTAGTGATTGTAAACCGCTACAGACAACACTTTCTTCGCATGGTCTTGACCAATTACGTAGTCGTCTAAGTGGTTACGAATTTCTTTTGGCACAGGTAATTTGTCAGCGGCATCATGCTTAGGCGCGATGTCTTTAATTTCTTCCCTGATAATATCATTACACAGTTCTACACATTCATCACAAACGTATACTGAAGGTCCTGCAATTAATTTTCGAACTTCATGCTGGCTTTTGCCACAAAAAGAGCAGTATAACAATTTATTACTTTTGTCGCCGTCTGTAGGAGTGTCAGACATTCAGCTACCTCATTTTATTACGTTGGCCACCAAAGTCTTGGTGGCTATTTTAATACGCTTTAACTATACCAAAATTTAGGCTTTTTCGCATAGTAACTCTCATTAGCAAGCATTACTGCTTGCTTGCAGGCATACTTACTTGCTACCGCGATTAGTAAATACTGAGTCAACAATACCGTAATCTACAGCTTGGCTTGCACTCATAAAGTTATCACGGTCTGTGTCGCGTGAAACAACATCAAGTGGTTGGCCAGTATGCTCAGCCATTAAGCGATTTAATTTGTCTTTAATAGACAGGATTTCTTTTGCGTGTATTTCAAAATCAGACGCTTGACCTTGGAATCCACCTAATGGTTGGTGAATCATCACGCGTGAATTTGGTAAACAAAAACGTTTACCCTTAGCACCACCAGATAATAAAAACGCACCCATGCTGGCCGCTTGGCCTACACAGATAGTACTTACATCAGGTTTAATGAAATTCATTGTATCGTAAATAGCCATTCCCGCAGTGACGGAGCCACCCGGTGAATTGATATATAAGAAGATATCTTTATCTGGGTTCTCTGATTCTAAGAAAAGCATTTGCGCTAAAATCAGATTTGCCATGTTGTCTTCAACTTGGCCCGTTAAAAAGATAATACGCTCTTTTAATAGTCTCGAATAAATATCAAACGAGCGCTCGCCTTTAGCTGTTTGCTCAACAACCATTGGTACTAATGCGTTTAGGGGATCTGTCATACCAGTGTTCATACTTATTTAATTCCTTATGCGCTTATACTTATTCTAAGAAAAGCATAATGATCATTTTTAGCTAATTAAGAACCACAAACTAAAATGGCCCGGGCACACTGCATAAACAGAGTAACACGAGCCATTTAATCGTTAGCGAGCGCTTAAGTCAATGACTTATTATGCACCTTGCTGTGGATTCATGATGTCATCAAATGCTTTTTCAACATCAGTCACAGTTGCTTTAGCTAAAATAGCTTCAACAGCTTGCTCTTCCATTGCTACATTACGCATTTGTTGCATTAGTTGATCATTTGCTTTGTAGTATTCTACTACTTCAGTTGGATCTTCGTATGCAGATGCTACAGTAGCGATAAGTGCTTCAACTTTAGCGTCATCAACTTTGATGTCGTTTGCTTTGATCACTTCGCCTAATAATAGGCCAGTTTTAACTCGTGTAACTGCTTGCTCATGGAACAATTCAGCTGGAAGCTCAGGCATATTTTGACCGTTACCACCAAAACGTTGAGCAGCTTGCTCACGTAAAGCGTCAACTTCTTGGTCGATTAATGCTTTAGGCACTTCAACTTCGTTTTGATCTAAAAGACCTTTGATTGCTTGATCTTTTACGTTAGCTTTAACCGCTTGGTCTAGCTCACGTGTCATGTTCTTTTTAACTTCTTCTTTAAGCGCGTCTACGCCGCCTTCGGCAACACCGAATTTAGTTGCAAACTCATCGCTTAATTCAGGTAATTCTTGCGCTTCAACTTTTTTCACTGTGATAGTGAATTGAGCCGCTTTACCTTTTAAGTTTTCAGCGTGGTAATCTTCAGGGAAGTTTACGTCAGCAACAACTTCTTCGCCTGCTTTTTTGCCTACGATGTTGTCTTCAAAACCTGGGATCATACGACCTTGACCAAGTTCTAATGGGAAATCTTCAGCTTTGCCGCCTTCGAATTCTTCACCGTCGATAGTACCAACGAAATCAACCGTTACACGGTCGTTTGCGCCAGCAGCTGCATCAACGTCAGCCCAAGAAGCGTGTTGCTTACGAAGTGTCTCTAGCATGTTTGCTAAATCTTCGTCAGTTACTTCTACCGCTGGTTTTTCAACAGCAATTTTCTCTAAACCTTGAACTTCAACTTCAGGGTAAACTTCAAATGTTGCTGAGAACTCTAAATCTTTACCTGCTTCAAGTGCTTTTGGAGCAAATGTAGGTGCGCCAGCAGGGTTAATTTTTTCAGCAACAATTGCTTCAATGTAATTACGTTGCATTACTTCACCAGCAACTTCTTGACGAACAGCTGGTCCGAAACGCTTGTTGATTACTGATACTGGAACTTTACCAGCACGGAAACCGTCGATACGCTGCGTTTTTGACAGTTGTTGTAAGCGTTTTTTTACTTCGGTCTCAACGTTCTCTGCAGGAACGGTGATGGTCAGACGGCGCTCAAGGCCTTGAGTCGTCTCAACAGAAACTTGCATGATTTACCTCAATATTCAATTTTGGCGACTTTTCGCCTTCATTACAAACAAAGTAATCTATAGGCGTCTTGATAAAATTCAAGCCTTAGAGCTTAAAAAAATCCGTCGCTACCAGGAGATACCATTGCTGCTCTGCCCTAAGGGCACTATATTTTTAAACAAATAGACGCGGCATTATAACCTAATATTCATGATAGTCGAGTGTGGGGGGCAATTATTTGGGGTAGTTAAAGGCAGATAACGACTAAGCGAATAAAAAACAGGCTAATTAAACTGTATAGAATGAATAGGAGCAAAAAATAGAGTTATTTTAAATAAAATAGAGATTTAGAATATGGAGCTTAAGGGGAAATGGTCGGCGATGCAGGATTTGAACCTGCGACCCCTTGGACCCAAACCAAGTGCGCTACCAAACTGCGCTAATCGCCGATATAGATGTTTTCTCGAATACTTAAACTTAGGATTTAAGACCACCTGTAAGAAAGTGGTCGGCGATGCAGGATTTGAACCTGCGACCCCTTGGACCCAAACCAAGTGCGCTACCAAACTGCGCTAATCGCCGATATTCTTTTTTGTAAATTGGGGTGACTGATGGGGCTCGAACCCACGACAACCGGAATCACAATCCGGGGCTCTACCAACTGAGCTACAATCACCACGGCATTACAGTGTTTTCAAAATGGCGCACCCAGAAGGATTCGAACCTTCGACCGACGCCTTAGAAGGGCGTTGCTCTATCCAGCTGAGCTATGGGCGCATCGAAAACTTCATAGTTCACTAGTAAGTTAAATTGTTATGAGTAAACATAAAAATGGTCGGCGATGCAGGATTTGAACCTGCGACCCCTTGGACCCAAACCAAGTGCGCTACCAAACTGCGCTAATCGCCGATACTTACTATTGTCTGCGAGTGACCTCGTTGACAACGGGGTGCATAATAGTGATTTGACCGGGTTAGGTCAAACGTTTTTTTAAGAAAACAAATCAATTGCTCATTTTTAGTTCATAATGGTCAAATATTACGATACAGGGATAAAATTTAAACTCTTTTTTATAATTCGGGGGGTTATAATTTAAAAGCAACTTGGCGCTCAACCGCTTTTCTGCGAAAATAGTCGCCATATTAAAAAATGAGCAAGGTGAAGGTCTTTTTCTTTATCGGCATTTTAACCCCTATATATGCATTCGTTTTTTAAATGTATCGGTATCAAGTTAATTAACCTAATTAAAGGTCACCCATGACGGCAAACATCATTGATGGTAAAGCAGTAGCAAAACAAGTACGTAGCGCAGTGGCTGAACGAGTTTCAGAACGTGTTGCACAAAACCTAAGAGCCCCAGGATTAGCTGTGGTGCTGGTTGGACAAGACCCAGCAAGCCAAGTTTACGTTGGTTCAAAACGTAAAGCCTGTGAAGAAGTTGGTTTTATTTCTAAATCATTTGATTTACCCGCAGACACTACAGAACAAGCACTATTAGCATTAATTGATGAATTGAATGTTGATGGCGAGGTTGACGGTATTTTAGTGCAACTTCCTTTACCTGCAGGCTTAGACGCAGAAAAAATTCTTGAGCGTATTACCCCGCATAAAGATGTTGATGGCTTTCACCCTTATAACATTGGTCGTTTGGCGCAGCGTATGCCAGCTCTTCGCCCATGTACACCTAAAGGTATTATCACCTTATTAGATTCAACTGGCGTACGTTACAAAGGCATGCATGCTGTGGTTGTGGGCGCCTCTAATATTGTAGGTCGTCCTATGTCACTTGAACTGTTGTTAGCTGGCTGTACTACCACTGTTTGTCATAAGTTTACCCAAGATTTAGAAACCCATGTTCGCCGTGCTGATTTACTGGTTGTTGCCGTAGGCAAACCAGAATTTATTCCGGGTGATTGGATCAAAGAAGGCGCGATTGTTATTGATGTGGGTATTAACCGCTTGGACAACGGTAAATTAGTGGGTGACGTTGAGTACGCCGTTGCAGAACAAAAAGCTGACTTTATTACTCCTGTACCTGGCGGTGTAGGCCCGATGACAGTTGCCAGCTTAATTGAAAATACATTAGAAGCGTGTGAGAAATATCACAGCTAATAAACAAAAATAAAGCAATGAAGAGCCCGCTTAATTGCGGGCTTTTTGTATCATCATTCTTCGTTTTATTAAGTCCAAGCCTTGTGGCAAAACCGAAAACACAATCATTAATAACATAATCGCGTACTGCCAATTTGCATACTGCTCGTTAATTAATATTCCTGCACATAAAATACCGGCAATTGGGTTGGCTATAGTGCCAAAAGTAAATTCAACTACTGACATTCGTCCTAATAACCAAACATATAGGATGTAAGCCAAAGCAGTGTTAGGTACCACCAGCCAAAATAACGCCAGCCATTGGGTGCTAGTTATTGATGTAGTTAAAAATTGATACTGCTGTGGAGCAAAATAAAAAGCTTGAACCATAGCGGCAATTGCTAACAAGCTACCGCCAATGATTAACTGCCACGTGAGTACCGTCCACCAGTGAACTTTAGCGGTTACTTTTTTTACCAGCGTACTGCCTATAACAATAGTTAATAGCGCCCCTATCAGTGCCACTACTCCCAATACATTAAGTGCTACATGCTGTGGATCAAATAAGCGCCATGCTAAAATCACTAAAGCAAGGGCACAAAAACCTTGTACTAGCGCTGGCTGTTGGCGTTTAACAAGCCAGGCATACAATAATGCCACTACCGGTACTGACACCATACCCACACCAGCAATAGCTGCAGGTAGGTTAATTGCCATTACAAAAATAAAACTAAAAAATAGCGCAATATTAATCGTGCCGATTAAAAAGATACCAGGCCATTGCTTTGCTGTTGGCCAAGAAGGTTTAAATAACAACAATAATAAACCGGCAGGCAGTGCACGTATGGCTCCTAATAAAATTGGTGGCCACTCTGGGGTTGCGTATTTAGTTACCGCATAAGTCGTGCCCCATAAAAAAGCAGGGATCATGGCAAGTAAAATATTCATTAATTTTCCATTTTTAAATTGATGAATGCGAGTTTAAAACCTCAACCATAATTGAGGTCAACAGCGTCAATTTTATTAAAAACATAATCAATTTAATGCAATTGATATAACCAAAAAAGGGTTACCCTATGGTAACCCTTTTTTTGTGATCAGCGCGTTATGGCTAAATCCGCAAAGGTCGACAAACCCTATGCTTTACGCCACGTTGTTTTTCCCGCTGAATCTTCAAGTATTACACCCAGTGCATTTAAAGCATCGCGAGCTTCATCTGCTGCAGCCCAATTTTTACTGGCACGTGCGTCATTACGTTTGACTATCAGTGCCTCAATTTCAGCCACTTCATCGTCGTTTTGACCGCCTTGTAAAAATGCCTCTGGTGCTTGCTGAGCAATACCAAGTATTTCACCTAAGCTGCGTAGAACAAAGGCTAAATGTCCTGCTTTTTCGCTATCACTTTCTTTTACTCGGTTTAGCTCTTTAGCAACTTCAAATACAACCGGTAATGCTTCTGGCGAATTAAAGTCATCATTCATAGCTTTTCTAAACTTAGCTACATACTCATTACCCTCAAGCTCACATTCAACTGGCTCAACACCACGTAATGCCGTGTAAATACGCTCAAGTGATGAACGTGCTTGGTCTAAGTTTTCTTGCGAGTAATTAAGTTGACTGCGGTAATGGCCAGAAATTAAAAAGTAGCGAACCGACTCAGCATCGTATTGCTTTAATACTTCACGAACGGTAAAAAAGTTATCTAATGATTTAGACATCTTTTCTTTGTTCACTTGAACCATACCGGTGTGGATCCAAGTATTAACGTATTGGCCGTTGTTAGCACAGCATGATTGCGCAATTTCGTTTTCGTGGTGCGGAAACTGTAGGTCTGAACCACCACCATGAATATCAAAGTGCTCACCTAGGTGCTTTGAACTCATTGCTGAACATTCTATGTGCCAACCAGGGCGCCCCTCTCCCCAAGGTGATGACCACGATGGCTCCCCTGCTTTAGCTTTTTTCCATAAAACAAAATCAAGAGGATCGTCTTTATCTTGTGCTACTTCCACACGTGAGCCCGATTGCAGCATGGTTAAATCTTGCTGTGAAAGTGCCCCGTATTGCTCAAAGGTTGATACATCAAATAAAACGTCGCCATCGGCTGCAACATAAGCATGGCCTTTGGCAATCAAACGCTCAACCATAGCAATAATTTCATCCATGTGACCTGTAACCGTTGGCTCTACATCAGGACGTAGCATATTTAAGCTGTCAAAGTCTTCATGCATGGCTTTAGTCATACGCACGGTTAAGTCGTTAATAGCTTCACCGTTTTCATTTGCGCGCTTAATAATTTTATCATCAACATCGGTAATATTACGTACGTACTTTAAATCGTAACCTAAGTGACGAAGGTAGCGAACAATCACATCAAAACCAACAAATGTGCGAGCATGGCCAATGTGACAGTAATCATAAATGGTGATACCACACACATACATGTCGATTTTCCCATCGACCATAGGTTTAAATTGTTCTTTTTGGCGTGTCAGTGTGTTGTATATTTGTACCATTTAGTTGCTTTCCTTCACGATTAACAGAAAAGCTATGTTACCACTTGCTAAGCATGGGCTCTAGCGGTTTATAACAAACATAACATCTACTTTGTTAATCTGAGTCAACTACGATAAAATAGCACCAATATTTAAACCAGCTATAGGAAACCTCATGGTTGTTCTACACACAAACTTTGGTGATATCACCATTAAAATGCACGAAAGCGAAGCTCCAAATACAGTAAAAAACTTTTTAGAGTATGCAAACTCAGGTTTTTATAACGGCACAATTTTTCACCGTGTAATTGATGGTTTTATGGTTCAAGGCGGTGGTTTTGCATCGGGCATGGAACAAAAAGAAGTAAACGACCCAATTGAAAATGAAGCTAACAACGGCCTATCTAACAAAGTAGGTACTTTAGCAATGGCGCGTACGCCTGATCCACACTCAGCTACAGCGCAATTTTTCATTAACGTGAATAACAACGACTTTTTAAACCACAGCAGCGAAACGTCGCAAGGTTGGGGTTACTGTGTGTTTGCTGAAGTAGTAGAAGGCATGGACGTAGTAAATAAAATCAAAGGTGTTGCTACAGGTAGCAATGGTTTTCACCAAGATGTACCACTTGAAGATGTGGTAATTGAAAGTGTAACTGTAAGCTAAAACCTCCTCATTCTTCACAGAATACATAAAGCGGGTATTCACCCGCTTTTATTTAACTGGAATCACCATGACTCGCCAAACCTACTTTATTGCCGATTTACATTTGAGTGAAAATCGCCCTGATATTACAGCGGCATTTTTTAAATTTTTACACGCCCATATTGTTCCTCAAAAAGTAGACGCCCTATATATTTTAGGTGATTTTTTTGAAGTATGGGTTGGTGACGATTATGTTAGCGAACTCTCAGCAGCAGTGGCAAAACAATTAAAAGCAGTTAATAACTTAGGGATCCCCATTTACTTTGTACATGGTAATCGCGATTTTATCATGCGTGAAAAATACGCCAATATGGCAGGAATGACTCTACTCGATGAGCAAACAGTGATCGACCTTTACGGCAGACCCACCGTAATTTTACATGGTGATGAAATGTGTACTCAAGATATTGAATATCAAAATTTTCGTAAAAAAAGTCGTGGTTGGTGGTGGCCTAAACTCATGCTTGCTATGCCATTGTGGTATCGAAAAAAAATAGCCCGTGATGCACGTGAAAAAAGTAAACTTAGTCAAGCAGACAAACCTATAGAAATACTTGATGTAGTGCAAAGCGCTGTATTAGAGACCTTTGCTAAGCATAACGTGGCTAATATGATCCACGGCCATACTCACCGCCCTAATGTACATACCTATGAAGTTAATAACCAAACCCTAACTCGCACTGTGTTAGGCGATTGGTATACTCAAGGTTCATATTTAGTGGTTACCCCCGAGTCACAACAATTAATTTCAACGCCTTTATAACGTTCCTAGTAATTAATCGTAATAAGACTTTGCTGTTAAGTCAGGCAAGGTAATAATAAATTGTGTTTTAAAATAAGCATCGCTTTGTGGTTCTGAATGAAGTTTGATGTCTCCTTTCAAAACTTGTGTTACCCATTGGTGCACCATATATAAACCTAAACCGGTATTACCTTTACCCCGTGCGGTTGTATAAAAAGGCTCAAATATATCTGCTTTAGTGTCATTATTAACTCCTTTACCATTATCTGACACGCTAAGCCTTACGCTATTATTTGTCGCTTGCTCTACTTTTATTTCTATCACTCCCTCTTGCTTATCATCAAAAGCGTGATTTAACGCATTAATTACAAGGTTTTCGACCACCTGAGAAATAATCCCTGGCAAACTAATCACCTGTTTATTGAGCAAGAAAATAGTTTTCACTTTTATCGGTGAATTTTTTAATCTGGAGTTTAATGACAATAATAGCTCTTCAATAATTTTTTCAATATCACATGCAATAAATTCATCATTGTGGCGATCAATGGCCATTTTTTTAAAACTTTTCACTAATACAGCGGTTTTATTTAAGTTAATTTTAGCCAGCGCTAGATTCTCACCAATACTGGTTGTTGTTTCCTCTAGCGTTGATTTAGTCAGCCCTTGCTTAATCGCTGCATTTAATTTACTCAATGCCATATCTGCATTAGAAACAGAAATAACGGCTCCTCCAATAGGCGTATTCATTTCATGAGCAACACCTGCCACGAGCAACCCTAATGAAGATAGTTTTTGTGCTTCTATTAATCCTTCTTGTAACTGTTGTTGCTGCTTTATAGTGGCATCAAGCTCTCGGTTCACTATATCTAGTTCTATCTTTTCTATATGTAATTTATGCGAGAGGGTTAACAACTTATTTTGAAACTTATACTCACGATAAATAAAACCAAAACTAATTAAACACAGTAAGCCACTACACAACAACGCTAACTGTAAGGCTACACTTTGTGCAGATATTAGCGATTCATCTGGACTACTTACAAGAATAATTAACTCTTTATCAGTGTCACTAATTCTGCCTTTATTCTCACGCAATGAAAAAATAGAAAAACGACGGTAAGTATAAAGACCATTATTGAAAAAATGTGACCCATATTCTACTTTGCCATCAATAATTTGCTGCCAAAGATCTGGTTTTTTTAAAGCGAGTGTTTGCTCATTGTTACCATACATAAACCCCCACTCTAAGTTTGCATCACTATTTAATAACCAAAAACCATCATGGTTTAAAATGCTGATCAAAGTACCCTCTTGGTTGTAACTCTTAATCTGACTAAACAAGTAATCTAAGTTAAAGTTTACAACTAGCAAGCCATCTAATAGGTAGTTTTCTTTATTGGTACGGTAGGTTACGCGGATTGTTGGCTGAAGAGGCTTTACAATTTTGTTGCGTTCAATGTTTAAATCTATCTCTGTGGCAAATATATTTGGGGCACTGACCTGCATCCCTTTTAGAAAATAGTAACGGTTTTGCTTATTTTGTAAACCATCGGGCGCTTCAATTTCGCCAACACCATTCACTGCGTTAATGCGGTATTGCTCCTGGCCTTGTGTATCTAGCCAGCGAATTTGCGCGATATTATTAGAGAGAGCGGCAAAATTTAAAAAGTAGTTATTTATTTCATCTCTGCTTTGCTCTAGTTGTAAGGGCTTGTTTTGTTTATCACTTTTTAAAACCGACCCCTGAGCCAGAATACGAGTTAGCTTTTTAATGCTACTGAGTTCTTTGGAAAAATCACCACTGATAAGGACTAACTTTTCATCTTGCTTAGCTTTTATGGTATTTATTTTTTCTTGGTATATTTGTTCATATACTAGCCAACCAATAAATAAAGTAATAAATAAACTAAATAGCGATTTAACTAGCACACTTTTTTTTGAACCAATTGGCAAACCATTAACACTATTCATTTTTTATCACTTCATACTGCTTTAACCACACGAACAGCTCTTTTAAAAATAAAGGTTTAGAAAAATAATACCCTTGTGCTGTTGCACAGCCTTGTTGCTGTAACCACTTTGCCTCAAATTCATTCTCAACCCCTTCAGCAATCACCGAAAAATTAAATTGCTTTGCCAAAGACAGTATCATTTTAATCATGTACTGATTGTTGTCATTAAATTCAAGATCACAGACAAAGTAGCGATCTATTTTTATCGACGTAGACGGTATTTCATTAATGTGAGCCAACGATGAGTAACCAGTACCAAAATCATCAATACTGACTTTAATACCTAAATCAATAAACCGTTCAAGTGCTTCTTTAATTAGGCTGTAATTACTAATAGCTTGTGTTTCGGTCACCTCAAGCTCAAGCATAGAGGGCGAAATATCGTACTCTTCAATTTTAGTTTTTATCTGCTCAAAATAACTTGGCTCAACTAAGTCATAAGACGATGCATTAAACGCAACGGGTAAGTTGTAGCCTTGCTTTTTAAGTTGGTTAATCACTTCGAGTATTTTCTCAAAAATCACATGGTCTAGTTCATTAATTAATCCGGCTGTTTCAGCTAACTCTATAAATTCATCAGGGCGTACAAAGCTGCCATCAGCTCTTTGCCACCTAGCGAGCGCTTCAAAACCTGCAGGTTTCAAGGTTGATAGGTTCATTTTGGGTTGTAACGCCACCTCTAAACTTTTATTACCTATAGCCGTTCTAAGCTCAGCCATTAGCTCGTAGCGCCGAGTAATTTGATCTGTTTTTTCCTCGGTATGCTGAATATACTTAGTTTGGTTTACCTGTGAAGAGTTCAGACTCGACTCTGCCAGGCTAATCACTTTTTCCGGAGAGAGGTTTAAAGCTGCACTTAATTTTAATTCTAAAATACGCACATCAATGTATTGTTTTACCTGCTCGATTTCGAATTTTTGCTTATTTTGAAAGCAACTAATAGCCTCTGAAATATCAAAATCAACATTGACTAACATGCCAAATGCTCTGCTACTAACTAATGCTATGCGAGGGTCATACCTAGCAAAGGTACCAACAATACTTTGGTGCACTAGCTTCATTAATTTATTACAAAATTCATGACCAAAGGTAAATGCTTTTTCGTCAAACTGATAGATATCAAAAATGACTAATCGCGTTTTTAACCGCTCCTGCGCATTCATGTTTTTTATTTCACGGGTTAGCCAGTTACGGTTTTGTAAATTAAGTGATACGTCGGTATAGGCAAGCTCGGTTAAGCGATTTAATAACGAAATATTAGCAAACCCCGTACTCACGTTTTCACTAAATACCTTAAGTAAATATTCGTATTGCTCACTAATCGGGTTATCTGATTTTACAATGGTGATGTAATCAGCGCCTTGGTTATCTAGCGTTTCGAAAAAAAACACACTGTGGTTTTTTGAGAATATATGGCGACGCTCTTTAATCGCTTGTTTAAAGTCTTGTAGCATTTCTGCGGGCAGGCTAGTTTCTACTGGCTGCCCTTTAGTGCCACTAAAACAACCATGAGTAGAGAGTATTAAGCATTCAGACTTGGATCCTGCATTACTCGAACAAAAAATACCGCCCCCTTCGGTTATTTTTAAAATATTACTAATTTCTTTAAGCACAGCATAAGAAAAAGAGGCCATATCGTGCTTGCCGTTAATACTTCTAGATGCATCAAGCACCAGCTGTAAACCTTGCTTCGCTGATCTGATTTGTGAAATATATTCCCAAGTGCGCATGTTACTATTAACAATGGATTGCAGCTTCTCGGCAGATAGGTCTGATTTATTCCAGTACTCATCGATATCGAGCATTTTCATGATATCGCTCTCTGGTGCAAAGCCAGGTTGCCCTGTTAACAGCACAATACGCATTTCTGCGTTACCGATGACCTCTCGAATAGTATTCACTAAACGCAGGCCTGAGTCATCTTCCTCCATCACCACATCTATAAAGATAAGTGCAATATCAGGGTGCATGCTCAGCGCTAAAGCAGCCTCTGGCACAGAATTAGCTGTTAACAACTCATATTTATAACCATCCTTGGCTTTTAGCTCTTTTAAGCTGTTAACTAACGCGTTTTGATAATCAAGATCATCCTCAACGGTTAATATTTTCCATACTTTCAGATCTGTATCTGCTTGCTCTTCTTCAGCTGCAAATACAAATAATCCCTCTTTATTTTGCATATCTTCTCACCCAATAATAAATAAGGTATGGCTCTTTTATTAAAATGATTTCAAAGCCATAGGTAAAATTCTTAAATAAATTAGTAGTTATTTCAATATTAGAAGAGGGTATTGGATGTGTCTAATTTAAACACAACGTTTAATTAGAAGGTAACTGCTACAGCTAATTACTTGACCGTAGCAGCTTCAGGTGAAAAAACGGGTTATTGGCAAACAGTAACGGGCACGCCACTGTGAAATTTAAAGTCTTCATCGTCTGATGTAATTAGTTGCGCTTCTATTTCAGCAAATTCTTTTACTCGCTCGGTAATATCAAAATCAGCAATGTCTTGAGCAAGGGTTAAGTAGTCTTGATAGTGGCGAGCCTCTGAGCGTAACAATGAAATATAAAAGTCACCTAAGCGTTTATCTACATGCGGGGCAAGCGCAGCAAAACGCTCACACGAGCGTGCCTCTATGTAAGCACCTACAATAAGTTTATCAACTAAGGCGTTGGGTTCAAACGTTTTAACATTACGCAGCATACCTTTGGCGTAACGACATGGGGTTATACTTTTATATTCAACACCGTATTCATCCATAATTTCCAACACTTGATAAAAATGATGCAACTCTTCTTTTATTAACATCACCATTTTATCAATTAAGTCTTGGCCATAAGGTGAGTTAGATTTAGGAATAATAGACTTTGTCAGTTTATTTTTAGCCGCTAAATCGCGCCAATTCCCTTCACGTTTATAAATAAGCGTTTCAAATGGTTTTAGCCACTCAAGCAGTGCATCACTGCTGTCTTTATCTACTGCATACTTACGAATTAAAAACATCGCACTTTGCGCTGCTTTTAGCTCACAAATTAAGTGATCAATTAATATGATGGGTAAGTTTTCTTTTTTGATTGCTTGCTCAACCCACTCATCGGGGGTGCTGCATAATAAAAAGTTATTAATGGGTTCTAAAAGTTGGCTATGTGGCACGCTGACTTCTCATTGCTAAAATTGCGATTGCGGCATTTTAACATGAAATATTACGCTGAATAAAATAAACACACACCCTTATTACAAGCTCATGGTTAACTTGACTTTGTATACTTACTGAACCATAACTAAAAGGACTGTATAAAAACAAACCAATTATAACCAAACAGTAATTTATCCTTTTATGGAGAGCACGCAATGATACTAAATCACCTATGGGGCTTATACGCCCACCCACTCGAAGAATGGCAAACAATTGATAACCGTCACGAAAGCTTAACCTATAGCTTATCGCATATTTTACTTATCGCTTTATTTCCCTCTGCAATGGGATACTACTCATCGGTTTACTTAGGCTGGAGTATCGGCACAGGTAACCTGGTATTTTTAACCCATGAAAGCGCACTGATGATTGGCGCAGCCATGTATGTTGCTTTAATTGGTGGTGTATTTGCTCTTGCCTATTTAGCGCATTGGATGGCAGTTACTTTTGGCGCTAAACCAACCTTTACCCAAACTATTGAGCTGGCAGCTTATACCGCAACACCAGTGTTTATGTCGGCATTGGCAGCCTTTTGGCCTGAGTTGTGGTTTGTGGTGTGTGTTGGATTAGTGGCGCTCGCTTACTCAGTTTATTTACTGTATACCGGCGTCCCTATTTTGATGCACATTCCACAGGAGCGTGGCTTTATTTACGCAAGCTCTGTTGTAACCTGTGGATTAATTTTACTGGTTATTATTTTAGCGCTTACCGCCATGCTATGGACCAACGGTATAATCAGCCCTATGTTTACCTAAAAATTGAAAAACAAAAAAGGAGCGATTAAGCTCCTTTTTTTGTAACGCCGATAATACTATCAGGCAGCATTATTACTGCTAATCGGATTCGTTTTCATCTTGATTATGTATTTCTAAACCAGACGACATCGCATTTTCGCGGGTGCTTTTAGCAGAATCGTTACGTAGCTTATCAATACGATTTAGGTAGTCTTGATCAACGTCGCCAGTAATGTATTGTCCATCAAACACTGACGTTTCAAACTTAGTGATTTCAGGGTTTTCTTGGCTAACTGCAGCAATTAAATCACTTAATGATTGAAAGATTAATCCATCAGAGCTAATGCTTTGGTTAATATCTTCAACTTCACGGCCGTGTGCAATGAGTTCAGCCGCCGATGGCATATCTATACCGTATACATTTGGAAAGCGTATTTCCGGTGCCGCTGACGCAAAGTAAACATTTTTAGCACCAGACTCACGGGCCATTTCAACTATTTGCGCTGAGGTGGTACCACGTACAATTGAGTCATCAACAAGTAGAACATTTTTACCTTTAAACTCGCGGTCAATCGCATTGAGTTTTTGACGCACTGATTTTTTACGTAGCTCTTGGCCAGGCATAATAAACGTACGGCCAATGTAGCGGTTTTTAACAAAGCCTTGGCGGTAAGGTAAGTCAAGCACGCGTGCCATTTCTAAAGCGATATCACACGAAGTCTCTGGGATAGGAATAACGACATCAATGTCTTTATCTGCCCACTCACGGGCTACTTTCTCGCCTAATTTAGTCCCCATATTTACACGTGCTGCATAAACCGACATACGGTCAATGGTTGAGTCCGGACGCGCAAAGTAAACAAATTCAAAAATACACGGTGAGTAAGACACTTTATCCGCACAGGTAAAAGAATGAAACTCGCCTTTTTCCGTCACATAAATTGCTTCGCCTGGTGCAACATCACGAATAAACTCAAAGCCATCTGGCTTTAGCGCCACACTTTCTGAGGCAAACATGTATTCAGTACCGGCAGCAGATTCACGTTTACCAAATACTAAAGGACGAATACCATTTGGATCGCGAAACGCCACAATACCATGGCCGATAATCATGGCAATAGTGGCATAACCACCCGTCACTTTATTGTTAACTTCAGTAACCGCTGTAAAAATATCTTCAGGGTCTAGTTTAAGTTTGTCTGGCTTACTTAGCTCATGTGCCATGATGTTAAGTAAAATTTCAGAATCAGAAGTGGTATTAACATGGCGACGTGCTTCTGAAAATAACTGTTCTTTTAACGACTCTGCATTGGTTAAGTTACCATTATGAGCAAGTGCAATACCAAAAGGAGAGTTCACGTAAAACGGCTGAGCCTCTGACGAGCTAGAAGAACCCGCCGTTGGGTAGCGCACATGGCCGATGCCAATGTTGCCTTGCAAACGTTTCATATGACGAGTGTGAAATACATCTTTCACTAGGCCATTTGCTTTGCGCAAGCTAAATGTATTGTTCTCAATAGTTATGATACCCGCAGCATCTTGGCCACGGTGTTGCAAAACGGTTAAGCCATCATAAATCGCCTGATTAACTGGCGATGTTCCGACTATTCCAACGATACCACACATGTAATTTATCCTCGCCGATTAACGGTTTACTGAATTTAAAAAGCTCGAGTTGTTTTCTAGGTACGAAAAGAACCATTCAACTACAAAGCCAAATTCTGGAATCAAAATAGAGTTGCCCCACCAATGCGTATTTGGCGCACCAGTAAAAGCATCAAGAAAGAAGAGTAACGCGCTCACGACCAACACGCCTCGAAGAGCACCAAACACCAAACCAAAAACACGGTCTGTGCCGGATAATCCGGTTCGCTGTACAAGCTCACCTAAAATATAGTTTAGTAAACCGCCTAACAATAGCGTCGCAAAGAATAATATGGCAATGGCCGCCGCATTTCTTAAAAGGGGTTCAGAAATGGATGTTAGGAAGGAAGCTAAATATTGATAAAATAAGCTGGAGATGATGAAAGCCCCTGCCCATACCGCTAATGACATAGCTTCTTTAACAAAGCCGCGTATTAAACCGATGATGGTAGAGAGTGCAATAATCCCAAGAATGGCGTAATCAACCCAGATCATAAGAACCAATTAGTCGCTAATTTTGGGCGCATTCTATACCTAAACCTCCTAGTGATGCAAGTTTAAGCGTGAGATTACAGGTGAGTAAAAACATGCTGTTTTTAGATTAAAAATAGCATGAAATATACAGACTAAAAGTGAGGGTAGAACAGGTTTGAACTAATAGAATAAGTAAATGTGTAATATCAGCTGACAAACACATTCACCTATTAATGACTAAGTTATTTTGCCACCTCAAATTGAGTGACTTTACCGTTTAGCTTAGTTAGCTCTTTAAGCGCAGGAAGCTGAGACTGCAGCTCTTGTTTACTTAACGACGGCCCTACAAATACTTTAGTCAACGTACCATTTGGCGTTTTAATTGGCCTAGTAAAGCTTTTAAAGCCTTGCGTTTTTAGCTTGGCCTGCAACGCTTTTACATTAGCCGCATGCGAAAAACTGCCTAGCTGAATGACATACGCCATACTTGTTAAGTTTTCATTAGTATTACGCGTAACATCATCTTGCCCAGCGGTTACTGTACTTTGTTTTGTATCGGCTATGACCGCTTCAACCATTGCAGGCTGTGCGCTAACGTCTGTTTCAGCGGAGTTGTTTTGTTGCTCAAATGCAGCATCATCAGGCTGAATGTCTTCAATTTCATCCTCTTTTAATGGTTCTGCATTTGCTACTTGCTGATCAATTGATTCTTGCAAATCAATGGTCTTGAACTCAGAGCGTTCTGGAATCGCTTTAAAGCCTTCTTTATAGTGCACTTTTTCACCATCGAGTATATTGGGGATAAACACAATTGCTGCAATCACCACAATACTTGTTCCGACTAAGCGATTAATAAAACCTGAGTTCACCGACATCCTCTCTATTTTTTAAAGTAATGAATAGCGCCAGCCACGGTAAAAAATGATCCAAACACAATTAATAATGTATTAGTTGGCTGGTTTGGCAAAATAGCATCCAATGCTACCTCTACGTTGCTATAACCCTGTTTAAAATGACTATTGGGTATGCTTGAAAGCGCCTGTTGTAGGTTAGTGGCACTATCGCCACGCGGGCCACCTAAACTCGCCAACGACCATTCATCGACTACATCAACCACTTCTTTAAGCACACCGACTTTATCTTTATCAGCAAGCATAGCGGCTAATGCATGAATTTTAAAGCCTTTATCTTTATAGCTTGCTAACTTAGTTGCTAAATAGCGTGCAGACTCAGGGTTATGTGCCACATCGGTATACACTAATGGCGACTCACTTAATTGTTGAAAGCGCCCTTCTACCACTAAGTTGGCTATACACTGAGTTATTACTTCATCTGTTGGTAATAAATTTAACACCGATAATGTTGTTAATGCGGTAGCCACATTTTGACATGGGATGGCCGGTTTAGGTAACTCGAGTTTATGTTCTTTAAATTGCCAACTAAAACTCTGCGCATACTCTTTAAAAATAAAGTCACTGCCCGATAGCAGCATATTAGCGTTAATTTCTTTGCCATAATCGGTCATTGTATGCGGAATATTTAAATCCCCAATAATTGCCGGAGTACTCTCTCTAAAAATTCCCGCCTTGTCATAAGCCACCAGCTCACGGGTATCGCCTAAGTATTCTTTATGATCTAAATCGATGGTGGTGATCACGCTAGCAAAAGGGGTAACAATATTGGTCGCGTCAAAACGCCCGCCTAAACCTACCTCTAACAGTACGTAATCAACCTCTAAACGCTTGAATATTGCTAACGCGCCTAAGGTGCCATATTCGAAATAGGTTAATGGTGTGTCACCACGCCCTTGCTCTAGCAAATTAAACGCATCGACATGATATTGATCGTCAAGCTCTGCGCCATTAACGCGAACACGTTCGTTGTAGCGAACTAAATGAGGTGAAGCATACGTGCCAACACAATAACCCTGGGCTAATAATAATGACTCTAAACAACGAGCTGTTGTTCCTTTGCCATTGGTGCCTGCAATAAGAATGATTTTACTTGAGGAAGTTAAAAGCCCTATGTTGTTAGCAACACAAGCAACGCGTTCTAAGCCCATTTCTATATTAGCTGGGTGAACACTCTCTAAATAACAAAGCCAATCATCAAGGCTTGATGATTGGCTAGGAATTTTTTTTGTCATAGCATGTAATCAGTAAAGCTGAAATTTACGCTACTCTATGCTCTTGTTCCGTAGAAGGCAAGTTCATAAATTTTGCTAGGATACGTGCTAGTGTATCGCGCATTTCTCGACGGTCAATAATCATGTCGATTGCGCCATGCTCTAATAAAAACTCACTGCGCTGGAAACCCTCTGGTAGTGTTTCACGCACGGTTTGTTCAATAACACGCGGACCGGCGAATCCAATCAAAGCTTTAGGCTCTGCAACATTAATATCACCAAGCATTGCTAATGATGCTGATACACCACCCATTGTTGGGTCGGTCATAACAGAAATAAACGGTAAGCCTTTTTCGGTCATTTTAGCCAGTGCAGCACTGGTTTTAGCCATTTGCATAAGTGACATTAGCGCCTCTTGCATACGTGCACCGCCCGATGCAGAAAAACAAATTAGCGGCATATTATGCTCTAAACATTGGTCAACCGCGTCAACAAAACGAGCCCCTACAACCGATGCCATTGAGCCACCCATAAATGAGAATTCAAATGCAACAGCAGCAACTGGAATACCCTTTAGGTTTCCTTTCATTGCAACAAGTGCGTCTTTTTCGCCACTTGATTTTTGAGCTGCATTAATACGATCTGAGTATTTTTTAGAGTCTCTAAATTTAAGCACATCTTTAGGTTCGTGTTGAGCGCCTAACTCTTGGCGGTCACCGTCATCTAAAAACTGTTCAAGACGTTTACGACCACTAACACGCATATGATGGTCGCACTTAGGGCATACATTTAGTGATTTTTCTAATTCTGCTTTATATAAAATTGAATCACATGACGTACATTTAGCCCATACACCTTCTGGAATTTCTTTACGACCTGAAGATTTAGTCGTTTTTGGTAAGATTTTTTCTAGCCAACTCATTTGCAACTCTCTTAATGCTGTTCTGTGTCGCGAGTCTACATGTTAACCATGCAAACAAATTTTTCCAATTAAAACATGAATTACGCTATCACGGTATAAAAAACTGGTCTTAGTAGTTAGCCCTACGAATAATAGCGTATAAAAATAATCACCTGATTACCTTTTAAATATCGGTATCGGCTAAAAACAATGGCCCCAACGGCGTTCTAGGAATATTAAAGTGTTCTGGGTAATCAACATCTACTAAATATAAACCCGCCGCTTTTGCTGTGGCGCTCGCTTTGGCACGCTCTTTAACATCTAGCAACTCTTTTAACCAAATTGGTTCATGTTTATGTAAACCGATATCCATTAAACACCCGGTAATATTACGTACCATATGGTGTAAAAACGCATTGGCTTTAATATCAATAATGACATAAGCACCTTGGCGCTGTACCGATAAATGCTGAATCGTTCGCGTTGCCGTATTAGCTTGGCAGTGAAGCGCTCTAAACGAGGTGAAATCGTGCTCACCTAATAAATATTGGCAAGCCTGCTGCATTTTCACTTCATCTAATGGATGATGGAAATGGGTAACACCTTCATTTAATACCGCACCACGAAACGCATAATTATAAATAACATAACGATAACGACGAGCAGTTGCACTAAAGCGAGCATGAAAGTCTTCAACCACAGGCTGGGCAAAACGAATAGCAATGTCTTTTGGTAATAAGGTATTCATGCCTAATGTAAAGGCCACCATTTCACGCTCAGCATGGGTATCAAAATGTACCACTTGACCCGTACCATGCACCCCGGCGTCGGTACGCCCCGCACATACAATTTCAACTGGATGATTACAAATGCGCGACAACGCTTTTTCTACTTCTTGTTGTACGCTATTTACATGAGATTGACGCTGCCAACCACTGTAACGCGCGCCGTTGTATTCTACTCCAAGTGCTACTCGCATAATTACTGCTTTACCTACTGTGCTAATCGACGCTGCATTTTATGCTATATGGCGTTCCAATAAAAGCAGCGAACTAAGGTTCCTAACTATGCGATACAAAAAACCCGTTATTAGTGTTAGCTAATAACGGGTTTTACTGCTTAGTTATCCTTTCCAGGACTTAGCTATTGTTAGTTTTTCAGCTTAGCTTTTAGATTTTGTGCTTCTTCTTGCACATCGTCTGGGCCATTATTAATAATCTCATCTAAAATTTTAACTGCCGAGTCAGCATCATCAATCTCAATATACGCATGGGCAAGATCAAGCTTGGCTGAGTAACCACCGCTTTGGGTATCTACATCCATAGGATTATCACCAGCGAGTAATGAATCGTAGTCACCCAAACCAACATCCATATCAACGTCGGTGTAAGGTTCGTGATCTATATCCGCATCATCACTTTGCTCTAGTAATGCATCAATATCAACAAAGTCATCTTGTTCTAAAGCTTCAGTAACTTCAGGTTGCTCAATGGGTGCTGGCGACGATGGTGTTTTATCATCAGCTAAGTCTTCGTTGAGTAAACTATTAAAATCAACATCAAACTCACTGCTATCGCTTAAATCAACATCATCAGGCTCTGCCAGCTCATTCAGTAATGCATCAAAATCTGTTTGCGTTAAATCAGCCATGAACTCATCATCTAGCTCATCATCTGAAATCACTTCTGATTCTAATGGTGCTGACGTTTGGGTTAAATCCGCTTCACGATCAGCGTTAGTTTGCTGATCGGTAAATTCAGCTGACTCTGCGAATTCATCAAGTTGATCATCATCAAAATCATCATTAGTGCTAACAGCTTGCTCATCTGCAGCTTGTTCAGTCAGCTCTTCAGGCTCTGAAACTTCATTATCTAGAGCTTGCTCTAAGTTTGACTCTGAAAACTCATTATCAAGTAACAGCTCATCATCAAAATCATCTTCTAAGCTATCGAGGTCATTGCCTGCTGATAATGCATTTGCGAGATCTTGCTCAGCCTGACTAGGCGACATACCTGTGGCATCGCCGTCTAAATTATCACCTTGTAGCTCTTCTGGAGTTAGTGATTGTTGCTCTTCATCAGATAAAGGCAGTTCATCATCAAGTTCTAACTCAGGGTACTCCTCAAGTTCTTCACTTGGGGTGACTATTTCAGGCTCATAAAGCTCATCGTCATCTGTTGATAAATCATTGCTTTGGATATCGCCAGCAAGCGGATCATCGCCTAAATCAATTTCCTCTTCATCAAGCTCATCGTTTAAGTCATCAATTGACCAGTCAGGTACGTGTTCATCTTCATCGCTTACTTGCTCAAGTTCACTTAAAAGATCATCGACACTTTTGAAGTTTTCATCGTTGTATTCGTCAAGCGCATCTTCTGGGTCGAGTAAAGTGGAAGACGTATCGGTAAAATCATATTCTGACCCAACATCAAGCTCTGGCTCTGCTTCAAGCCCTAGTTCTACTTCAAGTTCTGGCTCAACTTCAAGTTCTGGCTCTTCTTCAAGTTCTGGTTCAACTTCAAGTTCTGGCTCAGCTTCAAGCTCTGGTTCTACTTCAAGTTCTGGCTCTTCTTCAAGTTCTGGCTCTTCTTCAAGTTCTGGTTCAACTTCAAGTTCTGGCTCTGCTTCAAGCTCTAGCTCTTCTTCAAGCTCTGGTTCAACTTCAAGCTCTGGCTTAACTTCAAATTCCGGCTCTACTACAAGCTCTGGTTCTTCTTCAAGTTCTGGCTCAGCTTCAAGTTCTGGTTCAACTTCAAGCTCTACTTCAAGCTCTGGTTCTACTTCAAGCTCTGGCTCTGCTTCAAGCTCTGGCTCTGCTTCAAGCTCTGGTTCAAGTTCTGGCTCTGCTTCAAGTTCCGGCTCTGCTTCAAGCTCTGGTTCTACTTCAAGCTCTGGTTCTACTTCAAGCTCTGGCTCTGCTTCAAGCTCTAGTTCAGCTTCAAGCTCTGGCTCTTCTTCAAGTTCTGGTTCTACTTCAAGTTCTGGCTCTGCTTCAAGTTCCGGCTCTGCTTCAAGTTCCGGCTCTGCTTCAAGCTCTGGCTCTGCTTCAAGTTCTGGCTCAACTTCAAGTTCTGGTTCTGATTGCTCATCTAATCCATCAATCGACCAATCAGGCGCTTCGACATAATCATCACTTGTTTGTTCTAACTCGCTCAGTAGATCATCTACGCTTTCAAGGTTTTCATCGTTGTACTCATCAAGCGCATCTTCTGGGTCGAGTAATGTCGATGAGCTATCTGAAAAATCACCTTCTAAGCCATCTACTGCGTCTTGATCAACTTTAACGTCAGACTCAGCTGCAACTTCTGGCTCAGCTTCAATTTCTGGCTCAGCTGCAACTTCTGGCTCAGCTTCAGCTTCTGGCTCAGCTGCAACTTCCGGCTCGGCTTCAGTTTCAGGCTCAGCTTCAATTTCAGGTTCTGCTGCAACTTCTGGCTCAGCTGCAACTTCTGGCTCAGCTGCAACTTCCGGCTCGGCTGCAACTTCTGGCTCAGCTGCAACTTCTGGCTCATCTGCAACTTCTGGCTCATCTGCAACTTCCGGATCAGCTTCAATTTCAGGTTCTGCTGCAACTTCTGGCTCAGCTTCAACTTCTGGCTCAGCTTCAACTTCCGGCTCGGCTGCAACTTCTGGCTCAGCTGCAACTTCTGGCTCGGCTGCAACTTCTGGCTCAGCTTCAAGCTCTGGCTCAGCAAAAGATGAAGCAATAGATTCTATATCTTCACTATTTAATTCTTCTTGCGCGTCAGTTAAATCTTCTATTGAGTCTGCCAATGCATGATCTATTTCAGAGTCATGAACATCAGTTTCAGGTTGCTCTGCATCAAGTAAATCATCAATATCAAACTCGTCGTCTTCTTCAACTAAGCTGTCAATATCAGGCTCTTCGCTTTGAGCTTCAGCCGCTGGTTGCTCAGCGTCGAGTAAATCGTCTATATCAAATTCGTCGTCTTCTTCAACTAGGCTATCGATATCAGGCTCTTCGCTTTGAGCTTCAGCCGCTGGTTGCTCAGCGTCGAGTAAATCGTCTATATCAAATTCATCGTCCTCTTCAACTGGGCTGTCAATATCAGGCTCTTCGCTTTGAGCTTCAGCCGCTGGTTGTTCAGCGTCGAGTAAATCGTCTATATCAAATTCATCGTCCTCTTCAACTAAGCTGTCAATATCAGGCTCTTCGCTTTGAGCTTCAGCCGCTGGTTGTTCAGCGTCGAGTAAATCGTCTATATCAAATTCGTCGTCTTCTTCAACTAAGCTGTCAATATCAGGCTCTTCGCTTTGAGGTTCAGTAGCCGGTTGCTCAGCATCGAGTAAACTGTCTATATCAAACTCGTCATCATCGGCTTGTGCTGATACATCAGCTGTTTGCTCATTGTTCTCATCAAGCAAGTCGTCAATGTCAAAGTCTTCACCCTCTTCGGCTAGCTCTTCACTGAGTGCTGCCATATCATCATTCGATTCACCTTTAGGTTCATCAGGCAGTGCATCGTCATCTTCTTCATCAAACAGGCTATCTAAGTCATCCGAACTTAAAATGTCATCTGACTCATCAAGGTTGATAGCATCGCCTGTATCATCACCATCGGAGCTATCAAAGTCTTGTTGCATGAAAACATCAAGCTCATCGTCCTCGGTGTTTTCGTCTTCAAAAACAACATCATTATTGAGTAGGCTTTCTAACTCATCTTGATCTAGTAAACTGTCATCATCGAGATCATCGTTAAATTCCACATCATCATCGAGTAACACGTCATCCATGTTATCGTCTAACTGCACACTTAAATCATCAAGCGGATCGGGAGCTGGTGCTTCATCGAGTGAGGGCTCTGGCACTTCATCTATAGGATCAGTAAAAGCAGGGGCTTGTGGAATAAACTCATCATCATTACTTTCAGGCTCTTGATCATTACTACGCTTACGCAGCCACATAACAACGGCAAAAATAATCAATAAAGCTGGAATAGTCATTAATAAAATGAGTACCAAAGGGTTTGACAATAACGCAGCAAAACTAAATTCACTCTCTTGCTGTGCGTCCTTTAATTTTTGCTGTGCAATAATCTCATTTTGTTTAAGGATTAATTCTTTTAACTGTTGTTGAATTTCACTGTCTTGGCCTAGTTGTAAACGAACGTTTTCTAATTCGCTTGAAATACCTGTTAGTTGTTTTTTAAGATTGTTGTTTTCAACTAAAATTTCTTCTACGTTACTCACAGAGCTTTTAAACTGCTGCTGAAGCTCAACCAATTTATTGCTTTGGTCAGTCTTAATCGCTTTTAATTCTTGTTGTAATTCTTTTTTGGCTTCATCAACATCTGCTTTGCGTGCTTGCGTTACTTTTGTTTGTGCTGAATTAATTTCTGCTTGGGTGAGCGTACCGTTTTTCTTTTTTTCCCACAGGTCATCGTCTTGCTCAGAGCGCTGCTTAGCTAATTGCGGATCTACTCGTCTAATTTCTGCCAAAGTCGGTATCTTTAAATAAGAACCACTTTGCATATGGTTTAAGTTTTGTTCTAAGAATGAATTAGGGTTTTTGTTATACAAAGCCTGCATAACTTGATAAATGCTTACTGAATTATCAGGACGAACCTTA
Source organism: Pseudoalteromonas sp. DL-6 (assembly GCF_004328665.1). Lineage (NCBI taxonomy): Bacteria > Pseudomonadati > Pseudomonadota > Gammaproteobacteria > Alteromonadales > Pseudoalteromonadaceae > Pseudoalteromonas > Pseudoalteromonas sp. DL-6. Next base: position 2,224,282 of record NZ_CP019770.1, read on the forward strand.
ACGGCAATGCGCCAAAGTGTATCGGTTGGTTTTATTGGCCCAATAGAACGCCCCTGTGCGCCATAATCTGCGCCTTTAGGCCCTCTTAACTGGGTACTGTCTTGAGAGTAAACAGTCGTTACCATCAGTGCAGACGCTAATATAATAAGTGAAACGAAACCGCGCATGCTGATCCTTTAATGTTTAAATGTTAACGCAGCGCTTTAAATTGGCGCTTAAACATTGATTATTCTTGCCGTTGTTAGCCACGTGGCTAACGCACATTTTTATTACAATCTATTTTTATTGCAAGCTCTATTCCAGTTACAAACTATAAACCAGTTAAGCCATAATATCCATCGCAACGCATTGAAAATAAATACCTTAAACATCTAGATAAAAATAATTTTATGTTGTTTATCAAAGTGTTTACACAGCTGTTGTTTATAAGTGGCAAAAAAATGGCAATTAAAGCACAAAAAAACGGCAAACCACTTAGGTTTGCCGTTTATTGGATTATCACTGTATTCTGGCTAATTACATATAATTAGCGATCAGTTCTTCTGCTATTTGCACACTGTTGGTTGCAGCCCCTTTACGGGTGTTATCACTTACTACCCACATATTTAATCCATGTGGGTGTGAAATATCGGCACGTAAACGGCCAATGTATACAGTGTCGTTACCACTGGCATCTGAGACAGCCGTTGGGTAATCACCCGCATCATCAATTAGCTCAACACCCGGTGCATCGCTCAATAATTGCTTCACATGCTCAAAGTCATAAGGCATGCGCGTTTCTATATTAATTGACTCAGAGTGACCAAAAAACACCGGTACGCGAACACAGGTTGGATTTACCGCAATGCTGGTGTCGCCTAAAATCTTATGCGTTTCGTTTACCATTTTCATTTCTTCGCGTGTATAGCCATTGTCTTCAAAGCTATCGATTTGCGGAATAACATTAAACGCAATTTGCTTAGGAAAAATGTCGTTTTCCATTGGCCGTGCATTCATTAAGTTGGCTGTTTGTTTTGCCAGTTCATCAACCGCTTCTTTGCCTGCACCCGATACAGCTTGGTAGGTTGAAACGTTAATACGATCAATACCGTAGGCATCATAAATAGGTTTAAGCGCAAGCATCATTTGAATAGTTGAACAATTAGGATTAGCGATTATATTACGGTTTCTAAAATCGGCTAAACTCGCTGCATTCACTTCTGGCACAATTAGCGGCACTTCAAAGTCATTTCTAAAATGTGAGGTATTATCAATAACAATACAACCTGCGTCTGCAGCAATCGGGGCGTACTTTTCAGACACACTGCCACCTGCTGAAAATAAGCCGATATGCGCTTGGCTAAAATCAAAGCCTTCAACATCACGTACTTCTATGCTCTCACCACGAAACTTTATGTCTTCGCCAGCACTGCGGCTGCTTGCTAATAAAAACAGCTGATCGACCGGAAATTTACGATCTTCCAAAGTTTCAATGATTTGACGACCTACAAGGCCGGTAGCGCCGAGTACGGCAACGTTATATTTTTGCGACATATTTCATCCTCTGTAAGCACGGTTAAAACAACCGCGCTAATTAAATTAGTTTGCTGTGGTAAAGCCAAGCTGGGCAAGTACGGCAAGCTCGGTGCTATCACCTTCAACCATCACCGTGCTAAATTCACGGCGGGTTGGATAATTTTTTCGTAAGCTGTCAAAGCCCTCATCGGCTAGGTGGCGCAGTAAAATGCCATCATCGCGACGAACATCATAAGTTAAGTGTACTAAGCGAGCGATGTCTGCCTCAGTAAAACTTGACGCTAAGGTAACGCACCCAATGGCTGCTGGCGGTAAAAAGTCGCTAAGTGACTTATTTGCCTCCATCCCTTTGAGCTCACATAAGCGCTGGTACAACATTTGCGTACCTCGCGCTTTACCCTCAAGGGTATGCCCTGCAATGTGAACACTTGCATAGCGCACGTGCTCAAGTAATTCAGTTAAAATGTTAGGTTCATTTTCCCAAACATCCAACACTAAATCGAGCTCTGCCCCTGCTTCCATCACTTCGAGTAAGGCTTGGTTATCAATCACATCGCCTCGGCTAGCATTGATTAACGTCAACCCAGATTTAAGTTTAGTTAAGCGTGTTTTATCAAGCATGTGTAGGGTTTTATGTTTACCCGTTTTAACCAACGGCACATGAAAAGTGACAATATCTGACTGCGCTAATAGCTCATCAAGCTCAACATGCTCGATTAATAGCCCTTGCTCATGCTTAATTGGGTCGCACAATAGTAAATTAACGTTAAGTGCTTTTAACTTTTGCGCTAAACAACTGCCAATATTACCTACACCCACAATACCGATTGTTTTACCACTTAACGGGCTGGCATTTTCTTGGCTTAATGCAAATAAGCTACTTATTACATACTCAGCTACGGCTATGGCATTACAGCCAGGCGCACTGGTAAAATCAATATTTTTTGCGTTGAGTAAATCGGTATCAATATGATCAACACCTATTGTAGCGGTGCCTACAAAGCTTAGCTTGTTCGCCTGTGCTAATAGTTCACTGTTTACTTGAGTAACTGAGCGGGTAAGCAGTACATCAACATCAATAAGTTGTTCAGGAGTTAATTGCCTGCCATCAAATCGTTCAACCTCACCCATATCTTTAAAGAATTGCTCAACTAAAGGCATATTTTGATCGGCAAGAATTTTCATTGTGAGTCCGTTTGGCAAAATGAGGCCCTATTGTAACGAACAACCCCCTATTAGCACAAACGAAAAAGCCGAGCATTTTGCTCGGCTTTAAAATAGTTAAAGGTTAACTTAACCTTTGTATTTGCTCATTACTAGCGTGGCATTAGTACCGCCAAAACCAAAGCTGTTAGACATAACCGTGTTTAGTTCAACGTCTTTTGCTTCAGTTACAATATTCAAGCCTGACGCTTGTTCATCTAACTCATCAATATTGATAGATGGCGCAACAAAACCGTGCTCAAGCATTAATAATGAAAAGATAGCTTCGTGTACGCCAGCCGCACCTAGTGCATGGCCTGTCATTGCTTTAGTGGCACTGATCATTGGCGAATTACCACCAAATACTTCTTGAATAGCGCCAAGCTCTTTAACATCACCTACCGGTGTTGATGTACCGTGGGTATTTAAGTAATCAATGCTGTCAACGTTTTGCATAGCTTGACGCATACAACGTGCTGCACCCTCGCCCGATGGGGCAACCATGTCGTAACCGTCAGAGGTTGCGCCGTAACCGGTAATTTCAGCGTAAATATGCGCGCCACGAGCAAGTGCATGTTCAAGTTCTTCAACTACCACAATACCGCCACCAGCTGAAATTACAAAACCATCGCGGTTTGCATCGTAAGTACGTGATGCTTTTTCAGGTGTGTCGTTATATTTAGTAGAAAGCGCGCCCATAGCGTCAAATTCCATTGCTAACGTCCAGTGAAGTTCTTCACCGCCGCCTGCAAAAATAACGTCTTGTTTGCCTAATTGAATTTGTTCTACCGCGTGGCCAATACAATGCGCAGAAGTTGCACACGCTGAGCTAATTGAATAGTTAACACCTTTAATTTTAAACGGTGTTGCTAAACATGCAGAAGTGGTGCTTGCCATAGTACGTGGCACCATGTAAGGGCCAACGCGTTTAACGCCTTTTTCACGAAGAATATCAGCCGCTTCTACTTGCCATTTTGATGAACCACCGCCAGAGCCAACTAATAAACCAGTACGCTCGTTTGATACTTGCTCGTCGCTAAGACCCGCATCTTCAATCGCTTGCGCCATTGAAATATAAGAGTAAGCCGCCGCATCACCCATAAAGCGCATTGCTTTACGATCAACATGCTCTTTAACATCAATATCAATTTTACCTGATACATTGCTACGCAATTTGTAATCAGCAAATTCTTGATTAAAAGCAATACCACTTTTACCAGCTCTAAGTGACTCTAATACTTCTTGTTTATTATTGCCGATGCTTGATACAACACCGATGCCTGTTATTACGGCTCTTCTCATGGGTAATTCCCTTAGCTTAATACTTAATTGTGTTCTATTTTACGCGAATTTAATCATCTAAGTGGTCAGCTTTCTAGCGTACACTTGTACTCTGAAGCTACAGCTTATAAATAACGCCAGACTATTTCAAAGAAAACACGTAAAATAATTAAAAAATTATCTATAAATTGAATTGGTCATGATAAAAAACGCCCATATACACTTTAACGACTTAGGCACTCCGGTTGCCAATGACTTTGACGATGTTTATTTTTCTAATGACGATGGCCTTGCCGAATCTCATTATGTGTTTTATCAACAAAACAGTATAGATACACGGTTACAAAATCATGACCGTGAACACTTTGTTATTGCCGAAACCGGTTTTGGTACTGGGCTTAACTTCTTAAATGCATGGCTGCAGTTTTCTGACCACCTACAGTACTCACAAGTTCAAAATGAACAGCCAAATAAAGTGCAGCGATTACATTTTATTTCTTTTGAAAAATATCCACTTAGCGTAAATGATTTAAAACAAGCCTTGCAAGCTTGGCCTAGCTTAAGCCATTTAAGCAACCAGCTCGTTGCTCACTATCCGATTAACTTAAATGGCTGCCATCGGTTAGAGTTTGCCAATGGCCGTGTAGTCCTCGACCTCTACTTTGGCGACGTACTGGAATGTATTAATAGCATGAGCTACCCACAAAGTGGGCTGGTTGATGCGTGGTTTTTAGATGGCTTTGCGCCAAGTAAAAACCCCGACATGTGGCAGCAAAGTGTATTTAATGCCATGGTCGATATTTCTAGAAGCAATGCCACATTAGCCACGTTTACCGCTGCGGGCTTTGTGCGCAGAGGACTAAACAAGGCAGGCTTTAGCATGCAAAAAGCCAAAGGTTTTGGCCGAAAACGTGAAATGCTAATTGGCACACTCGCTCAAGCCAACCCAAAACAATCAGCCCCCGCTTATTTTGAGCATCACCCCTCAGCGCTTTCAAGTGTGGCTGTTATTGGCGGTGGTATAGCAAGCAGTTGTATCCTTTATAGCCTCGCAAAGCGTGGCATAAAAAGCCACTTATTTTGCCAAGATGAAAAACCCGCAATGGGGGCATCGCATAATGTACAAGGGGCTGTGTATCCGCACTTACAGGCAAAAAATTCGCCACACAGTGAATTATTTGCCCACAGTTTTTTATACGCAAAGCGACTTTATAATCAATTACTCAACAATGGCTTTTTGTTTGATCACCAGTGGTGTGGTGTGCTGCAACATGCAGTAAAACAGCCATTGGCAGATCGCCATCAAAACCTCGCAGATAAACAACTGTGGCCAGAGCAGCTTATGCGAAATGTGACTGCTGATGAGGGCGATGCTATCGCAGGAGTTAAAACAGGTTACTCCGGGGTATTTTTTGAACAAGGCGGCTGGGTTAATCCCCCGCAGCTAGTCTGTGCAATGTTAGATGCCGCACAACAATTAAATTCGTTTGAAAGCCTATTTAACTGTCATATTGAGCAATTTAATAAACAACCCGATGGTTGGTACTTAACCACGCAAAAGCAAACATTTGGCCCCTTTAGCGATGTGATTATTTGTACTGGTGAGCACAGTGATGCATTTACGCAAACCAAAACACTTCCCATTGTTGGCGTTCGCGGCCAAGTGTCACATGTTCAAGCAAGCGAGCAATCACGTAAACTTAATACCGTGTTGTGTCACAAAGGCTATTTTACTCCCGCCTATTTAGATCACCATTGTATGGGTGCCACCTTTGAAAAAAACAGTAAAAGCCGTGAAGTGACCGAGCAAGATAACCACACTAACCGCGAGCAATTACTGAGTTTTTATAACAACACTGAATTTGCCACCAGCCTAGGCGATATTAGCTCAGCTAAAACCGCTGTTCGCTGTAGTTTTATTGACCACTTACCTATGGCCGGTGAATGGGTGGAGCAAACTGATTATACACATGCATTTGCTAATTTACGCTTGGGCAAGCGCTATCAATATCAGCCGTTAGAAAAACCACAACAGGGCCTACATATGTTTACCGGCTTTGGCGCGCGAGCATTGTGCAGTGCACCGCTATCTGCCGAACACTTAATTAGTAGTTTAAACAATGAACCTCGCCCACTAAGCGAGCGTGTAAGCCAAGCAATTCACCCAGGCCGTTTTATTGTTCGTGACCTTATTCGTAATAAAATTTAAAAGGCAGATCACACTGCTCACACTAAAAAACAAACCTATACTTTAAAAACAAATTATTACCCCCAGCTCTTTAGTACAGTGGATAAAGTTTAAGTCGGCTGTTTTGTCTTATAAAATAAGGAGTATGTGATGAGTAAAACATTAGTAATTGGTGCCAGTGGGCAAATTGGTAAACTAACCACCCAACTATTGCTTGAACACCAACATCCTGTAGTGGCTTTAGTGCGTGACAAAAGCAAATTAGATGACTTAAATAGCGACTATTTAACTATCGTAGAGCAAGATTTAGAAAATGATTTTAGCGATGCGCTGCGCAGTTGTGACCATATCATTTTTGCCGCAGGTTCAGGCGGTAATACCGGTGCAGATAAAACCTTACTTATTGATTTATGGGCTGCAACTAAAGCCATTAATTACGCAAAAGAGCATGCAGCTAAGCACTTTACTATGGTGAGTTCTATTGGTGCAGACGATCCGGATGCAATCCAAAGCGACTTAAAACCCTATTTAGTAGCTAAGCATATGGCAGATAGGCATTTAATTAATAGTGGACTCAATTACACCATAGTACGCCCGGGCTCACTCACTGATGAGAATGCCTCAAAACTTATTTCTACCGAACGCCCTAAAGAGCGCGATAAAGCAATCATTAGCCGTGAAAATGTAGCCCATGTTCTATTTACCATTGCCACAGAGCAAGGCAGCAATCGCTGCATATTTGAAGTATTTGATGGCGACAAACCAATAAAAGCCGCTATTAAGTAAACATTACACTCACCCCTTGCCATGCAAGCTGTATGGCAAGCAGGGTTAAAATCACTTTAAAAATAACTCTAAAACGTGCCACCGATAACCGCTTAAGTAATCTAATCCCTAACCATGTACCAATGGCTCCGCTTAAAATCATCGCCAGTGTTAACGGCAACCATTGCCAAAAGCTAAAGCCAAGCCCCGCATAAACGACAGCTTTTAAACTATGCTGCAAGGTCATAATACTTGAAAAAGTCGCGGTAAATTTAAGCTTATCGTAATGATTAATATGTAAGTAACTGGCCACCAAAGGCCCACTTGCCCCCACAAAAGTAGAGATAAATGCAGTAATTACCCCCGCTAATAGACGCCCTAATCGTGAGTCTTTATTAAATTCAGGAATTGTTCCCCACAATAAATAAATGACAAATAAAGCCACAAACAACTTCATGCTATCAAGGTTAATATCGCTTACTACTTGGCTTGATAGCCCCGCGCCAATTAATCCACCCAGAGTAAAATACAACAACATCGGCTTATCAAGATGGGTAATACTTAACAACAACCGATTCGCATTAGAGCCTAACTGCACTAAACCATGAACCGGCACCACCACTGCCATAGGCATCACCGACGCCATTACCACCAACAGCATTAACCCGCCGCCCGCACCAAAAGCGGCCGATACAAACGAAGTAAACCCCGCCAGTACAATGAGTAACAGCGAGATCAAAGGCGAAATGTGTTCAGCTGTAAAAATATCCATACTAATGCCCGCAGTTAATCATTGACTCATAATACAAAAAACAGACAAGTAAGCGACTAGTCTATTAGTGGTATGGGGTTCGGGGTTCGGGGTTCGGGGTTCGGGGTTCGGGGTTCGGGGTTCGGGGTTCGGGGTTCGGGGTTCGGGGTTCGGGGTTCGGGGTTCGCAAGATAAACCAAAGCACAATAAATTCAATAATTTTAGCCATAAAAAAACCCGCGACTTGATTGCTCAAGTTGCGGGTTTTTTAGGGTTTTTAAACAAACGAATTTAAAAACCGTTATTGGTGGAGCTGGGGGGATTTGAACCCCCGTCCGAAAAGCCTCGACCGTCGGTACTACATGTTTAGTATTGTCATTTAATTAACCTTTAAATCCCGGACAAACACGGTAGATAAAGGCGAGGCCGCTTGGTTTTAACGCTTCAACCCCGGCCAGGGTTTCCGTCGCGATCAGGTGTTAGGGTGACACTCCAAAATCCAGTCCACAAGAATACATGGAAGGAGCGCTAGCCAGCCTAAGCTGCTAGAGAGTAGTTATCGTCGTTTGCGATTACTTTAAATTGCGGCTTTTTTACGAGGCAAACCGCACCTCGACATGCACCTTGGGCTTCTTGAATTCCGTCGAATCCTAATCAGCCCCTGAATAAGGTTACTCATTCAGAGCGTGCAAGCAGTATAACTGAGTAACCCATCAATACTCAACACCTTAGGCACTTTATTTTATCGCTTGATTAATCCTGCATCAAACACGTACTTAAAAATGTAAATACTAGGATAATAAAAAAACAATTACTTAACACCTAGGCTTGTTTGTGCTCAAATATGCAGCTAGACCTTGGTCTAATAGATTATAAAAAATAATAACAGGCATATTACCTAGAGGATTTATAAATGTCGGTTTTTTCTTTTGATGAGCAAACGGGGTATATCTCTTTAGTTTCCCACCCACAAGTTTCAGGTTTAGCCTCAACAGCAACACAGCTTATTGAATTAATTGGACAGTCAGAATATTGCGAGTGTGAGGTTATTGCTAGCAATATTGGTAAGCTGTTTGCTCAAAGTAATACCGAAGAACCCACCTCTTTAGTGATTGCTCAAGCCATTGATGCAAAGCTTACGATAAACATCGATGAAAAAAACATGCTCGTTGAAGCTACCCTTATTACTGCCAAGGGCGGTCAATTGCTTAGCATGGAACAAGCGATTGAAGAGTTAACACAAGCAGGCATTGTAAAAGGCATTAGCTCTCATGCATTAGAACAGTTATTGGCACAACAGTTTGAACACCCCTCAGGAAGCACGCATTGCGCCGAAGTCGCTTTTGGTCGCGCGCCTAAAGTGGGTAACGATGCCAAATTTGTGCGTCTTTGCTGCACAGCGCAAGACCGCGTACTTAGCCCGCAAGCTAAGGGCGGTGGTAAAGTCGATATGAGAAACCTAGGTGATATTATTACTGTAAAACCGGGATGTGAACTAATGCGACGTATTCCTGCAACACCCGGTGTTGATGGGTTTACTGTATTTGGTGATGTAATAACTGCTCCTCCCGGTAAAGAGCATAAATTACAACCCTTTGACGGCACTAAAATTGCGCCCGATAACCCTAATTTATTAATTGCGGATTGTACTGGCGTACCGGTTGCCCTTCCCCGTGGTATGCGTGTTGATGATGTTTTATGTTTTCACAATATTGACCCAAGTACCGGGCATGTTGAATTTGATGGCAGCGTTATTGTCAGCGGTGATATAAAAGATGGCATGCGCGTGACTGCCACTGGCGATATTACTGTTTTAGGTTTTGTTGAATCGGCACAGCTAAAAAGTGATAGCGCCATCACAATAGTAAAGGGTGCAATTGGTCGTAAGCGAGAAGCCGATGAGCCATTCACCTGTTCTATTTTTTCTAAACGAACCGTTGCGCTTGGTTACTCTCAATACTGCGACATAAAAACGGAGCAAAACTTATTAATAGATCGCCAATCATTACATTGTGACTTAAGTGCCGGAAATCTAATTAGAGTGGGCAGTGCAAAAGATCCTAAAGGTAAAATTATTGGTGGCCATATTCTTGATGCAATGCGCATTGAAACAGGCGAATTAGGGGCGCCAGCAGGGACTAAAACGCGAGTTTGCATCGCCCAGCGCTGGTACGTGCTAAAACAAAAACAAGCGCAAATCACCGATTTTGAAAAAGTTTTAATTAGTAAGTCAATTGAGCTGCAGCAAGCGCGCCAGCGAATTAATAAACAGGTTGCAAGTTCACAGCGTCAGCAGTTTTTAGATAAAATAATAACTAATGAAGAACACATAGCAAACCGAAGCGCTAGTATCAATCAGCAAAAGCAGTTGCTAAGAAAGAAAATGGCGCAGCTTTTAGCGCTCAGTCGTTTAAAAGTTAATGAGCTTATGCACCCTGGGGTGGAGCTTAAAATTGCACGAGAATCAATTAGCTTTTCGCGTAATTACCCACCACATTTAATCACCCACAGTGAAGGTAAAATAACCCAATCGTTTTAATAACACTTATTAAGACTGACTCAGCTCAAAAGTGAACATTCACTATTATGAGCTGAGTTTCTAGTCTTGGTTGCTTGCTTCGTCTTCGCTTTGTTGTGTTTCGTCTACAGCAAGCGGCCAACCACCTAGTTGCTGCCAACGATTAACAATTAAACAGTATAGTTCAGCAGTACGTTCTGTATCGTATAACGCTGAATGCGCTTGTTTGTTATCAAACTCTATCCCTGCTGCGCGACACGCTTTAGCTAGTACCGTTTGCCCTAATGCCAAACCAGCAAGTGATGTGGTATCAAAACTAACAAACGGATGAAATGGTGTGCGCTTGATATTATTACGCTCAATAGCCGCATTTAAAAAGCCGTGATCAAAAGCGGCATTATGAGCAACCACCACTGAGCGCTGGCACCCTGCAGCTTTTTGCGCTTTGCGCACTACTTTACAAATTTCTTTAATCGCCTCTTCTTCTGGGACAGCCCCTCGAAGTGCTGAAAAAGGCTCAATCCCATTAAACTCAATGGCAGCTTGCTCAATGTTTGCACCCTCAAACGGTTGCACATGAAAATGAACGGTATGATCGATACTAAGCAGTCCTTCATCATCCATTTTTAAAACGGACGCTGCAATTTCTAGTAGTGCGTCGGTTTCTTTGTTAAAACCGGCGGTTTCAACATCAATAACCACTGGAAAAAAGCCACGAAAGCGTTGCGCGAAAAGTGTTTGCTCAGTATTTGCCATAGTATTCTTGGTTTATAGGGATTAGCTGTCTATTATGTCAAAATTGGTGGCCTGTCGGCTAGGGGATTTATTGATTAATTACAGTTAAACTATAGGCATGTTACTTGCTTTATAACTAGCGTTTGCGCTGAATTATTTGCTGTTGCGTAATATTTTACGGTTTTTGTCACTTTTTTGGCAGAGCTAGATAACTGGAGAATTCTCGATGAAGTGTAAGTTGTTATTTATTAGCCTAGGCATTAGTAGTGTGCTGTGTAGTTTGAATACAACTGCGGCAATGCGCCAATACACGGCTAACCAAGATAATTCAAATTGGAACTTGGTTAAAACGACTCGCTTACAATGCCAATTAAATCATGAAGTTCCCTACTATGGTGAAGCCGTTTTTAAAGCATCAGCCAGTAAAAACAAAGATCTCACCTTTAATTTAGACATGGTTGTGCGCCCAGAAAATTACGCGATTGCCGGTTTAAAAGCGGTACCACCTAGCTGGCGAGCAGGCCGCCCTGCCCGTGATATTGCTGATATGAAATTACTTAAAAAGTTTGATGGTGAATTAGGTAATAAAACAGCATGGGAAATGCTTACTGAGCTTGAAAAAGGTAACCAACCCACTTTTTACTACCAAGACTGGCAAAATAGTGCCGATAAAATTGCCGTGGGCATGTCTAATGTTAACTTTAAGCAAGCGTATTGGGCGTTTTTACAGTGCCGCGATGAACTACTGCCATACAATTTTGAAGATATTTCGTTCACTATAATGAACTATGAATCTAATAGCAGTAAGTTAACTAAGTCATCGCAACAACGCCTTGATAAAATTGCTGAGTATTTGAAAAACGACCCCAGTATAGAGTCAATCAGTATTGCATCCTATACCGATAGTTACGGTGGCCGATGGAATAACCTCGATTTATCTAGAACCCGTGCTAAGGCGATTAAAGATTACATGGTGAGCTTAGGTGTTGATGAAGCTAAAGTGGTTACTGAAGGCTTTGGTGAAAAACGCTTTGTAGATACCAACGATAATATTTTGGGCCGTGATAAAAACCGCCGCTTAGTGATTCAAATAGCTAAAATGTAAATTCAGCCCCCTCTTTTAATGGCTGAAGGTGCAATTTTAGCACTTTCGGCCAACACCTATTGTTTTAGTAATCCCTCTATTGTGCAAAACCAATAATCTGACCATTTAGTTATTAACATTTGGCTTTTTATTTATTAATTATATTAATGAGTTAAATTACATCTGCAAAATATCTCTGCTTTTTAAATACAGTTGTAAATAGAAGATTACATTTTATTTTGTCTCTTTTATGACAAAACTATTTAAGTTTTGCACAACTAGTTATATCTTGCGTGTCTCTCACGTTTGATCAGGATCATTAAGTGCTTAAAAATAAAACAATAGGTAGCATGTTAATTGTTGCAGGAACTACCATAGGCGCAGGTATGCTTGCCCTACCAATTGCCTCTGCGGGGCTTGGGTTTAATACGGCAATGGTGTTAATTGTCGGCTGTTGGTTACTTATGACCTACACTGCTTTACTTATGTTGGAGCTACACCAATATGCCCCTCGCGATGCCACTTTAAATACACTTGCTAAGCTTTGGCTTGGTAAACGTGGCCAGTATGTGGCTAACTTTTCGATGATATTCTTATTTTATGCACTGTGTGCTGCTTACATAGCAGGTGGTGGTGCTCAGCTACAAGAGCGCATTAATACTGGGTTTAATCTTAGTATTGCTCCACAATTAGGCTCCGTTATTTTAGCCGTGCTAATTGCAGGCGTGGTGACTTTAGGCACTAGTAAAGTAGATAAGCTTAACCGAGTACTATTTAGTATAAAAATAGTCGTTTTGGCTAGCTTGTTTTATATGCTAACACCTTATGTACATGGCCAACATTTATTGGAAATGCCTGTTGAGCAAGGGCTGATACTATCGGCTATTCCGGTGGTATTTACCTCCTTTGGTTTTCATGGCTCAATTCCTTCTATTGTTAAATACGTCGGGCTTGATATAAAAACCTTACGCAAAGTTATGATTGCAGGCGCCTCTTTACCATTGGTTATATATGTATTTTGGCAAGTATTAAGCCAAGGCATAATGAGTCAAGATCAATTACTACAAAGCGAAGGGTTAACTGGGTTTGTAGCCAGTGTGGCCAATATTGCCAATAACGCCAATGTTTCTACTGCGGTTAAATTGTTTGCTGACTTAGCCCTAGCAACGTCATTTTTAGGGGTGAGCTTGGGGTTATTTGACTTTTTTGCCGACACATTCAAAAAAGCAGATACGGGCGCAGATAGAATTAAAACAGCACTTATTACTTTTGTTCCTCCTCTTGGATTTGCTTTGTTTTACCCGCAAGGCTTTATTATGGCATTAGGCTATGCGGCCATTGCTTTAGTAATATTGGCAGTATTTTTACCTGTTAGTATGGTGTACAAGCAGCGTCAGGGGATTGAAAAAGAAGGCTATAAAGTACGCAGTGGTAACATTGGTTTAGCGATAGCCGCTTTGTGCGGTATATCAATTATTAGCGCACAATGCCTACAAATGGCAGGCTTAATACCTGCAATAGGCTAATCCTTATAGTTGTTCTAATATATGCACCCCATAGATGGTTTTGGGGTGCATATCATTCAAACGTCAATTGTTGACATTTAAAATACTATCGCTTGCCCTCTTCCGCTTTGCTCAGACGCTGCATCTAATTTGCCTTCATTATTAATAATCACGTGCATATCACCAAAGTGGCGTTCATCGACTGTATAACCCATTTTTATTAGCTGTTGCTTGACTGAGGACTCCAATCCCGAGTGCGCTCTAATTACATTTTTAGGCCATAACTGATGATGAAATCGCGGACTATTTACTACATCATCTGCGCTCATATTAAATTCAATTGCGTTGAGTATTGATTGATACACAGAGCTAATAATAGTGGTACCGCCGGGCGACCCTGTTACCATTTTTACCTGATTATTACTGAGTAAAATAGTGGGGGTCATAGAGCTAAGCATACGTTTATGCGGCTGAATTTCATTTGCTTTGCCGCCAATGGCGCCAAATACATTCATAACCCCAGGTTTGGCGCTAAAATCATCCATTTCATCATTTAAAATAAAGCCTGCGCCTTCTACAACGACACCACTACCAAACCCTAAATTAATGGTGGTGGTATTAGCAACGGCATTCCCCATGTTATCAACAATGGAAAAGTGGGTGGTTTGCTCGCTTTCTTTTAAACCTGGTTTAATATTTTCGGTAGTTGAAATAGCATTTAAATCTATACTGTTGCTACGGTTTTTAAGGTAATTTTCTGCAAGCAGCTTTGCTGTAGGTACTTGGTAAAAGTCAGGATCGCCTAAGTATTCTGCCCTATCAGCAAACACTCGCTTTCCTATTTCAGCCAATAAATGCGCATACCCTACTGAATTATGTTGTTGTGCAGGAGTTGGTTTTTTAAGCTCATACATTTTCAGCCATTGCAATATAGCAATACCTCCAGAGCTAGGAGGTGGCGAAGTGACGACTTGATAGCCGTTCCAGTTAGCTTTTATAGGTGTACGAGACTTTGCGCGGTAATTTTTTAAATCGTCTTGAGTAATAATACCGCCATGTTGCTTCATAAAGTTTGCGATGATCGTTGCAGTTTCACCTTGATAAAAGCCATCTTTACCATTATCGCGAATGCGTTTGAGTGTCGCTGCAAGCTCAGGTTGCTTAAAAAGCTTACCAGATGTGGCGCTTGCAAAATAATTGGCAAAGTTTACTTTAATGTTTTTATTGTTTAGGTGTTCTATGTAACCCTCAATTAACAGAGCCAACTTTTCAGGCACCACAAAACCTTGCTCTGCTAATATTACCGCAGGCTGTACTAAGGTTTTCCAAGGTAATGTGCCATGCTTTTTATGTGCTAGCCACATACCAGCAACACTTCCGGGTACACCGCTGGCATGAATACCATAAATAGACTTATTGGCAATAACTTGCCCTTGCTGGTCTAAATACATATCACGATGCGCGGCGTTAGGTGCAGTTTCACGGTAATCTATAAAATCACCTTGCCCATCTTTATGAATAAGCATAAAACCACCGCCGCCAATATTACCTGCTTCGGGGAGCGTAACGGCCAACACAAACTGCGCTGCAATGGCTGCATCAACCGCATTGCCCCCCTGCTGTAACACAGTTTTTGCTGCTTGCGCACTAAATGTGTCGGGCATCGCCACCGCACTTTGCTTGGCAACAACATTAAAAAAGCATACTTGTATTATTAAGACACTACTAATAATTAGCTTGCTTGGTGAAAAGAGTGATCCCATCCCATATCCTTAGGTTATTTTTATACATTTATGGCAAACATTAATGCACAGTAACAAACACTAGGTCAATATTTAGACGCTATATTTGTAGAGCTTGAGATTATTTTTAATCTATCTACACGACTTTGAATATAGCGCAGCAGTTAAGTTTGAGCCGTCATCAGTATGAATATAATAATGTTTAAGCCGCATACCGAGCTTTTTCATAACACTAATTGAGCCAACGTTGGCGGTCAGTGCCGTGGCACTAATTGCCTTAATTTGCGGTTGCTTCTCAATCGTTGAGCAAATCGCTTGTGCCGCCTCAATTGCATAACCTTTACCCCAACTCGCTTGTTTAAATCGCCAGCCCACTTCAATATCACTAAAATCAGGCGTATCTGAAAAAAAGCCCATCGGCCGTACAAGCACCCACCCTATAAAGGTATTGCCTTCACGCAGGTTTACTTGCCATAACCCCCAACCTTGTTGCGCATTACGATAAGCGAGCATTCTAGGAATACTTATCGTTTTTATCTCTTCAAGAGTGGTTGGTTTACCTTGAGATAAATGCTGCATTACTGCGGGGTCTTGATCGAGCTCGTATAATTGCGGCCAATCATTTTCGTCCATTAATTTAAAACTTAATCGTGTTGTTACAGCTATGTTCATTTTCATTGTTGTATAGTTACCCTTGAAATATATTTTTCACTAAAGGAGATAGTCAATGAAGAAGTTAGCAGGTTTAGCATTATTAGGCACTTTAATTACACTAACAGGGTGTGAAGATGCCAACGAAGTGAAACAAGACGCCAAACAAACAAGCGCTGAAGTTCAAGAAAAGCTAAACGAAACGTGGAACGACGTTAAAGAAAAAACCAATGAGCTTAAAAATGACGAGTCATTTAATGAGCTACTCGAAGAGAGTAAAGCGATGGGCTTAGACATGTACGATGACGGCAAAGAAGTGGCTGTTGATGCATGGATTAAAAGCAAAGAAGCGGCTGGCGACCTGACTGAAAAAACCAAGCAAAAAGCACGTGAAATTGCGGCAGAAATTGAGCAAGCACGAGAAGAACATAAAGAAGGTTAATTATTTTTAACCATAAAAAAAGGTAAGCCATGGCTTACCTTTTTTATTTAACTTTTAGAGTAAATTATGGATTATAGTTCAAAGTCTTTTTTGAATTTTAAACCAAACTCACTACGATCATTACTGCGCATTACGCCAACAAAGCCAGTTTGCTGCAAGCGACCTACATCGTAAACTTCGTTTAATACATTCTCACCATATAGCGTTACTTCCATATCGCCGTATGGGTTAGTGTAAGAAATATTAAAACCAACTAGCTCACGCGAATCAATCGTTTCACTTTTGTTGAAAACTGACTGACCTTGCATTTCACTGCGGTACGAGTAGTTTGCATTTAATGCAACCGTGCCACCATTGCTTAAATCAACAAAGTAAGATGGAGCAACCATTACTGTCCAACGAGGTGTCAGTGCTGGTGAGTCGCCTTTGCCAATACCTTGTACGCCCTCAGCTACTTCTGTAATTTCAGAATCTAAGTAGCCTACTGCAGTGCGAATAGTAAAGTCGTCGGTTAGTGCAATTGTGGTTTCAAGCTCAATACCTTGCGCTTTAGACTGGCCTGCATTTTCAACGATAGTGACAAAGCCACCGCCCGCTGTTGGATCTGAGAATGGCAGTGCTAAATCAGTGTAGTCAGTAACAAACATTGCAAGCATCATAGATACATTTTCATGTACCTGGCCTTTTAAACCAATCTCGTAGTTAACTGCTTTGGTTTCATCAAACGATACAAACTGATCCGGACCACCAAATGGGCGCGGTGGAAAGCCACCTGTTTGGTAACCTTTTTGCACTTGACCGTAAACGTTCATATTATTGCTAAGCTGGTATGAAGCATTAATGTCCCATGTCACTGCATTAAAGTCTGCACTAATGTCTTTACGTTCAGGGAAGGTTGGGAAAATGGCATTAGCATCTTTTTTATCTTCTGAGTAACGAAGACCACCGCCGATTGTTAAATCATCAGTTAAATCGTAACTACCGTTGATGTAAGCTGCGTATGAGTTTGTTTCTTGATTGATTTCAAAAAAGCCAAAACCACCAAATGACGGAGTAACACCATCATTCAATAGACCATTTGGCGTGTTAAATGGGCTAAATACAAAATCTTCAGAGCGAGTAAAGCCATCTTCATTAAAGAAGTATAAGCCAGAAACAAAGTCCATTTTATCAAACGTGGCGTTTAGTTGAAGTTCAAAAGAGTATTGATCTGCACCGCCCACTTCTGGGAACTCTGATAAGTTAAGTGAAGATGCATCATCATCTAAACCACCTTCATATTCAGAGGTACGGTAGCTTGAAATAAACTTGGCTGTATATGTGTTATTAATCGCCCAATCAGCTGTGAATGACGTGCCCCAACCGGAATATGAGGTTGATTCAATACCGGCAACTGTTGTGCCTAAATCATCAGGATTCGCTGGAAGTAAGTCTTCAGTTAATAATGGGAAATCACCATTGAATACATTACTTGAATCTAATGGTTCAGTAAGCTCAATAGTATAAGGCGATTGGCCTGATTCATTATCAACCCCATCTAGCGAGAAGGTAAACGCTAAATCACTGGTTGCTTCGTATTTAAGCGCAATACGACCACTAAACTCTTGCTCTTCACCAATTTCTTTTTCAGGGTTAACTAAATTTACCGCTGTTCCTACCCCATTACGTTGCTTATATGACGCACTTGCCGACATGCTTAAATCATTGGTTAATGCATCATTGAAGTAAATATCACCAGCGATACGACCACGACTACCGACTTTAGCCGATGTCGTTAAAATGCCCTCATCACCTGGTTGTTTAGTAATTACATTTACCGCGCCACCTAATGTATTACGACCATAAAGCGTGCCTTGTGGTCCACGCAGAACTTCAACACGCTCAACATTAGGAAGTGATAAGTTAGATCCCATTTGGCGGCCTAAATAAACACCGTCTAGGTAAACACCTACGCCAGGATCTGTGGTTATAATGTGATCTTGCAAGCCAATACCACGAATGAATACTGAAGCATGCGCTGCGTTACCAACACCATAGCGAGTAATATTTAAGTTAGGAACGTATTTACCAATATCTTCTAAGTTACCCATATTGGCTTTATCAATAAGGTTAGCACCTATTGATGTAATCGCAGTTGGAGATTCGAACAAGCTCTCTGTACGTTTACGAGCTGTCACTTCAATTTTTTCAAACGCGTCTTGTTTGGCTGTCGTTTTAGCTTCTTGTGCATTTGCGGAAGTTGTTAGGGCTGCAATAACCGCTAAACTTAACTGTGAGAGGGTGCGTAATTTCAAGGTTTTCTCCAAAGGGTATTAATTTAATTATGCGTTATGCTGTGTAAACATAAATTGTAGGCATAAAAAAAGATGCGTTAGATGCATCTTTCCTCTGGGAGTGCATTATATTACATAAAAGTTACAATATGTATATTTAACTTTTGTTTATACAAAAAAATAATTTTTAGCTTTTTTAATCTAAACTAATTACCTCAACAATGACACAGCTTTGGTTATAAATTAATACTTTAATATTAACCACCAACTGTATTGTTCATTAATCGTACACACCGTTTGTTGTGGAAAACACATTAAAACTGCTTGAAATTATGACAATATCCAAAGAGCCTTTATATTTAAATATAAAGCAGAACCATTTTTAGGTGAAAAGCATGACAAAAAAACAGACCACACAATCAACTAACATGCTTTTTAACAACAACCACTATAATCCATTATTTTTTACTACATTGAATAACGACATATTGTTAGTATGCTACTCAGCCCTTAACTCCCTAACTAACTACGAACTTTTAAACCAATTTATTCATACAAATAATTACCAAGGGTTAGTTATTTATAATATTCCTAAAGATACTGATGCCGTTTCACTGAAAGAATGGCCAAATTTAAAAGGTCTTTTTTATCAAGATACTAGTGAAGAGTTGTTCACTAGGGGGCTAGAAGCAATTAAACAAGGCGAATTGTGGTTTCCACGAACCATTAGTGACATTTGGATGCGTCAAATGCTCGATACAGAACAAAAGAATGCTTTGCAAACAAGTAATTTAACCGATAAAGAAATTAAAGTACTCAACCTACTTTTTAGTGGACTTCACTCCAGTGCTATTGCTGATAGTTTATTTATAAGTGAAGCTACGGTTAGAGTTCACTTACATAAAATTTATAAAAAAATAGCGGTCAAAAATAAGCAGCAGGCAATTCGTTGGTGCCAAGATAACCTAAAAAATATAAATTCGCGTTCATAACTAAAAAAACACTACTTAATACTTACTTTATCAACTTTCCTCTCATAATTAATAATCCAAACAACTCAGTTAGTTACATAAGCTAAAAATAAAAAGTGCTTAAATTTCAATAACTCCACTACATTGATGTTGCAAAAAAGTAGTAAAAAGTACTTAATTCATTAATTTTAATTAGAAAAAAGTTAATGCTCATCTTATACTGCAACGGGATACACATGAAATTAAATAGGATACACAATGAAAAAACTATCTGTAGCAGTAGCAATTTGTTGCGCACTTGCCACAAGCAGCGCAAGTGCTGAGGTTCGTATTAATGGGTTTGCTTCTATTGTCGGTGGTAAGTCGCTCGATAGTGATCAAACGTTATATGGATATGATGATGATATTTCATTTAAAAATGAAAGCGTATTTGCACTTCAGCTAACCGCTGATTTGCAAGAGAAGCTAACCGCCACAGCGCAGATTGTAGCTCGCGGGGCAAATGATTTTGACGCTGATTTTGAATGGGCGTACTTAACATATGAATTCTCAGATGACTTACAATTAAGCGCAGGAAAAATGCGTCTTCCTCTATTTCGCTACTCTGACTTTTTAGATGTTGGTTATACCTACCGCTGGGTACGTCCGCCTCAGTCTGTATATAACTTACCGTTCTCAACCTATGAAGGCCTAAGCTTATTACATACAACTCAACTTGGTGATTGGGATTCGACTGTGCAAGTTGTTTATGGCAGCTTCGACGATAATATCGCCGTAGTATCAGTAAACGGAGATACCGAGCTTAACAACATGGCCGGGGTTAACTGGTCATTGTCATACGATTGGTTTAGCGCTCGCGCTGCATATTTCATTGCAGATACGAGTATCGGTATTCAAAATGATACAGCTGAAGGTATGGCTCTTAATGGACTTGAGCAGGCACTTCGTAGTTCAGGGTTTTCAGAACAAGCAAATGATATAGCAATAAATGAGGATGATAGCTACTTCCTCGCTTTCGGTTTCTCAATCGATTACAACAATATCTTGTTTGATGCCGAATACACAGAATTTGAAGTTGAAAACAGCGCGCTCGCTAAGCAAACTCAATACTACACCTCTTTAGGCTACCGTATGGACGAGGTAACCGTTCACTTAACATACGAAAACAACGACGATAAGCACGACAGCAGCCGTTATAATGCACTACCAACTGTTCCACCTCTAAACGCAGGTCTTAACCAAGCTTTAGAAGGCTCAAAGGCAAAAAGTAATGTATACACCATAGGCGCTCGCTATGACTTCCACCCAATGGCAGCCTTAAAAGTAGATTTTAGTCGCTTTGAAGATGATATAACAAATACTGAAACTGACGTAGTCGCCGTTGGCGTTGATTTAGTATTTTAATAGGAGCGTATGATGAAAAAATTAATTTTAGCCAGCATGCTAACACTGTGTAGCACAATAGCATTTGCTGAAGTTGCTGTAATTGTAAACCCAGCTAATGCCAATGCAGTGAGCCAAGATGATATTAAAAAAATATACCTTGGCAAGAGCAAATCGTTTGCTGATGGTACCAAAGTAAATCCTGTTAACCAAAATGGTAATGCAGTAGCTGATGAATTTAACGACAAGCTTGTTGGCAAATCAGGCAGTCAATTAAATGCCTATTGGTCAAAGCTGGTTTTTACTGGTAAAGGCACGCCTCCAGGTAAACTTGATAACGACCAAGCAGTAATTGATTTTGTAGCTGCTAATGCAGATGCAATTGGCTATATAGACAGCGCTAAAGCAAGTGATAAAGTAAAAGTAGTAGGTAAATATTAATCTACTAGGTTAAAAACAAAAGCCCGCAATAAATACTTTATTGCGGGCTTTTTTATATCTATAACATTTACAACCTTCATAAAACGTTAAAGTAGTGTCTTAACGACTACTCAATTTTAAACTTAGCAGTTGCATCTAATAGGTTATCTGAAAGGTAATGTAAGTTTTTAGCCACATCTCTTACTGCTTTAAGTGAGCTCATTGTATCTTCAAATGAAACATGCATATTAGATACGTTGTCTACAACCATTGCGGCCACTGAGGTTTGCTCTTCAGTTGCTGCTGCAATCTGCGAGTTCATCCCATTAATTTCTAGTATTTGCTCTGCTATTTTTTCAATCGAGACACCGGTTTGCTCTGCTGCACTGGCATTATCGGTTGCCATGTCTCTTGCAGAGGTCATAGCCGTTACAGATTCATTGGCAGCAACACTTAGGGTACTTAATAGCTCACGAATTTCATTGGTTGACTGTGCTGTGCGTGATGCAAGCTCGCGGACTTCATCAGCAACCACGGCAAAGCCACGACCATGTTCACCTGCGCGCGCAGCTTCTATTGCAGCATTTAACGCTAACAAGTTTGTTTGCTCGGCAATGGAGGTGATTACATTTAGTATTTGCGATACATTTTTAGTGTCATCTGCTAACTTATTAATGGTGTTGGCCGCTATATTAATTTCATCACTTAAAGTGCGCGACGCATTAACAGACATTTTTACTTGCGCACGGCTTTGATCTACCTCTTTTTCTGCTGTTTGCACGGCATTAGATGCGCTCGCAGCTGATTGTGAAATATCGCCAACGCTTTGCTTCATTTCTTCCATCGACTGTTTAACAACATCGGCATCGGTGGTTTGTTTAGTGGTTGCTCGCTCAGCTCGCTCCATTCCTTGCACAAGCCGGGTTGAATTTTCCATTAACGGTTCACATACCGCTATTACTTCTAAAACGGTTTCTCTTAGTAGGCTAATAAAGGCATTAAAGTTTATAGACACCTGCCCTATTTCATCTTCAGAGTTAACGGCAAGCTTGGTACTTAATGATCCTTTACCACTTGCTAGAAGACTCAGGTTATTAGCGGCATCACTGGCTGATGAACCAATATTACGTGCAATCCAAATAGCCATAAGTAACAGCAGCACTAATGATACAACCGCAACAAGCAGCATTAAATTAAGCGCATCATCTGAGCGTGCTTTTGTATTAGCAACAAGTTGGAAAAAGCGATCATCTGCTTTTTGCTGCGCGCTTTTAAAGCTAGTTAAAACAGCCTCAAAAAGGCTTGTTTTAAGCTGAGCCTGTTGTTGTATTTTGCTAAAGTCAGCCGTGCCATTAACCATACCATTGGCGATAGTTGAAGATATTTTCTCATAATTAGCCAGCCGCGTTTTTGTGTCGCTATCAACATATGATGCATTAATTGCTTCTATTGCGTCTAAGTTCGTAGTGAGCTGCTGATAAGTTTCACCCGCTTTTGTTACTAAGTCTTGTTCACCAAAGGT
This sequence comes from Pseudoalteromonas sp. DL-6, assembly GCF_004328665.1. Lineage (NCBI taxonomy): Bacteria > Pseudomonadati > Pseudomonadota > Gammaproteobacteria > Alteromonadales > Pseudoalteromonadaceae > Pseudoalteromonas > Pseudoalteromonas sp. DL-6. The sequence goes on from NZ_CP019770.1 coordinate 2,247,231, forward strand.
TACAGCCTGAGTGTATAACTCATCTAACTTTTCTAAAATACTTACGTTAGCCAGGGTTAATTTGGCTACTTTATAAGAAGACTTCTCCATTTCATCAAGTGATATGCGATTTTCGTTCATAGCAAAGTAATTAACCAAAACAATTACTAAGAATGCGATAATCGCTATAGATGTAATTGCATGTATTTTTTTAGTAATGCTGAGGTTTTTAAAAGAGAAACCTGAAGCCATATTAATTTACCCCGTTTAATTATCTATAGTTATTATCGGCTTAAGATGCAAAAATGTTAACTTTATTTTTAATTTTCGACGCTTTTTATACATAAAATTAAATATACAGCAGTATTCTTTTATAAACACTAACAATTGAAATATAGAGTGTTCTCTCCAATGTTCAACATTAATCTAAAAAGAGTTGTTTAATATTTTAAATTTCAAGCACAAAAAAACCAGTAACATTACTGTTACTGGTTTTTGTATTTGGTGCGGATGGGGGGACTTGAACCCCCACGCCCGAAAGCACTACCCCCTCAAGGTAGCGTGTCTACCAATTCCACCACATCCGCATTTTTTAAGCTATTGCTTAGTGCTAAGTCCGCATGTTTATTTGAGGGGAATAAACAACTTAACGATTTAAAACTAAATTAATTTGGTACGTCAGAGCTTTGCTCTTTAGTTGATGTTACAGGAACATCTTCTTCAACTGGGTTAACAGTTTCAACAGCTGGAGCAGCTTCTAAGTTTTCCCATTCGTCAGTCTTTTTAATTTGACCGGCAGTTAGGTTACCTAAAACAATACTCAACACAAAAAAGATTGTTGCTAAAGTTGTTGTTGTTTTCGTCATAAAGTTACCGGCTCCTGAAGAACCAAAAACAGTAGACGATGCGCCCGCACCAAATGATGAGCCCATGTCAGCACCTTTACCTTGCTGGATCAAAACCATACCAACAAGCGCTAAAGCTACAACTAAATACACTACTAATAAAATTTCGTACATCTTATACGGTCCCTTTTGCACTATTGCAGATAGCAGTGAATGATTCTGCTTTTAAACTTGCGCCGCCAATTAGCCCGCCGTCTATATCTGTTTGTGCAAATAATAATTCGCTATTTTTTTCATTAACGCTACCACCATATAAGATGGTTAGCCCTTGTGCTAAATCGCTGTCTAATGAAGCAATTTTGTCACGGATAAATTTGTGAACACTTTGTGCCTGTTCAGGCAATGCAGTCTTACCTGTGCCTATAGCCCAAACGGGCTCATATGCTATCACAGATTCTTTCAGTGCTGCTACACCTAATTTATTAATTACTGCGTCAATCTGCGCAGCAACTACCTGTTCTGTTTGCCCGTTTTCTTGCTCTATTTCGCTCTCTCCAACACATAAAATAGGCGTTAAACCTACTTGTTGTGCGCGAGCAAACTTAGCCGCTACGGTATCGTTACTTTCTTTGTATATGCTGCGTCGTTCTGAATGACCAACCAGTACATACTTTGCACCTAACTGTTTAATCAGCTGGGCATCTACTTCACCAGTAAAAGCACCGGGTGTATTCTCTGAAACGGTTTGTGTTCCGGTAGTTACACCACTTGCAATCATTGCTGATACCAGTGGAAACGGAGGAAATAAAACAATGTTTACTTCAGCAGATTTAACATTGTTAATAGCATCAGACAGTTGTTCAACAAGCTCTAATGAGCCATTCATTTTCCAGTTGCCTGCGACCATCGCCTTGCGTGTTGCCATTTTTCCACTCCACATTAGAAAGCGGGCGAGATATTAACTCGACTCGCCCAAAGTTACAAGAGGTTATTGTTATCAATCAGTTTGTTTGCTCATAGATTCGACAACCGCTGCTATTTTCTGTGCGCTGTCGATAACTATTTTTTCTTGTTCTGCTTCAACCATCACCCGTACAACAGGCTCGGTCCCTGACTTACGCAGTAATACGCGGCCTTTATCTGCTAAGCTTTGTTCTACTTCAGCCACTGCAGCAAGCACTTCTGGCGCTTGGGTCGGATCGGTACCGGCAGTGTATCGCACGTTAATCATTTTCATTGGGTACTTAGTAAATCCAGCGCCTAAATCTTGAAGTGTACGGTTTTGTGCCACCATAGCAGCGAGTACTTGCAAGCTTGAAATAATGCCATCGCCAGTGCTAATCAAATCTAGGTTTAAAACATGACCTGAGCTTTCACCACCTATTTTCCAGCCTTTTTGCTGCAGTAGCTCCATCACATAACGGTCACCCACTTTGCTACGAGCAAAAGCAATGTTTTTAGCTTTTAATGCATTTTCAAGGCCCATATTCGACATTACAGTACCAACAACACCACCACCTAAGTTGTCATCTTGAGCAGCTTGACAGGCAATAATGTAAACTAAATCATCACCATCAAATACACGGCCATTATGATCAACCATCATTACACGGTCGCCATCGCCATCATAGGCAATACCTACATCCGCTTTATGCTCAAGTACTTTTTGCTTTAGTGTATCTACGTGTGTTGCGCCACATTCGTGGTTAATGTTCACCCCATTTGGCTCACACGCATGAGTGATCACCTCAGCACCAAGCTCTCGCATTACTGAAGGCGCTATGTGATACGTTGCACCGTTGGCACAATCTAAGACTATTTTTAGTCCCTCAAGTGATAAGCCTTGTGGGAACTGGCTTTTACAAAACTCAATATAACGGCCATCAGCGCTTGATAAGCGTGTTGCTTTACCTAGCTTATCAGAGGCTACACATGTCATTGGTTCGTCAAGCATGGCTTCAATTTGCAGCTCTACAACATCATCTAGCTTTAAGCCTTGGCCATTAAAAAACTTAATACCGTTATCGTAGTAAGGATTATGGGATGCACTGATCACAATACCTGCTTCTGCGCGAAACGTTTGCGCTAAATACGCAACGGCAGGCGTTGGCATAGGACCAAGTAAAATAACATCAATACCGGCTGCAATTAGACCAGACTCTAGTGCGGTTTCAAGCATGTAACCAGAAATACGAGTGTCTTTACCAATAATGACTTTTTTTGTACCGTGTTGCGATAATACACGCCCTGCAGCCCAACCTAACTTCATTGCAAATTCAGGATTAATAGGTCCTTGCCCCACTAAACCACGCACACCATCTGTGCCAAAATATTTTCTTTCTTTCATTTAAAGTACTCCTTGTTTGCAGGCTTGATATACGCCAAGCACGTCTGCGGTTTCTTTTACATCATGCACACGAATAATATGCGCACCATTTTGTGCAGCTATTAATGCGCCAGCTAAACTGCCTGCTAATCTATTTTCTGTATCTCTGTTGAGTAAATTACCAATCATTGACTTACGCGATAACCCTGCTAGCAGCGGTAAGCCAAACTGCGCGTAGTCATTAAATTGAGCCAATATTTGATAATTGTGTTTAAGTGTTTTTCCAAAGCCAAAACCAGGGTCTAATATTAACTGGCTTTGCTTTATGCCAGCAGTTTCGCATGCAGCGATTCGCTGGTTAAAAAAGTCATTTATCTCGCTTGCTAAATCATCATAGTGAGGGTCGTTTTGCATACTTCGCGGCTGTCCTTGCATATGCATTAAGCAAACCGCCACATCAGGGTACTGCGCAACGACAGCAAGCGCATCGTCCTCTTGTAAAGCTCTCACATCATTTACTATATCCGCACCGGCTTCAATGGCTTGACGCATGACCTCAGCTTTACTGGTATCGATTGAAATAATGCAATCACTTTGCTCACGAATAGCCTTAATAATCGGAATTACGCGCTGCAGTTCGTCTTCAAGGCTAACATCGGGGGCACCTGGGCGTGTTGATTCGCCGCCAATATCTAGAATAGTCGCGCCATCATCAAGTAATTGCATCGCATGATTTAGCGCAGCTGCCGTATTAAAAAACTGGCCACCATCCGAAAATGAATCAGGAGTAACGTTTACTATTCCCATAATAACGGGCTCGCTAAGGTCAAGCGTTCGACCACGCGCAAGGTTAATTTTATTATTCATCGCTAACCTTAATATGTGTTTGTTGAGTGTAATTTGGGTTAATCACAGCAAACTGATACAAAAAAGCCCCGAACTTCGGGGCTTTTGGATATGTTATTTTAACGATTATTCAGCTTTATCATCAAGGTTTGTTTCATCTTTTTTAGACTCATCTTTTTTAGACTCATCTTTCTTAGACTCATCTTTCTTAGACTCATCTTTCTTAGACTCACCTTTTTTAGATTCGTCAGTTGGTTTTTGGATTTCATCAACTGCTTTATCTTTAGAAACATCTTCTTTTTCTGGTTTAGCTTCATGACGGTCATGCGCATCACGTGGTTCACGTACTGGCTGACGTGCCATTAAATCATCAATCTGTTTCGCATCGATAGTTTCATACTTCATCAGTGCATCTTTCATTGCGTGTAAAATATCAATATTTTCTTTCAATATTGATTCTGCACGTTGATAGTTGCGGTCTGAGAATAAACGTACTTCTGCATCAATTACTTTGGCTGTTTCATCCGACATGCTCATAGAACGACCACCGCCGCCACCCATATACATTTCGTTTTGATCTTCAGCATAAAGTAATGGACCTAGCTTTTCGCTTAAACCCCATTGTGTAACCATTTTGCGAGCAATGTCAGTTGCACGTTCGATATCGTTACTTGCACCTGTAGTTACTTTGTCTTCACCATAAATAATGGCTTCTGCAATACGGCCACCATAGAGGCTAGAAATCATAGATTCAAGCAGTTCTTTAGAATGGCTAACACGGTCTTGCTCTGGTAAATACATTGTCACACCTAACGCTCGGCCACGTGGAATAATAGATACTTTATAAACCGGATCGTGCTCAGGCACCATACGACCTACAATGGCATGACCTGCTTCATGGTAAGCCGTCATTTCTTTTTCTTGCTCGCTCATCACCATGGTCTTACGTTCAGCACCCATCATGATTTTATCTTTTGCAGCGTCAAATTCAGCCATACTAACAACACGCTTATTACCACGAGCTGCATAAAGAGCGGCCTCATTCACTAGATTAGCAAGATCAGCCCCTGAGAAACCAGGTGTACCACGTGCAATCACTGCTGCTTCAACGTTATCACCTAAAGGTACTTTACGCATGTGTACTTTTAGGATTTGCTCACGACCACGAATATCTGGCAAACCAACCACAACTTGACGGTCAAAACGACCAGGACGAAGTAATGCTGGGTCTAAAACATCAGGGCGGTTAGTCGCAGCAATAACGATAATACCTTCATTACCTTCAAAGCCATCCATTTCAACTAGCATTTGGTTAAGCGTTTGCTCACGTTCATCGTGACCGCCGCCCATACCTGCGCCACGTTTACGCCCTACCGCATCGATTTCATCAATGAAAATGATACAAGGTGCTGCTTTTTTAGCTTGTTCGAACATGTCACGTACACGTGATGCACCTACACCCACAAACATTTCAACAAAATCAGAACCCGAGATGGTAAAGAATGGTACTTTTGCTTCACCAGCAACCGCTTTAGCAAGCAAGGTTTTACCCGTACCAGGAGGACCAACCATAAGTACACCTTTAGGAATACTACCACCTAATTTTTGGAACTTAGAAGGGTCACGTAAAAAGTCCACCAGCTCGGTTACATCGTCTTTGGCTTCATCACAGCCAGCTACATCAGCAAAAGTCGTTTTGACTTGATCTTCACTCATTAAACGGGCTTTACTTTTACCAAATGACATGGCGCCTTTGCCACCGCCACCTTGCATCTGACGCATGAAGAAAATCCACACACCAATTAGCAGTATCATAGGGAACCAAGAAATGAAAATGCTTGCTAAAAACGATTGTTCCTCAGGTTTAACACCTTTGACATTTACATCGCTTTTTAACAAATCATTTAAAATATCTTTATCATAGATCGGCATTATCGTTTGAAAACGCTCGCCACTATTTTTTATGCCAGTAATTGTGCCACTGCCACTTTCAATAGACACTTCTTGTATAGAGCCGCTGCGGGCATCTTTAACAAATTGACTGTAACTTGTTTGACGATCAACTTGATCGCCGCCATTAAAGCTCTGAAATACTGACATAAGCACAACTGCAATAACCAGCCAGAGTATTAGATTTTTCGCCATATCGCTCAAGGGGTTAACCTCTTGTATCCAATTAATTTAAATTCAACTAAACGCCAAGCAACTGTACTACAGTTTGTATCCAGTCGCTACTATATATACTTCCCGAGAACGGGGACGCGAGGCATCCGGTTTACGTATCTTCACTGCTTTAAAACTATTACGTACATCTTGCAAATATTGATCAAAGCCTTCACCTTGGAATACTTTAACAATAAACGCGCCATTTTTCTTTAAAACTTGGTGGCACATATCAAGTGCAAGCTCAACCAAGTACATGCTACCTGCCTGATCAACCGAGTTATTGCCACTCATGTTAGGTGCCATATCAGACAATACCACATCTACATTTTTACCATCAATGCGTTTTAATAGCGCATTAAGTACAGCCTCTTCACGAAAGTCACCTTGTAAAAAGTCAACACCCGCTAATGAATCCATAGGTAAAATATCACACGCAACCACTTGGCCTTTGTCACCTACTTTTTCTGCTAAGTATTGTGACCAACTCCCTGGAGCTGCGCCTAAATCAACCACTGTCATTGCTGGACGCAATAACTTATCTCTGTTTTGGATTTCGTCTAATTTGAAAACAGCTCGAGAGCGCCAGCCTTTTTTTTGCGCTTCTTGAACATATTTATCATCAAAATGTTCTTTAAGCCAACGCTGTGAACTGGCTGACTGTTTTTTATTTGTCATAAATTAACACGCAACTAATTAGTAATATTCTCTAGATGGCGTTAGAATACCCTTAATTCAAGCCATATTCAGCAAAATTTGTAATATCATGACATTATCAAACAAACAAAAGCAGTTTTTAAAAGGTCAGGCACATAGCCTTAAACCTGTAGTTTTACTAGGTTCTAACGGTTTAACCGAAGGCGTAGTAGTTGAAATCCAAAGCGCATTAGAAATTCACGAATTAATTAAAGTGAAAGTGCCAACTGACGATCGTGAAACCAAAAAGCTTATTTTTGATGCCATTGTTCGCGAAACAGGGGCTACCAAATTACAAACAATCGGTCATACGATTGTGCTTTACCGTCAAAGCCCTGAGAAAAAAATTCAGTTGCCTCGCGGCTAATAATCCGTTTAAAAATCCTAAAAAACCAGCTTCGGCTGGTTTTTTTGTACATGATTAAAATCCATTGTTCGCAATTTTGATTTGTAATTGCCATCCTCAAGCTTATTAAGCAAATAATAGTGCCCGTATTGCTCCTCATCCATATTTTCAATCGCTTGGTTACTTAATAATGAAGCCAGTTGCGGTGTGGTATTACTATGCCCTATAACCACCACAACGCCGTCTTGTGCCAACAACTGATTTTTCAATGCCGTTAAATCTGCAGCATTATAGGTAATCGTTTTAATATTAAAATATGCGGCTAAGGGTGCTGCAGTACTTAATGTGCGGTTATAATTACTACTGTATAACGTTATGTGTGGATGAATGTTAACCAACGAAACCAAATTCTCAGCACGCGCCTGCCCTTGCTCTGTTAAATATGGATTACTGCCTGTTTGTTTTTCACTATGGCGAAACAAATAAAGTTGTTCAGGCGCAGAAAAAGCAGGATGGCAAACGAGTAACAGTAATGCTACCCATGCTGATTTTATCAATGAGCTCATTATTTTTTGCCTCGTTTGTATGCCAATAAACGGTCTATGAATTCCGTGGTAAGCTCATTAATAAGCCCTGTTTCTGCATTTAAAATTAAGCTAAAGCCTACGTTTAAATGCGGAAAAACCACTAAATCACTTCGGTATCCTTGTACCCAACCACTGTGATAGTAAAGCGTTTCATCATTATAATCATACACACGCCAACCCAGCCCATAATAGGCTTCATTCATGTGTTCTCGCCACACCCGTCGATAACGTTCTTTTTTAGTGTGCGTGTACGGACGCGTTTGGGTAGCTAATGCGTCTAATGATAATACCGCTGGATATTGTCCTAATTGCGCATTTAACCAAATAGCCATATCTGATGCACTGGCGTTAACCCCTGCCGCGGGTGCAACTTTGTAATAATTCTTTTTTAAACGGGCGCTATACCAACGCTTTTTACCACGCACGTGAGGGTGTGCATAGTTATTATCTTGCACCATGGCATCGTAACCTAAACTAGCATCATTCATTTCTAAAGGGGTAAAAAACGCGTCATTGAGCCACTGGGTATAGGTTTTGTTGGTGCTTTTTAAAATCACATCGTCAATTAAGCTAAACATCACATTTTGATAACCATAACAATCACCGGGGTCACAAATGGGTTTGACACTCAATAGTTTTTCAACAATGTCGTTATAGCCCATTCGCGATTCGATTAAGTTATCGTAAGCATTGGGCACTAACCCACTAGAATGGCTTAAAATATGAAAAACTTTTAAATCATCTTTATAACCAGTTTGCTTAAAGTCAGGTAAATAGTGACTAACAGGTAAATAAAGGTTGAGCCGCTGTTCATTTGCAAGTTTAGCCGCTAACGACCCTGCAAATGTTTTCGATACTGAAGCTAAACGAAACCGAGTGTGCGGATTAATTTTTTGTCCACTGCGTACCTTTGTATGGCCCATAGTATGGATATAGTCACGCGCTTGGGAGTTGACAATAGAAAGCGCTCCTCCTGGGATTTTTTTTATTTTTAGTTTTTTTTCTGTATAGCGTCCATAACTTTTAACAAATGCTTCCCAATCAGGATCTGTGCTTGCGCTCGCCTGCAAATGCGTCCCCATAAGGCACACAGCAAAAAAGTAAAAGGGTAAGGTGTTAAAATACTTCATTCTTAGCTAATTTTTCTTTTTTAGTCATAATCGACCGTTATAATATCATGAACTTTTGTTCGGACTAACGTACAATATGTCCGAACAATGGCTTTTGAGTGGATGTAAAATATTTATGCGTTTTTTAGTTGTATCACTTTTTATAATATTAGCGTCAGGTTGTGCTGTCGTTAAACAACCCGCAGAGCCTCTAGCAATGCCTGCAAAGCCTATGCTTAAGAGCCAAACTTACCAGTTAAAGTATGAAACTGAGCATGCTTCACCAAAAGTGAAGTCGGTGCAGTTACCCGCTCACAACGTGAAAAAAAATCAAACCGTTAGAGTAATTGTAGACCGTGCAAGCGTCACAGACACTTTAGTCTCTCAAATAAGCCAAGCCTTAATTGATAAACAACTTAAGGTGACCACAAGCGAGAATAGCGATTACACGTTAGCCATTCATCAGGTTGATCTAGAATTTATAGATGACGCCAAGTACACCTTAGCGCAACCAGAAAAACCATATTCACTGTTTTCAAAAGTTGAGCAGCAATTTCCCTCGCAACAATGCGCAAATATATTAGCCCAAGTTAGCATGCGACTTACTCACAAAGCATCAGGCGATGTGGTGTGGTTTGCTAAATCATCAATTGACAGTGCAAGCTTTCATCGTGAACCTCTAGTTTATAGCTTCAGCGAAGAAAAGAAGATCACTAATGAGCTGGAAGTTGTTGCATTTATACATAAGCACAACACCGAGCAGGCTCGCCTAAAGCGAGCTGAACTTAATAGTGAAGTAACGGCCCCTGCGTATAAAACCATTACGAAACTGAGTCGTTTAACTAAATTAAATGGGCCATGTACACGCACCGAAATAAGCGCGCTCACTCCCATGATGCAATTTTATCTAAGCAGTATTCTTATTGATAAAATTAAAGTTCAGTAGTTGTTAGGACGACCGCTACATTTTTTTACAGATTTAGCCAAGAGTTTGACAATATACTAGCCTCTTTAGCAAACTCTAATTAAGGTTCCAAGGATGACGCATACTTCACTTAAACAATCTTTTGGTTGTGCAGCCTTATTAGTTGCCGCCATTTTTAGTGCCAAAAGCAACGCTAGTAATCGTTACTATGCCGATAATACCTTAGAGCCCACAACTGGGTTTGCTTGGGATTGGAGTGCTGGTGCGGGTTATTACATTGAAGACTCTTATTTAGTTGGCATGAACTCCTATGATGTTGGCGCAGAGCTAGATTTGAGTCTTGCCGTTTCTTACGATAATTTTTATCTTGATTTTGACCATAATCAGCTCAGCGGTGGACTTGTTTTAGGCTATAGCTTAATTAACAAATATGATTGGGGCCTTGATTTATTAGGTACCAATATTCAAGCGGGGTTTGATGAGCAAGGTTTAGGCTTTTACAACGACGGGGTAATTGATCCACTGCGTGGTATAAAAAAGCGTAACTATGATTTTGACACCGGCCTTCGATTAACACGCCGATTTGAAAATTCACAAATTTCCCTTGAATACTTACATGATATATCTGGTGCTCATAACGGCTGGGTTGCCAATGTGTTTTTCAGCCATATTCAACCTTGGCGCAATTGGGAGTTTCGCTCCGGAATTGGCCTAAGCGCCTACTCTGCTGATTTTACAAACTATTACTTTGGTATTGATAGCGATGAAGCAAACGCAACCCGTCCTATTTATAATACCGACGCCAGTACCAGTATTATGTTTGAATTTCATGCTGAATATCCAATTAATCAAGATTGGGTATTTTTAGCAGGCTGGTTAACTACATGGTTTTCAAAAGAAATTGATGACAGCCCAATTATTTCCCAAGGATATCAACACAAAGCCAAGGTAGGCCTGCGTTATGTACTTTAGATTTTTTTACTGTTTGTTGTTTACATACTCAGGCTCTTTGCTTGCAGTGACAACACAAGCGCCCAGTGAGCTTACTGCCGTACCGGATACCTGTGTCGCCTTACGTGAAGGACGCCATTGTTACGCCGATGTGGTTTTGTCATGGCAGCAACCGGAAGTGGGGAATTATTGCTTACGCGACGCGACTTCAAAGTACATTATGCAGTGCTGGCTTAAACAGCGACAAGGTTCGTTTAATTATGCTTTTGACTCAACACAAAGCATTTCATTTGAGCTATTTGATAGTAATACATCACAGGTCATTGCTGTAAGCGAAGTAAAACTACAATGGGTGTATCAAAATAGGCAAAAAAAGCGGCGCTGGCGATTATTTTAAATCAGCCAACTATTAAACATATTTTACTAGCTAAAATATCATTTAGGTATACGAAGAAAGCTTATGGATAATTACGGTACTATTTTACTGGTTGAAGATGATATCTCTCTTGCACAATGGGTGACTGAGTATTTAACTGAGCAAGGTTATATTGTGCATGTGTGTCATCGCGGTGATGAGGTTGTAAGCCAAGTAAAGCATTTAAATCCACAACTTATTTTACTCGACATTATGTTACCCGGACTTGATGGTATTAGTGTATGTCGTGAGTTACGAAGCTTTTATCATGCCCCTATAATTATGCTCACCGCACGAGATGAAGAAATGGATGAGGTCATTGGGCTTGAAGTCGGTGCTACCGATTACATAATAAAACCTGTTCGCCCTCGTGCATTGCTTGCCCGTATTAAGTCGGCTTTACGTTACAGCAACGACATGCCTAACACTGATGCTCAAACGAGTATAATCAATATCGGTCAATTAAGTATTAATACCGAATCTCGTAACGTCACACTCAACCAACAAGATATAAATATTTCAAGCGCAGAGTACTTATTACTGCATTATTTAGCGAGCAACGCTGGGCAAGTAGTATCGCGTGATGCGGTATTTAAAGCAACCAAAGGCAGGGAGTATGATGGCTTAGATAGAAGCGTTGATGTACTTATTTCTGCTTTACGTAAAAAGTTTAATGATGATCCGCAAAAACCAGAAAAAATAAAAACTATTTGGGGCCGTGGTTACTTATTCGTGACTACAGCGTGGTAACTTTTAATACCAGAGTGCTTATAAATAAACGTCACTTTAATGTACCAAGCCTGCGCTATTAATATGGAATAGCATCAATGAAAAAGTTTTATATTTCACTACTGGGCAGTGCGCTGCTTTCAATTATTGTTTTAGGTTGGCTCATTGATGCATTTAGTCAACAAGCGCATGCGCCACTCGATGAGTTTAGTTTACAAAGCCAAATTATTGTTGGTTTAAGTGAACAACTCACGGCTATAAAACCACAAGCACGCCCTGAGAAGGTAACTCAGTTAGCCAGAGATTTTAATCTAGCTCTTAACTACAAATTAAACCAGTCGCTCGCACTGCCATCAGAGTTATTAGATAAAATGCAAACCCAAGGCGGGTTAATACTCGAGGACGAGCAAGGCTTTTACATGCTCTACACGAATGATGCATTGAGCCCTTATCATTTAACCATGCGTTTAGATAAGCCTTACGAAAGCACACAGCGAAACGACATAATTTTAACACTGCTATTTTATACTGGCTTATGTGTTTTTATGGGCTTTATTATTACCCCTTTAGCAAAACGCCTCACGGTATTAAATGATGCGGCAAAACAGTTCGCATCCGGTAATGTTAAAGCCCGAATTAAGCCCTCTCGCTTTACCTATATAAAAGATGTGGAACTGACTTTTAACCGTATGGCGAGCCAAATTGAAAAGTTAGTTGCTGAAAATAAACTGATGGCCTCAAGCCTATCCCATGACATTAGAACTCCAATAGCCTGCTTACGCTTTGGTGTTGACGCCGCCCTTGATACTCATGACGAGAGTAAAATAAAGCATTATTTAACCCGTATGGAGACCGATTTGGATCATATGGAGTCAATGTTAAAAAGCTATTTAGCGTTTGCTACTTTGGAACAAAATGCCAATAAACTTACTTACTCATCAGCAAATATTAAACATTACCTCAGTGATATTATGTCGCAACTTGAACCTAAAATAGCCGCACGTTCGCTCAAAATCTCTTTAGAGTGCGATGATCATACTATATATGCTGACTTACATTGGCTAGCAAGAGCAATCGCTAACTTAATTAATAATGCCTGCGATTTTGCTCATCATCACATTAAAGTAACAGCTTCAGTGCAAGAACACGTTTTAGTTATTAGCATTGCCGATGATGGCCCAGGAATAGCTCAAGAAAATAACCATAAAGTATTTAGCCCGTTCTTTCGTGAACGTAGCCACCGCAATCGCAGTGACAATAGTTACGGACTCGGGTTAGCGATCGTTGCCAAAGTCGCAGATTGGCATCATGGTACTGTAGCAGTAAGCAAAAGCGAGCAACTTGGTGGAGCCTGCTTTACATTAAGTATTGCTCAGCATGAAGGTTAATCAACCAAGCACTATCGCTTCTAACTAACGCAATATAATTAAAGAAATCGTGCTATTTATAATCAAAATACGCACGTGTTATTTATATCTGAAAATAAAACGCAATAATTGTGCGACTTAGTCAAATAAGCACTTTTTATTTATTTACAATTCCAGTAGATTGTCAGCGGCGTCAAAAAATAGAGAAGCAGAATAATATGAGTGCAGTCAGAGGTGAGTTTAGCTCCCGCTTTGGTTTTATAATGGCCGCAGCAGGGTCTGCTGTTGGGCTTGGTAATATTTGGGGTTTCCCAACACAAACAGCAAGTAATGGGGGGGCAGCCTTTTTAGTCGCGTACTTAGTACTGGCCTTCTTTTTAGCCTATCCCGCTTTAATGGCAGAACTGATGATAGGTCGCCATGGACAAGCTAATGCGGTTTCTTCATTAACTAAATTAACCACTAAACCTTGGCAAAAGCAGTTTGCTTTTGCTGTTGGCTTTGGCGGTATTTTATGTGCAGGTTTTATACTCAGCTTTTATGCGATTGTTGCTGGTTGGATGTTAAGTGCAACTCTGGAGCCGGTTACCACACTCATAGGTGCTGATGCTGCATCTTCGTGGCTAAGTAAACAGTCACTTACACGTAATATTCTTTTTACTGTGGTATTTATTATTTTAACCGTTGCTATTATTAGCCGCGGTGTTGAAAACGGTATTGAAAAGTGGTCAAAACGTTTAATGCCTGCTCTGCTCGGAATTTTGTTTGCTTTAATTGCCTATGTAATGACTCAAGAAGGGGCTGTTGAGGGGTTAAAAGCTTACTTAGTCCCCGATTTTTCTTCTATTTTTGATCCTACGTTATTAGTCAGTGCATTAGGGCAAGCCTTCTTTTCATTATCACTGGGTACCAGTGTAATGATTATTTATGGCTCATATATCAGTAAAAAGGAAAACCTCGTCTCTTTGGGTGCTTATGTTACGCTTATTGATGTATTTATAGCATTTGTAGCGGGCTTACTGATTATCCCGGCTATGTATGTTGCACAAGCACAAGGTGTTGAAATATTCTCGTCAACAACAGGCAAGCTGCTCTCAGAAGACACTTTAGTATTTCAGGTTTTACCCGCCCTATTTGATGGTATGGGTGGTGTTGGTTTATTTGTTGGCTTTGCTTTTTTTGCATTAATGAGTATTGCCGCACTGACCTCGTCTATTTCAATGCTTGAAGCGCCGGTGTCGTACACTGTAGAGCGTTTTGCAATGAAGCGTGTGCAAGCCACGTGGTTAATTGGTGCTTTGATTGCCATTGTCAGTATTACTATTGTATGTAACCTAGGCGCGTTATTTGGTTTAGTGATCACCTTAACGACTAAAGTCGCGCAGCCCTTATTAGGACTTATGTGTTGTATTTTTGTAGGGTGGATCTGGTACAGGTCGTCATTGCTCAAAGCAATCCAGCAAGGTAACCCTGAAGTACATAACACCTTATTTTGGAAAATATGGCCTTGGTACACTAAGTTTGTATGCCCCATAGCCATTAGCCTAGTATTCTTACATTCTTTACTAAGCTAAAAATAAAATATAAAAAAAGGCCCACAAATGTGTAATGCCGATCAGTTAAGAATATTTTTGATCGGTTGACTGATCTTTTTAACGCTTTCAAAATCCGATATCTGTCTCTGGTATCGGATTTTTTTATGCGCTTTGAAAATGAATTAGCGGTCGCTTTTAACTCTTGTGGTAGTTTTCATACATTCGAAAAATATGCTGAGCTACTTTCCCCTCAACTTATTCAGCAAGGCTTTGAACAAGCTGATGTGGCTACCATTCGTAAAAGAAGATTGCCGCTTGAAACGGTTCTGTGGTCAATTATCGGCATGTCTTTATATCGTCAGAAATCGGTTTGGGATATTGCAACACAAATGGACATTATGTTGCCCGATAAGAAACCATTGGTAGCGCCCAGTGCGTTGGTTCAGGCAAGACAGAGGTTGGGGGAAGACGCTGTTCGAGAGGTGTTTCGCGTGATAGCAAAGCATAGCTATGAGTCTAATCAATTTGAAACCTGGGCTGGATTAAATTTGCTGGCTGTTGATGGTGTTGTCTGGCGAACGGCTGATACGCAGGAAAATCATGAAGTGTTTGAGACACAGAGTAATCAACATAGAGAGAATACTTATCCTCAGATCCGTATGGTTTGCCACATGGAAATCACCAGCCATCAACTTATCAATAGCGCCTTCTCGGGTTACCGCACCAATGAAATGAAGTTGGCCGAGGAGTTGGTAAGCACGACTCCAAATCATTCTTTAACGCTGTTTGATAAGGGGTATTACTCTCTTGGTCTGCTAAATCGTTGGCATCAAGCAGGTGAGCAAAGACACTGGATGATACCCGCGAAAAAAGACCTTCAGTATGAGGTGCTACGTAGCTTTAGCAAACAGGACCAGCATATACGTTTAACCAGCACACCACAGGCAAGGAATGACGGCAGCAGCAGGGAAATTAGGAGGTGTGTTACCCAATCAACTCAGTTTTACCAGCTGTTCAATGGCTATTACACACTTCTTCGTTACTGTATCGTTGAGCAGTCCAGGCAATATTCCTAAAGCATACAATGCCTTACTCACGAAAATGAGCTTCTTCTTGTTACCAGAAAGGCGAGAAGACAGGAGCTACCCAAGATGGGTAAAACCAAAGCCAAAGAAGTATCCGACTAAAAAGAAAAATGCCAGTCAGCTTAACTGACTGGCATTACCCACAAATGTGGGCCTTTTTTATTGAGAATTACCTACAGCTTTAAAATCATGTCCTGATGGGCAATCCCATCCTCTAAGTATTCATTACCAACGCACTCAAAGCCAAATGAGCGATAAAAATTTAGTAGGTAGGTTTGCGCGCCTATATAAATATCACGAGAAGGCCATTGGGCCTTACAGCAGTTAATAGCGTGGCTAACTAATTCTTTGCCTAAACCAGAGCTGCGCTGTGATTGAGTAACTAAAACGCGCCCTATCGCACTGTACTGTGCATCTTTTTCATAACAACGAGCATAAGCATTTACGGTTTGCCCATCGAGTGAATACAGGTGGCGAGTAGCATCTGCAATATCAACATCATCAAGTTCGGGATAAGGACACGCTTGCTCTACAACAAATACGTCAACACGTTTACGCATAATGGCAAACAAAGTCTGGGAGTCGAGCGCTGAGAATGGCTCAGGTTTAAATGCCATTAAAACACCTCTTATTATTACAGAGGCTTAATCAGCCTCTGTATTCATCAAGCAAACAGTCGCTCTAACTGATCGCATAGCTGAGATAAGTTAACATGATCATGCTCAATGGTTAAATCGACATAACCGTCACTTCTAAATGCTCTGTCTAACTCAATCAGCACATGCGTTTTATGTGCTTCAGGAATAAACGAGAGTTCGATTTCTTTTATTCCAAATAAGCTACGGCTATTTGGTTGATATTCAAGCTCTTGGTAACACCCCGACACAGATTGAAAAGTAGACGCACGAAGATGCCCCTGTTCTACATCTGCTTTGACTAAACTAAAGCCAAGCTTCTCCATTGCTTGCATACAGGTTTTAACCGCTTCATTAGGATAGATGTGTAAATGGTCTTTATCTGTTGGGTCAAGTGCAAGATCAATATCAAGCCCTGTTTCTAACCACACATAAGACTGGTTATAACCGGCATTAATTTCAGTGATTGGTGTTTCTGAGTGCAAACGGGCCTCAAATGGAATGGTTTTCACTTCACCAGGCTCAACGGTACCAATATCAGTAATGCGCCACTGATCAATAACATGATTAGTAAAATAATCACCGTCTTCACTGGCTACTTTTACTCGGGTAACTAACATTAAATCTAAACCCGCAATTTCTTGACTTACATCGCCTGCGGTAATGACAATTTGTGCATTAAATAATTGCCCAGGCTGAAGATGCTCAGTTTCTAGGATAGTATCTACTTTGGCGGCACCAATGCCTACCGATGCTAAAATTTTTTTAAACATATTTTCTCCTTAAGCTAAGCAATACTTTTGTTCGCTTTCGCTTAAACTCCTTCGTTATGGCATCTTAACCACATTTAAAAGCGCTTGTCAGCGAAAAACTGCTATTTACATGCTGTTTACCATAAAACTAACCACATATGTGTGTTTTTTGTACTTTACAGCCACTTTATACCTGTATTAAGGTGTTTTAGTAATCAGCTGATAAATACTCACTATCAGCCAATTAGCAGCTGTAAATAAGTAGATTAATTGTCAATAAGCATTGTTTTTCGCTACACTACAATGCCAAATGCAGTGATACTAATAACTATGGAACTAATTTATTTTGCTACCGCCTTCGTCTGCGGTTTTGGTATATATCAGCTAAAATTACCGCCACTTATCGGCTTTCTTATGGCCGGGTTTATTCTTAATTTAGCGGGCTACAAAAGCACGGAGCTACTCGAAACGATTGCCTCTTTAGGAGTCACACTGCTACTTTTTAGTATTGGCCTCAAGCTAAAAATTTCTAACCTTATGAAACCTCAAGTATGGGCTCCTGCCACCATACACATTGTTTTAAGTAGCGCATTATTTAGTGGTTTTATGTTGTTGCTTGGTGTATTTGCACTACCGCTATTTGTTGATTTAAGCTGGCAAAGTGCGTTGTTAGTTGGCTTTGCTCTGAGCTTTTCGAGCACGGTATTTGCTGTAAAAGTGCTGGAAGAGCGTGGGGAAATGGCAAGTTTGCATGGTAAAATAGCCATTGGTATTTTGGTTATGCAAGATATATTTGCTGTCATCTTCTTAGCGGTCAGTACGGGTAAAGTACCAAACATTTGGGCCTTAGGATTAATTGTTGCGCTACCTTTGTTTCGCCCTATTATGTATTGGGTTTTAAATCGTTCTAAACACGGTGAGCTACTGCCGCTATTTGGTTTCTTCTTTGCGTTAGTGGCGGGATATAATGCCTTTGAATTCGCAGGATTAAAGGGCGATTTAGGCGCATTGATCATTGGCATGATATTCGCCCCACACAAAAAAGCCGGTGAGCTGTCTAAGTCATTACTTAGCTTAAAAGATATATTACTGGTTGGTTTTTTCTTAAGTATTGGTTTAAGTGCTGAGCTTACTGCCCACTCTCTAGTCGTTGCCTTAATTTTAGTATTAGTTATTCCTGTTAAAACGCTGCTTTATTACATATTAACCAACTTATTTAAACTGCGTGCTCGTACTTCTTTACTCACTGCGTTTAGTTTGGCTAACTTTAGTGAGTTTGGCTTGATTGTTTGCGCAGTTGCAGCATCTAGCGGCATGGTTACCTCTGAATGGCTCGCCGTTATCGCAATTGCCGTATCCATCACATTTGTGATTGCTTCCCCTTTAAATAAACGTTCTAACGAGCTGTACGTTAAAATTGAACGGTTTTTATTGAAGTTTGAAAGTAAAACCCGCTTAGCGGAAGAGCTTCCTGTTAACTTAAATGATACGAAAATAGTAATCTTTGGTATGGGTAGAATTGGCACCGGTGCCTACGAAACAATAAACTCAACCCATCCTGATGTTGTAGCAGGTATTGATATTAAACCTGAGGTGGTTGATAAACATATAAAACGTGGGCGCAGAGTATTAATTGCTGATGCAACTGACCCCGATTTTTGGCAGCGCGTTAATCACTCCCATGTTGAAATGGTCATGTTAACTATGCCCAAGCATATGCAAAATATTTTTGCCTTAGAGCAGTTGCAGGCATCAGGTTATAAAGGGCAAGTTACAGCCATTGCTAACTATCCCGATCAGCAAAAAGAATTAGAGGATATGGGAATAGATTCTACTTATAACTTTTACTTAGAGGCTGGTAGCGGTTTTGCGGAACATGTAAAGCAAACCTTGTTTCCGTAATCGGGCTTAGATGCAAATAGATTGCATTTACATTCCTTTACATCTGAGTATTTTATTGGTCAAAAAATAAGGTAAAATGTCTGTGTTGGTTGAATAAAGCTAATACCTAAGTTTGTGTTTTATAAAAGACAAATAACGGACCCCTTGCTTTTAAATGACCAATAAGATTCTCAAATTAGAGGGCCTACTCCCTCTATCAATAGGCTGTTACTTGCCCGTTACAGCCTATTTTATTCCCTTAAAATCCCTTACACTTATCGTAATTATTTTATAAAAGATGTCAGTAATGGATCCTCAACAACTAAAAATCGCGATTAACACCATTATGCCATTTGGCAAATATGCAGGACGCCCTTTACTTTTACTGCCTGAGCCTTACTTAGTGTGGTTTAAACAGCAAGGCTTTCCTGATAGCAAGCTTGGCTCTCAGCTCGCTATGATGTACGAAGTGAAGCTTAATGGTTTAGAGCAAATGCTGATGCCACTACTAGAAAAAAATAGTAAATAAAATAGAACTTTTTTATAAGTCGTCTGTCTATCTATTTGCTACTTGTTGATTTTTTGGTTTTAAACCGCAAAAAAGCGCCTTTATGGCGCTTTTTTATTGTTTGGTATTTAGTTGTCGAGGGTGATAATAAACTTAACCCCACCCAGTGGTGAGTCTTCAATCTTGCACTGCCCTTTATGCCAACTAATAATTTTATTTACAATTGCTAGCCCTAATCCAAACCCACCGGTTTTTTTATCACGGCTTTTATCTAAGCGGGTAAAGGGTTTAAACACTTTCTCACGTTCAGCACCGGCAATACCTGGGCCATCATCTTCAATCACCAGAAATAGCTTCGCAGCGTTGGCAGTTAAACTAATATGCACATTTTGCGTAGCATGTTTCAGTGCGTTACTAATTAAATTTTGTAGCACTCGCGACATAAAATGGCTATCACATACGTAAATAAATTGACTCGGTAGCGTTGTTGTTAATTTAATAGGGGTATCAAAACTTACTTTTTCGATATTGGCTTTAATTAATGCGACGATATCACAAGGAGCCAATTGCAAGCTTGGTTGCTGTGTATCTAAACGAGCGTATTCCAGCATTTCTGATACCAAGGATTCTAGCTCATGAATATCCATTTGCATATCAGATAAATAGTGCTGTGCTTTGCCATCTTGAACTTTATTCTCTAGCATCGCGATTGCAAACTTCAAACGCGCTAATGGTGTTCTGAACTCATGTGACACTGAGGAAGTCAGTTCCTGTTGAGCACTCAGTAAAAATTCAATCCGTTGCTGCATTACTTGCAGTGTATCAGTGATGGGTAAAAAGAATGATTTAGAGCTGTCGCTTAATTGAAAATCTTGCGCCCCACCGACGGCTTCACAGGCTTGGCTGAGCTTGGCAAAATCTCGCCATAACAGTAAGCTCCATAACCCTATCGGTAAGCTAATAATAAATAAAACTAATAAATAAGGAATTACGGTCCCAGTGTTTTTAGCTTTAACACCTAAAGGGCCGACTTGTAATAACTGAGAGTTATTTAAAGTAACATACCAAACAATACGTTGCTGCTTATCATACAAGTAAAGGTAATTATTTTGCGTTAATTGTGTTTGCTGCTCAGCTGGGAGAACTAAATCTTGCGGGGCGATAACTTGGCTATCAAAATTATGTTTTAACTGCTCAAGACCATCTGGCGTTTGAGAAAGCAGCCATAACGACTGCCCAAATTCATCATCTAACAAAACAAGTTGCTCGGATTCATCATACGGCCAAAGCTGCTCTATAACACCACTGGCAATAAACAAAGAAGCAATAATATATACGTAAAGGCTTATAAATAGCTTTCCCATTAACCTAGCCTAATACCTTGCATTAATTACATGTCCCACGCATCTGATACAAATAAATAGCCTTGCCCCCACACCGTTTTAATGCGGTATGGTTTATCACTATTATCACCAAGCTTCTTGCGAATACGAGATACGCGTACATCAACGGTTCGATCTAGCCCGTCGTACTCACGGCCAATCATATGTTGGTGCACATGCTCTCGGCTGAGAACCTCTCCGGCATTTGAAGCCAACAACCACAGTAATTCAAACTCATGCGAAGTTAATACAATTTCAACACCGCTTAGCTTTACAATTCGACTAGTTTTATCTATTGATAAGTCACCAAATTTAAGCTCTTCAACGGCTTTTACGCTAGGCTGCCCACGGCGCAGTAATGCACTAATTCGAGCCAATAACACGCGCGGCTCAGCAGGTTTAATAACGTAATCGTCAGCACCGAGTTCTAAGCCAATAACTTGGTCAAAATCTTCACCCTTTGCGGTAAGCATTAAAATAGGTAAGGTGTATTTGTCGCGCACTTGACGACACACGCTAAAGCCATCTTTTCCTGGCAACATCACATCTAAAATGATTAGATCAGCATGATTTTCACTCAAATAAGGAAACACTTCGTCACCGCGATCTAATACGTCAACTTCTAAGCCATTATGCTCAAGATAGTCTTTGGTTAATTGTTGCAACCCTAAGTCATCTTCAACAAGTAATATCTTTGGCATTTACTGCTCCTAAATTAAAAAAAGCTCCAAGGTGAGCGTAGCCGATGTTTTTTCTTAGCGTATACAGTCTGCACTTCTACTTGCACACTCGCTAATGATACACCTGTAAGGGGATTAATCAGGGAGTATATGGTCTCCACCTGAACACGCGCTTTATAACTAAGTTGCCCTTTTTTTACCCCTTGCCAACATTGCAACTGAGTATCTTGCTGGTATAAACACACATCGCTTGGCTCAGACAGTTGCCAGTTAAATTTTAACTCAAGATCACAAAATTCTTGTTGTTCGGAAACCACACAGACTTTGGGTGATACGTTAAGTGAAGAGGCTTTTGCAACGCTAATGTTGCTAAAAAATGAAGCTGCAAACACAACCAACATAAAACACTTCATATTAAAATGTATGTTCGAATCCTATAAAGGCGGTCATTGAATAGTCATGTTCAAAGAGCGGGCTGCTATCCATTGCTGAATAGTCATAATATGCTAAATGAAAACGAAGCGCGTTGGTTTTACCTAGGGGCCAACGGGCGTCGATTTTAGCATAAGGTTGCCAGCTACTACCAACTTCTATTTCACCATATGAAGATTCTGTGCTGTTTAAGCCATAAAAGTAGTTATTTAGTTGGGCTGATTTATAGTTAACGCCTAAGGTCGATTTAAGTTTTAACAACTTAAGATCAAAATGGTATTGCCATTGTAGCGATCCTCTGTAGCTATTATAAACACTGTTTACGTCATGCAATAATTGCGCAGAAAAAACATGTTGTTGTTTTACAAAAAAATAACTCACACCCGCATCCAACACCACTCGTCTTTTTTGAATGTTATTAATATTAATCTGGCGAGGAGATTCAATGTGTTGTGATTCTAATATTTCATTATTAGACATTGCTGTGAGCGGGAATATATTTTGCGGGTGCCAATCAATAAAAAACCGTGATTCTGGGTTAATTTCTGACACTAAGCTAATGTTATGCGTATCGCTTTGTAAAAAAGAATAACCTAAGCGACCGTTATCAAAAAACCAATTTTGGCCATAATAAGCTACTTGTGGAACCACCAACAAAGGAATGTTGTCAGCACCGTATAAAGGATTACTGATCACTCCAGCCCCTAAGCTGACACTAATCTTAAGTTCATCCGTAGAGATATGTTGCTGCGTCTGAGCAATTGCATTAGCGCTAAATAACGCCAATAAAATGCATATTTTTATTCTCAGATGTAACATCATGGAGTTATTCACTAGTTTATAAAGTGGCTTTGACCCTATAGTAGCAAGTAGTATCAGTACAAGCTCTAGAGGGTTACAATCATTAACAAATTTGATACAAACGGAACACGTTTACAAATTGGCGGCTATTTCAACTCGATTTCGACCATGAGTTTTAGCTAAATAAAGTGCTCTATCGGCTTTTTCTACTAATAAACAGCTCTTACTAAAAGGCTGCATTAGAGCTATGCCAAAACTTGCTGAGATATTACGTTTATTATTACTATCTTCTTTCTTACGGATAGTTAATTTAGCAATACTTAAGCGTAACTTATTACAAAAGATCATTGCATCATTAATGCTATCAAAGTAACCCGTGATACAAAATTCTTCACCACCGAAACGATAGGCATTGTATTGTTCTTGCACGCTATTTTGCACTTTTTGAGCAACAAGTTTGAGTACCTCATCGCCTTTTTGATGACCAAAATCATCATTGAAACGTTTAAAGTGATCAATATCGAACATTATCAACACGGCTAACTTATCTTGCTCGTCTTGTGAAGATGCATGAAGGCAAAACTCGACTATGTCGGTATCAAACTTGCCGCGATTATATAACCCCGTTAGCGAATCTTTATCAACCGCTTCTTGAGTCATAGTCAGAGCTTCTTTTAAATCTTTAATCTCATTATATGCTTGCGCTAATTTAGTTTGGAAACCACGGGCGTAATCTTGCATGGCAATAGATTCATCTGTTAAACGCTCTACACAAGACAAAATTTCATTAAATGAGTTAATACTAGAGAGTGTTTTTAACTCATTTTGTGAGTCAACTAACGAGGTAGTAAAGCTTTTTGAATATTGAATAGAATCACTCAAATCAAACTGTACTTGCTCTACCGTACCATGAAATTTTTCAGACATTTGTTGGAAAAACGCTAATTCTTCATCGTTTATATATTTATCAAAAATTTCCTGAGCACTTTGGGCCGAGCAGGTATTGTGCTGACCGATAACTTTATCAAGCTCTGTATTTAGTTGTGGATTATCTCCCTGTACATAACAGTACCAAATCGCATAATTAATTGGCGTTACCGGCATTTTGTACTTAACCATAAGCGGAATGGCTTTTTTTAAACACTGGGCAGAATGAGCAAGTGAGGCAGTATTATCCATAATTGAAACTCTCAGACATCACAACAAAGATGTTAATAAACACATAAATATTAGCGGTTTATATTAACACTTTTTTATCATCCAACAAGCCTATATTATGTTTTCTCCCATATTTTGTGCAATATTCCACAGCGCACTAATCGCTGGATCATTCAATTCTTTGTGTAATACCGCCAGACCAATTTTAAACCCTTGTGGTGGCTCGCCTTTGTACTGTAAAACCTGCACTTTATCGTTTAGCGGGCTATTATCAAGTACAATTTTTGGGATCATAGCCACACCTAAGCCTAAACTCACCATAGATACCATGGCTTCATGCCCAGCCACTTGCGCGTAAATTTTTCCCTGAACGTTATTTTTTCGCCACCATTGCTCCAACCTTTGACGTGAAAACCCTTGTTCAGCAACAATAAACTCAAGCTCGGACCAATCAATAGTCTCGGTGTTAGTGGCTAGTTTTTCTGTGATCGGGCATTGAATAGTGGGCGCAATTAATACCAGTGGCGAATAACCAATGTCTACAAATGCAATTTGTACAGGTAATTTACTGGGTCTAGCTGCAATGGCCATAGATTCATGCCCATCTAACACTCGGTTAATAGCCAAGGCGGGATCGCCCGTATTTAAGGTGATTTCAATATGCTGATGCTGAGCTCTCAGTTGCTCTAAAATATGATGCAAAAAACTGTAGGACGCGGTAACAGAACAATAAAGGCTTACATTGCCATAAATGTGTTGTTGCGGCTCGTTTAAATTAGCCTTAAAACGCTGCCAATTATTAAGCGTTGCACTGGCGTACTCCTTAAATGCAATGCCTTCGCGGGTAAGCTTTACACTGCGATTATCACGCTGAAATAACATCACCCCTACTTCATCTTCTAACTGCTTAATGTTACGGCTTAAAGTAGGAGCACTTACATGACACAACTCACTGGCACGAGAAAAATGAAGCGTTTTTGCTAACGCTAAAAAGTAATGTAAATGCTTATGATCCATGTCAACGCCCGTATTTCATTTTATGAAACACTTTAATTCAAATATATCATTTTACGCAAGAAGAGATTTTTCATATGGTTATTCCAAGCAAAGCAAACGCAATGCATCTAACAAATTGAATTAATAGGAACCTTAATCATGGCAAATTATTTTAATAGCTTACCTTTACGCGAACAATTAGCGCAATTAGCACAATGTGAATTTATGGGTGCAGACGAATTTAACGACGGCGTTGCCGCACTCAAGGGTAAAAAGTTAGTGATTGTCGGCTGTGGCGCACAGGGTTTAAATCAAGGCTTAAATTTACGTGATTCGGGTTTAAATGTAGCCTATACACTTCGTGAATCAGCGATTGCTGAGCGCCGTCAATCATTTTTAAATGCATCTGACAATGGCTTTAAAGTGGGTACTTACGAAGAATTGATCCCAACAGCTGATGTTGTACTTAACCTAACACCGGATAAACAGCACACCGCGGTTGTTAATGCCATCATGCCATTAATGAAACACGGCTCAACGCTTGCTTACTCACATGGTTTTAATATTGTAGAAGAAGGTATGCAAGTACGTGAAGACATAACCGTAATTATGGTTGCACCAAAATGCCCAGGTTCCGAAGTACGTGAAGAGTATAAACGCGGCTTTGGTGTACCCACCCTCATTGCGGTTCACCCAGAGAACGACCCTCAAGGGCATGGTTTAGCGCAAGCAAAAGCTTATGCTGCAGGTACGGGTGGTCATCGTGCAGGGGTACTTAAGTCATCGTTTATCGCCGAGGTAAAATCTGACTTAATGGGTGAGCAAACCATTTTATGTGGCATGCTACAAACAGGTTCTATTTTATGTTTTGATAAGATGATTGATAAAGGGATTGATGCTGGCTATGCCTCAAAACTAATTCAATATGGTTGGGAAGTGATCACAGAAGCACTTAAGTATGGCGGCGTTACCAATATGCTTGACCGCCTATCAAACCCTGCCAAAGTCAGAGCATTTGAATTAAGTGAGCAGCTAAAAGTAATCATGCGCCCACTGTATAACAAACACCAAGATGACATAATCGATGGCACATTTTCACGGGTAATGATGGAAGACTGGGCAAATGATGACGCTAACTTATTAAAATGGCGTGCTGAAACTGCAGAAACTCATTTTGAAAAAACACCAGCAGGTGATGTAGAAATTACTGAACAAGAATTTTTTGATAACGGCATTTTAATGGTGGCCATGGTAAAAGCCGGCGTAGAGCTGGCATTTGAAACCATGACTGCAGCCGGTATTATTGCAGAATCTGCTTATTATGAGTCACTGCATGAAACGCCATTAATTGCTAATACCATTGCACGTAAAAAGCTGTTTGAAATGAATCGTACTATTTCAGATACGGCAGAATATGGTTGCTACTTATACAACCATGCATGTTTGCCACTACTACAAGAGTTTATGCAAGATATTGATACCGATGTTATTGGTAAAGGCTTAAATGAGCAAAGTAACCAAGTAGATAATCAAACATTGATTCAAATAAATACCGCACTGCGTGAACACCCTGTTGAAAAAGTGGGTGCTAAATTACGCGGCTATATGTCGGCAATGAAAAAAATAGTTTAATTCTATAACCCTAGAACTTTCACTTGTTAGAAACCAAGCCCACTTGCATTTTGCTGTGGGCTTTTTTTTAATGTAAATTATTCATCAATAGCCGAAAATAAATAATGTGCTAAAATAATCCTCTCATTGCCTAAGTTGTAAATATAAGTATTATCATGACGATACAAAATCTCTCTATTACTCAAAAAATAACAGCGCTTGGAAGCATTATTGCTATTTGTGTTGCTGTATTAATTGGTTTGACGTCTTTGCATAACTCAAAGAATATTATTGAGCAACGCATGATCGAATCGGAACTGCCAAGTAAACTGCAAACAATCAGTAATCATATTGGTGGGGAGATCAATGAACTTCTAGGCGCAGCACAGCAGCTTTCTGCCAATACCTTTATTTTAGATTGGGCAAACTCTGGCAACACCAATGATGCACTTTTACTCAAAGAACTCAATCGTTTGGTTGAGCAATATGATCTTGCTACCGCTTCATGGGCTAATAAGAATACCGCGCAATATTGGAACCAAGATGGCTTTTTGCGTGTTTTAAAAAATGATGCTGCAGATGGCTGGTTTTTTGCTTTTACTCAATCAAAACAACCCTACTCAATCAGTATTTATCAAGAATCTGAAAACGATGTAAAAATGTTTGTTAATCACCAGCAGCCCAATGGATTCGGCTTGGCGGGCTTAGCAAAAAGCATCACAGATATGCAAAAGCTGCTTCAACAGTTTAAAATTGAGCAGTCAGGGTTTGTATTTATTGCCGATAAAAATGGCTTAATTCAGCTACATAAAGATGCAGCTAAAGTTGCCAAGGTTAATATAGATAGTATTTACAGTGCCAATATTCATAACAAATTACTTGATGAAAACGGCTTTGCATTAGAAGAAGTAAATATTAACGGACAAGCCACGCTGATTGCTGCCACACCAATTAAAAACACCGACTTATTTGTGTTAGCTCAAGTACCAAAAAGCGAAGTTTTCGCAAGCGTAAACACTCTAGAGTGGCAAATATTCACATTCACTATCATCACAGCACTTATCGCAAGCGTGATCAGTTACTTATTAGCTCGTTCTTTAGCCTCACCGTTATCAAAAATGGCGGAGTTGTTTTCTCGTTTAGGACGTGGCGATGCTAATTTAGCTTATCGCCTACCTACATCACCTCAACCTGAACTCAATAATTTAACGTCGGGCTTTAACCAATTTATTGAAAAAATAGAAACCGCCATTGTGCAAGTAGCTGATGAAAGCCATGGTATTCGTCAAAGCTCTGATCATGTCTTTGCGCAAGCAAAACAAAACTCGTTAGCGTTGGATAAACAAAAAGAGCAAACCATTTCGGTTGCTGCAGCGATTAATGAAATGGGCGCTACGGTGCAAGAAATAGCACAAAGTGCCGCTAATGCTGCTAAGTTAACCAACGATAGCCGCGATAATACCAAACAAAGTCATCAGCAAGTATTACAGAGCCAAACGACAATCTCAGCCCTTGCCAGCGACATTGATGGTATTACCGAGCAAGTTGCTTTGCTTTCTAAAAAAACCATTGATATTGCAAGCATAGTGGATTCAATTAGAGGGATTTCAGAGCAAACCAACTTGCTGGCACTTAATGCAGCCATTGAATCTGCACGCGCTGGTGAACATGGTCGAGGGTTTGCAGTCGTTGCTGATGAAGTAAGAGCACTGGCGAATCGTACATCACAGTCAACCACTGAAATACAATCAATGATTGAAGAGCTCACTCAAATTTCAGATGATGTTGTAAATGATATTAGCCAATCAAAGAATAAAGCCCAACAAAGCGTCAGCGCAATGCAAAGCTCGGTTGAGTTACTTAATACGATTACTGAAACAGCAAATGAAATTAACGACATGGCAACTCTAATAGCCACCGCTACCGAACAGCAAAGTAGCGTAGTAAATGATGTGGGTCGAAGTATTGAGCAAATTAGTGAGATCAGTGATAAATCAATGAGTGAACAAATCAATACTGAACAAGCAATTCGTGATTTAGCCACCAGCGCACAAACACTTGATGCACTAGTGGCCACATTCAACCAGCAGCGTTAAATAGTTTGTTACGTTAAAAAATAACCTCTGTACCAAATAGCCACTATACTTATAGTGTATTTTTTGTACAGAGGTGTGTATGAGTGCTGTTCAAGGTAAACATTACTTACTAGCTGCTTGTTTGCTCAGTTTAAGTGCGTGTAGCACCACAGATAACGCCAATATAAGTGTGCCAATCCCTATTATTGCTCCCCCAATGCAACTACAACAGCAGCTTGTAGAGTCTGAGCAACAAATATTTCAACTCGACCATAGCCTCAAACAACAGTTAAGTGCTTATGTACAAACGCGAAAATCTGCTGATGAAATTGCCTATAGTGTACTTAGTTTTTTACTCACAAATGGTGATAACTCACTATCGTATCAATCTACCAGCACACAAACTGCGTCTCAAAGCTATCAAAATTTAAATGCCAATTGCTTGTCGCTTTCAATTTTAGCGTATAGCTTGGCCGAACATTTAGGCCTTAAGGCCCGCTTTCAAAAAGTACATATTCCAGAATACTGGGCGTTAAACCAAGGGTTTAATTTACTCACTGGGCATATCAACCTGGCCATAGACAATAAAACGAAGCTCAAAGACAGCTCACTTGTTTATCAGCGTAATCAACGTTTAATCATTGATTTTGACCCTAATAGCCGACAAGCTCGTTTTGCAACCTCATCGTTATCAAAAAAGCGAGTAACCGCCATGTTTTATAATAATAAAGGCGGTGAGGCATTGGTTAATAAACAGTTTGATTTAGCTTATAGTTATTTTAAAGCAGCAATCAATACCGATTCCTCATTTAGTGCCAGTTGGGGAAATTTAGGGGTACTCTTTAAACAATTAGGTGATTTAAAGCAAGCGGAGGAAATGTACCGCTATGCCATTGCCTTAAACGCTGATAATAATACTGCGCAAGGTAATTTAGCATTATTATATAAACTCACAGATAGAGTAGCCGAAGGCGATAAGCTATTAGCAGAGCTTGACAGAAAGCGCCAAACTAACCCTTATTATCATATATCGCTTGGTAACAGTGACTATGTAAGTGGTGACTATACAAACGCGATTAGCCATTATAAAAAAGCAAACGCTATGTCACCAACCTTACATGAAAGTCACTTTGGACTAGCCCGCAGTTACTTTGAATTAAATAATATAACTAAAGCGGAGTTTCATTTGCGTAAAGCTAGAAAAAAAGCAGACTTTGTTCATGAAATACAGCGCTATGACAATAAGCTCATTGCATTAAAATCACTCACCGCTAAGGCGAATCATTATTAAATTATTTAGCTTAACATGTGTCGTACTTTTTATAAGTTGGAGCGGACTTTGTAAACAGATTGAGCCACAATTATTAACTGATTTAACTATGTTAACCAGCCCAGAATTGGCTGGTAGAAAAACGAATAGTCATGCTGCCTTGCTCACTAGGGAGTATTTAAAAACACGCTTCAAAGAGCATCAACTCATAGTAAGTGAACAACCTTTTACTTATTCCTCAGGGCTGTTTTCTAGCGCACAAGGCGTTAATATTATTGCTACTAATACAGTAAAAGATTTACCTGTTATTGTTATTACTGCGCATTATGATCATTTAGGCCTAAAAGCGGGGAAATTACACCCTGGCGCTAACGATAACGCCTCGGGTGTTGCCGCATTGCTGTATTTATCGCATGCGCTAACGGCCTCTTCCTCTTACCGCTTTATGTTTGTTGCAACAGACGCTGAAGAAAATGGCTTACACGGCAGTGAGCACTTTGCTAAAACAATGCGCCAGCTCCCTATTGTTTTAAATATTAACCTAGATATGTTGGCAATTAAAAAATCGCATAAGCGATTATACGCGCTAACAAGTCGCGCCTTAAAAAGCCAACTTAACTTAGTATTTACTCAGATTAAGGGTAACAAAGTGAAATTAAAACCTATTTATTCATCACGAAAAATGAGCCGGCTCACCAACACGAAACAAATAGATTGGCACAGAGCCAGTGACCATTATTCATTCGCTAAACAAAAAATTCCGTATGTGTACTTTTCGATGGGCGCCGATAACTATCATCACACAGTAAAAGATACGCTCGAAAATATTAACACTGCTCTTTATCAAGAAGCGGTATTGCTAATTGAGGCATTTATTAATCAGCTTTCAACAACCCCTGAGGTATTCAGTCCCTCTTTAAAAGCAGCAACGTAGGCTTGTTTTTTTGCCCGAGGAAGTTTTTTAATCGCGTATTCTAATTTACTTGCCTCGCTTTTAGTCCCAACTTGTTGCTGATGAATGAGCACCAGCGGCCCTTTACCTTTGAGGTTTTTTGCCCCTTTACCTGCTTGGTGAGTGGCGATACGTCGTGTTACATCAACCGTAATGCCGGTATACCAATGACCAAACCGTGTTTGCACAATATAAAGTGACCAAATAGCCGGTTTATTTTTACTATTGCTCAACTCATTGTTTAAACTTTTTTGATTATTAATGGTCAAAACCTCGCCTTTACGCGCTAAACAAAAACAATTACTCAAAAGGGTTTTACCTTGAGTGACTAATCGGTATCATGCAGATTATAAAAAATAAGGATCACAACTAACAATGCAGTCGTTAAAAACTTTTTCTCTTTGGCTTATCGTCGCTTTAACGCTTAGTTCAGCCGCAGGTTGTTCTAGCTGGGTATACAGAATCAACATCCCTCAAGGTAACTTTTTAGAACAATCAGACGTTGATAAGCTTCGCGTTAATATGACTCGCGAACAAGTAATTTACGTATTAGGCAGACCCATTGCCGAAGACGCCTTCGATAAAAATACTTGGCGTTATGTATACAGCTTCAATAAAGGACGTGCTAATGAACAGTTTAAATCATTAGTACTAAACTTTGAAAATGAAAAGCTAGTTACAGTATCGGGCGACTATGAGCAGCCAGAAAACTTTACAACGCCTTTAGAGCAATAAGAAAGCTCTTAAGGTTTAATTAAAAAAGGTGAGCATAGCTCACCTTTTTTGTATCTAACGTTCTAACGGCCGGCCACCAGTGACTTTATTAGCGCGGCCCTCTTCTTTGGCTTTTTCGGCGCGTTTTCTGCGAGCATCTTTAGGGTCGGCAATTAATGGGCGGTAAATTTCAATTCTGTCGCCATCTTTAAGCTCATGATTTAGCTTCACCGTTCTGTTCCATACGCCTAAAGTTAAATCGGTTGCATCAATCTCAGGGCATTTTTTAATAATCCCTGATTGTATTACCGCTTGCTCAGCCGTTGTGCCTTGCAGCACTTCTATATTTAATGTGGTTGCCTTAGTGGGTAACGCGAACACAACTTCAATATTGATCATGCACGTTCTCCATACACGGTTTTTGCACGTTGAGTAAACGCACTCACCATGTTTTTTGCCACATCATTAAAAATTTTACCGAACGCTAGCTCTATTAGCTTACTTGAAAATTCAAACTCTAGCTGTAAATTAACCTTACACGCATGTGTATCTAATTGCTGAAAGTGCCAGCGACCCTGTAGGGTTTTAAAAGGACCATCAACCAAGCGAAGCATCACTGTTTGCTCATCAATTAGGGTATTTTCAGTGGTAAACCATTTTTTTATGCCGGCTTTAGATATTTCTAAACTAGCGGTCATGTTATTATCATGCTGCTTAATAATTTTTGAGTCTGAACAATTAGGTAAAAACTGTGAATAGGCTTCTACATCATTGACTAGATCAAACATCTCTTTAGTGCTGTACATAACCAGCGCGCTTTTTTCTATTTGTGGCATACTCACTCCCAACTGTGTGCAGGAATTTTAGCAAGCTTTGTGCGTTTCCCCAAACTTTCATCGCGCTTAAATTAATCCTTCGCTTTTGCATGTATAATTTAAAAAAATCGATGTAAAACATCTTGTATAACGTATATTATAGGGCATTATGGCTAAGAAAAATTCATCAAAATCGACAAGTAATACCATCGCGCTAAATAAAAAAGCGCGACACGAGTATTTTTTACACGACAAGTTTGAAGCAGGTGTTGAACTCCAAGGCTGGGAAGTAAAAAGTATCCGAGCAGGTAAAGTAAATATCTCTGAAACTTATATTCATCTTAAAAACGGTGAAGCATTTTTATTAGGCAGTACCATTCAGCCTTTAAATAGCGCATCGACCCATGTTATTTGTGACCCGCTACGTTACCGTAAATTACTACTAAGCAGGCGTGAGCTTGACCGCTTAGTTGGTGCAACTGAACGTGATGGTTATTCATTAGTTGCCACCGCTATGTATTGGAAAAAATGCTGGGTGAAGCTTGAATTCCATTTAGCTAAAGGTAAGAAAATGCATGACAAACGTGAAGACGGCAAAAATAAAGATTGGTCCCGTGAAAAAGAACGTTTAATGAAACATAAAGTTTAAATAAAAACGTCTAACATCATGTTAGGCGTTTTTTTTAATTAAATTTTTAGCAAAATACAAATTATTACAAATTAAAGTCGCTCGGTGATTTATTTTTAAATAATGAGAAGACCCCCCTCCCGCACCAGATAGCGAGTATCCCATCGTTTTCCTTTATTAAGAAAATAAGTACATATTCGTGCCGATAACAAAATCATCTTTGCGGCTAATTGATAACACCTAAGTTACATGGTATTAATAATTCGGCTTGTAAAAACAAGTAAATTATAACATATCAACAAGGACTTAAGGATGAAGCAATCAATTGCATTTACACCGAGCTTAATCATCGGTGCTACTATCGCATTGTCAGCAGGTTTTAGTACAACAACTTATGCTGCACAGCAAACTGCAGAAAAAGTAGAACGTATTCAAGTAACAGGCTCTCGTATCAAACGTTCCGATATAGAAGGCCCATCACCAGTACAATCCATTAATAAAGAAGACATCGAAAACATGGGTTATGACAACCTACAGCAGCTGCTTGAAAGAATGCCTGTTGCAGGTAATGGTACCTTTTCAACCCGTGGTAATAACCAAGACTCGACCGCTAATGGTTCAGCTGCAGTCAGCCTTCGTGGTTTAGGGGCTGATGCTACCTTGGTACTTATTAATGGTCGTCGTGTTGCTATAAGCGCATTTGCAGAAGGGATCACCAACTCATTTGTTGATATAAACAGTATTCCTGTTTCAGCAATCGAACGTATTGATATTTTAAAAGATGGCGCATCAGCAATCTATGGCTCTGATGCTGTAGCAGGTGTTGTAAACGTTATCTTGAAAAAAGACATCGACGGTATTGAAGTTAATTTAGGTTACGGCGGCACAGATGGTCCTAACTATGAAGAAACCACGGCTAGCATTGTTTGGGGTACAACAAGTGCAAAAAGTAGTGCATCCGTTATTATTGATTACTTTAAAAACACTTCTTTATCATCAGATGAAATGGGCCGCTTAGGTACCGCTAATCAGTCTCCATATGGCGGTGAAGATTTCCGTTCTTCACGTGGTTTCCCTGGCTACTTCTATGTTGATGGCGTTAAAACAATCGACCCTGCATGTCCTGCAGAAAACGCAACATCAAGCGGTAGTTGTTTATTTGACTATGGTCCATTCGGCTATATTGCCCCTGCATCAGAACGTGTGGGCGCAATCTCACAATTTGAATACCGTTTTGACAATGGCATCACCGGCTTTTTAGAAATGGCTGTACAGCATAACAGCTCAGTTGCAGCGGGTGCACCAACGCCACTTGATGAAGATGCGGGTTTAACCGTACCAGGGAATCATCCAAATAACCCGTTCGGTCAAGATATTGAAATTGGTCGTTACAGAACAGTGGATGCAGGTGCGCGTCAATGGGATATCGAATCAGATACATTACGTTTTGTTG
Source organism: Pseudoalteromonas sp. DL-6 (assembly GCF_004328665.1). NCBI lineage: Bacteria > Pseudomonadati > Pseudomonadota > Gammaproteobacteria > Alteromonadales > Pseudoalteromonadaceae > Pseudoalteromonas > Pseudoalteromonas sp. DL-6. Next base: position 2,281,878 of record NZ_CP019770.1, read on the forward strand.
CTGGTTTAAAAGGTGAAATTAACGACTGGAGTTGGGAAACAGCGGTACAAAAAGGTCGTAGCAAGTCATTACAAACAGGCGATCGCTCACAAGGTTGGGTTCGCACCGACTTCTTACAACAAGAAATTGACGCTGGCAACTACAACCCATTTGGCGGCACTTACAACGATCCGGCTGTAATTGACAGGATTACTACAAGCTTGGTTCGCCAAGGTGAGTCTCATATGACGTCGTTCGATGCTAACATCTCAGGTGAAGCATTTAGCTTTGGTGACGATGTTGTCATGATGGCGGCCGGTATTGAGTACCGTGAAGAAGACGTAACTGATACGCCTGATGATCAATTTCAACGTGGATTAATCTTTGGTACCGAGTCTGTTTCAGCTGCCGCAGAACGCGACCAGTACGCTGCCTATGTAGAGTTTTCAATTCCACTTGCTGAAAACTTAGAGTTACAACTTGCTGGCCGTTACGATGATTACAGTGACTTTGGCACTACGACAAACCCTAAAGTCGCTTTACGCTGGGCACCTACAGATGAAATCACAGTTCGTGGTTCTTGGGCGCAAGGCTTTAGAGCACCTTCACTGGCACAAGTAGGTTTAGGGCCATCTCAGGAGAGTCAGTTTTTTATTGATAACTACCGCTGTGATGCAACAGGTAAAGATTGTGATGCGCTAGATTACAACATTGAATTTGCCGGTAACCCAGATTTAGAAGCTGAAGAGTCTGAATCTTGGAATGTCGGGTTTATTTGGGCACCCACAACTGACTTTGGTTTAAGTGTTGATGTGTGGAGTATCACTCAAGATAATAAAATTGATGAGCAAGAGTTTGGTCCAATTTACAACTCAGAGTGTAATAACCAAAATAGTACGGTATGTGTACGCTTACCACCATCAGGTACTGACAGCCTAGGAACTATTCAAAAGATTTTCAGTACTTTTGAAAATGTATCATCACAAGAAGTTTCTGGCGTTGATATTTCAGCAAACTACAATCATTCACTGGATGATTTAGGCTTACTAAAATTCAATTTAGAATGGGCTTACCAAGATAAATTTGAAAAAGATGGTCGCGATTACACTGGTGAATATGGTTACCCAGAGCACCGCTGGATTTTCTCAACTAACTGGGAAATTGGTCAGTTCAACACAAACATGAACATTAGTTATGTAGGTGAGTTTGAAGATACGCCAGATATCGACTTCGATGGTAACTTAGACTTCGATAGTAATACATCGCGTACTGTTGATTCACAAGTACTGGTAGATTTACAAACATCATACCGTATTACTGAGTCAGCAAAAGTATCACTAGGTGTGAACAACTTATTTGATGAAGAGCCACCGTTTGCAATTGGTGACGGTGATTCAGATCTGTATGGTTACGCATCGGGTGTACACAACCCTCGTGGTCGTTACATTTACACTAAAGTTAGCTTTTCGTTTTAATTTAAAATAATAAAAAAACCGCCATTTTGGCGGTTTTTTTTCTCAAACTAAAGGGCTAAATTATAGCTCGCCTTCGTTTTCAGATAAGAATTTAGCGACGCCTTCAGGGCTTGCATCCATTCCTTTTTTACCTTCAGTCCAACCAGCAGGACATACTTCACCGTGCTCGCTGTGGAATGCTAGTGCATCAACCATACGGATCATTTCGTCGATGTTACGACCAAGTGGTAAATCGTTCACTACTTGGTGACGTACGTTACCTTCTTCGTCGATTAGGAAAGAACCACGAAATGCAACGCCCGCTTCTGGGTGCTCAACGTCGTATGCTTTACAGATTTCGTGTTTAACGTCTGCAACTAGTGCGTATTGAACTTTACCAATACCGCCGTCTGCTACAGCCGTGTTACGCCATGCGTTGTGTGAGAATTGTGAATCGATAGAAACACCAATTACTTCTACACCACGTTTTTGAAATTCTGCATAACGCTTATCAAAAGCAATAAGCTCAGAAGGACATACAAAAGTGAAATCTAGAGGGTAGAAAAAGATTACTGCTTTTTTACCTTTGATTTTTTCGTGAAGGTTATAGCTATCTACAATCTCACCGTTACCTAGAACAGCTGCAGCGGTAAAGTCTGGTGCCTGGCGGCCTACTAATACACCCATTTTATTCTCCAAATATTTTGAGTTTATTGTCAATTGCATACGCAATACTGATAGTAATATGGGCGCTAATTTATAAATTACAATAGCAACCATATATAATTGATGATTATTCTATGGCTATCAAAAATAAATTAACAATCGTATTTATAGATAGCACCGTTCTAAAATAACGAACGCTTAACTAATGAACGGATTTTTATTCATAAAAAAACCTGCTTAAAGCAGGTTTTTTTACTAATCCATAATATCGCTAGGCATATCACCACGAATATGTTGCCATATTTCACCGGTTTGATGACCATACTTGCGCATCATGAATATTGCACCATCGTGCTCTTTATTTTCAGCAAGTTTGGTTAAATCTTTATAGAATTGACGTGCAAGCTCACGGGTGCGAGGATCTGAAAAGTAATGACAACCTATTTTAGAATAAAAGCCTTTGAAACCATTAAGGATCAGCACATAAATGCGGTTGTTACCAGCGACAGCTAACTCATGGTGTACTTTATAGTCATAATCAGCAAACGCTTGCGCGCTGTCTTCTAGCTCATCACTTTGCGATAAAATTTCAATAACACGTTCTGGTGCAAGCTTTATAGCTGCACGGGTGTAAATTGCGCTAATGTTGGTGCGTGCTGAAAGTAACTGATCGGTTAACTCTGGCATTTTGTCTTCGTCTAAACGTGCCAGTGTTTCAAGAATGTTTAATCCTGACGTTTCCCAAAAATTATTAACGCGAGTGGGTTTACCATGTTGGATTGTTAACCAACCGTCTCTGGCTAATCGTTGTAACACTTCACGCAATGTGGTTCTAGTAACACCAATTAACTCTGAGAGTTCACGCTCAGCTGGCAGAATTGAACCTGGAGGAAAATCACCATTCCAGATTGACTCTACTATGTACTCCTCAGCAAATCCTGCTGGGCTTTTCGCTTTAAAAATTCTCATTCAATTCCTACTCGAATTAATTCACATTACATCGCTACATACGATTAACTGACTGATTGTACCAGACAAGACGCAACTAACAAGTAAAGTAAGTTAAATTACCTAGGTATGTGATTAAAAAGGTAACTTTACTTGTATTATTTACCAGTTTTACCGATAGATTTTAAACACAATATGAATGCCAACCTATTATTCATACGAGACACTTTGACTATCATTCTATAGTTGTTTACACCCTCTATAAGCTGGACTAACTTAATGGCATTAACCAGACTATTAAGCGCCTCTTTAGGGAAAAATCATGCAACAGAGCATCCCATCTGCAATGTTTATAAATTTTTTAGGTAAAGCTCCTCAATGGTATAAATATACCATTATTGCATTTTTGATAATTAACCCGCTGCTATTTCAATTAAGTCCCTATTTATCTGGTTGGGTATTAGTTATTGAGTTTATTTTTACACTGGCTATGGCACTTAAGTGTTACCCATTGCAGCCGGGTGGGCTGCTTGCTATTGAGGCGCTATTAATTGGCATGACATCAACGGCGCAAGTTGAACATGAGATAGCGCAGAATTTGGATGTACTTTTATTGCTAATTTTTATGGTGGCCGGTATTTACTTCATGAAAGATCTGCTGCTGTATATTTTTACCAAACTAGTGGTCTCTGTGAGAAGTAAAACTGTTTTATCGCTTGCTTTTGCAATGGCTGCGGCGTTTCTATCTGCATTTTTAGATGCATTAACCGTAATGGCCGTGGTGATTGCAGTGGCTATGGGTTTTTACAGTATTTACCATAAGGTAGCCTCAGGAAAAGACTTCATTAGTGAACACGATATTAATGATGATAACCAAGTAAAAGAAGTTAACCGACAAGAGCTTGAAGAATTCCGTGCGTTTTTACGCAATTTACTCATGCATGCTTCCATTGGTACTGCACTAGGTGGCGTATGTACTATGGTGGGTGAACCACAAAATTTAATCATTGCCGAACGAGCAAGTTGGCTCTTTGGTGAATTTTTTTTACGAATGCTACCAGTTACGTTTCCCGTACTTATCGCGGGCTTATTCACTACCTTTATATTAGAAAAAACAAAAACCTTTGGCTACGGTGCTAAATTACCAGAAACAATCCATGCTATTTTAAAAAACCATGCACAAACCCTTGATAAAAAACACAGCAAACGCGATAGAGTTAATTTAACCATTCAAGCATTAATTGCCATATGGTTAATTACTGGCTTAGCGTTACATTTAGCCACTGTTGGATTAATTGGTTTGTCAGTTATTATTTTAGCCACATCATCGGCTGGTATAATAGAAGAGCACCAACTTGGTAAAGCTTTCGAAGAAGCCCTTCCCTTCACCGCATTGCTTTGTGTGTTTTTTAGTGTGGTTGCAGTAATCATTGATCAGCAACTATTTACTCCTGTCATTACTTGGGTGCTAACATTTGAAGGACAATTACAGTTGGTGATGTTTTTTGTTGCCAACGGATTGCTTTCTATGGTCAGTGACAACGTATTTGTGGGTACAGTGTATATAAATGAAGTAGCGGCAGCACTTAAAGCCGGCCAAATTACCCGTGACCAGTTTGATTTATTAGCGGTTGCTATAAACACTGGCACCAATTTGCCTAGTGTCGCCACACCAAATGGTCAAGCGGCATTTTTATTCTTACTTACATCAACACTGGCACCGGTATTACGCCTATCTTATGGTCGAATGGTATATATGGCTTTACCCTATACATTTGTGCTTACCTGCGTTGGTCTTAGTGCCACTTACCTAGGCTTAAGCGATTTAACCAGTTTATTTTACAAGTTCGAATTAATACAGCACCATATTCCTGTTGCTAATACAGGGCATTAAAATCTTCCCCTTCTTAGAGGAGCTAAAGACTTTAAGCTCCTCACTTTTTCCTTTTACTTGCCCCGTTGTTTATCCTACGTCATAATCTAAGCCCTTATTTAAATACGGATTTGTTATGAACTGGCTTGCTAATCTTAGTACACAACGTACCCCCTGGTTACTATTTAGTGGAATTGTTTTTCTACTGGAAGTTACTGCCCTTTTCTTTCAATACAACATGGGGTTAGCGCCGTGCATTATGTGTATTTACCAGCGCACTGCGGTATTAGGCCTACTTTTTGCAGGTATTATTGGAGCCAGTAAACCAAACAATCTCGTAGTACGTATTGTTGCCTATACAGTATGGGCAGTTTCAAGTGTATGGGGGCTACTTATTGCTCGTGAGCACATTGAAATGCAAACAACCACAGATCCATTTGCATTTAGCTGTGAATTTGAACCAAATTTTCCAGAATTTATGCCATTACATCACTGGATACCGCAATTTTTTGAAGCAACCGGTGATTGCGGAAACATAGATTGGCAATTGGCAGGTTTAAGTATGCCAGCATGGATGGAAGTTATTTTTGTACTCTTTACCGCCACACTCTTTATATTGGTGGCCAGCCGATTAATTACTAAAAAGTCACTTTAATATGTTTACTTTTTTTTCAAGCCAAGTTGATGAGCTTAAACACTTGAAAGTTCGTCAGCGACAAACTGTTATAGCTATCTCTTTAAGCATGCTATCGCCCAGTGATAGGGTCTTTATACGCATAGTGAAGCTGATGCTGTTGAGCCCATTTTTTTTAATATTCACTTTGTTTGAAGGGTGGTTGCTGGTGCCTTTTTTAATTGTGGCTGGGTTGAGCTACCCGCTACTAACAGCCCCAGTAGATGTTAATTTTGCTAAAAAGCATCTTGCTGCTGCCTTAAAACAGTTTGATCAGGGCGCATAGCGCCCTATTAAGTTAAAATGCCACCTTACCATCGAGTTTGGCTAGCATTTTTTTACCCACCCCTTTTACTTTAGCTAGATCTTCAAGTGATGTGAAATCACCATTAGTTTCTCTATAGTCGAGAATTGCCTGTGCTTTTTTCTTACCAACACCCGGCAACTTAATTAGTTGCTTCAAATCAGCAGTATTAACGTTAACCATGGCTGACTGCATCTGCTCTGATAGCATATCGCTTTGCGCAAAAGTGGTACCCATAGGTAATAAACATAAAGCGGCTGCTAACGAGATTATTTTAATTAATTTCATACTATTTCCTTTTGTGTTCCTACATGAACATTCGTTGATTATTTACACCCAGCACTTTTAAATAACTTTGTGGTTACTAAGTGCTAAAGGTAACAAACACTCCTTGCGACTCCTTTACTGCTACGCGTTATAAAGTGACTTAATAAATAAAGTAGAGTTGGCCTTTATTGTCAACCAAGCTACAGATAAACTAAGGTTAAAGCTTGCAAAACAACGCGCAAGCTTGTACTGTATATAAAAACAGTAATCTAATGATTTAAAATAATCATATTGCCACGTAAGTAAGCAGGAGAAATCATGGCTGTTGTTGTTAAATATGTTGTAGAACGAAACGGAGTCGAGCGCATGACGTTTACTACTAAAAAAGAAGCTGATGCCTATGACAAAATGCTCGATATCGCCGAGTCACTAGAACTAATGCTTGAAAAAGTAGATGTGCCACTAAGTGAACAACAAGTTGAGTCGCTTGCACTTGAGATTGCGAAAAGTAAAGACGACTTTATGGCGGTGCTTAAGGGGACTAAAGAAGTACCCGCAAAAGCTAAAAAAGCAAAATCAGATAACGTTGCCGATATTAAAGATAAAGCAGCGAGCTAATCTAAAAAATAATGGTGCTGCTTATGAGCCGCATCACTAATTAATAAAACTGAATTCGTGCTTCGAATTCAGTTTTTTTATGTCTTAAAATAATGATAACGACAAGCCAGTTTGCTGCGATTAAATCATTACAGTTTGCCTCTGTTAATAGTCAGTCAATAAAAAATGCCAACCAGTTAAACTGGTTGGCATTTTTTTAAACCAAAACTTTACGTTAGTAAATCAGTTACAATGACGATTCAACTTCATCAAACAGATCAGTAATTTCTTTTTTCGGTTCAGCTGTTACAAGGCTACCTACCACAATAGCAATACTCGCTAAAATGAAGCCTGGGACGATTTCATAGATCACGCTACTTAAGCTATCACCATTAATAGTAATAGGCGCATAAATCCACACAAGCACGGTTAGAGCACCAACAACCATACCACTGATAGCCCCTTTTAAGTTCATGCGCTTCCAGTAAAGGCTAAACAATACCAATGGACCAAATGCAGCACCAAAACCTGCCCATGCGTTGCTCACTAAATCTAGTATTGAACTATTACGGTCATAGGCTAAATAGATAGCAAATAGCGCAACCAGTATCACGCTAATACGTCCTACTAGTACCAACTCAGTTTGCGAAGCATTACGGTTTAAGTAAATCTTATAAAAGTCTTCAGTTAGAGAGCTTGAACACACCAATAGTTGCGATGAGATAGTACTCATAATTGCAGCTAAAATAGCCGCCAGTAAGAAACCTGCAATTAACGGATGAAAAATTAATTCCGCCAATACTAAGAATATTGTTTCTTTGTCGGCAATTGGCATTTGATTTTCAATCATGTATGCAGCACCGAATAAACCGGTAAATACTGCACCAATGGCAGATAAGGTCATCCAAGACATACCAATACGACGCATAGTTGGCATTTCTTTTACTGAGCGAATAGACATGAAGCGCACAATAATATGCGGCTGACCAAAGTAGCCTAAGCCCCACGCCATTGCAGAAATAATAGCAATAGTAGAACCGCCCGCAAACCAATCAAGCATACTTAAAGAATGAATTTCGCTTGCTTTAGGCGAGCTTAGTAATTGCTGATAATTTGCATTTGCTAAGGTGTCCATAAAGGGTTGATCAAGCATCATGTAAGTGGCAATTGGCACTGCCAACAACGAAATAAACATGATACAGCCTTGCACAAAGTCTGTAAGGCTAACCGCTAAAAAACCACCAAACAGGGTATAGACCACTACCACACCGGTGGTAATGTATAAGCCCATTTCGTAACTCATTTGAAATGAGTTTTCAAACAACTTACCACCGGCAACAACACCCGATGAAGTGTATAAGGTAAAGAAAACAATAATTACTATTGCAGAGATAACACGCAGGATATTTTTGTTGTCATCAAAACGGTTTGCAAAGAAATCGGGGATAGTAATGGAGTCATTGGCTTTTTCAGTATAAACACGCAGTCTTGGTGCTACTAAAAAGTAGTTTGCCCATGCACCCAATACTAAACCAATTGCAATCCAAACCTTACTCAACCCAAATAAATACATTGCGCCGGGTAAGCCCATTAATAACCAACCACTCATATCTGATGCACCAGCCGATAGGGCAGCAACACTGGGGGCTAAATTACGACCACCTAGCATATACCCTGAAATATCACTGGTAGATTGCTTATATGCGTATAGTCCTATTCCTAGCATTACAATAAAGTACAATGCCAGTGAAATAATCATTCCTGTTTCCAAATTTGCCTCCACTTAAAAAAGTAATAACAGGCTTGTAATCCAAATAATGACTCTTGAAATCTTATAATTAAGACAGTATTGGAATAAAAGCTTTCTATCCAACTATAACACGGTAATTACTAATAACTCCAACTCGCTAATTTAAGTAGATAAAAAACCATCTATTCGCTCACTTTTAAAACAAATAAAATAAAAAACAATGAGTTTAGATTAATAAAAACCACCCAAGCCATGATATTTTATTAATATAATTCATTTTCCCGATGCTATTTTGAATGTTTTCCAATATATTATTACAATGTTAACCAATTTCTACTGTTTCGGAATCTTATATGTATTTTTATGCTGCTCGCCAACCTATTTTAGATCGCAATAAGGAGTTAATTGGCTACGAGCTTTTATTTCGTGATGGAGTAGATAACGTTTTTCCGAACATTGACGGCGACGAAGCAACGTCTCGACTGATTGAGGGCAGCCAGTTTAACTTTGGTCTTGAAGATTTGACCGATAATAAACCTGCTTATATTAACTTTACCCTAGACACCTTACTAAAAGGCTACCCCACGCTATTAAACAAAGACGGGGTAGTGATTGAAATATTAGAAACCGTTCAGCCGGGGAAACGTCTGCTAGCGATAGTTAAAGACTTAAAAGAGAAAGGGTATACACTTGCTCTAGATGACTACGCGCATCAACCGGTATGGCGTCACTTTTATCCGTTTATTGATATCATTAAAGTTGACTTTTTAACCTGTGATATAGAGACCGTTAAAACGATCATCGAGGATTTAAAACCTTACCCACACATTAAATTACTCGCGGAAAAAGTTGAAACCTACGAACTGTACAACCAAGCTTTTGAGCTAGGCTTTGAGTACTTTCAAGGCTTTTTCTTTTCAAAACCAGAGATGGTGCAAAGCAAAGCCTTACCGCCATCGGGCATGGCACTGGCTGAACTTCTCTATGAAACATCCAGTGTAGAAATGGATCTTAAAAAGATCACCGATGTATTTGAGCGTGATGTTAACTTATCTTACAAGCTCTTGCGCTATTCAAACTCAGCAGCATTTACCCGCCGCTCTGAAATAAACACTATAAAACAAGCGCTGATTGTATTAGGCGCTGCTGAAATTAAAAAACTTCTTTCTTTATTATTTGCAGCACAAGTATCTGCAGATAAGCCATTAGAGCTTATTAGACTGTCGCTAACACGGGCACGTTTTTGTGAGCTGTTAGCTATTTCACATGGCAAACTTAAAGATACTGGTATGGCATTTTTAACTGGCATGATGTCGCTTATGGATGCGATATTAGATGAAGAGATGGACAGTGTAATGCTTAAATTGCCACTGTCTAATGAGATAAAAACAGCGCTGTTAAACAATGAAGGGCTACTGGCTGAATACTTAAGCTTAGTGACTCTGTATGAGCATGGTGATTGGCAAGCTGCGAACGACAAAGCTCAGCAACTAAACTTAGGTGATGAAGTGCCTGATGCATACCACGAAGCTCTCAACTGGGTTAGTGAGCAAATGCAGGTGATGATTGATAGCTAAATGGGTTATTACTAATTAAAAACAAAAACGCCAGCATTTGCTGGCGTTTTTACTTTTATTAAAGGCTTTCTAAGAAATCTTCATCAAAATCTTCAGGCTCTTCTTTTATTGGCGGGTTACCATCAAAGAGCTCGTATAATTGACGCTGAAAATAAATGTCTTTAATAAACAAGTACGGGTCTAACGAATCATTCAATAATCCTTCCTGAGCCATTAATGACGCACGTGCTTCAACTGCTTTTAGTGCAAACACTAAAATAGTTTGTGGTGTAGTCAGTGCTATTTCAGGCAGTACAACATTATCAACCACATCACCGGTTAAGTTACGCGCGGTAGATGGCCCCATTGCTGGGATCATTAAATAAGCACCATCACCCACTCCCCACACACCTAACGTTTGGCCAAAGTCTTCGCTAGTTACTTCAAGCCCCAGCGAACTAGCTACATCAAATATGCCAAATACACCCACAGTTGAATTCACTAAAAAACGTGCAAAATTAATTCCAGCACTGCTTGGTTTTCCTTGCAGACCAGCATTTATAATATCAACGGGTGCGGTAATATTATCGGTAAAATGCACAATACTACGACGAACAGGCTGCGGTGTAACAGTGATGTAACCCACTGCTGCTGGCCTTAAAATATAAGTATCGAGTACGTCCATATTAAAGTCATAAATAGGCCTATTTACACTTTGTAAGGGATCGCGCTCATCATATTTACTCTCGGGCACTTGAGCACAGCCCGATAAGGTGAGTAAACATAATAAAAGTAAGCCTTGTTTTAACATCTCAAATCCTTAAGGTATTAATGTATCAATGTTCAGTTGCACTTGTTGCACATCTTTACGAAGCAGTACTTCAGAGTGGCCTTCAAGCTCACCGGCGCTTGGCATCACTGAATCATCATTAGAGATACGCGCAGAAATAACAATTTCACTGGCACTGGATAAATTTAGCCCCGCCATCATGGCGTTCGAATCGCTCAGCTCAACCGTGATTGGAAAGCTATAGTCTGTTAGTTTAACAACGGCTAAAGGCATGGGTGAACCTTCAGAAGCTTTAGCAAACACAAACAAAATACCGTTACTGGGCTGTTTGTCTGCAAGTTGCTCGTCAATCTTAACCGTGACCTGAATACCCTGAACAACGTGCTGTTCATGACTGTTTAACTCACTTTGCTGAGCTATTTGGCCATCAATTTCACTGATGCGCTCAGAAATCATAGCATAACGCGTATCTGACTCGTCCATACTGGCAAGAAGTACTTCAAATGCAGCTTTTGCCTGTATCCAATCTTTTCTCTCAAAGGCAATCAGCGCAAGTAACGAAATCGCATCGAGGTTATTTGGTTGTGCTTGTAGTACTTTAGAAAGCATACCCGCTGCGCGAGTCATATTCTCATCACTGCCCTCAAGTAATAATACCTGCGAGTAGCTCACCAAGGCTTGCATATTATCAGGGTTCATTGACAATGCTTTATCAAATGACTGTTTTGCCATGTCAAACTCATTAAGCATTATAGCCACACGCCCTAACAGCATCCAAGCAACTTCATCGTCACCGCTTTGGCTTAACTTCGTACGCAATGCCAATGCAAACGCTTGCAGTTCATTTTTAGTTAACGGCTCACCTTTTTGCATTACAGCGCGTTGGCCATAATCGGCCAAGTTGTCCATTGCATCATGCCAAGCCGCTATTTGTTGCTGGCTGCCGGTCATTGCATAAAATATACCCGCTAACGCAATTAAAAACGCCGCCCCTGTTAAAGCAAATATACGATTGTCACCACGACTATTGAGTGACTTCTCTGGTGATAATTCATTTAGCAAACGGCGTTTTAGCTCAACAATTGCCTCGCTGTGGTTTTGCGAGTCTATGCGTTGGTTGTCTAAATCAGCCTGTAGTTCAACTAAACGCTGCTCATAAATGCTGATAAGCTCAGCATTAGCGTTATGAGTAATGGTTACTACGCGCTCTTTTTTTAAAAAAGGCACAATAATAAACAGCAATGCAATGAGTGTGAGTAAAGCAAAAGACGCCCACATTAAAATCATTTAACTTTGCTCCTGACGTTTATTTTGTTTAATCAACTTATTGAGCATCACTTCATCAGTGTCACTCCACGTTTGTTTTACCGACGCTTTACGCTGGCGAATAACAATAAAGCCAAAGCCTATTATTACAATGAGTACTGGCAACACCCACAGAATTAACGTAGCCGGCGTTACTGGTGGATCGTAATGAACAAAGTAGCCATAGCGGTCAATCATATAATCAATAACTTCGTCTTTGCTTTTACCATCTTTTACTAACGCCAATACGCGATCGCGTAAGTCTTTTGCAACTACGGCGTCTGAATCAGCAATATTTTGATTTTGACATTTGGGACAACGTAATTCTTTAGTTAGCTCTTCAAAACGAACCGCTTGCTCGTTGCTATCAAATTGATAACGGTCTTGTTGAGCAAACGCAGCTAAACTAATAAATAAGCTAAGGGTTAATAAAAACAATCTCATGGCTGCAGCTCCTGCATAAGAGGCGCAAACTTAGCGCGCCAAACTCGAGGGTTTATATCACCAGTGTGGTGTAACAAAATAGTGCCATTTTTATCAACTAAAAATGTTTCTGGTGCTCCGGACACACCCAAATCTAACGCCAAAGAGCGCTCTAAATCTAAAATATTAAATTGATAAGGGTTACCTGCGCGCGCAAGCATATTACTCACATCGTCACGCAGTGCTTGCATATCAAACGGGCCATCAAAATCAGCATCGTAGCTTTGTACATAATACAAGCCGATAATTTTAATGCCTTGCTCGCGAAGCTTAGTTAAATAATCAAGCTCAGCTAGACACGTTGGGCACCATGTGCCCCACACGTTCAATAAATACACGTCACCTTTTAATTGCTCATCAGTCCAACGTTTGTCATCTTGCATTAAATCAGGCAAGTTGAATGCTGGTAAGGTTTGACCAATGCGCCCAGTTTGTATTTCCCGAGGGTTAGCAAACAACCCTTGATATAAAAACACACAAATAAAGATAAAAATTAGTAAAGGTACAACTGCCATCAATTTACGCTTCATAATGCCCCCTCTAATTCATCTTTGCGAGGTGTAGCGCGATAACGCTTATCAAATAAAATTACAAAACCAGCGAGTGAGATCAGAACACCACCAATCCACATCCAACGCACAAACGGCTTGTGGTAAATACGTAATGACCAAGCCCCTTCACTTAATTGCTCTCCAAGGGCGAGGTATAAATCGCGAGTAAACCCAGCATCTATTGCGGCTTCAGTCATAAACTGCATACCAATGTCGTATCGGCGTTTTTCTGCATAAAGACGCGCAATTGTTGTGTCTTCTTTTAGTACTGTTACCACACCCGCATGACCGCTATAGTTTGCACCACGAATTGTCTTCACGCCTTCAAAACGGTATTGATACTGATTTAGCTGTACGCTATCACCAGGCTTCATTGATACATCACGCTCAACTGAATACGCCGAAGTAAGCGTAATACCGGCAATAACAAAGGCCAAACCAACATGGCCAAGCACCATAGCCCAATAACTTAAACCTAAGCGTTTGATGCCGAGCTTAAGTGAGCCATGAACAGCAGCCTTGGTGTAAAGGTCGATAAAGGTAGCAATAAATATCCATACACCTAACGTAGTTGCTAATAGAGTGAGCGGCGTAACTACTTCATAACTGCTAAACAGCCACGCACAGGTAATAACGACACTGGCTAGTGCGCCAACAAATAGTTTGTTTTGTAAAAATGCCCATTTATTTTGCTTCCAGCGCAAAAATGGTCCTATGCCCATTAAAATCGCAAATGGCACCAGTAGAATTGCAAACATTTTATTAAAGAAAGGTTCGCCAATAGAAATACTACCTAAGCCCATTTCTTTGTGCACCATAGGTAATAAAGTACCTAATAGTACAATTAAGGTGGCAACCACTAAGAAAATGTTATTTAGCCAAAGTGCTACTTCACGAGAGACAAACTTATAACGTCCTTCACTTTTAACTTGTGAAACACGCAAGCCGTAAAGCGCTAAGCCGCCGCCAACAACAATAGCTAAGAAAGCAAGAATAAATAGCCCACGATCCGGATCGGTTGCAAAGGCGTGCACCGAAACAATAATCCCTGAACGAACAATAAAAGTGCCCAGTAAACTTAATGAAAAAGCAGCAATTGCTAATAATACGGTCCATGATTTAAATACACCGCGCTTTTCAGTCACACTTAAAGAGTGTAATAAAGCCGTTGCCACTAACCATGGCATCAGTGATGCGTTCTCAACTGGATCCCAGAACCACCAGCCGCCCCAGCCAAGTTCTGCATAAGCCCACCAACTACCAATGGTAATACCTAAGGTTAAAAAGCCCCATGCAGTCATCGTCCATGGGCGTGACCACTTAGCCCAGGTATTATCGAGCTTACCGGTTAACAACGCGGCAATAGCAAAGGAAAAAGCCACAGAAAGACCCACATACCCCATGTAAAGTAATGGTGGATGAATGATCATACCTGGGTCTTGTAATAATGGGTTTAAATCTCGCCCTTCAACTGGGAAATAGGGCAATAAACGCTCAAACGGACTTGACAGCAATAAGGTGTACATCATAAAGCCGACACCTAAAAAGCCAAGCACACCTAATACACGAGCACGAAGCACCCAAGGAAGTGACTTTGAACGCACCGCGACCAGAGCTGTCCACCCGGCTTGCATAAGTAACCACAGTAAAATAGCGCCTTCATGACCACCCCATGTAGAGGTGATTTTATAATACCAAGGTAAGGTGCTACTTGAATGATAAGCAACGTAAGACACGGTAAAATCATCGGTTAGGCTGGCATAAATAAGAACAGCGAACGACAAAGCAACAAATGCAAACTGACCAACCGCTAATGATGGCGCTGCGCGCATCAATCGAAGATTACCTGTGTGTGCTCCCCAAAGTGGGAAAATACACAACAGCACACTGAGCACCATGGCCAATGTTAAAGAAAAATAACCAATTTCTGGGATCATATCAGCTCCCACTATCTAAGTTATATTTTGGCTTTTCGTGCTTAATGCCTTTTACTGCCTCAGCAACTTCTGCCGGCATATATTCTTCATCATGCTTAGCCAACACTTCAAATGCTTCAATCACGTTAGGCTCAACTAACACACCTTGCGCAACAATCCCTTGTCCTTCACGAAACAAATCAGGCAAAATACCTTGATAGCGTACCGTTACCAATGGCCCCGTATCAATCAGCTTAAAGCTTACTTTTAAG
This sequence comes from Pseudoalteromonas sp. DL-6, assembly GCF_004328665.1. Taxonomy (NCBI): domain Bacteria; kingdom Pseudomonadati; phylum Pseudomonadota; class Gammaproteobacteria; order Alteromonadales; family Pseudoalteromonadaceae; genus Pseudoalteromonas; species Pseudoalteromonas sp. DL-6. The sequence continues at coordinate 2,297,262 of NZ_CP019770.1, forward strand.
CTTTGTTCATTTCTGATCACAGAGCCTGGCACTACCATGCCGCCAATTCTCAGCTTTTGGCCTACAAACGGCTTTTCTTTATTGGGACCTTTACCATCAATTAATTCGCTGGGGGTGTAAAACAAATTAATATTTTCTTGTAAGGCGTACAACACTAAACCTATTGATCCACCAATACCAAAGAGTACGGCGATAATAACCAAAAGGCGTTTTTTACGTCTAGGGTTCACGAGGTTTGCTCCTGCTTAGAATTTTTAATTCGAGTTTCACGTGCAATTTGTTGCTCAACCGATGCTAAAATTTGTTTTTTGTCGCGTAACGAGCTAAATAAAATACCTAATAGAATCAATGCACATGTACCAAAAGAAAGCCATACATAAAAACCATAGCCTCCCATTGCAATAAAATCTGAAAACGAGTCAAACTGCATAATTACCCCTTAGTTAACAACTGTCGCACCCATGGGCGGTGCTTTTCACGGTGTAAAATTTCATTTTTAAGACGAATTAAAGTCACCGTACCGACAAACGCGGCAAAGGCTAAAATATTAATCATTAATGGCCAAAACATACTAGGGTCAACCGCATCGCGATTAAACTTAGTGATACTCGCCCCTTGGTGCAGGGTATTCCACCACTCCACCGAAAAGTGAATAATAGGTAGGTTGATCACCCCTACAATGGCTAAAATAGACGCGGCGCGACCTGCTGACTTTTTATCTTCAAAGGCATGGTACAAAGACAACACCCCTAAGTATAAAAATAATAAAATAAGCTCAGAAGTCAGTCGTGCATCCCATACCCACCAAGCGCCCCACATAGGTTTACCCCATGCAGCACCGGTAATTAAAGCTATTGCAGTCATACACGCGCCAACAGGCGCGATTGCAATTACCGCAAGCTCGGCATTACGTAGTTGCCATACCAAGGCAACAATGGCTGCAATCGCCATTGATGAATAGGCGCCCATAGATAAAATAGCGGAGGGCACGTGAATAAAAATAATACGGTAACTGTCTTTTTGTTGGTAATCGGCAGGGGCAAAACCTAATCCCCAAACCCAACCAACAATCATACTAACGACCGTTACTACTGCAAAATATGGCAGTAGAGTATTGCATAACTGATATGCTCGCTCTGCTTTCGCATACGGATGTAACCACTTCCACATATTAACTTACACTCACTTTTAATGCTGATGATATGGCAATTGGCGCACTGATAATCGCAACGACTAACATGGCACCAAGGATTGCAAGCTGACCACTGTAATCCAGCGACATAGTGCTGGTATCAATAGCGGAAGTTGCAAAAATTAAAACCGGAATATACAAAGGCAGCACTAGTAAGCTCATTAAAATGCCGCCTTTTTGTAATCCCACAGTCAAACCCGCTCCTATTGCGCCAATAAAGCTCAATAAGGGAGTTCCTAGTAATAGCGTTAATAACGTAGCCATTAAGGCCGTCGTTTCTAAATTTAATAACAAAGCAAATAAGGGGGTCATTAGTACCAGCGGTAAGCCAGTGATCACCCAATGTGCCGCTACTTTAGCTAACACGGTTAATGATAAAGGATACGAAGAAGCAATTAGTTGCTCCAAAGAGCCATCGTTATAGTCGTCTCTAAATAGCTTATCGAGTCCAAGCATGGTTGATAATAAAGCCGCAACCCAGATAATGCCCGGCGCCATTCTTGATAACAACCCAGGCTCAGGCCCTATCGCTAATGGAAACAACGAGATAACAATTAAAAAAAATAAGATGGGATTGACTATTTCAGCACGCTGACGAAAAGCGAGCTTAACGTCTTTACTAAATACCGCGACAAATAACTGCCAATATGAGTGCTGTCGTGTCATTAGTGGCGGTACTCCAAAGTCAAGGTTTGTAAGTCACTAAAATGGGTGGTTAGGTCTTGATGTGTTGTTAACAAAATGGCGCCCCCCTTTGATAAATGCTCAGTAAAACGTTGCTGTAAAAAGGCAACGCCACTTTTATCGAGCGCAGTAAAAGGTTCGTCTAAAATCCACAACTTAGCTTCAGATAACCATAATCTGACCAAAGCTACTCGTCTTTGTTGACCCGCCGATAAGGTTCTAACAGGCACATCTTCCAGCCCTACCAAACCTAGCTTACTTAATAAAGAGTATAAGTCAGGGGTGTCAACGTAACCATTAATAGCCAACCAATGTGTTACATTTTCAAGTGCACTGAGTTGTACGTTCACACCAGTTTTATGGCCTATATATAATAAGTCTCTGGCGTATTCGTCATAATATTTTTTGATAGATTGATTAAGGTATAAAATATCACCTTCATCTGGCAGCGAAAAACCGGCAACAATGCGCAATAACGATGTTTTACCTGCCCCATTAGGACCAGCTAACTGCATGATTTGACCGCTTTTAAGGCTAAAATTAAGTTCATCAAACAAACAACGCTCTTGCTTGATACAAGTAACGGACTTAATGTGTAACAAGATGACGATTCTCTCTGCCAAAAATTAGCGGTAAGTCTACCATAATGATAGGGTAATACGAATATTGCTTTAGAATCGATTTACTTAAAATAAAGAAAACTTGATATAAAATAATGAATACACCAACGCACATTACATTGACTAACCCACAGGTTAGTAATCAAACAAGCAATTCAGGTCAACCTGTGTTACCGACATTGCCTGAAGAAGTGCTGGCGGCTAAAAACATTCAGTTTTCTAAAGAGTCAGTAACCTTAGATGTGTTTATGAATAAGCATTGGCAAACAATTCGGCTCACTGTTAATGATGCACCGACAAATGTTGAAAAAATAGCAAGCGCTAACATACAGCTAAGTGCAGATGGTAAAAGCTTAACCATTATTCCTAACAACAGTACCTTATCAATTAAACAACCAGAACAGTTACAGCGGTTTTTAAACTTTATAAACACTCAAAGTGATATTCAAAACAACCCGCTATCGATACAAGTCATATTAAAACCAACGCCAAAACTGGTGATTGAAAAATTTAATGCCAGCATCGCCATTAATAAACAAATAGCGCAATTACTAGCACAAGAACCCTTATTAAAAGGCATAATTGAGACTGATGGCAAAGGTACACGGCTAAATATCATTAATCGTTTTGCTGACATTGTACATTCTCAACCTTTAAGCCAGGCAAAACTAACACAATTAGTTGCTAACAATTTAGGTCATGCTCAGCTTCATGCTATGCCCAAGTTTGCGGTACTAACTCCAAATACCGCAAAAAGCTCGTTAAATATTAGCTTAAGCCATCAACAGTTATCTGAACTACCTACAACGCCGACTAAGGTAACTATTAGCAGCCAAGCAGATAAACTATTAATTAAAACAGCTTATCAAAATATAACCGTGGAGCTTAAAAACTCATTTAGCAAACCATTTAATGAGATGCTGTCACAGCAACCGCAAGTTGCTCTCGATTCGCAAAAAATTAAGTCTCATCCACTTAGTACCGTTAATAGTCCAATTCAATCATGGCTAAAAAGCAGTTTTGCTGATTTTAAAACGCGTATTTTAGATGCAGTAAAACATTTTGAAAGCAAGCCATTTACCACTACATTAAATGCATATCAAAAACCAAATATTGTTGTTAATGAACAACAAAAATGGCTCTCACCAACGCAAAAAATAGACATTACGCAATTAAAGAGCCCTTTAGGAACTGCCCCCCCTTTAGTGCAACTAACCCAGCAGCTAAAAACCAGTATCTCTTTATGGCAACAGCGGACGTTATCAACATCCGTAGACTTGCACCCTGTTGTTACCCAATCAGCACAAACAGCTAATCGATCCTTAGCAGCCGTTAATCATTTACAACCGCTGGAAAAGCTATTATTAGCAACCGTTTTAAAGCAAACCGCAACCGCTCCAATAGAGCAAAAAGAAGCAAGCAAACACGTTCTAAGCAGCCAACTGAACACCATTGTAGCTAAGATGACTGATCAGGGTACTGACTTAAACCGCTTGGTTAATCAAGCTTTTAACCGTATGTTGTCAGAAAGTAATTTACACCCAACCACCATACAACGTGAAATACTCAGCACTATAAAGCCGACACAACTGCCCAATGACACCTTGCAAAGCTCGTTTAATCGAGGTGTAGAACAACTTTCATTAAGCATTTTAGCTGCACCGATTATTAACCAAAACCCAACTGCCGTTAGCATTAATAATCAAAGCGGTTTAGAGGCACTACTTCAGGTTTTATTACCAAGCTTCAAGACCGGTAATAATACCAATAAGTTATTAGAACAGTTACAGCAACCACAAGTGCAAGCATTAGCAGGTGAATTAACACAAATTAAAAACACCTTAAGCCAAGTGCAAGCTCCCGTTTTGAGCCAGCAGCCTGACACTAACTCCTTAGTGCAGTTTTTATTGCCTATGAAACTGCCACCAGAGGCGGCACAAACAGAAATATCGTTAGGACAATATAAAAAGCCAAACAATGACAAATTAGCGGATAAAAACGTGTGGTTTGTAAGATTAAATTTTGATTATGCTGAACTAGGTAAGTTGCAAATAACCGCAGAGTTGATGGACAAAGCATTAGATTGTCAGTTATTAGCGTCCACTCAAGCTGTAAGCGCGTTGGCTCATCCACACCTTGATAATTTACGCTCAAAATTGGCAAAACAGGGCTTGCAAGTGGGCGACCTAAACTTAAAACGCGCAGATGACAGCCATCAAGCTTTTTACCAATCCCATGCCATTATAAATATTAAGGTTTAGTCATGACGGATTCATTTAAAAGCAATTCAGCAATTGGGCTACTCTACGAGGCAGGCAATTCACCCACCGTTAGCGCTAAAGGATTTGGCGAGCTGGCAGATGAAATTATTGCCCTAGCTAAAGATAAAGGAATTCTAATCCATCAAGATGAAGCACTTGCAAATACACTCTCGAAATTAGAGCTCGGCGAAGAAATCCCTAAAGAGCTTTACTTTGTTATTGCTGAGCTGATTGCTTTTTCATATGTGGTAAGAGGAAAATTTCCGCCCGGATGGCAAGACTTTCAAGGAAAGCTCAATATAAAAGCATAATCCACTGTGATAAAAACAAAAAAGGCGCTAAGCGCCTTTTTGTTTATGTAAAGAAAATAACAGTTCTGCTTCGGCGCGGGGTAATTCACACTCGCGAATAACCTCATCTAAATCAGCACCTAGCTCAACCATTTTTACTGCACGAGAGTAAATTTTAGCATCTGGATCATCGTATTTTTGAGCAGCTTGTTGCTGTATAAGCTCTTGGTTTTGTTGTTCTACCTCAAGCACTCGTTTACCAATACTTAGTAACCCAGTTCGTAACTCAGAGACTTCGCTACGTAAAATATCAATCTGCTCTGATGAATCTTTAAATTGCTGTAATTGTGCGTCAAGCTCATTCGCATACCGCTTTTTAAACATCACAATTAACAGCAACGAGAATAGCCCAAAGACTAAACCCGCAATTGCAATACCAAGTAATAACATAATTTTATGTAGAGAAGCTTATATATCGCTTAACTCATCCCATTCGTCATCACTAAGTAATTTATTTAAATCAACCAAAATAAGTAGCTCATTATCGCGGTTACACACACCTTGAATAAACTTAGCACTTTCTTCAGTACCTACGTTTGGTGCGCTATCAATTTCAGAGCTGCGTAAATACACAACCTCAGATACGCTATCAGCTAAAATACCAATCACTTGTTCTTCAGCTTCAATAATCAAAATACGTGAGTTATCGGTCGCTTCAATATCAGGTAAACCAAAACGAGAGCGAGTATCAATAACGGTAACAACATTACCACGTAGGTTAATAATACCAATCACATACGAAGGCGCACCTGGCACAGGAGCAATTTCGGTGTAACGCAGTATTTCTTGCACTTGCATTACATTCACGCCATAAGTTTCATCTTCTAGCTTAAACGTAACCCACTGTAAAATTTCATCATTATTATCTGCATTTTTCTTGGCTGACAGTAATTTATCTTCACTCATGCTCTTACCTCGTAATGGTCATTACTTGTGACGGCTATCTAAGCCTTTCTCTAATAGTGCATTTAAATTATTAACATCTATTAAAGCACACATTTTTTCTTTAATTACTCCAGCAAGCCATGGGCGCTTACTGTTATTTGTACGCCATTTTACATCTTCTTTACTCAATGTAATGTTATTTATTAGTTTTTCTGCTAATAAACCCCACTGGCTATCACCTAAAGTGATTAGATATTGATAGTTTAAAGACGCTTCTAACTGCTCATCGTACTTTTCAGGCATAACCCAGCGCGCAGTATCAACAACATTGAGCTTTTCTTCTCGGTTGATCATGACACCTTTAAACCACTTAGGTTTGCCAAATAAATGATTCACTTCGCCAAGCTCATGAATGCCGCCTAACGCTTTTAACGGTACTGCTAAAGTGAGCCCTGCCACCTCGAAGAATAGTGCCTGGAATTCACCATCGAAGTACTCAGCCTCACTTTCAAGTGCTACATCATGCACAGGTTCAGGCTGTTGCGCTTGATGGGATTCTATTTCTACACTCTTTACCTGTTCATTAAGTTTTTCAACTTCAACAACGGGCTCAACTACAGGCTCAACCTGCAGTGATTGCTCTTTTTGCTCTTCTTCATAGGCAACCTGCTGAAGAAGCTTAGCAACAGGCTCAAGGTCTTTCGTTGGTTCGTCATCAGATAATAACGCCCCTAAATACTGAGTGACTACTTTTTCATTAGCAAATAATTGCTTACTCATTTATTAACCTTGTTTTATTAAATATTCAAGCAATGCTTTGTAAGCATAGACTCCACGCGCATTAGGGCAAAAATCAATAGGCACCTTTTGCGCTAAACTCGCATCTCTAAATTTTGTATCAACAGGAATCACACCTGGCCACACTTTTTCTTTGTACGTATCTTGTAATGTTTTATAGGCCTCAAGTGATGCTTTGGTGCGCTTATCATACATAGTTGGAATTATAGTATATTCATAGCTTTTCGCTTGCGAGGTTTGCATTAACTCCATAGTACGCATCATTCTATCAAGCCCCTTAAGCGCTAAGAACTCAGTTTGTACTGGCACCAATACTCTTTCACAGGCTGCAAGCGCATTGACCATCAGCACCCCTAAAACGGGCGGACAATCTAAAATTGCATAATCGTAATACTCGCTAATTTTAGCCAATGTTTTCTTTAAAATCAGGCCCATTCCCGTTTTATTACCCATACTACGGTCAAGTGTAGCAATTGCCATAGTGGCAGGTAGAATATCAAGGTTTTCTATGGTTGAGGGGCATAATGCTTGCAATATTTCTTCGCTTTTCATGCTTGAGCCGCGAGTGAAAATATCGTAAACACTGACCTCTAAATCTTCTGAATCAATGCCAAAGTAATAAGTTAATGATGCATGCGGATCGGTATCAATCAGTAAAACACGCTTACCTTGAAGCGCAAGGATCCCAGCAAGGCTAACCGCTGTGGTGGTTTTGCCTACCCCTCCTTTTTGATTGGCTACAGTCCAGATTTTCACATTACATCCTAATTACTGTTCATTACGCGTGGTAACACGAATGCCACCATGCTCTAAGCGAATTATTTTTATTGTATCGTCTTGAGTAGGCAACTCAACTTCTGTTGGTTTAGCTTCCTCAGGGACTTGCTGCTCAGTATCCTCATTTGATGACTCTAAAACCAAGCCGTACTTAGAAAGCGCAATCACTACTTTGCGGTTTTCAGCTCGCCCAGCTTCGGTATCATTATCGGCAAAAGGTGAATATTGGCCATACCCTTCAATAGCCATGCGTGCAGATTCAATTCCCAAACGCTCTAGCTCAACTAATATTGATGTTGCACGTGCCACCGACAACTCCCAATTAGAGCGAAATATTTCATTGCGTATGGTTTCGTTATCTGTGTACCCACGCACTCTTATATAGTTATCGACAGGTGCGATTATTGCTTCAATCTTTTTTACAACTTCTTTGGCTTGATTATGCGCAACAGCACTGCCACTGGCAAATAACAACCCAGAATTAAGCTCAATAACCAACCAATCTTGGCTAAGCTCTAGGCTTGCCTCACCACTGCGTATCTCATCAATCAGAGACGATTGTAGCTTGACCAGTAAACTATCGAGCGGCTTACCTAAGTGACGTTGGCTGATATTGCTATTGTCACTTTGACCATCGAGCAACACCGGCCCTTGTTCTTGTTTTTGAATACTTTCGCCATATAAAACCTCAACTTCAGGAGTCACTCTTTCAAGCAACAAAGCATCGCCGTTTACCCCTTTACCTTGCTGAGAAAATTGTTTCGCTGACTTATCAAAAACATGCTCAAGAGAGTTAGATAAAACTTGTATATTGTCTTCTTTGTTTATTGCAATAGCATACAATACAACAAAAAATGCAAACATAATGGTCATGTAATCTGCATAAGAGACTAGCCAACGCTCAGTATGTTGGCTTTTGGCGTTTTGATGACGTAAGCGACGGCGTAACATAACCGCTAATGGCCCTGTAAAAGAGGACGTTCGACACGGTAAGCTTCAAGCTTTAATTCAATATTAATAGGACTCTCACCTTGGCTAATGGCAATAACGCCTTCAGCTAGCATTTCATGGTAAAGCATTTTTTGCTCAACCCGTTGCTTTAATTTATTGGCCATGGGCAAAAACAGTAAATTAGCTAAACCTACGCCATATATAGTAGCGATAAATGCAGTGGCAATACCCGTTCCTAGTTGCTCAGGATCGTTAATAAATGACATCGCTTGAATAAGTCCAAGCACTGCACCTAAAATACCGATAGTTGGACTGTAACCCCCCATCGCTTCATATACACGACTAGCTTCAAGCAGTCGTTCTCGTTCAAGTAATAAATCTATTTCCAGGGTATCACGAAGCTTTTGGTCAGAGCTGCCATCAACTAATAAACTCAGTCCTTTAGCGGCATAAGGATCAGTGTGAGTAAGCGCTTCGTTTTCTAGGGCTAAATAACCCTCTTGGCGGGCTTTATGTGACCAGCGCTTTACTTGCTCAATCGCATCTTCAATATCGTGGTCATCGGTGACAAAAACCCAATGAGTAATACTGAGCATTTTCTTAAATGTATTGGCTGATGTTTGTAACATCACGGCCCCCAATGTGCCGCCTAATACAATAATTAGCGCAGGCCCATTAAACAGCGCAGATACCACACCTCCTTCTAAAGAATAACCGATTGCAATAGCGCCTAGTGCAACCAATAATCCTAAAACAGAAAGCTTATCCACAGCCAACCTCTCTTTTGAGGCGCACCGCTACATCATGAAGACCTAAGCTTTCATTTGCTAATCCTGCACTTGCTACTGCTTGGGGCATACCATATACAACACAGCTTTTTTCATCTTGAGCCCAAATTGTAGCGCCAGATTGTTTAAGCATGCGAGCACCATCACGACCATCCGCCCCCATACCAGTCAAAATAATGGCAAGGACATCGCCTTGATACGCTTTTGCCGCACTGGCAAAGGTAATATCAACACTAGGCTTATAGCTTACTCGTTCATTTTTATCTTCAAATACGCGTAATGTTCTGTTTGACCCCCGCCCTTCTACCATCATTTGCTGCCCGCCCGGCGCTAAATAAGCACAACCAGGTTGGAGTCTATCGCCTTGTTGCGCTTCTTTTACTTTAATTTTACACAAGCTATCTAATCGGGTTGCAAACGCAGGTGTGAATGCCGCAGGCATATGCTGTATGAGGAGTATTGGGTGTGGAAAATTAGCAGGCAACTGAGTCAAAATAGTTTGCAGTGCAACCGGTCCGCCTGTTGATGTGCCAATAGCAACTAATTGATACTGCTTACCACTGGCGCGCGCTGATGTGCTACTACTGGTTGGTGTAGGAGCTGCATTATTAAAGCTGCGATCAGGTTGAACAATTGGCTTTTTAGCGAGATTAGAAAAGCGATCAGACTTGCTTGCAGCAGGTTTACTTATACTAGGATATGCTGGTGCTCTTGTGATTCTACCAATGCGCTGGCGACCTATTTCCTTTACCTTATCTTGTAATAACTTAATTGCGTCATCGTTATTACGGGCAATATCTTCAAACTTTTTCGGTAAAAAGTCCATCGCTCCGGCATCAAGTGCATCTAAGGTGGCTGATGCTCCAGCGCGTGTTAACGATGAGAACATTAAAATAGGAGTGGGGTTACTCGCCATGATCTCTTTAACCGCGCTAATACCATCAAGCACCGGCATTTCAACATCCATGGTGATCACATCGGGTCGTAACTGAGCTGTTTTATCGACCGCTTCTCGACCATTAACAGCGAAACCTATAACCTCAATGCCGCTGTCTTGTTCAAGAATTTCACTCACCCTGCGGCGAAAAAAGCTTGAATCATCAACTACTAAAACTTTAACAGCCATTTCGCTCTCTTATTCAATGAATGGGTAGGCATAACGTTTATGCCTACTTTTTATTATCCAGCGTAATGCTTTAGCATACTCGGCACATCTAATATCAGTGCAATACCACCATCAGAGGTGATTGTTGCACCTGCCATACCTGGCGTCCCTTGAAGTAATGCATCTAAAGGCTTAATCACCACTTCTTCTTGACCAATGAGCGAGTCAACAACGAACCCCACTTTTTGAGTTCCTATTTGCACAATCACCACATGGCCTTGTGCTTTTCGTTGTCCTCTATCAGCGCCTTTAATGAGCCAGTGTTCAAGATAGAACAGCGGTATCGATTTTTTACGAACAATAATAGTTAGCTGGCCATCAACCACATTAGTTTTTGTTAAATCTAAGTGGAATATTTCACTAACACCTGCCAGTGGCAAGGCAAACGTTTGTTCGCCAACCACTACCATTAAGGTGGGCAGTATCGCCAGAGTAAGTGGTACTTTAATTTCTAAAGTAGTCCCTACGCCCATCTCTGATTTAATATTTACCGAGCCATTGAGCTGAGTGATTTTTGTTTTAACCACATCCATACCAACGCCCCGGCCGGAAATATCTGATATCTCTTCTTTGGTTGAAAAGCCAGGCGCAAAAATAAGGTTATACGCTTCAGTATCAGAAAGGCGACTCGCTTGGTCGTGATCAAGCACGCCTTTACTAATCGCAATCTTTTTAAGCTTTTCAGCATCCATTCCGGCACCATCATCCTGGATAGTAAGTAGAATATGATCGCCTTGCTGAGAAGCAGATAAAGTCACAGTACCCGTTCTTGGTTTACCTGATGCTTCACGAACATCTGGCATTTCAATACCGTGATCTACTGAGTTGCGAACCAAATGCACTAATGGGTCTGCTAATGCTTCGACTAAATTTTTATCTAAATCGGTGTCTTCACCGACAAGTAATAAATTAATATCTTTCTGCAGCGTTCGTGCTAAATCACGTACCACACGAGGAAAACGACCAAATACTTTTTTAATTGGCTGCATTCGTGTTTGCATTACCGCACCTTGGATATCAGCAGTCACTACATCTAAGTTGGAGATTGCTTTACCCATGGCCTCGCTATCAGAGTTAGTCGCTAGACTTACTAAACGATTTCGCACAAGTACCAGTTCACCTACCATGTTCATTATTTGATCTAGGCGTTTGGTATCAACACGTACTGTTGTTTCTGCCGGTGGTGGCGCTGCTTTTTTAGCGGGAGCTGCTTTTGCAGGCTGTGCAGCCGGTACCGGCTTGGCTGGCTCTGGCTTGGGCTGTGGTTTTGCTGCAGCAACAGGCGCTGGTTTGTTAGCGGCTACGGGTTCAGATTTACTTTCAGGAGCCGGTGTTTCTATCGACTTAGGTGCACCTTTGCCGTGTAACTCATCTAGCAGAGCTTCAAACTCATCATCACTTATTTCATCATCGCTCGCGCTTGAATCATTATTTTGCGAGGCTGTAGGAGCTGATGGTGCTTGCTGTGGTGTGCTTGGGGCGTTTTGAGTTACTTCACCAAAACTACCGACACCATGAAGCTCATCTAATAAGCTATCAAACTCATCATCTGTAATATCGCCACTGACATCACTGTCGCTTGATGAGGATTGTTTTTCTTGCGGGGCTTGCCCTTTTCCATGAAGTTCATCAAGTAGACTTTCAAATTCATCTTCAGTGATCTCATCAATCTGAGAATCTGTACTACTAGTATCTGGGCCGCTAAATAATTCATCAAAAGCAAACGGATCTTCTTCCGCATCATTGCTTGGCTGCTCAACTACAGGTTCAGGTTCTACCGAGGGAGTTTCAACAGGAGCTATGTCTTCAACTGCAGAATCGCCGGCGAGTTCTTCAGCCGTTGGTGGTTGTCCAAGCTTGTGAAGTACTGCAAGTAACTCTGGATCTGCAGGCTCTGGCTGGTCACGATTTTTAATTGTGGCAAACATTTCATTAATGGTATCAAGTGCTTGTAAAATCACATCCATTAATTCAGAGTTAACTGTTCTTACACCTTGGCGCAATAAATCAAACACGTTTTCAGCACCATGACATGCATCAACAAGCTCTGTCATTGCCAAAAATCCGGCACCACCCTTAACGGTATGGAAGCCACGGAATATTGCGTTTAGTAGTTCAGTATCATCTGGGTTGTTTTCCAGTTCTACTAACTGTTCAGATAAAAGCTCAAGGATTTCTCCGGCCTCTACTAAAAAGTCTTGTAAAATATCTTCATCGACTTCAAAGCTCATGCAGTACTCTCCTATTAGAAGCCCAAACTTGATAATAGATCATCAACTTCATCTTGATCAGATACAACATCATTACGCGATTCTTTATCAATAATAGGCCCTTCTGGACCTGCTAGTGTTTGTGCAACAATGGAATCTTCTGTTTCTTCTGGTTGTTCAGTTGGTTGTACTTGCTCAACCTCACCTTGCGCCGCAAATGCAGTTAACAAGTGGATTAAGCTCTCTTCAACTTCACGCACAAGTTCAATAACACGACGAATAACCTGACCAGTTAAATCTTGATAGTCTTGAGCCATCAATACATTGGTCATCAACATTTGTAACTCATCCGTTTTATGATGAGAGCTGTTCATAAACTTATCAATGCTATGGCAAAGTGACTTAAACTCACCAAGCTCAATTTCACGGTTCATTAACCGATCCCATGTTGGCTTGATATCAGCTATTTCGTCAGCAATTTCTTGCGCTAAAGGTAAGCTTGCTTCAACCGCATCCATCGTTTTGTTGGCTGCGTTTTCTGTCATTTCCATAACATAGTTGAGGCGTTTTTTAGCATCAGGGATGGCATCAGTGGTAATGTCTGTTAATCGCGTATCTAATTCAAAGCTTTTTAAAGCTTCATGTAATTGACGCGTTAACTTACCCACCTCAGCAAATAACTGTGATTGCTCTTGTGAAGCTGTTTCTAAAATTAACTGATTCGCTTTATCTTGCTCACCATTTTCTAAAAAAGCCACTAATTGGCGAGCTTGTTCTAAAGTAATCTGAGGCGCAGCAGGTGCTGACATAAGCCTCTCCCTCTCATTAACCTAAGCGTTCGAACACTTTTTCTAATTTAGTCTTCAATGTACCTGCAGTAAATGGTTTAACAATATAACCATTAACACCTGCTTGGGCCGCAGCAATTATTTGTTCTTTTTTAGCTTCTGCCGTTACCATTAAAACAGGGATATGCTTTAATTTTTCGTCAGCTCGAATTGCCCTTAAAAGATCAATACCTTGCATGCCTGGCATATTCCAATCTGTTACCACAAAATCAAACACTTGATTTTGCAACATAGGTAAAGCAGTTGACCCGTCATCTGCTTCTTGAACATTGGTAAAACCTAAATCGCGCAACAGGTTTTTAATAATACGTCTCATCGTCGAAAAATCATCAACAACAAGAATTTTAATGTTTTTATCCAAAACATCCTCCAGTGAGGCCTGAACCTTTATTTACTTACTTCTAGTTTATCCAGTCATTGATCTTTGCTTTAAGCTTAATCATCGCCTGACCATGTATCTGACTTACACGCGACTCACTAACATCGAGTATATGCCCAATTTCTTTTAAATTCATTTCATCGTTATAGTACAAAGAAAGCACCATTGCATCTTTTTCCGGTAACGACTTTATCGCGCTGAGTAAAGACTCATTAAACCGTTCATTTTTAACATTATTGAAAGGTTTGTCTAGTGCTAAATCTTGACCATGAGGTGTAATCACATCATCGTCAATACCAAGGTCTTCAATACCTAAAACTTTACTTACGTTTACATCGTTTAAAATATGATGGTACTCATTTAACGAAATTTCAAGTTTTTCAGCAACTTCAATATCTTTGGGTTCACGGTTTAAACTGCTTTCAAGGGCAACTATTGTCTCTGCTACCAAGCGACTTTTTCTGTGAACTGAACGTGGAACCCAATCACCCCGGCGCATTTCATCTATCATTGCACCACGAATGCGAATACCCGCAAAGGTTTCAAAACTTGCGCCCTTGCTTGCGTCAAAGTTTTTAGAAGCTTCTATTAAGCCAATCATACCTGATTGGATCAAATCATCTAGTTGCACACTGGCCGGTAAACGAGCAATTAAATGGCACGCCACTTTTTTGACTAATGAGGCATGCTTTTCAACAATCATATTTAAATTCTGTGTTGACTGATATCCCATAGCTCTATTCACCGGTATTGTCATTGTTAGTTACTAACTAACTTCTCAATGAAAAACTCTAAGTGACCCGAGGCTTGACTAGGTGTTGGCCACTTAGCAATTTTTGTCGCCAGTGTTTTAAAAGCAATCGCAGCAGGAGAGCCTGGAAAAACTTCAACTATCACTTTTTGGCGACGCGTTGATTTGCGCATATTCTCATCATAAGGAACCGTTGCAACCAGCTCCATTGATATATCTAAAAATCGGTCGGTTACTTTTGAAAGTTTAGCAAATAATTCTTGCCCTTCACGTAAGCTACGCACCATATTGGCAACAATTTTAAATTTGTAAACACCGTGCTCACGGCTCAGCACTTTTATTAACGCATATGCATCAGTAATTGAGGTTGGTTCGTCACAAACCACCACAACCACATCCTGTGCGGCGCGAGAAAAACTCAATACCATGTCAGAAATACCCGCAGCGGTATCTACAATTAAAATATCAAAATCGGTGTTAAGCTCACTAAATGCACGTATCAGTCCCGCGTGCTCTGAAGGTGATAACTCAACCATACTTTGCGAACCCGATGTTGCTGGCACTATTTTAATTCCTGCAGGGCCTTCAACTAAAATATCTTCGAGTTCACACTCACCTGATAAAACATGAGATAAATTACGCTCTACGCGTAGTCCAAGCATAACATCACAATTGGCTAATCCTAAATCAGCATCTAATACCAGCACACGCTTGCCTTGTTGGCCTAACGCGATTGCCGTGTTAAGGGATACGTTTGTTTTACCCACTCCACCTTTGCCGCCGGTGACAGCGATAACTTTTACGCCGTTATTATTATTGTTGCTCATTTTGCGAAGGCCGCTTGCTTGATCTAAAACTGTGTTAATCATACATCTCTACTGTGCTCGACGCCACTGATTGGTGTCGTGATTGTTGTGCTTTTATTCTTTTTAAATACAATTGCTCAGCTTTTTTTACTAGTTTTTCGGCATTTGCCACTCTAATATCTTCTGGTACTCGCTGACCATTAGTAAGATACCCTATTGGGAGGCGGTTTTGAATCGCAATACTAATAATTTCACCTAAACTCAATGACTCATCTAGCTTAGTAAAAATACACCCACTGAGCTGTACCTTTTTAAAGTGCCTTACGGTTTCTTGTAATACATTAATTTGTGCTGTTGCACTTAATACTAAATAACTACGTATATCCACACGCTGATTACGCATTAAGGTATTAAGTTGCTCAGTTAAACGTAAATCTCGCTGACTCATTCCTGCTGTATCAATTAAGACTAGACGTTTATTTCGTAAATGGTATAAAACTTCTGCTAATTCATTTGCATCTTTGACTTGTTTTACGCCACAGCCAATAATTCGACCATAAGTTGCTAGCTGCTCATAGGCACCAATACGGTAGGTATCAGTCGTAATAAGCGCAACTTTATCAGCACCGTACTTTTGCGCACCTAATGCTGCCAATTTTGCAACAGTGGTGGTTTTGCCTACCCCTGTTGGGCCTACTAATGCATAAACACCACCTTGGCGAAGTATTTCGTTGTTAGTGGTTTGCATTTGGTCTTCAACCATATTCAATAAGGCTTTCCAACCTTGTTGGCGAGATACATCGTCGGGTACAAAGCATGCCATCTGCTCAGCAACGTCTTTATCTATTCCCATACCCACTAAACGGTCAATCATGCAGGCGCGGGTTGGATCACGACGCGCCATATCTTGTTGCATTAAACCTGACACTTGATGTTCTAGTAATTGACGAATTGCGTTCATTTCTTCGCGCATGGTGGTTATATCACTCGACTCGTTTTGCATCGTTTGCTGGCGCGGTGCACTCGGTGAGTCTAAATCGTCAAAGCCAGTGTCTAAATCATCAAAGCCTAAGCTATCAGCTTGGGTGCGAGGACGTGCAGGCGCGCTTTGTTCACGTTCAAACATATTTTTAGGTCGAGATTGAACAGCTTCTTGTTCTTGGTAATGACCAGAGGTATCAATTCCAGATTGTGAAAACATTGACGCAAGCTCTGCTGAACGAGGACGGGGAGATTGACGTTCTAATAAAGCTTGTAAACTGTCTGCTACCTTTGCTTGTGGCTTAGGTTGAGCGCGTTGAGGTTCTGGTTTTACAAAATTATGTGAACTCTCAGTATGCGCAAATGAAGCTCTTGCAGCTGGTTGGCTTTGAGGCTGCTCTGGCGCTTTTGTCGCGGCTTTGTCGTAATCAACAGCAGCAACAATTTCAACGCCATTAGCTAGTTTCTTATTTGACATAATAACCGCATCAACACCAAGCTCTTCTTTTACTTCTTTTAGTGCGGTGCGCATGTCTTTAGCAAAAAAACGTTTAATTTTCATAATTCAAACCCCTTTAAAATCTTATTGTTGGCCTACAGAGCTGACAATCTTGATCTGTCTTTCATCTGGTATCTCTTGATAAGACATCACTCGCAATCCTGGAATGGTGTATTTAACAAATCGAGATAACACAGTGCGTAACATTCCTGACGTTAGCAATATTGAAGGTTCACCGGCCATTTCTTGATTTTGATGCGCTTCATTCAATGATGTTTGAAGTCTATCAGCAAGTCCTGGTTCTATTCCGGCACCTTCATCACCTGCATTTTGAAGTGACTGATGCAACATCTGTTCCAACTCAGGCGCCAAGGTTATGACAGGGATTTCAGAAGACATACCAACAGCATCTTGAACGATTAATCTACGCAACGATATTCTCACTGCAGCCGTTAATACATCAGGGTCTTGGCTACGAGGGCCATATTCAACAAGGGTTTGAACAATTGAGCGCATATCACGTATTGCTACCCCTTCATTTAACAAGTTTTGTAGTACTTTAACGATAGTGGTTAGCGGTAATACCTCAGGTACTAGCCCTTCAACTAAGCGAGGATGGCTCTTACCTAACATATCTAATAAGTTTTGTACTTCTTCATGGCCGAGTAATAAAGCGGCACTATTAGTCAGTAACTGGCTAATATGAGTGGCTACAACAGTTGCTGAATCAACTACGGTATAACCTAAAGATTGCGCTTCATCTTTTTGATCTGGTTTTATCCATACCGCATCTAAACCAAATGCAGGGTCTTTGGTTTCAATGCCTTTTAGCGGACCAAATACTTGGCCTGGGTTAATTGCCAATTCATCACCGTGTTTAAGCTCTCCCTCACCACTTGATACGCCCATCATGGTGATGCGATACGCATTTGGGTCGAGCTCTAGATTATCGCGTATATGCACAGGCGGCACTAAAAAGCCCAGCTCTTGAGATAGTTTTTTACGCACCCCTTTAATGCGGTTTAATAGCTCACCACCTTGTGACTGATCAACCAGAGGAATTAAGCGATAACCTACTTCTAAGCCAATAACATCAACTTGTTGTACATCATCCCAGCCCAGCTCTTTTTGCTCTTGTTTAGCTGCAATCCCAGTGCCTGAAGCTGCATTTTCAGCTTCTTCGGCTTCAGCAGCCGCTAATTTAAGTTTATTTTGTTGGGTATAGTATGCAAGGTAGCCTAAAAGCGCCCCTAAGCTTAAAAATGCAAGGTGCGGCATACCGGGTACTAAGCCCATAGTTATGAGGATACCAGAGGCAATAAATAACGATTTTTCGTTACCTAGCTGCTGCTTAAACTGATCGCCCATGTTGTGCGATTCATTTTGACGCGTTACAACAATCGCAGTACCAATTGAAAGTAGTAATGACGGTAATTGCGCTACTAAGCCATCACCAATTGTCAATAATGTGTACACTTCCATAGCGCGAGAAAAGCTCAAGTCATGTTGGATCATGCCAACAAATAAGCCACCTACGATATTGATCACTAAAATGACGATACCCGCGATAGCATCCCCTTTTACAAACTTACTTGCACCATCCATAGAGCCATAAAAGTCAGCTTCACGGGTTACTTCTTCACGGCGCTCTCTGGCTTGCTCAGCGCTAATAAAACCAGCATTCATATCCGCATCAATCGCCATTTGCTTACCTGGCATAGCATCAAGGGTAAAGCGCGCTGACACTTCAGAGATACGCCCTGCACCTTTGGTGATTACCACAAAGTTGATGATGATTAGAATTAAAAATACCACTAAACCAACAGCGTAGTTACCACCAATCACCACCGAGCCAAATGCTTCAATTACCTTACCTGCAGCATCCCCACCATTATGACCTTCAAGCAGTACCACCCGGGTACTGGCTACGTTAAGTGCTAAACGCATAATCGTGGCGATTAACAACACCGCTGGAAACATGCCAAACTCAAGCGGTTTCATGGTGTATACCGTAACTAGTAATACAACTAATGCGAGCGCGATATTAAACGAAAATAATATATCAAGCAGAAATGGAGGCAGTGGTAAAATAACCATTCCTAGCGCAGCTAACACTAAAAGCGGTGTACCAACGCCCTTTGCATATTCTTTTTTATCTTTATTAAGTTGTTGTAATACCGCTTTAAATTCCATAACTCTACAATTTCAAAAAATTGACACTACGCTGAAATTGCAATAACTATTCCAAGTTAATTGGTTAGCGGTTAATACTTGAATTCATCGGGGATTGGCAGCTTTTTATTAAGTGCGACAGGGCGTTTTCCACGGCCTTTTTTAAACCGTTTAAGTTGAAATACATAGGCAAGTACTTGGGCAACTGCAGTAAAGAGCTGATCGGGAATTTGCTCCCCTACTTCAGCGGTATGATAAAGCGCTCGCGTTAAAGTAGGCGACTCAACAATGGGCACTTCATTACCCAACGCAATTTTACGAATTTGCATAGCAAGCTCGTCAACGCCTTTGGCTAGTACAATGGGGGCGCCTGCTCGCTCTGTGTCGTATTTTAAAGCGACTGAGTAATGAGTAGGGTTGGTAACAATAACATCGGCGTCTGGCACATCCTGCATCATTCTCTTTTGCGACATTTGACGTTGAGTTTGCCTGATACGCGCTTTGATTTGCGGATCACCCTCGGAGTTTTTATACTCGTCTTTTACTTCTTGCAGGGTCATTTTAAGCTGTTTGTTATGGCTATAACTTTGAAAAGGCGCATCAATAGCCGCAATAATAATTAAGGTGCAAGATAACCCTAAAAACATCCACGCTAATATTTCTAAAGCATGCACGATATTGCCCGGCGCGCTTTCTATACTCAAATGTAATATTTCATCAAAATAAACATTAATTAAAAAGATAGCGAAGGTTGCCACTAAGCCAAACTTTAATAGTGACTTTAGTAATTCAATAGCCGCTTGCGGACCAAACATCCGAGTAAAACCTTTCATTGGCGACATTTTACTGGCTTTGGGAGCGGCTGCCTGCCAGCTAAAATTAAAGCCGCCAAGCATGGTGTTACCAATAAACGCAGCTAGTACAATAATAAGTACAAACATCGACATAGGAAATAACAGTACGTCAGCCACCTCTCCCCACACTGCAAACATTTTTGTGGTGTCGTAGGTTTCATTGCGATTAAGGCTCAGCATTCTGCCCATAATACGGTACAAGCCTTTGCCAATTTCAGGGCCGTACATTAATAAAGAAATAGCAGAAAAAATAAGTACAAACATAGTACCTAACTCTTTAGAGCGCGCTATTTGGCCTTTCTTTTTGGCATCATCAACTTTTTTGGGCGTGGGTTCTTCGGTTTTTTCTTGTCCTGAATCTTCAGCCATTACACTCTCCTAAGGGGAACAACCAACCAGAGTACACATCAGCTCAACCATTTTTAGCCATTGGAACTCAAACTGAGTGATAAAGTTACCGAGGGTAGCCCAAATAATAACGAGCCCTGCCACTAAGGTAAACGGAAAGCCTATAGAGAAGATATTTAACTGCGGGGCAGCACGGGTCATGATGCCAAATGACATATTAATTACAAGCATGGCCGTTAATGGCGCTAACGAAAGCACTAGTGCGGTAGTAAACATCCAACCACCCCATGTCACTATGTCCCAATAATGATCAACCGCCCACCAATTACCATCAATTGGCAATACCTGAAAACTATGCACCACCATTTGAATCATCATTAAGTGGCCATTAAATACAAAAAATAACAAGGTAGCTAAAATGAGGTAGAACTGCCCTACAGCAGGCACACTCATTCCATTTGAGGGGTCAACAACAGACGCAAAACCTAAACCGGTTTGCATAGCAAGAATTTGCCCTGCTAATACAAACGTATTGAGCAATAGTGTAGATGCAAAACCAATCGCGACACCAATCAGCATTTGTTGTAGTACCACTAAAATCATTTCAAAAGAAAATAAATTAGTAAACGTAGCAGGAGGTAAAACAGGCACTACTAAAAATGTGACTACCACAGCTAAGCCCATTTTAATTCGAGAGGGTACATTTTTGGCGCCAATACCCGCCATGATCATGATCATTGAGCTTATGCGGACCAAAGGCAGTAAAAAATCACTTAGCCATTGAATAACAACGGAAAATGGAAACTCCATCGTTAACCTGCAATTTCGGGGATAAGAAGTACTAAGCGATTAAAAAAGTCCATCAGCTCTTGA
Source organism: Pseudoalteromonas sp. DL-6 (assembly GCF_004328665.1). Classification (NCBI taxonomy): domain Bacteria; kingdom Pseudomonadati; phylum Pseudomonadota; class Gammaproteobacteria; order Alteromonadales; family Pseudoalteromonadaceae; genus Pseudoalteromonas; species Pseudoalteromonas sp. DL-6. The sequence goes on from NZ_CP019770.1 coordinate 2,318,454, forward strand.
GTAAACCAATGTCCACCCACAATTAATGCACCAATGGTAATTAATAAACGCGGTAAAAAGCTCAGTGTTTGTTCGTTAATTGAGGTTGCCGCCTGAAATACTGCCACTACTAAGCCAATAATTAAACCAGGGACCACAATGGCAGACACCAGCTTAATCACTAAAAACAGGGCTCCACTTAAAATATCAACAAATACTTCAGGTTCCATGGGCGACTCCTAGTGTGATTGGTTCAATTTATAAAGCACTGCTATGTGCCTAAACCAAAGCTTTTAGCGAGCGTACCCATCACCAAGCTCCAACCATCAACCAATACAAACAACATAATCTTAAACGGTAGCGATACAATCATGGGGGATAGCATCATCATACCCATGGCCATCAACACCGATGCAACCACCAAATCGACAATCAAAAAGGGAATGAAGAACATAAACCCAATAATAAAGGCCGTTTGTAGCTCACTGGTTACAAACGCCGGAATAAGAACAATCATTGGCGTTGCTTCAGGTGAATCAAGCTGATCGTACCCAGCTATTTTTGCAAAGGTTTCTAAATCTTTGAGTCGTACTTGAGAAAGCATAAAGGCTTTCATTGGCTCTTTGGCTAAATCGAGTGCCTCTAGTGATGTTACCTGCTCACTTAAGTACGGTTCGATTGCACGTTCGTTTATTTGCTCATAAATAGGCGCCATAATAAAAATACTTAAAAACAGCGACATACCTAATAAAACTTGATTCGAAGGGGTTTGCTGTAAGCCAATCGCTTGGCGCAAAATAGCCAATACAACAATAATTCGAGTGAACGAGGTCATCATGATAATGGCTGCTGGAATAAAGCTCATTGCCGTCATGATCGCTAATACTTGAAGCGTCACTGAGTAATCTTGTGTGCCGTCAGCATTAGTGGTTATGGTTAGCGCATCAATTCCTTCTGCATTAACACCAGGAATGAACACGATGGCAAGAATGATAAGCAGCCATTTGATCATAATATTAATTCTTTTTATTTTGATTAAGTTGCGGATTCAACATTTTGCCAAAACGCTTCGCTAATTCTGGTAACTCTTTTTCCGTTAAAGGAGTTTCTAGCTTATGTAAATAATTAATGCTGTGCGGGGTCACCCCTAATAGGTGCTGAGCGTTATCTATTTCAACAACCATTAATCGCTCGCGTGATCCTAGAGGAAGACTACGGATCACTTTAAACTCATCGTTGTTGGTTAAATTTGGATTGAGCTTTTTAACAAAAAAAGCCAACACTAAAATTAACACCACTACCACACCTAACGACATCACCATTGAAATAATGTCTGTGGTGGGTGTTGCAGCATCGGTAGCTGCAAACACTGAATTGCTTAAACCAAGTAATGCTATCATCGTAATTTTTTGATCCGTTCAACCTGACTAATTACATCTGTTAAGCGAATACCAAACTTATCGTTCACCACAACCACTTCACCATGTGCTATCAATGTACCATTAACTAATACATCAAGCGGCTCACCAGCAACCCTATCAAGCTCAACAACTGAGCCTTGGTTAAGTTGTAGTAAATTACGAATATTAATTTTAGAACGCCCTACTTCCATCGAAATAGTTACGGGAATATCTAAAATAGTGTCGAGTTTACGTTTTTCTTCACCGCTGAGCTCATGTTTTGAATCATCCAGCTCATCAAGTTCGGTTACTTTAACCTCTGCACTATCATCGTCAGTTCCCTCAGCCTCAGCAAGTGCTGCTGCCCATTCGTCCATTGTATCTTGATCATCGCTCATACTTTTAACCTTTTAATCAATTACCAGTCTAAGTCTACACCGTTTGAAAGGTGTAAATCATCTTCTAGTTCTGCTAATTCTGCATCTGAATCAATTTTTTTGCCGCCTTTGGTAAAGACATGCAGCTCAGATTTAACTGAATCAGGGCGTTTAATTTTTTCACTAATTTGTAGCGCAACGTTATCGCGTGAACGACCCATTTTAGCTCTAAATGTAGGTAACTCTTCCACAAACACAGTAATATGCTCTGGCATTTCAACAGGAATAATATCCCCAGCCTTAAGCTCCATAATTTGTTTTAAGCTTAAATCAACTTCAAGTAGCTGAGTCGATAAGTCGACTTCTACATCCATTATTTCGTCACGAAGCGCCTTACTCCAACGTAAATCAGTATCTTCAGTATCAGACTGAACACCTGCATCCAGTAGCTCTCGAATAGGTTCGAGCATTGAATACGGCAGCGCAATATGAAAGTCACCACCACCGCCGTCAAGTTCAATGTGAAAAGAGCTTATAACCACCACTTCGGTTGGACTAACAATGTTAGCCATGGCGGGGTTCACCTCAGAATCAAGATACTCGAACGACACATCCATCACCGGTGCCCATGCTTCTTTGTAATCTTCAAAGATTATTTTTAGTAGCATTTGCACGATTCGGCGTTCTGTTGGGGTAAATTCACGCCCTTCAATTTTGGCATGATAGCGGCCATCGCCACCAAAGAAGTTGTCTACCAATATAAAGACTAAGCGCGCCTCCATAGTAATTAGGCCGGTGCCCTTTAGTGGACGAAAACGCACCATGTTCAAACTAGTTGGTACAAATAAGGTGTGAATATACTCACCAAACTTGATCATTTGCACGCCGTTAATTGACACCTCTGCGGTGCGGCGCATCATGTTAAATAAGCTAATTCGCATATGACGCGCAAATCGCTCATTAACAATTTCAAGTGTCGGCATGCGACCACGTACGATACGATCTTGCGAAGAGAAGTCATACTGTAGTGTACTTCCCTCACCATCTTCACCGTCGTGTATATCTTCCTCTTCGACCTCATCAACACCATGTAATAGCGCATCAATTTCGTCTTGGGATAATAAATCGCTCACACTGGCCCCTTATTGCATCACAAAGCCGGTAAACAGTACCCGCTCAATTACTTTACTTCCTTCCACATCCATCATTGCAGCTTGCACTTTATCAAGTGCAGTAAAGCGCACTGTTTCTTTGCCCACACTAGTGCTAAGTTCATCTGCGGTGGTCATTGAGAATACACTCAATAGCGTGCCTTCAATCAGTGGAATGTGTTTTTTAGCTATTTCTTCATTGCCATCCCCGCGCACCAGTAATTGCACTTTAATTTGTACAATTCTATCGCGACTCGCCCCTGGGACATTAAATATAAAAGGTCTTGGCATAGCAACATATAGCGCACTGCCTACCGTTGCTGAGGAGCTTGATGGTGCAGCAGCTACTTCCCCACTAGCAGCATCATCTGTTAGAGTTTCTATGGGTTCATCAGTACCCGATAGTAAAAAGTAACCAGCTACACCGCCAACAATAACTAATACAGCGGCTATAATTATAATGAGTTTGCTTTTATTTTTACTGACTTCTTCTATTTCTAAATTAGTATCTTCAGCCATTGTATTTCCTTTATTCGCAAAGGTATTTGCTTGTTTTAACTATTATAATAGCAGGACTTAGGCATAGTAATCTATTGATGATGACGTTTGTTGTCCAGAACTATGTGTTTGCTTATCTGGTTGCTCACTATTTGTCTCATCTGAAGAGCGATTATTAGCCATTTGACCTTGTGCCTGACCTTCTTGTTGCTCATTTTGTTCTGCCGATGAATCGCCATAAGAAATACTGCTTTCACCTAGCTCTAAACCCTGCTGCATTAATAATTCTCTAAGCCTAGGTAGCGACTGCTCCAATGCTTCTTTGGCTTGCTGATTTTGCACTACAAAGTTTATTTGTGCTTGCTCTGCATCACTTCGAATACGAATCTGCATACTGCCCATTTCTGGCGGGTCTAAACGAATTTCAGCTTCTTTATTATTAATACTTAACATTGAGCTAACGCGCTCTTGTAGCATTTTTGCGGCATCACTTTTAATAATATTTAATGCCTGTAAGGTAGCAGGATCAATGCTTACCTGTTTAGCTTGTGCAGTACTTTGCAACTGCCCGGCCTGTAAACTTTGCGCTTCAATAATAGCTTGCTCGTAGCCTAAATTATCGTATTTAGCGAGCGTATTAAGCGACGATTTATCAAATATATTAATGATTTGAGAAAAAACCTGTGCAGCACGCGGTGGCATTTGTTCTGCGTTAGTGGCACGCATACTCTCTTTTTGTAACGCATCGAGCTGCTTAGCAAGCTCCTCAGGTGTTTCGGCTACCGATTTTGAACCCTCTGGTTTTAGCTCAGGTTTTACATTAGCTGATTCAGTACCTTGTTGTGTTTTAGGTGTAACAACTGGTGTCAAAGTATTATTGGCAAACAATGGCTTATCTTTGGCACTAAACAAAGTATCTGCGTTAATAGCAGTTTCTAAATCACTGATAACCCCTTTTAAAGAGGTAAGTTCTTTAGTAGAAAGAGACTCGCTTTTAATGTATCCCCGCAATTGATTGAGCAATGCCTGTTTCTCTGGGGTAGTTAGCGTACTTATTTGTGCATTAATGACCTGCTGAGGAGTCTGCGGCTTCTCACTTTCGCTAACATACTTACTGAGTAACTGCTTTAAATCCGCTATATTGTCTTTATTAATGGGCTTACTGATAGCATCAAGCTCAGTGGCTAGTTCATCTTGTTGAGCAGGCGTTAAGTTTGCTAAAAGTTTATCTGCTTTAATTGCATTATCATCTTTTGATAACAGCGCCAAAACAGACGCATCTATCGATGCTTTCGTGCCGGTAGTATCAGTCGGCTTTTCTGATGGTTTGGCCACCGCTAGATCATTTGTAACAGCCTCATATTGTCCAGCTGTCGCTATCGATTTAGTACCGAGCTGTGAAGACTCCACTGCAGCTTTGCTCGCTGATTCAACACCTACAACATTTTGTGTTTGTGAAATGGCAGCGTCATCAACAATTTCATCACTTGGCAAATTAATAACAATAGGTGCAAGCTTATCTTCAGGCTTGATGTTTATTTTGACACCGTCTTTATCTATTAACTGTGCGCCGCCATGAGGGGGATTTTTTACTGAGGTATCGAATACCTGTGCCGCATTAATTTGCGCCAGCATATCTTCACCGCTCAAAGGCTTATCTTCGTTAGTTTGCTCTTTTAAGTCGGATGGTTCATCTGATGATTGTTTTTGTGGCGCTTTGGCTTGCGCCCCTTGTGTTTCAGAAGCTTGACTAGCAAGGGCTAATTGATCAAAAAAGCCAGCATCATTACTGCTATCTAGCTTTGCTTTATCACTGTCTTTTTTGACTAAGTATGAGTCTTGCTCAGATACCGCCAACATTGAAATATCATTCATCGCCATAAATCACCTAATAAAAGCGGCAACAGCCCACCGCACAATCCTAACAAACATTGCTCTTATAGAATCTAAGCAATTAACATGCCTACCTTATAGCGCTTTATTCCTTTGATAAAACTGATTTGACGAAAACTCATCTAGCATTTTTTGTTCATTCTTAGCCACCAGCATGTCCGCTTTTAACTGTTGCTTTTCAATTAGCTTAGCAACCGCTTTGGCTTTAACTTGTTGTTTTAACCATAACGTTTTACGCTGGCTTACTACTTGTTTTGCGGTATTAACGGTACTCGCTTGTTGACGAGTAGCCTCTTCAATCTTGGCTATGAATGCGTGATACTGGCTAAATCCGGCACTTGATAAGCCCGATTGACCTTTAATATGCAGTTGCTGTGTATATTCCAGTCGAAAGTCATTTAAGCCTTGCAGCTTTTGCTGATTTAGCTGCAAGTTTTGATTGGCTTGCAAATAGCTCATCCGCAAAGTTTCTTCTTTTTCATTTTCAAGCTTGAGCAACAAATGCAGTTTATTTTTTGCCATTATGCTTGTCCTAATAATTGAGCGAGCCCTTGTAGGCCATCATCATAGCTGATCACGTCGCGCATACCTTGTTGTAAAAATGCGTTTACTCTTGGCATCATGTTTATTGCCTGATCGAGCATTTGGTCACTGCCTTTTTGATAAGCACCCAAGGTGATCATGTCTTTGTTCTGTTGATACATAGAATATACCTGTTTAAGTACTCGAGCTTGTTGCATATGTGGCTCTGAAACCACTTGTGGCATTACTCGAGAAATAGACTTTTCTATGTCAATGGCAGGGTAATGACCACTGTCAGCTAAATCACGCGATAAAACAATATGCCCATCAAGTATGGCACGTGCGGCATCAGCAATTGGGTCTTGCATATCATCACCTTCACTCAGTACAGTAAAAAAGGCAGTAATAGAGCCTTGCCCTTCTCCGCCATTACCGGCACGTTCCACTAATGCGGGTAATTTAGCAAATACTGAAGGCGGATAACCTTTGGTTGCAGGAGGTTCACCTACAGCCAGTGCTATTTCACGCTGCGCCATGGCATAACGCGTCACCGAGTCAAGCAGTAACAAAACGTTTAACCCTTGATCTCGAAAATACTCTGCAATGGTGACTGCGCTCTCACAGCCTTTTAATCGCATTAATGGTGAAGCATCAGCGGGCGCGGCAACAACAACTGAGCGTTTACGTCCTTCAACACCTAGTATTTCTTCAATAAATTCTTTAACTTCTCGGCCACGCTCACCAACTAAACCCACTACAATCACATCGGCTTCACTGCCTCGAGTCATCATGCCCAATAGTACTGATTTACCCACACCGGAGCCTGCAAATAAACCCATACGCTGGCCTTGGCCTACCGTAATTACTGAGTTGATAGCCCGTACCCCCACATCCATAGGTTTACTAATGGGGCGCCTTGCCAGTGGGTTTATTGCATTTTGAGCGAATTTAAGTGTGTGTTCTGCGTTTATTTTCCCCAGCCCATCTAAAGGGCGCCCTAAACCGTCGACAACCCGGCCAAGTAGACTCATACCAACCGGTAAACCAGTATCATTAACTTGAGGAATAACTCGGGCACCAGGTAGCACACCTGAGATATGATCATTAGGCATTAAATATAAGGTTTGATCGTTAAAACCAACAATCTCGGCGTCAACAAAGCCATTCATGGTTTCAATTTTACATTGGCTGCCTACTGGAGCTCGCAGGCCTTTGGCTTCAAGTGTTAAACCAACCACACGGGTTAAAACGCCCGCAACCGCAGGTGCTGGGGTTTTAATATGTCGTTGGTATTTAGATAAGCGTTCGCTTAATGAAGTATCGCTCACAGACATTGCACGCCAATAAAAAGTTAGATACCACTATTATGCAAAAAACTATCCAATGTTTCTTTGACACGAGTTTTCAAGGTCATATCTAAAGACGATAGTGTTGTCTTCACTTCACAACCGCCACGCTCTAATGTGGGTTCTGGAATTAACTGCCAATGATTATCTTCAATAGCTTGCTCACCATAACTGGTTTTTATTAATGTTAGGTCTTCTGGGTGAAGATGAATTTTAACTTTCTGTTGTTCTGCATTCAGTGCATCAATACTTTTTTTCAAGGTATGTAAAATAATATCAGGCGAGGTTTTTATCTCTTGATAAATGATGGCTTCACTGAGCATAGTCGCTAACTGTACTAACTGCTTTTCTGCCTGTTCATCCACTTTTTTAAGTGGATCGGATAAACTATCTAATAGGCTACGTAAGTGGGTTAACTGCTCATCCATTAAAGGCTTAACGTCTTCTTGGCCTTGGGTTTTACCCAGTTCAACACCTTCTTTGTAACCCGCTTCTTTCCCCTCGGTTACGCCCTTATCAAAGCCATCTATATAGCCTTGCTCGTGTCCTTGCTTAAGGCCTTCCTCGTACGCGTCTTGGCGAATGCGCTCAAGCTCCACCATAGTAAGAGAAGGAAGCTCTTGCTCTTCAGGTTCTTCAGCTTGCTCTTTGGCCATTTCTTTATGGTACAGCTCTGCCAATGGCGTGCCATAAGCGGTCGAGCGATTGCCAAAACTTCGCTCATCTGGCGCAACGTCAGGAATTGGCCAATTTTTTAATAGCTCATCAGCTTCATCAGCGTGTAACGGGCGACCCTTAGAGTTACTCATAGATTATAAGAACTCCTCACCACCGCCACCACCAAGCATAATTTCACCTGAATCTGATAGACGACGTGCTGTTGACAGTATTTCTTTTTGCGCTGCCTCTACTTCGCTAATACGCACTGGCGCCATAGCCTCTAAGTCATCAGCAAGCATTTCAGCGGCACGTTTAGACATGTTACCCAAGATCTTCTCTTTAAGCGCTTCGTCAGTACCTTTAATGGCTTTCATCAGTACATCTTGCGGCACTTCGCGTAAAATTGCTTGGATGCCTCTGTCTTCTACATCCATTAAGTTTTCGAAAACAAACATTAAGTCTTGAATTTGTTGCGACATTTCTTCGTCATGCTCACGGATAGAATCCATTAACTGCCCTTCAACATTGGTATCGAGGTAGTTCATAATATCTGCAGCCGCTTTTAAGCCACCCATCTTCGCAGCTTGTGCACCTGCTTGACCAGCAAATTGTTTTTCCATAATTTCGTTTAATTCTTGTAAAGCTGCTGGTTGTACTTCTTCTAAATTGGCAATACGCATGGTTAAATCTAAGCGCACTTTTTCAGGAAATTGCGCTAAAATTTCAGCTGATTGTTCCGGCTCTAAATAAGAAAGCACAATTGTTTGAATTTGCGGATGCTCATTACGAATAATGTTAGCTACCTGCTTTGAGTCCATCCATTTTAATGAATCAAGCCCTTTAGCGCCTGAGCCCATGACAATTTGGTCTATTAAGCTGGCGGCTTTATCTTCACCTAATGCAGCAGTAAGTGCTTTTTTGATAAAATCTTCAGACTGAAAACCTATCGTACTAAAGCTCTGAATTTGTTCAATAAACAAATTATGAACTGCGCTGATTTTAGCTTGCGACAAATCATCGATTGCCGCCATAGCCATACCTACCTTTTGCACTTGTTTTGGCTCTAAGTGTTTAAGGATTTGCGCTGCATCTTCTTCAGATAAACTTAGCAATAATATCGCCGCTTTATCTACACCATCGAGCTTATCAACATCAAACGCCGGTGGTAGTTGTTTTTGTTCTTGATCAGTCATCTTCTGTTAACCACGCTTTCACTACTTGTGATGATAGTTCTGGTTCATTGGCTACAAGGGCACGAACCGCTTTCAATAAGTCTTCGTCGCCATGTAAGTCTGGTAAGCGTAGTGTACCATCGCTTGAGAAGCCAACTGAAGCAGAATCAAAGTCATTATTTAGCATATCTAATGTGCTGTCACCAAGGTCAACACCTGAACTAAGAGAGTCTTCATCATATTCTTCAAGTGTATTATCTGGGTAAATTAAGCGTTTAAGCATAGGTTTAACAACGGCTAATATCAGTACAATAATAACCAGCGCACCTAATACTAAGCGCATCATTTTCATAAACCAGTCTTGTTCCCATAAAGGCAATTCAAAATCAAGCGCTGAGTCTTCACGAACAAATGGCACGGTTACTACTTCAAGAGCATCGCCACGTTGCATATCAAAGCCTACGCCACCTTGTAACAAGCGACGAATATTTGACAAAGCTTCTACCGAGCGTGGTGTCATGGTTGTTTCACCATTTTCACCCACCGTAGGTAAGTAATCGACCGCCACGGACACACTTATTCTGCGGATCACACCGGTTTGCTGACGCTTATGTGAAATAGTGGTATCGAGTTCATAGTTACGGGTAGCTTCTTTGTGAGTACGACTTGGTGACGTAGCAGTGCCCGCACCACCAGCCATCGCATCTTCAGGTATCGTTGAATTTACCGGAGGCTGATTAGTGAGTGCACCAGGAATACCTACCGCTAGACCACCTATATTATTTTCTTCAAAAGTGGTTTCACTTCTTACCGCTGGTAAATCTGGATTATAGCGTTTTTGTGTTTCTTCTATTGAACTAAAGTCCATGCTTAAATCTACTTGGGCGGTGTAATTACCCAAGCCAACGACGGGAATTAAAATGCTGTCAATTTTTTCTAGGTATTCTTGTTCACGTTTGCGCTCTAGGTCGTACTCTTTACGAGAGCGTGCAGCCAGAGAGGTTTGTGAACCTGAATTTAATAAACGGCCGTTTTGATCGGTCACCGTTACGCGAGAAGGCTCCAGGCCTTGTACCGCAGAAGCAATCATATCAACTACTGAGTCAACTTCTTCGCTATCTAGTGAGCGACCACGCTTAAGCGTAAGTACAACAGTTGCAGAAGGTTTTTTCTCTCGACGAGCGAACACATTTTCTTTTGGAATAGCTAACAACACCTTGGCGCGAGTAACATTGTTTAGCTCTTCTATAGTACGGGCAAGTTGTTGCTCACGGCCATGTTTAAGGCGCTCACGTTCTAAACGTTGGCTTACCCCAAACCCCATATCTTGCATAATAATATCGCTACCTGATGTCGGCCCTTGATCTAAACCTTCACGGGTCATCAGTAACTTAATATTTTGATACTCTGTTTCATCAACTGAAACCACATTACCATCAAGCTGGTAGTCAATTTTTTGCGCATCTAAAAAGTCGAGTGTTTCTATTAACTCTTGGGTTTGCATTTTACCTAATGGGCGCATATCTGGCTGACGAGCCCAAATAATAACGAAAATAGCAATGGCTAAACAAATGGCCAATGCAACAATCAGGGTAATTTGACGTAAAACATCAACACCGCCAAGGGCGCTGAAATAGCCTGACTTTTGCTCTTGTTGATCTTCGTTTTCACTTTGCTCCATCATGCCATCAGCAAGTGCCAGATCTGTAGATTGATTAGATTGCGCCACAATAATTCTCCACTACCTAGTTAAACAGGCATGTTCATAATTTCTTTGTAAGATTCAACAAGCTTATTACGAACCTGTACCGTAGCTTCAAATGCCACAGAAGACTTTTGCGAAGCAATCATTGCTTCAGCAAGCGATACGCTTCTGTCGCCAGTCTCTACTGCTTTTACTTTTTGTCCTGTGTCTTGCTGTAACTCATGCACTGTATTTAGTGCATTACTCAGCATATCACCAAATTGCGCTGTAGACGTTGATTGCACTTGCGTTGGTAAGTTATTAACTTGATTATTACGCGTGGCTTCTGAAGCCATAGATTGCATTTCTTGAAATAAAGCACTGTTTTGAATTTTCATAATTGTCTCTGATAATGCAGTAAACTCTTAAAGAGAATAAAGCACAAAACATGCCAAAAATAAAAACCAATTAAAACATGGGTTTAAGCTGTTATTTTGCGTAGTCAGAGTTTTGACAGCCCTAAAATCAGTTACTTAGATCTAGGGCTGTTGAAGTTATGCAGGGAGGGAAATACCTAAGTCGCGCATTTGCGCTAATTTGTAACGTAAAGTACGTGGACTAATACCTAAGGTTTCGGCCACTTCTTTACGCTTTCCTTGACAACGCGCCAAGGTTTCTAAAATAATGCGATGTTCTTTATCTTTAAGCTCATCTTTATAACTCCCCGTGTCTAAGGCGAGCAAATCATTTTTTTGTTCATCTTCGGGTATTGTTTTTTCATCATAATAAGCATTACTGAAGCTATTATTTGTAGGCTCAGGCACTGACGTTGTTTCAACCACAAACTGAGTTGGCGTTAAATTTTCGATAAAAATCGCATGCTCATCAATAGTACTGCCACTGCGTAAAATTAAAGCGCGTTGGATAACGTTATCCAGTTCACGAACATTACCCGGCCAGCTATGGCTAAGCAGTTTTTGTTCAGCGCTTGTATCTAGGTACGCCATTGGCTCTTTACTTTTACTTAAATGGCGTTCAATTAAGTGTTTCGCCAGCACAATAATATCACCTGGGCGTTCACACAGAGGCCGCCACAGCAAAGGGAAAACATTAAGTCGATAATATAAATCTTCGCGGAACTGATTATCAGCAACTGCCTCTTTTAATTCGCGGTTACTGGTAGCAAGCACACGTACATCTAGTGAAATAGTTTTTCGACCACCTAAACGCTCAACTTCGCGTTCTTGCAATACCCGCAGTAATTTGGCTTGTAAGCCTAAATCCATCTCGGTAATTTCATCAAGTAAGATAGTTCCTCCCTGCGCTTGTTCAAACTTACCTGGACAGGCCTGAATGGCACCGGTAAACGCGCCTTTTTCGTAGCCAAATAAAGTAGCTTCAAGCATGTTTTCCGGAATAGCAGCACAGTTAATCGCTACAAACGGTTCATTACAGCGCTTTGACTTGTCATGAATATAGCGCGCCAGCACTTCTTTACCTGAGCCACTTGGCCCAAGCACCATCACACTGGCATCTGAACGCGCCACTTTACTAGCAAGTTCGAGTAATTGAATACTACTAGGATCGGCAACAATGGGACCGTCTGTTTCTTTTTCCTTTTCAGGCAAGTAACGGCTCACCATATTCAATAAGACTTCTGGGGCAAATGGCTTAGCCATATAATCGATGGCGCCTAAGCGCATTGCCTCAACCGCATCATCAATGGTGGCATAGGCTGTCATCATCAGTACGGGTAAATCAGGGTGATTTAATTTAATACTACGTAATAAATCTAGGCCACTCATTGCGCCCATTTGCACATCACTGACCACCAGTGAAAATGCGTCTTTTTTTAATAGCAACATGGCTTGCTCAGCACTGTTGGCTGCTATGCAAGCGATGCCCGACATTTCTAAAGTATCAATTAATGCTTCACGAAGTCCGGCGTCGTCTTCTACAACTAAAATAGTGTTACTCATGTGACTCCCCTAATTTAGATGTGACACTAATAGGCAGCAACATACTGAAAATTGCTCCCCCATGTGGGTTGTTGTTTGCCTCAACCCGCCCTTGGTGTGCACCGGCTACCGAACTAACAACGGCAAGCCCTAAGCCTGTACCTTGGCTTTTAGTGGTATAAAAAGGCTCAAATATTTTCTCGCTCTGGCCTAGGTCAATACCTGGACCATTGTCACTAACGCTAATGCGCACAAAGTCAGCGTTTTGCTTATCGCGCAAAGCGCTAAGCTGCACCTGAGCGTCACTGCCGATAACTTGAATACTGTTATGAATAAGATTTTGAATAGCGCTTGCCAATGCGGTTTTATTACCCATAATTTCTATATCGGGTTCAGGTAAGCTTACATTTAATTCGCTATCATTGAGCGCTACCATGGCATCAGCACCGGCTTTAACTTCACTGAGTAACTGTTGCATCGACACTTGCTCAACCACCTGCTGATCACCACTTTTGGCAAATAGCAGCATGTCGTTTACTTGGGTTTCTAAATCTTTTAAACGAGACATTAATTTAGTGTGAAAACTGCCGCGTGAGGCTTCTGGTAAACGCTTTGAGCCTAAGTTGGCAGCGTATAACATAGCCGCCGATAAAGGAGTACGCACTTGATGAGCCAAAGATGCGACCATTTTACCTAACGCGCTTAAACGCTGCATATGCGCTACCCGCTTTTGTAAGCGTCGGGTTTCGGTTAAGTCGGTCATTAGTATAAGTTGCCCAGGCTCTGGCGCAAGCGCAGTAATATCGAGCTTTATTAAGCGCCCATCTTTTAACGACACTTCATGACCATCATCTTGATGAGGGCGAAATGAGCGCTGAATAACGCTAAACCATTTCTCCCCTTCTAATGGTTCACCGAGCATATCGATAGCAATTTGGTTCGCCTTAGCAATCATTCCTTTACCATCGAGTACAATCACGCCCGCAGGCATAGTATCAACTAAATGAGAAAGCCAACTTGCCTGTTGACGCAAATCACTCAACTCACCAACATACTCCTCTTGCAGTAAACATGGGTTATACTGATTAGCAGAAATAAACTGGGGTTTTAGCACACTTGCAAGGGCCATAATCAACTCTCTAAAATAATGTAGATGCAATGGCTAATGCACAATGTGTACCAAAATTATTTACTAGTAAATTCAATAAATTAAACCAACAAAACGTGTGTCGTAAAAATGACGCGCAAAGGAACATGCATGAATAAAGAGACTCACTGCCGCTGCCCATGGTTAGATACCTCAAAGCCCGACTATGTGGATTACCATGACCATGAATGGGGCGTTCCTGTGTATGACGATCAACTACTTTTTGAGTTTTTGACATTAGAATCGGCACAAGCGGGACTCAGCTGGTATACCATATTAAAAAAGCGTGAGAATTATAAAAATGCCTTCGCCAATTTTGATGTACGCAAAATAGCGGCCTTTACTGAACACGACATAGAAAAATTAATGCAAAATGTGGGTATAGTTCGCAATCGCTTAAAAATTGTCGCAGCAATTAATAACGCAAAATGCTTTATTACTATTCAAGAAGAATTTGGCAGCTTTAGTGATTATCAGTGGCGGTTTGTTGGAAATAAACCTCAGGTAAACGATTTAGAAACGCTGGCCGATTACCCCGCAGTTACTGAGGCATCAACATTATTTGCAAAAGATTTAAAAAAGCGTGGCTTTAAATTTTTAGGCCCAACCACAGTGTATGCCTATATGCAGGCGTGTGGAATGGTCAACGATCATAGTAATAATTGTTTTAGGAAGGAAGAAATTAAAAAGCTCGGCTAGGAGCGGGTTACGAGACACGAGGTAAACCGGCTCTAAAAGTTAAGCGCAGTGTTTATTTTTCTAACCTAACACCTAGCGCCTAGTACCTGCACTTAACTCTCAATCTCTAGAAAGGTTATATTTTTTCATTTTTTCAACCAGTGTGGTTCGCCTTACGCCTAGCACTTCAGCAGCACGGGCAACAACGTAATCAAAGCGCTCTAATGCCTGGGTGATTAAGTTAATTTCAAGCTCAGCTAAGTACTCTTTAAGTTCAATACCTTCATCAGGCAATAACCCAGGGGCCGCTTGAGCAAAATCATCTTCGAGATCTATTTCGTCTTCGCTAAATCCGCCGCTAAAAATATCATTAAATGCATCACGCTCCATCAGTTCTTCTGGGTACTGAGGCTCATAAGCTTCAACTTCAATATAGCGGTATTTATTTGGTAAATCAGGAACATCCACCACTTTATCAGGAAACATAATAACCATACGCTCAACAAGATTAGCCAGCTCACGAATATTACCCGGCCAAGAATGCTCTTTTAAACTATCGATAGCGCGCTCTGTAAACTTAGCAGTGGTGCCACTTTGTTCATTTACGCGGCGCATAAGCTCTTTAAGTAGCAAAGGAATGTCTTCTGCACGCTGTGCAAGCGAAGGGCTTTCAATAGGAAAAACATTGAGACGATAGTACAAGTCTTCTCGAAACGAGCCTTTTTCAATCATGCTTTCAAGGTCACGGTGGGTTGCAGCAATTACACGTACATCGGCTTGAATCGCTTTAGTACCGCCAACGCGCTCATAGCTACGCTCTTGTAGTACTCGCAATAGCTTAACCTGCATTTGCAGTGGCATATCCCCTATTTCATCTAAAAATAGGGTGCCACCTTGCGCCAATTCAAACCGGCCTTTACGTGCTGAAATAGCCCCGGTAAATGCACCTTTTTCATGGCCAAATAATTCACTTTCTAGTAGCTCTGCAGGAATTGCCCCACAGTTTACTGGTACAAATGGGCCTTTGTTACGCTTAGACAGCAGATGCACGTTACGAGCAACGACTTCTTTACCCGTGCCCGACTCACCTAAAATAAGCACGTTGGCATCGGTTTTAGCAACTTGAGTAATTAAAAAGCGTAAATCTTTTACGGCTTTGGTTTCACCTACAAGTCCATCAAAGGTGCTTTTTTCTTTATTATGTTGATGCTCATGAGGCAGCATACGCTGATATTGCTGACAATCATGTAGTAACTGAGTTGTAACTTCATGAGTAAATGGCTCACAAATTAGTCCAACAACATTGGCGAGACTCAGTAGCGGTTTGAGCGTTTCACCAATCAGTAAAAAAGGAAATGTTGGATAGCGTTTAATTAAACTTTCATGATCTAAAGACTGCAACGCCCCTAACACCACAATACATTCTTTATTATGGTACTGGCTACACGCCTGCTCAAAGTCAGCTTCAGTTTGCAATTGTACCGCTTCACCAATAAAAGTAAGCGATGCATATAATCCAATAGAGCGATTGTTATTATTGTCTAAAATTAAGATCATCTTTAGCGAGCCATTTATTTCACTAATTTGTTTTATTAATCAAATTGTAAGCCAGTTGGATTTGGATGCAAGCAATAGCGGCGATTTTTTGACATTAACGCCAAAAAACAGACACCCGCCCTGTAAAGCCAATACTTTATAACTAATAACTCTTTAGCTATTTATAACGGCATACCTACTTAGGATGAATTATCTAACACGTTTTGCCACTGATAAGGATGCGACTCTACACAGAAGAAACTCATAAAAAGTGCTATTATTACTTAAAGGTGTGACTGTTTTTGCCGATAAGTAATAGTCAAACTTATGTTGGAACTAAACTTGCTTAAGGTTCTACACAGTAATTAAAATTTGAGGAATTACCTATGGCTCATGCATCAATCAATAAATACCGTCAAATAACAGTTAGCAGCGTTAAAGAGATGACTCCCTACGACCAAGTTAAACTCGTGTTTGTAAATATTGTTGGCAAGCTCTCTGCTGCAAAAGGATTTATTGAACGTAAAGAGTTAGAAAAAAAAGGCAACGCAATCTCTGATTGTATTGTGTTACTTGGTGCGTTGCAGCAAGTGTTAAATTTTGAAGACAATAATGAAGTATCAACTAACTTAGACTCTTTGTACGATTACTGTCAGCGTTGTTTATTAACTGCAAACCTTGAAAACAACATTGATAAAATTGATGAAGTAATTACCTTAATTAAAGAGATTAAGTCAGGCTGGGAAGCAATTCCATTCGAACAAAGAGAACCACAACTGTAATGACTTTAAAGCAGGTTACGAGCTCACAAATTACTGATAGTAAGACCAGAGACTACTGCAATGAGCTGGTTAGTTTGATTGCTGACTCTCAGGATTGGGATATTGAGCAAGCACTGAATATTCATAGCCGGTTAGACAGTTACATGAATGAATCTTTAAAGCATGACGACGGTTTATATTCTGAATCTGAGCTTGAGTTTTTAATCGCATTTGTGGCAAAGCTTTCAACACTATTTGATAGCGAAAAACAAAAGTTAGCGATAGAAATTATAAAGAAACAAAAAAGCAAAGGTGCAGTGAATAAGTATAAATCTAATATTTAAAAATATTATTTACTTTAGCTCCCCCTATTTTATTCCCCTTTACAGAGTGATTAAGCAGATTTTTCACTCTGTATTTTTATTTCCTCAAGCCTCACTATAAAACAACACAGTTAGTTACTAACAATCGAACAAACATAAAAAAACCCGACTCATAAGCCAGGCTTTATTTGCTAAACAAGGTTAATTGTTTAGCTAGACTTTTTAACCACACCAGGTAGGTTAGCTAATTGCTGTTGCAAGTAACTCCCTGTCGAGTTTAGGTTAGCAACGAGTAAATCCATTGCGTTGTACTGGCTATATAATCGCTCTTCATATTTAGCCATACGGGTATTAAACTTTTCTACGTCAGTTTCTAGTTTAGAAATTTGTGATTCGCGGCCTTCTATACGAGAGCTGATAATACCATCAGACGCAGTATAGCCTTTAATCACCGTGTCTAGCTGACCAACAAAACCATCACCATCATTTTCACCAACGAAAAACGTTTGAATAGCTTGTGGATCGCTTTCTACCGCAGTTTTAAGCGCATCAGAATCAATACTTAATTTACCTGAACGCTCCGTTCTAATACCAAAATTAGCTAAAAAGTCGGTATTACCATTACCCGTACTAAATTCTGAGGTTAATAACGAGCGAACTTGATTTACAGAGCCTCTAAGTAATGAATCACCCGCAAGCGCACCTACCCCCTCTTCAGCACTAGAGCGACCTAACTGATTTGATAAATCAATAAACGCATTAAACTTTTCTACAAACGATTTTAATCCAGCCGAAACGTTATTATTGTTCTCTGTTATCGTTGCTTTACTTAAATCATCATCTGCGTTGTGCGTTTTTTTGGCATTAATGGTGACACCCTCAATGACATCTTTAAATTCATTTGTACTGCTCGTCGCAACAAGCGTCCCATCAATCGTAATTGAGGCATCGGTCGCTGCCGTTACTTCGTTTAGGTTTTCAGCATAAGTTGCTGATGCTGTATCACTATCATAGGCAAGGCGAGATAAACCCAAGGCATCTGTATTATTGCCATCAGAGACATCATCAACCACAATTTTTATTGCGTTTTCTGCGCCAGTCTCCTTACTTGATAATACCAATCGCTGCCCCGTATCATCGGTAATAATAGTGGCATTAACTGAGTCGTTATCGGTAGAATTATTAATAGCATCACGAATATCAGCAAGGGTTGCTGTATCTGACACATCAATATTAAAATTATTACTACCTGAACTAATGGTTAGCTTACCCTCACCCACGGCCTCATCACCTGCTATGGCACTTGAGGTTAACTTGTGGTTTTCAGCTAAGCTGTTTACTTTTATAGAATAGTTGTTAGTTTGCGCGTTTTTTTCAGAGCTTAAAGAAACAAAGTCGTCACCACCACTGATAGTACGCTTTTGAAAGTTTTCGATGTCCCCCAATGATTCTAGTGAACCATTAAGCTCTTCTAAAGACGCTTTTAAGGTCCCTACCGCAGAAATGTCCGTAGTAAAGTTTGCTTGCTGTTGTGTTACCCGTGCTTGATAAGGAGCTTTTTCAGCATTGACTAAAGCAGTTACAATTTCATTAACTTGAAGCCCTGAACCTATACCTGTAAATGAAATAGCCATAATACTTACCCTCTTAAATTGCTCAAACTAAACTTTAAAATCAACTAACACGCCAGTGGCTTCTGCTAATTTAGCAACAATACCTAATACTTCTTCAGAGGGATATTGCTTAACTAAATCACCGCTTTCTTTATCAATTACCTTAATAACATTACGGCCAGAATCTTCATCTACTTTAAACTGTAGGCTACGATTCATTTCGCCCATAAAGTCCTGCAATTGCTGTACCACCTTCTCTAGTTTTTCAGGTGACAACTCAGTTTCAGAGACTGCACTATTACTTGCCGTGGTGGTGATGGATGTATTCTTTTGCTCATCGGTGTTTTGCTTAACTTGTGATGGGGCTTGGTAACTTGAGCTAACCTCACCTTTTTGCGCTGAGCTGATATTTAGATTTAAACTTTGCGTTTCCATAATTCGCTCCTACTATAAAGCGATATAAAGCTTTATACCTATACAAGAAAGGAAGGGTTGCCCCTTCCTTAGTAGTTAAAGTATAGAGCTTATTGTTAAATTAACCTAATAAGCTAAGTGCTGCCTGTGGTAACTGGTTAGACTGAGCTAAGATTGTTGTACCAGCCTGTTGCATAATCTGGTTCTTAGTTAGTTTAGCCGTTTCTGCAGCGTAATCTGTATCTTCGATGCGGCTTTTAGAAGCTGATACGTTTTCTGATACGTTTGCAAGGTTAGCGATGGTAAAGCCAAAACGGTTTTGTACCGCACCTAAGTCTGCACGTTGTGCATCAATTTGCGCAAGCGCCGCATCAATTGTTTCGATTGCGTTTTGTGCACCAGCACTAGTTGTACCAGAAATATCAACAGTCTCTACTGAAACTAATTTACTTGTACCACCTGTTGCTCCGATAGCTGCAGCGCCAGTTCCTAAAACTTCGTTTGCCGTAGTACCTGATACACCAATTTTATCAGGTGAGCTTAGGCTTAATGAAGATGTAACGCTCATTGCAGCATTTGCACTAGCAACCTGAGCACCAGCTGTTAAGTTATTTTCTAAGCTTACGGTTGCATTAGCAGTGGTAGAGCCAGTAATCTGAATACCATCAACACCTTCAGTTTTAAGCGTTAGTTTACCGCCGTTTACAACTGCATCGTAACCATCTGCCTGCAAGTCAGCTGCTAAGCGGTCAATATCACCACCATAGTTAGCTAAGTCGTAAGAATCAGCACCTACGCCATCATCAGCACCATCAACCACACCTGAAGCGCCTGTAGCGGTGTTACCAATTTCTAAGATACCGTCATCACCGGCACCTAGCGCAGAGATTGTTACATCTAATTTTGCAGTTGCAGTCACACCTGCAGCAGCCTCATTAATTGTAGTGGCAATTGTTGCAGCGCCATCGCCAGCACCAACCGCTGTACTTTTACCATTTATAACTAATGCAGCATCAGCAGTAGTTGCTGTAGTTAACGCTGTTGCAGCAGCAGCAACACCTAAAACACTACCTGCACCTTCAATTTTGTTTGCGCCAATGGCATCAGCAGAAACATCACGCAGACTTACGTTGATTGTTTCGTTAGCGTTTGAACCCACTTGGAATTGTTTAGTACCGAACGAGCCATCTAGTAAGCTTGTACCACCAAATTTAGTCGTTTCAGCGATACGAGTAAGCTCTTGCTGTAATGCGCCCACTTCTTTTTGTAGTGCGGCACGAGCGTTTGCATCGTTTGAACCATTAGCTGATTGCAAAGATAGGTCACGCATACGTTGTAAGATGTTTGATGACTCTTGCATCGCACCTTCAGCGGTTTGCGACATTGAAATACCGTCATTCGCGTTACGCTGAGCAACACCTAAACCATTAATTTGTGAAGAAAGACGGTTCGCAATTTGTAGACCTGCCGCATCATCTTTCGCACTGTTAATTTTCATACCAGATGAAAGACGTTGCATTGATGTACCTAATGCGTCGCTAGATTTTGATAAGTTTCTTTGTGCATTTAGTGATGCAACGTTAGTATTTACTGATAAAGCCATGTTATAACTCCTGATTACTTTCGTAATGTAACTAATTGATTTTAACCAAGAGCCATCACAATAAAAATCTGTTCAAGCTCCGTTCTAATTAAGTTAACGGCCGTTATAAAATTACCTTTAGCTTTTTTTTAAAAAAAACAGTAAAAACTTTTAATTGATTGAAATACAGACAAAAAAGCCAAGCATATTTGCTTGGCTTTTTATAGTTAGCGGATATTAGCCACCTAAAAGACTTAATGCTGCCTGTGGCAACTGGTTTGCCTGAGACAAAATAGTGGTACCTGCTTGTTGCATTATTTGGTTTTTAGTTAGTGTTGCGGTTTCAAGCGCGTAATCAGTATCTTGAATACGACTGCGAGAAGCTGACACATTCTCAGATACGTTAGCAAGGTTGGCAATGGTAAAACCAAAACGGTTTTGTACCGCACCTAAGTCTGCACGCTGGGCGTCAATTTGCGCAAGCGCCGCATCTATAGTGTTAATCGCAGACTGCGCACCCGCACTAGTCGTACCTGATATATCAACACTTTCAACAGATGTTAATTCACCAGAACCACCGGTAGCTGAAATATTTGTACCGCCTAGAATATCATCTACATCAGTACCCGATATGCCAATTTTTTCTGACGAAGATAAGGTCAGTGATGATGAAACACTGATATCATTATTGGTAGCGCCACCAGCTACTGGCGTACCACCTGTTGCATTGTTAGCAATAGTAGCTGTACCGGCAGTACCTGTCATTTGAATACCATCAACGCCTTCAGCTTTTAGTGTTAACGAACCATCGTCTACGATTGCATCATAGCCATCGGCTTGCAGCTTTTCAGCAAGACGATCAAGATCACCACCAAATTCTGATAGTTTATACGTATCAACCGCAGCGCCAGCTTTGCGAAGAGTTAAGTCACTGTTATCCGCTGATGTCAGTCCTGCAATAGTGACATCTAATTTTGCAGTTGCAACTACGCCTGTTGCCTCTTTGTTAATGGTATCGGCTATTTCAGCAGCTCCCTTACCCGTAACACCTGCATCAGGGATTGCAACACCATTAATATTTAGTCCTGCCGTAGCAACTGCACCTGTTGCCGTAGCAAGCGGTGCTGTTTGTGTTGCAACAGCACCCAGTAACGTACTGTTTCCTTTTACTTCATATGCACCAATAGCGTTTGCAGCAACATTACGCAAACTTACATTAATGGTTTCATTCGCATTTGCACCTACCTGAAACTGTTTAGTACCAAAAGTGCCGTCAAGTAAGCTGGTGCCACCAAATTTAGTGGTATCTGCAATTCGAGTGAGCTCTTGTTGCAAGGCTGCTACTTCTTTTTGCAGTGATGCACGGTCAACCGCACTATTTGAACCATTCGCCGATTGCAGTGATAAGTCACGCATACGTTGCAGAATATTTGCTGACTCTTGCATTGCACCTTCAGCAGTTTGCGCCATAGAAATACCATCGTTGGCATTACGCTGAGCAACCGTTAGGCCATTTACCTGAGACGTTAGTCGGTTGGCAATTTGTAAACCTGCAGCATCGTCTTTTGCGCTATTAATACGCAAACCAGATGATAGTCTCTGCATTGAGGTTTCAAGTGCCATGCTAGATTTAGATAGATTGCGTTGCCCATTAAGTGATGCAACATTTGTATTTACGCTTAAAGCCATTTTACCATCTCCTAGTTTCAATCAGAATGTGGTTCAAAATATTTAAGCAAAAACCACACTGTCTATGACTAGTTGAATGCATTACTTGTGCCAACTAATAATAAAATATTAAACCCATGTTTTATAACAACTAAATAACGTTTATTACGGTATTTAATAAATAGTGAGCATTTTTTTGACAGGAGAGAAAAAGGGGGGTGACAGTTTTTTGCCGCTTCGTTAAGGCAAGTTATTACCTATTTTTCCTAAAAGTAATAACCTGCCTTGGATGGTATTTATAAATAATCGAATAATGAGAGTTTAGCCAAACGACCAAAAGTCGCTTGTGAGGCCTGTAATCCAGACTCATGTTTTGTGAGATCGCTAATCGCTTCAGCGGCATCAATTTCAATCAGGCTGGATCTGTTTTCTTGATTATTAATATCTAGTGCACTGTTTGAATCGGTTACACGCTCAACCACATTCATGCGCCCACCTAAGCCAGCTTGTGTAAATACAATTTGCTCACTGGCGTTTTTAAGCTGAATTAACCCATCTGATAATGCTTGGTTGATTTGCGCTTCATCAAGTTGATCGTCATTTAGGCTGATGATCAGATCTTGCAGCGTATTTAACACATTTTCTTTACTTGGTTTTTCAAGGGTAAAATCAAGCTGTCCTGGTGCTGCTCCTTCGAGTTGAATTTCCATACCAGCAAATTCAATCGGTTCGTCGGTTACTTCACCCGTAACGGGTGGCACAAGCGAGGCGCCGTCTCGTAATATTTCATACTGATCAGGCGCTGAGGGTGTTGCCCCTGGGATCACATTAACGTTATAGGTATTGATCGTTGGAGAAATTAGTGGATCTGGGTCTGAGTTATAATTAGCTTTGTGAAAACGGTCAAACTCACCTTGATTTTCAACATACACTGTTCCAGCGATAATTCCGCCCGTTGGCGCTCCATCGTTTGAAACTACATCTAGTCGCGCATCTACGCGTTCAAATACATTAAAGCCATTATCGCTTGATTTGATCTCAACCCCTTTTGCGATCGTTACCTCGTGCTGACCTTGATCGCCTTGGTATTCATATTTGCCATTAGTGCTATTAAATGTATATGTTTGAATATTATCTTGATAGCCAGAAAAAAGGTATTTACCTCCTTCCGACTGGCTATTCATTAAATTTAGTAACGACTTTTGTAACTCTTGCAGTTCACCCGCTACCGCCGCTAAGTCATCTTTACTTAACGAACCGTTACCCGCTTGTATAGTTAACATTTGAGCTTCTAAAATAGTGTCGTTCATACCTTGTAACAAGCTTTCTTCGGTTTCTAAACGCCCTTTTAGCTGGTTAATATTTTTGGTCAGCTGCTCATTAGTTTCTATTTTATTGGTGTACAACATCCCTTGCGATATAGCAGCTGGGTTTTCAGAGGTACTCAAATATTTTTGACCCGTGGTAACACGCTCTTGCGCACCTGCTACATTTTGTTGATTCTCAAGTATTTTATTAATGTTATTTTGATACATTAAATTATTTGATAAACGCATAATTACCTCGCCGCACTCAGTAAAGTGTCAAAAATAGAACGTGCTGCAGACAATACTTGAGCAGATGCAGCATAAGATTGCTGAAAACGCAGCAAATTAGCCGCCTCTTCATCTAAGTTTACGCCCGACAATGATTCATACCAGGCTTCTGATTGTTGTGCTAATGCATCAAATGCAGCACCGTTAGTCATTGCTTGGCTGGTCACTACCCCAACATCAGTTACCAACCCAGCATAGGCCTGATTCAACGTTTTATGATTATCGGCTGAGGCACTTGCCACTACATTTTGACGTACTAAATCGGTATTTTGTAAATCTGCGAGCTTTTGGCCATTACGGTTATCATCAAAACCGCCTTCATTAAATTCCAAATTAAAGGTATCACCTGTAGCTGGTACACCTTCAATATTAAAGTCAAAACCATAGCCATCGTAAGGCGCTCCAGCTTGAGCGAGTATATTATTAGCAGGCGGTGTAACCGTAAACGTGGTCGTGCCATTACCGTCAGTCAGTTGATATTCGTTAGCATTAGCTGTTTTAACAATGCTAATAGGGCCATTTGCTAGCCCTAGAGGGTTACTAAAACTGCCAGTGGTTACATCGCTCACATCACCCGGTGAAATAGTACCTGTCCCTGTATTATCAAGGCCATCTGCTGTTCTAATTGGAGAGGCCAAGGCAATGTCTTCACCTCGACCACTGGTCAACGATATATTACCCGCAGCGCCACTGTTAAGTTTTACCTGAAATTGATCCCCAGCATTACCGGCTCCCGTTACATTAAGCTCTAAGCCAAACGATTCCCCACTAGTAATCGCTGCTGAATCGATAATGCCACTAGGTGGTATAGTTGCTAAAGACGCTGTACCTAAAGGCTCACCTTTATTATCAATAGGCTGAATACTCACCTCATTAGGGTTACCCGTATAAGTGATCACAAAGTCACTGGCTGGTAGTTCACTGCCTTTACCTGCCTCAACAGTTGCTGACATATTAGCTGTTCCGGTATTTGCTTGATAAACATAAGCACTAACCGTTGGAATTTCAAAAATATCTCCACCTAATTCACCATTAGCATCCATCCCTAAACGGTTTTGCTGATTAAACGAATCGGCAAGTGCAATGCCCATCTGGCCTATTTGATTTTGTGCAGGCACCAAAATATCGTCTCTAAATGCCAATAAACCGCCAATTTTACCTTTTAGTTTAGTAGGGTCTATATCGAGTGGCACGGCTTGACCGCCATTTACATCTAAACGTAACTCTTTAAAATTGGCATCTGGATCGCCACTAATCGAGAACAAGTTGAATGACCCATTTTGCATAACAACCGCTTCACCTGAGCCCATAAATACTTGTTTTTCACCATTGGGGCCATCGAGTGTTTCTATATCAATCAGTTCAGATAAATCACGTATTGCTTTATCACGCTCATTATAAGCTGAGCTCGCATCCGCTTCGTTTTTGGTACCATGAACACCTGCAATTTCTTGGTTCAACGAACTAATACTTTCGATTAGTGTATTCGCCTCTTCCGAAAAAATTTCTAATTGCTCATTAACCACCGCTTTTTGCTCTGAAACAATACCTGCAAGCCTGTCCATTTGATCAATCAGATTTTGCGCATCACTCATCACTAATGAACGAGCAACAGTTGATGAAGGTTGATTAAGAGCCTCTTGTACGTTATTGAACATTGAGTTGATACTAGTTGATAAGCTATTTGATTTTTCTGAAAAGATTTGATCAACTCGACTCGCTTCACTAACAAATTGATCAAAAAAGCTTTTATTTGAGGTATCTCGGTTTAATTGCTTTTGCGCAAACTCATTCAATAATCGATACGTTTGGCCACGGCCTACCTGATTATCAATCATGGTGGTAAACTCGGTGCGCTCACGTACATACCCTTCGGTATTAACATTTGCGATGTTTTTACTTGTCGTTTGCAATAACTCAGAGTTTGCTCTTATTCCTGAATTAGCAATGTTTAATAAATTAAACGACATGTTACTCTACTCCCTGGCGGATCACGCTTGTGGCGATATTCTTCAATTCGTTACTGTTCAGCACTCTTTTTATTTTGTCTGCATAATTAGGGTCGGTTGCATAACCAGCTTGCTGTAAAGAGTCTAAAAATTTATGCGGCTTTGCCGTATTGTTTAATGCATCTTGATAGCGCGGGTTTTGTGTTAAAAAATCCACAAAGTCATTCACGCTATCTTTTATCGAATCATACGCTCTAAAGTTTGCATGCTTTTTGACAGCAGCACCTTGCTCAAACTCTAAAGTAACTTTACTGGCTTTTTCACCCTGCCAACTTTTATCTGACTTAATATTGAATAAATTGTTTGAGCTATTACCATCACCTTTATTAATAATATGTTTACCCCAGCCAGTTTCTAATGCTGCTTGTGCGACCATAACCGCCGGATTTAAACCAATTTTTTTAGCCGCTGTTTTTGCGTGTTCCCACACTGTGCTCACAAATTCCTCAGCACTTTCAAATGTGCCAGACGCTATGTTTTGTTCGCTTTTTTCAGTTGAATCAACGAGCGGCACTTTTTCAGTGACCTTTTGATTTTCTTGATGAGGTAAGGTGCTACCCGCACGTTGATCACTAAAGAAATCTGATGTGGTGCGAAGAACAGAGCCTGGCATAAAGTTTTTTCCATCTGGCGATAGTTGCTGCACAATTAAATCTGCAAGACCCAAAGAGCCATTTGATGAAAGCTCTGTGGCCATCTGTTGGTCGTGCATTTCTTCAAAAAACTTAACGCCACTAGCATTAAACGGGCTTTCTTTATCTTCGAAAGCCTCATTGGCTTTACGCATACTTTTAAGCAACATTTGGGTGAAAATAGCTTCAAATTGTGCCGCTGCTTTTTTTAACGCCGCTTTAGATTCATCGGTTGATGCGTCACCGCTGTTTAAAGCATCTCGACGCAAAGAGTCTAAGTTGCCTAAATCAAAAAAGTTTTGCTTATCTAGATGATTTGTTTCCATCAGCTTTTTGACACAATAATTAATAATACTTAATAAAATGCAATAATTGAGCCAAGAGAATTGAAAGGTTCTAGGTTCTAGGTTCTAGGTTCTAGGTTCTAGGTTCTAGGTTCTAGGTTCTAGGTTCTAGGTTCTAGGTTCTAGGTTCTAGGTTCTAGGTTCTAGGTTCTAGGCAAAGATTAAACTAAGTGAGAGACGCGAGGTAAACTCGCTGCTACTTATTGTGAAAGGTTAAATTCAATGTTTATTGCTGTGGTAGCAGCGGCTTTATGCCGCGTCTTTTTTAGGTTAACTGTTAAAGACCCTAAATAGGGTCTTATAAAACTAAATTACAACAAGCTGGCCATTAATGGCGCCGGCTTCTTTAAGTGCTTCAAGAATCGCCATTAAATCACCAGGGGCAGCGCCAACTTCATTAATTGCGCGAACTAAATCATCAAGACTCACACCTGGGTCAAATACAAAAGCGCGTGAATCATCCTGATTAACATCAATAATACTTTGTTGGGTCACCACCGTTTCCCCCTCGGCCAGAGGGTTTGGCTGCGCAACATTTTGCTGCTCAGCAATCGTTACTGTTAAACCTCCATGGGTAATTGCCGCAGGTTGTAATTTTACATTTTTACCTATAACAATAGTGCCGGTACGCGAGTTAACAATTATTTTTGCTGAAGTATCTGCTGGCTTAAACTCTAAGTTTTCAAGAGTTGATAAATACGATACACGTTGCGAGGCATCACGAGGTGCAATAACACGAATAGAAGCTGCATCGAGTGCTTGAGCGCTATTTGGACCAATTAAATCATTAATGGTTTTCTCTAAACGTTTAGCAGTAGTAAAGTCAGGACGGTTTAAATTAAAGGTAATATAGTCGTTTTGCATAAATGGGCTTTTAACAGCACGTTCAACGGTTGCACCATTTGGTACACGTCCTACTGTTGGCGTATTAATCACAACGCGACTACCATCAAGGCCTTCAGCGCCTAAGCCACCTACAATTAAACTGCCTTGAGCGATGGCGTAAACATTACCATCAACCCCTTTTAAGAATGTTTGTAGTAATGTGCCACCGCGCAAGCTGCCTGCACTGCCAATCGATGATACAGTTATATCTATGGTTTGCCCTGGCTTTCTAAATGGGGGGAGTTCAGCATGAACAGCAACCGCTGCTACATTTTTAATTTTTGGCTTTAAACTAGAAGGTAACGTAATACCAAAACTATTAAGCATGCCTTTAAAGCTTTGCTCGGTAAAACGGCTTTGCTCACCGGTGCCTGGTAAACCAACAACTAAGCCATAGCCCACTAATTGGTTTGAGCGCACCCCTTCGACCATAGACACATCTTTAATTCGCTCAGCACTGGCAGTAAATTGCCAGCCTAGTAGCACCATAAAACAAAAAACTTTAAAACCATTCATGTCGAATGTCCTCTAAAAGGGAAACAATGAGCTACTAAAGAAACGCGTTAACCAACCTGGGCTTTGTGCCTCTTGTGTTTGGCCCTTACCTGAGTACTGAATACGCGCATTCGCAATTCGATTAGACTCAACGGTATTATCGGCATTGACATCTTGTGGACGCACTAACCCTTCTAAGCGAATAAATTCTTCACCGGTGTTTAACGTTAGCCATTTTTCACCGCGAATCACTAAATTACCATTTGGTAGTACTCGCATTACGTTAACCGAAATATCGCCAACTAAGCTATTTGATTGATTTGATTTTGAGTCACCTTTAAATGAGGAGTCACTGCCAATACCAAATTGAATGCTATCGCCGCCAATATTCACAGGTAAACCACCTAAGCCAATCACAGGGTCGAGGCTGGCATCGGTTTCTTTATCCGTTTCTGTTTTAGCTGCTTTAGTCGCTTGAGTTGACTCTTGTAATTTAACAGTAATGATATCGCCTGTTCGCAGTGCTTTTTTATCGGCATAAAGATCATTCGATAATTGAGTACTGAACAAAGAGCCGGTTGCGACTACTGGCTCCATATTAGGCTCTGGATACATAGGTGCATAATAGGGATCGTCTTGTACTACCTCATTATTTTGTGTAGCTACACAACCACTTAATAGTAAAGTCCCTACTGTAAATAACATAATATTACGCATACAATCCCCCAAAACTATAACTGTTGATTGATATAACTCATCATTTCATCAACGGCTGAGATCACTTTTGAGTTCATCTCATAAACGCGCTGCGTTTCAATCAAATTAACTAACTCTTCGGTCACATTTACATTTGATGTTTCAAGTGAACCTTGAATAATCGTACCTAAACCTTCAACACCTGGGTTACCTTGAACAGGCGCACCACTTACAGCGGTTTCGGTATATAAGTTTTGCCCTATAGGCTCAAGGCCCGACGGATTAATAAAATCACTAATCGTGATCTGACCAATAACCACGTTTTCGGCCTGACCTTTAACGCGAACTGACACTTCACCGTCTTGAGATACGGTGATCGACTGTGCATCGTCAGGTACATTCATTTCAGGCTGAACAACATAACCAGCACCCGAGGTTACAACACGCCCGTCACCGTCAGTAGTAAACTGGCCGTTACGCGAATAAGCAATATTGCCATCCGGTTGCAGTACTTCAAAAAAGCCAGGGCCTGAAATCATCCAATCTAATGAATTTTCAGTGGTGAGCATATTACCTTGCGAAAAGTTTTTTTGGTTAGCCACCACCTTAGTACCCGCGCCAAGCATTAAGCCTGACGGCATTTCGGTGTCTTGCGATGAGCGACCGCCTGGTTGATTAATATTTTGGTAAAGCAAGTCTTCAAAAATAGCGCGGCTTTTTTTGTAACCTACTGTACTGGCGTTCGCTAAGTTATTTGATATAACCGATATATCAGTTTGTTGAGCGTCAAGCCCTGTTTTACTTATCCATAATGCTGGATTCATAATAATGTCCTCACGTTAAAGTTAAACGATGCGCATCAGCTGCTCTTGACGTTCGTCAATCTCTTCAGCTGTTTTCATCAGTTTTACTTGTAATTCAAATTGGCGTTGGTGACTGATCATATCGACCATTTCATGCACAGGATTTACATTCGACTTTTCTAATGTGCCACCTAATACTTGTACATTGGCTGATGTTTCAACTATTTCGCCTGGTTTAGCTCTAAATAAGCCATCATTACCCTTTTCGAGCGTGGCGTTGTTTGCATCAACCACTTTTAGCCGATCAACTTCTTCTAAAAAGTTAGCCGGTGCACCTTGAGGGCGAACTTGAATAGTGCCATCTTTGCTAAATTCAATTTTTTCAATCGGTACAGGTAATATGACTGGCCCACCTTCGCCAATAACTTGACGACCGTCGCTGGTAGTTAACATACCTTCAGCCGTTATATTTAACGAACCCACTTTTGTGTAGGCTTCATTACCAGAGGCATCCTGAACACTCAGCCATGCATTATCACTCATAGCAATATCAAGGCTGCGACCTGTTTCGACAACACCGCCCGATGTCATGTTTGATCCTGGGCGCTCCTGCATAGCAAAAACACGAGTCGGCAAACCTTCACCGAAAGCCTGCATTGATCGCGCTTGCGCAAAATCAGATTTAAACCCAGTGGTATTTGCATTTGCCAAATTATTGGCTTTAAGAGCAAGCCCTTGCATGCTTTGTTTAGCGCCAGATGCCGCTATGTAGACCATTTTATCCATAACATCGACTCATTAATAAATCTATGCATGAGTAAATGCAATATAAGTGCCAAATTAAATTTAAGGATGAATAAGATTTTAAGAAGGGAATAAAAAAAGGCTGCATTAAGCAGCCTAAATAAATCAAAATAATGATTATCTGATCTGAAGGATGTTCTGTTGAATAGTTGAATTAACCTCAAGCGCACGAGAGTTTGCTTGGAAGTTACGTTGCGCACTAATCAAATCGACCAGCTCATTGGTTAAGTTTACATTAGACTGCTCAAGCGCTGATGAGTTAATGTTACCTAAAGTACCTGAACCAGGCTCACCCGCAATTGGCTCACCTGAGGTTAAACTCTTTTTCCATGAGGTATCACCGACCTGTTGTAGGCCTTGCGAGTTTGAAAAACGCACCATGGCAACTTGACCTAAGAAGGTTGAATCACCGTTACTGTATGACGCAACCACTTTGCCATCAGTACCAATATCAATCCCCGCTAAACGACCCACTGTCGCACCATCTTGCTCAAGCGCCTTCACTTCAAAACGACTCGCATACTGAGTAGGTGTTCTGTTAGCGGTACCCGCTTCATCACGCCAGTTAATAGCAATATCATCAAATTGAGCGCCATTAGATAAAATACCCGATAAATTTGCACCGGTTAAATTGACATCAGTAAACGTAGGGCCAACATTTGGAGCACCATCGGTAGTCGCAGGTAAACCACTGGCATCAAAACCAAACGTGCTTAACGGGCTTGGTGTTGCAGTAGCTGCACCAGTCGCATCAAAAGGAGTTTGATCTAACGTGCCATGTACTTGCCATTCGTTTGGCGCTGTTTTTACAAAAAAGAATTGTAATACATGTGGCTCACCTAACGAGTCATACATAGTCGTTGATGTTGAAGAGTTGTAAGTGGTGCTGTCGGTTGCATCAAACGGCACTGCGATAACATCTTCACGAGAATCAACATTAAACGAAGTGTATACATTACTGGTAGAGCGAGGTGAACCAGAAGAATCTGGAATTTGTAATGCCGATGAAGTACTTAAACTCACAGACGTTGTGTCACCACTGACTTCATCAACTGGGAAGCTCTGTAAAAAATTACCTTTAGCGTCGACAACAAAGTTGTCTTTATTAAGCTTAAACGCACCCGCTCGCGTGTAGGTAAAATCTTGTGCGCCTAAGTCTTGGCTGGTAGCAAAGTAACCTTCACCGGTAATCGCTAAATCCAGTGAGTTATTAGTAAACTGTAATGAGCCTTGATGAAATTGCTGAGCAACCATGGTGGTTTGTACACCATCACCATTTTTAGTTTTACCTGCACTAAATACCGATGATGCGTATACATCAGCAAATTCAGCACGTGACTCTTTAAAGCCTGTGGTGTTTACGTTGGCAATGTTATTGGCGGTAACATCCAAATCTTTTTGTGCGGCAGCAAGGCCTGTTAATGCAATATTGAAGCTCATAATTAACCTCTAACCTAAAAGTATTTAGCCTGATGGCTAAAAAAATACATACAATCTATTACGCGATTTCTGCGACATCAGTCAGCCTAACCGCACCTTCTTTGGTATTAATAATAATGCCGCTTGAGCCATTAATATTAACACTCTCAATATTTTTGAATGAAGCAATTGGGAGGCTTGAAAATTCGCCATCCGTACTGCCTTCAGCTTTAACCTTGTATTCACCAGGAGGAAGCCGTTCACCCGCTTCATTTTTACCATCCCACGCAAAGCGCACTGCACCTGCAGGCTGAGTGCCTAAATCAATGGTTTTAACTAACTGCCCTGACGCATCTTCAATACGAAGTGTTAAATTATCTACCGGCTTTTCAGCAACAATAGCTCCCTTAACCTCACCCGACTCATTAAGCTCAAGCGTGTCAGACTCCAGCAGTGCTTGTTTACCAACCAGTGTTGATGCTTGCAATGCCGAATTTGATGTCATCGACGCGGCTAAAGACTCAAAGTTAGAGTTTAAATTTGAGATCCCTTCAGCCATAGTAAAATTGGTCATTTGCGCAATCATCTGATCATTATCAGCTGGTTTGCTGGGATCTTGATATGACAATTGCTGTGTTAACAACGAAAAGAAATCTTCTTGGGTTAACGCATCACTTTCCTCTTTTTTTGGCACTTGCTTATCTTGCCAACGTAAAGAGTCCATGTAGGATGAAGAAGTACTAATATCGTTACTCATGAGCTACCCTCAGTTACCGCTGACCTAGCAGCAGTGTTTTACTTAACATTTGCTTAGCTGCATCAGCAACTTGAACATTTGTCTGATAAGAGCGAGATGCAGAAATCATATTTGCCATCTCCTCAACAACATTCACGTTGGGTTTATAAATATAACCATTTTCATCCGCACTGGGATGGTTTGGGTTATATTCAATTTGTAGTGGTTTATCACTCTCAACCACTCCTAACACTTTCACTCCAACGGCAGAGCCCTGTGGGTTGCTTGCTGACGCTGACGCTTTTGTTAGCTCCGCAGCAAATACAGGTTGTCGCGCTCGGTACGTCTCATTTTGTGAAGAGCTAACTGTATTAGCATTAGAGATATTACTTGCGGTGGTATTTAATCGCACGTTTTGTGCACTCATACCAGAACCAGCAATATCAAACACATTATATAAACTCATAATTAGGCTCCTTGACTACCGAGGGCTTTTTTCAGGCCTTTAAATTTACCATTAAGAAACTGGACACTGGCCTGATACTCCATAGCATTCTGTGTATACAAGTTTCGTTCCACTTGTATATCAACAGAGTTGCCATCACCTGTATCTGTTTGATTTGGCGTACGAAATAATTCATTACCACCTACACTACGGGTACCACCGGCAATGTGTTTTTCATTGGTTCTTACCATGCTATTGCCGCTTAGTTGGTTAGACTTTGCCGTTTTTAATGCTGAGGCAAAGTCGATATCTTTTGCTTTATAGCCGGGCGTATCAGCATTTGCGATATTAGTAGCGAGCATTTCTGCTCTTTGCGAACGGATCAACATCGCATGCGGATGCACGCCTAATGCTTTATCAAAACTGATAGCCATAACTACCTCCAAAAAATTGACTTAGCATCAATAAAGCAATAAGTAAGCCAGCAATGAAAATAGTGATGATTAAAACAAAAAACGACGCAGTGAGCGTCGTTTAAAGGAGGGTAATATATTAAGAAGGTTATTTCTTTTGGTAAATAATACCGGGGTTACAGCGCACCATATCAAAGTCCGTACTTAAGCCAGACATAGACTCCGACGCACCTAAAAACAAATACCCTTTAGGGTTAAGTGCTTGAGAAAATTGTGCAATTATTTTAGCTTTTACTTCAGGTGAAAAATAAATTAAAACATTACGGCAAAATATAATATCGAATTTACCCATCAAGGCGTACGAATCGAGCAAATTTAAATGCCTAAAGCTCACTTGCTTTTTCAATGAATCAACCACTTGTGCCATACCATTGCCGCTGTCTTTAAAAAACTTTTTACGGCGTTCAGCAGATAGCCCGCGGGCCAATGCCAATGCATCATATTCAGCATGTTTACACATATCCAGCATGGTATTTGATATATCTGTACCAATTATTTGTGCACCCATTTTTAAAACACCAGGGCTGCTTGATTGAAACTCAGCCACCGACATAGCAATTGAATAGGGTTCTTGGCCTGAAGAGCTCGCAGCAGACCATATTTTTAATGGCCTATTTAACGTTTTAAACTCAGGAAATAATCTGGTTTTAAGTAACTCAAACGGATATTGATCTCTAAACCACAATGTTTCATTGGTTGTCATCGCATCAACAACGGCTGCGCGCAACTGGCGCTCATGCACACCTAGCGTTTTAGTTACCAGTTCAGATAATGAATCAACATTAAATCGCGTCATTAATGGCGCCAAACGGCTTTTAACCAAATACTGCTTATTTTCACCTAAAACAATACCGCACTGTTGTTCTAAAAATAAGCGAAATTGATCGTATTCTTTTTGCTGCAAATCTTTATTAGTCAAATCAATAACACCTGTGTTTATTAATCACAATGAACCCACTTATTAACGGCTGTAGCAAGCTCGTCTGGGTTAAATTTTGCAATAAAATCATCTGCTCCTACTTTTTCAATCATTGCTTGATTGAAAACACCGCTTAAAGATGTATGTAAAATAACATGAAGTGGTGCAAGTTTAGGATCGGCTTTAATCTCTGCAGTGAGTGTATAGCCATCCATTTCTGGCATTTCTACATCAGAAATTAATAACCCTACACGCTCTGTAATATCATTAACGCAATCAAGCTCTGCAATTTCTTTTAGTCTTCTTAGAGCTTCTTTACCATTTTTAGCAAGCTCAGTAGTAACACCTAAAGGCTCTAGCGCTCGTTTAACCTGATTTCGTGCAACAGCCGAATCATCGGCAATAAATACAATTCTTTCACCTAGGTCTTTTTGTATATTTCCTTGAGCAGCAACATCATCACTCACGGTAGTATTCACTGGGCAAATTTCGTTTAAGATTTTTTCTACGTCAAGTATTTCTACCAGTTCATTTTCAATTTCAGTGACGGCTGTTAAATAAGAATAGCGACCCGCACCTGATGGCGGTGGCATTATTTTTTCCCAGTTCATATTAACAATTCGCTCAACACCACCAACTAAAAAGCCCTGCACTGTGCGGTTATATTCTGCAATGATAATAAAGCCATCCTCTGTGCTTTTTATAGGTCGCCCGCCAACAGCCATAGATAAATCAATCACCGAAATAGTTTGGCCTCGAATATGCGCTACACCACGAATATAAGCGTTAGATTTTGGCATGCTCGTTAATGGAGGACATTGAAGAACTTCTCTCACCTTAAACACATTAATGCCGAAGCGCTGACGCCCGTTAAGCTTAAATAACAATAATTCCAAGCGGTTTTGCCCAACCAACTGAGTACGCTGGTTTACTGAGTCTAAAATACCGGCCATTTAAATCTCCTAAGAAAACAAATATAAGGAACGATAATTGCTTTCAATTAATAAAGCGTCATAACACAACGGGGGCGTCTAAATTCTGACGCAAAATATTTATACCCTGTTTGCAACCATAAGCATAGTCGAAACATTATGAGTTTGTTAAAAAAAACCAGAAGATACAGTGTTTTTTATTTTCTTGCTAGCCTCTGCTTCACTTTGCCACTAAAGGCTCAAGTATTTAGCAAAGAATCGCTTCAAGAAATGGCTGTATCTTATGTTGCTCAAAAAGCAGTAACTACAAATGATAACAAAATACAGTTTAGCGCATTACCGTTAGATAGCCGCATACCCGATCGCCAGTGTAACTCTGAGCCAGAGTTAGTAACGCCAAGCGAACCCCCTTTTAATCGTCAAGTCACCATTCAAATAAAATGTAACGATAGTGACAACTGGGCACAATACGTTCATGTCAGAATCACTGAATCAGCACCTGTTGTTGTTGCAACTACTAATTTAGCACGAGGTGAAGTAATTACTCCATCCCATTTAAGTATTGATATGCGTCCTGCGCACTTTATACGTGTTCAGTACCTTGATGATCCTGCGCTACTTATTGGTAGCCGCAGTAAACGTAATATTCGTGAAGGTATGCCTGTGCTGCTCAATCAAATTTGTATGGTTTGCAAAGGCGACTCTGTCAACATTTTTGCCAATATTAAAGGGTTAAGAGTAAAAACCACGGGTGTTGCATTAGAGGATGGAACCTTAGGTGAACAAGTACGAGTAGAAAACAAAAAAACAGGTAAAGTTTTAAATGCACGGGTAGATGGTGTAGAGTCTGTGCAGGTAAATATTTAATGTAATTTATGCTAAAGTATCTTTAGTAAATGCCGATATATAGGCATCAGTTGGGTAATAAATGGGTTTTTATCATGGTCGGTCAAGTAAACAAATCAAATCAACAGCCTGGTGTTTTAACAAACACTCAACAGCAAAAAGTTGATTTAAAAAGAGATAATGCAAATACGCAGGCTGCGCAAACGCCTTCGCCAAAAGCTGCAAGCGATTCGGTGAGCCTAACACCGCAAGCCAAGCAATTAAAATCTTTACAAGAAAAAGCAGAGCAGTCTTCTGGTTTTGACAGTAATAAAGTTGCTGAACTTAAAAAAGCCATTACCGAAGGCAAGTATCAAATAGATAGTGAGAAACTTGCCAAAAACTTAGCAGATTTCGAGTTTAATGTTTATGGCTGATCACAATAGTTTAATTACGATTAAACTAAACGAACAAATTAATTGTTTAACAACCTTGAGTGAGCTTCTTACTCAAGAGCTTAATGCTATTGCCTCACGTAGAGGCGAAGGTTTAAAAGAAATTGCCCAACAAAAAATGTCTTTTTTAACCAGTATAAGCACCCTAGATAAAGAACTAAGTAAACTGATTGCCAGTAATGATCAGCAAACAGATGAAAACGCTGACTTAATAAAGCTGACCAGAACTAAGCTTGAGCAATGTCAAAAACAAAATGAAGTTAACGCTCACGCAGCACATCAGGCACAGTTAAGTGTAAAACAGTTGAAAGGTATTTTAATTGGTGCGCCATCATCGATGACCTACGACCAAGCTGGCAGCGTTGTAAATACTGATAACAGTATTGTACGTAACCTAAAAGCCTAAAAGAATACCCATAAAAAAACGCCTAAACGATAATTCGTTTAGGCGTTTTTTTATGGGTATTAATTTGTCGCTTAGTAATAAGTCACTTTTTTCACTTCCCGTGGCTTTATCTCACCTATGTACAAGTCGTGCACGCGTTTCATATTAAGCTCAAGCTCGGTTATATACATATCATTAACGGCATATGTTTTTATAATTTGCGCACCTTTAATAATACCTTGTACTTTGCTTTGTAAATAATCATCTTGGGCAATAGAGCCTGCAACCGTTGTACCTGCGGTAATTTTTTGCCCGTATACTTGCTCTGTTAGTTCGCGATAAGCCTCGAGCTTTGAAGCCTTAATCGCCATAAGTTGTTTTTGAGTGTCATTACTTCCCGACTGCAAACTAATGGGCGCGTACCCTATTGCTTTTAATACAGGGTAATTATTTGGCTCAACATATTTATATTCAACGTGCTTATCAAATATATTGCTACAACCGCTTAACGTTAAGCAGCCTAATGTGATCATTAATGGCATTACTCGCATCATACAGGGCCTTTAAAAACTAATTAAACTCAGTTATGCACGTTTAATGCCAGTGATACCTATATTCTGTAACAACAAATAATAGTGGTACATTACTTGCTGAGACTCATTAACGCTAACGTTTAATTGGAGTAAGAGTATGAAGTCGTTTTTAAAAGCAGTATTAGCAGGATTAAGCACCACTGCGGTATTAACGTTTTCACCTTTTACCCACGCTCAGTGGTATGAGTCTACAGGCCATGCGGTTATTCAAAATAGCGACATTCCCGGTGCAAAGGCCGCTGCAATAAAAGATGCAATTACCCAAGCCCTTGTATTCTCTGGGGCACGGGTGAGCTCGGTGCAAACGCTTGTTGATGGTGTTTTAACCCAAGATCAGCTAAAAATAAGTAGCCAAGGCGAAATTCAAAAAATAGAGCTTGTCAGTGAAAACCGCAGCAGTGATGAGTTTGCAATTACCTTACGCTTAGATATCTTTGCGCAAACAGAGCAATGTCCACAAAGTAACTTTAATAAGTTTATAGCTGTCACGCAAAGCCAATTAACAAATCGTGAACAAGCGAGAATGGGTCAAATATTTGACATTAACAAAGCAGTCAGTAAAAACATTTATACCTCGTTGCAAAAATCAAAAATGAGTGCAATACCCGTTGCCTATTTCAATAAAGCGATAAAAGTCGATACTTACTTTAATCAACAACATGACTACTCTAATAGCCAGTTAGAGGAAATTTCATCGCGCAGTAACGCGCAATATGTGTTGTTAAGCCAAATTACCAGTTTATCCACCACCGATAAACTCAATAGCGACTATGCATTTTGGCAAGATGAAAGCTATCAGCGTCACTACCAAATAGAGTTTAGTTTATTTAATGGCACTACTTATGAGCCCTTGTGGCAACAAAGCTATCAAAGCCAAGCCATCTGGCCATTTGAAAAAACAGCCATTATTGATGTAAACAGTAATCGTTTTTGGCAGTCGCCTTTTGGTCAAAGTATTAGTGAGATAAACCAAACCCTAAGTTACGATTTGCAAGCAGCCATGGCGTGTCTACCCACCCAAGGCAAAATTATGCACATGGAAAATAATAAACTCGTCATTAATTTAGGAAAGGCACATGGCTTAGAAAAAGGCCAACAGCTGAGTATTGCTCATCATAATTATTTAACAGACGCGCAAGGCAACACCATGCCGCATACTATAACCACTTTGAACCGTATTCGTGTAGAGCAGCTATATCAGCATAGCGCCATTGCCGTCAGTATTAATGATCAGCCTTTACCGGGCGTACAAATTAACGATATTGTGGAAGTTGCAACGCCCTAAAGTACTTGGGCTAGCTTAACTTTTAAATTATCGTGAGCGCTTAACCAATCAGCTAACTGCTCAACCCCAGATAAATGCGGGTAGTGCTTTCGACAGGCTAATACAATATTACGTTGCTGATTAGGAAAAATAGGCAAATAATGAATTCCCTCTCGGGGTATTGCAGCAAGTTTTGGCACAAACGTAACCCCATCGTCCATTGCCACCAGCGCTAGTAAGGTTTCTAAGCTGTTGCCTTGGTACTGGCTAGAAACATCCACTCCTGCCGAAAAACAAAACTGCTGAGCTTGATCTTTAAAGCAATGCCCATCACTTAACATTAATAGGTTACTGCCTTGAAGATCTTGCAGTGCTACCTTTTTATTTACAGCTAAACCGTTATCAGCAGATACCGCAACTAAAAAATCTTCTTTATATACATTAATCGTATGGTAATTTTTTAGTTCAGGCACATCCGCTAAAATTGCAAAATCCACCTCGCCACTGTCCAGCGCAGCTAAAATGGTAGAAGTTTGCATTTCAGTAAACGAAAACTGGCTTTGAGGAAATGCCGCTTTCATTGATGTAAGCAGCGTAGGTAATAAATACGGAGCAATAGTAGGAATAATGCCAATACTTAGTTTGCCCTGTAACGGTTGGTTAGAAGTAGCAGCCAGTTCTTTTAATATTTGAGTTTGCTCTAATATAAGGTTGATTTGTGTCAACAAACGTTCACCTTGGGTTGTTAAGGTAACGTGCTTAGTTGAACGGTCAAATAATATAACCCCTAATTCTTGTTCTAGCTTTTTAATTTGCCCACTTAAGGTAGGCTGGCTTACAAAGCAGGCAT
This sequence comes from Pseudoalteromonas sp. DL-6, assembly GCF_004328665.1. NCBI lineage: Bacteria > Pseudomonadati > Pseudomonadota > Gammaproteobacteria > Alteromonadales > Pseudoalteromonadaceae > Pseudoalteromonas > Pseudoalteromonas sp. DL-6. The sequence continues at coordinate 2,358,375 of NZ_CP019770.1, forward strand.
CGGCCGCTTTGCGAAAATGTTTAAAATGCGCAACGGCTTTTACATATTCTAAATCTTTTAAGTTCATATTCACACTTAAACTGATAGCTTATACCTATCAGTTTAATACAAACAAACGATTGGAACTATATTTAATTGTTCGCCATAATGGCTATCAACAAATCAAGAGGAACTAAAAACATGTTAAACAATATTGAAGGTCAAACAATCCCTAACGTTACATTTGCAACGCGTCAAAACGACGAGTGGAAATCAGTGACTACCGATGACATTTTTAAAGGCAAAACGGTCGTTGTGTTTTCACTACCAGGCGCATTTACACCAACGTGTTCATCAACTCACCTACCACGCTACAACGAGTTAGCTGGTGTACTTAAGCAAAATGGCGTTGACGACATTGTTTGTGTATCTGTAAACGATACCTTTGTAATGAACGCATGGGCTGAGCATCAAGAAGCGCAAAACATTACCTTATTACCAGATGGTAACGGCGAATTTACTGACGGCATGGGTATGCTAGTTGATAAAAACGATTTAGGTTTTGGTAAGCGCAGCTGGAGATACTCTATGCTGGTTAAAGATGGCGTAGTAGAGAAGATGTTCATCGAGCCAGATTTACCAGGCGACCCGTTTGAAGTATCAGACGCTGACACTATGCTTGATTACATCAACCCAACTCAAATAAAACCAGAGGCGGTTACTCTATTTACTAAGCCTGGCTGTCCTTTCTGTAAAAAAGCAAAAGAGCTACTTACAGCTAAAGGCTTTGCTTTTGAAGAAATCGTAATGGGTGCTGGCGCATCACTTACTAGCCTTAAAGCAGTATCGGGCCGTGAAACCGTACCACAAGTATTTATTGGCGGTAAGCACATTGGCGGCTCAGACGATTTAGAAAAATACTTTGCTTAATTAAGTAAATAAAACAGGGGCTGCAACGCCCCTGTTTATTAAAGGAAAAACACTATGAAAGAATTGCAAACCGACGTTGTTGTTATAGGTGCAGGTACCGCTGGTTTAAGTGCCTACCGTAATGCTAAACAATTTACTCAAAACGTACTTATGATTGAATCAGGCCCATACGGTACAACCTGCGCACGTGTTGGTTGCATGCCAAGTAAGTTATTGATTGCTGCAGCAGAAGCCGCGCACTCAATAGAAATGGCACCTGCCTTTGGAGTTCACAGCTCAAAACCTGTTATTGACGGTAAAGCCGTTATGGCACGAGTTAAAAGTGAGCGCGATCGCTTTGCAGGATTCGTAGTAGAAGCCGTAGATGAAATACCTAGCGAAGATAAAATTCGTGGCTATGCACAGTTTTTAGACGCCAACCGCGTGCAAATAGATGAGCACACCATTATCACTGCTAAACGCTTTGTAATAGCAACAGGTTCACGCCCATCTTACCCTGGCGTATTTAATAACTTTGGCGACCGACTGATTATTAATGACGATGTATTCGACTGGGATGATTTACCAGAATCAGTAGCCGTATTTGGCCCTGGCGTTATAGGCCTTGAAATTGGCCAAGCGTTGCACAGATTAGGGGTAAAGGTAAAACTCTTTGGTGTAGGTGGTGCCATAGGCCCATTAACCGACCCAGTAGTTAAAGATTACGCTAATACCGTATTTGCAGAAGAATTTTATGTTGATACCGACTCAAACGTTTCAGATATGAAACAAATAGGTAATAAAGCAGAGCTAACCTATACCGACAAACAAGGTGTTAAACACACCGAGCAGTTTGACTATGTTCTGGCTGCAACCGGGCGAGTACCTAACACCGATAAACTAGGGTTAGAAAACACCGGCATAGAGCTTGATGAACGTGGCGTACCACTCGCTGATGCCCACACTATGCAATGTGGCGACTCTCACATATTTATTGCCGGCGATGCCAGTAACATGATCCCACTGCTTCACGAAGCATCCGATCAAGGAACAATCGCAGGGCAAAACGCAGGCCGCTACCCTCAAGTACGTGCGGGTTTACGCCGCGCTAAAATTGCCGCTGTGTTTAGCGACCCACAAATAGCCATGGTTGGTGAAAGCTTTAAAGAAATTAGCCAACGATTAGGCAGCTGTGATTGCTTTGAAATAGGCGAAGTCAGCTTTGAAAACCAAGGTCGTAGCCGCGTTATGCTAAAAAACAAAGGTCACATGCGTGTGTATGCCGAGCACGGCACAGGCTTATTTTTAGGTGCTGAATTTATAGGCCCACAAGCAGAGCACATTGCTCACTTATTAGCATGGGCTGTACAAAACAAAATGACTGTACCGCAAATGCTAGATATGCCTTTTTATCACCCTGTTATTGAAGAAGGCCTGCGCACTGCACTGCGTGATTTAAACGCTAAATTAAAATTTGGCCCAGACATTATTAACCATTGTATGGAATGTGGCCCAGGCGCATAACACATCACTAATACACACTTGCTACTCAAAGCCAAAACCATTGTTTTGGCTTTTTTTATGTTAAAAACTGGTATATAAAATGGAGTTTAAACTGCTACACTCAGATTAATAAACAAACAAAAATGGACCGAAAATGAGCAATAATAAATATAGACTTGTCACTCGCAGCGATTTTGACGGCCTAGTGTGTGCCGTATTACTTAAAGATTTAGATTTAATCGACGATATTTTATTTGTGCATCCAAAAGACATGCAAGACGGTAAAATAGCCATTACCAGCAACGACATTACCACTAACCTCCCCTATGTTGCCGGTTGTCATATTGCATTTGATCATCACTTGAGTGAAACCGTTCGTAACGCAAGCGATATAAAAAACCACATTATTGACCCAGATGCGCCCTCTGCAGCACGTGTTGTATACGACTATTATGGTGGCGCTGAAAAATTCCCTAATATTTCAACTGACATGATGGAAGCGGTTGATAAAGGGGATTCTGCACAATTTTCAAAAGACGAAATTTTAAACCCAACTGATTGGGTACTGATGAACTTTATTATGGATGCGCGCACAGGGCTTGGCCGTTTTCGTGAATTCAAAATTTCTAATTACCAGTTAATGATGAAGTTAATTGACGCCTGTAAAGATCACAGCATAGAACAAATACTAGCAATGGAAGATGTTGCCGAGCGTGTTGCGTTATACCACGAGCACAACGCACAGGCTAAAGAGCAAATAGACCGCTGCTCATCAGTACACGACAACTTAGTGGTCCTTAATTTAACCGAAGAAGAGACCATATTCGCCACTAATCGCTTTGTTATTTATGCCATGTTCCCCGAGTGTAATATCTCAATTCATAAAATGTGGGGGCTTAAAAAGCAAAACGTGGTGTACGCCATTGGTAAATCAATCACCAACCGCAGCTCAAACACCAATGTGGGCGAGTTATGCCTTAAATACGGCGGCGGCGGCCATTTAAATGCCGGTACTTGCCAAGTAGACACTGACAAAGCTGAGCAGGTACTGAGCGAGCTTATTGCTACGATCACTAGCGATGGCTGAGTTATAGCCTCAGGGTTCGGGGTTCGGGGTTCGGGGTTCGGGGTTCGGGGTTCGGGGTTCGGGGTTCGGGGTTCGGGGTTCGGGGTTCGGGGTTCGGGGTTCGGGGTTCGGGGTTCGGGGTTCGGGGTTCGGGGTTCGGGGTTCGGGGTTCGGGGTTCGGCAAAGTATTTTATAGAGCGAGCTAATTATAGCTCGCTTTTTTATTATGCATAATTTAATGGAGGGCTTCTTTGAGCGAAAACCTGTCATTGATATTGGATAATATAATAGTCAATTGGGTGATCAAACTGCACTTTGCGCATATATTCACGAAAATGAGCGACGCGCGCATATTGTTCTATTTAACTTTATTCAACGTTTTAGAAAACTTAGTAATAGTAATACCTTAGCTTATTTGATAAAACTATATTATGCAGAAAAATGAGCGTAGCGTCGGCAGAAATATGCGCGATGAGCGCACTATTAAATTGTTGAACTAAGCCGCTACGCGGAGATCCTATTCTATATCATTTGAGCCACACTTACCTTGGGGTTATCCCATAACTTGGAGGTAAGTCATGAATACACTCATTGAACAAGTCAAAACTGAAATAGCCTATCGTGGTTATTCGCAAAGTACATGTAAAAGCTACTGTGAACATTTACTAAAACTCAGTCATTATTTTAATAAACCGCTCGATTCGATTACTGATGAGGAACTTAACGCCTTTTTTAACGATCCTGCGATTCGTAAACTTTCTAGAGCAAGCCAAAAAATACAGATAAACAGTACTTGGTTTCTGTTTAAGAATATTTTACATCGGCCACTTAACTTAGATATTGTACTGCCAAAAGTAAAACTTCGCGCACCCGCGTATTTATCGCGCGATGACATGCGACGGCTTATAGAAAGTTGCACCGATATGCGCTTAAAAACATTGATTATGGTGTGCTATGGGTGTGGCTTACGTATTAATGAACTGCTACGCATTAAAGTGCAAGATATCGATGGACAGCGTAAAACTATTTTAATTGAACAAGATAAAGGGGATAAATCACGATATGTGGTTGTATCAGATAGCGTGCTGGCTCAATTACGTTGTTATTGGAAAATGTATCACCCAACAGGTTGGATGTTCTATTCACGGTTATTAATGGATAAACCTATGTCAGCATCAACCTTCAGGAAGCCATTGAGAAAACATGCACAAGCGTGTGGCTTAAAGCACTGTAATCCACATACTTTACGCCATGCTTATGCAACACACCAACTTGAATCAGGTATGCCACTTCATCAACTGCAACATCAGCTTGGCCACAGTGATATTAAAACCACACAAAGTTACTTACACTGGTTACCTGAATTAGGGCATGGCGGCATTGATTTACTTGCGAGTTGGGGTAAACAATGAACGCCTTACACCTCGCTGATATTTTAAACTCAAGCCTTGAGAGTTATCGCCAACATCATACGGTGAGTTATCAACAACTGCGCGTGTGTCAGCACCTTCAATCATGCAGAACGGGTCAGCTCGGTTATCAAGCATGGCAATGTGATAACTGTGGGGAGTCGCAAAAGATTGGATGTAGCTGTCGAGACCGTCATTGCCCGCGTTGCCAAGGCATGGCTACGGCTAAATGGGTGCAAAAACAGCAGGAGGATTTATTACCATGTAGGTATTTCCACCTTGTTTTTACACTCCCGCATGAGTTGAATATCATTGCGCACTACAACCCAAACGCGTTGTATCAGTGTTTATTCAAAGCCACATGGCAAACGCTGAGTAAATTTGCGAAACGAAAGAGGCATGGTCAGTTAGGCATGACAAGTGTACTGCATACGTGGGGGCAAAACTTAGGTCAGCATATCCATTTACACTGTTTGATACCCGCAGGCGCGCTTGATAAAGCGCACTGGCATGAAATAGAAAAAGGCTATTTATACCCCGTTAAAGCATTATCAACAGTGTTCAGAGGGAAAATGCTGGCGGCGCTCAATGAATGCGATAGTTCATTTACGAAGATAAACACGCCAACCAAATGGTGTGTTTATAGCAAAGCCTGTTTAACGTACAGTGAAAAGCTAGTTAGTTACCTTGCTCGTTATACCCGAAAAGGCGTGATGTCAGAATCGCGATTAGTGTCAGCGACTGAAGAAACAGTGAGCTTTAAATACCGCGATTATGCAGATAACAACCGCGATAAAGTCATGACTCTGAGTTGTGATGAATTTTTACGGCGCTACTTACAACATGTATTGCCCAAAGGGTTTATGCGCATTCGCCACTATGGCTTTTTAGCTAATGCGTGTCGCAAGCGAAAGTTAGCATTAATAAGGTCACAAGAATCACACAGAGGTAAAGTGGAGAAGCTAAAGACAGAAAACGTAACACTGATACCGCATTGGCCTTGCCAGTCATGCAAGACAGGTACCTTACGATTTATTGGTGTGATGAATATAGATGTGGCGACAAATAAAATAGCGCGAACGAGTTAGCAGTCTTGCTTGCTGCATCAAATCAATGAGTTAACCTGCTTAATTGCTCAGGCTAGCGGCCTCTGTACGTGTAAAAAATATAATTGCTTATTAAGCCAAATTTAGGTGTAATGAATACATAATAAGCGCTGAGCAATGCAGGGAAAGCTTACATAACACTAGCTAAGCTGATTAAATTAGCAAGGAAAGTGAGAGCCTTCAAAAAGCAAATTCCCATAGCATAAACAACACCAACTCTGACACATCGAGCAGGTAGCGGCTCAGTCCAACAAGCGATTATACAACACAAACAGCGTGTCGCATAAATACTAAAATGTTATATTTTCAAACTGATTGGAGTATTAAATGAATTCAGAAGTTAAAATCGATATCCTATTTGCTGGGCTATTATTGATTCCAATATTGATCCTTGCAATTCCTTATCTTAAAAACAAGTTAGTTCTCCTTTCTCGCGGTAAAGCTTTTTCAATTATCTCATTACCAATATCAGCATATTTAATTTATGACATATCAATTGAAAGCAATGTTTTCGGCTTAATCGGTTTGTGTGTAGCGTATATAGTTTTCTTTTCTACTTATGCCGCTTCGATATCACTATTGGCTGTTTCAACAAAAAACGAAAACTTGGCGTAATAAAAATATAACAAGGCACTCAAAAGGACAAAAAACAGTTGGCTTTTTACTCCTTCGTCGCTAATTTTAGCCAACTATTTTTTGCCTCTTAGTGAGGCGTTATAAAGCACGGAAGTTTTGATGAAAGCCTCAACTATTGAGTTCACAAGTTATAGTGGTAATCAAACACATATTGAATCAATCAACTACGATTTAGACTATTTAAAAGTAGTAGTTGTCGCTGATTCTAATTTACGAATTGAAGTATGTTTTCATCAGCCAATCGGATTTAGGTGTCTTGATGAAGGTGATTTATTAGAGTTTTGGGCAAGCAATAAAATAACGAGTAATTGGCTTTTACAAATACATGATTTTGGTTGGTTGGCTCAAGAAAGTAATCGCGCTGGCTTCTTATCCAAAGACACTATGTTAAGTGAGTATTTGATTAAAGGCAGCAATGAGTGTTTAAATGTTCTAAGCACAGATAAGCCAGTAATAAGTTTGGTATAAATGCTTTATAACAAGCTAATAAATAAGGACAAAAATCAGTTGACTGTTTTCGTTCCTCAACATTTTAGCCAACAACTTTTTGCCCATTATTAGGGCGTTATATGTCCAAAGGAAACAAATGAAATTTAATCATTTAGGCATACCAACCAAAGATAGGTTCGAAGGTGAAATTGATCTTCCTCATTTAAAGATGACGGTATCGGATCATGAAAATAATCCTTACGGAATTCAATGGCAACGGTACTGGGAAGGTGCACCATATCCAGATCTTGTTAAAACAGTGCCGCATGTTGCTTTTGTTGTAGATGACCTAAGAAAGGCAATAAAAGGTAAAAATGTAATTATTGAGCCTAATTCACCAAGTAAAGGGCTGATTGTAGCATTTATCGAAGAGAACGGTGCTCCAGTAGAACTAATGGAGTATGAGGATGAAAGCATATAACAAGTTGCTGCACTCGGAAAAATTACTCGCTGCGCTCCTAATTTTCCGGTGAGCAAGGCGTTACCACTGTCTGCTCATGGCACTCAGCCGATAGTCGGTATAGAGTGGTTTAACTTACAGTGTAAAGCAGTTATTTATATCGCTAACGTGGTAAGTTGAGTTGTTTCTGATTAATTCATCATTTTTGTCGGATGGCGTAGCTCCGCCACTTATCCGACCTACGTCAAAATGTAGGTTGGTTAAGCCGAAGGCGCCACCCAACAGGCTTTCAAATTCACTTTTTTCCGCAAATGGCACAAAGCTGGCATTGCTACAAATATACTACATAGATTTCATATAGAAACAAAGAAAAGACATAACTCATTGATTTTATTGGTAGCTCCTGCAACCATCACATTGAACACCTAATAAACTGATTAATAACAAAATAATAAAAACAAAAAGTAAGCAGTGTAACTTACAGTGTAACAAAAACACTTTCTCTGCGTAGATATTAAAATACAAAGTTAAATGTATATAAACCTGTAGGTTCAGATCATAAAATGTACTTTTTTAGTTAACTCAGGATATGTAGTTAACTTTTATAAAATTATATTTAAATGGCACTATTCAATACCTCTCCATTTTAAACTTACTTCGGGTAGACCCATTCTCTATTTTTATTTAGGTCTTTATAAACATCTTGGAAAAATGAGGTGTTTTTGGGTTTAATAGTAAAGGTATTATTTTCTATAATCTTATCCCTGAAAATATCTACTCCTTTACCTATTTGTACAACGTGCTTATCAATACAAAGCATTCGGTCATGTGCTTTTTGTCCAAACAATCGGTCCTTGCAAAGAGAAAAATTAATGTCGATTTTTCCCTCTCGGAAGTATGGCTTTTTTTTCAAGGTATTATCAATAAAGTCTTTTAAATCAGCTGAATTTATTACTGAGTTATACCTATCGCAAGCAGAGAAGATATCTAACTTATAATTTGTTTCATAAGATGCTAATTTTTGAACTAACCACTCAAGTGAAGACTTATTACCGTTTTGAAAATCTTGCATTAAATTTTCGGCTAAGTATCGGTCTATAACAGTTATTGTTTTTGAGTGACGAACAAGACTACAAAACCTAGTATTCCAGACAATATCAATATCATCATTCGCTGTAATGTCACTCTCGCAATACTTTGAACTATTGTTAAAGTTAATCGATTCATTCAGGTTACTAGGCGAGACTATTTCTAATTCATTACCTTCTTTTATTAAGCTTTTTTCTTCATAAATATCAAGGAACTCGCTAGCAATCAAGCCAGTATAAACACGATTTTTGTAAAATTTTCTTTCAAAATCAGTAATACCTTCTAAATCAGACAACCTATTTTTTTCAATATCAATTTTAAATGTTTTAAAACTTGTTAAAGCTATAATCCATTTTTGTTTATACTTCTCTGGAATAACCTTAAGCGCTTCTCTAATCTCTCTCATGCTATCATCAGACATAGCCAGACACCCATAACGCTCCCAAGAATTGAGAATACTTTCACTCATCATAGGGATCTCACGTAAAAGGTTATCTTCAAAAAGCTCTTCATCAAAATAAAATGGGGTAATCATCTACTCTCCAAATATTTCATTGAGTCTTTCTTCAAAAAAGCCTTCAGGCCAAGCTGTTGTAAAATCACCATCGTCATCTAAGCTAATTCGTGTTACTTGTGCGCCGGTTTCACCTACATCAACGTACAAAACAGAGATCATTTCTTTTGAGATTCTTTTTTCTCTGATTCGTCTTTGGATTCGAAGCATTAAGGCTTCGCTATGTGTTTCAACAATCCACTGGTTTTTACCTGATTCAACCGAATCAATAAATAAATCAGCTAAATGGGCTTGTAAACGAGGGTGAAGATGTATTTCTGGCTGCTCGACACATATACTATTTTTATCTGATACAACAGCTTCAAATATTATAGGTAAAACTTGGCCTATCCCAAATCCTACATCTTTAGGTGTTATTACAACGTTATTTCGTAAATCTTTTAATTGTAAGCTAATTAGAGGGCCTGTATTTATATCACCTAAATCTTTAATATCTATTTCATATGGGATATTAAATTCTTTTAAAAATTTATTAATTTTGTCTCGCTTTGAAACACTTAAAGATCTCAACGCCAAACCTAAATTTTGCTTTCCTAATCCCTTTTGATAAACATCAGTTTCACTGGAATAAAACTTCTTAGGAGAGCTTCTTAATGGTCCAAGGTATTTGAGACTATCAAGCACATAACCTATATCATCAGCTACTTTCTCAGTATATTCATATAGTATTGAGCTTGGCTCATTTCGACTTGCTGGTAAGTTATAACGTCCTGAAATATTGAATGGTTTCGTGAGTTCTGTATCCAGCTTTGTATATGAATTACCATCCGTAGATTTTAATTTATAGTTTTGGCTAATAGCATTGCGTAAACTTTTTGCACCATCTAATTTGTATAAAACTTCAGAACCGGCATCTATTGGAGCGCTAACAGTAAAGTTAACCTTTTCAATATTTTTATCCACAACTGAAAAATTAAACTTATTGAGAAAACTATAATTATTAAACGACCGGTATTCAAATTTAACGCTTCTTTTACTCGAATTCGAGAATAGTAAATTATATGAATAAGTATTCTTGAACTCTTCAGCATCATGATCACCATCATAGTGAAGAGAAAATGACATTTTCTTATTATTATCTTGAATATTAACTAATGACTCATAAGTGCCTAGCACAATCGAATCACCAGATGTAATTAACTCTCCTCTTTTAGATTCTGAACATAGAGTTTGTTTTAACATCATCAATGATTGAATTATCGAACTTTTGCCTGATGAGTTAGGACCAAAAATTAAAGTTATCGGCGCAAATGGTAACGATTGCTTACTCGCAAATGATTTAAAGTTTTCAATTTCAAAATTAGTAATCATGATTTTTTACCTTCAAAAACAGCACTTTCAACAATGATGTCGGTTAGGTGGAGCTTAGTGGTTTGTGCATCGGTTAAACGGGCTTTGAGTTGGTCGCAAAGTGCCATTAGTTCATCGACTTTGGTTACGATACGACGTTGCTCTTCTACTGATGGGAGAGGTACTTTTGTAGTTGAAAGTCTGTTAAGAGCCATCTTTTGAACTCCAACTTGTTTGGTCTTATCAAAAAATTGCTCTTGAGCGAAATCACTATCTAAATATTTAAACAAATAATATTTCTCGACCCCTATAAATGGGGTCAATCTAGCCGCATTTTCAGTTAAATTCATGCCGTTGAACCTAATCGGTATTAAGCCACATTTACCGATGGTCGCACCGACAATGGTCATGTATAAATCATCCGTAGTTATTATATAATTGCTGATTTGAGATTGGACATCTTCAGTAATATAGTGAAGATCGTCTTCTCTAATGCTGCCATTTCTCATATCAGATACTCGAATATAGATATAAGGGGTTACTTCCCTAGATAATACTTGCCCTTTAGGTAAACGTTTTCCGCCCCGAATTGTAACTAACTCACCTAGATTAACCCACTCCCAGCCTTTGGGTAACTCAAAGGGTTTTTCTTCGTCGGTAATTTCTGGCAGTGGCTTTTGCTTTTTAATTTTTTTGTCTTTAATCAGTTGGGCTTTTTCTGCTGCTATGCGCTCTAGGAGTTTGGCGGCGGGCTCGTCGGTTGGGTTTTGTGGGACGAGTTTGCCCATTACTGCTAGTTGTAAAATGGTTTGTTTTAGCGTGTCGATGCTGGCGGTGGTGGTAAATAGCGTGTCGAAGTGCTCGCTTAAACGTTGCCAGTTTTGTTGGAACTGTTCAGCTGTTTGTTCCGGTGTTGCGCCTTGCTCTGGTGCTTTCAGCAAGGCCTCTAACAGCACTTCAACTAATGTTTGATGTGCCGCAATACTATTTTCAGTTTGCGTCTCTAGCGCATCACACAAGCCCATTAACTCATCGACTTTACTAGCGATACGATGTTGTTCTTTCAAAGGCGGTATAGCAGTAACTAGCGGGTTTAACTTCTCTAATGAAATATTGGCAATATTCGTTGTTTGGCTAGCACTACCTATTAATTCACTCTTGATTAATGGACAGCGCAGTAAACACATTAAATAGCTAGGACTTAAATTATATGGTCTAATAACACTGAGAAACCCCCCGAATGAGGCTTTTTCTGAGGGGATTGAAGAAACATAAGATACCTTTCCTACTAACTCTCTGCTATTTGCCATAGACATAACAATGTCTCCTAGCTCAAGGTATTGCTCATCTCTTTTTACAAATCTGCTTTCGACAAAGAGCAAATCATCCCACTCTAATTTATCTTGCACGTTAGCTGTTCTCAAACAAGCAACCCTAGTAGGGCTCGCTTCTCTGTATTTTTCGCTGGCAGGAAATGTTATTCCACGGATAATAGATACAACATCGCCTAGTCGTGAATAACTCCAAGTTACTGGCAGTCCATACGGTTTTTCATCTTCGCCAATTTCTGGTAGTGCTTTTGGCTTTTTGATTTTCTTATCTTTTACCAATTGCGCTTTTTCAGCAGCTATACGCTCTAGTAATACTGAAGCGGGTTCGTCATTTGGATCTTGTGGCACTAATTTGCCACGTACTGCGAGATCTAAAATAAGCTCACGCAGTTTTTTAATACCGTGAAGTGAAAATTTTTTAGATGAGCCGCGACCTGATGACGATTTTTGCTCGATGGCCGTTGTCCAAATATCAAGATGTTCGGTTATGAACTGCTCTGCGTTTGTGTTTGGTGTTTTTGACTCAGCCATTACTTGCCCTCAACATCTTTTGAAAGGGCAGCTGACAATATGCCTTTAAGCTGATCGCGCAGGGCTTGTATGTCGGCTTGTTGCTTTGAGTAGTCGGCTAGTAGCTCTTCTAGGTTATGGCTGATTACTTCGCCTACATGTGGGTTTTTAATGTCGAGGTTATAGTTACGAGCAATAATATCGTCGATTGATACTTTCCAGGCCTGCTCTGTCTCAGTACGGCTGGCAAAGCCGTCTGCTTCGTTGCCCCACCATTCGAGCTCCGTTTTGAACTCTTCAAACTTCATTGGTTTGGTTTTGTTGTAGTTTTTAACGCCTGCTGGGTATGGGTGCTCGTAAAACCATACGTCTTTTGTTGGTGTCCCTTTGGTAAAGAATAGTATGTTGGTTTTAATACCGGTATACGGGTTAAACACGCCATTGGGTAAGCGTATTATGGTATGTAAGTTACATTCCTCTACCAATAGTTTTTTAATTTTGGTTTTTACGCCTTCACCAAACAAAGTGCCGTCTGGCAATACAACCGCAGCGCGACCTTTAGTGTTGAGCAGTTCTATAATAAGCTGTAAGAACAAATCGGCTGTTTCGCGAGTTTGCATGTCGCTTGGGAAGTTTTTTTCTATGCCGTCTTCTTCAGTGCCGCCAAATGGTGGGTTGGTGATGATGACATCTACTTGGTCGTCCCAGCTTGAAAGCGGTTTATTTAGTGTATTGCCGTGTTTAACTTGTACCGGTACTTCAATGCCGTGAAGCATCATATTGGTAGTACACAGTAAGTGCGGGAGTTGTTTTTTTTCTACGCCGTGTATTTGCTTTTGCAATATTTGGTGATCGTCGCCCGATTTAACATAGTTTGCTTTTACGTGGTCGAACGCACAGGCTAAAAAGCCACCGGTACCACAGGCAGGGTCCATGATTGACTCGCCTAGTTTTGGGTCGGTTACCGCCACTATAAATTTAGTAATGGCGCGCGGGGTATAAAATTCGCCCGCGTTACCTGCGCTTTGTAAGTCTTTTAGTATTTGCTCGTACAGGTCGCCAAATAAGTGGCGCTCTTTTGAGTCGGTAAAGTCTATTTCGTTAAGTTTGTTTATCACTTGGCGTAGTAGCGTGCCGTTTTTCATGTAGTTAAAGGCATCGCTAAACGCTTGGGTGACTACATAGCCGCGTGGGTTTTTATCTATAGGTGCAGTTAGGTTTTTAAGCTCAGGGAATAGCTTATCGTTTACAAACTCTAGTAGCTCATCGCCCGTTATGCCTTCGTTATCAGCCGCCCAGTTACGCCATAAATACTGCTCGGGGATTGGCTCGCGATAGTCGTCTAGTTCAAGCTCTAGCTCTTCTTCTTGCGCGTCGAATACTTTTAAAAAAAGTAACCACGACATTTGCCCAAGGCGTTGTGCGTCGCCATCGACACCGGCATCTTTACGCATAATATCTTGAATAGACTTAATAGCTGAACTGATAGACATAGTATTCTCTTGTTTGATTATTTTTATAAACAGCGGCTAAAAGCAAATATGAAAGCTGTTTAATTTAAATGGTTTAATGCTTTGCTGACGCTAATACATAGCAACAGCAAACATAAATTTAGGCTGTTTTAGGCGCTGGCATTTGGTAAATTTCGGCCTCGAGCTCTTTAAGTGCTTGCTCGTATTGTGGTTTGCCACCAAAGCCTTTTTTTACTATTTCACTTAGGCTGCCAATTTCGTTAAACGGCGCCACTTTAAGCGCTTGCATAGATTCTATTTCTTGCACGCCTACATCGGCGTATTTTAACAGAAGGTTCTCGAGTACGGTGTGCGCGGTACCCGAATATTTAGTGAAATAGTTACGCTTTTGTACGTTATCTGCGCGCTCTTTACGGGTAAGGGGTGGTTGGTCGTAAACTACATGGCAGATCATATCAAATGGGTCCATGTCTTTGCCGACTTCTTCCTCAAGCGCGGACCAAATAATGCCTTCTTCGGCAAGTTCATCTATTACTGCTTGCTTACGGTCTGACTCATTCCAACGTTTTACAAAGTCATCCAGTGAGCTGTATTGCTTGCTCATGGTTTTACGGGTGTAATCTATAAACGATTCGGTAACGAGTTTACCGTCGGTATCGTAATACTGTACTCGCTCTGCCACTTTATTAACGGTAACACCTGATACGCGGTACTTAACCATTTTGTTAGTTTCGTCGTCCCATTCGCCATCAAGCGTGCCATCGCCTTTGGGGTCGTTAATGGTGTCGTTATTGGCATCGGTTGTATCGTCAGTGGTTGATTGATCATCGAATACGCTATCAGGCTGCTCTTCGGCAGTTGTATCGTCTTGTGACTCAATATCAACGTCTTCGTCTTCAATATCAGTGGGCGTTACTTTAATTACTTTTTCGGGGGTGCCATCAAAGCGTTCATCGGCAAATAACTCGGTGGCTTTTTTAAAGTCGAGTATGGTAAACCACAGCTTGCCGTAGCGGTCATCAATACGGGTACCACGACCAATAATTTGTTTAAACTTGGTCATTGATTGGATGTTTTGATCAAGCACTACTAGCTTACAGGTTTTAGCGTCTACCCCTGTGGTCATAAGCTCTGAGGTGGTAGCAATTACTGGGTAAGGGCGTTTAGGGTTTATAAAGTTGTCGAGCTGGCCTTTGCCTAGTTCGTCATCGCCGGTGATCTTCATCACGTATTTATCGTTTTTAGCCATTTGCTCTGGGTTTAAGTTGGCAATGGCGCGGCGCATACGTTCCGCGTGATCTATGTCGTTACAAAACACGATGGTTTTAGCCATAGGGTCTGTACGTTTTAAATAGTTGGTAATGGTTTCGGCCACTAGTTGTGTACGCTCGTCAATCACCATTGTGCGGTCAAAGTCTTTTTGGTTGTATATGCGGTCTTGTATTACTTCTCCGTTGTTATCAACCTGCCCTTTTGTTGGTCGCCAGCCTTGTAGATCTACATCAAGGTCGACACGTACCACTTTGTATGGTGCTAAAAAGCCATCTTCTATGCCCTCTTTAAGGGAATAGGTATACAAAGCTTTATCAAAATAATCTTCGCTTGAAACTTCTTCAGTTTCTTTGGGGGTTGCGGTTAAGCCTACTTGAGCAGCCCCTTCAAAGTAGTTGAGTATTTCGCGCCATGCGCTATCTTCACTTGCGCTTCCTCGGTGGCACTCGTCAATAATAATGAGGTCAAAAAAGTCTGGCTCTACTTGCCTAAACGCTTTTTGAGATTCTTCTGGCCCTGTTAGCGCTTGGTATAGTGCTAGGTGTATTTCGTAAGCGGGGTCGATTGTTCTGCCGGTAATTTTGGTCATTGAAGTACCAAACGGCTGAAAGTCATTAATACGAGTTTGATCGACCAATATGTTGCGGTCGGCTAAAAACAAGATGCGTTTTTTAGCGCGTGATTTCCATAAGCGCCAAATGATTTGAAACGCAGTATAGGTTTTACCGGTTCCTGTTGCCATAACTAGTAATACACGGTCTTTACCAGACGATATAGCCTCTACTGTTTTATTAATGGCTTGGAGCTGATAGTAACGCGGGTGCTTACCACTACCATCGTCATAATAGGCTTGGTTTATTATAGGAAGTTGCGATTCTGTATAGCCCTTGTAGGCACAATATTTAGCCCAAAGCTCTTGTGGTGATGGGAAGTCTTCTAAGCGTATTTCGGTTTCGAGGTTATTCGCATCAGGCGTGCCTAGCTTAGTTTTATCGTGGAAAATAAAGCCATCGCCATTAGAAGCAAATATAAACGGTACATCAAGCAGCCTGGCGTAATCTAAGCCTTGTTGTAGGCCTTTGCCTACTTCATGCTTATTTGCTTTAGCTTCAATGACAGCAAGCGGCATACTGGGTTTATGGTAAAGGACTATGTCAGCCGATTTAACCGTTTTACGTACACCAAGTTGCCCACGGACTATTACTTTACCGTCACGTAATTTAACTTCTTGGCGTATTTGGGTTATATCATCCCAGCCTGCGGTTTTAACTGCGGGTAGAATAAACTTACTGATTATATCGGTTTCGCTGAGCTTTCTTTTATCCATACTTAAACCATCCCTAAATACTGTGCTACAAGCCAACAAGGCTTTGCGTACAACTCGTTGATTCAACGTGTTTCATGCTGTTTAGTGATGCTATATAAAATACGGTTAATAAGCAAAAATAAAAGGCATACAAAATAATGAGGCCGATAGCTGTATGCGTATATACAGTTCAAATGGTACATAAACATAAAAAGTCAAATCGATTATTTGCTACTTTATTTGTTCCCTACACCAAGTTAACCCATTAACTATCATAAACTTAATAAAATATGTGTTCTCTTATTTGTTCCCTAATGTTCCTTTACTTGTTCCCTTTGGCCATAAACCTATTTTGTTTAATAACTCACTCCTAGTTACGGTTTAAGCAAGCCTCACTTTTGACTACTAATTTATAAAAGTAAAGCTCGCACAAGCTTTATAGGTGTTGAAATGTTTTGGTTTTAAGTAGTTTTTAAATAAATGGGCGAGCAGTCCTTTTAGTGCTAGGTCTTATTAAAACTGCGAGCACTATCGTAATCATCTAGCCATTCATCTACAGTCTGATCCTGTGGCCTTCGTGTATTACCTCCCTTGTATTGCTTTATAGAAGGGGGTATGGCATTACTTGATACCGCACTACCTTGTTTACTTATATCGTAGTTAGGAACACTCGTAGTTTTAGTTGTAAGTGGTTCAAACGACTCGTACTTTACCTCTCCCGTAGTGTGACTAGCTTGTACCCATTGATGTATTTGGGCTAGCTCGTTTTTGCTGCCACCGCTATGCGACACTACTTGTTGCCCCTGAAGGCTGCCACTATTTAGCGCCACCAAGTTGCCACTCCTTTGCCACCTACTTGCCATTGAGTTGCCTTGCTCTAAACCCACAATTATTTGCTGATGAGTGACATTGGCAAAAGATAGCTCATTACCTTCGAGCTTATTTTTATCCCTAAGAGTTGCTTGCCAAAAATACTCACTCATTACATTTATCTTTTTGTAAAGCTCACACGGCCGCCTTGGTTTAGGCATAGCTAACCGGTTCCAAAGTTTCATTAATCCACTTTGCTTTGCTGCTGTAAACTTTTTACCTTTATAGCGTCCAGGTTGTTTTATCCTATTAAGTGACACGTTAAAAATTGTGTAGTAATCAGCATGCGTAGTTAGCTCGTAAAAGCGCAAAGTGATGCCATCATATTGACCTTTTTTATAACCACCTACAGTAAAGTTTGTATAGGCATATATTGGCTGCTGGGTAACTTGACTAATTTGGCTAACTAAGGAGTTAGCATGTTCATTAATCCAATCAGTTGGCACCGCTTCACCGCTTTTTGGAGTTATATTTAATTTACCGTTAGTAATACTTACAACGTCACCTCGGTTAATTAAATATTCAAGCTTAACCATGTACCCTCCTAGCAGCCCATGAGGTTATTAATTGGTTTTAAAAGCTCAGTTTCTTGCTCTGATGTGTATTCAGCTAATTTACGATGAACACGGCTTTTATTTATGGCCTTAATGATATTTTCAGCTATTTCTAAAGAGGAGAAACTGTATTTAAGATAAGTACCGATGCCATCTTTGTTTGGTATTTTTTCACGATTAAATTTAAAAAAATATTCACGTTCAAGATTCGTGAAATAATTTCTTCCGCTTTTTAAATCTACGTTATTCAAAATATCTAACTCAGTCGCGCCAACAGGGTGAGCAAGAATATATAGGGTAGCTCGCTCTTTTTTAGACTGTGGTTTTTTAGAGGCTGGATTGGCGGTTTTACTACCGCATACAGCACTCATTATGCAGCCCCTTTGTGGTGTTTTACACTTGGTAAGTTTTCAAGCCATTGCTTAATATCGCTCTCAAGCCAACCCACCGAGTTTAAACCCAGCTGCTTTCTTTTTGGGAATAAACCTAAACGCTCTTTGCGTCGAATGGTTGATCGGCTTAAGCCTGTAAGCTTGATTACTTCTTTGGTACGTAAAATTTTGTTGTTCATTGAAATCCGCCTTGTTTCTTTATAGGTCAAGGCGGATATTAGAGATTCAAAAAAAAAAGTTCCTGCAAGCTAAAGGTTGGTTTCAGAAACCTAACATAACTTTCTATTTTTTATTTTTTATTTTTAATTTATTAATTAATAATTATTAATTAATAACAGCTTAGTCTTGAACTTTTTTCAACCACTCATTAATTATTTTCGGGATTGTTTCATTTTCAAGTGGTGGCTCATGTGTACTTGGCCAAAATAGCGGTGCTTTATCAATAACAAGCTTTGCTATCTTGGCACCCTTTATTGTGCCTGTCGATGTTACACATTGGTTGCGGTATTGGGCTAAAACGGCTAGTGCCGCTCCAAGAACTTCTTCACGATCCTTGGCATAGACTTCAGCTCTACCTGGGCGCTTTAAAGGATACAAACTATTTCCTGAACAACTTTGATTTTCTGTACTTATCTTAATTTTTTTTAACGCTGAAAAAGCAAAAAAATCATCTCGCTTTATAAATAAATCATTAAACTGAGGATAGAAATATTCAATATAAGTAAATGGTATTTCATCTTTCGGAATATCTTGAGAAATCGAACACATTGCCCAAACTTGCCCATTTTCAGAAACTACTCTCTCAATTGGCTCTGTTACCTCTAGCTCATTACCAGTATTACCTCTGTTTGATAAATTTTTTGCTAGCAGTTCTTTAATTCGAGGATAAGCTTCCATTAAATCTAACTTGTAATAACCAACTAATTTATATACCTCATGCTCTTCGTTGTCATAATAAGGAAAACTATACTTAATACCTATATGCCTATCTTGAAAAAAAATTTTTGACTCCTTATTGTGATAACTATAAGGGCTCTCAACAGAGTGTTCTAAGTACTCACTAGAAGGATTATTTTTTTCGCACTTAAACCCATTTTTATTGTCAAAGTAGACATAAAACGAAAGCTCTTGTTTAAAATAACTCTCAATAAGTTCAATTAATAATGTTTGACTGGTATAGCGTGAGTTATTTTTCAACAACCAAATGGCGTGCTCAAAATCAATAAATTCATCCATAATATTATTTTCCTAAATTGCTTTTAGATGGGCATTTCCAGTAACAGAGTAATTACCCTTACTAGCTTCTTCAATATGATTAGACCACCAGCACATCATTTTTCTTCTGCGTTCTAAGTAATCAGTTCGGTTGTAGGCAGCACGAACTTTATTCTTATCTACATGTGCCAAAGCGGCTTCAATAACATCAGCATCAAAACCTTGCTCATTTAATGTGGTGCTAGCAAGTGCTCTTAACCCATGCGCTGTTTGCTTACCTATTAAACCCATGCGCCTAAGCGCTGCGCCTAAAGTTTCTCGGCTGGCATGCGCTCTAGGGTCTTTATCAGCAGGGAAAATAAATTCTCGATGCGCACTAATAGGTTTTAGGTACTCGAGTATAGCTAATGCCTGCGGTGATAAGGGAACTGTGTGTGGTTTGCGCTTTTTCATTCGCTCAACGGGAATATTCCATAGCTTATTTTCAAAGTCTATTTCATTCCAAGCAGCGCCGGCAGCTTCACCAGGGCGGACCATGGTATGTAGTTGCCATTCAAATAAGCACCGTGTCATCAACTTAATATTAGCGCTATTCACTATGCTAATAAGTTTAGGAAGCTCCTGGGGTGTGAAGCTAGCCATGCTGTTATGCTTGGCAGAATCAAACGCTTTACTTATACCACTTAGGTTATTTGTTTGTATTCGGCCTGTGTTAATAGCAAACTCCATAACCTCATTTACTCTGCGACAAATACGCCCAAGAATATCGAGCTTATCAGCTGCGGCTAGAGGCTTTAATGCCGCAATTGCTTGTTGTGCCGATAACTTGCTAATCGGCACTTTCCCTAAAGAGGGAAACAAGTGGAGCTCAAAACCTCTTCGTAAATTAAAAGCATATCGCGCGCTTACTTTTGGCTCTTTTAAGGCTATCCACTCTTTAACTACGGCTTCAAATGTACTTTTAGCTTCAGCAGCTTTATGGTTTGCAAATGCCTCTTTATGCTCTTTAGGATCTATGTTCTTTGCTAATAAGGCTCTGGCCTCATCTCTGCTCGTGCGAGCATCAGACAAAGTTACATCTGAATACATACCAAAACTAATTTGAGCTCTTTTTTTTGTGTAGGGTTTAGAGTAAGTAAATAACCACATTTTTGAGCCATTTGGCTTAACTCTTAAAGCAAGGCCTTTACCATCAGATAAAAGATATTCCTTTTCTTTTGGCTTCGCTTTTTTTACTTGGGTGTCATTTAATGGGGTAACTAATTTAGGCATTTAACGCTCCACTGTCGAACGGGTAACCAGCGCTTAGAAAACAAAAAAAGTTATAATTTAAATTCTTTCTTTAATTTTCATCTGGTTACGACTTTATGTTACACCAAGTACTGAATATTGGTTCGGTGTAACAAACAGTGTAACTAAAAATTTGAATTATGGCGACACCCTATGAACCAAGGTGAAATGCTAAAACCTTTCATACAAAGGGTCGAAGGGTAATTGTGGTGTGTAGTGAATCACCCTAAATAGTAGTTGTGGTAGCCCCTGCAGGAATCGAACCTGCAACTGCCCCTTAGGAGGGGGCCGTTATATCCATTTAACTAAGAGGCCACATCGAGCTTACAGCTTACAAAAATTATAACGGCATCTGGTTTTTTATATCAAGTATCAAATTAAGTTAATTGCTTGATAAATATATATCTTCTTTATTTAGTACGTAAAGCGGTATAAATGTTCGGCTGCTGGCGGCAAGGCGCTTATTTTCAATATTTATCACGCGAGCATTAATAACAACCCCATCGGCACGGTAAATTAAAGTACCCGATAAAACATGGCTGGCTATATTCGTACCTGCAAGCTTTCGAGTGTCTCGCGTGAATGTAAAGTCACCTTGATTGTTTACGGTAATTAAATTCGCTGTTTTAAAATCAACCGCACTATAACCAAATTTTTGCAGCTGATGTATAAAGGTTTCTGATAACTGATTACCTAACTGGCTTGCTGTAGTTAAACTTGCGTCTAAATCAACGAACGAGGTGACTGCAATCGCTGCATCTTGCGGGGCTACTTGCATAGTGTCGGTTAAATCAAGTGCCATTTGCTCTACGTAGTTAACTAAACTTTTATGATGCTTGTTTGGGTTAAATTGCGTTGTATCGGCGTATTGTTCTTGCTCGTTATTTTGCTGCATTTGCGCCATGATCTGGTTAAAATCAAGATTGCTTACCACTGTTTGCTCAGGCTCAGACTTGGCGGGTTCAGTCATATTAGATTCACCAAGTAAATTACAACCTGAAATAAATATTGATAACGCACTTATGCTAATTAAAGCCGAGCGTTTAGCTAAGTTAACCATGGTAAACCTCACTTACTCGCTTGTTTTAGCATGATGCCATCAGCACTGTTACTGCTATTTAACGCATCAATGACCGATTGCGGAATAAAGCCCTGTGCAGAGCCTACAACCGCTTTACTCGCTAAGCCAACAATTCGTGCATTTACTAATATACCGCCTTGATGGTTTACTAGCGTACCCGCTAATACGTAACTAAAGTTTTGTTCTTGGTTTAGCTCTAAATAATCGCGGCTAAAAACAAAATCGCCACCAGGGGTTACACGCATATAATCGGTGGTTTTAAAATCAATGACCGGCACACCAAAATTATGCAGTTCGTGCATAAAACTCTCTGCGATTTGGTTACCTACTAAATCAGCATTGTTGTAGTCACGGTCTAAAAAAACAAAACTCGATACCGCCAATGGCGTTTTAGTATTTACGTACTGTAAGTTTTCCGCCATGTCTTGCATGATGCCACGCACATAGTGATTAATATTTTTACGTGTTGGTGTATTTACTTGTTTGTTTTTATTCATCACTGCAGCTTTATTTTGATACAGCGAATCTGTATTTGTTGGTGCAGCTACAGGGCGTTGCTCAAAAAACATAGGCGCATCGTCGTTAATTTGCGTGTCACTATGGTTTGTCATTTGTGAACAACCAAAGCCCAGTGGCAAACATAAAGTTAATAGTAGGCGTTTCATGTGTGCTCCTAATTAATATTCACTGCGGTAAATAAAGTCACCGCGCTGCTGTATTTTTTCATTACTCCACATCACATTGATGGGAATTTCAGTGCTTGCGGCAGATACAATTTGATTAGTTTGCATATTTACCATGCGAGCATTAACAATATAAGCATGTTCTTGACGGGTTAGAGTACCGGTGATCACAAAGTCAATAATCTGACGCTGCTTTAAATTACTGGTACTGCGACTTAACACTGAATCAGCGCTCGCTGATAAATTAAGCTGGTTTTCAAGCCGGTATTCAACTGTGTTGTACCCTAACTGAGTAAATTGGGTTATTAAGCTTTCTTGAACTTGCTGACTAAGCCCTGCTCCCTGCCCTTGGGCAATTTGTGAATCCAAAGCATTGGCTAAATAAAAGCTGCTGACCGCAATTGATGCGGTGCTTTTAAAAGGCTCTTTGATATGGCTAAGCTGGGCACTCAAGCTATTCACGTACTGGTCGAGCGTATAAGGTGCCATGACTGCTTTAGGCGCATCAGTGCTTATACTCGGCTTTGGCTGGGGTGTTAAGCTACAGCCCGCTAAATTTAATAATAGTAAGGGTAACAAAAGGCGCATAGTTGCCATCCTCTAAAAACATAATAGTTACAAAGCAATTATTATGCCTAATACCCTAGATACATATTTATTTTAATGGCTGTTGGGTGTAATGGCTCACAATGCAGTTGATTTGGCGCTGTTTAAGTTTATCGCAATCGGCAGCGGCATTGGCTTGATTTTGATAAGCCCCAAGCTTTAAACGGTAGTAAGTCATGCCACTCACGTTAATAGTTTCTACATTCGCCACAAATTCGCCCTGAAATAACGAAGATGCACTGGCCTTTATTTGATTTAAACTTTGGCTAAGTCGCTCTTTGTCGGTAACGGCTGCCACTTGTAAGGCAAATAAGGCTTTAACGGCTTGTTTTTCATCAGCTGTATTCGATGCCACTTTAGCTTTTTGTACAACTTTTGGTGCTACTGTTTCAGCCGAAGTTTTAGCTGTTGGTACTACAGGCGTATTTATTGATGCAGAGCCTTGTTTTGCTACCGCATTTAATTGGCTTATTAATAACTTTAAGTCTTGTTCAATCACTAATAAACGTTCAACACCTGCTTTGGCTGCTTGCCATTGCTGAGACGATGCTTTTAGCTGCGCCAACTCTTCCTCAGAAAGATTGGCACTCGCTTGCATTGGCTGAGGAGATTCTGCAGTTTTGGGGGTGCTGCATCCTGATATAAAAAGAGCAGCAATACAGGCAATTAGTATTGAGTAGCGTTTATATAAATTAGCATATTGCATGGTTAAACCTTATTGTTATTAGTGGCTAATAAGTTGCGCTTGGACTTGGCAGTTCAAGCCTTTTACTTTTAATTCTGCACATACTTGTTCAAGTTCCCCTTGCGCAGACTCGGCATAAGCGACGGCTAAAATATACCGTTTTTGTTTTTCGTCTTTAATATAAAAAGCATCTCGCTTTGATTGCTCATTTAAATGACGTTTAATAAGTTGATAATACGCTTTCATAATTGGCAATGATGAAAACCCACCCGCATTAGCAATATACGCTGGCGTTTGTGTTTTTTCTTTAAGCTCAAAGTCAACGCCCATTACGACTTCGCCTTGCGCTGGTAATTTAACCACCACCTGTTGCGTATCTTTTAAGGATTTACGTTGCTTAAACTCATCATCTATAACCGCTTTATATTCGCCAGGGCGTAAATCGGTAAACAAATAATAGCCATCATAGGCAGCTTGCGTTTGCGCCACTTGCTTACCTTGTTTGTCGAGTAATTTTACGGTAGCAAAAGGCTGTACTTCACTACTGCCTTGCTCATCTTGTTTGTAAACAATTCCCTCTAATTCACTACTGTTATTAAGCGGTATTTCCATATATTCAACAAAGCCGGCACGCGGCGTAATAGAAAAGCCATCGTTGGCGGCAACTAAAAAAGGATCGCTAATACTATCTGGCTCTATCACTATGTCGGTTGTTCTATTTGCTGGCATACCTTTAAGAATCGCTAAACCATTTTCGTTGGTTACAGCTCGGCGATAGTTTTGAACTCCTTTTACCTTAACGCCCTCAATTCCCTTTTCTCCATCATCTTGAATATTGTTATTATTTGAATCAAGAAAGACTCTAACCATTAAAGTGCCAGAGTTTGCGAGGCTTCTTTTACTTAAAAAGTACTCGTCAGTGTTCGTATCAAAACCAATACTAAAGCGACTAAATAAACCTAGTCGCCAATTATCATCATCGTCGTAACTCATTGTGCTATTTAAGCTAAAACTATCGCTTTGCCAATTTAGACCCAACTCCATAGAAACTAAATCATTTATACGGGAGTTTCTTAGTGTGAATTCAGATTGTAAATTCTGAGATAAACTACGGCTTAATTCTGCTTGGTAACCCAGTATAGTTGAACCGGAGTCTGCGCTGTAGTCAACACTAAAACGAGTGTATGTTTTACCAAATCTATGTTGAAGACGCATACTGCCAAGTGTTGTTGCATCATCTAAAGAATCAAACTTTCGCCAAATTAAGTTGTTACTAACAACGGTACCGCCTAAATTATAAGATAAGGTATTATCAACACTTAAATATGAGTCGCTAAACTCTCTGTTGTTATAGGCGAGCGTATTTTGATAACTCAAACTTCCAAATGATTTATCAAACAACTTTCCTGCCGTATATAATCGATAACTTTCAGTTTTCGCTGTTTCTGTATCACCAACTATTTTCTCATTGTTTTGAGACAGACTTAAACGTACCGATTGACCAATTAATTCACCTCTAGCAGCTACCTCTAGCTTATCTTCATCGTTATTATTTTTTTCATAATCTAGATTAAGTAATACTTTATCAAATATACTTAGGTTTGAACCAAAAGCATAATTGTTAACATTATCACCCGAATTGCTATTTAATATTGATGTACCAGCATAAACCGATAAATAATCAGTTAATCCCGTTTCATAACGACCCGCTAGCTGCCAACCTTTGCCCTCTGTCGAATAAAGTGATTGATTAAATAACTGCTCACCTTGCTCAGTAATCGACAACTCATAAAACGATTCATCTGCTGACAAACTATTACCATCTATAAAATATTGCTCTGTTTTTCGCTCTACTTGCCCTTGTGGGCCGTAAAAAATCAGCTCAAAATTATTAGCACCAAACAATAAATCAATATCTTCAAATAAATAACGCCCATCAGCTAAACTAAACTGCTGCGCTAGCAGTACATCATTACGGTATAACTCAACATCCCACCCTGGTTGAATAGCACCCGTTAAATTAATTTGATTACTATTAACCTGTTTAAAAAGTGGTTTGTTATCAACTTTTACTCCTCTGGCGTAACTACTATTAAATTGTTTACCGACTTGAGTTGCTAATACATCTCCAAATTGAACAGTTGTCGCATTTAAGGGACCTAATAACCGTGCATCTTTACTTTGACGGCTAAATGATAATCTTGAATCTGATAGTAAATCTTGTTTTCGCCCTGCAAAAAAATACTGAGCATTAAAATAGGCTAAGTCATTTGACCCTAATACAGAGTACCCTATCGCTGAATCCGTATTACTCTTGGTTGCACTAAGCTGCACATCAGCAAGAGGAGATGAAATTGCACTGTATGGACTGGCCTTCCACTGTAATATAGCTTGACGAGACTCTATATTAGTAACAGTTTCTCGCTGCTCTCTTTCGCGTTTTAATTCTATAGGTAATTTGGTAGGGGAGCTTACATATAGCTCAAGTGCTGAATATTCAATATCAATATCTAACGAAAACCACTGCGCTAGCAAGTTACTATCAACAAACATATCGCCGTTATCAGCATAAGCTTGTTGGCTGTTAAATGAATATCTAGCGCCGTTAATTTGTGCTGTGTTTGTATTTAGGTCTAGATAAAACTGATTATCTTCACGAATAAACCACCCTTGAGCAATAAGGTCATCGCTATTTATATCGATAGCAAAATCCAGGCTTTCTGAAAAACTTAATAAATCTATTAATACACCGGTTTTACTTTTCACCCCGAGCATTTCACCCAGGTAATTTTTTTTCACGAACGATGAAAAAAATAATAACTCACCTTCGGGGATGCCATCACCTTGCTGCACATTAAGCTCAGGCTCTGTTCTTTCATTTAAAGCTTGTTCAGTGTTGTATTGCTGCCATTTTTTATCTATTTTTTTTATGCTAGCAAGAATGGCCTGATTGTCAGGCTCTGCTGCTAATAATGGACCAATTGATAAAAAAATGATCAACAACCACTTTAAGCGTTTAAAGTAATACATCGCCTATTTCAAATTACCGATAATTGCATTATTGATTGGCGCAAACTTTTCACTAAAAATAGTATCGCGATATTCTTTAAGCCCTGTATAAATGACGCGAATTTGGCCATTTTTCGGGATATTTTGATCTGCAAAAATTGGTATCGTCGCCGTTGTTCTTTTTAGTTCTGGGTAAATACTAAAATCGTTTAACATGGCGATCTTTTTCTCTGTATCCGTTCCTTTTTGCTTAAAGAAAACTTCTAGCTTACCAAAAGAACTAAAGTCACCCTCTCGCTTAATTTCAATCTCAAGCGCCTTTTTTTCTGGGCTGTGTATAAGCTGTAAATTACTGATATTTACATTGGGTTTTTCAGCACCTTTTCGCAAAATAACGGGAATCGTGTAGCTTAAGAGTAAGTTTACCTTGATGCCTAGTCTCTGTTGCTGACTTTGAGCTTCATTAGGGAGTGCTTTAAAGGCTAGATGAGAGCGGTATTCCTGCTCTGCTAAACCTTTCGGCTTTCGAATAGCAAGCTTAACTATTTGCCTTTCTCCTGGCGCTAATCTAACTTGCGATGGGCTGATCCTAACCATATTTTTAAGTGAAGATGAACTTTCTTGATCAGCCGCTAAATTAGCATACCCTCCGCCAGCTAGTGCAACTTTGTCTTGCCACTCCAACCTGTAGGTTTTAGGTTCATTAGAGTTATTAACAACAATAACTTTAGCAACACGCTGACGCTCATCAAAATTAACTCTTGTTGGAGAAATAAGTAAGTTTGCATAAGAATGAAAGCTAATTAAAATAAAGCTTACTAAGATAAAAAAAGTTTTTATTATTGTCATTTAATCAATATCTCTAGTTGTCTAATAATTTAACGTCACTTCAATTGTAGTATCAAAGATACCATCTTTATAAGTATTTCCGTCACCTGAGGTACTTAATTGCCCCCCAACTCTCAATAACGCAGTCCCTGTGGTATCGGTTGTAATAGTCGCATTGTATATGAGTTGATTTAAAATAAGTGATGCACCACCGAAAATATTATTTAAAGGTTGGTCGTTTATAAAGTCACTTACATTTACTTGAATGCGAGCTGGATACCCTTCGAGCAACAATTCAGCTGCATGGCCTTTTTCAAGTAAATATATCTTATTGGTTAAGGTATTTGTATTACTAGGCAACAAAGTTATAGAGCTAACACTTTGATTATCACTAATAACAATTTTACCAAAGTTCAATTGCTCAAGTGGTGTTACCTGCGCGTACGAACCTGAAGTTAAGAAAGCTGCTAGAATGAATAAAATTAATTTCATAAAATAGCCTGCTTTACAATAAAGCAGGCTTTGCTCATTAATAGTTTAATTCTAATGTGAATGAGCCACTGTAAGTGCCATCAATGTAGTCACTCGTAGGTGTAGTGGCATCTGTAGTTAATGTAGCACCAACATTAAATGTCGCTTCACCATTTGCGTCTACCTGAATTGTAGTTGTCGCTGCACTGTTAGGCGTCGCGCCAGTTAGCACATAATACGTTGGAGTACCCAAAGTAAATGCTGCAGTACCAGCAGGTGCTGCATCAGGTGAAATAGCAGTTTCTGTCGGATTTGTAATTGTCAGTGAACCGAAAGGTGACACGCCAGAAACAGAAAAAGCGGCTGGTGCACCTGGTACTAAAATTGCGATTTCAGCATCTGCAATCGATGTAGAAGCTGTTGTAGGTGAGGTCGCTGGGTTTGCAGCTAACACAAGGGTAGCTGTTTCAGTTGTTGTTAAATCCGCTGAGGCACGAATTGTTCCAAAATCTAGTGCCGAATCGTTAGTCAAGGTAAAAGCATTTTGAACTGTAACACCTGCTTGAAACGAAACCGATTCAGCTACAGCACCGAAAGAAAGAACTGCCATTGACGCAGCCAACGCTGCTTTAGTAAATATTTTGTTCATAGTTTTCCCTTAGATATAAATTATAAACCTGTCAGTCAGGTTATGTTAAGTATCGGCCAAAATCACTAAAAAGTTAGAAAATATTTACTTTATTTTGATTTATAATAACAGGATGCAGAAATAAACGTTAAAAACCTTAAACACCCTCTGAAAATGCCGCTAAGGTACACTTATTACCTATTTTGTAAAAAAACAAACACAGCTGCGCTGCTTGCTGCTGATTTTTCAAAGGGCCTGCTACAACATCATAAAACGTAGTGGATTCTTTTTGTTGTTCATTAATGCGGTATTTTAAAATACTGTTTAATTGAGGGTATTGCTCTTTTAGTCGCTGCACTTGCCTTTTGGCTCCAGTAGAAATTAAATAGCGACCAATTTGCACACCGTAAATCGCTTTATTTGTACTGGTAGTATTATCAGCTAAAACGGTTTCTGATGAGGGTTGTAAAGGTTGCTTAGAGCCATACTCAACACGTTTAATTTTCTCTTTCATCGGCTCTGGTACGGTATCAATATCTGTTTGTGCAGAAAGTGCTTGAATCAATAACGATAAGTCTTCTTCCATGGTGCTTAAGCGCGCTATTTGCTCTTTGTTGTTATCCCATTGCTCTAGGTAAGGTTTTATATCTTTTTTACTAACAAGATCGTCGCTTTGAGGGTTTGAGAGCATTAGTTGGTTGCTGCACCCAACTAATGCAAATGGTATTAGTAATATTATTAAACGAAGTTTCACTTTAGGCACCTATTACAAAAAACTAGCTATAGCTATTATGCAATAAAAGCGCCAAGTAAATTATTTTATAATCTGATTGGTTTATCCGTGTAATTACTCACAAAGCAATCAACTTTATAAAATTTAAACACTTCACAATCATCCTCGGCGCTCTTAAAGTTATAGTATTCACCTAACTTTAATCGGTAATAGGTTTTATTATTGACCTTGGCTTTTTCCACGTTAGTAGTAATTTTATCTCTGAATAGAGGCGCCGCTTTTCTATTAATTTTCTTCCACTGCTTAGCAACACTCTCTTCTGAATCAAGCGACGCTACCTGCAAAGCAAATACCTTTTTATTAGTATCAACCATTGCCACTTTTGTTGCCTTCGATATTTTAGAAGCGACCTTTTTATTCATCCTTGGATTAATAGCTTTCACTGGCGAACGAACAGAGCGGTTACTGTAGCTTTTTGAAGGGGCTGTAATCATTTTTTTAGGTACACTTGCATAGCGACTGTTATATCGCTGATTTTGTAGATCGTCCCTATTAGTTGGTTTTGCGTAGCGATTACTATATCTTTGCTTTGGGCGCTCAACTTTATCTGACGTGCTTGCGTAGTTATTACCATACCTGAGGTTTGGCGATGTATTAGCCTTAATTGATGAGCGTGCATAGCGATTGCTAACAGCCTGATTTGATTGCGCTATTGCTTTACTATTAATAATATCTAAATTATCAACTAAATATGTAAGCTCGCGTTCTAATTTTAATAGCCGCTCAATACCAGAGCGCGCCTGTTGCCATTGCAAGGCGGCATCTTTTAGCTGTGCAAGCTCAAGTGCGGTAATGGTTACATATTCGGGCGAGTCTTTAACTTGTTCATTTAACGATGTTTTATCAGGCGATATTGTACAGCCACTCCCTATTAACATAAGTAAAGCTATAACTAGATATCGGTGATACTTTATGCTGTATTCACACATTGATTGTTTCTCTTTCAACAGTTTAGACCACTAAATTGAGCCAATTTGCGATTGGCTTAATAAAGCACGTTAACTACAAAACAACTTGGGTTAACATAAAGATTACAACACAAACCCAGATCTGTCTGTATAACTGCAAAAATAGTTATAGTTAAAATTATGTAAAAGTGATTTTACAATCAAAAAAAGCGCCATATAGGCGCTTTAAATAATGATAAGTTTATTTAGATTAATGTTTTAATGAAGGTTTTAAGCTCATCAGCAAATTCATCACGGCGCAAAGCAAATTCTATCGTCGCCTTCAAATAACCAACTTTACTGCCACAGTCATGGCTTCGGCCTTTAATAGCATAAGCGTCTACTTTTTCGTCTTGCATAAGCATCGCAATTGCATCTGTTAGTTGAATCTCATCCCCTGCACCTTGAGGTGTCTTAGCTAATAATGGCCAAATATTTTTGCTCAACACATAACGACCAACCACAGCAAGATTTGAAGGTGCCTCGTCAACGGGAGGCTTTTCTACCATGCTCTTAATGGGTGAGCTTTCACCTTGGTTTAACTCAACATCACCTAAATCAACAACACCAAATTTATCTACGTCATCTTTAGGAACTGGTTCAACCATAATTTGGCTGTGTTTACTTTGCTCAAAACGAGAGATCATCTCTGCTAAGTTATCTTTCGTTAAATCACTTTCTACTTCATCGATAATAACGTCGGGTAAAATAACCACAAAAGGTTCATCCCCTATAATAGGGGCTGCACAGTTAATAGCGTGACCTAACCCTTTTGCCTCACCTTGACGCACATGAATAATTGTCACGTCGTTAGGGCAAATAGACTGTATTTCGGCAAGCAATTGCCGCTTTACACGTTTCTCTAACGTTGCCTCTAATTCAAAGCTAGTATCAAAATGGTTTTCGATTGAGTTTTTACTCGAATGCGTTACTAACACTATCTCTTTAATGCCAGCGGCAACGGCTTCGCTAACAACGTATTGAATGAGTGGACGGTCTACAACTGGCAGCATTTCTTTTGGAATTGCTTTAGTTGCCGGTAACATACGCGTTCCAAGGCCCGCTACAGGGATCACTGCTTTCATTATGCTCTCCTTATTTTTTAAACTGAAAATGGGTACTGAATCGCTTCATGGCATTGATAGCCAACCACCTCAAAGTCATCACGTGTTACCCATGTTTCAATGTCTTCGAGCGACTTAATCTCTGGGTTGATTTTTAATTGGGGAGAAGCAAATGGCTCGCGCTTTAATTGCACATCTCGCATTAAATCAAGCTGGTTCTCATAAATATGAGCATTGGTAATTTTATGATATGCCTTACCCGCTTTATGGCCGGTAATTTGCGCAACTAACGCAAGTAATACAAAGCATTGAATTTGATTGAAATTAAGCCCTAGTGGAACATCACAGCTGCGTTGGTAAGACGTTAAATAAAGGGTATCGCCCAATAACGAAAACGTATGCGTATGCATACATGGACGCAGGCAACCAAGTTCAAATTCACCCGGGTTGTAAAATGTAATAATTTCGCCGCGATCATCTATGCCATTTTTTAAATTATTAATGACTTTTGCCAGTTGATCCAGTGTTGAACCATCAGGGCGTTGCCAACCACGCCCTTGAACACCATAAACTCGCCCCATATCATCCTCACCTTTGCGGTTAGGATTATTGAGCCACGCATTATTTTCATTGGCGTTGGCATCCCAGGTTTTACAGCCTATATTACGAAACTGTTCAGCACTGTCGTACCCTCTTAAATAGCCTAACAATTCGGCAATCGCCGCTTTGTAATAGCTCTTTCGAGTAGTGATCATAGGAAACTGATTATTAGCCACATCGTATTCTAAATCAGCGTTTATAACCGTTAAACAACGCGTACCAGTGCGTTTATTTTCAACCCACTGTCCTTGGTCAACAATGCGCTGACATAATTCTAAATATTGTTTCATCTAACTTCTTCTTTTAAACTTTTGCCGCTGTTTGCGATTGTGGTTGTTTATACGCCCAAATCAGTAAGCCTAACCCGCCAATTATCATCGGTAACGATAGAATTTGCCCCATTGAAATAAAGTCGGCAAATAACCCCAATTGAGCATCGGGTTGGCGAAAATACTCAATACAAAATCTAAATACGCCATAGCCTAATAAAAATACACCCGATACACTTCCTGCAGGGCGTGGGCGTTTAATAAACCATAATAATATGACAAACAATACAAAGCCTTCAAAAAAAGCTTCATAAAGTTGTGATGGGTGACGTGCAAGCGGGCCTCCTGTTGGGAATACCATAGCCCATGGTACATCGGTAGTGCGACCCCATAATTCGCCATTAATAAAGTTACCAATACGCCCGGCAAGTAAACCAACAGGCACTAAAGGTGCTACAAAATCGCCAACTTGTAATAAGGATTTTTTACGTGTCCAAGCAAAAATAGCAACAGCAGTGATCACCCCAAGTGTGCCGCCATGAAACGACATGCCACCTTGGTCGATTCTAAATAAATATAAGGGGTTTTCAATGAAATAGCTAAATTGATAAAACAGAACATAACCAATACGACCACCTAATATAACGCCCAGCATGCCGTAAAAGAGTAAATCACTGACTTCGTCTTTAGTCCAACCCGAACCCGATTTTTTCGCTTGACGATTAGCAAACCACATCGCAAACGCAAAACCAATTAAGTACATTAACCCATACCAACGAACGCTAAGTGGTCCAACAGAAAATATTATTGGATCAATTTGAGGAAACTCCAGTGCCATAAAAATAAACCTTTAGCTAAAAACCATTTTAATAGCGATGAAAACCAGTAACATCGCGAAAACTTTCTTAATTGTATTCACAGGTAAGTAGTGCGTTGCCTTAGCCCCAATAGGCGCTATAAACCATGAGGTAACAACAATCCCAAATAAAGCGGGTAAATATACAAACCCCATAAAACCATGCGCTAAGTCAGTTACTTGCCAACCAGCGCTGATGTAACCAATAGAACCAAAAAAAGCAATTACAATACCACATGCAGCAGCGCAACCAATTGCCTTTTTAATATCAACCGAAAAATAATGCAACATAGGCACAAGTAATGCGCCACCACCAATACCTATCAATCCAGACAAAGCGCCCATTACCGTACTAATACTACCCAGTACAGGGCCTGTGGGCAGAGGATGTTCTGCGCCCACTTTATTACGAGCAGAAAGTACCATTCTCATTGCAATAAAAACCACACTGACCGCAAACACCGTTCTTAACATTTTCTCAGGGATAAAGCTGGCAGCAAAACCACTAACCAATGCGCCAATGGCCACACCCGACATAACCCAGGGGGCAATTTTCCAAGGCACATTATCATTTTTATGATGAGCTAATGCTGAAGAGGTAGAAGTAAATAAAATTGAAGCTAAAGATGTTGCTATGGCAATAACTAACACATGATCAGCAGCGGCTACATCAAAACTAAGCAGCAAACTACTTAGCACTGGCACAATAATTAAACCACCGCCTATACCTAGTAGCCCTGCTAAAAAACCAACAACGCAACCTAATAGCGCACAACTTGCAACTAGAAGTCCTAGTTCATACATAGTTATCTCTAATACATTTAATTATATGTATATTTTAATTGATTATATAAACAATTACAGCTCTATCATTTAGGTGTATAAAATAAATTACCTAGCTGATGCTCTATCATAAAATTACGGGTTAAACGTAGCACTTGTTTAGCGTTAGGCTGTGCTAAACATTCACTTAGTAAATGTTCCATGTCGCTTACATTTAAGCGCCTTAGCACCCACTTTACTTTGTTTAGTGACGATAAGTTCATGCTTAAGCGCCTATACCCCATAGCAATCAGTAATATTGCGCCTTCGGGGTCGCCGCCAAGCTCCCCACATAAACTAAAAGGTAGTTCGTAATGCTCACACTCATTGGCAATATTATTTAGTACGCGCAATACCGCGGGGTGATAAGGATTAAACAAATCGGCTACACGTGCATTTGCCCTGTCTACGGCTAATAAGTATTGAGTTAAGTCGTTACTACCGACTGAGCAAAAATCAACTTTTCTAGACCACTCTGGTAGCATAAATACACTCGAAGGTACCTCAAGCATAATGCCAATATCTGGCTTTTCTATTAGTTGCTCTGGAAATGCTTCGCTTAATTCATAATAAGCTTGATTAAACAGTGCCAGTGACTCTTCAACTTCATCAGTGCCACTGATCATCGGTAACATTATTTTTAAATTACCTAAGCCAATATTGGCTTTTAACATCGCTTTGAGTTGATCTAAAAAAAGCTCGGGGTGGTCTAAGCTAATTCTAATACCACGCCATCCTAAAAATGGGTTTTCTTCGGTGATATTAAAATAATCTAAAACTTTGTCGCCACCAATATCTAAGGTACGCATAACCACCGGATTAGGATAATAGCTGCTAAGTACTTCGCGGTACCACTTTTCCTGTTCTTGTTGCGAAGGAAACTGCCCCTTTTGCATAAACCACGCTTCGGTTCTGTAAAGGCCAACACCATCACAAATATGGGCACTATTTTGTTGGGTATTAAGCTCAAGCCCTGCATTAAGCAATAAACTAATATGCTCGCCGTCTAACGTGATTGCTGGCAGTGCTTGTTCTTCTAAAAATCGATTGTTAAGCAAGTTATCTTGGTATTGTAACTCGGTATACTCATCAATAAGCATTTGCGAAGGCGAAATATATAAACGCCCAGAAAAGGCATCTAAAATCATTTCTTTGCTATCAAACTGCAATAGCGGTAAATCTTCAATACCCCAAATCGCAGGCACACCCATAGCACGAGTTAAAATAGAGGCGTGGCTATTAGCTGAACCATTAATGCTCACAACCCCAGCTAAACGCTCATTGGGCACCTCTGCTAACATCGCAGGGGTTAATGTATGCGCTATTAAAATGGTGTTTTCAGGGTAGTCTTTTATTGCGTGCTCGGTATTCACTAAATGATGCAGCACCCGTAAGCCAATGTCTTTTACATCAACTGCACGCTCTTTAATGTAAGGGTCTTGCATTTCGTTAAACTGCGCAACTAAACGTTCAATCACAATTTTTAATGCACTTTTTGCACACCACCCCTCTTGTAATTGCGCTTCTACATTATGACCTAAGCTTTTAGCATCTAATAATTGCTGATAAACATCAAATACAGCCAGCGCTTCTTGCGGTATGGTGTCGCTTAATGTCATCGATAAGGTACTAAACTCTTTACGGGTTGCAGCAACCGCTTGGGTGAATAAACGCCGCTGTTCATTAACATCGCTATTTTTAGTAAGCTCTATAGACTTAAAGTTAAGTTTAGGAATAACAACAAATGCTTTACCTATGCTGATCCCTGGTGCACTAGAGACGCCTTTTAATACAGACGTTTGATGGGAAGACTCATCTTGGCGCAAAACTTCTTTTATTTCGGCATGGGCTAATTGCGAAGCTAACTGCGCAGAAAGCGTTATTAAAAACGACTCTTCATCTTGAGAAAATACCCGCGCCATTTTTTGTTGGACAACAATAACACCTAAAACTTTTTTTTGATGAACAACAGGCACAGATAAAAAAGCGTTATAGCCTTCTTCGTTAACTTCTGGGGAGAGTTTGAAACGAGGGTGCGATTTTGCAAAAGCAATGTTAATTGCTTCTTCACGTTGAGCAACAAGCCCTACAAGTCCTTCGGTAAAGCCTATCCGAAATTTGCCCACAGCATCAGGGTTTAAACCTTCAGTGGCCATCAATACAAAATTATCTTGGCTGTAATCAGCAAAATAAATGGAGCAGCACTGGGTATTCATGGCATCTTTTACCATTTTCACAAAGCACACTAACGCACTGTCTAAATTCGCTTGTTGCGAAACAGACTCAGCTATCGCTCTGAGTGTTGCCAGCATACACTGCTCCTTTTTATGTAAAACTACCTTTTATTTCGCCAGTGATCTTTTTGTTGCTCTCGCTTATTAAAGGGCATAGCAAAGGGAGCAAACTCCTTCATAACACGTCGATAAACGTCCCGTTTAAACGACACAACCTGTCTAACCGGATACCAATAACTTACCCATCGCCAATCATCAAATTCAGGATGATGGGTTTTCAGTAAGTTAACATCTTCATCTTTACAGCGCAGTTTTAGTAAAAACCATTTTTGTTTTTGCCCAATACACACCGGACTTGAATCGCGGCGGATTAATCGTTTGGGTAATTTATAGCGTAACCAATGTTTTGAGCTTGCAACTATTTCTACATCTTCTGGTCGCAAACCTACTTCTTCGTGTAATTCACGGTACATAGTTTGTTCTGGTGTTTCACCATCATCAACACCACCTTGGGGAAATTGCCAAGAATGTTGACCATAACGTCTGGCCCAAAACACTTGCCCCTGATTATTGCAAATCACAATTCCGACATTGGCACGAAAACCTTCGGCATCAATCACCTTAGTGCCTCATTTGTAAGTCGATTTTTTATGATTGTTCCACATTAGTTGCAATACGGCAAATACTATTACGCGCAAGCCTCGTGAACGCCTTCGCGCAAGGTAAATTAATGACGAAATCCGTTGCATATTAATAACAAACAGCTCTGGCATGAATTAATACATAAAAACCACACTGTTTGTGTTGGTTACTCACAGCTTGTGCATAACTTTCATAAAACACGCTCATTTAGCAAACAAATCCACAATACAAGATCAAAAAAGTGATGTTCTCCACAGAATCTGTGGATAAACATGTTTATACATCTGTATTTATCCTTACAACAATTATAGACCTTAATTAAAACCGAACACTAAAAACAAAAAAAACAATATATTTCAGCTGCTTATCTAAAACTATAGTTTTAAAGCAGTGCATAAAATTGCACCAACCACACCGCGTACAAAAATCAACCAACCGCTAAAGATATCCACTACCAAGCTAATTTGCTATCATGACACTGCTATTTATTCAACTAAATTAACAGTATGCAACCTTTAAAACCTCATTCAATTAATCAACTAATGCAACGTGTCAATAATATTGCAGGGCTTACACTTGGCCAGTTAGCACAGCAGTATCATTTTAAAACACCTGATGATTTGTTACGTGAAAAAGGCTGGACGGGCCAACTGATTGAATATGTATTAGGCGCAACGGCCGGTTCAAAACCGCTCCCCGACTTTGAAGATTTAGGTATAGAGCTCAAAACATTGCCCATTTCATATAAAGGCAAACCATTAGAAACCACGTTTGTGTCGGTTACCCCACTAATGAATGTAACCGGTATGACCTGGCACACAAGTAGCGTACGTAAAAAGTTGAATCATGTTTTATGGCTACCTATTTTAAGTGAGCGCGATATTGCCCCGTTTGATAGAACCATAGGCAGTGGCTTTTTATGGCAACCTAGTGCGGTACAAGATGCACAATTACAGCGTGACTGGGAAGAGCAAATGGAGCTTATAGCCCTTGGCCGGGTAGATGAAATATCAGGACATTTAGGGGATGTAATGCAAATACGACCAAAAGCAGCGAATAGCCATATTGTTACCGACGCTATAGGCCCAAACGGGAAAATAATTAAAACCCTGCCGCGTGGCTTTTATTTAAAAACCAGTTTTACCGGTGAAATTTTAAAGCAGCAATTTCAGCTTTAATTGATGAAAAGTAATTAACGTTTGGCTTGTTTAACTTAGACATTCGCACTGCTTGCTTAACGCCCGTAGCTCGATGCTCGTAGCCCGTTCCTTTGTCTCTTTTTTGCTATTTTTTACAAAAAATCCCCGCCTAAGCGAGGATTTTTATAATCTTAAATATCAGAACCTAAAAAATTACTGACCTTTAACTTCTTTTAAACCATTGTACGGTGCTTTAGCGCCTAATTGCTCTTCAATACGTAGCAATTGGTTGTACTTAGCAACACGATCTGAACGGCTTAATGAACCCGTTTTAATTTGACCTGCAGCAGTACCTACCGCTAAATCTGCAATGGTTGCATCTTCAGTTTCACCTGAACGGTGAGAAATAACCACTGTAAAACCTGCATCTTTTGCCATTTTGATTGCTGCTAACGTCTCTGTTAGTGAACCAATTTGGTTAAATTTAATTAAGATTGAGTTAGCAATACCGTTATCAATACCGCGTTTTAAAATCTTAGTATTGGTTACGAATAAGTCATCACCCACTAATTGAACTTTATCGCCCATTAGTTTAGTTTGGTGTGCAAAGCCATCCCAATCAGACTCATCTAAGCCATCTTCGATTGATACAATTGGGTATTGCTCAGTTAAATCTTTTAAGAAGTGGTTAAACTCTTCAGATGTGAATTGCTTACCTTCACCTTTAAGGTCATAGATATTTGCTTCTTTGTTATAAAACTCAGAGGCCGCACAATCCAGTGCAAGGGTAATATCTTTACCAAGCTCATAACCGGCATTTGCAACAGCCACTTTAATGGCTGCAAGCGCAGCTTCATTTGATGCAAGGTTTGGTGCAAAACCGCCTTCGTCACCTACAGCTGTTGAATGACCATCTGCTTTAAGTACTTTAGCCAGACTATGGAATACTTCAGCACCCATACGTAATGCTTCACGGAAGTTAGTAGCACCCACTGGCTGAACCATAAATTCTTGAATATCCACTGAGTTATCAGCATGCTCACCGCCATTGATGATGTTCATCATTGGTAGTGGCATAGAGTAAACACCTGACGTACCATTTAAGTCAGCAATGTGCTCGTATAGCTCTACTTTTTTAGATTGTGCAGCCGCTTTTGCGTTGGCAAGCGAAACCGCTAAAATAGCATTAGCACCTAGTTTTTCTTTATTTTCAGTACCATCTAAATCAAGCATTACTTGGTCTACATCACTTTGAGCAAGTGCATTTTGACCTTTCAGTGCTGCTGCAATTTCATTATTAATAAAGCCAACCGCTTTTAATACGCCTTTACCTAAGTAACGCGCTTTATCACCATCACGTAATTCTAATGCTTCGCGAGTTCCTGTAGATGCACCTGAAGGTGCAGCAGCACGGCCCCACGAACCATCAGCTAAATATACTTCAGCTTCAACAGTTGGGTTACCACGCGAGTCCATAATTTCACGACCGATTACTTTTACGATTTCTGACATCTTGATTCCTCTATATTCCCAAAATGGTGAGTGCAGCTAACCTGAGTTGGCTAGCCTTAGAAACAAAAAAGGCCGCGCATCATGCACAGCCTTTTTAAATTACGAAGACGCTTTTTGGTAGGTATGAGCCGCAGCTACAAACCCTTCAAATAGCGGGTGACCATCACGTGGTGTTGAAGTGAATTCCGGATGGAATTGCGCCGCAATAAACCAAGGGTGATCTTTGTTCTCAATAATCTCTACTAGTTTTTTATCTTCAGATAAACCAGTAAAGCTTAAACCTGCTTGCTCAAGCTGTGCTACAAAGTTGTTGTTAACTTCATAACGGTGACGATGGCGTTCAACAATCTCGTCGCTACCATACACTTCATGTACTTTAGAGCCAGGTGTTAAATGACACTTTTGTGCGCCTAAACGCATAGTGCCACCTAAATCAGACTTTTCGTCACGTAATTCAACATTACCTTCGGCATCTAACCACTCGGTGATTAAACCAACCACTGGCGACTCTGAGTTTGCGTTAAATTCAGTTGAATTTGCATCAACTAAACCGGCAACATTTCGTGCGTATTCAATAAGCGCAACCTGCATACCTAAACAAATACCTAAGTAAGGCACTTTGTTTTCACGAGCATATTTTGCCGCTAAAATCTTACCTTCAACACCACGACCACCAAAACCACCTGGCACTAAAATAGCATCTAAGCGAGAAAGAACATCCGTTCCTTTGGTTTCTAAGTCTTGTGAATCAACGTATTGAATATTAATAGTTAAACGATTTTTTAATCCTGCATGCTTTAATGCTTCGTTTACTGATTTGTATGCATCTGGTAATTCAATGTATTTACCTACCATACCAATTGTCACTTCACCCGTTGGGTTAGACTCTTGATACAATACTTGTTCCCACTCAGCTAAATCAGCTTCAGGCGCGTCTAAATGAAAACGACGACATACAAAGTTATCTAACTCTTGCGATTTTAATAACGCAGGGATTTTATAAATACTGTCTACATCAGGCAGTGAAATAACTGCTTTTTCTTCAACGTTTGTGAACAATGCAATTTTTGCACGCTCGTTATTTGGCAGCTTACGGTCTGAGCGACAAATAAGAATATCTGGTTGAATACCTACCGAGCGTAACTCTTTAACTGAGTGCTGAGTTGGTTTTGTTTTCACTTCACCGGCAGGGCCTAAGAAAGGCACTAAGGTTAAGTGAATAAAAAGTGCGCGTTCACGACCAATTTCTGTACCCATTTGACGAATTGCTTCGATAAATGGTTGTGATTCAATATCGCCTACCGTACCACCAATTTCAACGATTGCTATATCATGGCCTTCTGCGCCATCATAAACACGTTGCTTAATGTCATTGGTAATATGAGGAATAACCTGAATAGTTGCGCCAAGATATTCACCACGTCTTTCGCGACGTAGTACATCTTCATATACGCGCCCTTGCGTAAAGTTATTACGGCTGGTCATTTTGGTGCGAATAAAACGTTCGTAGTGACCTAAATCAAGGTCCGTTTCTGCGCCGTCTTCGGTAACGTATACTTCACCGTGTTGAATTGGGCTCATTGTGCCTGGGTCAACGTTGATGTAAGGATCCAGCTTTAGAATGGTAACATCTAAGCCACGGGCTTCTAAAATAGCGGCCAATGATGCTGCTGCAATACCTTTACCCAACGAAGAAACAACTCCGCCAGTAACGAAGATAAATTTTGTACTCATGCGAACCCTAGAATATCAGGAATTAAAAGGAATATAATACCCAAACAAGTGATTTTGGAATATAAACAAGACGGGGCGAAATTGTACCAAAACATAGCTGAGCAATCCAGCTATAAATGGCAAATCTGTGCACAAAAAACAGACATTTTTTATGTCCCTATTTATTTAATTTTTTTTATCGCATCCCATGCCGCATCCATTTCTTCTAAAGACGCAGACTCAATACATTTACCCTGGGTAATTAAGTAATTTTGCACCTTTTCAAATCGTGCAGAAAACTTATCGTTGGCACTACGAAGTAATTGCTCCGGATCACGTTTAACATGGCGCGCTACATTCACGGTAGCAAACAACAAATCAC